>CAVZLD010000009.1:0-606368 GCA_963776055.1 uncultured Planctomycetaceae bacterium | reverse complement strand
CGGAACGTAATCAATTCGGTCAACCGGAGCCGCAAGCGTCAGGGTTGTACTGGTTGCCCGCCCCTCAAACTCTGCTCTGCACGCGTCGTCCGGGTAACTGCCGCGAACAGGGTCACACCGCACATCATCAACAACGCAGCGTTCGGTTCCGGGACCGCCTGGTACAAGAAGTTGTTTGGACTGAGGGCCGTGTCGGAAATGCGAACTTCGTCGATTAAGCCATCAAACGAGAAAATCGTGTTACTGTGTATGCTTCCAATCCACAAAGCAGGTTCTCGGGTCGCATCAAGTTTTTCAAACGGACGTACATCTGTCATGCTGCTGGACGTAAGGACGCCGTCCAGATAGAGACGCAATTCGCCGGTATCTCCGGCAAGGGTGCCGGCGATGTGAACTGTCTGCCCTAACGGCATTGGCTCGGTCGACCGAACCGACGCCGTTCTGTTGTCAGCATCGCTGATGGCCCAAGTCACAATGCCTGGTCGATTGCCATTCGTCGTGCCGATATTGAGCTTATATGGATCGAGTCCAGCTCGTGTCTCCTCGTACAACAATTGCGGCTTGGTTCTGCGGAGTCTCCAGCGAGTCAACGCGCACGAACGCCTCAACCGTCAGGCCGTCGGTCAGCGCTAGTCTGGAGAGTCGTCCACACGTACTTGGCTTTGACCATCAAACTTAAGTCCGAGCGTCGTTACACTCGAGAGAGATTCTTCGGTAGCTTCGAACAGTGGTGAGCCAATTACCGACGCACTCATCCCGTTTCCAGAAGAGTCAGCTAACTTGCCTTCATTAACTCCATCAGCACTTTCGCCCGCTGAGCCGTCCTCGAATCGCCAGTAAGCGACCGTGCCCGCTGACGCATTGGCAACAGGACCCACCACTGTGGCTGTAACGGCTGCTAATGAAGTGTAGTTGATGAGAACCAGACTAAGGGAAACGAATAGCGACAAGCGCTACCGGCGTGATGCAACAATGAACGAGGAAACGACATTTCTATGAACTCCTGTCAAACCTGTGATACTCGTGCTCAAACCGTGCGGGCCCGTTTGCAGGGCTTCCAACGACCCAGTTTTTTGTCTCACGAGCGTTCCATCCAGAAATGAACAACGGTTCTTGCGAGGATGTTTCGACGGTCGGCGTCGAATGGCCTTGCAGGGCTATCGTGTAAGACCATAGTCGCCCTTCTTCTCACTTTAGAAAACGGCTAGTTTGTCAGGACGTCATCCGGCTTGCCATCGCCATCGAAGTCTTCGTCATTCAAAGTGGCATCCAACAAATCACTTGGATCCCACGCGAAGCCGGCCAACGCAAGGTCGACAACCTCGGCACGGTATTCACCGGGTTGCAGCCTCTTGATCCACTGGCTGCGAAAGATGCCGTCGGAGTTGGTCAGCCCAGTGAATGTTTGCACGTTGCCCGAAGAATCTGTGAACGAAACCGTTACTTCGACGCCAGCCGCGGAAGCATCCGTGCCTTCGGCGACCGCATCGAAGTCGCTATCCCGCCGCACATCCACCAAGATTCGATAGTCACGTCCTCGACGGCGAGAATCAAACTCGATGTCCCACACATAGAGGACGTCCGCATCATTCTGGCTGGTTACCGTCACGTTGACGCTATCTGTTGCAGTAGCTCCATCGTTGTCCATGGCGGTGAGTGTCAGAGTGTGTACACCCACGGCCAGCGTTGTCGTCAAAGTCGCTGTATTACCGAGTACGCTTGTGCCATCGGTCCACTCAATCGATTCGATCGTGCCGTCGTTGTCCGTAACCGTGCCGACGAGCGTGACCGATTCTGATCCAGTCGCGTCAGCGTCGACCAACGTCTGATCTCCACCCGCGTTCACATTGGGCGGCTCATTTCCGATTTCATTGTCAATGATTGTACCGACGGCGGATGGGACCAAGATCGTGGCACCGACGACGCCCGTGAGATCGACGAAGAACGTTTCATCGAGTTCGACATCCGTATCATCGACGATTGGAACGACGATCGTTTGGGACGTGACGCCAGGTTCGAACGAGACGGCACCGCCGGATTCCGCGTAGTCACTGCCTGCTATGGCGGTCATGTTGGACGTGCTGAAGTCGACGGCAACAGGCTGGTTGCTTGGTATAGACAATGTCAGAACAAACAGGGCTTCGTTTTGATCACCAAACCGCATGATCTCACTGTTGCCTGTCATTGTGACATACAAATCTCCATCGGGACCGAAACGCGGTGTGCGTGGATTGTCCAGCTCTGCGATTCCAGCAGGCACATAGTCATCCACATATGTTCCATTAGGTGTGAACCGCAGAATGCGGTCGTTGTCGCCACTTGTGACATACATCAAATCGTCGGGCCCAAATGTGAGCCCTCGGGGGTAATCGAGCCCGGCGCTCGCTGCAACTCCAAGGTAGTTTCCATCGCCCGCGTCATACTTCAGGATCTGATCCGTGCCCGCACTCGTAACAAACAGCTCGTTGTTTTCGCAGCGCAAGCGAGAACGGAAAGCTCAGCCCACCAGATCCAGCTGGAATGTAATTCCCAAGCGGTGCACCCGTAGCCCCGTCGTAGCGAACCACGCTGTGGCTGAGCCAGCCGGTGACGTAGAGTTCGGGCAATCCGTCGTTGTTCGAATCGGGACCGAATAGCATACCGTCTGGATGGCCGATTCCTCCGCTTTCGGCACTGACAAACACGTCAACGAAGTCACCCGTTAGTGCGTCGTATCGCAAAACTTCATCTGTGTAGGCACTAGCGACATAAACCTTGCCGTCGGTCGGATGGAAAACGATATCCCGCACGCCATTGATTTTGTGATCCGGATCCAAGTTGTCCATAAACGTGTCAACGAAATCACCCGTCGTGCCATCGAATCGCTGAATAGTGTTGTATCCGGCGCCCGTCCCGACGGCTGTGTATACATTGCCGTCCGGGCCAAACGTAAGTGGATTGAAGTGCCCACTAGGCAGGCCGTCGACGAATGCGCCGCGATAGTGTGGCGATTCATCGCCCTCGATTTCGGTCGCATCGCTGATCGAGACACGTCTTTCTCGTATCGTGACTTGCCCCACGGAATCTGCGACTAATGCGTTGGTGACATTGTTGAGACTGACATTGAAGGTCTCATCGCTCTCAGCGATCCCATCAGTCACGATGGGGACTTGTATTATTCGCGATGTCATGCCCGGAACGAAGGTCAACGTACCGCTAGACGACTGATAGTCGCTGTCAGCGGCGGCGGAACTGTCGACAGTGCTAAACTCGACCGTTACTGTTTCTGAACTTGCAGACGAAAGACTGACGTCCAGGTAGGCCGATGATGGTTCCGAAAATCGCAGGATCTCATTCGTGCGTCGACTGCTAACGTAAAGTCGGCCGGCATCGTCAAACGTGATGGAGTTGGGGTCCAGTCCGGCGGTGGCGGCTACGGTGCTCACAAAATCACCGGTACTCGAGTCGTAGGCCACAATGGAATTGCTCCTCCAGCCAGCGACATACAGCAGGCCCGATCGAAACACGAGGTCGGTTGGCCCGTCGAGACCTCCGGCACCAGGATTGACAAACGTATCGATGAAGCTGCCACCCGAGTCGTAGCGTAGTACTGCGTTGCTACCGGAGAAGGTGCTGGAGACATAGAAGTTGCCGTCTGGTCCGATCGTGATGTTTGAAGGGTTGGCCAGTCCGTTGTCACCACTCGCGATGAACTCGCCAAGAAATGCACCGTCCGTTGCGCTGTAACGTAGGACGGCGTCATCCTCTCCTGCGCTCGTCACGTACAGCTCGTCGTTGGATCCGAAAAGTAGCCCGCGCGGCGCGTCCAGGCCTCCATCACCTGCGGCTACAAAGTCGGAGACAAAATCTCCGGTCGCTCCATCATAACGCAGCACGGAGTTGGTGAAAGTGCTGACAACATAGAGATCACCGCCGTGGAAAGTGATGTCTCGCGGGAAGTCCAGGCCGCCACTGCCAGAAGGGATGAACTCGTCGATGAATTCTCCCGTTCCGCCGTCGTAGCGACGAATACTATCGGTGTCCGTACTAGCCACGTACAGCTTGCCGTCCGGTCCAAACGTAATTCCCCGTGGCGAAACAAGGCCACCGCTCCCCGCACTGACGAACGCACTGTTAAACGTGAATCCAGAATCTCCCTCAATTACAGAGACGTCACTGATCGCTAACTCCGGGGGGCCCGTTTGCGTGCCGGTGACTTGGACGTTGTCGATGAACCAGTAGTCGGACTTGCCGTTCATCCCAGCATCAAAGCGAATGTAGAGCGTTTCGCCCACATCGGGAACGACCAGATCGTAGTCGTGGTACTGTTCGTCATCGTCGTCGTGGATGAACGACCGAATCGTTGTCCAGTTTGTATCATCACCACTCACCCTCACGTCAGCCCGATCCGAACCCTCGAATGACTTCAGTTTTCCTGAAAACTGAAGTCGTACATCCGTCAGTCCGGAGACGTCGACCACGCGACGCAGGTCGCCAGTACTGCGCCGGAGCCTCACATGGTAAGTGCCACTGGCCGGTGAAGTGTCGCTGCGAACCGTCGCATCGCCACTCGCATCCCAACTCCCCTCGGCCCATTGCTCTGTTCCGCCACTGAAGTTCGCAGTCTCAAATCCATCTGCCGCAACTACGGCAAGCAAGCGACGCGTCTCAAGCGACTCCAGTCGAAGCCCACGACGGGCCTTGGCCCGGACGTTCCTGCGTCGGCGTTCCTTCGTCAGGATTTGGTTGAAAAGCGGCATGCGTAAGTTCCCTTTCCCGGGGCGAAGAGAACGCCCGTTGTATTTCGTGGCCCGCTCACAGCAAATCGGCGTGAGGAAGTGTTTCAATGGTTCTTTGAAGCTGGATGGTCTCCCCAGCCGATCGTTTTGCCCGTACTGGCAACCAGAATCCACGATTGCTCAGGATCGCTGGCGTGGGCGCGCCGGATTCAGCTCCAAATGCAAAACCGATTCCCCCTGAAAGGCAATACGAGATGGCGCCCAGAACCCCGCCAAGCTTTTGCAAAAAGATCGTCGGCCGGACCAGAGCGGCCACCGAGAGCCCCAGCTTCCCTGGGGCGTACGCACCGTAAAGAACGACGAATTAGCCGCTATACCGAGGGGTAGGATGCGCTCTAATGATTCCGTGAGGGGGCTCTTCAATGCAGCCGGGACTGAGTTCTTGCGGGCGGCGACAAAGCCCAGAGAGCGCATCCAGCTTTTGAGGAGCGTTGTATCGCAGGTTCGCCCGAGCCCCAGGGCGGGGCAGACCCTAGAGTTTGTCGGACTCCGACTAAGCGATCGAGGTGTCGCCGGGAGAGACAGCACGGTGCAGCCAGCTGCGTGCGTAGCGCCACTCACGCTCGACCGTGCGCAGCGAACGCCCCAGCAACTCGGCGACCTGCGGCATCGAGAGACCGGCATAGAACCGCAGCTTCACGAGCTTGGCGATTTCCGGATCGTCCAACTCCAGTCGTTTCAGAGCCTCGTCCAGCGCAAGCAGCTCCTCGCTCGGAAGCGGCAAAACCACCTCATTCGCTCCCAAGGGTTGTCTTTCATGCCGGCCACCATGCTTGTCCGCCGCCTTGCGCCGAGCATGATCAATCAAAATACGCCGCATCGATTCCGCAGCCGCAGCAAAGAAATGCCCACGAGAATCCCATTTCTGGACTTTCTCCCGATCGACTAACCGCACAAACGCCTCGTGTACCAAGGCCGTCGATTGCAGCGTATGATCAGCCGGCTGGGCAAACATCTTTGCCGCCGCCAGCTTACGAAGCTCTTCATACACCAGCGGCAACAGCTCCTCGGCTGCCTGTTGATCGCCCGCTTCAATTTTCCCCAGGATGTGAGTTACGTCAGACATTCTTACAGCGTACCCTGGCACCACGCGCAAAGCCACCATTGACAGCAGTGGATCCGACGCCGTAAGGAATGAACCTATGTCGGCGCGGCTAAGGCTCATTGACGCTACTCTACCCTTCGATTTCGACCCAAATATCACCAGCCCTGCACGCGACCGAGCGATGCACCGACGCGGCTTTGTAGCTTTTCAACTGCAGGCAGTTGGACAATCCGACGCAGATCCGAGCGTGCCCAAACTTGCTGAAGATGCATCGACTTCGGCAGGTTCCGTTGGATTCCAACTCGCATCGGTGAAATCACCGCTGCAGGAAGAGCGTCCCGTCAGAGGTTCCTTTGATCGGGCGCTTTGACAGCCCCATTTTAGCCGGTCAGAAGCCGCAGATCGCACGCCGCAGGACGCGACCCTCTGTCGGGGCATACGATGTTTCGAATTGGGGTTGTTGGCTTATCCGAGAAACCTCGATCGTTTGACGACTTGATGAGATTCGCCATGGCCATCGCGTGGCTATGCGCTGCCAGCGCTGGGCAGCTTCTGGGTGCCCCTTCTGCTCAGCCACCCTGGCCAGGTGCACGCACCCCGTATCACCTCGATGGTACAACTGCCCTGAGGGCCGTCCTGCGTGGTTCATCTTTGCCCTCTTGCGGCATCTCCGACAAGTGATGGGGCTGCACGCCTGCCTCAGCAACGCCCCCTCCGACGGACAAGCCCGATGAAGCTGGCCGGCGTCAGTATCAACGAGGCGAGACTGGACGGCTCGGGTACTTGGACTTCGATCAAGGGAATTCCGTCGCCCGCAGAGGCGAACTTGGCCGCGTTCCGCGGGCTGACAGCCGAACGTCGGTCATCCTGTTGTCATCGAAATGGCCGGCAAATGATGGGAGTCGATGCTCAACTCGCCATCGCTACCTCTGTCTCTGCGCCAGCTCAATACGTGATCGTCCCCGTGGCCGTCCAAACGAAGTTCATTGTCATGGTTCCGGCAACAGGGTCGATGATGGGGTCGCCTACCATTTCCGTCACAGTCGCGAATCCACCAGTGACACCTTCGAACCGTCCTGTGCCGCCGGTAAAGGTGACTATGCCTGACTCGTGCTCATAGTGGATCTGATCCCCGTTAGCAGCAGTAATGACTCCGGCGTCCCAGCCTTGACCGGTCGCGGGATTCATGAAGCCCGCCCCTTCTATCGTGTATCGTCCAAGATGGGTAGCCATGCCGCAGGCTTTGGCAGTCAGGCTGCCGTCAGCCAGGTTTATGACCGCCGTGCTGGTGGCTTGTATCTTAAACGGACGCGTTACCTGCTGAGCGTGCGCCACGGCAGCTTCCGTCACGGCAGGGAGTTGTGCATCTGCCAGAATGGCCGGCGCTTGATCGATTGTCTCGGCAAGGCCCAAGGCCAATCCGCCATCCACTGGGCAGGCGGCCAGCAATGTACGGGACTCGAGGTTTTCGACGCGCAAGCGACGGTTCAACGTTGACTTCATCGTACTATCTCCTTCTCAAACGTGCTTGGGAAACAAGAAACTGACCTTGTGTGGCCCGCCACGCGGTGGGACGTCGAACGTGGCATGACACGCTCTACTCGGTTGGGCATGCAATCGTCTTCCAGCATGATCGCCAGACGCTTCTGGCACCCGCCACGATGCCGCCGGAATAGTGAAGGTCACGGAAGGATCTCGCTTGATTCCGGTCTGTGCTGCTGGACTGCCTGGATTCGCATGGATTGACCACCATTTGGGGGTGAGTACACTGGCAACAGACTTCTTCCTCGACTGAGGGTGCGTCATGCCGTCTGAGGGTTCCGTCACGCGCTGGATTGCGGAAGTCAAGGACGGAGATTCTGCCGGTGCCCGAGCTATCTGGACGCGGTTTTTTCCTCGCCTGGTGCGACTTGCCCACAAGCAGATCCGAGGAATCTCGCGGAGCGTGGCCGATGAGGAGGACGTGGCACTCAGCGCACTGGACAGCTTCTGCCGCGCAGCCCAAGAGGGACGCTATCCAGACCTGGCGGATCGCAACAGCCTCTGGCGACTACTACTACAGATGACGCTGAACAAGGCGATCAGCTTGGCGCGATACGAGAGCAGGCAACGGCGTGGCGGCGGTCGTGTGCGGAACCTGAGTCACGAGCAGGTTGCCTCAGATGACCTTATGCTTGCCAAGATCGTCGGCAAGGAGCCTACTCCGGAGTTTGCCGCAATGATGGCCGATGAGTGCCGCCGCTTACTCGAGAAACTCGGCGATCCGCAACTGCGGGAAGTGGCCGTGGCCAAGATGGAAGGATGCAGCAACCAGGAGATTGCCCAGCGGCTGGATTGTGCGTTGCGGACTGTCGAGCGGCGGCTCAAGTTGATCCGTGACGAATGGAAACAAGAACTCCAGTGATTTCCCACTGTGGCAGGGGACCCGATGAACGAAGACACCACGAGTCGTCGTACGCTTCCACTGGAAGCTAAAAGACGCATCGACCAAGTGTGTCTGGAATTCGAGGCGGCTTGGAAATCGGGACAGCGGCCGCAAATCGAAGAGTACTTGGACACGATCCCTGCAGGGGAACGCAATGGTCTGCTGCAGGAATTGCTCTTCTTGGATTTGGAGTACCGCGAACGCGCCGGCGAAGAGCCGGCTGAGGAGGAGTATCGCCGCCGGTTCTCAGAACAAACCGCACTGATTGAGAAAGTGTTTCGGAACTCGTCGGGATCTTACGGTGCCGCGCGACCGGGAGCAAGAATCCGCTACTTTGGCGATTACGAGCTGCTGGAAGAAATCGCCCGGGGCGGCATGGGCATTGTGTACCGAGCCCGACAACGGAGCCTCAACCGGATCGTGGCGTTGAAGCTGGTGCTGGCCGGACACTTCGCTTCCGAAGAAGAAGTGGAGCGGTTCCGGCGCGAAGCCGAGGCGGCGGCCAATCTTCAGCATCCCAACATTGTAGCCGTCTATGAAGTGGGGCGGCACGACGACCGGCAGTACTTTTCAATGGCCTACGTAACTGGGCGCAGCTTGGCCGAGATGGTCCGGGAGAATCCACTGCCGGCCATCCAGGCGGCCGGTTACGTCGAGACCGTTGCCCGGGCCGTGGAGTATGCCCATCAGCAGGGCACACTTCACCGCGATCTAAAGCCGGCCAATATCCTGATTGACCAGGACGATCAGCCACGGATTACTGACTTTGGACTTGCCAGACGTGTTGACGCTGATTCCGATCTGACTAAGAGGGGGCAGATCCTAGGCAGCCCGAGCTACATGCCACCCGAGCAAGCGTCAGGCAGGCTGGATGAACTGGGGGCCGCTAGTGACGTCTACGCACTGGGTGCGGTGCTCTATGATCTAGTGACTGGCCGGCCGCCATTCAAGGCCGAGACCTCGACAGAAACGATACTACATGCGCTTCACGACGAGCCAGTTTCACCACGGGTGCTCAATCCGAGAGTACCACGCGATCTGGAAACCATCTGCTTGAAGTGTCTTCAGAAGCAGCCGCACCGTCGTTATGACACATCCGGTGAGCTGACCGACGAATTGGAGCGGTTCCTTTCCGGCGAACCGATTCACGCCCGCCCGATCACGCAACTGGAGCGTACCTGGCGATGGTGTCGGCGGAATCCGGTGGTTTCCACGTTGACTGTTGCACTAGTCGTCGCCGTGCTGATGGGCTTTGTCGGCATTGCCGCCCAGTGGATCCGAGCCGAGAACGAGGCAAAACGTGCGAACCTCACAGCCGAAAGTGAATTACTGCATCGCCGGAAAGCCGAGAAGGCCGCCGACCGCAACCGCCGGCTGCTCTATGTTGCCGACATGAACGTAGCCCAGCAAGCGTGGGAGGCCGGCAATGTCGAGCATGTTGTGGAACTGCTGGAACGCCATCGGCCCAAACCGGATGAGGATGCGGAAGATCTGCGAGGTTTCCAGTGGCACAGCCTTTGGCGACTGTGTCAAAGGAGCTTGAACACGAGGGCTCTGACGCACGATGGTCCTGTTTGGGGCATCGCTTTTTCTCCAGACGGCAAGACCGTGGCCTCTGTGGCCCACGACAGCCCCGTGCGGCTGTGGGACGTAGAAACGGGCCGACTGAAACAGAAGCTGGGTGACCCCGAATATGGCATATCCGTAGCGTTCTCTCCCAATGGACAGACACTAGTCTCAGGTACGAGTGTCGAGAGAAAGGTGAGAGTATGGAATCTGGCGACCGGGAAGATTACGTCCACGATGCAGATTTCCGCTTTGTTGTTCAGTACGAAGTTCTCCCCCGACGGAAAGCGATTAGCCGTTACGGATGGTTTCACGGTCCAGCTACGCGATGTGGCCACGGGAAAGCCGTTACGGAGCCACAAGAAGCACAAGTCAGTCCCGATTTGGGAAGTGGCGTTCTCACCAAATGGCAAGATGCTGGCTTCAACCAACAACCGAGAGGTGATCCTGTGGAATCTGGAAACGAAGGAACAACACTTTCTCGAAGATGAATTGGCCGGCGGCCAGTGCGTGGCCTTTTCGGCCGACGGAAGGACTCTCGTGGCGGGAGGCCTCGGTGGGAAGATTTGGCTTTGGGACGTCAACACTGGTCAGTCGAAGGAGCCCCTTCAAGGGCAAACGCGCGGCGCAATCTGCTCACTGGCGTTCTCATCCGACGGCAGGCTGGCCGCAGGTTCTGCGGACGGCACGGTGGCCTTATGGGACGTGGATAACCGTTCGGAATACGACCTGCTCAAGGGGCATCAAGGCGCAGTATGGGACCTCGCGTTCTCGCCAGATGATCGTGTGCTGGCCTCCGGGAGTTGGGACGGATCCGTGAGGCTTTGGGACATCAGCGTGCCCAGACCGCCGGACCAACTCGTCGGGCATATGTCAGATGTATCCACGCTCGCGTTCTCTCGAGACGGATCTGCTGTCGTCTCGGGCAGCCTGGACGGCACTGTCAGGCGCTGGGACGTCCGGACTGGCAAGGAACTCTCGATCCTGGCGACGCATCGAGAACGGGTTCTATCTCTAGCAGTTTCTCCGGACGGACGGATGCTGGCTTCAGGAGGTTGGGGCTCTACGGTCAAGCTCCGGGACCTTGCCACAAGTCAAGAGAAAACGCCGTTGGGCAGATGGTGCAACTACTGCCTCGCGTTCTCACCGGATGGAAAAACCTTGGCTTCCTGCGGTGCTAGTCCGAGTGCCGACTTGTGGGACGTGCCGACTGGCAAGCCAAAGTACAGCACGGTGAGTGGATATCGCTCCCCCAATGGGCACAGGAACATGGTCACGGCTGTCGCCATTTCTCCTAATGGGAGAACCTTGGCTACCGGGAGTTGGGACAAGACGGTCAGGCTATGGGATCTAGCCTCCGGCAACTGGCTGACGACCCTCAAAGGGCACCAAGGGTTCGTCCTTTGTGTGGCGTTTTCGGCTGACGGCAAGACACTCGCCTCTGGGTCAGCCGACACCACGGTTAGACTCTGGGACGCTGCGACGGGCGAATGCCGCGAGGTCCTTGAGGCACACAGTGGGGCTGTCAACTCGGTAGAGTTTTCTCCCGACGGCACAATCCTTGCGTCCGGAAGCAACGACAGCACGGCCAAACTGTGGTATCTGGGAGCAGGCAGAGAGCCAGAATCTCTCGCCACAGACGCTGCGGTAAACTCGGTAGCCTTCTCCCCTGACGGCAACGTTCTCGCCGCAGCCAGCGGCAATACGGTGAGACTCTGGCGAACGGCTGATATCAACCCGATCACGCCCGACCGGTTACCATTCGAGCGATGACAATTGGCCCAAGCCGGTGCGCCGGAGGGAGACCAGCCAAGTCAAGAATGGTTCGATTTTCGGGGCACGCGAACGTGCTCGATTCGCCGCTCTGCCCACCGACCGTCGGCACGCAGTTCGACATGCCTCCAGAGAGACATAGGGCTGTTTCACGCGAGGGTCCTTCCTTGGCGTGTCTCAGGGGTTGATGAGCTTTGGCACTCCTAGATGTCGCCCCCATGCCCAGGTTTGTGGCCGAAATGTGGCGATTGGCAGCCCCCGTAATCTGCGGCGTGTCACGCCGCCCCAGTATGCCGCCCGTCGCCAAAAACACTCGTGGTCGACGCCATTGCCCCACTATCACGCAATTATTGAAGCTGCGTACGAGTTCTTGTTTTCGGCACCCGAAGTGCAAGGGTCAATCTCAGAAGAGTTGCTGAGAGAGAAAATGGGCGAATCGTTTTCCTTGCCATACCAAACCGCCACAAGCGACGACCGCACAGTACAGTAACGCCGATGGTTCAGGGACCGCGGTTACTCCAATCGTGAAGTCATCAGTGAAGAGAAGCACTTGTTGAGAATCTTTCCCGCGCAGCTCGCGGAGCTCCGCCGATAGGAACCCAGCGGTGTCGATCAAACCAACAAAAGACCAGTTATCGGCCAACTCGCCTTCACGCTGCCAATTATCGACATTGTCAGTGGTATTGGCGTTGATGTCGACACCATCCAGCAGGAAGGTGACCTTGCCGCTGTTTGCCGTGTCGATACGTCCACCGAAACCATAGAGTGTTGAACCAGTGGCGGATTCGATTCTTAATCCGTCGTTCTGGAAGCATTCGATGGGAATGTTGGGATCTTCGGCGGCGTCGCAATAGAGACCAGAATCCGTTGTCAGTCCGTGCGGAAGTGAGTAGAGCGCAAACGCACCATCTGGAGCACTGCCACCCACCGTACCCGTCGCTATGTTGTTCTGAGCATAATTCGATGTCCATACAATTCCATTGCTCGTTACGGCCGGAGTGCTGCCGGGACTAGTAATCGAGTTGCGGGAGTCTGCCCAGACCGTAGCGTCCTCGAAACTCTCATGGATGGTTGTCACTCCGAGCGCCGCCAAATCGGACAGATATACTGTCTCGTCCGTGTACACAACCAAATCAGCATTGGCGACATCGGCAAACAGCAATATCGCGGCTGCAGACAGTAGGACTTTCATAAGATTTCTTTCTTTGCGTCGAAACCGCGTGTCGCGTTATTTCAGAGCAGGTGTAAAGATTTGGACCGCGGCAGGTTGCGATATTCTCCAAATGGTGATTGTAATCGAAAATCGGGCAACTGACCTGTACAGTGAGGAGGCAGTTCGGACGGAGCAAGGCACGGCCGGAACATAGACCGCCGCGCGCAAGCGGCAGCCAACCGAATCAGTGCCAGACCCTTCCTTTCTCGGGGCACGCCTGAGGTCCTGCATCGGTCTTTCTGAACGCCGCCGAACGGAAGCCTGCGGGGCGTACCTCCGGAGAGGCATGGGGCTGTCTCACGACGGTCCATTGATGGCGTGTGTCAACAATCAAAAGGGCCTTCTGACGAGTAATCGGCACTGCCCAATCCGGCTTTTGGCCAGGGCGTGTGTGTGGCGACCAGTGCAGCAGCGGGCCTGCGTTTCCAACGGCGGAGTGTCACGCCGCCGCAGATTGGCAACATGCTGCCAAGTGCGGAGGTCTTTTTCACCGCCGCGCGCAAGCGAGATCGCCAGCCTGCTGAGGATTGTCCAACCTCAGCAGATTCGAGTGAAGCCCAACTGACAGAGGTGTCTTACTTTTGTGAGCTCGAGCACCAAACGAAGTGGGCTCGGTAATTTGGCACCAGCTCGCAAACACTTTTTCGCAACAACTGGGTTGTCGACCGACGCACGAAGGATCCTGGCGAGACGCAAACCAACGGCTCTCCGGTTAACACGTGGTTGCTCTAAATCACAGCTCCTCGCACGCCGACCACGGCTCTCAACGAACTACGAGAGAGCAGGTTGAGGGCCATTTGTTATTTGCTCGCCAAAGTGACAACCATTTAGGGACGCCAGCTGTCAACCAGAATGCTGTTGTTTCGAGTCCTACAGGGGGAGCTAGAAACTAGCTTCTCAGTAATCGAATTACTGTCTACTGCACAAGGACTTAGGGCAATTAGCTCTGAGTCCTTTTCTTTATGCTCAACGGAATTGGGGGCTTTTTGGGTGCCACGTTGCATTCGTGTTGCACCTGCGCGGCTGTTGGTGCTGCGGACTCGGTGCTCAAATTTGCATCGTCCCAATCGTTGGAGCAAGAGCTATGGCTTACCTGGAACCAAGAACTAGTGCGGGCACCCCCAGCCGCAATTTCTCTGTTGTTTTTTCCTTTCGAGGCAAAACATGGAAGAAGTCCACCGGGTCTAAGGATCGAACGTTTGCCGAATCGTGTCTTGCCAGAGTCCGGGAAAACCTCCGGCTGGTGAGTATTGGACGATTGGAGGGAGTGGACGTCGCAGCGTTTATGATGTCCGACGGAAGAATCCAGGGAACCGAACGAACGACGGAGTCTCTCAAATTTGGGGACTTGTTCGAGCTTTACAAAGAGAGCTTACCGGTGCGGCCGCGGCCTTCGGTTTTGACGAAGTACTCGGCCGTCACCTGTTCGGCGAACATTCGGTGTTGTTCGGCGCGGTCGCCGAAGACGGAGAGACAGCCTCGATCGCCCATTGCGACGGCGAGCCGCGCGTGCGTGAAGGACTTCCACTGACGAATGGAAACCACGTCCCGAACAACCCGACAACCACTGGCTCGACTGCCTCGTCGGCTCCGCCGTCGCCGCATCCATGCAAGGAGCACTCCTCTTCGGCACCGATCTACCAGCAACTCCCAAACGCGAACGCGTCAGTTTCCGGGAACTGCAGCGAAAGAAAAGAAACTAGCGTCGTCCCTTGCCTTACTCGTTGGTTTCCATGGGCATCACGAGAGTAATGTTGTGGCGGATCGATTCGTAGGCTTCGCCATCTTCGCTGCCTGGTGTGGCAAACTCGACTGAGCTTCTCAACGTCAATGTTCCTTTGCTTGAACGTTTCAACTCGACTTTACCATTCGCGTCGGTCTTCACGTTCTCCCGGAGACCGTCTGGTCCTCGAACAAAGACCATTCGATCGGCAACCGGCTCATCCTTCCAAAGCAGAGTGAACTCGATCTGCCCGCCATGGTCGTGTGGAACCAGGTCGAGATCCATTTGCTCAGCACGTCCCAATTCGTGCATCGCATCATGCGAGTCGACACTTAGATTCCTCGCGTAGTAGTGAAGCAAGACCTTCTTCGTGCCGTACTCATAGACACCAAATTTGCCGTACGAATCCACGCTGTACTCGTCGGATTCTGGAAGAGCGACTCGCATCCAACGCTCATCTCCGACTTTGACTTCCTCCGCCTTGATCGGTTTCGGCGCGGGTCGCTCAACTGTGCGAATCCAAACATCACTCTTTCCTAGGAAATGATCCAAGTAGTGGCCGTCGCCCGCTTTGGGAGACTCCTCGAAATAGATGTTTGTCCCGCTCATGTCAGAAGCACCGTCGACGGAGATCCAAAGGTAATGAGCATTCGCTGTCGCGGCGATGCAAACGCAGGCGATCAAGTAAACGAACAGGGCTTTCAAAGACTTCATTGGGTCGCCTTTATCAGTTGATTTGCAGTTATTACGAAATGGCATCACGGTCCTGCGAACGATTGCAGATCGCATTCCCAGGTACATTCTAAGCCCGCGGCGAACCAAAGCAAAATGCCATGACGCTTCGCATGCAGCCTTATTGCTTCGATCCGGCAACACTTTCGACCTTCTCCTTCATCGTTTGCTGTCGGTCCGTACGAGTTCCGACTTTGATGCCGGTGGTGATTCGTGGTGCGCCCATTTCATGAACGCGCTCGGTGCAACGCTTAATCGCCGCAAAAACCTCGTCCCAGTCGCCCTCGATGTTGGTGCCATAGGCGTGAAGATGGTGTTCAAGCCCGGCTTCTTCAAGGACCTTCTGGCATTCAGCCACATACTTGCTCACGGAAACGCCAACTCCCATTGGGACGACGCATAGATCAACGATAACTTTCATCTCGGATGATTTCCTCATTTCGGTTAGTTGCGGTCCTGGCCTTCAACAAGTGGTACACGCACTCATTGAGGAACAATTATCTCAAGCGGCGTCATTTCGAGAAGCAGCCCTGTAGGTCTACAGGCAGTGAGGCAATTCTTGCCCTAATACAAACACCAATAGATCGAGAAAAATCTGGTCGAAGCATCGTCGGTGGTTGATGCAACCGGGTAGGTCTATTCGCAGAAGAATGCACGTCTTTCCAAGTGAGACTTCTGTGGCAGATGACCTCCAGGACGAGATTCGTAAGAACGCTTCGGGGCCGGCGAAGGCTTCGGGCGATGCGGGTTCCGTTGAACAG
The DNA here is from genome assembly GCA_963776055.1 of uncultured Planctomycetaceae bacterium. Lineage (GTDB taxonomy): Bacteria > Planctomycetota > Planctomycetia > Pirellulales > Pirellulaceae > CAVZLD01. The sequence goes on along the minus strand of CAVZLD010000009.1, from coordinate 590,352 downwards.
CACAAACTGAAGGATCAAATCGCGGCCGACAAGCATCTCACCGGCAAAGATCTTCGCAGGGGAGCAGGCGGCGATTGTCCCGGAAAAACTCTTTCAGCGCGTGCAGAATCAACTTCGCAATAATCGGCAACCGGCCGCACCCCGTGACCGATCCACCTTGCCCGATGTGTTTCGAGGCAAGGTCTTCTGCAGCAGGTGTCGAGCCAAGATGACGCTTACGTACACGACCAAGGGGACCCGACGCTACCGATACTATGTCTGCTCTCATGCCCAGAAGTATGGGTACGACCAATGCCCGACTCGATCGGTTCCAGCGGGCCAATTCGAGCGATATGTCTTCCAGGAAGCGCAAGACAAGATTGGACGCGCTCGGCGACTGACCCGAAAGTACCTTGCGGGTCTGATCGAGCGGATCTGTTACGACGGGCAACTGGGCCAGCTTCGCGTGTGGTTTCACGCCGGGGCTTTGCCGGAGGATCTACGATGAGCCGAGTGCGATCCCCACAGACAGTACCCGACCTCGACCGGCGCGTGTGGTTTCCACGTGTCGGTCGAGAGAGGGTGGCTACCACCTCCGAGACGGGGCGCACATCGTCCGGCAGCCGGGCGCGCATCCCGCGGATCTCCAGACTTCTGGCGTTGGCCATTCGATATGAACAACTTCTGCGAGCGGGGCATGTACGCGACTTTTCCGAGATGAGCCAAGTGGCGCAGGTCAGCTCGGCGCGACTGACCCAGATCATGAACCTCTTGCTATTGGCGCCGGAGATCCAAGAGGCGGTTCTCCTTCTCCCCGAGACTTCGGCCGCTGTGGAGCCGGTCAGCGAGCGAGCGCTACGGCCGATCGTGTCCGAGCCTCTCTGGGCTCAACAGCGCCAGATGTGGGCCCGGTTGGTGGCGGCTCGCTGCGACGCGCCGCTTCCTGGCACCGCAGACCGCTAGGCACCCCCGTCCCGCAGGCGCCGGGCCCTTTCGCTCTCACGCCCGAGCCACCACGCTCCGATGAATCGAGTTCTTGAAGCATTCCGAAGGAATTGCGGCCAAAACGGCTGCCTCCTGTCCGTAACCGTTGACACGAAATCGAGTTGCGTCGTATCCTGCCACAAGGGCACTTCCTCTTTGACAGGAAGGCCTTGGCTTCCTTTTCAAGAATCGCCCTTTCTCACGCGGAGCGAACGCATGGCGCAGACTTGACCGGATTACGTTTGACGCCACCGTAATGGGTGGCAAACCGTGCATCCGTGGGATGCGAGTTACGGTGGGCACGATTGTCGGCCTCATTGCCAGCGGCGCCACCAGCGAGGAGATCCTCGCCGACTATCCGTATCTTGAACTCGAGGACATTCCCGCTGCCCTGGCGTATGCGGCTTGGCGGTCAGAAGAGATGGAAGTGCCCATCTCGCGGCCATGAAGTTTCTCATCGACATGAATCTGTCGCCAAGATGGTGCTCCATCTTGCAGGCCGAGGGATGGGACAGCATTCACTGGTCTAGTGTGGGAAGCGTCTCCGCGCCCGACGGAAGCGTGATGGATTGGGCGTTCGATCAGCGGCATGTTGTCTTGACACATGATCTCGATTTTGGCGCGATCCTGGCGACAACCCAAGCGACGGGACCGAGTGTCGTTCAGGTTCGCACGCAGGACGTTCGACTCCAGACGCTGGCTCCCTTGCTGATTCCTGTGTTGCGGCAATACGAGAGTGAACTCGATGCGGGTGCGATTCTGGTTGTGGACGAAGCTCAATTTCGCGTACGGCTTCTGCCGCTCGCCAAGAAGCCTGGCCCATGAGGCCCACGGGGCTCTACCCGGAATGCGATTCTCTTTCTCTCAAAACGAGAGTTCCGGTGGATCCGATCAGCGAGCGGGCGCCACGACCGATTTTGGCCGGGCCCACCCGGGACCATCAGCGCCCGATTTGGGCCCGGGTGGTGACGGCCCGCCGCGGGATGCACCGTTTCTTGCCTCGGTTGACCGCTAGTGCGTGTCGCACGGACATGTAGCGTTCGTGGCGACATTACTTTGAAGCAGTAAAGGGCGACAAGACGCTACAGGGAAGTTGCTACGCGCCGTAGCGGCTCAGGTCCGCGGCGGGCGTCCCTTTCGCTCTCATACCCGAGCCACCGCTCTCTGCAGGAATTGAGGTTTTGAAGCGTTTCGAAGGAATTCAGGGGCAGCCCGGCGGTCTCACACGTCGTAACGTTCTACGTCCTTTCGAGTTGTGCGATACGTTCCCATCTGGAATCACCGGACTCAATATCGAGACTCATGGATATCAGGATCGGGCCAGCAAGAGAGCCGCATTCGCAGTCCGAGGAGGGGAGCCTTGTCAGACGGCGGCACTCTCGGGTGAACAAGATTCGCAAGTTTTGCCGCCTCGCGCACGACGCCCGAAATCAATGGACAACCAAATCCCTAACCCCGTTTCTTCCCCGGGATTTAGGGTTCGGCTGAATATTTTGGCCCCACGGGTTCCAATCCGGGACGAACGGCAAACAAAGCTCGAGAGAATTTGCGAGCCATCATGTCCTGAACTTGGGAACAGGATTTTCTGGAAAAGCTCCCTCGATTTCCCAAGCCAAAGCCGCAACGTGATGTGGCCGGACGACATTACTTAACGAAATCGGATTCGAACGCGCTCTACTTTGCCACCTACGCACTTAAGAGACCAAGAGGATGGAAACAGCCGCTGACGGTCGGCCATTACTGGCGCACTGCATTGGTTGTGTTCTTCAATTATGGGGTCGATACAGGGACGGTGTTTAAGACGGCTGGATTCCATGAACCGATTCTTTGGCGGCACGTAAGTTGGCAACCAGAACCACCGAATGGTCAGGGAATAAGATTCTCGATATGGTTGGTTGTACTATCGGCGCGTGAAAACGAACAAGCAATTCTATAGACCGATGAGTCGAGTCGTAAACGTGCACCTGCAGAACATCAGGCCCGATGAGCCTCAATCCAGTCAGCCTGTTTTTCATTGTGGAAGCTCACGGCCAAACGAACAATTTCAACGACTTTGTGCTTTGGCCGGCGTGAAATTGAAGCAAGATATCGAAACTGGTGAAGACAAGCGCTGGGTATTAAAAGATCTAAGGAAAACGGCAGCAACGTACTACGATGAGCACATGCCGGAATCATCAATTGAGATTCTTGGCCATTCCGTGGGAGTCGTAACGTATCGACATTACGCACACCGCGATCCACTCGCTTTCAAGGCAATCACATCGTTGCCTCAGCCAACCGCATTCGATGCACTCGTGAATGGAGTTGAAGGAGAGTGTCCGTGTTGTCGTCGACGGTTCCACCAAGCGTGAAATCTGTTCGGAACAACGTTATGACCAACACCAGAGGTGTCGTCACCGCTGGCTCACCTCTGAGCCAAGGTCTGTAGAAACCCGATTCGTGATGTTCGAACGACGGTGCCGAGGAAACTGAATGAAGTCTCCACGACCGCTGCGCCAAGCGCGAGTCAAACTCCGCTCAATAATGAACCAGGCTGCGACTTCGTGTAAAATCTTGTAAGCAGAAGCGTGTCACACTTCAGCGACTTGGGAGCTGCTACTATCTACAGAGGTGGTCAAGACCGATGCAACTTACGTGCTTTGGCATGAAACGCAGCGTACGATGAAGACTCCGCGACGACCGATATTGCACTACACGTTTTGGCTTGGCAAAATCTAATGAATCAACTTGCATACGGGCTTGTTTTTGGAACTCTCGTCGGATTCATCGTGATTCTTTCACTCTGGCTCGTGGCGGAGAATCGTTGGTCAAAGCGATGGCGCATCACCTTGGGCCTATCAGCGATCCTGACAGCCATACCCGTCACTGCGCTGGCGACAGTCGTCGTTACTCAGCTTGACGACCAATCCTACTACGCGGCGTCCGTTCAGACTCTGCTGGACGAGACTGTCGTTGCACTGGAGTCCGGCGAACCTGGTTTTCTCGATAGAATCAAGACTTTTCGAGAGAGGCAGATGCTAACGTACGAATCACGAGGAAGCCTACTGGAGAACGCCCGAGCGTTCAGGGATGATGGTGAGGCGCTGCGAAACAAGATGGAGAAGGCGGGACCAGTCGCTCCATAGGCACTTCATAAGATCGGGCAAGGCGCCCGCGGAACCTGTCACCTCACCGGCAAACACAGCTTCAAGACCGTGGCAGAGATAGCTGATCGCCGGATCCAACCGAAGGACGTTTTGATGACGTGCATCGAGAATAGCCCCAGTTGCGAGTGATGCCTGAGATGGAAGGCGACCGATCAGGCGAGCTCAGACCGCAGCGATTTTCGCTGAGGGCGATGATGATCGCCACGGCACTTCTTTGCGTTTGCCTCGCGAGCTTAACTGTCATTCCAGGACTGACCCTTGTGATCGTTTGGGTCGCAACGCCGGCGGTCGTTATACTTCGCAATCGCTCATCTCCATTTACCAGCTTCACTGCTTTTGTCGTCGTCTTGATCGTGTTTCCGGTATGCTACTCCGCTTGGTTCTGGGCATTGTTCAACATGGTCCCTTCGGAATTCGGCATGCCCACGTACGAGGAGGAGATCGAGTTGGCTTCCCTGGTTGGCTCGGTTGCATTCAGCGTGGTTCCGCTGTTTATCAGCATCAGGGTGTGTGGCTTCCTGAACCGACGTCTCCTGATCTGACGCCTGGGTGCGGTACCGAAAACTTGTGGGAAGCGATTATCATTGATGAAAGACGCCGACATAGGACTGTTCTTGGAACGCCATCCGCCAATGGATTTTAGAAGAGAATGACTAGCGTTAATGTGAAATCAACTGAGAGCTCGAGACGACTGGTGCGGTACTCCAGATGGTGCGCATTGATTCCCGGAGCGCTCGGTGTCAGCGCTGTTTTGGGGTGGCTTGCGGTAGGCGGGCTAATGGACGATGTAGCACCTTTCTATTTCCTCGGGATTCTCGCTATTGGTTTAGGTCTGCTTCTGCTTCCTGTTGGTTTGGGGTTAGTGCTGGTGGCCTTTCGGCGAAGCGCCTCTGTACGTTCAGTTGTTCTTAGCGTCTTGGGGTCTGTGGGAGCCGTGGGTGAGAAATCACCCACGGCCACCCGGTCCGCGGAGGATGGACGCGACCGTCCAGGTTCGGCAAGAATCAAGTTCGACAACACGCCAAGTTGCAGCGGTCTAATTTCGAAAACGACACCGCCGCACTTGCGCAGATTGACGACGAGCGATCGGTTTGTCCATCTTCAGCGAGTTCGGGTCGAGGCTAATTGCAGTCGGTGTTTGTTACCGACTGCGCTTTCACAGCGACCAAGATCGGCAAGCAGGACTACCAAATCGCTCCGTCGCTTTGCCGAGGGTCTCGGGCTCCGTTGACGTGCCAGCGTGTACTTGGTCGAGATGTCCTACGCAGGTTTACGCCGCATCAATCACGTGTCATCAGTGCATCGTGCTTCGTGCTTCGTCGATAAACACCAGGTGACAAACCCGTCCAGCGACGAAAGGCGCGGGTGAAGTTCGCTTGGTCGGTATAGCCTAGCTGGTGTGCGATTTCAGCTAACGAGCATTCGTCTCGTTCTAGAAGCTGAACAGCCCGCCGCATTTGCGCCGTTTCAATGACCGCAGAAAATGTTGTGTCCATGTCCGAAAGTCGCCGTTGCAGTGTCCTCACACTCCCTCCCACGGCCTCGGCCACGGAACGGATCTTCGGAATTCCGTCAACAAGCATGCCGCCAACAACCTGGTGCAGGGCACGAGGAAACTCGTGCTCCAGTCGATCGTATGCTCCTTTGTCAGGTAGCTGTGTGGCGTCAGGCAACTGCTCAGCGAGAAGACGTTGCGGAACTTCAAATGCCGTGATGCGGTTTCCGAAGCGAATCGTCGAACGGGAAAACAGATGGTGTTCTTCGACTCGCCTTGCGTCGCTGGTCTGAAGAAAGATAACAGGCGGGTGCCAATCTTGTCCTGCTGCCAGCCGCACGGTTGCTATCATCATTGTCAGGACCAACAGTTCAACATGCTTCCTCTCGACCTCGTCGCCGTCAATCGGGCCGCGGCAGAACCAAACGGACTTCTCGGACCGCGACACATAGAAGTCGGCACGAGAATACTCACAACGCGCGAGCTGGCAGAACGAATCCAGGGCCTGATTCAAATTCGCTACGTTCAGAAGCCGCTGGGAAAACTCGCCGTATGCTCGAATCGACATGTCTCCAGCCACGAGACCGAGATCATCGATTCCTTCCCGCTCGGCGGCCGACCCAATGAATCTCCACGCCTGGTGGGCCGGGATAACCGCTTCGGGAGCTTCGAGGACCCGCCCGGATAGCCCGACCCGCTCAAGCAAACGACGAGTGGGTGCCCCGAGGCGATCCAAGACGGCCCCGTAGGTATAGACATACTTCGCTCGAACTAGGGGGATGATCTGCATGGCAAACTGATGGAAAAATCCTCGCAAACCTCGAAGCGATGTCCATCCGCGAACTCCTTGGCTTACCGAACACTGGCTGACGGAACTCTATTTCTGGCAGGACTTTAGTGTAACGTCGCGAACCCAGCGGCTCAACTTCGTGCTCGATTCCGGCCGAGATCGCCGCATCGGGCCATTTTGTGGCACGAAGTGACAAGAAGCTCACGCTTGGTGTGTTTATCTTCATCTGTAATTGGCAACCAACTAGACCTGAGAGTCCCGTACTGCGTTGAGACTGATGATGAAAACAGCCCCGTGGTTATCGTTTGTTTCGCTGGCAATGCTTTTTGCCTTCTTGATACCCGTTGATGATCTGATCGCCGAAGAACCAACCACTTCGACATTGATCCGTCAGGCTGCGGTGAAGGTCGAGGCAGACGAAGCCGCGCCGTCGATTCAGTGGAGTCGCTTAGCCCCTGAAAACGGCAAGCCTTTTAATGATCCGTTTTCCAGGCTGACGCAAGATCAACTGGCAGATCTGAGTTACGTAGCTCGAGTGCGACGACTGATCAGCGAGGAAAAGATCGGCCCCGACGGTCCTGACGCAAACGAAGCAGCGAAGATCTCTGGCGAACTCCAGAAACAAGGGATCGACATCGGCTGGCTGATGGTACAGCGTGAGCGAATTCCCCAGATTCGACAACATCAAATCAAAGCCGTTTCGGAATCAGTTGCCAAATCTCTGGAACCGAACATCGTCACAGTCGAGGGCTATGCAACGCCGGTACGATGGCAAAATGGCCGTGTCGTCGAGATTTTCGTACTGCCGACTGCTGCCATGTGTTCGCATGCGACAGAACCATCTCCGCTGCACGTGATCTCCGTGAAGAACGACGAGGGGTTCTCATTGAGACAAAAAGAAACACCAGTTCGCGTGACAGGTGTGTTAAGTGCAGAGGCACAATCAACACGACTTGCAACCGCCAGCGGTGTGCGGTCTTTCATATCTGCCTATAAAATTGTTCCCTCGAAAATCGAGAGTTTCACACCAACACGCAGACCCTCGAAGACCGTTGAATAAGTCCCTGCAAGTTCCCAAGTAACAATCAAGAATCAAAATGGTGAATGAAATGCGTACTAAGTATTGGACCTGTTTTCTTCTGTTCGCCGCGACGCTGTCCGTCCTCCATCCAGAAATTGCGATAGCTCAAGAAGAGACGCGACTCGAAATCCCGCCGGTCACGGTCATTAAGAACGTGCATGTCTGGGACGGAACCAGTGACACGCTGCAGAAAGACACCGATGTCCTGATCGTCGGCGACAAGATCCGCAAGGTCGCCAAGGGCATCCCGACTGAAGGGACCATCGAAGTCGATGCCGTCCGCAAGACGATGAAACAAGTCGCCGATGCACCGGGACTTGAGGGGCGAAATCTTCAGCTCGCTATTGCTCGCGAAGAAGGCAAGGTTGAAAAGGTCAACATTACAGTCAACGTCATCGATGGCAAGGGCGGTTACCTCATTCCCGGCCTCATTGACTCGCATCAACATATCATGCTGTCAAAGGGCACCAGCCCGCAGGACATCATGAGTAATCAGTTGCCTTACACGGCCGCCTACAACGCTATCCCGCAGGGCATGATTATGCTGAAGATGGGCATTACGACGATTCGGGACATCGGTGGACCTTCGGTGGAATTGGGCCGAGCCATTGATGCCGGCCATGTGGACGGTCCGCGTATTTATTCTGCTCACGGAATGATCAGTTGCACTTCCGGCCACGGCGACTGGGGCGGCCAGACACCGCACCAGGCCAAAGACTATCCCGGCAGCGGTCCGGCGTGGATGTCGGCCGTCGGGCTGTCGACGCTCGCTGATGGACCGGACGCAGTCCGCGGTGCAACGCGTTTCGCAATCGCGCAGGGAGCTCCCCAGATCAAGATCATGGCCGGCGGCGGTGTCGCTTCGCTAAAAGATCCTCTTGAAAGTGTTGGCTACTCAGAAGCAGAGATGCGTGCGGCGGTCGAAGCGGCTGCTGACTACGATACCTATGTCTGCGCCCACGCCTACAACGATGAGTCGGTGCAGCGCTGCATCCGCGCCGGCGTGAAGGACATCGTGCACGGTCATCTCCTCAGCGAGGAGACCGTCAAGATGATGGCCGAGAACGACGTGTGGCTCGGAAGCCTCTCCTCGCCATACGGCCTGATGGATGTACCATGGTTCACGGAAGAGAATCGCCGCAAGGGAAAGGCTGTTCTCGCAGGCTACGAGAATGTGATGAAGCTGGCAAAAAAGCACGGCGTCAAAATGGGTTTTGGGACCGACGCTGCTTCAACCATGGTCGACACGATTCTGTACGAGTTCGAGATGCGAAAGAAATTCTTCACCCCTTTGGAGATCCTGAAACAGGCCACCTCGACCAATGCGGAACTTCTTCGCCTCTCCAATTCACGTGACCCGTATCGTGCCGCACCGCTCGGCGTAGTCAAGGAAGGCGCGTGGGCCGACGTGCTGATTTACGACACGAATCCACTTGAGGACATCATGGTCGTCACTAAGCCGAAGGACCACCTCAAACTCATCGTCAAGGGCGGCAAAGTCTACAAGAACGAGCTCTGATCTTCGGCAACAAGAGGAGATTCAAGAGTGACGAAGAGAAGCTAGATTACCCAAGGCATCGATATGAGGCTGGTCTTCACGATCGTGTTGGCATCTAACACCGGTGCGCTCTGCGCCGAGGAAGAGTCGGTCTGCGGAACGGAAACGTACATTTCGCGGCAATTTCTCAAGTGACCGAGGGCACGTACCCACTCACCGAATTCACGTCGAGTGGAATTACGCACGTCAACAGGGTGTATGCTCAGGCGAGAAATTCGTCTCGCGTCGTGGGCCCGTTTGCAAAACTTAACTTCGGTCTTGTTTTCGTCGACTGGTCATCGACCCCTGTGCCAGTCACGTTGCAGGTCATCGCGGAAGATGGCAGCGTCGAATTCTCGCATCCACTCTCGGTCAGTGAGCTTCGGACGACGAGGTAGGGCTGTATGCGTTGAGTTTGATGATCGCGAGAGATTCTCCGGAGAAGCCGTTCGCGGGAGGTCGATTCAAAAACATACGACTTAGTCCAATTAACTCTTGGTTTCGAGTTTCCGCCTGATGGTTCGACGTCTTTGCTGTTTCATGAATGTCATTTGCGCCATCATTTGGGTGATGCCGGCGGGCGGCTATGCGCAGGATAACCAACCATTCGAACTGACTCCCGAAACGCTCAGCCGACCAGGCTGGGGCAGAACTTCGTTCGATTTACGCGGATATTCCGCAGTTCGGCGGGCCCTCCAGCGTCGGCGGGCAGATCGCTGAAGACGCCAAAGTCGCTCCGCAATGGCGACTTCAAGGCTTGCAGGACCACTTCGAACCGTGGTACCGATTCAAGGAGCGATTGAACGATTGCCACGGGTTGCAGTTCAACATCGATGAATCGATGTTCTACCAAGTGGCGACGGATAGCCTCGGAGATCGTGACGCGGCCAGCGGTTTAGTGCGGGTGTATGGGCAATGGGAACTGCTCGGTCGTGGTTCGGAGAATCCGGGGCTGCTTGTATTCAAAGGTGAAAACCGTCACAGAATCGGCACAGCCATCACACCATTCGACCTCGGTTTTGAAGCGGGCTCGATTCTGCCGACCGGCACCTTCTTCAGCGAGTTTGATTTCGGCGTCACAAATCTTTATTGGAAGCAGTACTTCTTTGACAGACAACTCGCCGTAGCGATCGGCACGATTGACGTCACCGACTTTGTTGATGTCTATGCGATGCTCAATCCGTTAACACACTTCATAAACTTGGCCTTCTCCACCAATCCCACGATCGCTGTACCAAATCAAGGGCTGGGGGCGGCCGCAGGCGCGATGCTGACAGATCGGCTCTATGTGCAAGGTGGGTTCGGTGATGCCAACGGACAGCCCACGACGGCAGGATTCAATTCGTTCTTCGATGATGCGGAGTATTTCAGCTACTTGGAATTTGGGGCAACGTCCTCACAAGATCGAATCTACCTCGACAACATCCACGCCACACTCTGGCACACAGATGCACGGCAAACGGCCGGGACGCCCGAAGGCTGGGGGCTGGCCTTTACAGCTCAGAAGTTCATCTGCGACAAGTGGCTTCCGTTCTTCCGCTTCGGCTATGCCGACGGAGACGCCGCGTTGATGCAAACGACCTTCAGCACGGGCCTCGGACTTCAGCGAGAGAACCGCGACGTATTTGGTGTCGGTGTCAGCTGGGGCAGTCCTGCTGACGGAAACCTGCGCGACCAGTTCACGAGCGAGGCGTTCTATCGCTTCCAGCTGACGCAGTTTCTGGCAGTGACTCCCGACGTGCAGCTCATCGTCGACCCAGCACTAAACCCGAACGTCGATGTTCTCGCCTTCTTTGGCATACGACTCCGAGCAGCATTCTAGGCACCGTTATGCCTGGTCTTTACGCTCGCTTTCGATTTCGTTAACCGCAGCGGTGGATCATCCTCGTCGACACCTCTGCGACTTGGCGTCAACCGCAACTCGCTGAAGTTGCATCACCCGCTGCAGATAGCGGCCACGGCTACGTCACAGCGGTGAATCCGACCTCTGTGCCGAAGCAGACCGGGCTGCGTCCGTTCCGTCGCCTTCACAGACGCCAACGGCACGGAAAGGCCATCTCAGGAATGGTTCCTTTCTCGGAGGCGCAGAATCTGCTCGGATTGACGCTCGGCAGCGTAGTCGGGAATCCCGCCTTCATGCCACCCGGTAGAGGCAGTCGGGGCGCTCCTGACTGTGCGTCATCAATGGGTGGTTAGCTCGGACGGAGCTTGAAGTTCACGGTCGATTTGTGCTCACGGTGTCTGCACACCGATCTCGGAGAGATGATTGTCGGCAAAGCCTACTCGGAGATCGGTGGCACGTTGACCACCGCGGAGCTGGTAGAGGATCACAGTGGTTGCCGGGTCCGCGCTGTCGGATGGTTTGACGTATTCGTAACCGGGATTGTCGCCGGTTACTGGGTTGCTCATGAGCTGTTCGAAATTCGTGCCCGACATAAGACCTTCGATTTCTGACAGGTTGTCAGGCCACCGCCCATCATGGACAGTGCGGTAATTCATGATGCCTAGCATCAGCTCCTTCATTTGATTCGACGACTTGAGTTGGGCCTCCGCCTGGGGTGCTTGACCCAATCCACAGCTGACACATATTGCCAAGCCAAGCAGTAGCCCTAATCGAGCCGACGTCTCCACACAGATTCGATTCAGTGGATACATAGCAGTTCATTCGCAGTGCTGACTGAACGGGATCGTCCTGCGGCCCAAACGCCACGAGTCTGCATTGTAAAGGATCCTTCATCCCGTTTGAGGGTCCTTTGATGACGCATCTCATGCCCTACGACATCTTGAGACAATCGCTCAGTCACCCGGGGCATAACGGATACGGCCTTCTCCGTTTGCCGAGATCGTGGAGTCGCTGCGCCCCGGCCTACAATGACTGATAGGAACCTTACGGATCCCGGCTAGTGCGTTCGCCTTCTCCGCCGGTAGGCAGACAGCGCGACGAAGGCCAACGACAACAGGACGAGGGTGGAAGGCTCGGGGACCAGCACGATCGAAGCGTCGTCGTAGATGTGAAATGGGAGGCCGTCGATCAAGTCGCCGTTGGCCAAGGTGCCGGTCAGGACACCCGAGACATCGGGGATCTCGCCATAGGGATAGTTGAAGTCGGTGCCGTGGATGGTGATCACGCTGCTGCCGCTGGCCTCCGGCCCACCGAGGTCCCCGCCGAAGATGTCCATCGTGCTGGTCCCCGAGGCCGACAGCATGCTCCATCTTCGCATTGCCGCGGATATCCATATGTGCGGAATCACGGACCTTCACGAGTTCATAGTATCCGCCGGAGAAATCCGTCACGCTCTCGTCGTAGACGTACAACAGCTCCGTGCCTCCACCGGATACGTTCAGAGTACTCTGGTCATGTGCTTTCAGCCCCAACCCAAAGAACCCGTCGAAGACGTTCAAAGTGGCGGAATCGTAGCCTTCCAGGTATCCGCCAATGTATCCAGCCGTCATGTTCACGATGCTGTCGTCGTACACCGTCATGTTGTCGGCATTCCCCGGTTCCAGAAACTGAACGGTCGTCGGCGGACTGGCCCCCGCAATAACGCGCACACTGTCACTGACGTCGTAGTCGAGCGTCGTGTCGGTGTCGATGATCACTTCCGCCCGTGCCGCGCCGACGGGCACGAACAGAGCCAGCAGACATACGGTGAATCGTTGCATCGGTCTTGCTCCTCTTCAAATCGGCCATCCGCGTCCAATCTAGTCTCCTACCTGAACCGACTCCACCCTCTTTCTCATCCCCCACATTCCCGACTTCACTCGCGTGCTGTCGCGTGGATTCCCGGGTGAAGGCAGATCCTTCGTCTGGAAGACGAGTGAGTCGACGGCCGTTCCCTGTTCTCGACAGCCGAGGCGTATGTGGTAGATGCCCGGCGTGTCGATCTCCCACTGGGCGGCTTCGCCGCGACCGGCGAACGCGCAGCGGGTCTGGTCCTTGAGTCCGATCGAATCCCAGACCCAGCCATCGTAATACTTGAGCGATCGACCGTGGTACAGGAAGAACTCCGGTCCTTTCGGCGAATCGCCCTCTTCGGCAATCAGCATGGCATACACTGAGTCCGTGTTGTCGTCTTTCCCCGCCCACCGCAGGTACAGACAATACGTCCCCGGGGTTATGACGTTCACCTTGTAGTCGACCGTGGGACCGTCGTATTCGTCGCTGCCGGGAGCGCCAACCGCGCTCTTGCCGACGGCCAGTAGGTAGGTTCCCTGCCGGGCGTCTCCGGGAGTCGTGACCGCGGTTTCCCCTTCCTGTTCGCAATCTTGAATCAAATTGGTCTTGCTGGCTACTTTCACCCAGTTACCTTGGGCCGATCCGTTGTTCCTGGAAGTAAATGCCTCGGCCTCAATCTCAAATCGCGCCGGCCTCTGCCGAACGTCGGAATACTGATCCTGATAGATCACGCCGTGATTGCTTCCTATCGCGGCGGACTGGGAGTCCTCACCGAAATCCGACGCGCGCATTGCGCGGACTGAAAGACACGGCAGCAGCACGACCGTTAGGATCGCACCGAGGATCCACCATGAGGGACGCTCGCTACGGGTTGCACGGGCAATCATTTCACAGCTCCTTCGAACGGGGAAACAGGAACAAGACGTTGAGCCCAACATCACCAAACAAGGCTCTTCGCCGTGAAGGTAAAAGGGCCCGTTCTGCGGTCTCCAACGCACCGTTAGGACGTAACAACTGCGCACAAGGTTCCCATACCAGCTGGATTCGTTCTTAGACGCGGCCGTGTGCGCCGCCAATAGCGAGGGGACCCCGTTCGGCGTGATCCTGATGGACATGCAGATGCCGGATACGGCGGCTACCACGGCGGTCCTGGAAAACGTTCCTCGGAACACAGAATCTGCCCGGATGGACGTCCGGCAGCGTGGTTGGGAACCCCACCTTCATACCACCCGGCAGAGGCAGTCGGGACGCTCCTGACTGTGCGTCATCAATGGGTCGTTTTGCAGTGCAAATCAGAAATCAAAATCGCTCCCCACGGGTTTTTTGGCACGTCTCGACGGTCTGCCCAATTCTGCCACGAGCGGCCACTTGCGTACCGAGGTCGTTTTCGCCTCAGCCAATCCGCGTCGTACCCAACGCGTCGGTCGCGCCACCGATAGCACCAACACGACAGCAACAGTCGTTCACTAACCTTGAACCGGAGAAAAGGAAAGTGCCCGAGTCGTACTCTATTTCCCCTCCGTGTCTTTCCGACGAAGAACGACCAGGTACTGTTTGTCCCCTTCCCGAGAAATGAATTCTCGTGGTCGACGCTCGTCCATCCAAGACGACTTACAGAGCACTAACTGTTCCTCGTCGAATTTGTACACCCATCTATTCAAGAAATTGACTTTACCCCCTCTGGTAAGTTCTGTAAGCCACTTCGGGCTCCTGGTAGAATCGATTTCCCAAGTCGAGATACTGATCAGTTTCCCGTTACGTCGATGCGTCCAACTGTTTTCTGTTAGTGTGATCGTTTCATTCTTCCCGAAGTCAATTGGCTTTCCTTCATAAGTCGCCGACACGTATTCCCACGTCCCTAAGAGTCTTAAGATTTCCTTTGGATCATCCTCTTGCGTAGGGCCGGCGAACTCACTGCCCTTTTCTCCAAGTCCTTCAACTTGTCGAGTTGCTTGAGGCCTTCGGCAGTAAAGTGGTCTGAAGCGATCGAAAGCGACTTCAGCTTCTTGCAGCGTTCAGAGAGCAGGTGAAGTGATTCGTCAGTCAATTCCGCCGAATTCAGGGACAACTCTTCCAAGTTCGGCAAGCCCTCGGTGATTTTCGCGACAAACTTGTCCGTGAACTGCCCATCGTGGATCACCAGGCTCCGAAGCGTCTTTGCTGAGCGAAGATGATCGGCGCACTGATCCGTGCAAATCGGTCCGTCGTCATATCCATTGTCGGCGTTGAATTCGAGGGTGTGGATCTTTGGTAATCCGGCGATGAATCTGAGGTCATCGTCGTTGATTCCGTCCTTGCACAAATGAACCTCTTCGAGGTTTTGTAGTCGTCGCAGCTTCCAAAGATCGCCTTCAATTGCGACGAATTCTGAGTCGACTCCCGCATATCCCATGACAATTCGAGTGAGACTCGCGACTTCCGAAAGGCGATCGATATCCTTCGCTGTCAGTTCCGTTCCGTAGTCGAATGTCACGCTTTCGGGTTTTCCGTTTCTATATGACCAACTCCCCTTCGCGATGGGCTGCCGTGAAAAAGCCTCGGCTGTCAGTGGTGGAGCGACGAAGAGAGCAACGTAAGCTCTGCCGTCCGCGACCACGGCGATCCTGCGGCTTCCCGTCTCAGCCGGCAAGGTTGTTCCTTTGACCTTTGTCGGGAAGGGAGCCCAACCATCAAGTCTCACCTTCACCTTGCCATCATCCGTTCTTTCAACAACCTTTCCATCTACGGGACAACCCCAGTGTTTACCGTCGACAGTCGCACTCCAGACATCGGCAGCTTCCTCCCCTATTTCAGGAAGGCGCACCCATTGCGTCACTGCCCGACACTCGGTCTTGCCGCGTTTGCTGAGTTTCCTCGCGATCCACGATTCGACCAAAGGCTGTTTCCCATCGGCGGGTGTTTTCATAGGCAGCACAATCTTGGCATAAACACTGTGCGTTGATTTGCCTACAGGTATTGCTTGCTCGCCCCGAGCGACCGGTGTCTGGCCCAAGCTTAGTATCACGAATAAAGTCATCAACTTGGGGAGACGCTTTCGCACCTGATTGAAAACCGCAGGCATTACCAGCACCTCGTTAACCTAGTTCCGATCCATGCTCAGCCAAAATTGGCCTTCGTTTAGTCTAGCGAAATAGACGAATAACAGACCAATTTGGTTCCAAACCCCACGGCAACGGGAGCGATGCCGCCTGCAGACCGGCCGCTTTTCTTAGCTGGTCCGTTGCGTCGGCCATTTCAGTTGCAGGAACCGCTCCGCTCAGTTCGGCGACGGGCCAACGCCAGAGGATGCATCGACTTCGGCAGTTTGCGTTCGCCTGTTACTTGCGTCCGTGTGGTCGACCTCTGCATCAATTTGAATGCCCCCAAAGATCAGAGGAGACCCACTCCCGGGGCAATCGGCTGCAATGACAGGCCAAGCCAGAAAAAGTTCCATTCTTGGGGCACGCCTGAGGCGCTGAATTGGTCGCTCTGACCGCCACCGGGCGGAAGCCTGCCGGGCGTACCTCCGGAGAGGCATGGGGCTGTCTCAAGACGGGTGGTATTTCGAGACGGTGAATAGGTTGTTTGAGTCAAAGTCAGCGTCGCGCCTGTCTGTGCAATTGGAACGAGAGGATTACGCAGAGGGCTCCGATGCCAGCCAACGTCACGACGACTGCAACCTGCCTCCAACTTCCCTCGGGAACAACAGTCAACATACGTGTGAACGGGGCGAAGATGAATGAGATGATACCCAGCGAAAGCAGCGGTCCCTCCCAAACCGATTTCCTCCGTGGCCTCAAATCACCACCGCGCGCTCTCGGCGATTCGTAAGGGTTGACCGAGTCCACTGATCCTACCTAGGTAAAGATATCTTGGTCCCGTATCGGGGTCGTTTTTCGGAATCATCTTCCGGCCCTGACCAACTGCGTCAACCATCTACGCAGACCCGGGCACGATCGCGCCGTGATCGCGGAGCACGCGTCGGATCTCGTCGATTGGCACTTCCAGCGGTGTGGTTTGGCGCTGTGCGGCAAGGGTGGCTGTTACGCCGGCCGCTTGGCCCATGGCCATGCAACTCGCCTGTACTCGAAGGCCCGAGTTAGCAAGGCGGTCGCTGCTGACGCTTCTGCCGGCGGCCAGCATGTTGCGACTACCTTTGGGCACCAACGCTCGAAGCGGCACGGTAGGGACCACGCCGTTCGCTAACGGTATCGGCCTGACACCGTGCTGGGTATGCAAATCGATCGGATAGAACGCATGGCAGACAGCGTCCTCGTACTGCCGGCCAGAGGCATAGTCTTCACGGGTAATTACCGTTTCTCCGAGAATGCGATAACTTTCGCGAAAAGCGGCTTCGGGTTGCATGTGCACCAGACGCACTCCCTCGTCGCCCGCCTCCCATCTCTTGCGCAGCTGTTTCAGCATGGCTTGTCGCCCCGCGAGCGCTGCCTGTGTGCGCGTGGCAGACGTCGACGAATCGGCTCCGAGGACGTAAACGGCTTGGAGTCGTTCACGTCCCGCCCGAAAAGCGTAGTCGCCGAATTTGAACAACAGTGACCCTGGCTGCGTTTCTTCCTCCCGCAGTCGCGGCAGCTTCAGCATCCCCACGATGTCTGCCCCGCCGGTACAGTCGATCAGCTGCCTGCACGTCAACCGCCGCCGCGTTCCAGGTCCAACGCTTTCGACAAGCCACCCTTCCGCAACCTCCTGGACCGAGAGCGGGAATTCGTAGTAATGGATGGTGACACCCGAGCGCAAACACGCCTCTTCGGCAAGCACGGAATACAAGAACGGGTTGATGAGCACCTGGTGTTGCCAGTGGTGGGAGACTGGACGCGCGAAATCGGGGAGTGTGCCACCGTCCATCGTTACGACCTGTTGGACCAGTTCCCATCCGATGCCGGAGATAATCTGTTTGCCCCACGCATGGAATAGTCCGGGAAAGGCCACGCCCCCCACGGTCGTCGTGCCGCCGAGCTGGCTTCCGTGCTCGATGAGAACAACCTTCGCACCGGCCCTTGATGCCTGGATTGCGGCGATCGCGCCGGCCGTGCCCCCGCCAACCACAATTACGTCAGCTTCCGGCGGGGCGTTGCTCGGCACGCTCTCGGCCCGGGATGTCAACGGATCGATAACCAGTGCTCCAGCCGTGGCCGTGGCCACCTTGAGAAGTTCTCGCCGCTTCATATTGAATTCCGGGTTCTTGTTCCGTCGCGATTCACGCGGCCATTCTAGCGGTCCTCGCCACGATAGCAGAAAGGGTCCATTCTCCGGGTAACACTACGCCGAGCGTGACTCTGGATTGTGACCAAGCGTTGTCGTGCGGCCCCGACGAAGGCAAAGACGCCCCGCCACGACCAATCCCACCGCGATGAAGGCTGCATAGCCAAACCAGACTCCAGAGACGATTCGCAGCGCAGACTCGATCATTGCCCATCGCATACAGCACTGGGCTCAGGAATTGTGTTCCCCAATAGCCTTCCCGTACTTGAAAACTCGGCCAACGATTTGCCTCGCCAGTATAGACGGCTTGATAGCCGGCGAGTCCGGCCGCGAGGACAAACGTGACCTCAAGAACAAATCTGAACGAAAACCGTTGAAATCGTCGTACCATCGGATCTCCCGCTCAGTGGCACGGCTGTCGCGCTGCCGAAGGACCAAGCACTGTCTTCTTCAACGTCCCATCGATAGGGCGCCGAGCGACACTCGCCCGGTCAATGCATCTTAACGTGGCGGTGGTTGCCCTGCACGACGAATCCGAGGCGGCCAAGCCGTTCCAAAATGGGTCCAGAAACGGGACAAACCGTCACGAGATACATGAATGCTGATTCTTCTGTGACTAAGGGATTACGTAGTTCTTCCAGGCCTCCATGCGGATCATGATGCGGCGGATGATGTGAGTCGCCCTCGCTTTCTCCGTGTAGACGGTCGCGGTGCCGATAGATCCGCCCGGCAGAGATTGCCGATCGATCCGTTCATCATCGATTTCAAGAATGCACAACAATCGCTGTTCGGCTGCCGAAGGTGGAAGGAAGGTCGGCAATTGCCCGCTGGGCTGGACTTGGCCACTTGCATTGACAGGCGCGATGGCGCCCACGGTAGCGTTGAAGGTCTTTCCGGGATGTAGCTTGAGGGTCAGTTCCGCCGGCATCCCCTGCTGAACATGCCGCATCGCATACTGTGGCAAAAACAATCCAATCCGATTTCTGGTCGTATCCAGAAAGGCCATCCAGCTGCGCAAGGGCAGATTGGCCACACGCTGCCCCGGTTGCAGCGAAACATCTGTCACCGTCCCATCGCTTGGTGCTCGGACCGTCGACCACTGCAGATTAAGCCGAGCCGACTTGAGTTCGGCCTCCAGTTGGGCCACCGTGGTATTGACGCCATTCACCTGAGAATCGAGCCTCAGTTGGGCTTTCGACTCGGCAGCCCGCGCCGCATCGAGTGACCGTTCCGCTTGAATGATTCCCGTGTTCACCCCGTCAACCTGAGAATCAACCGCCAGTTGGGCACTCTCGAGAAGTGCCGTGGATTGATCACGGGCGGCATTCGCGGCCGTCAAGTTCCGCTCGGCGGCGTCGAAGGCATCCTTGGAAGTCGCTGCCTTTTCAAACAGTGACTTCTGCCGCGTGTATCTGGTTTCCGCAAGCAGTACTTGGGCCTCGCTATTTTCGACCCCTGCTTTGGCGGCAGCCAGGTCCTGATCCAACTTCTTTGCTCTCTGTTTTGCTTCCACCAATGCGACCTCTGCCTGAGCGACCGAAGCCTGAGCGGCCTCCAGGTCCACGGGAAGTGTCTTCGCCGTCTGTTTGGCTTCTTGCAGCGCGGCTTCCAGTCTCTCGACTTCCGCTTCGAAGGGGCTTGGATCGATCCGAAACAGCACGTCTCCCTTTTTGACGGAACCCATGCCCCGGGCCGATACCTTGATCACTTCACCGCTGACATTGGGCACGATTTCCACGACGTAGTTGAAGACGCGAACTTCACCAGACGGTGCTCCCCACTGCATCGGCAAGAACAGCACGAGGAACAAGATCAACATCCATAGCAGCGGGGATATCTTCCAGAACAGCGTCCACTGAATCACCTTAAGTTTCACCAGCGTCGCCAAGATCCCGACGTACAGGAGCGTGAGAAAGATGATCATTTCGTAGCCTCATCTGGGCATCGCCCGTCGCCTTCGGAATCGGAAGCGGCTGACTGTTCGCGCAGCGCGGATCGGTATAGGCCCAAATAAAGGCGATCGGCATCAACAATCCGAGCGTGATCGCTCCCCACCAGCCGCAAACATTGATCGCCTCCGCCTGCGGGTGATTGCGCCTGCGGGCGATTTTCCCTGGCAACATGGCCAGTGCGACCCATGCTGCGCCGACAGCCAGCACGAGTACGAGAAGGATGAAAAGAGCGATTAGATCAAGCGAAAACATGGATGGCCAAGCCCTTTATGTCAGCGGTCCTCAATTCACTCGACGGCAGCTTCCAAAGGTGGCAGCCCGTCCGGCAAAGGTGCGAGGATTTGCATCGGCGGACGATGCAGATTCTCGACGAGGGCATCCAAACCGTCAACCAACTCCCGTTCATCGGGTCATTTTCCGGCGTGTCCCACGTCGGCCATGCGTCTCTTCGCGCGTTCGAACTCTGCCTCCTTTTGGGAGGTCTGGGCAATTGCCAATCTCCCCAGGTTGCTAAAAAGGAGGCAGAGTTGAATGGCTTCGCTGGAGGCTTCCTGACCTGCGCTTCGTCAATCGTTCCTTTCTCGGAGCGCAAGAATCTGCTCGGATTGACGCTCGGCAGCGTAGTCGGGAATCCCGCCTTCATGCCACCCGGTAGAGGCAGTCGGGGCGCTCCTGACTGTGCGTCATCAATGGGTCGTTTGTTGCGACACATGTGTCATCAGCGTATGTTCCACAGCCAGAAAACCGCCTCCTCGACAAGGTCTGGGTTCGAGCTAATCCAGAGGCACGCAGCGAATAATCCCAGGAGCAGAACACAGCTCACGGTAAGTAACTTGTTCTCTAAGATCGAGTTGACGATCGATTTGATCGAGTTGACGATCGATTTGATCGAGTTGACGATCGATGTGCGGCAAACCGGGGAAAGCCCCTGACGCGTCGCACGAAAGTCGTGTGATCGCGACTCATCCGAGACGAATTCACTTTCAACGTGTTCAGTCCTCGATGCCCAAGTAGTCTTCGATTCTTCGCTCGATGAGTCGAGATATCTTCTCACCTTCCTCACCCATCACATGGAGGAGCGAGGCTTGCTCTCCACCGGCCAATGTCACGCAAACCGTGTAGCGCCGCCGCCACCGACGCCTTCTTGACCGGCGGCGGTATCGCAAACACCACTTCGCTCAACAAATAGCTGGAGGACATTAGAAGTCGGCAATGTCGTTCCACGGGGATAGGGAAACGGAATGGGCTCGCTGTGAACGAGGACGTGGTCTTTCGTCACGTCCACTGCCGTAAAATTGAGCCAGAAGGCCGTGATACCGTAGCAAACCACGACCAGGAGAATCGAATTAACAAGGAAGACTACCGACGAAGCGTTCTCGCGTGGTCCGGAAAACCAGCCAATCGAGCTGGCGGCAGTTGAACCACAAGAAAAGCACATCGAGCCGGCGAAAAACGTCACCGTGAGCGGGAGCAAGTATCCTGATCGCCAACGAACCTTGATCCGAAGATGATCGTCGGTCTCTTCCACGCTAATTCGCTCGTGCATGAACTCACCGATTCCGTTTGAATCTCTCTCCTTGTTCGCCCCGCCACGGGCACATCATAAAACGGCACGCCGAATACACCAAGAGCTCGGGGATACCCGACGGCCAAAGCACAACGCCCGGTGACCTGCTCAGGCCTCGCGAGTGAGCTTAGACGCTCATTCCCGAGAATCCTTCCTTTGATGGCGTGCTTTGACAGCCCCATTTTAGCCGGTCAGAAGCCGCGGATCGCAGGCCGTCGGACGGGGACCCTCTGTCGGTCGTGCGATGTTTCGAATTGGATTCTTTAAACGGAACAACGACTTCGGCGGTCGATCAGCCACGGTAGTAAGCCCATCGCCAACAGCAACCACGCACTCGGCTCCGGTACCAGCATGATCGTGGCCGTTTCACTTTGCCGGAATCGCCACTCGATCGAGGTGCCGTCTTGAAGTGTACCAACGAGCGTACCTTCCAGCGGCTGGACCGGCTCGAACAGGGAAAATTGAAGTTGCGGCCAGAATTGAGATTATTGCGTTGTCCTGCCCACATCGCTAGTTCCACGTCCCCGCCATCGCCCCATGTCCCCTCCCAATCCCGCCATCCCTTCGCAAGAATCTGTCCACCGGTCACTTCTAGCTGAGCGTTGTCCCAAACGCTCAACCCGGTTGCCCAATCGAGACTCCACGCATAGACATGGCCTCCTGACATTTGAAACACACCGTTTTCGCCAACTATCGCGCCCGAAACTTCGCCCCCCGACATTCGAAAGACGCTGCTGCCGGAAACCACCAAGGGTTCTGAGCCGCCGTTACTCCAGCCGCCAATCGAACCCCCTGTCATCTGGGCCGACGACTGACCCGACAGCCACGTGCCGTCAAGTAGCCGCCAATTCCTCCATCCAGGATTTGCAGCCTTGCTGAATCTGCCAGTCGAAGTGCAGGTTCGGTGGACTGATCCTCTAAATGGGGGCCGATATACCCACCATTGCAGACGACCAACGACGTATCTGCTGCGGACGTGAAGCCCAATGAGCCACCGTTGACAGTAACCACCGAGTTGCCATCGGCGTCGAGGTAGTGGGGACCATATCCGCTGTTGACGACGACATGGGAATCGTGGACCTTGGCTGAAAACAAATTGGGATATTCGTTTCCACCGCCGTTGACGACGAGGTGAGCGTTGTTGTCGAAAGAGGCACTTCCGCTGATTTCCCCGCCGGTGCTCAGACCCACACTCGCATCATCGACCTGGAGGTTTCCGCTCATCTGTGCTTGCACGTCGAGGCGGCTCTGATTGCTGACGATGACCGGTTGATCGATGTCCTCGGTCAGAACGTGCTCCTGGCCGTCGTCAAACACAATCTGGCCGATCCCGGATCGGCAGCAAAGAGACCACCAACGCAAGGGAAACGAACCGGTAGAGTATCTGCTGTCTCATCAGTCACCCCCGGCTTCTGGGATGGACGATGCAGATCGATACGGATCGCCATCCGAATCCCAATAAAAAAGGCACGCAGGTTCCGCGATTAGCTTCAGGAACCTCGTGCCGTGCTTGTTTGGATGAGCAGCCCTCGCCTCATTAGCGACGCTTCGGTTAGCCTAACGCGCCCGTTTTTCGGGTCAACACGGTATCTGAGGATAGCAAAGCGATTCCGCGGTTGACGATCGGCCAAACTATAAGCCTTTTCGTCTCGGACAACTCCTGCCACGCAAGACTCTCTAAGCGATTCAGATTCCTTTCGATTTATGGGGCGACTTGACAGCCCCATTTTGCCGGTCAGAAGCCGCGGATCGCACGCCGACGGACGGGACCCTCTGCCGGGGCATGAGCTGTTTCGGATTTCGGTCGTTTGTCGGGCGCGGACAACTCGATTTCAATTTGCGCTACTCGGGGTCACCCGGCATAGCGCTATCTGGAAGACGCCCTGTCACGCCTGAATGTACAAACCGCTTCAATGCCGCGAATCGTTCGTTAGTCGCTGAGCTTCTGCTCTGCAACATAAGCCCGCAGGACAGCCGTTCCCTCGGACAGGCCCAGTCCCGTTTCATCGCAGTACATCTTAACTGCTTCGGCTAGTTTAGAGTTCGGTTCTTCAAGCTTGGATCGTACCGCAGCGGATGGTTCCGGTAGGCTTGAAGTATCAATCTCTCTCTTTGAGCGTAAGAGCGCCAACGCACCCAAGAAGCCGATTCCGATTCCGCATACTACGCCGCCCCAAAATTTCGGCAACGCTTCAAGCGTAAGTCCGGCCACCACGCACATGGCGGAGACAATGACATAGACGATCAAGAATCCAGGAACGTCCCGAAGTGAAAAATCGCTCGCCACAAACGATCGCTGCTCAGTCATGATTCTCGCCCGCTACACGACATGTCCAATCATCATCCGGAACGGCACAACACCAGGGCCATCCGATCAACCTTCCCCTTGTTGGGGCGTTTCTGACCGCTCCAGATCATTCTATCGCGGCGTCCCAGCGGCTGCCAGATTTTCGGCCCTCTGCCAGGATGAACAATGACTCATCAATGGGTGATTTGTTGGCACTCGTCATTCGGGTCAGCCAGACTCTCGGTACCGTTGGCTAGTTTTGCGAGTGCCAGATTACATCGATTGGCTTTCTAGTGGGAATCCGATGGAATGTCTCAGCTGGATACCCGAGCAGGCAGGCCATATACGGTGCGTAACTTTCAGGAAGCCTCAGCATCTCCATCAGGGGCGGGTGCGCTTTGCCGGCGTAAGTGATGCTGTTCGAGAAACACGTTGCCAACTGGAGTCCGGTCGCCGCAAGTTGGAGGTAGGCAATCGCAATCGTAGCCGCTTCAGGAGCCGTCCGTTCGCCGGTCTTCGCATAAGCCAGAAGGACACAGGGTGCTCCCCGTGAAATGCGGTCTTCACCTGTCTCCCACGGTGCAACAAAAAGGTCCATCTTGGCATTCTCGTAAAGTCCAGGGTTGGCTTCCTTAACTCCTTTCATCCAGTCGATGGTCAGTTCGGAGACCCTGTGAACCTCGGTTGGATCATTAATCACCAGCCAACGTAGCACTTGGGCATTCTGACCGTTCGGCGCAAAGCGGGTGACATCGAGCAGTCTTTCGATCTTTTCGTTCTCGACGGGTCTGGGAATATAGACTCGGACAGAACGCCGCGAAATGAGGAACTGTCTGACCCGGTCCCACCTCGGGATGAGATGAATATCGATTGCTTCACAATCCTCAGATGCCATCGACCTCTGACGCATTGCGCCAGTTGGGCAGACTGCCACGCAATGGCCGCAATTGATGCAAAGATCCCACGACTCTGGGATGGGAACAGGGTATTCGTCCTTCGTGATTAGATCACCAGGGCACGTCCGAATACAACTTCCGCAGGAGATACACAAGCTCTGATCAACTTCGATAATTGTGTCCATCGCCATTTCTCCTGCGACAAATGGTGGCCGGAAGGGTGTGACTCAGATCACGTTCCTTTGCTGGGGCATCCCAACAGCCCCTTGCTGACGATCCGTCAAATCTGTGTCAAAAACGGTCCTTAGATGAGACGATCCGGCCGCCGGGTCCCCGACTCTTCATGAAGCAACGCGCTTGCATGTTCACACCCGACCACGACGTCGCCACACTGCAAGCCCCAACAAGCCCAATCCGGTAAGCGACGCGGATGTGGGTTCTGGAATCGGAGTGAAATAGATGTCGTCGAAGGTGATGTCGAAAATCGCAGGGCTCGTGTACCCGGGCGCGGACGAGGTCCACCCACCAACAGCGAAGTATCCGCTGGTCGGGAAACCGGACTTAGCCACAAGGTGCGTAAACTGCGGCAAGGGTGGTTCGTCGTCGTCCACCTGCCATACCTTCATCGAGATCCGCACCGAGTCTTGGGTGTTGTCTGCCACACCTAGCTCAAGGTAGTATTCCTCGCCAGCGAAACAGGGGATACCGGTGTTAAAATAATCGCACGAGCCGGAGAGACAGTCGTCATAGCGAAACTGACCTACCGCCGGAGTGCCGAAGAAGTAGAATCGTCGTCCGAGTCTTCTGCTGTACCGACGGCTAACCCAAAAACCGGTCCAAATGTGTTGGCTGCTATCTTCGCACGCCAGTTCCCTTTTGAAAAAAGATACGCCGACGCTTCCCAGACTGCGGAGACGCCGTCATTGCTGCCGACCGCAACCGTGTTCGTTGTCTTCAGATTGTAAGCACCACTACTTCGTCGAAAATGCCAGGACCGGCCGCACCAACGGAGTCCTCTATACGTAACCACCCCTCATCATTCCCATCGCTAAAGTCGTCGATGAGAATAGTCTGACTACATACAGGACCGACTGACAACAAAAGGACAGCCAAAGATACGACCAACGCGAAAAACCGAATGCCTGACGTCATAGACGCGCACAACACAAATAGAATGGCCACGAAGCTGTTTCTCATGGGGTTTCTCCTTGACTTAAGGGCACACGCGACTCCGAGTGGGCGTAACCGCTGTTCATCGGATCTGAGCACCCACCCGCACGCATTCGAACGTCATCCATGTGCTGCAAACTGACAACTCCGGGTGGATGACAAACAAGAAAAAGCCACAAAGGCTCTCTTCGCTCCGGAGGACCTTCGTGGCTTTCTACTTGGATTAGCGTTCTCCGCTAATGTCTCGTGGCCTTAACCTACCATTTCCGCTGTGGAATTCAAGGAACTCTCCTGTGGCACGAACCGGTCTGGAACGACGTCACCCTCGGACAGGTCAAGCACACTGACCGCCTGAACGTTCCAGAATCGTTCGATTCTCGGGGCGCTTTCGACGCCCTCATTCTGTCCAATCGAGCATCGACCGAATCGGACCTCTGAGCGGCCCCTCCACTGGGCTATGGGGCAGTTCCGTCTTTCGGTCATTAGATGAAACAACCCGGCCGCCGAGTCCCCACTCTTCACCAAGTGACACACCTGCCGGTTCACATCCGACCACGGTGTCGCCGCACTGTGACCCCTAGCACGCCCAACGCGATCAGCAGAATGGATGAGGGTTCGGGAATGGTCACTGATGCGATATCGTCAAACGCTGCGTCGAGGCTGACATTTCTCCATTGCAGATCCGTGCGAACGCCCGAGTAACCCGATGCATAGATTGGATATTCACCGCTCCCGAAATCGACGCTGCTTGCAGACATCAGCAACGTGGAGCCAGTTTCGTCAAACAGATTCGCCTCGAGAGTCACGTAGTCTTGATCACCTGGGCGTTCGACGGTTTGAACCTCTAGTTGCAGCAAATATGGCGTTTGGAAGTCTGTGATACGCGGATCGGACGAAGCCACAAAACCCAAGTCCGCATCAGGTGCGAACTTCCCAACAAGCAAACGGCCGCTTTCACCGTACCCAGAATCGTTCACGAATCCCCCCTAGTAGGTTCCCAGGCCGAGACCTTGAGACCTGGCGAATACCAGTTGAAACATATTTGGCGTGTCGGCGTTGGGATTTATCATTGCCGACACGCGAACGTCTGTGAATTCTTCTTCGTTGTATGCCTCCGCATCAACAGTGCCGCCATCACCCCAAGCTGCTGAATCGTGCAGCCGCAAGAAACCATCGGTTGAGGGCTCGAACGTTGTTGCAGTATCAGAGTTATGTGAATCAGCAAACCTTCGGGCGGTTCAGAGCCACCGAAATCGTAGTGCCAATCTGCTGACACAATGGAGGTAGCTGACATCGAAAGACTGAGAGTTGCCAGAAACAGAAGTAACGCTCTCATGGTATGTCCTCCTCGTGTGGATCAGATACAGATCTCCTTCCCGCCGCACGTAGTTGCCGTCCCAAGGCATAGCGACAAACGGAAGCACGACCAAGAAAAAGGGCACAAAGCCTCCCCCCCCCTTTTTTTTTTTTTTAAAAAAAAAAAAAAAAAAAAAAAAAAAAAAAAAAAAAAAAAAAAAAAAAAAAAAAAAAAAAAAAAAAAAAAAAAAAAAAAAAAAAAAAAAAAAAAAAAAAAAAAAAAAAAAAAAAAAAAAAAAAAAAAAAAAAAAAAAAAAAAAAAAAAAAAAAAAAAAATTTTTTTTTTTTTTTTTTTTTTTTTTTTTTTTTTTTTTTTTTTTTTTTTTTTTTTTTTTTTTTTTTTTTTTTTTTTTTTTTTTTTTTTTTTTTTTTTTTTTTTTTTTTTTTTTTTTTTTTTTTTTTTTTTTTTTTTTTTTTTTTTTTTTTTTTTTTTTTTTTTTTTTTTTTTTTTTTTTTTTTTTTTTTTTTTTTTTTTTTTTTTTTTTTTTTTTTTTTTTTTTTTTTTTTTTTTTTTTTTTTTTTTTTTTTTTTTTTTTTTTTTTTTTTTTTTTTTTTTTTTTTTTTTTTTTTTTTTTTTTTTTTTTTTTTTTTTTTTTTTTTTTTTTTTTTTTTTTTTTTTTTTTTTTTTTTTTTTTTTTTTTTTTTTTTTTTTTTTTTTTTTTTTTTTTTTTTTTTTTTTTTTTTTTTTTTTTTTTTTTTTTTTTTTTTTTTTTTTTTTTTTTTTTTTTTTTTTTTTTTTTTTTTTTTTTTTTTTTTTTTTTTTTTTTTTTTTTTTTTTTTTTTTTTTTTTTTTTTTTTTTTTTTTTTTTTTTTTTTTTTTTTTTTTTTTTTTTTTTTTTTTTTTTTTTTTTTTTTTTTTTTTTTTTTTTTTTTTTTTTTTTTTTTTTTTTTTTTTTTTTTTTTTTTTTTTTTTTTTTTTTTTTTTTTTTTTTTTTTTTTTTTTTTTTTTTTTTTTTTTTTTTTTTTTTTTTTTTTTTTTTTTTTTTTTTTTTTTTTTTTTTTTTTTTTTTTTTTTTTTTTTTTTTTTTTTTTTTTTTTTTTTTTTTTTTTTTTTTTTTTTTTTTTTTTTTTTTTTTTTTTTTTTTTTTTTTTTTTTTTTTTTTTTTTTTTTTTTTTTTTTTTTTTTTTTTTTTTTTTTTTTTTTTTTTTTTTTTTTTTTTTTTTTTTTTTTTTTTTTTTTTTTTTTTTTTTTTTTTTTTTTTTTTTTTTTTTTTTTTTTTTTTTTTTTTTTTTTTTTTTTTTTTTTTTTTTTTTTTTTTTTTTTTTTTTTTTTTTTTTTTTTTTTTTTTTTTTTTTTTTTTTTTTTTTTTTTTTTTTTTTTTTTTTTTTTTTTTTTTTTTTTTTTTTTTTTTTTTTTTTTTTTTTTTTTTTTTTTTTTTTTTTTTTTTTTTTTTTTTTTTTTTTTTTTTTTTTTTTTTTTTTTTTTTTTTTTTTTTTTTTTTTTTTTTTTTTTTTTTTTTTTTTTTTTTTTTTTTTTTTTTTTTTTTTTTTTTTTTTTTTTTTTTTTTTTTTTTTTTTTTTTTTTTTTTTTTTTTTTTTTTTTTTTTTTTTTTTTTTTTTTTTTTTTTTTTTTTTTTTTTTTTTTTTTTTTTTTTTTTTTTTTTTTTTTTTTTTTTTTTTTTTTTTTTTTTTTTTTTTTTTTTTTTTTTTTTTTTTTTTTTTTTTTTTTTTTTTTTTTTTTTTTTTTTTTTTTTTTTTTTTTTTTTTTTTTTTTTTTTTTTTTTTTTTTTTTTTTTTTTTTTTTTTTTTTTTTTTTTTTTTTTTTTTTTTTTTTTTTTTTTTTTTTTTTTTTTTTTTTTTTTTTTTTTTTTTTTTTTTTTTTTTTTTTTTTTTTTTTTTTTTTTTTTTTTTTTTTTTTTTTTTTTTTTTTTTTTTTTTTTTTTTTTTTTTTTTTTTTTTTTTTTTTTTTTTTTTTTTTTTTTTTTTTTTTTTTTTTTTTTTTTTTTTTTTTTTTTTTTTTTTTTTTTTTTTTTTTTTTTTTTTTTTTTTTTTTTTTTTTTTTTTTTTTTTTTTTTTTTTTTTTTTTTTTTTTTTTTTTTTTTTTTTTTTTTTTTTTTTTTTTTTTTTTTTTTTTTTTTTTTTTTTTTTTTTTTTTTTTTTTTTTTTTTTTTTTTTTTTTTTTTTTTTTTTTTTTTTTTTTTTTTTTTTTTTTTTTTTTTTTTTTTTTTTTTTTTTTTTTTTTTTTTTTTTTTTTTTTTTTTTTTTTTTTTTTTTTTTTTTTTTTTTTTTTTTTTTTTTTTTTTTTTTTTTTTTTTTTTTTTTAAAAAAAAAAAAAAAAAAAAAAAAAAAAAAAAAAAAAAAAAAAAAAAAAAAAAAAAAAAAAAAAAAAAAAAAAAAAAAAAAAAAAAAAAAAAAAAAAAAAAAAAAAAAAAAAAAAAAAAAAAAAAAAATTTTTTTTTTTTTTTTTTTTTTTTTTTTTTTTTTTTTTTTTTTTTTTTTTTTTTTTTTTTTTTTTTTTTTTTTTTTTTTTTTTTTTTTTTTTTTTTTTTTTTTTTTTTTTTTTTTTTTTTTTTTTTTTTTTTTTTTTTTTTTTTTTTTTTTTTTTTTTTTTTTTTTTTTTTTTTTTTTTTTTTTTTTTTTTTTTTTTTTTTTTTTTTTTTTTTTTTTTTTTTTTTTTTTTTTTTTTTTTTTTTTTTTTTTTTTTTTTTTTTTTTTTTTTTTTTTTTTTTTTTTTTTTTTTTTTTTTTTTTTTTTTTTTTTTTTTTTTTTTTTTTTTTTTTTTTTTTTTTTTTTTTTTTTTTTTTTTTTTTTTTTTTTTTTTTTTTTTTTTTTTTTTTTTTTTTTTTTTTTTTTTTTTTTTTTTTTTTTTTTTTTTTTTTTTTTTTTTTTTTTTTTTTTTTTTTTTTTTTTTTTTTTTTTTTTTTTTTTTTTTTTTTTTTTTTTTTTTTTTTTTTTTTTTTTTTTTTTTTTTTTTTTTTTTTTTTTTTTTTTTTTTTTTTTTTTTTTTTTTTTTTTTTTTTTTTTTTTTTTTTTTTTTTTTTTTTTTTTTTTTTTTTTTTTTTTTTTTTTTTTTTTTTTTTTTTTTTTTTTTTTTTTTTTTTTTTTTTTTTTTTTTTTTTTTTTTTTTCATACCACAAGTGAGCCGCTGGTGATTCTTAGTCGTACTTTCATGGCATCGTTCCTTTGAGTGCTCAAGAATCTCTGATAAACACCGTCGGAGTGATTTGGCTAAGGGCACGATCTGGATCCTCGGGACTTGTGAACCCGTCGGGATCGCCGATCCAACTCCCCAAGCCGTTAGTGCCATACGAAAAAACAGCACGAGGCTTCTGTGATCAATCACAGGAACCTCGTGCCGTCTTCTGTTTAGCTTTCTCCGCTGTCGCTGTTTTGCCCCAACCTATCAGATCGGCTGAGGATCGCAAGGAAACGCCGTGTCGCGGGAAGCGTTGTCGAGGATGTGTCAGGCTCGGACAGAACGCGGTATGGATCGATGCCTGGAAGTTCCAGAACCCTTCCTTTCTCAGAGTACAGAATCTGCCCGGATGTACGTCCGGCAGCGTGGTTGCGAATCCCACCTTCATACCACCCGGCAGAGGCAGTCGGGGCGCTCCTGACTGTGCGTCATCAATGGGTGGTTAAACGGAACAACGACTTCGGCGATCGATCAGCCACGGTAGTAAGCCCATCGCCAACAGCAACCACGCACTCGGCTCCGGTACCAGCATGATCGTGGCCGTTTCACTTTGCCGGAATCGCCACTCGATCGAGGTGCCGTCTCGAAGTGTGCCAACGAGCGTACCTTCCAGCGGCTGGACCGGCTCGAACAGTGGAAAATTGAAGTTGCGGCCAGAGATGACGGCGTTGCCCACCCCCCACACCGCTAGTTCCACGTCCCCGCCATCGCCCCATGGCCCCTCCCAATCCCCCCACTCGCCTTGCGCACCAATCTGTCCGCCAGTCACTTCTAGCTGAGCGTTGCCCGAAACGGACAACCCGACTGCCCATTCGAGACTCCACGTATAGACATGGCCTCCTGACATTTCAAACACACCGTTTTCGCCAACTATCGCGCCCGAAACTTCGCCCCCCGACATTCGAAAGACGCTGCTGCCGGAAACCACCAAGGGTTCTGAGCCGCCGTTACTCCAGCCGCCAATCGAACCACCCGACATTTGCGCCGAAGACAGGCCGGACATCCCCATTTCCCCCAAGTAACCCCCAATGCCCCCATCCAAAATTTGCAGCCTTGCTGAATCTTCCAGTCGAAGAGCAGGTCCGGTGGACAGATACTCGAAATGGGTGCCGATATGGCCGCCGTTGATACGACCAACGACGCATCTGTAGCGGACGTGGGGCCGAGTGAACCACCGTTGACGGTAACGACCGAGTTGCCATCGGCGTTGACGTAAGGACCATAACCGCTGTTAACGACGACATTGGAATCGTGGACCTCGGCCGAAAAACTTAGGTAATCGTCTCCCCCGCCGTTGACGATTAGGTTGGCGTTGTTGTCGAAAGAGGCATCTTTCCAGATGTCGCCGCCAGCACTCAGTTCAACCGTCGCATCATTCACCTGGAGGTTTCCGCTCATCTGCGCACGTCGAGGCGGCTTTGATTGCTGACGATGACCGGTTGATCGATGTCCTCGGTCAGAACGTGCTCCTGGCCGTCGTCAAACACCATCTGACCGAGCCCTGGGTCGGCAGCAAGCGACCACCAACGCAAGGGAAACGAATCGGAAGAGTATCTGCGGTCTCATGATCACCCCCGGCTATCGGGATGGACAATGCAGATCGATACGGATCGTCATCCAAATCCCAACAAAAAAGGCACGCAGGTTCCGCGATTAGCTTCAGGTACCTCGTGCCGTGCTCGTCTGGATGAGCAGCCCTCGCCTCGTTAGCGACGATTCGGTCAGCCTAACGCGCCCGTTTTCCGAGTCAACACGGCATCTGAGATAGCAACGAAATTCCGTGGTTGATCATCGGTCAGCTTGAGGACACTTTTCGCATCGGACAAGGCCCACCATGCAAGACTCTCTTAGCGATTCAGAACCGTTCTATTCTCGGGACGCTTTCGAGGCCCTCATTCTACCCGATCCAACATCGACGGAATCGGACCTCTGAACGGCCCCACCACCGGGTTATGGGGCAGTTCCGTCTTCCGGTGGTTAAATCGGACGGCACCGATAGGGCTTCAATCGTCGCCGTAGTACTCCATGTTTTCCTCGAATAGGGCAAGCCCTGTGTCGGTCATCGAAAACCATGCGGTGTCTTGCTCAGAAGGATACCCGTTGATGCCGTATCCGTTCTCGTCCATCGCCCGAAGAAACCCGCCCGCATGCAAACTGTGAATTACCTCGAATATCTCTTCGCGGGTGGCTGAGCCGTGGAATTCATTGATCTGCGGTTCAATCTGGACGATGGACTCCCAATCATCGGCCATTGCGTTCAAGATGTAGAACGTCAGTGAATCGAGCTTTGGCATTGACACCCTGTTGTCATTTTCGCGGAATACTCGCGGCCCGCTTCTTAATCCTTCGATTGATGACGCATCTCAAAACGCCATTTTGACCATCCGTCAACTCTGCGTCAAATTAAGGATTCTTTTCCTGGGGAACGATTGGCGGTGTAGCTCATCTCGCGCCGATTTGCGGTGTTCCAATCGATCCCAGTCGTCCGGATCGTGTCGACGATTGATAATAAACGCTAGATCGCCCTCAAAACGGTGTTCAATAAAGGGAATCCCGTGCGATTTCAAGTAGTCGCTAGTCGCTCGCTCGTCGTCAGCCTCGTCGCAAGTCAGATGGTAATGCGTGCCAATGACTTCCTCGTAGACCCGCTCACACAACAAATCTTCAACATCTCCCAAATACTCGCCTTTCACCACGATCGTGTGCGGAGGTTCCGTAACACAATCAACACGATGCTTGTCTAGCATTTTGATGAGTGCTTCAAAAAGCTCGGACAAGCTGGCGACAATTTCAAGACAGCATTCACCCATCACCTGTCATCCCCGTAGGTGAGTCACTCTGGCCCGGGCAACGACTGTGTCGGAATACGGTGGTTAGTCAAAACAATCGGCCTGACACTATTCCAGCTGACTGTGTCGCCGGCGAGATCGGCATCGCGATAAATGGCGACACGAAGCCAAGCCCATCAACGCCAGTACCAGAGACGATGTCTCTGGCACCGGATACTCAACGACATACGCCAGAGCCAAGGAACTCGCATCTCCGGTAGTGTCATTCCATGTACCGGCACGATGATCGAAAGGCGAGTTGTAGAATTGTAGCGCGTCTTCAGCACCCTCGAGTCCAAAGTTACTCGGTTCACCAGAATGCCAATTGGTGAAAGTGAAGGGCTCGCCCGTAACCCATTGCCAATTCCCATCGGGCTCAGGCGATCCCGGCGGCTGGAAGCCTCCAATTAACGGCCCCAAGTTGATGTTATACTGTGGGAAAGGCATCCAGAATTCATCATTGTCGACCAAGCTAAATACGAATTCGTTTTCCGCCAAGGATGTAAGCGTTGCCAAGTATCCGCCTCTATCTTTCGCTTCGCTGTCGGCCTCGGGCCAACTGATTGGCCCAGACAGCACTACTTCGTAGAAGTGCCCATTTCCTCCCTCCGCGATTTCCCATTGCACAGGATCGGCTTGCGTATAGTTGGTGATTTGCCACGCGATGGCCGCACACGCCAACTGTAGACAGGCGTTGCTAAACGGTTTCATTTCCAGCTCCTCTTATGATCGTGATCACGTTCGAGGTGATCTCCCCAGCATCACCTGTGGACCACCATAACCGCATCACAAACAGAAAAGGCACGAAGTTGCTGTGACTGACCACAGGAAACTCGTGCCTTTTGTTTTTGCATTAGCGTTATCCGCTATCGCTTCATTCCCTTAGCGTAGCAATTCACCGCAGGAGTGCAAGGAAACTCCGCCGTCGTTGGTGCGACAGCCTGCCATTTCATCACTCTCGGAACAGGCCAACAAGGGAGGCTGCATCCGCGTTCCACAACCGTTCGATTGATGGGGCATTGACAGCCCCATCTTAGCCGGTCAGAAGCCCCCGATTCACACGCCGCCAGACGGGACCCTCTGCCGGGGCATGCGATGTTCCGAATTCGGTCCATTCTCAACTCGTCGCAAGAAACAACGACCGTCCGACGAGTTTCTGACACACGGCTTCAGGGATCGAAGCGTCGCCGACGAGTCGTGATCACGACCAAGCTGCCCAAGAGTAGGATGGCCGACGTGGGCTCCGGCACGGCGAGCGCAGGCGTCCGCAGTCCCTTTTCGTAGCCACCATCTTGAAACGCGATCACGAAGTCTCCGCTATCGAATACCCCATCGCCGCTCCAGTCTCCCTCATCCCAACCGGCGTGTTCCCCCGTCTCGTACTTGCCGATCTGGAAGACCTTTACGAAGTCTCCGCTATCGAACTGGCCATTGGTGTCCGAGTCACCGATCCAAGTGCCCAGACGATCGTGTACCCAGATCCACCGATCTGCTTGATCCACGACGCCATCCTCGTTTTCATCGTACAGGTCCAGGTCCGCGTTCGGATCGTTCATCGCAGCTGCCTGCAGGTCCAGATCGGCTGCATCCAGAAATCCGCTCTTGTCGAAGTCACCCTCGATCGGGAGCACCAAAGGGAAAACGGAGAACGCGGCAGTGCCGTCCTCAACAAAGGTCATCTTGAAAAAGCCAGGAATTCCCTCGGTCGTTTGCTCCTCCAATCCGCGAATCAGAAACGTTGCGACTCCCTCCGCATCGGTTGCCAGGAAGTCCACGACTTCGCTGCCCGTGACATCAAGGGTGACATCCCCAAACTCCACCTGGTAGCCGAGATGCGGATCGAGGCTCGGAATACCGAAGCTGGCAAATTGCGGCCTGTCCTTCATACCGACAACGGCATAGCCTTCGGCGGAGCGAGTGCGTGTCGGCTCATCGGGCTCGTCCCCGACTCCGTCGAAGTAGATTGGGTCCTCCGTTCCATGGCCTTCGTCAACCACCGGTGCCAGGAATTGGTTGCCGCTGATGAGAAAAAAGCCCGTCACCTCTGCCGGTACAATGCTCGGTGCCGTCTCTGGGTTAGGATCCTCGTGGAACGGAAGAATCGGGTCGGTTGACGTTCCGTAGCTGAACACCGGTTTTCCATCACTGTCGAAATCCGTGGTCCATTGCGAGACACCCACGATGTGATAACTGTTCGT
Organism: uncultured Planctomycetaceae bacterium; assembly: GCA_963776055.1. GTDB lineage: Bacteria > Planctomycetota > Planctomycetia > Pirellulales > Pirellulaceae > CAVZLD01. Next base: position 555,072 of record CAVZLD010000009.1, on the reverse strand, counting down.
CGTGATGGAATGACCCCCTTGCAGATTCGCTCCTCCCCTGAACCACAAGGTGCCCCCACTCACTTTTCTGGGCCGGTATTCACCGAGGAATGCGATCTTGCCTCCTACGGGCAGATCGAGATCAATGAATGTCTCGTACAAGGCTGTCGCTACCCACCCGTTCGAGAAATCCCCCAAGCTTCCGGGTTCGCGAACCATCGCACTAAGGTGACCCCGTACTTCGAACCGCCCGCTTTGATCCGGCTTGATGTCAGCAACAAGGTTGAGACTCGCCCTGGACTCCGCAGGAACATAGTAGCCCTCTGTGCACCCAATGGGTGTTAACAGGACGCAGTAACCTCCTGGTGAAGTTGCCTCGACGTGAAGTTCTCCCCCATCCGGACCGCCTGAATTCGCATCCTCATCAATGTCGCTGAAAGGAAGACTACTCGTTGCCCGCGCATACATTGACCGAACATCGCCTGCCGAGGGTGTCGATGTGGCAAGCCATAGGGCCGTGCCGACCAACACGGCGATCGCACATGACAATCGATATCGTTCAATCCTTGAAGCCAAACTCGTAGCCATCCACACGACCATTTTGCTCTCCTTCGATCAGCAGCGCAGCAATCCACCGGTAATCCAGACCCTGCGAGACGGCGAAGTGCCGTCCGTGTGCAGACCTCTTGGTCCCGGGCAGGTTCAGAAACCAGCCTACTCCCATCGATGCGCGTCGTTCATCTTCCCCGAAATACGATTGCGACACAGAAATGACGGCGCAGGACAGGCGCGAAGGCCGCTCTGGCAATGCACTGATGCGGAAAAACCGGAAGACGTGCCGGAAGACGTTCGACCATTACCCCGTCTCGACTCGACGAGGTGTTTTGCCGTCTGGGGATCCGTCGTGCATGCCGAAGTCGTCTTGTCTCGCAGAGACCGACCGCGCGGCCGCCGATCCAGTCTCAGTTCGAAGACACGATCTGACCTAACGAATTAGAGTTTTCGCGACGCGACCGGATATAAGTTTACCGAAGGCGGGAGGCATTGGGGCGGGTCAAGCTTGATCGGAGCTATGGGTCGCGTCGTGGAAAACTCTAATTCGTTTCTCGACATCCGAGAACTCAGCTGCGGATAGGAGGAAATCGTCAGTAAGGGTTCGTCCACGTGACTAATTATTGCGTCGTCGCAAACGCATCAGGCCCAACAGACCGAGAAGCCCGAGCACGCCTGACGACGGTTCAGGGATCGGTTGCGTGGCAAGCTGAACATATCGGAATAAGCCGCTCCCAACTTGCGGTGCAAATTCATTGCTAGTCCAGAGAAAAACCCAACCTTCGGGGACGCCAACGCCCTCCGACGAAACAGTTGGTGCCAACGGCATGGATTCATCAGAGGGCCAGGCCCAAAACTCGATCATGTCATCAAAGACGTCGAGCTGAATCGTCACGTCACCTTCCGTCACGTCAAAATCCACGGGTGCCTCCGCCAGGATAATTCCATCACCGCCGGTTGCAATCGTCGCTGTGTCTGCTGATAGAAAGCCTGAATAGGAACGGTTGAGTGATTCATTCGCACGCGACGCGACTCCGATCCCATCTCCTTCCTGAAGCCGAACTTGGGCGCGGATTGACGTGAAGGTCGTTGGGTCAGCACACCTCGTACAATTGCGGGAACAAGATTGCGTTCTCGAGTCAGCCAGAACTACCAGTGCCAGTCCGTGCCCATGCCGGCTTCCGAGCGAACGGTCTTGACTCCCTCGACTTCGCCGGCGATTTGCGGCACAAGATCCGCCGCAGCGGTCGAGCCCACGGTTCCTTGAATAAGGACGTCGCCGTCGTCGGCCGTCACCTCGAGTGCGGCGCTGCGTGTCTTCGGATTGCCAGCCAGAGAGGCCCATACCCTGCAGCTCAAGCGGAGGTCCTCAAAGCGTTTCGTGCCTTCCGAGGTCGGTTTGAATTCATCCAACTCGGTCATGCACGCAATCGTTTCACAAACGCCGTCCTCGCTCATATCTTCGAGATTGAAGACCGCAGAATAGTGCCGCGGGTCCTCCCAATCGACGCCGTAGAGTAGTCGTGCCCATTGGCTTCGGGCTTCATCCACACGCCGAATGTGGGCCAAGGCCGCTTCTCGCTCGAGACCGGCGTTTTCCAAGGCGGACTTGACGCGATATTCCATGTCGGCGATCACACGAACCCGCAGCACGTGCGGGATGCTGGCCAGCAGTAAGTGACCGACACGACCGTGGTAGATAAGATTCCCCTCCCGGCGCAATCTAGCAGCACCGCCGTTATGCATTTTATGTAGGCCAACCGTTTGCCGGGCATCTGCTGCCAGAACGGAGGAGATTTGCTGAGTGTTGCCTTGAGATCGGATTCTTGAATGCCAAAATACTCGGCGGCCCGCGCAATCGCGTCCTCGCGACTGAGAATCGGTTGTCCCAACCTTCTTCCCAACCTCTCGGCAACCGCCTTCCCTCCACTGAACGATCCACGACTGATGGTGATAATGGCCATTAAGAAATCCTCTACTTCTCGGGGCTCGCGGCGTGCGGAAGGCGAACAAAGAACCAGTTCGTCCCATAAATGGGGCTGGCCCGCCTGCACCCAGGCTCTCCTGTATCAGAGCAATGATTCACAAACTTCGGCTGCAAATCAATCCCGCGGCACGCTTTTCGGTGCATCGGAGGCCGGCAATGTCGGCTCCTTCACCTCCGCATTGGTCCAGTGACCGCCCCGTGTAGCAGAGTAGACCACGGATTTTGCGGTTTGGTATCGGGTGAACGGGAAACAGGAGTGCTGTATGCGGTCGAGGCCGAGCGGCGCGAGCGCGGCCACTGTCTGCCCAAGTATGTGGCTACTGTGCTCACCAAGAGGCGTTCTGTTCGTAGAAGGTTGCTGTCACTTCGAATAGGGCCGTGAGGCTCGAACTCGCCAACCGTTGCAATTTCAACGGCTTTGCACTTTCCGTCCAGTGCAAACTCGGTAGCGAGCTAGTCGCAGCACATCGTTGACCGAGAACGCATAGAACCGAGGACGACCCGTCTGCTCGTTTTCGGCGACAACTACGAGTTTGTCGCACGCCGGCACCCCACGAGGGTTGTCAATCCGAGAGTTCAAGATCGCCCTCAAAAGGCTCCGTTCCAGTCGAATCCGTCGTCAATAAGATCGCATTCATCTCCGGGTCGTCAGAACGCGAATCGCCCCGGGATGGGCGTGCCATTTGTCGTTGAGGCCAAGACCGTTCGTGACAGATGACGACAACTCCTGTGCGTCGCAGCCGGAGAAACCGGCTGAGCCACAGAAGGTTGGCCAAATGGGGCGAATCTTGTCCAAATGACAGATCAAGCGACCTGAGCATCCCGAATTGGCCGGCGCGAACGTTTGATGGGGCGTTCTGAGCGCGCCCGAAGACGTATGCCCGGCTGGCGAGATCGGCCCGAATGAGTCGTCCCGCCGATGGGGGATGGAACGTCTCGTTTGGGTTCCTTTGCCGAGTCACCATCAGCGCAACATCTATCCCAGCAAAGGGTTGGTACATCGAGTCCCAAATTGCCGTCTCACATATCAAGATGCCGAAAACTCGGGCTCTCTGGTGGACGAGCGTGTCACCGGACCACGGGCGACCTGATTCGTGCCCACGGGGCTGCCGGGAGTCTGCCCATCTTCACACCGAAAAGTGGTGTGAATTTCGAAGGGGCTATTACGTGGTACCGCGCCTCGCGGGGTGGGGGGCGTGGGAAAGATCCTGGGCTGCGCACCAAACACATCGCGCGGTCACAAGCACCCGGGCAGCGCCGTGCGTTCTGCGTCGGGGTGATCGTCGTGCCTGTCGGCGTCGTCACCTGGCTGCGCTCGGTCGGCCAGAAGGAGGCCAGCGGGGATTCGGTTTGCACCGTGCGTCATCGTGACCGATGATCCGGGCCGAGCTATCGGTGTGAACACTCGCCCCGACTTGGAAGTGCACCGGTTGACTCCCAAAGTCACCCAAGCCACCAGCCGGCTACTTCCACCTGCCTGACACGGACCCCGAACGTGCCACGTACCCAGGAAGGTCCTTCGCTCAGCCCCATGACGCACTATATCGTGAGCTAGCTATCGAACTGCCTTTCGGCTCTGCGTGCGTTAGACGCGATCCTGGGGCTAGCTGCGTAGTAGCGGCTCAGTCAACGCGAGAATGCCGGCGCATGCCCTCCCCTTAGGCGGCGTCTCAGACCACGGTAGTCGAGCTAACCCGGATATTTCATAAGCCGATTGCTGAATCGGTATAGCTAGCGAGCCTTGGATCGGGCTGAGTTCGGTTCTATTCTCCAAGAGGTTAGTTTGCAGAGCCTGGGGGGCGGAGCCATGGGGACGCGTGGAGGCGGAACTGAGCCGTTGGGCCTAGATCTGGATCGCCCATCGCCACGCTTAGACGACGCGTTGATCGAAGCATTTCGCGTTTGACATTACAGCCGCCGCACCGAAGAAGCCTGCGTTCACTGGATTCGCAGGTACATCGAATTCCATCAGCATCCGCGTCAACTCGTCGAAGGCGATGTAAACCGATTTCTGAGCCGCCTGGCTGTCGAGGACCATGTCGCGGCGTCCACACAGAACCAGGCGCTCTCCGCGATTCTGTTGCTCTATGAGCACGTCCTCGAACAACCGCTGGACCGAATCAAAGATGTCGTTCGACCCCGTCGTCCTGACCGTTATTGAAGTCTCGCGAGTCATGGCCCATCTCTGCGGCGATAAATGGTTGATCGCCATGCTCTTGTACGGTGGTGGGTTGCGGTTGCTCGAAGCACTTCGCTTGCGGATCAAGGATCTCGACTTCGAGCGTAGAGAGATCACCGTCCGTGAGGGGAAGGGGGACAAGGACAAAGTCACGACGATGATCTACACGCATGTTCGAAACCGCGGCGGACGCGGCGTTCGCAGCCCAGCGGACGGACTGGCCCGCCACCCCGATGATCGCTGGGCAGAAACGGCCTACCACGCAGTGAGAGCAGTGACGACGAAGCAAGCAGCGACTAGGATACGACTTACGACAGGTAACCACCTGCGCGTTAGGCTGCAAGTTTACCGCCTACGAGGAATAGGCGGAAACTTCCTATGAACGAGTTGAAAGCAAATGAGATGAGGAACACCGTCCTATTCATACTACTCCTCGTCGCGATCCAATGCGGCGCCGACCAGAACGATACGCCCCGGCTCGGAATGTGGGTTTGGCCCCAGGCGGCCTTCAGCACGGAGACAGCCAGGGAGAAGCTCCTCGCTTTCTGTGCTGAACAAGGAATCACACATCTGGATCAACACGTTGGCATTGAGAACGGGAATGCAGTGCGTTCCCTGAAGAACGCGAATGCGCTGGCGACATTGGTCATCGCGGCGCAGAAAAAGGGTGTCACTGTAAATGCGCTTCAGGGGTAGCCAGGATATGTTCTTCCGTCGTAATCACGAGAGGACGCTCGACGACCTGCGAGCGATTATCGCGTTTGACAATCGCCTTCCCTCAACGGCCCATTTGGCCGGCGTGAAGTACGACGTAGAGCCCTACGGGACAAAGGAATGGAAAGCCGGAGGAGAGCAACGGGTGAAGGTCATCCGGGATTATCTGTCGTTCCTTCAGAAGGCGAAGGTACTGCTGCAGGAACAGGCGCCCCACTTGGAGCTGTCGGTGGACGTACCGATGTGGTGGGACAGTCCAGAGTTCGCCGTGGAGTTCGCGGGTGAAAGAAAGCTCTTGGTTCACCATGTTCAGGATCAGACCGACTACATTGGCATCATGTCGTACCGACCTTCGGCCAAGCAAATCCTCGATGCAGTCCAAGAGGAGTTGGCCTATGCATCCACCATCGACAAGACCATTTGCCCTGGACTCGAAACAGGAAAGATAGAAGGGCAGGAGAGTTGGATCTCCTTTTGGGGTAGGCCTCAGGCCGCCTTTCGACAGGCTGTGGGTGAAATCCAGCAAACACTTTCCGGGAACAACGCCGTCCGGTGCATCATGCTCCATCATTACGATAGCCTTGTTGCTTATCTGGAAAATATTCCCCATGACCGTAGAGCGAAGGACAGCCTGCAAGTGCCTTTGATGTTGAGGAGTCGAAACTCACACGTCGTTCCGACTCGCTGAGCCACGACGTGGCACGTGACAATACGTCCTCGTTGTACTGACCTGCGTGTGGCCGAATTGGCGATTGGGGACTGCCGGCGCACAGCCTCGAGTCGGTAGGAGGCTGACCCAGCCAGGCTTTGCGAACCGCTGCACTGGTCTCCCGCTGACCAAACAAACAACGAAGAGGCAGCAGCCTACGGCGGAAGAACAGGATCCTGCTCCTTTCCACATCCAGCTTGAGCTCAACTCCCAGACGCGTCCTTTCGCAATGAAGAACGTCTTCCCTTGCCGAGCCAATCACGGCATTTACATCTGCTTCTCTTACCTCAGACGATGGAAGTTCTTGACCCAGATGCGATTCTTGCCGGTAACTGGCCGTGTAGGAAGGACCGCGCGACAGCATCGCACACGGAGGCGATTCCATCGTCAATTGTTACCAATGCCAAGTTGCTTCGCGCACGTGTCGAGGAACATGCGCATCATCGAACGACTTGCGCCACAGAAACTCTTCCGTGATCGCGATCAGCGACACGAACCGCAAGAACAACTGATAGAGGGGCGAGACGGGAAGAACCAGGCAGGTGGACCAGTCTTTCTTCCAATCGCGAGAATAGACAAAGATCGTCATCCACTGAATCAATTCCAAGCCAAGGTAACCCAAGTACAGCGTGACGAGAACTCGGCCCACCTCGGCCACTGGCTGCATCCAGACAAGCACGGCAAGGTACAGCCACAGCGAGTAAACGCAGACCAGGTTGAAGAACAATATGTCCGTAAAATGGAAGAAATTGCTCCACCGAAAACCCGGTCGCCAGAAATAGACCATGTCGATATGTTTTCGACAATAGAGCTTGACCACGCTGCCTTGCTCCCAGAAACGGCGTTGCTTGAAGAGGCCCTTCCACGTGGAAGGCACATCGGTATAGCACACGGCAGTCGGGACGAAGGCAACATCATGTCCGGATTTGCGGATGCGGAGCGTTATATCCAGGTCCTCGGTCGGCCCTACGTCCTTGCCTTTTCCCTGGTCGAAGCAGTCGGTGCGGTACGCCGAGAAGGCACCTGAAGAGATCCCCAGCAGATGCAGACGCGCAAGAAGCGTACGACCGACCAGGATCGTGTTCAGGTACTCGAGGGATTGCAGACGCGTCACGAGGTTCTGCGTGGCGTTCAGCGCGGATCATGCCGGAGACAATCCCCACGCGCCGGTCCGCCAGGGGTTGAACGATTTCCCAGATCGCCCGAGGCCCGAGGATGGAGTCGCCGTCGATCAACACGAGGACGTCCGCTTGCGTGTAATGGCGGGCCAGATTCACCGCCGAGGCCTTGCCCCCTCGACATGGCCTGCTCAGGACGGTCACGCCAGGATGCGACTTCTCGAATTCTCGAGCCACGCACAGCGTATCATCCTGAGATGCCTCATTGACGACGATGATTTCCAGTCGCGGGTACGTTCCCCAGATCGACTGGAGCGTGTTTCTCACCAATCGACCTTCGTTACAAGCCGGAACAACGACACACACGGAAGGGCAAAACGAGTAGGTGCGGGAGGCGATATCGGCAACAGACCAGTGGACAAGCGCGGCAAAAGCATCCCAGGCACACATCACCAGCTTGCTGACTCCATAACGAGGACCATCCAACAAGAGCAGGGGTCCGAGGACAAAAACAAGCTGTTCCGGATGGAGCGAGGTCAGCCAATGATGCCACTCTACAAGCACGGGCGAGTCCGATAACCAGAGAATTGTCCGGAGATGCGTCTGGCAAACTACGATTGCACGGCAGTATTGCATAGCATCTTGTAGAGCCTGCCAATCGCATCATTCATCAAACGACGCATTCCGATCAGCGTACCTCGCGCGGTCGTGACGATGCCTCTGTGATGCGTGCGGCAACATACCGCATTCCGCCCTGCTGCGTGCTATATAGGTAGATACTGGCCAATTCGACCTTTCAAAGCCGCAGTACTACTTATTCCATTGCCCTATCCCGTTGCGTGTCGACCGCAAAGTGAGCTGAGAAACCCATGCATGTGTTGATTACCGGGGGCGCCGGATTTATTGGCCGCCACCTCACTGAACGCCTCCTCAAGTCAGGCCATCGAGTGTCCGTGATCGATAATTTTTCGACGGGCAGCCGAGCCAATATTGTGACGTTTCAGCAGAACAAGAACTACCGCTTGGTCGTTGGCGACATCTGCAAGAGCGAGTTATTACCAGCGCTGGTGCTGGAGGCCGACTTCGTTTTCCATTTGGCCGCCGCTCTTGGCGTTCGCTTGATCGTAGAAAGACCGACTCGCTGCATGGAGGTCAACCTGCACGGGACCGAGCGCATTCTGCGGCTCAGCCACTGACGTGGGCAAACCGGTGCTGATTGCCAGCACGTCGGAAGTCTACGGCAAATCGTCACAAGCCTGCCAGGAGGACCAGAACCTCGTATTTGGCAGCACCGGCGCGTTGCGATGGAGTTACGCCTGCAGCAAAGCCCTTAACGAGTTTCTTGGCGTGTCGTACGCGCGGTATCACGACCTGCCCTTGATTATCGCTCGACTATTCAATACGGTCGGACCCTTCCAATCCGCCCAGTACGGCATGGTCGTCCCGCGCTTTGTCGAAGCCGCGATGTCGAACAAGCCACTGCAGATCTACGGCGATGGAAAACAATCGCGGTGCTTCTGTGACGTGAGCGACGTTACGGACGCACTGATCGCGCTGTCCGGGTTGGAGCACGCTCGAGGTGAAGTGTTTAACGTTGGCTCGGACGCCGAAATCACCATCAACGAACTCGCCGATTTGGTCATCGAAGTCACCGGCAGTTGTTCGAGAAAGACGTATGTGCCCTTCGAAGACGTCTACGGAAGTCACTTCGAAGAGACGCGTCGGCGCATCCCGGACCTGACAAAGATTCGGCAAGCCATCGGCTATCGGCCTCGCATCGCGCTGGAACAGACCATCCTGCGAATCGTCGAACATCTGCAGATCAACTCGCTGCATCGAGCGACAGAATCGTCGCGTGATGCGGCGAGCCCGCCCGGTTCGAAACTGAATCGGACCGAAGCATTGGAAGTTTGTAGCGGATGAATCCGCACGTCGTCGTTGCGACCGCCCGGCAGAAACGTGCCACCGGAAACGGGAAACACATACCTTGACGGCAACTACTTCGCACAGGGAAGTCGGTGCTCGCCAGCTGCAAGTCCTGCACGTTTCGAGTAGCGACTCGAACAGGTCCGTCGACGAGCGTCTGCGTGATGTTCTCGCGTCACTTGGCGAAGGCGTCGCGGTGCAGGTGGCTGACGATCCGTCAACGGCCACCGACTTGCTCGACCGCTACCACTGCGACGTGATTGTCGTGTCTCACGCTGCCCATCAATCGGAGACGATCTCGGCACTGGACATTGGTCTGGCGCTGGCGACAGATTCTCCCGTGCTGGTCGTGACTGACCAGGATGACGAGCAGCTGACGCAGCGCATCCTGGCGGTCGGTGCAGTGGAGTGCCTGGACGCGTCTGACCTGGGGCCCCAGCAACTGGAGCGTGCCCTCCGCCGTGCAGTGGCCCGCTACCGGTCAATGGACCGCGACAATCCGGCCCATCCGCCGGTTGCGCCATCCCCCGCGTCGGAACGGACGGTGCCCTATGCCCCACCTCAACCTCCGCATCCCGCGGCCCACTCGCCCCCCTTTCCTTCCCCTTTTCCCGCCGATGTCCCAAAGCGACGCAGCACGGGTGGCATCCTGATCGCTGTCGGGCTGCTAGTCGTGGTTGGCGTCGGCGTTCACCGTGTCTGGACGGCGTTCTTTCGGTACCACGCCTACGGTGTGGTCGTGGGGCGCGAGATTGACATATCGGCGCCCTGGCAAGGGCAAATCAAGTACATGCACGTCGAAGAAAATCAAACGATTCGACAGGGAGATCTGCTGGCGACTATCGAAGATCCCGCGTTGTTGCACCCGTGCAAGAGCTAGATGACGAGCTGGCCGTCACGAACGCGGAGCTACTGGCGAAAGTATCCCAGCTGAAGTGGACTGCTGAGCCAAATGCACGATGTCAACGCCCGGACATCAACGGCTTACTATGAAACGTGGGGGCAGTTATTGAATGAGCGCGAGAATGCCACGCGGTTGCGACTGGCCTTCGAACGGGCCAAAGATCTGGTCAAACAAGAGGCGATTTCGATCGCTGATTACGAAAGAGCCAAGTACGACCTGCGCGGCACGCTGCTCAAGATCCGGAAACTGACCGAGGCAGTGGATCAGCTTCGGCAACAGGTCGAATCGGCGCAGAGCATGGCTGAACTGGGCTCCGACCAGCTCAGGCCGTTGCACGCCAAGATCGCTACCTTGAAATCGAAACGCGAGCGGCTACGCGCACAGATCGCACAAGGGAGACTCCGGTCACCCGTCAATGGCACGGTATTGCGACGCAACACGTTCGTCGGCGAGCGATGCGAGCTGGAAGAGCCGATCGTGACGGTTGTCGAGGAAACATCGGCGCGAGTGATCATGTACTATTCTCAGCACTCCCGCGTCATCCCCGAGGAGGGAGATACGGTGACGGTTTCTCTACCTCCGCGCGCAGACGACTTCCCATGTACGGTCGAGCGGGTGGGGAAAAGTTTTGAAACGCCTCCCGAACAGATCGCTCGACACTATTTCGCCGAGGAGAAGCTGCTGCCCATCCGCATGAAACCGGCGGGCAGTTTTCACGACGTACGACTTCGCTTGGGGGCTGTCGTGATGCTTCCCAGGGACCCCTCGCGCTTCCTCCAATTCGCGCCGTGACGACCACGAGACAAGGCTTGCAAAGTGAGCAGGCCAATCGTTCGATCGACCTGCCAGTGCAGATGTGATGATGCCGCCGAAGACAGACGATGAGCTGCTCGCCGATCCGTTGGAGTCGGAATGTTCCGCGGATGGACTCCAGCGACAACCATGTACTATCGTGCCACTACTGAATGACGCACTGCCGCTTTATCATCGCCGAATTGCTGGCCAGCTGCAGCCAATCAAGCCGCCGCACGTGAGAATCGAATGCCCGGCGAACGGTTCGCCGTCGCCGGGGATGTCTTTGGCCGTCGGCGTGCTGGAAGACGAACAGCAGCGGTTTGTGGCCGTTGTCGTCGAGGATGTCAAGCCGCTGGACGACCATCTCGTATCAATCCAGGGACGTATCGGCGGTGCCCTGAACAGGATTCTCGAGTGCGCCATCCTGCTGCCGCGGCTCAACCTGGAAAGCCTGAGATTCGAGTACGACGTCAATAGCCGTGTGCTCAAGCGGTTGGCGGAGTTGGGGGTTCTCGAGCGCATCATTGTGGACCGCGTTCACGTCTGCCCAGAATGCGAGGGACTACCGGTCTACCGTTCGGTTTGCCACGCGTGTCATTCATCGAATGTGTCCAGGGACGAGCTGATCCACCACTATGCCTGCGCCCATGTTGCTCCCGTCCGTGCGTTTGACCGAGGCAATGTTGTACGCTGCCCCAAGTGTCAGCTGGGACCCCTGATCGTGAGCGCTGACTTTGAGTATCTGCCGGGACTGTATACATGTCTCGACTGCCGACGAGTCGGCACGCAGCTCGAAGGCCGTGCCAGGTGCATGCGTTGCCAACATGACTTTGCCTTCGCGGACTCACCGGCACACGACCTGGTCGGCTTTCGCCCTAGCCGCCTTTCCGGCTAAGGTCGGGATAGAGCAGTAAAGGGGACGCAGCTCATTAGAGACGGAAAAGAGCTGCGTCCCCTTTTCCTCCCCTACGCCAGGGGATTGGTGGCGACTCGATAGGCATCAGCAATCTCGTTGGGACTGGCGATGCTGATATTCAAGTCGCGAATCAATCCATCTCGCATGCTGTAAATCCAGCCGTGGACCGATAGTCTCTGACCCTTTTCCCAGGCGTCCTGGACCACCGTGGTATGACAGACGTGCAGGGACTGCTCGATGACATTCAGCTCGCACAGTCGGTCGAGTCGGGCGGCGTCATCCTGAATTGCACCAAGTGCGTCAACGTGTTTCTGCCGCACATCACGGATGTACCGCAGCCAGTTGTCAATCAAGCCCAAGTGATGCCTCTCCATCGCGGCCTTCACTCCGCCGCATCCATAATGACCGCAAACGATGACGTGCTTGACCTTCAGCACGGCAACGGCATACTCGATCACACTTAGACAATTCACATCGCTGTGCACAACGAGGTTCGCGATGTTCCGGTGTACGAAAATCTCGCCGGGTGCCAAACCAACAATTTGATTCGCCGGAACGCGACTATCCGAGCAGCCAATCCAAAGGAACTCCGGAGCCTGCTTGGCAGAGAGTCTCGCGAAAACACCAGGGTCGCGCTGGGCAACATCGGCAGCCCACTGGCGATTGTTTTCAATCAATTCGGGGAGAAATCGCATCTCTTCCTCTGTCAACGAAGGGCGGGAACAACGTTTGGCCTGGACCGGCAACCTCGCTATGATCCTCGATTCGCGCGACGCGATCAAGTGAGACTGGCAAGTCGAATGCGTCCTGCCGGAACCGTTATCCCTAGGGCAACACGCGCTCTTCTTCGGGGGATTCGTCCCGGATTTCAATTTCGGAGTGGATGTGACCGCCAACACGGCGGTCGTACCAAGACCTTCCACCGGCGTTTTGGCGGTGGCCGCACTTCGTTGCCCTGCATCGCGTCGCGACGGCGTCATCGACACCGCAACGAGGAAGAGGTGCGGATCTTACGGCTCACTCCAACCCCAGGTCAGCCCGCAACGTTGCCAGAAGGCGTCCGACGTACCCATCCGCACGCGGCGGCATCTGCGGGACTTTGGTGGGAAGCCCGGCGATCCGATCCTTGGCCGGTGACACCTTATCGACACCCATGGCCTGCAACGCGTTCAGCGCCAGCATCACGGTGAAGGTGTCGTACATTCTCAAGTCGCTGTGCTCCACGAGCAGTTCCCGCGCCGCCTGCACGTCGCTCGGATTGCCGTATCGCCCGAGTGCTTCGGCAGCGATGACGCGAACTTCGGGAGCCTCGTCGCCAAGTGCGGCTCGCAGCAGCGTGTGGCCGGCCTCCCAACCAGCCTGTTCACGAAACAAAAGCCCCATCGCCGCCCAATAGCGGACGGCGCTGTCATTGTCACGCAGCCCCGCGAGAATGCCCGACAGAGCATCGGCCCGCTCGGAGGATGCCAGGTCCGCCATGGTTAGAATCTTCCGCATCGGATAACGCGTCTCATCTTGCGCCATCGTCCAGGGGGCGTCATCGCCGGCGCGAGAGTGGATCTGTCCTTCCGGCAGAAAGCCCAGGTCGCGCCAAGCCAGCAACTGCTGCATCAACGCGGCTCGCATTCGTTGCACAACCGCTTGATGGCCTGGCGAATCAGCCAAGTTGTGCACCTCATCTCGATCCGCCTGCAGGTCGTACAGTTCCTCGCTCGGCTTGGTTTGCCAGAAACGCGACTGAACTTCATTCAGCTTGCCATCGTCATACCACTGCTTCCAAACGCGCGTCGTCGGCGTTTGAAACATGTACGAAATATGCTGCCCATAGATCTTGTGGGGCATGAACTGGCGGAGGTAGATATAGCGTTTGTCGCGCACCACTCGTACCAGATCGTACCGCTCATCCATTCGACCCCGAAATCCAAAGGCATACTCCGGCTGTGCCACCGCATGTCGCTTCTGTCCCATAAATGGTCGGCCGTGCATGTTCTCGGGCGGATCGATGTCACACACGCTGAGTACCGTCGGGCCAAGATCGTAGAAGCTCACCAACCGGTCGCTTTCCCCGCCCGGCTGGTAGTCTGCCGGAGCCAGGTGCTGCCACTTGGGTGGCACATACACGATCAGCGGCACGGAAAGACCGGAGTTGTAGGGCCACCGCTTATTCCGTGGCATCCCGGATCCGTGGTCCCCGTAATAAAACACAATCGTATCGCCATCGAGGCCCGCCTCCTGCAACTCCGCCAGAGCCTGACCGCACTGCGCATCCATCATCGTCAATCGATCATAGTATTGCGCCCAGTCCTTGCGGACCTCCGGCGTGTCCGGATGATAAGCGGGAATCCGCACTTGCGCCGGGTCGTGTATCCGGTTCTTTTCCTGGATCTTATTGCGGATCTGCGACTCGTGGCTAATTGTGAAGTTGAAGATTGAGAAGAATGGCTGATCGGAGGAGCGGTTCTTCCAGTGCGCCTTCCGACTACTCTCATCCCAAAGTAGACGCGTCTGCAACGCCAAATTGTAGTCCGTCTTGGAGTTATTCGTGCAATAGTAGCCCGCTTCCCGAAGGTACTGCGGATACATCTTGAACTGGCGGGGAACCTGGACCTGCGAACGCATATGTTCGCCGCCCAGCGAAGGAGCCCACATGCCGGAAATGATCACCGTGCGGGCCGGGGCGCACACCGGCGCAGTTGACGAGGCATTCGCATAACGCATACCGCGCACGGCGAGTCGATCCAGAGACGGCGTCTGGCTGTACTCATCACCGTAACAGCCAAGGTGCGGACCATTGTCCTCGCTGGTGATCCACAACACATTTGGCCGATCCGCTCCCAAAGTCATCCCACTTAACACCAACACGAAACCGCAAACGGTCAGAACGAAAGCGACTCCGACCGCCGTGCACCATGGCCGCGCGATGAACCCATCGGCTCGGCAATGATGCTGCTTGTCATTTTCACTACTCACACGCTCTCGCAGTAAATGAGATGCAAACATTCGAAGCCACTCCTTTTCCGCATAGCTGGTTTTCGCCACAAATCTCATTTTCGTTTCAGTGGCCACGGCTGAACCCCAACCGCTTCGGCCCACGACTGCCATCTTTCTTCGAGTTCGCGGACGCGCTCTGGGTGCTGCGCCGAACGATCCGTCAACTCGGTCCGATCCACCGATAGGTTATACAATTCCCAGGGAGTGCCGTGTGCCCGGACGAGCTTCCATGAACCGGCGCGAACGGCCGCATTTCCTTGATGCTCGAAATACAGTTCCCGATCGCCGATCGATTCGCCGGAAAGCACCGGCACCAGACTCGTCCCGGCCACGGGTGTTACCATTTTGCCCCGGCGGTGAGTCGGATACGCAACGCCCGCCAGATCCAGACAGGTCGGCAGGAGGTCAATCACATGCCCCACTTCATGCGTCAGGGAACCGCGTCGTTCCGGCAAAATACCGGTGGGCCAGTGCGCGATCAACGGCGTCGCGATGCCGCCTTCGTGGACGTACATCTTGTACTTACGGAACGGCGTGTCACACAGATTCGCGCCGGCCACACCAAAGCTGACATAGGATTCGGCCGTGCCCGTCTTGGCATCCGCATCGCCCCGGTCAGATCGCACAAACCCCACGGGTCCCCCTTCGGCACTCGCCCCATTGTCGCTCAAGAACAGAATCAATGTGTTGTCGAATTCGTCAAGCTCTCGCAATCGATTCACCACGCGACCGACTCCCTCGTCGACCAGGTGCACCATGGCCGCGTGCAGAGCCATTCGCAAGTCCATTTCCTGCTGGTCATCGATCGAAGCCCAATCCGGAGTGCGGGGATCGAGCGGGGCAAGTTCTGTCGCCGCGGGAAAAAGCTGCATTTGCGTCTGGCGACGAAAGCGTGCCTCGCGATGCGGTTGCCATCCTGCGGTGTACCGACCGAGATACTTTGCCATCGCTTTCGGCGGCGCTTGCAGCGGCCAGTGTGGCGCGGTGTAGGCCAGGTACAAGAACAGCGGCCGCCCCACTCCGTGCGCCTCTTCGATAAACTTCAGCGCGTAGTCCGTGAAACTGGTGGTCGAATACCAATTGGCCGGTACCTCGATCACGGAATCATCCAGCACAAGCTGTCGACCAGGTAACATTCGATAGTGATGGCCCCCTCCCTGCGGGATCCCATAGAATCGATCAAAACCACGCTGGCGCGGCCAATGATCGGTCTGCGAACCAACATGCCACTTGCCGGAAATGGCTGTGAAGTATCCGGCAGACTGCAGCACTTCGGCAATCGTCACGCAGCGATCGTTCAGATAGCCCTGGTACGCGGGAAAACCGCGGCCTTCGGTCATCAACCCGATCCCCGCCTGATGCTGATACAACCCGGTCAACAACGCCGCGCACGTCGGGCAACAACGGCCGGTGTTGTAGAACTGCGTAAACCGCAACCCGTCGGCAGCGAGTCGATCCAGGTGTGGCGTCTCGATTTCCGATCCGTAACAACCGAGGTCGCTGAATCCCATGTCATCGACCATCACAATGACGATGTTCGGCGGATCCGCCGCCGGCAACGCGTAACACCGCTCCAGCGTGAAACTACTGTTGATCCAAAGCATCAGGGGAATGAACCGCAGCAGGTGTCTTTTCATCCGGAGATTCCCATACGGATTTGTGAGCAGCACTTGTTTCTCTAGTTTTGAATGAAGTGCTTTTGGATGACGTGTTTTTGAATGAAACCACAGAGAGCACAGAGGACACAGAGCTGAAAAGCCAAAGTAGAAGAGGGACCGTTGATCGAGATTTTTCGGCCACTTCATCTTGTCTTATCTCCGTGTCATCCGTGTCATGCGCACCCTTCGTGTCCTCCGAGCCTCTATGTCCTCAATTTCCTCTGTGTCTTCTGTGCCCTCGGTGGTTCGATTCCATCCGCTCGCTCACCATCATTCTTGAATAATCGAGATCTTCCCCGATTCAACACGGATCGCATGGGTCAACGTCTGCGCTGTCGATTCGGCTTGTGGACGTCGTCCGGCAGCGGTCCCGCCATCGGGGGCGTTTCGAAGAACTCGCCGTCGTTGATCAACCGCGGATCGCCGGTGCGGGTCAGTTCGTCCAGGAGTTGCTTTCGCAGATTCTGAACAACCGAGGCGTATGCCGGATCGTCGGCCACGTTTCGCATCTGGTGGGTGTCCTGCTGCAGATCGAACAGTTCTTCACGTGGGCGTTTTCCATAGGCGTGATCAAAATACGGCTTCCACTGCGGATCACTGCGATGGTTGACAATCCAAGCTTTCGTGGGACCGGCGTCCTCATCCGGCAATGTCACAAAGGTCGTTTCCGTCAGTTCTTTCGTGGTCGGTGGATCCTCTCCGTCCAGGTGATAGGGGTCGCCCAACGGGTAGCGTTCCGGACGAAAGTTCAGGACGAACAGGAAGTCCGCCGTACGGATCGCTCGCTGTGGATAAGGCAAATGGCCGGCGCGTGCCATTTCGACGTGACGTTCGCACCCACGAAGGCGGCGGTGCGTTCCGGGTCGACCAGCCCGGTGCGATCTGACCGGAGTGTCGGCCAGAGACTGCGCACTGTCATCCCTTCGGGAACCGGCACACCACCCGCCTCGAGGAATGTCGGCGCCAAATCGGGCAGACTCACGAAATCATCCACCACGCGGCCGCCGCGAAGCCCTGGCCCCGACACGGCCAAAGCGACTTGCGTACCGAAGTCGTAAAGATTGCACTTGCCGTGAGGGAACCCGGGTGGTCCATGGTCGCCCGTGACAACGATCAGCGTGTCGTCGTACAAACCGTTCTTCTTGAGTTGCTCTAACAGAACGCCCACGGCCGCATCGAAAGCCTGGATTTCGCCGAAATAATCGGCCAGATCCTGACGCACTTCGGCTACGTCGGGCAAGAACGGCGGCAGCTTGCCTTGGAGCTGCTGCGGATCGATGCCCCACAGGGCCTTGCCGGAGCCCTTGATCCATTTGCGATGCACATTCGTCGGGCCAAACCAATAGCAGAATGGTTGGTCCCCTTTCCGATCGGCGAGCATCGCCTGGAAATTGGCGCGGACTTCCGCGAGGATCTCCTGCCGCGCCTGCTCGACGGACTTGCCGGCGGCCACCAGTTTCGTTGCATTCTGTGAGAACTGATTGATCCGACCACCGGCCTGCTGATACGCGTACTTTTGACCTCCGTACGGAGCATCGACCGGTGTACCGGGGCTCCAGACTTTCCAGCTCTTACCGATGTGATAGCCGCTGTCACGCAGCAGCAACGGCCACGCCGGAATCGTTGAATCCCAGACTGCTCCTTGCAGGATCGCCCCCCGCCCCGTCCGCCAGAAGTGCTGTCCGGACAGGATCGAACTGCGACACGGAGTACACGACGGCGCGTTCACGTGCGCGTTGCGGAACAGGACGCCTTCGGTCGCCAAGCGGTCGAAGTGGGGCGTGTGCACGACATCACAAATCCCTCCGGGACCATCTACCTGCGCATAGATGCTCGCCTGCCGTCCCCAATCGTCGGCAAAAGCGAACACAATATTCGGTCGCGATGACGGGCCAGCCGCCGTACTCACGCTCCCCAGGACACATACCAAAAGACTCCCCCACAGTATTCGGCCGATGCACATCAGGGTCGATCTCCTATTCGTTGGCAAGCAGCCTACGGCGCATGGCGTTTGTGCGGCTCGAGTTGGACATACGGTCGAAGTTGCCGGGACAAGTCGCCCACGATCTCGGCATGAACCGGGTCCGTCGCAAGGTTCGTGACCTCACCGGGATCCTTGGAGTGATCGTACAACTCCCGTCCCGCTTCTCCCTCGAGCCATTCGGTATCAGCGCCATCGCTCGGTTCGGATCGAGTAGCCCCAGGCTTGAGGACTGTGCCACACTTGCGTCACAGCCGGCTTCGTCCACGGGGCGGTCGACGGATGTTCCAACAGCGGACGAAGCGATCGACCTTCCAAGCCGTCAGGCGAAGCCAGTCCGCAAAGATCAGCCAGTGTGGGATAGAGATCCAGCAACTCGACCGGCTTCGTGGTCATTTCACCACGGGCGATTCCGGGCCCGGCGATGATCAGCGGCATCCGCGCGGAACGCTCGAACGCTTTCCGTTTGTACCACAGTCCTTTCTCTCCCAGAAAATAGCCGTGATCCGACCAAAATACGATCACCGTTTTGTGCAGCAGATTGTGCTGCTCCAGCGCGTCCAGCAGCCGTCCCACTTGCGCATCGACAAACGAAATGCTGGCGTAATAGGCCTGCTTGCAGCGCCGAGCCTGTTCCACCGTGATTCCCTCAAAATAGTACGGCCAATGTTTCGTGTCACGCTGAATTGCCATCGGTGGAACATCGGCGAGATCCGCCTTGGCCTCGTCCAGATCGGGAATCGTGATCTCCTCCAGCGGATAAAGGTCGAAGTACTTTTTCGGCGCTACATAGGGGCAGTGAGGATTGTAGAATCCTGCCGCCAAAAAGAATGGGCGTTGGCGATGCTGCTCAATCCACTGCACGACCTGCGTGGCTACCATTCCGTCCGTATGTTCTTCGTCCTCACTGACCGGATCCCACCATGCCATGGAAATCCCCAATCCTCTTCCCTTCTGATACCGGACAATTCGATCTTCCTGGGCTTTGTCAATTCCCGCCGGGTTATGTCGTTCATCCCAGGTCTGCGGATCATCGTTGCCGTCGGTCCCGATCTGCGAAGGATTACCGTAATGATATATCTTGCCAGACCGCGCCGAGAAATATCCATGCTGCCGAAACAGTTGTCCCAGCGTTACGACGTCCGGATTCTTCTTGCGCAACTCGTGAGCCAGCGTGTGCATGTCCAGCGTGTCGGGACGCAAGCCGGTCATCAGACTTGCGCGACTAGGACCACACAACGGTTGTTGGCAGTAAGCGTTTCGAAATCGCACGCCCATCCTCGCCAGTCGGTCCAAGTGGGGAGTCTTGACTTGGGTATTGCCATACGCGCCGAGATCGCAATTCATGTCATCGGCGGCAATAAAAAGCACGTTGTGTTCGGTAGCGACTTCCGCGCGTCCGACGGTCGCGCAGACCATTCCCGTAGAGACAACCAGGATGATCACACGTCGAATCGAGAGCCGGTCGAAAGGCATGTTACAATCTCCGGATCGAGAGGGATCTTCGGCGAGACGCAATTCGCTTCCGGTGCCTTGTCAAAACCGGAGTCATGGAGTTGCAATCCCATGGCTTCGCCAGTCGGTATCTGCGCCTGCTTTCACGGTCCAGGACGATACGGACACGGGCAGTGGCAGCCCCTTCGCGAATCTTGACGCAGCATCAGTCGTTCTTCTGTCGAAGTACGTGAGGCGGAAACTCAGCGGCTTGCGTGCCGCTGGCGCGACGCAGGTTGGCGCCTGATCCCCCTTTCGCGCCAAAGGGAACCTGCATGGCGTTCCGCTGCTGCAACTCCTGATTGAGCGCCTGTCGCATTTGGCGCACCGTGTCACGATGCTTCGGGTCGCGAATCAGATTGATCATCTCTCTCGGATCAGCCTGCAGATCATACAGTTCATCCGTATCCCAAATCCCGTGATACTGAATGAATTTGAACCGATCGCCACGCAAGGCAAACATCGTGGGCGTGTGTGGGAAATTCCATTCCCAGTAGTACTCATACAGCAGATGGTCGCGCCATTGGCCCGCCGGAATCTCGCCCGTAGCCAGTTTCACAAAGCTGCGCCCGTCCATCTGCCCCGGGGCCTGCAGCCCCGCCAACTCCAATACGGTGGGAGCAATGTCGATATTGGCGACGATGCCCGGGACGGCGGAACCGCGCTCCCACAACGCCGGACAGCGTGCCAGCAGCGGGACGCGCATCGACTCCTCGTACGCATTCCGCTTATCGATCAATCCGTGCTCTCCAAAGAGGAATCCGTTGTCGCCCATGAACATCACGACCGTGTCGTCGGCCAGATTCTTTTCGCGCAGATAATCCATCAGCCGTCCGACGCTGTCATCGACCGCCATCAATGTGCGGCAATAGGCACGGTAGTATTCCTTAATATCCAGCGCGCTGTGATAGGGGAAATCAACTCCATGCCAACTATTTCGTTGGTTCTTCACCCACATCGGCTTCTGATCGTAGTTTTCTGCCGTATTCGCTTGCGTGGCCGGTTCGGGAACGGTCGCGTCGCTGTACAGATCCTTGTGGCGCTCTGCCGGTCGAAACTCGGCGTGTACCGCTTTGTGCGACAAGTATAGAAAGAACGGCTTATCGCCCTGTAAGGAGCCAAGCCACTCCAGCGCGTAATCGGTCAGCTCATCCGTTACATATTTCCTCTGCGGAACACGTGTGCCATTCACATTCAGTTTCCACTGCGGCCCCGGTGAAACGTAATGGCCTTGGCCGCGAAAACTGACCCAATAGTCAAACCCGGGCGCGGATCATCACTATGTCCCCCCATGTGCCACTTCCCGACGAACGCGGTCTGGTAACCTGCTTGCTGCAGATACTGCGGAAAGAAGATCGTGCCCGGTGGTGCCAGATTGTTGTTGTCCACCACTCGATGCCGGTGCATATACTGCCCGGTCAGTATCGAAGCCCGACTGGGAGAACAAAGTGACGTCGTAACGAAAGCGTTCTCGAAATTCACCCCTTCGCGGGCCAGCGCATCGATCTCGGGAGTCTTCAGAAACGGATGCCCCATGCACCCCATCGCATCGTAGCGCAAATCATCCACCAGAATGAAAATCACATTCCTGGGCTGCACGCCTTCCATTCGGGACAACGAAACGCTTGGATCGGCTGTCCACGCGTATGTCGCCGGTAACCAACCGGCCAACCCAGCAAGGGCGACGACAATTCGCAACGGCATCCTATCGGTCTTTACCATGGAAGGCGATCCTTATGGTGCAGGGGTGTCCAGTGGCGGATTTCTCGATCCACCAATCATATCTGCCACCACTTCGGTAAACCAGATCGGGCAACCTTCTCGCGACGAAAGATCACGACGGCTGACTTCGTCGACTTGTTCGCTTCGCGCGGTTCCCCCAACGTCCACCAGTCACGGGGAATTGAAGGCTACCGATTGCGCCGCGACGGACCGGCCCTTCGGAAGTGAAACAGCACGGCCCGACAATCGGGAGCATCGAAGACGAGCCGGCCCTGCGCCGCTTCGTGCAGCGTTTCCACCGTTTGGGCAACAACATCGTAGCGTGTCACGACCCAACTTCCCTCGGGCAGTTCCGCGACGATTTCCCGACGCACAGCGTTCGTGCCCAGCACGTACTCGTGCCCCGGCCAAACCAAGCTCCGGAATCCGTCGGCGCAATTGGAAAAAATTCCCGGGTCAGGTTTCATCTTCCAGAAAGAAATATGGTCGTCAATCTGCTGACGGAGCCACGCGAGATTATCGGCGGAGGCATGTTCCCAAGGGTCGAATTTTCCGCGAAAGTACTGGCCCAACTTGCTACCCGGCTTTTCGCCGGTTGACGCGTAGCCGCCGCCGAGAAACGCTCCCAGGTGCGACTCGATCGTGTCTTGCTCGGAGTGTTGATCCCCTTTCCCCTCATAACTCAGTTCATCATTCACAACCGGCATCGTGCGCTCTCGAATGGTCCTTCCTGTGGCGCGCCTGCTGAATCACATCGGCAGCGGGCCCCATTCGCCGAATCTTCTTCTGGATGATCATGTGATCAGCCCACGGCGGAAGGGAATCGAATTGGGACGACCACAGCGTCCGCGGTGTACTGTGAACACTCAGCGGCGTGGCGTACGGAAGATACTCTCGGATTGTCCCACCAAAAGCAGCGATCGCCGCTTCCTCATACTTCGGATTCTTAATCTCGTACTCGTTGCAAAGACAGATCCACACATTGGGATAGCTGCCGTAACGCGCGGCGATGTAGCGCAGATAAGGAGTAGGATCGCCACCGTTGTGCTTTGCCCGCAGACACGACCGCGACTCCTCCGCATCCGGTCCAGCCAAAATCAGATCAGCGATCAGATCGTGTTCCATTGCGACGCGAACGGCCACATCCGCGCGCTGCTGAAACCACGTGGGATTCGGGCGGTGGCTATCATCTCCCGAGTCGGTTGGCTGGCCGCTCGCGTCGAGAAACGGCTTCTCGTTGGGATCAGGATACCGGTCTCCATGCAGTGCGAAGCGTAGCTTCTTGAAATACTTGGCGTTTCCGGCAATGTCTGCGCCAATGTCGTTGCCGCTTTTTTGGCCATCCTTCTGATACCCGGAAAGAAAACTGTAATGCGTGTTTCCGAAGATATACGGATGCGTTCCATCGCTTCGGCGATACCATCTTCGACCGGGACTCTGGTCGTCGACAATCCAGAACCCGGGGTGCCCCGCCGCAACCGCCGTCACGAAGTCGCCCTGCCGCTGTCCGGCCAGTTCCGCCCGATTGGATGCCACCCGTGCCAGTTCCCATCGGCCGTTGGCTGTCGGAGTGAAGCGAACCCCAAACACATTCCCGGTGCGCCCGCCCCGACCATCCCCCATCCAGAACCCATGCACCTGGTGTTCCAGGTCCTGCTCTCCATTCCGGAACGTCACAGAAAAATCGACATCACGGGCCGGACTGTCCTCGACGCTTTGTTCGGGCCCCTGGAAGCGCAATTCGAGGACCCGATAGACGTCGACTCGACCCACTTCCTGGGCAGCGTGCAGTGGGCCGCAGACACGGCAAAAGACCGCACAGAGAGCCAGAAGAAGAACAGGGCATGGCGGCCGAACAACCACTGCAGAGATTCTGTCCATCAGTCCCGGTTCCTTTGCGACGACTCGAAGACCCATTCGTGAGCTACTCATTCGTGCGATACGACCTGCCCCTTCCGCCGCGTGCCACGCGCGGCGACAATTGCCCAAGTGGTTTTTTCGTCATCGCTTCGAGCAGACCAACAACGACGATCCGCGGACCATCCGCGACCATGCTTCCGACACGTAGAAGTGCGGCAACGCGAGCCATTGTAGTCCGGCCTGACTTCCGCTACCAATGTACCGATTCGAACAGCTTTCGATCTGATCCCGCGACATCGTCCGCGGGCGGTTCGTGCCATCACCACCCAGAAAGAGATCCACGGTTCGAATACACTCGAATCCAATGGATACGCTGGTAACCGATGAAAGACAGCGGTATTCTATTCGCATGACCGACGTCACACGGATCTTGACGCAAATTGAGGCGGGCGAAACGCAGGCAGCCGAGCAGTTACTGCCGCTGGTCTACGACGAACTTCGGCAACTAGCGGCCAAGCGAATGTCACAGGAGGCGGCCGGTCACACACTGGACGCCACCGCGCTGGTGCACGAAGCCTACATTCGATTGGTCGACGTCAAACAGGACGCTCCTCGATGGGATTCGCGAGGTCACTTTTTTGCCGCCGCGGCCGAGGCGATGCGGAGAATTCTTGTCGAGCAAGCCCGCCGCCGAAGTGGTCCGAAGGCAGGCGGTCGTCATCAACGGATTGATCTGACACACGTCGAGCCGGAAATCACGACCGGTCAACCGTGGGACCTGCTCGGCCTGAATGAAGCTCTCGAGCGTCTGGAGTCAATCGACCCGCGCGCCGCGACGTTGGTCAAGCTGCGTTTCTTCGCCGGCCTGACCCGTCAACAGGCAGCGGAAGCACTGCAGATCTCCATCGCAACCGCCGATAACGACTGGGCTTACGCCAGGAGCTGGCTTCAAGTGGAGCTTGCCGATTCCAGTCAAGAAAAATCGTAACCGCCCTTCTTCTTGGCGGAAATTCCCAAAATCGTTAGAGGGTTTGCCCCCAACTCTCGCATTACTAACGTGGGGCCTGCTGCCCGCGGAGCCCCCGACCCGGCTCGTCCGGATGATGCATGCGCCGCGGGGCGTTCGCCCCGTGTACCGAGCAATTCCCCCATGACCGCCAGCGCGTTCGGGCTGGTTGGTGCCGTCTGTTGGACAAATCGGCCGTACATGCGTTTTGGGCAAGGCACCTCCTCGAGGCCTGAGCTCGTGGCGAGTCGTCCCGGCACGTTGCCGCGCATCTGGCCAAGCCATTCGGCGAACAAGAACCACAAAACCCAATGCAGAGATTGCCCTGATGCCCGCTACTCTTGCCGAAAAATCGATCTTCAACGTCGCGCAAGATCGACTCGCCGGATGCGCGAGCCACCTATATCCAGCAGGTCACTGGCAATGACAAGGGCTTGGAGGAGCGAGTGCTGTTGCTGTTGCAAGCCTTGGACAAGCAACAAGATTTCCTAAACCAGCCACCGGAACTCGTTGACGACACGGCCAACCTGAAGTCACCTCTGGAACCGAGCGGCACGCGAATTGGGCCCTACAAACTGCGTGAACCGATCGGTGAAGGGGGAATGGGCATCGTGTACGTCGCCGAGCAGGAACGGCCCGTGCGGCGCAAAGTGGCCTTGAAGCTGATCAAACCGGGCCGGGATACGAAAGAAGTAATCGCTCGATTTGAAACCGAGCAACGCGCCTTGGCAATGATGGATCATCCCAACATCGCGCGCGTCCTGGACGCCGGCACCACGCCTGCGGGTCGACCGTTTTTCGTGATGGAGCTGGTCCGCGGCATCTCGATTACGGACTATTGTGACAAGGCGAAACTGACCACCGATCAGCGGCTGCGACTGTTCGTCACCGTCTGCCAGGCGGTACAGCATGCGCATCAGAAAGGGATCATTCATCGCGACATCAAGCCTTCCAATGTGCTGATCACGCAACACGACGACACGGCGGTGGTGAAAGTCATCGACTTCGGATTGGCCAAGGCACTCAACGAGTCACTCTCCGACACATCCGTCTACACGGCCTTTCACCAGTTGCTGGGTACGCCCAAATTCATGAGCCCCGAACAGGCGGAGATGAGCGGGCTGGATGTCGATACGCGGTCTGACATCTACAGCCTGGGCGTGCTCCTGTATGTACTGCTCACCGGAAGAACGCCGCTCGATTTCGTTCCGAATGACAACCCGGGCCTGGACGAGATGCGACGTCGGATCCGAGAGGTCACGCCGACCAGGCCTTCGGCACGCTTCAGCACGATGTCGAACATCGAGCTATCGACGATCGCTCAGCAACGGCGTGTGGAACCTGCGCAACTTACTCGCCTACTCCGGGGCGACCTTGATCGAATTGTCATGAAGGCCCTCGAGAAGGACCGTACACTGCGGTATGACACGTCGAACGCATTGGCCGAGGATGTCAAGCGGTACCTGAACAACGAACCGGTGAAGGCGGTCGCGCCCAGTCTGTTCTATCTCTTCCGCAAAACGCTTCGTCGACACAAAGCCGCGCTGGCCACGGCGGCCAGTTTTCTCGCTCTCCTGCTAATCGGAACGGTTACGAGTAGTCTGTTGGCACTGCATGCCCATCGGGAAGCGAACCGCTCCGGCCAACAGGCCGAAGCAGCCCGGACAGCCCTGGTGGCGGCTGCGGACGCAAATCGCCAGGCAAACTTCGCACGAGACCGCGCCCACGGCGCACGCGTGCAGGCAGAGTCCGATCGGGATCGCGCACTGACGGCGGCCTACATCAATGATATTCGCAGTTCCTACCTGAATGCCCGGCATGCCGATAGCAACGAACAAGTGCGATTCGACCTGGTCAAGTGGATGCCATCGGAAGGCGAAGCGGACCGACGTGGCTGGGAATGGTACCTGCTGAATTCGATCCAGTTCGGCGCCGAGCGACTGCTGCACGGACATGCGAAACCGGTCCAAGACATCGCTTCCAGCCCGGATGGAAAGCAGCTCGTTTCCATCGACTCGGAAGGAATGCTCGTCCTCTGGGACGCAGCCACTGGAGCGAAACGCGGGAGTTTCCAGGCTGATGACGTGGAGGGGACCGCTGTGGCCTGGAGTCCGCAGGGAAACCAGTTCGCAACGGCGGGAGTCGATGGAACGATCAAGCTGTGGCAGGCCGACAGACTGGACAAGCCACGGCGGTTGTCACAGCACACGAATCGCGTCAACGGGATGGCGTTCAGCCCGACCGGCGACCGGTTGGCTTCGGCCAGCGACGACCACACGGCGATCGTCTGGAATCTGGAAACAGGGGAATCCGCAACGACGTTCCGTGGCCACTCGGCCGCCGTAAACAGTGTGAATTGGCACCCCGACGGCCATCAAATGGTCTCGACCAGTGAAGACGACAAGTCGGTCCGTTTCTGGGACCCGGCAACTTCCGAGGAGCTGGCGCCGGCCATGGAAGAGCATCCGGCGCGATGGGCCATCTGGCGCCCGACAGCGCGCAGTTTGTCACCGTGGAGTTTGGCTACTTGCTGGGACGATTCTCGATTTTTGATGGGAACACACACGATCGGATCTGCGTGCGCACGGTACCAGGCCCGGAGCAAGCCGAGTGGAACCGCGATGGCACGGTGCTGGCGACAGCGCACTCCTTTCCGAATGCGATGGTCCAGATCTGGGATCCTCTGGCGGAGCGTACGAAACGAGCCTTTCGCGGGCACACCTTCGGTATTGAACAGATCTGCTGGGTCGACCAGGATCATGTCGCCTCCTGCAGCAACGATCACACGATTCGGATCTGGAACTCGAATCAACAGGAATACCGAACGGCGTTTACCGACGGCGAGGCGCTGACCGCAGTCGAGTGGAGCCCACGCGGTCAGTGGCTGGCCTCGCTCGCCGGTTCCGGTCGCGCGGTGCAGATCTTGTCCAGTCGGACCGGGGCGGTGGTCCGCCAAATCGATGCGGAAGACAAACCGATCCGGGCAATCGCCTGGGCACCCGACTCGAACCGACTGGCAACCTGGGACTTTGCCAATGTCGTGATTTGGAACGCGGAAACAGGAAAATCGCTAATGCGGTTCCCGACCAGCCCGACACCCAGCGAAGATTCCACGGAACATAGTATGAGTTGGCATCCGATCAGCAATCGCCTCTTCACCGCAGCATCGCGGAACATCGCGATTTGGAATCCGCTGACCGGACAGCGGCTGCATCTGGTGGAGGACGTGCCCACCGTGGCGGAATGGAGCCCGGACGGCCGCCGGATCGTGACGAAGAACCAATGGTCCGGGACGGTCCTGGTCGACCTTTCGAACCCACAGGAACCGGTGAAGCGGGAGCTCCCCTTCGCGGAGGTCGCGGCTTGGAGTCCGGATGGTTCACGATTTGCCACCGGAGACTGGCACGGGCTGGTCCGTGTGCGTGATGCGGAAAGCGGCAAGGAACTGCTCTACCTTCCCGGCCATGCCCAGACCGGGTTGACATCGCTCAGCTGGCATCCGGACGGGTCACGGATTGCCTCTGCCAGCGTACTGGGCACGATCAAGATCTGGGACGTGCAAGCCGGCGAAGAGCTGCTCACAATGCGCGAACATGCCGGTCCGGTGAATGCGGTCCGCTTCAACAGCGACGGCACGGCTCTCGCCTCGGTCGGTGAAGATGGAAAACTCAACGTCTGGGATGCCAGCACCGGTCACGCGCGTGGCCAATCGAAACAGTTGCTCGCATCTCTCGAAAGAAAGGACCTGGCGCACGCAGTCGACGCGGAGGACCTGCAGGTTCGCGCACGAATCCACTGTGCTGCGGGAAATTGGGACCAAGCGGCCACGGATTTCGAACGAGCGGCCGAGATGCTGGGCCGTGCGGCCCCCAAATGGTTCGACACGGCGGAATGGGTGATCGGTCCTTACCCGGCCAACCTGCAACAGTCGTATCCGCCAGAGGAGATCAAGCAGTTTGACGCGCGCCGACCGCTGCCGGGCGTTGCCGCGGGGGAGACCATCCCGGTAGCGCAAGACCTGCGATGGCAGCTCGCCGAACCAAGTCTGCGGGAGGGTGTCAACCTCTCGATGCACATCGGCATCGCCGACCAGCGCTCGGCCTACGCCCTGACGCGGGTTTACGCCCCGCACGAGGTCAATGTTACGGCGTTGATCGGCGCCTCGCGATTCGATGAACATCGGGTCTGGCACAACGGGGAATTGATTTACGAAGATCTGCAGAAGAATGTCGAGGGACGATGGCCGGACGAAGGCAACGTCGCCGTCACACTCCGCAAGGGATGGAACACGTTTCTGATCAAGATCGTGAATATTCCTTTCCGAGAACGGCGGTTTTATCTCTATTTTCGACTGTCGAACGATCCCGCATTCTTGGCGCAGGCTTACGAGCGCGTCGCCGATTCACAACGGGCTCACGTCGCGCTGAACGGCTTTCTGCAGGAGCACCCGGATCATGCACAACTCTGTTTCACCCGGGCCGTGACGCATCTACGTCTGGGCGATCTGGACCACGCCGGCCCAGACCTGCGAAAAGCGACGCAGGAGCTAGGACCCATCCGCGTGGCAAACTTGTTCCGTGAATGCAATGGCGACCGCCTGATCGAGGTGATCTCCGACGCGATCTCCCTCACGCCAGAAAACACGGATCTGCGAGCCGTCCGCGCCGACTGGCTCACGCGAGCCGGCCGATGGGAGGAGGCACTTAAGGACGAGCGCGTTCTCGCCACGGTTGACAAGTTCACGTCTCGCGCGGATCAATTGGCGTTGCTGCTGGCCGTCGCCGGACATGCGGAAGAATACCAGCAGCATCGGCCTGTCCTACTGGAAGCCCTGCGGGCGATGCCGCGTCCGTCACCGGACGACGTCATCACCGGTCTCGTCCAGCCAGCGAGTGCCGAGGAACTGCAGCAGATCGAGAGCATCTATACCTGGTTCCCCACGTTGGCTGTCTCCGCACTCTCGGATCCCCACGGTGCGCACAACAGCGGGTGGAGGGCATGTTCGCGTATCGACGGGCGGACTACGCAACGGCGATTGAGCTGCTAAGCTCCGCCGCGGAGTATGATCCGACGCTGACCGAACCGTGGATGATCGAGTTCGCGCGCCGCCGAGCGGCAGCATCCTCCGCCTATCTGGCGATGGCCTTGTTTCGCGTGGGGCGCGTGACCGAGGCGGAAGCGATGCTGCAACAGGCACAACAACTGCTTGCCGAACACAATGCCGACCGGTTTGGCGCAGAGCTGCTGGCCGAGATTGCGATCCAGGAGGCAGCGACGCTGATCAGGCCGTGATTCAGGAACCAAGCACGATGGCAATCCTTGCCCCTCTTGTCGACGAACCGCAATTCGATGGCTTGTCGCAAAGCTCAGATGCGTGGATCGCAGCGCACGGTCGTCGTATCGCACCTGCAGGCAGCAGCGGAAATCTCCGTCGTCACGATCGCCTATGCGGCCCTGGCCTGGACGAGTCAGCTGATCGCGGTCCCGCCGGGGAACATCACGCCGATTTATCCCGCGGCCGGTTTGGCGTTGGCATGTTTACTCTTTCGAGGACGCTACCTCTGGCTTGGCATCTGGCTCGGCCAGTTCCTGGGCAACTTCTGGGCTTTCGTCAATCTCGATTCGTGGGTTCTATTCCTGCCGGCTTTCCTGGCGGGTTGCATCACTTCCGGTGGCGCCGTGCTCCAAGCCACCGTGGCAGCCCATCTGATTCGGCTTCGCTGCAACACACCCACTCCGCTGGCCAAGTTGTCTCACCTGTTCTGTTTCGTTGCCATATCGGCGGTCTCTTGCACGATTAGCGCCACGGTTGGTGTGACCGGTCTGCTGCTTTGTCGCGTGCTGGAATCGTCTTTGGGAGGCGAGGCTTGGGTGATCTGGTACCTGGGAGATTTTGTGGGCGTGATTCTGTTTTTCCCAATCATTGCACTCGGATGGTCCTCGAATATTCGGCGAAGTTCTCGGACGTGGATCGAAAGCGCACTGGCGACACTCCCGGTATTGCTACTCGCGGCCGCCGCTTGGCTCGAATCGATCCCGCTCGACTTGGCCTGCAATCTCCTACTGTTTGTCACGCTCCCACTGTTGCTGTGGTCTTCGCTGCGCATCGGTCGAGGCCTGGTGGCCTTCTTGGTGGTACTGATCTGTTTGCTGGCCGCATTCCTGACCGTTCGCGGACATGGTCCATTCGCCGGTCCCAACCTGATGCTGTCCATGGTGCTGCTGCAGATGTTCATGGCGGTCATTATGATTACCGGACTGTCGCTGGCTATTTCGGTGTACGGCCTGCGGCAATCGGAATCCTCCTTGCGGGAAACAGCCAGTTCTCTTGTGACGCTACGTTTCGCGATCGATCGAGCTGGTGATGCGGTGTTCCTGCTGCGACCCGATGGGACATTTGTCTACGCGAACGATCAGGCTTCGAAGTTGCTGGGCTACACGAAAGAAGAACTCGCATCGAAGGCGGTCTTCGACATCGACGAGAGTTTTCCGGCCTCCACCTGGCCCGATTTCTGGCGTGACAAGATCCGGCGGAACGTGCTTCACTTTGAATCGACTGTGCATGGACGAGACGAACATCGCGTGCCAGTGGCCATCTCTGTCAGTCATCTCACGAATCAAGACCAGGAACTGGCCTGCGCCATTGTCCGAGACGTAACCGAACGAGATCGCGCCACGCGAATGCAGCAACTGGCAGAAACAGAACGAGAGAACCGTCTGCGGCAGGAACAGGAGATGCTAACAGCTCACGTGGTGCAACAGGCCCTCTACCCGAAGACGCCGCCGAACGTATCCAGTTTGGACATTAGCGGCGCCGTGCTATCCGCCACACATGCTTGCGGAGACTACTTCGACTATATTCCCACCGCCGAGGGTTTGGTGATCGCTGTCGGCGATGTCGCGTCGCACGGACTCGCGCTGCTCTACAAATGACCGAAACCCGTGGGTTCCTCTGGGGGCTGCTGGCGCGAGATTCGAATCTGACCACCGTTGTTCAGGAACTGAACGAATTGCTGGTCGCTGACATGCCGGATGGCAGCTTCATGTCGCTGCTGTTGGCCAAACTGAGTTCGGATGGGGAACTGTTGGAGTACGTCGGTGCTGGCCACGATGCGTGGATCATCTCCGCGTCCGGCGACACCCACCGTTTGAACAGCACCGGTCTCGTTCTGGGAGTCCTTTCCGGTGCCCCGGTTGCCGCTCGCCCGGTGCCGCGTCTGAACACCGGCGATCTGTTGCTGATTGTGACCGACGGCGTGTTTGAAGCTTCCGCGCCCGATGGCGAGCGATTCGGCTTCTCGCGAATGCTGGATCTGGTAACACAGCACCGAGACCGCGACGCCCGCGAGATCATCGAGCAGCTCTTCGCGGCTGTGCGTGATTTCGCTGCGAGCGACCTCCTGTCGGACGACGTCACAACCGTCATCGCGAAGGTCCGTTGAGCGACAGTTCATCCGCCCGCGTTCTCTGACAACAGCAGAGCCCCTGCTCGGCTGGCAGCCGGCTTTCCCCCGGATTCCCCCTCCGATCGTCGGGCATCGCGGGAGATCGGAACGGCACCCGAGGAACCGGAGAGCACCAAACCACAGCACAAACCGAGGACTCAGAGAAGCCGGAAAGCAATGCCAGAAGTAGTTCGACCTCCGATTTTCTCCCCGGTTTGAGCCCTTTCACTCTGTGACCTCGGTGTGCTCTGTGGTTGCCATTCTTGCGCTGCAGCGAACTGCAATCGATTTCACGGCAACGCCATCGGTGCGAGGGCGCATGCCGCAGCGCAACGTGTTTCAAATTTGAGACACCGATCACTTCGAATGCGGACTCGAAAGATCCCAGAATCTGGCCGCAGCACACGAAAGCAGGTTGATTCCGATCGAAAAACGACTACTCTGGCAAACGATGGATTGTACACACGGACGAGGTTCGCTCATGACGACACCGTAACAACCTGAGGCATGGACAAGCTGTATTGGCACAGCTGCATGTCGATGCGCAGGGAAGGAACGCCTACGAAAGCATCCACCATTCCGCTCGAAGTACGGCCGATCAACGGCCATAGCGCGGGATCGTGGATGTTTTTTTATTGCTGTGCCATTTTCGAATGGATGGCCGTTTCCTGTGAGGAGTGACAACATGAGATGCAGACCCGCACCGATCCTTGCTGCCCTCTTGGTCGTAGCTGTTACGACCTTGGGGGGCACAGAACTTCGTGCCGACATTGCATGGGCTGGTGAAAGTCTGGTTGACTTGGATGCGACCGTTCTGACACCCGGCCCGATCGCGAACTGGACGAATGCCGGTACCCTGGG
The DNA here is from genome assembly GCA_963776055.1 of uncultured Planctomycetaceae bacterium. GTDB lineage: Bacteria > Planctomycetota > Planctomycetia > Pirellulales > Pirellulaceae > CAVZLD01. The sequence continues at coordinate 522,275 of CAVZLD010000009.1, read as the reverse complement.
CGATTTCGTCGCTGCGGGAGCACCCCAGGTGGGCTTGGTCGATGGCGCGAATGCCGTGATGTTCGATGGCGTGAACGATTACTTCGACGGACCGCTGTCGGTGGCTTCCATTGAGCTGAACGAAGACGTCAGTGTCGAAGTCTGGGCGCAGAATCCCTGGATCGCCGGCGAAGAAACGCTGTTGTCCTGGGGCAAACGCGGTGGCCCCGAAGGGACGAACATGTCGTTCAACTATGGCACGAGTGGCGATTTCGGCGCGGTTGGTCACTGGGGTTCGCCCGACATCGGATGGAGCGGAGCTCCCATGCGGAACCAGTGGCACCACTTGGTGTACACCTACGATGGCAGCACGCAGCCGCGTTTACGCCGACGGAATCGAGAAGAACTTTGAGGATCTGCCAGGCGGTCTGGCAGTGGCACCCGGCGTACCCATTCGCCTGGCGACGCAAACCGAAGGCAACGGAATCGATGCGACCGGAGGACTGCGCGGCAGTCTGTCCCTGGGAAAGGTCCGTATCCATGACGGTTTGCTGTCGGCGGACGACGTCCTGAACAACTACAACGCGGAAAAGGAGATGTTCCCGGTCGACCCGATCGTGCCTCCAATGCCAGAAATGCTTCCCCTCGGCCCGGTCCATCGCTATAGCTTTGAGGGGGATGCCACGGACTCGGTTGGCGGAGCAGATGGAACCCTGATTAACAACACCGGCAACGCCCTCTATCAAGACGGGAAGGTGGTCTTGGGCAACGACGGCAGCCAAACCTCGAATGACAACGTCGGAGACTATGTCGACCTGCCGAACGGCATCATTTCGACTTTGGCCACCAACGCCACGTTCGAAACCTGGGTCTCCTGGAACGGCCCGGCGGATTCGAGCTGGCAACGGATCTTCGATTTCGGCAGAAGCAGCGGCGGCGAAGACCAGGCGAACGGTGCCGGAGATCAGAGCTATGTGATGCTGACGCCACGCTCCGGCTCCAACACGCTTCGTTCCGGGTACCGCTATGGTCCCACGGCCGAAGAACGCGTCGTCGATGACGCTGGACCGCTGGAACAAGGCACGGAAAAACACCTGGCCGTCGTCTGGAACGGCGATGAAGAAGCGGTTGCCCTGTATCTCGATGGCGAATTGGTCATGGAGAATCAGGCCCACTTCGCCTTGAGTGATCTCGACGACATCAACAACTGGCTGGGACGCGCCCAGTTTAATGACCCGATGTATGTCGGAGACTATGAAGAGTTCCGGGTTTACGACTACGCCCTGTCGGCCAACCAGATTCTCGGAAACTTCGAGGCGGGGGCCGACGTGGTGAATGTCGTTCCGGAGCCCAGCAGCCTGGTACTGCTGGCGTTAGGAGTTGCCGCGCTCTTCATGCGACGTCGCAAGTAGAGTCCCGGCAAGCGCCGCAGACAACTTCATCATTCAGGAAAAGAACGATACGACACCACAGAGTCACCGATCTACACAGAGGCTCGTTCTTACCCTCTGTGTCCTCGGTGCTCTCTGTGGTGTTTTTTTGGTGGTGTTTCTTCCCATCGTTCCGCATCGGAAACCGCGCTAAGCTCGGCGCAGGTCTCGTGTCCCCTAAGCTCAACGCGACGCCAAGCTCGGCGCGGATCTCCCGCCCCCGCCGAAATCAGGATGTCGGCATACCGACGTGGATCTCACAGACTCCCTCGCGCCCGCGAGTTCACCAGGTAAATCCCGACCACGACGCAGATCGCCGCAATGCCCAACCAAGGCGAAAGTTCATCGCCTCGAAAAAGAACTGCCAGGGCGATTCCAAACAATGGCGTAGCGAAGGAAAAGACCGACAACTGCGAGGCCGAATGCCGGCGCAGCAGTCGTGCGTACATCGCAAAGCAGAATCCGCCTACGACCACCCCTTGATACAGCAAACCGATGATCGCCTCTCCGGTGAAGTCATCCCAAGAAGTCTCTTCGAAGATGGCACTTGCGATCGCAAAGAACCCAACGCCGATCAGGTCGTGCCAAAAGATCAACTTGCCGGGGCCGATCACTTTCAAGGCGTGCCGAGTATATGTCAGCTTGACACCAAGCACACCAGCGCTGGCCACCAGCACCAGATCACCGAGCAGATGAGGTTGATCCGTCGAGCCAGAAGCGTGGGCAGCGGCCACGCCGGCGTCTGGCTTCACGGCAAAAATCAGTATGACGCCACCAGCGGCAATCAACAGTCCGATCCAGCGGCGGGGCGACAGTCGATCGGTGCGCGTGACAAAATGTTCAATCCCGGCGACCCAGAAAATAAAGGTGCTGATGAACAGCGCACTGTGAGACGAATTCGACCAGTCGGTGCCAACCGTGAACAGCGAGATCTGGACGAACAGCAGGAAGCCCAGAAACACGGCCGGTCGAACCTGCTCCCGCCGCAGCCGCAGGGAAGTTCCTTCCACGCGGCACCAGACAAGCATAAAAAGCGTGGCCAGCGTGAACCGGACGCCCGCCACGGCAATCGGCTCGAGCGTGCCAACCGAATACTTGACGGCGACCGCATTACCGCCCCATAACGCCGCCAGCAACAAGGTCATCCCGGCAGCCGCCCAACCGATCGGCTCAAGATGACCGACGGGAGCCAATCGATGCGGCCCGGATTCTCCGGCGGTAGATTCGGTTTGATCCGTATCGATTGGTCCGCTCATCGCGGATTCAGCGGGAGCACACGTGCTCGCTCTGCCCAAGCCTGCCACATTGCGGCCATCTGCTGCACGCGTTCCGGTTCCGTGGCCGCCAGATTGTCTTGTTCGCTGCGATCCCGGGCGATGTTGTAGAGTTCCCAGGCGCCCTTGGCCCCCTTCGCCACCAGCTTCCAATCGCCGACGCGAATTGCGCGATTCCCTTCGTGTTCCCAGTACAAGGCCTCGCGGGCGATTGTTTCTCCGGAGAAGGCGGGCACGAGACTCATCCCTTCCATCGGTTGAATGGCGCGACCCTCGTGATATCGCTCAGGATACGTCGCTCCCGAGACGGCAACGGCGGTGGCCATCAGATCGATCAGGTGACTGGGCGTGTGTTCCAGCTGGCCCTTGCGATCGATCTGCCGCGGCCAGTGAATGATCAGCGGCGTTGAGATACCGCCTTCATGGACCCAGTGCTTGTATTCTCGGAAAGGCGTATTCGACACCGTGGCCCACCCCTTCCCGTATCCGATGGCGGTATCATCCGGCCCGGCCAGGGAACCTTTTCCGGTTCGCATCTGGTAGCCGGCTCGATTCTGCTTCGGCGTCATCTGTGTTTGTAGCTCTTCGTCGGCCATGGGTGGGAACTCTGGCTGGGCGGCGCGCGGTCGCCCCTGTCCTGCTCGACCATAGCCCTCGGCACAACCTCCATTATCCTGGAAGAAACAGAGCAACGTGTTGTCCAACCGTTCGGTTTCCTTCAGTGCCGTGACAATCCGCCCAATGCCTTGGTCCATGCAGTCGATCATCGCCGCATAGACCTCCATGTTGCGGATGTCCCACGCGAGATGTTTTTTCTCTTTCCACTGTTCCGGAATCGGCCAGTTCACGGTCGAGGACTCGTCGATCAAACCGAGCTGCAGCATCCGCTGATATCGCGCGTCGCGCACCGCCTGATAGCCGGAATCATACTTGCCCTCGTACTTGGCCAGATCGCGTTGCAACGCATGCATCGGCCAGTGAGCAGCCGTGTAAGCCACGTACAGAAAGAAAGGCTGTTCGCCGTTCTGCCGATCGTGTTCACGAATAAAACGCACGGCATGATCACTGATCGCGTCCGTGTAGTAGAACTGCTCCGGTTGATACTCCGGATCGGCGTAAGGCGAAATGAAAGTGTTGTCGCGAGTGAGTGTATTCGGATCAAAGAAGCTCCCGGCCCCGTGGATCGTGCCGTAAAATCGGTCGAAGCCGCGCTGCAATGGCCAGTTATGCTTACCATCTTCGGAAGGCGGACGAATCACCTTCGTGACATGCCACTTTCCGGCCATGTAATTGCGGTAGCCGGCGGTCCGCAGCACCTCGGGAATCGTGACGCAATCGCGATTCAAATCACCACGGTAGCCGTCATGGCCGCGGTCATCCATCATGTGCCCGACACCGGCCTGGTGCGGATAGAGTCCGGTCATCAGACAGGCTCGCGTGGGGCAGCAACGTGCCGTGTTATAGAATTGCGTAAACCTTAAACCGTCAGCAGCCAACGCATCCAGATTCGGCGTCGAGACTTCCGATCCGTAACAGCCAATGTCCGAGAATCCCATGTCATCGGACATGATGTAGATGATATTCGGCCGGTGCTCGACCGCGATCGCCTGCGGCACGAGACCGGTCGCGACCAGCAAACCTGCCAGCCAAACGAGCCGTACCCACCGCGAATGAGATCGCAGAAAGACCCCGGCAACACTTGGCCGAAGCTCCCCTGCTGTCGTGCGATACAGGAACGAGTAACGCTTTCGAATGGCTCTCGCGTGTCTCGCAATCGCTGCACGCTTCATGGTCCTGCCCTTCCTTCCCCGTGACGTACGCAATCCCACTCGCGAGGCAACGCCCTCGACGAAACCGCCGACCAATGGTCTCCCCGGTTCCGACGTGCGGCGGAGCGCCGGGATGTCGGCCTGGAAGGCCGACCAACGGGACGGACTGGAAGTCCGTCCCACCGGAGCCCCGCACGCAGTGGGCCTGTGGGACAGGCTTCCAGCGTGTCCCGTACGATGGGCTTCCAGCCCGTCCACTGCCCAGCGCACGTCGCACGCCTTCGCCCTCGACACACCACAACGTTCACTCCGGGTCTCAACGCCCCGAAAGGCGTCTCACCAAGCGACTCTCACTGTACGGCGAAATTTGTCGCCTGTCGAGCGGCACCGGAACCGGGTGGGGACGTCACCCGTGACGTGGTTCGACCATCGGCTGTGCAAGACGTTGACCTAACGATCATCTGCGACGTGTACCGCCGTCTGCGACGTGTACCGCTGCCGGAATTCCCGCGGCGACGAGCGCCGGATGGCTCGAAACTGGCGATTGAAATTCGAGAGATTGTTAAACCCTGATGCGAAACAGACGTCGGTGATCGACATCTGCGTACCGATCAGCAGCCGACACGCCTTGCTAATTCGAATCTCATTGACAAACGAAATCAACGTTTTGCCTGTGGTCTTTTTGAAGTACCGGCAAAAAGCGTAATTACTTAGGCCGGCCACGGCCGCGACCTCGTCCAGTCGAATGTTCCGGGAGGCTTCCCGAAGAATGAAGTCGTAACACCGTTGCAGCCGGTCGGCCGATTGTGCGTCGACCCGTGGACGGAAGCCGGGCGAGGCCAGACAGCGGAATTCGCGGGATTCCGCAAGGCGTTCCAAAATGCTTAACAGATTCATCAGCCGGCGGGCCCCCGTCTGGCCCTGGATTCGGCGCAACGCCTTGCAGGTTTCGCGCTGCGTGGCTCCGTGGAAACACAGTCCCTGCCCTGCTCGACGAAACAGATCGCGGATGCTGGTCATTTCCGGTAAATCCCAGAACGGCTGTCCGAACGAATCCGCACGAAACTGAATGACCAGCGAATGGGCGTAATCGCGACGGCGACTTGCTGCGGAAGAATTCCGCCAGAGATGTGGCAAGCTCGATCCGACCAGCACGAGGTCGCCGGGCCCGAACCATTCAATACTGTCGCCAACGAATCGCTGCCCCGAGCTATTCACAATCCATGTCAGCTCAACCTCGGGATGGAAATGCCACGGCGAAGAAAACTGCGGCAAGAAGAACCTTCGCACGGCGAACGATTCGCCCATCGACAGTGGAACCGGTTCGAAGTTAACTCGCTTCTGTCGCCCCTTGTCAAACATGATATCTCGTGCCCGGTCAAACCTAAGTCTCGTGCCCGGTCAAACCTAAGGTTGAGCGTCATGTCTAACCTGAGATTTGGTGTGCCACGGGCTACGCCCGACAGCATGTTGGCCTGGAAGGCCAACCAACGGGACGGACTGGAAGTCCATCCCACGGGAAACCCGCGCACGGCGGGCCCGTGGGACAGGCTTCCAGCCTGTCCCGTACCGCGGGCTTCCAGCCCGCTTCCATCCCAGCCCGCTTCCATCCCACCCGCTTCATCCCCGCCCACACAGCCATTGGCAGGCAACTCGGCCACAACTGTCGAGTGTAGTTGCGGTTTCCCCCTTCCGAGAGGGAAAGGGCAAGATCGTATCAGTTTTTGTCAATTTTGTGTGAGCAGGCGGTCAGCGACCGTGTATAAATGAGGCTTATTGGGGACATGTTGGCCTTTTCTTCACGCGATATCTCACCATGAAGGGTCGCACGCTATGACCAGGCACGTTCTGCGCGGATGGCTTCGAGGATTCTTGGTACTGTTCGCCGTCTTCAGTTGCTTTGTCGCTCCGGCACAAAGCATCGAGATTGCTGGCGAACTTTTCGTTGATCTGGACGCGGCAACATTAAGTCCGGGCGATACGATTTGGACGAATCCAGGAACCTACGAGGATTTTGTCGCGGCGGGCAATCCGGTCGTCGGCGCCATCGAGGACGGCAATGGCAACTCAACTCCAGCCGTAATCTTCGACGGAGCGAGCGCTTTTTACAACAGTGACGAATGGGCGCCCGAAGGCTTAACCGGACCCGACCCCACCCGGTCGATCGAAGTCTGGGCGCTCAATGAGAACATCGCCGACGAAGAAACGCTGGTGGCGTGGGGAAGGCGTGGCGGCGGAGACGGAACAAACATGTCCTTCAATTACGGGGCCAATCCATTGTTTGGAGCCGTGGGTCACTGGGGCGCTCCGGATCTGGGCTGGGATGACGCCGGCGGAGCTCCGGAAAGAAACAAGTGGCACCATTTGGTCTACACGTTCGACGAAGAAACGACCCGAGTGTACTCGGATGGTGAACTGTGGAATGAAGAGAATGTGATTGATCTAGGGCTCTTGCTCAACACGCACGTGGATGCCGGCATCGCCATTGGATCGCAATGGGAATGACAGCACCACGCTCGAGCCGTGGGCTTCGTGCATCCATGGCGATTGGCCGAGTTCGGATTCATGACGAGGTGCTATCCGAGTCGCAAATCTTGTCCAACTACGAAGAGGAAAGAGGAGCGTTTTTCGATCCCCAACCGCCCGAACCACCAACGCCAGAACCGGTTCCGGTTGGACCCGTGCATCGGTATAGCTTTGACAATTCGGCTTCCGGGGACGCGACGGGGGAAACCATCGTCGACTCGGCCGGTGGACAAGACGGGATCGTCGTTGGCGACGGTTCGTCCTTTACGGGCACGGCCCTTCGGCTGGACGGAGGCGACATGAACGTGGCCGCCTACGTCGATCTGCCGAATGGACTGATCTCCAAGCTGACCGATGCCACCGTCGAAGGCTGGGTGACGATTGAGGGCGTGCAGAACTGGCAGCGCGTCTTCGATTTCGGCTCGACAACCGGTGGCGAGCTCGAAGAACCTGGCGGCGGTGGTGCCGGACAGGACGCATGGATGTTGAGCGCCGCGCGGGGCACCAACATCAGTACTCAACGCTACTCCGTGCTCAATCAGGACCCGGAATTTGGAGGGGATGAAGAGGGACCGGTGGGTGTGGGAGAACAAATGTTGGATACCAGCATTCCCACGCAACTGGAAGAGGAATACCACTTCGCCGCCGTGTACGATTCGGATGGAGCCGCCGATGGTGGAGCGGCAATCAAGTTGTATCGCGACGGTGAGTTGATGGGCACGCAGCCGGTCACGATCGCGTTGGGCAACATGAACGACGTCAACAACTGGCTGGGGCGATCCAACTGGACGGCCGATGCCAACACGCAAGGTAGCTACAACGAAATCCGGATCTACGACTTCGCGTTGACCAACAACCAGGTTCTGGGCAGTTTCGAGAACGGCCCTGAGACGATTAATCTGGGTCTGTTGGGAGACTACAACAACAATGGCGAACTGGACGCCGGTGATCTGGACTTGCAGGCGCAGGCCATCGCGGGCGGCCAAAACCCGCCGGAATTCGATCTGAACGGTGATGGCGTGGTCGACGTCGACGGCGACCGCATCATGTGGCTGCACGACTTGAAGAAGGTCTATGTCGGCGATGTCGACCTGGATGGCTTCTTCGAGAGTGGTGACTTCGTCGCCGTTTTCGTGGCCGGCAAGTACGAAACCTCGGAAGCAGCAACCTGGGAAGAAGGCGATTGGAACGCGGATCTCGTCTTTTCGAGTGCTGATTTCGTCACCGCGTTTATTGACGGCGGCTACGAAATGGGCCAGTTCCCCGGCGCTGTTCAGGCTGTCCCCGAACCGAGCGGTCTGCTGCTCTTGCTCGGCGGTATCCTGGCCGTCTGCGGAACACTGCGGCGCCGGTTGGCGTGATCATCGGTCGCTCGACGCGGACTCGAGACCAGGTAGTCAACTACCGTCCGAGTCCGCGGAAAGAGGCAGATCACGCAGAATCGTGAGACAGCTGGGCGGCGGTTTCGGCGAGGTCAAAGACCTGCGCCAAACGTTGGTCCCCCGGGCCTGCTGTGCGGGGAACTTCCGGTGGGATGAACTTCCGGTGGGATGAACTTCCGGTGGGACGGACTTCCGGTGGGACGGACTTCCAGTCCGTCCCGTTCGTTGGCCTTCCAGGCCAACATTCTCTGCCGTGCGCTGGTCTCCGCCCCCGAACTCGCCGGACCGGAGTTCTCATCGGAATCGGGGAGACCGTTGGACGGCGGTTTGGGCGAGGTCAGAGGCCTGAGCCAAGCGCGAGGGCGGCGGATGGGCTGGGATGTGGGCTGGGATGTGGGCTGGATGTGGGCTGGATGTGGGCTGGATGTGGGCTGGAAGCCCACGGTACTGGACAGGCTGGAAGCCTGTCCCACACAGGAGGCTGGAAGCCTGTCCTACAGGGCCTCTGCCACTGGGTTGCCGGCTGATCGGGGCTGTTGAGGCCGCCGCCGATCTCCATGAGCTCCACGCATAACATCTCTGCTCGTTCGCTGAAGTTGCGCCGAGCCGCTGTAGTCAGATCGGAGCAACGCGTCTACAATCACGCGCAGCGTCACGTTTATTGTCCCCGGATCGCGTAGATGCCCACCATCGTTCGTCTGATCGCCCTGGCCCTGGTCATCACCCACACTACGGGGGGGTGCTGCCTTCACCATGCGCACGCGGAAGAGGGAGTTACGAGCGGGAAGGCTCTGCTCGGGGACAACTGTGGCGGCCACCACCGGCCGCTGTCCGAAGGTGGGCGAGACACCGGTGAGCATTCGCATCACGGCGACGACAGTCCATGCGACGAGGGTGACTGCACCTTCTATCCTGGTCGTTTACGTTCCGACGACCGGCTCGCTTCGAGCGACACGCCGATCATGCTGTTGGCGGAAACGCTCGCGCCCGCTCTTGGGGTGGACGCAGCACATCGCGAGCTGAATCCCACGGCCCGCGGCATTCCTCCGGCGCCTCTTTTTGTTCTGCATCAAGCACTTCTGCTTTGAGGCGCGATTCTCGACGGATCCGTCTGTTCGAAGTTGATTGCTGCGCGCTGTCGGTATTCGCGACTCGCCGGTTTGCCTCATTCCCCTTGTCTGAGAATCCACCATGACTCCATCGCACGAGCATTCGCCACCGGTTTCCAGCCGTCGACAGTCATCTGTCGTCGAAGGCGACAAAGCCCCTTCGGCGGTCGATCGAGCCAACGGGTCTCGATCGACGTCGCGCTACCTGTTCGCGGGCCTCGTCGCCGTCGGATTGGCTGCCGGGTTGGGTGCGTTTACTGTTCGAGACGACTGGATGCCTTCGGCCCGACATTGGCTCGATGCCATTCGGGGCCACTCGGATGCTGACCCTGCTGTCACGCCATCCACGCACGCCGCCGAACCAACCGAAGACGACATGCACGCGGCCGATGATCACCCGGGCCACGACGAGGCGAATGCGTTAGCGTTGAGTCCGGCAGGTCGCAAGAATGTGGGACTTGAGCTGGTCCAGGTGGAGTTACGGGATTTTGAGCGAACGGTGACGATGCCGGCGACGATCGTCAAGCGACCGGGTCGGTCACAGATCACGGTCTCCGCCCCCATGACCGGGATCATCACGCAGATTGACCCGATTCGCGGCGAGGCCGTAGTCCCGGGCCAGCGTCTGTTCGACCTGCGATTAACGCACGAGGACCTTGTCGAGAAGCAGAGCGGTCTGCTGCGTGATTTACAGCAGTTAGACGTTGTGAATCGCGAGGTCGAACGTCTGGAGGAAGTCACCCGCAGCGGGGCCGTAGCGGGCAAGACCTTGCTGGAACGAGTCTATGAGCGGCAGAAGCTGGAAGCCGCCATCAACGCGGCCCGCCAGGCGCTGGAGCTTCACGGGCTGAACGAGGAGCACATCGCTTCGATCGTCGAACGTCGAGAGCTGCTGCAGATGGTCGAAATCTGTGCCCCAACAATCATGAACGTGCATGAGCAAGAAGACCACGGCGACTTTCTCCAGTTCAAGGAGATCATGGTTCAGCAAGGCGATCACGTCGAAGCAGGTACTCCCCTCGCAACTCTTTCCGATCACTGCCATCTCTATATCGAGGGGCAGGCCTTTGAGCACGACGCCGCACTGCTGACCGAAGTTGCCAACCAGGGAACACCGATCACCGCACTGATCGACACGAATGGTTCGGGCAAGCAACTCGTTTCTGGATTGAGAATCCTGTACATCGAGAACGAAGTGAAGATCGACTCCCGCGCGTTGCAGTTCTACGTGCAGCTCGAAAACGAACTAGTACGCAACGTGACGACCGAGGATGGACACCGCTTCATCGGTTGGAAATTCCGTCCCGGGCAGCGGGTCGATCTTCGGGTGCCGGTGGAACGGTGGCAGGACTGCCTGGTGTTTCCGGTCGAGGCGGTTGTGCGCGAGGGCGCGGAATCGTACGTATTTCAACAGAACAAGGACCATTTCGATCGCATTACCGTGCACGCAGTCCATCGCGATCAGCAGTGGGTCGTGGTGGAAGCGGACGGTTCGCTCTTCCCGGGCGACATGATTGCCGGCAAGGGCGCATATCAGATTCACTTGGCTCTGAAGAATAAGTCGGGAGCAGCGGTGGATCCGCATGCGGGACATAACCATTAAGAACGTGGATACACGAAGATACCGCAGCGCAAGTCGCCAGGAATTTCGGCGGAGCAACGGTCGACTTTCTGCCGAAGCTCTACGCGATGGCCGCGATAGCCGCTACGGCACCCGAGAATTGGTGGGCTCTGCGCTGCGCCGAGCCCACCCTACGGCTGTCGTCAACGGCCCGATGCGGGGACTTTCTGCGTCGCATGCGGATCAACGCTCGTAGGGTGGGCTCAGCCGAGCGAAGCGAGCGCAAGCCCACCGGCAATCGCAGGGTGAGCTCCGCCGCAAGCCCACCAACTGGATGACAATCTGCACACGAAAACTCCACGCAACTCCCCCTCCGAAGATCGACAGCGATTTGGCGACAAGCAACGGCCTCGGCCGGTGAAACCAGGAAACGGCGATATGCTCACCAGTCTGCTCAATGGAATCATTCGCTTCTCCCTGCACCAGCGGCTGGTAGTGATCGCTCTGGCGATATGCTTGACGGCGTTTGGCAGCTGGCAGATTCTGCGATTGCCGATCGACGTGTTCCCCGATCTCAATCGACCGCGGGTGGTGGTGATGACGGAGGCTCACGGCCTGGCGCCCGAGGAGGTTGAGACGCTGGTCACGTTTCCGCTCGAGTCGGCGTTGAACGGTGCAACCGGCGTGCAAGCCGTCCGCACATCGTCGGGTGTCGGCTTGTCCGTCATGTACGTGGAGTTCGATTGGGGCACGGATGTCTTCGACGACCGTCAGATTGTGACAGAACGCCTGGCGCTCGCCGCCGACCGTTTGCCGCCCGGGATTCAACCTCAGTTAGCCCCGATCTCCTCGATCATGGGACAAATCATGATCATTGGCATGTGGAGCGACGATGGCTCCACGTCTCCGTTGGAGCTGCGCACGTTGGCGGACTGGGTCGTGCGTCAACGTCTTCTGACGATTCCGGGTGTGTCGCAAGTCTTCGTGATGGGAGGTGAGCGGCGGCAGTACCAGGTCCTGGTGGATCCCAACGCACTGCTGCGGTACGGCGTCACGCTGGATGAGGTGAAGGCGGCGCTCGAGGAGAGCAACGAGAATGCGACGGGGGGATATCTCGATGAACAAGGGCCACTGGAACTACTCGTCCGATCGCTAGGACGTCTGCAATCGGTCGAGCAGATTCAGAATGTGGTCATCAAGATGCGTGATGGGCGCCCGTTACTCGTGAATCAGGTGGCGCGTGTTGTGGAGGGGCCACAGGTGAAACGGGGCGACAGCTCCGCTTTCGCTCGAGCGGAAAGCGATGAATTGGTCGGCGGACCGAGTGTGATTCTGACAATCAACAAACAGCCAGAAGCCGACACGCGGCAGGTGACGGATGAGATCACCGCCGCGCCTTGACGGAGCTGTCTGTCGGGCTGCCACAAGACATCCAACTTTTCCCCGGCCTCTATCAGCAAAAACGCTTTATCGACTTGGCGGTCGAGAACGTGGTGGAAGCGTTGCGGGACGGCAGCATCCTGGTCGTGATCATCCTCTTTCTGTTTCTGCTCAACTTCCGTACGACGCTGATTACACTGACGGCGATTCCGCTATCGATTGTGATCACGGGTCTTGTCTTCGCGGCCTTCGGTCTTTCGATCAACACGATGACCCTCGGAGGATTAGCGGTCGCCATTGGCGAGTTGGTGGACGACGCAATTGTCGATGTCGAAAACATTTTCCGTCGACTCAAGGAGAACCAGCGGCGACGCCAGCCGAAACCGACAATTCTGGTCGTCTTTCAGGCAAGTGCCGAAATTCGCAACTCGATTGTGTATGGCAGCTTGATTGTGGTCCTTGTGTTCATTCCGGTCTTTGCATTGAGTGGCATGGAGGGCAGGCTCTTTACGCCATTGGGTGTGGCGTACATTGTCTCGATCCTCTCTTCCCTCGTTGTGTCGCTGACGGTGACGCCAGTGCTTTCCTACTGGTTGCTGACCGGCCGACGAGTCTGGCCGGTCGCTGCCGCGCTGGTCTCGCCGATTGCCACGGGGGCGATTTCCTATTGGGCCGTCCCAGCCGTTCTGTCGTGGGTTTCCGCCGATGACGCCGCCGCCAAGTGGCTGGCACACCCCTGGTGGTTCCACGCGATCATCGCCTTCATCGCCGCACCTTTGCTGTGGGGGATGATGATTTGGGCCGACCGGTTCTCCGAGAATGACCGGGATGGTGTCCTGCTACGAACGCTCAAGCGGATCGCGGCGCTGGCGATTGGGACCAGTCTGCGCGCTCCTCGAGTCGTCTTAGGCATTGCCTTACTGACCGTCGTCGGGAGCATTCTGGCCGTGCTGCGTCTGGAGAACGACTTTCTTCCACCGTTCAACGAAGGTGCCGTGCAGATCAATGTGGTCTTGCCCCCGGGCACTTCTTTGGCCAAATCTCAAGAGGTGGCCGACAAGGTGGAACAGCAGTTACGACGAGTAGACGACGTGGAAGCATTCGTGCGGAAGACAGGCCGTGCGGAGTTGGACGAGCACGCCGTGCCGGTCAGCATCACGGAGATTATCGCCACACTGAAGCGAAATCCACAGAAAAGTCGGGAGGAAATCCTGCGGGAAATTCGCGAGGAGTTGGCGGTCGTTCCCGGTCCCGTCTACAGCGTCGAACAGCCGCTGGCGCACTTGATCTCGCATATGCTCTCGGGGGTCCAAGCGCAAGTGGCAATCAAGCTTTACGGAGATGAACTGCCGGTCCTTCGTCGCAATGCGCAGAAGATCCAGAGTGCGATTGCGGACATTCCGGGGATCCAGGATCTGCAAATCGAACCGCAGGTGGAGATTCCGCAACTGCGGATTGAAATTGACGGGGATGCACTCCAGACCTACGGTTTGCGGCGCCGCAACGTAAACGAGTTCGTGCAAACTGCGATGAATGGCGAGGTGGTCTCGGAAATCGTCCTGGGGCAACGCAGCTTCGATTTGCTGGTCCGCCTGGACGAACCATTTCGCGAAGACATTGATACGCTCAAGCGACTGGCGATTGCGCTTCCGACCGGCGGCACCACCAACCTGTCTTCTGTCGCAAAGATCTACGAAGCGAGCGGCCCGAATACGATCCATCGGGAACAAGTACGCCGCCGCATCGTGGTGCAATGCAACACGTCGGGTCGCGGGCTGGTCGACGTCGTGCGTGATATCAAAGATCGCCTCGGCCCGGTCGAAGCCGCCCTGCCGCCCGCGTACTTCTTGGAATACGGAGGCCAGTTTGAAAGCCAGCGGTCCGCCGCACGCGTCATGGCGGCCTTGTTCTTGGTTGCCTTGGCGGGGATGTTCCTCGTGCTCTACACGATGTTTCATTCCGCCAACCTGTCGCTCCAAGTCATGATCGCCCTGCCGATGGCGTTCATTGGTTCGGTCGCCGCCTTGTATGCCACCGGCCAAACGCTGACCGTGGCCTCGATGGTTGGCTTTATCTCCCTCTGCGGCATCGCCTCCCGCAACGGGATTCTGCTGCTGAACCACTATCTGCATCTCGTACGATTCGAGGGGGAAACGTGGCGACGGGAGATGATCATTCGAGCGGGTCGGGAACGCGTCGCCCCGGTGGTGATGACCGCACTTACCTCCGGCATCGGGCTGGTGCCGCTCGCGTTGGCGGCCGGCGAACCCGGCAAGGAGATTCTCTACCCGGTCGCGACAGTGATCATCGGCGGACTGATTACTAGCACGCTGCTGGAGTTCCTTGTACGACCAGCCCTTTTCTGGCAGTTCGGAATTCCCTCCGCCCGTGGCGTGATCGAACGCGAAACATCTGAAGTCGCCTTGGAAGAAGAGATTACCACACGTCCGCCCGTGCCGGCTTCCGAATAAGGCCATGAGCCACGGCACTACAAGAATCTGTCGCCATTCCACCGGAAAGGAATCACATCCATGTCGCCACAGCCCATTCGTTTGATTTTGAGTCTGGCAGTCGCCGCCGTCTTCTGTGGCTGCGACAAACACGAGCATCCTGATGAGACAACCGACCTGAGATCTGGCAACGCGCAAGTAACCTACGAGAAGGACTCGACACACTCGCACACCGAACAAGGACCGCACGGAGGGCTGCTGGTCGAATTAGGCGACGAAGCCTATCACGCCGAATTGCTGCACGACGATGCCGCCCACGCAATCCACGTCTACATCCTCGATGGCGCAGGCGAGCAGGATGTCGCGATTGACGCACCGGAAATCACGCTGCAAGTGTTTCAAGACGGCAAGTTTGTCGACCACCTGCTGAAGCCCGTCGACGACAAATTGCCCGCGTCCGAATACGCTTTCATCGACGAACAACTGGCCCATCAGGTTCACGACACGGCCTTGCGCGGTCGATTACACGTCACCATTGACGGACAATCCTACACGGGGACCGTGGCCACGGACGCCCATCATGCGGAAGACCACGCGGAAGATGAACACGTTGACGAGAATCAGCAGGAAGAAGCGCAGCGCAGACCACCCTCACCCACATTGAGTTCGTACGCGTGGGAACGTTCCATTGTGCAGGAGTTTGCCAGAGGGAGTCTCTCTCGCTCTGGAGGTCGTGCAAGAAAACCCCTTCCCGGCCGTTGACTGCACCGACGCTCTCGCACAGCAGGCCTGTGGGGCAGGCTTCCCGCCTGTCCCGTACCATGGTCTTCCCGCCCATCCGCCGCCCAGCGCTCGGTCCAAATCTCGGACCGCGCAGAAGCCGACGACGAACGGTCTCCCCCCGATTCCGGACCAGAGACTCAGCGCGGGAATGTTGGCCTAGGAAGGCCAACAAACGGGACGGACTGGAAGTCCATCCCACGGGCGCGCCGCGCGGAACGGTGGGTTAGCTCCGCACGGACATGCGAGACGACCTCTGCGCGGCAAAGCCACTCGACCTCTCCACTGGAAAGCCACTCGACCTCTCGAATCTCACTGGAAAGCCACTCGACCTCTGCGCTGGAAAGCTGCTCGAGTTCCAAGAGGGCGAGCAGGCACAAACCGTGGACACGCGTCATGCCCCGGTTGTAACCGGACTCGAATCCTGGTGCGGCAACCGATCGTACCAGGTGAACTTCATCACGATCGACGTCACCACGACGATTCCCGCTGTCCACCAAAATGCGTCCCACTTGCGCACCACCAGGCACATCGGCGCGGCCATCAAACAGAATTGCCAGATGATGCCATTGACAACGTTGAACAGGTCCCACCAGAAGTCGCGATTCGGTTCGATCCCCGGTTCCTCGCGGGCCAATTCCTCGCACACCGGCCGCCACAGCCCCCACGGCCGCACGTTCCGGTAAAACGCTTTCAAGACGTCCATATCATCGGGCGGAGTCAACAAGCACAGGGCAATGCACGCAACGACGCTAACCGGAAAGATCAGGAACATGTGATACATCGAATCCATGTCGGGCAACGCCCAGCGGGAGGCAACGGCGACGAGCATGCCACTGATCATCCCGGCGAAGTAGCCATATCCATTGAACCGCCACCAGTGCCACTTCAATAGATTCGGCGCCATGTAGCCGCCGTAGAGCGCGAACGTAATCCACTTGGTGATTCCATGGATCGAGTCCAATTGGAGTCCCACAACAATCCCAATCGCAACCAGTAGTACCGAGGAGACATAGGCCAGAACGACGTAGCGCCGCGGCGAAGCATCCGGTCGGATATACCGCTTATAGACATCGTTCACAACGTAGGCTGCCCCCGCGTTGACTGTCGAGTCAAACGTGCTCATAAAGGCCGCCAGCAATCCGGCCATCAGGATCCCAACCAGGCCGACGGGCACGAAGCGAGCAATGACGAACGGCAACATCTTCTCGAAATCGAAAGTGGCTTTCCCACTGCTTGCCAGATTGTCACTCACCATCCGATTGATGTCATCGCTAAAGAAGACGATCCCCAAAACGGTGATCCCCACAATCATCAATGATCGGGGAATCAACTGTACGATCGACATCCACCAGTTTTCGAGTGCGGCTTCCCGCACGTTGCGCGTCGACAACTGGTGCTGCATGCCGTAACCGGGTGTCGGCCCCGCCATGCTGACCAGAAATCCGCGCAACAGCATCATCATGATCACAGCACCAAAGAACGAAAAGCCATCTCCGCCTTCGATCGCGGAGCCGTACATTTTGGTGTCGAGTCGCATCGATCCGTCCCGACCACCGCATCGCCAGTTGCCAAGGCGGCAACAGATCGAACCACCCCTCGGGAACTCTCGCCTGCAGCATCTCGGCCGACACACGACTCATCGCCAACCAAGCGATAAAAACCGAAGCGATCGTCAAGAGCACGAACTGAACGAGATCGGTCAGCACAACGCTGTACCAGCCACCTAACAACAGGTAGGCGGTCGTCAAGCCAAGGATCGCCAGGGCGTACATGTCGGCACTTGAAAAACTCCCTGTCGCCAGGTCCCAGGGAAAGAACACTTCCGCGAACTTGCCGATTCCTTCAAAGGCGTAGGCCAGAAAGGCAATGGAGGCGATCAAGGCATACACCACGACACTGATGTGCGACAGGTTACCGGCCAAACCGGTGCCGAATCGTGTCTTCATCCACTCCGCACCGGTCAGCACATTCGACTTCCGAATCCAGGCACCAAGATACATCTGGCGAAAGACACGGTCGAACAGCGGCCAGATCCAGGGCGTGAACGCCGCTTTCAACCCATACGTGAACACCATCGAGACGAACCACATCGTGCCGGTGATGTCAAAGCCGCTGGCGCCGTGAGACGTTCCGATCACCCACCACGGCAGACTCTTCCCGCCGAGGAAGTAGGCATCCATGTTCTGCGAAGCGCGCTTGGAGATCCAGACGCCAATGCCAATCACCAGCAACAGGTATCCCAGGATGATCGCAATGTCGATCGGATGAAGTTGCAGTGTCATGACAATGGCTCATCCACGGGATATTTCAGCAGTTCGTCCAATAATTCCTGCAGAGAACAGGTCGCCAGCCCACAGAACTTGTCCGCGCCGCCGTAGTACACAAACAGCGTATCACCGATCACGACCTTGCCACAGGGAAAGACGCAACCGCGGTAGAATCCGTCGATCTCATACGCTTCTTCCGGCTGCATGATCCAATCCCGTGTCCGGTACCGCACACGCGTCGGATCCTCCAGATCCAAAAGGAGAGCTCCCAGACGATAAAACTTGTCGTGCCCGACAGCGTGGTAGAGCGTCAGCCAACCGTGCGATGTCCGGAGCGGAGGCGTGTTGGCACCGATCTTGTTTGCCTCCCACTCGAACTCCTGCTTCGCCAACAGTTGACTGTGTCGGAAACCAAGCAGGTCGTCGGCCGCCGAGATCCAGATGGCAGGATGTTGACATCCGAACTTCGGCCCGCACCAATCGAGCGGCCGATGCAACATGTAGTACTTCCCACCGATCTTCTCCGGGAAAAGAATCACGTCCCGATCGTCCAACAGCGGGTCAGTCAGCAACCCGGCCCGAATCCACGACTGAAAATCCTGGGTCATCGCCAGGCCGGTGAGTGTCGCGTTATGGCGAAGATAGCGAGGGAAATCGGCGGGGGAATCCGGCCACCGATACCGCTCGCCGGGGGAAGCCCAAAACTGGCCAAAAGGGTAGTGGGCGCCGCGTAGGTCACGTAATACCAATCGTCGAGCCGAATGATCCGCGGGTCCTGGATCGTACTGGCGTCCCAACCATCTTCGCTTGGACGCAGAACCGGTTCGTCCGACACACGCTCGAAATGATACCCGTCGCGACTCTTTGCCAACCCAAAGTAACACTTGTATTCCGGATGCGACTCCGCCGCCCGGTACAGCAACAGCACTTCGCCCGATCGTTCGTCATACCATGCCCCGGGATTGAAAACCGCCAGGTCTTCCCAATCGTGCCCCGGGTGAGCCGACAAGATCGGATTTCCTGCAAAACGTTTCAGTTTCATCACGAACAGTTCCTCCGATTCCGCCAACCGCACATCGTTCGAGCGCAGCGACACCAACTCGCCAAGCCCGTCGGTCTGCTTGCGCCAATGCAGCTTGCGACACGCTTCCACCGGTCACTGAACACGGTCCGCCACCACACAGATCGATCGCGCGCACCGCTGAGGAAAGTGAACCCGCGAAGATACCACCCGGGCCGCATCAAGACAACAACCGCAAGCGGCCTGGCAACACCATCGCCACGTCACTCTGGGAACTCTCTGTAGCAGAAGGCGGAAAGCAGGTGGCGAACGGGTGATGCGGTTCGTTTCCTCGAACGCACTTCGGACCCCAACTCAAGAGCACGAAGCTCTCGTTGAGTCATCTTGGGACGGACGCTCGGCTCAACCAAAGCCTCGCCTTACTGGTTTTGAAATGTGCGCACGTGACTCTTGCCGCCAAGGATTGCCAGGAAGACAACCTATTGACGGCGCAGATATGAACCAGGACGACCAACGGGAGTCCGGGAATCTCCTGTTTTGCGTGCCCTCCTGAGGACCACTCGCCGCGCCGCAGTGAATAAGGCCGTGATACACCGAACGCCCGGCCGTCGTTCTGACACATGAGCAACACAACCATCAATTGATGCCTTGGAACAAGTATCGGCCTGTATGTGCGAAACGATGGAAAACGCGTGCTCGACGATCGTGATGTTGCCGTGCGCCAAGTGGAACGATTCAAACTCTCACATGGCTTTGATCGAGTGACGGTCATGGGGGTACGATGCGACACGCAGATCAATGGAGTGCATCTGAAGGGAACGGGGAGGGATCAGGGAGTGGGGGCGAGGGATTGGTGGGCTTGCGCTTCCGGGACTGGTGGGCTTGCCTCCGGGACCGGTGGGCTTGCTTCCGGGACCGGTGGGCTTGCGCTTCCGGGACTGGTGGGCTCAGCGATGCAAGCCCACCAATCTCTCTCTCCACCGCCCTCTCCCCATGGCTGCCGGCTGGGAAGCCGGCCTGAAAGGCCCCACTTGGCTGGGCACAGCGTCAGCCGGTCGCGATGTCGCTGTTGACTGATGGCGGTTGGCTATTCGGCCTCGGGTGCCGGCAATGCTCGACCGGCGGTCCAGGGAACGCCTGCTTCATCGAGTTTCTGTTTCAGTTGCAACAGATCGCGATCCAACAACGTCGCCAACTGCTGTCGCAACTCTTGAAACGCGGTGCGGCCGATTTCGTACGATTGCCGATGTGTCTGCGTTGGTCCGTAACTGCTACCGATAGCTCCGCGATACGCATGACTAACTCGTCGCATAATGGACGGGAGCACGACTTGGGAGCGTTCGGCGCGCGTTGAATCTCCGTTGAGGCGATCGTACAGATCGAGCAATTCGCGTTCCAGCGCCTTCGCTTCATCCAGGTAGGGCAGATCAACCTGGGCGGAAACGCGGATTGCCTCTTTCATTGCTCGGATTTCCTCCAGAGCCTCTTGCAGTCGACCATCGGCGGCCACGACCGATCGCTGCAGTTCTGCAGCAGCCTGCTGAAAGGCGAGCACTTCCGCCGGGTTGGGCGGCGCGAGGGAGGGTTCTTCGATCGCCACCACCTGGAACGTCTGCGTTTCGCCGAGAGGTGTCGTAACATCATCGACTCGTTTCGCCGCGCGGACACGGTATGTCCCCGAGACGACCGGCGGGCCGTCTCCTCGATTTCTCGAGATGGGTGCGTATTGCAGATCCCAGGCAACTCGGTGAAAACCGGGCCCGTAGGTCCGGTGATCCGGTCGACGATATTCCCATCGGCGTCCTCGATCGTCAATAGAATCTGCGGATCCTCTTCGCGCTCCTCCCGCTTGATTTCGTCGAATCCCGGATACGGGTTATCACCACCCGCATCTTTGGTGCTGGATTCTCGTTCCTGCCGGATCTGTTTGCGCGTCTGGAGTGCATCGCGTAGATAGTAGGTGATCACGGCGCCGAACGGCGGATTGGGGCGGTGAAGAACGCATTTCCCTGACTGCCCCTCTCGCCACCCAACTGGCGCGACGGACGGTATTGCAGAGCGTCTTTGACCGGAAACAGGAGAAACGCTTCGGCAAGTCGTTCTTCGCTGATGGTCCGCAGCGGGGAATAGTCGTCCAGCACGAAAAAGCCTCGGCCGAAGGAGGCACCAACCAGATCATTTTCCCGCCGCTGGATTTCGAGGTCGCGGAAGGGGATGGTCGGGACATTGCCCGGTCAATTGAACCCAATGCTGCCCTCCATCCACGGTGAAGTACAGGCCGAACTCGGTCCGACAAACAGCAGATCTTTGCTGCGTGATCCTGCACAATCCGCCAGATGATCTGCCGCTCCGGCAGATCGCCCACGATCGATGACCAAGTCTGTCCGCGATCGGTACTTTTCATCAAGTACGGTTGGAAGTCACCCGTCTTGTGATTGATCGAACACCGCGTAGACCGTGTTCGCATCATGCAAATCCGCTTTGACATCATTCACAAACGCGTATTCCGGAATGCCGTAAATCCTATCGATTTTTCGCCAAGTTTCCCCGTGATTCTCGGTGACCTGAATCAAGCCATCATCGGTCCCCACGTAGATCAAGCCCTCTTGCACAGGCGATTCGGCAATCGAAGTGATCGTGCCGTATTGTGACATCGCCGCCAGATCCCACGTGGCGTCGATACTCCACACGCGATCCATCACTTTCGCGAGGAAACGGTCAATTCCGCGGCTCAGGTCGGGACTGATCCGCTTCCAGGAATCGCCGCGATCATCACTGCGATGCAGTTGCTGCGATCCGAAATACAAACGCGTCGAGGAATGAGGGCTGATCAAAATCGGGCGAATCCCAGTTGAAACGCAGTGGCTTCATCCTCGAGCGCCCGGCTGGGGCCGAATATCCATCGACGCGCCCGTGCGGCGATCATAGCGTCGCAAGAATCCTTCCTGCGATTCGCAATAGATGATGTTCGGGTCGGACGGGATCGATGGCACAATCGTGCCCATCGCCACCGATCGTAATCCGCCAGTCACTGTTTCGGATCCCACTGACATCGCTTGTTGCGAGTCGGGCCGTATTGTGTTGCGTTATCCTGGGTACCGCCTACGACGTGGTAGAAGGGAGAATCGTTGTCGAGACTCAGCTTGTAGAACTGCGTCAACGGCAGATTGCCGCAGTACTGATAGGTTTGGCAGTAGTCGAACGAGCGATACAGGCCGCCGTCGCAACCGACGATCACCGTGTCACGATCCAGCGGGTGAAAGGCAACGGCATGATTGTCGACATGCTTCCAGGGGCTGCCAACAGCCTCCCAAGTTCGACCACCGTCTTCGCTGCGTCCCAGAGTGACGTTGGCGTGATAGAGCACATCAAAGCGATGCGGGTCGGCCCAGATTTCCTGATAATAGTGCGGGCCGGTACCACCGCTGGCGTAATCGCTCATCTTGGTCCAGCTCTCGCCCGCCGTTTCCGAACGCCAGAGGCCTCCCTTTCGCCCCGGCAACTCGATCGTCGCATAGACCACATCCGGTTTCTGCGGTGACACGGCCAGTCCAATCTTGCCTTGATCCTCGCCAGGCAGCCCGCTGGTGAGTTCGCGCCAATGGGCTCCACCGTCAACCGATTTGTAGATTCCCGACTCCGGCCCGCCGTTAATCAAGGCAGCGACCGTGCGGTGACGCTGGTGGGTCGCCGCGTATAGCACGTCCGGATTCTGCGGGTCACAGACGACATCGGTCACGCCCGTGTAAGGGCCCTTGGCCAAGATCTGTTGCCACGTCTTTCCGCCATCCACTGTCTTGTACAGGCCACGTTCTCCGCCGGGGGCCCAGAGTGATCCTTGCGCGGCAACATAGACAACGTCGCTATTGCGCGAGTCGACCAAGATCTTGGCGATGTGTTCTGTTTTCTGCAGACCGAGATTCTGGAACTTCTTACCGCCATCCAGGCTGCGATAAACACCGTCGCCGTAGCCAACGTGCCGGCCCCCGACCGCTTCGCCGGAGCCGACCCAGATGGTCGCTCGGTTCTGTGGATCGATCGTGACGCACCCGATCGAGTAGGAGGAATAGTTCTCGAAGATTGGCTCCCACGTCGTTCCGGCATTCGTCGTTTTCCACAAGTTTCCGGAACCGGCCGCTACGTACCACGTGTTGGGCTGCACGGGATCCACCGCCAGATCGGCGATTCGCCCCGACATGAGAGCTGGGCCGATCGATCGCAATGCGAGTCCGCTGAAAGTCTTGCTTTTGAGCCGCACGTCTTGCTTCGGTTGCGTCTCGTCCGCGGCCCACGCGAAGGTGAACGACAACAGAATGACGATGATCACGGGTGTAGACTTTTTCATCGGATGCGATTCCTCGTAACAGTTGCAGCCCGTCATGTGGTCGGCATTACCACGAAAAAACGGGCTGGCAGACCTTACGCTTGCCAACCCGTCTCTTGATCATTCGCGTCACGGGAGAATATCAACCGCTCCGACGTCGGTTCACGAATCCCAACAAACCGATCAGCGTCAGCACCCACGTACTTGGCTCGGGAACGGGAACGGCTGTCAATCGAACGTCGTCAAAATGTGCTCGATTCGGCCCGGTGGATTGGAGCGAAAGAAACAGGTTCCCCGCGGGCACAGCATCTTCCGTCATGACGACCAGTTCCTGGTCGGCAAAAGTTGCCTCGGCGATCGTCGACGCGTCGAAGAACGCATCCCCCAGCAGAGTTCCTCCGCCCTGCGCGGGCCCTCCCGCATACAGCCCGTACCGCGCTTCGCTACCGGCAGGATTCCAACCGTTGTCGCGATTGCCCACCGCCACGTTCAGCGTATAAGTGGTCTGTGGAAGGACCTCTACGCCAAGGTCCTGGTACACCTCAATTCCGGTCGCCATCCCCAAATGATTGTTGCCGTCGGCACTGAAATCCACGATGTATTCCAAGAATGCCGACTGGTCGGCCGGCGGAGGACCGCTCCACCCACCCAGGTCGTAACCATAGCCGCCCGGATCGAATGCCGGCGTTTCGAAACTCGGGTTCGTGACCGTTACGGACTCTGCCATAACCGGTACTGCGGCCATCAGCAGGACGGCCAACATCGTTGTGATTCGGATCATCGGAACTCCTCACGTGCTGTCGAGAAACAATCGTGTAGCAAAACAGTGCGTCAAAAAAAAACGTGACCGTTGGGTCAGGCGATTCCAAAGGCTTGGCGCCGGCCGTTTCCCAATCCTGCGGGCAGTCGCTGGAATCGGAACCGGACAACGTTTTCCGAAAGCGAAGGTGACCTACCAACCAAGCCCCGTCACGCCAACCAACCTACAGTACCAAAGCCACCCACTCGCCTCAAGCATCAAAATCACATCTCATGGCAGCTTCAGGTTCGGTTTTCTGAACACGCGGGCAGCGTGGTATCGAGTTCCTTTCCGCGGCCACACCGATTGACCACCGTAAGTCGGCGGGGATACTGAACGGGCTCGCCATGGCGGCCACGGCCATGCCACGGACCGCGTGCTGCTGGGCAAGTCTCGCTCAGCACGGTCGGCTTAACTTCCGGCCCAACGATCGAGTCGATGCCCCACGATTTCCCCATCCACGAGGATTCCCATGCCATCGATTGACGCCAAAACGACCGTTTGCGCCTTGTTTGGTCATCCCGTGGGGCATTCGTTGTCGCCCCAGATCCACAATGCGGCGTTCGAGGCTCTTGAATTGCCTTACGTCTACGTGGCCCACGACGTACAGCCAGGGCAGGTCAGCCGGGCATTGGATGGTGTGCGTGTGTTGGGGTATCGCGGCCTGTCGGTAACGATTCCGCACAAGGTCGAGGCGATGCAAGGGGTGGACGAAGTCGACGAGACGGCGCGGGGAATTGGTTGCATCAACACGGTCGTTCGTGATGGTGATCGCCTGCTCGGCTCCAACTCCGACGGGCTCGGGGCCTTGGGCGCGTTGCGTGCAGCGGGAGCGGATCCGGCAGGAGCGCGAACGTTGATCCTCGGATCCGGAGGTGCGGCGCGAGCGATCGCCATTACGCTGGCGCGCGGCGTCGCCGGAGCGGATGGCGATCCTGGGCGTGCAGATGGACGAGTTGGATCGATTGGTGGCGGACGTACGGCAGTGTAGTCGGGGCGACGTGGCCGGCGAGCGGTTGACGGAAGATACCATGGCACGCGAGGTAGCCCAAGCTGACATCCTGTTGCACTGTTCTCCGATTGGAATGCATCCGCACGAAGACGCCTGTCTGGTTCCGACCGATGTGCTGCGCGAGGGGCTTGTCGTATTCGACGCGGTCTACAACCCGCGGCGAACGAAGCTCTTGCAGCGTGCGCAGCAGGCAGGCTGTCGTACCGTCGAGGGGCTGGAGATGTTTCTGGGCCAAGCGTTGGTTCAATTCGAGCTTTGGACCGGTCAGGCGGCACCGAAAGAGGTCATGCGACAGGTACTGGAGGCAAGTTTATGAATGTGGTCTTGGTCGGATATCGCGGAACCGGCAAGAGTTGTGTGGCCCGACAGCTTGCTGCGCGGCTCGGGCTGGATGTCGTATCCCTGGATGCCGAGATCGAACGGGAGGCAGGTCAGAAGGTCCCGCAGATCGTGGAGGAACGCGGGTGGCCTGGCTTCCGAGACCTGGAAGAGGAGATTGTCCGCCGGTACTCTGCTCAGGACGGGCGGGTGATCGATTGTGGCGGCGGCGTCATCGAGCGAGAGGCCAACTTTTCTGTCCTGCAGGCGGCCGGTCCGGTCGTGTGGCTTCAAGCTTCCACAGAGACGATTGTGCAGCGAATCGGTGGCGACGACCAACGCCCCTCGCTGACCGGTACGAAGAGTTTTACCGACGAGGTAGCGGAGGTCCTCTTACGACGGACTCCCCGATATCGACAGATCGCGCAATACGAAGTCGATACCGACCGTCGTGATGTGGTTGCGGTGGTCGACGAGATTTGCCGGCTGCTGCAAGTGTAACGCGTAGACTTACGGAGCGATCCCTGATGAACATGAACGCCCGATTCCTCCGACTACTGCTTTGTATCAGTTGGCTCAGCGTAACCGCCCTGGGCCGCGGCACAGCGGCCGAAACGGCAGCCGATCCGACTACGCCAAACCCCGATTCACTCCAGCGTTGGCAGGCGATGCGGTTCGGAATGTTCATTCACTGGGGTCCGGTCAGCCTGCGCGGCACCGAGATCGGTTGGTCGCGCGGCGCGAAGTGCCGAAGCAGGAGTATGACGAGCTCTACCGGCGATTTGACCCGATCCACTTCGACGCAAAACAGTGGGCCCAACTCGCGCAGGATGCGGGGATGAAGTACGTCGTCATTACATCCAAGCACCACGACGGGTTCTGCCTTTGGGATTCGAAGCTCACGGACTACGACATCATGTCGACCCCGTTTGCTCGCGACGTTATTGGAGAGTTGGCCCCGGCCTGTCGCGAACGCGACATCATGTTCTGTACGTACCATTCCATTTGCGACTGGTGGCATCCGGACTATCCGTTGGACAGCCCCGGCGGCAAGGCGGTCAAATCGAATCCGGACATGGATCGGTACGTTGGCTATCTGAAAGGACAACTGCGTGAGCTGATCAATGGCTATGGACCGCTGGGAATTCTCTGGTTTGACGGCGAGTGGGAAGAGCCCTGGACGCACGAGTTGGGCTTGGATCTAAACTCGTACGTGCGATCCTTGCAGCCGGAGATCTTGATCAACAATCGCGTGGATAAGGGTCGGCGGGAATGCACGGCACCACGAATTCACCTGCATTTGCCGGGGACTATGACACGCCCGAACAGAGAATCGGCAACTTCAATCGGGAACGTCCCTGGGAGACATGCATGACGCTGGGACATCAATGGTCGTGGAAGCCCGACGACCAGCTCAAGTCGTTTCCCGAGTGCATCCGGACGCTCATCGCTACGGTGGGCGGCGACGGAAACCTGTTGCTGAATGTGGGCCCGATGCCCGACGGCCGGATCGCGCCACAGCAGGCGGATCTCCTACGAAAGATGGGCGATTGGCTTCAAGAGTACGGCGAGGGGATCTACGGCACGCGCGGCGGCCCATTCCGCCCCGGCGATTGGGGAGCGTCCACGTGCAAAGAAAACTCCATCTATCTGTTCATCACCTCCTGGCCCGGTGAAGCAACTCTCACTTCACCAACCAAAAGCCCCTTTTCGCTGCGGCTCCCAGCTCTCAACGCATCCATCGTACAAAGCCAGACCTTGAGCGGTGGTGAAGTTGCGGTCCACCAAGATGACTCCGGCATCACCATCACTTCCACACAGCGTGACCCGGTCGCCACCGTCATCCGACTGACCGTCGACACCGCAGCCACCGAAATCGCAATCCCCTCGCCATCCACTCCCTAAATCGCAGCCCGTGGGACCGACTTCCACCCGTGGGACCGACTTCCACCCGTGGGACCGACTTCCACCTGTGGGACCGACTTCCAGTCGGTCCCGTACATCCGACTTCCAGTCGGATCTTCTCCTCCAACCTTCCCGCAACCTCCTTCCCCAACCTGCCCCTCATCCTTCCACTCCACCGACCAAACTCTCAGCCCGTTTGCCGCAGCTTGCAAACGCTTGTTACGATTCGCTCCTTCGCCACGTCGGCTACCACAGGAAACGGCCCATCGCGAGGGAGCAGACTACCATGGAGGGACGATTTCGACGTCGCAACCTGCCTCACTGGGATGTTTCGGACGGCGTCTACTTTGTGACTTCCTGCCTGGCCGGCAGCGTCTCGACAAAGGGACTTGCGGAGCTCCGGCAATTCCGCTCCGACCTGGAACAACGGGAACGGCCGCGGCGTTTCTCGGAACCAGAGTGGCGTGCACACCGCAACCGACTCCTCTTTGCTCGATTCGATCGAATCCTCGACCTTCGACCGGGCGTTCAATATCTGGCCGATCCCCGACTCGCCGAGGTCGTTCGACGAAGTCTGTATTTCTTCGCCGGTGAGCGTTATGATCTGCTGTCCTATGTGATCATGTCGAGTCACTTTCATTTTCTTTTTTATCCGAGGCCAGAATGGTCTCGACGATTCCTGAACCATCCGAGTCCGCCGCTCAATCCGCCAAAGGTCGGTGAATTCCTGAGCCCATCAGCAAGAGCCGGATGCCCGACGGTCGATCACGATCCCTGTGAGGGGATATCGGAGGAAGCTCGTCTGACGATCGGGAAGAACGCGTGCAAGAAAGCGAAACGATATTGGACTCCACGCGAACACATCATGCACAGCATTCGCAGCTTCACGGCAAATCGGTGCAATCAACTGCTGCGGCGTCAGGGGACGTTCTGGCAGCCGGAATCGTATGACCACGTGGTGCGTAATGAAAGGGAATTCCAGCGGGTCTTGCATTACATCGAAATGAACCCCGTCCAGGCACAGTTGGTCACGGAACCGGCCGATTGGCGATGGTCTTCCGCGTATGACCGCGCACGGTGGGGTGGATGCCCGGGTGATCCGCTGCTTGAGGAGGCTGGGCAGTGAGGTGGAGGGAGGATGGTGAGGATGCGCCGACTGGAAGTCGGCGGTTACGGGACTGACTGGAAGTCAGTCCCACATCTTCAGTCCCACATCTTCAGTCCCACATCTTCAGTCCCACATCTTCAGTCCCACATCTTCAGTCCCACATCTTCCGTCCCACATCTTCCGTCCCACATCTTCCGTCCCAGAACATTCAGTCTTGGGTTTTGGGAGGAAGGATCGCATCGAGTCCGATGTCGATGTATTGACCACCGGTCGATTGGCGGCAGGAAACGGCGATCTGATTCACTCCGATGCGCAAGGACTGGGGAGCGATTTCTCGAAGTTCATATCCCGTCGTATATCCAGACGATGACAGGACGCGTGCTCCATTCAAGTACACTTCCACATCCTCGTCATGGTGAATACGCAACGCTATTCGCTCAGGAAGCGGGCCGGACAGTTCGAACGAGCGGCGGAGCCAAATTGCAGGCGTGTTCCAGCGCGTCCGTACGACGGCGCCGGGCGTTTGCCGAGTGCCAAAGCCGGCGGGTCCTACCTGCCAATCACCGTCGTCGAACTCCGCCGTCCACCATTCGTCGGCCGGACGTTCTGTCGTATAGCGCCACGTCGCGGGTTCGCGCCGCGACGTGGGGACCAATTCCTGCACACGCGGTGGCGTCGGCATGGGCGCCCAACCGGAAGCTCGCGTCTTGTCGCGTGCTGCATATTTCGACCAGATCGCTCGATCATACAGCATCTGCAAAAACACGCCCCCGACGACCGGACGAGCAGTGAAACCTCGCCGGCGAGCGTCGTGCGTGAAATACCAGTCCGTCATCGGTACGCGATCGGGGGTCTCATTCAAGAACCGTGCGACCGGGTCGACTAATGCCTCGAAGTCCGCACGATCCTGCGTGAGGGTCGCCGTCCATAGGACCCAGTCGAGCTTCGTATAATCCTGCCGGTTGTCCAGTGGCAACCCGTACTTCTTCTGTACCTTTCGGTAGTAGTCCATCTCTTTGCGACGTACTGCATCCGGAAACAGTCCAAGTTCCAGGATCTGATCCCACACCAAATTGTATTTCTGGCTCCACGTACCGGAACGATCGAAGGCCAACCGAAAATGGTCACCGTCATCGGCCTCTTCCATCCAGCGCGCGGCGTAGCTTTTTGCCAACCGGTGATATTCCGCCGCCCTGTCGCGATCGCCTCGCGCTTCACACAGTTGCGCAAACGCGCCGAGTGCGCAGATTGCTTTGGCACTCAGGTTCACATTATGAGCGAGGTGGCCGGCAAAGTCGTCGGTGCAGAGCTGGTTCTCCGGATCGAATCCCTTCGCTTTCAAATACTCCGCCCACTGCTGCAATTGCTCCCAATAAATCCCCGCAAAATCAGCGTGCCCCTCCATTCGAGCGATCGCCGCCATCAGCAACAACAGGTTGCCGCTCTCTTCGACCGGCATCTGGTTTTCTTCCGAAGTCTCACCGCCACCGTAGCGTTGTCCGTTCGCATGCGGATACTGACCCAAATCGTGCGGCGCAAAGGGAAACCTCCACCGCTCAGAGGCCGCATATTCCATGAACGGAACGAGGAACGATTTCGCCAGCGTGGGACTCAGCAATAGAAACTGTGGCGCCATCGGGTAGAATACGTCCGACGTGCCAATGCAGCCGTTGGAGTGGTTCTCTTTACAGAACTGGAGCGGCTGCCCCTTCTGGTCGGCGACGAATTTGCCAGCGGCAAAACACTGACGATAGGCCAGGGCGCAGAGATACGCGTAATTGGCTCCTCCCCGCTTCGTCGCATCGGCCATCAGCTCGTCGTCGAACGCCTCGCAACGCGCCCGCAATGCATCGAAATCCCGCACGGAAGCACGCAACAGGTCCGCGGCCTCCCATCCGTTGCGGCGCCAATACGGCGGCAAATTGGTCTGCATGAACTGGATCGAGAACAGGTCGTCGTACGCAAGCAACAAGCAACGCGACACGGGTTGCGCGGCCACCGCCCCCAGGTCCAATGCGACAGCCCCGGCAATCGAACCCGCCTCCGCTGGCAGTGGGGCCGTCAGCCCCGCAAGCGAACCGCAGCCGTCACGGACAAACAGGCGATGCATTCGATCCCGACCGGCCAACGCCATCGTCGGCGCATCGCTGTTGGAAGCCGCCACATACAAAAACCCCCAATCGATCCGGATATCGTCCCCTTTTTTGGCGAGCACCGGCTGCTCGACCGATCCGATGCGGATCGCCGTCAATGAATCGTGTTCCTCTCGCTCTCCCTGAACTTGCTGATCGGGCGTATTGACCGTCAGCTCCGCCGACGCATCCAGGTACACCTCGATCTCGTGACTTTGTCCGTCTGTTGCTTCCCATTCGTACACCACATAGGTCACCGGCCGCGACAATAGATCCACGTCTTCCGGCAGGGCCGGCGTCAGGAAGCACAGCAGGAGTCTTACTCCGGCCGCTTCCCAGGTGTATTCCGTCCGCGTCGGGAGGACTCGCAATCCCGTCTGTCGCATCGGGGCAACGTCCGCCGGTTGGCTCCCCATCACGCGAAACGCTTTGCCATCAATCCGCACAAGGGATGTCAAACGATGCGGCTTGCCCGTCCAGTGCGTTGTGTCCGATCCCGATAGCTCATCCGAGCGGGACCAGATGCTGAAATACGGATCACACGCGACGAGCGGCACGGCCGGGGGACGGTATTCTCCCGCGGTGACAATCGTCGGTGCTAAACCAAGTACCATCGCGAACAAAGCGGCAACCGTCTTCACTGGCGGTGTCTTCATCAGGAAAGCTCCCTCACGCGGACGATAGGTCGGTCCCCGGAAACCGTGTATCATACCCAATGATCGGGCAACAAGCACCGGGATCGCCCAACCGCCGCGTTACCGCGAGATCTCCTCCGCTTGCACCGGTAACCTGGTCGAGCCTTTCACGTTCCGGCAACTTCGGGTCACGCCATGTTTCACTCGCGATTCGTTTTTTCCGCGTGCTGCGGAATCCTCTGTTTCTCGGTCAGTGGCCAACTGTTGAGCCAAACATTTCCGAAGGACGCTGGCTCTCCACTACATCAGCCGCTTCGCTTAGCACAGGGCAAGGCGTCACCGCCAACCGCCGC
The DNA here is from genome assembly GCA_963776055.1 of uncultured Planctomycetaceae bacterium. GTDB lineage: Bacteria > Planctomycetota > Planctomycetia > Pirellulales > Pirellulaceae > CAVZLD01. The sequence continues at coordinate 490,758 of CAVZLD010000009.1, read as the reverse complement.
TCCGCCGACCGCAGGAGATATCCTCGAGATCTCGCAGGACACGACGCTTGACCCGCAACGATCCTACGGTCGGATCCTCGTTACCGCCTCGAATATCACGATCGATGGCCACGGTGCCTGGTTAATCGGACCAGGCCAAGATCAGCCAACCAGCTTCCAGCAGACGGCAGTTTCTGCCAAGGGCGTTTCCAATGTGACCCTGCGAAATGTCCGAGCCAAGGGCTGGGAACGGGCGCTGCATGTGCGCGACGGCAGCGGATGGGTGATCGAGAACTGCGACTTCTCCGACAACTTTCACGACCCCGACTTCGGTTGGGGAGAAAACGGTCGACGGGGAGGCATCCTGCTGGAACGTGTGCAGCACAGCACGCTCCGCAACAACCGAGTCCAGCGCGTATGGGACAGTTGTGTTCTGGTCGATTCGCATGACAACCTGATTGAAACGAACGCATTCTCACACAGTTCGAATACCTGCTTGAAACTTTGGGCTTCCTGCCGGAATATCGTCCGCAACAACGACCTCAGTTACGGACTGCGCATCAGTCCCGGAGAAGTCCACGCACGCGATTCTGCCAGCGTGTTGATCGAGAGTGGATCCAACGACAATCGCTTCGTGGCGAATGACTGCACTCACGGTGGCGACGGGATCTTCATTCGCGTGCTGAATCAGTGGATCAGCACAGGGAACACCTTCATCGAGAATGACTGTTCCTACGCAAACAACAATTGCGTCGAGGCATGGTCTCCGGGCAACCACTGGATTCGAAATCGAGCGAATCACGGAAGCTACGGCTTCTGGCTGGGAGCCTCGGATCAGAATGTCTTGCTCGAAAACGAAGCCTCGTACAACGGGCTGCCCAGTGGATTCCACAACTCACCGCATTTGCCCGACAACAGTCACGCGGGCATCGTGTTCATGTTTGGGCCCAGTAGCCACACGATTGTCCGAGCGAATCGGTGTGTCGGTAATCACGGCGCCGGGATCGCCGCGATTGGAGATCTGGAATCACGAGGCGCCGCCTGGAACGCGTTCCACTGGATCATCGAACAGAACACGCTACAGCAGAACCGCTGGGGGATTTTCCTGCAACACGCCCAGATGCTGTCCCTCGCCGCGAACCGCTTCGAACGTAATGAACTCGCCGACGTCTGGATCGAGGACAATGTCGCGGAATGCATGCAACGTTCCGATCGACCAAACATCTGCCAACCACCGCACGCCGAATTGGTCGGACCCCAGGTGGTTCAGGTCAACCAACTGGTGACCTGGGACGCTGCCGGCAGCCGTGATCCCGATGGACTTCCGCTAACCTTTTGCTGGAGAATTCCACCCAACATCGTCGGCCGAAAAACAACGCTGACACACTCGTTCGCCGCACCCGGCTTCTATCGAGTCGCCCTGACGGTCAATAATGGCCTGCTTTCGGACCTGGCTTGGCGCGATCTGTATGTGACGGAACCGACAACCGAATGGGGTACCGAGGAGGCAACGGCCACGTGGAGTTGGACAGATCCGGAATCACAGGTGAAGTTCATACTGGACTCGAACCTGCACCTCGTCGGAAAGCACTCCCTGCGAGCGCACGTGCAACCCTACAGCGGAGGCCGCGTTACGCTCACGAACTCGCAGCCCTCCAAACCCTTGCCACTCGAGGGAAAGACGCGGTTGGTCTTCTGGCTCAAGACTCGTAACGAAAACATCCCTGGATGGCAGGACCTCAACCCCCGATTAGCCCTGATCGATCCGACAAGTCACACATACCGGTTGACACCCGATCGCGATTTCCTGAGTCGCCCACCGTACAACGAAGCACGCGACGGCTGGACTTACTTCGCCGTACCACTGACCGGCAACTCGCAATGGAAACCCACTGGCAAACTGCCAACATCAATCACCGCGATCGAATTCGGTTTCGACGCGTGGGGCGCCCCACCCTTGACCATCTGGATCGACGGCTTGAGCATCCAATAGACCCTCGACCCCGCACTCCTCATTCCCCTGCCCTTATTCCCGATTCCCTCCCCGATTCCCTCTCGAACCACCCCACGTCTACTGCAACTCCAAAACAACCACCGACTTCGCGGGAACGGCTACCGACAGAGTGCCGTCGCGGACTTGCGCCGGTCAGCGGCGTGGGAGCGACAACATCGGGCTGGTCAAAGGTGTTGCACGCATTGATCTTGCTGGCGGTCAGCAGCCGACCGGATACACGCTGGGGAGCGGCCGCCGCATTCGAGAACCCGCAGGTGATCTGTAACGATTGCTGCGGATGGGGATTGACCAATGACAGATACACAACACCAGATGCTGCTTTCGTCGCCGAGGCACTGAGCCCGGGCATCCGTTGATCTCCGTTGACGTAATCGGGCGCCTGCAAATCGATCGGCAGGTACGTACCTCCCTGATGCACCTTGAACATTTCGAAGACGTGGTAGGTCGGCGTACGAACCATCCGCTCCTGGTCTGTCAACACCATTGCCTGCAGCACATTTACAGTTTGCGCGATGTTTGCCATCACGACCCGGTCCGCATGCTGGTGGAAGATGTGGAAGTTGAGGCCGGCTACCAGCGCGTCGCGCAGCGTATTCTGCTGATAGAGAAAGCCGGGGTTCGTTCCCGGTTCGACGTTGTGCCACGTGCCCCATTCGTCAACGACCAGCCCAATCCGCTTTCGGGCATCGAAACGATCCATGATCGCGCTGTGCTTCGTGATCAATTCATCCATCACCAGCGTTCGGCGCAAGGTCGAGTGCCATTGCGACTCGTCAAATTCCGTCGCGGAACCTTTGTCGTTCCAGTTGCCGGTCGTCACGGTGTAGTAGTGCAGTGACAGACCGTTCATGCGCCGCCCCACTCGATCCATCATGACTTCCGTCCAGTTGTAATCGGCGGAGTTGGCACCACACGCGATTCGGAAGATGCGGTTCCCCGGATAGTTTTTCACGAACGTGCTGTAGCGACGATAGAGATCGGCGTAGTATTCGGGGCGCATGCTGCCTCCGCACCCCCAGCTTTCGTTTCCCACGCCAAAGTAGGGAACCCGCCAAGGTTCATCCCTTCCGTTCTGACGCCGCAAGTTGGCCAGCGGAGAGTCCGCATCGGATGTCATGTACTCAACCCATTCCATCATTTCCTGCACCGAGCCACTCCCGACGTTGCCGCATACGTACGGATCGGTCTCCAGCAATTCGCACAAATCCAGGAACTCGTGGGTTCCAAAATGATTATTCTCGACCACACCTCCCCAATGGGTGTTGATCATCTTCGGACGTTTCTCCCGCGGGCCGATTCCGTCTTTCCAGTGGTATTCATCGGCAAAGCATCCTCCCGGCCAGCGCAGCACGGGTATGTTCAACTCTTTCAGGGCGGCCACAACGTCGTTGCGAATTCCGCGCGTATTCGGAATTGCGGAATCCTCGCCAACCCACAAGCCTTCGTAGATGCAGCGGCCCAGATGTTCGGCGAAGTGACCATAGATATTCCGATTCACGATCGGTCCCGGTCGATCCAAATGGACTTGCAACTCCGCCACCGATTCGGCGGCCGACGCCGGCAAACTGGCCCAGGAACTGGTCGCCACCAGTAGCCCGATTAGCAGCGTGCCTCTCGCTTGATTCACATCTCTCATGGTGGACTCTCCTTTGTTATTTCATCCGGGCGTGTGGACGCTTCTTTTGTCACGGGCTGCAGACGGAAAACTTGTCCACCGCGTGGCGAAAGTTCAACGTGCAGCGTATCGCGAGCGGAGACAGATAGGTCGTCAATTCGTACATGAGTCTTCGTGGAAAGCGCGGGATCGTCGCGGTACCGCCGAGCGACGTACGGCTGATCCGGCGTCAAGAAAGCGAAATCGATTTCGACCGTTCGAGCTTTGGATCCGTTCATACAGCCAACGTACCACCTCTGCCCGCTACGACGCGCAACAACGGCGCACTCCCCCACGCGACTGAACAGAACTGCGCGTCTCATCCCAAATCGTTGGTAATTCCCGAAAGAACTCCAGCTCGGGTGTCCGCGCAATCGCCGCTGGACGGTCGTACCAGAAAAGAAACTGCCAGGGGCTAAAAAAACAGACGGGCTTCGCCAGCTGATAGGCGTAAGTGGCATTCCGTTGCACGCGTGGATCCATCCAACAGACGGTATGATCCGCTGGTCCCGCGATCATTCGCGTGAACAAGTACGTCAAGGTGATTTCATTCGTTGGTGACGTTTCATCCCCGCGGACACCCTCGACCGTCATCAGGTTGGGATACGTGCGACTGTAGCCGGTCCCCCGGTATTCGTCGTGTACATCGACCATCAACTGATGTGCTGCACATTTCCGAATTGCCTCGTGCAACCATTGGGTCCACTGCTGCGACCCTACCCGAACGAAGCCGAATTTGATTCCCCGAATCCCCCACTCACGATACAGAGGTAAGAGCTCATCCAACTGTCTTTCCAACGCTCTCTGATTGACGTAGAGGATGATGCCGATGCCGCGCTCCCTTGCATACTCAATGACCTCCCGCAGCTCGAGCGGCCCTTTGCTGCGTTTGGGATCGACATTGACGGTCGTCGCATCGGACGTTTCGTCATACTCATGCCCATACCAACCGGCATCGTACTCCACGTATTGCAGGCCCTGCTGCACGGCAAAGTCGACACAGTCTTTGCCGCCCTGCGTGGTCAAGGACACTTCGCGAATCACCTTCCCCGGCCGGACCCAGGAAGGGTCTTCAATCGCGCACGGGTCGTTCAGATTCAGGAGCAGGAAGTTGTTTTCCAGTAACTGACCGGGACGGTCAGCCGCCATCACGACGCGCCAGGGAGTCGTCAGCGGCAAGGACGACTCCACGGGCCCATCCAGAAGACTGATGACGCCGAACGAACCAGATTCGACCGGCCCGAACTTCATTCGTGCGTAGTCCACCAGTTTGGCTTCCGCCAGCGCGATGAAGCAATCGTCGCTTCGCCGCACGACAAGCGGCCGCTCACAGCCAGGACGAATCGTGCGAAGTGTCACCGGTTGGTACTCGCCTTGCGCCGAGTAGGTCGCCCACGCCGCGTGATCCCGGGAAAAACGAAACTCCGACCTTTCTCGAAGAACTCGCAGACTGGTCCAACCAAGTTGCGCCGGCACCGTGTAGCGAAAGGCAACTCCCTCGTCGTAGGCTCGGCATGTCAGGTCCAGCATCCGATGCGGCTCGTCCATCTCGCGCAGCTGGAGCGTCACTTCGCGGTAGTGATCTCGGATCCGCTCCCGTTCGCCACACACCGGACGCCAAAGCTGATCGCTTGTGCGAAACTCACGTTTCACAACCTGCATGCCGGGCCCCAGCAGGCCGTCGTCCAAGTCCAGCCCCAGTCCGGAGTCGCTGATCAGGGGTCGCCCGCGATAATCCACGTGATAGCGCAGGCCAGTTTCGTCGGCTTGCTCCTGACAAATCACAAGGACGTATCGGCCGTCCGGTGAGGTCAGTCGGGCCAACTCCTGCGCACCGGCGATGCCGCCCAGAAGGACGAGCATCGCGAGCATCAGGCTGCAGCTTTTCGCTGCTGATCGGCGCGTCGAAAGGCTGCCACTGGTCATGCGCAAGGAATCATCCATTGAAGTACAAGTAGGCAATCAGAATGATCACCAGCACCGCGGCGCTTGCCGCAACGTCGCGGAAATCCCAACTTCCGCGACTCGCCCGTCGGTGCTCATCAGTCAGCGTTCCATAGGTCAACCCGCTGATCTTGTCATAGGACGGCGGTGCCGTCGCGTAGCTAACGACAAACATCACGACGACACAGACGAGGAAGATCAGCAAGCTGTAATACTGAAAAAACGTGTTGTTCACGATCCAGAAGAAGGACCCTTCTTCGTAGCCTCCACCGAGCCCGGCCCAGTCTAGCTTCACGGGCGTATCTACGGCCAGGCGGAACAGGCCCATCAGAAAACCGACAATCAGGGTGGCCAAACAGCCCGCACCGTTGAGGCGCTTGTTGAACACGCCGAGAAAGAAGACGACGAAGATCGGCGGCGCCAAATAGGCTTGCACGCCCTGCAGGTAGTCATACAGCCCGCGACCTCCGCGGATGACAGGAATCCACGCCAGTCCGATCAGGACCATCACCGTTGTCGCGATGCGGCCAATCCAGACCAACTGATGTTGCGATACTCGGGGATTCAATTTGGAATAGAAATCCATCGTAAACAACGTCGCCGAGGCGTTGAACACGCCCGCCAGAGAGCTCATCAGCGCCGCCAGCAATCCCGCGACCACGATGCCGCGGACACCTACCGGCAACACATGTTTGACCAGCAACGGAAAAGCAGCTTGCGCTTGACTGCGGATCACTTGCCCCTGCCCGTCCATCATTTCCTGCGCCATCTCCGGGCTCTTGCCACTGGTTGCCACCGCGAAGGCGATCATACCGGGGATGATGAAGATGAACACGGGCAGCAGTTTCAGTAAGCCGGCGAAGATGCTGCCACGACGAGCCTCCTGTTCGTTCGGGGCGCCGAGTGCTCGCTGCACGATGTATTGATCCGTACACCAATACCAGAGCCCAATAATCGGCGCACAGAACAGCATGCCGATCCAGGGATAGTTGTCATTGAAATACCACGCCATGCGCTGACCGTCTTTGACCGGGGCCCAGGTTGCCGTGACTCCCTCCGGCACAAGCGGCTTCCATAGATTGAACATGTCGGAACCCACCACCTCACGCAACTGATCCCAACCACCCAAGACGCGTAAGCCAAAAAAGGTCACGAGGGCCGAACCCAGCACCAGAATGAAAGTCTGCAACGCTTCGGTGTACGCAACGGCCCGCAAGCCGCCCAGGACCGTGTAGATTCCCGTGAGAACAATCACCAGCACCGAACCGATCCAGAAGCTGTCCAGGCCGAACAGATTCAACTCCGGTAACAACACGGAAAACACAATTCCACCGGCAAAGATCCCCACCGCGATCTTGGTCAGGACGTAAGCGACCAGAGAAATCACCGATAACATCCACCGACTGGTCGGGTTGAATCGTCGCTCCAGAAACTCCGGCATCGTGAAGACTTGCGATCGCATGTAAAACGGAACGAAGACCCAGCCCAGAATCAACAGACACCAGGCGTGCAGTTCGTAATGGGCCATCGCCACGCCATCGGTCGCCCCCGAACCGGCCAGTCCGACGAGGTGCTCCGAACCAATGTTCGACGCAAAAATCGAGGCACCGATGATGAACCAACCCAGGTTCCGTCCCGCCAGGAAGTAGTCGTCAGCCGTATCTTTGTTCTTGGAAATCACCCACCAGGCCAGCCCCAGCAACAAGGTGAAATACCCGCCAATCATCACCCAGTCGAGCGTTTCCATGCATTTTGCCTTTCGTTTTTGCAGCCACGAAACTCGCCTCTCCCCGCGAGAGACGACGACAACCTGTTAAGTGATTTTTGTAGCTTCCCAACTCTTCGCGAACAAGTGCGGCGCGCGGCGCTCTCGGCAACATTTCTTGGAAAAAGGACGCGGCGCGGCGACTAAGACCGCCAAGCCGCGTCGTTCCAGCGCAATTCCTTCTTGAAATCCGTCAATCGTGTCTCTCGATCGATTCGCAGCAGTTCCAACCCGGCCATCTCCGCCAAATCCTCCAGATGCTCGGGAGTCACCGCCAGGCTGAACGCGGTGTGATGCGCACCGCCGGCGTAGATCCAGGCCGCGGCCGCCGTGGGCAAATCGGGCTGCGGCACCCACAGAGCGCGAGCGACAGGCAATCGAGGCAGGGGCGCTTGCGGCGCCACAACATCCACGCAATTGACCACGAGTCGAAGTCGGTCGCCCAGATCGACCAGGGACGCGTTCACGGCCGATCCCGTTTGAGAATCAAACACGAGTCGCACCGGGTCGCTCTTGCCGCCAATCCCCAAGGGATGGATTTCACAGGAAGGTTTCTGCGCGGCCAGCGAGGGACAAATCTCCAGCATGTGCGCCCCAACACCTTCGGTCCTTGCGGATCGAAATGGTAGGTGTAGTCCTCCATGAAGGAGGTTCCTCCGGGCAGCCCGGCGGCCATGACCTTGAGCGTTCGGACTAAGGCCGCATGTTTCCAATCTCCTTCCGCGCCAAAACCGTAACCGTCGGCCATCAGCCGTTGCACAGCTAAACCGGGCAGTTGCTGCAAACCATGCAGATTTTCGAATGTATCGGTAAAGGCTTGAAACGGCCCTGCCTCCAGAAAACTTCGCAGCCCCAGCTCCACACTCGCGGCGTACCGCAATGCGGCGTGCCGCGATCCGGAAGGCCTGAGCGTTTCTGCCAACTCGTACTGGTCATCGTATTCCGCCACCAGACGATCCACTTCGCCATCGCTTACCTGCTGGATTCGTTCGACGAGGTCTCCCATCCCGTAACCGTTGACTTCCATCCCCAATCGCAATTGGGCTTCGACCTTGTCCCCTTCCGTTACGGCGACTTGGCGCATGTTGTCGCCAAGACGGGCGACCTTCAAGTTTTGCAGTTCCGCCCAGCCGGTCGCGGCGCGGAGCCAAGCGGCCAGACGCTGCTGCACGTGCTGATCCTGAAAGTGCCCGACGATCACTTTGCGGGGCTTGCGCATGCGGGTGCAGATATAGCCAAACTCGCGACCCCCGTGAGCGGATTGATTGAGATTCATGAAGTCCATATCAATCGTCGACCACGGAATATCTCGATTGAACTGCGTATGCAGATGCGCCAGCGGCTTTCGCAGGCAACTCAAACCGGCGATCCACATCTTGGCCGGCGAGAAGGTGTGCATCCAGCAAACGAGTCCGAGACAATTGGCGTCGGCGTTGGCTGCTTCACAGATTTGCCGCACGGAGTCGGCGGAGGTCACTACCGGTTTGCAAACCAACGGAACGGGAAGGTTGCCGGACCGATTCAGCGCGTCGACCACCTGGCTGCTATTCTCGGCAACCTGCTGCAACGCGGCTTCGCCGTAGAGATCTTGACTGCCTGTAACGAACCAGGCGACGCGCGCCGGCGTTTGCATTCCCATCGATGATTCTCCTGTAATGCGGAATGAAGCTCATCATGTGCCGGTCGCCTCGGCGCGAATCCTCACGGCTACCGCGCCGGGCGAACCAAACCCCGCTTACTCCTGCCCGTAGTAGGCCTGGGGGCCGTGTTTGCGTTGATAGTGTTTTTGCAGGACGTACGACTCGAGCAACGGAGCCTTCGAGTGTAGTTGCCAGGTTCCGTACGCGATTTGCGCGACGGCCTCGAGGGCCACGGCGTTGTGCAGCGATTCGTACGCGTCACTGCCCCAGGTGAATGGGCCGTGCCCGGCGACGAGGACCGCGGGCATCGCGCGGTAGTCCAATTCGGCAAACCGCTCGACGATGACTTGGCCGGTGCATCGCTCATAGTCCGCCTCGACCTCATCCGGTGACAGGACACGGCTAAGCGGTACTGCGCCGTGGAAATGATCGGCATGCGTTGTCCCCAAGCAAGGGATTTCACGGCGTGCCTGTGCGAACATCGTGGCGTAGCGACTGTGCGTGTGCGTGATGCCACCGATCGCCCCAAATTCGCGATAGAGGTGCACGTGCGTCGGCGTGTCGCTCGAGGGCCGCAAGTCACCTTGCACGACTTCTCCGTCGAGATTGACCACCACCATGTGGGATGGACCAAGTTCCTCATACGGCACACCACTGGGCTTGATCACCACCAGGCCCTGTTCGCGGTCGATGCCGCTAACATTTCCCCAGGTTAGTGTGACGAGTCCCTGGCTCACGAGTTCCCGGTTGGCCAGACAGACTTCCTTCTTGAGTGCTTTCAACATCAGTTGGACTCTCCTCGGACTCGGCGTCGAATGGCAATTAAGTCTTTCATCACGCCGTACAGATTTTCTCGAGACTGTGTCGTCCCCAGCGCATCATGCAGTTGGCGGTAGAGGCGATACAGTTCGGCATAGGTCGCGGCAGCGGCTTTTCGAGGTCGATAGACCTCGCGCTTCACACCGGTCATTTTGCGTTGTGCGGCAGGCACATTGGCGTAGGCGCCCCCCGCGACGGCGCCGAAGATCGCGGCGCCTAACGCACAGGTCTGTGCGGAGCGGCTGATCTTCATCGGCCGGTTACAAACGTCCGCATAGATCTGCATGACGAGCGGGTTCTTTTCGGCGATGCCACCACAGTTGACGACCTGCCCGATTTCCACCCCATATTCTTCGAAACGATTGATGATCGTCAGCGCGCCGAAGGCGGTTGCCTCGATCAGCGCGCGGTAGACTTCCGCCGCTGTGGTATGGAGTGTTTGGCCCACCAGCAACCCACTCAACAGCGGGTCGACGAGCACGGTGCGGTTCCCATTGTTCCAGTCCAGTGCCAACAGGCCACTCGCACCCGGCGCCAACTGTTCGGCTTCGCGAGTCAGTCCGACGTGCCCGTCACCCCCGACTTTGTCGGCGTCGGGTGTCAGGTATCGCACGAACCAGTTGAAGATATCTCCCACAGCGGACTGGCCCGCTTCCAGGCCATACATTCCGGGAATCACCGATCCGGGGACGATGCCACACAGACCGGGAATGTCGGGCAGAGCCTGATCCAGCGGCCAGACAGTGATGTCGCAGGTACTGGTCCCGATGATCTTCACCAACGTGCCGGGCGCACGCCGGCTCCCACCGCACCCATGTGCGCATCAAAGGCACCCACCGCCACCGGGATTCCCGCCGGCAAACCTACTTTGCGTGCCACGTCGGCGGTCAGATGTCCGGCCAATTGATCGGCCGTCAGCGCGGGCGTGGCGTAATTCTCGGCGACTTTCGCAAGATCCGGATCGAGTCGGCGGAGGAATGCCTTGCCAGGCAGTCCGCCCCAACTTTCGTGATACATCGCCTTGTGACCGGCCGCGCAGATTCCTCGACGCAACGCATTCGGGTCGGTATTACCGGTAATCACCGCAGGTACGAAGTCGGCCAGCTCGACCCAGGAATGGGCAGCCTGATAGACGGCCGGTGCCGTGCGCAGGCAGTGCAGAATCTTCGCCCAGTACCACTCACTCGAATACACCCCGCCGCACTTGGCCAAGTAGTTCTCCTTGACGCGTTCAGCCTTTTGCGTGATCTCGGCCGCTTCGGCGGCCGAAGTATGGTCCTTCCACAACCATGCATGGGCGGCCAACTGTTTGGCGAAGCGTGGTTTTTGCGCGAGAGGAATTCCTTTCCGGTCTACCGGAATCGGCGTCGAGCCGGTCGTGTCGACTCCCACCCCCACGACCTGTTCACCCTGCAGGTCCGCCTCCCGCTTGGCAATTCGCACCGCTTTCCGGACCGATTTGACCAAACCGTCCAGGTAGTCCGCCGGATTCTGGCGGGCAAGGTTCGGATCTTTGGGGTCCAACAGGATGCCCTGTTCCCCGCTGGCGTAGTCCGTAACGGCCGTTGCGACCTCCGTTCCGTCCGCAAGATCCACAATCAACGCCCGAACGCTGTTGGTACCGAAATCCACGCCCACGGCAAAGCGCGCCGCCAACTTCCGACTCATCTGAAATACCCTCCAGGATTTGAGGAACCGGATTCCCGGGGTCTTCCGCGCTGAACGCGCAGCGTGCTTGTGCCTCCCCTTTCGACCGGCGCTGTTGCCGCCGGGCGACCCGTCCCCTGCGCAACCCGGTTCCACGACCAGCCTCGCGGTTCCATGAATTCGTGTCAGCTGACCATCGGCGCGCACGCGAGGCAAGCCCACATTGCGCAAAAAATCATTCAGATTGCGCAGAACACGAACCAACTCGACACTGCGCAAAATGGATAACAATTTGCGCAATCCGGAATTGACCTGCGCCACACAACGGCTATGGTGAGTGGCACGATCGGTGCCGAAGCGCCCCGATGGGAAACCCGGTGGCCGCTTCCTTCGATCCAGTTCGACCGCACGCACCGGATGGCCCCCCAACGCTTCCCTTGCCGCAACACCCAATCGCTCATCGTCACCACAAGGAGATCGCCACGATGTCGTACTGTGCCAACCGAACCTGCGTCGTTTCGTGCAATTCGTTGTTACTTGGGCGGCGATCCTTCTGCCACTCGCCGCCTCCGTTCAGGCGGAGATTCGAAACGGTTCCTTCGAGCAGGCGGCCGGAAATCGTCCGCAAGCGTGGCGTGAGCAGACCTTCGGGGGTCGGGGGCAGTCCGAATACGCCGACGAAGGTCATGCTGGCTCGCGAAGCGTCATGCTCAGCAGCCAGCAAGGTGCCGACATGGGTTGGACAACCCGCGCAATGGTGGAGCCATTTGCCCGATATCGCTTGTCCGGCTGGATCAAGACGCAAGATGTCGAACCGGGCAGCGGGCGCGGTGCGCTATTGAACCTGCACAACATGCAGGGGGTCGCCACGCCCGCGGTCCACGGGACGCAAGACTGGACGCGGGTGGAAGTCGAGTTCGACACAGATGCCAACGACATGGTGCAGGTGAACTGCCTATTCGGCGGTTGGGGGCAATCGACCGGACAAGCGTGGTACGATGAGATTCAGTTGGAACTGATCCGCCAGGCGCCCCCCACTGATCTGCAAATCGACGTCAACGCGAGCCAGACCGGTGAGCCGATTTCGAAGTATGTCTATGGGCAGTTCATCGAGCACCTGGGCCGCTGCATCTATGGCGGCATCTGGGCTGAAATGCTGGAGGACCGCAAATTCAGCTTCCCCATCACGGCCGAGTACCAGCCGTACCGGTCCCTACGACGGTCTTCCTTCCCGGTCGTCGGCGCTTCGCCCTGGCAGATCATCGGCCCCGCGGCCGGCGTCACGATGGTCGGCGAAGATTCCTTCGTCGGCGAACAGACTCCGCAAGTGGCGGCGAAAAACGGACTACGGCAACGGGACCTCGGTTTGGTCGCGGGTAAAGCCTACGAGGGGTACGTTTGGCTCCAGGCGAAGGAGAGTGCCGCGCAGGTCGACGTCCGACTACGTTCGGGCGAAGGCGTTGACGCGCAAGAGACGGTTCGCCTGGAGGTCGCTCCCGGAGAGTATCGAAAGCACTCTTTTCAATTCACCGCGGCCAAGGATACCGACCAGGGGATGCTCGAGATCCAGGTTTCCGGCAGTCCGGTCCTGATCGGGACGGTCTCCCTGATGCCCGCAGATAACGTGCAGGGAATGCGCGCCGACACACTCGCGCTACTCAAGGAATTGGACTCCCCCGTCTATCGCTGGCCTGGTGGGAACTTCGTCAGCGGCTACGACTGGCGCGACGGAGTCGGTCCGCGCGACCGGCGTCCGCCCCGACAGAACCCGGCTTGGACCGGTGTCGAGCACAATGATTTCGGCTTGGACGAATTCATGCTGTTCTGCCGTTTGCTCGGAACCGAACCCTACATCGCCGTCAACAGCGGATTGGGTGGCGTGGAAGGAGCCGTGCAAGGAGCTGGAATATGCCAACGGGCCGACCGCCAGCCCGATGGGAAAGCTGCGTGCGGAAAACGGCCACCCCGAACCGTACGCGGTCAAGTATTGGGGCATCGGCAACGAAATGTACGGGGGATGGCAACTCGGCCACATGCCACTGGCCGACTACGTGAAGAAACACAACCAGTTTGCCGAAGCGATGCGTGCCGCTGACTCGTCGATCACTCTGGTGGGTGTCGGAGCAACCGGTGAGTGGAGCGAGGGGATGCTGCGGTATTGTGCCGACCACATGCAACTGCTGAGCGAACACTTCTACTGTCAGGAGCAACCGGGTTTGCTCGGACACGTTCGACAGATCCCGAACCAAGTACGCTACAAGGCCGAAGCCCACCGGCGTTATCACGAGCAGCTGGAGTCGCTCCGCGGCAAGAACATCCCCATCGCCTTGGATGAATGGAACTACTGGTATGGTCCGCACGAGTTCGGGGAATTGGGCACGCGATACTTTCTGAAGGACGCATTGGGAATCGCCGCCGGGCTGCACGAAATGGCACGACAAAGCGACATATTCTACATGGCCAACTACGCCCAGACGGTGAACGTGATCGGCTGCATCAAAACCAGCAAAACGGCGGCCTCCTTCGCCACGACCGGCTTGGTGCTGAAGCTGTATCGAAAACAGTTCGGCGAGATTCCCGTCGCCACGGAGTGCTCGCCGCTGGTTGATGCCCAGGCGGCTTTCACGGCCGACCGCAAGCAGCTGACCCTGGCGGTCGTCCATCCTGGCTCGGAAGCGCGGGACATCCCGTTAACGATTCGCGGCGTGAAGCTGGCCGGAACCGGCACCTGCTGGCAGATCACCGGCCCCGACCCCATGGCCTACAACGAACCGGGCCAACCGCCGCGTGTGCAGATCCAGGAATCCCCGGTCGAGCAGTGGAGCGATTCGCTTACGTTGCCACCTTGCAGCGTGACGCTTTGGGTGCTGGACGTGCAGGAATAGCGCGTATCAGAGCAGACAGGGCCACGAGAGGCTACCGGAAAGTGCTCCGCGCAGTGGCCGTTTAGCCCGTCCGAACTCGACGACGAAAGCGAGCGGGTGTGGTGTTCATCCGCTTGCGAAAAACTTGCGTCAAGTAACTGGGCGTACCGTACCCGGCCGACTGCGCCACCTGCGGCAGCGGCAGATCCGTTTCGACCAGCAGACGCTTAACGCGTTCCAGCCGAACGCGCTGCAGCTCTTCGTGTAACGTCCGCCCCACGGCGCGGCGAAATCGAATCTCCAGCGAGCGACGCGATATCGGCAACTGCCGGACGACATCGTCGACCGTACACGGCAAACTCGCGTGGTGGTGCATGAAGTTCAGCGCTGCAGCCACTTCGTTGTCTTCCGTCGCCACGATGTCCGTCGAGCGACGCGTTACGACTCGCAGCGGTTCGATGACCAACCGGCGAGGTTTTCGTAGACGCCGTCGCATCAATTGATCCAGTAGTGCCGCGGCCCGATACCCACCGGCCTCCGCATTCAACATCACGCTCGACAGAGGTGGATCGGCCAGTTCGCAGAGAAGTTCATCGTTATCCACACCGACCACCGCCAATTCTTCCGGGATGTGAATCCCGGCCGCTCGACATGCCTCAAGGACCTCGCGCCCGCGATCGTCGTTACAGGCCATCACGCCCACCGGCTTCGGCAGGGATTCCAGCCAGGCGGCCAAACGCGGCTGTTCCCGCTCCCAAATTCGAGCGCGCGGTGATCGAGGCGTCGGATACACCAGCGGCTCCTCCCCCGCCTCACGAATCCGCTGACAAAACCCTGCTGCCGACGTTCTGACCAGACACGATCGCCTGCGCCCACGAAGGCAAAGTGATCGAACCCCCGCTCCAACAGATGCTCCGCCGCCATCCGCGCCGCTCCGACCGAATCGGAAGCGACTTCACTCAACTTGGAAAGCGGCGTCTTCGGTCGCAACTGATCCTCCGACAGGTCCAGCGCGATCGCCGGCAAGCCGGAATCCAGAATCGCTCGAGCAACGCGGGGCGTCTCGATCCGCGCAATGATCCCGGTCCCCCCCCACTGCCGCATCTTGGGCAGCGCCTGCTCAAAATCGCCGGGAGTCACGTAGAACCCCCAGGGTCCGTGCAGGTGAGCGTACCGCGCAATTCCTCGCAGCATCTGCCGCCCGTAGCCACGGGCCGTTTCAATCAGAAGCGCCACTTTCGGTGTCTGCGTCATTGATGCCAGCTCCCAGCTTGTTCGATTCCACCGCGGGACGACGCATGCCGCACGTTCGTCGGAGAGGCCCCTTGGTCGGCCACTGCCCGCTGTCGGCCGCCGGCGCCGCGTCGACCGTCCCATTGTGGCACGCACGCCGGATCGCGCCATCGTGCGGCCTGCGCAAATACAACATTTTTTGTGCAAACAGCGGGAGCCCTGCGGAGCAGCGATCGCCTCGGCCGGTCGCCTCGTGTTGGGGACGGAGCGACCTGCGCGGGAAGTCCTTTCCGTCCGCTCGGGCACACCCCTTCCGGTTGGCCGGCGATTTGGCCGACCAGGCCGCGCCGGCTCCCACGCACGACGTTGCGCCACCGGGAATCCCGGAGTACTCGCAGGCCGACCGAGTGCCGCCGTGCGGGCCCTGATAGTCGACAGAGCACGCACGGCCGAGTATCCTGGCGAAAGATCGCGTTTGGACGTGGACCGATCGTCCCGCGGCTTGAATCAAAACATGATGAGGAGTATCAGGCTATGCGTCTCAGTCGTCGCGAATTTGTCGGAGCCACCAGCAGCGTGGCTTTGCTGCTGACCAATCGAAAGATTGCTCGGGCCGAGGCTCCCACCCCACCGCCGCAGGTCCCGCTGGGCAACACGGGGATTACGCTCTCCCGCGTGGGACAAGGTACCGGTGTCAGCGGCGGTAACCGCCAGTCGAACCAGACTCGCATGGGCTTCCAACAGCTGGTCAAACTGTTCCACCATGCTTATGAACGTGGCATTACGTTTTTCGATATGGCCGATCTGTACGGAACTCACCTTTATTTTCGCGAAGCCTTGCGGACAATCCCACGCGACCAGGTCACGATCCTCACCAAACTTTGGTGGCGTTACGACGGTCCCGCCAAGGACATCCGCGCCGGTTACCGCAAACATGCCACGCACGCGGCGCTGCAGCGGTTCTGCCACGAGATCAATACAGACCACTTGGATATCGTTCTGCTGCATTGCATGACATCTGCCGGCTGGGATCGTGAGATGGAGGTCTATATGGAGGCCCTCAATGAAGCCAAAGAGAAGGGCCAGGTCCGCGCGGTTGGGGTTTCCTGCCACGACTTGGGCGCGATGAAGACCGCGGCTCAATGCCCGTGGGTCGACGTACTGCTGGCGCGGATCAACCCCAAGGGGAACAAGATGGACGGTAGTCCCGAGGAAGTCATCGAAGTTCTGCGGCAGACCAAGGCCAACGGCAAAGCGGTCCTCGGAATGAAAATCTTTGGGGAAGGCACGCTGGCCCATCAACGTGAGGACTGCATCCGCTTTGCGCAGGAGCTCGGATTGATCGATGCCATGACGATCGGCTTCGAAGAACCAGAGCAGGTCGATGATGTGCTGCGACTGATCGCCAAATACCCCGCCAAATCCACCGCCTGAGACATCACGCCTTACACGAAGCGACGCCAAGGATCACCTTCACCAGGCCATCATTTTCAACCTGCACAAGCGGCTCGTGCCGGTCCGTTTCGACGAGCCGCGGGCTTAGCCCCGGTTCCTACCGACCACAGCGGACGAAGGGTTGGTCCGAGCCCATGAAGAATTCCGTGGTCAAGGCCGCACGCTGTCCGTGGGAAAGCACGCAACGGTCGGCTGTCATCTAACCTTCGGGAGAGAAACCATGCGTACCACTGTTCGCCTCGCTCTGACCGTGCTTCTGGCAACGTCGCTGCTGCTTCGATCTGCCGCGTGCGCGGACGAATCGGTGAACATCGTGGCCCAACCGGCGACATCCAGCACTAATGCGTTTTACGTAAGCCCTCGCGCCCCGTTGCGTCCGGCTCCGCTGATCAAATTGCCGGTGGGTACGATCCGACCAGACGGCTGGCTACGGAAACAGTTGGAATTGCAGGCCGCCGGGTTTCACGGCCACTTGGGCGAGATCAGTCGCTTTCTGGTGAAAGAAGGAAATGCCTGGCTGGACTCCAGCGGGGCGGGCGATCACGGCTGGGAAGAACTGCCGTATTGGCTCAAAGGATACTGCAATACCGCGTTTGTGTTACGAAACGAAACGATGTTGCGGGAAAGTCAAATCTGGATCGAGGCCGCGATCAAGAGCCAAAAACCAGACGGTTGGTTTGGTCCCGATCAGGAACGGAGTGGACTTGCCACGCGATTGAAAGGCCGCGACGACCTGTGGCCGAACATGATCATGCTGTTCTGCTTGCAGGATTATCATGAATTCACCGGTGACCAGCGTGTCATTGAACTAATGACGCGGTACTTCCGCTACCTGCATCAATTGCCGTCGGACCAATTGCTGCTGGGCTATTGGCCCAAGATGCGCGGCGGCGATCTGCTGATGAGCGTCTATTGGCTCTATAACCGCACGCACGACGCCTGGTTGCTCGACCTGGCGCAGAAGGTCCACCAAAACACGGCCGACTGGACGAGTGACGTGATCAATTGGCACAACGTCAACATGTCCCAAGCGTTCGGGCAACCGACCACCTACTTCCTACAGTCCGGCCAGCCCGAGCATCTGCGAGCCTCCTACCGCAACTACGACAAGATTCGCCAAATGTACGGTCAGGTTCCCGGGGGCATGTTCGGCGGTGACGAAAACTGCCGGCCGGGTTTTACCGATCCACGGCAAGCGGTGGAAACGTGTGGCATGGTGGAGATGATGCTCTCCACCGAAACGCTGACCTGGATCACCGGCGATCTGCTCTGGGCCGACCGGTGCGAGGATGTCGCGTTCAACTCGCTGCCGGCGGCACTGACGGCCGATCTGAAAGCACTCCGATACTTGACGTCGCCTAACATGGTGCTCTCCGATCGGCAGAACAAGAGCCCCGGACTGCAGAATGGCGGGCCGATGCTGCACATGAATCCGCACATCCATCGCTGCTGCCAGCACAACTTTGGCCATGGCTGGCCGTACTTCGCCGAACACTTGTGGTTCGCCACGCCGGACAACGGGCTGGCGGCGGTATTTTTCAGCGAGTGCCAGGTCAGCGCGCAAGTGGGCTCGGGAACGGAGGTCACGGTTCTTCAGGAAACACACTACCCGTTTGCGGAAGAAATCACCTTCACCATTCGCACTCAAGAGCCGGTCGAGTTTCCCCTTTATCTGCGCGTGCCCGGTTGGTGTTCTGATGCCGAACTGACGATCCAGGACCGTCCCACGGAGATCGACGCGAAGCCGCATCAGTTCGTTCGCATCGAACGCACTTGGTCGGACGGAGATCGAGTCACCTGGCGATTGCCGATGAAAACGACCGTCCGCCGCTGGACGGAGAATCAGAACAGCGTCTCCGTTGACCGCGGCCCGCTGACCTACTCGCTGCAGATCGACGAACAGTACGTGCGAGCGGGCGGAACCGACGAATGGCCCGCCTGGGAAATTCACCCGACGACGCCCTGGAACTATGGACTCGTGCTGCAGGATCCGCCGGAGCAGTCCTTCGAGGTCCACCAGAGATCCTGGCCGGCCGACAACATGCCCTTCACCCCTCAACAAACACCGATCCTGATCAAGGCCCAAGGAAGACGAATTCCCCAGTGGACCACCGACTCGCTCGGACTCG
This sequence comes from uncultured Planctomycetaceae bacterium, assembly GCA_963776055.1. Classification (GTDB taxonomy): domain Bacteria; phylum Planctomycetota; class Planctomycetia; order Pirellulales; family Pirellulaceae; genus CAVZLD01. The sequence goes on along the minus strand of CAVZLD010000009.1, from coordinate 471,615 downwards.
TGGGCACGTTGCAGCCCAGTCCGGTGCGATCCACCGAGCCGCTGGAGTCGATCACGCTGATTCCCATGGGCGCGGCGCGGCTGCGGATCAGCTCCTTCCCTGTAATTGGCGACGGTCCCGATGTGCGCGATTGGCCGGAACCGCCCCAGCCCGCCTTTGAGGCCCGCGCCTCGCACTGTTGGACGTCCGACACGGTGGAGGCAATCGCCGATGGCATGGAACCCAAGAACTCGGCGGATACCACCATTCCGCGGTTCACCTGGTGGGATCATCGCGGGACGAATGGAGTGGGTTCAGGCCCAGTTCGACGAACCGCGGACGGTGAACGAAGTCCAGGTGTATTGGTTCGATGACACCGGGATCGGCCATTGCCGACTGCCAGCTGGCTGGCTGGTCGCGTATCGACAAGGCGATAAGTGGCAGACCATCGACACCGACACCGGACCGATCGCCGCCGGATCAATACAATGTGGTCAAGTTCGCGCCGATTGAAGCACAAGCGATGCGCCTGGTCGTGCAATTGCAGCCCGGTTTCTCGGGCGGGATCCTGGAATGGCGGATCCTGCCGGTGAAGTGATCGTTCCGGACGCGCATACACCGCAGAGAGCGGCCACTTTCCGGAACAAGCGGCATCGCCGACGAACCGGACAAACTCGCCAGCCAGGCGATTCGACGGTCGGCTGAATCAGCTGGAGGGCGAGCGAAGTTCCGTCTCGGAGTGAATGTTCTCGGAGGTCATTGTCTCGGAGGTTATCGTCCTTGACTCGACTCGACTTGGATTCTCCGAGGCACCAGATTCCGCCGAGCGGCTGTCCGTGATTGTTGCGCGGACAGTCAACATGGATGGCACGTAGACGAATAGATCTCCCGTTTCCAAGGGTATCGCCATTTGCTGCCGCCACGTCGTTTGTTCACGAAACAGTTGTGACCAATCGTCATCGCGATCCACGAAGAACATCCGCACTCCAAACGCTTGAAGTGCCGCCTCGACATCCGCCACCCGCGCCACGGTGGGACATCCCAGGAACTGCTCCTTCATGTGGAAGGCACTGAACATGGCTGGGTAGCGCATCTCATGTGTGGCGGCAATCGGTCCCGTACATCCCGCTCGTTGGAGTTCCTGCCCAACCTGTCGAAAGACAGCACCTGGCCGCGTAATGCTCCTCTCGAATTGCCAACTTGTCCAAGCACACTGGGCCGCGAAGGACACAATCAGCAGCGTGCTGATCACCAAGCTGGACCAGGACGGCAAAGGCAATTTCGCTGCCATCCGACGAAAGCAATCCGAGCCAAAGCCAATCACGTAGATGCAGCACAGCGGCCAAAGAAAGCCAACCGTGTAGCGATCCTCATAGTGTACGAGCGTGAACCCTGCCACATAGATCGCCACGGTACCCAAGACCCAAGTCGCGCGTAACTGGCAACTTTTCCAACCCGACAACCAGAACAAGACAGGCAGGAAAACAAGCACCGGTATAGAGAGACGAAACAGGTCGTAGGAAGAGATATCGTTCAGAATCTGCTTCGCCGTCTCTACCGCATACTCCACCTGGTGCGTCAGATAGTCCCAGTTCTCGAGCGGAGACCAGTAGTTGTGCGGCAGGATTTCGGGAGTTTCCCATGTCGTTAACCGCCCAACGTCAACATGGTACAGCCTGTCGTACAACGGGAGAGTTCTCGACTTATCTGGGGGACCGACTAACGAGTGCGCCACGCGGGCAACCGTCGAGAAAGTTGGTTTTCCATATTTGAAGCTCAGAATGCTGATCCAAGGCCCACATACGAGTGCACAAGCAAGAAGACCGATTCCCCAGGCACTCATCGACCGCCGGAGTGATCGATTCGATGAATGCACGGACTGCAAGGCAACTGTGAATGTGAAATGCACAAGGAAGAATGGCAGGGCATACGATTTCGCCAGATAGGCCAGTCCGCCGAGCACGCCGGCCCCCCATTGCAGCCGCCTGTCCTGCAGGAGGTGTGTCGACCCCGCAACCGCACAATAGGCCACAAGCGGCGCAAACATCGGCAAATCGGGCGTGATGATCTGCGTAGACTGTCGAACCGTGACAACAGCAATCAGTAAAAGGACAATCGAGTCCAAGAAGGTGGAGCGTGGAATGAGGCAGCGGATCAAGCCATAGCTCGCGACAACCAAAATCCCGCCCCAGATGGCCAGGGCAATCCGTGCAGAGTGGAGGTCATCAAACCCCAAGTAACCGAACGGGGCGATGCACCACGAAAGAAGAGGACTCCAATAACCGGATACCGATTTGTGAAACTGCCCTTCGGCGACGTACTGCGCATTGCGGAGATAGGCGATGGCATCCGGATTGATTTGATCACGGCACTTGTATGCTTCGAGGCCCACGAGTAGGCCGTAGGCGATCAAGGGAATGGAGAGGGTGAGAATTGCATGTCGTCTCGGCGCCATTGTCGAAATCCGCTAGACCAGGATGATCGGGGTTTGCGTCCCCGAGTCGCGTTCATGATCGGATGTCACCGGTTGGGCGTGATGGTCTTTCCGAGTCTGGCGACGAGCGCCCTCGCCCTGGCGATCGGGGATCGCGGAAGATGGCCTTCGTCGGTGGCTGAACGGCCGGTACGCTCGATACCGCGAAACGACAAATTCCGTCGACTCACGCGGCGGCCTTCCGTAGAAGCGTAGCTTGCTCAAATTACCGATTCTTCCGTTCCTCGAACGCCGATCATCTGATCGGCAAGCCGTGGCAACTGGCGATTCACCACAACCTTAGACTATTAAAAGGCTTAGAGACGGACGAATGTTGCACCAGCCCGTGCAAGGCCACGGTCCCCGGTCGAGCACAGCTTCCGAGACGCTCGCACGCCGGGCCCTGTGGGACAGGGCTTCCAGCCTGTCCCCTACCGCGGGCTTTGCGCCCAAGAACGGCCCAACACTCGGTGCAGGTCTCTCATCTCGCCGAAATCGCCGGCCGACGATCTCCCTGATTTTGGGGAGTGACGGAGCGCGGAAATGTTGGCCTGGGAAGGCCAACGAACGGGACGGACTGGAAGTCCATCCCACTGAAGACGCTCGCGCACGGGCCCTGTGGGACAGACTTCGACCCTGTGGGACAGACTTCGACCCTGTGGGACAGACTTCGACCCTGTGGGACAGACTCGACGACTTCGACCCTGTGGGACAGACTTCGACCCTGTGGGACAGACTTCGACCCTGTGGGACAGACTTCGACCCTGTGGGACAGACTTCGACCCTGTGGGACAGACTTCGACCCTGTGGACAGACTTCGGACCCTGTGGGACAGGCTTCCAGCCTGTCCCGTAAGATGGGCTTCCAGCCCATCCACTGCCCAGCGTTCGATACAGGTCACCGAGTGCGGTGTCGGACACCCTCGCACAACGGGTCCGTTGAACAGGACCAATCGACCGAGCTGAGCTTGACGCCGACGCGACAGCCGAGGATCTTACGGGCCATCCGCGAACGAAAGGACAGGATCCGGTCCATGGAAGCTCGCGCAAGTCACAGCCAAGGAGTCGGCAGAAATGAACAACGGACAATGGATTTCGGTCGACGCGAGCCGGCGGTTGATCTTGGATGTTCTCCACCTCTCCGCGTCCGTCCCGTGCTTTCCCGTCGAAAAATGGTTCGCCCTCGATGAGGTTCGACGCCGACGAATGGAGGTACCCAGACGCATCTCCTGGCCGGTGCTGTTCGCCAAGGCCTACGGTCAAGTGGCGAGAGAAATTCCAGAGCTGCGTCGTGTTTACCAGAGATGGCCTTGGCCGCATTTCTACCAATACCAACACAGCGTGGCGACGATTGCCGTGCATCGCGTGCACGCCAATATCGATCACCTCTTTTGGGCGCGATTATCTCGTCCAGAAGCCACGCCGCTGGACGAACTGCAGAAACAATTGGACACGTACCAAACCCAGCCGGTCCAAGAGATCTTTCGTCGTCACCTGCTGATGGCTCGTTTCCCCACTCCGCTTCGGCGACTGCTTTGGTGGTTTCGACTGAACACGGCGCCCCGTCAGCGTGCCCGACGAATGGGCACATTCGGGATGTCAACTCTCGCCGGCCAAGGGGTCTACAATCGACTCCACCCACATTTCTTGACGAGCAGTCTAAGCTACGGTCCGCTGCAACCTGATGGTCGGCTCCTGGTCACGCTCTTATGCGATCATCGGGTCCTGGACGGCGCCCTGGCGGCACGGGCCATCAACCGTTTGGAACAGATGTTTCACCAGGAGATCGCCGAGGAGTTGGCACACATCGGCCGACGCGACTCCGCCAAGGCGCAACGCTGTGCGTAACGCAATCGGTCGCCAAAGCGGGGGCGGTCGCATCCCTATCCCCGGACGATCTACGGCCTGATCAAAAATCGTGCGCACCAACCGCTGAATTCAGGGAGCAAGCATCACCCGCGGCTCAAGCTGCTTCTACGAATCGGCGGTAAAGCTGCTGGTAGACACCGCCGAGTTCCAGCAGTTCTTCGTGCTGGCCACGTTCAACGATGCGGCCATGGTCCAGTACGAGGACCTGGTCCGCATATCGAATTGTGCTCAGACGATGCGCGACGACGAAGCTGGTGCGGCCCTGCAGCATCGTAGCCAACGCCTGTTGCAGGCGAGATTCCGTCTGACTGTCGATGCTGCTGGTGGCCTCATCCAGAATCAGGATTCTGGGTTCCGCGAGCATCGCTCGGGCAAAACAGATCAACTGACGTTGCCCCACAGACAATCGAGCTCCACTTTGGCCGACGTGCGTGTCCAGACCGTTCGGTAAGGCCAGCAGCAGATCCAGACAATCGAGCCGCCGAAGGACGGTCCGAATCTCGGCATCCGTCGCCTGCGGCCGCCCGAAGCGGATATTGTCGGCGACCGTTCCATGGAAGAGGAAGTGCTGTTGCAGTACGATCCCCATCTGTTGATGCAGCGACTGCGTCTGGATCTCGCGCAGGTCCTGGCCGTCGACCCGCAATCGGCCTTGGGTAGGAAGGTAGAATTTCGCGATCAGGTTGATAATCGACGTCTTGCCGCTACCGGTGTGCCCCACGAGGGCCACGGTCTGCCCAGGTTTCGCCACGAAGCAGACATCGTGCAACACCGGCCGTTGCGGGTCGTAACCGAAGGTGACGTGGTCAAATTCCACGGTCCCCTCAATCGCTCGGGCGGATGCAGTCGGCGGATCACGCCACTCGGGCTCCGTATCGAGCAAGGCAAACAATCGTTCGGCGCCGGCCATCGAAGACAACGCCTGGTTGTACTGGTTGCCCAGCACGGAAATCGGGGAGAAAAAAAGCTGGGCCATGAAGAAAAAGCCGACCAGGTCGCCCACGTCGGTCGCGATCGTGGGCGTCAGCACCCGGTAACCGCCGACGATCAGCAGCAGTGCGATGAAAACCTGACTGTTCAAGTCCAGCAGCGGAATAAACAATCCGTGCGTGCGAACCACCGCGGTATTGTAGCGCGAATGGTCGGTAGCCAAGGCGGAAAACAGGCGTGCATTTTCATCCTGGCGGACAAAGCTCTGCGTAACGCGGACGCCGGCAACCGATTCGGCCAACGTCGCCACGACACGGCTAAACGACTCTCGCATCTCGCGCAGCGATCGACTCAACTTGCGATGAAAGTGGCGATTGATCGCCCAAATGACGGGCGCCAGCCCCAGCACAATCAAGAACAGGACCGCGTCGTACCAGAGCATTGCCCCGGCGGCCACGAGCATCTGTCCCAACTGCACGAGGCTCACAAACAACACTTCCTGAACGCCGACCCGGACATCCTCGATGTCCGAAGTCATTCGACTAATAACTCGACCAACACGAGTCCGGTGATACCATCCCATCTGCAGGGACTGGAGGTGCGCAAACAGTCGATTCCGCAGGTCGCCGACCACCATCTCACCCAGTTCCAGTGCCCAACGCTGACGAAAATGGAACACGACTTGCGTTGCAATCGTCATCAGGGCAAACGCTACCGCCCCCCAGATGACGCCCCGTACGTCTCGGCGAGCAATCGGTCCCTTGATGATCGCCGCGACAATCCACGTGAGGGCGGGCAGTTGGATCGCTCGGATGAGCACCATCACCAACAGCCCGTTTCGCTTCCGCGCATGGGGCCGCGTCGATTGCATCAAACGGGCAATCAAGCGGAAATCAAGCGGGCGTTGTTGATCTTCCGCGCCCTCTCGACGCCGATATTCGACAATCGAACGGCGCGAGGACTCGGTCTTGATCGGATGTTTATTCATGGTTGGCTTGATTCACCGTTGTGCCGCCAAAGTGCCTCAGCAAAGAGGATTGGGCCGACAGGGTCCGGACTCCCGTTCGTCGTCCTGGCCATTCACCGCGCAACCACCAATAGCGGATGCGGTCCGTGTCCGGGACGACGGCATGATGCTCCGGAAACCCGGAGGGTCCGCCTGGGGCGCAAGCCTATGGACCGCGCAGCACCTGATCCGATCCTTCGACAAGTGTGGGAAGCTCCTCAAGTTGGTCCGCAAATTGTAGTTCGGCCAGCCGCCGATAAGGCGCATCGCGTCGCATCAATTCCGCGTGGGTCCCATGCTGCAGGATGCGGCCGTGGTGCAGCACGATGATCTGGTCCGCATGCCGCAGCGTGCTGATTCGGTTGGCGACAACGACCGTCGTCCGACCTTGCCGGGCCGAGTCCAGAGACACGCGGATTTCGCGTTCGGTTTCTGGATCGAGTGCGGCAGTGGCGTCATCCAGCAACAACAGCGGCGGATCCAACAACAGCGCGCGGGCGATCGCCAATCGCTGCCGCTGTCCGCCGGACAGGTTCGAGCCGTACTCACCCACCACCGTTTCATAGCCATCCGGTAACGCGCGAATGAACTCGTCCGCCGCCGCCAGCCGCGCAGCGCGCTCGATCGCCGCCTGATCCGCCTCCGGATGACCAAAAGCGATATTCGCCGCGACCGTGTTGCTGAACAGAAAGCTCTCCTGAAAGACGATTCCCAAGTTCCGCCGAAGATCCTCGAGGTCGAGATCACGGACATCGACTCCATCCAGTCGAATCGCACCCGCCGTGACGTCGTAAAAACGCGCCAGCAGACTGAGCAGCGAGCTCTTGCCGGCCCCGGTCTCGCCCATAATGCCCAGACACTGGCCGGGCTGAACTTCGAAGTGCAGATCTTTCAGCACGCGCTCCGCTTCGGGAACTTCCTGCGGGTAGGCAAACGACACGTTTTCGAAGCAGATGTGGCCGGAACTGCGCGGCATGCGAATGGCGCCAGGCCGCGTTTCAATCTGAATCGGAGCGTCCAACACTTCGAACACTCGTTCCGCACCGGTCAAACTGGATTGGATCGTGTTGGCAATATTTGTGATCTGCCCGACTTGTGCCGCGAACTCATGCAGCAGGTTGGCGAACACAAACAGCCCCGCTCCCAGCTGCAGTCGTCCCTGGATTACGAGGTAACCGCCATAACCGATCAGCACGAGCATATTCAAACGCGTCAGCAATCCCATCAACGGCTGGTAAAGGCTGATCGAGGCAAAGATGCCCTGTTTCTGTTCACGCAGGGTCTGATTTGCGTTGCAGAACTTCTGGATTTCCTCCGGCTCGCGCAAACCCCTTCACAACGTAGATACCCTGCGTATTCTCCACCAGTGTCAACACCAAGTCATCCAACAGCTCACTAGCTCGGCGATAAGCGGGTTGCACATGCCGAGAAAACAGCAGCGCACCGAACCACAGCAGCGGCGATGTCAGCAGGCAGAGCACGGTCAACTTCGCGTGGACGCGAAACATGTAAGCGAGATAGACCGTCAAGGTCAGAATCACGACCAGGATGCGGACCAGCACGCCGTCCACGAAAGTGCGAACCGCCTGCACGTCACTCGCCGCCCGGTTGATCAAGGAACTGGTCTGATTCGCCTCGAAAAAATGAAAACTCAAACGCTGGAGCTTGTCATACACCTGGGTGCGAAGTTGAATCAGCACGCGTTGCGTCAACTCGGCACCCGATGCGGCCGTGGCATACTTGAGGGCCGCGTTCAACAGCGCCAGCACCAGCACGCTGACGGAAATCGCCAGCACAACCTGCATCGCGTTCCAGGCGACTGGCGGTTGCCACCGGAAGGGCCAAACCGGCGCCGGGGCCGAGGAATCGACTTGCTGACGAATGTAGTCAATTCCGAGTCCGGTCAGGCTCAGGCTGCCAACATTCAGCGCCACCAGCAATACATGCAGGAAGACGACCAGCACGCACGCCCCTCGGTACTGCCACGCCAACTTCAGCATCCGCGTCGTCAGCCGGACGGCCGACGGACCGTTTCGCGCGGAAGGTCGGCTGAGACGCAGTTCAGAACGAGCGGGACGAATCAAAGGGCGATTTCTAAGAAGGGTCGACGATTCGAAGCAGACGAGCTCCAATTGTTGACCCACGGCGGGAATTCGACAAGGTCCCACCAGCGCCGAACAGACTATCCTTCCGCCGGATCGGACGGTTCTGGCGGCGTCGATTCCTGCTTCAACCAGTTCCGCAACGTGCGGCCCGTGATCCCCAGGTGACGGGCCGCCGCCGCGCGATTTCCGTGGTACCGCCCCAAGGCCGCCTGTACCAGCAAACGGTTCGCCTCGCGGATCGTCATCTGAAACAGGTCCGCCGACGGCGTCACGCGAGACAGCCCCAAGTCGGGAAGATCCGCCACACGAATGACCGACGATTCCGACAGGATGCAGATTCTCCGCACGACGTTTCGCAACTGTCGGACGTTCCCCGGCCATTCATGGGAAGCCAATTGAGCGACCGCCTCTTCATGGATTTCGCAGACCCGGGGATCGCCCTCATGTCGAAATTGCTGCAGGAAGTAGTCAATCAGCAACGGAATGTCCTCCCGCCGCTCCCGCAGCGGCGGCAACTCCAACGGTACGACATTCAACCGGTGATAGAGATCTTCGCGAAAACGTCCTTCGGCCACTTCACGCGACAGACAGCGATTCGAGGTCGCGATCACGCGGGCCTTCATCGGGTACGCCGTATTGCTGCCGACCCGCTGAAACTCCTCTTCTTCCAGCACACGCAGCAGTTTCGCTTGCAGCTTCAAGGGAATTTCACTGATCTCATCCAGCAGCAGCGTTCCGTTGCCCACCCATTCGAAACGCCCCACGCGTTGCTGCTCCGCACCCGTAAATGCGCCGCGCTCATGTCCAAACAACTCGCTTTCGATCAGGGTCTCCGACAGCGCAGCACAGTTGACGCGCACATACGGCTGGTCGCGTCGCGGACTTGCGTGCTGAATCAACCGCGCCAAAACCTCCTTGCCGGTGCCACTGTCGCCGGTAATCAGCACGGGCGCCGACGTGAGAGCAATCCGCCGAGCCTGCTCTAAAGTTAACTGCATGCACGCCGACTGCCCCACGAACGTGTCATGTCGCGCACCGCGAGACAGCGGAATCACGTGCGCCGATTCCTCGGACACGCTCCGCAGATCACTCAACGGCTGTGGCGTGGCGGAAAGGGAAGTTCCGCCAGCGATCGTGCGCATACAATCATCCTTGATCTCATGGCACGTGCGAGGGTCTTGCTGAGCATTGACAGCGCAGGAGGAGACCCTCGGCGCCAGCGCAAGTGCCTTTCTGATCGACCAGCCGAAAAGTCCGACTTCAAGAAAAACCGTTCGCGACAGTGACCGGCAACATCGCCAACACCACGGTGGAACGGCTTTGCAAGTCCGCCAACCTCAACAGATTCGTAGCTTCACAGGGTGGGCTCAGCTTCACAGGGTGGGCTCAGCGAATGCAAGCCCACCACGCCGAAAACGTTGTCAAAACGAACCCATCCTCGCCCCGCGGCACGCGTGGTATCCGTTGGTCTGCTTGGCACGGGCTGGATGGTGGTGGGCTTGCGCTCGCGTTGCTCGCTGAGCCCACCCTACGACTATCGCTTCCCTGTCTCACGCTGCAACCGAGCGGCACGACGACAAGGCGCACACTGCGGAGACGTGTTCGCCAACGCAAGGTACGTGCGAGGGTGTCTGTCCGCTCCAGCTTCTTTCCGCCGCAGATCCACGGCGTTTCGCGGGGCCTGAATCAACCGGCATCGCCGGCGAACATTTGGCAGAAGCTTTCGTAGCGACGGACGTCCAATCGTCCTTCGGCCACCGCATGTTTGACGGCACAATCTGCTTCGTGCTGATGAGTACAATCGGGAAAGCGACACCGCGAGACGTAGGGGCGCAGATCGCGAAAAAAGCCCGCGACTTCGGCAGGAATCACATCCCACAACTGAAACTGTCGAATCCCCGGCGTATCGACGACATAGCCGCCGTCAGCCAGGGGGACGAGTTGCGCCGAGGTCGTGGTGTGGCGCCCTTTCTCACTTTCGGAACTGACGGCCGCCACGCGCAACTCCAGTCCGGATTCCACCGCGTTCAGCAGTGATGATTTCCCGACTCCGCTTTGTCCCAACAAGACGCTTTGCCGACCATGCAACGTGCGCCGCAGGCGTTCCACGCCCGTTCCGTTCTTTGCCGAGAGCAGCAGGACGGTGTAGCCCATTTGACCGTAGACACCAACCAGCGGTTGCAGATCGGCCGCATGGGCCAAATCGACTTTGTTGATGCAGACCACCGGCTGAATGCGAGATTTTTCGGCGGTCACCAGGAATCGATCAATCAGATGTGCCTTCAACTGTGGCTCGGCCGCGCTGCTGATGATCAGCAATTGCTCGACATTCGCCACCAATACCTGTTGTCGAGATCGGCTGGTGCGGCACAAGACACCGTGCCGCGGCTCGACGCATTCGATGATGCCTTCGCCTTCGCCTTCCGGGCGGAAGAGCACGCGATCACCGGCCGCGAGCACATTTCGCTGGTCGGTGCTGAGGGTCTTAAGCAGTCTCCGAGTCGCACAACGATAGACGCGCCCATCTTCGGCCTGCACCGGATTTTGCAGGCCACCGATACTCAGGACCACACCGCGCAGGCAAACGGATTCGTCCACTTCCGGCCGAACACTGAGCCCTTGCTCTTGCTGGTTCAGCTCTTCTCCAACGATGGTCCGCTTGCGGCTGATCGCCCCTTTGCCACTCACCCGCTCGGTCAATTCCGGGTCGAGCTGCTCAAACCCGTGGTCGCAGAAGTCGCGAGTCAGATCACCACGCCGCACCCGGACTTCGCGGTTCTTTCGAAATTCGGTCCGGATCTTGCGTTTTTTGCCTGACATTAAGTTGTCGCTCTAGTGGCCGACGGAATCCTGGGCCGCCAAGGGCTCCGAGGGAGTAAACGAAGCCGTCTTCGATCCCTTGTCATGCACGGACGGTCCAATCAGCTCAACGATTTCCTTATCGCTGATCTCCTCGCGTTGGACTAATGCCTGCGCCAGTGTGTCCAGTTTCTGTCGATTCTCCGTCAGCACTCCCAACGCTCGATCGGAGGCCTCATGCAGGATCCGAGCGACCTCATCGTCGATGATTTGCAACGTGTGCTCGCTAAATTGCCGTTGCTGATGGATCTCCCGCCCGAGGAAAGGGTCCTCGTCGCTCATCTTGTAACTGACCGGCCCCAGTTGCTTGCTCATACCCCATTTCGTCACCATCCGCCGCGCCAGGGCCGTAGCCCGTTCCAAATCGTTTTCCGCGCCAGCGCTGAATTCGTCGTAGACCAATTTTTCGGCCGCGCGCCCCCCGAGCAGAAAGGCCAGTCGGTCGCGCAGTTCGCCCTCCGCAATGTTCATTCGATCTTCTTCGGGCAGAGTTTGCGTCACGCCCAGGGCACGCCCCCGCGGAATCACCGTCACTTTGTGTACCCGATCGGTTCCCTTCGACAGCCAAGCCAGCAGTGCATGGCCCGCTTCGTGATAGGCCGTCTTCTCCTTTTCGTCCCCCAGGAGGACCTCTTCGCGTTTGGGCCCCATCAGGACCTTGTCTCGCGCGTATTCGAAATCCTCCATCGAAACTCGATTCTTGTTCTGGCGCGTGGCCCACAAAGCGGCTTCATTGACTAAGTTACGGATGTCAGCTCCGGTCAGGCCCACGGAGCCCTCGGCCAAGCGTTTCAGATCGACGTCGTCATCCAGGGGAATGTCGCGCACGTGCACTTTGAACATCTCGATCCGACCCTTCAGCGTCGGCCGATCCACAGTAATGTGTCGATCGAAGCGTCCCGGTCGCAGCAGGGCCGGGTCCAACACGTCCGGCCGGTTCGTCGCCGCCATCACGATCACCGCATCGGTCGGCGTGAACCCGTCCATCTCACTCAGGATCTGGTTCAAGGTCTGCTCCCGCTCGTCATGCCCGCCACCTAATCCGGCACCCCGCTGCCGGCCGACCGCATCGATTTCGTCGATGAAAATAATGGCCGGCGAATTCTCCTTGGCTTTCTGGAAGAGATCCCGTACGCGACTGGCCCCCACACCGACAAACATCTGAATGAACTCGGAACCGCTGACCGTGAAAAATGGAACCCCGGCCTCCCCCGCCACCGCGCGAGCCAGCAGCGTCTTGCCGGTTCCCGGCGGCCCGTTCAGCAAGAGGCCCTTCGGTACGCGACCACCCAACCGCTGAAAACGAACCGGATCCTTCAAGAAATCGACCACTTCCTGCAGATCTGCCTTCACGCTATCCAGTCCGGCGACATCCTTGAACGTGATCGGCTTGTCGGTCGATTCGTACCGCTTCGCCGGACTCTTGCTGAACCCCGACAGGAATCCACCTCCCATGATCTGATCCCGCGTGCGACGAAACATCGACCAGAGAAAAACGAACAGCAGGATCGGCAACAACAAGCTCAGGAAGGTCACAAACACGGCCGAACGGTCGCTCGGCGGAGCGTAAGTCCAGTGCGTGTGCTCGCCCAGCTGGGCCATCAACTGGCTCCACTCCTCCTCCGGTGCCCATTCCGGGATCGTCACGCGGAATTCCGGCTGGAGCGTTACCGGTTTGCCATTCTCCTGAGGCGTCTGGAGCTCGCCCTTCGCATTCACTTCCGCGGGTGCAGTCGGCTCCTTGTTTTTCTTAAACTTCCCCTTGCCCTCACGTCCCTCAAACTGCACATATTCGATATTGCCCTTCAGCAATTGGTCCTTAAAGAAGGTGTAGTCGATCGATTTCGGCGCCCCCGAATGGCTGCTGAAAAAGATCACACTCGTCGCGGCCAATAGGGCGACCAAGACCCATGCATTCGGGCCTCCGGGCCGCATGAAGGGCTTCTTTTCGCCGTCCTTCTTCTCTTTACCTGCGGAATCACTCACTACCAAATCCCTCGAATTCCGGGGAGAATACCACCCACATCGTTGTCATCACTACGGAATTGTAAACCACTGGCGATACTTTTTCGATCGATGAATCGCGGCAATCTCCGCTGGAAGTCACTCGGAGCGAACGATTTCCGTCCCGCAACAGGCCCAATAATACCGGACCTGTTGCTCACTGACCGAGCTGGGCCGGTGGGACAGCAGTTGGGACAGGTCCCTGGAATCCAGTTGCTGCGTAAGCCGATCGAGTTGTGCGATCAGTTCTGGGCCGAGGACGCTTTCGCAGGGCAGCCGGCGTCCCAATTGGGCAGCTTCCAGCAGTTGCTCGAGCAGTCGGTCGGGTTCGGTTCGACGAATGGCCGCACACTGCGGGAGCGTGTATCCGTCGTGGAACAGCTTCCAGGTCCAGTAGAAATCCGGCTCGGAATCGCCGGTCGGGGAATCCCAACCCGCGACGGAACCGCTCTCGTTGGCGGTTACCGATCCTGGTTCTGGTGCGACCGCCGTCACGGCCGGTCGCGGGCAGTCCGGAGCCGGCGGGGGGCCAACAGCTTGGGCGGGAAATGCCGTGGCGGCACGGGCCTCAATTTTCGCTCGTAGTGATTCGGTTAGGAAGAGCGTGTCGACGGTCTGGGTCCCGCGAACGACATCCCAACCCAGCGGTGTCATTCGCGCCACCGGTCGGAAGCGATCCACGTCCGATTGTTCGACGAGTTTCGCGTCGACCAATGCGTCCAGCAGTTCGCCGACGTCGGTCTGGCGCAGGTCGCGGAGCAGTCCGAAGGTGCTGAGCTGATCGAGTTTCCATTTGCGGACTTTGGCCGCCTGGGAGCCGCACAACATGGCGACGATCATCTGTTTGCCGAAGCGTCCGTTCGCCCGCGCCACACCGCTGAGCGCCTGGGTGACCGTCAGCCGCAGGGCATCCTGTTCGAGGGCGGTTGGATCGGAGGAGGTGGGGGTCCGTCGAGTTGCAACGGCGGGGACCTGGTCGCAATTGTCACAATGTCCGCACGCGTCGCCCGAGGGATCTCCGAAATAATCCAGCAGCAGTTCCTGACGACAGCGGCGGGAGGCGGCGTAGTCGACCACGCGTTGCAGTTTCTCGCGATTCGACTGGCGGCGTTGCTCAAGTCCTTCAAAATCAATCGGCAGGTCCTGGAACGCAAGGTCGCGTCGCCGAATACGCAAAGCGCGGCCACGAAATGGGGGGACGTAGGTCAGGGCCGACAATCGATTCAGTTCTCGCAGGGCCCGATGGACAGACGGGACTTGCATTTCGAGCTGTCGGGCCAGGGATTGCGGGTGGAAGTACACCAACTCGTCGCGTCGATCGCCGGCCAGTTGTTCCAATCGGCGGAGCACGGAACGCTGGCTGGCAGCGTTCCGGGGCAGCAGGTCGATCAGCGTCGGCAGTTCGCTTTCGAAACGGACGGCGGCCATATTCTGATTCGGTTCCAACCGCTCCAGCACACCGGCTTTCTCGAGCAGTCGTTCGCACGTTCCGATCCCTTCGTTGCCGAGCGACAAGCCCAGCGCATCTTTGACTTCCTCCTGCGTCAGTTCGAGCAGATCTTCAGGCGACTGCCGCAGGAACTCGTAGACCTTCCGAATTGTATCGCGTGAGGGAAAGGCATTATCGATGAAGAATTCCTGGATGTACCGGTCGGCCGCGGAATACAGCAGCAGGCAGCGAGCGGGCAGCCCGTCGCGTCCCGATCTTCCAGCCTCCTGGTAGTAGGCTTCCAAGCTGCCGGGCAGGTGAAAATGCGCGACGAACCGCACATTCGCCTTGTCGATCCCCATCCCAAACGCATTTGTCGCCACGACAATCTGCACATTGCCGCTCATGAACTGTTCCTGGACGGAGCGGCGATCTTCCATCAGCATTCCGGCGTGATAAACGGCAACGGTACGGGAATCGCACGCGTTCAGATCCTCGGCCACCTGGTGACAGGCTTTTCGCGTGGCGGCATAGACGATCCCGCAACCGTCATTGTCCGAGATGAACTGCGTCAGTGCCGTCTGCTTGTCGCGAGCACCCTGACAGGTCTGGGCCTCATAATGCAGGTTGGGCCGGGCGAACCCCGCCACAAAGGTCCGCGGTTGCTGCAATTGCAGTTGTTGAATTACGTCGGCGCGGACGTCGTGCGTCGCCGTGGCGGTCAGGGCGATGGTCTGGGGATTGCCAAGCCGTTGGCGAAAAAGCCCCAATCGCGTGTAATCGTGGCGAAAATCGTGCCCCCACTCGCTAATACAATGGGCCTCATCGACGGCGAGCAATTGGATCGGCACGTGCCGCACCGCCTCCAGAAAGCGCGGACTGCGGAAGCGTTCCGGGGCGACGTATAGCAGATCCAGCTCCCCGGCGCACAACTGGGCCAAGCGTGTGGCTTGCTCAGGAACCGTTAAGGCGCTATTGATGTAATCGGCACGCATGTTCCGACGCGTCAGGGCATCGACCTGATCCTTCATCAAAGCGATCAGCGGCGACACGACCAGCGTCACGCCCGGCCGCATGATGGAGGGCAACTGGTAGCAAAGACTCTTGCCGCCCCCGGTGGGCATGATGCACAGGCAATCCTCGCCGTGCAAAACGGCATCGATCACCTCGCGCTGCCCCGGACGGAAGGTCGTCAGTCCGAATCGCGACAAGGAGGCTTCTGGATTGGGGGGCGATTCGCTGAACATGCGGGCTTACTTGCTCCGGCCGGTCAAACCACCAATGGGCGGGGCGTGTGGTGGAGGAAATCGGGGATGGTGGTCGTGCAGTTTCTTCTAAGTTATCGGTTGAATCGGGAGTTGACACACTCTCCCACCAGCGGGAGGACAACGCACACTTGTAGACTCCGGCAGGACGAATCCTCAAGAGCTGCACGATCTCGAGGGCGGAAGGAGCGAGCCGTCGACCGCTCTGCACCAGTTCGACATGCCGCCGATCTCGATTCCACTGGCAGCAACCTGCAGTGTCCTCTTCTTCGCCGGAAATGGCAAGCTGGGCGGAAGCCGCTGGGCGACCCAGTCGCGGGATCATGGAACCTCGGAAACCATGCATCTTCTCGGCATCTGTTGGCGACTCAGCGAATGGATTGGGCCCACCGATGCGGTGGCACTCCGTCGGGTCGCAGCCCCACCACCCTGTGTTCGCTGGGAAAGCCGCTATAATCCCATGTCACTTATCGTTGCTCTCCGCGATGCCTGGGGAAAACACCGCACCTACGCGTTGTATCTCATTAATTCGCATCTCGGGGGACACGCACACGAGTCTGGTGTCCTTCTGCTGTTCCGCCCCTTCGCCGCCGCTGTGGCTGGTGTTGTGCGCATCGGTGGGCATTCCTGCAGCGAAATCGGAAACTTCGCGCATGCGTCGATCGAAAGCAAAGCCTCGCCGGAACAAGCAGACGGCTCCGCCCGCCTCCTCCTCTTCGCCCAAATCTCCTGTGTTGGTCCGCCGTTCCCGCCGGTTGGCGGCGATCGGCCTGTTCCTGCTGTTGCCCTTGCTGGCGGGTGGGACCTATCTGCTGGGCGACTGGTATCGCGGTTTACCCGCCGACAGCCAACCGCGGTATATCGGACGCCAGACGTGTGCGACATGCCACCTCGAGCAGTCCCAGAAATGGCACGAATCGGATCACGATCTGGCGATGGACCTCGCCACCCCGGAGACGGTCTTGGGCGATTTTGAGGATGCTCGGTTGGAGCACTACGGAATCACGTCGCGGATGCATCACAACGGGGCGAGGTACTTGGTCGACACGGAAGGTCCGGACGGGAAACAACACACGTATGAGGTGAAGTACGTCCTGGGCTACTATCCGTTGCAACAGTACATGGTCGAAATGGACCGACCGGCCGACCTGCGACCGGACGAGGTTTCGCAGGTACAAGTGCTGCGAATCTCCTGGGATACGGAGCAGAAGCGATGGTTCTATCTTTCGCCGCCCGATGTCGATGAGAAGCTGTCGCCCGACGATCCGCTGCATTGGACCGGTCCGGGCCAGAACTGGAATCACATGTGTGCCACCTGCCATTCCACCAACTTGCAGAAGAACTTCGACGTCACGACCGCCACGTATCACACCACCTTTTCCGAGATCGACGTCAGTTGTGAAGCCTGTCACGGTCCCGGAAGTTTACACGTCCAGATGGCACAGTCGCGGTCCTTCTTTTGGGACCGCAAGCTGGGCTATGGCCTGCGGCGGTTGAAGGCGGACGCCAATCAGCCGCAGATCGAAAGCTGTGCCCCCTGCCACTCGCGGCGCCGCGTCGTCGGCGAAGGAGATCCCTTGCGGGACGGCTTCTACGACTGTTTTCAGAACGAGCTGCTCACGTCGCAGACGTACTTCGCCGACGGCCAGATCCGGGATGAAGTGTACGTGTATGGTTCCTTCATCCAGAGCAAAATGTATCACCAGGGAATCCGCTGCTCGGATTGCCACGACGTCCACTCCACCCGCGTCCACCACACGGACAACAGGCTGTGCACTTCCTGCCACCAGCACACGCCGGCCAAGTACGACACGCCCGCCCATCACAATCACCCGACCGGTTCGGCCGGTGCATTGTGCGTCGAGTGCCACATGCCATCGACGCCGTACATGGAGGTTGATTACCGACGCGACCACAGCCTGCGGATTCCGCGCCCCGATCTCTCGGTTCAGTTCCAGACGCCAAATGCCTGCACCGGTTGCCATCGGGACGCCAATCGAATCTCCCCGGAGAAGCGGGAAAGCCTGGACCATTACTCGAAATGGCTGACGGCGGCACGCGCCGGGGACGAAGAGGTCGCGGCCGAGTTGGCACGAGTCGATCAGTGGTCGGCCGAATGGATCACCAAGTGGTATCGCAGCAAACCACGCCCCACGGACTGGG
This sequence comes from uncultured Planctomycetaceae bacterium, assembly GCA_963776055.1. Taxonomy (GTDB): domain Bacteria; phylum Planctomycetota; class Planctomycetia; order Pirellulales; family Pirellulaceae; genus CAVZLD01. The sequence continues at coordinate 453,534 of CAVZLD010000009.1, read as the reverse complement.
CTGGAGCACTGACGGCCGCCTGGCGAGGTGATCCTTCCGCGGAATCGCAGTTGCTGCAGGTGGCCCGGGCACGCGACGTTCCGGCGATCGCACGTGCCTCAGCCCTCAGCGAACTCCAAACTCTCAACAGTGCCGCCGCGCACCAATACGCTCGCAAAGCGGCACACCATCGAGACCCGCAGATTCGCCTGGCGACCATCGGTCACCTGGAACAGCTTCCGCGGGGCGAAATGCTGAAGACCTTACCCCATCTGCTGCGCGATGCGACGCGGGCTGTTCGCGTGGAGGCGGCGCGGGCGTTGGCGGCGGTGCCCATCCGAGCCTTGCCGCCGGCGGACCAGCAGCAGCAAAAGGAGGCGTTGGAAGAATACCGGGCCGGCCTGCGGATGAACGCCGATCAGGCCGGTTCCCATATCGCCCTCGGAGTGCTTGCCGAACGAATGCAACGTCCGCACGAGGCGCTCCGCGCGTACCAGACGGCGGTTCATGTCCAGCCTGACATTGCGGGACCGAGGAGCAACCTCGCGACCCTGCTGGAGCAATCCGGACAGAAGCAAGCGGCGCAGCGACTGCGATCCGAAGAACTCCAACTACTCCGCCGCGACGTCCAACGGGCTCCCGATTTCGCCGTGCTGCAATACCGGTATGGCCTATCGCTGTACTTAAACGGTCAACGGGGACCAGCATTGGCCGCCCTGGAAAAAGCCTGTTCCCTGGAACCCGAAAATCCCGACTACCACGTCGCGACAGCTCTTTTACTAGAGCGCATGCAGCGTTGGTCGGAAGCGTTACAGCATCTCCGCGAGGCGCGTCGGCAGCTTCCCGCCGACCCATCGCTGCAACAACTGGAACAGCGTCTGCTGCAGGCCAGACGTTAAGCATCGACGCAGGTCAAGTGACTTCTGGCCCGCCGAATCGAGCTCCTGGCGCCGCGGGCGAATCGCTCGCCGCCAGCACATCCGCCAGCGCCTGATTCAGATCAGCGCGGCGGATCGGTTTCGCCACGTAGCCGTCCATTCCGGCTTCGAGGCACAGTTCCCGATCGCCCTGCATGGCGCGGGCCGTCAGCGCCAAGATGGGCAGGTGCGTACCACTCTGTTGCTCCGCTTGACGAATCAGGCGTGTCGCCTCGAGACCATCCATCACCGGCATCTGCACATCCATCAGCACGAGATCAAACTGGCCTCGCTCCACGGCGTCGACCGCTTCCTGTCCGTTGCAGGCCACCGACACTTCGTGGCCCCCCTTTTTCAGCAGCCCCAATGCCAGTTTTTGATTGGTGACACTATCTTCGACAAGCAGAATCCGGACCGGGGGGACCGTCGCCGGTTGGGCCGCAGGACCGGTCGTCGATCCGGCGGCCGGTGGTGGGTCACGATGCGGCGCACTGGCAGTCGGCCTCACCGAATCGACCGCCCGATCGTCCGCGGCCAGCGGCGCGGCAGGATTCGACACCGCCTGCCGATCCCCCACACGCAAGGGCGCTTGCAGCTCGAAGCGACTGCCCTTCCCTTCCTGACTCTCGACCTGCAGCTGCCCCCCCATCAATTCGACCAGCCGCGAACAGATGGCCAGTCCCAGCCCGGTTCCGCCATAGCGTCGCGTATCGGAGGTGTCGGCCTGATTAAACGCGTCAAAGATCGATTGGAGCTTATCGGGCGGAATCCCAATTCCGGTATCGGAAACGCTCACCGTCAGCAGAACGGAGTCCACCGTCCGATCGACCGCGTCGACGATCACGTGGACTTCTCCTTGTTCGGTAAACTTGATCGCGTTGCTCACCAAATTCATGACAACCTGCCGCAGCCGCCGCGCATCGCCGATCAACACCGGTGGCACTTGATCGCGGATCTGCAATTCGAGTTGCACGTTCTTGTTCTGAGCACGGAGGCGGAGTGTCTTCTGAATGTCTCCCAGCAGCTTCCGAACGTCGAAGGCCGACATCTCGAGGTTCATCATCCCGGTTTCGATCCGCGAGAAGTCGAGAATCTCGTTGACAATCCGCGCCAGCGATTCCGCCGAACCGTGGACCAACGCGAGGTATTCGTGCTGCGTGTCTTCGAGCGGTGAATCGAGGACAAGTTCCGTCATGCCCAGGATGGCATTCAGCGGCGTGCGGATTTCGTGGCTCATGTTGGCCAGGAAGTTGCTCTTCGCGCGATTGGCAGCTTCCGCCGCATCTTTGGCAAACTCCAGCTCCCGATTCGTCTTCTCCAGCGACTCCGCGTACCGCTTCAAGTCCGCGGTCATCTGGTTGAAACTACGTTCCAGATCGCCCAATTCGTCGTTTCCCTGCACGAGAATCGAACTATCCAGTTGGCCCTGCGCTACCGCCACCGTTCCTTCTGACAGTCGAGCGATCCGCTGTGACAATGACAAGGCAATGGCACCACTCAAAGCCAGGGCTGCCAATGTTGCGCCTACGGAAATCAAAAGGATATTCTTCGAAAGGTTGCGCACCGGGAGCAACGCTTCGGTCGCATCCCGTTGGACGAGAACGGTCCAATCCAATCCAAGGAATTTCTCAAAACCGCGTGAGGTAGCATAGGCGCAAAGACCTTCGTTACCGAGCGCATCGATCGGTCGCCAGTCCAGCTGGGCCCCCTCCTCGCTTTCCGGCAGATCGCGAAAATGAGCAGAGCCGTCCCGCAGGGGCTCGCCTTCGGCATTCGATTCGCAGAGAATCCGCTGGTCGGCAGAAAACAGGATGACCTTCTGCTCCACACGAAATCCATTCCCCGCTGCGCGCGCGTTCAGCAGCCGGGCGATCTCTTCCAGATTCAAGAGCGCCTTCAACACGCCAAGCATGCGATCTTGCGAGTCGTCCACTCGCAGGCAAATCGGAACGCCATACATGGAAGAGCTGTTATCGAGCTCCACATCGCCCACATAGATCCCGTCGTCTTGCGCGACTTGCCACCACGACTCGTTCGCCTGAACGAATTCGGAGGTACGGCGAGTCTGGGCGACATTCGCGCCGAAGGCATTCGTCAGAAAGACTTCACCGTACACCGGGAAGTTACTCGCCTCGGCCAGCTTATCCACCCACAGTCGCAGATCTTCGCCCAGCTCGTTCGACATCAGCTCCCGCATGAGCGGCGAAAGCTCCGCACGGGGCACCTGCTGCCAGTGTGCTTCTTCTTCTTGCAGATACTGATCGACGTCGGCCATGGCCGTGAACTGTTCGTTCGACTTGCGTAACGTCGTCTGTACCAGCTGGCTCCGCGCGTATGCGCGCCAATTCGCGATCCGGGTGTGAAGCAGCCGGTCGATCTCATCCATCAGTGCGCGGGCCTCCGCAGCCGACCGTTCCTGGATCGCTTGGCGAAGGTTACGCTCGCTCGTAGTCGTGGCGTAGGAACCAACGGCCCATATCAAGATGGCCGGCAGAGCCACGACGATCAGTAACTTCCACAGCAACCGCATAAAGCACGTGTCAGCCCGGTGGACTGCCTTGAAGCGGTTTCCCCGCGCATCACACTGTGCGCAATCGACACTGCGACGCAAACGCACCGGCTCGCATTATAGCGACTCTCCGGCTAGATTCCTACGTTCGGCGATCGGTGGGCAGAGCGACGCCAACCGAGAAGACAACCACCGGTCACGCGAGCGGTAATACCACGATTCGCCTAGGAACGGCTTTACAGACCGTTACAATCGACAAACTCCCGTCCGCAGTCGAGCACACGGCAAATCGATCATGTTTGGCATTTTGAATCTCAGAAAACCCTCGGGCATCACGTCGCGTGATGCGGTCAATCAAGTGCAGCGCATCGTTCGACCGGTCAAAGTCGGTCACGCCGGAACGCTTGACCCACTCGCCGACGGTGTTCTGCTGGTGATGCTTGGCGGCGCAACACGCTTGACCGAATACTTGCAGCGGCTGCCCAAGCAGTACCACGCCACATTTCTACTGGGCCGCCGGAGTGATACCGAGGACACGCAAGGCGAAGTGATTCTCCTGCCTACGGACGATCCGCCGTCGATGGAACAATTGCGGCAGGTGTTACCAAGATTTCGTGGGCCGATCCTGCAGCGGCCTCCGGCCTTTTCGGCTCTGAAGGTCGCGGGCCGTCGCGCCTATCAACTGGCACGAGCCGGGCAACCGGTTGCACTCGCACCCCGAAAGGTGCAAATCGACGAATTGCAGATTGAGCAGTACGATTACCCGCAACTGGTTCTGCGAATCGTCTGCGGATCCGGCACGTACGTCCGGTCCCTCGGACGAGACCTGGCCGACGCGCTGGGTACCGGGGCGGTGATGTCCGCTCTGACGCGAACGGCGATCGGACCCTGGAAGGTAGAGCAGGCGGTGGATCCCGAGCAATTGGATCGGACCACCCTGTCGGAACATCTGCAGTCCCCCTTGATGGGTCTTCCCGATCTCCAACGCGTGATGCTCCACACGCAGCAGCGGCAGGCGGTGCAGCGGGGGCAAAGCGTGTCGTTACCGGATCGAACGGAGGATGAGTTGGCGGCCACGGACGAAGCAGGCCGGCTGTTGGCGATCCTTGTCCGCCGCGATCTCCCGGGAACGTATGGGCCTCGTCGAAATTTTTCGGACTGCCACGGCCCACCGACGGATTGATCGGCGTTTTCGGCCCAGCCGATCGGTGGGACCCAGATTCTGAAGAGACGCGGCGTCGTTTATCCCTTCAGGGCTACCGCCTGCGCAAACTCTTGCGACGGCGGTTGCCCAGGTTAATGCCCGGACCCGCCGGCTGCCGAAATCGCTTGAGTCGACACTGCATGGAAGGACCGGTACGCAAGGACGCGTCGAGTAGCCTCTCAGCGACGGCTGACGGGTTTCCCCTTCTCCCCGGGATGACGCGGCGATGTCTGCAAAACGAGAACAGCGGCGGGATTTTCTTGCCTTGGGACTCCTGGCGCTGACCACGCTACTCGGCCTCTCCCTGTTCAGCTACCATCGAAGCGACCCGGTTGGCGAGCCCATTTTCCCGCTCAGCCGTCTGTACCGTCCCGACACGCTCTCCTACCCGCCAGCCCCCATCGTGCATAACTGGTGCGGCCGCAGCGGCGCGATGATCGCCGACCTGCTGCGGACCACGCTCGGCTGGGGCGCCTACTACCTGGTCGGTTCCCTGGCGGTCGTCGTGGCGGTCCTGTTCACCCGGGGAACAATTTCCTCACCCGCGCCTCCGATTGACCGGTTGGCTGCTCTCACTGCTGGGCCTTACATCGCTGATGGCGATGTTGGCTCCCGCCAGCGGATCCAGCCCTATGATCGGTCCCGGCGGTTACGTCGGCGCCCTGGGCTACGGCCTGCTGCAGTTGCACTTTGCCGCCGTGGGCGGCTTTCTGCTGGCCTTCTGTGGCGTTCTGTTCGGGCTGATCCTGTGCACCGATTACATTCTGTTCCAGCTGGCTCTGATCCTGGTCTCGACCGCCTTCCGTTGGCTTCCGGTGAGTTACTTCACCCCGCGGTCGCGCCGGTCCCCGGCAAAGGACGCCGCCCCCATGACTCTTCGCTTCGGGAGACGACAACCGGCCTACGAAATTGACGAATCGGCTGAGGATGCGGATGGGCCGGACGAGGAAGATGCGTACGAGGAGGCAGCGGACGACGAAGCCGATGAAGAGTGGGAGGACGAAGATTGGGACGAAGAGGCGGAAGCCGATGAGGAGATTGCCCCCCACGAAGAGTCGATGCCAACGGCAGCTGAGCAAACCGCCTCCGCGAAGGGCTTGCGCGGCTTGATCGACCGAGCCTCGCCTGGCTTGAAACTGCGCCGTCCGGCCGAATCCGTGGAGCGACAGGAGGTCATCGCGCAGCTGGAGGAAGCCAGTCGTCACGAAGAATCGCGCGACTACGATCTGCCCACCTTGGATCTGCTCCTGCCGGCCGATGATTTCTGCTACGACCAGCAGGAAAAGGAGGTCCGGCGCAAGGCCAAGATCCTAGAAAAAACGTTCCGCGATTTTGGCTTCCAAGTCAAGGTTGTCGAAATCGAAACGGGGCCTGTAATTGCCCAGTATGAAATTGAGCTGGCAACCGGTCTGCGTCTGTCCCGGATCACCGGTCTGGCCGATGATCTAGCGATTGCGCTGCGCGTCCCCAGCGTGCGAATCGTCGCGCCGATTCCCGGCAAGAACTCCGTGGGGATCGAAGTCCCCAACGAACAGCGCCAGGTCGTCCGCCTCCGCGAAGTGATGGAGGAGTGCAACGGCCGGATCAAGAAGATGCGGATTCCTCTCTTCCTGGGGAAAGATGTCTCCGGTAACCCGCTGACCGTCGACCTGTCGACTCTGCCACACCTGCTGATCGCCGGCCGCACGGGAACCGGCAAAAGCGTCTGCCTGAACGCGATCATCTCGTCCATCCTGATGACGCGCCGTCCGGACGAAGTACGACTGCTGATGATCGATCCGAAAATGGTCGAACTCAGTTGCTACAAGACCTTGCCGCACCTGATGCATCCGGTCGTCACCGACATGCGAAAGGCCGAAGCGATCCTCGCCTGGGCCGTCGACAAGATGGAGGAACGTTACAGCCTGCTGGCGCACGCGGGCGTGCGACACGTCAGCGTCTATAACCAGCTGGGGGAAGAAGAACTGATCGAGCGACTCCGCCCTTCCGACGACGAGGAACATGCCGCGATCCCCCGCCACCTGCCCTTCATCGTGATCGTGGCCGACGAGCTGGCCGACTTGATGATGACGTCCGGCAAGGAGGTGGAACAACACATCATTCGACTCGCCCAAAAAAGTCGCGCCGTCGGAATCCATCTGATTCTCGCCACACAAAAACCGACCGTCGACGTGATCACCGGTTTGATCAAGTCCAACCTGCCGGCGCGGATTGCCTTCCAGGTCGCCAGCCGCACGGACAGCCGCGTGGTCTTGGATGAAATGGGGGCCGAACGACTGTTGGGCAACGGCGACATGCTGTTCCTCTGGCCCGGCACAAGCACGCTCTTGCGCGGTCAAGGCACCTACCTGGGCGACGAAGAAATCAACAAAGTGGTCGACGTCGTGAGTACCGGCGAGCAGGATTTCGTCGCGGAACTCGTCCAGTTGCAGGTCGAATCGCCCGGTGACAAGGAGAATCCCCAACTCTCCAAACGGGACGAACTGTACGAAAGCGCCGTCGAAGTCGTGATTCGAGAGGGTCGAGGTAGCGTCTCGCTGCTGCAGCGTTGCCTGGGCATCGGCTATGGTCGCGCCGCACGACTGATCGACTACATGGCGGAAGATGGAATCGTCGGTCCCTATAACGGTTCCCAGGCTCGAGAAGTCGTCATGACCCTCACGCAATGGCAGCAACTGACCTCCGGCGAGGCAGAAAACGCTCCCGAACCTCCAACGCCGAAACAGGCCCCCCCACCGGCACGTCGCGTCATTCCCCTCGGGATGAAAAACGCGGAACCGTTCCCTTCGGCCGGTGATGAGGGCCGGTCGGCCGAGGAGACGGACGACGAGGAAGTCGCCGAGGCGTATGAGGACGAGGAAGAAGAAGATATCGGGCCGGAGGATGCTGCAGACGACGAGTACGACGAGGAGTACGAGGACGAGGACGAGGAAGACGAGTACGAGGAGGAAGAGTACGACGAAGACGAGGAGGAAGAAGACCCCGACGAGGATGAGTTGGAAGACGAATTGGAAGAAGTCGACGACTACTCCGATGAGGAATACGAACCCGAAGAGTACGTGTATGACGCAGAGGCCGGCCAGTCGAGTGACGAAGATCCTCTCGAAGAAGAGCCGGAAGACTACGACGAGGAGCCTCCGTTCACGCCCAACCAGCGGCCGGTGCGCCGCGTCTGAAGAGGTGGTCGGCGAGATGGCGATGCGGAATGGGGGCCGGAGTCGCCACGACCAAGCCCCCGGCGAGTCGCACCGGATGGGATTCCTGACGCCATTTCGCTCGTTTCGTTGCCCTTTCTTGCTCCCGGTCCAAGAACCGTTTTGCCGCAAAAAACTCGAGCGGCGTCACAATTGACAGGGTTCCTCGGAAGCCCTATTCTGGCGGTTTCCCTGAGCATCCCGCAGAATGATCCTAGGCCGGATATGATTGAGGAACCAGCCCTGAGGCCTTTCGGTCCCAGGGCTTTTTTCGTTTCAGGGCCGCGGACAAACCGCTGCGGTCGGAGGGGCAGGCATGCGCCGCATACAGATTTACGACACGACATTGCGAGACGGGACGCAGGGCGAGGGGATCAGCTTTTCGCTGCAGGACAAGCTGCTGATTGCCCGCCGACTGGATGAACTGGGATTCGATTACGTCGAAGGTGGCTACCCTTTATCGAATGCCAAGGATGCCGAGTTCTTCTCGCACCTGCGGCAACGTCCGCTCGTGCACGCATGCGCCACGGCGTTCGGAATGACCCGGCGTCGCGGCAAGACCGCAGCCGAAGATCCCGGGATGCAAGCGTTGTTGGATTCGGGTTCGCCGGCGGTCACGATCGTGGGGAAGACCTCGGAATTTCACGTGAAAACCGTGCTGCGGGTCTCGCCCGAAGAGAATCTGGCGATGATCGCCGACACCATCCGTTTTCTGCGATCAGCCGACCGCGAAGTGATCTATGACGCGGAACATTTCTTCGACGGATGGAAGCTGAACCCCGACTACGCGGCGCAGACGATTCGTGCAGCGGCGGAAGCAGGCGCCTCGACCGTGGTCCTCTGCGACACGAACGGGGGCAGTATGCCGGAGGAAGTGGCCGATCTGACACAGCAGGCTCGAGCACAGGTTTCCGTTCCGATCGGCATTCACTGCCACAACGATTGCGATCTGGCCGTCGCCAATTCTCTGGCGGCCGTGGACGCGGGCGCAGTCCAGGTGCAGGGGACGATCAACGGCTTCGGCGAACGGTGCGGAAACGCCGACTTGATTTCGGTGGTCGCCAATCTGGCTCTCAAGAAGCAGGGCTACGAGGTGTTATCGCCCGAGGCCGTTGAGCATCTTACCGAGCTTTCGCGGTACGTGTACGAGACGGCGAATATGCTGTACCGGAACGGACAGGCCTTTGTCGGTCCCAGTGCCTTTGCCCACAAGGGAGGCATGCACGTCCACGCGGTGAACCGCGCGGCGGCAAGCTACGAGCACATCCCGCCCGAAAGCGTCGGCAATGAGCGGCGGACGCTCGTCAGCGAACTGTCCGGACGATCGAACATCATCCACAAGCTGACAAAGCAGAATCTGCAGCACGACCAGAACCTGATGGACCGCGTCTTGACGCAAGTTGTCACTCTCGAAAACCAGGGCTACCAGTTCGAAGCGGCGGAGGCATCCTTCGACCTGCTGGTCAAACGGTCGGCCGGCCAGTTCACGCCGCACTTTCGTCGGATCAAATATCACGTGGAAGTGGGCGCCGACGAGACCGGCGAAATGATTACCGAGGCCACCATCAAAGTGCACGTCGGCAACACCGTTCGGCATGAGGTCGGCGAGGGAGATGGTCCGGTCAATGCCCTGGACGCCGCCCTGCGAAAGGCACTCAACGGCACGTTCCCCAATCTTCGGCGAATGCACCTTGTCGACTACAAGGTCCGTGTCGTCAATTCCGAGGCCGGCACGGCGGCTCGAATTCGCGTGATCATCGAGAGCAAAGATGACGAAGATGTCTGGGGGACCGTCGGTGTCAGTGAAAACATCATCGAGGCCAGTTGGCTGGCCCTGCTGGACGCCGTCGAATACAAACTCTGCAAAGATGAAAGCGCGTCCGGTGGGGAACCGACTCCCACCGAAACCGCTGCCTCCTGATCGCACGAACCGGGAAGAGGATCCATGAGCGTCAAGTTCTCGGCCGAAAACCTGCCGACTCGTTTCGACCATCGCGACGCCCAGCCGCGAATCTACCGCGAGTGGGAAGAGCGAGGCTATTTCCACAGCGAACCGGATTCCCACCGCACGCCCTACACGATCGTCATTCCCCCGCCGAACGTCACCGGCGCGCTCCACCTGGGCCACGCGCTGAACAACACGTTGCAGGACATTCTGATCCGCTTCAAACGGATGCAGGGCTACAACACGCTGTGGATGCCCGGCACCGACCATGCCGGAATTGCCACGCAGGCCGTGGTCGAACGACGCCTGTTGGAAGAAGAAGGCAAGTCGCGGCACGATTTGGGACGCGATGAACTCGTGCGGCGCATCTGGGAGTGGAAAGCGGCGTATGAGAGTCGGATCCTGGGTCAACTCAAACAGATCGGCTGCAGTTGCGATTGGCAACGCACGCGATTCACGCTGGATGAAGTCTGTGCGCGGGCCGTCCGTCAGACGTTTTTCGACCTCTTTCGGGCGAACCGGATTTACCGTGGAAAACGCCTGGTCAACTGGGACACCTTTCTGCAGACCGCGGTCAGCGATGACGAAGTGTTCCACGAGCCGATTGCCGGACATTTCTGGCACTTCCGGTATCCGGTCATCGATCCGCAGCCCGGCGAGCCCACGCACGTCACGATCGCGACGACTCGGCCCGAGACGATGCTGGGCGACACCGCCGTGGCGGTCCACCCCGACCCAGCCGGTGCGTTGCGAGATTTGGAAGAACAATTGCGCGAAAAACTGGCAGCTGCTCCCGCACGAGAACGAGAGGCCATCGAGCAAGACATCGAAAACGTCCTGCAGCGCAAGGTCACCAAGCTCGCCGAACTCGAACAACTGCGTGACATGGCGCAAGACGGGCGCAAGCTGCTGTTGCCGCTGTTGGAACGAGAGATCCCGCTGATCACGGACTCCTGGGCCAAGCCGGAACTCGGCAGCGGATGCGTGAAGATTACGCCGGCCCACGACGCCAACGACTACGAAGTGGGCCTGCGTGCGCACCTACCGATGATCAACATTCTGCATCCCGAGGGAACTCTCAACGCCAACGCGGGACCCTACGAGAACCTGAACGTCCTGCAGGCGCGGAAACGCGTTGTGCACGATTTGGAAACCGCACAGTTGCTGGTCGAAGTCGAGGACCGAGAAATCGATCTCGCCCATTCCGATCGCAGCAAAACTCCGATTGAGCCTTACCTGGCCGATCAATGGTTCGTGAGAATGAGCGAACTGGCCCAGTCGGCCATGGACGCTGTTCAGGATGGCCGCGTGCAGATTTTCCCCGCGCGGTACGCGAAGGGTTATCAGGATTGGCTGCGCGAAAAACGCGATTGGCCGGTCAGCCGTCAGTTGTGGTGGGGACATCGAATCCCGGTTTGGAGTTATCGGGCAAAACGATCGGCGCCGTTCTGGAAAAAGACCTCGCTGCCCTTCCTTTCCCAAATCCAACTCGATCGCGAATCGCAGTCGATCGAAACATCCTACCAGGACCAGCTGGCCGCCTTCGTCGCCCCCAGCCCGACGGAAGACGAGTGCGCGCTGTTCGTTTGCGTCGCGCCCGGCCAGACGGCGATCGAACAACAACTCGAAGCCGCCGGACTACGCCAGGAAGACGATGTGCTCGACACCTGGTTCAGTTCGGCGCTCTGGCCCCATTCGACGCTCGGCTGGCCCGCATCCACGGCCGAGTTGAAGTACTACTATCCGACGAACACACTGATCACGAGCCGCGACATCATCACGCTGTGGGTCGCTCGGATGGTGCTGGCCGGCCTGAACAACATGGGAGAAGTGCCGTTTCGCGAAGTGTTTATTCACCCCAAAATCCTCGACGGCTACGGCGAGGGCATGTCGAAATCGAAAGGCAACGGCGTCGACCCGCTGGACGTCATCGAAAAGTTCGGGGCCGATGCGCTCCGCTTCGGCGTCGCCTACCTGACGACCGAAACGCAAGACGTTCGCATGCCGGTACAGTTCGAATGTCCGCATTGCGAGTCATTGATCGAGCAGACGCGCAAGAACCGCGAGCTACCCCGTGTGACATGTCCCAAATGCGGCAAGGAATTTTCGACGCAATGGGCTGCGAAAGCCGAAGACCGGCAGTTGCCTCGCGGTGCCGTGGTCAGCGAGCGATTTGAGTTAGCGCGGAACTTCTGCAACAAATTGTGGAATGTCTCGCGATTGATCCTCATCCACCTGGACGGTTACGTTCCGGCGCCGACCGAGTCAACCGATCTGGCCTTCGAAGATCAGTGGATTCTCAGCCGATTGGCCACCGTCACCGAACAGGTCACCCAAGCGTTGGACCAGTACCATTACGCCGATGCCGCTCGATCGCTGTACGATTTCGCCTGGGACGAATTCTGCAGCCGCTACGCCGAAATGGCAAAACCGCGGCTGGAAGATCCCGAAACGCGTCCCACAGCCCAGCGCGTGATCGCGCACGCGCTGGATGTGCTGCTGCGACTGCTGCATCCCATGATTCCGTTCCTGACGGAGGAAGTCTGGCAGCGGCTGGGCGAAGTGGCGCCGGTCCGCGGCATCCTCGATCCCACGCCTGCCGCCGAAAGCGTTGTGATCGCACCCTGGCCCACCGTCCACGCAGAGCACCAGGATGCCCGGCGGGAGGGTCAATTTGCCCGTTTTCTGGCCGCTCTGGATGCGTTGCGCGAAATTCGTAGCCGGCAGGGAATCCCCCCTCGCCAGGCGGTGCAGTTCTGCGTCGGTTGCGACAGCGACACCGCGGAATTGCTCCGCCCCATGGAAATGTTCTTTCAGCGGATGGCCAACGCCACCAGTACCGACTGGGCACGGGATGTGACGCCTCCTGCCACCCACGCCAAAGTCCGCTTGCGCGAAATGGAGATCTTTGTGGACCTGCAAGGTTTGATCGATGTCGACGCGGAGATCGAGCGAAACGCGAAGCAGGAACAGAAGCTCCTCGGGCTGATCTCTGGCAAAGAAAAAAAGCTGGCGAACGAAAACTTCGTTCAGCGTGCGCCGGCCGAGGTCGTCAAACGCGAAAAGGAGAGTCTGGCCGAACTGCAGCAACAACTCGCCTCCGTGCGACAGGCCCTGGCCAGCCTGCGCGACTCGTCGGGTGGGGATGGATCGCAGTGACCGTCGGAACCGTGCAAAAAAGACGACCTTGGCACAGTTCGCTGGTGGGCTTGCGCTTCGCTGAGCCCACCCTACGAAACGCGGCGGCCAGCGGTGACTGGAAGGGTGGGCCAACGATCGGTCGGATGGGCTCCGCGAGCCAGGATCCGTAGATCCTAGTGGGCTCAGCGAGCAAAGCGAGCGCAAGCCCACCATCCCCACGCATCCACCATCCCCACGCATCCGCTCAACTGCGAATCTTGGCAATCTCCGCTGGGATCGTGCGGCACGTCCCTTGGAACGCATGCCCCATTCCACGGCGCGGAACAAAAACCTCGCGAACCGCCCCGCGAGGGCATGTTCCGCCTCGCCTTGCCGGCGATTAAACTGGACGGCTGGGTGGGCCTGTTCCGCCCTGCCTGGCAGGCGATTAAACTAGACTCCCGGGTGGGCGTGTTCCGCCTAGCCGATCCAACGCCTTCTCTTTGCCTCACCGTGGACTGCCAATCGGATCGAGGACACGCGCGGCGACCTGTCGATGTGAGCGGATATCATCATGCCTGTGCAGATGCAGCTTTCCCGAATCATTATCAGCGAGATCAACGAACAGCAAGTGATCTATCTGCGAGAAGTCGATGGTGACCGGCAGTTCCCGATTCTGATCGGCATCTTTGAAGCCACGAGCATTGACCGTCGGGTGAAAGACTACGTCTCGACGCGCCCCTTGACGCACGACCTGCTGGTGAAGACGGTGGAAGAACTGGGGGGCGAACTCGATAGCGTGGTCATCACGGAGCTGCGCGAGCATACCTATTACGCCAAGTTGCGCGTCCGACAGAACGGCGAAATCCATGACATCGATTCTCGACCCTCGGATGCGATCGCCGTGGCGGTCACTTGCGAGCCCCCACTGCCAATCTTCGTCAACGAAGAAGTGCTCGACGAGGCCATGGAATAGTTGCTCTCCGTGCGGCGCGGGCCGGTCGCCATCGGCCGTTGGCCGCAGCGGGCCGGTCCTGCTACTGCTGATCGCTGCACTGCTGGGCTGCCGCCCTGCCGCCGACTCCGCCCCGGAATCGGCTCCTTCCGCGGAAGCACCAACGGCTCCCCTGCAACTGGCCGTTGTCGATGATCGGCCGTTGGCCGAGGCGATTCAACGGGAATGGCAGGCGCAAGGTCAAGTCGCGCTGCGTATCCGTAACGTGGGTCACGATCAGCCGCTCGAATCGGTGGCCCGCGAGGTGGACATTCTGATCTTCCCGGGATGCCTGCTGGGAGAACTCGTCGAAGCCAACCTGCTGCGGCCCTGGCCTGCGGCATTCGGCCCAGGCACCGAATCAACGATCGCGGAGGTGGCGGAATACAAATGGGACGACCTGCTGCCACTGCTCCGCCGCGAGGAACTCCGTTGGGACGAGCAGATTTACGGAGTCTCCTTTGGTTCCCCTCAACTGGTACTGCAATATCGGCGAGACCTGTTTGAGCGGTGGGGCCTCGAGGCCCCAAAGACCTGGGCCCAGTACCAGGCTCTACTGCCGCAGCTGCAACAGCGAATCGCGGAGGACGCCGAGGAACCGGTGTCGACGATGTACGCCACCGTCGAGCCGCTCGGGCCCGGTTGGGCAGCGCGATCGCTGCTCGCTCGTTCCGCTGCCTATGCGCGCCACCGCAGCCAATATTCCACGCTGTTTCACTTCGGCTCGATGGAACCACTAATCGATCGGCCGCCGTTCGTTCGGGCTTTGCAACAGCTCGTGGAAACGGTTCCCTTCCAACCACCTGAAGCGCTTCAGCTGTCACCCGCAGAAGCCACTCGGTTTTTGCGCGAAGGAAGAGTCGCGATGGCCATCGGCTGGCCGAGTGCTGCGCAGCTGCCCCCCAAGCGGGAAACGGAAGCGCCGGCCGTCGCGTTTGCAGAACTTCCGGGCTCGACCGACGTCTATCACCTCAACAAGGCGCAATGGCTGACGCGCGAAGGGGATCAACCACCGTACGTCCCCACGTTGGGCCTCGATGGACGGATGGGCGCCGTCACACGTGCCAGCGGCCGAATCATGCAGGCCGGCCATCTGCTACTCTGGCTAACAGCGAGCGAACAAAGCGTGCGGATTTCCACCCACAGCGTCCACACCACGATGTTTCGCAAATCGCATGGGGACGATCCGCGGCCTTGGGTAGAACGCTCGTGGAGCTCCTCGGCCGGCGAGTATGCCAACGTGCTGAACGCCAGCCAGGCACGGCCGACGTGGCTGACCGCCCTGCGCCTGCCGGGCCAAACGGCCTACTTGGAAGCCCTGGATCAGGCCGTTCGCGCTGCTGTTCAGGACAATTCGCCGCCGCAGGACGCGTTGAATCAAGTCGCGACAAAGTGGTCGACGATCACAGAGAAACGGAACGTCCCCCAACAGAAAAAGGCCTATCTTAAGAGCCTCGGGCTCTAATTCTCGAGAAATGAGGAACTGCCGATGAATTCCCCGGATCCCGATCGCCCGGAAAACCTGATTCAGGTTGCCTCGGAAGTGGAAGCCGCCGCCATTGTCACCGCGCTGCAAGCACACGGGATTGAGGCCCTGGCCTCCGGTGGGTTTACATCCGGTTTTCGTGCCGAAGCTCCCGGGCGGGTCAACGTCGTCGTTCGGCACCAGGACCTGGAAGAAGCACGCTTGATCCTGGCGGAAATCCAGGGCGAGCCATCGGACGGCAGCGACCCCTCCGATCCGGCCGCCCAAGAATGACCGGCGGCCCTGCTGTTTCGCAGATCCGCTCCACACCGATGATGGCCACGTAATCGAAGAGGGAGTCGACGAGGCGGGGAAAATCGGGAAGGGCCACGCCGACAAAGGGCGGAGAACGCAGATGAACGCCGGAGAGGCGGCAAGGAACAGCGGTTGAGAAAGGCGGCAGGCGACTTGTGATGCAGGATCGGCCCAAGGCGCTTCCTTCCGACCTGGGATCCACGTTTTTGTCGGATTCCACGCAAGCGTGCTCGGGGCCCATCCCCCTTCCGCCGATCGGTTCGCCATCACTTTGGCGGGGGAGCCCCGGTAAGCAAACCGGGCTCCTCGCCTGGACAATCGCTCGAAGGGAATCTAGAATCCGAAATTCGCTGGGGCGGTAGCTCAGTTGGGAGAGCGTCGCGTTCGCAATGCGAAGGTCGAGGGTTCGACTCCCTTCCGCTCCACTTCCTCTCTTTTCCCATCTCAACCGAATAGCAGACGCAACCCAGCCAGGCCGGCCAGCAGCAGCACAAGCGTCGTGAACAGTCGCTGGGGAATGCGTCTCAGCAAGCGGACCCCGACCAGAGCGCCGAGCATCACGACGGGGACCAGAAACAGATCCAGCCGGAGCGTTTCGGTCGTAATCATCCCCAGTCCAAAGAACAGCGGCAGTTTGCTCAGGTTCACCAGGAAAAAGAACCAGGCCGACGTGCCCAGAAACTCCTGCTTCTCCAGCCGCTGCCCCACGAGATAGATGCTCATTACGGGACCGGCAGCGTTACCGACGGTTGTACCGAAGCCCGCCAGCAACCCGGTCAACCCGACGATCCATCGCCGATCCTGTGACGGCTGCCAGTGAAATCTCTGTCGCACCAACTGCACGACCAGCAGCAGGAGGATGAGCGCACCCAGCATGACCCGCAGGCTCGGCCCGGTTGCGGTCCGCAACACGAAGTAGCCGGGCAGCATCCCGGCCAGGACGTAGGGACATAATTCCACCAGCCGCTCCCAGTGAGCATTCCGACGGTAGTAGGCCAGGGCGAACAGGTCGCCGACCAGCAGAATCGGCAACATCGCTCCCACCGACAGTTTCGTGTCGGCGCGAAAGGCTTCCGCCATCAGTGCCACGGCCGGAATGGCCGCCCCCGGAATCGCGGTCTTGGAAAGGCCCACGAGCAGCGCGGCACAACCGCCAAGCACAAGCGGTATGAATTCCCTCTCCAAAACGGGTATCTCCTACGTCGATTCCTCGCACCGCGGTGCGAGAGGCGACCGTGCCGGTCACCAGCCACTGCGACAGACCGGGGCCAAGCCGTTTCGTCTCCAATCGCTGCCGCACGCGCACCAGCAGCGCCGGTGAACATCCCACGCGAATGTGACAGTTTGCACGCGGCGCACGGGCAGGACAACCCCCGGTGGGGAGTCCGATTCTTGTTGGTGACCTTCCGGTGTAATATTTGAGTCGCCTGGATGGTGGACGTACAATGAGCGATAGAGTCCGGACGGTTTCTACTCGAAAGCAAATCTCGGTTGGGCGAGTACGATTCGTGGAAAAGCGACCGGCGAAGCAGATCGTTCCACGATTGGCCTCGCGCGGAACGAAACGGAGCCAAGGAATCTCGGGCTTCTGAGGACCGCGGTGACTCCTCTGTCGCACCGCCTGGAATGGGTTGTCCGCCGATGGACGTGCGCAACAGTCAGCTGATTCTCATCGTGTTCTTGCTCTTCGCGATGGCGGTGAGTCTGACGGCCTATTTTGGATTTCGCCATATCGTGTGGCGTGCCAATGCCTTGGATTTGGAGTGGGCCGAGGAGAATGACGCACAATCGTCCAACCAACCCACCTATCGCTCGCGACGGTCGTCCTCACGGAATCGGCAACGGGCCGTCGCTTCCACCGATCAACTCCACACGATCAAACGCTTGCGCGATTTGTTGGAGCAACGCACCAAAGCTCTGTGGCAGCAGCAGGAGTTGTTGAAGGCGGCCCGCGCCAATCGCAGAAACACAAGGCGGAGCTAGACCGCCTGCGGGCCGAAAGCGTGCAGGGGGAAGAGGTGACGAGGACAGACGACCCGGTGGAAGCCTTGGTGGAGGACTCCGAGCAAAACGAGACGCGGGTGGCATCGCTGAGTGAAGGATTGCTGGAACGGATACTGCCGGGTGAGGACGTCCTTTCGGAAACCATCGATCCGTCGGCTGCCGAACCGGAGATGGAGCTGGCGGCTCTGGAGTGGGAGCTGAGCCAGTCGCAAGCCCGCGTGATGGAGTTGGAGCTATCCCTGCTGCGCGAGATCGAAACGACGACGCGGGCGACGGAAGCCGTGATTGACGCCGGTCCTCCCGTCGTCCCCACGTTGATCGAGACTTTGTCCGACACGAGCCCGGATCTCCGCCGGTGGGCGGCGACCGTACTCGGACGAATGGGCCTCGATGCCACCGACGCCGTGGATGCTCTGCGACAGGCGACACAGGATGCGAATGTGGATGTCGCCGCGGCGGCTCAATCCGCTCTGGATCAGATCGTGGGGCGATTCTGACACGCGTCGCTCGCCCCCGTGCGGAAGTTCCCGAGTCGGGCGTGTTTCGGAAGCCGAATGGGCGGAAGCCGGTCGCCCCCCTGCTCACAGCCAACGGCGCGAGGGCACTGCCTCGCACGCGCACTGCGCGAAATCACGCGGGTCCTACCGGCGGCGCGGCGATTCTGCTCACCTTTACAGCGGTGACAGCAGTCGGTATCCTTTGGGCCCTCCAGGGCAGCTTGTCGTCATGGAAAGAAAAAAGGCCGTAAGCCCCCACCGGTGGCCGGCCCACGGATCCGCGACGCAGTGCGGCGAGGCAATGGACTGAGATCATGGTGATATACGGACTGTGTGCAGTTGCGGTCGTCGTCGGATTGTTCGGCCTGAGCGTCATGGCGATCGGCGTGATGCTGATCACCCTGCCGGCGACCTATTTCCTGGAGAGCCACAAGCGGGAGCTGTGGGTCGATCACCACCCGGTGATTCGGCTGCTGCTGCATGTGGTCAAGAATGTCGCCGGTCTGTGCATCTTGACGACGGGAATTGTGCTGCTGGGCCCCGGGCTCCCCGGGCAGGCCGTGGTGACCATCCTGTTGGGTGTGATGCTGCTGGATTTTCCTGGAAAAACACGGCTGGAGCGGAAGCTGGTGAGCGCGCCCTGGCTGTTGCAGCTGGCAAATCGGCTCCGCGAGCGATTCCATCGTCCGCCGCTGACGATCGACGAATCGCCCGCGGCGGTTGCCTCGGAGCGTTGTCCTGTCTAGGCCTCCCGCGCCGGTCAGCCCGAAGCCGCTCCGAAGGACTGACCTATAATGGCCTATGATGATCAGTCAACTAATTGAACTCTTCGTACATTTGGATCGACATCTGGCCGAACTGACGGTCTCCTACGGGGGATGGATTTACGGCCTGCTGTTTCTGATCATTTTCTGCGAAACCGGGTTAGTCGTAACACCGTTTTTGCCTGGTGACTCGCTGCTGTTCGCCGCGGGAGCCTTGGCGGCGATTGGGTCCTTCAACGTCTGGCTGTTGGGGGCCTTGCTGATTGTCGCGGCCGTGCTGGGAGACACCGTGAATTACCACATCGGCTACTATTTGGGGCCGAAGGTGTTGGGCGGCGAAACATCACGCTGGCTCAACCGACGACACTTGGACCGGACCCATCGGTTCTTCGAGCGTTACGGTGCGCGGACAATCATCCTGGCCCGATTCGTCCCCATCGTGCGCACGTTCGCACCGTTCGTCGCCGGCGTCGGTACAATGCAGTACCGACGCTTCTTGCTGTACAACGTGGTGGGGGGCGTCATTTGGGTCATCGGGTTCCTGGGCGCCGGTTACTTGTTCGGCAACGTCCCGGCGGTGAAGGAGCACTTCTCACTGGTGATTCTGGGGATCATTGCCGTGTCGCTACTGCCGATGGTTTTTGAATTCTTCCGAGCGATGCGGCCGGAGCGATCGTCATCTCCGCCGGTTGCGCCGGTCACCTCGCCGGCGGACGATGCCGGAGCGGACGGCGGGAGCTGAGCGTCGGCCGAACGGCGACACAGACGAAGACGCAACCGCTCGCTACTCGGGAAGGTACGCCGGCGGATCATGGTCGCATCGCTGCGGTCGATCCGACCAGATCGTGAGCCATCGATTCCAAAGCATCGTCGGTCGCAGACGCACCGGCACCGGTCCCCGCGTTTCTTCCACACCGGCCCGCGTGAACAATCCGGTCAAGGCCTGCAGGAACCGTTCCCGGTCGTCCGGTGGCACCTGCCCGAGCCAACCGGAGCGGCTGACCTCGCCGACCAGGCGGCCGGCATCCTCCTCCCACGTGATTCGAACCGGCTGTCCTGGCAGCTCACGACAGACAATCTCGGAATCGATCCGATTGGTCGCCACGCGGATCTTGGCGCCATCTAGCGTTAGGTCCCGCCCATACTGGGCCTCGGTCAACAGACTCAGCAGATCGCGTTGCACAAATCGCCGAATCGCGTCCTGGACCCGATGCAGTGCGAGCCGTTTGCGATCGACCGGTTTCCAGTCGCCCGACTGCTGTGCCTTGCGCGTCGCCCGCCGCAGGCCTGCGAATTGCTTGGGAAGCGTACCGGAGTGGAAGCCCGGACGCAGCAGGCCCACGACCGTCTCTCCGTGCTGCCCCACGGCGACGGGGACCAGCGTGCGCGGCCGATTCGCGGCGTACAGTCGCCAGTTGCCCTTGAGTTCCCACACGAGAAAGCCACACACCCCGGGAATCAGCCAGATGGTCGACCAAACCAACGTCGCGGCCTGGGCCTGGCCGATATGCGACTGCAGCCGTTCCACGAGGACGGGTCCGGTGGGTAGGATCAGCTTGTGGGCCACGGTCACGACGGGAAAGTGCTTGATCGGGTTGATCTGCGGTTCCACGAGCAAAGTAAAGACAAACACGATGAAATAGGAGACAAAAAACCAGCATGTTCCGGCAACCAGTTTGACACCTTCGACTTGCCGATTGTCACCGGCTCGGAAGTGCAGCCACTCATCGACCGTGTACACCAACCGCTCCAGTAAGACCATCAGGCGGTGGAACAGATCCATCACCCAGTGGTAGGCGGCGGCGAACACCTTGATTCGCAAGTCGTGCCACGCGCGGGCGACGAAATCCGTGATCCATTCATCGGCATATCGTCCCACGGGCGAATTCAGGAACAGCGCGGTGACCAGAAAGACATCCAGGCTAAAGTTCGCCGTCCAGTGCCAGCTGACCAACCGGAAGCACAGAAACGAGAGGCAGGTGACGATGGCCGGTCGCAACAAATAGCTCCGCACGGCGGCGTAGGCCGAACTTTGGAGAATACGCTGCACCAACGGCGAATGCAGGATTTGTGCGGGCAGTTCGACAATGAGTCTCCGCACCAGCTGCCATCCTTCCCAAAGTCGCTTCTGACACCAGACTCGGAACCGTGGGCGATGAAGCAGAAAGGCCAACCAGGTTCCCAGGAGGAACAAAGCGATCAGAAACGGTCCGTGGCTTGGACTTCCGACGGCTCCCGACGACTCGGCATGAAGCGGGTCCGTGAGCTCGTGCGATCGTCCTGTCACGGCCGACACGAGGTGTCGAAGACCTTCCAGCGTCAGGTAGGCTCCCCCATAGGGCAACACGACGTACTGCGTAATGAATCGTCCAACGCGAGTGCCGAAGGCCACCGAACTGAGTCGTTGCGGCCAACGCAAATAAACCGCAGCCGGACGATAGACGCCGTCCAGCACGCCAGCCAACTGGCGATCGGCCCGCAACAATCGATCTCCGCCGAACAGCTCGCTGACCCCGGAAAGATCCGGCAACTTCAGATCGTTCTTGGCCAGCGCATTGCGCAGGTCGCCCATATTCAGTGCGCCCTGTTCCACGATTCGATCCAGCAGCTCCTCGACAAGTTTCTTGCGCGCGACACGTTCCGGCAGGTTCTGCGGGACTAATCCGACTTCGTCGAGAACCGCAAGAATCAGCGGGCCGATCCGGTCGCGCGAGTGGTGTTCGATGCGTTGGACGGCAGCCGCCAGCAGCCCGGCAAGCCGTCGACGATGGGGCGGCGTCAAACGCGCGGTTGCGAGGCGATGGTCGGCCGACCGGAGGTGTTTCGTGATGAGAACTTCTCGCAGTAACGGCAACGGTCGCCGTATCGGTCGGGCGCCAAACGTTCGGATCCACTCGATCAAATCGAGCTGAAACACGCCCCGTTCCTGTTCGACGCAAACCTTTTGCAGGTCGTACAACAGTCGTGCTTCCAGGGACCAGAAACCGCGGGAGGCGGGAGCCAACAGGGGCCGCAGAGCAGCGCACCACGTATCCACTTCGCGATCCGACAACTGCAAGACCGGTTGCAGTCGTTTCGTGAGCAGGCGCAGTTCCCGATCGGCCGCGGCGTGGCACTCCGCCGTTCGTTCCGGCAGAGCATACGCAGCGGCGCGGGTCAGTTGAATCGCCGCCTTGACGCTGTTGCCCAGCGCAGCGGACCGCCGAGCTCGGGTCTCCAGCTGTCGGGACTTCCAGGGAGTCGGGACGGGCATCCGTGATGGCTCGATCGGCTGTTCGGCGAGATCTTCGGCGGGCTCCCCGACTCCGACGGCACCGGACAGTTGCCGCATGCTGTCGAACATTTGCGAGTGATACACATCCTGGCTGATGATTCGATCGACCTCGGCCCAATCGCGAATCGCCGGGAAGTAGCGTTTCAAATTGTGCTCGGCAAAGTACCGCAACTCCAGGTACACCGCGGCGAACTCGATGTAGGTCTCGAGATCGCTTGGTTCCGGAAACAACAGCTCCTCCTTCAGCAGGACGGAGCGGATCTCAGCGAATTCGACCTCACCCAGCTGCTGTTTCCGTTGCCGTGCCAGCTCACGTGTGGGCTGGCCTTCCAGACGGCGGGCCAACTCGAGGTGAACGCGTGCGTGGAACAGCAGCCGTAAACAGCGAAGGATGGATTGTCCGGCTGGAACCGTTTCCAGCGTTTCATTGGTCACCCGCGCGATCAGTATCACGGACCGGGGCAGATCGGCGCCCGGCGGCAGTTCCAGTTCGGCCCAGTCGACGAAAGCCAGCAGCCGATCTCGCTCGATGGTGTACGTCTTTCGATGCGGCACGAATAGGCCCAAGCCGGCCAAACGCCGGTCCAGGCGAATCACTCGACGCAAAATCCGCGGTTCTACCAGCAGCGCAGCCGGCTCGATCGACTGCAGCAAATCCCGCAGCGTCTCCCAGGTGAGTCGGTCGGGCACCGCCAGCGCCATGCGGTCTTCCTCAGGCCGTAGAGAGGATGTCGTAGTCAGCATGATACCAATTCGTTTCGGCGCTCCACGGGGAGGCGCCCGTGTCAAAAGTGTGCAATTCCGCACACGCAAGGAAAACCGGAATGCACAATCGGATCGGCCGTCACCGACGACGTCGGCTCGCGACGAACGTTCTCGGCATTCCGCCCTGACGGCGCAGTTTTTGCGGCAGTTGAACGAGGTCCACGAGCCGCAATGCGTGCCGCCACCCCGTGGAATCCGTTCTGGCAGGAGGATCCTTCCATGTCCGCGGATCCGCGATTGCGAGAGTACATGAAGGCGGTGCGAACTCGGGTCTGCGAGCGTTGCACCGCGAAGCCACCGGGCGGACCACCCTGTCTGCCATTGGGAAAGTGGTGCGGGGTCGAAATCAACTTTCCCGAACTCATCGAAGCGGTTTTGCAGCAGACGCCGGAACGGATGGAGTTGTACTCGCGCATTCTGCACCAAAGGGTCTGCCGAGGCTGCGTCAACCGATCGATGGACCAGTGCCCCTGCCCGTTAGAAAAACTTCTGCCTTGGGCCGTTCATGCGATCAAAGAAGTCGCACAGCACCGCCGAGCCCGCGGAGAAAGCGACTCCACCGTCTGACCCCAAACGGCCTCCCCCGCGTGCGATAGCCCTCCGGACCGCAGCGTGGGACAGTCCTCCGGACCGCAGCGTGGGACAGTCCTCCGGGCCGCAGCGTGGGACAGTCCTCCGGGCCGCAGCGTGGGACAGTCCTCCGGGCCGCAGCGTGGGACAGTCCTCCGGGCCGCAGCGTGGGACAGTCCTCCGGACTGTCTCGTAAGACGGTCTTCCCAGACCGTCTTCCCCCACCTCACGATCTCCCAAGCCCATCTCCCCAGACCGTCTTCCCTCCACTGCACTCCCACTCAATAGGTCCGCCCCAGATGATCCGCAATCACTTTCTTGAGCTCGAGCGGATCGATGGAATCATGTTTTCGGTAGATGACTTTTCCCCCGGGGGCGATCAGCACGGTGTACGGCAGTCCTCCTTTCCATTCCGGATCGACCGCGTCAAACAGTGGATCGCGCTGATCGGAATCGAAGCGGTAATTGGTGCACGAGACGTGATGTTCGCGCAGCATTTGCAGCGCTTGATCTTCTGCTTCGGCGTCATCGGCGCTCACGGTCAGCAATTCAAAGTTTCGCTTACGATACATGCGGTGGATCGTAACCAACTCGGGCAACTCGGTCACGCAGGGGACGCACCAGGTGGCCCAGACATTCACCAAGCGGTACTTGGAGGTCTTATTTTCGGTGATCTTTTTCAGATCCGACGGGGAGATCTTTTTCAGGTCCACCGGTTCGGCGTTCCATGTCTGAAGAGCCTGCTGTGCATCGGGTCGTTTCTCGGACCATTTTGTGGAGCAGCCGAAGACGCGTGTTTGGGGTACCGGGACCGGCTTTCCGTCGAGGAGTGCTTCGAGCGCATTTCGACTGTCGTGCGAACGAACGGTCTTTACTTCCGAGTCATCGATTCGGCCCTGGTAGCGCAGTTCTCGATTCTGATCGAAGATGAAAACGTGCGGAGTGGCGAGCACACCGTAGGCGGCGGACACTTCCTGTTTTTCGCCATCGTACAGGTAGGGGAAGCGAAAACCACGCTGCTTGGCACGAATCTTCATCTCCTCCAACGAGTCACTCAGGTCGGTGTATCCCAGTTCATCCAGCCGCACGGCCAGCGGATCGTTGGGGGAAATCGCCACGAGGGCCACACCTCGGTCCTTGAAGTCCGCATGCATCTGCACGATCCGCTGTTCGTAGGCTTGGGCGGTCGGACAATGGTTGCAGGTAAAGATGACCATCAGCACGGGTGATTCAGCGAAGTCGGCCAGTCGGTAGGACCGGTCATCGACGCCTGGCAATTCAAAGTCGGGGGCGGCATCTCCGATTTCCAGCGTGCGAAAACCGGGTGGGGCGGCATGGGAGACTGCTCCTGATAGCAAGGCAAGCAGCGGGAACATCGCGAGACAGAATCGGCGAAACATGCAAACACCTCCACGCGATCAGGGCGGTGAAATCTGCTCACTGCGGTGCCGTCCCCAGTCGTTGCGAACCGGGAAACGGGGCACCGGCGAGGCAGAAATCGGGCCGGGGAAATAGGTAGACTGCAATTGACCATACCTTCCGAGGCATCTTATCATCACCGAGTCCGGCCGGAGTCGCAAGGTTGTCTTGGGGAACCGCGCCGTCGGTCGTCCATTCTGCTGCGCCGGATGGATCCGTTGATTTCTGCACCGAGAGCGTCATCTGGAAAGTACGGGCCGGGTCTTTGTCCGCCGGGACGGAGATGGCTGCGTCTCGGATCCAGGATGCTCAAATTGGAGGGAGCCGAACGATGCGAAGCAGTCTCTCATGGTGTTTCCCGCCCGCGATCGTCACGGGTCTGCTGATCCTCGCGTTGGTGAGCCGAGGTCACGCCCAGAGTCCGAGTCGCGAAGAGGCTACGATGCAGGCGGCCGGTACGGTATTGGATGAGGTGATGGCGATTCCGGCGAAGGGTATTCCGCGTTCGATGATGGAGACGGCCGAAGGCGTGGCGATCATTCCGAACGTGATTAAGGGCGGCTTCATCATTGGCGCTGGATACGGGACCGGCGTGCTGGTGATCAAGGAAAAAGGCTACTGGCGTGCCCCGGTTTTCATTCGACTGACGGGAGGCAATTTGGGTTGGCAGGCCGGCGTTCAGGCGACAGACGTCGTGCTGGTCTTCAAGTCGCAGCGTAGCATTCAGGGCATCTTGTCAGGCACGTTCACACTGGGAGTGGATGCAGCCGCGGCCGCCGGCCCGGTCGGCCGTGAAGCCTCCGCCGCCACCGACGCATCCCTGCGGTCTGAGATCTATTCTTATTCGCGGAGTCGCGGAATTTTTGCCGGCGTATCATTTGACGGTTCGGCGCTGACGATTGATCAATTCGCCAACGCGGCCTATTACCAACAAGGAGCGGCAGCCGGGTCTGGTTCCGTACCCCCTTCGGCCCGCGCTCGTGCAGAAGATCGTCGCCTACAGCAAGCCGCAAGCCGGTGCCGAGGTTCCGCTGGAACCGATCAATCAACACTCTCAAGCGACAAGCGCCGAGGCGGAAACAGTGCGCCGTCAATTGGCGCAGACCGCTCCGGAATTGTACGAGATGGTGCCACCGGAATGGCAAACGTATCTGGGAATGCCCGCCGAGGTCTTCAGCGGCCAGAGGGCGCCGGATCCGGCTGCGTTGAATCAGGCGCTGGAGCGATTCTCGACCGTCGCCACCGATCCTCGTTTTCGATCGCTGGCGGAACAGCCCAAGTTCCAATCAACCTTCGGACTCCTGCGGCACTACGTACAAGTGCTGCAGCGGCAGCCCGCCGCCGTCACGCTGCCGCCACCGCCCACGGTGCCGGCAGGCGCGAGCTATTAGGAGGCGGTTACTCGACGCTCGCCGGTTCCTCGGTCTCGACTTCGGGAGCCGCATCGAGTTCCTCGTCCGCGGGCTCCGTCACATCGAGTTCGTCGTCCGTTGCTGCTTCGGCCTCTTCCGCTTCCATCTCCTCGACTTCGGCTTCGGCTTCGGCTTCGGCTTCGTCCGCATCCTGATCCTCGAGGATCTCCTCCACCGATTCCTCGGAGGGGTCAGGGGTCAGTTCTTTGCGGTACATTTCGAGTGTTTCGCGCATCGACTGACCTTGGTCGCCTTCCGGGCCGAATTCGACGGCCTTCGTCTGCCAGGCGATCGCTTCTTCGAGGTTCCCCTGTTCGTAGTACACCCGGGCAACCGTATCGAGAATCGATGCGTCCTCATCGCCTTGCAGCGTGCTGGCCTGTTTCGCGATCTGCAGAGCGAGTTCGTGGTTTTGCTTTTCGGGCGGAACTCGGGTGACGAGATTCCAGGCGATATCATTCAGTGCCACCGGATCGTCCGCGAACTGCTGGGTCAATTCTTCGGCCAAGACGTGCAGTTCATCAAACTTGCCGGCCGCCATCAGAAGACTTAGTTTGGTGCGCTGCAAGGAAACCTGCTCCGGTTGCTCGGCCAACAGTTCATCAATCATTCGGAGTGGCTCGGACCAGTCACCACTGCGCTGGGAAGCCTGAAATGCCGAGGAGAGCTGCGACATCTTTTCCTGGAGTTCTTGCTGCGCCTGCATTTCCCGCAGTGCTTCTTCTCGATCCCATTGATCGCTCACAACTTGGGTCAGCACGTCATCCATGCCCATCGGGTGGCCGATCCATTCGATCTGCCCCGTCTTGCCGACAATAAACGCCGTGGGAATCCCGTTCTGTCCTGCGGTGCGCATGTACGCTTCGCCGGTCGCATCCGCGGCATCGAGCGCAACGCGGTAGGTCACCACCTCGTCCCATGTCTTTCCGGTTTCTTCATCCTGCGTGCTGGCCATGAAATCGCGAACGGTCGCTTCATCTTCGTCGCTGATGCCCACGAAGGTCACTTCTTCCGCGTATTCCTCCTGAAGATTACTCATGTGCGGCATACTGACGCGGCAAGGCCCGCACCAGGTCGCCCAGAATTCGACAACGTACACCTTTCCATCGGCAAAGGCCTGGACCGGGTCGCCTTTGATCCACTGTCCGATCGCCAGCGAGGGCGCCGGATCGCCGATTGTCAGCTTCGCGACCGGTTGCTCAACCTCGCCCTCCGGGGTCGCGGGAACCGCGGGAACCGCAGGGACCATCGGGACCGCGGGAATGGCCGTATCGTCTGCCATTTCCTCCGCCGCCGAGACCGTGTCTCCAGACTCGCTATCCTGCGTCGGTGTTTCTTCCGGGGCAACCGTCTTCGAGGATGGTTGACAACCGATTGTCACTACGACAAGCAACACCGAGAGCAGGGCGAGAGAGTAGCAAGAACCGTTGAGTTTCATACGTCGACTCCTGTGCTGGATCGAGTGCTGGCAAGCGGGTTGGGCCCCGGCGATAACGAGATGCATTGTGAAGTAGCCAGGGTTTCTCGACAACGGGGTACGGCGAGATCGGTCGCCTCGCGCTCCATCCGCCGTCTGGCCGGGGCGGCAGCGGCCATGCCGTCGCCGCCGGCGGTCCTGTATCGCTCGCCGCGCGGCACCAGCGCCGCTGGCGGCTCCTTAAGAGGATTTCCCTCCTCCTTTCCCCTTTTCTTTTCCTTTTCCCTTTCGCCCGGGTCGATAGCCGGGTGTGGCCTTGATCCGTTCGGGATGTCGTTGTTCCTTGCGAGCCTTACTCGCCGGACCGTTCGACGGCATCGCATGTACGTATTCGCCTCGAAAGCGCGCCTTGGCCTCCTGTCGTCGCCGCTGCACCGCCTCGGCCGGCGGTCGAGCGGGAATCAGCGCATCGCAGCCGTCGCCGATCAGATCTTGTCGCCCTGCTGCGCAGGGCTTGGCGCACTTCGAAGTAGTTTTCCGGCTTGAAATACTGCATCAGTGCCCGCTGCAGCTTTCGATCGCGCAAGTGCCGGGCGATATGAACCGGTTGGCGCGTGAACGGATCGATTCCCGTGTAGTACATCGCCGTGGCCACGTCCATGGGGGCCGGGATGAAGTCCTGTACCTGATCCGGTCGGTAGCCGTGCCGCTTGAGAAAGACGGCCAGATCAATCATGGCGTCCAAGTCGCTGGCCGGGTGACTGGCGATGAAATACGGGATCAGATACTGTTTCTTGCCCGCGCGGCGTGACTCGCGCGAAGGTTTGCGCAAACTGTTCGAAATCGGCCGGATTGGGTTTCCGCATTTTGTCGAGCACAACCGGATCCGTATGTTCCGGTGCCACCTTCAGATACCCACCCACGTGATGCCGCACGAGTTCGCGGACGTATTGCGGCGAGCGACGGGCGAGATCCATCCGAATGCCGCTGGAAATCCGCACTTTCTTCACCCCGGGAGTGCTACGCGATTTCCGCATCAGCTGAATCAAAGGACCGTGGTCCGTACCCAGCAGCTTGCAGATCGTGGGATGAACACAGGACTGCCGACGACAGATTGCCTCGATCTCGGGCCGCGAGCATTCCATCTGATACATGTTCGCGGTCGGACCGCCGATGTCGCTGACGACTCCCTGAAAGTCGCTACTCGACGCCATTTGGCGGACCTCGCCGACGATCGACTGTTCACTGCGCGACTGGATCACGCGGCCTTGATGCGCCGTAATCGAACAGAACGTGCACCCCCCGAAGCATCCTCGCATAATCGTGACCGAGTCCTTGATCATTTCGTAGGCCGGAATCGGTTCGCGATACGACGGATGCGGCTTCCGGGTAAAGGGCAGCCCATAGACGCGGTCCATCGCCGCTTGACTGAGAGGCAATCCGGAAGGGTTCACGAGGACCGCCTGTCGGTCGTGCCACTGCACCAAACGCCGCGCATTGTACGGGTTTGTCTCGTTGTGGATTCGTCGCGTCGCCTCCGCAAACGCCAGCTTATCGGCGGTGACCTCTTCGTAGCTGGGCAGGACGAGTCGCATCGGTCGGCGGGGATTCAGACGCCCCCAGGGCAAAGGCCAGACCCCGGATCTCTCGCAGCTCCCGCGGAGCGACCCCGCTGGCCAGGCGCCGAGCGATCTCCACGATCGCCATTTCGCCCATGCCGTGCACCAACAGATCGGCTTTGGAGTCGAGCAGAATCGAGCGGCGGACCTTATCGCTCCAATAATCGTAGTGGGCCAGCCGTCGTAAGGAGGCCTCCACACCACCGGCCACCACCGGGACACCTTTATACGCCTGGCGGGCCCGTTGGCAGTAGGCCAGCGTAGCGCGGTCGGGACGCAAGCCGATCCGACCGCCGGGCGAATAGGCGTCGTCGTTGCGAACTTTCCGATTGGCCGTGTAATGGTTGATCATCGAGTCCATATTGCCAGCACTGACGCCGAACATAGCCGTGGTCGGCCCAGCCGGCGCCAATCCTGGACGGAACGCCAATCCGGCTGACTGAGGATCCCCACGCGAAAACCGGCCGCCTCAAGCACGCGGCCAATGATCGCCATGGCAAAGCTGGGGTGATCGACGTAGGCATCCCCCGTAATCACGATGATGTCCAACTCCTCCCAGCCGTGCAAGCATCTCCGGACGAGTCATCGGTAGGGGACGTGGATCGGAATGCTTCTCGGGCGACAGCCACTCGGTCAATTCGTTCGCGCGTGCGCGACCGCTGGCAGGAGCGGGAGTCGTGGAGCAGAAGGGTCGGCGGACGATGGCATCGATCGACTTTCCAGGGCCCGGCTGGGCAACAACTCCGTCGGGTGCCACCGCACCCGTTTCACCAAACACTCCGACCGGCTGCTCCAGTCGGGATCCAATCCACAAGCAAGCCTTCCAAGCCGCGAGCGTTGGCAGCTTCGGGATCACGCCATGAGCCAACGCGAGCCTGTCAGAGGAGCGTCTTGTAGTATTCCGGGGAATCGCACATTCGCCAAGAGGCACGTGTATACTAATCCCTGCGGCTCGGCCCCTGTTCCGGAGGATGAGACGCGCACCGGAGGAATCTTGGACTCCCGCTGGCCGCCCTGACTCCTGGACTGCGCCGCGGCCCGTCATCCGCCTGATGCCGTCCCGCCCCCCAGTGGACAATGCCCAATGGGTCGCACCGAAACATCCGGCTTCCCTGGACAATTGGCAAAACAACGAGGGGAGACCGATCCGTGATCGGCTCCAGTGCGTCCCCGGTTCCGGTCGCCCGGGCGACCGCCCTGCCGCCCCAACCCACCGCCCATTATCTTCCCAGGAGGCAATGACCATGAAACCCACACCAACTGCTTCCCGAGCAACGCTTCACCGCCGCGACTTTCTGACCGTACTGGGCGCCGCCGGCGCAGTCGCCTCGGGCAAGGGAGCCGCTTTTTCTGCGCTTGTCGCTTCGCCTCAGGAAACAGAAACCAAGTCACCGGCCAAAATCTACGGAGCCTTTGTCTATCCCCCCACGGAACAGTTGGACCGGGAAGGGTACTACAGCTGGCCCGGTTCGAGCTTTGACGCCGAAGGCCGTCAGCAAAGCTACCTTGCTCGGTTGCAGGAGAGCGAGGCGAAACTCGGACTCCAATTGTGGATGGCCGAGGATCCGATTGATCAAACGGAACAGGCCGATCGCTTCATTGCCAAAGTGAAACAAGACCCGCCGGACGGTCTGCTGCTGATTCCCTTCAAGAAAGGCCATTGGCCGCACGTCACGCGCATCATCGAAGAGACGGGCGTTCCCACGGTCGTGCTGGCAACGATGGGCGTGCTGCTCGTCCCCCACGTCCGCGAGATCTACCGCCAACCGGGCGTCTACATGATCAACTCGCTGGACAACCTGGATGCGGTCGCCTACGGACTGCGGATGTTGCGGACCAGGAAGCGGATGCAGCAAAGTTGCATTCTCAATATCCAGGACGCCGCCCGAGAGGACACGCGTGTTCCGCACCTCGGAACCAAGGTGCGAACGATCCCGCGATCACGTTTCGTCGCCGAATTCGACAAATTGCAGGATAGCGCAGCAGCTCAGCGGCGGGCGGACGAGTATCTACGACAGTGCGAACAGATCTTGGAACCCAGTCGGCAGGATGTGCGGGACGCCGCCAAGACCTATTTTGTGCTGAAAGCCCTGATCGAGCAGGAACAAGCGGATGCGATGATGATGGAATGCTTGCCCGGACTCAAGCGACCCCATTTGCATGTGCCGCCCTGCATGGGATTCATGGATCTGCGCGATGAAGGCATTCCGGCGGGATGCGAGGCGGACCTGGACGCCACGTTGACGATGATGCTGATCCAACACCTGTTCGATCGCCCAGCCTTTCAACACAACCCGTCCGTCGACACGGAGAAGAATCTCTATTTTGGCGCCCACTGCACTTGTGCCACGCGGATGCACGGAATCCAAGGCAACGGCGCCGCGTACGTACTGCGGAACCATGCCGAAGCAGGCTGGGGATGTGTTCCGGAAGTCATTTTCGAACCGGACCAGGAAATCACAATTGCCAAATACCTGGTCCATGCAGAACAGCCGAGCATGATCCTGTACACGGGCAAGATCCTGTACAGCCCGCGCGACGCACATATTGGCGGCTGCCGGACAAAAATGCTGACCACGATCAACGAACTGGATGACATCTGCCAACTGCAAGGCCACCACCTGTGCATGTGCTACGGCGATTGGGGGGTGAAAATGAAGGCTTTCAACCAACTGTGTCGGATCGAGACGATCACGTAAGTGACCGGGCTCCATTCCGCGCAAAAACACTACGTTCCCTCATTGCTGTCGAGTATCGCGAGCGGACCGCGGTCCCACACATTGGATGGCAGAAAGGAGTCTCTGTGCTCATTCGCTACCGCGCCATCTTCTGGCTTTTGGCTGCATCTTCGAGCACCGCTCTCGGCCAGCTTGCCGCCAATCCTGGCTGGGAACAGACGACCGTCACGGAGGAACGGAAACCGGAGTTGCGACCGTTCAACGTGCCGCACCTGGCACTCGATCGACAAGGTGATCCCCACGTCGTGTACGTGCAGAAGGAACCGGGCATCGACACGCTGTTGCATGCGACGATCCGCAACGGACCATGGCGTTCGGAACCTGTCTTGACAATGCGCCACTCGAATCGACACGTCTCCGGGATCGCCTCATATGCCCTCGCGATCGATCGTCGGGACCGAGCGCATCTGTTCATCTACACACGCGACTACCCCGACTCCGGTCTGGTCACCGAGGAGCTCTGGGCACGCCGCTCGACGCGCGCCGGCAATTGGCGAATGCGCGTGATTCGACACGACGTGCAACGGCGGGGTGGCGCAGGCATGATCGATCCACACGTCGCGGTAGACTCCCGCGCCCGACTGCATGTGGCGGCCTATGTACATAATGCGTACGGAGCCGGCCACCGCGTTCGACATCGCTACTTCGATGGACGAGAATTTCCGGTGAACACGATCCCTTTGCCACCCGGCAAAGCGGAATCGAAAGTGGTTAACCTGTGTATCGACGACCAGGATGTCGTCCACTTCGTTTACAATGCGACTCGCCCCGCCCGCTTGAAGAATCCCGATCGATTCTATCCGGATTCGAGCGTGGCGTACGTGTCGCGGCGCGGTGCGGACTGGAGTTCGCCGGAGATCGTTGCAGCGCCGGGGCAATGATCCGAGCAAGGCAAATTTCTTCGTGCTATCCGTGGGAATTGGACTCGACGCCCAAGAGAATATCGCCCTCGTCTATGCCACCAGTCTTTGGCAGGCTGCGAGTCCTATGAGCGTCTACTGCGCGCGCCATCAGGATGGCACTTGGAGGGAACAGCTCGTAGCCGTCGTCACCGACCCCGCAAGCAAGACCCCCAAACTGGATTTGTCGTGCCCCGCGTTCGACCAGCAGGGCCGGATGCACTTCGCCGGATGCGACGGAACACGGACGATCGTTTTTTCCGAACAATCCGGCCCGTGGCAACAGACTACGTTTCGTGGCGAAATGCAGGGGTTCGCAATCCACGAGCGTAGCGGCGCACACCTGCTGCTCAGCCAGGACCGTCGACTGGTCCATCTCCAGAAAACAGAACCGCGATAGGACGCGTGATTCGCCAAACTGGCTGGGGATCGAGTCCAGACGAATTCTGCAAGAAGCGGGGGCTCATGCAGTACTCGGCCCACGCGCCGCTTACCTCAATCGTGCACGCTGCAGCACGACACCGTACAGATGCAGCAGCAGAGCGATCACGACGATCAGCCCGCTGTAACGATGAATGTCGAGCAGACGATGCAGTCCCTCCGTACCGAACAGAGGCAACATGCTCAGCAGCATCGTGCCGGTGACAACGATCCCACCAGCCAGAATCAGCCAAAAGGTCAGCTTGGGCAGCCAGAAGAAAAACGATGGCTGTTGTTCGCCTTGCGTTTCTTGCGGCTTGGCCCACTGGTGCGCGGAACTCCAGGTCAGGGCCCACAGGGGCAACATTGCGGTGAAGGCACCGGCGCCGAACATATGCGCAAACAGCAGCCAGCCGTCGAGCACGTGGAAACGCAACACGCCGTAGAAGGACGTCAGTCCGAGAATCGCGACGCTGATCACGGTGGCCAGATAGACCAGCTTCTGCCACCCATTCCACGGCGGGCGAACCGGTTGCCGCCCACCTCGCGCCCGACCGCCAGTAGGTGCAGGACAATCGCAGCGACGGTGACGATCAGCAGCACGGGCAGCACCGTCCGGAACGGCGGCCCGGCAGCAAGATCGACTCCGACGATCAAACGGTTCAGATCGGGCTGCATCAATGACTCCTCCCGGAAAATCGAAGGGGGGCCGGGACCCCGTTATCGCCTGAATGGTCAACGGGTTCACGAATCCGAATCGTGCGGACGGAACCGGCGCGAGATCCAACCGGGCAGGGCATGGATTCCCGCAAAAACGTAGGAGAGCAGTACGAGGCTGGCGATCCCCATCGCGCCGAATCCGAAATACTTGAACGCCTTCCGGCCGCGGAACGAGGCATTCCACGCATCCATCTTCAGCTTGTCATATCCCGCCAACTCGTGCATCGCATAGGTGACCGGCTCGTCACTCGGTGCGGCAGCCAGGGCGGTGACCTGTCCTTCGAAGATGGGCGTCCCGTCCGCGTGACATTCATAGCAGCCCTTGGCGCCCAACGATTGCTGCGCCGGCCGCACGTCATGTGCCAGTTTCCAGGCGTACGGCTGGGCAGCCGCGTGGTCGAACACCTCGACCGTAGCATTCTCGGCCGAACCGGTATCATCCTTGACCAAGCGGTAGACTTTACCGCCGGAGACAAACACGGCTTCCGCCGTCTCCACCGGCAGGATCGCCTGCAGTTCCTGCAAGGCCTCGGCCAACTTCTCTTTCCAGACCTCCATCCCCTTGGCAGCGGCCCGTTCATTCAGCTTGGCCTGCTCCTCCTCGGTCAATTCCGACGCGGCCACCGCCGCTCGTTCGTCGCCCAGCAGTTCGACCTTCTCCTCCTTGCTCAGCTTCTCTTCCGCAAATGTCTCCCGCAGCGACGATCCGCGGCGAACGCGTAACGTGCGGCGAAGCGCGTCGTACACCGTCTCGGGGTGTAGCGGATCGATGGCGCCATCTTGCATAGATCCCCAGAAGGCCGGCCAGGTCATGCGATGCGGATAGAGCACTTGACCTTGCCGGATCATCGCCGGCTCCACGATCCCGGGCGCCATCTCGGGTGCATAATCGTGCGACGGCAGTCCCAGCCCATGCGCCATGGCTGTCTGCACTTGCAGCGCTTGGGCGGCCGGCCGCG
Source organism: uncultured Planctomycetaceae bacterium (assembly GCA_963776055.1). GTDB lineage: Bacteria > Planctomycetota > Planctomycetia > Pirellulales > Pirellulaceae > CAVZLD01. The sequence continues at coordinate 418,415 of CAVZLD010000009.1, read as the reverse complement.
GACCGGAGTGACAGGCCGTGCACGAGAGTTTTTCGAGGTGCAAGGGGGGCAAGCCTTCGTGCAGTGGGCGGGGGGCCCCGAGTCGACCGTGCCCGGCGGTGTCTCCCAGATGACACCCGCGACAGGACAAGGAACTGACATCCTGACCGGTCGGATGCTGCTCTCCCTCGAACCCGCGCACCGTATGATGTTCGATGCCATTGCGGTGGCAGTCAGCGCACGCCATTCCGGCCAGCACGTGCACATCTTCGTCATAGGTCCATTCCGGGGCGGCCTGCTGTCCCACGAAGTCGGTCGAGTGGCAGTAGTAGCAGGCGGAATTGTGCGGCGTGCGAATCACGTCCAAGTAAACCTTGCCCTCCGCATTGACCGGGACCGCGCCATACGTCGTCTTGGGCAAGCTACGGCGGGAATCGGGCTCGGCGGCTGCGGGATCGAAGTCGTCCGGAAGGCGGGAAACCTCGCCGTCAACCTGAGCCAACCCCAGGGCGGCCGTGGGCGCCCACGCGAAGTTCTCGCTCTCGATCTGCTTCCACCAGACCTCGGGGCTGTACATCGTCTCGTCGCCGTGACAGAGCATGCAGTCCACATCCAGCGAACCGGAAAGCTTCCACCGCGCGCTGGAATCGTCGGACGAATCCGCATCCGGTTTCACTGCATCTGCCGGTTCTTCGTCCGACGCCTCTTCCGTCGCGGCATTCTCCTCCGGTTCCGGTTCGGCCGGCGGTTCGCCCGCACCACCACCGGGTTGGTGATGCCCGAACTTCAGCAGAAACTCTCGCGGGTCCATCTTCAAGGCGTTGGGATTGTACGTTCCCGCCCAGTCTCGGTAGGACAACGGCAATTGGGTTCCGGTCCGCTCGTCGGTCCAGATCCACGGTTCGCCTGGGGGATCGGTTTCGGAGGGAGAATTCATCGCGTTGAAATGATGACCGCGCAAGATCGCTTCGTAGTCGTGACAGCGTCCGCATGTGGTCCGAGGGGAATACGGTGCCGCTTCGCCAGCTTGGACATCGATGCGGCGATTCGCGGCGTCGTACAGGTCGATCCAGTGCACGTACTCGCTGCGGCTGTTCGTGACGGCAAACCGCGACTCGGCAGACCAACCAAGGCTGCATCCGGCCAGCACGAGTAACAGGGATCGACGGAACACTTGCCGTGGCATCAGCGCTTCTCCCAAGGGGGTGAGACAGATGTTGGTCGGTGTTCCCATCGGCTTCGGTCACCGATGGCACCGGTGAAAACGACCACGCATCGCCTCTTGAATCGTCTTTCCGTTCCCGTCCGCTGCGAACAGTATTCTGACGCAGCCCGATTTTAGGCAGTTTGTTCGACGCTGTCAGCAACCCCGCCGTCTCGTTTTCCATTCTCGTCCGACAAAACAACTCGCGTTACAATACGCGACATTCCAGGATGCGGAGGGACGACCCTTGGTCAGCCTCGCGGCGATCCCTTATACTACGCTCGAAACCGTCGGCGACATCGCTCGATGGGTACCGGGAGAAATCACGCATGAACAGTCGGCAACGCCTGGAAGCGACGCTACATCATCAGCAGCCGGACCGTGTCTGTGTTGATTTTGGGTCCACTTTCGTGACAGGAATTCATGCGTCGGCGGTGAGCCGGTTGCGCCGCGAAGTGTTGGGCGAGCCGGATGAGCCGGTGAAGGTGATCGAGCCTTACCAGATGCTGGGAGAAATTGACGAGCGGCTGCGGGAAGCGTTGGGAATCGACGTGATTGGCAAGCCGCCGCGGAAGACACTCTTCGGCACGGTCAATCAGAACTGGAAACCATTTACGCTGTTTGACGGCACGCCGGTGCTGGTCAGCGGTGACTTTCAAGTCACGAAAGTCGAGGAAACCGGTGATCTGTTGATCTATCCGGAGGGCGATCGATCGGCACCCGCCAGCGGCCGAATGCCCAACGGCGGCTACTTCTTTGACACGATCATTCGTCAGGAACCGATCGACGAAGAACGGTTGGATCCGGCCGACAACCTCGAGGAATTCGCCCTCTTTACCGAAGAAGATCGGCAGTACTATCGCTCGGCCGCGGAATCACTGGACCAACAACCCGATTGTGGAACGATGCTGATTGTCCCGGGGACCGGCTTCGGAGATATCGCGCTGGTCCCGGCCCCCTTCCTGAAACATCCGAAAGGGATCCGCGACATTGCGGAGTGGTACATGGCGACCGCTTCGCGGCGCGATTACGTCTACGGCGTATTTGAGCGGCAGTGCGAGATTGCGTTGACGAATCTCGAGACGCTCATCGACCTGCTGGGCGACCGGATCCAGGTGGCACTGATTACCGGGACAGATTTCGGTACGCAACGCGGCCCCTTCATCTCGCGCGCCGCTTATCGGGACCTCTATTTGCCATTTCACCGAAAAGTCAACGATCTGGTCCATGCCCGTAGCCGCTGGAAGACGTTCATCCATTCTTGTGGCTCCGTGTACGATCTGATTCCGGACTTCATCGAGGCTGGTTTTGACATCTTGAATCCGGTCCAGTGTTCCGCGGCCAAGATGGACGCGCAGACCTTGAAGGCGGAATTCGGCAAAGACCTCGTCTTCTGGGGTGGTGGCGTCGACACGCAGAAGACATTGGCGTTTGGGACCCCCGCGGAAGTCTATCGCGAAGTCCGAGAGCGCATCGATCTGTTTGCTCCCGACGGCGGGTTCGTCTTCAATACTGTGCACAACATTCAAGGCAACACACCGACCGAGAACATTCTGTCGATGTTTCGTGCCATTCGCGACAGTGCCTGACGCGGGGCGGCTAGGCCGCCAGCCAGAACATAGCGAGCCACCGCTCGCCAACGGCCGGTCCGCTCCCGTTGGCCGCTGACATTGCCAAACGGAATCGATCCTCGGGATGCCGACAGCGCGAAGCACGAGCACACGGTTCCGCCGTCCCGGGCAACGGGGCAGGAAGAAAGGTCTCCCATGGCCCATCCGAACGATCCATCCCCCCGTCGCGGCAGTCTCGCCTATCTGGTCCTGATCTGTCTGGTGGCCACGCTGGGCGGGTTACTCTTCGGCTACGATACGGCGGTAATTAGTGGCGCGATCGGGTTTCTGCAGAGCTTCTTTACCCTCGACGCGAAACTCAAAGGCTGGGCCGCTTCCAGCGCACTGATCGGCTGCGTGCTGGGCGTGGCGGCGGCGGGAAGCCTGAGCGATCGCTTCGGGCGGCGAACCGTACTACTGCTGTCGGCCGTGCTGTTTCTGGTTTCCGCCATCGGATCGGCAATTCCCCAGCGGTTCGACGTGTTCGTCTTCTTCCGCATCGTCGGCGGGCTGGGCGTGGGAGCCGCATCCATGACCAGCCCGATGTATATTGCCGAAATCAGCCCCGCCCGTATCCGCGGCCGGATGGTCTCGATCAATCAATTGGCGATCGTCCTCGGGATGCTCGTGGTCTACTTCGTCAACTACCGCATCGCCGCCGCAGGAGACGAGTCCTGGAATGTGCAGGTCGGCTGGCGGTGGATGTTCGGTTCCGAGGCACTGCCGGCTCTACTGCTGCTGGTCCTGCTGTCGTTCGTGCCCGAAAGCCCCCGGTGGCTTGTCGGCCAAAATGCCGTGGCCGAAGCACGACGGATCCTGACTCGGATCGGCGGCCCCGAGTCGGCGGAGGCGGCCCTGATCGATATCCAAACGACGATTGCCCATGAGTCCCGCTCGCTGGACCAGTTGCTGCAACCCGGGATGCGACGTGCGCTAGGAATTGGCGTGGTTCTCGCCGTTCTGCAACAGGTCACCGGCATCAACGTGTTTCTGTACTTCGCGCCGGAGATCTTTCGAGAGATTGTCGGCGAACAGACCGATGCGGCGATGCTGCAAACGGTCACGGTGGGAGCCGTGAACCTGCTCTTCACGCTCGTCGCGATCGGAACCGTCGATCGCGTCGGCCGCAAACCGCTGATGATCGTCGGCTCCGCAGGCATGGGACTGGCGCTGCTGGGGTTGGGCCTCGCCGCCTACTACGGCCGCACCGAAGCGTGGGTCCTGGCCTTCATTCTGGGGTATATCGCCTGCTTTGCCGTGGCGGTCGGCCCGGTAACCTGGGTAATCTTGTCCGAGATTTTCCCCACGCACATTCGCGGTCGAGCGATGGCGATCGCCACGATCTTTCTGTGGGTGGCCAACTTTGTGATCTCGCAGACCTTCCCGATGATGGATGAAAACCGCTGGCTGGTGGCCCGCTTCCACCACGCGTTTCCCTTTTGGCTGTATGCCGCCTTCTGCCTGGTGTCGATTCTGTTCGTGTGGTGGTACGTGCCGGAGACGAAAGGAAAGTCCCTGGAGGACATCGAAGCGATGTGGCAACCCCATCGGGATGGCACACCGCCCTGAGCGGACCGGGCTGAATTCAAGGGCGGAGGCCCGCCCGCGGCGGTGTCGTTGCTATCAGTGTTCGCAGTGCTCGCAGTGCTCGCGGAAGGTCTCTGACCTCACCGAAACCGCCGACCCACGGTCTCGCCGCATGCGAAAGGGCCGATCCGAACGTCCGGCGTCGATCGTCGCGCTGCCGATGCCCGAAGGCTCGGCCCTCGCCATCGACCGTCTCGGAGGGAGCGTGAAGTACGTAAGTCGTTCGCCAGGTTTCGCTTAAAGGCTGGACGACTGTTTTCCGAGGGGCTCTGATTCAGGTGCGTCAATCCCTGCGCAAGAAGAACCTCAGAACGGCTCGATTTCCCGAAAAAAGCACTTTCCGCCGCGAACCTTTGGCCCGGCAGCACGTCTATAGAGGCACTTGGCGGGAGTCAACGGGGCGGCTCAGAAACTGTTTGTCGAATTCCGAAGGTTCTGATACGCTGCCATGGAAGGGCTTGTCGGGGTCTCCCCAACGGGCCGATACACTCCCGTCAGGGAAAGGAAATGTCGAGCGGCCGGAAGCCACCTCGGCGAACTACTGTTTTCTCTCACTGCGCAGAGCGCTAGGAGAAGGACCATGCGACGCACGACCTTGAGCACGATTACCGCCCGCATCCTTGGCCATTGCCGGGACAATCGCGGTGCCGCGGTTCATGCCGAGATACTGCGCCGCCTCCTAGAGCTTTGCCTCGGTACTTCCCGGATCGAATCCCTGGACCTGCGCTCTACCCATTTCATGGGAACAGGCATTTCCGGATTCGGTCGTTGGAAACTCGTCCCCCAAACGCTGACGATGCCCTGCGCATGGTCGGCGCGGGACGCGGTTACTAGGCGCCGGTAGGCGCGGGAAGTCAGATCGCCCTCGGCTCCTGCCGAGCGGCGTCATCGAATGGCGATTTTTTGCGGTGACTCGTGTGTCCACGTGTCGCTGCGCCTTTCACTCGGAATGCCCTTGCGGCCGACCGAGGAAAGCGTAAGTCGACTCCCATTGTGATGTGAGAGGAATTCATGAGCGTTTGCTGTGGAGAACCGGTTACGGATGCTCCGTCCGTAGCCGAATTGGTCGTCGCCGCTCAGGCGGGAGATCGGTCAGCCCAGGGGGAGTTGTTCCAACGCTTCCATCGGCGGATCCTCTCGGTCGTGGCGCGACGTGTGAATGATGAGCAGGATGCGCAAGAGGTCTGTCAGGAGGTGTTTCTGCAGATGCTGAGGAAAATCGGGCAACTGCGCGAACCCGCCTGCTTTCCGGCCTGGATTCGTAGTATCGCGGAACGAATGGCCATCAACGGTGCGCTGCGGCGGCGCCAGGCCTTGGCTGTGGAGCCGCAAGCGATGGAGGCCAACTGTGTGGATGCTCGGACCCCGGCCGCGGTTCTGCAACAACGCGAATCGGCCCGTGAGTTGCGATGTGGTCTGCGACGCCTGCGCCGCATGGATCGCGATACGCTCGTCGCATTCTACTTCCGCGGACAGTCGCTGCGAGAAATGAGCGACCAGTTCGATGCCCCTGTGGGCACGATCAAGCGGCGCTTGCACGTCGCCCGCCAGCGACTGGCCAAGGAAGTAGAGAACCTGGTCAGCGTGTGATCGACATCGGGATCGATCCCATCCGCCGATACCGCCTGCCCGCGGCGAGGCCCGCTGCGTGCAGGCGGTCAGCCGCGTGGCAGGACATCCGCTCCCACGCGTTGCTGCTTAGGACCGGGCGAACAAGCGCGACAAGAACTGCTGCCAGCGGCCCCCGTAGCGGGCACCAGCGGGCTCGGGGGGCTCGCAAGATACTCGGTCGATTCGCGGACCACCGATTTCGGTGTGCGTGGGCATGTCTTTCACGGCGTGGTCAGGATTGCGCCGGCCGACAGCACGGCTGCCGCTCCGACTCCGATCGGTCTCGGTCCTGACGCCACGAAGGGGCATGATGCCGTTCCCAGTCGGCCTCGGCATACTCCCATCCCACGTCATGGCCTCGCTTCTCGCTCAAGAAATACTTGTGGCGTTCAATCTCGGCAATTTCTTCGGCGGACCGCTGCATCAACTTCTCCTCACTTCCTCCTGGTTGCATCGACCGACTCCACCACCATTGGCGGCAATTCGGCGGACCGGCCCTCGCCGGTCACGACCGTCTCGCGTCGAGTCGTCGGAGTATAGTCCACGTAGTCGATTCTCGTAAGCGGTCCCCTGCCCCACGCTGGCAGCCCACTGCGCCGAGCAAATAAAAAAGTGTTGTTTTGATCGGCGCCGAGGCAGGAAGGCGCATCGCCCAACACATCGCCCGCTCGTGCTTTCTCATCGCCTGTCGATCGGAGTTGATCGGAGTTGGCTGCTCGGACTGGCTCCAGTGGAATCATCTCGCGCTGCTGTGGCGCGGCCGCGGCGGTCGTGCGGCTTCGATTCGCCCTTCCTGGAGAAGGGGCCGCAGAGCCAGCTAAGCGATTTCACGCGGGGAGGGCCGATCCGAACGGCCGACGTCGAACGTCGCACGCCTCTCCCCCAAAACTCGTCCCTCGCCTTCGACCCTGCCGGAGGGCAAGTGAAGCCCCGCAACCCAATCCACAGACGCTCCGATGCACTGCGGCGTGGCGAATGGTACTCAGGCGGCAAGGCGAAAACGGAAAATTCCCGGACGCCGGCAACACCTCCGCATCTCAGGACCGGCTCGCTACGCCGAAGGCCAAGGCGAGCCAACCGGCAATGAAAGAAACGCCGCCGAGCGGTACGATCATCGCAAACAGTCGGAGTCCGCTCAGGGCGTAGAGGTACAGACAACCGGAGAACAGGAGGATCCCCACGATCCACAACCAGCCGGCGACGGAAATCATCCGCGCGGGCGTCTGCAACTGCAGGCATCCAACAGCCAGTAAGGCCAAGGCGTGATACATCTGGTAGCGAACACCGATCTCCAGGTTCTCCAGGCGACGCACCACGATGACTTCTTCCAAACCACGACTGCGCAGCCAACCGGGGAAAGCGTGGGCCCCGAAGGCACCCAAGATGACCGCGATAGCTCCCAAGATCGCCGCAACCAAAACCCAGGTTTTCGCATTCATCAAGCATTACCTCCGGCACGTGAATTTTTGCAGATAGCGAACCGTCACAAGTTCCGACATGCCTTTGCCCCCCATGTAAATCTCACTGGCCGTCTGGCAATCCGCAAGGTTGACCGCAGCTTAAGGCTGTTGCAGACGATAGGCTGTCGCCAGAACCAGCAACAGGACCGAGCCCCCCAGGCTGGCGACGACAACCTGTCCAAAATGACGGGACAGCACGACGGGGCCGACACATAATCCCACCACCAGACCGGTCAACAAGCCCCAACCGAGTCCTCGCAAACGACGATAGTGGAACAGCCCCACCATTCCACCCAACAGGCTCGCAAAAGCGCCGACGACGAGCGAAGACGAAACGAATTGCGACACACCAACCTGTCGTTCGCTCAGTGCTTGCACACCGGGCAGTAACACCGCGAGAAGAACCGCCAGGCACGCCATCAGAAAGAACAACGCAGCCAACGAGAAACTAGAGGTCGAGGCGGAATCGGGTCTCACGGCATCCTCCAGATCTGAGCAAACGGTTTTCGATTTTCTACTCAGCACGGACGATCGAACGACATACGTTTTCGACGCGGTAGCGGCCGGGGAGAGCTTGCAGTTTTTCTGTCACGCGGGACGGCAGAGCGATCAGTCGCGTTCGATGGAGCTTGTATCAAGGATCTCCCCATCAGCGCGGTTGCCGAGTTTCTGGTAGAGCTTCCAGTCAACACTTTCGGCCAGGAACGTCACGTGACCGTCTCCAAAGGCAAAGATGGCACCTCCTTGGTGATAGCTACCGAAACCACCAACATACAAGCCTTGACGGCGCAACGGCTGGATGGAATCCGGGGCATCATCTCCTGCATCGCTCGCATCCTCCGCAGTCGCAAGGGATTCGTCACCGGCGATCTCACCGATCGGTTCCGAAGATATATCCTCCCCCGGCCCACCGATCGCGTCGTCCGACACCGCCGAAAGGTCTTCCTGTTTACTTTCGTTTTCATCCGCGCTGCGGGGGTCGTCGTCCGATCCAATGTCTTGCGAAGGTGTGGACGCTCGCCCGGTCCAGCCGATCGGTGTCCCGGTGTTGCGCAACGTTGCGCGGGTGCCGGACATCCAACCGAGGTCATCTTTCTCCTCCACGATCTTCTCACCGAGGAGGAGGGTGTACCGAGTGCCATCGGTCACTTCGTCGGGCGACAGACGACTGTTTAAAAACAGGACCCCCCGGTTGTCACTGTCGATCGGCGCTTCGACGTCGTGGTGCACGCCTGCGTAGCTGCTGACGCCCACACGCAGGGCGTTGTTCCAGCCGATCGACGGACTCGAAGGACAATTCAGCAACCCGATCCGCGCTTCCCGAGGCCGTTTGTTCTTCTTGTCGTACACGCTGGCTTTTTGATCGATCGCGGCGTACAGGTTGGACTCTTCCACGTACGGTAGCAATGCGATCAGCCAGCCATGATGGAATCCTTGCTCCTGGTTCAGAATCGGGCCCGTCGAGTCGATCACGCCGGCCGGGTACACTCCGTGCGACATTTCGTAGGCGTGGACTGCCGATATCAGCTGGCTCATTTTGTTGAAACACTGTGTTCGACGAGCGGATTCCCGCAACGCATTGATCGCGGGCAATAGCATGAGCACGAGAATCGCGATGATCGCAATCACGACCAGCAATTCCACGAGCGTGAATGCCGAAGTGGGTTTCCGTTTCATATCGCTTCTCCGACAGTGGGGATCGAGATAAGCACTTGTTTCTCTTGCTGGACGGAAGACGCGCCCTCCCGTGGGTAGCGGACGGACGCGCGGATCACACGCGATGGCTCCGTTCCCGAGATCTCGACTTCGATCGAGATCTCCGCCGGCGAGCGACCGCCGATTTCTTCTGCGGACAATCGCCATTCTTCGCCTTCGTAAGCGGGATCTTGACGCAGCCGCGCCGCAGCCCGATCGAGGGCCGACTCGAGCAGCCATTCCGCCTGGATCTGTCGCTGGCGCCTGCGCCAGTAGACGACGTCCCTGTGCGGCTCGGCTTAACATCGCGGTCAGTGCCAGCGTGATCACCGTCAAGCAGATCAGGGCGACCATCAGTGCCAAGCCGGAGGCAGGACGACGTCGATCGAAAGGTCGGTTTTTCATGAGGATGGGGTCTCCCGGAAGCGTCGGTCGCGTCCGACGGCAGCGATCGCTTCCAACAGCATGCGCGAGCTCGCCAGCTGCTGCACGCGGACACGGGCGAACCTCTGGTCCAGGACGCGCAGAACGGCAAATCCCGCCGTGGACTCCGCAGGCAGGCGATACGCTTCGCGCGCCGTTACCTTCGAACCGTCGGAGACACACCGCCGAATCCGGTCCGACTCGATCACATACTCCACCGCACGATGATCACTCGCTTGGATTCGCAGCGTCGACGAATCCGAGTCGTCTGCCAAGGTCACCTCCACCGCATCGTGCAAATCCGTGCGAAACTGATCGGCAAGCGACGTCAACGATCGAATATGAAACGCGTGGTTCTGTGTACGGGTATCGGCTTGCAGCAGTCGCAAGACGACCGTCGACAACAGGGCCATCAGCAACCCAATCAGACCGATCGCAACCGCCGTTTCCAAGAGCGTCATCGCGTATCGCCGAGGCATAGCGGGTCTACGTTTCATCGGCTGGGACCTCCGCGTTGTATTTCCAGGCGGTCAAACGAACGGGCGGTTCTGCAGGGCGTCTGCCGGCCGACGAGCGGCGCGAGAGCTGCAACTCGATTCGCTGACCGGCCGGTTCGCCCGCTGGGGGTGTTACCAGCAGTTCCACGTTCCAACGCCGCAGCGTCTCCTCCGCCACCTCCGCCAGTTCGGGTCGCTGCAGCGCATTGGGGCCGAGTGCTTCATCCGGTAGGGCCGTCAGCAGCTCCATCATGTTTCCGGCGGCCTCGATCGCTGCCAACCGTTCCTCATTGCGCCGAAACTGATCCGTCACGGTGCGCACCACCTGCACGCTGGTCGTTAACAGAATCGCGATCAGGGCCATCGCGACGGTCAACTCAACAAAACTAAAACCGGCTCGGTATTTCCGTTTCATAGTGCCAAATTCTGAATCATGCTCGCCAAAGGAATCAGGAATCCGATCGCAAACAGCCCCACGGGGATCGCCATCAGGAGCACCAGCAACGGCAATAACACGCGGGAGAGCGCCGCAGCGCGGTCGGCCATCCTATGCGCAGCCATCTCCGAGAGTTCATGCAATGCCCAGGGCAAATTGCCGATCCGTTCGGCCGGTTTGAGTACCGCCGCTTCGGCAGGCCGCAGCAATCCCTGCTGCACCAAACTGTCACACCAGTGAACTCCTTCTCGGATCTGCTCGGCAGCGCGGCGTAATCGCGTCGCTACCGACCGCCCGGGATACCACTCGGCCAGCAGCTCGATGCTTTCGCTGAGCGGCCTGCCGTGCGCGACGCTGTTCCCCAAGGACCGCAGAAGGATCGGCGCGTCCCGTCGGCCGAACCAACGCTCCAACAGGCTCCACGTCGGCAGGCGAACGCCCACATACCCGAGGACGGCATACACGAGCGCCATATTCGCGAGCAGCCAAAGGGGAGTAAGCACCCAGCCGTAGTTCACCGACAACTGCGCGATCAGGAAGCAAAGCTTTGTCAAAGACGGCAACTCCATATCGAAGTCGTTCAGGATCTGTTGGAACGTGGGAGCCACGTTGATCATCAGGAACCCGACCACGGCCAACATCAGATTCATCATCAAGACAAAGTAGATCAAATTGGCGTAGTACGAGTGACTGATCGTGTCCAGGCGATCCCCTGCCCGAGCCGAATCGCGAAGAGTCTCCGGCAGAGTATCGGTGGCATACCCTAGCTTGGTCGCCAACGCCGCATCGGGCGGTAGCGGGTTTTGGGAGCGATCCAGCGCCGCCGGGAGCGGAACGCCCGATTCGAGCAACTCTGCCAGCCGGGCCGATCGCCGGCCAATTTCGTCGATGCGACCGGCCGCGAAGGAACGAGCCACACTCGCCAACGGCACGCCCTTTTCGGCGGCGACCGCCAAAGTCCACAGCAGGGCTCGGCGTTCACTGTCGCGGTATCGCGCCACAACCATCGCCGAGATGAGCATTCCGGCGATCAAGATGGGAGGACTGCTCACAAAAGCCAGTCCCAGAAAGATCAGCACCCAGGCGGCGATCGTGGAAATCAGCACCAGCGCATCGTCGCTGGCCGTCTCCTTCCGCGCATACACCAGCTTCAAACTCCACAGCAAGGCCACGCCAAGCACTGAGATCGAAACCAGGTGCAAATGCATCATGATAAGAGGAACACTCCGTCCCGCTACGACGAGAGATTCGTGATTAGACTGACCATCGGCGCGAGCAAGCCAAACACCAGCGCGATCGCCACCACGGCAACCACCAGAAACAGAACCGGAGGCAAGACAATCATCAACAGGCGAGAACGCAGCAGCACGCGCCCTTCCAGCAACTCGTACACGACCGTCAGAGAGGCGGGCAGGTCACCTGTCTGTTCGCCAGCGCGAAGCAACGGGATCACGGACGGCGGAACCTGCGACGTCGCCTGCATGCTGTTCGCCAGCGAGTGGCCGTGTTCCACCTTCTGCGCCAGGCCGCGCGCCGTGTGCGCGACACTTGCATTCCGCACACCGTCTGCCGTCAGTTGCAAGGCTTCCGGTAGCGGTACTTTCTGCACCAACAGCAGACGCAGCAGTCGAGCGAACTCGGCGTAACTCTGCCACTGCACCAGCGGTCCCACCCCGGGAACCATGGACGAGACACGGGCCCACGCCCGCACGCCGCCCACGAAGCGAACCAGCAGCGCCAATCCCGCCAACACCAACGCCGCCGCCGCAAAGTATTTCCAGCCCACCGTCGCGAACCAGATCAGACTCAGCGTAACCCGGGGAAGCTCCGTGTCGAAATCCCTGTAGGTGGCGGAGATCTCCGGAACCACCAGAGTGAACACGAGAATCAGAATCAGCGTGAGTAAGACCAGCAGCGTAATCGGATAGGACAGAGCCAATCGCAACTGCCGCCAGATGTCACGGCTGACTCGCTCATGGTGCGTCAATTCGGTCAGCACGGGCACGAGTTGCCCCGAGCGGGCGCCGGCGCAGCAGCCCTGCCAAATAGCGCGGCAGAGGCAGCTTGCCCGAGTCGACCGCCTGTTCCAGCGTGCCACCTCGTTGGACATACTCCGACAACCGACGCAGGCTCTGCCGAACGCGCCCACGCGTCACTTCGCAGGAAGCCGCCCACAACCCGTCGGCCAACGGCAAACCGGATTCGGCGACTTCGACCAAGCGCTCGGTCAGCTCGTGCGTTTCGTCGCGTGACATCTTCGGCGGTGGATGATCTTTCGCCATCAGGGTCCTTCACGGCTGGGCAAATTCGAACAGCAAGCCGTACCAGGGTCCGAGTACCGCAAGGGCATAGGCCAACGTGACCGTTCCGCCGATCCCCAAAGTCAACAGCACCGGCAACTGAATCCGCAGCCAATCGGCCAGATACTCCGCTCGCCGTCGTTCGCCTTGCGCGTAAGAATGCAGCGACTGAATCAGCGGTGTCGTGCCGACTTGGGCGGACAACAGCCAATGGACGAGCGGCGAGATCGCTCCGTGGCGGTCGCGTGTGAACGGCAGCTTGCCGCCCTGCGCAATCGTCTGGCTCCAATGTGCCGCTTCGCGCTGGGCCGCCGGATCGCCACTCGCTTCCGCCGCCAGCGGCATCGCCTCCTGCAACGGCACTTGGTTTTCGATCAGCAAGGCCAGAACTTCCGCAAAGGTCGAATTGCGACTGGACTGCAACATCCGTTTCACGCCGGGCAGCCAACTCATCCATCGCGCAAACCGCACCGGCTGCAAGGTGGACGCACGCCGCGTTTGATACCACCACAGGAGCGTTAAACCGACACCGACCGGAGCCAGAATCCAGGCCCAGTGCCCCAGGAATTCCAACAGCGGAATCACTTTGGGCAGGAAGGATTCGTCACGAATTGCGCCCGCCTGCTGCAACGACCGATAATGGCCGGCCAGCCGGGTCAGAATTGTGCCGGCCAGCAGGCTGACCAGGATCAGGACAATCAGCGGGTAAATCAAGGCGGTTCCGACGGTGCGGCGCAATCCGGCAGCGTGACGACTTGTTGTCACCCATCCCTGCAGTGCGGCATCGAGCCGTCCCGCGCGAAGGCCGGCGCGGACGACCGCCCGAAAGATCGGCGGAAGGCCCGCGGCCTTGGTCTCCAGCCAAACGTCGAGAGGTTGCCCTGCCTGACCGCGTTCGGCCCATTCGGCCGCGATCGCTGCCGAATCACCGGACGACTCGGCGGCGATCGCCGCCAAGCCGGTTTCAAGTGGTACGCCGCACCGCGCCAGCCCCCGCAGTTGATCCCCGAAGGCGATCAAATCGTCCAGCGATACGGACTGGGGCGTGGGCGGATGCGTCATGCAATCTCCGTCTCCGTCAGGTCGTGACGAAATCCAAGCACGCGGCGGATTTCCGCGGGACTGGTCAGACCGGCCTCCACCGTCTCCCAGGCCCGCCGCACCAGGGGGACCATTCCCTGTTCGACCGCCCGATGATACAGCCGCGGAACATCGTGGCGATCCAAAATCCCCTGCGCCACCGAACCGGGCGTGATTTCCAACAACTCGACAAGCACCTGGCGGCCGCGATAACCGGTCTGCCCGCAAGCAGAACAGCCTACCGGCTTTCGGGCGTGCGGCACGTTCATCCCCAGCCACTCATCCCGATCGGCACACGGCTGGGAACATGGGCAGAGGCGTCGTACGAGCCGCTGGCTTAGGATAGCAAGTACCCCACTACGCAGCAAATATGGTTCGATTCCCATGTCCGAAAGTCGCCCAATCGCGCCCGCCGTGGTTTCCGCATGGAAGGTCGTCAGCACCAGTTGCCCGGTTAACGATGCCTGCATGCAGACTTCGGCCGTCTCTCGGTCGCGGATTTCTCCGACGAGAATAACCTCCGGATCCTGACGCAGCAACGATTTGAGTCCCGAGGCGAGTGTAAAACCTGCCGGCGGGTTCACCTGAGACTGCGCCACACCATCCACGGCCATCTCGATCGGATCTTCCAGCGAGACCATACTCCGCCCACCTCCGGTCGCTTTCACGAGCTCGCGCAGGCAGGCATAGATCGTGGTTGTCTTGCCGCTGCCGGCGGGGCCGGTCAACAGAATCGCCCCGGATGTTTCGGCCAACAGTCTGCGCAGTCGGTGCGGAATATCCGGCGGAAAGCCAAGGTCATCCAGAAACAGAAATTCGTTCTGCGCGGCGAAAAAACGCACCACGGCTCGTTCGCCGTGCAGTGTCGGAAACGTGCTGACACGCATCTCCACCGTTTCCTGCGGTTGGCGAATTCGTCCTTCCTGCGGAATGTCGGCGCGGTAGGTCAACAGTTCCGCGAGGACCTTGAGCCGGGAAACAACATCGGCCGATTTTCCGTGAGGGTAGATACCGGCAGGCTGCAGAACACCATCCAGTCGCCAGAGCACGCGCAATCCGTTCGCCACCGGTTGCAGGTGCACGTCGCTCGCCCCTGCCTGACGAGCAGCGACAAGCACGATCTCGACGAACTTCGTCGCGTAGTCGTCCGCGGCCGCATCCAGATGCTTCAAGGGGTCCAGCTGCCCTAAGGCGAACGTCATCGCTGGCTCCTTCTCCCGTGACTTCGTCAGTCATAAACCGACCGCGTGGGCGGCCGTTGTAGCACCAACAGCAGCAGACTGCCGGCGATCAGCAACCAGCCGAACACACTCGGCTGCAGCCAGAGCCACCAGGCAATCCCACTGAGGACGCCCAGCGCGTGCAGCGCACGAAGATCACCGAATCCCCCTCGGCGGGCGACGAAGATCGATCCCCACCCGATGGTGGCGACCAGTGACGCCACGAGCCAGGACGGCGGCAGCGGAGGATTGCTGACCTGTTGCCGTTGCACGGGCGGCGCCGGGGCCCATCCCGCGGCCTTCCACCGGCGGTATGCGGCATGCCGACCGCACGTCTGCTGCCAAACGCTCAGCTGATCCAGCGGATCCGGCCGACTCTGCAGTCGTTGGTACGCGTCCAGCACCTCCAGTTTTGCGACCGAGTCGGCGTGGGCTTGTTGCTGCACCGCCAGCTCTTCCTGCAGCCGGTCACCGGGCGCGACCTCCCGCCGCGCCCGCTGTTGGGCACGATGCAATGTTGCTTGAAATCGCTCTCCCCAGTGACTGTACCAACGGCTCAATTCCGCGCGACTGAAATCCGTCGTCATCTGTTGCGCCAGCTCCAAAGTGCTCGTCAAGTGCCGCAGCCGAAGTCGCTCATGATCATCCACGGAACACGGTTGCGGGTAACCCGGCGCGGAGGTGGAGCGGACGAGATCCTGCAGACGGGCGCCGGAGTAGACCGTCCACAGGGTTTGCAGAACCTGGATATCCTGGGCGGCTGCGGCTGCTTCTGTCGGTGCGGCTTGCAGCGTCGGAGCCACCCATGCCGGCGGCACGGCGGTGGAATCTGCCGGCGGGCGTCCCTCGTACAACACGCTAATTCGCTGAGGTAATTCATCAGACATCAGTTCCAGGCGCACCGTTCCGGGTTCCGTTGTGGAGGTCAACACCACCGGTGTGTCTTCCACGTCCACTCGCAACGGTCGCATCCCTTTGGGAAACCGGAGTTGGCACTGGCTGACGCCGCCAGGCTCCAAATCGAACAGAGCCAATCCGTGGTACCGCTGGGCCGCGTCACACACCAGATGCAAATCCGCCAGGTGTACGCACGGCTGACCGGCTGTCGACCGCCCCGGCAACCGCACGGCTTGGAAGGAGTCGTCGCGAATGCGAAAGCAGCGATACGCCGGTTGCTGCGCAATCGCTGGGGCCCATTCCGGTCCTGCGCGATCGGGCTCCAATCCGGCCGTGTCCCACAGGATCGGCTGCGCATCCACCTCCGTCGGCAGATACAGATAGCGTTGCATCTTGGCTTGCTTCAGCAAGCGAACGTTCGGGACTGTCAGCGGTGCGCCAGGACTGACGGGAATGGGAATCCGATCGATGGAAAACCCAACCGGCGCACCGGGAAGCCAGGGTTCAGCCGGCCAGACGATCATCCGCGCGACGCCGGGTCGCGGCGACTGACCTCCGTAGACAATGCGCGCCGAATCATTCTGCAAAGTCGCAACCCACGGCTCTGGGACCTCCAGCCAAAGACCATCCAGCAGGCCCTGTTCCAATGTCAGGCGGACTTCCAGTTGGAGATACCATTCATTCTGGTAGCGCGTCACGACGTTGACCAGCTCCGCCTGTAGTTCGGGTTCGTTCTTCCGCACCTCGACCACCGGATCCGGATGCTCGTCCAACAGCAGAAGCGACGCGTGTTCGCGCGAGCGTTTCACGCCGGTCGACTCCAACTGATTGGCAGCCACGGTGGCCAGTTGCGGTGTCGTTTCGTCCACCTGCGTCGACATCAAAGGGGACAGCATCACGTCACTTCCGCGAAACACGAACAGTTGCTGCGTGGTCGCGTCGACATCCAACAAGCGAAAGCGGGAGAGTGTTCGGGGGCCGAGCGTGCTGGTCGTTTGTTCCCCGATGAGGACGAGTTGATAGGAACCGCTGACCGGTTGATCGAAGAAGACACGGATCGAATCGTCGGAATCCGAGATCCAACGGACAGTGCGCGATTCGCCTTGCTGGACAAGAGTCACGCTGCGCCACTGTGTACCCGCCGGGACTTTCCATTGCTGTTGAAAGAGGTCGCCTCCCTGCGTCGTCAAGTTCGCGACGCCGATAATCCGCGTGGCGTGGAGAAAAATTTCGTAGGCGGTCTGGATCTCGGCGCGTGTGGACGGTTCACGAACGGTCGTGGAATACGTCCAGGGAGTCACCATATCTTGCAGATGGAAGGCGAGTTCCGGAACGGAACCATCGCCCCACCGTTCGCCGAATTCCCCCACCGGTCGCGGCTCCGCCTCCCGCGCGGACTCGTTGCGCACCACGAGGCGGGGATCGGCGGAAACCCCCAACCAATGCGACACATCCGGTTGATCCATGACGCGACAACGCGGCAGGCGCAGTCGTCCCACGCCGGACGATCCGGCCAAAACAAAGTTCAATTCGAGCATCGCCAGATCGGCTTCATCGGCCAGCAGCGCGAACTGCATCAGTCGATCGCCAGCCTCGCGCCCCGGTCCGATCGACAGCGGCTGGGCACCGCCCGTCGTGTCAAACTGCAGCCGCTCGTCGGCCTCAATCAAAATGCTTTCCGCCGGCCAACGCCGAACATCCACCCGAAAACGGACATCCAGCCGCACCTGCTCGGGACTCAGCCGCAGCCAACTGGACTGTTCGACCGCCGGCGTTTCCGATGGAGCCGGTCGATTCCAGCGAATGACCAGTTGCCGTGTGGGCCCCAGTTCCGCCTGGATCTGTCCGGTCGACTCGCTGGCCTGCACCGCTCCATAGGCGGTGACCACTTCGACCGGACCGGAGCGATCCGGGGTAACCAGAGTCAGACGGGCTCGGGGCGCCGGCGGAATCGGCAGGTCCAATACGGTCCCGGTCTCTGCGGTTCTTGTCGTGGGGCGAAAGGTCAATTGCAGACGGTGCGGACCCGGCTGCGAGATGGGAACGATCAGGACGGACGATTCGGTCAGCCACTGCAAGTCCACCGGTCGGCCGTCCAGCCGCGCTTCTCGCTCCAACGCCGCGACCGTCTCGGGGGCGAGTGGCCAACGCAACGGCAGGTTCGACTCCGGCACGATGATTTCGTACTCGGCCGTCAAGGTCTCCAGAGCGGTTCGTGTCGGCGTACGGCGAGTCAACGTACCGCGGTAGTCGGCCGATTGCAGTACCCAGGGGGCCAAGCGCCCTTGACGGCGATACGACTCCTCCAGCAGGCGGACGCGGAACGAGCGGGGAAGATACAGGTCATCCGCCTCGGGATCGTCCGTGGGTAAATAGACGTCGTACAACGGTGACCGACCGTCGCTCACCGGATCGGCGGGAGCCGCGGCACGTCCCGACGGCGTGGTCATCGCGAGCAACAGGCCGGCAGTCAACAGCGCTTGGGACGGCAACCGTCGAGAATCGGCGCTGCGAATCACCGGGGTTTCCGCGGTGGGGTGATTACGGCGGCGACTGCGTGCCAAGCGAGACAGCAACCCGCCGACCGTTCCCCACCAGGCAAACGGCCCGAGTTCACCCAGCGGGGCCGGCAGTACGATCGCCAACACGGCGACACCCACCAAAAGGGAACCGACGAGCAGTAGGTGGTGGCGGCTGAGCCAACCCGATACGGCCAGACAGCAGAGGAAGAGAACGCCGCCGGCCATCAATCGGAAATCTCGTCGCCCCAGTTGCACGCTCAGTTCGGATGCGTGCCCCAGGGCATGCAGCTGCCAGCCGCCGATCGCGAAGGGTATGGAGTCGGAAGGCGGTTCCTGCCAGGGCGGGATCTGATCGGACCACGCCGCCGCGGAAACGAGTTCCAGCCACCGCGCGGAACCGGATTCGGGCTGCGAAGCATGGATCACCGTTTTGTCGAGCGTCACCAGGCACTCGGCTCCCATCCACCGCATCTCCGTGGCCCACAAACCGATCAACTCCACGGAGGTCAGAATGACGCCGTCCGCCGCCTCGAGCAGCACCAGTCGCGATTGCCGAAGCCGATCGAGGCCGCGTTCGAAATCGGTGGACTGCTGGGACGCTGGCAGCTCGGCACTCGGCACAATCCCCCGCGCCGCCAGACGGTTCGCGTCAATCCACAGACGTTGGGTTGCGGACGCCCCCCGCATCGAGGTCGAAGAGGGCAGCATTTCGGACCAGCGTGTCGTGGTCACTCGCCCGAGTTGCGTCACGAGTTGCCGACAAAAGGAAGACAGCGGCGGCGCCGGAAGGGCGCTGCGACCGAGCTGGCGCCAGTCTTGACGCTGAAAGAGATCAAAGGGACGTTCCGATGGGGCGCACAGCAGAGGCCCCAACACGCGGGCCTGCGCAGTCGCGGAAATCCTGCGGTGGAGAATTCGCCAAACGGTCGCGCAACACGTAATCCGGTGCGGTCCAAACGAGCCATTGCTGATCGAGCAGCGGCGCGTCGAATGTCGGCGCCGTCAGCGCAACCGAACGGGACCAGCCCCTGGGCGATTCGGATCGGTCATACACGAGCTGCAGCAGCGGAAAGCGATCCTGTTCGGGAAGAGGGACCGACAACTCCCGCGATTCGAGTGGTGTATATTTCGCTTCGCTGCCGTTGATCAGCACGCGCCGGAGGCGACTGTCCGGCGGCAACTGCAATCGCAGTTCCGAGGCGCCCTGGTTTTCCAGTTGCACCAGCGCCTGCGCACGAATCACGCCCGAAGGAGCCAAATGGACTTCGAGCGTGGTTCGCCAAATCAGCACCGGCGGTCGGTCCAGCGCGGGAGAGGACGCTGCCGACGTGACCGACAAACCTTGCTCGGGCTGGAGAACCTCGGCGCTGGAGGCGAATCGAAAGGCGCGGCGCGAGGGGTGAAACTGCCGATAGTCGTCGCGTCCGACAGGAACCGGGATGAGCAACGGCGAGTGTCGAAACTCCAGTCGCAGGTCACCAGAGGCCTCGATCCAAACGGTGCCCTCCTGCTGCTGGACACCCTGCACGCGCAACAGACTGACCGTCAGCGGGACGCTGCTCGAAGAAGTCCGCTCCCCCAAAATAACTCGCGTGGTCTCCGATGACTCCGGCCAGTCGATTTCCCACAGCTCGCCGGGTGCCGAACCATCCTCGGTCACCCGCCGTGCCGGCAATGTCCGCTGCGGATCCTGCTCGGAAAACCACCGCACTTCTTCCGCGCCACGGCGACAGACGCACGCGGAGTGGGCCGCCGGCAGCGGGAGAGCGGTCCAACGCCAAGCGATACTGTTCCAGCAACTCCTTGGGCGTTAACCGCGCCGTGATCTGCACCTCCGCGGAAAAGGGCAGTTCATCCGGTGGCAGCGGACGCAGCGCGACGAAGGCGTCCTCGTATTGGCTGTCGAGCGGTATGATCGGGTCGCGTGGTTGCACTTGAACCAACGGGGCTTCCACATTGTCCAAGTCATCCAAGATGAGCCAGGGCATTTGTTCATCGCCCGAGAAGACCGTCATCAGGTTTTCTTCCGGCAGAACGGCAAGGAAATGTCGCGGACCGGGGAGGCCCTCGGAGAAGGTCAGCGGTCGAAGCTGGGCCAGCGGAATCGGTTCCGATCCCACGCCCGATTGCCGACGAGCCTGAATCCGAAGGCGTGCGGGCGTGCGGGGATCCAGCGGTCGAGCAAGACGGACTTCCAACACTCTTCCCGCGGCGGGCGACCGGCGAATCTGCCAGTCGTGAACCAGCTCACGATCTTCCGCCTCAACGGAACGGATGTTCCACCCCCGCGCCACCTCCGCGCAAAACGCAAACAGCTCGCGGGTCGTAGCTCGAATGTGCGTACGAATCTCGGCCGTTGCCCCGCCACCTCCCAGAAGCACGGTTGTTCCCGACGTGACTTCGCACTCGGCCGGCTGCCGATCGATCTCCAGTTCCATCCGCGCCGTGGACGCCAAGTACTGCACGCCGATCCGAACGTCGTCAGCGGCGATTGCCTCGCGTGGCGGAATCTGCCGCGCCTGGTCGAGTTGCAGCCGACGCAAGACCAGCGGCGAAGCAAGTTGCAGCCAAGCGACTTGTTGCTCCCAGCGCACCTGTTGGGCCTGGATTCTCGGCAGCACCCAAGCAGCGGATTCCGGCAGCGGGGCCAACGCAGAGATCGACACAATCCGGTTGCGGCCCTGGATCGGTTCCGGAAAGGTCAGCACGATCGAGCGTGCTGAAGCATCATCCTCCTGGCTGCTGGTCCAGTTGACCGCTTCATCACCAGCCCGCGCTTTCGTCAGTCGCAGCAGCGGATCAACGCGCAGTGCCAATTGGCGTAAGGGCCTCTCGGGACAATCCAGATGCAGCTCGGCGGTCAGTTCCAATCCCTGTTCCGAGAGGCGATAGTTGTCCACTTGGTGCACATAGGCAGCCGGCGTCGCGAAGTTGGTTCGGCGCACCTGCAGCTGACATTCTTGCTGTCCCCCCAGGTCCACCTGCCAGACCGTAGTCGGAGGGCCGGTTGTCCGGTCCGCTGCCTGCTCGCCCGGCCGCGGTGCTGCCCGCACAATCCCGTGTGGACTGGAGAGGACGTATTCGGAGGGAAGTGTTAACTCCATTCGGCTGGTCGGCGCGGGCGGGAGTTGAAACGCAAAGAGTAGCTCGTCGGGCCGTTGCTCCGCAGCCCGGCGTGACCAGCTCAGTTGCAGGGTGCCGGATTGAGGAACGAGCAGCACCAACTCACCTCGCGGCGTCGAACCGATGGTAGCTGGACCGGCTTCCGGCGACGTCCAGGCGGCCGTTTCGATGGCCAGATCCATCGTTTCCAACGGAAAAGTCGCCAGCTTCTCGGGCAGCGACTCGATCTCCCATTCCGCCTGACCATCGACGAACGCGTCGCCTTCCAGCCGCGCAGTGTACGTCGCCTGGCGGAGAGACACCCCGGTCGCGACCGGAATCGGCAGCGCTTGCTGGACCGCTCGGACGTGCGCAAAGAAGTCCTCGCGCGTCATCTTCCGGTATTCTTCACGCCCCTCCGTCAGCTCGAAGATTCGTTCCCAGGGCGCGTGGATCAATCGGTAGGAAACCTCCTCCGGCGAAGGCGGTGGTTGCGCCGTGATGACCGCAGGTCCGCTGAGCAGTCCTGCCAGGCCGAGCAACAGCCACACGAATGACCGACAGCGCGGTGGGCAACGTTTCATAGATCCGAATCCGGAAGCATCGCAGGAACCGTGGGCGCCGGGGCAGTGGTGGACGACACAACGCCGTTCCGGTCGCGCCAGGGGGACTGCACTCCGCTGCGCGTATCCGACGGCGTCTCGTCCGCGTACACCCAGCCCGCAGAAGACCGCCGCCACGGGTACAGCACCACCGCAATCAGCAAGGCCAGCAGCCAGAGGATGCCGCCGACTACGCTCGCCTGTGCTAAGAGCACGGCCGCGGCCGGAAACTGCCAAGCCAGACCGGCAGCGACAACCGCGAGTAGTAACAGGACCAGGGGGTGACGCAGCCAACGCAAATACAACAGCGCCAGGCCCAGCAACAGGACGGTCGCCGAGGCACCATAGACAAGCAGGCGTCGCGGACAGCTATAGATCCGTACCTGGTTTTGATTCTCGAACGAACTGAAGAGGTACTGATGGGCGCCTTGCGGTAACAGAGGCTGCGAGCTGGCCGACGTCCACTGTTCCAGTGTCCGTTGCGACTCCGAAGTTTCCCTCCGCCAGAACCAGCGGGACCACACCCAGCGGTGTGCGGCCGTCAGGTTCGAGTCTTCCACCAGCAGGTATTCATCGCTCGGCAGCACAAGCTGCCAAAACCAACGCTGCGGCGGCGTCGCGTCGCGCAATTGGGGCATCGGAAAATCGATCCACCCCTGAGCGGGCCGCTCCGAAAAGGGAAGCGACAACTCCAAAGTGTGCTCGCCACCCGGTCGGCGGTCGAGCGGAATCGCCAGCTCTCGTTCCGCCGGCAGCGCCGTCACTTGCACACCATCGACCAACGTCACCACCTTCGCGAGATCGACGCCCGGCGGCAGCTGGAGAAAAACGCGTTCGGCACCGGTTGCAATCCGGTAGACAAGGCGATCCAGACGCTGTTGACGACCCAGCCACGTCTGGATCCAGGCCCGACGCACCAGCGTTGCTCCCGGCGGTACACTCCCGCGCGAAGTCTCTTGGGGCGGAGAGACGCGCAGCGCGATCTGATTGGGGCGGGTGTTGGAAGAAAGCAGAACGGTCTGCAACGCATCGGAGCGGGCGGCCCCGGTGTCGCTCGTCCACTTCCCGTCCTGCACCGCTTGGACTCGTAACGGGCCGATCGGCGTGAAGGTCGCGGTGTTCGCCACGAGACGTCCGTCGCGAGGCGAAGCCAGCGGAATCAGCGTTTCTACTTCGGTGCTCCCGCTGCGAAACGGCCAGGGATAGCGCAGGGAGACATCGATCGTACCCAGTCGCAACTGCGGCAGCGGAACCGTAATCGGCAGGATCGGTTGCGGGCTTTCGACCGCCAAGGCCGAATCGATCAAGGCATCTGCGGCTACCGGTTCCCCATCGATTTGGAACTCGATCTGACTGCGATACCGCGGGCTGGCCAACAAGTCGATCAGCGGTCGCGGAAAATCGAGTGTCAAGCGCGCGGCGGGTTGATACCGCACTCGGTAGGTGAACTGCTGCTGGACGTCGGCGCGGTCCGCTGCCAACTCCAGGGCGGTATCGGCGCGGACGGTGATCTCCTGGGGCCGAACCTCGTAGTCGATCACCACGTCGCCCAGAGCTCGATCACTGCGAAAACGAAAAGCGGTCGCCGGCGTCGCCGACTCGGCCGGCCGCTGCGGCGGCAATGGTTCCTCGGGCAAGACGTCCTGCACGAGACCGATCATTTCCTGCAGTCGGTAGTCGAGTTCCATCGCGGGCGAGGCACTCACCGTAAGCTGGCCCCCGGTGATCGTGTCAGCCGTCGGCCAGGGTAAGGGGAATCGCAACGTACCACTGCGTTGCGTGACCCGACGATGGAGCTGCAGTACGAGCTCCAATTCACCCGAAGCGGGCCGTTTCAGTTTCAACTTGATTCGCGACGGAGTCGTGCCTTCGTAGTTGTCGATTTCGACTTCCCCGGCGGGCCCCACGTCATCCAGCTCCCAATCGTTGCGGTCGAACTCCAGAAACGACTCGCGGGCACCGCGGATCCGGTAACGTAATCGCGCCTCCAAGGAGACGCGGTCTTCGCTGATCCGCATTCGGTACTGAGGTTCCACCTCCTTTCGGGTTCCCTGCGGAGCCACCTGAACCTTCAAGTCGCAGGGTTGCCGGAAGTATTCGAACGTCGCCAGTTCTTTCCGTTCCTCCAACCCTTCAACGCGATCCGGCCCCGCCACGCGGCGGACGGACGGCCCCAGCGACCAGTCCACCAGCCAATCTTCGCTGGCCCAGAGGCTGACTTGGCCCGATTGCCGCAGAGCCCCAATGACCTCGTAGTTGGCCACATTCATCTGCTCCAACTGGGCAGCCTCCGCTGTGCTCTGGGTCGTCAGTTGCAGGCGTGCCTGGGTTGACGGTTTTTGCAGCGAGATTTGCACCGTCTGGCGATCGGTGCGGCCTTCGGCATCCGGATCCGTCAGATCACTCACTTCGTAGCCCTGCGCGTTGCCGCTCACCAGGGTGGTATGCGGCGGCAGTCGCAAAACGAATGTCTCTACCGGGCGGTTGTAACTCTGAAGGTCCAACGCCAGCTCGGCGCGCATGGCGCCCGGTCCATCGATCAATACGCGTACGTCGCCGCGAACGTCTAACTGCACCGGCTGTTCGCGCACCAATCGCCCTCCCTCGCGCCAGATCAGGACGACCTCATTCTGCAGATCTCTCGCCGAGAGCAGCCAACGTTCCGACTCCGCCGCTTGCACCTGGAGATCCTGACCGTTTTGCAGATCGGCGGAAATCTGTCGGCCCGGCACCGTCAGACTTAACCGCGAGATGTTTGCCAGCGGCGGGTAGAAGCGCAGCTGCGTCGTTTGAGCCACGTGAGAGAGGGCGACATCCAATCGCAACCGAATCTGATGTTCGCCCTGTCCGGGCTTTTGAATCCAAGCGACGTATCCCTGGGTCCGATCAAAGACCAGCAGGAGTTGCCCGGCGCCCTCATACGTCGGCGGTTCCAGCAAGGCCGCCTCGTGAAACCGCAACGGCACCGCGATCCAATCCGTGTCCGACTCCTCCTCGGCAACCGTGGTGACCGTCAGCTGCACATCCAGCGCGGCTCGATCGGTGTCGGCCTGCCCCCCGACTTCCAAGCGGTTCAATTGGAAGCGGGGAGGCTGGACGCGGTCGGTCACGCCGTCCGCCTGATCCAGGAGTTCTTGAATCCGTTCCAGCGGCACGTTGATCAGGGGGACCGGATTTCCCTGCGCATTGTGCGCGTAAATGATGCGCGGCGTTCGTTCCTGAATTCGGAGGCCGGTCCCATTGCGGTCGACCGTCTCCGTGTCGCTCGTCACCTCATCGACGCGAGTCGTTCCCAACTGCCCGCGCGGGATCGGCGGTGCCGACGATGGTCAGAAGGATCACCAGAATCGCTGCCGCAGGAGCCGCGCCCTCCCGACACTTGATTCGAAACGGGGAGGTTCTACTTCCCGCGTGCCTTCGGGACGGAGTATCGCTCGGAAGGCACTGTGTTCCGCCACAGGCCTCAGGAAGCCAGGGTAGTCTTCGCCGAGCACAGGCTCTCATGGTTGTTCGTCGCGAAAAGAAGGATCGACGGGCAGGCGATGTGCAGTTTGCCTGAACGCAGAAAAGAAAGATTTCTCGTCCACCGGCGGACGCCGGTTTCGTTCATCCGGGTCGAGGCGACTGCCAAGGAATCCGATCACGTCGAGAAACAGAATCGTCCGCGTCCGACGCCGTCGGCCGGAACGCACCGCCGGAGGACGGGAGATCTACAATTCGGACGTTTCCCCCAGCGTTGCTGACCCACCGGCGAACCGCTTCCCGGTCTCTTTCAGTGTACTCAGCCTGGCGGCCGCCTTGAAGCTATCCCGGATGATTCCGAAGGCATTCGGCAGGCTTCCAAAGCTTTCTCTCGTGCGTGAAGCACCCGCTTTCGCGGCAACGCTTCTCCCAAGCAGCAAGGCGGTCGGGACGCTTCGGGGAGGTGCCACGCGTTGTCGCCGTAGAGCGATTGTTTGGAAGTGGTGCACTAGGCCCTGGGGGCATCGCTTTCTCCCGCAGCGCAAGTTTTGAAGTCCCGAGTTTCGATCCATCCCAACCCGAAGCGTAAGTTTTGAAGTTGCACGTTTCGATCTTTCTCAACCCGAAGCGTAAGCGAGGGAACACTTTAGAACCGTTGGGACGGGTCTCCCTCGCTGACGCTTCGGGTTGGGATTTCGAGGGTTTTCCGCACAACGGCCGAGGGGAATTCGGGAAATGCGCAACTTCAAAAAGCGTCAGCAAGGGATCTTGACCAATCGGCGTAACTGATTCCCTCGCTTACGCTTCGGGTTAGGAAACACGCCGAATGTGCAACTTCAAAAAGCGCTGGTCCTGTTCAAAAAGCGCTGGTTCCTGGTTCCTGGCAAGCGGTCGTCACCGGCGCTCGCCAAGGCGGCTGCCGCCGCGAACCAAGCCGCCCGGGAACCAACTACCCTGGCACGCGTGCCAACGCTTCGAGCAGCTCGGCATGCAGATCCCCGGAGGCGGCGGCAATCAGGTGCGGCTCCTCCAGCCGGAACGGACCGCCATCCATGCCCGTGACAATACCACCCGCCTGCCGGATCAGGAGCACGCCGGCGGCCACATCCCAGGCTTTCGCGGAGGTCGCCCAGTAGCCGTCCAGCCGGCCGGCGGCCACGTATCCGAGGTTCAGGGCCGCCGATCCCATCCGACGGACCGCTTGACAGCGTTCAACAACCTCCACAAACCGGGCGATTTCCGCAGAATCTCGCGAGACGCGTGTGCCGAAACTGGCCGCCACGAGTGCTTGGTCCAGCTGCCGTTGGCCGCTGCTGTGAATGGGCCGTTCGTTGAGCAGTGTGCCCTGCCGCGTCACCGCCGCGAAAAGTTCGTCGCGGACCGGATCGAAGACAACCCCCAGAACGGGGTCTCCGGCCTGGCACAGGGCAATCGACACGCAATAGCTGTCCAGGCCGTGGACGTAGTTCGTAGTCCCATCGAGGGGATCGACGATCCAGCAAAACTCGGCATTCTGCAGCGATCGCGCGGCCCCCGCCGCGTCTTCCTCACCGAGAAAGCCAAATTCCGGCGTCTGCTCCAGCAGCAGATCGCGAATCATCTGCTGTGCCGCCACATCGGCCTCGGTCACGAGATCGGCCGGTGCTTTCTCCCGAACGTTCACGCTGTGTTGCATCTGCCGCAGCAGTTGGCCGGCGGAGCGTGCTGCCCGCTCGGCTACTTCTCGTAACTCCCGCCAGTTGCGCGTCATACCGCACCTTTCCGTATTCGCGGAGAGCGCCGAAACCGTAATGATCCGCAGATGGTCGGTCGGGGATCGTCGCCTCCCAACCCGCGAATGTAACGGTTGGGCCAACCGGCCGGCAACCGGCCGGTCGCCAGACACGCAGACCCGCTCACAGCGTCCATGCGGCAGGAAACGTTTTTTTTGCAAATCACTGGACACATGGCTGAGAATTGATATCATCGTAGGTGGAATTGAAGGAACGTTATCGTTCGGTGAAGTTCCGTTATTTTTTATCGCCTTCGGGCAAATCGGCCTCTTCTCTGTTCCGGCCCCGCCGTTCTGCAATGCAAGCGGCGGGGTTTTTTTATTGCGCTGCGTCGCCACCCTGAAGGTGGCTCGCGCAACGATCCGAGATGCGGTACGATAGAAGCCACGTCTTTCGACGGAACGATTTCGACGGCAACATTGCGATCGGGAGTTTGCGCTTCGCGTTGCACGCTGTCTGATCGTGTTTCTTCGCGACACGAATTGAGGATTCGGGGATGGGCCCGCAAGCTTTTGGCGCGCGACTCTGGCATGTGAACGAAGGACGAGCGCACCTCGATTCGGACCTACTCCGCGTCGACGTCGATGTGCGACAGATAGGTCGAGGGCTGCATGAAGTCACCTACGCGGGACACTCACTGAGTGGCATGCGGTTGCTGCAACTGCGCGTGGCGGACCTGCCCGACCCACTTCCAGCGGATGGTCTTGCGGAGGCTTATGTTCGCGGCGCGGACCTCGTCGCCAACTACGCCACCACCGCGGTCGCTCGGTTTCGCCCGCAAGTCTACTGGTGCTACCGCCGCACGTCGAACGCGGTGGGAATCGAACTCGTTCTTTCGATGCAGACCGACTTGCTCGACAGCCGCCCGATCCTGGAGACGGCGACCGATCTGCCGAACGGTTCGATCCAGGTAGCCACGGCATCACAACCGGCTCAGTTTCGCGATCCGGCCGCGGTTTCCAACGAATCGGAAACGAGTTTGGATTGCTCATCCGCGTCATTGCTGCTGTTTCGGTTTGCGGAGAGTCCGGTCAGCTATGTCGAGATGATCTACCCGACGGACCAGGGCGGCTTCCGATTGGCTTCTCGCGCAGACGCCTCCCAAGGATGGCGGTGTCAGTTCCATCTCTTGGACGAGCCCTTGGAGAAAGGGGTCATTCGGCGAGCGCGCGTGGCCGGTTGGTTCTTGCCGCGTGAGCAGGACCGGTTGGCGGCGGCGGCGCTGTTTCAGGATTTTCTTCAGTCATCTCCGCCGTTGACGACCTGAGACCGTTATCGATGGCCGCAACGTGCGAGGCATTCGCCCGGATGATTCACGGATTGGCCCGCGAGCGCTGCCCTTCGCATCGATTCCAACAGAACATCCAACCAGAGAGAATAAGGAGCATTTCGGCATGTCGCAGACGCTGCGTGATCGGCTGTTTCAGGAACTCGATTCGCTGGAGTTCGTGGATCCCCACACTCACATTGACGCTCGGCGACCGGCCGCCACGTCGCTGGCCGAGATCATGGGCTACCACTACTACACCGAATTAGCTCATTCCGCGGGTCTGCCTCGGGAACAGATCGAGCAGGAAGGGTTGGATCCGCGCGCGAAGGTGGCTCGGCTCGTGCCGCACCTCGATTCGCTGCAGAACACGATCCAAGTCAGTTGGCTGTTGGAGATTGCACAATCTTTGCTGGGCTTTTCCGACGATCGCATCACGATCGAGAATTGGGAATCTCTGTACGACCTGGCGGCCGAACGGATGGCGCAGCCCGGATGGGATCGAGAGGTTCTGCGACGCAGCAAGCTGAAGGCCGTGTTCCTGACGAATGATTTCGACGATCCGCTGGAGGGTTTCGACACGCAGCGATACATTCCCTGCTTGCGGACGGACGATCTGGTCTTTCACCTGGCACGGCCGGACATCCGTCAGCGGTTGGAAGCGTCCACGGGCATCGCGGCCGGTGATGCGAATTCCTTGCGCTCGGCGATCGGCAAACTGTTCGAACGGTTCTGCGCTCGAGACGCGCGCGCTTGTGCTATCTCGCTACCCCCAGATTTCGAACCGCAACCGATCTCCGATGCGGTGGCCGATCAGGCGTTGGCCGAGCTGCATACCCGGGCGGCGTCGGCCGACCCGGAGGCTCGCCAGCATGCCGCCCATTTTACGTTTTGGACGCTGGCCCAGTTCTGCGCCGAGTTTGGCCTACCGTTCGATCTGATGATTGGCGTGAATCGAGGCGTCTACGCATCCGGCGTCTACCAGGGACAGGATCTGTACGACAGTCGTGTCTCGATGATTCAATATCAGAAGTTATTGAACGCCTTTCCCCAAGTGACCTTTCCGATTTCCGTACTGGCCAGCGTCACCAACCAGGAGTTGGTCAGCTACGCCTGGATCTTCCCTAACGTCGTGACGAATGGACACTGGTGGTATTCGAATACGCCCGCCTTTATCGAACCGGATCTGGCGGCTCGGTTGGAGGCGGTCCCGCAGAACAAGCAGATCGGCTACTACAGCGACATGTACAAGTTGGAATTTGCCTTGCCGAAGTTCAACATGTACAAAAGAATCCTCGCCAAAGTCCTTGCCGAACGTTTCGTGATCGACCGCGGGTGGACGGAACAGCGCGCCGTCGAATTGGGCACGCGTGTGTTGCGCGACAATACCGAGCGGATTTTCCCGTGTGCCGGCGGCTGATACGGGCCCATTCGGGAAAGTCGATGGATTCGGAAAACGGTTCGGACAACAAGTTGCTGGAATTTGCCGAACGAAAGGGTCCCCGATGAACACCGTCCCCGATGCGATGCGATGGATGGCCAGGGCTTCCGTGCTACTGGCAACGATGATGGGAACCGGTCTTTCCGCCTCGGAAGCAAGCCGTTCCGCATTGCCGGACGCCTTCCCGGCCGCGGAACTGTTGTGGGAACGGGAATTCGGTGACCATCAGTACACGGTCCCCGTCGTGGACCGGGATCGCTTGTACGTCGGCACGAATGATTCGAGCTTGGAGCATCCGGTCGTCACCTCGACCGGCGGCGGGATTCTGCTCTGCCTGAACCGTTCCACCGGCGAAGTCAACTGGCAGCTGCCGATTCCGCGCTACCAGGAGGGAACGCAAGCGCCGTACCACTTCAATCATTGGCGATGCGGTGTCTGTTCGTCGCCCGCGGTGGACGGCGATCGACTGTACGTCGTCGGGCCGCGTGGCGATGTGCTCTGCCTGGACGCGCAGGGGCAAGCGAATGGGAACGACGGGCCGTTCACCGAGGAGGCCCGCTACATGGGCGTACCCAGCGAAGTCGATTATCAGCCATCCCCGCAGGATGGCGACATCCTGTGGCGGTTCGACATGATCCGCGAGGTCGGCGTTGTACCGCATGATGTGTGTGGCAGCTCCCCGGTCCTTCACGGAGACTTTCTTTACGTAGGGACCACCAACGGTGTCGATCACACGCACGCGAAAGTTGCCAATCCGTCAGCGCCCAGTGTCATTGTACTGCACAAAGAAACCGGCAAGCTGGTCGCCACGGATGGAACGACGATCGGCGACCGCACGATGCACGGACAGTGGTCATCGCCACGCGTGCTCCATCTCCCGCAACAGACGTTGATACTGTACGGAGGTGGTGACGGTGTGCTGTATGCTCTGGAGCCCTGGACGGACGACACGGTCGTCGAAGATGGTCCAACACCTCAACTAAAAATTGCGTGGCGGTACGATTGCTGCCCCGGCGACTACCGACAGCGCGAGGGGGAACCGATTCCGTACGCGCGCTGGAATCAAAAGAGTGAGGATGGCCCGAGTGAAATCATCGCCACGCCGGTCATCGATGACCAGGGCCGGATCTACGTCGCCATCGGACAAAGCCCGTTGCACGGCCCGGGGCAGGGAATGCTCAGCTGCCTTGACGGTGCGACCGGCCGGAAGGTGTGGGACTCGCGACAGGTCGACCGCACACTTTCCAATGCGGTTGTTCAGGATGGCTTGCTGTACATTTCCGACTACTCTGGCCGCTTATTCTGTTTCGATGCGGCTACGGGAGACGTGATTTGGGAACAGAAACTGGACTCCGGCGTCTGGTGCGCGTCGCCCGTCATCGCTGATGGAAAGCTCTACGTCAGCACCGAAAAGAAGATGCTCTGGGTCATGAAAGCTGGTCGCAAAAAGGAAATCGTCACCCGCAGCCGATTGCGCAGTGAAGCCATCACGCCCACTGTCGCCGATCAGGTTCTCTATCTGCCGACGCAGAAACGCCTGTTCGCCGTCCAGCTTCACTGATTCGCATCCGACAGAACGCGAAAGGATTATGATGACGAAAAAAAAAGACGATGTGGAAGCCCGGTCACGTGATTTCTCCCGTCCGTTTCGCATCGACGACGGGAAAGACTTTCACCTGAAAGACTTTCAACCGAACGACACACGCCACCTGGATTCGGATGACAAGCCCAAGGCCAGGGAAGCGCTCGCGCGGGGCATCGAAGTACTGGCGGAGCTCCAGGAACGGCTGTACGCCCAGGATCAATGGGGCCTGCTGCTGATCTTTCAGGCCATGGACGCCGCGGGTAAGGACAGTGCGATCAAACACGTCATGTCCGGTGTCAACCCGCAAGGCTGCCAGGTCTTCTCGTTCAAATCGCCCTCGAGCGAGGACTTGGATCATGACTATTTGTGGCGTTGCATGAAGCGGTTGCCCGAGCGAGGGCGGATCGGCATCTTCAATCGCAGCTACTACGAAGAGACGCTGGTCGTCCGTGTCCATCCGGAATTCCTGCAACGACAGAAGCTGCCACGCAAACTGATCACGGATCAGATCTGGGACGAACGGTTCACCGACATTCGTCACTTCGAACAGTATCTCGCGCGAAACGGATTCGTGATCCGCAAGTTCTTTCTGAATGTCTCGAAGAAGGAACAGAAAGAGCGGTTCCTCGAACGACTGGATCGGCCCGAAAAAAACTGGAAGTTCTCCGACGCCGACGTGGAAGAACGCCAGTCCTGGGATGCGTACATGCACGCCTACGAGGAGACGATCCGCCACACGGCAACCCCTCACGCGCCGTGGTATGTCGTTCCCGCCGACAAGAAATGGTTCACGCGACTGGTCGTTGCCGCGGCCGTGATCGACGCATTGTCCTCACTGGATCTCAAGTTCCCCGAGGTCAGCGACGCGCAGCGGGCGGTGCTGGAGCAATCCCGCGCAGCGTTGGAGGCCGATTGACGCCGGCGATTCGAGACGGCAGGGCAAACCGTACACCGGGCTGCCTGACCACGGCGGCGGACGACAGTCCTCTTTTTGCGATCTCACTGCGGCCCGGCGTTTCGCTCGATCAGCTCAAGTGACTTCCGGAGGAAGATCTCCCCGGTCCGCTCACCCAGCGAAGTCCGTGACACGTAATCGTAGCGCGGAAAACTTTGAAAATCGACGGTGGTCAGAATGTACCCAAATGCGTCATGGGTCAAGCCAAACAACAGATTGTGCTCGCCGCGCATGTTTCGTTTCAAATAGAATCCAATGTTGGGCATCGCCTCCCCGGGAATCGTCAGAATCTGCGCGTTTCCCAGCTGCACAAGACTGACGCGTGTCGTGATGCTGCGGTCTTCGTTGTGCGGATACTGCAGCGGAGAATGCAGCACCACGTTCCAGAGTGCTTCGGAATCGACGGGAAACCGCACCGCAGTGGTTTCGCAACGCAGCCCCGGCTCTTCCTGCCAGGGCGTTTCACCCACGATTCGCTCGGCTTCCGCGGCCATCGTGTGCCCGATCCGCACGCATTCGTCCCAGGTTCGCCGGTCTTCCCAGTACCCTCGCAAGGTATCTTTTGGACGATCCAGATCCCGATTGTCGGCGGTGACCATGCCGCCTTGCGCACCATTGATGAACAGAGCAAGCCCGCCCTGCGTTGCTTCCAGTCGATCACAGAGCGGACCGACCAGGTCAGGACTCAAGATCCCGGCGTCGTTACCCAGGACTTCGGGATGGATGGCGTAATTGACGAGTGTCGCGATCGGAACACCGTCCGGTTCCTGCAACTGCACCACGGACATTCGCCGGTCATAGAGATCGGGAGCGTAGTAATTGTAGGCGATCTTTCCGTTCGCTTCGCCGGTCGCCACTCGCAGTCGGGCCGGACGCAAATTGTCGATCGCTTCGCGAATCGCTTCCGCCGTGCGCTGACAGACCCACTCAATGTACTCCAAGTCGCCCGTGTGTCCGCCCTGACCGTCGGGAAACGCATAGCAATCGGGTGCACTGTGCGTGTGCGTCGCACCGATCAGCATTTGACCGCCGGGAATCTCCGCGACCTTTTTCGCCACGCGATCCACCAACACCTGGGGAAAACCGAGTAAGTCCACGCTGACCATCGCGACGGTTGTATCCCCCTGCCGCAGAACCAAGGCACGGGCGGTCAATTCCCCGCGCTTTTCGCGCGGCGCGGGAAGGCCCATCCCACCAGAGATCGGTAGCAGAGGATCGGGCGTGATCACGCGCAGGGCCGCTCCCGCCTGCAGCGGCTCGGCGGCCTCCGCATCCATCGGGCTGCCCCAGATCAGCAACCCCCACATCCCCCAAATGATCGAGCGTCTTGTGTTCTTCATGGTTTTTCCTTCGAGTGAGAGTTCGCCAGATCTCGATCTGCCGATCTTGGTGGGTTTCGCGTTTTCTTGCAATCGAAACCGATGGCTCCAGCCATCATCTACCCCTCAAGGCCAGTCTGTCCTGCGCGAACGAGCAATTCGCTTGCGACCGTAGAAATCCAGCTCGAGCATTTGCCCACCGTGGGTGATGGAGATCGTCCGCGGCTTGCGCGGGCAACTTGCGTACGGTGAATCAAATCGGGGATACTCGGTGGCGACAACATGGCCGTTGACCATCAGATCACCGCCAAAGCGGACCTGCAAGCTGTCGCCCGCCGACTCGTAGCGTAACGTGCGTTCGTCATAGCTCGCGGCATTGTTGCGAATCCGCTGCTGGAATGCGTCCATCGAACCTTCTCGCTCCAGAGTACTGGCCTCAAAAATCCAGTAGCTATCCCGACCGGGTTGGATCAGGTCCTCGCGGCTACCCTCGGCGTAGGCAAGCGGGAATCGCCCGATGAACGCAACGAGCGTGTCGCGATGGCGAGCGTACGCATAGCGCCCGTCGATGGCGACCTCCGTAAGCAGGTCTGCCGGAAAGTAGGCGTGGGTGAAGTCCCGGATGTCCTCTTCCAGGAATCCGGGTTTGTCGGGCAATTGATACAAGAGAAGAACGATGTTTTCCTGTTGTACGGCGTGAGGCAGGCGGCCATTGCCGACCCAATAGCCCGGG
Organism: uncultured Planctomycetaceae bacterium; assembly: GCA_963776055.1. Classification (GTDB taxonomy): domain Bacteria; phylum Planctomycetota; class Planctomycetia; order Pirellulales; family Pirellulaceae; genus CAVZLD01. The sequence goes on along the minus strand of CAVZLD010000009.1, from coordinate 383,656 downwards.
GAATTACCGGGCTCGCCTCCCACCATCATCGGCGAGGCCGGATGCGTCGTGAACAAGCTGACCTCTTCCGATAGGGTCGCTGTCCAGACATGATGTTGGTCGCCGTAAGTGCCCGGATGATAGGCTTGGGCCGTGGCGATCATGTAGTCCGGCGTGCGGTACGTGTACGTGTTGGCGCGTTGGATCGCCGTTCCGTTGGTCACCGGATTCAGCGAGTAACTGATCACGGGTAACAAGCCATGGTTCCGCAACAGGCCGATGTTGACCATCTCGAACCCCTGCAGGAATGAGTTGGCAAACATATCGTTCTTTTCGATCGTGGCAAGGGAGTTGTCGATCACTTCGGGATTGGAGAACGCTTCCATCGCCCATTGCATCATGACCTGGTGGGTTTTCTGTCCGAGCAGGCCTTCGTTGCGCAGTTCGCTGACGTTCAAGCCATTGCTCGCGCGAATCACACTCGGCCCCTGATCCAGGCCGATCGCGCGGATCACCTCCGGCACCCGGTATTTTCGACAGAGGAGGAAGTTCACATCCATGCCGTTTCGCGGCTGCATCTCGTATCCAAACGCTCGTTTGCCCCACACGTGTTCGATCACGGATCGCATCGAGTTTCCGCGGTTACTCTTCTTGTTGCCCTCGTACATCCGGCCGCTCGTGCTGATCAAACGTGCCACGAAACGACTGCGTCGCGACGTCGTGCAGAAGCAGGTCCAGGATGATGGTCGCCTTGATGACGATTTCCTCGTCTCGGGCGAAGTCGATCAGATTTGCCAGCGGCGCGATATCCTCGACGTAGTAGACGTTCGAGTACCACTCGGTGAAGCCATACAGCCATCGCTGCTCGAGCCAGGCGAGGATCCGCCTGCGGGCCATCTCCCGGTGGTCTTTGCCTGTCTTGCCGGAATTGTGGAAGACCTCGTCTGGCCAGTACTGCCCGGCCAGATACTCGGCCGTCGCGAACAGGATCTGATGGTTCTCGCTCCAGAAACACATGCTGTCGCGGCCCGGTTGGTCGATCCAGTATTTGAAGCCAAGAAACGCCTGCTTGAGACGTTCAAGCTCCGCCGGCGGTATCGCGTCGGCATGGTCATACAGGATGCGAACCAGCGATTGCAGGCGAAAGTCCGCCGTATCGCCGCGAGTAGCAATCCGTTCGTAAGCTCCATCGAGCCTACGGAAATCGAATTCATCGCCTTGATGCAGGGCGAGCAGCGCATCATTCTCGTTCGACAACCCTTCGACAGGCGACCACGCCGCAAGGATCAACCAAGCAAACAGGGTGGGAAGCAGAACGTTCTTCATGGCAAGCAAGGGGTTGCGATGGGCTGGGGCCACTCGGGAAATCGTGCCGAGTCGCAGAAAGACGAACGATGAAAAGGTGTCAGGAACCTTTTCTGCTGCAGTTCTGCTGCACCTGCTGTGCGCGGGTCTCCGACCCCGCACGACTCACGACCGAAGGTCTCATCGGCAAAGAAGAGGTTCCTGACACCTTTTCTTGTTCACCTTTTTTGTGCCCAAGCAATGTCACACTTCGGCGTTCTGGAACGATGCCGGGAGAAAGCCCCCGAGCGGCGGGGCCAAGTAGGCTCTCCCGAAGATCTGTCTGGCGCTCTGAACGTTCGACAAGGACCGATGAAGTGCCGTCCCGCGATGAGTTTCGCCTGTCGGAGCCGCTCGTCGTCTGGCAGCCACATTTCATTGTCACTTGAGGAGACCCTGAATGCTCTCGGAGAAGAAAAGAAACACAAATATCGGCATTGGACTGGGGCTGCTACTTCAGCTCGTGGGCAGCAGTATGGATACTGTGGGCTTGCTGCTCGCATTGGCAGGCACGGCCTTCTTCATCTGGGGCTGCGTCAACTATGCGCAGGGCAAAGGACATAGCGGCTGGTTGGGACTGCCTGGGCTCGTTAGCCTGCTGGGACTGATCATTCTGGTGATCTTACCTGACCAACACAAGAGCACGGCATGATCGTCCGCGCACCGTGCGGCAGAAGAGGTTCCTGCCAACTTTTTCTGCCTGACACTTTTTTCTGCCCCGATCGTCACGGGACCTGTGCAAGGCACCGGGACCGAGTAGAATGCTCAGCCGGCGTTGGGGAGAATATCGGATTGCCCCCGAAGCCGCATCATTCGGAGCATTTCCGCCGGGGAGGTCAAAAATGAGTCGTGGCTGGGCCAGCGGGTGTCAGGTCGGCGTTTTGGTGCTGCTGGGGCTGTTCGGCAGCAGGTGGGCGAGTGGTTCGGATCTGAGTAGCTTTTTGCATTCGGTCTTCGATGAACAGTATCAACGAAGTCCTTCCGGGAGCGATTTGTATTACCAGGCGGGAATCTATCGAGACCAAGGTCCGCTGGAAAACTATATCGCGATTTACTCCTCCAATGAGTTCTACATCAACCAGGCGCACCAGGACCCGGCGACGTACATCGCGAGCCTCTACCAGACATTTCTCGGTCGGAGTCCTCGTCCCGACGAATTGAACTTCTGGGTCACTCAGTTTCAGCAGAGTGGCGTTCGTCGTGACTTGTTCGTGCGGCGTTTCTGTGAAGCCAATCGAATCACACAGCTCCCGAGCTTCCTACCGACCCAACCGGCTTTCCAGGCTCCCACGTCAGGACCGGAGATTGCCACCCAGCTGGTGTCCCGTGTCGAGCTGTTTATCAAGCTGGTGTGGTCCGAGCTGGGTAATTCCGTCTATGGCCAGAGTCTGACGAACCGAGCTCGGCAACTACTGGCCACGGCACAGCAGTATCGTCAGGTTGTGTTTTCATCTCAGCGCACGCCGGAGCAGGTGCGAATTGCGAGCGACAACATGAACAGGACTCTGCTCACTTTGCAGCAGGAATTCCACCGTTTGCCAGGTGTTTCCTCGCAATGCCAGACCGTGCTTGATCAGATCTCGCGGCTGGTCGAAGCATCCTATTCTGCGATCGACGCACGAGGCCAGGCACCGGCTCGACCTGTCGTCCCCGGCGCAGTGACGGCCCTGCTGGAATCGACTCGCAAGTTCGCCTATGGATTGCAGGGATACCAGTACCAGAGCCCCTTCTACGTAAACCTGGTCCGCGATGTCCAGGGCCTATCGGTACAGGTCGAGTCTTTGGTAGTGATGATCCAGCAACGCCAGAGCGCAAGGAATGTCCAGCAGGCGATGACGGAGATCATGAACCATGCCGGGCACATCGCGCAGGAAATCCGCCAGGCTGACATGCAAGTTCAACGTGGATGGTTCAACGTATCGAATGAACTGCGACGTGCGGCACAGTCGCTGAACTTGCGCAGCGACTACTACTTTCAGCCAAGCAGTCCGGTGGTCATCCATCAGCCGGCGTGGGGTCAGTTACCATACCAACCCGGCTCCCCATACCCGTCCAACCGAAATGAAGAATGCATCCGGGAAGCCGACCAATTGCTCTCTCGAATCGATGGCGATATTGCCTCCCTTCGTCCCATTGCATACAGCAACCGGAACGCGGCAAACCTGATCGCCGCCTTGCAGGATTTGCGGCACGCAACCCTCGCGTTTCGACAAACGGCATCGAGTGGCGCCGTGGGCAACGCAATGGCGCGCGCGAGTGACGTTCTCATGGCACAGTACCAGCAAACGGCGCAGATGGTCACACAGATGGTCGCTCGCGATCCCAGCCTGAACTCACCATCGTTTTATCAGATCGGCGAGCAGGTTCAGCGGCTGCGTTATACGGCGCGGGGTGCGAACATAGTCTCGGCGAGTACCGGATGTTTTTTCGGCAAGGCCAAACGGGAGGAACCCGGTTATGTTTTCCATGAATCCACGAATCATGATCATCCTGTCTATCATCTGCGTGATGGATGCGCCGAACGGCGGATCCGCTCAAGATTCGGCATCCGCGACAACGCAAGATGGCGCCGTCACTCGGCTCGATGCGGTAAGTCATCGGATGGAGTCTTACCTCGCATCTCTGCCGGCTTACGAGGTAGGTGTTGCACAGCGGTGGAGAATCGAGGGAGCGAACCGGGGCGAGGGTGCCAGTCAGTTCTTGTTGACATGTCGTCATGATGGTCACTTCCGGTTGGAAGTGAGATCACAGCCGGCGCAAAGTTCTACGCTCGTCTGTGTGGGTGACGGCCAGACAATCACGCGCGTACTTGCTTTCGACGATCAGTGGATCCATGCCCGGAAGCAAGGAGGACGAAGCGAACTGCTGCACGATATCATGACAGACACCAGCCTGCGTTACAGCGGGCTGGACATTCTCTGCCGAGAAAAACCTCATCACTACATCATGGTCACCGCATCAAACGCCAGGTACCTCGGTCAGGAGAAGCTGCCGGCGGGCGATGCCGATCATTTCCAGATGGCTTGGGGCGACGGTGCGTCCCACCAAACCGATCTCTGGTTCTCGACGGGCGACAAGCCCTTCCTGCTGAGGACATCCAGCAGCATCGAATTTGCCGCGGACCAGGATGCAAAACATGCGATCTCGGTGACGGCCGATTTGACCTGGAAGACGGCGGAGCAGTATGCCGACGAACGGTTCGTCGCGCACATTCCGGAGGACTCCGTCGAGGTCGCGGATCTTTTTAGCTACCTCGCCGATGGGGGTACCCAAGACCTGCGCGGGCAACCAAGCCCACCGGTTGACCTCAAGCTGCTGGACGGATCCGTCTGGAACCTGCAACAGCACCGAGACAAGCAGATCGTCGTCCTCTACTTTTTCGCCACGTGGGCAGCGCCTAGTCGAGAGGAGATCCCGGAATTGCTGGCTGCCGTGCGGAAGCACGAAGACCGCGGTGTCGTCTTCTACGCCGTCAATGTGGGCGAAACGCCGGATGTGGTTCAAGCGATGGTCGATGCCTACCACTATACGCATCCCGTAGTTCTCGACCCGCGGCGTCAAGGGGCCAAATCATTCCGAGTCACTTCGCTACCGACGGCCGTGGTGATCGGTCGCGACGGCACGATCCAGGCCGCCCATGTGGGAAACACGGCCGTTGTCCGGGAGCAGATCCGGAAAGACTTGGAGCAGTTGATCGAGGGAAAGCCGCTGTCGGAAGCCGGCGACTGAGCACCGTCGTCGTGCGGACAGTCTTTCCGGATCCGCGAACGGATGGTTCCCTCGGCGTCTGCTGTGCGCGGCTCTCCGACCTCGCACGGCTCACGACCGAAGGTCTCATCCCCGCACACTCCCGCGGCGGTCTCGGAGACCCGCGCCAAACTTCGAGCTTAGTTCCTGCCCTGCGCCTGCGCCGAGCCGGTGGGGAATTCTCGAATCGCCCTGCCGTCGCTCAGAGATTGGCGTTCCACCGATAACTGTAGGTGTAACCCACCTTGGGATGAACGATCGTCCAATTCAAGATAGAGCCCTTGAGGATCGATGAGCTGTGGGTGGGCTCCACGAACTCAAATGTCTCGGGAGTACCATTCTCGTAGCGGATCAAGCAGGGCTGTCGGTTGGCCAAGTGCTCCGGCAGCAGCACCCACGATGTGACAACCTCCGGGTCGGCATCCACTTCGAATCGCCACCAGTCACCCCGCAGGCCTCGCCGCTCTATGTCGCTCACCGGCAGAACCGCTTCGACAATCACCTCCGTTGTATGGCCCACCGGAACCTGCTGAAAATCCAACTTGATCTGCCAGAGATACCGTGGTTCCTCGCCATCCTGCTGGACCGCTGGGCAGCGCAATAGTTCCGGCTTCAGTTCGGGATTCTGGCAGCGGACGGCGATCTCTGGCAGATTCCACTGCAGCCGCAGGGCCGTGTCGCCATCGCTGTGTTGCAGCTTGCGAACCGACAGAAATCGATAGACATGCACAATGGAGGCCGTGTCCGGGACGCCGGAGGCACTCGCCGGAACGAGGTGCCGCAGATCGGCAATTCGGGTGTCCGCAATGATGTCCAGCCCCTTCTCGGCGAACAACGGACTGGGATGGTCGACTTCTTGAAAGGGCATCCCCTTCCCAGGCGTGGCGGAACCGTGTTCGATCAGCCCCAGAAGAGTCTTATAGTCGTGCCTTGTCTCGGCGATGGCGGAAGTCAGCGTGGAGGAGATTTGCGTGTGATGCCAAGACTTGTATGCGAAATAGGGGATCACGCCCAATAGAAACAGAAACAGAGGCAGGTAGAGATAGGTCACCCAGTCGCGTGGTGAGAGGATGACGCCGAGATACTTTCTGCGTGATGAATGCAGCAGGACTCGGGCCTGCTCGGTCGCGTCCACCGCATGCCGACCACGCCAACTTCGCTGACTGGCAACGGCCGGCGGATTGGGATTCGGCCCGGTGATCGGATCCCACGGCGAGTCTGCGTGTGCATGACCAGCAAGACAGGGCTTGTTGGCCACGGACTGTCGAGCCACACAGTAGCCGTGGCGCACGAGCCCCATCACTTCCTTGTCCGTAAAGCGGTCCATATCGGTGCGCATTCGGCTCACCTGGATCTGAACCTCCGGATGCATCGCCGTCGCGTCTTCTTCTCGTTTCACAACCCGCGTGATGGGGACAAAAACGAAGTCGGCCGCGGCGCCGAAGTGCTCTTTCTCCAGCTGCCAGACGCGGTCCATCAGGATATCCGAGGACCGCATCGCCGTTCGCAGGAACGAGCTCGAACGATCGGGGCGAGTGACCTGGAATTTTTTGCCCGCATCACTGGCGATGATCGCATCAAAACCGCCGTCGGCGGCCATCAGCAAGTCCTCCCCCACCGCTTCGCGAAACGCCAGGTTGATCAAGTTGCGGTTCTTGTCTCGTTCGTCACTCGATTCGAATCCCGCCTGCCATGCAGCGTGCCCCGCACCGTTGCCATTCCCGTTGCCATTGCCGTTGCCATTGCCGTTGCCATTGCCGTTGCCATTCCCGTTGCCATTGCCGCGATGATTCTCCAAATGCAACAAGGAGCACAACTGTTCATCTTCGGCAAGATTCACATCGGAAATGAGCCGCCCGATCCCCGCCACAAGTTCCCGGGACTCTTGCAGGACGGGCGAGACGTGGGGCGTCTGCCCACCTTGTCCGTTGCCCGAGGCGTAGATTTCGGCGATCCGGCGCAAAGGAGTCATCGTCTGCGATCCGGCGGCGTGATTCCACTCACGAACCGCCGCTTCGAGACAGGCCGCGTTGATTGGGGGCGGCATCGACTGCTGCTGCCGTTCCAGGTACCGGAACATGCGCACACCCAGATTGTCGTAGACACCGCCATCGGTGAAGTACTGCGTCTGAAACTCCCCTGCATTGGCGCCAACGTCTTCCGCGGAAAGCTCCAAGGGCGGGAAGAAGCCCGGAAAAGCGGAAGAGGCCGCCACGGCCATCGGGACCGTCGCCAGCCCTCCGCGATGCAATCGGATCTGCGAATCACCGGCTCTTCCACGAGTCTCCATCAGCAAGCCGGATCGAGTGAACGAACTCAATCCTCCTTCGCTCAGATTCGTGGCCAGCATATGGAGTTCTGGACGGACCGGCAATTGAAAGAGACAGGTGTCCCCGTACAGGAATTGGCGGTAATGCTGCTCCAGCAGTCCGGTCCGCGTCCAGTAACGCGGTGGCCGCTGCCGAGTCATGCGGTGGAGAAAGCTCAAGGCGAGCGTAAACGGGTACCGGCGGACGATTCGGTTGCGCACGTCGAGTCGGGCGAAGTCGAGCACTTCGGCGGCCGCATCTTCGAAATCCGTGGGGGAACCGTTGTAGCGGTCCCAGTTCAGGACGAGGTGCGCGCCGAGAATACTGCCGCCCGAAACCGACGTGATGTGCGTGACCGAAGAAAGCAGATCCGCGTCCTTCAGAAACCGGACGACGCCCAAATGATAGAGCGTCGCTCGTAGGCCTCCGCCGGAAAGTGCCAGGCCGATGCGTAGCATGTGTCCCTACTTCCGCAAGAAATCGGCCGCTCCCCATCGACATCCATGCCGCGTGTCGGGAGCGTCGCTTGGTAACTCCGAGACTCTACCGATTATGCCCAAGCAGCCAAATATCAATTCCTTGATCCGCCGGGCCGAAAGTCGGTTGCGTCGCGTCTGTGGAACCGCACATCTCCCGAGGTTACGGGCACATACAAGGGCATCCGCAGGCAGACCTCGCCTGCGGCTACGGGTGAAACGAACACTTGCCGTGGCGATGCTCGACGTTCCACGGCCGGAAGAAAAATCGGGGCGATCCACTCCGTTGCCGTGCGGCCGTGTATGCTGAACAGAGGCCTCGAAGGGAACCGGATGATCGCTGGTTCGTCTCGCTGAGCGAGAGGAACGAGAGGAAAGTCCGGGCTCCATAGGACAGGGTGGTCGGTAACACCGACCGGTCGCGAGATCAGGGAAAGTGCAACAGAAAGCAAACCGCCGGGTGGCGTCTGCGGGCGCCACCCGGTAAGGGTGAAACGGTGAGGTAAGAGCTCACCAGCAGGCGGGGTGACTCGCTTGGCTTGGCAAACCCCACCCGGAGCAAGGCCAAACAGGGAGCAGGCGGCACCGACGGTGCTGCCACGAGTCGGTCCGGCCCGTCATCGACTCCCGGGTAGGCTGCTGGAGGTGTCGAGCAATCGGCACCCTAGAGAAATGATCATCGGCTGCCCCCTCGGCAGCCACAGAACCCGGCTTACAGGTTTCCTTCGAGGCTTCCTTCTTGCCCGGCCATTCATAGAAAAAGGCGGTTCTCGCAGAGAGAAACCGCCTTGATCGATTCGGTCGGGGTCCCGCGCTCTCGGTCCTTTTGTGCGACACACACTGCTTGGCAAGGAAACCGTCGCGGCGGAGGGATACACCGCGAGCCATTTCCGACGAAACGGACGACCACGCGCCCTGGCCCGCTGGCCACCGAACGCCAGCGAGGAGTTCCGTGGGATCCGATCCACGCTCAGTCGTTGGGAATCAGCTCCTCATCGACCATCTGCAGCAATTTGGAAATACACAGCTTATTCATGCTCGTCTTCCGCTCGTGTGCTTCCGTCCGCAGTGATTCATGCAGACTCTTTGGCAGCCGCACCGTGATCACGCGCGTGGGCTCCCGCGCATCCGCCGGCTCACTCGCTCGTTCGCGAAGTTTCGCCACCATCTGCTGAATGTCGGCGTACTCCTTGGTCTGCTCGAAGCGAGCCAACTCCATCGCACTGGGAAACACGCGACGGACGATCCCTTCCACCCCCAGCACTTCTCGAAAGAACGTTACCCAATCGGGATCCTGCCGATAGAGGTCCGATGCGACCCGGTAAACCTTGGACTCCCGATTTTCTTCCTGCTGTTGTAACAACTCCATTTTCCGGCTCCTTCCTGAATCTTCCTTGTTTGAGGAACGATGACACCTAGGTCGCAGCCACCGTGGCCGCGTTATGCCGCAATCTTCGCTTGTAAGTCAAGACCAGCATTTAACTGCAAGCAGTGAAAGCACTTGCAGTGACAGCACTCCACTGCCATCAAATCGAGCAAGCCCGCCCAAGATCAGGGCACCAGGGAGTCTGCCTAATCTTTAGGCACTCCGGAGATTCTCGTTGACCCAAGTGTCTAGTTGCGAGAAAGGGGACAAGTTGTCGAAACGCCCCTTTTCTCTCGGGAGGACGAGAGTATTTCCTGTTCGCGAACTCCTGTACAACGAGAGCTTCACGGCGAGGCAGACGGGAACTCGCTCCGACGTACGGCTGCGTCGAGTTTCGAGTAGACGGGGGGCCGCGCGGTGCCGGCCCCCCTTTTTGACCGGCTGAAGGAGCGGACCACGCCCCCTTCTTGCTGCGTCAAGATGGGGATTGGGGATGGAGTGCCCGTGGAACCCGAATTCTCCGCCTTGGCAACGCACCGGCGGAAGATCTTCAGCCTTTCATGGCCAACCCAACGGGAGAAGGAACGTGACCAGAAAAACCTTTCATGGCCGACACAGCAACACGATGCTCGCGCGAGTAAGCGGGATCAGCCGCCACCTTCGACCGCTGCTGCTGCTGTGCTTGATCGCGTCGAGTGGGATCGTTCGAGCCGCCGGCGAGACTCCTTCCGCGGCCACTCCATCGGCCGTACTGGAAAGTCCCCACTTAAAAATCGAACTGGACCGCAACACCGGTCGCTGGTCGCTGTGGGACAAACGCTCGAATATTCGCTGGCCGACGGAGGGAACTTGCGCGTGGGACCAACTGCAACCGTCGATCGCAGACCGGTTTGACGATTGCCAAGCCAATGACACGCAGATCGTTCTCTGGCAGAAGTCGCCCGCCGTTCGCATCACGTGGGAACTGATCGACGCGGGCCGCAGTCTGCGTCTCACGGCGGAAGGCCTGGACCAGATGCGGCTTTTGGAGGAGTTGCTCGTTGTATCCTCGAAGGAACAGGGACATGTGATCGTTCCCTGTCGCGAGGGGCTCTTGATCTCGGCACAGCGGGGCGCGACGTTCGAGCGTTCGTTTGGCACATCCGACTACGAGGGTTGCCACATGAATATGCTCGGCTTGGTCAAGAGCGGATCGGCACTAATCGTCGACTGGGACGATGCCTACGTGACGGCCGAGCTGCGGGGGCCCCGCGGCGGAGGCCAGCAGTTTGCATCAGCTGATCACGCGTTTTCACCTTCGCCGATCGGCGTGCGAGTTACGCTTGCATCCGCTGGGCCCAGGAGACTGGAACACCGTGGCCACCGGATATCGGCGTCTGGCCGAACAGCGTGGCACGGCCATTACGCTGCGGGACAAGATTCGGCGCGATCCTCACGCGGAACGGATGGTGGGGGCGTCCAATGTCAAGTTATGGACCTGCCTTGCCCGCCGAATGAATGAGGAAAGCACGGAGGAGGAATCGGTCACCGTGCATTGGACGTTCGACGAGGCAGCCCAGATTGCCGAGCACCTGCGTCACGATTTGGACGTCGACCGGTGCCTGTTCATGTTGGGCGGTTGGACGGAGGGAGGTTACGATTGCCGGCATCCGGACAACCTGCCGGCCAATCCCGAGTGCGGCGGCAACGAACAGTTATCGGCGGCGATGGAGCGTATCCAGCGGCTCGGTTACGTCGGTTGTTTGCACGACAATTATCAAGACCTCTATCGCGATGCCGCCAGTTGGGACCCGGCCCTTATCGAGAAGCGCGCCGACGGCACGCTGGTCGAGGGCGGACGTTGGCTGGGCGGAAGGGCCTACATGGTCTGTGCACGAACCAGTTGAAGATGGCGATGCGACCGCAGAACCTCCCGGCGATCCACCAGCTCTTTCATCCGTGGTCGTATTTCATTGATACGACCTATGCGGTCGGCCCGCGAGAATGTGCCGACCCCCACCATCCCCTGGATCGAAACGAAGATATTGCCTGGAAGATTCGATTGAGCGATGCGGCTCGTCAGCAATTTGGGCTCTTCGGAAGTGAATGCGGTCGGGAGTGGGCTTTGCCGCACAGTGATTTCTTCGAGGGTCTGGTGGGCGTTTCGGGCAAGTACTTTCATAATCTCGATCCGGCGAGCCTGGGTGCGACGGTCATCCCGTTCTGGGAAATGGTCTATCACGACTGCCAGATCTGTTATGGCAAGTATGGCTACGCGGCTGATCAGGCGGCGGAGTATGTCGCTCATCACATCCTGTGTGCCCGCCCGTTGCACTACCATTCCGTCCCTGATCATCTCTACTGGAAGAATTCCGCGTCGCAAGCCCCTCCCTCGAAGGAGTCACTGTGGATCCAGGCCGACCAGGGTTGGGCGGCGGGGCATCATCCGCTCGACATTTTCCTGAAGAACACGCACGAGGTTCTCGGGCCGCTGCATGCCGCGACGGCCCACCAGCGTCTGACCCGCCTGCAGTTCCTGACGGACGACCGATCGATCCGTCAGGCCACGTATGGAGTCGGACCGTCGGCGACACGCGTTTGGGTGAATCTGGGCGAGCACCCCGCCTCGGTGACGACCCGATTCGGCGGCGAAGTGTGGCTGCCTGTGTTTGGATTCGTGGTCGAGGGCCCGAGTCTGGTCGCCTTCCTGGCCCAATCGTGGAATGGCAAGGAGTACGACGAACCCACGTTATTTGCCATCCAACCGCGCGACGACCACCCGTTGGAGGAAGCATGTCAGGTGCGGATCTACCACGGCCGCGGCGCACCCGATATCCGCTGGAAACAGCGGGAAATCTCGGTGAAGCGAGAAGAAATCGTGACGTGGGACCCGGCATGAGCTGCGGATGGGCCGGTGTTGGTCCTGAAGTTTTCTCAGCGCGCCCGGGGTCGCCGGCAACGGTGTCCAGGATGATAGAGCACGAAGAGGAGCCCATTTGTGGATGAACGATCGGTCGACCTCGAGAGATTTCGCGGCTATTTAACGATGCTCGCGCGACTGCAGGTCGGATCGCGACTTCAAGGCAAGCTGGGGGCCTCCGACGTGGTCCAGCAGACGCTCGTGCAGGCGGTGGCGGGAATGAAGGACTTCCGCGGCCGCAGCGATGCCGAAACCGCGGCGTGGCTGCGGCAGATCCTCGCTCGACAACTTGCCAATGTGGCGCGTGATCTGGGACGACAGAAACGCGACATCGCGCGAGAACGTTCGTTGGAGGCAGCCCTCGACAAGTCGGCCTGTCGACTGGAGCAGTTTCTCGCAACCCACGACTCGTCCCCCAGTCAGCGAGCGCAGCGCAACGAGCAACTGTGGGCGCTGGCCGATGCCCTTTCCGATTTGCCCGAGGCCCAGCGTGAGGCGGTCGTTCTGCATCACCTGGAGGGCTGGCGTTTGGAGCAAATCGCCCAACACTTGGAACGTTCACCCGCCGCCGTGGGAGGACTCCTGAAGCGCGGCTTGCGCACGCTACGCCAGCGGCTACAAATATCAGGCTCCGATGCATCGTGATTCAACAGGCGGCCACGCCGTGCTCCCATCGATGCTCCGGCGCGCAAAAATGAATTCCTCCCTTTTTACGCAACCAAATTCTTCGAGGAGAAACACTGTGAACTACTCTCACCGCTGGAGAATCCTGATGCCCGTTTGCCTCGTGACGGTCGGATTGTGGACCGCCCAACCTGCCGCCGCACAGAAGTTGTTGCGTTGGAAACTGGAGTCAGGCGCGAGCTTGGACTATCAGATTGAGCAACAAATCCAGCAGGAGTTGAGGCCGGCCAATACTCCCCCCATGAAATTCAACACATCGCAAACAATGACCATGAAATGGGATGTGAAGTCAGTGACCGACGATGGCACGATGACCATTGAACAAGTCGTTGACACGTTCCGAATGCGAATGCAATCTCCCCAGGGAATCATGATGGAATACGATTCGACGAGCGACGAGAAACCGACCGGCTTAGCCACAATGATCGGGCCGATGCTGGAGTCGTTTGTCAACCGACCGATGTTGACGGTGTACACGCCGCGTGGCCAAGTCAAGGAGATGAAACTGCCCAAGGGATTCCTCGACAAGGTCAACCAACTCGCCGGAGGTGGTCAGTTCGGCAACCTCTTCTCCGATGATTGGATGAAGCAGTTCAGTGAAATGGGCGTCCTACCCGAAGGTCCGGTGACGCCCGGCCAGAGCTGGCAGACCGAGTCGACCCTGAAGAACCCGATTCTGGGACAGATGAAGATTGTGACCTCCTCTCGCTACGAAGGCACGGAGGTGCGAGACGGTCGTTCGCTGGAGAAGATTGCGCTCACGATTCAGTTCCAGGCGGATGACGAAGCGCAAGACGCGGCGGAAGCAGATCCACCGGGCGAATCCCCCGCAAAGGCGGGCCAGGATGCGGAAAAACAGCAAGGGATCGTAGGAATCCGCGAACAGTCCGGCGAAGGCATGTTGTACTTCGATGCCGAGGCAGGTCTCTTGTATGAGTCGCAGAGTCGGACGAAGATGAAGATGAGCATCGACATCCTGGGGCAGAAAATGGAGCAGGACATGGTCATGGAGATGACGATGACGCTGCAGGAACCTGATCCATCCTCCGCCGATTCGACGAGTTCCTCTCAGCCGTAGGACTCGCGGTAGGCCAGCACTGCTTCGAACGCTCGACCATTTCCACGACGTTCGATCACCTAGCAGCCGCAGCGGACGAATGGCCCCTGTGGCCCGGGATCGCCGGTGTCTCGCCGTTGGAGGAATGCATGGCCGGCGAACGTCTCCCGCTGAGTGATGAGCAAGAGCGACGTCTGGATCGGTTGATCGCGGAATATCTGGCGAGCGTTCAGCAGCAAGGCTCGGTCGATCGCGAGCAGTTGTTCCAACAACACCCCGACCTTGCCGATGCGCTGCGTGAGTTCTTCGCAGACGAGGAACATTTTCACCGGTGGACGGAGCCGTTGCGCGAAGCGTTGTCGGAGCAAGCATCGCAGGACCGGCCACGCGGGGAATGCTCAACGGAGGGCTTTACGCCGCGTCGCTTCACGTCTCTCCCACCGCACGGCTATCGCTTCGGCGACTACGAATTGATCGAGGAGATCGCGCGTGGCGGAATGGGCGTCGTGTATCGAGCGAATCAGCTCAGTCTCGGAAGACCGGTCGCCCTGAAGATGATTTTGGCCGGTCAATTTGCCTCCGACATCGACATTGAGCGCTTTCATCGCGAGGCGGAGGCCGCCGCTCGTCTGGATCACCCGCACATCGTGCCCATCTACGAGGTGGGCCAGTGGGAAGGGCATCACTATTTCAGCATGAAGCTGATCGAAGGTGGTGATCTGACTCGACGGATGGAAGAGTACGTCAATCGACCGCGTACGGCAGCCGCGCTGATGGCCGATGTCGCCGAGGCGGTCCATCATGCGCATCAACGAGGAATCTTACACCGAGATCTCAAGCCGCGGAATATTCTGATCGACTCGAGCGACAACGCACAGATCACCGACTTTGGACTGGCGAAACTGGTCGAGGCCAGTGATGGCGCGACGCAGTCGGGAGCGATCGTGGGCACCGTCGGATACATGGCGCCGGAGCAAGCGCGAGCCGAAAGGTCGATTACCACGGCGGCCGACATCTACAGCCTCGGCGCGATCCTGTACGAGCTGCTGACCGGTCGACCACCGTTCCATGGTCCCACGCCAGCCGAAACGATTCTGCAAGTTCTGCAACGAACGCCCGAACGGCCGCGCATCGTTCGGGCCGACATCGATCCGGACTTGGAAACGATCTGTCTGAAGTGTTTGGAGAACGACGCCCGTCATCGCTATAGTTCGGCAGCCGCTGTCGCCGAGGATCTACGCCGCTGGCTCGACCATCGGCCGATCTCGGCTCGGCCGATTCATCCGCTGGAACGCTTTCGGCGCTGGTGTCGCCGCAATCCGTCGTGGGCCCTTGGCAGCTTGGCGATCCTTTGCCTGGTGCTCTTTCTCCCCTGGTGGTTTTGGCGCGAGAACCGTGTGGTTCGATCGGCGCTGCACCGCGAGAATCTCGCGGTGGTAGAAGCGCAAGCGGCCCGCGATCGGGCCCAAGATCTGTTGGTGCGCAGTCTGTACGAACAAGCACGCGCCCTCGCTCGGACCGATGTCACGGGCAATCGCTGGCATGTGCTCGACTTGCTCCGCGATGCGGAGCAACTACGCCGTAGGCAGCGCGAAACCGGTCGAGCGGCGAAGCCGGAAGACATCCGCGCGAATCCCCTCGCAGGCCGAATTGCGCAGCGAAGCCGTGCGAACCCTCCTGCGACACGATCTGCGACTATCCCACACACTGAATGTCGACCAGATCCAGCCGGGAATCGATCCCAGCGGAACCTACGTGGCGATGCGTGCTCAACAGGGCTCGTCCATCGTCGAACCCGCCCGGCCGAATGCGCCGCCGCGCGCCGTGGCGCCGTCCCTGCTGGGTGATGCACTGGCGGTCGACCGCTCGGGGCAACTCTTGGCCGCCTGGCAATCCGCCACGGATCAGTTGTCGGTCTGCAATTTGCGGGAAGGCGGAATCCACCAGGTCCTAGCATGGCCGGAGTCGGGGAACTCGCAACCGTCAACGCGGGATTGGGGCGGTCAACTGTTCAGCAGTGATCTGGTGTGGAGCCCCCAGGGGGATTGCTTGGCGGTTCTCGATCGACGACGGCGGACTCCCGAACCGACCTATTTGGTGCTTTGGCACAACGAGACGCCCGACGATCCGCTGCTGCTGGCCGCGGTTTTGCGCGATCCGCATCTTGGCGGCCCCTGTTTTCACCCGCAAAAGAACCAGGTCGCCTTTGCGACCGGCCCGCGCGAAATCACGGTTTGGGACACGGTGACAGGCGAACGCGTCGACACTGTCCCGCTGCCACGCCCGCTGGCCGGTCGCACCGCCTGGCACCCGAACGGCCGCTATCTGGCCTGTCCCTGCGCCGGTGACACGTCATCCCGCGTCGCTCTGGCCCCCACGACCAGCCATCCGCTGGCCGGCGACAGCAACGCTAGCATTCCCCCCCAACGCCCCAACCCCGGGACAGGCGATGCGCAGACGTTCGAAAGCGACAGCAGTGCTCAGCATTCCTGCAGGAGGCCTCAACGCAGGGACAGGCCATGCACAGGTGAGCATTCTGCAGGAGGCCTCACGCAGGGCAGGCCATGCCAGGTGCAGCCACCGCCGGAAAACGCAGGGACAGGCCATGTACGAGCGAGTGCTGGCAACGCTAGCAGCACGCACGAGGTTCTGGTTTGGGATCTGGAGCAACGTCGGTTGGCGAGTCGCCGGGAGGTGAACGACGATTTACGAGGAAGTGTACTGGCCTATCACCCCCAAGGGACAATGCTCGCGGTCGGCACGCGGATGGGCGATATCCTCTTGTGGGAAGAGCCGTCCGGCCAACAGTTGGCGAAACATCCGATGGCACACGCCTTTGGGATCTCGGTCCTCGGTTGGTCCGAGGACGGTCGACAACTGCTGTCTTGGGGCATCCTGGAGGGCCTCCTTAAGTGCTGGGACGTCGCTGGCCCGCCGCTTGACGAAGAGCAATTCGGTCGGCAATGCGGGCCGTTCGCCCTCAGTCCGGATGGACGATGGTTTGCCGTGTCCATTGACGGGGGCGCCTGGATCCAGATCCTGGACCGGAAATCCAACCGATTCCATCGGCAGCTCTTGGGCAACAGCGACGCGCCGCGAACGATCCTGATTTTTGGCCGGGACAGCCGGCAACTGGCCCAGATCGACGCGGATCGCGCCGTCGCGTGGGATGTACAGAGCGGACAAATGCTGGCGCGGTTGGAGTCGGCGATTCGTCTGGATGGAGAAATTGCCTCGGTCGCCTTTACCGAGACCGGGGATCTGTTGGCTGCCGTCGAGCGAACGCAGTCGCCCCGCATCGCGGTCTGGGACGTGCTGCGTGGCCGGGAAGTTTGGCGATCCACCGATGCGATCGCCGATCTGGATCTGGCCTTCCTCGTTCCGCCGGGACGTTATCTCGCCGGCATCCGCCGCAGTCCGGTCGGTCCCCAGACCGAATTGCACGTGGTGGACCTGGCAACCAACCAACTTGTCACCCAGAGGGATCTTCCGGGCCGTCCGATGGACTGGCAATCTTTTAGCCCCGACGGCCACTGGATGGCAAGTGTCCGCTTCTTAGAAGGCGATCCAATGTTTGCCGTCCTCGGCACAACTGGTAATGTGATGGCTCGCGCAGAAGTTGTGCTGTTCGCCATGCCGTCCTGTCGGGAAGGCGAGACGATGAGCGGCCCGTCGGCGCCAACGACCAGTTGCTTTGCCCCCGACAGTGATCTGCTCGCTATCGGCTACCGCGAAGGCATCGTCCAGCTGTACACTGTGCCGGACGCACAGATGCTGTTCGAATCCCAGCTGACCCCGCACGGGATTCGTCAGCTTGCGTTCAGCGGAGACGGCACAACCCTGGTGATTCGAGACGAACAAGGTACCGTGCGGTTCCTGCGACTGGGCGAATTGCGAGCGTCTCTGGCAGACTTAGAACTTCAATGGGAATAGCCACAGATTGCCTCTGCCTGAATCCTGTTCGGCACAAGAGGTATAGGGTGGGCCCCAGCGAGTCCAAGATGTGGCGGATTGCGGAGAACAAGCCGAGCGGTGGCCCACCAGAATGCGGTCGCGGTCTGGCACAGGCGCATCGAACCGATCAGGACCGGCTGCGGATGTTCGAGACACCGTGTCGGATGCTGGTGCGCCGCGGCTCGGTCCCTTCAGGAGCGTCCCGCGCAATGCGCTCGCCTTGGCGCCACCCTACAAGTCGTGTGCCGAACAGGATTGCCTCTGCCTTGCCAAGGAGCCTGGGAAAGTCGTAGCGAGACTGCCCCTCTCGAGCTCCCGTTGACGCCCCTGACTTCTCGTGGCTACACAACCATCCATAGAATCGAGCCCCCATGTCCATCCAGCACTTGAGTGAGGAACAGGTCCGCCAATGGAGTCTTGAACAGAAGGACCGTTGGTGGCTGGAGAACGTCTTCCGCGGCAACATGCCGCAGTTGACGATTCGGTCGGGTTTGACCGGAATGATGTTGGGCGGTGTCTTATCGCTGACGAACCTCTACGTGGGAGCCAAAACAGGTTGGACGCTCGGCGTCGGAATTACCTCGGTCATTCTCGCCTTTGCGATGTTTCGCGTCCTGTCAGCGATTGGTCTGGGACGCGAATTCACCTTGCTCGAAAACAACTGCATGCAGTCGATTGCCACAGCCGCCGGCTACATGACCGCTCCGTTGATTTCTTCCTTGGCGGCCTACATGATCGTCACCGACACGGTGTTGCCGATGACCACTGTCATGGCCTGGCTGATCGCGTTGGGCATCTTGGGAGTCCTATTTGCTTTCCCGCTGAAGCGGCGTTTTATCAATGACGAGCAGCACCCGTTTCCCGAAGGTCGCGCGGCCGGGATTGTGATGGATTCGCTGCACGAGGGCCAGGGCCGAGACGGGATGGCCAAGGCCGCCTTGCTGACCGTCAGCGGCGGACTGTCCGCGCTGATCAAACTCGCGAGCAGCACCGTGATCATGGGGAAACTGAAACTCGGCGGCTGACCGTTCCGGAATTTCTGGATGACTGGATCTATCGTTTCGCCACACCACGCCTGGCGGGCACGGAACTGCGCCAACTGACCGTCCGATTTGACAGCGACATCGTGATGATGGCGGCCGGCGGGCTGATGGGCATTCGGACCGGAGTTTCACTGATGATCGGCGCCGTGGTCAACTATTGCGTCTTGGCGCCCTGGATGATCCATCGAGGTGACATCCAACCGACGCTCACGGCCGACAGCTCCCAATTTGGCTTTCGCACCATCACCGTCTGGGCTCTGTGGTGGGGCGTCGCCATGATGACAACCGCCTCGATCTTCGCCTTTTTTGCTCGACCTAAGATCCTGGTGAGCGCCTTCACGAGTCTTTTTCGACGTAACCAGGCCAACTCGAATCGAGATGTCCTGCGTCACATCGAACTGCCGCTCTGGGTCTCGGGCATCGGTATCCCAGTCGTCGGTGCCATCGTGGTCCTGTTAGCGTGGAAGTTTTTCGATGTGGCGATTTGGCAAGGCGTCATCGCGATTCCTTTGATCTTCGTCTTCACCTTGATCGCCGTGAACTCCACCGCCCTCACTTCGATCACGCCCATCGGAGCGGTGGGCAAACTGACGCAGCTAACCTTCGGCGCGATTGCGCCCCGCAACATTCGTACGAACCTGGCAACCGCCGCGATCACGGCCGAGGTGGCGAGCAACGCCTCGAACCTGCTGATGGACATCAAACCCGGCTATATGCTCGGCGGCAAACCACGACACCAGGCGATCGGCCACGTGCTGGGGATCCTCGCCGGGGCCGTCGTCTCGGTTCCGATCTACTACCTCGTCTTCCTGCGCAACGGCCCTCAACACTTGATCACCGATCAGTACCCGATGCCATCGGCCACCGTCTGGAAAGCGGTCGCCGAGCTGTTAACGGCGGGGATCAGCAATCTGGAAATCTCCGCACGTTGGGCCGCCTTGATCGGCGCCGGCCTCGGAATTCTCTTCGAAGCCCTGCGATTTGCCACGCGGGGCCGCTTCTGGCTCTCGGGGGTCGGGATCGGACTGGCAGCCGTAATTCCGTTCCACACCTGCCTGGCAATGTTTCTGGGCGCGCTGTTCTTCTGGCTGCTGGAGATCCGCTGGACCGGGACCGATGGCGTCATCGAACGTGTCTTCGTGAAAAACCAGGAACCGATCTGTGCCGGTGTGATCGCCGGGGGAGCTCTCATGGGAATCACCGTGATCATCCTCGAGAACTTCCTGCTACCGTTGCTGGGAAACGGTTAAGTGCCGCAGCCTCAACCGAGCAATCGTGAGACTCCCCGCTGTGCGCGGGTCTCCGACGCCACCCGCGGCAAGACCGAAGGTCGGGTCCGAATCGGGGAGACCTCCGGTCGGCGGTTGCGGCGAGGTCAGAGACCTGCGCCGAGCATGCAGACCTGCCCGAGCATGCAGACCTGCGCCGAGCATGCAGACCTGCGCCTGAGCATGCAGACCGGCGCCGAGCGATCCAGTGCCGTGTCAAACAGAAGATCCAGCGCGGTGTCCGACCGAAGATCTGGTGTGCCACCGGCTACACCAGGATGACGATCGCGCGTACGCAAAATCGCCGACACTGACCCAGCAATTGGCACCCGACGCCCATCCAAGCCGGGCCAGAGCCAGCGTGAGACATCGGCGATCGGGCGCATCACCGAAGGAAGCGGCCAGGCAGTAACAGCATGCCCACGCGGGCTGCAGAGAATCGGTTCAATCCAGGAGGCGTTTGGCAAAGGCAAACGACGCATGTCGCGCGGCATCGTAATCGGCAGCTTGTGGATCGAAGCTGCTGATGCGAACGACGGGAGATTCGGCATGCAGGTAGCGACGGTCACCCAGGTAGATCGCGGTGTGGCGAATCTTTCCCTGT
Organism: uncultured Planctomycetaceae bacterium; assembly: GCA_963776055.1. Taxonomy (GTDB): domain Bacteria; phylum Planctomycetota; class Planctomycetia; order Pirellulales; family Pirellulaceae; genus CAVZLD01. The sequence goes on along the minus strand of CAVZLD010000009.1, from coordinate 362,926 downwards.
GCCCCGAGGAAATACAACGTATCCCCGCGGCGGAGACCATCCAAGAACCAACGCGTGGCCGTGAGTTGCCCGAGGTAGATCTGTTGATTCGAGTCGCGCGGCAGGTGGAGTCCCACAGCGGCGAACGAAACTTGGATCAAACCGGAACAGTCCATTCCCGCCGCCGTACGACCGCCCCACAGATAACGTGTTCCCCGAAACGACTCGGCCGTCTTCAAAACCTCGTCGATTCGTGATGCCGAGCCAAAATGCCTTCGACAGGCGGAGACCGGCAGGACGGCTTGCTCTCGATTCGGCAATTCAACGACGACTCGGTCCGCCTCATCTCGCACCCATCGCAGTCGGCAACCGGCCGGAATCCGCTGTCCCCTTTCTGTCCGTTGTTCCGTTTGGACACGCACACAATCCGCCGTAAAATACTCCGCGAACGACCGGTCGACTTCCCGTCGAACATCCCCCGACCACACGTATCCGAGGTAACCTTCCGCGGTATGAGCGAGCAGGTCTCCGTCCTGCTCCCGCAACAGAAACAGCGGTTCCCCCCACAGCGCTTCGGTAACGACTTGCCCATGCCCACCCGGCCGGTCAAAGATCTGTGTGTGTGGCACGCGTACAATTCCAAACCGTTCTTCGCCCAGATCGGCCGCCGGCAGAGTTTCCAGGTTGTTCTTCACATCGTGAAATCCCAACACCTGCAGGAAGGCGTGCAGCCCGGCGCGTGTTTCGGGGAACTCGACAAATCCGTCCAATCGAACCGCGCCATCCGGATCCGTTTCGGCCGTCACCTGCCAAGCGAACAAGCGTGGATCGTTGGCCCGCTGTTGACGGAAGAATTCTACGTAGGAAGCTAACCGATTCGGATCTCCCACGAGGTCGTGTTCCACCTTCCTCGCGAGGCGTTCCAGGTTGCGACGGGCAGCAGGCACGGGTGCGGGCGTGCGAGCCGCATCTTGGGCGGCAACGGCGGGTGTCGCCGCGTGCCCCAACGGATCCCCGATCCAAGCCAGAGCGCATCCCGCGACCGCCACGCTCAACAGAAGGCGTCGCGATCTCTCTTTCGCCCGAACTAGCGCAGGGAGGCGACGAGCTGCAACAGGTAGGCACATAGCAAACCTCCGTACGTTCCCAGGACGTATCCGGCGACTCCCATCAGGCGCCGACCGAAGCCAGTTCCGGTTGAAACGCACCGGCCACGATCGGAGCCGACGCGGCGCCGCCAATATTCGCTTGCGAACCGACGGCCAGGAAGAAGACCGGACACCGCAGGAAGTGCCGCAACAGGAGCAGGCTGACCGCATGGAAGGTAATCCAGGCGGCGCCGACCAGCAACAACACCGGCGCGTCCAGCAGATGCACGAATTCGGCTCGAGCCCCAATCGAGGCGACCAGCAGGTACAAGAACAGCGCTCCGATGCGACTTGCCCCGACCCCTTCCAGCGTTCGCAACCGCGTGAAGGAAGCGGTCACCCCCACGGCAGTGACCAGAATCACGGTCCAGGCAAAGTGGCCCAGGATGCCGCCCAAGTTGGGCAACCGCGCGGCCACGCCGGAGGCGATCACGGTCGTGCCGATCGCGATACAGCAGATCGTACACAGATCGGCCAGTGTCGCTTCCCGCACGACCTGGCTTCGATACTCCTCCAATCGACGGCGCAGCTCATCCAGGCTTCTTCGATCAGCCCCCAAGGACTCGTCCATCCGTTGTTCGTTCGCCGCGAACAACAACAGCACCGCCATCCACACGTTCGCCAGCGCGACATCAATCACGATCATCATTCCCAACGTCGACTGCGACGTACCAACACTCTCGCCGATCGCCACAAAGTTCGCCGCGCCACCGATCCAGGATCCGCTAAGAGCCGCCAGCCCCTTCCATGCTTGATCCCCCATCTCGCTGGGAAGTAGCCAACCGAACGCCAACAGCGCCAGGGGGCCTCCCAACACAATCGACGCGGTCCCGGCAAAGAACATCCAGAGGATGTTCCGTCCGAGTCGGAAAATGGCCGGAATGTCGACCGACAGCGTCAGCAGAACCAGTGATGAAGGCAAGAGCCAGGTCTTGATCCAGTCATAGGTCGGCGATTGTTGCGGAATCACGCCGGTGTTGGAGAGCAGCGTCGGCACGAAGTAGATGAACAGCAGCACCGGGACGAAGCGGAAGAAACGAGCCCCCAACGGATGACGCGCCAAGGCAAACAAGACGGCCAAGACGGCCAAGAGGACGGCTAAAACCGCCGCAGGTTCCTGGATCATGATTGTTCCCGCTGCGCCGGATGACGGCGGCGCTACAGCGCGTCCCTGCCACCCGTGCTCGATCGTTCAGAGTGAGCTCGAAGAAGCAACACTTCTTCCAGTACGTCCCCGAGGTTCGACGAATCGACCTGTTCCTGGTCAGACGCCAGTTTCACAAAGAAACTGTCGGTCGGCGAGGGGTCCCGGGCAACAAAACGCGATCGGGTGGTCGAGGGAGTGGAAACGGCAGTTGCCGTCGGTTCGTCCGCGATCTCGCGAGTAGCGGCGGACGTCGGCGTCTCGCGCAGCGGCAGCGGATCTCCGGGCGTCCACGAGAGGGATGACGACGGCGCTGGCGACGCGGAGTACGGTACCGGTTGGCTACCCGGCGGCTTGGCCGACACGGAGTACCGTCCGTACTGGAACGCGATCACGATATCCTGCGAGTCGAATTCGCCGTTGCCGTCCCAGTCACCGTCACTCCACGTGGAATTGCCCGGCGTATCATCTTCATATTCGCCGATCTGAAAGACCTGCACGAAGTCCGTTGAGCCAAAGTCGCCATCCAGATCCGCGTCACCAAACGTGGTGCCCAGCAGCGTTTGGATCAGGTAACGATAGTCTTCGAAGTCGACGACTGCGTCGCGGTTCAGATCGTAAACCTCGTCCGGTTCGCCACCCGTCCGCAGCGCCACGGCCAGTAGGTCGATATCGGCGGCATCGATCCGGCCATCATCGTCCAGGTCACCGCGGAGGCCGACACCGTTCATCCAATCGGGCGATGGCGCGACAAAGAAGGTGAACTCCGCAGCACCGTCCGGCTGCCGGCCTTGGGAGATTCCCGGAGTCTGGGAACCGTAGGTAATCGTGTCGATCGCCACACCCTGCGCATCGTGCAGTCCCAGCGTACCGCGGTACAGATCCAAGCGAAAATCAACGTGGTCGGCCCCCGCTTCCGGATCGCCGTCGGCCCCAAACGCGCGGAAATCTCGACCGGCCACGTAACTGAAGGCGGGAATTTCGTGCCGCAGCGGATTTCCGTCCGGCGCATCGCTCAGATACAACCCACCCAGTGCCACCGGAAGCGGATCCGCATTGTACAACTCAACGAAGTCGGACTCCGTGTCGCTGCCAGCCAACCACTCGTTGATCCGCAGCGCGGCAGTGTCTCCCAACAGCGCAGCGCGATTTGCCTGACCGAACGTCGGCTCCGTCAACGTCCATGCACCAGCTGGCCCCACGCGTCCCAACGAATAATCGCCGATCTGCCAACCGAAGGTAATCGAATCGATCAGTTGGCCGTCGACCGGACCGGACGCGGGGGAGAACAACGACAGGCTTTCGCCTTCGCGCCGCAGCGAGAACCCGAGGTGGATTCCCGACGACGAACCGTCGCCGGCCGTCAACGTCAGATAGCCGCCGGCGGGCAGCACCAGATCGTCCGAAAAGACGAACTTCTGGGGACGCATCGGATCGTCGGTCAAACTGTAGCCGCGCAGATTGATGGCCGAATCGCCCGGGTTGTGCAGTTCCACCAGATCCGGATAGAAGCCGAGACCATCGGCGTAGCTCTGATTCGAAGCCAGAAGTTCGTTGAGAACAACTCGGCCAGGCTGCGGCCCGACCGTCCAGGTTCGGGATTGGGTGGGCGTCGCCTGCCAATTTCCGGCGAAATCCTGTCCGATCACTTCCAGCGTATATTCGCCGTCGCCCAGTCCTTGCAGAGTGAGCGAGTCGGTGCGGATTGTACCCTGCGGATCAAACCCGGTTCCAATCGGGATCACTTCCGACCATGGGCCACCGTTCACGCGGTACCGGTAGAAGAAGATCCCCGGGCCGCCCACGGTGAGCGTGACGTCTCGATCGGAAGTCGGCGAGTCGGGTTCCCCACGAATCCAGGCTCCTTCCGGCACGAAGGCTCCCAGATCCCAAGCGGCCCAATCGCCGGTCGCCGCCGACCCAGGCAACAGTCGAAAGTCGCCGGCTGCGGGATCGGCCAAGTCGCGGATCCCCGACATGGTTGTCCGGCCCCAGTTGCATCACGGTACCCGGTCGGTCTCCGACACGGGACGCCGCGAGCTCTTCGCTGAGCAGGTTGCCGGTGAACTGCAATTGGCTGACCTGATCCCCGGGCTGATCCACATTCCCGAACACCCGGGGGCCGTCCCAAAAAATGTTCCCCGCGACGTAGGCTCCCTTACCCGGCGTGGCCCCCGGTTCTTCCTTGAACAGATTGATGGCCGACATGCGATTCAGTTCGCCGAATCGATCGACCGTATCCGAATGGATCTGGACCACCGTATTCTGTTCGAAAATGGTCGCCGTCGAATTCCTTAGATTGATGCCGTGATCGATGTTGTAGAACACATTTCGCGCCACAACGATGGTGGTGTCGGAGCCGGCGTCACCTGTCGAAATCACACTGGCATAGCCCCGATCGCTCGTGAATTCGTCCTTCGTCACGTTCTGAAACAGATTGCCCGCAACATACACGTCGCCGCCCAGATCCAGAAGTTCATCGCCCGCTCCGTGAAAGACGTTTCCGATAATCTGCAGAATCGGTCCGGTCTCCGACGCGACGGCTGTCGGCATCGATGACGTCATTGTGTCCCTTGTTCGTGCCAAACGTGTTGTACGCGATCCGCAACTGGCCTCCCACAGGAGCCCGACCGGTGATCTTGATCGGTTCCGCGACATTATCCAAACCGATCGTCACCGGATCCTCGTCCGGACCAAACACATCCGGGAAGGTGGAATGCTGCACGACGAGGGAGGCATTCACACCGTAGACCATCCGCAGGTATGTTCCGTGGAAAGTGACATGGTCGACCAACAGCGAACTGGCGTTCACACCGATCGAGCCCTGCGAATCCTGGGCATATTCGATGTCGGCGAACGCCAGCACATTTTCCTCGGACATCGAATCGACCAGGTGAATTCCCTCCCAGCGCGGAGGCCCATCGGGAAGTCCAGGACGACCGCCAGGTCGATTCGGCACGAACGCCGCCCCGGGAACACTCGTGAACCGAATTCTGACATGTTCCTCCCCTTGCGCGACAATCGTTCCGTGCACCAACAGTTCGGCGTCTTCTTCGAAGTAGACCGACGTGCCTGGCTCGATCGTCAGTCGGGCATCAGTCGGAACGACCAATTGACCGCGCACCTGATAGGGCCCCTCGGCCGCCGTCCAGACGGTTTCGCCCGCGGGAAGTTCCCCGTCGACAGGAACGACATCGCCATCGTCATACCAGATATCGACAAACTCCTCGGCCACAACCTCTCCCTGCCCGTCGGTCTGACTCATCGCCTGCACCACCACGCGATTCAAGCCCGGGTGCAGGGGGACGCCCGCATTCACCGGATGAAAGCGGCCATACATCCGCAGGTCGAAACTGAGATCGGCGCTATCCGCCATGGCTTGGTGCACTTCCACCGCCAAGACGTTCTTTCCGTTGATCAGTAATGCCGGATCGAGCACGACAGCATGGCGCGTCCGTTCGGCACTTCCGGTGATATTCTCGGGGGCCAGGGTCTGGTAGTCGATCGCTTCATCCAGCGGAAGATTCGAGCGAACGATTTCCATACCGTTCAGGTAGATGACAGCCCCGTCATCCCGCACGTACTCCAGTGCGAGGTCCAGGTAGCGGGACGCATCGGAAATCTCGAACTCGTGCCGGAAATAGGTCGTGATGTACTTGTTGTCCGGGTCGGGGCCAAAGTCGACGACGGTCCGTTCATCGCGGTCACCGTACCCCAATTGGGCCCGTCCCTCCTTCCAGTTCTCGTCGACTTCAAAATCCAGTTCACGCCAGGCTTGTCCCTGGTCGCTGCCATCGTCGCGGTATCTCCACGTCGCCCCGAAAACCACCGGACTGGCCACGTAACTGCCCAACTGCCACTCGTTGTTCGTGCGGAAGGTCGCCGGATATCCGTTGACCAACACGGACTGCGCGCGATAGTCCGCCAGACCATGCAGCGCAGCCACCGGTTCCGCCGTCTTGCGAATTCCCTGTTCCACCGGCAGCAGTGACTCAAGCTGCACACCCGAGGGAATCACCGAGCGGACGTAAGCGGATCGATCATGCAGGAATTGGATGATCCCATCGATTTGTTGTGGGGAGCTCACATTCCGCAGCGACTCGCGCAACAGGGCCTCGGTATCGCTGGCCAACAAGCAGGTTGTCGATCAGATCGTGCAAATGCTGATAGTAGCGCGGCCGAATCTCCGGATGCAGGATCAGTCGGCCCAGCGCGGGAACGTTTGTTGCCGCCAGAAGCCCGCGCGTCACGCTAGAGAAAAGCGAATCGAGATCGTGCGGAATCATCACGAACCGGGGATCCTCGATTCCCCGATACATCGCGTAGTCATCGCCCTGACGATCGCCATTGACCAAGCCGCCCTCGGTGTTGCTCAACAACGCATTGAGACCGAAGAACCGCAACCACTGATCGATATCAATGACCTCGGCAACCTGCTCCAGATAGGTTTCGTCGGGAGCGTTGTTCAGGACGTCTGTCAGATGAATCACATCCGACCAATCGGCTTGACTGGCATTGGTCAGCTTGCCATAGCTGACGTACGGCTCCGGATCCGGTCCGCGATAGTACAACCCGGCCCCCAGACCACCGGGCGGTGAGTTGGAGGCACGATTGCCGCGGTAGACATTTCCGTTGGGATCCAGCGGAAAGTGGTCCGATGCGAAACTGCTGTTCAGCGGTTCGACGTGGGCGTACAGCTGATCCTCGTACAGGTTGACGCCGTTACTGAACATCCGCACGGCCGTGGCTTGTGCTGCGGGCAACCCCGCGAGACGGAACAGAAGGCTTCCGGCAATCTGGTCCTGGATCTGATTGGCGTTGATGTTCAACGCCGACACGCCACGCCACGGGCGATCGCTGGGAAGGTTGATTCGATTGTTGGGGGGATTGTGGCTTCGACTCCCCTGCCCTCGAATCCGAATCCCCGCGTTGTGTCGAACCTCCATCCCGTCGCTGTGAACGCTGATCAAGGTCGCGTTCATCTGGGCATCGCTTTGCCGAACGATGTTCGTGAACTCCTCTCGTTCCGCTGCCGTCATGATCTCGTAAACCACCAGCGGACTGCCGGGCTGCCATGCGGCTGTCGGGTCGAACTCATCGATCACCTGGTAGAGCGCATTGGTGACTTGTCCGGAATCGACCGTCGGCGCCGGCCAGGTGCGCACCTGCCCTGCTGCATCTTCCGCCTGCACGTAGTATTCGACAACGGTCCGGTCGGGCAAGGCGGGCAGCGTGACCTGATACAGTCCATCGCCGGCGAGCAGATCGCCCTGTTGCCCATTGTCGCGCATCGGAGCGACCTGGAAATCCGCTTCCCCGTCGACGCGCCAGTGCAACGTGACGCTGATCCCCAGGACCTGTTCATCCAGCACACGCGTCTGGATGACCACCGGATCCGCCGGCGCGTGGAATCGGCGGGTCGTGTCGCGTGTCCACGATCAAGGGCGCCGTATTTGTCACGGCTTGCGAGTTGACTTGGCCGGGTGTGCCCTCCCACGGGGCTCGCATTCCAATTCGCCCCGTACTCGTTGGGCAGATCAGGGATTCACCAATTCCAACGATCCACCACCGCCATCGTGGTCATCCGTCCAGATCCATCCCTGGTGACCGCGGTCATCGGGCCCGCGCGCTCGTTGTGCCCAGTCGCCCTTCATCGGCGTAAGTTACTCGGTCCTGTCGATCGCCCGCTGCGTTCGCAGTGTGATCGTGTCGCGGGAATTGCTCAATCGACCGGACCACGGTCCCACCACCGTCGCACCGACACCATACTCCGCGAGGAATGAGGGAACATCGGCGGCCACGATCAGGTACTGGTTTGGCGCAAGGGTCAACTCGGGAAAAGAGAACTCCACGCCTCCGGTGATCTGCCAGCCTGCCAACGAGAGGGATTCCGTTCCGGCGTTCCAAAGTTCTACGTATTCGTGCGCATCATCCTCGCTGGCCGGATGATACATGATCTCGTTGATCAGCACGGATTGCAGCGGATCGATCGCGGTCTGCGGCGGGTTGATCGATCCGGGAGTCGCCGGATTCAAGTAGCCTCGCTCCAGTTGATTGGCCGACCACCCGTACGAAATGTCCGCCACTTGGCGAGGAAACTCGGGCGCAAACGAACTGACAATGGTCTGTCCGTCGGGCTGCACCAAAGCCAAGAATTCACCATCCGTATCCAATCGAAAGTTGGTATGCAGCGGGAGCCCCGCTTCTGCCCGATCGCGGCCCGAGGCGTGGACCACAAGGAAGTCACCGGCGGTCAGAGTCAAATCGGGCAGCGTCCACTGTGTCAGGTCCTCGGCGTCGTCCGTCAGGTGCCATCCCCCGAGAGGGATGGGCTGGTCCGTCGGATTGTGGATCTCGATCCAATCCGAATAGTCTCCGAACTCATCGAGCAGCGTCGACTGGTTCGCCGCCATGAATTCCGAGATCACGGGGAGGGTCGCCAGCAACCGGCGGTCTTCCAGCCTTTCGCCGCTTCGCAGCCTGTTTCTTCGCAAAATTCGATATTGATTCATAGAAACTGAGTATATTCCAAGCGCCAAACGGAGTGCAAGGAAATCGTCCGTTCCGAGACCAACAAAGGAAAATCAAGTGGTCACACACGTCAAACAGTGAGGCTGAGCGAGCAAGGCGACAACGCAAAGTGGAAGCGTGGGCTCAGCGAGCGAAGTGGCAGTGGAGAAGAAGAGGAGGGTGGGCTCAGCGAGCAAAGCGAGCGCAAGCCCACCAAACGGACGGCAACGCCATCCTGACGGGAGTTCTGCGCAACGTCCGCGAGGAAGTGCTACATCACAAGCTGGTGGGCTTGCGCTTCGCTGAGGTCACCCTACAAAACTACAGGGCTACACGACGGAACCCATCCACCAGACTGAGCCCGTTGACAAGACGACAGACGACAAGACGACAAGACGACAAGACGACGACGCTGCGACGCTGCGACAGCACGTTGCATCACTGTCGCGCCGAGCCCTGCGGCATTTCCGCTACGGCAGGTTGGATCTACTCGTACTCAAATGCCTTGAGGAAAGGCAGCAGTGGTTCCAGCGCGGGTTCCAAGTATTTCGCGTAGTGGCTCCAGCGCCCAACCGCCCGATCAGAAATCGGCTTCGTAATGTCATCGTAGGTCGGGGTCCGCACCGCCCGGCGTTCGGAACGCCGTCGCCGGTCGAGCATGGATTCGTCCCACGGCAGATCAAGAAAACCGGCCACCATTTTCAGCGTGTCGCCCGGATGGGCCACCAAGTCTTCATAGCGCAACTCGTGCTTCGGCCATGGCAGCCGATCGCGCAGCATCAACCAATGCCGCATACAGTCAAAATAAAATCGAGCAGCCTCGATGATGCTTGTCGCCGGCGCTGTTCCAATTCAGCGGAACCATGGTGAAGTAATAGCTCAGGATGACATCGCGAGGATCGCGAAGTGGCATCAGCAGGGAAGCATCCGGAAATAGTCGAAGTGGGATTGCCAGATCGGGTGTGAGCAGGGGTTCCTTCTCGATCAGCAACCGTCCATCCAGCGACTCATGCAGAAAGGCTCGGGTCAGTCGTTCGTATGTTTCTCTTCCGGCCCGAAGTTGGTCCGCATCGAACGATCGGATTTCGATAATCGCGTCGGCAGCCGACTTCGCCTGCCACACCAGGGGCGCGATGAACTGCGACGAGAGAATGCCCGATTCGTCGGTTCCGATGCACGCCGAATGGGCGGCAATCATCTGTTCCAGCAAGGTGGTGCCCGAACGCGGAAAACCGGCGAGCAGCGTAAGCCGCAAGGGCGAGTCTTTGAGACGCTCGCCATCCCGAATCCACCGCGTGAGATCGGCATCGGTGATTTCTTTGGCCAACTCCCATTGTCGTTTCCGGATCGCATACGAGTTGCGCAGGTGGGGCTTCGTCTGGGAAGCGAGTTGCGCCTTGGCCAGTCCCAATTGGGTCCATGCCTCCTCGTACTTCGCCAGGCGATCGAGCGAGCCTGCCAACTCGTACCGCAATCTCCAATCCCCGTCGCTTGAGTACGTCGCCAGATAGTCCTGCAGGCGTGCGACGGCCCGTTCGTATTTCGCTGCGCGTTTGTCCAGATGAGCCAGCAATCGGACGGCGCGGCTGGAGGCAGGGTCGATTGACAGTGCTCGCTCGGCCTGCTCGCGCGCAGCGCGATTTGATTATCGCGTTCCAAGGCCCCCGCATAGAGTTCCACCGCCTCGCGATCCGAAGGCTCCGTCACGTTGGACGGCGACGCGCATCGTGGCGGCGGCGTCGCCAAACTGGCCGATCATAAAGAACTGCTTGGCGATCGCCTTGAGGGTTGGCAGATCAGTGCGTCGATCATCCAGCAGCTTGGCAAACAGCACACGGCCCCGGTCAAATGCATACATTCGCCAAAGCAGGAAACCATATTCGGCTACCAGAGGCAGATTCTCGGCGTCGCGCAGAATCGCTTGCTCGTAGACCGCCAACGCCCGTTCCACATCGCCGCATTCCAACGCCCGGCCGGCTTCGCGTTGAACGCGAGTCAGCGTGCCTGTCGTACGGGAGTGATCTGGCATGAGGGAACAGCACGGGCCTTCCCAGTCAGTGGCGCTCTCCTCACCAGCCCGAGGCTGCGATTCGACGAGGAGTGCCAGCCAACGATCCCAACAACGGTCTCACCGCTGAAACCCGCTCCGGTTGCTGCGCAACCAACCGAACGCCCGCGCAATCGGCTGACGGACACACGGTCATTTGCGCTTGCGACGAATCGCGGATGCCCCTAAGCCCCCCATTCCGGCCAGCGCAAGCATCAACGCGCTCGGCTCGGGAACAAGGATCTGGTCGAAGGCCAAGTTGTCCATCGCCAGATAGGAACCGATTCCGGAAACTTGTGTAAGCGTCAGAGTCAACGTCTCCGCGTCGGATCCCATGAGATCAAGCACGTTGTTCGTCACCGTTCCGTCGGGCGTCGTGACAGTACCGCTGCCCAAGTTGCCACTCACCGGTCCGTCCAGTGACCAGTCGACGTCCGTATCACCGCCGTTCCCCCAGACGTTCAGGTCGAACGCCATGAGTTTCACGTTCCAACCGGCCTCGGGGGCAAGTTCCACGGTGTGGGTCACGCCGTCGACTTGATAGACACCATCGCCGGGGTCATTGGGCCAACCGCCGTACTGATCCCAGTTGTCGCTCCAGGTCAACGCAACGTTCGGCGTACCCGGCGCATTGGAGCCATGGTCCACCGGAACCGGCTCGTTATTGACGTCGAGTCCGGTCAGAATCGTCTCGGCGTGAGCGAACGGCGCACCGATACAAGTCAATCCGAAGGCGGCACCGATCAGTTTTCTTGTGCGGCGTTTTGTTCTTCTCACGCGGTGACTTCTCATGGGTCGGTTTTCCTTGCTCAACAACGAAATCAAAGTGGCGACTCCAACGAAAAAAACAGTTCTCCAGCAAGGCTAAATCTACCAAGTACCCCTCCGATTGGAACCACCACCTTCGTTTTTCGCCAGAAAAACGCTGTGGTCTGTGACGGAGCCCGCCCCAATCTATCGGTCGCGAGCGCTCGTTCTTGGGGGGTGTGCGGCAGGAACTGAGGCTAGCGCCGGCGGCTGGTGAGTTTGGCTCCCCAGGCGAAAGCACATTGCCAGACCGGGAGGCGAGGCTCCCGCCGGGGCCGGAAGTCCGTCAAAGAACAGGGCTCACCAGAAGCTTCGCCTTCCCAGGATGGGGTTGGAAAGGCGATCGAGTGCGTTGGGCGTCGTTCCGCCAGCGAGGCTTGCGAGCCAGCGCCGTGCGAGGAGCCAGTCTGTGGCAAAGGTTGCGAGCCGGGCGTCGGAAGCGGCTGTCCGATTCATCAACCGATGTTTACTCTGCACCGTGACACCCGGCCGCGCCGGGATGGAGGCTGTCCGCCGAATGGCAGCCGGAAAGCGGCGAGCGAAATCGCGATGCGCACAGCACGGCCGCTATGGCGAGGACGAGCGGCAGCCCGGCGTTGGCTGGTTCGGGCACGGGCACGGGCGGAAGTCGCGGGCCGATTTCATAGCCTCCCTCTTGGAAAGCCACCACCATGTCGGCCGTGGTGAAGTCTCCATCTCCGTCCCAATCGCCTTCATTCCATCCGGAGTTGCCCTCGAAATCATCTTCGTATTGGCCGATCTGAAAAACATGGACGAAATCGGCGGTGTCGAATTCGGCGTCAAGATTGGAATCCCCCCAATACGTGTTGCGGAGCGTTTCCACCCAGAACACTCGATCCTGTGAATCGAGCTTCCCATCGTCGTTGACATCATATTGCAGATCCATACTCGCTGACCGTAGTTCCATGCTCAGCGCGTCGATGTCCGCCGCATCCAGCGATCCATTCCTGTTGAAGTCGCCCAACAAGCCCTGATCAAAGGCGATGTTGTCAACGGCCAAATGGTTATCGAATCCGGCGAGGTGGTTCAGTCTGAGTTCCAATAAGCCAGAAACGGGTTCCAGCATCCCCGTGGAAACCGTCGCCACACCGTCGTCCGGGACTTCGGCCACTCCGCCGAAGAGGATTTCATCTTCTTGCACGAGTTGCCATTGGACCGTATGTCCCATGCTGTCGTCATCCAACCCGTCGAGCAGGTCGAATTGGCTGAACTGTCCTTGGTAGTAGTCCTCGGGCAACAGCTTCACGGCGAATTCCGCCTGGCCATTCGCCGGATCGCCGTCGCCGGAATCTAGCAGAGCGACTCCTCCATCGCCCCAATTTCTCTCCTCCCAGAACTTCCATGGGCCGCTGTTCGACTGATAGTCGATCTGGAGGTTGGGCGTTGGAATCAGGTGGTCGCCGTAGTCGTCACGAATAGCACTGCCATTGGATCCGAGTTTCGAGAACGTGAGCGTGCTTCCATTCAAACCGTGAACGCCGTACTCCACCACGACGGCCCGGTGATCCGCGTTGTAAGCCGGCACCGGGAGATCGGTCATGGACGGGTCAGAATCTCGATCGACGGTCGGCCCGAGTGTGAATGCCGCTGTTGGGATGACAGGCTGATTCGCTCCGTCACGATGATAAAGGATGTCAATACGGTCGTGAACTTCGTTGGCGGTCACGTTCGGTGGCGGGTATCCGGGAGTCCAGGTGTAGCCAAAATCGAAGACACCCGGCACAGGTTCCACGGGACGAACCGCTCGAAAAGAATCGACCAACCCCTTTTCGGTAATCCTCTGCGAAGTGGGGTATTCCACTTTCAAATCGTACGGTCGATCGGTCGCGTCCGCCGCAGCCTGCGTCCAATCCAGATGGGATGGCTCATTGAAGTCACCGGTGACGAATACCGGATCACCTGATCCGAGTGCACCCGAATCATCTAAATCACGCAACATCGCTGTCAGCTGACCACCACGAGCGGAATTCGCCGCAGCGATAACGGCCGATTCCTCCTGTGCCAACGTCCTGTCTCGAAGGTCGTATGGCTGATAGGGATAGGCGGCCAAATGCGCGTTAAACAGCCAAATGTCGTGTCCTGGCGTAATTTCAATTCGCGACCCCCATACTCGGCGAGTTCTCTCGAGAATGGGAAAGCGACTGATGATTTGCGTGTCGCTGCCGGACTGTTGCAAGTAATGATAGTCCAACGCCTCCGCAATCTGCTTCCCGGCCGCATTGTCGACCTCCTGCAGACCAACAATATCCGCTCCGCTGGCTCGAATCACATCGGCGATAATCTCACGACCTGTGCTCGAGCCCTCGCCGGTCCACACATTGAAGGTCATAATCCGCAGATCAGGCATTTCGCCGGATCGCGTTTCATGCAACGGCAGTCCGCCGACAAGCAAGCACAGACAAACGCACACTCGGAAAGACATGATCAAAATCCCGCTTGGGCCGTGACCCATGGAAAACCTGGTGCTTTGTCGACGCAGCGAATTCGGGTGGCATGTCGGGGAATCGCAACCCAAAGGGCAAGCGTGGGAGAAGCTGGAACGGTCCGCATCCCTCGCTGACGCTTTTCAAAGTTGCACATTTCCGAATTTCCCTCCTCCGATGTGCGGAATGCCCGCGAAATCCTAACCCGAAGCGTCAGCGAGGGAGACACGTCCCAACGGTTCTAAAGTTCTCCCTCGCTTACGCTCTTCGAAGTCGCACATTTCCGAATTCCCCTCCTCCGATGTGCGGAATGCCCGCGAAATCCTAACCCGAAGCGTCAGCGAGGGAGACACGTCCCAACGGTTCTAGAGTGTTCCCTCGCTTACGCTTCGGGTTGAGAAAGATCGAAACGTGCAACTTGAAAACTTACGCTTCGGGTTGGGATGGTCGGCGCGTCCCGCGAATCAAGCCTTGACCAAGCACGAGGACTTGGCCTCCGCTACGTTAGGTCCTAGGAACGAACGGCGTCACAACGACCGCCGAGCAACCGTCCGCTTGCGTCGTCGCCTTCGCCGGTTCAGCACCAGGGGGCCAACCGCCGACAAGCCGAGTCCCATCGCCGAAGGCTCGGGAACGACGTTGACGGCACCCTGCGATCGCGGGCCTTTTTCGTACCCACCGTCGACAAACGCAGCCACAAAGTCGCCCGTATCGAACTGCAGGTCCGCATTCCAGTCGCCTTCTTCCCAAAGGGCTGATTGTTGGGTCTCGTACTTGCCGCTGACGAAGACCTGCACAAAGTCCGTCGTGTCGAACTCCCCACTCAAGTCCGCATCACCAATGTAGACGTTCTTCAAATCGGTGCCGCCACGCCTCGCGGTCATCGAAGTCGACGATCTGGTCGCCGGTCAAGTCAAACAGCGGGTTGTTCGTTTGCTGGGCGATTTCGACCGCTTGCAGGTCCAAGTCTCCGGTATCCAAGGTTCCATTGCCGTTGTAGTCGCCAACAAGGCCAGTCTCGACGGTCTGCACAATGCCGTAGAGCAGCAAGCCATTGCTTAAGCCGTACCGGAACACAAGATCTTGAGGCTGGCCAGGCTGAAATGCGCGGCCCAGTTGCCAAGCGTCACCGGAATCGATCTGCGTTTGCCCCAACAGAAAGGACTCCGACAGGACATTTGCACTGACTCCGCCGGCTTCTTCCCATCCATCTCCGGTGCCGCTGGTTCCACCACTGCCTTCGAGATCCTGATCCTGCAGACTCCGCCAATCAACGTCCAGTGCGCCGGCGGGGCTGAGGATTTCGTAGTAGTTCACATCCACCGCTGTCTCGGTCAAGTTCTGGATCTGCGCAGTCCCGGTCGTGGTGTTGACTTCCAGTTGCAGCGCCAGATCCGACGGCAGGCCGCCGATGCGAAAGTCGACCAGATCCAGGTAACCGTCCAGGTACTCGGCATCGCCGTCGGGCACAATCTCGACTTCGACCGCTGTCGTTGAGGCGGGGATCGTGCCCCAGGTCGCATCCTGCCCCCAGAATCGCCGTCCATCCAGAAACGGCAAGCTGCGAAGGAAGTCGCCACCGCCCACTTCGTCCGTCGCCAGTTCCGTCCCACCGGCAAGGAACCGAACTCGCACACGATTGGCTTCATCCTGCCCCAAGTAGCTGCTAAAAAAGGCTCGCAAATCATACCGCGCGTTGCCCGAGGCGATCAGCTCACCGCTGGGGCCATTGTTCACGGGCATCAACTGGGCGAGGGAGGGAACATCGAACAGCGTATTCACTCCTCCCATGAAATGGTAATCGCCGGCACCAGGCGGCTGCGGCGTTCCGCTGTAGTCCAGCGAGTAGGCGTAGGCGAACGTGTCGTCGTCGCCCTCCACGTCTTCCCACTCGAGCAGCCGGACCGAGTTATAGTCACCGATATCTGTTTCGTCGACGACTTCAAAACTGGGATCTACGACCAGATTCGTCTGCAGCTCGGCCGACCAGACCCAGCTCGCGGGGATCATTCCGATCGACACCAGCAGGATCGCGATGCGACGCTTCAGGTTCAAAATCTTCATTGCAGTACAACTCCCTCAAGATGACCGGCGTCGCGCGCTAACTGTGAGCAATCCCCACCCGACGAGCAGCAGGAAGCCTGTTGATCCTTCGGGAACCGAGTTGACCATCACGTTGAAGGCACCGGGCCCGTTGGCCTGGTCGTAGAGGTCCTGAAAGACGACGAAATCCGCGTGGTTGTTGATCAGGTCGCCGTTCAGATCGCCCAATCCGTAGGCTTCTGCCGGCGAACCACTGCTCGGGGCCACATGCTGGCCGGCGCGGAACAGTTCCCAGTCGCGGACGTCGATTTCGCCGTCAAAACTCAGATCACCCAACCGGAACGGCTGGCCGCCGTTTCCCTCATAGTTGATCACTCCGCGGACCGTCTCTCCCTGGGACACATATTGAAACTCCAAATCCTCCATCGGGCTGGGCAACCAGAGCGCTTCCCCCAGATCGATCGACTGCCCCACCGCCAGACTCATCGAGGATCCCGGTGTAAGCTGTTCTTCCTCTAACACGCCACCGATTTCGCGGGGAGAGAGTTCCGTCCAGATCCGGTTGGGATCCACTGCCCCTCCACTGTCGGCGTCATAATGGCCGGCGATCGAAAGCCACTGCGTTCCATCGAGTGCTTCCAACTCCGAGACCAACGAATAGCCGGACATCGGAACGGCTTGCGCGGTGCGATTCGACAACGTCAGGCGACGCGTTTCGCGATCAACTTCGACGCTCAGCACCGGTAGCAGAAGCTGCTCCGTCACCTGAAAATCGATCAGGTCCACGTAGCCGTCGTGATTCGTCGCTCCCACATCCGCCACGACTTGGATCTCGACCGATGTGGTACCGACCGGCAACGGGCCGGCGGTAGAACTCCGTCCCCAATCAATCTGGCCATTCGTCGCCGGCAGCGAGCTCACAAAATCGAGGCCGCCGACGTCGGCTGATCCGAGCTGTTGATTGCTTGCATTCCGGAAGATCGCTCGCACGCGTGACGCATCCGCTCCCTCCCGGTACGTGCTGAAGAAGGCATTCAGGGCGTAAGACGCGTCACCGGCCGCAATCAGGTCTTGCGAAGGTCCCTGCGAAAGATCGATCAACTGCGAGATCTGCGCTTCCCCGGGCGATGTGCCAAACCCACCCGTGTAATGGTAATACCCAGCATCATCGGGCTCCGGAAAACCGCTGTAGCCATAGAAGTAATCGTAGGCGTAGTTGTCGTCCTCGTCGCCGTCGAAGTCGTCCCAATCGTAGACGCGCAGCGAGAGGTACGGGCCGAATTCGGCGTCTTCGTCGATTTCCTCAAAGCTGGGATTTACAACCAGATTGGTGTGCAAGGGGGCAGCCAATAGCGAGGAGGGCATCAGCAGGCCACAAGCCGCGAGCTGGCGAGCCAGGCGATGTTTCCAAAAGACGATCTTCATCGAAGCGGGGCTCCCTACATCGGATCGGATCAGTGAACTGTTAGATGGTCCATCAGAGCAGAGTCAACGGCCAATGGCCAGAACACACTTGGCAGCGGCAGGGATTTTCGGTCGCGGCGCAGATCCCCTATTCGCTCGGATGATTCATGAACCGCTGGAGAATCGCCCGCATGTCGAGTTGCTGGGCGCTCGCCCGCCTATCGGGCCACAGGGCGGGAGCCCCGCTTCCGGGCACTTGCTCAGAAACGAGTTCCTAGTCGTATCCCAGATTGCCGCATACGCCTTCGAGACGCGGCAAAATGGGTTCGAGCTGCGTCCGATAATTTCGCCATCGGCCGATTGCGGAGGCATAGATCGGCTTCGCAACATCTTCATAGGTTGGCGAGATCACGGGGTTCCGCAAGGCATGGGTGCGGTGATCCAATGCAGAGGCCTCTCCCGCAAGTTCCAGAAACTCCACTACCTGATCGACTTGGAACCGCGTCTGACGCACGATTTGCTCGTAAGAGACTTCCAGCCATCCGCCGTCCAACAACTCGCGATAGCGGAACCAGGCGTTCAGGTCCAGAAGGTAGCGGTCGACCAGCCTTTCCAGCGTCAGGTAACAGACGCTCACGGGATTGAGGGGCAGGTAGCGAAGAAAACAACTCACAATCACATCCCGCGGATCGCGCAAGGCAATCAGCAGTTTCACTTCGGGAAACAGTCGTATCACGACGGGGATCATCAGCGTCATCGCGGGGTTCTTATCCAGCAGCAGACGCGCGCCAACCGGCTCGCCCAACCAGGACTGGATGTGGTCCAGGTATTGGCTACGAGCGGAGGCGATGGCATGCGACGAAAGCTGCTGCAGAATGTCCGCGACGGGCGTCTCGTGCGAGCGAACCGGCGACAGATTGGGAAAGATCTCCGCGGAAAAAACATCCTGTTCTTCGGAACTGATGACATCTTCATGAGATTCCAGTGTCTGCTCCAGCAGCGTGGTGCCCGAACGAGGGAAGCCGGTCAGCAAAGCTACGCGCTGTGCATCGGTGGTTACGGGCTGAGTCCAATTGCGTATCTGCGCAGGTGTGACATCTCGTGCTAGTTGTCCAAAGCGACCGAAGACAATCTGCGCGGCGGTCCAGGGCCTTGCATCCACTGCCAGAAGAATCTGTTTCGCTTCCAGGATCGTCGTCCACGCCTTGTCATATTGCTCGAGCTGGTCGAACAGGATGGCCAGGTCCCCCAGGGCTTCGGCACGAAGAACAGGGCGAACGGACGGTTGCTGCAGGAGGTCCTGCAGCAGCGCCTTGGACTGCGCTGTCTTGGCTTGCCGGCGGAGGATTCGCGCTTTCAACAACAGGGCTTGGGGACGTTTTGGCTGCGCAGCCAGCACGCGATCCACCAGTTGCAGCGCCTCCTCCAGACGGTGGCGCCGCTCATACAACAAGGCGAGTTTCCATTGGGCATCGGGAAATTGGTCGACCAGCCGACAAGCGCGCTCCAACGCAGCCTGCGCCTGGGGCATTCGACCCAGCCTGCGGTAGCCTTCCCCCACGAGATACTGGATTTCGGGTCGACGCGGCGCGATTCGATGTGCCTTTTCCAGCAACGATTCGGCACGCTCCAAACGGTAGCGACGACCGAAGGCTTGCGCCGCTTCCAACAAGACTTGCAGATGATTCGGATGTTGGCGGAGCGCCTGTTCGAATTGCCGCAGCGCGGCAGCGTGATCACCTCTCCGCAGCAAGGCCCTGGCGACTCGTAAGGCCGGCGGTTCGGCTGGGCGATTGCGACCCACCATGCGGCACTTTGCTCCTCGTTGCTTCTCACCCCAACCGCTGTCGGCAGCGGGCAACCACAACTCAACACGTTGGTGCCACCATGCGGCACAAGCGAACGGAGAATTCCGGTAGCGGGTCCTGGCTAGGCCGGATCCATGCGACGGGGCTTGACGACCGATTGGTGATCGAGAGCCTCTTGGAGCGATTCTTCCGCGGTTGGCGTAAACGGCAAGGTCCGAAACCAATACAGCAACAACCCGCTGGCAAGAATGCTGCCGATCACCAACGGTGCGCGGTACACAACCGATCCCGGCAGGAATGAGGACTCCTCGACGATCGCTCGCCATCCGGGATGCGCCTCGACCAACGCGGGTGTCAGAAAAGTCGCGGCAGCCAACTGCAACGCGTTGTGGATACCATGAAACGCGATGCAGGGCAACAGGCTGCTCGTCTGCACCGCCAGATACCCCAACAGCAACCCCAGCACAAAGGCGGTGACGGACTGCTGCAGAAGTCCGTGCATTACGCCAAAAAAGGCGCTGCTGAGGATAATCGCCATGCCTTTGTGCCCCAAGTGGCGGAATCCGGAAAGTAAGAACCCGCGAAATGCCAACTCCTCGCAAATCGCTGGCGTCACCGCAAGCAGCAGTACGATCTGCCACAGCGGCACGTTTTCCATAATCGAGGCGAGTTGAGACAGTTGCGCAAGGGTTTGCGAACTGACCGGATACAACTGGCTCACCAAATCGCGCAGCGCCGTCGCGGCGGGATGGACCGCCACCGCCAGTAGCGTGGCGGCCAACAGCGCCCGGCGGTCGGCCAGCGCAGCAGCAGTGTCTTGCGCACGCTGGAGGTCAGCATCACGGCCATCAGCAGGACCGGCGTGGCGATGAGCGCCAACTGCACCACAACCGTCACGACCGCGAAGCCGGACCAGGAACCGGGCATCGGCACGATCAACTTGATGAAGAACTGCAACAGCAGCAGAATCAAGCCGCACATGAATGCTTCTGGCAGACTGGGCGTCTCACCGCGGTCGCGCACCAGGTGCACCAACCACGCCCCCAGCTCAAAGCGTTCTCCCTCGCGAAACAGAACCGACTCGTCGTTGAACTGATCTTCCGCCCAGCGAATCGCCAGCAGACAGCACACACCGGTCACCACCGCGACGGGGGCCAGGTACTTCAGCGCCAGCAGGTAGTCACCTTCCATCAGGCACCGCAGCAGAAGCATGACACCGGTCACCGGGACGAGGCTGCTACCCAGGCTAATCTCGGAAGTGGGCATGATCGGAATCATCGCCAGCGGCATCGTGATCAGCAGCAGCGGCATCAGGTAGTACTGCCCTTCCTTGCTGCTGCGAGCCAGCGTCGCCAGCGCCAGTGACAAAGCGCTGAACAAGGCCGACAAAGGCAGCAGTGCGACCAGCAGCCAGACGAGCGTACCCAAGGGCGGCGCGCCCATTTCCACCGCCGACGCAAGGCCCTGCGGAGCCTGAAGTCGCCCGATGATCACCGCACCGGTCCCGGTCAGACTCAACAGATTCAGCAGCGACGTAACGATGCTGAAGAGCGTCACCGTCAGCAGCTTGCCCCAGACGATCTCGCGCCGTTCCGCCGGACTGCAGAGCAACGTTTCTAAGGTGCCACGTTCCTTCTCGCCGGCACACAAATCGACGGCCGGGTAGAAGGCACCGGTCAGCGACCAGACGATCAGCACGAACGGCAGGATCTTGGACCACAGCGCTGCTCGCCGGCCAGACAACTCGGCCACATCCTGGTTCACAATTTCAAACGGTGTGGCGGCCGCGACCGGAATGTCTCGTTCCACCAGCGTCTGCCGCACGATCGTCGCTCGCCAGCGATCCAACACACTGGCCACTCGTTCGTAGGCAACTCGGGAGCGATCCTTTGCGCTGCTGAAGAAGACCTCGGGACGTGGCGGATCCAGATCGGCGGTCGTGCGGTCAGCGCGGTACGTTTCCAGCCGCGTTGCGAACTGGGCCGGAAAATACACGATTGCGTCGTACTCGCCACCCGACAACTTCCGCTGAGCCGCCTCGGCGACTCCCGCCTCGTCGTGCCGTTCGGTGGCCTCCACATCCAGCACGAGTAAGTCCACTCGCTCGGGAGAGGCGAACAGGTGCGCCGCAAACCGCTGTCCCTCCAATAACGGCGGCGTTTCCGGCAAAGCATCGGCACCCACGACCCAAACCTTCGTCGGATGTTCCTGCATGAACTGCGCGACCTGCAGGAAAGCCATCCCCATCAACGGATAGAGCAGGAGTGGCAACACGGCCACCATGAACAACGTTCGCCGATCGCGCAACTGGTCACGCAGTTCGCGTTGAAAGATCAGCCTCACGTTGGACCACTTCATGACGCCTGCCGCCGTTCATCGTGCCGAGAGATCAACTGAAAGAATAACTCTTCGAGATCCTCTTGCTCGTGCCGGGCGTGTAACTCCTCAAGAAGCCCCTCGGAAAGAATGTGCCCACGATGCATGATCGCGATCCGATCACAGAGCCGTTCCGCCTCACGCATGATGTGTGTGGAAAAGACGATACACTTTCCCTGGTCTCGCAGCTCATCGATGCCATCCAGCAGCGACCGGGCGACGAGCACATCGAGGCCTACGGTGGCCTCGTCGAAGATAATCACGGGAGGATCATGAATCAGTGCCCGGGCAATCGACACCTTCTGTTTCATTCCCGTCGACATTTTCGCTCCCAGCGTATCGCGAATGTCGTTCATCTGCAGGCGGTCGAAGAGGCGATCCATCCGCGGCTGCAGCACGTCGTCGTCCAGTCCGTGCAGTCGACCAAAATACTCCACCATTTCGCAGGCGGTCATCCGATCATACACCGCCGTGTTGGTCGAGACGAAGCCAATCTGCCGCCGAACGAGCGAAGGTTGCGTGACGACATCGCTTCCGTTGACCGACGCAGACCCTCCGCTCGGGCGCAGCACGGTACTGAGAATTCGCAGGGCGGTCGTCTTCCCCGCACCGTTGGGGCCCAAAAGTCCGTAGATCTCACCGGGATACGCGTCGAAACTCAGCCCGGACAACGCCACGAACTTTCCGCGGCGCAGGTCGTCGTAGGTCTTCGACAGATCGCGAACGTGAATCATGGAATCCCGGCTGCCCTCAAGAAAGACGTGTCCGACCCGCCGCCCTTATAACACAGCCTAGCTTATCACACGATAGCAACCGCGCGGAGGCACGCCAACGCCATGCGGCAGACAGCCAACAGTGATTCGCGAATTTGCGCCGCTCGGGAACGGGGGCGAACGCACCTCCCCTATTTCGAATCCAGTGTCTTTCGAATCCAGTGTCGGTAGGGCTCGGCTCGAGCCAAGCCATCACGCGTGCGAAGAACAGCGGCTCGGCAGTCACTTGCCCCCGCAATTGCTGAAGATATTCTTTCCAGCTCCCCAGGCAATCCGGAATGGGACCCAACCGGCAGCGCAACCAGCAGGCCCTCGCGATCCTCGTCGATCAGCCGAAAGCTCGCGAGGGCGGAACAGCCTGCGACTCACTGCACGAGTTGCAGCGGCCGAATATCGGCAATCTCGCGGAATGCCTCCTTGAGATCTTCTTCGTACTCATCCACGGTCTGACCGCCCGGTACGTTGAAGTGGAATCCACCAGTTTGATCCGCGATCTGCTGCATCAAGTCGGTGTCAGCCCCGGCTCCTAAGCTGATCGTGACGACCGGATAGTCGGAATCTTGACAGCGTTTCACCTGTTCCATGACATAGCCAATCGGATCGCTGCTCGGCCGGTTCGCTATCCCGTCCGTCATCAGCACGATCAATTTAAAGGAACCGGGACGCGCAGTTGCGCTCCATTTCTTCCCACGCCGTCTTGAGCCCGCCGCCGATGTTCGTGTAGACGTCGTAGTGACCTGCTTGACGTTCGCGGGAAATCGTCTCAATTTGACCAAATTCCTGGCCCAACTCGCGTTCCAATTTGCCCTGCTGATCGGGCGAATTGTAGACCGCGAGCCCCAGTTGATCGTTCGTCTCGACCTCTTGCAAGAACGACAGGAACACGGTCACCGCATTCTTCACTGCCGTAATCGGCTGTTCGCTGGTCTTCCACAAGACCGGCGTGTCGGCATAAGACGGCCGCTTTTCCAACCAGTAGTTCACGAGGTTCATGTAGCCAAACTTATAGCGGTAGCCGGCATTCTTGTTGTAGCCATTGCTCGACCGGCAGTAATCAATCCACTCATCCCAACTGCCACCGCCGGTGAAGGGATACGTGACACCGTCCAAGCCAAACCATTTTCGCGTGAGCCCGAATCGTAGTATTCGAGTCAAACCTGAACTGTCCGACATACATATTCCAGGATGCCACTCGGGAATCTCGGTATCCGGAACGAGCTTCTACCTTCGTGATCTGATAGTTCCCGTAGTCGACCGTCCGTTCGTAGACTTGCAGCGCTGCGTTCCAGGTACCGGTTCCGTAAAAATTGCGGTAGTACGAACCACTGTAGATTCGGACCCGGTCGAAGGGCTTCGTCGACGTGACGTACACCTCGTTGTAGCGATACTGCACGACGATCTGCGGCTGGTACTCGTTCGCCGGAGCTGCGCCCCGCACGGAGAACCAGTCTGGCACAAATTCGAGGTCCCCGTACTTGGGCGAACCCAGTTCGCCATAGATCTTCAGCAGATTCGATTCGATGTAATCTCGACCCAGAACCGAGATACTGCGCAGCTCGCTGTCGTCATTCATTGATCCCGAATAGTCGAGAACGAGCATGATGTCACGCGGCTGGTACATCGCGATCGCTTGCGAAGACGCCGTGAAACTATCACGCCCCAACGCTCGGGCAAAAAACAGAGGACGACGTGTGAAGAGCTCCGCTCGGACGCGTATGGCAGAAGGAAGATAACTGTCCGGCGAGAAGCTGAGGGACTCCTTGTCCCACGTACCTGGTTCAATCGAAATCTCCGCGTCGGTCAATTCCATACTCCCCACGCGATTCTGCCTCACGAACGAACGTGCTTCGGCACTCGCCTCGGCAATTCCCTCGGGAAGCCGGGCCGCTCCCGCCAGGGCGCCGGCATCCACGGCTCGGTCCAGCTCGACACACGTGTTCTGCATGTAGCCCACGTCAACGGAAAGCCAGAACAGCCATGATGAAGATCATGAGGAAAGCACTCAAGACAATGATCGCCCCTCTGCGGCGATTTCGGATCTGTTGCTTTCCCCTTCGCGGATGTTCCTCTCGGTGGAGATAACGGTTCATGATGTGGCGCCTTTCCTGCAAAAAGAACGAGCAGCGAATGAGATAACCGATGGAAGAGATACGAATACGTCAGCGACATGCGAGTCCAAGCACACCGCTGGCGGAAGGCAGAATCGAGCCAAAGGAACGGAGAGGAGAGGCGAAGAGAAGTAGAACCTGACGTATCAAACGTACGTTATGGCCAGCCGAAGTCAAACCTCTCGGGCGCCAGCAACACGATCACGACATCGCGACACTTGACCAATGCGACTCAATCCCGATGGTTCGCCGAAGGATCGTCTTCCTCCCACTCCTGGCGTTTCCGCAGCGTTTCCCAGACCTTCGGCACGGGCGCGGTCACCACGACACGTTCGTGGCTCTTGGGATGATCAAAAGCCAGCTGACGCGCATGCAGACCGATCCAGCGTTTTCTTGGATCGTCGACGGACGGACCGAACAGCTGCGCGGATCCGTACTGGTGGTCCCCCAACACCGGGTGACCGCGCATGGCGCACTGCAAACGGATCTGGTGCGTTCGCCCGGTCTCCAATTGGATCTCGAGCCAACTGCCGTAACTCTCATAGCGACGAACGCGATAATGCAGGATGGCCAGACGGGCTTCGGCATGATCGGGAGCCACGATTTCCGCGCTGGCCACACCGGGAATCTTTCGCATGAAATCGCGCCAAGTCCCCTGCTCCGGCCGCAGATGTCCCTCAACCAAGACCCAATACGTCTTCTGCACCGTCCGCATCGCGAATTGCTGCGACAGGCGACGGGTCGCACGAATGTTGCGAGCCACCACCAGGACCCCGGAAGCCGGTCGGTCGATCCGGTGTGGCATGCCCAAGTAGATCTTCCCCGTACGTTGCTCGCGACGCGTCAGATACTGGCGAATGCGCAGTTCCAGACTGTCGATCTCCGGGGGTGCCTGCGTAAGCAATGCCCCCGGTTTATACACCGCAAGACAAGGGTGCGCCTCGTAGAGCAGTTCGATCGATCCCACGTTCAACCCCAACGTCGAAGAATGGGCCGCAAGAGCCACGGGCAAAGCCGATCGAGCCAAACAAGCGCAGACCCACTGAGGGTGAGGATTCGTTCCGCGCGGCCGCGGCAAATCGCGGTCGCGATTTTCTCGGCGACCTGGTCCGCCGACATGCTCAACGGATTCACGGCAACTTCCCGCTGCCGTGACAGCAAATGTTCGAAGAATTCACTGCGAGTCGTATTGGGACTGACCAACAGCACATCGATCCCTGCTCGTTTCCATTCCAGTGCCAGCGCGTCACTCCAACCATGCAGCGCAAACTTGCTTGCGCAATATTCACTCTTGGACGGAACAGCGCAGTACCCAAGCACGGATCCGACATTCACGAGCATCGGCCGATTTCCTTGGCGCAGCAGAAAAAAAGCCTGGCGAGTCAGTTCGGCGGGAGCAAAGAAATTGACTTCCATGATCTGCCGCAGTCGCTCGGGATCCGCTTGCGCGAACGGACCGACCGCACCGACCCCCGCGTTATTGATCAACAGATCCAAGGCTCCCCAACGCTGGAGAGCCAATTGCGTCAACTCATCCCGGATGGTCGACCGCGTAATGTCTCCGGCCACCAAGTGAATTTCGGCCCCCGTGGCGGCAAGTTGCCGAGCCAACTCCTCCAGACGATCTCGGCGGCGCGCGGTCACGATCAGTCGAGCGTGGTCTCGCGCCAAACGGTGCGCCAACGCCCAGCCGATACCACTTGAAGCACCGGTCAGGACAACACGAGCACCCCGGAGCTTTCGTCGCGCCATGAATCGTGATTCTCTCGGATGCAAACGCCCCGAATTTATCTGGCAAGCGTGGTTGTCACGCGACATCGCCGAACGCGGGATCGGGGGAGGGATCCTCCGGGAGGCTGTCATCGGACGTCGGTTCCGGCAACGGCTCTGCTTCGACTGCCTGCGGGGTGGCATTCCGTAAACGAACCTGTGTCTCTTGCTGCTGGATCCGCCCCAGGTATTTCTGCGGCAAGCGACAATGGATGATCACGCGACTCTTTTGGTAGCTGCGCGACAGGATTTCGCCGTGGGCGGCCAGGTAGGCCAGCAGTCGCCCGTTGCTGACGTCCGTTTCGATATCGACTTCGCGAAACGAGCGGCTGAGTCCGTCACTCACTGCGGCGGCCAGTGCGGAAAGGCCTTCGCCCGGTGCGGGCACTGACCGGCACTCCGTTCGGATATCGGCGAAGAATCGACTCCAGTCGCCCCCGCGTCGCGAGCGCATCGACCTTGTTGATCACCAGCAAGCGTGTCTTTCGCTTCGATCCCGATTTCCTCCAGCACGCGAAAGACAGCGGAGATCTGATCCAGTACCGCGGGATTGGACGCGTCGCAAACGTGCAGCAGCAGGTCGGCCTGCCGCGATTCCTCCAAGGTGGCTCGGAAACTCGCAATCAGCCCGTGCGGCAAATCGCGAATGAAGCCCACCGTGTCGCTCAACAGAACTGGTCCCCAGTTCGGCAACTGCCAGCGCCGAGTGCGCGTATCCAGCGTGGCGAACAACTGATCGGCCGCCTTTACGTCCGCTCCGGTCAGAGTATTCATCAGGGTACTCTTGCCGGCATTGGTATAACCCACCAGCGAAACGGTCATGTGGTCGGACCGCGCCGCGACCTGACGTTCCTTGCGACTTTCAATTCGGCGGAGTTCCGATCGCAGGTCGTGAATCCGCTTTTCCACCAGCCGGCGATCCTCTTCCAACTGCTTTTCGCCGGGCCCGCGCATGCCCGACCCCCATCTTCATCCGTGAAAGGTGCGTCCACATCCGTTTCGAGCCGCGGCAGCGAGTATTCCAGCTGCGCCAACTCCACGGCCAATCGAGCTTCGTTGGTCCGCGCGTGGGAAGCGAAAATATCGAGGATCAACTCCGTGCGGTCGATCACCTTGACACCGATGGATTTTTCGAGGGAACGGGTCTGGGCGGGCGACAGATCATTGTCGAAGATCACGACGTCCGCCGCGAGTGTATCCACGAGCCGCCGCAATTCTTCCACTTTGCCACGGCCAAGATAGGCGCGACTGTCGGGACGTCCGCGTCGCTGCGTCAGCTTGGCGACCGTCCGGCAACCCGCGGTGTCCGCCAGTCCCTCTAACTCCTGAAGATCGTCATCGGGCGCCGTGGCATCCGGCAGCAGGACACCCACCAGCACGGCGGATTCACTGACAAGGCTCTGGGTGCGGTCTTGCTCGGTCACTGCAGTACGATTCCTCCAGACGGTGCCAAACCGTCATCATGACGCAACCTGCAGGGGAACACAACCGGAAAGGGACACCCGGCCGTGCGGGACATCGTCAGCGACCGTGGAAGATGGTCAGCGAGCATGAATCCAGCGACGGAGTAAAGCCATCCACGCCGGAAGGCCACCCGTTCGGGCGTGCGCCCAGCTGGGGGTCGGGTCCGCCAACGAATTCACGCGCACCTTGACCTCGCCAACCGTTCGCTCGCCATGTTCGTCCACCGACATGTATCGAAAGCGATCCAGTCCATGGAATGATGGATCGGGCTGGTAGACGAAGGTACCGTCCGGATGGAAGACAAGCGAGCCGTGTCGCGGACCATTCAGGAGACGCGCGCGAAGTGCGTCTCCGTCGACGTCAAAGTCGTTTCGCAGGACGCCCTCGCCCCCCACTCGCAATGGCGATCCGGAGACCGTACGGAATACGTCATTCCGGGAGACTGGCTGATCGTTCTCCGGAGTCACGCGAACTTGCACCGCCACCAGTTGCGCACTTCCGTCGCCGTCGATCATCCGATAGCCGAACTGATCCACTCCATGGAAATTCCGCTGAGGAGCATAGACCAGGGCACCCGAAGCGGTCCGCCGTACAGCGCCATGCGCTGGATCATCCACCAGCTGAATCCGTACCTCGTCCGCCAGTTCGGCGAAGTCAGCGATCAGGTCGGACCGCCGCAATACTAACCGTTCATCTTCGGGGGTCGTGTATTCTTCGCGCGCCGCAAGCGGTCGTTCCTGGTCGGCCAAAATGCGGAGCGTTACGGTGGCCGGATCTGATCCCAGTTGACCATCATTCACGCGATAGGTGAAAGAGTCGTTCCCAGCGTAGCCGGAATCCGGTGTGTACTGCAGGATGCCCAGGTCAGTCGCCTGCAGCGTGCCGTGCGACGGCTCCTGCAAGACCCGCAAGTTCAGCGGGTCCTGGTCCGGATCGATGTCATTGGCCAACAGTTCATCGAACTCGATCGTCAGCGGCAAGCCTTCGTGCCCGATCAACGTATCGTCGCGAGCGATCGGTGCGAAGTTCTCTGGCTCGGCTCCCGTCACGCGGACCGTAAACGTTGTTTCCGGCTGCTCCACTTGACCGAGGAAGTCTTCCAGTGCGCCCCACCACCCCTGGTTTTCATGGTAGGCCGCCGTGTGCGTGGGAGGCTCGTAAATCACAATCCCGTCCACCAGCGGCTTGAGAATCTCCAACTGCAATCGAAAGAAATCCTGCTCCAGATGGACCGCTCCAATTCCCTGCAAACTGGGGGAAATCCAGGCATAGACCGGTTTGCCATATTTGTGAGCTTCCGCCAAATTCTGTTCGGCATAGCTGCGCCAACGCACGACGTTGGGGTCGTCCAACGGATCTTCCCACGGGCCGATGTCACCGACGTAGATTCGTCCACTCGCGTTCTCACCGAAATCCACCGGCGGCCCGTCGGATGTCTCCGCCAACTGGAATGTCGAACCGGTTGCATTGACCACATAATACTCGACGTAGCGGCTCAAACCGCCTGGCAACTGGGCGTCCGTCGCCATCGTCAAACGGATCTGCTGCACGTCATCAAAATCCTGACCTTCCACCGTGATCGTATTCGCCCGCCCGTCGACGGCGGCGTCGTGCCAGATTGGCTCGGAACTCACGTTGCGATAGACCGTGTACAGGGAGGCATGGACCGCGTCAACCATCTCGGCCAACGGCTGCCCACCAAACTGGTCGTCCACGTCCGCCGTACGATACAGCTCGTTCCTCGCCACCCAGGCATCGTGCCGCTCGGTGAACATTTCGCGGTTCTGGGTGTGCCAACTGGAAATTCCCAGTTCCTGGTGCTCGTTCATTGTTTCCCAGCTCACCGGATAGTGCCAACTGCGTTCCGGCAAGAAGCGATAGATGCCAATCTCCAAGTCCGGACGTTCTTCGTTGGCGATCGCCAGCACTTCCGCGAAGCGGTCACGACCTTCCGGCGTGTTCGTGAAGTAATCGTTCTCGATGTTCAATACGACCGGTACGTCCGGATCGCTGAAGCGCGGATCATGAAGCAACGTTCGAAAGTGCTCGACGTCCAGGTGATCGTATTGATATTGCCCGTCGACTCGATCAAAGAAGAACCAATGAGTCCACAGCGAAATCGGCGACAAACCCAAGGATTCGGTGTCGGGCGAGTTGACGCCAATCGTTCCGCCAATGCTGTCGTAGACGGCGAAGCCTTGCCGCGCGGCCAGTCCCGCCGAGAGACCACCGGTGTCGGTCGCGATCACCGTGAGTTCCGCCGCCCCGGTCGCACCGGGTTCGTGGTCCAGCACTAGCAGCCCGGACTTCGCGTTCAGTCGAATGGAAGAAAACAGTCCGGAACTGGTGTTTTCCAAGACGGAAAAGGTCAAATCCTCATCCGCATCCTCAACATCGTCGAACGCATCAAACAACCGGATCACGGTGCGGTCCGTGCCCAGAGTCACCGAGAGGTCGTCCAGGCCGCGCGTCGTCGGCGCATCATTGACAGACTCTACCAGCACGTGCACAGGTAACTCTTCCAGTTGACCTTGCCCATCGCTGGCTTGGATCCGCAAATCGGCCACCCCGTGCTGGTCAGGTGCATAGTCCAGCCGCAACGTACCGTGGCTGTCGATCGCCAACAGGGCAAACAGGTTGGCATCCGTATTCCCCGCGATCGAATACTCGACCGCTGCGCCCGCATCATCCAGCGAGAAATGCTCTCCTAGCCGTAACTGCCCATCCGCACCATCTTCGAGTGCGTGGATTTCCACCGCATCCAACAGCAACGGTGTGGCACTGTAGAGCGTGCGGTCCTCCAGCAGGGCCATATCAAGCGGAGGAGGCGTGGGCGGGGCGGGGAAAGCCTGTCGACGCTGTTTGAGCCATGAGCGCCATGGACGCCGAGCCCCGGATGTTCTTGTGTTCATGCTCGTAGGTGTCACTCAAAGAAGCATCGTCAGAGACGGCTGACCCCGGAAAGGCATGGGTCAGTTTTCGAAGCAGAGCGCCCGACCCGTCCGTTGCAGTTTCACTACAAAGGTAGCACACCCTCCATGGCGCAGCCGACAACGACCACGCGACACACCCCCCTCCTCTAGTGTGCAAACCACCCCCCAACGGCCCGATCGCGAGCATTTTTTTCCGTCGCAGGCCAACAGCAGCGGCCAGCTGATCTCGCCTCGATCCGCCCATTTTCGGTATGGTGCCCCAGGATCGCTTGGTGCGATCCCCGCGGTTGATCCGGATTGGCACCGGGGACGGGCCGCTCATCCCGGCGTGCCGAGTCCAAACAAGACGTGGTTGGCAGGTGCCTGCCCCTGCGCCCCTTCGTTGCGGCAGGCTGCTCGCCCAAGATGGCTGGCAAAATCCGCGACAAACGCCAGCGTCTCCCGAGTGACGATCCCCAGGAACCTTTGTCCAAGACGCGAAAGATGAAGACGAACTTGCCATCGCTTGCGATCATGATCTGCACGGCGGCGCTGGTGTTCAGCCCGCTCAACAGTGACTTGCCCCACGGCGGATTCCTGCCTCCCACCGGTGTTCTTGCCCAGGAGCGGCCTGGAAGTGCTCCGCCATCGGACGCGCCGTCGTTGACGCGTCGCCCCGTCCGCCCCGCCGCCACCTTACGCGCCTCACCAACCGCACCCGAACCGACCGGTACGATTTCCGGAATCCGTTCCACAGCCAACTTCGACCTGGAGGACGATTGGACTCCGGAGGAGCGGCGCAACATCGAAGTATACGAGCGGTCCAACCGGAGTGTGGTCAACATCACGACCAAAACCATTCGACCGGAGAATCTGTTTTACGTCGAGGTTGCGGAAGGGTCGGGGTCGGGGTCGGTGCTAGATCGCGAAGGCCACATCCTGACCAACCTGCATGTCATTGAGGGCGCCCGTCAGATCCGCGTGACGTTGCACAGCGGCAAAACCTACGAAACGGCCCAGGTATGGCAGGATCCGATAAATGACATTGCGGTGTTGCGAATCGAAGCGCCTCCCGAGGAGTTGTACCCGGTCACTTTTGGCGATGCTTCTCGACTACGGGTGGGCCAACGGATCTACGCAATCGGGAACCCGTTTGGACTGGAGCGTACCCTGACGACGGGCATTATCTCGAGTCTCAATCGCACGCTGCCGTCGCGCGACGACCGGCGGATCAAGGCGATCATTCAGATTGACGCCGCCCTGAATCAAGGCAACTCGGGCGGCCCCCTATTGAACAGTCGCGCCGAACTGATTGGGATGAATACCGCAATCGCCAGCAGCACCGGCGAAAACACGGGCGTGGGGTTTGCAATTCCGGTCAGCACGATTCGACGAGTAGTCCCCCAGTTGATTCAGAACGGTCGCGTAATTCGTCCGGAAAGCGGAATCATCACCGTGCAAACGGACCAGGGCTTACTCGTCGCGCGTCTCCTTCCGGGGGGCCCGGCCGAACGAGCCGGATTGCGTGCGATCCGCTTGGTCCGCGAACAGATGCAACGAGGGCCGTTCGTTTACGAGCGAACTCGGGTGGACCAAGCCTATGCCGATATCATTCTGGCGGTGGATGGGCAACCGGTCGCGACGCGTGACGACTTCCTGTCCGAAGTGGAGCAACGCAACCCGGGAGACATTCTACGGCTGACGATCAATCGGCAGGGCGAAACGATCGACGTCCCCCTGCGGCTGGAGGCTTCCCAACCGTGAACCACGCAATCCGGGCTACGACTCGTCCGAGGTGTCGTCCAGGAACAACAGCTGCGCGGTGATCTGCTGCGGGTCCAACTGCAACATGCGGCTCAGACCGATTCGGTAAGCACGCAACTGGGGTTCATAGTACGCTTCCCGCTCTTTCCGCTGCGCGGCTGTGCGCACGCGGTCGGTTTTGAAATCGATGATTTCTGCGAAACGTGGCCGACCGTTCTCGCGGAGCAGCACCAACCGGTCGATGGCACCGGAGAGGATCGTACCATCCACACGGACCGCCAGCGTCTGTTCCCGACGCACTTCCAGGGACAGCTCGCCCACCGCCACGGTCTGCGCGGCCCCTATCCAGGGGTCATAGTGCCGGCGTGACAACTGCCGGCGGACTTGTGGTCGAGCGATCGCAGCGTGGAAATCCTGGATCGCCTGCGCGATATGTCGCGGATTGGAATCCAGTCGCCGCGCGACCCGCTGCAACCGCTGGTCGTCCGGTGGTTCCTCATCGAGCCATTCCACCAATTCGAAGAAGGCGTGCACCAATACTCCGTGAGCCATTGCCCGGCCGACCGAACGTCGCAGGCAATCGCCCAAGCGAACTCGTCCGCCGCCTTCCCGATCGGACGGCGCCGTGACCTCGAGACCACGCGGCGTGGCCTCGGCGGTTGGTTCGGGCCGATCTACGGTTCCTCGCTCCCCCACGCGTGCGGACGGGACTTCGACTCGAGTCATGATGGATTCCACCTGGTCCACCGGTTGTGCAGCGCCGAGTGGCTCCGGTTCCGGCAACGATGGCTGTCCACACTCCCAGCACACCGCTTCTGGTTCCAAGGGTTGCTGATCGGTCACTGCCCCGCGAATCCAGCCGGCCATCGTTCGCGGGAGTTTTCTTTCGCTTGGCCGGGAGGGAGCGATCACCAGGTGCAACGTACGGATGGCCCGGGTCAAGCTCACGTACAGCACGCATAATTCCTCGCGGATTTGCGCGGCCGTATGGTCGGCGAAGACCTGCTGCAGTCGATGAGGCAACAGAGCTCGCAAATCTTCCTTGGCATACCGGCAGACGGCGTCAATCGGCTGTGTTGCTCCGGGCCGGTGCAGCACGCTGTGAGGTAAACGCGCGGGAACACGACGATCCAAGTCGGGCAGAACGACGTGATCGAATTGCAGCCCTTTCGACTGATGAACAGTCATCACCCGCACACGATCCACGGACGGATCCGAGACTCTTTGCTGCTCCACCCATTCGACGAACGCCTTGGTGCGGGGCGACAGGCGGAGCTGCCGCTGGAAACCGATGTGGCGCGGGGTATCCAATCGAGCCTGATGAAGCACACCCAACTGAACCAGCTGGTTCAGACGGCGCCACTCGCGAGCGTCACAATGCGGTCGCAGAGCGTCGGCAGCTTGTCCCAAGGTGGTTCCGTAGCCTCCATCAGCCAGTCGCTGACGAACTTGGTTGGAAAGCCGTGCCGCGGCCTCCGCATCACGGAAGTCGTCCATTCCCAGCCGTCGGCCCCACGGCGACCGGGCCAGATGATACCGGGCCGACGTATCGCCCGGATGATCCGCCAGGCGCAGCAGCGACAGCACCAAACCGACGGCGGCCGAGTCGATCAGCGGGTTCCCTCCCTCTTCGCTGGCAGCCACCTGGCAACTTCGCAACAGGTTGATCATCCGTCCCACGGACTCATTGGTGCGAACGAGCACCGCCACCGAAGCCGTCGGGCTTTGGTGCACGAGTTGCCGCACACGGTGGGCGGCGGCGCGCATGGTGGCCTCGGCTTGTGATTCCTCCTCGTCGGCCGCCGCCGCGGTTTCCAACGTGGTCCAGCCGCACAGATCATTCCGCGTCGTACTGTGTGCAGGAAACCCCGCGGACCATCGGCGAATCGCCGAAGTAGCCTCCCCCAGATTCGGGTGACGTGCCAGGCCTTGGTGGATTGCGTTCACCGCCGTGATGATCTCGGGGGCGGAACGGTAACTGACGTCGAGTTCTTCCGGCTGCGCGTGGGGTAATTCCTGACCGACGGCCTGCAGCAGATCGGCATCGCCACCGCGCCAGCCATAGATGGCCTGCTTGACGTCGCCAACGCAGAGAAACGATCGGCGGCTGGTGGCGGCCGCTGCGTAGCGGGCGAACGGGCGGATCACAATCCACTGCAGCAGTGCCGTATCCTGGAACTCATCCAGCAGCAGACTTTCGACCGCGGCATCCAAGCGAAACGGGAGCAGTCGCAGGTGATTCGAGGACTCGAGTTGGACGAGCGAGCGTGCCAGATCGCTGAACCGCAACGCGCGACGCTCGTGTTGCAGAGCGGCATGCTGTTCGTGAAACCGTTTCAGCAACTGATAGGTTGCCTCATTCTGTGTTACGAGACCATTGATTAGGCAAGCTCGCGCATGTTCCATCAGCGGCTCGTACGCTCGAATCAGGTTCTCGGGTAGATCGACGCGGTAGTACTGCGATTCCCCGGCGGCGATTTTCTTTCCAATGCCACTGTCGAGCAGTGCGGCCCACTTCCCCAGCTCCGCCCGCTCCAGATCCTTGTCGAAGGCAGCGCGAATCCTCTTGTCCGCGGGCAACTCCTGCTCGCGCAGTTGAGCCAGGATCTCGGCCAGTTCTACCGAGTTACGTTCCGGCTGACGTTGCAGGCATTCCCAAGCCGCGGGAGGCGCTTCAAGAAACAACTCGTAGGCCGCGCCCACGGTCTCGTCTAACAGATCGTGGACGCGCCGCCCCGCTTCTCCTTGCGTCAGCCAATGCATCAACTGCACAACGGTCTGGGAATCCTCCTGCCGCAACAGGGCGGCCACCGCTTCCGTCCGAATCCGACGTTCCTCATGCTCGTCGACAATCTGCCAGTTGGGCGGCAACCCCAATTCGAGACTCAGTGTCCGAGCGATTTGGAGGAAGAAGCTATCCAGCGTTGCCACGCGGACACGATGCAACTGGCGCGTCAACCGTCGCAGGGCCTCTTCACACTCCGCGGGCCGCAACGCGGGCCAGGCCAACTGCTCCGCCAGTGTCGCGCAGGCCGCCTCGCCAGCCGCGGCAACCGCCAGTCGATAGACCACGCGCTGCAGGATTTCCCCGGCTGCCTTGCGCGTGAAGGTCGTCGCCAGAATCCGATCGGCGGATTGGCCGGCCAACAACAATTGAAGATATCGGTTCGACAGATGGTAGGTTTTGCCCGTGCCCGCCGAGGCATGAATGATCCGGCTCGCCCATCGCCCGATATCCGAGGAAGCAGCGGATGGTGCGCGGTGATTCATCGAGACTCCTCACAAGGCGCACCTTCCAGACGGCGTCGAAAAACACCCTCCTGACAGATCGCCGAGAAATCATCCGCTCCGTACGGACTCGCGGCCGCCGGGGGCCAGAACGATCCCGCCACGATCTGACGGGCGATGCGTCGCGCGGCTTCGTCAGCCGTTCGCAATTCCGCATCGGTCCAATCGGCGAAGCGGAAAGCCGTTTCCTCCGAATCCCGCGGCAGCAACACGTATCCTAACTCGATCGATCCCTCCACGGGCGGCTGCGTTGCGCGAGCCAGGTACCGATAGAGTGGCAGTTGCAGGTCGACCCAATCTTCCGGTTGCAGGGTCCCCTTGCTGGCCCGCCGATGATGAGTCTTGCGTGGCAATTCGCCTCGATCGGAGGATTTATAATCCAGAACGGCCCAGCGATCGGTTCCCTCCTGACGATCGATCCGATCGATCCGGCCCTTCAGCGGGACGGCCCATGCCTCCGCCGACCAAGGCGTTCGCGTCGTCGTCACGGTCCGTTCCGAGTGAACGATTTGCCACCCGGCGCGGCGCCAATCCGCTTGGCACTTCGCGAACGCGCGGAGGCGTTGCTCCAATTGAGTCAATTGAATCCGCAAAGCGGGCGGTGGTTGGAAACCGAACCGGGCCTGGGCCCGCGCCTTGAGCTGCTGTGTCAATGCTTCCGCGATCTCTTCCTCGTCACTGGAATCTTTCAGCGGCCCCCGACCGAATTCGTCCAGGACGCGATGCAGCAGTTCCCCAAACGCCATTGCATCCAGTTCCATGGCGTCGTCGGTGAAACGCTTCAGACGGAGCACGCGTGCCAAATAGAATCGGTAGGGGCATTCCAAGTAGCTCTTAAAGTCGGTGACGTTCAGCGAGCCGACCCAGGAGGTTGCCTCTGGCTGCGGAACCACCAGCGGATCCATCCCGGGCGATTGCGTCAGCGGTTCCTGGTCGGCATCTTCCGCCACCGGTCCGAACAACCGCTGCGACAGGCGTAGGAAGTGTTCTGCGTCGTTGGCCAACAGCAGTCGGCTGGGAATTAGTGGGTCGCCTTCCCAAGTGCGCCGTCCCACGACAAGTCGCAAGCGAGATCGCGTCTTGGCCAGCACGGTCAACGCGTAAGCATCGCGTGCATATCGTCGCGCGTTGTCATCCACGCCCAGCTCCGATCGTAGTGCATCGGGCAAGAAAGCATCCGAATTCACGGACGTGGGTATCACTCCTTCATTCAGCGATGTCACGACCAGCGCCGAGGCGTCATCCAGCGGCAGCTCCAACCATCCCAGCAATTCCACGGCGTCTGGTTGGGCCGGCGGTGGAACCAACTGATCGCGAAGCGATTCTAGGGCGAGCAGGATTGCTTGCTCGGCTGTGACATCCGGCAACAACGTCGCAGCAATCGATTCCATCTGCAAGAACGCGTCGCGCAACGTCTCGCAGCAACCGACGATCATCCGCGCGTCCGACTGATCCCGGTCAAGTTGCAGGTCACCATAGATCTGGTGCAGTATTTGAAGAATCGGATCGGCCCATGCACCAGCCGTTCGCGGCTCACCCCGTAAGTCGCGCAACAGGTTGTTGACGCACTTCGACGCCTGCCGGATCGGCGCATCTTCCGGTAGTTTCTCCCACAAGGCATCTTCGGCTTGCTGCACGAGATGATCATGCTGGTGCTGATCCAGTTCGCAAAGCGACGCGGCAGACCACTCGAACTGTTGCTGCAGCCAAGCTTCCGTGTCCGGATGCCGCATCAACTCTGCCAAGTTTTCAAAACGATTCTGCTGCAACAAATCCACGACGGCCCGCAGCCAGCGGACCGGGCGTCCTGCCTCCATCGGCCGACCGGGTCCCCACCGGACGGCATAGCCGCCGGCTTGGAGATGTTGTTCCAGCAGCGGCACAAGCGACTCGTCGGGAACGCCCACGGTGACTTCGCAGGCGGCCACGCTGGGTTGCCATTCGTTCAGGCATTGGACGACCGCCCGGCACTGATCGTCGGGTCCATCGACCTGCTGGATTCCCTCTTCCGGCAACGGAATCACCGCCTCCAGCCACCGCTCTGGCCGCAGGCACCCGAAGCGGTCGAAGTGATCGGCCATCTGCGGATCGGCATGGATCAAAACGGTCACCTGCCGCGCGACGGCGTCAAGCATTTGGCGCAGGGACCGATTCATGTCGACGGCACCGATCAGCAGCAGTTCCACGTCGATCTGGCACTCGTGATGTTCGATTGCGTACAGCCGAGCGGTTTGCCGATCCCACAAACCGATCGAATCCAGGATCCGCAAGTACCTTCGCTGCACCGCGGACAGCGCGTGCCACCGCTCCGCCTCATGAAACTCGTCTAAGACCGCGCCGCCGTCCGCCACCTGCTGGAAATCCAGTCCCTCGCCGGCCAGCTCGCGATGCTGCCGCCAGAGCAGGGACCCCCATTCGAGCCACTGAGGATCGTTCTCCTGGGTTGGCAGTTGAGGCAGGAATTTCACCAGGACGGTCGCCGGCGTTTGCCGCAATGCAGCGGCCCAAGCGAGACGTTGCTCCATTGGCGAGGCGAATGGCAACTTGGCTTCGTACAGCCATTCCGGCAGCTGCCCCACGGTTCCGATCCGAGGCGGAAAGAACACCACGTTCTCGCCGTCGGCCTTGGCCAGCAGCAACTCTCGCAACCGTCGTCCGGCCCGTGCTCCCGGGAGAACGATCGCTACGCGATCCAAATCCCAGATATCATTGCGGCGATAGGTGCCGAGCAGGTACTCGACGGCCGCCGGCAGCGCAGGATACCGCCAATCCAGAAACTCCTGGCGGATCCCAGCCGACTCGTCGCGCTCCATCGTCTCCCTTGGCATGGCCCGATTATGGCAGGATCCGGCGGCCCGCAACACCGGCGGTGCTGCTTTCGCGCGTAGCTGCTCCATTCATGCTCGGGAAGCGTCGCGGACAGATTGCAGCACTTGATCGTAGACCTTGGCGACGCCCTGCGCCATGCCGATGTCGGAGAAATGCGCTGCCTGACGTGTCATCGCGTTCCGCCGCAGCGTCGTCCAGCAGCAGGAACCCCGAATGATATCGGCGATGGCTTGGGCCAGAGCGGCTGGATCTCCCGCCGGTACGATCCGCCCTTCGCGACGGTCGCGAATCGCTTCCGGTACACCCTCGACATCCGTCGCCACAACCGGCACGCCCATCGCCATCGATTCCAAGACAACCATCGGTAGGCCTTCTCCGAAAAGGCTCGGCAGAACGAACAGATCCAATTGTTGAAGCTGTGCATTCGCGTCGGAATGAAAACCGATCCAATCCACCACCGATTCCAACCCGAGCCGCTTGACTCGTTGCCGAAGGGCCCGGCCATAAGACGGCTCCGCAAAGCTGCCGATCGCGCAATCGAACCTCCAGCCGTTGGCTTCGCAGGATCGCCACTGCGTCCAGGAGAACTTCGATCCCTTTTCTTGGGCGAAAAAGCGCCATCGTACCCAAAGTCCATGGCGCGACAGGCCGAGGTCGGGGAGGGACTTCCGCCGGAGTCGGCACACCGTTGGCGACCACGGTGATCTGACGAGAATCAAAACCCTGCTGCTCCAGGTGCGTCGCGATACTCTGGGAAACGGCAATCAATCGCGAGGCGCGCTGCAGACTGAGACGCTCCAGCAGGGCATTGATTCGATTGATCCAAGGCCTCGTCGAGTCGCGCGAGGTGGGGCTGTGCACGTGATATACGAGCGGTAAGTTCCGTCGCCACGACAGGAGCCGTCCGATGAGGGCAGTCCGAGGCGTGTGGGCATGCAGCAGTTCGTATCCGCCTTGATCGACGATCTGACAGAGCTTCTGGATCGCTCGCAGATCGAACCGCGATTGCATCGGCACGCAGTACAACGGAGCTTCTCGGTGGTGCCGCGTCTTCGGAAAGACCCCCGGCTTGACGCAAGCCAACCCCACTTCATATTTCCACTGCGGCAGTCGGGTGGCCAACAGATCCTGCACTCGCTCCGCCCCAGCGTAATGCTCCCCGTTGACTAAATGCAGCACACGGTTCCGGACGGAGGTCTTACCAGTCGGCGATGATTCGCCGAGGGCAGGATGCTCTGTCAGTGCAGACACCTGCGGCAACGTCGGCGGATGATCCGGGTGGAGAGCTTCGGAGCCGGTGCTCATATTGGTACGCCTGGCCAATAGCGCAGGCAACGTCGCCAAGGTAGTCGAAACGTGGGGACAGGCCCCTTTCGCCGCACAGGCAGCGAACGATCCCCCGTCGTACCTGTCGACGTTGCTTCTGCGTAGCTCCCGACCGTCGTCGCAGGGAGCAGGAAAACAAGTGGTATGCAAATCTAGCCCGCGATCGTTCGATCGACCGAACCGCCGCCGAATATGCGCAACAACTTCCCCAACCGGCCCTACGATCGGTAACAGCTGGGGGGTGGGAAGCGTCCGAACGCGGAGCGACGGTGACGCAAGAGAATTGCCGTCTGGCACTTGCAAGCGGTCCTGTGCTGCGTGACACTTGTAAGGAGATAAGAGTCGGTCGGATCGGCGATTCGACTGGGGGTAAGGATCGATCCACGATCGGTCCAACGCATGGGCAGCCGCGAGGGGCGTGGCAGGAAGCGAGGCGGACGGATGGGTGACCCTCCGACGGATAAACGCTGTCTGGCGTGTGGTCGTAATGATCAGACGACTCCCTTGATCGTGCTCGATTACCGCGGGCAGCGGCTGTGGATCTGTCCGCAGCATTTGCCGATCTTGATTCACGATCCGACCCAGCTGGTCGGCAAGTTGGTCGGTGCGGAAGATCTGCGGCCAGCCGACCATCACGATTAGGGATGGCGAAAGCACAATCCCGGGCGAACGATCTTGCGGATCGCGCGCGATCTCCACCTCAGTCATCGCCGCAAGCGGCTGCGCACGAGCGCGGACGGTCCTTGAACTGGAACGGTCTGCGGTTCGGAACGATCCGCCTGCACGTCGCAGATGCTGTCTATTGGACAGGGTTTTCCAGCACGCGCACCTGCGGTCCGTCGCTGCTGACTTCTACCGGAATCCCCATCGGCAGCGTGGCGTTATCTCGATGATGACCGGCGGGGAAGTTCAGGATCACCGGATACGAGGCGGCATCGAAGTAATCGCCGAAGACCTCCTCCATCGTCAGGCTGTCCTCGTCCGGATCCGGATCACCTTCGGTAAACTGCCCCAGAATCACGGCGGCCGGCGATTGTAGTTTGCCAGCCGATCGCAGTTGGCTCAGATAGCGATCAACCCGGTAGGGCGCTTCGTGGACGTCCTCGAGGAACAGCACTCGGCCTTCTGTCTCGATTTCGTAGGGCGTACCCATCAACGCGCACACGAGAGAGAGATTTCCGCCGATCAGCGGTCCGCGCGCTGTGCCGGGACGAAGTCCGATCATCGGATGCTGCGGATCGGGCGTTTCGTAAGCGAATCCGCCGCTCTGTTCGTTCGCATCCGCCTGCAGGCAGCGCCAGAAATACCGAGCGGTGAAAGGATTCATCCCGTCCGGTTGTCCCAATCCGGTATCGGGATTGGGCGCGTGGAAGGTCACCAGATTCGCTTGCGTGGCAAGCGCCACGTGCAGAGCAGTCAAATCACTGAAACCGATCACAATTTTGGGATGGGAGGAGATCAGGCGAAAATCCAACCGGTCGAGAATCCGCGTGGTCCCGTATCCGCCGGAAAAGGGAAATACGGCATTCACGTCCGACCGTCGAAAGGCCTCCATCAGTTCCGCGGCCCGCTGCTCGTCGGTTCCGGCCAAATAACCGCG
The DNA here is from genome assembly GCA_963776055.1 of uncultured Planctomycetaceae bacterium. GTDB lineage: Bacteria > Planctomycetota > Planctomycetia > Pirellulales > Pirellulaceae > CAVZLD01. Next base: position 321,382 of record CAVZLD010000009.1, on the reverse strand, counting down.
GTGCCGCACGAGGTTTTTGGGCAGGATCACGCGATATCCGAGCGATTCAAGGCGGTCCTTCGCCCGCTGGACCTCCGTAACGTCCACGCCGCGGGCCGGCGCCACGAACATGATCGCGTCTCCGGGACGTAGCCCGGCAGGACGAACGGCGGCAGACGACGTTGGGTGAAGCCGATTCACGAGTTCGTAGATTCCGGTTGCCGACATCAACAGACAGGCGACCCACAACAGAGCGGTCCACAGGCCGCTGGTCCGCAAGGCCGACTCCGTCTGCCGGTAGTGAAAATAGAGAGCCGCCAGACACAACAAGGGCAGCATGATTGCCTGCGCCAGGGCGCCGACGAGAACGAGCGTTAATGGCTGGCCGACCACCACGTACATCACCAGATAGAGCAGCGGCAACAGCACACAGGACACGCGCACCAACTGCGTGTGCCGAACCGCGCCGGCTCGATCTACCAGCCCGAACAGGCAGAGCGCATCAGCCATCAGCCGTCCATTCGAGGCGGTCGCAATGAAGACGGTCGAAAAGAGGACGACGAACGCACCGATCAGGAAGATCCACAGACCCACTTGGCCAAACGAAGCGCTATACATCTGGGACAAGCTGGATACGAGTTGTGTATCGGTCACCTCCACAGCACGATCATGCAACACGGCAGCGCCCAGCGAATAGAACGCCACCGTCGCTCCGGTGTAAACCACCATCGACACCCAGGCATCGACCTGCAGCACTCGCATCCATCCTTGCGCACGCTGGCGCCATGCGACAGAACCGTCGTTGGCACCCACGAACCGCGCGTATCCCTTTTCAAGACACCAGTAGGGATAATAGATCAGCTCGGAGGCCCCCACACCAATGATGCCGAACGCCGCCAGCGCCGTCGTAAAGTTGTCCGGCAGTCGAAACCGCAGGCCTTCCCACAGATCGCTCGTCTGAATGGCATACTCGGTCCACCACAACGCCCCGACGGCAAGGATTGTAAAGAGCGTGAACAGCCCGACCATCATCGTCGACACCCGCTCAATCGTGCGGTACCGGCCGAAAGCCAGCAGCAAGGCACAACCCAGCGCAATCAGAACCGCCCAGGTAGTTTCACTCCAATTCGATCCACCCAGACGAAAGACGCCCGCAATCGTGCCGACGATCCCGGCCAGTTGGAAAAAGGTGGCGACGAACATCAGTAGCCAAACGTAGACCATCCAGCCGACGATCCATCGCGGACCGGGAACGGAATCCATCGCTTGCAGCGTGGTCTTGCCGTGCGAGATGGCGTATCTTCCCAATTCGATCTGGACAAAGACTTTGAGAACGCATCCCAAAATGATGAACCACAGCAGCACGAAGCCGACATCCGCTCCCAGCTTCGTGGTCACGATCAGCTCGCCCGATCCGACAATCGCCGCGGTGATGATCAACCCCGGTCCAATCTGTCGGAGAATGGCCCCGGGCGTCGTGGGAGCGGTTCGCGGCGACGCTTCGACGGAGTCGCGCCGAGCGTCATCAGAGATGGTAGGACTCATCAAGGCCTCAGATGGGCGATCAAAAGTCGCCCGGCTCGACGTCCATGTCCGGCAGGGGCGTACCGAGATCCGTCTCCGGCAACGCCGGTAACGACTCCAATGGTACCGCAGTGCGCGGTGTTTCGCGCGACGGTTGCCAGGGGACACTCTCTTCGCTCGGAAAATCCAATGGCAGATCATCGCCGGCCTCAAGCGGCTCGCCCCACGCCGGTCCCAGGGCACCCCACCCGTCGGAGATCTGTTCATCCGCCGGCGAGGGGACTACGATGGACGCACCCTCTGCTTCGCGCAGTACCCCAGCGGAAGGATCAAAGATCGAGCCGACGCGGCCGCTGCTCCGGTTCGACCGCTGAACTCGGCCGCCAAAGGCTGCATAGCTGCCGTCGTAGGGGCTGGCACACATCGCGCAACCGATCGTGGTCAGTAACGCAAACGATCCAACCACCGCCAGGGCACATCGCATCGGCGTTTCCTCCGAGAGCCAAATCCCCAATCCGCAAGAGCCTACCGGGACACACACTCGGTTTCGGCCGTGACGAACTAGGATCTTTAGGAGGACTTTGACGAATTGGCCGGTCCTGCGGCCGGTGCCTCCCGCTGCCGACTCGGGATTCCCCATGAAGACAACAGCCAAAGCCGTCGTGCTGCTGAGCGGCGGACTCGACTCCACCACGACTCTCGCCATAGCCCGGCGGGAAGGGTTTACGCCCTACGCGATGACGTTTCGCTACGGGCAGCGACACGAATTGGAACTCGAAGCAGCGCGGCAGATCGCACACCGACTGGAGGTCGCCCAGCATCGGATTATTGACATCGACTTGCGGCAATTCGGCGGATCGGCTCTCACCACCAATTGGGAAGTACCCAAGAATCAGGAAGTGGAATCCATCGGAGAGGGAATTCCGATCACGTACGTGCCGGCCCGAAATACCATTTTTCTGTCCTTCGCGCTGGCCTGGGCAGAGGTATTAGAGAGCCGAGACATTTTCATCGGCGTAAACGCCCTCGACTACAGCGGTTATCCCGATTGCCGCCCCGAGTTCATTGCCGCCTTCCAGTCGGTCGCCAATCTCGCGACCCGGGCCGGAGCGGAGGGCCCCCCCATCCGCATTCATACCCCCTTGATCCGCATGACGAAAGCGGAAATCATCCGCACCGGATTGGAGCTGGGGATCGACTTTGGCTGGACCGTCAGTTGCTACGATCCCACCCCGGATGGACTCGCCTGCGGCCGTTGCGACGCATGCCTGCTGCGACAACGTGGATTCGCCGAAAACGGGCAAACCGATCCGGCCCGCTACCACTCATCGGCTTCCGAACGAAAAACCTAAAGAGACTCGATCCGCTTGGACATAAGACCGCCATGGCCTCCCGATCCTGGATCCGCCGCGTGACGTACAACGCCACGCACCTGCTGAGCTCGATTGTTCGGCACGATTCTGCTGCAGATCCGCTGCGGCGACCGCCAGTTGTTACCCGCCGAAGGAGCCGCGATCGTCTGTTCGAATCACCAGAGCTTCCTGGATCCTTTCTACGTGGGCTTGGCCTGCGAACGACGCGTTAATTTTCTCGCTCGAGAGTCACTGTTTCGTTGGAAGCCGTTCGCTCGTGTCCTGGAGTGGTACGATACAATCCCGATCCAACGGGAGGGATTTGGCCTGTCGGGAATGCGGGAAACCCTGCGTCGCCTTCGCCGCGGGGAATTGATGATGATCTATCCAGAGGGAACCCGGACGTCAGACGGTCAACTCGGACCTCTCAAGCCCGGCATCTGCACGCTGGCCCGAAGGGCTCGAGTTCCCCTGGTTCCGGTGGCGATCGCGGGTGGATTCGAGGTCTGGCCGCGTCACCGGCGGTTGCCTCGCTGGGGACGCGTCGCGATTCAGTTCGGCCGGCCGATCGCCGTGGCGCAAATGCAGCAAATGTCCGACGAAGAACTGCTCGCCGAGTTGCGACAGCGGATGGAGGGTTGCCTGTCGCAAGCGCATCAACTTGGTTCCGTTCAACGATAAGAGGGAATCCCGAGTCAGGCGGTATCCGACCACAACGCCCTCCGACCACAGCGCCCTCCGACTCGATCCCATCCATTTCCCCCCGCATTCTCCTCCCATTCCCCTGCCCTCATTCCCCTGCCCGCCCTCTCCACTTCGCCTTCTCCCTTCTTCGCCCCTCGCTGATCCCGAGTTCATTCGGAGGCGAACGCGAGCTCGGCGAGCGGCGTTGGCCCGGCCGCAAGCCCGACGCGGCAGGCGATTTGCGATCCAGAGCCGTTGCTCGGTTCTGCAGAATCTGTTAGCCTCTCCAGTTTCGCCCGATCCAGTGATTGTGGTGCACCGATGTGGTGCGCCGGACGGAGCGGGAATTCCTCTTTTTGCTGCATGATCTTTCACCGTTCCAGGCGGACTCGTGGAACGCGGAAGGGTCACACGCTCAGGTAAGTAATGGTCGACCGAAATCTAATTCGCAGTTTGGAGAGTGATCACGAGTTTACGGCGGAAGTCAACGCGGCGTTGGCGGAAGCTGATGACACGGGGTTATCGGGGGTTGAATCCGAGTCGGCCATTGATGTGAACAGCATCGTGGATGGACGAGTCATTCGGATCGACGACGATCGCGTATTAGTAGACGTCGGCTTCAAGAGTGAGGGGACGATCCCGACCTCGGAGTGGGAAGAGGAAGGCGAGACCCCCGAGATCGGCGAAGTGATCAAGGTTCTGGTGGAGGAGGTCGAGGACACGACCGGGTCGCCGGACGATCCGTTCGGGATGATCAGCCTCAGCAAACGGAAAGCCGAGAAGATCCTGGCCTGGCAGGAGATGATGAAGACGATCGAGGAAGGCCAGGTCGTCACCGGCACGTGCACTCGAAAGATCAAAGGGGGTCTGTTGGTCGACATCGGCGTGAATGTATTCTTGCCGGCCAGTCAGGTGGACATTCGACGACCGCACGATATTGGCGAGTACATCGGCCGAGTGGTGCAATGTGAAGTATTGAAAATCGATGAGGCCCGCCGCAATATTGTCGTCAGCCGTCGTTCGCTGATCGAGAAACAGCGGCAGGAGGACCGCGAGCAACTGCTGCGAGAACTGGAAGTCGGTCAAATTCGCAAAGGGGTTGTCAAGAACATTGCGGAATTCGGCGCCTTCGTCGACCTAGGCGGAATCGACGGCCTGCTGCACATTACCGACATGAGTCACGGTCGGATTGGACATCCCTCGGAACTGGTTTCCATCGACCAGGAAATCGAGGTCATGATTCTGAATATCGATTACGAGAAAGAGAAGATCGCGTTGGGCATCAAGCAGATGCTGCCGAGTCCGTGGGACGATGTCGAAGACAAATACGACGTCGGGGCCACGGTCGAAGGCAAGGTCGTTAACGTGATGTCCTACGGTGCCTTCGTCAAATTGGAGGAAGGGATTGAGGGCTTGGTGCACATTAGCGAGATGTCGTGGACCAAGCGAATCAGCCACCCGCACGAACTGGTGCAGATCGGCGACGAAATCAACGTGGTCGTCCTGGCGATCGACAAGGAGAAGCAAGAGATTTCCCTGGGCATGAAGCAGACCCAGAAGAATCCTTGGGAAGACGTTGGCGAACGGTATCCGGAGGGCAGCTTGATTCGCGGCCGGGTCCGCAACTTGACCAACTACGGTGCCTTCGTGGAGTTGGAAGAAGGAATCGACGGCCTGCTCCACGTGTCGGATATGTCTTGGACGCGGAAGATCAGCCACCCCAACGAGATGTTGGAGAAGGGGCAGGAGATTGAGTGTCGCGTCCTGTCCGTGGACCAAGACCGGCGCCGAATCGCCCTCGGCTTGAAGCAGCTCGAAGAGGATCCCTGGATCAATGACATCCCCAACCGGTATCAGCCGGGCGAGCTGGTCAAGGGCACGGTCACGAAAATCACGAATTTCGGCGTCTTCGTCGGGCTCGAAGACGGCCTGGAGGGCCTGCTACACATTTCCGAATTGGCCGATCACAAAGTGGAGAACCCCGAAGAAATCGTCAAGGTGGGCGATGAAATCGAGGTGAAGATCCTGCGAGTCGACACGGACGATCGGAAGATCGGTCTATCCCGCAAGCGCGTCGACTGGGCCGAGGAAGACGAGGCGGTGGTTTCCGATTCGGAGTCGGAGCGGAGCTCGAGTGGTCCGCAGCCGTCCAAGGATCTGAAGGGCGGTCTGGGGGAATCCGGCCCGCTTTTCAAGACCGATTCCGCCAGCGAAAGCTCGGATGCGGAAGACGCCCCGGAGTGACCCGCCCGGGGAAAGGCGGGGACACGGCGATTCCGTTGCCACTGTTACGGGCCGCAGTCCAGGATCATTCCGTGCAGTTCCACAAGGTTGTGTAGAGCTGCAGAAGCACGGGCACGTGCGTCGATGTGATCAGTGTTCCAACTCTGGTTCCGATCCATCCGAGCGCACGGCAGGCCCATGACACAAACTCCCACTCGCTCCGATTCTCGCTCCCGCTCCTCCGCCAGCGAAGGTTCCGTTCAGACTCCGCTGGAAACGTACCTCCGCGAAATCAATGAGACGGCACTGCTCTGTGCCGAAGAGGAACGTTCCCTTGCGCGGCGAATTGGGGACGGCGACACGCGTGCTCGAGACCAGATGGTGCGAGCCAACTTGCGGCTCGTGGTTAACATCGCACGCGGTTACACCGGGAAGGGCCTCGGCCTGCAGGATCTGATCGAGGAGGGCAATCTGGGGCTGCTGCGGGCCGTGGAAGGCTTCGATCCGGGGATGGGCACACGGTTCAGCACGTACGCGAGCTATTGGATCAAGCAGTCGATCAAGCGGGCTTTGATCAATTCCGCCAAGACGATTCGAATTCCCGCCTACATGGTGGAACTGTTGTCCAAGTGGCGGCGTGCGAACGCACGGCTTTCGGAGGAACTCGGCCGGACGCCAACCGTCGAAGAGATCGCTCGAGTCCTGGGGCTACCGAAGAAAAAGCTGCCCATCATCAAAAAGGCGATCAATATCTACAACTCGACGCCGCAGACCGATCAATCCGAGGCCGGCTGGTCTCTGGGCGAAATGGTCATGGATGAGCGGACGAAAACCCCGGAAGATGAGCTTCTGGAACATGACATCCTGCGACACGTGCTGCAGATGTTGGAGCACATGGATCCACGGGAGGCCACCGTGCTGCGAATGCGTTTCGGGCTGGACGATCTCGAGCCGCACACGCTGAAAGAGATCGGCGAGCGATTGGGACTGACGCGGGAACGGGTCCGCCAGATCGAGACGGAGGCGCTGCACAAGCTATCCGACGGCCTGAAGGAACCGGAACTCGATCGCCCCGCATCGCGGTAGCTCGCTTGAGATTCGACTCGGCCCTGTCACGGCAGGACCGGCGTCCCGGTGCGTGATGGATCCTGAATGCGACGAGTTTCGTGAGGAAACCGACGATGACCGACCGCGCCGAGATCGATTTGCGTGACTACATTCGCGCAATCCAGGACTTCCCCAAACCTGGAATCTTGTTCCGGGACATCACGCCACTGCTGGCCAGCCCCGATGCCTTTGGCGCCGCCATCGATCGAATGGCCGATCACTATCGGGCAGCAGAACTCGACATCGTTGTCGCCGCCGAGGCGCGAGGCTTCATCTTTGCCAGTCCCCTGGCTCTCGCCCTGCAGATTGGGTTTGTCCCGATTCGCAAGCCGGGCAAGCTGCCCTTCGAGACGCACGCCTTCCACTATGAATTGGAGTACGGCGAAGACGCGCTCGAGATGCACGTTGACGGGCTGCGGGCCGGCCAACGCGTGCTGGTCGTAGACGACCTGCTGGCTACCGGCGGAACGGTCGACGCCTGCTGCCAACTCGTCGAACGCCTTGGGGCGGAAGTCGTTGGCTGCGCGTTCCTGATTGAACTGCGCGAGCTGCAGGGCCGCGAGAAGATCGCCCCGCGGGATGTCTTTCGGCTGGTGACGTACTGACCAAGCCGGCTGCCCGCAACGGCTCAGGAAGGAACGTCGCGGCGGCTTTCCAACACACCTGCCGCAATCAACGTGACTACCGTCAGACTTATCACGGCAACAAACCACTGCAGCGTCATTCCAACTCTCCTTAGTCGAATCACATTCGCCACCGGCGACCGACCAACTTAGTCGGAATTGATCACCACGCCAAGCCCACCTGGGCACGAGGCGACTCTTGCTGGCACCACCCCCGCTGGCCACGAACCCGGTGAGTGGCCGAGCCCCGCCGGATAACACCGGTCGCTGCCTGATTCTTTGAGCGATCCGTGCGAACCCACGTTTCCGCCGTATCCTTGACGCGTACTCCTTTTCCGCAACGGTTCGTCGAGCGGAACCAGCCCCGGCAAACATGGCATCAACGCAGTCGCGATTGTGTCAGAGAGACGGGCACGCCAACCGCTCGACGGAGGCTCAATCGCTGGACGATGAGCGTTGTTCGGACGGGGTCTCGGTCCAGACTTCGTTCCAGCCCGCCCGAATCGGTTCGACCACGCGTGCCACGAAAGAAGCGCGGACGGCTTGCCAGAGCCGAGGTTGTCCGCCGACGAGTTGCAGGAATTCCGCCGTGCACAGCACGGCGACGGCCAATACAACCCAGCGCGCTCAGACGTGTTTTGCCGTCGAACCGACGCAAGCTCGCGTGCCGGCGGGGGGATCCATTCGGCTCGAGAAACTCCCGCAGCCGCAGGAACCCGTCGCGTGTTGTGAAGGCACATCCCAAGGCGTGCCCATCGGGCGTGGGCCGGTCCCACATCACGCGCGCGGGCACCTTGGTCCGCCGATGGTCCTGCTCCAGCAGCAACATCACTCGCTCGCTGGGCATCGACGCATCGTCGGGTCCCACCACACAGAAGCCGCCCTTGGAAAAATTCACTACCTGCACATCGCAGACTTCCTCGGAAAGTTCCCAGCGGATTTGCGCCATGTGGGCTACCGAGTAGCGATTATCGCGGCGACGATTGACGATTTGCGCAATCGCCATGCGGTCGATCGTCTCGTGCTCCAGCGGCTCGTCCAGTGAGCAGCCGATCCACCACGATTCGGCATCTCGCGGTTCGGTCCACACCACGGTCGCCTCGCGGGTCCAATCCACATCGATCGCAGGCAACGCCAGCCGCAGCCGGACTTGCTGTCCCGTGAGCAGTTTCTCCGTCAGCGCCAGTCGAACGCCTCGCAGTGACAGGTCCGCCAGAGACGCTTCGTAGTGCCTCGATTCACCGTCGGCCGTTGGCACCGCCACCGAAACACGCGTCCCGTGGGAATCATCGATCGAGTACCGATCTTCGCTTCGCAACGATGCTAGGACCGCACCATCCTGCATGGAGATCCTCCGGCGAACTGCCAGAAAAGGAGTTGAGGGTCACAGGTCACGAGTTCCCAAACTCAACCTGCCTCTTCATACATAGCATTCGCGATGCCTCGCGGCAGCAGCATGTTCTCCCGAGGCGATTTCTGCGCGGCGGCGGCGCCCCTTGCCGACAAGCCTCGTGGGCCAGGAGAGGAATCGGGGGGATCGTGCTGGTTGTACGATCAGGATCCGTTTTCCGCGCGCCGTTTGATCAGCGTCACTTCATTGCCGGCGTCGTTGAAATGCACTTCATCAACAAACGTACGCATTAACAAGATTCCCCGCCCGTGTGGACGTTCCAGCCAGGACAGATCGGTGGGGTCGGGAATCAGCGACAGGTCGAAACCCGGTCCCTCGTCGCGGATCTGCAATTCCACTGCGTCAGCTGAGAAGAGAGCCCGCACATAAACTCGCCGATCGCGATAGGGGGCTTCCTGTCGACGACTGCGTGCCAGATCGAAATACGCTCCCAGGCTTTCCTCTCGCAGGGAAGAAGAAACCTCGAGATTCCCGTGATAATGGGCGTTCTCGAACGCCTCGTTCAGTGCGGTCGCCAGCCGCAGGCTGTCGGTCTCGTCAAACAGTTGACGCTGCTGCACGAGGAGTCGCAACTGGGAAACGAATGTCGACATCAGCTTCGAGTCGTTTTCGAGGACGTACTGCATCTCGGTCAGCGAAGAAGCCAGTCGGTGCGCATCAAACTTCTCTTCGAGACTGCCAAATACCTGTTTGATGCTCTCCAGCAGGCTTTGGGTCAACGCACGTTTGGGGACATAGGTCGCCGCCCCTTTCTGCAGCGACTGCACTGCGATTTCTTCGCTTCCCTTGGCCGTCATCAGGATCACCGGAATCAACGGATAGCGTTCGCAGACCTTGGTCGTCAGTTCGAACCCGTCCATTTCCGGCATCTGCAGATCGGTCAGGATCAGGTTGGGCCGTTCCTTCTCGATCTGTTCCAGCGCCTCACGACCATTCGTGGCGTAATCCACAGTCCAATTCGATTCACGGCTGAGCAACTGTCCGACCAACGTTCGCTCGGTGAGCAGATCGTCGACCACTAGAATACGTTTCACAGTGTGCCTCCCGTATGACCTTCACTTGGCGACTCCCTTCGCCTCCGTCAGGGCGATCTCAAAAAGCCCCTTTCGGTGACGCGTCCGCCGACCTGTTCAGGATCGGGATCGGACGAGTTCCGAGATCTTGTTCGAGGTTTATTACTTCCCGATCTGCCTCAGGTAGGCTTCAATCGCCGTCCGCGTCTGCTGCCACTGTCGCTCGACACAGGCAAGGTCAGCCTCCGCGGTTCGGTTATCTTCTTCTTGCCCTCGATGATTCTCCAATCGTTCGAGGGCCGCCGTCAACTCCTCGAGCTCCAGAAGCCGCACAGTACCTTTGAACGCATGGGCCGTCCTACTGATCGAATCCGAATCGCGCGTCTGGACCGCTTGTCGCAGTCGGTCCATCAGGACCGGGCATTCCGTGAGCGTCACCTGGAGAACCTTCTCCAACAGGTCCGTATCCTCGCCGACCGATTCCAGCACATCATCCCAGCGGACGGACAGATACGCACAGTCGCTGCACGAGGACGGCGAAAAGCGGGCGAGAACCTGCTGCAATTCTCGTTTTCGAACCGGCTTGGCCAGGTATCCGTCCATTCCGACTTCCACACAGCGGGCACTATCTTCCTTGAGTGCTTGCGCCGTCATTGCGACGATGGGCACGTGCTGCCCGGTGTGCTGCTCTCGCTTGCGAATCCTGCGAGTCGCCTCCATCCCATCGACGATGGGCATCCGCAAATCCATCAAAATCAGATCGAAAGACCCCGATTCCGTCTTTTCCAGGGCCTCCTGACCGTCGTGTGCCACTTGCGTTTCGTGCCCCAACTGCGCCAGCAAGCCGACGGCGAGCTGCCGATTTGCCTCCCCGTCGTCAACGATGAGGATTCGCAATTTGGCGGTGGATGATTTCGTCTCCTCGGCCGGTCGCACCTCTTGCTCGTCGTCCGCTGGGGATGTCGCCCGCAACTCGCTCAAGACGGCCTTCCGCAATTCGGACTGCTTGACCGGCTTGAGCAGCAATCTGTTAATCCGGCAACTTCGGACTCGTTCGCGACTGTCCCCCGGATATCCCGAACTGAGCACAATGATCGGAGTGTCGGCCGTCGCCACGACATGCCGAATCTGCTCGATCATCGAAAATCCATCCATCTCCGGCATATTCAGGTCCGTGACAATCAGCTGAAAGGCACGCTGATTGGCCACCTCGCGCCAAATGACGGCCAGAGCCGCAGATGCTTCTCCCACGGCAGTGACCTCAAATCCCCAGTGGGAGAACGTTTCCTGCAGGATCTCGCGATTGCTGCGGTTGTCGTCCACGATCAACACGCGCGTGCCCGCCAAGCCGTCGTCACCAATCGCCGGTTGGCCATCCACGGAAGCCTTCTCGGCCTCTTCATAAGCGACTGTGAAATGAAACGTGCTTCCGACATCGACGGCACTTTCGAGCCACATCTTGCCCCCCAATAGCCGCACCAGGGTGGAACAGATCGCCAATCCAAGCCCGGTCCCGCCGTACTGGCGCGTGGTGGACATATCCGCCTGCGCAAAGGCTTCGAACACCTGCTGCTGTTTATCCGGCGCAATGCCGATGCCGGTATCACGCACGCGAAAGTGCAGTTGCGGGGTCGTCGGCTCTTCCTCGCGGTCGACTTCGACCACGATCTCCCCCTCCTGCGTAAATTTCACCGCGTTGCCCACCAAATTCATCAGCACCTGTCGCAGCCGAGCCGGATCGGAGCGGACCGCCAACGGCACATCGCGCCGATCCGGCAGACCAATTCCAGCCCTTTCGGGTGCGCCCGCGGGGCCAGCAGTTTCAACGTCTCCTCAACCACCTCGCGCGGTGAGAAATCTACCGTTTCCAGTTCGAGCCGACCGGCTTCGATTTTGGAAAAATCCAGGATGTCGTTTAAAATGGACAACAGTGAATCGGACGAGTTCATTGCCGTCGTCAGGTATTCACGTTGCGTGGCGGTCAGCTCACTGTCCAGTACAAGTTCCGTCATGCCAATGATCGAATTGATCGGTGTGCGAATTTCGTGGCTCATGTTCGCCAGAAACTCACTCTTGGCGCGGGTGGCGGCTTCCGCGACATCGCGGGCCCGCTGCAACTCTTCCCGCGACGCGGTCACCTCTTTGAGATTCATCGTCATCCGATCGATCGCACGCGAGAGCTGGCCAATCTCGTCTGCCGCCTTCGTTCCCACTCGGTGATCCAGTTCTCCGGACCCAATAATCTCCGTTCCCTCCTTCAGCCGAATCACGGGTCTTGCGATGACGCGCGAGGCGAACAGGGAGCCGAGCGCTAGGCTGATGAGAAAAACCAACCCGGAAAAAGCCAGGATCGCGTTCACCGCAAAGCGGCGCGTTTCCAACGCATGCTTCCCCAATAAGGCAAGGTGTTCGTGAAGGCGGCGGATCGTTCGTTGCAGCGTCTCGTGGACATATTCGGTGTATCGATCGGCGAGGGCCACATCGGCAGCCATCTTTTGTCGCGACGGATCCGCTTGCTGCGACCGGCCTGTGTCGGGCATTTCGAGCAGTCGACGTCGCTCCGCCATAACACGGCGCACGGCGTTGGCAAAGCCGGCAAAGTAAATATCCGCTTCGCCGGTTGCCTGACGAACATCAGGCGGTGCCGCCTGCACTACCAACTGCTCGGCCCATGGCTCTTGTCGCCAACGCGCCTGGGTCTGTCCCCCGCCCGATCGCTCGAATGCGTCCGATTCACTTCCCCAGATCATCGCCTTGGTGCACATATCGAAGGCCAACATGTTCTGCTCGAAATCTTCCACCAGGCTCCGAAGCTGCGCGAGGCGTTCCGGGCTTTGCATCCGCCGCGCTTCGTGAAAATCGTTGTTGGCTTCCGATACGGCCAACAGCGCCTGTTCGGCACACCGCGACAGCGGAATGTACTGCTGGAGCATGATTTCGTTGGTCTCGGCAAGCTGGTCGATCATCCAAATCGCGAATCCAGCAGCGGCCAGCGAGAGGATGGCAACCACGAGCATGATCGCCCGCAGCTTCGCCGAGATTCCACGGACCGTAAACATGGCTCACAGTTCCATCTTGATGGCCGAAACATCGCAAACAGCCTTCAAGACGCCGATCGCCGCTCCCGAGCTCGGATCGAGCACCGGCACGCTGAACGAGATCGATTCCGAAAAGGCACTTTCGTCGTACTCGAGATCGCTGGTGTGACTGCGACCCTGACCTTCCGCAAAGGCTGCCTGCCACCATCCTTCATCCGACTGGACGAAATCCGACGTCTGATTCGTCTGGCCCACGAGCAAACCGCGTGCGTCGGTGACAAAGATCTCGGGAAACCCCGAACCGCGTTCTTGAAACGCAATCAGCACATCGGCACAGGGATTTTGGAGGAACGTCTGCACAAGAGGGTCGCTCGGCTGGGAGGCCTTCCATCGCTCGTCCAGCGCCCGAAGTTCCCGCTCGCCACGTTCGCCGTTGCGCTGGTTCGCTTGCCGGACCGCATCGATGATCACCGAATCGGAGGCCAGCTCCTGAACAAGGGCCATCCGTCGGTCGAGAACGGCTTGCACCTCCGCAGCGAACTCGACCGGTTCGACCAGCTGTTGCGTGAGGTCGACCGGCATCATCGAATTCCGCTCGCAGCCGGCGGATATCAGCCACAGCACAGCCAACAGCAAGACGAAGCCGAATTCGAAGCGAGTGGCCGTCCGGGGAAACGCAATCATGCCTCTCGCCTCCGGAGGAGTCGCACCGCCCGGGACCGATAGAATCTCGGCCCGTGAAATTAGCCGGCGCGATGACGACCCGGGGGCGACAAAGTGCCAGCCAGTGCACAGATGATGAGCGGAGAGGACAGGATTCGAACCTGCGGACCCGTTTCCAGGTCACCGATTTAGCAAACCGGCGCTTTCGACCACTCAGCCACCTCTCCCGACGGCGCGCGGCCCCATGTCATCCCCTCCCCAGCTATCTAGCAGGAGACCCTGTCCGCAACGCATATGCCATTATTGTGATGCATCGCCTTCCCCACTGCAAGACAGGTCCCCCCGCATGCCGCACGCCGCACTCGACGCTCCCCGTCGCCGACACGCCAACCGCCCGGCCCGTTCCGTCTCGCACCACGCGGGCGCTGCCTCACCGAATCCCGCGATTCTCGGCCGGCCTGCTGATTCGGCTTGTGCCGATCCTGCTGGCGGTTGTCGGAGCTCGACTGGATGCGGATGAACTGTCGCGAATCCTGTCGGCTCGGAATGCGATTCGCGCCGGGCAGCTCGAAAGACACGTCGCGACGCTGGCCGACGACACATTTGAGGGGCGCGAGGCGGGCAGTCGCGGCGGCCGTGCGGCAGGCACTTACCTGCTGCAGCAGTTCCGGCAATCGCTCGCAACCATCGGTGGGCAGGTGCAGGTCCAGTCATTCGGCGCCGCGTATCGCAACCTCTTGGGCGTTCTGGAGGGCAAAGATCCCGCTCGAAAGCAGGAATTCCTCCTGATCGGAGCTCACTACGATCATGTGGGTTACGGATCCGCGCGGAACAGCTTCGGCCCCGTGGGGCGGATCCACAACGGTGCCGACGACAATGCCAGTGGCACCGCCGCCGTGCTGACCATCCTGGACGCCTTCAGCAGCACCGGCTACCAGCCTTCCCGATCCATTGTCTTCGCACTTTGGGACGCGGAAGAGAAAGGCCTGCTCGGCTCGGAGCACTGGATTAATCACCCCACAGTGCCCCGCAGTCAACTGAAACTGGCGGTCAATCTGGATATGGTGGGTCGGCTACGGAATCAGCGTCGTCGAAGTCCTGGGCACGCGCTCGATGGCCGGCCTGCGATCGTTGGTCAGCCGGGCGAATCAAGGCCTGGGGCTGCGGCTCGATTTCGTGTGGCCGGTGGAGCCCAACGGGGATCACCACACGTTTCTTTCGCACCAGACCCCGGTCGTCATGTTCCACACCGGCCTGCATGACCAGTATCACCGTCCCAGCGACGATGCGGACTTCATCAATGCGAATGGCTTGGAAGAAGTCTCCCAACTGGTCTTCAGTACGCTGGCGGAAGCCGCGGAAAGTCCCTTGAGCAGCTTTCGCAACGAATCACGCCAAGAAGGACAACTGGCACGGAAGGCGTTTGAACGTCCTTTGCCGCCTCCCCAGCCACGACTCGGCCTTTCCTGGTCTGCCACGTCCGCCGAATCCGGCGGGCTGCGGGTCACCTCCGTTCAATCCGACTCCCCAGCAGACCAAGCGGGAATTCGCGTCGGCGATGTCCTGCTGCAGTTCAATGGCCAACCAACTACGAACTCGGAAACGTTGCAGCGAGCGGTCCTGCAATCCGAGGCGGAGGTGACGGTGCGGGTCCAGCGTGAGGAGAGCACCGAGCCGGTCACACTTCCCGTCCGCTTGGCGGGTGCTCGCGTGCGGTTGGGGCTCAGCTGGCGAGAAAACTCGGGCGAACCGGGAACCGTGACGGTCATTCGTGTCGTTCCCCACTCACCGGCCGATGCAGCCGGCCTTCGGCTCGGCGATAGGATCCATCGACTCGGCGGGCAAAGCTTTTCCGACAGTCATCAATTCGGAGCATTGGCTCGATCGACGCCGTTGCCCCTGGAGATGCAGATCGAACGAGAAGGCCAGCTGCAGACCATCACGTTGCCCTAGCCGAAGACGATGCAAGCTTCGACCCCGTCTGCAACACCGCGAAAAGATCTCTCCGAACCCCGCCGACGCAGCTCATTCCGCAAGCGGATGTGCCATCGATTTCGTTGTGGAAAAACCGGTCGAGCGGAAGACACGAACACTCTCCTCTTCCATGACCAGAATCTGAGCTTCCGTTGCTGGCAAGTCTTCGATCAAGCGCAAACCACGGATTGGTCCCAAGACGGAAACCGCCGAAGCCAGCGCGTCTGCGGCGGTGGCGTCAGGAGCAATCACGGAGACACTGCTCCGATGTGTCAATCCTAAGCCGGTCCGCGGGTCCACCAAGTGGGAGTATCGCACGCCGTCGATTTCGACGAACTGATACAAATCCCCCGACGTCGCCACGGCCCGCCGAGCCAGCGCGATCGACTGCATTTCATCCGGCTTCCCTTCCACTCCAGCCACACCGACCTTCCAGCCAACCTGCCCCGCGGGCGGTTCGCCTGCCAGCAAATCGCCCCCACCATCCAGCAACGCACATGTCACGTCGTTTTCCCGCAGGACCGCCAGAGCCACATCCAGCGCGTATCCTTTGGCGATCCCCCCCAAATCCAGTAACATCCCGGGTCGCATCATCTGCACCGACGGTGGAGATGACAGCAAGCAGAGATTCTGATAGCCCACGCTATCGCGTGCCGGCTGCAATCGATCCGGGGCGGGCATTTCATGTTGTCGCCGCGCGCACCGCCACAGCTTTGTGACGGGGCCGACCGTCACGTCAAAAGCACCTTCCGATAAGCGGCTGTAACGATCCGCGCTGTAAGACTTGCCAGACATGCGCACTGACGGGAATCGGCTGCGGATGCGGCGAAGCAGCACTCAATCGATTCACTTCGCTATCCGTCTTGTAGTTGCTCAGACAATCATCCAGCGCGCGAATCTGTCCGAAGGCGGCCGCGAGAGCCTTTTCAGCCTGCGGCTCATCCCGAGCGTACACGGTCAACGTGAAATACGTGCCCATGTGCTGTTCTGTCCGTCGGAAACGCACGAGTTCACTCGAATGCGCATTCCAGGCGAACGCGGAGAGCCCCGTCAGACAACACATCAACAGCAACGTACGCGATAAAGCGAATGGCACAGTCATCTTTGCAGGCTACGTTTCCCTTTTTTGTCGCAGAAGGGTGATCCGCCCCAAAACCGCGGCGACGGGTCGCCGTAAAGGAACGCGACCTGAGATCGCGGGGCGATTGGCTCGGGCCGCCAACACGGCCTTCGAGGCCGGTCGTGGAACTTCCCCCACCCCTCATCTATCGTACACGTCCGCACAGCAGCCGTCCCGCCTCGGACCGCTCGTTTGCCGGACCCCGGCCGATCGGGTTATGATGAAGTGCCTTCCGACACGCCCCATCGCCACCCTATTCCGCATTCCCGAGAAGAATGAAGCCCACCGAATCGTCATCGCCCCCCCACGGGCCCGCTCCTCGCCCGTCTCGACGCACATTCATTAAGGATTCGTCGCTGCTGGTCGCGGGCGGAGCCGTCGCCGGCCCGCTGTCGTTCGACGCGCGAGTGCACGCGCATGGATCTGACGAAATCCGCCTCGGCGTGGTTGGCTGCGGCCAGCGCGGCACCGCGCTGGTACACCAAGCACTCGGCAGCGCCCCAAACGTAAAGCTGATCGCGATGGCGGATCTGTTTGCCGATCGTCTGCAGGCCAGCTTTCGAGGTCTGAAGGGACGATATCGGAGCCAGATGCTTGTAGCGCGGGAGCGACAGTTCGTCGGTTTCGATGCCTGCCGGCGCCTACTCGAAACAGACATTGACATCGTGATTCTCGCCACGCCTCCCGCGTTTCACCCGCTCTATTTGGAAGCCGCCGTGCGGTCCCGCAAGCATGCGTTCCTGGAACAACCGGTGGCCGTCGATCCCGTGGGCGTCCGTCGCATCCTGCAAGCCAGTCAGGCCGCCGAGCGCTGCCGACTGATCGTTTCGTGCGGTTTTGCGCACCGACAGCAGGAATCGCATCAGCAGACGATCCAGCAACTGCGTCGCGGGGTGATCGGTGAAGCAGTGCGAGCACGCGTCGCAGCGGGCATCGGCTTTCCACCGATCCGTCCTCGCCACAAACGCCAATCCGCGCTGGAGTTTCAACTGCGCAATTGGCGTCGGTTCCCCTGGCTTAGTGGGGATGCGATCGTCGAGGGACTCGTCAAGTATCTGGATCTCATCAATTGGGCGCAAGACAGTTACCCCATGCATGCGCAAGGCCAGGGCAGCCCCCTGACTGCGTCACAGGAGCCGGGCGACGATGGAAATCCGTCGCAGGTCGAATTCACGTACGAGGACGGTTGCCGCCTTCACGGACAATGGCAACGACAAAAAAACACCGGCAACCACGCGACAGCCCTCGTGTTCGGAACTCGTGGCACAGCCGACCTGGATGCCGCCGTGATTCGAGATCCGCGCGGCAACGTACGCTGGTCGTACGGGGACCGACGCCCGGCCCCCTTATCCGGGATCTCGCAGTTTCTGGAATCCTTCCGCACGGAGGCAAACGCCCCCGACGAGACGCATGGCGTAGGCAGCACGCTAACCGCGATCCTCGGCCGGATGGCTACGCAATCCGAACACATCGTCACCTGGGATCAGGCCGTCACCTCGGCAGAAAGCCTCGCCCCAATCGATCAGTACGGCAACTTGGAAGATCCCCAGTTCAAGAAGTGTAAGCAGCGACTCTTCCGAGCAGCATGGGCGACGAGACTCTCTAGGGAAGTGCTCCGCGCTGCCAACATAAGACAAGAAAAAAGGGACGGGAGGCGCACGACACTGGAGGCGGACAGTGCGCCGTGTGCCCCCCCGTCCAGCCCGGTTGGCCCAGCAACAAGGCACGCGAAGAAAAGCGGGTGGTGTCTTTTCGAATTTCGCTCGGACGGGCATTCCTACTTCCCCGCCCGACGGATTTCTTCCGGATGCAAAACGAATGCCAATCGCCAGACCCTAGGACAGCTCCCATGCGACAACCTGAAGCGGCTGCTCGAGTTGTGTTGCTGCAATGCGTTCTGACGGACAGACGTCGAAAGTGATCTTGCACATAAGTGCGACGGAGTTTGCTCAGCGATTGAGCAAAAGGCAACTGCGAATCCCCGGGAGCTTCCGGCAAGTCGTTGCGACCGCATACCCGCTTGATCGGCTGTTCTGTGGGCCGTCGAGCGATCGCCCGATGATTTGACTACAGCGGGTAGCCCTCTCCAGCAATGTTTCGTCACCCATGCTGCTTGGAAGAAACGTCGCCACGAACACTCCATGTTCGTGCGACACGCAGCTGAATCTGCACGCCGAGCGGCGATTTACGGGGTCCGGTCGCGATAGCGTGCGCTGGCGCGGCGCAACAGGGCCCGGTCTTCCGACGAAAGACTTTCGATGCCCGTCTCGTGCACTTGCAGCAGAATCTCATCGACACGACCATCTTCATACGCATCGATTTCGCGTTGACGTTGCTGGCGCAACTCTCGTCGGTGCTGCCACCATCGCAGTAGTAGACCGGCCTGCGTCTTGGTCGATGTCTTGGGACCACTGCGTTCCAGCGAGGTGTAGCCTTCCGAGAAGTCATATCCGAGAAATGCTTCGTCGGTCGAAGGATTTGCCGCGTTGCTTTCGGCCTTGCGCCACTAAAAAAAACGAAGATTGAAAGAAGCACGAGGGCAAACCAGGTCTGCACAATGTAGGTCGTGTTATCGCCGTGAACCAACCAGGCGACCACCAGCAATCCTACGGCGATGACTTTGGCCACGGCCGCCACGATCATCACAGCTCGTTGCGGTTCCAATCGGGGACGAATCACCAGAACTGCAGCCCGCAACGCTCGCCCCCCGTCGAAAGGGTAGGCTGGAATCAGGTTGACCAGCACCAAGAGCCAATTAACCCAGAACGCCATCTTCAGCGCAATCACCAGGGGATCGCCGGCCGCGACAGCATCCGGTGCCAGCGGGTACATCAGTCCCACCAGGTTCGCTCCCCCGTGGATTGCCAGACAAAGGGCCGTCAGGAAGCAGATCAGCAGGTTGGACAATGGCCCGGCCATGATCACCATCAGATCGCTCTGCGGCTCCAAGGCGGAAGGCAGGGATCCCAAACCACCCAGTGGTCCGAGCACAATCTCGTCAACGCTGGCACCAAGCCGGTTGGCCACGAGAAGGTGGCTCAGTTCGTGGATCAGCACGCTCAGTCCCAGAATGGCGAGACACAATAGGCTGCTGGCCATCACTCCCAGCGAATTCTCGGCCGGCCCCGACGCCGGCTCCGTCTGCGTGTACAGCCAGCTCAGATAGAATGTAAAAGCAGCGAAAAGGAGAAAGAACATGTGCAGACGAATCTGCACACCGCTCCAACGCCCGAGACTGACACTCCAAACGGCTTGGTCACGCATGCGAAGAGGATCCGGAAGAGGACGCCGCCCGAGAAGGGACGCACGAGACTCCTGCACACCGGCAGTGCCTCCATTTTACCGAGCCGAATCGGGCGAATCAATCTTCTGGTGATCGAAGTCGACCGGAGTTCGCGGCTGTTCATCCACATGGGCGTCGCGTAGCATATCGCTCGGGCCATCCGCGACCGAACGGAGCCTCTCGCGGTGGGCCCGCTACCTTTCACCAACAGCAACCAGTGGGCAAAAACTGTGGCGAATTCTGAGGAAATATTGCTCGAAACACCCCGTTTTTCGGTAACTCGCATTGCGCGTTGGCTGTCATCCAACGTGATCAAACGGCGCGAAGTGATTCGACACCCGGGGTCGGTGGTCATTCTGCCGCTGCTGGAGGCGGATCGAATCTGTCTGATCGAGAACCACCGGGTAGCGGTGGACCGCGTCCTGATCGAATTGCCGGCCGGAACGCTTGACGCTGGCGAAGCTCCGATCGACTGCGCTCGTCGGGAATTGATGGAAGAGACCGGCTTTCGGCCCGGCCGCTTGGACCTGCTCACGTCTTTTTACGCCGCACCAGGCATTCTGGACGAGCAGATGCACCTGTTCGTGGCCCGCGAATTGACGCCGGGACCGCCAGAACGCGAGGAGGAGGAGGAGATCCGGAATCGGATCGTTTCCTGGTCCCAAGCGTGGCAAATGGTGGATGCGGGCAAGATCCAGGACGCCAAAACGCTGATCGGCCTGCTGCTGTATGCTCGGCAAATTGAGCAGAACGCAGCAGACAACCCGAACGCGTGACCGGCCGTCTCGCGGAAGAGGGGGCCAGAGTCAGGAAGGGTCCGCCTCGGGAGGCGGGAGCGAGATTCTCGCATGCTCGGCGTGGATCACCCCCTGGCAGAGCCAAGCCCCGGGTTCGTGTAAAGCACCTCGGCCAGCAATTGGGCAGAGCCGCGTTCACCTGCCGGTCGCTCACGGTGCCAGTCGCGGTGCGTGGGCACGTGCTCCGCATAGAACGGCCAGGGATCGAAAGGCTCGAATCCCATGGCTTCCGTCAGGCGGGTGGAATCCATCGTGACGTTTCCCGCACGCGGCGGGATCGGCCCCGCTTCCATGCGGTCACAGCCCATCAGGTAACGCGGATCATAGCCCCCGATCCGGTTAATCACCTGGGCAATCTGGTAGAGGCTCAATTGCCGTGGCCCTCCCGCATGGTAGAGCCCGCAAATGGAATCGGCCAAGACCTTCTGACAAACGCGGTTCAGGCAGTCCGTGTAGGTCGGTGTGCGAATCTCGTCGAAGTACAAGGTCGCCGGTTTGTCCTGGCGGAATCGCGACTGGATCCAGTCAATTGCCCCAGCGTGTCCGTTGAAACTGACGCCCATCGGCAGTGAGATGCGCAGCATACACGCGTGTGGGTCGGCCAACTGAATCAGCTGTTCCGCCACCGACATCGTCTTGCCATACACAGTCACAGGATCGGTGGGATGCGTCTCTCGATGCTGCCCCTGCCCCGTTCCGGAAAAAACGAGATCGATGGAGAGGTGCACCAACCGCGCGGCAGAATCCTGCACCAAATGCAGCAAAGAACGCAACCCGCGAACGTTGACGTGCCAAGCCATCGGCGGGTCGAGCTCGCATGATTTCAGGGCACAGCTTCCGGCGCAGTTCAGCACGGCGGCAAACTGATGCCGATCAAACAACCGTGCTAACTGTTGCTCGTCCTCCAGATCACAGGCGACGATCGAATCTCCCTGCAACCGCCAGTTCCTGTTGGGTCGGACGCCCACCACCTGCCCCGGATATCGCTGGCGAAAGTAGTGCAGCGCATTGTAACCCGGCACACCGGCGACTCCGGTGATCAGCAGGGGTAACGGCGGATCGGGAAGATCAACAGACCGACAGATCATAGGCTGGCCAAAAGCAGGGCACCCTGCACTGGGTCGGCCACAAGTTGCGTGGTCGAAGGGGTGGTTTGTTTTCGTTCCAGCTCTTCGTGCAGACGAAGAACGAATTGCGGATGATTCAACAGCACTCCCCCCGATAAGGCAAGGGGAAATCCGCCGTTCTCCCATCCCAACCGCTCGGCCAGAGCGACGACGAGACCCGCCAGTTTCTCGGCTCCCTGCCGGACAATCGTCTCGGCCACCGGGTCTCGTTCGACGGCGGCGGTCAAAACGAAAGGCGCCAGCCCTGCCAAATCGGCCCGACCCATCGCAGCCACTTGGCGGGGCAACTCCGCGTTTTCCACCACCTGCAGTTGCTCCAGTAAGCGATCGGTCAGGTCCGTCCGGGGGGCCAAGCCGTCCAGTTGACGAGTGACGGCTCGAAGAGCGCAGAGGCCGAGCCAATAGCCACTGCCTTCATCACCCAGCAGCGGCCCCCATCCTCCCGCGCGTGCCGCAACGCCTTGCGAATTTCGCCCAAAGGCGATCGATCCGGTCCCGGCGATCAGGGCGACCCCGCACCCGTCATCGGTTCCGGCGGCGAGGACCGGTTCTGCGTCGTGGACGATGCGAACCGGCGAAAGGCCTCGCTGCTGCGCCCACTGGAAGACCCCTCGACGAACCATCGGGCGATCGCTGCCCGCGAGCGCGAGACAGACGCCCGTCATCTGCTGGAGCGCACAACCCGCTTGCCGACAGGCCTGTTGAATTGCCGCCTCGAGTTCGTCCAGCGCGGCACGTTCGCCCGTAGCCACCACATTCGACGATCCAGCGCGACCACGTCCCAGTTCGATCGGCCGTGCGCCACTCCGCCGGCCGACGGCCGCTACTGTCTTGGAACCTCCGCCGTCAACGCCCAGGACCATTTCTTCTTTCATGACGTCTACCTACTACTGAAGGAGGAACCGTTGCGGCAATCTTGCCGGCAACCGGGGCCTCTCCGCCGGAGCACACTCGCGTCCGGATCCTTTTTCAACTCTGCGCGTTCCATGCAGCTCGGCGAGCAACGCAAAGCCAAGGAGGTCCGGGCTCCCGGCGGTCGCTTGGCGACATTGGCTGCGCAGAGTTCGACAAAAAATGGAGAAGCGTAGGCGCGTGCCGCGGCGAATGAAATCTATAGGCTAACGACAAACGCTTACGCCTGATCCGGATTCAGCGCCTGCCGCAGTTGACCACCGGAAGTTTCGAGCCGGCGCCGCGCCTCGGCCGGTTCCACGCCGCAGCAGCCGATCACTACGGCGGTCTTGAGTTCGCCGTCCGCGCGTTGCAGCAGTTGCTCGGCTTCGGCCTCACTCAATCCGGTAAACTCCCGAACGATCCGATTCGAGCGGATCCGTAACTTCTCGTTCGTCGCTCGCAAGTCGACCATCAAGTTTCCATAAGTCTTACCCAGTCGCACCATCGCTCCGGTCGTTAATGTGTTGAGCACCAGTTTTGTCGCCGTGCCGGCTTTGAGGCGGGTAGAACCACTGATGACTTCGGGCCCAACAATCGGCGTGATCGTCAGGTCGGAGACACGCGTCAGTTCCGAATCGCGGTTGCAGGCGATACCGATCGTGAGCGCTCCCTGCGACCGAGCGAACTCCAAGGCGCCGAAGACGTAGGGGGTTCGACCGCTGGTGGCAATTCCCACCACACAATCGCGGGCCTGCAATCCGACCTTCTGGAGGTCGTGAACGCCATCTTCCGGATGATCTTCCGCACCTTCGATCGCGCGGGTCAAGGCGGAGGGACCTCCCGCAATCAACCCCACTACCTGTTCCGGCCGCGTATTGAAGGTCGGCGGACATTCTGCGGCGTCCAGCACACCCAGCCGTCCGCTCGTGCCGGCTCCCACGTAGATCAAACGTCCACCCGCGGAGACGATCCGCAATCCCATCAACCGCGCGGGCGATCGATTCGGCCTGCTCCGCCACCGCCACCGGAACCTTGGCATCTTCTTGATTCATCAGTCGCACGATCTCGAGCGTTGACAAGCGATCGATGCCTTCCGATGCCGGGTTACGCCCTTCGGTTGTCAGTTTCTCTAACATGGCCTGATTGTCACCGGAAAGGACCAGAAGGGCAATGTCGGGTCGGCGAGCCATCTGCGGCGGAATTACGCTTCGCCTCGCAGCCCGACATGCGGAACGAGGCCGGCCGGCGCAACGAAGCGCGACGAACGTTACAATGCAGCCTCATAATGCAGGCCGCGTCCCAGCGTGAAACGTCTGTCTGGTTTTCAGGATATTGTGGAGGCCTTCTGTCGTTGGTTCGACCAGGGCAGCCGCCCCCTTCCGCACAGGAGACGGTCGGCAGTGAATGACGTTCCACCTGGCGCTTGCGCAAGCTCCAACTCCCGATCTACACATCTCGACCTCGAGAAAGCAGCACGCATGCGAACCGTACCCACCCACGCCGGCTCCCGCATCCGACGACCATCGCATCGCCAGCGCGCTGGCGTTGTGGAAATCCTGTTGAGCGTAGCCTGGGGACTGGGTTGTCTCGTCCCCGGTCTGACTGCCGCGCCAACCCATCTGGAACGAGGGCAACCCGAGGAGGTCGGCCTGCGGTCCGAAGACCTGCAGCGGATCGATCCGCTGATCGAGCAAGGCCTGGAGGCCGGACGAATGCCAGGTTGTGTTATCGCGATCGGCCGGCACGGCAAGCTGGTTTTCCTCAAGGCGTACGGGAATCGACGACTAGAACCGGACGTCGAACCGATGACAACGGATACCGTTTTCGACCTCGCTTCGCTCACCAAGCCGGTTGCCACCGCTACCAGTGCGATGATGTTGGTGCAGCGCGGCCAATTGCGACTTCGGGACCGCGTCTCCGAGTACTGGCCTGAATTTGGCACCGCGGGAAAGGATGAGATTACGATCCGTCAGTTGATGACCCATCACAGCGGACTGATCGCCGACAACCCGATCGCCGACTTCGACGAGGGACGCGAACAGGCGATGGCGCGGATCTGCGCGCTACAGAATGCCGTGGAACCCGGCGAGCGGTTCATCTATTCGGATGTCGGTTTCATTGTCCTCGCCGAAGTGATCCGGCGAATCACCGGGCAAGACGTGGAAGAGTTCACGCAGGAGAACCTGTTCGGACCGTTGGGCATGTCCGAGACCGGCTACCTGCCCGAGGAAGCATTACGGCAGCGTGCGGCGCCGACGGAACAACGCGAACAGCGCTGGATGCAAGGCGAAGTGCACGATCCGCGAGCCTATCGGCTGGGCGGCATCGCCGGCCACGCGGGACTTTTCTCGACCGCCGAGGACTTGGCCGTCTATGCCCAGATGATGCTGCAACAGGGCTGTTACCAGGGCATCCGAATCCTCAGCCCATCCGCTATCCAGACGATGACGAAGGCCTATGACGTGTCGGGCGAGCAACGCGGCCTCGGATGGGACAAGCAAAGCCGGTACTCTTCGAATCGAGCCGAACTTTTTACGGAGCAAGCGTTCGGGCATGGAGGATTTACGGGCACGGTACTTTGGATCGATCCGGGACTCGATCTGTTCTTCATCTTCTTGAGTAACCGCGTGCACCCGGATGGCAAGGGAAATGTCAACTCTCTGGCCGGACGAATCGCCACGATCGCAGCCGGCGCGGTGACCGAACCGTCCACCGCATCTTATCCGGTCGACTCGCCACGGCCGCGGAGGGAGGTGCAGACGGGACTGGATCGATTGGAACAGCAAGGCTGGCGTCCCTTGCGTGGTCAGCGCATCGGGCTGATTACGAATCACACCGGCATCGATGCCCAGGGACGAACCAACATCGAACGCCTGCGTAGCGCGCCGGAAGTCAACCTGGTCGCCCTCTTCAGTCCCGAACATGGACTGGCGGGACAACTCGACCAGGCAAACATCGGCGATTCGACAGATCCAGCCAGTGGCCTGCGAATCCTGAGTCTCTACGGCGAAACCAGAAAACCAACAGCCGAACAATTGGCCCAGATCGACACCCTGGTATTCGACATCCAGGACATCGGCACACGGTTTTACACGTACATTTCCACGATGGGGCTGGCGATGCAGGCAGCCGCCGAACAGGGGAAACGCTTTGTCGTGCTGGACCGTCCCAATCCGATCAACGGCACGCACGTCGAAGGCCCCGTCCTAGACGACGGTCAACAGTCGTTCGTGGGATTTCACACGCTGCCGGTTCGGCACGGAATGACCGTCGGCGAACTGGCTCACATGTTCCGAGCAGAAATGGCTTGGGAGGTGGACCTGCAGGTCGTGCCGATCACGGGCTGGCAGCGTGAGCAGTACTTCGATGAAACCGGTCTGATTTGGGTCGACCCGTCGCCCAATATGCGAAACTTGAATCAAGCGATCCTGTACCCCGGCATTGGCCTGCTGGAAACGACGAATCTGTCCGTTGGCCGCGGTACGGATACACCTTTTGAGCGAATCGGGGCTCCCTGGTTAGACGCGGCGCAAACTGAACCACGCGCTGCAAGACGCCGCGTTGCCCGGCGTTCGCTTCACGCCACGGGACTTCACGCCCTCGTCGAGCGTCTACCAGGACACCTTATGCCACGGAATTCAGATTTTGATCACCGATCGAGATGCGGTGCGGCCGCTGGATGTAGGATTCGAAATCGCGGTTCACCTGCGCAAGACGTATCCGCAGCAGTGGAAGGTGGCCGATTACGGTCGGCTCCTGGGCGATCCGACAGTGCACGCCGCCGTGCAACAAGGCCAGCCGCTTCGCGAGATCCAGCGGTTGTACACCGACGAACTGCAGCAGTTCCGCCAGCGGCGAGCACCGTTCCTGTTGTACTCGGAGTAAGCTCCGGGTAACCTCGTGAGACGCTTCGTCGACCCCGCCGTGTGGTTCGCGACACGGGCCGGCCCGCGTCGACGCCACCATCCATCCGACGCGTGGCCCCACGGCGTTCTGCCTCAGAAAGGATACCCGATGGCTCGCAAGAAGATCCTCTGTCTCGTCGGTGACTTCGTCGAAGACTACGAAATCATGGTTCCGTACCAAATGCTGTTGATGGTCGGCCATCAGGTGGACGCGGTTTGTCCAGGCAAACAAGCCGGTGAGACGGTTGCCACGGCGATCCATGACTTTGAGGGAGATCAAACCTACAGCGAAAAACGGGGGCACAACTTTCAGTTGAACGCGACCTTCGACGAGGTACGCGAAGCGGACTATGATGCGCTGTTGCTTCCCGGCGGACGGGCACCCGAATACTTGCGACTGAACCCGCGTGTGCTGGAGATCGTCCGCCATTTTGCTGAGCGGAACAAACCGATCGCCGCCATCTGTCACGGCGCACAACTGCTGGCAGCAGCCCAAGTGCTGCAGGGCAAGTCCTGCAGTGCCTATCCGGCCGTCGGCCCCGAAGTCACGGCGGCCGGAGGCACGTATGTGGAAGCCAACCAGACGTTCGACAACGCCCACGTGGACGGCGTCTTGGTCACCGCCCCCGCCTGGCCCGCTCACCCGGCGTGGATCCGCCAGTTCCTGCAGGTGTTGGGCACACCCGTCGACACGGACGGCTGATCAGTCATGCCGCACACAGAAAAAGCGTCGCACGGGAATCTCGAAGCGCGGAGCCCAACATTGGCTTCCAGCTGGCAACCACCGCGCGTTGCATGCCGGAATCGATCGCGATCGCTTTACCCGAGGGACGAAATCGGAACGGAACACGTCGTTACCGTCAGATTACTTTCCGGGAATTGGATCGAGACAGCCGCAGCTTAGCCGCCGGACTGCAGGCGTTGGGCATCGCGCCCGGCCACCGGATCGTTCTGCTGGTGCCACCCGGTATCGATTTCATCGCCCTAACGTTCGCGCTGTTCAACACCGGAGCCGTCGTGGTCCTGATCGACCCGGGAATGGGCCGCGAGCATCTGCTGCAGTGCTTGGAAGAAGTCCAACCGGACGGCTTTGTGGCCATTCCCCTGGTGCAGGCCGCGCGTCTGCTTCATCGGCGGCGATTTCCGCAAGCAAAAAGGAACGTTACGGTCGGTCGCCGGTGGGGATGGCGCGGTCCGACGCTGGAACAACTGCGCCGCCACGCGCCGGAAGAGTATCAGCGGCCGAGCATCCAATTCGACGATCCGGCGGCGATCATCTTCACGACCGGCAGCACCGGCCCGCCCAAGGGGGTCCTCTACCGCCATGGAAACTTCGCCAGCCAGGTGCAGCAACTGCGGGATTTCTACCGTGTCGCCCCGGGCGAAGTCGACCTGCCCGCCTTCCCGCTGTTCGCCCTGTTCAACAGCGCCATGGGCGTCACCAGCGTAATCCCCGACATGGATCCGCGCAAACCGGCCGAGGTCGATCCGGCGCTGATTGTCGAAGCGATCGAAGACTGGCAGGTGTCGCAGGCGTTTGGCTCGCCAGCCCTTTGGAATGTTGTCGGCCCATACTGCGCCGAACACCAAATCCGGTTGTCGTCGCTGCGGCGCGTCCTGTCGGCAGGTGCACCCGTTCCGCCACGCGTGCTGCGTCAGATGCGACAGGTCATCGCCGCCGACGGCGATGTCCACACGCCCTATGGAGCCACCGAAGCTCTTCCGGTCGCTTCGATTGCGGCCAGCCAGGTCTTACGGGAAACCGCAGAACTCAGCAGCCGCGGCGCCGGCACGTGCGTCGGTACGCACTTTCCCGGCATCCGCTGGCAAGTGATTGCGATCCACGACGGATCCATCCCCTCGATCGATCAAGCCCACACGCTGCCGCCCGGTGAGATCGGCGAGTTGATTGTCCAGGGCCCGGTCGTCACGCGGGAGTACGTCACCCGTTCGGATGCCAACGCCCTGGCGAAAATCGCCGACGGACCCAACTTCTGGCATCGCATGGGCGATGTTGGCTACCTGGATCACGCCGACCGATTTTGGTTCTGCGGCCGGATGGCGCACCGAATTACCACGCCGCAAGGCACGATGTACACCGTACCCTGTGAAGCGATCTTCAACCAACACCCGGACATCTATCGGTCCGCCCTCGTGGGAATCGGACCGGCCGGAGTGCAACAACCGGCGATCGTCGCGGAACCGTGGCCCGATCGCTATCCGGCCAACCCCGAGCAACACGAATCCCTGCGGGCGGAATTGCACGCGCGCGGCCAGCAATCCGCGCTGACCGAATCGATTCAACGGACCCACATCCTGCTGCGATCATCGCTGCCGGTCGATATCCGTCACAATGCAAAGATCTTTCGCGAGAAACTGGCGCCCTGGGCTGCCGCCGAAGTCGAATGACAGCCAAGCCAGGGGCCGGCCAGTTCACGGTCGAGTGGGTTCAGTCGAAGACGGCCGGGAAGGAACAACTCGCAGTCGGCCTGGAAGACAGTCTGGGAAGACAGTCTAGGAAGACGGCCTGGAAGGCCGTGGAACGGGACAACCTGGAAGGTTGTCCCACTACGTCTGCTAGTCACGGTCGTGAGCGGCGGACAGGCCCGCGACAAGTTCGTCCAGCAGGTCGTTCGTCAGCCAATCATCGACGGTGAGATCTGTGGACTCGGATTCGAACACTTGATCGCGGCGCGTAAGCTCCTGCGAAAGCACCTCGTCCAGGAGTGGCCTTTCGGCCAACAAGGCGGCGGTGGGTAGCGAATTCGACGCCACCTGCACGACGTTCCTACCGAAAGGTTCGACCGCCAGCCAGCTGCGCTCGGCCTCCAGGGCCGCGATGATCGGAGTGGCATTCACGCCAGCCGGCGGCAGAATCGGTTGCTCGTAGCCGCCGGTGACCATCGACAACAGAATGTCATACTCGTCAAACTCCCCATCGCCCGTCCAGTCGCCTTCCTCCCAGGTCGAGTTACCGGCGACCTGATCGCGATATTCGCCGGCCTGAAAAGTGCTTACGAAATCCTGCGAGTCGAAAGCACCATTCAGGTCCGCATCGCCATAAGTGGTCCCCAGAAGATCAAACACCATCCGGTCGCGATCAATGGTATTTACCAAGCCGTCCCCGGTCAGGTCGAATCGCGGATCGGGCACCACCGCCGCGCATTTGTTCGAACAGCAAATTGATGTCGGTGGCGTCCAGACTGCCACTGTTGTCGAAATCGCCCGGGATCGAGATCGTCGGCACCGTCCCCGGTGTCGGGTCGGCCGCAACCCAGGAATCGGGAGCATTGCCGAACCGTTGCATTCCCAGTCGCTGCAAAGACAGACCGGTACCGTCGGCGGCTTCGGGCCACGGCAGGCGATCTTGGAACACGACCTCATCTTCTTGCACCTGCGGCAACTGCTGCGGCTGACCGATGAGCGAAAGGTCCGGGCGGAGCAAGGTCACACGCTCTCCGCTATTCGAAAGTTGCTGGTCAAACCCGCCGACGATTCGTTCCTGTCCGGTCAGTCCGTAGTGATGCTGAAATGCCGCCATCCGATCGGCTCGCAACGGATCACTCGGATCGAACGGCACGACCAGGATCGTCTCGCCCGCATCCAGCAATTCGTCCGGGTAGAAATTGTATTCCACGCCCCCACGAATCCGCCAATCGGTCAGGTCGACCGTGTCGGCCGTCGGGTTGTGGATCTCAATATACTCCAGGTCCCCTGCCGTGATTTCCGGATCGATCACCAGATCTTCCGCCGTGGGATCATCCGGATGGTACTGCAATTCACTGATCACGACCGGGCCAACGCGCGGCAAACCGTTGTCGGTTCCCAACGTTCGTTGCAGCATCGGAGCCAACCGACCGGTTCCATTCGGCGTTCGGCCAAACGTTTCGCCCAGCAGCGCGGCACCGAAATGCACGTCATCCACGAAGCCGGTTACGTTCCCCATCGCGTCGACGACGGTCAACCAGACACTATCGCCATTCGTTCCGCTGAGCGCAAAACTATCCGGATCGTCAACGCTCGCGTTGAAATGCGACTCATCGAGCACCAGGTATTCACCTGGCCCCAGCAGAGTGCCGGTCGGAACGCGGTATTTCAGCAGGTCACCGGCCGCATCACTGAGAGACCAACCGCTCAGGTTGATCGGCTGATTGGTCACGTTCAGCAACTCAATCGAATCGGTTTCCGGGATTGACTCATCGGTCCGACTGAGCACTTCATTGATCACGATTCCCACGGGCGGAGCCCCCACCCGTCCGGGAGAACCGCCGAACTCTGTGCTGTGCCGCCACTGCGCATACGAGCTGTACACCTCGGGCTTCGCGAAGGCGGGATCGACCAACTCCAATGTCGCGCCGACACCGTCCGCTGCCTGAGGCCACAACGCGTTGTCGTCGTACGAGAAATCCAACAGCACCTGACCGGTCGAGGCCGACAGGCTCAACCGCTCGCCACCGTTACTCAAGCCACCGCCAAAGAACTCTCCCAGCACGTTCACATCCTCACCGTACCGCAAGGCGAACGCCTGGGCGTTGCGGACCACAACACCGGATTGGCCCGACTCGAGTTGCACGTTGCCGAAAGTAAAATCAAAGCCGGTGAAGCTGGCGCCAACCAGATTGACCGTCTCCGGACCAATGTTGCGAATCTCGAGGAACTCGAAATCGTCGTTCTGCAGTTGAGGATTCTGTGCCAACTCGGCGGCGGTCGGCGCATATGGGTTGTAATTGATCTCGGTAATTGCGACCTGGGGTACATCCACCACGTAGGTCACCTTGGCCCGACCGGTCCACTCCTCCGTGCGCGGATCGAAGCCGCGAGCGATCACCTGCGTGTTGGCGTCGACCGAGAACGGTTCCTGATACCGCAGGACGGACGGCGAAACCTCGACGCGCGTCGTACCGACCACGATTTCGGCATCCAGCAACAGGTCACTGTTGGTGGCGCTTTCATTAAGTAACTGGACAACCAGAACGTTCTCTCCCGTGCGAAGCCTGCTGAGGTCGTTCGTGATGTCGAATGTCTCCCAGATCACCGCTTGCTCGTCCGGATTCGTTCGCGTCGCCGCCGCATCGGCATCGAGGGCAATAATCGGGAACGAACGTTCGGTACCGGGCGCGTTGGAGCGCGCGATTTCTGCGGGCGTCTTCAACGAGCGGACCCACAGGTAGGCGACGAATCCGTCGTCGTAGCGCATCCGCAGACTGAGACTCGTCGCCGCCTCGATCGTCGATTCATCCATTTCAAAGGGAATCCGCACATAGATCGACGAATTCACGCCGGCCATCGCCTCGGAGACGTTCGTTTGAATCAATGCGTCGTAATCACCATCCCCATCGAAGCCTAGCGGCCCCTCCCCGTCCGTCCAGACTTCGCCATTATGGCCAACCTGGTAGTCCGGATTGATGAAGCAGGCATCGGGATCATCCAATCGCAGTCCGTCATCGCAATGACCGATCAACGTCCCGTCGGAAGGCACGTGGTACTTCATCGGTGCGCCGGTGGCCAACACCGTTTGCTCTTCTTCGACAATCAAGGGCTGTCGCGGATCACTGCCGTCGAGAGTGTAGTACAGATCAAACCGCTCCGGCCCGCTGATCGTCACCACGGTGGGATCGGGTACTACACCACCTGGCGGTGATACGGTCACCGGCGGTGTGAACTGGCTGTCGATCCAGGCTGCGCGGTTTTCGACGAACCACTTCATGATGTAGATGTAATCGTCGTAGCTGTTCGGCCGTCCATTGGGCGTCATTTCGGACGGCAGCGGGGAGGCCGGGCATCCGCCCGTGCCGAAGAAGCAATTCGGCCAGTGATAGATGCCCAAGCCATAGCCGGCGGTTGACCATCGCTCAAAATTTCGCGATAGCGGATTGGAGGGCTCACCCGGGGCAGGTTGCTCCAGGTTCGGGTTCGCGTCCGCCAGTTGCGACACGGCGGCGTCGATATCGGCCAGCAGCTTCTCCGTCGTCCAGATCGTCTGCCGCAACTCCTGCCAACGGTCCGCCACGCGCTGCTCGAAATTCGGATCTTCAAACAGCCGCGGCCAGTACGGGTACTGCAAGCTGTTGATGCCTTCGTGGTACCAGCCCTCCGGATAGGCGCCCTCCAAATAGTTGCCATTGCCTAACGAAAGGTTGTAGTCCCAGGCGGGGCCCTGCTTGATCTTGCCGTTGCGATCTTTGGAGTAGTAGGTACTGAGGCGGAATCCGTCGATGTTCTTGGTGAATTCGACCAGCAACCAGGTATCGACCCACGAATCGACGTCAATGTACTTGGCGTACCCTTCTCGGGGATCGGCGAAATCGGGGCCGTACAACACACTCTCAAATTC
The DNA here is from genome assembly GCA_963776055.1 of uncultured Planctomycetaceae bacterium. GTDB lineage: Bacteria > Planctomycetota > Planctomycetia > Pirellulales > Pirellulaceae > CAVZLD01. The sequence continues at coordinate 288,331 of CAVZLD010000009.1, read as the reverse complement.
GAGAATGTGGTCGATCAGCCATTGCCGCTGCTCCGCCGTGGCGTAGCCGGGTTCGCCTTCAAGATCTCCTGTCGGCGGATCACCGGGATCGACCAGACGCTGCAAATTATTTCGCGGCGTGTCAAAAGGTTTCTCCGTGGACGCGTTTTCGGCCGGCTTGTCTTTCTTCCAGATGTAGCCCCCGGTGATTTCCGGTTCGGAAATGTCGCCCGGTTCGAGTTGGACGATGTCGACTCGGTTCTCGTCGATTTTGATTTTTTCGAGCAGTACGTACGTCCCGCGGTAGTCGCGTCGGAAGTCCAGCGAGTCATCACGATTGACGAAGACTTCCACCAACCTCGCTCGCGGCGCGTAGAGCCCCATCTGGTTCGACCAGAGGAACGTCAGATAGTTGTTCAATTGAGTTTTGTCCGAATACGGGCCATTGAGCACCCAATCGGATTCCGCGGGAAGACCGAACAAGGAGACGCTCTTGTCGTCGGCCTGCCAGGCGTACAAGGGTCGCGAATCGTCGTTACCTTCCTCCCACAACTCCACCGCGTATTGTTTCTTGGACCAACCTTGGGAACTCTGTCCGCGCGTTCGCATTCCGGTTCGCCCCGAGTAGGTCGGCTCATCCAACAAGCTCGCGCGGCCATCCTCGCCCGGATCGATAAACACCGCGACGCCTGGCACAAGCCGCTGGGACTGGGAGTCGGCCGTGTACCGGCCAAAAGAGGAATAAACGATCAACGGCAAATTCGAGTTGAAGACTTCCCCGTTTTCGAAATTCACCAGGCTTTCGTCGAGGTGCGTGTAGCCCACGGTATTGACCGGCCCTGGCCCGCGATCCGGCTCAAAAGCCCGCGCACGGATCCGGGTTGTCTCCGAGATCTCCAGCGGACCGGTGTAGACCAGCGAAGTCTCATCCGGCAGTTTGCCGTCCAGCGTGTAACGGATCGTCGCCGGGGCTTCGCTGGTGATTTCAACCGTGAACGGCTCCGCGAAAATCGGATCGGTCACCGAAAACAGCACTTCTCCCGATGGTGCCAACTGGCCTTCGCCATTCGCTTTGCCTGGTGTCGGGTCGGGAAAATAGAGCTGCTGTCCGAGCGTAACCTGCTCCCCGGAAAGCCGGGGAAGCAGCAAGAAATCTTCGTCGCTGGCATCGACATTTAATCCGTGAACCGCCAGCACGTTCGTTCCCAACTGCAGCGCACTGGAAAACTCGGAAACATCAATCGAAACCGGTTCGCGTCCGACCTCGCCAACGCCCGTGACGATCTCCCAACTCAGCACGTCGTGCGCGTTGTAAGCCGCGCTCGTCGACGCGGTCCAGCCGGCCCACAGCGAATTCGTTTCGGTAAACAGGTCACTCAGATTCAACGTGGTCGACAGCGTAGGCTCTTCCGGCTTGCTGTCGCTGTCAGCGAAGTAGACATCGATCTGATCCGCTTCGCCGGAATAGTCGACCCACAAGTGCAATAGATTGACGCCGGGCCCTGGCTTTCCCCCGAAGAAGGCATCCCCGTTGAAGCGAGGAATCGCCACACGGGCCAGGTTGCCGGTGACGTTCGTGTCGATTCCCAAGTGGCTGGGCAGCGCATCATCCGGATCAAATGAGCCGGTGGCAACCGAATCCAATTCAATCGCCAGGAAGGTGGAACCGGTATTGTCGATCCCCAATCCGCCCCCTCCCAATCCCAGGATATTGTTGTCGTTCGACTGCAAGACAAAGGTCATCCCTTCTCCGCCAATCCCGTCGTTGTCGGCAAACTGGCCGCTCGGACCGGGGCTGTGGATGTCGAAGACCATGTGTGCACTGAACGTGAAGTCCGCCCCGAACTGCACCGGGTCGGTCAACCAGGTCGCTCCGACCTGATCGGGTTCCGGCGGCGTCAAGGAAAGTCGTTCCGCCTGCCAGGCTGCGGATCCCTGAAGCGTGTAGTCGTCGCGGTCGTCGGCATCGGAAAAATCGGGGTACTGCAGGACATCCGCGATGCCGCCGTGCGGCGCGGTGGCCGCCGAATCCCACGCGAGATTGTCCGGAGCATTGGCCCGCGCAATTTCCTGTCCATTCAGATAAGCCACAAACCCGTCGTCATAGTTGATGTCGAGGTCTAGTGACTTGAACGTGGGCGTCTCTTCCCCCGTGATCGGGAACTCGCTGCGAACATAGGCCGAAGCCGTGTGACCTCGCATCGGCTGGGAAACATCGCCGTCGGCGGCAATCCATGGTGCAAAGTCGCCATCGGCCGGATCCAGATCGTAGCCGATCCCGGTTGTAAGTGACGTCCAGCTTGCATCGTCAAAGGTTGCGGCGGTCCACGTAGCCGTCGGCAAATCCTCCGCGGCCGAGTTGGGAAATAGCTGCGCGGACCGAGGCCCCGACGTCGACTAGGTTACGGGTTTCGGGAATCTGCCCGATCCCATAGGACACGTCCGCATATTGTGGCGGAATGACAGGATACTCGTCGGACACCGTGCGACCATCCGGCAGATAGAGTCCAAGATACTCGCCTTCCGAGAGACGAAAATTCGTGTGCAATTCCTGGCCCACTTCGCGGCGATCCTTTTCCGAGGCAAACACCAACAGCGATTCGCCAGGCCCCAAGCTACCCCCGGGAAACGTCCACTGCGTGCGGTCGTTGATGCGGTCGGTCAGGTGCCACCCGGTCAGATCGACCGTCGCGGGACCGCTGTTGTAGATCTCCAGCCAGTCGGAATAGCTACCGTCCTCGTCCTTCAAAGTCTGATCGTTGACAGCCATCAGCTCGGCAATCAACAAGTCTCCCGCCAAGACCACGCGAGGCTCCAACAGTTCCAGCGGAACCGTGCGACGCGACGCCGAACGGCGCGTGCGCCGGGAGGGCGACATGATTCGCCGCGAAAAATCCTGCCAGCATTGACGAAACCGCATGGAGTCCCCCATTGAGAGAAAGGGCCGAATAGCCGAGGTCGATCTGGACGGGCGTCGCCTGCGCTGCCCCCATTCCGGCGGAACGAATCCATCGTCGGGCCGGCTGGCAATGTCAGTACGCGCCCTGGGACTCTTTGTACTTGGGCTCCATGCAACTCGCAAGTTTTTTCGCCGGGAGACTGTCTGCACGGGCCATTCGCTGGCCCGGCCACCTGCGCAGAAAAGGCGACGAGACGCTCAAGGGAAGTACTCCGCGCTGGAATTCCCCGCCCCGGCGAGTCGAATCCGAAGAAAACGGGAGCCGCGAGGTGCCCGCCCCCTTTTTTCGCCCGGCTCCCCGGGGAAACAATGGGGAATTGCGGTTCTGTCGCAGGGTGTTATGAGGAATTGCTGCCATGTCGTCGCAGTCGTACGAAGAGGCCATCCGCCTCCTGGAGGCCACCCACGAGTTTCCCTGTCCCTACATGATCAAAGTGATCGGCCGAACGGATGACGGATTTCTGAGTCGTCTCGTCTCCACCGTCCGGTCCGTCCTGGCCTTGGAACAAGACCCGCCATTTCGAACGCGTCAGACTCCCAATGGCCGTCATCTGGCGGTGACCTTCGAACCGATCGTGGAATCGGCAGATCAAGTGCTGGTCGTCTACGAAGCGATCCGCCAAGTGGACGGCCTGGTAATGATTCTCTGACCAAGAGCGGGGTGGTCCAAATCAAGGGACCGGCCGGAGAGTAGCCCGAAACTGCGCGCGCGCCGAAGCAGTTTTTGCTGGACCTCGCCGGGCTCCGCACCGTCCGCCAGAACAGTCAGGATCGGGTTGCTCGGCGAGAACAACGTACCAACGTGCGGAATGTCGGCTGCCGTCGGCCAACGATCCGCATCGTGCAGTTCCCGTCGCAGCGATTCCCCTGCCTCCGTCCACTGACAGAGTTGGTCGGCATACAAGATTGCTTTTCCACCACATCGAGGAACGGACCCAGCGGCGATCGCCGGCAACCATGCCGTGCGACAGGCCAGAACGTGCCAGGCAATCAAGGGCCAGTCGCGGATCCGCTCCACAACCTCCATCGAGGCGGTGTACCGCGGATTGACCTCAACCGGCACGACGCCCTGCTCCGTTTCGATCGCATCGACACCAAACAATCCTTGCAGCGGAAAGGCGGCACACAGGGCTTGGCCCACTTGCTCCCAGCGGTGCTGCTGCCGCTCCGACAGAACGAGCGGCCCGATCGAGCCCGCGTAGCGGAACCCATCGGCACCGAACCGTCGGTCGCCGATCAACTGTCGTGTCACACCTACCAACCGCGGCTGACCGGCGGCCGCCAGAAACACCGCAGCACACGAGGGCCCGGGCAGATACCGCTGGTAGTAGCTGCCTCGGCATGGCAGTGTCTCCCGTGGGCCGGCCAACAGACGGATTCCCTGCCCGCCCATCGATCGGCGCGGTTTGCACAGCCACTGCCCCTCGGGCAACGTCGGAAGCGCGGTCCGTCGTGTCTCGGCAAAGGGCAGCCGGCAGCCTCGCAAAGCCGAGGCAACCGCCAGAGGATCTCGCACTTGGCGTATCACGGCGGAAGGGTTCCCGATCAACGCGACGCGACGCGCAAGACGGGCAACGACCTGCGGGCGATTCTCCATCGCCCCGGTGTAAATCCAAGCTTGGGCCGATGAGAGCACCGCATCCAGCCAATCCCCAGCGCCGGGCCGGAGGTCCAGACTGGAGACCTGCCCGCCACGAGATTCGTCCGGCCAATCCAGGTCGCGAAACAGATCCAAGCCGATCAACTTCGTCCAGCCCGAACGACGTGCCGCTTGGGCCGCGGCTCGGACAGACGCGCCGACGATCAGCAGAGGGCTCGTTGCCAAGATCAGAGAGGCCACCTCCGGCTGGCCGACAGACCAGTCTCTCAGCGTCGCTTGAGACTTGGAAGCCAGGTCGTCACAATGTGGCCCGCGCAAGACTCGGCCGGCGGGATCTTCATTTGGCCGCGACACGATCCAATTCTTCCTCTCGCCCGTATGCCTGACTCACCGATCGACCTTCTTCCAGCGTGATCCGCATGTTAGCCAAGCTCAAAACGTTTTCCTTGGTTGGAATTGAGGCCGTGCCGGTGGAAGTGGAAGTAGACGTTTCGGCCTGTGCCCTCCCCCGCACCCTACTGGTCGGTCTTCCTGAGCAGGCGGTCAAAGAAAGCACGCACCGCGTCGAGCGGGCGATGGTCAACTCCGGTTTCCTCCGCCCGCAGGACCGCGTGGTCATCAACCTCGCCCCAGCAGAACTGCCCAAGCAAGCCGCTTCGTTCGATCTGCCCATCACATTGGGGATCCTCGCCGGTAGCGGTCAGATTGCCTCCGACCTGTTCGCGCAGTACGCGGTCGTCGGCGAGTTGTCCCTGGCGGGCCAAACCCGCGCGGTTCGCGGGGCACTGTCGATGGCGATGCGCGCAGCCCGCGATGCGGAACTGCGCGGAATCCTGGTTCCGACCGCTAGTGCAGCGGAAGCTGGTGTGGTGGAGTCGATCGAGGTCATTCCCATTAGCTCTCTTACCCAGGCAGTGGCCTTTCTCTCAGGCCAACTGGAGATCGACCCGTATCCGTGCCAATTGCCTGCGCTGTTCGAGCAATTTGCGCAGTACGAAGACAATTTTGCCGACGTGCGAGGCCAGGAGGTCGCCAAGCGTGCCTTGACGATTGCCGCCGCCGGCGCGCACAACCTGATCATGGTCGGTCCGCCCGGCACCGGCAAGACCATGCTCGCCTCCCGCCTGCCAACCATCCTGCCGGAGCTGACAGCCGCCGAATCGATCGAAACCACGCGGATTTACAGCTCGATGGGCAAACTGCCCCCGGGACAGCCTCTGATGGCGCAGCGTCCCTTTCGCTCGCCCCACCACACGATCAGTGAGGCGGGACTTGTCGGCGGGGGAAGTCCGCCATCTCCCGGTGAAATCAGCCTTTCGCACAACGGAATTCTCTTCCTGGATGAACTCCCGGAATTCAATCGACGCACGCTCGAGGTCCTCCGACAACCGATGGAAGAATGCCAGGTGACCATCTCCCGGGCGCTCCGGTCCACTACTTTTCCGGCCGACTTCATCCTGATCGCCGCGATGAATCCCTGCCCCTGCGGCTATCGCAATGACTCGCGCCGCGATTGCCACTGCAGCGTCCCACAGATCGAACGATACATGAGCCGCATCAGTGGTCCGCTGCTGGATCGCATCGACCTGCACTTGGAGGTCGGCACCGTTCCCTATCAGGAACTTTCCAACGAGTCGCAGGGGACCAGCAGCGAACAAACGCAAGGACTCGTTCGCGGCGCCCGAGAAAGACAGACGCGACGATTCACGCACAGCAGAACGCGACACAACGGGCAAATGAACTCGCGGCAGATTCGCTCCTACTGTCGCTTGGACTGCGCGTTGTCGTGAACTGCTCCAATCCAGCGTCAACGAGATGGGATTGTCGGCTCGAGCGCATGACCGAATCCTGCGCGTCGCGCGCACGATCGCCGATCTGGAAGACGATGATTCCGTTCGTGAAGAACATCTCCAGGAAGCGATCAACTATCGCCTGCTCGATCGCCAACTCTGGACATAAAAAAACGACCGCCGAAGCGGTCGTGGAAAGATTGCGCCTTAATCAGAGCATTCGTGGACGAGAGCCTTAGGGAATGAAAGCACTCGCCGGCTGGCGGGGGTTCAACGTGGCACCGCGCGAAGGACCTACCGCGCTTCCCGCCATCAAAGCGGAAACCGGTGAGGTCGCATCCGACGCCTGATCGAGTTCCGCGGCCGGAACAGCCGTTGTGGTACTCGTCTCACCAACCATCAGGCCGGATAGTGGAATGGCCAAGCCAGCCAGGACGACCACCAAACACAAACCCTGAATCAAAGATCGAATCGCCGACTTATTCATCGATGCACACTCCCCGTTGCGGAAATTGCTCTACTTTTCGTGCCCAGTGAAACCCTTGGACCTCGTAGACTACCGTAGTCTACTCCGGGCCTACAGCCATTTCAACCAACAAAAGCTACCTATTTTTTTCTTTGGTCCGGAATCTCTAGCGGCGTCGTCGAGACTGTGCGGCAACGGCCACCAGCCCCAACAAGGCCAACAGGACGGACGACGGTTCCGGTACCAGGAAGATGGTCAAATTGCCAGTTCCCATCCCGGGATTGTCGCCTGCCAGGGTGTAGGTTGCCGTCACATCCACGAAACAGCCCGTGGGATCCGAACAGCCCGCCAGTAAATCCGCCACCGTAATGTCAATCTGCTCTTGGTCGGTCAGCATTCCGGGCTCGCTGGCGTAAAAACCGTCGCCGACGCCCACGTAGATCAACTCGTTGACCATCGTCGTCCCAGCTTGACCGGCGTTCAAAATCGTATCCGCATCGGGGCCGCTGCCGCCCTGCTGACCATCCGCCCCGTAGTCGATTCCCACTCGGGTGGCCGTGTAAGTGGCTCCCGCAAAAATCCCGCTGTTGTCAAAGTAGTCCGTGCTGTCGTCGCTATCCAAGGCCCAAGACAAATCGTTCAGTGCGAACTGCGTCCCATCGGCCGCGACAATATGTAAACCAAAATGAAATCGATTGCCAGACTCGCCTCCAAATCCGGCCGGCAACGGCGTCGGTGCCGCATCGCCACGCCAAGAATTGAAATCGGTGTACATCAGTTCCTCGGGCGGTATCGGACCCATTACCCGCTCGTAAGCTTTCGGATTTACGTTCCGATCGCCTACATTCACTTCGCTCTGAATCCCCCCGATCGCGTTCAGCACGTAGCCATTCCAACTCGGCGATTGGGGACCCTGCGGAGCAAATGCAGGGATGACATCAAACTTGATCAACTCCGCTTGCGCTGCAGTCACTCCGAACACGAGAATCAGGACTGCACAAACCGAAAGAACTGATTTTCCCCAGCGAGTCATTAGCGCTTCTCCTCAGATGTAACGTCACAAGGTATCTGACTATTCGAGGCATCCGTCCCAAGTTATCACGACCTCCCGCCGTGCCATTGAACGACTGTGATGAGTCTTAGCATAACCCGATCGAAGGTCATTGCAAGCATTCAGGATTACTATTCGACCCAAACTTCCCTTTCCTGCCAGACAACCAGAACCTTCGACCCGGCGCCAAAACCACTCTACGGAGGTACAGGCCTCAGGACTTCCCTGGATGCGGATGGAACGGAAGGCGCCGGATCACCCGCCGATCCTGTCGAGAAAAAAGCCGCAAAATTCCCCTGGACGGATGACAGGGTGCTCTGTTACCTTCCGCCCCGCTCTTTTGCCAGCTTTCCGTGAGATGAGTTTTGTCACGTTGCTTGAACCAAACGGAAAAACGAATCGGCCGGGTGTTCCCCATCGAGCCCCGCATGGCCACGAGAAATCGATGACCGAATTGAGCAGGACGAGACTGAGAAAACAGCGAACGAGTACTCCGAGTGTCGGCGCGGCGAGTGAGTGCCTACGACTGGTCGCTGGCCGGATGCGCCCGGCGATTCGCGTGCTGGTGCTGATTGTGGGATCGCTGACCTGCCTGCCAGGATGCTCCGTATGGCATCTCGCACATCGGACCATGTATTCCGAGCTGTCGCAATATCCGCCGGTCACCGATGGGAAACTGTCCAACCGGCAATACAAGCGGTGGGCCAAGGACGAGTGGCAGCGCGTCGCCCATTCGGCCGGGGGAGTCGCACCTGTCTTCGGACTACGGCAGCGGCTTCATCCAGGGGTTCGTCGACCAAGTCTATGCCGGCGGGAAGGTTCGCACCCCGGCAATGCCTCCTCGCAAGTACTGGCGAATCGGCTACCGCAATGACCGCGGCCGGCGCGCGATTGACGATTGGTATGAGGGATTTCGGCACGGAGCATCGGTCGCTCAAGAGGGAGGTTATCGCGACCAGGCGGTAATCCCATCCTCCCTGTGGACCCAACCGATGGAGGGCCACGACGAGTATTTCCCGTTGGATGAAATGGAAGCGGAGCCGCCGATCGAAATCGAGGACACGGAGCCGACCCCGGCCGAAGCGTTGCCAACGCCGGCGGAACCGATGCCGTCCGCCATCGACCTCGATCTGGCACCCCCACCCCCCATGCCGCCGCAAGAACTGTCACAAGACCCGCTCGAAGACCTTCCGGCTCCGTCCGGCAGGGAATTGGAAGCGAGACTGTTGGAGGTCGAGGCCACTCACTTTGAGCAACCGTTACAGCCGTCGCGTGAGGAAGCGACCGCGGAGGGAACGAGCAACGATCCCCAGATGGTCGAGCAAGCACCGGAGGAAGTACTCGTGGAAGTCGATCCCGATGGCCCTCCGGCCCCTCCCTGGCGTCGAACGGTCGCCTCGCGCATGAGCCCCACAAAAGACACGCCAGCGCCGAAGGCAGGCAAAGCGTCATTCGATCCGTTTGCGGGGACTCCCTTTCGAGAAACGCTGGGCTTGACCTCCCCGCGTTCGCCCCAGCCCTCGGCTCGCGAAGGGCGTGCCGAGCGTCCGTTGGCCAGCGCAGCCGACACAGATCTTGCAGAGGAAGAGCCACAAGACGGTACCGAATCCGCTGTGGCGGACGACGCGGATCCTGCGGATGAAGGCTGGCAAGCGCCGGTCGTGCCCCCATCGTCCTGGAAGAGCCGGAATTGACTCGCGAAATGACACCCAACTGTGCCAACTATCGATCGCCGACCGCCGCGACAACGCCACGCCACGGCGAATCCACCGCCACGCCATGGATCACAACTCGGTTCGCGGCGGCGGGGCTTCACCTGCTCTGGCTCCTGTTGTTGACCGGCTGCGCATCGCTGACGAATCCGGTCGCCAACGGGGTCCCGGCGCGACTGCTGCCGGAGGAGCTGCTGGCGGAATCCAAGGAAGAGACCGAACCGATTCCGCTCGCCTGGCTGCGAGTCAAGCCACCCGAAGTCTATCAACTCGACACGGGCGACATCCTGGGCGTCTACATCGAGGGCGCCTTGGGAGATCGTGCCCAGGTGCCGCCGATCCATTTTCCCCAAGTGGGAAATCTCCCTCCGTCGATTGGCTATCCGATTCCGATCAACGAAAGCGGGGACGTACCACTACCGCTGGTCAAGCGGGTCAATGTGCGAGGCCTTTCGCTGGAGGAAGCCGAGCAGAAGATCATTCAGGCATACACCGGGGGCGAACCGGGTACCAAGGAGTTCCTGAAGTTGGATGAAGCGCGGATCTTGGTCACACTCGTTCGACCACGGCAGTCCCGCATTCTGGTGGTGCGGGAGGACTCGCCCAATCAGCGGATGAATGTGAACGATCCCGATTACCGGCTGTTTGGCTCGGCCCCCTACCTGGGCAATCGCGGGCAGGGATCGGGCAGCATCATGGAGCTGCCGGAAACCGAAGCCGACGTGCTGAGCGTGTTGGCGCAGTCTGGTGGTCTGCCGGGGCCGACGGCCAGCAATGAAGTAATCATCTATCGCGGATTCAATAGCCTGGACGGTTTCGACCTGCCTCCGGAATGGAGCCGCGGATGGCCTTCGAACAAGCCAACGTGACAAATCTTCCGACGATCCGCGCACGATTCGGATTCCACTGCGTGTGTTACCCGGTTCCAAGCCTCCCTTTGATCCGGATGAAATTCATCTGCAATCGGGCGATATCGTGTTCATTCCCTCGCGCGAAACGGACGTGTACTACACGGGCGGGCTGATGCCTGCGCCGAAGTTCCTTTGCCACGCGACTATGATTTACGAGTCGTCGAAGCGATCTTGCGGGTCGGCGGACCGGTGATCAACGGCGGCCAATTCCTCGGTAGTTTCGGCGGGCAAGCGTCTTTCGCGCGGGGACTGGGCAATCCGAATCCCAGCCTGCTAACCATCCTTCGCAGAACGCCGAGAGGAGGGCAGATTCCCATCCGCGTGAATTTGAATCGGGCCTTGCGGGACAATCGCGAAAACCTGCTGATCATGCCCGGCGACGTGCTGCTGTTACAGGAAACGCCGGCAGAAGCCGTGGCCCGGTATGTCTCCGAAGTGTTCGGCTTGAACGTCTTCGCCGAGGCCTTCCGCCGCCAATCTGCCGTGGGTACCGTCAGCCTGCAGGGGCCGTAGTGCCGATCAGAGCTTCGATGACCGGTGGCACCTCATTCTTCGACTGGAAGCAACGGTAACGCGATTGCCTCCCCCATCGTTGGGCGCTCCCCCGCCGGCGATCGGTCCACCGGAACCAGCGCGAGCCGGCTGATCGTCACGCGGTCGGCGAGCGTTTTCTGCGCCGTCGCCGAGCAAGCAAGCCAAGGCCGGCCATCCCGGTCAGAGCCCAGCCATGGGGTTCTGGAACGGCAGCGACCGCCGTAGCGCGCGGGCCTTGCTCGTAGCCCCCCGATTGCATCGCCAAAATGAAATCCTCGGTGCCGAAATCGGCGTTTCCATCCCAGTCGCCGGTGGTCCACATGGCATTGCCCGAGACATCGTCCTCGTACAACCCGCTCTGCATCACGAGCACAAAATCACTGCTGTCGAACTGGCCGTCGAGGTCCGCATCGCCGAAGTATGTGTTGGCAATCTGCTCGACCCAGATCACTCGATCCGCCTGGTCCACAAGTTCGTCCTGGTTCAGATCGTAGATCTCGGCATGTGTCCCTTCCTGGACAGCGACCGTTAGCAGATCAATATCCTGGACGTCGATCCGGCCATCCCGGTTGAAATCGCCGTCCTGCGTCAGTTCCAGCTCGAACAGGTAAGCCGCCCCCGCGTTCAGATTCGTATCGTCGTTTTGTGGGGCGCCCACGAACACGCGATCGCCATCCAAGTCGACGGATTCCCCAAACGAATCGCGGCGGGCGACGTCGGAGGGCCGAAGCTGCGTCAACTGCCGACCCGTGACCACATCAAAGACGTACGCAGCCCCCAAAAGATCGCGATCACCGAGGGCACTGGCCCCAATCAGGGCTCTGCCACCATCCAGATCTACGGATCCGCCAAAATTGTCACCCTGGCGACGATCCAGCGGGACGAGTTTATGCAGTTGTTCCCCCGTAAAAAGGTCAAAGACGTACGCTGCGCCTTCGTCCGCTCCGCCGTTGGGAGCACCGATGATCGCCCGGTTCCCCTCAACCGCCACATCAAAGCCGAACTCGTCGCCGCCAAAACCGTCTGATGGTTCCAGCTTGAACAGCTGCTGCCCCGTGTCGACATCAAACACGTAAGCCGCCCCTGGCACGTAGCCCAGCAAGTCGTAAGCGCCGGGGGCACCGACCACCGCAAAATCGGCATTGACGGCCACGTCGGCACCAAAGTCGGATCCGAACAGCGGATCGGTGGGAATCAGCTTCTGGAGTTGTGCGCCGGATCCTAGATCGAACAGGTACGCTGCCCCGGAGCCGGTTTCGTAGTGCGGCGCCCCGATGATCGCCAGGTCACCGTCGAGGTTGATGCCGAACCCAAACTCATCGCCATCAAAGCTATCTTCCGGCAGCAATCGCAGTTGCTCGGCGCCGGTGGCAACGTCAAACACATATGCCGCTCCTGGAACACGGTCCGCCGCATACGGGTTTCCTGGATCGCCAACCAGTAGTCGGGTTTCGGAGATTTTGGCATTAAATCCGAATAGATCGTCTGCACGGGAGACAGAAGGCAGCAGCGTATGCGTTGTCTCACCGGTCGCCAGGTCAAACAGGTAGCCCATGCCGGGGGAATTCGTCCCCGCGGGCGCTCCCGCGAACCCCACGTTCCCGTGGAGACTTGTCGAGAATCCCAGCAGACCTTGTCGCGTGGCCTCCGGAACGGTGAATTTCCGCGTATCGGAGCACCAAGCGGTCGTGGCAACGCCCAGGAGCAGCAACAACGACAGCCCGCGCATACCGCACCAGCGAATGCTTCGCATACTTAACCTTTTCTCGTTCCCTGCAGTTCCTCCCCTGCCCTTCGCACGAATGCGCACCGGAGGCAAAGATGTAATTCAGTGTAATCCAGACGGAAAATCCGTCCAGGCACGCGAAAACGGGGAAGCTGGTCTGGAAATTGCCTTGGAGCCGGTCCGGCCGGACACTTCAGGCGAGCGAGGTCCGTCAGCGCCCCACCCAGTACGCCAGATACTGCCTCATACACAGCTCGGTGTTTAGAAAACCTTCGGCGGACGGAATCATGGCCAGCGGCCAGGGCGGAAGCATGCGGATGCGAAACCCGGCCGCCACCGGCTCGACGTTCAGACCGTTTGCTTTCGCCAGCCGCATCGCGCGAGGCAAATGAAAAGCCGAAGTCAGCAAGCCGACTCGCGGATTCCCGTCCGCCTCAGACTCCAGCAGATCGCGAATCAGCACCATCTCCTCGGATGTATTCCGACCACCGATCTGGGTCACTGCCTCCGCGGGGATGCCCAATTCGCCCCAGATTTGCGCGGCGGCCGCAGCCGGATCCACGCCCTGACTGTGCGCCCATCCGAGCAGTTTTCCGGTACTGACCAACCGTTGAACCTTCCCGAGCTGATACAGCCGGGCTGCCAACATGACCCGCTCGCCATTGGAACCCAACCACACATTCCCCTCCGGATTGGAGATAGTACCGCCACCCAACACGATTAAGAGATCAAACGGTTTGACCTGCTGCGGATCCACGGGCACGTATCGCCCCTCCAGCAAAGAAAGGACCCGTTCGCTAGTCGTTCCGGCTCCGGCGATCCAATACACCATCGTGAGCGACAGGAGCCCGATTCCCCAACGGCGATCGTGTCGGAACGCGACCGCGGTGAATCCCCACAGCGCGATCCAGATCAGGCCGCACGGCAGAGCCAATTGCGTCGCGAGTTTTTCCAGAAAGGAGCGGTCGACGAACCACCCGCAGATTCCGAGCAGCACCAAGCCGAGACTGCAGATGGCCGCTCCGTGCGGCAGCCAACGGGGACGAACACGGTCATTCACGGCGTGAGGTCCTTTCTCTATCATCAGGATCGACGAACATGCCGGGCGGGACGCCACTGGCAGGGCAGCTGTCTTGCCCACCGGAGTTTTGCCGACTTCCGCAAACCGATCGGGAACACGGACCGACCAGGATGAGGGGAATCGTACCGAGGTGTACACGATTGCATTGGAAACGTCGAGCATGCCAGGCAGTCTGGCTCTACTGCAGGACGACACGATCGTGTGTCGAACGCCCCTTCCCGGCGAGTTGCGGACGACACAATCCTACGCCCCTGCACTGCGACAGGCGCTGCATGAGGCGGACTGGTCCCCTCAGCAGGTCGATCTGTTCGCCGTTTGCCAAGGCCCCGGCTCGTTCACCGGACTGCGAATCGCCGTGACCGCCGCCAAGGTCTATGCCTACGCCATCGGCTGCGAAGTTCTGGCCATGAACACCCTGGAGGTAATTGCCTTGCAGGCGCCGGTGCAGGCGGGCGAGCGAATCTGGGTCATCTTGGACGCGCAACGCGGACAGCTCTTCGCGCAACGCTTTCAAGTAGCTGATGAGCGTCTGCAAGCTGAGGCCCCGCCACGGATCTGGGACGTCGAACCGTGGCTGGCACAACTCCCACCGGAGGACCGCGTTACCGGAGGTGGTTTGCGGCTGTGTATCGATCGCTTGCCATCCTCTGTGCGGCCAGCACCGCCCGAAGTCTGGATCCCGCAAGCCGCCACCCTGGGACAGTTGGCGGTGAACCGATTCCGCTCCGGCCAGCGGCAAGACGTGTGGACGCTCGTGCCGGAGTATTTCCGCCCCAGTGCCGCCGAGGAAAAATGGCGGCAATCAGAATCACGCTGAGGCGGATGGCTTACCGGGACTCCAGAAAGGCCCTTCTCGGCCACTACCGAGTCCGTCCGTCCCGCGGGCGGGTGCGTGTCAACTCGATCGAAACCGACAGCGCAATCACGGCCCGATTTCACATGGAAAGCGCTTCCTGTGCGGCGCGGATGGTCTGGTCAATATCGCCAGCGGTATGTGCAGCAGAAACGAATAACGCCTCGTACTGGCTACACGGCAGATAGACACCGCGATCGGCCATGCCCCAGAAGAAGCGGGCGAATTGTGCGGTGTCGCAGCGACTGGCGGCGTCCCAATCCTTGACCGGTCCGGGATGGAAGAACAGGGTCATCATGCTTCCGACGCGTGTGATCGAGTGAGGCACGCCCGCCCCTTCGGCCGCGTGCTGGAACCCCTCGGCCAAGCGCGACGAGATCGCCTCCAAATGGTCGTAAGGCGGGTCATCCCGTAGATGTCGCAGTGTTGCGAGTCCGGCTGCCGTGGCCAACGGATTGCCGCTGAGCGTACCGGCCTGAAAGACTTTGCCGGCGGGCAGCACCTGTTCCATCAGATCGGCTCGGCCTCCGTAGGCACCCAGCGGCAACCCGCCGCCGACGATTTTCCCGAGTGTGGTCAGATCCGGCCGAATGCCTTGCAGTGCTTGTGCGCCGCCGTAGGCGACGCGAAATCCGGTCATCACTTCGTCGTAAATCAGCAACGCCCCGTGCCGCTGTGTCTGCTCCCGCAGCACTCGTAGAAATTCCGCATCCGGGCGGACACACCCCATGTTTCCCACGACCGGTTCGAGAATGACCCCGGCGATCGAATCGCCCCACTGCTGAAACGCCTGTTCGACGCCGGCAACATCGTTGTAAGCCAGGACCAGCGTATCCTGCGCGGTGCCGGCCGTGACTCCTGGCGAGTTGGGAACGGCCAAAGTGGCGGCGGCGCTGCCCGCGGCCACCAGCAGGCTATCGACGTGGCCGTGGTAATTCCCCGCGAACTTGATGATCCGGTCGCGGCCGGTGGCGCCCTGCGCCAGGCGAATCGCACTCATCGTCGCCTCCGTCCCGGAATTCACAAGACGCACTTTTTCGACGGATGGCACCGCCTCGACGATCATTGCCGCGAGTTCGTTCTCCGCTTCTGTGGGGGCGCCGAAGCTTGTGCCATGCACGGTGGCCTGTTGGACCGTGCGCACCACGTCGGGATGGGCATGTCCCAGAATCATTGGCCCCCAGGAGCCGACGTAATCGAGGTAGCGGTTCCCGTCCACGTCGAACAGGTAAGCACCCTGCCCGCTGCGAATCACGATCGGTTCGCCTCCCACGGCGCCGAAGGCCCTTGCGGGGCTATTGACTCCTCCGGGAATCAGTTGGCGGGCGCGGGCAAACAGTTCGTGGCTCCGAGTGCGATTCATCGGCTTGCCTCAAAAATCGTTGTTGTTCAGAGGGAGAGGGGAAAAGCGAAGGAAGCGTGTCGAGGGTCAACGATCGGCCAGCCAGCGGGCGACTTCCTTGGCCCAATAGCTGATCGTGATCGAGGCGCCAGCCCGTTGGATCGCGATCAATGTTTCCATCGCGACAGCTTGTTCGTCCAGCCACCCTCGCTCGGCCGCCGCCTTGACCATGCTGTATTCACCGGACACGTTGTAGGCAGCCAACGGAACGCCCGGAAACCGTTCGCGCACACGGCGAAGGATATCGAGGTAGGCCAAGGCCGGCTTGACCATGATCATGTCGGCGCCTTCGGCCAGATCCAATTCCGCTTCGCGCAGTGCCTGCCCCGCGTCCGCAGCCGGGTCCATCTGGTAACCGCGCCGATCGCCGAACTGCGGCGCACTCTCGGCTGCTTCTCGGAACGGACCGTAAAACGCACTCGCATATTTGACCGCATAGCTCAAGATCGGCAGATGTTGAAAGCCCGCCCGATCGAGCGCCACGCGAATGGTCGACACCATCCCATCCATCATGCCGCTGGGTGCCACAACGTCGACCCCCGCTTGCGCATGACTGACCACCTGTTTCGCCAGTAATCCCAACGTGGCGTCGTTATCCACGTCCGGACGACCCGCGTGTTGCCTGACAATTCCACAGTGTCCGTGGTCGGTGTACTCGCAGAGGCAGACGTCAGAAATCACGAGCAGTTCGGGAGCGAAGCGGTGACAGGCGGCTGCCGCTTGCTGAATGATCCCTTCCGCGCAAAACGAATCGCTCCCTTCCGCGTCCTTGGACGCAGGGATCCCGAAAAGGAGCACACCGCCGAGCCCTAACTGCTGGATTTGCCGCAGTTCTTCTTCCACCGTGTCGATCGTCCATTGAGAGTGCCCGGGAAGGGAGGCGATCGGCTGCGGCGGCCCCTTCCCGGCGCGAAAGAACAGCGGCAGGATCAGCCGGCCGGGATCCAGCCGAGTATCCTGCGTCAACGCGCGAATCCCTGGGTGGTAACGAAGACGTCGCAGACGGGTCTGCGGATAGTGTGCGTGCGTTTCCATCTCGCCGTTATAACGCACCGATCGTTCAGCGAAAACGGCGGCAAGCCATTCCGGGGCGGTCCGTGCCCCGTGACTCGTGAAATCTGCACGCTACACCATGTACGGCTGATCCGCGCCGGCTTCGGGCCGGTCCAGCGGCGGGGGCAAAACGACGGACCCCCAGGACATATCCGGTCGGTACACCGTCAACCGGTTGCGGCCTGCCTGCTTCGAGCGATAGAGGGCCGCGTCTGCCTTCTTCATGAGCGAACCGGGGGAATCTTCGGGTTCGCAGACGGCCATCCCCATGCTCAGCGTCACGGCGACGCGGGCATCGTCCGCTCCCACGCCAAAATTGGTCGTCTCGACTTTACGACGGATCCGCCGCGCGATGTCCATCGCCCCCTCCTCCTGCACGCCGCTCATCAGCAGGGCAAACTCGTCCCCCCCGTAGCGTGCGACGCGATCTCCCCCGCGAATGACTTCCTTCAAAGACGCACCCAGACGCTGAACGACCGTGTCACCCGACGGATGACCATGCGTGTCGTTGATCCATTTGAAATGATCAACGTCAATCAATAGCAAAGCGAATGACGCATGATGCCGTTTGAACCGTGAGAACATGAACTGCAGGCTCTCATCAAACGCTTTCCGATTCCCCACACCGGACAACTCGTCAACGCGGGCCTCCAGCCGCGTGCGGTCCAGCTCCTGCGCAACTTCTTCCAGTCGGAACCGAGTACAGACCAAGTCGTGCTCCAGACTCCGATTGGATTCCATCACCGACGCGATTTGATGCAGCAGAGCTTCCTTTACCTCTTCGTATTCACCGTGCGTCGAGATGTCGGAAACGCTTCGTTCGACCGACTTGAGTTCCGTGTTGTGCGTGTCCACCTCGGTGGTCAATTCCTCGGCACTCTCCACGATTGTCACCAAGGCCTGCAGGGTCTGTTCGCGCTCCAAGGATATCTGCTTGGCGTGTCTTCGTAGCGCGAGGCTATATCCGACATGAGCACCGATGCCGATGCTGATCAGCATGCTTGGCAGCAGCCAGATCAGCAAATACAAAGAAATCGTCATGGCTCCACGCTCCTTCCGACAGCGGCAGGGCCCAGCGGTACAAAGTCAATCGTTCTGGATGATGAATCGTCTGGCGGGCGGTAATCCTGCAAGGCGAAAAGGTCCTGCAAGGCGGGCGGCAGAGGCGCTGGCTTCGCAAACAGATACCCCTGTGCCATGTCAGCTCCGTGTTCACGGGTCCACTGCCACTCTTCCTGCGTCTCAACCCCCTCGGCAATCGTCAAGACGTCCAATTCGCGAGCCAAATCCAACAGTTTGCGGGCTACGCAGCTCTTGTAGGGATCCTGGTGAACGCCGCGCACTAACCCCATATCCAGCTTGACGAAGTCGGGCTTGACCAGCGTCAGCAAGTTCAAGGAGTTGTAGCCGGCCCCGACATCATCCAGGGCAACTCGGCAACCGGCATCGCGGAACCAATCCAGCGTCCATAAGAGCTTCCGCAGATCCAACACTTGATCGCTTTCGACGACCTCGAACACGAATCGCCCGGGATCGATCCCGGAATTCAGCGTTGCTTGGATCGTGCATTCGATCCACTCGGTGGAGACATCCAGCAAACGGGGACTGAAATTGATAAATACGTCGACCTCGACGGCATACTGCTGGGCCGATTCGATCGCCAGGAGTTGGGCGGCCTGATCGAGGTCGGGCAGCAGCCCCGTTTCTCGCGCGGCGGAGATCATCTGCAGGGGCGGAATCAGCCCACCGTCCTCGTCGATCCCCCGCAACAGGCATTCGTAGGCATAGATGCTCGTGGGCCACCCGTTATCGACGATCGGCTGAAAATAGGTCACCAACTGCCGATCTCGCACCACACGAGCAATCCATTCTGAATCCAGGCAGTCGTTCAACTGCTGCAGCGTGCGACTCTGCATCAGCTGAGAGGCGGAGGGGATCTCGCCGTTGGGAGCCAGGTGAAACAGGATCTGCTCACGCTCGCGGGAGGAAAGCGAGCGGCACATCCTTCGCAGCTGCCCCTGGTCACAGACCATCGTCAGCACGCGCGGATACGGCTCCGTCACGACCTGTGCCTCGCGGGACAGGATCTGACGCAGCTGCCGGTCCAGTCGATGCTCGGCGGCCGTGACATACAGCGTTGCACAGTCCTGCGGAAGCAACAGATTACCTAGCCCGTCGACCATGCTGGAATCTCGGAGGTGCGCACAAGTCCCCAATACGCCGGAGCGTCCTTTCCCGAAACTATAGGACACAATCAGCGGCGCAAGCGTCGCGGCCGCAAATCCCCCGAAGACGGCGGGCCAGCGGCAGAGAGCGTGGGTCCGAGCCGGTCGGCAACCGATTCGCTACATTCCCGCCCCGCGACTCAAGCAGTCGGTGGACTCGTGCTGCACCGGGAACAGCCAGTCGGGGTTCGGTCGCGAAACCTGCCAGGATCCTCGGCAAAAGCAGCCTTCGTGGCGAGGCGGGCGTCACAGACCGACGAAACGGCGAACGGTTTCGCGACTGACGGCTTGAGATCCCGCCCTCGCGGCGGACGGGATCAAGTCTTCCCGCCTACGGGCGCACGGCGCAGTGCAATCGCGACCCGTGCGCAAGGACACTTAGCGAACTTCGGCTCCGATCCGAGGTTGCGGCGGACGGCGCTAGCCTTCGTCCTCGCGGACGGTCGCCGTGGCAAGGCAGGTCCCGGCGGCTCCGGTTCCCATGTCGGTTTCGATTTCGATTCGCTGGGCAATTTTGCCAGGCGTCGACATCGCCGTGAATTTCACCGGCACCAAGTGCATGGCCTTGGCATCCTCCGGCGGACTCACTTCGAAGCAATCGCCTTCGCACTTCACGCGTGTGATGCGAAACGGCTTCTTGCCTCGGACGACGATGTTCTTCGTGACCGTTTCCCCGGGACGGAGAATCCCCAGCGACAGAGCCGCGGGGCTAACGGTCAGCGTCGAAACGATGTTCCCCTCGACTCGCAGCGGAATGTTCTGCGATTGACCGTCATTCGTGATCAAGACCATCTGGTCGTTGAAGTATCCCGCCGGCGCTTCCTCCTTCAGCTTGACGTTCAGCTGGTAGTTGACACGCCCGTTCGAACGTCGGGTTTCGACCGGCTCGACGACCAGGTTCGTGTTCGCACTGCGGATGTCCGTGATCCGCCAGTCGGATCGGCCAACGTAGCTGACATTGACCGACTGGGCCGCACCCTCTCCAAAGTCGACCGAGTCAAAGTTGACGGTCCCCGGATTAAACATCACGTCGCCGCGAATGAAGCCGGAAACGGTCAATTGCACCTCGGCATAATACGGCTGGTCAATCGTGACCGTCACGGTCGCTCCCCGCTGGCCCAGGAAAGAGTCCGTATTGAACTTAACGAGAACTCCCCCTTTTTCCCAAGTCTTCAGCGTTGGCTTCAGCACTCGCGGGGATGTGCAACCACAGCTCGTGCGAACACCCGAGATATGGATTGTCTCCTTATAAATGTTCTGCATCTCAAAGACATATTCCGTCTTGGATGCTCGAGCCACCGTCCCGAAGTTGTGACTCTTGTCGCCGAACATTTTCTGTGCCCATTCTTGCGCCTGGAGCGTCCCGCTGCAGACGCACAGCAGCACCTGGGCAATCAACAGTTTGCGAAGCACCGTGCCCCCCCTTTCAGACCCTTTTTCCCGCGTTTTCTTGGAATCAACAGGCGCCCACGATCCCGCATCGGGGCCTGCAGACTTTTTGACGAACGGAGACGCAAACTGGCGTCGATCCGAGCCCGCTTCGCAAGAAGTCTACAACACGGTTTGCCGCACGACCAAAGAAGACGGCGGGTTTATGACACGTCGGCTCGTTCGGATTACTCGGCTCACGAAGGACGTAGAAAAGAGCCATTTTCTCACTACCACGCAAACAATTCCATTCAGCGCGTCTCGGCCAAAGCCTTCGGAAGTCTTGTCAAGCGGCGAGCTCACCAAGATTCCACTAGCTTTCGACCGGCACCACCATGCTGTACTTTCAATTCTTACACATTTCGCCCACTCAGTGGCAACCCGTTTTTCGATCGACCTGGCCTTGCCCCGTTCGCGTCCCTCCGCGCGACGGCCGCTCATCGGAGAGAGAGCGACGGATTACGGCCCGCGGCCTGACCTACTGCCGGCGGAGCCAGGCGGCGTGCGGCACGCACCGATGGCCGCTACCTCACGCGTTCACTCGTCGACAAAGGGAGGACCGGCACCTCGCGTCCCGCGTTTTCTTCGGATTTCTCGCGTGCGTGCTCGCAGTCAGTCTCGCTCGCCGGCACCAATGGAGGGGTACGCGGCGGTCGCGGCAGGCCGCCATGGTGATCCTTGGCCGGTGCGGGTACGAATCAGGAACGCGCCGAAACGACGGAGACGCTGGGCGAGTCCCGCTAGCGCCCGCGTGCTTGGTCACCGCCAGGAAACTCGGGGACCCCGCTTAGCGGAGCCGGTGCCAGCCCACCCCAGAATGGCTGCCCGAGGCGGCTTCGGGGGCGGAGTGTCCACCGGCGGACAGCGGCCGTTGTCTCAAGCTGGAACACAGACGGGACTTGCGGCACGCCATCCATTTACAAGGTCGCCCCGACTGGGCTAAAATGGCCGATTCTTTGCCCTGGATCAGGAAGGACGATGGAGATCGTCTACAGCGTTCCTGATACGGATCGACCTCCCGATGGCCCAACCAACCGCACTCGGTACCGGTTCTCGACCGGTTCGGGGGCTGGCCCATCCGGTGGCGCTTCGCAGAACGCGGGGGCAGAGGGAATCGTGATCGCAAACCGTGCTCGGATCGGACGGCCATGTTCGAGTCATTGCAGGATGGACTGAAGTCCGCATTCAAGTCGCTTCGCGGAAAAGGGAAGCTGACCGAAGCGAATATGCGCGACGGCCTACAGCTCGTCGAGCAATCTCTGCTGGACGCGGATGTGAGTTTCGACGTCGTGACCGGATTTCATGAGTCGCGTCACGGAGCAGTCGCTGGGCCAAAAGGTGCTCAACTCGCTCGACCCAGGCCAGCAGGTCGTCGGCATCGTGCATGACGAGCTGGTCCAGATCATGGGGCCGGTCGATGCGTCGCTGCATCTGCGTAGCGGAACCAACGTACTGATGCTGTGCGGCCTGCAGGGTTCCGGCAAAACCACGACCTGCGGCAAACTGGCCCGACTGATCCAGCAGCAGGGCGGCCAACCCATGCTCGCCGCGGCCGACCTGCAGCGTCCCGCGGCCATTGATCAGTTGCACGTGATCGGCGAGCAGCTGGGGATTCCCGTCTACTCGGAGCGCGGCGAGAAGGATCCGGTGAAGGTCTGTCGCAACGCGGTGCAACAAGCACGGCGAAAAGCAGATCAACGTACTGATCCTGGACACCGCCGGCCGATTGGCTATCGACCAGGAGCTGATGGACGAGCTGTCGCGGATCGATCGGCAGGTCCAGCCCGATCAGGCCTACCTGGTCGTGGACGGCATGACCGGGCAGGATGCGGTCAACAGCGCCCGCGCGTTCAATGAAGCGCTGGAGCTGGACGGCGTGATCATGACCAAGCTGGACGGCGACGCCCGCGGCGGCGCCGTCCTATCGGTCAAGCAGGTCACCGGAGTGCCGATCAAGTTCATCGGCACCGGCGAGCGATTGGACTCCCTGGAGCCGTTTCGCCCCGAGGGAATGGCCGGCCGG
This sequence comes from uncultured Planctomycetaceae bacterium, assembly GCA_963776055.1. GTDB lineage: Bacteria > Planctomycetota > Planctomycetia > Pirellulales > Pirellulaceae > CAVZLD01. The sequence continues at coordinate 265,538 of CAVZLD010000009.1, read as the reverse complement.
ATCCTGGGCCTGGGCGACATGGTCGAGATGGTCCGTACGGCTCAGCAGGAATTCGATCAGACGCAGATGGCGGAAACCGAGGACCGGTTGCGTCGCGGCGAATTCACGCTCGACGATTTCCGCACCCAATTGGCGCAGTTGTCCCGCCCCGGATTGATGCAGAAGTTCTTGGGCCTGATGCCGGGGATGGGCGATCTGAACAAGATGATGCAGCAGGTCGACGCGGAAGGCGACATGAAGCGGCTGTTCGGGATCATCGACTCGATGACGCCCGCCGAACGCCGCAATCCCTCCCTGATCGACGCCAGCCGCCGCCGTCGGATCGCGGACGGTGCCGGCACCCAGCACCACGAAGTGAATGAGCTGATCAAGCAATTCGATGGCATGGCGTCCATCATGAAGAACATGGCCGGACGCGGCGTGGCGGACCGAATGCAGATGGTCCGCGACCTGCAGAAAGGCGGCCTGCTTGACCCGGGCGGCCGAATCGCCCGCCAGAAAAAGGGCACCGGCAAACGACTTTCGTCCTCGCGAACGAATCCGACTGAAAAAACTCCGCGAACGAGAGCTTCGTCGACGCAAACGACGCGGCGAGTAACCCGAAACGCCGGACAAACAACCATGGTTTTCAAAACAAAACAAACACACGATTCCAGGAAGAATTCTCAGGAGATTTGATTGTGGCAGTACGTATTCGCTTGAAACGATTGGGCCGGACGCATCGGCCGTTCTACCGGATCTGTGCCATGGACGGTCGAAGCCCTCGAAACGGCCGAGTCATCGAGGAGCTGGGCTATTACGATCCGATGGTCCGGGAAACGGATGCGCGAGCCGTGCTCGAGTCGGAACGAATCGACTACTGGTTGGGCGTCGGAGCCCAACCGTCGGAAAAGGTCAGAGTGCTGATCAAGAAATACGGCTCGAACGGCACACACCTCGAGCAACAGAAGGCAGCCCTGGAGCGGCTGCAGGTCCGCAAGACCGCTCCGCCGCCGACACCGGTCGAGCTTCCGAGTTCGACCCCGGCACCCGCAGCGACGGAAGCGACGGAAACGGCCACCGAGACCGCCGTAGCCGAGCCGCCGGCAGCGGAAACGCCCGAGGAGCAAGCCCCGGCTGAACCCGCGGGTGAGGAAGAGTCGAAGTAACCGAAGATGCGTTTTGATGTCGTGACCCTGTTCCCCGAGATGTTTGCGGGATATCTGGGTCAGAGCCTGCTGAACCGAGCGATCCAACAAGGATTGGTTTCCGTTCAGCTGCACAACCTGCGGGATTGGTCCCGCGATAAGCACCAGACCGTGGACGACCGGCCGTTTGGCGGCGGCCCCGGAATGGTGCTGAAAGTGGATACGGTCGTGGCCTGCGTCGAGGACGTCCAGCGCCTCGCACCGGATCCCGGACGACAGATCCTACTAACCCCCCAAGGAACACGCCTGAATCAGCAGATCGTGGAGCAGCTCGCCCAGTCGCCTCGACACCTGCTGCTCTGCGGACGGTACGAAGGTTTTGACCAGCGAGTGGTCGACATTCTCCAACCGGAAGAGATCTCCATCGGGGATTTCATTCTCAACGGAGGTGAGGTGGCGGCCATGGTGTTGATTGATAGCCTGATCCGCTTGGTTCCCGGCGTCCTGGGAGATGAAAGAAGCAGCCACGACGATTCGTTTTCCGCCGGCAACCGGCTCCTGGAATTCGCCCAGTACACGAGACCCCGCGAGTTCCGAGGGCACTTGGTCCCCGAAATCCTCCTGAGCGGGGACCACGAACGGATTGCCCAGTGGCGGCGAGATCAAAGTCGGCAACGAACCGAACAACGACGCTCCGACCTGCTGGAAAAACCACCAGAAGATTCCTCGAGCGACTAACCACGGCAAAGAATTCAAACCATCCGCACGAAGGATAGAGAGATGAAACTGCATCAAGAAGAACTGATTGGACTGGTCGACAAGGACTGCCTGAAGACCGATCCGCCGACCTTTGAAATTGGTGACACCGTGGATGTCCACACGAAGATTCTGGAAGGCGAGAAGGAACGCATCCAGGTCTTTACGGGGACGGTGATCGCCCGCGCTGGATCCGGGATGAATGAAACATTCACGGTTCGGCGGATCGTTGCCGGGGAAGGCGTAGAACGAAAATTTCCGCTGCATTCCCCGCGCTCGAACAGGTCGTCGTGAAGCGGTCGAGTGTCGTGCGACGGGCCAAGCTGTATTTCCTGCGCAATCGCGTGGGCAAAGCGGTCCGCCTGAAAGAACGACGCTGAACGTCGCCATCAGCTGAACATCTGCCCCCGCTCGGCGGACTCGAATGCGCCGGGAATGTGTTCGATCTTCGGCCAGAAGGCGCGCGGCGGCCAAGTGACCGAAATCACATCGAACCGGGTCGCACATTCCAGCAGGTCATGACGCCGCAAATAGGCCAAGGCCGCTCGAACGAGGCGGCGTTGCTTGATCGGCGTGACGGCCTCCCACGGATGCCCCGCTTGATGCGAACTGCGGGTCTTCACTTCGACAAAAACGACCGTTCCTCGGTGAACCGCAATCAGGTCGATCTCATTCCGCAGTGAGCGGTAGTTGCGGGCCACAATCGCGTAACCACGCCACCAAAGATACCGCGCGGCGGCCGCCTCCCCGCGCTGGCCTAACGATCGGCGAAGCGGCCATCGATCGGTCCCACCGATCCAACCGCGAACAAGAGCCTCCACTCTCTGGCTGACACCCATTCGGGCGACTCCCCATGCCGTGGAGATGAAAGACCGGCGCGACCCGAGGAACCACGATCCGCGAAGGAATCGTGTCGCCGTGCCCAGGTCGTCACGGAAGCCACAACAATCCGTTCAAGCTCAGAAAGCATCCGCGGGAATGACACCACGATCTGCAATCGCGGTCAATCGGCGGAAGATGATCTTGTCGATCTCGTACGAAAGCCAAACAACGCGAGTATCCAAGAAGACGAAGCACGCATCATCGCCCCGCGGGCTGCCGAACTGATACAGGGTTTCGGCATCCGGCAGCGGGAAACTGGATAGGGTGCTGGAGAGGGTCGAGTTATTCGGTGCATCGATCGCGAAACGCGCGAGCGTGTAAATACTCGATCCGCACATGCCGGCTTCATCGTACAGCGGCTGTTCCAATTGCGAGCGAGGGATCGACCGGTCACCGACACAGATCGTGTTGCTGAGGCCATCCACGATCGCTGCCAGGGGCAACTTGCGGCTCAAGTAGAAGGGACCGGACCGCTTCGGATTGAACGTCCCAAACGGATTCAACGAGGGATTGTTCAGATCTCCAGCCGACTCAACCATCGCGACACCACCATTGACCGCATAGTCCAGCGAAGCTCCCCTTAAACCGCTATTGGGAACCGGTGCTCGGCTGGTCGCCGTGCGGGCGCGCGGATTGGCGTAGATCTCCAAGGGCGTTTGGAACGCGGCGTAGTGCGGATCACTCATATCCTGCGTGAGGTCCGTATTGGCACGTTCCTTGTTCAGCGAGTCGTAAACGTTTTGTTGATCGAGGTACGGCAACAGATCGTAGGCCCAGGATACGGTGTACTGCTGCTCCCGCCACCAGGTTGGCTGCATCAGGTCTGCCGGATTGCTCAGATCCGTTTTCAGCTCGTTGTAGATCCGGACCATGGGCGGAAGTGTTTTCTTCGCCTCTTCGTAGGTGGCCAAAGCTTGTCCGATGCTCCGCAGGTTCGTCTGATTTTGCGTCCGTCGGGCCGAATCGCGCGCGGCGCTCAATCCAGGCAGCAACAAGCCGACCAGCACACCAATGATCGCGATTACGACCAGCAGTTCGACGATCGTGAATCCCCGGGCCCGAATGCGTGGCCCCCGAACGATAAGAAAACGAGACATGAAGATCCCTCCACCTTCCGGCAACCTGCAGCAGGTCGCGACCTCAACTCGATGTTCCCTGTTCCGCGGACAGAGGGCTCCATCCAGCAGACGGAACGCACCGCCACCCTGGGTTTATCATCGCAGATGGAACCCGAAGTGTCCACTTTGTGGCGCCCGAATCCCTCAGAAATCGGCGTCCCTTCGGCCGTTTCCGGGAGGCCAAAAATACGCTGCCGTCGACAAATCACACTGCGGACGCCCTCTCAGCCCAAAGGACTCGGCCGCGGCCGGGCCCAGGCTCGCAACCGTTCGAAAGGGAACCGACGTTGTGCCAGCGCGACATCATCCGGCGGAGACGGTCCGTCGAATGCCGTCTTCCACCAATCGCATCGAACGACGTCGGGCCGGTTTTCCATCCGCGCTGCATCGGCAGAACACAGCGGTCACGCCGCCGGTCGTTCGGTCACGGCGATGACAATCGGGACACTCCCAAACTCGGCGCAGCTCGTATTTCAACCGCTCGTAAGGTCCCTTCATCACGATCCCTTTTGATTCCGATCACGGTTTCCAGCAACCATCGTAAGTTAGCCAGATTCAGGGCACCAGTCGGGTCAAGTCTCGCCACACCCGTTGGGAGTTTCGGCGCAGTCGATTTCGGGCGCGGCGGATTCGCAGCGAAATCGTGACCGGCCGACTGGCGACCGGCGGGCCCGCATGCCCAAACACCGATTCGAACCAATCCAACAGGGCGATCGAATCATACCAGCGACTTGGCTGGTTGTCGTGAAACCAGGGCTGCTGGAGGTACTGTCGATACTGATCAGCGTCTTGATCCAGTTCTCGTATGTGCCGGATGAGTGCCCGCTGGTTCGGATAGTCGTGCGCGTTCAGAAAGCTGCGGATTAAAGTCCCGCGCCACGCACGGGTTACCCCAATAGATCGGCAGGCTATTGGCCAGCATTGCCTGGACGAGCTTTTCCGTCGTATACCCGGGGTAGGAGGAATTCTCGAAAGCAATGGTGAACTTCGAGCTGCGGAGGAGCTTCATTTTTTCCCGCGGCGTGCAGAGGGAGCCCCAGTTGTTATACAGGCGCCCGCCGGCATCGATCTGGCGGTACCGTGAAAGCTGGCGGAAGAAACGATTCCTGGTTCGACAGCGAGGATTACTGTACACGAAGTTGCAGAAACGTGTTTTTCGTGACAGCTCCGCGGCCGCATCGAAATCCGCGGCCTGGACCAACGACTCTGCTTCGGCGTCCAGCACATACAGTGGCAAGCGATAATGCCGGGGGTCATCGAGGTGATCAAAGGAAAGGGCGTAATCACAGCTCGTGAAGTCAGGACGGACGTTTTCGCCGGTGTAGAAGATCCTGGGACAGCAAAACCGTTGATGCTCCCGTCCAAAACCGGAGTAGAAGAGGAACTCGGGCTTCTCGTCCAGCACGACGTGAAACCGGCGGGAAAGCAATCGCACGAAGAAATTATCGCGTGGCTCGAATCCGGACCAGAAATCGACGAACGCGAGGCGAACGGTTGGTGGCATCGGAGTCGGCTCAATCCAATCGATCGATCACCGCTTGGGCAAAGTCATCCGTCCCGAGCGTCCCGCCCAGATCGCGTGTCTTCTGCCCGTCGGCCAGGGCCCGGTTATAGGCGGTCTTGATTCGTTCGGCAACCTGCCCGCAGCGAGGATCGTTGCGCTGGCTGGTCAGGTGATTGAGCATCATCACGCTGGACATCAGAAGGGCCAGTGGATTGGCGACTCCTTGCCCCGCGATATCTGGCGCCGACCCGTGAACCGCCTCGAAGACCGCCTGTTCTTCCCCGATATTCGCGCCGGGAACGACGCCCAATCCGCCGACGAGTCCGGCACAAAGATCACTGACCACATCGCCGTACAGGTTTTCCAGCAGCAGAACATCGAACTGCGTGGGGTCCTGCACGAGCTTCATGCAGCCGGCATCGATAATCACTTCCTGATACTCGATGTTGGGATAATCCCGCTGGTGGACCTCCCGGGCACATCGCAGAAACAGGCCGTCAGTCATCTTCATGATGTTGGCTTTGTGAAAGACCGTGATTCTCTTCCGCGCGCGCTGCGTCGCGAAGCGAAAGGCCCAATGGGCGATCCGCAGACAGGCCGTTTGCGTGGCCACCTTCATGCTCATCACGGCGTCGTCTGTCACCTGGTTTTCCACGCCGCTGTACAACCCCTCGGTATTCTCCCGCAGGATGATCAGATCGATGTCTTGATAGCGGGTGGGAACGCCCGGCAGGGAGCGAACTGGTCGCACGGCCGCGTAGAGGTTCAGTCTCTTGCGCAGTTGAACGTTGACCGACGTGAACCCCTCACCGACCGGAGTGGTACAAGGTCCCTTCAGCGCCACCTGATGTTTCTCAATGGCCGCCAGTGTCTCCTGCGGCAGCACTTCCGGACCCGCCTCCAACGCGGCCAGCCCCGCTTGATGAATGTCCCAACGTAGCGGAGCCCCCGCGGCCTCAAGCACCAATCGTACTGCCTGACTGACCTCCGGTCCGATGCCGTCTCCAGGAATCAGTACGGCTGTGTGCGGGGAATCGACCATGGATCAACCTCTCGTTGCAGGTATCTCAATTGAACTGTTCGAAGTCCTGGTAATGCTGCGGAGCGGGATTGACGAAGCGGGTGAATTCCTTCCGCCAAACGAGTTCCACGTCACCGACCGGACCATTGCGCTGCTTCGCGATAATAATCTCAGCTTGTCCGGCAAACTGTTCGCGTTCGTCACCGGTCCGGTAATATTCCTCGCGGTGGACGAACATCACGACATCGGCGTCCTGTTCAATGGCGCCCGATTCGCGGAGATGGCTCAGCCGCGGGCGGTTCTCCTTGGCGACTTCCGCCTGCCGATTCAGCTGCGCCAGGCAGAGCACTGGTATGTCGAGTTCTCGTGCCAGCCCTTTTAGTCGACGCGCCATGCTGCGCGACCTGCTCCTGCCGCGGATCGGACGTGTTGTCCGGTTCGATCAACTGCAGGTAGTCGATCACGATCAGCCCCAGCTCGATCTTCTTCTCGCGAAAGACGCGTTTCAGTCGCCGAGCCGCGGCGGCCACTTGCCCCACCGAGCGACTGGGGGAATCGTCAATGTACAGAGGGGCCTCGTTGATTTCGGCCGCTTTCTCGACGAGTCGCTTCCGATCTTCTTTGGAGAGCGTTCCGGTGCGGAGCCGAGCGCCATTGACTTCGGCGACCGAACAGAGCATCCGGTCGACCAGTTCCATCGCCGACATTTCCAAGCTGACGAAGAGAACCGGGCGAGCGAGTTTCAAGATCACGTGCTCGGCAATGTTCATCGCCAAAGCGGTTTTTCCCATACTGGGCCGTGCCGCGAGGATAATCAATTCCGAGTTATGCAGCCCTCCGGTCAGGTTGTCGAATTCGGTGAAACCGGTCTCCACGCCGTCGGCGACGTGTTCGCCCTTCATGCGGGCGTCGATCCGATCCATCGCTTCGTGCAGCACATCGCCAATCTCCTTGACGGTCGATTGCTGACGGTGCTCTTGAATCGAGAAAATTTGCTCTTCGGCGCGATTCACCAGGTGCTGCGCGTCGTCCTGATACTCGTAAGCCCCTCTGAGGATGTCGGTGCATTCATGGATCAGCGTCCGGCAGATTCCGTGCTGTCGCAGAATGCGGGCATAGTATTCCGCGTGAGCTGCCGTGGCCACGGCGGTGCTGAGGTTTCCCAGGAAGGCCACCCCACCGACTCGCTCCAGATCGCCTTCCCGTTTGAGCTCCTCGACGAGGAGTGTCAGGTCAATCCGCCTGCCCGACTCGTACATCCGAGACATATGCTGATACAACCGCCGATGCGCATCGTCGTAGAAGTCGGTATCGAGCAGAATTGGCGTCAGGTCGTCACAGACCTCGGCCCGCAGCAGCATGCTGCACAAGACAGCCCGTTCCGCATCCAGGTTGTAAGGAGGTTGTCGATCGGGTAGCGAAGTGCTTATTCCGGCGCCGCGGCCACCGGATCCTCCGGAATCTTTGCGTCGGACGACCGACATTCTCTCGTCCCTCCCTGTTCGACTATCGCCGGAGCTTCACCTTGGGGCGTGCGGTAGGCAAAACCCTCCCCGGACGCTGCCGCGTCCGACCCTCCCACGAGAGAGAGGATGCGTCCCAATCTTTTCGAATGAAGCACTTACAAATGGCCCACCCTCCTCGCGGAAGGATGTGTCAACTCGCAGGCCGACCACGCCAGAGTCACTCGCTTGGGGCAACGAAGAGTTTCGCGTGCCAAACCGTGGCACGCGGCGTTCCTTCCGACGGTCAGCTTTCGTCGGACACCGCCGGAACGACCCACACCTTCAATTCGCACTGGACCGACGGATGCAACTGAATCTTGACCGTGTACAATCCCAGCTCTTTGAGCGGCCCTTCCAGCTTCACCTGATTGGGGGTCAGGTGGATGTCGTGCGTCTTCAGGCCGGCCACGATTTCGGGAGCACCGACGCTTCCATACAGATGTCCTTCGTCGTTTGCATTCGCCTCGATCGTGACGCTCTGCCGCGCAATCGTGTTGGCCATCGATCGCAAACCACTCAAACGGGCCTGTTCGATTGCCTCCAACTTGGCTCGATGCTTGTCGACCATCCGCTTGTGATGATCGGTGGCAACGGTCGCCAGGCCCTGGGGTAGCAGATAGTTATTTGCATAGCCGGGGCGGACTTCCACCACGTCGCCTTGCAGGCCCAAGTGCTCGACCGACTGAATCAGCAGCAACTGGACACCGCCGTTGGGGCCCTTCGGCAGACGCTTGGGGCGACTGAGCATTCTCTTCTTCTGAATCTTCGACGTGGGCATAATGAAACAAGCCTCCTCCAGCGAAACCTGAGCTGATCTTTCGGTCTTTTCTTTTAGTCTTCTATGTCAGAGGTGGGCCCGATCCGGAAAACCAGATTGTCGCCGGGCGCACTGCGGCAGTGTTGCGTACGCTTTAAAATGGGATTTCATCGTCGGAGGGTCCGCTGTTGTGGTCGGGGACACGTGCCGGTTCTTCCGCGTCCGATCGCGGACCCGACCGCTCGGAACGTCCGCCACCAGATCGTCCGCCCAACATCTGCATCCGCTCGCCCACCACACGCAGCTTGGACCGTTTTTGTCCTTCCTGTTCCCATGTGTCGAGCTTTAGTCGGCCTTCGATCAACACCGGCGATCCCTTACTGAGGTACTCGCTCGCCACTTCGGCTTGTCGCCCCCAGAGGGTCACATCCAGGAAGGTGGTTTCTTCGACCCAGTCCCCCGCCTGGTTCTTGCGCCGATCGTTGACAGCCAACCCAACGTCGGTCACGGCCATTCCACTTTGCGTATAGCGCAGTTCAATTTCCCGCGTGACGTTGCCCACCAAAATGACTCGATTGAAGCTTGCCATACTTGACTCCTTTTCCCGGGCGAACCGCTGGTCCCGACACGAGCGGTGTCACGTCCGCTTGCGGCCTCGACCGACTCAAGACTCGTTGTTCGCTTCCCCGGCACCCTGGTCTTTATCCGGGGCAGCATCCTGCGGGGTTGTCGCTGGTGCGTCCGTCGCCGGTGCGTCTGTCGCTGCCGGGGCCTTCGCCGGTGCGTCTGTCGCTGCCGGGGCGGCCTTCGCCGGTGCTTCTGTCGCTGCCGGGGCCTTCGCCGGAGCCCCTGCCGAAGGCGCACCTTCGGGGGCAGCTACCGTAGCCCCGCTGGACTTCGCATGCTGGACCAAGGTATCCACCAGCCGGTCATCGATGCGAACCACCAGATTTCGCAGGATATTCTCGTTCAGGCGGCATGCACGAGCCAGTTCGGACTGTTTCGAGCTGTCCAGTCGGAAATACGTCAGCCAGTAGGTCCCTTTGCGGTGCCCTTCGATCTGGTAGGCCAGCTTCTGCTCATTCCACAGCCGGCTGGCCAGCATTTCGCCACCGCATTTCTCGACAAGCTGCTTGATCTGTCCCGAGACGCCGCCCGGATCTCGAGCATAGCGATTGGAGTCGAGGATAAACATCCCCTCGTAAACTTTGGTGGCCAACTCTGATTCTCCTCAGTCTTTGGAGTCTGTCTGAGTCCCCCGCCCTTCGCAGGCTTCCTGCGCGTCGGATCTCGGACGAGAGCTCAGCGAATTTGATTCACAAGCCGTTGTATTCGTTCATACAGTGGCCGATTCCGTGATCCATCCAATCGAGCAAGCTTTGCGTCGCCTGCTGAATCGATTGATCGATCGGTTCTCGCTCCTCGCCGCGGAAGCGACTCAGGACATAGTCGGCCGGATCCCATTTGGGGGGAGGCGTGCCGATCCCGACGCGCAACCGAGCGAATTGGTCACTGCCGAGCCGTTGGATAATATCCACGAGCCCTTTTTGTCCGCCGGCCGAACCGGAGGGGCGAAACCGCAATTTCCCCAGTGGCAGGTGGAAGTCATCACAGACGACGATCAACTGCTCCACCGGGATTTTGTAGAAGTCACACGCCGCCCGCACGCTCAAGCCACTGCGGTTCATGTACGTCAGGGGACAGAGCAGCAAAGCGCACCGCGTCCCCTGCGTCACTTCCGTTACTTCTCCTTCAAACCGAGCGCGAATCGGCCCCGCTCCCAGTCGGCGAGCCAGCGGCCCCGAGTACTTCAAACCCCACATTATGTCGAGTGCCCTGGTATTTCCGACCGGGGTTGCCCAGCCCGACGATCAACTGCATCGGCTCACCTTCCGCCCAGTCGGCCGTCACTGTCGCGGAGTCCGCCGGATGCCCTTTCAGCCAAGCAACCCATCGTCGGGCCCAACTTCCCGTCAACCCTCGCCTTCTCCTTCACCCGCTTCCCCCTCGCGACGCCCAATCACTTCCGGTTCGGCCGATCCCGCCAAGCCTTCCTCTTCTTCCTCGGGCTGCTCCATCGGGGCCACACAGTGCACCACGACCGCGTGCGGTTCGGCCATCGCTTCCGCCCGGTCGGGCAGTTCCAGGTCGGCCACCGTGATCGCATCTCCCAGTCCCAAGGCATTGATATTGACCAGCAAACGGTCCGGAATGGACGACACCGGGCAGCGGATTTCCAGTTCGTGAAGCAGATGATCCAGAATGCCGCCCTCGCGCGTTCCCGGGGCATCGCCACGCAACTCGATCGTCACCTTCGTTTCGACCGTCTCGGAGGAGGATACCCGGGCGAAATCCAGATGCAGGATCTCTCCGCCAAAGCTGTCCCACTGGATATCCCGCAGCAGGGCGCTGTCGTTCAAATCGCCTTGCATCTGCACGACTTTTCCACCGTGCCGCAGCAACGCTTCGATTTCTGACGCGGAGAGGCTCAAGCTCACCGTGCCCTCACCATGCCCGTACAGCACCGCCGGAATCTGCCCTTCCGCTCGCAATCGCCGCGTCTGGTGCTTTCCGCGCTCCTGACGGATCTTGACGTGAATCACATCTGTTTGTGACATCGGTGCCCTATTCCTTACGAAATCTCCACACGATCTGGCAACGGAACGCCCCGTCCTGCCACCGCAGCCTCCCCATCGAGAAAGACCGCTCAGCAGGTAGTCCGGTATCTTCGCAAATCAACCGCGGATTACAACCCCGGTTGAGATCAACCGAAGGCGACGTAATCATCCCCCGCGAGGCCGCCCTGCAAGGGTGGAAAGCGTCACGCGGCTTGTCGATGGAGAAGCGGATCAGTACGCTTGGGGGAGTGACAACTCTGCACCCCGTCGGCTGCCCCGCGCGGCCGCCGGGTGAATCGACCTCGTTTTCCGGGTCCACGCATGGCCAAAGCTGAAAAGAAAAAAAACGTTTTCGAGTATGTTGAACCGATTGGTGCGCGGGTCGTGGTCCGCAAGGACGAGCCGAAACGCGAGACGAAGGGCGGAATCGCCCTGCCGGATCAGGCGGAGATTCCCACGATCACCGGTCGGATCGTGACGATTTCCACGCAGGTGGCCAACGATGAAGATGTCCCGCTGCGACAGTACGACAAGATCCTCTTCCACCCGAAGAACGCGATCCCGGTCGACTTCGAGCCGGACAATCAGCTGTTCGTGGTACCGGTCGAGGATGTGGTGGCGGTCTTTCGCCGGGACGACGGTCCCCCGAAGACGAACTGACCGCGGAACTTACGAAGAAAATCCGCGAAAAATCTCGCTGATCGACTCGTCCTGGTGAATGCGTTTGATCGCCTCCCCCAGCAGCGGCGCAACGCTCAGGACCTGGATTTTGGGAATCCTCTGCTGCGCCGAAAGCGGAATCGTGTCGGTCAGAATGACTTCGCGAATCGGCGCATCTTGCAGCCGCTCGATCGCTTGCCCCGACAACACGCCATGCGTCGCCGCCACGTAGATTTCGCGGGCGCCGGCGTCGTGCACGAGCCGCGCGGCGCCGCAGATCGAACCGGCCGTGCTGATCATGTCGTCGAACATCAGCGCCACGCGACCGTCGACCGGCCCACCAATAATGTTTTCCTGCCGCGTTTCGGACGCCGTCCGCCGACGTTTGTCCACGATCGCCAGTCGCCCCCCCAGTCGTTTGGAGTGGCCCACGGCGCGCTTGATGCTGCCTTCGTCCGGACTGACGACCACAATTTGATCGGGGGTGAGCCCCATTTGGATGAAATAGCTGTTGAGTACCGGGGCCGCGTAAAGGTGGTCGACCGGAACATCAAAGAAGCCCTGAATTTGGGCCGCGTGCAGATCCATCGTCAACGCCCGATCGGCGCCGGACCGCGTAATCAGGTTCGCGACCAACTTGGCCGTAATCGGCACGCGCCCCTCGTCCTTGCGATCCTGGCGAGCGTAACCGAAATAGGGCACGACGGCAGTGATTCGCGCGGCGCTGGCCCGCTTGGCGCTGTCAATCATGATCAACAGCTCCATCAGGTTCTTGTTCACCGGCGGGCAGGTCGGCTGCACCAGAAAAACGTCACGCCCCCGCACGTCCTCGTCGATCTTGCAGGCTATCTCTCCGTCCGGGAAGTCGAAGAGCGTGATCTTGCCCAGTCGCAAATGCAAGAACTCACAAAGTCGTTCGGCGAGCCCCGGATTTGCTCGGCCGCTAAAGATTTTTAGCTCGCGCATGTCGCCTCAGTCTCAGTTCGCCTACCCACTGCCCCGCCAGGGCCATTCCATGTTCGCCGAGCTTCACTCACGTCGGCGGGTCATGATACCACATTCATCTTCTGCAGTTCAGTTTCCACTCGCTGCAGGTCATCCACGCTGTTCACACTCAGCGCTTCACTCGAATGCAAGACCGGCAGGGCACGCACATCCAGGCCTTGTTCGAGCAGAATCCCTGGGCAATCCGTCAGATAGTATTCCCCCTGCCGATTGTCGTTCTTCAACCGGGCTAAAGCGGCCAACATCGGCTGACAGTCGAACACGTAGGTGCTCATGTTCACCTCGCGAATCGCAGCCTGTTCGGGCGTCGCGTCCTTCTGCTCAACGATCGATCGAAAATCCCCTTTCTCGTCGCGCACGATCCTGCCCAGCCCGGTCGGATCCTCCTTCATCAGCGTCCCCAAAACACAGGCCGGACGGTGACGATCGTAGCAGTCCAGCAAATGCTGCAGTGATTCGGCGCGGGTCATTGGTGAATCACCGGTCAGCACCAGCACCGGACCGTTGTGGTCCTGAAGTCGCGGGGCACAGACCTGAACCGCGTGACCGGTTCCCTGCTGCGGTGACTGTTCGACAAAGTCGACTCGGGGGCGATCACGCAACGCGGCTCGAACCTGGTCCGCCTCGTACCCCACGACCACGAGGGACTCATCGATGCCCACTCGATCCAACACGTCCAACACGTACTCGACCAACGGCCGGCCGCAAGCCGGGACCAACACCTTCGGCAACTCGGACTTCATCCGAGTCCCTTTGCCGGCCGCCAGGACGACCGCCATCACGCGATGACTCATCAGGACTCCCTCTCTCTGGGTTTACCAATCCGGGGCGACAATTCGCAGCGACAGGTCCATCTGCTTCCGCCGCCCCTCCAACAAAGCAGCAAAAAAGGAACGCCGATCCGCGGATGCCTGCTCGTGCGAACCGATGTGGGATCCACGCCACGCCGGTCGGACCAAAGCCTATCCGAAAATGCCCCGCGAGGGCAGGGTTCCTCCGATCAGGGCCGTTCCGGGAAATACTACCCCAAACCGCCCGATCGACGTGCTTCCCGACCACGTGCCCCCCCTTCTTCTTCTGCGCCCGAGAACCCGACGCGGTGGACGCCAAACCGCCCCCGTTCCGACTCCGATCTGTCTCTCGACGCCACTCGGTAACGGCCGGGCTCCCCCACTGGAGAAGGTGTTCCTTCCGTTGACACGACCGCCATGCGACTCATAGAATCACCCGTTTTCCGGGACGGCGGTGGCAGAACCGGAAGCAGCGAGGACCGCGTGTCGAGCCGTTCTACCGAGTTTCGTTCGCCGAATACGCTGGAACCATTTCGGAGTCTGCTGCGGAACCGAAGTCCGTTGGCGACCCGATTGCTCGCGGGAGCCTCACCCTTGGAAACGGCCATCGAGAAAGCGGACGTGCTGATCGAAGCACTCGGTTGGATCCGCAAGTTCCGCAACCGGGTCACCGTCGTCAAGCTGGGTGGCAGCCTGTTGGAGGACGAGGACGCGCTGCGGCACATCCTGATCGACTTGGTCTTCATGGAAACCGTGGGGATGCTGCCGGTCGTCGTCCACGGCGGTGGCGCCGCGATTTCGCGAGCGATGGATCAGGCCGGAATCACACCTCGTTTCATCCAGGGTCGCCGCTACACGGATGAAGCCACTCGCGAGATCGTCAAACGGGTCCTGGCCAAGGAGACCAGCGAGGGCCTGGCCCAGCGAATTGAGGAGCTCGGCGGAGCCGCGCAACATTTGAACTTTGAAACCACGAATGTGCTCTACGGCGAACGCATCCGCTTGCCGGCCGAAGATGGATCGGAGATCGACCTGGGGCTGGTGGGCCACGTCACGCGAGTAGATCACCAAAAGATCCTGGAAGTGTGTCGACAGGGTCAGATTCCGGTCATCCCTTCGCTTTGTCAGGACGCGGCGACCGGCGAGTGGCTCAACGTCAACGCCGACACTGCGGCAACAGCGGTCGCGCAAGCGCTGAACGCGGATAAACTGGTCTATCTGAGTGACGTGAACGGTGTGCGACGGGACAAGGACGATCCTTCCAGCCACGTATACTCCCTGCGAGCCAGCGAAGTGCGCGAGCTGATTCGAGGCGGTCAGATCGCTGCGGGAATGATTCCCAAGGTGGAAGCCTGTCTCGAGACGCTGGAGCGTGGGGTGAAGAAAGTGCATATCATCGACGGAGGGCTCCGGCATTCTCTGCTGCTCGAAATCTACACGACGCGGGGTGTGGGCACGGAGCTGATCCACGACGGATAGCAAAGCAAGGAGGAATTCCCGAACGCAGCGCGAACCAACATTCTGTGGTGGTTGTCCGTTGGTTTTCGATGAACGACAACCGAAATCTCCTTTTCTGTATGTTTTACCGAGTAGTTGGCCATGAGCACACAAGAACAATTGAGTTCGACGGACACGATGGAGTTGTTCCAGAAGTACGTGATCGCCAACTACGGGCGGTACCCGATCAGCCTGGTGCGGGGCGAGGGGTCCTACGTATGGGACAGCGACGGGAAACGCTACCTGGATCTCTTTCCCGGGTGGGGCTGCAACCTGCTGGGACATTGTCCGGCCCCGATCGTATCCGCCGTCCAGGACCAGGTGGCGACACTGATTCACGTGCCCAATACGTGGCACATGGAAGCCCAAGGCCGCTGGGCGCAATTGCTGTCCGAACGCAGCTTTCAGGGTCAGGCCTTCTTCTGCAATTCGGGTACGGAGGCAAACGAAGCGGCCATCAAGCTGGCTCGACTGCACACGCCACCCGATCGATACAAGATCATTACGTTCGAGGGTGGCTTTCACGGCCGCACGCTTGGTTCCACCTCCGCCACCGCGCAGCCGAAGTACCACGCTGGCCTGGGGCCGTTGATGGCCGGCTTCGTGTATGCCCCGTATGGCGATTTGGAGGCGGTCCGGACGCTTGTGGATGCACAAACCTGCGCGATCCTGGTGGAGCCGATTCAGGGCGAGGGCGGTATTCGGATCGCCCCGGCCGGCTTCCTGAGTGGGCTGCGCGAAATCTGCGACGAACACGACCTGCTGCTGATGTTCGACGAGGTGCAAACCGGTTGCGGACGGACCGGTAACTGGTTTGCCTACCAACATTTCGGCGTTGCACCGGACGTCATGACGCTGGCCAAGGCCCTTTGTGGCGGCATCGCCGGCGGCGCGATGCTGACGACTCCCGAGATCGCGCCCAGTCTGCGGCCAGGGATGCACGCTGCCACCTTTGGCGGTAACCCGATCGCGGCGCGAGCCGGAATCGCGGCGATCGAGATGATCGAGCAGGAGCAGTTGCTCGAGCACGGGTTGGCGATGAGCCAACTGTTTGAGCAGCGTCTGGAGGAACTGGCCACGACCTGCCATCAGATTCAGGAGGTCCGCATCTGCGGTTTGATGATCGGCGTGGAACTGGCCGCCGAAGGTGCGCCGGTCGTGCAGGCCTGCCTCGATCGGCAGCTGCTTGTCAATTGCACGCAGACCAACGTGATTCGCTTGCTGCCGGCGCTGAACGTAACGGCGGAACAGGTGCACGAAGGAATGGACATTTTGGCGGACGTGTTACAAAACCACGCCAAATAATTACCGGTTTTGCACTCACAGCAGGCCGGCCGAGCGCCGGCGGCCTGCCGACAGCTATTTCATCTTCTCTGCGAGAACTTTCCCATGCGGCATTTGCTGACGTTGGACGACGTAACCCGAAATGAAATCGAGGACATCCTGGCGATCGCCACCAAGCTGAAGGAGTCTACCCAGCGTGGTGAACGCCCCGCGAAACTGCCGGGCCGCGTGCTGGGGCTCGTGTTCTCGAAGCCCTCGCTGCGTACGCGGGTGAGTTTTGAGGCCGGCATGGCGCAGCTGGGCGGCACGAGCCTGTTTCTGGGCCAGGAAGTGGGCTGGCAGACGCGCGAGTCCGTCGCGGATTTTGCTCGGGTGATCAGTCGCTACCTGGACATCCTCGTCTGTCGCGAACACGCGCACCAAACAGTGGAAGAACTCGGCGCCACGCCAGTTGCCCGGTGATCAACGGGCTGACCGATACCGCGCATCCCTGCCAAGCCCTGACAGACGTGTTTACTCTGCGAGAAGTCAAGGGCACACAGCCGGCGCCAAAACTGGCGTTCATCGGCGACGGCAACAACGTCTCCCGCAGCCTGGCGATCGCTTGCAGCAAATTGGGCATCCCCTTTGCGCTTGCGGCACCCGCTCCCTATCAACTGGAGGCATCGCTGATCGAGCGATTGGAAAAAGAGAATCCGGGCTGCTCGTTATTGCAAACGGACGACCCGCAAGTTGCCTTGCGCGACGCGTCGGCCGTCTACACCGATGTCTGGTCCAGCATGGGGTTCGAGTCCGAAACGGAACGGCGAAACCGGGACTTTGCCAGCTTCCAGGTGAACAGCGAAATCATGTCGCTGGCGCCGGCCGACGCTGTCTTCATGCACTGCCTCCCAGCGCATCGCGGCCAGGAAGTGACCGATGATGTGATCGATGGCCCACAGAGTATTGTGGTGGATCAAGCCGCCAACCGGATGCATCTGCAGAAGGGACTGATCGTGTGGCTGATGGAACAATGGGCGACCGGGAGACATCCACAATGACAAGGCAGGACGGTAGAACCGCAGGCCGGTTGCGATCGCTCGACGTACAACGCCACTACCTTCGCTCCGCCGACGGCAGCGTCCTGCTTTCCGCCGGCAACACGGTCGTGCTCTGCACAGCCTGTGTCGATCCGCGCGTTCCCCCTTGGCTGGAAGGCCAAGGAAAGGGCTGGGTCACGGCGGAATACAACATGTTGCCGGGCAGCACGCGTCCGCGGAAAGCGCGCGATCGTGGCGGCAAGATTGACGGTCGGACGACGGAGATTCAGCGTTTGATCGGACGCAGCTTACGGGCCATCGTCGACCTGCAGGCACTCGGCCCCCGCACCATCACCGTCGATTGCGATGTGCTGCAAGCGGATGGTGGCACGCGAACGGCCAGCATCAACGGCGCATTTCTCGCCCTGGTCGATGCGATCCATTCGCTCGCCGAACACCCGGAACCTCCCCAGAATCCTCTCCGGGACAGCGTGGCTGCCATCAGTGTCGGTATCGTTCGCGAAACACCACTGCTCGATCTGGATTACTCCGAAGACCTGGCTGCCGACGTGGACATGAATGTCGTCATGACCGGCTCCGGGCGCTTTGTGGAAATTCAGGGAACCGGCGAAGAGGCAACCTTCTCCGAGGAAGAACTGGCCCGGTTGCTGGAATTAGCCCGAAAGGGAATCCAGGAATTAACGCAACTGCAACGGCTGCATCTGGGAGATTTGTGGCCGGCAAACTGAGCTCGCACGCCCCGTCTACCCAACGAAATTCAAGCGAATCCACCGGCTACGCTGGTGAGAACTGACAAAGCCCTGTCTTTTCCTTGTAGACGGGCTTCGGGTGCCCCCTCACTTCGCGAGCCTTGCACGGCAACGGTCACATGCATTATCGGCAGCCCATCGTGGCCCGAAGCACAAGTTCTGAAATTGCGCATCTCCCGAATCCCGCTCTTCCGCTGTGCGGAATGCCCGCGAAATCCTAACCCGAAGCGTCAGCGAGGGAGACACGTCCCAACCGTTCGAAAGTGTTCCCTCGCTCACGCTCTTTGAAGTTGCACATTTCCGAATTTCCCTCTTCCGCTGTGCGGAATGCCCGCGAAATCCTAACCCGAAGCGTCAGCGAGGGAGACACGTCCCAACGGTTCTAAAGTGTTCCCTCGCTTACGCTTCGGGTTGAGAAAGATCGAAACGTGCAACTTCAAAACTCACGCTTCGGGCTGGGATGCACGCTCCATGCGCGACTTCTCAACTGACGCATCGAGTTGGGATGCACGGCCAATGCACGCCTTCAAAGCTGGTAATGCGCGTTGAGATGGCTCGAAACGCAAACTCAAAACTTACGCGGCGGGTTATGATTCTGCGAGGCCATTGGGGCGGCGAGTTCGATGTGCACTCGAAGATTCGGAGTTCGGTCGCGTTCCAGGCCGCTATTGGGGGGCCCTGCTCATACCACCGGCTCCGTCGGTGGCTGCGGATGGGGCGAGTAGCATCACGAGACGGCGGCCGTTCTCGCACCGCGGACCGGTTTCCTCCCCCCCCACTCCTGATACGATACGGGAGGACTGGGACGCTGCACTTCCATGTGCCAGAAACCGTTGACATGTTCTCAATGGTAGCGACCAACGGAAACGCTTTGTAGCATTCCGGTAAGTTGCTCCCAGCCACTCTGTGACGGACTGCAGGTTCGATGCAGAAATATCGCTATTACAAGATTGAGGAATCGGACGATGTCGTCGTGGCACGCATCGTCGACGCCTACTTGCAGGGCGATGCTCTCGCCGAGTGCCTGAAGCTGGAATTGCTAAAGGTCGTGGAAGAGAAATCTCCCCGATTGGTCGTAATCGATTTCCAGAACGTAAAGCTGATCTCGTCGCTCGCCATTTCCTCGCTTCTGACCATCAACCAGCGATTGGCTTCGTCCGGCGTCTATCTCAAGATGTGTTCGATGGACGATTCGCTGCGACAGCTGTTCCGAACGCTCCGCATGGACGGATCGCTGTTCAAGATCTACGACACGCTGGAAGACGCGACAGGGGGACCGAGAAATTCCCCCACCTATGAGGACATTTGCGGGCGAGCTACGCCTTTCGATGCGGATGACTCCAGCCAATGAGTCCCGGCGCGTAAGCGCGAGCTGCCGAAGTTGCGCCTTTTGAAGTTGCACGTTTCGATCTTTCTCAACCCGAAGCGTAAGCGAGGGAACACTTTAGAACCGTTGGGACGTGTCTCCCTCGCTGACGCTTCGGGTTAGGATTTCGCGGGCATTCCGCACATCGGAGGAGGGAAATTCGGAAATGTGCAACTTCAAAGGTTGCGCCGCCGGTGAACTTCCGTATCTCGGGACACTCGATCGACGTGCAAGCTTTCGATTCCACGCAGAGATATATCGGAGCTCAATCACAAGCCTCCGGAACGGCGCTTCCCGGTTACAGGGCTTCCTCAAGATCGACGTTGAATTGCAAGCCGCGATGATACAATCGTGGCAAGAGAAACTCGAGCAGCTCCGCGGAGTGGACGTCTTCATCGTGCAGACAGATGATATCTCGTGGCCGCACTCGGTCGACAAGCTGAGTGGCTCGCCCCACGGCTTCCTCGGAATCCCGCAGCGCCCAGTCTCTTCCTTCGACCGACCAAAGAATCGTCCGCAATCCTAAAGACCTGGGGGCGAATGCCGTGGCGGGCGAGATGGATCCCGATGGCGGCCGATGAAATCGAGCGGTGACGGGGGTATGCTCTCGGATCACGTCCTCGCAGCGCAGCAGGTCGTTCTTGTACTCTCGAAAGCCGAACTGGCGGTCCAAGGGGTGTGTAAACGTGTGATTGCCAAGCAGATGCCCCTCGTCGATGATTCGAGGCAACATTTGGGGAGCGCGGTGGATTCGACTCCCGATTACAAAGAAAATGGCACGGGCATCATACTGCCGCAGCAGTTTAAGCACGCGCGGTGTTGTTTCGGGATGGGGCCCATCATCGAACGTTAACAGGACGTGGTTCCGACACGTCGGCTTAAGCTTTTTTACGTAAAGGCATCTCGGCAGGAAGAGCGTCTTGAGGAACATATTTGCCACGATTGCTAAGAAACGTGCCCAGCGATAGCTGAATCACCACGGGCCCGGGACAGGTCACCAAGACGCGGCCCGGTACGCACAAGCTCCGTCGGCTTTTGTCGGCGACCGCTCTTGCCGGATCGCCACCCAGACATCGTTGCCGCGCGGGTAGCGTATCCACCGGCTCAACTGTGATCGTCCGACCCGATCACGGCTTCCGAAAGAAGACGCCCTACCTTCTACCTGTGATTACACACCGGCCAACTGTCAAGATGCAGCACTCATCTGCTGTTCGCGAACTCGCAATCCACTCCGCTTGACCGACGTGAGCAGAACAATCCGCCCTCGAATTGATCGCCGTGCCATCAATGACCGAGTGCGACTATCGGGAGTCCGGCATTCGTGACAGCCCCGGTGACCCCGGCAAGCCAGTTCGCACAGCAGCCAGGAAAACGTTCCGCGGCGGCGGACGACGTGCCCCCCCATCCGATCATCGGGACAGATCGAGAGGCGCCCTCAACGGGATGCGGCCATCGTCCCGACGCTCCTGCGGTTGGCTTCGGGTCATCCCCGCCGCGTGTTCAGAAAGCGAGACAGTTACCGTGTGCCTCGAGATTCCTTCGAATCCCCGCGCGTGCGAATTCACCGCCAGTTCTATTCTTCAACCGGCTGTGAAAGCGGCGCCCAACAGTCGAAGGGCTTGGAGCGCGGAGGGGCGCCGGTACAGTCGAAAATAGGCCCAAGCCACCTGTTCGGCGCGAGCAGCTGGGGAACCACGGCGGTTTCGGCGTGATGGTCAATGGTCCCTCCATCACCGCTTGCTCAACGCCTTCTAACATGAATGTATTGTGAACCGCACCGATCCCACTTTGTGGATCGGCCAGCGAGTTGCCGGGAAACCCTCCCCAAGGCGGACTCATCATCGCGTACATCAGGCCAGGCCAATGGTTAATCGCCACCATGCCGTACTTCAACTCCGCCACGGCGGCTTGCAGAGACTGCTCGTTTGACGCACTAGATCGGAAGTTTTTGGGAATCGTAATCGCTGCGGAGAGGTTACCCAGCAGACGTTCGTTCGCAAAAGTAACGGCTTGCTGCAAGAACAATTCGGGAGTCTCCGCATCGAGTGCCACCTCGACTAACACACAGACGAACGACTCTTCGCGGAAGTACTTCGGCTTCTCATCGGGTGCGACATCGCGGATCAGTACCCAGGGCGGCGATTCTGTCAGATCAGCATCGGAACGAACTTCCGCAAACTTCCGATACCGTTCGACTGCGCCAGGATAGTAGAAATAGCGAGGAGGCGTGCCCGCAAAAACTTCCTCGACTCGATCCAGCAGCTGCGTGCGGAGAGGCCACCGTTTCCAAGTAATCAGCACCTTCGTCGCGATGCAGTTGAAGGAGACGTTGTTGGTGACGGAAGCGGCCACATTCTCCGCTTGAAAAGCGATTTGTTTCGGCGTGTACTCGCCGGGATGGAAGATCCATGGACTGACACTCCCCAATTCGCTGGTCACGTCTTTTTGCAGTAAAGGTCGCCCTTCGGAGATCCTGTTCTCGCGTTCTACACCCGCAGGCCCCCATACAATCTGTTCGTGTGAATGCAGCGCCCCGGTAATGTGCACGGCATCGGTCAGCGGATGGTTCACCGCAAACTCCCCCACTTCCGCTCCGCCATAAGCCAATCGCAAATACCCTGGCCGAATCAACGGTTGTAGTGCAAGCTCGAACAGTCGGCCGAGGTATTCGTTCACAGGGCTCATTTTCAACAGTACGACGCTTCCTTCCTGGAACATCTTCGTATAGGAATCCGTCAGGGGAATCGCTGAAACGTTGCCTGCTCCCAACACAACGACCGTCTTTCCCGGGCCTGGTTGCGCGTCACGATACGCCGTGGCCAGACAGTCGGAGAGGTTTTCCAGCCCTACTCCTTTCCGCATGCGGGCCGTCACTCGAAAGGGAAAAAGCGCAAGCCGATCATACAGCAGACCGGTCGGGAGCAAGGGCACGCGCAGCCGCCCATCGCTGCCGAGATACGCTTTCCCTGGCAAATGGGGGATTCCCGATTCTTCGATTCCGCGCAACGAATGCGCTAACAACCGCAGGTAACGCAACACTGCCACGGGCCCCGCGAAGACCTCCTCGGCCCGAGCTGGACTGCCGTCGGGAATTCGCTTCGCTTGACAGGCGGCATCGACCCACTGCTGCGCGATCGCAGCCACGCCTTCGGCACATTCGTCGACGAGGGCAATGCGTTGCTGTAGTGTCATCTCGACAAAGCTGCGTTTCGATTGATTCAATTGTTCGAGATATTGAGCAACCGTTTCCGGGGAAGTATCCATTTCTCCGCTCCGTGTCGTAATGTCGCGTGTCATTCGTATTCAACGCAGCCCTTCGTAGACATCTTGTCCGTGAGATTGCTATGCCATCGCGGCAGACTCGATCTCCGAATGGGCCTGCACAAACTCCACCATCCGATCCACGTAAGTAGCGAATGGCGGAACGGCCACGCCGCTTCCGTCGAGGTCGGCGAGTGCATTCTCGCAACCGTAGACCGTGGGGTGGACAAAATAACGAACCGCGGACGATGGAATCTGCATCAAGCGATAGACCCCAGGAATGTAGTCGATCGCAAATGTTGCCAGCTTCAAGGGGCACGGAACTCGCACCACCGTACGCTGCGTGGCTCGTGCGAGAACATCCACCAGTTGATCGGCCGTTAAGGGATGCGGATCGGCCAGTTGGTAGACTCTGCCCACCGACACCTCCCGTTGACTCAAGTACAGTATCGCGTTGACCACGTAATCCCGCGGCACGAGATTCACTTGCGTCTGTTTCGTTTTCCCCATCACCGGCAGAAAGGCAACGCGTCGCTGGCGTAGCAGCCACCGGATGACGTAGTACGGACCATCATATTTTTGCGTGGCGCCGGTACGGCTGTCGCCAATCACAACCGAAGGGCGATAGATGGTCGTCGGCAACCCGTCGCGCAGGCGGGCTTGGACTTCCACCTCGGCCAGATATTTTGTTTCCTCGTAGAAGTTATTGAACGTTTGCCCCTTCTGCAGATCTTCTTCCGCGAAGCGACCTGCGTACCGCCCGCTGACATAACACGTACTAACATAGTGCAGCCGTCGGAGCGAGCGAGCCCCTTCGGCGAAATCGAGGACATTCTGCGTGCCGTTGACATTCACACGCATTCCCACGTCCCGCGGCACACTCAGGTCATAGATCGCAGCCAGATGGAAGATTTCGCGCACCTCGCTGTGCCATCGGACGCTATTTGTGAGACCCAAGTGTGGTTGTGTGATATCTCCCATGGTCAGTTCGACCCGCCCTCGAAGCGCAGGATATTCGGCTTCGATGTTCGTTAGACGCTCCCGCGCCAGCGGCAAGAATTTCGATTGGCACAGGCAGATCGCACGAGACTCGGATGATCGCTCCAGGACTCGTGGTAGGAGTTCCGATCCAAGAAACCCCGGAAACCCGGTAAAGAAGATGACGGACATGGGGCCTCCTTTGCTAATTCCCGTCCATTCGTTGGTTTCACCGATCGCGAACGTGACGGCCCCTGGCGTGCCGT
The DNA here is from genome assembly GCA_963776055.1 of uncultured Planctomycetaceae bacterium. Taxonomy (GTDB): domain Bacteria; phylum Planctomycetota; class Planctomycetia; order Pirellulales; family Pirellulaceae; genus CAVZLD01. The sequence continues at coordinate 241,353 of CAVZLD010000009.1, read as the reverse complement.
GGGAATTCGGTGGTTTCTCATGCGGGCGGCTCGCGCACCTCTCGGTTCCTGAAGGAGCGGGGAGGAGATTGTCGTCACCACAGAGTCCACAGAGAACACAGAGGTATCCATTCCCAGAAGAAACTTTCTGTGCCGTCTCCGAATCCTCTCTCGTGTACCCGCCGAATGTTCCTCTGTATCTCCTCTGAATCCTCCTCCGTGCCGTCTCCGAATCTTCCTCTATGTCTCCTCCGAATCCGCCTCTGTGCCGTCTCCGAATCTTCCTCTGTATCTCCTCCGGACTTTTCTCTGTGTGTTCTGTGAACTCTGTGGTGCAACTTCCCTATCCAACCCGTATGACGAGCAGCGGCTTCAGGTTCTGCCGCGTCGATTATGTTATCATACGCCCGGCCCGGATTCTCGTTGCGCCTAACCGACGACGAACCTCCGGGGACGGTCGAAGGACGAGTTCGCAATGACATCACGATTGCCGACAAGGTGGGAGAATCATCATGCGTCGGATCTTGTGTGCTGCCGTTTTGCTACTGCTTTGCCATTCCGTGAGTCGGGCCCAATTGGCAGAAGAACTCGATCGGGGTCTGGTGGCCAACCGGCAGGCCAACGGGTCGGTGTACGTCGGCTGGCGACTTCTTGAGTCCGATCCGGCCGACGTCGCGTTTCACGTTTATCGAAACGAAGGGGAAGCCGCGGAGGCTCGCCAGCTGACATCGACACCGGTCGGCACGAGCACCAACTTCATCGACGCGAAGGCACCGACGGGCGGCAACGTGCGGTACTTCGTCCGACCAGTCACGTCGGAAGGAGAAGGACCTGCCAGCGCGTCGGTTGCGCCAGGTGACACGAGAGATGACGAATCGTATCTCTCGATTCCACTTCAAGGCGACTACCGCACGCACAAGGTGGCGACCGCGGACCTGAACGGGGACGGCCGCTACGAGCTGATCATCCAGCAACCAGACTTCAACACGGATCCGTATCAGTCACCCGGTTATTGGAAGCGGAGTCCCGACACGTACAAACTCGAAGCCTATTCGATGGGTGGAAAATTTCTCTGGCGACATGACATGGGCTGGTCGATCGAGGCAGGCACATGGTATGCGCCGTACGTCGTGTACGACCTGGATGGTGACGGCAAGGCCGAAGTCTATTGCAAGGGCGGCGAAGGCGACCCGCGCGAACCGGAAGGTCACGTCAAGAGCGGACCGGAATGGCTGTATAAGCTCGACGGCGAAACCGGTGCGATCGTGCAAAAAATCCGCTGGATTCCACGTCTACCGGAGATCGGTGAATACAACTACTACTGTCGCAATATGCTTGCCATCGCCTATCTGGATGGACAAAGACCGCACCTACTGATGCAGCGAGGCACCTACCGCGCGATCGTGATCGAAGCCTACGACCCCGACCTGAATCTCGTGTGGCAATGGAACTCACACAATGAGCAGGAGCAGTACGACCGCCAGGGGGCCCACACGATTCGTGTCGCCGACGTCGATGGAGATCAGTGTGACGAGATCGTGGTCGGTTCGTGCCTGGTGGACCACGACGGCAAAGCGATGTGGACGCTCGGCATCGGCCACCCGGACACCTGTTACATCGGAAAGATTGATCCCGCTCGGCCCGGCATGCAAATCTTCTTCGGCATTGAACCGCGACAGAAGAGCGGCGCCGTACGTCTTGTCGATGCGCTGACCGGCGAGTCCCTTTGGAAGAACTCGGAACCAACGGTGCATGTGCACAGCCAAGGGATGTGCGCCGACATTCTGGCGGAGCATCCGGGGCAGGAATGTTACGCAGGCGAGGCCAAGGGCGGCGATCAGGCGTGGATGTTCACCGCGCGAGGAGAGCGGATCGGCAACGAAAACATCGGATCTCTCGCCCCCTGGACACTCTGGTGGGACGCCGATCCGCAAAAGGAGATGATCCTCAAGGGCAAGTTAATCAAGTACCCCAACACCACCATCTCCGCGCCACCGGAAGCCAACCGGGCGAGGATGGTGGCCGATTTGCTGGGTGACTGGCGCGAAGAATTTGTCGTCTCCATCCCGGGAGAACTGCGTGTCTACACCACATCGATTCCCGCAACGACACGTCGCACCTGCCTGATGCAGGATCGCTTGTACCGGCTTTACGTCGCCACAAACTCGATGGGCTACCACACGCCGCCGCAACACTCGAATCCGACCGGCGACGAGCCGTGAGGAAGATTCGATATGGCTGGCGACTTTTCATGCGATCCGGAGTAGGCCGGGGTCAAGACGCTTGTGCCATTGCGATCAGAAGGCGATAACTATTGCCACGGTACGAAACTGGCTACTGACAATCGATTCACGATGGAGATAACGCATGAACCGACGCAAGTCGCTATCGACAGCCACGACCGCGTGGATAGTGCTGGGATTATTCTTTCCTTTGGCGGTACTCGCGCAGGACTCCGGACCCGAACTACTGCCAACGAAAGCGGGGGATTGGTCACAATGGCGTGGCCCCCGTCGCGATGGGATCAGCGACGAAACCGGGCTGTTGCCGTCCTGGCCGGAGGCCGGCCCCCCACGTCTGTGGATGGCAGAGGGCATTGGTCGCGGATACTCGTCCCCGATCGTGGCCGAGGGGATGGTCTACATCACGGGCGATGAAGCCGATGACCTGGTCATCAGCGCCTTTTCCACGGATGGCGAGTTGGCCTGGCAGGTGAAGAACGGAGCCGCGTGGAAACGATCGTTCCCGGGGGCTCGATCCTCCTGCAATTATGACCAGGGAAAACTCTATCACATGAACGCTCACGGTCGCCTTGTGTGTTTGGATGCAAAGACCGGTAGCGAACTGTGGAACGTCAATGTGCTCGAGCGTTTCGCTGGCAAGAACATCACTTGGGGAATCAGCGAATCGCTGTTGATCTTGGATGACCTGGTGTATGCCACCCCTTGCGGTGATAAAGGGCTGGTCGTCGCCCTGGACAAGAACTCGGGCGAGACCGTGTGGGCAACACCCGCACTGGCCGATGAAGAGCCTTCCTACGCATCTCCGATTCTGGTCCGTGCCGGCGGCAAAATACTGCTGGTCAACAGTGCTAACAAGAACGCGTTCGCCGTCGATGCCAAGACAGGCGAATTGTGCTGGAAAGTGCCGCAGGAGGATCCGAAGAACGCGGTCTGCACGATTCCTGTCCTGGCGCAAAACGAACTCGTGTTCACGAATACGAGTCGCGGATACGGCGCCGTCTATGGCGTGCGCCTGGATGGCTCGCAAGCGGAGAAGACCTGGACGAAAGAGTTGACCATCAGTCACGGGAGCACCGTATGCGTCGATGGCCAAGTCTACGGGGCGTCGAGTCGCGGCGAGGCTCGCGGTTGGATCGCGTTGGATCCAGCCACCGGTTCTTTTCGTCCAATCGCGGAACTGGGCGGCGGTTCCTTGATCTACGCCGACGGACTTTTCTACTGCTTGACCGAACGGGGGTTGATGACGCTACAAAGGCCAACGCAAGGCGGCTTTGAAACGATTGGCAGCTTCCAGTTCGCGGAAGGAAAAGACGTCTGGGCCCACCCGGTCATCTGCAACGGAAAACTCTACTTGCGTTTCGACGATGGCCTGTTTTGCTACGACATTCGCTCTTGAAAGAAACGGGGAACCTCCCCGTTTTTGCGGCAAGATGCGGGGACTGAAGAAACTGTTGACGGATCCTGAAGTCGATGCGCCCGCACGACAACGGAACAACGACCCAAGTTCGCCCTGCTTCCTCAACAAAGGGGAGCCTCCCCGTTGTTCTGAAGCCCATGAATGAGCTGCGTCCCAATCCTGTTCGGCACACGACGTGTAGGGTGGCGCCGGCGAGCGCATCGCGCGGGACGCTCCCGAAGGGACCGTGCCGCAGCCCCCCAGAATCCGACATGGTTTCTGGAACATCCGCATCCGGTCCTGATCGGTTCGATGCGCTGTGCCAGACCGCCACCGCATTCTGGTGGGCCACCGCTCGGCTTGTTCTCCGCAATCGGCCACATCTTGGACTCGCGGAGGCCCACCCTAGAACAGGAATGAGCTGCGTCCCAATCCCGTTCGGCACGGGATTTGCTAGCCAGATTTTTTTGAAATTTGGGCTGAGCTAGTGTCTGTCCGGAAATTGGTCCGAGCCTAAAAAACAGCGTGAATTGGGATGAAGTTCGCACTGGAAGATTCACTGGACGGCAGCGGTCTTCCGGCAGTTCTTATTCGATTTCGTGGTGGAATCGCGGTGTTGAGCGAGTGGTTGCGCACCGCGATCACGTTTGGGCTTTGGTACGTTCAGATTGTGCTTCGAGGGGCTCAAGCCACCTGTCGTTTGCTTAAGGCAGCCGCGACTTGCTCGTTGCGACGGGCAATCAGCAGCTTGCCAAGGACATGAATGTTTCTTCCCAGGATGGCGAGTCCCAGGTAACGCTCAAAGCCGATTTCACTGTGGTCTCGGCAACGCTTCAAGCCGTTCCCTGACTGCAGTGCGCCAATCGCGGATTCGATTCCGGGATGGCGTTGACGGAGATAGTGAAACTCTACCGTGGCGGTTTTCATTCGTTCCGCATACTGTCTGGGATGGCGTGGGGGAAGACAAGGCTCGTCCACAATTGCCGCGAGTTGCTGCTCGTTTTCCGGAGAATAAAAGCCTCGATCGAACGAGGCGGTCTGAATCCTTCCTCGGTGCTTTCTTTGCGCCTCACGGGTCTGATCGACGATGAGGTCAACATCGCCGAGTTCCCGGTCCATCAAGTGGTAGTGGCTGATGAAACCTGCGCCGTCTTCAAACAACAGCACTTGCCTACCAAATTGATTGGGCGTTCCCGCCTTGCCCCGTCGGTAGAGTTGCGTGTGCGTCTCGAACAAGCTAAACAGCTTGTCGGTATTGGGAACATGTTCCTGCAGAATCACGCGCCGGTGCGCCGTATCACAAACCTGTTCGGTCAGCCCGATCCAATGCTTCAACTGCGCGGCAAGCATTCCGGATTCGAGCGAGAAACGGCCTGTTTCCGCCTGCTTTTGCAGCGATTTTGCCCGCTCCAGAATCGTCGCTGCCCGATCCAGCAGACGACCATAAGCCGATGCCAGACCTTTCTTTACTTGGGGGCTTCTGCTGGCGCTGATCTTCGCGATGGTTCGCACATGCTCTTTGATTCGCCTTTGAAGATGTTTCCCTTGTCGCCAACCCGCCTCTCCCATGGTCTGAGCCAGCTCGATGCACAAGGGAATGATTTTCCGCATTCCGTCACCGATCAACGAGCTTTCCGCCGGATAATGAATGTCCGTTTCCACGACGAATGAGTCCGCACGCACGCTTTCGGCAGCCGTTCCATGAAGCTGCTGACCGTGACCGACAATCGCGTGGTTGATCGCCTCCAGCGTGGCTGGTTTCAGTTGGCAGAGCGTATCGCGAATTCGCCGGGCACGAAAGCTGGGGCCTTCCTCCCATTCTCCCAGGCCCAGGACCGTTCGCAAGCCACGGTGATTTTCCGCTTGATCCTGGAGCTTATCGTAGTCGTAATTGCATCCCAGACGAACCGCCGCCAACACGACGAGTTGCCAATCGTCCAGACCCGGCCGACCCACGTCCCGACGAGACTCTTCGTTGATATCCTCGGCGATCAGCTTCACGAGTTTTCGCCGAAGGTCACTGCAGGTGTAGATGTACTGAAGCCCCGCCAAGATGGGAATCACTTCGTCACGACAATCGTAGTTGAGCATCAGTTCGCCAACCGGTGTACAATCAAAGCGGCGTTGACTATCGTAGTGCTGTCGCATCCGAACACTCCTCGAAGATTTGCGGCTGAACTTTGGTTTTTCCTACAAATTCAACGCGCGAACCCCGAAAAGGGGTTCAATCTTCGAGGAGCTTTTCTCAAAAAATCACAGCTTTTCGCAGCGGCAAACCAATTTCCGGACAGACACTAGCTGACCCAAATTTCAAAAAAATCTGGCTAGCAAATCCCGTGCCGAACGGGATTGGGAGGCAGCTCATTAATGAATCAGGACGCGGATGTTGCGAGTTGGAAGTATTTCAATCAGCTTCGCCGCTGCTCCAGCGTCTGCACGACGGGAACAGGAATGAGCTGCGTCCCCTTTTTTCCGCGGCGTGTTGTGAGGAGAAAAGTATGAGTCGTCGCCAGGTGTTCGTGCGCGACGAATCAGCACTTGCGGCAAACGCGTTGAATCCCCAGTTGCGACATCGCAATTAACAGCAGCACCCACGCCGCCGGCTCCGGCACCGCCGCCGCATCCGCCCGCGGCCCTTGCTCATATCCGCCATCAGTGAACGCGACCACCATGTCACTGCTATCGAAAAGCGCGTCGCCACTCCAGTCACCCTGAGTCCAGGATGCGGGCTGGTCCGTTTCGTACAGTCCGGCCACAAATACACTCACCATATCGGTGCTGTCGAATACGTCATCCAAGTTGGCATCTCCCATCCAGGTGCCTTTTAAATCACGTACCCAGACCAGGCGATCGTCGATATCCGTTCGCCCGTCATCGTTCAAGTCGTAGGCGAGATCATTCGCCAGCATGCCCTCGGTTAGCTGGTCAAGGTCTGGGGAATTCAGGAAGCCGTCACGATTGAAGTCTCCCGTGATCGTGTCGAGCCCCTCCCCGTCCATGATCGCGCGAATCGTCTCCAGGTCGAGGGCTGTGTCATAGATGCGCACGTCGGCCAGGGCACCGGGAAAGTAATGAGCCGTCGCATCCTGGAGTCGCCTGCCCAGGCTCACGGGCTCAGCCCCTGGGCCGATCAGGGTATCGACCAGTTGATCACCGCCTCCGCTCTGGTCGTCGATCTCCCCGTCCACGATATGGATCACCTCACTGTTCCATTCCGCGCCCTCGGGAAACACAACGGCGACGTGGTGCCATTCGCCGTCGTCGAGCGGTGTTATGGCGACGTTCTGCCCGCCTTGGACCTCGGTGCGGATGGCCCCCAACTCGCCGTTGGCCGCATTGTCGTTGAGTCGGATGTGAAACTTCTGCGTGTCTGTCGAGGCGCCCCAGGCGACAATGCCGTGGTTGCCCAGATCTTCGGTTCGCATCCAGAAAGTGACCGTACGCGGATCGTTACTGCCGATCCCTTCGAACTCTGTCTGAATCCAGGAGCTATCCCCTGAGAACGCCACGGCCGTCTCCTGGACCGGCGGCCCGTCGCTGATCCATTCGATGCTGGACTGGCTGGAGATAGAGCTCAGCACACCGTCATTCCCGGCGACACTCTCGCTGGCGGTCGTACTGCCGGGGCCATCATCGAAACTCCAGTGAGCGACCAGTCCGTCGGCCGCGGGCACGGAGCCAAGATCGCGAATCTCGTTGGCGGTCAGGGCCCGGTCATAGATGCGAACATCATCGATCAGTCCGTCCATGAAGTTTTCGAAGGCCGGCGGCGTCTGTTGTCGAGCGCCGATGGACACCAGAATGTCGCCGATGACGGTGTCGATGAGCTCGTCCGTCGTTCCGGTCTCTCCTTCCAACAGGCCATCGACGTAGTGTTGCACGTCCATGTTGTCAAAACCGTCGAAGACCGACACCACGTGATGCCAGTCGCCGTCTGCGATGTTCGTGTCTCCGGTTTGATTTCCCCCTTGGGCTTCTGTCCGAATGGCCCCGGGCACTCGGGGGGCGCCATCGGGGTTGACGCGGAAATGCCACTTCTGGCCATCTCCGTCGCGTGCGCCATAGGCCACGATCGCTTGTCCCGCGGTCGATTCGGTTTTGATCCACGCCGAAATCGTCCGCGGCAGATCTCCCTCGATGCCCTCATACGAGGTCTGGACAAATTGCTGTTGAGCAGCGTCAAAACTCAAAGCGAAAGGGTTGGCGAAAGTTGTCGGCGGAACGTCCGTCACGAATTGCGGCAATACCGCGGTCGGTAAGAACCCGTCATGGCTACCGGCGGAATCCTGAAAAACACTTCCGGAGCCTTCATTCAATTTCCAGTGGGCCACCAATTCACCTCGCAGGGGCACCGAGGTGGCGGCGAGCAGCGAGAGAGCCAGACAGATGGTTCGCATCGACATTTTTTCACTCCCTTACAGACCGAGCGGGCACCTATGCCTTCCGAACCGTGACGGAAGACGAATCGAGTCGAGGGCGTCGGAAGTAGGCGGCCAGCCCGAATAGCCCCAAGGCAACCAAGAGCAGACTGCTGGGCTCGGGGACCAAGGCGGCCACTTGATTCGCCGTCAAGGCAAAATCGTAAACGCGCACATCGGCCAGCTGACCGTTGAAGTAATCCTGCACAGATCCCTGCGTGCGACGGCCAATCGTGAGCGGCTGCCCGTCGACGATGTCGGTGTTGATCTCGAACGGATTGACGCCGCCGGTGGTATCCAGCACACCATCGACATAATGGAGCACATCCTCCACATTGGGCGATCCGTCGTCGGGGAGTACCGCCGCGATGTGATGCCACTGGCCGTCGGCGATATTGGCCGACCCGACAATGTACCCCCCCTGCACTTCTGTGCGGATCGCTCCGAGCGGTCCGTTGGCCTCGCTGTCATTGACCCGGATGTGGTATTTCTCGCCGTTGGCGGTGCTGTCGCCCCAGGCGACCAGTCCATGCGTGGCCAGATCCTCGGTCCGGACCCAAAAGGCCACGCTGCGCCAGTCACCACCGCCAATTCCGGCGAAGTCCGTCTGAATGTATGAATCGCTGCCGTTGAAGGCGACCGACGAAGTCTGACCGAAGGGTGTCGATGGCGCATCGTCCGACCACGCGATGGCCGGATCGGTGATATCGCTGATGAGCACTCCATCATTCTGCGCTACGGTTTCGCCAGCGGTTGTGTTGCCCGGCCCGTCGTCAAACGACCAGTGCGCGACCATCCCCTGGATTGTCGGCTCCGTCACCAGACCTTGGATCTCCGCTTCCGACAACTCTCGATCGTACATTCTTACATCGTCGATCCAGCCGTCCATGAAGTTCTCGACCGCCGGAGGCGATTGGCGACGAGCGCCGATGGACACGCGAGGGAAGTCGCCGCCGATCCCCGTATTGATCGGTTCGTCCGTCGTCCCGGTAGGCGTGTCCAGCACGCCATCCACGTAGTGCCGCACATCCGCGTTGTCTCCGCCGTCTCCCCCGGGAAACACAGATACTACGTGGTGCCACAACCCGTCGGCGAGGTCGGTCGAGCCGGTCTGGTTCCCACCCTGCGCTTCCGTTCGCACAGCCCCAGGGATCCGCGGAGCGCCGTCCGGGTTCACTCGGAAGTGCCACTTGCGTCCATTCGCATCGCGCGCCCCGTACGATACGATCGATTGGCCGGACGTCGAATCGGTCTTCATCCATGCAGAGATGGTTCGGGCTGTGTTGCCGCCAATCCCTTCGAAAGTCGTGTCGACCAAGTTCCGCGCGGACGGATCGAACTTGAGTGAGTATGGATTCCCAAAGCTCGTCGGCGGAGTGTCCGTGGACCACTCAGGCAACTTCGAGAGTTGCGGGAGATAGCCGTCGTTCATGTTGCCGGAAGTATCAGCAAAGACCGTCCCGCTGCCTTCATTTAACTGCCAATGGCCAGTCATTTGACCCGCGGTCGTGGGGGTGAACAGCAGACAGATCCCGAGCAAGATGCCCCACGCAACAGTTCTCCGCACCAGTCGGTCGATCATTGGACCTCTCCCAAGCTGTCAAATCTAAGTTGTCACATTCCGTGCGCGTCGTTCGAACGCTTCTGTTTCTGTCGCGAACGCGATCCGCAGGGCGGGGCAACCGGACACGACGGAAGTGCATTGAATTCTCAACGGCGTCGTTTGGCCAGAACCTGACCGACCGGCAATGAAAGGTGCCCGCCCATGTCGCTCCTGCTTTCGCCCGACATCTTATGGGATGGGATCTTAGTTTGCAAAAAGCTTTCTTCGGGACTATCATGACCCCGGATTAAGGGGTCTTAACGCCGGGCTACCACGGCGACGCGGCGACGTCGTGTCGCGCTCTTGCAGCGGCAGCGTTCCGTCGGCTTTTCTCGCGGCCCGGGGGGGCTGTTTTCGCTGGTTTGCCGTCCTTCTCACCTGACGCCTCGGAGACAGATGTTGAAGAAGACCCGCACCGCTCGCTGGCTGAAGGGTTGCCCTTTGGCGAGGTTCGAACGGCTGGAAGACCGCACTTTGCTGGCAGGTGATCTGGTCGCTCAATGGCAGGCGAACGATCTGCTGACGGAAGTCGGCGATGGCGCGCAGGTTCGGCAGTGGACCGATTCCGTCGCTTCCATCGAAGCGGCCGCCTTCGGTACGCCCTCGCTGGCAGCGGCCGCCATGGGAGGCCGACCGGCAATTCGCTTCGATAGCACGGACGTCAAGGATGGCTTTCGTGTTTCCAAAGAGCGAAATCCGATTTCCGCCGCGGCGGATTTTTCGGTGGCGGTTTATTTCTCAACCACCAATGTTGAGCCAGGCGATCCAACCGATTGGTTTCACGGCGTAGGACTCGTGCACTCCGATCAAAAGGGGTTCAACCGCGACTGGGGAATTGCGATTCACGGCGGCCAGGTCGGTGCCGGGATCGGGCGCGGTTTATTTCAGCCGTCCACTAGCGTCTTTTCGACACAAACCACACTCAACGACGGCCAACCTCATCTGGCGGTATTCACCCGCCAAGCCGATGTCCTCACGCTTCATGTCGATGACGCGGATCCCGTGACAGTCGGAGGAGCCAGCGTTGACCGACGCGATACGCTGGAACTGATCTTCGGTGTGACAAACCTGTCGACCGGTGCCTGGGAGGGCGACCTCGCCGAAGCACGCTTCTATGACGGCGCACTGAACACCGAGGAAGTGGCCCAGCTGCGCGGAAGTGACTGCCTTCTACGAGAATTCCCTACCGGTTGCCCACGAAGATTATTACGTCGTCGACGAGGATACGACCTTGTTCGTCGGCAGCGGTGAGGGTGTGCTGGTCAATGACACGGATGCGGATGGCGATCCACTGACCGCCGTCGTTGTCCAGCCGGCCGAGCATGGGCAGTTGGGGCTTCAACCCGGTGGCGCGTTTGTCTATCTACCGGATTCGGATTATCACGGCACAGATCATTTTACATACGCTGCCCGTGACTTCCGCGATTCCGAGCCGGTGACGGTCACCATCGAAGTACGGCCCACGCAGGATTTGGCGGAAGGTCAAGCCGACCACTACAAGGCGTTGCCGACGGCCGTGCTTCAAACCGACCTGCTAAGTGGCGTCCTCGCCAATGACAGAAATATTGACCAAGTACCGATTTCCGCACAGTTACACAGCGATGTGAGCTTTGGGGAGTTGGTGCTCAACAACGACGGTAGTTTCACCTACGACGCCCAAGGAACGGCAGGTCTGGCCACCTTTTCCTATCGGATTCTTGACCGCGGACAGCTTTCCGCACCCGTGCCGGTGCTGATCGTCGTGAATGCACCTCCCACCGCGGCGAATGATGCTTTCTCCGTAGCCGAAGATTCGTTGCTGGAGCGCACGGCCGAGAATGGGCTGGCTGCCAACGATCAGGATCGCGATGGCGACCGCCTGCGCGTCAGTTTGATTGATTCACCGACGCACGGCGAATTGCTGCTGGATGAATTTGGTGCCTTCGAGTATCGGCCTGCCTCGGACTTTGCAGGCACAGACCAGTTTACCTATACCGTCAGCGATGGCATCGACATCTCGAACGTGGCGACAGTCACCTTGGCCGTGACCGAAGTGAATGACCTGCCTCAGGTCCAGGGGGAGGCGTATTTTGCGTCGCCGGGCGAGTTGTTCGAAATCGCGGCAGAGCGAGGCGTGCTGGCCAATGACTCGGATGTCGAGGACCAGGAACTCACGGCCACGCTCAGTCAAATGCCGCGCCATGGATCGTTGAGCTTTGTGTCGAATGGCTCGTTTCAATATCGGCCCGAGGCGGGCTTTGTGGGTGTGGACGAGTTCGTTTATGTAGCACGCGATTCCGATCATGCTCAGGTCAGCGGCACGGTTCGATTGTACGTGGGCACATCGCCGGTACGCGTCAGCGAGGTCATGGCCGCGAATGCTTCGGTCCTGCAAACCTCCACACGCAGCACTCCCACTGGCCGTTTTGACAGCAACATCCTGACGCCGGACTGGATCGAGCTGGAGAATACGAGCGACGGGGCGATCGAGATCGGTGATTTCTATCTGACGGACAACGAGCAGCTCCCGAGGCAATGGAGGATTCCTCCAGGCACGGTCATTCCCGCGCAGGGGCATCTGGTGATCTTGGCAACACGATTGGACATCGCCGATCCGCGCCTGGATGAGTTGGGCCTGCTGCATACGAACTTTAAGGTGAATTCGGGGGGAGGTGAATACTTGGGGCTCAGCAGCCCCGATGGCACCGTCGTGGACGCTTTCGATGAGCTGCCCGAGTCGGCACCGGATGTTTCCTACGGTCGACAGAACGGATCGATCGGGTTTTTGTCGGAGCCGACGCCCGGCAGGGCGAATGCTGAGTTGCTGCTGGGGGTCGTGACGGATGTGGTCTTTAGTGCAACGCGCGGGTTCTACGATGTTCCCGTAGAGATCGAATTGAGTGTCAGCACACCGGACGCTTCGATTTACTACACGCTGGATGGCTCCCTGCCCACACCGGCAGCGGGAATGGCCTACGAGCAGCCGATCACGATCGATCGGACCACCAATGTCCGCGCGGCGGCTTACAAGGAAGACTATGTTCCCAGCCGAACGGGCACGCATTCGTATTTCTTTGTGGCGGACATCCTGCAACAGCCGGCAGATCCGGAGGGATTCCCAGACCGATGGGGGCGGGCGGGCGGGGCCGATTATGAAATGGATCCGCGGATCGCCTCCGACGAGACTTCAGGCATCTACGATCCGGATGTCGCCCAAGCCTTGACGGCGTTGCCCACTGTCTCCTTGACGATGAACGTGGAGGATTTCTTCGGCACAACCGGCATCCAATCCAACCCGCAGAATCGGGGAGACCTCTGGGAGCGAGCGACCTCCGTGGAATTCATCGATTTCGCGCATTTCGAGAACGCGCAAGTTCGATTCGGGCATCCGCATGGTTGGGAATGCGAGCCGGAATCCCGATCGCCGCAAACACAACATGCGTCTGGCGTTTCGCGATGATTACGGTGACCCCAGCCTCCAGCTGCCGCTGTTCGGCCTCGGCGAGTGGGAGCAGCACGAGAATCTGATTCTGCGCGGCGGTAACGGCGATTCCTGGGTGAACTCAGGCGTGACGCAACGAGCCCAGTACATCCGCGATCAGTGGCAGCGCGATCTGCAGTTTGCCATGGGGCACCTCTCGACGCACCAACTGTACGCGCACCTGTATATCAACGGACTTTATTGGGGGCTCTACCACATCTTCGAACGACATGATGCATCATTCATGGCACTGCATCTGGGTGGTGAAGAGGAAGACTATGATGCGGTCAAGGACGTGAACGGTCAGACCGCGGCGGTGGAAGCGGTCAGCGGAACGACTGATGGTTGGGAAGAGATCTTCGACATCGTCGATGACCGCGAGATCTCTGACGAGCAGAAATACGAGGAGGTCCAACAGCGCGTCGATATCGACAATATGATCGACTACATTCTGCTCAACTTCTATGCCGGGAACAACGACTGGGACCACAACAACTTCCGCACCGGTCGTCATCGCGATGGGAAGTTCATCTTCTTCACTTGGGACGCAGAACGCCAGGACATCAACGCCCTGGGGACGCCTGCAGCGGGTGGGCCGGTTACCATTAACGTGACCTCGTTCAACAAGCCCGGGCGTACGACGCGGATTCATTCGCAACTGGATCGTGTCGACGACTACGTCATGCGTTTTGCAGACCGAGTACAGCGACACTTCTTCCATGACGGCGTGTTGACGCCCGAGAACGCTGCGGCATTCTGGAATGTGCGCGCCGACGAGATCCGTTTGGCTTTATCCGCCGAAGCAGCGCGGTGGGGCGACCTGCATTGGCCCACGCGTCCTCAAACCGTGTCCGATTGGGAGTCAACACTGTCTCGGATGAATGAAGATTTCTTCCCAGTGAGAACCAGCATTGTGCTGGGACAGTTGCAGGCGCGACGTCTATACCCAACGACGGCTGCCCCTGTATTGAGCCAACAGGGAGGTCAGATTGGCAATGACTTCGAGCTGTCGATTGAGGCCGAGGAAGGAATCGTGTTCTACACGACCGACGGAACCGACCCGCGATTGTCGGGCGGTGCGGTCTCGCCTGAGGCACTCATCTACAGTCGACCCATCTCGATCACTTCCGACACGACTGTCAAGGCGCGGGTGTTGCGAGAGGATGAATGGTCCGCGCTGACCGAAGCTGACTTTGAAACGTTTGCTGCGCCAGCCGATGTGAATTCGCTGCGGATCGCCGAAATTCATTTCAACCCATCCGATCCAAGCGAGACGGAGATCGCAGCGGGCTTTGACAACAATGATGAGTTCGAATTCATTGAATTGTTGAACGTGAGCCCCAATCCGGTTGACTTACAGAATGTTCAGCTTGTCGCAATCGATGACCAAGGAGTAACGTTCGACTTCGGCCAGAGCGAGATCAAGCGTTTGAAGCCGAATGATCGGATCCTGGTGGTGGAGAACAGGGAGGCGTTTGCGTACCGCTACGGTAACGATCTGCCCGTGGCCGGCCAATGGTCGGGCCGGCTCGGCAACGGCGGCGAAACCATCTACCTGGCATCTGCGGGAGAAGTATTTCTGCAGCTGACCTACGATGATCGGTGGTATCCTGATGCCGACGGTGGCGGAAGTTCGCTCGAATTGCTCGATCCCGCAGCCGCCAATTTCGCAGTTTGGCGGACTCAGGCCGGTTGGCGATCAAGTCTTGAGTACGGCGGAACTCCGGGAACTGAATCGTCGCCGCGTATCCCGGGAGATTCCAACGGGGACGGCCTTTTCAATTCATTGGATGTCGTGATGGTATTTCAGATCGGCGAGTATGAAGATGGATGGAATGGCAATTCGACTTTCGCCGAAGGCGACTGGAACCAGGACGGTGACTTCGACAGCGCGGACATGGTGATGGCGTTTCAGGCAGGGCACTACGAGCGCGAATTGCAGCGAAAGGCAAGTGAGGTCGTCGCGGCGGTTGACCGGGTGTTTGCCCAGGAAGGCTCGAAGAACCGCAGCAGGGCGTTCGTTGCGTGAAAACCGCGACGCAGTCTGCCAGGGAAGTCAATCCAATCAGAATTGGCCCCGAGTAGTACGTCATGAGTATACTTCTCACGATACTCACGGACTGGCTTGGGGAGTTTGTCATCCTTACCGGCGAACGACAGAACCGGCTCGCGTTGATAATGCATGCTTGTTCTCCTTCCTCGGAAGAGTGGTGCAACCAGAGGAAAGGGATGCGTCTTTTTTCGTCAATTCCTCTCGCCCGAAAACGCTGCCAAGTTCTCTTCCGCAATCAAAATTAGTGAGCTGTCCGCCGTCGACCTGCCTCACCGAAGCGGTGTTCGGGTGGTCTCAGTTTCTGTCGCGATGAAAAGGTTGCCATCGCCTCGTGGCTACGTACCATCTTGCGTGTCGATCAATACATCTTTTCATGGACCCTGATTGGCGAATGGATATCCCGGAAGGCGCCGGCTGTTCATAACTTAAGAAATCAGGCTGCGACTTATGCAAACGTACCCGAAAACGTTCTCTCACATCGGAATTTCAGTCCCCAACCTCGAAGAGGCAGTGGCTTTTTATGAGGAAGTCATGGGTTGGTACACAATCATGAAGCCAACGGTGGTGACAGAGGAGTCCGACACCGCGATCGGAAAGATGTGCATCGATGTGTTCGGCAGAGGCTGGGGTTTTTTCAAGATCGCTCACGTATCCACCGGCGATCGAATCGGAATCGAGATGTTCGAATTCCGGAATCATGAGAAACCAAGAGAATTCGAGTATTGGAAAACCGGAACGTTCCACTTCTGCGTTCAGGACCCAAACATTGAGACCTTAGTCGAAAAGATCGTCGCACGTGGCGGTAAACAACGGATGCCGATCAGGGAATACTATCCGAACGAGAAGCCGTACAAGATGGTTTACGTCGAGGACCCGTTCGGCCTGATCTTCGAGATCTACACGCACAGCTACGAACTAACCTACTCCGAGGGCGCATATTAGACCCGATTCCCGAAACCACAATTGACGCCCAAAAAGATCATCGCCCTCAGTTGCGGGCTGGCGATGTCGACGAGATCCAGCATCTCCTGCGGCTCGAACATCCGCTTGCCTTGGGACTGTCGATGCAACCGCATGACTCAGCGGGACGGTTTCCTGAAAGTGGGTCCGAAGCGGATTGGCTTGTCGATCAATTCTACCTGCCAACCGTAGTTGACGATCGTCCGCACTCGCCGGATCTCGTTCGCTAGTGTGACAGGGGACCAGCTATCCGCGAGTTTCTTGCGCAGCTTCAGAAAGTCATCGGCTCGCAGGTCCGCCACCAGTCGGTTTGCTCCAAACTCGTCGACCAGACGCTTGGCAGTCATCTTCTGGTCGCGAAACGATTGCTCCGATAGTTCGCCGGAATCTGCACGGTGCTGGCGGCCGGTCAGCAAGTGGTTGCACAGATACCGAACGGTGGTTCCGTCGGCCTCTTCCCTTGGCTCGCGACCAGCGTGCCGATCGTCTCGGAGCTTCTGATATTCCTCGAGTGCCTCCTGCTAGTGCCCCGAACGCGGTCCAGAGTAGTGCGGCCCTCCGCGGATTCGCTTGCACCAGTAGCCTGCGCGGTGCCAGCCAAGAGGAAAACCAGGATACGGTTTGCGGGGCGGCTGCCACGTGTAGAATTGGCTCCTGGCATGCGTGCTGCCTCCGAAAGCTTGGGCACGTGGGGTTCGCCGATCAGGTACCATCCGGTCGGCTCTTTTTTCAACCCGTTGTAAACCACACTCTGGCAGCACGAGAAACAGCCGTCAATCGAACAGAAATCACGAGAAAAACAGCCCTTTGCGCCTGTAGCTCAGGGGATAGAGCAACGGTTTCCTAAACCGTAGGTCGGAGGTTCGAATCCTCTCAGGCGTACCTTAGAAGTAGCAGAAACCTCGGGAAACACTGTTTTTCTCGAGGTTTCTGCGTTGGTGCTTGCTGTTTCTTGCCGATTCACCCCGTTTCTGCCATCTACTGCACCACCCTGTGCATCACCCCAAGCGACTGCCCTGGCGAAGTATTCGGTTGTCGTTTGCAGGTAGTGCTTGCTGGCAACGGTCGGCGAATTGCCAAGCCAGGAAGTGACGCAATGCAGCGGGAAATCTCTGGTCAGTTCCGTTTCCCGAGTCGACCGTAGATTCTGCCAGGGCTTCTCCCATGCTTCGACGCCAGCCTGCGAATGATCCGTAGCAGATGCGTTCGAAGGTTCACGTCTTGGGACCGATAGCGATTGATGCAATAGACTGCACCCTCGGGGGCCTGATCAAATGCTTCGGCCAAAGCTTCCTCTACCTCGGGAAACAGCGGAGCGGTTCGATAGGCCTTGCCCTGTTTCTTGGTTTTGGGGCTGGTGATCGTCAGACGCTTCCCGTCCCAGTCGACATCTGACCATCGGAGTTCTAGGGATTCACTGGGCGTTCTCATGCCGGCGTACCGGGCCAAGCAGAGCCGCAGCCTCCACTCTGCGTCAGGACAGGCCTCGAGTACTTTGGCGATCGTCTCCCGCGATACGAATGCCATGCGGTCAGCGTTCGCCTGCGAGCCCACCTTTAGGTCAGCGAAGCGTTGGCGTCAACGAATCCCTTCGTTGGGCGTAGCGGAAGAATTGCTTGGATCGCTTCACATGCCCCGCGACGGTTGCAGTACTGAATCGCGATGCCAACCACCCACGCCAGTCGTCAGCGTCGCCTGGGGTGATCGATCGGATATCCTTCTCTTCGCCAAAGAACTCGATCAGCTTGCCTCGCGTCGCTATCCAGTTGAGTCGCGTCCGTTCCTCAACGTCGCGTCGGCTTCGTTGTAGCCGTCAATGAAACTCGCGAGCGTCAGCTTCTCTTCCGTTTCTTGGGCTCCAGCAGGCCCACTGAGACGAGTCGATCGTAGCAGTCGTCACCCAGGTCGTAGGCCCGCCGTGCCAGATCAAACGTCAACGCATGGCCTCCGATAGCCTTGGCATTGAGAGATTCGATTCGGCCTTCGGTTGACTCAGCATCCTTCCGGCTCAATCCGTACGGAAGGCGGACGCTTCGACGCTTCTTCTGCTTGTCCAAGAATTGGACCCGATAGCGTGCTCGCTTTCCCCGCTTCTCTGTTGTTAGACTGGCCATAGCCTTGGCTCCCTTCCTAGCAGAGGGTGTCAGGTCAGAATCGCCTCGGGTCGCAACCACCTGGGGCGATTCGCTCATTATGGCCTGCTAGCGTCCGCTGTGACAGCACCCCTCGGGCCTCGGCCTCCCGCCAGCGGTCCCTTCGCTCGAACCACTGCATGGTTTCCGCCAGCGATCCGTCGCCATCAGGCAGATGCTCGGTCTGGATCGCTTCCCGCTCGTCAGCGGTATCGTCGCCTGTGAGGGGCTCAGCAGGCCCCAGCTTGGCCTCGCAGGAGAGGCACCAGCGGTATTCCTTCCCGCTGGCTAAGTAGGTCGATCCGCAGTGTGGGCAGGCTGCGAAGAGTCCCGCCAGGATGGCCACGCATTGGAACGACGTTGCCGGGGAGCGGCTTGGATGGCGTTCGAACAGCTACGATGTCCGACATCTGCGTTGCCGTTGCTGGAGGGCTGTCCCCTGGCGAGAAACGTCGCGAGAAGTGTTTGCGTGCTGCCTTGGCGTCTGCGTCAGATAGCGTGCGAGGCCACATCCTGTACGGACTGGCTGACGCAGCGCGCGTCTGGTGTCTTAGCCATTGCCGTTCACCTTCCGCGCAGTACTCTTCGGCAGTGCCAATTTGCGGTCCCTTGCCAACCGTCCGTTCCCACTCGGCTTCCAATTTGGCCTGTTCGGCAGCCGCTTTGGCCTTTTGCTGGACCGTCAGCGGATCGCTGGATGGTGTCGGTGGTTGCATGGGCTTGCCGGGTTGGTTCGGCTCGAACTTCGACCCACCCGTCTGTCTCCGCGATCCTGTCGGGGTGGAAATATCGCATGTCGCCGTCGAGCAGTTTCTTACGCTTCCACGACTCCAACTGGTTGATCCACTGCAAGGCCTCGACCTGCTCGCGGACGATCGATTCGAGTAGCAAATGCTCAACGTTCTGTCGGGTAATCTTGGTTGAGGTCATGATAAGATAGGAGGATTACATTGCCCTGGGTGTTCGCGATAGAATGGGAGGGAAGCCGTCATAAAGTCCCTACGCCCATCGTGGTGGGTGCCTTCCTCACTCCTGGCTGGCGGGTGCTGGTCCACGGTCGGCCTGTCGTTGCTTTCGTCCGACGATCGTCATCACCAGCGATGTGCCCACCGCTGCGGTGATGGCTGCTGTTCCGATGGCGATTGCGGTTGCGAGTGCCAAGACCAGTTCAACCACGGCTGACCTCCTGTTGGGTTGTCTTCCTTCGGTCAGGTTGCAGGTTCCACCTGACCGCCTTCGCCAGCTTGTCGAGATTCGCGGGCGATAGTTGCCGCCGTCCGTTGACGAATCGACTGAGACTCGGCAAAGGGATCTCGCTGTCTCTCGCGAGTCGCCGAAGCGATCTTGCATCGAGCCTTGCAGCGGACCGCAACTGTGCTGTAATTGTCATGTTTGGGATTGTCTCCGTGACAACATCGAGTGTCAAACCATTGTCACTCTGACAACGCCTCTAGAGGGCTGAACCTGCAAGAGACCGTCTAGCGTCGCCGCTAACGCGTTCTGTTGTTTGGCGAGTGAATGTCCGTCTTCAGTTGCCGAACGACTTTACGAGGCCGCATGGGGCCTCTGAGCGTATCCTTGCCGACTCCGTGCTGTCGACGGTCGAGTGCTGCAGGCAACTGTGCCGTTCGATCACTGCGACGGCCGACCTGGGAGACGAGTCGATCGGCCTGGCCTCGCTGTCGCGGCATTCGCCTGTCGTCTGGATGGTGCAACTCTTCGCCGTTCCTAATTCGTTGGCGATAGACCTCGACACGTTCGGGTGAGCCAGGTGCGGTGTCTGTTGGCGATGGCCGACGCGGCGGCTGGTAGAAGGGTGGGAACTCGCAGTCGTCGAAACTGGCTTTAGGCTCTGGCGGTTCCTGGTGTCGCGAAGAGTCGCGAAGAGATGACGTTGCCGTGCGGTCACACTGGCTCTGCTCAGGTAGGGGCAAGGCTGCTCCTTAGCTTAGCTCTAGCTTAGGTATACCTTTTGGGTAAGCTTTCCAAAACCCATTCTCAATTCTCAAACCCTTACGGTTTGAGAATTGAGAATGGGTTTTCCTTATCGATTGCTCTTCCTAAGCTCTACCTAAAGTATACCCAAGCTAAGCTTATCGCTCAGCGAGGGGCGGGGGCGGGGGCTGACCGTCAACTTATTGAGGCCGAAACGCTTGTCAAGGGGTAAATGTATACGATTCAGTTAAGTTCAGTTTGCTTCCGAAAAGTTTTACATAGGCCGCGTTGGCGACTGCTTTTACGGCAACAATCAGGGCGGGCGAGAGCGTGTTGCTGTTGTGCTGCAAGGCTCACGAATTGTTGAGCGTTCACAACAGCAGCAGGAGCTGAAGTACTCCTGCCGAGAGCGTCAGCGGAAGCCTTAGCGAGGCTTAGCGATTCGCTGAGGTGATGGCTTGGCGTTCGTCTCTTTTGCCAGCGAGAGGATGCGTCGGCGAGTCGCTTGGTCCAGCGATGGCCAAGCGTCGATGATGGCCTGCAGGTCAGCAAATGCACCAGCATGTGCACCACCCTGGGAGGCCGATTCGTTTTCGCCTATATTTCTAGGGGTTTCGCGAGGGCGTCGGTTTCTCAGAGCGGTTGCCCTTAGTAGAATTAGCATCTGCCATGCTGCGACTCCTTAGCATCTGCACTGTATTTACCATCATACCATCTATCAGCTCTTTTTACAACTATATACAGTACCACAAACCATCGCGCCTGTAGCTCAGGGGATAGAGCAACGGTTTCCTAAACCGTAGGTCGGAGGTTCGAATCCTCTCAGGCGTACTCGATTCCGGTGGAGTCCAGCTCTTCGAATCGCCGCTTCGCGTTCCTTGACGGAAATCCCTTTCTTTGTCGGAACATGACGACCGCGCAGACTTCTTCCGCCGAGCGTCTTCGCCACGGTTGAAAAAAAGCATGGAACCAAAGGCGCAGAATCGACGGACACGAGATCGGCTGCTTCGGCGCTGCGGCATGAACTTGCTGTGTTCGCTGGCAACGGGCTACATCCTGTTTGTGTTCTCGGAAAGAGTGTTTTGGACCGTGTGGCGGCCCGGCGACACGCTGGGAGACCTGGTCATCACCTGGTTGGCCTATACCGTCGCGGCCTACCTTTTCTTGGCTGCGGCGTCTTGGAGCAGAGCAAACGATCTCTGGTCGGTCTTTCTCGCCGGCGCTTTGTACGGGTGGATCGTGGAGGGCGGCTTGATTCACACGCTCTATGGAACGGAAGCGTCGGCTCCCTTTCCGCTGAGCATCTGCATCACCGGCCTCTCGTGGCATGCCTTGATCACGGTCGTGCTGGGATGGTGGGCGACTGGGCGAGCGCTGACGGCCAACCGTTGGCAGCCCTTGATCGGGATCTCGCTGGCGATCGGGGTCTACTGGGGCCTTTGGGCAATGTTCCCCCGACAAGAAACGCCCGCCATCTTGACAACGGGTCCCGCGTTCCTGCTGAACGCATCGCTGCTTACGCTGGGGTTGGTGTTCAGTTGGTGGCTCAGCTTTCGTTGCGGTCTTCCGCAGTTCCAGCCGGGCATTGTGGGGACCGGATTCTGCACCGCCGTCGTCGCCCTGTTTTTCTCGCAGCACGTACGAACGCTCGGGGTCCTTCCGCTCGTCATTTTTCCCAGCGTCCTGAGTCTGGCCCTCGTTCCACTTGTCCTACACCGCCGTTCCGTACCGTTCTCGGCCTCCGCGTATCTGTTTCCGGGACACTTCCATCCGCGCTGGTTGCCGATCATCGGGTTGATTCCGTGCGTCGCAACCATGGTCTACAGTCTTGCCGCCGCCTGCCACCTGGATCGGTTTCCCATCAGCACGGTGATCTACTACGGGCTGACCGGTCCGATCGGGTTTTTGTTGCTGATCCTGGCAACGTTCTTTTCCATCCGCAGGTTTCGCTTCGCCGTCGCGACCAACTGATCTTCCCCGGGGCCCACGGGGGAAGCCGCCCGGAGATTCCTCGGAACGGCGTGTCGAAGATCCGGGCGACCGCGTGCCGGCCAATCTGCGTGGCTTGTGCGAAGATCTCTGGTAACCGGCTGGGGTCCGTTGCGCCGGTTGTGTTTCCACGCATCGATGATCGGCATCAGAGCGTAGCCATGTCGATATTGTTGAAGTTGCGTTGATAGAAACCCATGTACTGGACTTTGCGCTCAAGAGCCTCAATCACGCCGTCCGCGAAGTTCACACCTTCGAATTGACGCGCGCTGCCCAGGCCACCGGGACTGAAGACATTGATCTCCATCAGCTTGCTGCCGACGATGTCGAGACCGACAAGGAACATTCCGTCTTCGACTAGCTTGGGCCGAACAATCTCGGCGATATGCAGCGCGACGTCATCGACGACGGCTTTCGCTTTTTCTCCGCCCGCATGAATGTTACTGCGGATATCATCGTGTGAGCGAAGCCGGCGAAACGCGGCGTAACGTCCTTTGTATCGCAGCGGCTGGCCATTCATCATGAACAGCCGCATGTCTCCTTCCGCGGCGGCCTCCAAGTACTCCTGTGCCACGACATACCCATCGCGGCTGACCGCCTCGATCATTTGATTCAGGTTCCCGATATCATCCTCGCGCACGAGGAACACGCCTTGGCCGCCGGATCCCTGCAGCGGCTTGATCACGATGTTACCGCCTTGCTCCTTGGCAAACTCTTTGATCTCATTTCGATCGCGCGTGATCAGTGTCGCGGGCCGAACTTCTTCCGGAAACAACTGAAAGTACATTTTGTTCATCGCCTGCGCCAATCGATCGGGATCGTTCAAAACGATGACGCCGCGCTGCATTGCCACGCGACCGAAGTTGATGCCCGCCATCTGGGCCCACGATCGGCGTCCCTGATCGGCGGAGGGATCATTTCGCAGCATCAATACGTCGAGGTTGTCGACCGAAATCCGCTCCGCCCGCCCCTTGGGCCCCCGCAACTCTTCCAGGTAGTTTTTCAACGACTTGTATTTGTTCTTGGGCGCCGCCCGGGCCCGAGCGCGCACATGATCGTCCGGGTCAAACGCCAAGTCACCGGCCCCAATCAGCCACGCGTCATGTCCGCGATTGACGGCTTCCATGGCCAAGCGAGTCGTCGTGTAAGCGGGTTCCTCTGTCTTGATGTCGTTAACTACAAATCCGATATTCATGCCAAAACCCTTTTCGTTTGAGTCATCGTTCGTATCCGTTTTCCGTCCTCATGGCAGTACCACCAGACGCGTCAACATCGTGGTGGCGATTCCCAGCACGAGCAAGAAACCGCACAAATCGGTGACGGTGGTCAGTATCGGTCCCGAGGCGACCGCGGGATCAACACCCCAGCGTTTGAGAAGCAGCGGCACGATCCCGCCCAGCGACACAGCCACCATCGTGTTGACACAGAGCGCGACACCGACGACGAGCCCCAGGTACGGATTGCCTTTCCAAAGGAAGGCCACCAAACCGATCAACAGGCCCAAAGCCAGCCCGTTCAAGATCCCCAGAGTGATCTCCTTCAGCCAGACGCGCAGCAGTTCATTGGCGTGCACCAGACCCAGCGACAGTTCGCGCAAGCTGACCGCCACCGCCTGGTTGCCCGAACAGCCGCTCATATCCGAAATGATGGGCAGAAACACGGCGAGTGCAATCACCGCCGACAGCGTTTCCTCAAACATCGCGATCACGCTCGCCGCGACCACATTCAATACAATGTTCACGCTCAGCCAAGCCAGTCGTCTTCGCGAACGAAGCAGTAGTGGCAGCGAGCGAATCTCCTCACCGCCAATGATCCCCTGCGTCTTCAAGAAGTCGCTGTCATTTCGTTCGCTGCGTGCTTCGTCCACGGCAGCCCGCTTCACGACTCCGACCAACCGCCCCGCCTCGTTGACAACCGGAAGTCCCAGGTAGTGATGGCCTTCAAAGAGATCCACGAGTTCATCGAGCGTTGTGTTAACGGTGACGGATTGCGGCTGTCGAATCATCAGATCGAGAATCCGCTTCCCGCGGGCGGCCAGCAGCAAATCGCGCAGCCGCAAGACGCCGGTCAGCCGATTCTGATCGTCACAGACATAGACGTACTGCACATCGTAATCACGGTATTGCTCTGCCCCTTCGCGCAGATCTTCGATTACGTCACCGACGGTCACGCCCTGCCCGTACCGCAGGAACTC
Organism: uncultured Planctomycetaceae bacterium; assembly: GCA_963776055.1. Taxonomy (GTDB): domain Bacteria; phylum Planctomycetota; class Planctomycetia; order Pirellulales; family Pirellulaceae; genus CAVZLD01. The sequence goes on along the minus strand of CAVZLD010000009.1, from coordinate 216,991 downwards.
CGTCACCATCAATCCGCCCGCGACGTCATCTTCGTACTGACTCAAATGCCGTGCATCGGCCGCTTCCGCCGGCGTCATTGCCTCCAGAATCGCCGCCGCATCCTGATCGCTCAGATCGCCAATCACGTCGGCCTGTTCGGAGCTCGGCATCGAATCCAGAATCGCGGCCGCATTCTGCGGATCAAGATTCTCGATCAGCTCAACCGCCTGGACGTCCGAAGTTGCTGCACCAGATCGGCTGCCTGGTCGGGAGCGAGCACGGTCACGACTTGCCGCTGCTCGTCATCCGACAACCGGGACATCGCCAACGCCACGTCACTCGGTGGCAATTCGTCTAAGAACTGCTCCAGTTGCGACCGGGAACCCTGCAGCGCCAATGACGCCATTTCCTCCCACGGTTTCATCGTTCGGTCATTCGCCATCAGGTCACCGCTACTTTCCTTCGAAAACCATCTCGTCCGCCGGGACTCTTTCCCTGGACCAAGTCGATCACCGTGGCCCCATTTCGCACTTCCTGCAGCCGCGTCCGAGCAGGCAGCCATTCCAGATACCGAGGCTGCAGCGCCGCGGGCTTGAGCACTTTGCGATGCTGCAATTCCGTGATCAACGGAATGTGATCGACGGCGATCTTCCCCACAAACAGCGGATCCAATCGTCCGTCGCGCTTGAGGTAATCCAGAATCTCGACGAGACCGCGCAAGTACATCGCGTCTTTCGTCAAACCTCCGCCGCGATAGGCACGCATCGTGATCGTGTAGGCAACGCGTTGCGAGAATTCGTAATCTCGATCCAGCGCGGAAGGTATCAATGAAGGTCGCCCCTTCGACCAGCATCCGAACTGCCACGACTCGCGCGGCCAACAGTCGCATCCGCTGGGCACTCATGCCCCCCGCGAGATATTCGGCCAGCACGGCCAAGCCTTCTTGCAGTGCGTCATACCCCGCAAAACCCGAATGCAGTTGTTGAAAAGGTTCCGTCAGCCCGTTGTAGTACGTCAGCAGATGCGTACCGACCTCATGTTGCAGAAGGGCTTGCACGCGGCGCGCCGGGATGACCGTCTGATGACCGACCAGCAAATGGCCGCGCGAACACAGCAATCCGGAAAAGAGGTCGTCGCGCACCTGCACGGCGGCGGCAAACGAGGGAAGTCGAGCGCGATAGTGTGCAATCTCCCGCTCGGCCTCCACCGCAAACTCCTGCGCCGTTAAGACTCCTTCCCGTGATTCGGTGCGGTTGCGACTGGGCAGTTGCCGCAGCAATTCAAGGGCGAGTTGCAGCAGTTCATCATCAACGTCACCATACACTTGACGACTGCCCAGCAGGAAGCGGTGCGTGCTGATGTCCTGCAGCATCGTGATCAGCCGGTCCAGTTCGTCTTGTCGCTGCCGCAAAAGCGCACCGAGCGTCGCGTCTTCAATGCTCTCGACACGCACTTCGTGCAACCGCCGCTTCAGCTTCGAAGGCTCCACGGCCAGGGGAGCATAGTAGAACCGAGGCATGAACTGAAACCGGCTCCGCCGAAACTCCCGCCAGGCTCCCTCCGCGTTGACCGGTGTCACCTGCAGCAAGAAATCAAAGCTGTCGCTGATTTCCGCCAGCCGACGATCGACGTCCCAAACCGCCTTCACCATCGCTCGACGACCGAGCGAATAGTAGTGTTGTGGCTGCGCGTTGGTGCGCGTTCTGTGCAAAGGTGAAAAAGGCCTGTTTCATGGCGCGACCCATGCCGCGTTTCAGCGAACGCAGCACGGCCGGATAGAGCTCCCCGGTGGAGTAATCGCGGTAAATGGGTCGGACGCAGATCGTGATGATCGAGCAGCCAAGCCGATCCGCATCGCGGCTTTTCAACACGGTCGGCATGTCGGGGGGATGCAGCGGAGCCGTCGCATCAATCCGCACAGCAGCCGACTGCTTCAGGACACTGATCCGCTGCAAATTCATGCGCAGCTTTTCCAGCGTCCGCTGCGGCACGCGGGGACCGCTGGAAGGCAGCACGAAGGCGGGACGCAACTCCGTCGGCTCCACGTCGTCCGTGTGCTGCCGCAACCGCGACTTCCTCGTCCGGTGCCGACCAAATCTCCACAATCAGAAAGGCCCCAAACCGCGCCGCCATCTCCTCGGCAATCCGCGTCACCAGGCTGCAGCTGCTGGGCGGCCGCCCGTTTCGTCGCGTCGATCGTGATGTAAGAGGCTTCCCCCTTGACCAGTTCGCACGTGCCGACGTCCTGCCGGCCCTCCGGTTGCCGGTACAGACACAAAAACGGCAACGGACGGTCAATGTGCAACCGACCGCCCCCCGGCAACTCCCGTCGCACGCGCTGGCTCGCTCGCAGCCAGCGCCGAGAACTTCATCGGTGAGTTCGTCCATGCTCATGCCGGCACGCCCCGATCGACCAATCCAAGTCGCACCAGCTCCTCATGCAAGCCCCCAGACGGTGGACTTCAAGGCCCGTTCGATCGCCTGCAACTGAACCAGGTCCGGCTCCCCGGTCCACTCATTCATGAAGAACTTCTTGAACTCGACCGACAAGACGCAGACCGATTCAGGAAATTCACGGTGAATCCAGGCAGGAAAATGACCGCCGCGGAACTTCACGTTCTCACGCACATCCAAATGGCGCCCCAGAAAGTCGAAGTTCCGCAAGTCCACGATGAATCGATCCACAATCGGGGCCCATCGAGCCCGATCCATGGTGCCCGTGCCCAGGTTCACTTCGGGATTGCTCAACCGGTCTGCCGCCGGGCGATCGGGACCTTCGCGGCGGTGGTTGTACGTGTGCAGATCAAGTACCACGACACGGTGATAACGCTCCACCATCCGCTTGCAGCAACCCCCGAACCTCGTCATAGAACGCATCGTGAATCGCCAAAGATCTCTCCACCGATTCGACGGGCAGCGGCTCCTTCCAAACGGAGAGCCCCCAGGCATCCTCCGGAGTCTGGTAGACCGCCTTCTCGCGCGGCCGGTTCAGGTCGACCTCAAATCGCGACTGCCGAGCGATCAATCGAGTGGGCGAAACGGCCGTCCAACTTCCCGTGAACGGATCTTCCTCCCGGAGACGGTCTTTCGCACTCGAGCGCCACCAAGCCGATCAGGTCCGGGCGGAGCGCCGAGCCATCGTGCACGGCAGCCGCCAGCAATGGGCCATCACCGCGTTCCAAATACCAGGGCAAACAGATCGAGGACATCATCCAACCCCTTGGCATGGTTCCACTGCCGGGTCGAGCAACCCTCGTGCGCAACCGGCCGGCGGAAAAAGGAGGAGGGCTCCGGGACACACACGCCCGGAAAAGGAAAAAAATCGTGGGCCAAAAGTGCCTCTCCCCGCTGTTGCAGGCTCGAGAGCACGCTCGATGCCAAATCACGGCTCACCGGCCAACCGAATAACGCAACTCATTAATTGAAAAGAACTTATGAAATCCGAGCAATTTCGAAATCCGGCTTCGCAAACCATTGCCGCGATTGATTCGGCGCCGTAGAATCCGATTTAAGGCGGAAACCGATCTGCGACCGGCCACAAAACGGAGTCTAAAAACACCGATGCTTGCCAGAATCCTGTTAGCGACCGCGTCATCCGCCGTGGAAAGCCGGTTTCGGCAGCTGACCGACCGGCCCAACACGATCGTGGAGGTTGTCAGCGGAGGCGGAAGCCTGTGGGAAAAGGTGTCTCGCGAGAATTTCGACCTGGTGATCGTGAGTCGCTCACTGATCGGATCTTCTGCCTCCGAAACCGTCAGCTCACTTGCGAACGCTGCCCGATTCACCGGACGTGGTGGTCCTGAGTGACGAGGAACAACCGGAGGAGCGGGCGGCGCTGCTGGCGGCCGGCTGTCTCGCGGTGCTCTACACGGCTCTGCCGAATCATCTGCTGGAGGAGGCCCTTTCGGCGGCGCTGGAGCGGCGGATGCAGACGGCCGAAGAAACGCTCCTTCCGCGCGACGCGCTGCCACCGCCGCAGTTGAGTGACTTCATCTCGGCCAGCCCCGCGATGGAGACGTTCATGGACGTTGTTCATCGCGTCGTTGCCAGTGACGCCACCCTGCTGGTGCAGGGCGAAACGGGCGTGGGCAAGGAGCGTTTGGCGCGTGCGATCCACGCCGAGAGTCCTCGCTCTGCCGGACCGTTCGTCGCGGTCAACTGTGGCGCCCTCTCGGAAACACTTTTGGAGAGCGAACTGTTTGGTCACGAAGAGGGCGCGTTTACGGGCGCCAGTCGGGCACGTCGCGGCTGGTTCGAACTGGCCCACGGGGGCACGATCTTTCTCGATGAAATCGGCGAGATGGCGCGGCACCTGCAAGTCAAGCTGCTGACGGTGCTGCAGACTCGTGAGGTGCAACGCGTCGGGGCCGAGTCCTCGCTGCTGATCGACGTCCGCGTAATGGCCGCCAGCAACCGGGACCTGGCCGCCGAAGTCGAGGCGGGTCGATTTCGCAGAGACCTCTATTACCGCTTGAGTGTTGTTTCTCTGACGATTCCGCCGTTGCGCGAGCGGCGAGAAGATATCCCGGGGCTGGTGCGAGGACTGATCGGACGGTTTCGGGCCGAGATCCCTCACCGAATCAGCGGGATCACCCCGGATGCGATGGAAGCCCTCTGTCGCTACGACTGGCCGGGAAATGTCCGCGAGCTGATGAATGTCATCGAACGGGCGATGCTGTTGTCGCACACCGAGCAGATCTCGCGCACGGCCTTGCCGACTGCGATCAGCGGGCTGCTGCCGGCCTCACCCACGGATTTTCCCACTCCGCAAGCAGTTGCCCAGGAACAACTCAGCGTCCCCCAACAGTGGCTCCAACAGCCGCTGCAGGAAGCGCGACAACAACTGCTCACCGAGTTTGAACGAGCTTACCTGACAGGACTCTTGACGGAGACTCGCGGCCGGATCGACGAAACCGCGCGACGGGCGGGAATTCGCCCCCGTTCGCTGTTCGACAAGATGAAGCGTCTGGGACTGCGCAAGGAGGATTTCCGTCGCCGCAAGCCATGACCTTGGGGGAAAGTGGGGAAGGCGGCGTGCCACCGCAGCGCAGCGGACCGAGCGTTCCACCCCGTTCGCGGTCTGACGAGGGGGGTGGTTCGACCGTCATGACACCAGTACAATCGCGACGTTTCGTGTGGGTCGTTCGGGTCAGCAACACCGTTCGTGCTGGCAAGCACGGTGCCTAACCGTCTCCTCTTCCCGTGCCCTTTCGTCCAACTTGGTCAGGGAATGGCCCTGCCAGCCAACGGGTGGCACATCGGTTTCGGCGCATCTCACGCGGATCAGACAGGCCATTCGGCACCGACACCGGCAGACTTGCGAGCTGCGCCATAACGCGTCGTGCGAGCGGCACGTTCGTTTGCAAAGAATTATCCCACGGGAGGTAGAAAGCATGTCAGATCCAACGCCCACGCCGACCTATGAACGAGTCGCAGCGACGATTGGCAGCCTGTGGTGGCTGCCGCTGCTGCGCGGCGTCCTACTGATCATCCTCGGCGCCTATGCCTTGTTCCGTCCCGGCATGACCGCGATCATGTTGGCGCAAGTGATCGGCATTTACATCGTCTTGGATGGAATTCTCGCGATCATCGCCGGCGTACTGGGCGACGTACCGTCCCGCGGCTGGATCATTGTGCGGGGTGTGCTGGAGATCTTGTTGGGAATCTTCGTGTTCGCATACCCGGTATTTGCGGCGGGCTTGACGGCGAAGATTGTCCTGACTGTGATCGGCATCGGCGCGATCGTGTCGGGGCTGCTGGAGATCATCGCCGCGATCCGCGACCGCCGGGCGATTGAAGGCGAGGGCTGGCTGATTTTGGGCGGCCTGCTGGCGATCGTGTTCGGCGTCCTGGTCTTGATGGCGCCCTTTGCCTTCGGTCAATTGCTAATTCGCATTCTCGGTGCCTACGCGATTCTTTTTGGGATCGCATTGATTTCATTGGCCTTCCGCGTTCGGAAAGTCGGAAAACTGGTGTCCTAACCCGTAGGAGGAATGATGACCACTGTTATTCATGGAGGCAGGCTCTGGCGATGGATGGTATACGGACTGGCGATCACCCTCGGTGGCTCGACCAGTTTCGGGGCGGAGTCGGACGCAGCGGCAGCCGACCCGCCGCCGCAATCCGTCACGACGGCCAACCCAGAGATTCCGATCGAATACCTCGAACTGCTCCTGAAGCCGTTGACCAAGGAGGAGCTGATCGTGGAAGCGGACGCATGGCGCGATCTGTTGAAAAGCCATGCGCAGGAAATCGCGGACCTGCGGATCTCCATGAAGGAACGGGAACTCCAACAGGAGGCGACGGAGGAAGACAGCGCGGAGGAGGACGGCCAGACGTCCCCTTCCGAGGCCGCCGAACCGCCATCTCCCGACAACGCTACGGCAGAGGAAGATGACGCAGCTGGCGAAGCGGGAATGGAGCTTGTGGAGCGACTTCCCCAGATGCAGGAAGAAAAGACGCATCTCGGTCAGCGTCTAGAACTCGTGCTGAGAGAACTGGAGGCGAAGGGCGGCGACCCTCAATCTTATCGGGAGTACGCCGCGGCCCTTTCCGGGATCGCCATGGAAGTGTCGGATGCCTCCTCGTTCTGGACGGTCGTCCAAGGGTGGCTGACATCCGAAACGGGCGGTCGGCGTTGGGCCTGGAACCTCACCAAGTTCGTCCTCATTCTCGGGGCGTTCTACTTTGGGGCTCGGATTGCCGCCCGACTCGCGCGCAAGGCCGCATCGCGCATCTCCGGCGTATCGCAGTTGCTGGTGGACTTTCTCGGCAAATTTGTCAAGCAGTTGCTGATGGCGATCGGATTCATCGTGGCCCTCGCCGCGCTTGAAGTGAACATCACTCCCCTGTTGGCGACGATCGGAGCCGCCGGGTTTGTGATCGGTTTCGCGTTGCAGGACACGCTCAGCAATTTCGCCAGCGGGCTTTTGATTCTTGCCTACCAGCCGTTTGACGTGGGCGATGTGATCGAGGCCGCCGATGTCTCCGGTGTGGTCGACTCCGTTTCCCTGTTCTCCACGCATGTTCGAACCTTCGATAACAAAGTGATGATTGTTCCCAACAACGACATTTGGGGCGGGACGATCACCAACGCAACCGCCAGTGACACGCGACGCGTCGATATGGTGTTCGGCATCGGGTACGACGACGACATTGAGCAGGCGAAGCAGATCCTGGAGCGACTGGTCGCGCAGCACAAACTCGTTCTCGACGAACCGGCGCCGGTCGTACGGATGCACGAGCTGGCCGATTCTTCCGTCAATTTTGTGTGTCGTCCCTGGACAAAAACCGGCGACTACTGGACGGTGTACTGGGAGATCACTCGAGCGGTGAAGGAAGAATTCGACCGGGCCGGCATCTCGATTCCTTATCCGCAGCAGGATGTGCATGTGCACCAGGCATCCAACGCATAGGGCGTGCCGCGTGAACATGTGGCTTGCGGGGCGACGTTTCTTCTGCGCAGGGCGGGCGACGAGGCGTCATCGGGAAGTGCTGCGCGGTCGCTGTTTTTGCGGCCAGCGGATTTGCCGTATTCCAGGGCCAACGGGGAAACGTCTCGCCGAGTGACGATTCGCGCCACGGTTCCCCTGATGAGCCGAATCACCGATCCAGCAGCGCAAGCAGTTCGGTCGGATACCGGATGAAGTGCTGGGCTCCGGCCTCCTCAAGTTCCTTGCGCGGGCGGAATCCCCAGTGCACGCCGACCGACGGCATTCCGGCCGCGGACGCCGTTCGCATGTCGACGGACGTGTCGCCCACAAACAGACACTGTTCGGAGCGAACGCCCAATAACCGTGCAATTTCCCAGGCTGCCGCGGGATCCGGCTTGCGGGGAACCCCTTCGCGTTGCCCGAAGACGACATCAAATCGCCAGTCTGACAGATAGTACTGCACGCATTTCCGAGTGAATTCGTCGGGCTTGTTCGAAAGCACAGCCAGTTTCAGCGACCGACCAGACAGTTGATCAAGCAAGTCCGCGATGCCCGGATACAAGCGGCTTTCGATGTTCCAGCTCTTGGAATACTCCTCACGAAAGGCCTCGACACATTGCTGTATGTTCGGTCATCGGCCTGTGTGGGCGGCAGAGCACGACGAAAGAGCGTCTGGACGCCCTCACCGACGAAGTAGCGATAGGCATCCAGTTCGTGGGTCGGCAGTTGCAAGCCCTGCAACACAGCATTGGCACTCGCCCCAATATCGGTCAACGTATCCAGCAGGGTGCCATCGAGGTCGAACAGGATCGCTTCTGCACGCATAAAAAGATTCCCTCTGTGCCGTGCCAGCCCTCGCAAGAGACACACGAACGGCCTATCGCGAGCTCTCTGTGACCCGGCCCATTGGGGCCCCTGGGGTCAACCTCGATCAGTTCCCATCGGCAAACCGGCAAAGAACGTGGCCAAAGCCGACTCAAACTCTTCTGGCAGCAACCCACAAAACGTCATTGTGATCGGCTCCCGCCAAGGTTTCGAATCGTTTAGGGATTCCTTGGCTGGACACCGGAGGCGCCGCGGCAAAGAGTTTCTGTCCGAAGGACAAAGGCACGATCGTATCATCTGTTCCGTGGAACTGCAGGATCGGGCAAGTGACTTGCGAGATGCGGTCGGAGGACAGATAGCGTTCGGTCAGAGCCATGCGAACCGGAAGCCACGGATAATGGTAGCTGCCAACATCCACGAGCGAGGAGAAAGTCGAGCGAAGAATGAGAGCGGCGGGCGGCGAACCGTTCTGGCACAATTGGGATGCCAACCGGACCGCCACACCTCCCCCAAGAGATTCGCCGTAAAGCACGATTCGCTCGGCTTCGACCCCTCGTTCGCGCGTCGCATAGTCCCAGAGGCGCAGCGCATCGCGGGCAAGGTCCTGTTCCGAGGGCGACCCCGGGTTGTCGCCATAGCCGCGATAGTCCACCAAAAACACGTTCGCCCCCAGGCGATTCAACACACCGAATTCCTCGACGCGATAGCGGCGATTGCCGCCATTACCGGAGAAAAACAGGACCAGCGGTTTGTTCGATAGCTGCTCGTCACACTCTTCTGCCGAGGCAGCCGACTGGCCTTCCGCCAGGATGTGCCAGCCGCGCAGTACCAGGCCGTCTTCTGTCTGGAGGGTGATCGTGTGGACTCGGCCGGGCGGAAGTCCCGCAGCGGACGGTTCAATCCATGGCTCGCGTGTCGGAAGATAAACGAGCGTCTTCTGAAAAGCAGCAAACACCATCACACATCCGAAAAAGGCGAGGATCAGCCAAAGGCACAGCCGCACCGGGAGCGGAACTTGTCGGTAGGAATCCCCCGCACGACGAACGAAATCGCTCACAGACATCTTTCACTCGTCGGGCGTCTGTCGCCGCTCGGCTTCGCCGGTCATCGGCACGAAGGCCACGGAGGCCACGGTGCGCCGCCGCAGGCTGCCGTCCGGCTGCTTCGACACGACGATCAAGGATTGATGGTAACTGCCGATGGGAATCACCAGATGTCCGCCGGGTGCAAGCTGCTCGATCAACGGCTCGGGAATCTCCCGTGGCGCGGCCGCCACCAGAATCACATCAAACGGAGCGTGCTCGGACCAGCCCTGGTATCCATCTCCGCAACGCAGCTCCACCTGATCATACCCAATCCGCTGCAATTGTCGCTTCGCTTGCTCCGCCAATTCCGGCAGGATCTCGATGCTATAGACTTTGGCGCCCATTTCCGCGAGCACAGCCGCCTGATAGCCGGACCCCGTTCCCACGTCCAGGGCACGGCAGCCCGGTCGAACCCGCGCCAATTGCGTCATCAGAGCGACAATGTACGGCTGCGAAATGGTCTGTCCATGGCCGATCGGCAAGGGACGGTCCGCGTACGCTTGATCACGTAACGCGGCCGGAATCAACTCGTGCCGGGGCACGCGCCGCATGGCTCGAATCACGTCACCGTCCGTGATATCGCGAGCCTGCAAGTGCAGCCGGACCATTCGTTCTCGCGACTCCTGTTCGACGGAATCTTGTTCTGGGGAAGACATCGAGGTATCACTCTTCCACTTCGCCGCCGACGGAACCTTCCGACCGGAATCCGCTTCGGCCGGTGCCGCCGCGGGAGTTGCCGCCTGTTCGTCCCGCGGCTCGGAGCAACCGCACAAGATCCCGGCCAACAGGATTGCGCACCGACCATTCATTGCCGACTCAGGCCTCCAATCCGAACGCCTTGTCCATGTTGCGTGAGATCTCCTGCAAGCGTTCCGGGCCGCCCCCTCCCACTTCGGCGGCCGCCCAGCCCACGTATCCGATATCGCACAGCGCCTGCCGGACATCCGCCCACGGCAAATCTCCTTCGCCGATCTTGGTGAACTGATTGGCCGGCCGAGAGAAGCCTTTCAGATCGAGCTTGACGATTCGTTTCCCAAGTGTGCGAATCCATTTCGCCGGATCACCGTATTTCCAATGGTTTCCGATGTCGTACTGCAGACCCACCCAAGGCGAGTTGAATTCGTCGACATATTTGGCGAACTTGTCCGCCGTCTGGTCGTTGCCACCATCCTTGTCGTACAGGAACTCGTTCCAGACGTTTTCGATCGCGATGTAAACACCCAGCTCGGCCGCGAGCGGAATGGCCTTCGCGATATTGTCGACCGATCGTGCCCAGATGTCACGTTCCGGGCCATCTTTTCCGTGTCCGACAACCAGCAGCACGGTATGGCCCCCTACGGCATGCGTGTCGCGCAACGCCGTCTGCAGATCGGCCAGCGCCTGCGCGCGCTGTTCCGCCTCGGGACTCGTGTGCCGAACAGACCAATGGGTCGAACAAACCGTGCCATCCACCGGCAATCCGCTATCGGCGATCGCTTTGCGAGCTTCGTTCACATCCATTCCGGGCGAATCGAGCTCAACGCCAGCAAAGCCGGCCGCCTTGGCTGCCCGAAACTTCGCGGTCAGCGAACCGGGGACCTGGATCATGCCGCCCTTCAGTGTCTTATAGATTCGCCCCTGCAAATTGGCCGAAGTTGATTCCGCCGCCATTAACCGCCAAGGCCGTACCGCAGCCAGTGCCAGCGAACCTTGTACGAACTGTCGTCGAGTCAGTCTTTCCCATCGAACCATGGCAATCTCCTAGGAACGGACGAACCACACGTCCGCGAAAAACTCATCAGGCGTTCCAAGACGTCTTTTTCCGCGAGCCCAGGCAAGCATCTGGCTCGGACGGCGCGGTGCGTTGGTCAGCAGAACCCGCCCGCAATACTTCTGGATTCGCAGGCTCCCACACCGCAACCGTTAGCCTATCGGCGGCGAGAGGTCGGTGCAACTCCCGCCCAATCTGTCGCGAGACGTGGGGGCGCCCCTATTTGGTTTACTGCAGCGCGAAAACGGGCGATTCCCAGATTCCCATTGTCCGTCCCGGTTCATTGACTGCGCCGCCGTCCGCTGTTTTCCCTGACGCCGATCCACTTTCCACCGACAGACGGAGATGCCGATTGCACAAGATCACCGGACAGATCCTTTTCGTCGCAGGACCACTCGGCCAAAGTCTCAGTTTCGCCGCTCACTCGGTTGTCCGCCGCATGAACTTGACACCGCTTGGCCACCCTGGCATCCTGAACTGGTCGCCTCGGATTGCGGGGACCGCGTGTCCCGGCAGAGAGTCCGTTCCAACTTGCTCCTGAACCATGCTTCGCGGCGACCGCGCCCGATTCGACCAGGCAATATCCACGCGTGAGGATCCCATGCCAATGCCGATTCCATCGTCTGGACACCGGGTGGCGCGACGTGCCGGGTCCGCATCGCCATGGCGCTGCCGCGGCAGCACTCGTGTTGCTCTTGCTCTGGGGATGGCTGCTTCCGAACGCCGTGGGCTGGTCACAGGTTTCGTTTGAGGAGCCACCGATTGACTATTTGCAGGCGACTCCTCACGACGCCATCACACGGTTGCAGGATCGACTGAATAAGCAACAAACGGAACTCCCGTTTCAGTCGCCGCGTGGTTACCTGGAGTCGGTGCTGAAGGAGCTGAATGTTCCCGTTTCATCTCAGGTGCTGGTGTTTTCGAAAACCAGCTTTCAGCTGCGGAGGATTTCGCCACGTACCCCGCGTGCGATCTACTTCAACGACGAGGTCTATGTCGGCTGGGTTCAGCGCGGCGACGTGATGGAAGTCTCGGCGACCGACCCACAGTTGGGCGTCAATTTTTACACGCTCGATCAGACCCCCACGCAACGCCCCGCGTTCCAGAGGCAAACGTATGACTGCCTGCAGTGCCACGGTTCGACGCTGACTCAGCATGTGCCCGGCCATGTCGTGCGGTCCGTGTACGCGGCTTCCAGTGGCCATCCCATCCTGAAGGCCGGGACTTTTCTGACCAATCACAGCAGTCCTCTCGAAGAACGGTGGGGTGGGTGGTACGTGACCGGAACGCACGGTCGACAGGAACATTTGGGCAACCAGTGGGTTCGCGAATCGGAAGCACCGGATGGCGTCGACCGGCAGTTAGGCTCCAATGTCACGGACCTGACCGACCGCTTCTCGACCGAGCCATATCTCAGTCCGCACAGCGACATTGTGGCCCTGATGGTCCTGGAGCATCAGATCGGGATGCACAATGTTCTGACTCGCGCCAGCTTCTTAACTCGTCTGGCACTGCGTGACGAGCAGGTGATGAACGAGATGCTGGATCGGCCGAGCGATTTTCGATCGGAATCAACGACGCGGCGGATTCATGCCGCTGGCGAGCCGGTCGTGAAACACATGTTACTGTGCGACGAGTATCGGCTAACCGACCCAATCCAGGGAACTTCGAGTTTCGCGAAAGATTTCCGCGATCGCGGGCCGCGGGATTCGAAGGGCCGGTCGCTGCGGGATCTGGATCTGCACCACCGACTGTTCCAGTTTCCGTGCAGTTACCTGGTCTATTCCCCATCCTTTGATGCTTTGCCTGACGCGGTCCGAGACTACATCTGGCGGCGGCTTTGGGAAGTCCTCACCGGCGAAGATCGGAGCGAGGAATTCGCCCATCTGTCGGACGTCGATCGACAGGCAATTCTGGAGATTCTGCGCGAAACGAAACCGTCGCTACCGGGCTACTGGCAGCCATCCAGTTAACCTTTTCTTGGATCGATGAAATGCGGGACACCGTAATACTTGTGACAAAACCGGGCTTGGGCACAACCGGAGTAGCGGACGCCGACTTCGGCACCGAGATGCTCGACAAGTTCTTTCACACGCTCGAAAGAACTCCCGAAAAACCTAAGGCGATCTGCTTCTACACGGAAGGCGTGAAAGCGGTTGCCCATGGCTCCCCATTCGAACTCGGCCTGAAACTGCTCGCCGGTCTGGGGGTTCGCCTGATCGTCTGCGAGAGTTGTCTGAAGTACTACGGCCTGGAGCAGGAATTAGCGGTCGGCGAAGTCAGTGGGATGCCGGAGATCGTGCGACAAATGTCCGAGGCAGCCAAGGTCATTACGGTATAGGCGACTCGGTCATGCGACGAATCCCCACGAAGACAACGTATCTGGAAATGCTCTGCGCCTCCCAGTGGCTCCCTCGGCGCACCGCCGCTAGAAATGGTCGATGACAGCACCGTCTGCAGCCGGCCACGGTCGAGCGGTACCGCTACCTCTACGCCGCCGTGGGCTCCGACTACCATTGGGTCGATCGAACGAAGTGGCCCGACGATCAACTGCGCAGTCGTCTTGCAGGATGACCGAGTCGAAATCTATCTGCTGCAAGTGCAGGGCCAACCGGCCGGCTTTGCCGAACTGGATCGCCGCACAGCCACCGAAGTCGAACTCGCCTATTTTGGACTGTTCCCCGCGTTCATCGGTCGCGGTCTTGGCAAGTATTTTCTGGAGTGGACCATCCGGCAGGCATGGACCGGCGACACCCAGCGCGTTTGGGTCCACACCTGCGACCTGGACCATCCGGCAGCGTTACCCAACTATCTGCGGGCCGGGTTCCAAGTCTACGATGAGAAGACGATTCTGCAGGAAATCCCGGACGCGACATCCCGCGACACGGCCGGCAACGTGACGCGGTCGGCCTCAAACGATTTGCCGAAAAAAGCGTTTCCGGAATAGCGTCGCCAACTGGACCGCGCACACCATGGGGTGACGCAAGCATGACTTCGGCCATCGCAACCTGCGTTGGCGACTGCCGAAGCGGATGCGACTGTTTGATTTCGTGACAACGACAGAAGGTCCTGGATCTCAACTCCTTCCAAGAACGGGAGACACAACCACCGAGGACACGAAGGGCACCGAGACAAAACACGGGAAGACAGGAAGGGCATGAAAATCAGCTCCTTCTACTTCGAACGCTCTCGTGCTCTCTGCCCTCCGTGTTCTCTGTGGTTTGCTTCCACCCAGTCGGCCACAAGAGCTTTCGGCTTGTTCCAAGTCAGACGGTCGAGCAGAATGACCGAGCGCGATTCTGCAGCGCTCGCGCAGGTCTTCGACAAGCCCACGCGCCTCGCCGCAACCGACCGATGGTCTCCCCGGTTTCCCCGGACCTCCAATCCCAACGAGTGCGGATCGCCCTCGCACAGCGGCGTCGCCCTCGCTGCTCGAAAGAAACGGCGCACGAACGCTGCCCGTGCGTGCGACAAGCGCTAGTCGCTGACGTTCGGCAGTTCGAAGATGGGCTCGCCAACGACGGGCCATCCTTCCGTGGTCCAAGACATGGGGCGAATCTGGAGGACTCGCCTGCGCCTGCAGGTTCTGGACGTCGTACGTGTGGTGAACCATCCACTGTCCTTCGTCGGTTGTCAGCACACTGTTGTGTCCCGGTCCGCGCCAGCGGGCACTATTCGCCAACACCAAAGTGCCACCGCCTTCCTCGCATGGGTTTCCCCTCCGCATCAACGTACGGACCAGTCACGCGCGTCGCGCGTCCTACCATCACCTTGTAATCACTATCCGCTCCGTCACAGCATCGGTCCCAGGAGACGAACAAGTAGTAATAGCCGTCGCGAAAAATCACGAAGGGCGCTTCGATCGCGTGTGTCGGGTGACGCGGTCGTGCCGCTACCGACAGGATTTCCGCGTTGGGGGCCGGCTTTCCTGTACCCGGGTCCACGAGCCACCGCCTTGATTCCCGACCAGAAGGAGCCGAAGAACAGGTACCACGTGCCGTCCGATCGACGAAGAGTGCTGGATCAATCGCGTTAAAGTCACATGTTCCTCGGAGCGGACTCAATGACCTTGCCGCGATCGATCCATTGATAGTCCGGGCGATCCTGCTCCAGCGTCTTATTCACCGCCAAGCCAATGACGGAACGTTGGCTTCCGAAGCTGGAAACGGAGTAATACAAGTGGAAGAGGCCATTATGAAAACTGAGATCAGGTGCCCAGATGCCGGTCGCTCGGGGGACTTCCTCTTGGGCCCACGCAGGAACGGATTCCTGGAAAACTCGACCAACCCGTTTCCAGCTCTTGAGGTCGCGCGAGTGGGAGAGCCGGATTCCTCGGCCGGTCGAGACGACATAATAGTCGTACGCTCCTTCGGAATCCTGCACCGCGACGATCGTCGGATCCGCGCCGCCGGCCAGGATGCCATCCGTGGATGGCGAGAGACCAGTCTTGCGAAACCAAGAACAACCCGTTAACGCCGCATGCACCGCGACCATCATGTCCCTCTCCTTTGATCGATTCCTGCGCCGGCAGGTCGCCATCGAGCAAACCACCTGGGAAGTCCATCGTACTGGCGATCGAACCGGCATTCCAGTCGGAACCGTCGGTCATCCGCTCCAGTGCAACACGTTGCGCATAATGCACCATCGGGGCGGCCGATGCCGTTCATCTTTCCCCAGGATCCAGTAGTCGTAAAGCTGCTGAATCGTCCCGTCACGACGTTTCAACCGCAGCCAACTCTGGATAAAATCTCGCAACTGGGATGGTTCGGCAACGAAATAATAGAGCGGCGTTCGCGCATCCACTCCATAGGGGCGAACGACGGTGTAATGCGGGTACATCAGCGTCCAGGCTGCCCCTTCCTCGGCACTCGTCGACAGAGCATCCGCAACCGGCGGATCACTTTCGAAGAACTCACTGGCTGTGGCCAGCTCCACAAAGTCGATCTGCTCGAGGACGCCGCTCGCCTTCACCGCGGCCCAGGCTGTTCCCAACGATGTATCCGTCTTGGGACTCTCGGATTGGACACTTCCCGCAATGGAGGCGACGCGGAGGCGACTGCTCTTCCGCGCCGATCTGTCTTTTCGCATACGAGCGAGTTGATCTCCTGCCGACGGTGATCCGGCACAACCAGCGCGCGGGTAACCTCCAGATAGGGTTCCATATCGGGCAATTGGGCAGCGCGATGGACAGATCCCCCGACCCCGGACATCGCCACATCGAAATGGTCGGACAACAGCAGTTTCGAGACTCTGCCCACGAAAGGGACGAATTCGATCCGCACGTCCAGGTCACGCGCCAACTGGTGGGCCATGTCGATGTCGAAACCGACGAGCTTTCCATCGGCATGTCGGTAACAAAAGGGAATCTTATCCGAATCAAACCCAATTCGAATCACTCCGCGCCGACGAATTCGCTCCAACGGATCCTCTCCCTGCCGTTTCGAGACCGGGTTGGGTCCCGACTCCTGCAGGACGACCGACTCCACCGGCTCGCCGAGCAAGGTGCGTTCCACGACCAGGTCTTCTCGGCTGTAGCGATCTTGAAATGACTGACTGAGGTAGGTCCGAAGGGAAACGACCGTCGCGAACAACAGCAGCGCAGTTGTCGCACCACGTGTCAGCGAGCGTCCGAGGTCGAAGTCGACCTGCACCCGAGAGATAACAGGCGGAAATGAGCGAAAACGCCAGCAGGTGCATCGACTTCATGAAGTCGCCAAACCGGCTGGCAATCACGCCAACAGCAAGAAAGAGATTGAAAATATCCGCCGGGATCTTGGCCAGATCCAGCAACAGGGGAATCGTGACGACCGGCTTGGCAAACGCACCAATAAAGCCGGTCCCAAGCAGCTGCGGATACGCGGACAAATCCACCTGACTTCCGTAGAACCAGGCCGCGAACGGAACAAACACCAGACCGACGATTCGCCCAATATCAGGAAACGGATACGCCAACTGAACGGTGTACTCCGGCGCGTTGTAGGAGTGATCTGAATCCAGCTCCGTCTGATCCATTAAGCGTTTGACCGCATCGATGATCATTGGCAACACGACGAAAGTGTTTCCAATAATGAAAGCGGTGATCAACACATCGCGCGATGCCGCCAGCACGTCTCGCTGCGAAAAGGGCGTGCAGCAGGCAATCACTGCGGGAATCAGCCAGACAGCACAACAGCACCGCAGCGCCACCGTACACGAGCAAGTATCCCTGCAGCAGGCTAAGCTGCTCGACCGACATTGTCCCGGCGGTGTACCCGACGATGGCAAAGATCCCGATGGGTGACAATTGCACGATCAGCTTGTTCAGCCGAGCGAGACCATCGAGGAGCACATCCAGGCTGTCCAGTAGCCGTTCTTTGTTCGGAATGGGAATCAGTGCCACTCCCAATCCCAAGCAGAACAACACCACGGCCGGCACGAGGTTGTTCGCCAAGGCCCAGAAGGGATTGGAGGGAACGAACAACTCCAGCCAATCCGGTGGTGTCGGTTCACTGACCAGGGTGGTGCTGAAGAACGACCCGCCCTGCCATGCGGGAAAGGCGAATCGCATCACGCCGAGTGTCAGCAATCCCACCAGCCAGAGCACCATCATGACGGTCAACGATACGCGCGCCAGGCGACCGCCCTGACGGACGGCCAGTCGGCCACGTTACAGGTCAGGGAGAGAGCCACGTACGGCAGTACGGTCATTTGCAGCAGGCCGACGTACACGTCGCCGATCCATTTCACCCACGCACCGGACTCGCCAAAGAACAAGCCCCAAGCGCACCCGGCGGTCACTCCCAGAAAGATCCAAGTCGTAAATCCCGGTCGCCACCGGATGGACGGTTTCGCTTCGTCGATTGGCTGGCATCATGACTTTCCTCTGAACCGGCAGCGTAAATTCGCTTCGACGACCAAGCTCACTGCCATGGTAGTCACTCGGATCCGGCGGCCATAGAAGACGGCACGAAGAGATCGTCGCACGATGATACCATCCGGCGAGAATCCTTGGACGTGCGTAGATTCCGGCCAATCCCGATTTCCCGAATCTCCGTCCGAGGGTACTTACCGATCTGGGGTCCGCGGAATGGATCGTGCTCACCGCTGGCAAGCAGCCTCTGTGATGTGCTAAGAAACCCTCAGGAGACCTGCACATGAATCTACTTCGCCCCCTGCCCTTCGTGTTGTTCGGGCTCGTCGTCAGCCAGTACCCCGTGATCGGTTGCGCGGAGCTGGCCAATCGCAAGGAGACGCTCGAAGGACATCATTCCATCTTTCTGTCGGTGAACATCCCCGAAGCGGAAGAAGCCGCCCAGCGGTTGGGCTTGAAGAAGGAATCCCTCGAGCGATTTCTGATCGACCGGCTGCAAAAGGGTGGAATCGCCGCATCGCTCGAGTACGTCGACCAGACGTTGATCCTGGAGATTCAGGTGGACTTATTGAAGGTCATCCAGGCCGAAGATTCGGATGTCTACGCCTTCATCTCGCAATTCGAAGCGATTCAGCCGGCGCAGCTTGGCCACGAACCGGAAGGCGGCCCTCGTGACAACCTGGCGGTCAACGCGATTCGGTGTCGTCAGCCCCGCGCAACAAAGCGCTGTTGCGGAACTCGGTGCTCGACAACCTGGAGCGCTTTCTGAAGGATTTCCGCGAAGCGCAGCCCGAAATCCGACCGCGTCGAGCGAATAGGTTTCACGGATTCGGTGGCGTCCCGATCAATTCGTCCAACTCTCGTTCACTAATCACCGGCACGCTCAACTGCCGCGCTTTATCCAATTTGCTGCCCGCGTCTTCGCCCGCCACCAGGTAATCGGTACGGCGAGAAACGCTTGAGGCCGCCCGTCCCCCGTGCGTTTCAATCAACGCTTCAATCTGGTCTCGCGTGTATTTCGACAACTTGCCGGTCACGACCAAGGTCTTCCCCGCCAGAGATGGCTCGGCTGTTCGTGGCGCGAGCGCGTCCATGGAAACACCGGCCTGACGCAGCGCACGGATTTCCTGGCGACCGAAATCGCTCTTCAGAAACCCATGTACACTCTCGGCGATCACCGGACCGATTTCGTGAATCTGCCTCGAGATCCTCCAGTGCCGCTTGTTGAAGTTGTTCCATCGATCGGAAGTGTTCCGCTAGAACGTTGGCGCCGCGAGTTCCCACGTGGCGAATCGACAGGGCGTTCACCAGGCGGGCCAGACCACGTTGCTTGCTTTCCTCGATACTCGATCAGCAGATTCTCGCGCCGACTTCGCTCCCATTCGCTCCAGCGTGGTCAACTGCGATTCCGTCAATCGGTACAGATCGGCACAGCCTTTGACCAGACAATTCCCGACGAGTTGCTCGACGAGCTTATCGCCCAGTCCTTCGATATCCATCGCGTCGCGGCTGGCGAAGTAGCGGATTCGCTCCTTCACCTGCGCGGGGCACTCGCTGTTCGGACAGCGGATGTAAACGCCGCCCTGATCCTGGACGAGTGGTGTGGAGCACTCGGGACAGCGGGTGGGAAACGAAAAGACCGGCAGGTCCGCCTTTCGAAGGTGTTTTTCCACGCGGACGATGTGCGGAATGATCTTGCCCGCTTTCTCGACGACAACAGTATCACCAACGCGCACATCTTTGCGTTGGATCTCCTCCGCATTGTGCAGGCTGGCTCGACTGACGGTCGTACCCGCCAATTCAATCGGCTGGAGCTCCGCCACGGGTGTCACCGTCCCCGTCTTGCCGACCTGCACGCGAATCTGTTCCAACCGCGTGGAGCCTTCGTACTTCTCGAACTTATAAGCAATCAGCCATCGAGGGCTCTTGGAGGTTGCTCCCAGACGTTCACGCTGCTGGAAGCGATTGACTTTGAACACCAGACCATCGACTTCGAAATCCAGTTCGTGCAACTGACCGATCAGCGACTCCGCATATTCGACCGCGGACTCGAAATGCGAGAACCCAGCCGTCCGGGCGCGACCGGCAGGCCGCAGGACTGCATCTCCTGCAGAAAGGCAACATGATCCTGTGCACGGAGGCCTTCGGCATACCCGACACTGTGGCAAAACATGCGCAGTGGCCGTTGGGCACAAAGCCGTGGGTCAAGCAATCGCACGCTGCCGGCGGTGACATTTCGCGTGTTGGCAAATGGCGGTTCCCCACGCTCCTGCTGCCGTTGATTCAAACGGACGAGGTCGCTATTAGCCATGTAGATTTCGCCGCGCAATTCCAAAACATGTGGGAATCGAGGGACCGATCAGTCGCAGCGGCACGTCGGCGATCGTCCGCACATTGTGCGTGATGTCATCCCCCGTGCGACCGTTGCCTCGTGTCAGCGCACGGCGCAACTGCGCGTCTTCGTACAACAGCGAAACGGCCACACCGTCGATCTTCAGCTCGACAACCCACTCGACCGGTTGACCGTCCAGCAGCTTGGAAACTCGCTGAGCGTACTTGCGCAAATCCTCCACGCTGTACGTATTGTCAATCGACAGCATGGGTACCCGATGGTCAATCTGCTGCAATTCGGGTACGGGTCGATCGCCAACGCGCTGAGTCGGGCTATCGCTAACGATCAGTTCCGGATGCTCTTGCTCCAGCTGTTTCAGTTGATCGAGCAAGCGATCGTAATCTCGATCGGAGATTTCGGGAGTCGCCCGCACATAGTACAGATCATCATGCCGCCGGATCTCGGCGCGCAGCTGTTCGATCTGCTGCCGGACGTTCATGACTGGGCCGGCCCGGCACCGCATTCGGGTACGACGGTCACCTGTTCTTTCATCGCTGAATTGGGAATCAAGCAGAGCATCCGCAGCGGGGCGGACCCGGTATTGCGGAACTGATGGACTTCATCGGGCTGCACCAAGAAAACGTCCCCCGCGCGCATCGGATGGGGCTGGTCGCCTTCCCAGGCAACGCCTTCTCCCTCCAGCACAAAGATCTCGTGCTCATAAGGGTGGTGGTGTCGCGGCGTCTGCCCGCCGGGGGCCAACTCGAACTGCCGCATGGCAAAATTGGGGGCGCCATCCTGCTCACTGATCAGCCAGCGAACGGTGCAGTCGCGAGCGCCTTCCATGTTGACCGTTTTTTCGGGGACCTCTTGCACATGCATCTTCTTCATACCGATTCTCCTGCGAACATTGCGTCTCGTATGGGAGCGTGCGACCGGGCATCCGCCCACAACAGACCTCTACCGCTACCGACGGCGCCGGATGTGTCGCGGGGTGCGTCGGAAGATTCTCCCACCGGTTCCGCCAACGCAGGCACGGCTGCGACCCGATTCCATCCGACCACGCCACTCGCCGGTCGAGAGTCCCCCACGCCAGCAACCCTAGCCGCCTTGCCACTCAACCGTTATCATACGGGATTACTCCGCGAACCAGGACCCAGGCAGACATGGACCGAGCATTGCCGACCGGTCGCATCGCGCTTCGCGGTGTGGAGGTTCACAATTTAAAAAAAGTCGATCTGGACATTCCGCACCATCAGTTGGTGGTGATCTGTGGCGTCAGCGGCAGCGGGAAGACCAGCTTAGCGTTGGACACGCTGTACGCCGAGGGGCAGCGGCGGTACATCGAGAGTTTTTCGGCGTACACACGGCAGTTTCTGGAACGGTTAGACAAACCGTCGGCCGATCGGATCGACGGCATTCCACCTTCGATCGCCGTTACGCACAAGAACTCGACACGGTCCAGTCGCACGACCGTGAGTACGGCGACGGAGACGCACGAGTACCTCCGTCTGTTGTTCGCGCGGATCGGCCAAGTCTACTGTCACCGCTGCGGACAACCGGTCCATCGCGACACGCCGGAAAGCGCTGCGGAGCTGCTGGGCAAACTGCCGTCCGGCCGTCGCTACTTGATCACCTTCGCGCCCCCGGTGGGTACGGAGGAAGGCCTCGAGAGCGTCGTTTCTTCCCTGCTGGCGGACGGCTTCGTCCGCGCCTTGCTTAACGGCCGCCAAATCGCCCTGGCGGAGGTGGCCGGACAGGCCGAGTTAATCCTCGTCGACCGAACCGCATGCGCTGCAAATCGTCGTCGACCGGCTAACCGGGGGCGCAGCCGAGGCACGGCTGCGCGACTCGCTGGAGACGGCGTTTCACCACGGCGACGGCCGCTGCTTCGCGTTCGTGCAGCCGACGCCCGACGGCGATCTGGGCCCTGATTTTGCCGAACGCGGAGCACAAGGCGTCGCGACGTCGATCGATGACCAACCGTTTCTCCGGTTGTCGCTCAGCACCACCCTCACCTGCGGCGAATGCCAGGTGGAGTATCCCAAGCTGGAACCGCAGTTGTTCAGCTTCAACAGCCCGATGGGCGCTTGCCCGACTTGCGAGGGATTCGGCAACATCATCGATCTTGATATGGATCTGATCGTGCCCGATCCGGGAAAATCGCTGCGGGAGGGAGCCGTCGCACCTTGGAACACACCGGCCTATGCCCACGAATTGCAGGAGTTGCTGGCGCTGGCCGAGGATTACGATCTGCCGGTCGATCTTCCCTTTCGAGACCTCAGCCCGCAGCACCTGCAGATCCTTCGCGAAGGTGTTCCGGAACGCAACTTCGGAGGCCTGAACGGGTTTTTCGCGTGGCTGGAACGCCGCAAGTACAAGATGCATCTGCGCGTGTTTCTCAGCCGATGGCGAAGCGCATCGCCCTGCCCCGATTGTCGCGGGACGCGGCTGCGGCCGGAAGCGTTGGCCGTTCGCATCGCCGGACGGAATCTCGCCGAAATCTCCGCGATGAAGATCCACGAGGCACGACAGTTCTTTCAGCAACTGGAGCTCTCGCCACACCAACGCAGCATTGGACGAATGATGCTGGAACAGGTCGAGGCACGACTGAGCTACCTCGACACGGCCGGCGTGGGCTACCTGACCCTGGCACGCCCCCTGCGGACCCTCAGTGGCGGCGAATTGCAGCGTGTGGCGCTGACCTCGGCGCTCGGCTCCAGCCTGGTCAACATGCTGTACGTGCTGGATGAACCGTCGGTGGGCCTGCACCCGTGCGACACCGACCGATTGTTCCAGGCGGTGGCGCGGCTGCGCGATCGCGGCAACTCCGTGGTCGTCGTGGAACACGAAGAGACGTTTCTTCGGCGAGCGGACCATCTCGTCGAAATCGGACCCGGGGCCGGGGAGAACGGGGGACAGGTCGTCTTTCAAGGCACGCCGGAGGAGATGGTCGAGTCCGAGGCGAGCCTGACCGGCGACTACCTCTCCGGCCGACGCGGAACCGCGACCCCCGGCAGCCGTCGACGGCCGGGACACGGCTGGATCCGCCTGACCGGCGCCCGAGGCAACAACCTCAAGAACCTCTCCGTCGAGTTTCCCCTGGGCGTGCTGTGCCTTGTCACCGGCGTCAGCGGTGCCGGCAAGAGCACCCTGATCCAGGACACGCTCTATCCCGCGCTGTGCCGCCGAAAACGGAAGGAAGCCGGCAAGCCGTTGCCGCTGGACGACTGCCTGGGCGACGGACAAATCGACGATCTGATCCTGGTCGACCAAAGTCCGATCGGCAAGTCGCCGCGAAGCAATCCGGTCACGTACATCAAAGCGTTCGATGCGATCCGCGCCGTATTCGCCGACACGCTGGAAGCCCGAACACATAACTACACCGCGGGGCACTTCAGCTTCAATGTCGACGGCGGGCGATGCAGCGAATGCGCCGGCGACGGCTTCGTGCAGATCGACATGCAGTTCCTCGCCGATGTCTACATGAGCTGCTCCCAATGCGGCGGCCGGCGCTATCGCAAAGAGATCCTCGACGTCACCTATCGCGGCAAGAACATCGCAGACGTGCTGGAAATGAGCGTCCGCAAAGCGTTCAATTTCTTCCGCGGCCAGGAAAAGGTCCAGACGCGACTGAAACGCTTGATGGATGTCGGCCTGGACTACTTGCGTCTCGGACAACCGGCGAACACGTTGTCGGCCGGTGAGGCGCAACGTCTGAAACTGGCCGGCTACCTTGCCGGAGCCAAGCGACACCGGACTCTGTTTCTCCTGGACGAACCCACCACCGGGCTTCATTTCTCGGACATCGTCCGCTTGCTGGACTGCTTCGAGGCGTTACTGAGCGTTGGCCATTCGCTGATCGTCGTCGAACACAATCTGCAACTGATGAAGGCGGCCGACTACATCATCGATCTGGGCCCCGGTGCCGCAGAAGACGGCGGTGAGGTCGTTGCGCATGGCACTCCAGAGGAAGTTGCGAAACATCCGGGATCCGTGACCGGCACCTACCTGGCCGCCGCCCTCGATGGAGACCGGCTGTAGCGATCGGCGGGAGCGCATTACTGGAGCAGCTGCCGGAAACCGGCAGTGAACACCCTGCCGCGTTCCGCGCTGCTGGAACTCGCGATCGATGTCGGCGAGAATTCCCGCCTTGTCCAGGCACCAGACCGGCCCGATCAGATCCTCAAGGGAAGCATCGCCGAGCAACCGCTCCACGACCACCGTCTCCGGCAACCGCTCCAAGAAATCCACCACGGTACGTACGTAGGTGGCCCGATCCATCAGCGTGACGGTTCCCCGGCCAACCTGTTCCGCCATCGGTGTGCGGCGGACCGCGTACAGATTGTGAATTTTGACGGAATCGACTTGCTGCCGCGCAACCTCGTCCGCCGTCGCCATCATGTCGGCATGCGATTCGCCGGGAAGCCCCAGCATCACGTGCACGCCGATGTCGAAGCCCCGCCCACGACTTCGCCGCATCGCATCCAAAAACGCAGCAGAATCATGGCCCCGATTCATCCACTCCAAGGAACGGTCATGCACCGTCTGCATCCCATATTCGACGCCAACGTAGCCGGTCTCCGCCAACTCCGCCAACAGATCGAGGACATCATCGGGCACGCAATCGGGGCGAGTCCCGATTGTCAGTCCCACGACCTGGGGATGAGATCGCACCGATTCGTACAAGGCACGCAATCGGTCCACCGGGGCGTAAGTATTCGTGGCCGGCTGAAAATAGGCCAAAAACCGCTGACAAGCGTAGCGGCGTTGAAGTCGACGAATCCCTTCTTCGAGCTGCGAAACGACCGTTTGCCGGGGAAGCCGACGACTGGGACTGAAGCTGCGATTGTCGCAAAAAACGCACCCGCCGGTGGCAACGCGACCGTCCACATTCGGGCAAGTGAATCCCCCGTCGATGCTAACTTTCTGGATCCGCTCACCGAAAAGCTGCCGTAGATAGACGTGCGTAACGGAAGTACGAGAGACCTGCCTCCCGCCAGTCGGCCCGCTGCCGCACCGCAAACGCCAATTGAGACTTTGTTGACGCCAAATCTCGATGAAATTATGTTTAAGGAGATCAGGGAGGATCCGGGCAACCCCAATCGATGGGATAAACCGACGCGCCGGCAATAAAATACGGCGAGGCGTTCCCTCTTTGTTGCACACACACAGGAAGGAATCAAGTGAAGCACCAACCGCTCCTCGAAAAGGTATCCTTCCATGTATGGTGAGATGATTCCGATCGGTGGTGGGGACCCGATCCCGCTGCTAAAGAAGGAACTGCTCGTCGGTCGCCGCGAAAGCTGTGACATCCGTCTCCGCTTCGCGAACGTCTCCGCTCATCATTGTCGCCTGACGTGCCGCGGCGGGTACTGGTACGTCAAAGACCTAAACAGTCGTAACGGGACGAAGATCAACGGAAGACGGGTAACCGAAAAGCGAATCGATCCGGGCGAAACCATCTCGGTGGCCAAACACGACTACGAATTCACTTATTCGCCAGCCGAACTGGGGGCCGTTGGCCCGCCACCGCCCGAAGAGAACGACGCCGTCTCCGAAATTCTCGGCCATTCCTTGCTGGAACGCGCCGGGCTGAACCGTCGCGGCACGGGAAACGTGCAGCGGTACGATCTGGAGAAAGATGAGGGGGGGCGTTTCAAAGACCCCAATCGCCCCGTGTGATCGATTTCTCGGCCGGTCCAAGAAGACCACCGTCCGGCCAGGATCCGAAGCCAAAACAACGGTTCCCCGCGCCGCGCCTGGGCGGCGCCGGGGATCCGTAATTCGCCAATCAGCGATAGTAACTGTTGCGGACGCAGCTGGGGCAAGAAGGCTGCGCCGGAGCCGTTGGCCACTCGAACGTCATCGGCTCGGCCCAGTTCTGCGAGGTGGACGACTGAACGGGAGCCAAAATCCGCTCGCCATTCTTCCGCTCATTGAGCGTCTTCGTCCAGTTCTCGGCGGAGACCTGCCCAGCACCCCGGTAGGTGATGTACTTCGCGGTCTTATCGGTGATCGCCGTGTACGGCAGTTCCGTCGCGCCCAACGCTTCGGCCACTCGCTTGCCGTACGGCGTGGTCACATCCACCCGGCATAGTTCAAAATTCTTCAGCAACTTCTGGTGTTCCTCCTTGCTGGCCAACTTCTCCTCGTCAAATCGCCGCTTGGGCTCCGAGGGGTTTTCCAAAACAACCAGCAGAGGCTTCTGAGCCGTGGCGGCAGCCGACTTCGCTTGAGCGTAATGAGAGGACCACTCCAAGTCACCCGTCGCGGTTACGGTGGCCATTACGGCGAGAAGCGTAGCGTACATGCAGATTTCCTTTCCTCTTGAACCAAAAAACAAAATAGGTCACCCATGGTGACCTACGCCATTGCACTGTTCCGATCCGACAGCGTACCATCGAATGGTCAGCCCGCAAGTAGTAAGGTAGTAAACCCACGAAAACTTTGCTCAGCGAATGACCTGCCTGCCCCCCCGACAAAGAACGCCTCAAATTACCCAAATACACAAATCAATAGGCCGCGGTCGGTGCCGCTGGTGGCAGGGGGCCCGAACCCGGGCGGCGCATCATCGGTGAGATGCCTACCTGGCATCGAATCCGCTCCGCGTCAAAGCCCTGGCAGAGCTCGATGGCAAGCCGGGACGCCTTCGCCCGACGCGAACAGCGCGCGGAGTACTTCCCTGTAGCGTCGCAACGGCCTTTCTGCCCGGAAGAACCATCGCCACGGACGCTCCGTGCCCCTGCGACGTGCGCAATGCAATCTCGCTGGGACACCGGGGCCGATGGCGGTTCGTGCGGTGAGCGGCTACATTGACGGCGCAATCGAAGAAAAGCAGCGCCGCGACGCGCACGGGTCCGATCACTGCGAGGAGAGAAACGATGGTCAAGACCGCCAGTACAATGCTGCCCTTGGGCACCCCGGCACCGAATTTTTCATTGGTGAATGTGGACGGAAGCACGGTTTCGCTGCGTGATGTGGAGGGAGCATCGGCGGTCCTGGTCGTGTTCATGTGTAACCACTGTCCGTTTGTCATTCATGTCGCGCCCGAATTGGCGCGACTCGCGGCCGAATATCAGCAGAAGGGGGTGGCCGTGATTGGGATCAGCTCGAATGACACGGCGCAGTATCCGCAGGATTCGCCGGAGCAGATGGTTCACGAGGCGGAAGCGCGCGGCTATACGTTTCCTTACTTGTTCGACGAGACGCAGCAGGTGGCGCGGGACTATCGAGCGGCTTGCACGCCCGACTTTTTTTTGTTCGACCAGGCGCTGCGGCTCGTCTATCGGGGCCAATTCGATGACAGTCGCCCTGGATCCAGCGTGCCGGTCACCGGAGCGGACCTGCGGGCGGCGCTGGATGCGGTGCTGGCTGGCCAACCGGTCCCGGCGCCGCAGAAGCCAAGCCTGGGCTGCAACATTAAGTGGAAGCCGGGCGGCGAGCCGGACTATTTCTCGCCGACGGGAGATTCCGGCTGATCGCTGCCTGGATCGGTGCTCACGGCGTCGTTTCCCCGGAAAGCGGCGGCGAAATGCGTGACTCGACGATCAATTGGCGAAGGACCTCGCACGGATCCCCCGTTTCACGCAGAATCGTTCGCTGCCGGTCGGACCAACTGGGCCCGTCCGCCAACTCCTGAACGGCCGCCAGGTATTGGTCGCAACGCAGACTCCGCGCCGTGGGCAGCAACCGTTCGACCATCCGACCGGTCACTTCCGAGACGGTCTGCACCTGGCAGGTGTAGGCATCAACCAGCTGGGCCCGATTGCCGAATCGGCAAGCCCGCCACTTGTTCTGGCGAACCATCATCGGGTGGCAATCATGCTGGTAGGTCCCCTCATCGATCTGATCGGATAGCCGCTTGACGAGGCATTGGATCAGGGCCGTAATCGCCAGAACTCGCTCCAGGCTCCCCGGCATGTCGCACACGCGAACCTCGACGGTCCCAAAGTTGTGATGAGGCCGGACGTCCCACCAGATCTCGCGAATCGTGTTGATGAAGCCGGTGTCGACAAGATGATTGACCAGCCACGAATACTCACTCCAATTCCGCATCAGAGTCGGTAGTCCGGCGGTCGGCAGAACCTCCATGATCTTGGAACGATGGGAGTAGAGCCCCGTATCGCGTCCCTCCCAGTAGGGGCTACTGCAACTGAGTGCGAGCAGCGGAGGCAGATACTGCATAATCCGGTCGCAGATCATCACGGCTTTGTCACCCGTATCCACGCCGACGTGCACATGCAGACCAAAGGTGACCAGCCGCCGAGCCATCTCCTGGAGCAGGTTGACGAGCTTGTGGTAGCGCGGATCGGGGGTCACAAGTTGATGTCGGCAGAGAGCCGTGGGATGCGTCGCGTTCCACCAGAGCTGCAACCCCAGTCGATCGGTCACCCGTTCCACGATTCGGAGGGATCCCTGTAGATCAGCGGCCACTTCCTCCACGCTTTCACACACGCCCGTGTTGAGCTCCAGACAACACTGCATCAATTCCGGCTTGCAACGCTGGCGGACCTCCGGCGGCAGCGCTGCCAACACCGCGTCGACGGAGTTGGAAAGGTCGAGCGTGCGAGCGTTCACGAGCCCCAATTCCAGCTCAACCCCCAAAGTCGGATAATGGTTCGAATGGAATTCCAGCTTCGCCATCTGCCAACCACCTTTATCCTGCGAACGTCGAGAAGCTTGTTGTTTGGAAGAGAATTCGAGCGACGGACGCGAACACCTGCTTTCCCGCAAGCGGCAGCATCTTGTTGACGTGCGGCTGCGCCGCACTGCGGGTTGTCGTGTTCTATCGCCAGCGATGACGGAGCGGCGGGCCCCTTAGGGCTGAAACCAACCGATGGCGGCACGCGTCAACACCCGGACACCTGTCCGGATGGCTCCTTCATCCACGTCAAACTTCGGCGTATGCAGTCCGGCCGGTTCCATTCCCGGTCGGATACAGCCGAGGCGTAGCATGGCACCGGGAACTCGCTGCAAATAGTGCGCAAAATCCTCACTTCCCATACTCGGCCGGGCGATCTCGTAGACCATCGCGTCCCCATGGAGACTCGCCACGGCTCGGCGAAGCAGCCTGACGAGGTTCGGGTCGTTCACCACGGAGGGCGCACTGATCCCGAAGGTCACTTCGATGGTCGTTTCGGAGGTGGAGGCAACACCGTCGGCGATCCGCAGGATGTGCTGTCGCGCCTGCTCGCGAACCGCCGGATCCAGCGTGCGGATAGTCCCCTGCAACAAGACACGTTCGGGAATCACATTCGCGTTTTCTCCGCCCAGGACCTGTCCGATCGTCACGACGACGGCTTCCTGACTATCGGTCACGCGAGGAATGTGCAGATAGAGCGCGTTGATCAGTTGGGCCGCGGCGCTGATCGGATCCTTCGACAGGTGCGGCCGAGCCGCGTGGCCCCCCTGGCCGTAAATCTGCACGAGCATTTGATCGCAGGTCGCCGTGAGGACCCCTTCGCGGAGGCCAATCTGCCCGGTCGGGAGGCTGGGATCCATATGCACGGCCAGAATCGCCGCCGCCCCTTCCAACGCTCCGGCCTGCATCATCGCCAGCGCGCCCTGACTGGTTTCCTCGGACGGTTGGAAAACGCCCCGCACCCGAATCGGCCAGGGCAGTTGCTGCTGGCGGACCATCTCCTGCAGCGACAACAGCGTTCCCATCGCGATCGCGGTATGGGCATCATGTCCGCAGGCGTGCATCACGCCCTCGCGGCAACTCCGATAGGGAGCCGTCTTTTCATCCTGAATCGACAGAGCGTCGATATCGGCGCGGAGGACCAGTCGCTGGGGAGCTTCGGTCGGTTGCGGCGGGTCCAGTTCCGCCATCACTCCCAATCCCTCAGGCCCCAGTTGTACGCGAAAACCCGCGTCACCCAGCTGGGTATAGAGGTAGAGACTCGTCTCCTGCTCCTGCCCGGAGATCTCCGGGTACATGTGCAGGTGACGACGGATCGCCACCGTCCGCTCGAAGAGGCGTTCCACTTCCTGATCAACGATCGTTTGCCAGGGCTCCGACATCAGGCTGGTCGTCCGCGAAAGCTACCGCTGATCGACGAAGTGCGCTGCGAACAGCGTTCCCAGTCGGAGATCCGCCCTACAGCGGGCCGCCTCGCAACGGGACGCAGTCATACTCGCGAAACGAGTCGCTCCCGTTGGTCGCTGGACCACCTGCCGAGACCACTCGGTTCCCGGCTTCAGTCGGCGGATGAAAACCAGACACGACCCCGACTGTGGCCTACGGTAGCCGGACCGACCAGCAATGTCCAGCGGCCGGGCGTGAAAGCACGCCGTCGGCCGCGAAGGAGACTATCGCTTGAGGTTCGCATCCGGCACTGGCTGGGGATCTTTTTTGGCGTTCTTCTCGCGCTGAATCGCGTCGTACACCTCTTGACGGTGCACCGGAATGTCGGTCGGGGCGTCAATGCCTAAGCGGACTTTGTCACCTCGAACATCAACCACGGTGATCACAATGTTATCACCGATCATGATGCTCTCGTCACGATGGCGTGAAAGGACCAGCATAGTTGGCTCCTTCCTGAATGGGGCAGGTCGCGATTGGTTACCGCGGGAATGGAATTCGGGAGGGATTGACCAACGCTCAAACCGGGAGGACGAGCGTGTGGTGCAGTCGTTTGTCTATCGAACAATCCCCGAACGGGTGGCTTCGCGTCACTGCGAAGCAGCTGACCATCGCGAACGAAGATCACTCCCGCGTGGGGTTATGAACAACTATCGGTAACGTAGCTTGCCCAGAATGACATGACTGCGTCGCCAGCGCAATTTTTTCATAGCCCGGTTGCTACTACGCGCTTTCTCGCAACGGAAGCGTCTGCTCCGACGGTACCCATTGCAACGTCTGCTCCCTGCGCCAGATCGAATTGCGTGCCACGGTGTGTATCGGTGTCGATCAGAATCGGGTGTTGCCGGTCCGCCGACAGCTGATCGACGTCCTCGCGCAAGGGAAACAGCAAGACCCAGCGACGGGCGGAAGAGTCCGCCGAGACAGGTGGCCGGTCGCAACGCACCGGGAGACGCAGACCGGGAATCGCCTCTTGGACCGCGAGGACGGGCAACGTCACCGCCGGCCGACGGATGCTCTGCAACCAGAGCAAGCGTGCGTGTGCCGCATCAGCCAGTAGCAGCCACTGACGAAGTTCTTTCCAGCCTTGGAGTCCCCGGTCAAAGACGAGGATTTCCTGGGGTTCGAACGCAACCGATCCAAATCGAGGCGTAAGCAGTTCCATGGCCTTGGGCCTCCGCACAATCGGTCCGGTCGGTAGGTCCGGTACAGATAACCGGCCTGGTCTAATGTCGACCGGCCGCGGATCCGTTCTGCAACGAAAACCTGCTGGCCGTGAACTGCAGGGCGGCGGTATCGCTGCCAGCACGTTGCTGCTCGATTCGCGATGACGATTTTGCGCCTTCGGCCAGCGTCTCGATCTCGCCCTACGGCGTCGATGATCCGCCAGAGCCGGTTCGGGCATCCTCCAACAGGCGGGCGGCTCCCTGCTCCAGCAAGGCTTCTGCCACCTGCCGGCCAAGCTCGTCCGCTGCGTCCGCAGGCCCGGTCGCGTCGGCCGCAAGCCGTTGCCGGCCGTCGGCCGAGAGCACTACCGCGTCCAAGTGAAGTTGTTGGTCTTCGACTCGTCCCCACGCGCCGATCGGTGCGCGACACCCTCCTTGGAGTTGTGCCAGCAGGACTCGTTCGGCTCGCACTGCCTGATGGCTGGGGGCATCATCCAAGACCTGGAGCAACTGCCGCGTGAGTTGGTCGTCGTGACGCGTCTCGAGCCCCAAGGCGCCTTGGCCGATCGCGGGAAGCATCAGCGAAATGGGAATCACTTGGGCAATCTGCTCCTGCAGCTTGAGTCGGCGCAAGCCCGCCTCAGCCAGGATCAAGGCATCACAATGGCCATCCTGCAGTTTTCTTAACCGCGAGTCGACATTTCCTCGCAGATCAAATACGTCCAGGTCCGGACGAACTGTCAACAGTTGCGCTCGCCGACGGACACTGCCCGTTCCGACGCGTGCTACCGGCGGTAGTCGATCAATCGAACCGGCTTTTGTCGAAACGAGCACGTCGTGGACGCTTGCGCGCGGCGGCACCGCCGCCAGGCAAAGGCCCGGAACCGTTACCGACGGCAAATCCTTCAGGCTATGGACGGCCAGATCGATTCGATCGTCGAGCAGTGCGCGCTGGATTTCCTTCGTAAACACCCCCTGCCCACCGATTTGACCGATCGGCTCCGATCGAGCATCACCTTCCGTCCGGATCCGCACTAACTCGACGTGCGTCCCTTGGTGTCGGAGTTGGCGAGCGACCCATTCGGCCTGCCAGGTGGCTAGTGCGCTGGCACGTGTCCCAAGACGAATGACGTTCGATGAGTTTTCCAACATGGTTTCCGGTGCATAAGTGCAGGAGGAGAGGGAATCACCAGGCGATCCAACGCCCCAGAATCAGGCGGAGGGCCAATACAAGTAAAAACGCCCGCATCAACCAACGCAATCGCTCTTTGGAAAGTTTGCCACCCCAGTGGCCTGCAACACCGGCGACCAGCAGGACGAGCGGACAAGCCAGCAAACCGGTCCCCATCGCCTCGGCCAGCGGCCACCCGAAGGTCAGGCACATGCAGCCGATTTGCAGTGGCGACAACAGCAAGAACGAAAGCCAGAGGAAACTTCGTTGTCGCGCGGCAGGCCAATCCTGCGCCAGAAGCCACAGGACCAGCGGCGGCCCGCCCATTCCCAACAACCCCGCCAAAAAGCCACTGGCTCCCCCGGCCGCGAACTTGCTCCATTCCGCCCGCCACCCCCGACTCCGGGACGGTACCCAGTACTGCAGCAGCAGCAATCCCACCAGCCCCAAGCCGACGATCTGCCGCGTCAACTGCTCCCCCGCCTCGGTGACCCCTTTCAAGGCGACAATCCCCAGCGGCAAACCGAGGCCACGAAACAGGAACACGTGCAGGGCATCGCGCCAGGCAAGTTGCTCCCGATGCTGCCAACTACAGACCACAGTCTGCACGAGCACGTTCGGCATCAGCACGCCGATCGCCACCGGTAGTGAGATCCCGGCAAACACCAGCAGCGGTATGGTGACCAGCCCCATGCCGAACCCAAGCACCGACTGCACAATCGCCCCCAGCACAAGACAGATGGTCGTGAGTACCCAGGACGACAGTTCCACGGGCTAATCCACCGTTGACTCGCCCAGCGGCGGTCGGCCCGGCGCATCAGCGGGCAGATGACCGTCGATCGTGCGCTGGATTTCTTTCCGGACGGAGTCGGATTGCTCTCGCAGCGGCACGACGACGCCACAACTCACAATGAACTGAAACGCCTGATCGACCGTGATATCCACATTCACTGTCTCGCTCTTGCGAACCGAGATGGTGAAGCCGGTGGCCGGCATCGGCGAAGTTGGCATCAAGACGGTCAAGATAGGTTCCCCTGCCGCGGTGGCGACGCTGCGCATGCCCGATCCGGTTACAAACCCCAGTGACCACACGCCACGCCGCGGATACTCCACGGCCACCACCTGCGTAAATTCCATCTCCTCTTCGCTGAAGACAAAGTCGGTCACCTGTTTCACCGACGTATAAACCGTTCGGATGATCGGTAACTGAGTGATCGTGGTCTCCATCGCGTTGAAGACCATTCGGCCGACGCCATAGGCCAGGAAACGTCCCAGCAGGTAGAGCAGCAGAATGAATAGACAGAAGAAAATGGGCAGAACAATGTAGCGCTTCAGATAGGTCAGTTCGACGTAGCGGTCGTAGTACCCGTTTCCGGTGGATGGCAGATCCCGCCCCGGATTCTGGCGTACTCGACTGTACACGGAAACAGGAACCCATTGGTCGTTGTTGACGGCAATGTACTCCGTCTGTGCGATGCGAAAACGGCCGTCCGGACGCGTCGTCGGACCGGTCAGGATCGCACCTTCGGGGATCTCGTTTCGCGTCTCGTCGATCGCCGACGTGATCCATCGTTTGGCGGTGTTTTCGAACGGCACCAGGACGTAGTCCTGCACGGTGCTCAAGATCCAGACCAGGATCACGATCGTCAGCAACGGAGGCAGCAGCACCGCCAGCCCGCGCAGCACGGCCCGCCGAAACGAGCGATGAGATGACACGCCAGATTGTCCGAGTGAACGTTTCCGCATGCTGTGGAATACTTCTCCCTGAATAATTTCCTATTTCCGGAGGGTGTGTCCGCCTTCTATCCGGGCCAACACCTTAGCGGACGTCGCTCGAACGCCCGGTGCGAAGCCGGTCCACCAGTGCTCGCCCGACGACGCCCACCGTCACCGACCGCGCTCCCCTCTTCCGCAAAGCTCGACTGGCCTCCTGGGCGGTGGCTCCCGTCGTCATGATGTCATCCAGCAGGAGTACGTTCGCACCGTGCAAAACGGAAAGCGGGCGCGCCCCCAGTGCCCCGGCCAGGTTGCGACGCCGTTGCGCCAGCGGCAACAAGCTCTGTTTGCGAGTTCTCCGCCGCCACCGCAGAGCCCGAACCGCCAGGGGCGACCGCAACTCGACGGCGACCACCTCCGCCATCACTTCGGCAGCACTCGCCCCTTGCCACCAACGCTTCAACCAGTACTTGGGGACCGGCACAATGACATCCCACCATCTCTGTTGTAGCGTTTCGACCAACTGTTCGGCCAGCAGGGCACCAACGGCCGCCGTCAACGCATACTCGTGAAACTGTTTCATCCGAAGCACCGTGTTGCGTATCTCACCGCGGTAACGCCCCAGGGATACCACCCGCTCGAACATCCATTTCCGGGTACGGCAGCCGACACACCGGTTGGATCCGTCTCCCGCGACGACCTGTTCCGCCCCACAAAAACGGCAAGCGTGCTCCATCCGCTCGGCCAGCAGATTCGCTCGACACGAAGGACACAGAACCGGCTGCCGATCGGCCGATGGGAGAAATCGGCCGCAAGACGCACATCCGGGGGGCAACAGGAGATCGGTCGTCGCCGCGGCCCACTTGCGCACTCGAGTTTGCAGAAGACCGACATCCGGCACCGAGCATCGACGAAGCCTCACGGGATAACTCCTCGTTCGAAAAACGACCGCATCGAGCCCGCTGAGGGTGAACCTCCCCCCCACCGAAACACTCGTTCATCATACCGATCCCCCGTGCCGAGCGAACGCACGTGCGAAACCGCGTTGCGGCTGAAAGGGGAGAGACAGCCGATATCCTCCCCCAACTCCGCAGTGGCATGGAAGCAACCCATGATGGCGAGTACGATGGGAGATTGCGCACTCCACGCAACCGAGGTCGACATGAGCACTATGCCGCAGCCCGCCTTCAGCCAGCGTGCCAAGCTGTCGTACGGCCAGCCAATCAGCGATTTGATGGCCCGGGCCTTGGCCAACCCCCAACTCGTGTCGCTTGCCGCTGGGTTTGTCGACCTACAGACGCTGCCTTGCGAAGAGACTTTGGAGGCATTGCGCGCGCTGTTCGCCGAAACCAGCTCGGCCCATAACGCTCTGCAGTACGGGACTACGGCCGGCTATGCCCCACTGCGGGAAATCATCCTGGACCGCCTGCAACAGGAAGACGGGATCGCCGGTCGCTGCGACCTGGGGATCGACCAGGTGGTGATTACCGCTGGTAGCAATCAGCTGTTGCACCTCACGGCGGAGACGCTGCTGGATCCGGGGGACATCGTGTTGTGCAGCTGCCCCACGTATTTTGTTTTCTTGGGAATGCTCCAAAATCTGGGGGCTTGCCCACATGGGATTCCCAGCGATGCCCAAGGCATCGATCCCGCCGCGTTGGAAGAGACCCTGCAGGGGATGGCCCAGGACGGTACGCTCGAACGCGTAAAAGCCCTCTATCTAGTGACGTACTTTGACAATCCCCGAGGAATTACGCTTTCGGCGGAACGCCGAGAGCAGATCGTAGAGACCTGTCGCCGGTGGTCCGTCCACCAGAAGATCTACGTGCTGGAGGACATGGCCTACCGCGAGCTGCGGTACGGATGCCCGGATGTTCCGAGTCTGCTGTACTACGACCGGGCGGCCGAGAACACGATTGCCTGCGGCACTTTTTCCAAATCGTTCTCACCCGGCCTGCGCGTCGGATGGGGGGTTTTGCCGCGGGAGCTCGTGGAACCGGTCTGCAATCAGAAGGGCAATATCGACTTTGGATCGCCCAATTTCAATCAGCATTTGATGCATCAGGTCCTTCAGGTAGGATTGTTCGACACGCACTTGCAGCGGATTCGGGAGGCCTATGGCCGAAAGCGGGACGCGATTCTCGAGGCAGCCGACCGCCATCTGTCGGGGCTACCGGACGTCGAATGGATTCACCCGCAGGGAGGACTGTATCTTTGGGTCGAGTTGCCCCGTGGCGTGAACGCGGGCCTTGGCGGTCCTTTGTTTCAGCGCGCGATCGACGAGGGCGTTCTGTACGTACCAGGAGAATACTGTTTTCCGAGCATGGGCCCGTCACCGCGAAAACAGAGCATGCGATTGAGCTTCGGTGTGCAAAATCCGGAGCGGATCGACCACGGAATGCAGGCTCTGGGACGGGCGATCCGTGAGGTTTTGCGCGAGACCGGCGGACGTTAAACGGGGGATGAAACCGAAAGACCCTCTGGCAGGAATGGAATCGCATGCGGCTGATCGATCGCTACGTGTTCTCTGTGTTCTTCAAGGTATTCCTGGTTTGCTTTCTCTCGCTGACCGGGATCTACGTCGTGGGCGATTTCGTCGGTAACCTGAATGAATTCATTGAGGCCGGCGATCAGCAAGGCGGCATCCTCACACTCCTGGGAAGTTACTACGGAGCGCGGGTTCCCTGGTTTTTTGACCTCATCGGACGTATCGCGGCGTTGATTGCCGCGGTCTTTGCCGTCACGTGGCTGCAGCGCAACAACGAGATGACGGCCCTCATGGCCGCCGGAATTTCCCGGTGGCGGATCATTAAGCCACTCTTGTTCGGTGTGGTGACAATCAGTCTGTTGGGGGTCATCAATCGAGAGTCGGTGATCCCCGCGTTCCGCGATGAACTGACGCGCAAGTTGCGTGACCGTGACGCTAACGAGGCGGTGCCGTTGACCGCCAACTTCGACCACATGACAGACATTCTGATCGCTGGTGAAAAGGCGGTGGAGTCAAAAAAGCGGATTCTCCGCCCCGTGTTCCACCTTCCGATTTCGATGTCGCATTTCGCGCACCAGTTGGCCGCCGATACGGCAGATCGGCAACCAGCGACGCTCGATCATCCAGCCGGTTACCTGCTGAACAACGTCAAGTCACCGGAGGATATCGATCAGCGAGAGCCCGTCTATCTTGACGGGCAAGCGGTGATCATCACACCGACTCAGGCGCCCTGGCTCCAAGCCAAACAATGCTTTGTGGTAAGCAACGTGTCGTTCGGCCAGCTGACGGGCGGTCGAGCCTGGCGGCAATTCGCCTCGACACCGGACCTGATCCAGGGCTTGGCCAACCCGAGCATGAGTCTTGGTGCCGATGTGCGGGTGGCAGTTCACGCGCGAGTGGTCCAACCGGTGTTGGACATCACGCTGTTCTTCCTCGGAATCCCGATTGTGTTAGCACGAGAAAGCCGCAATGTATTCGTCGCGGCCGGCTCCGCCGTACTGATTGTCACCGTGTTCTTTCTGGTGATTCTGGCTGCGCACAGTCTTGGCATGCACTTTCTGCTGACACCGGCACAGGCCGCCTGGGCCCCGTTGATGATCCTGATTCCCTGGGCAGTCGCAAGCTCCGGCCCGCTGCGACGTTGAGTGGCCCACCACGACACTTTGCCGTGATCCGGCATCTTGTCAGTCAGACGATTCTGCGGAAACTAGCAACACATCGTGCGATATCTGCCGCCAAGCGGCGAAACTTGAAGCTCCGCACGGGGTTCAAGAACTCGTCGACATTCCGATGCGTGGTTCTCGCGATTCCGCAGCTGCACCGCGCGACGGCTCATTCCCTTCTCTTGTCTGTTACGGAGCAAAAACCATGAAACCCATCTTGTCCCTTCTACCCGCTGTGGCGTTGATCGCTTGCGGCGCGGACAAAGCGTTTGCGTCCACGATCACCAATCCGATGACTCGCATTGCAATCCTGTCGGCACTTGAATACTTCGCCCCCGACGAACAAGAACTTGAAC
This sequence comes from uncultured Planctomycetaceae bacterium, assembly GCA_963776055.1. Classification (GTDB taxonomy): domain Bacteria; phylum Planctomycetota; class Planctomycetia; order Pirellulales; family Pirellulaceae; genus CAVZLD01. The sequence goes on along the minus strand of CAVZLD010000009.1, from coordinate 178,589 downwards.
AGTACGCGTGGGCGGAGACTGCTCGTGACTCCGACGAAGAAGAGGAAGATCATTCCGCCAACCACGAAGAGGAGGAGGAAGACGAGGACGACGACGCAAAGAAAGAACGGAATAACGCTCGTCGACCAGAGGCTCGCGCTGGTCGACGCCAACCTCCATGGGCGCGGGAAGACATGGCACAGGTACGAGAGCTGTTCCAAAAACTGCGCAAAGCCCGCGCCGAGGGGAAAGAACAAGAAGTCAAAGAGCTGACGGAGGAACTTCGAGAGCGCGCACCCGGGTTTGGCCGCCCAGGTATGGAACGCACCCTGCGGCAACGCGGGGAGCGATTCCGCGCCGAAGGTCCCTCGCCAGCAGGCAATCGCCCACCGCGGGAACGAATGGCCGAGCGACGTGGCAACGGTCCCCGCCAACCCGCCGCCAGAGCGGCTCGGCCCAACGCTGACGAGCGGCCCGGCCAGACCGCACGGCGTGGCCGTCCACCGCGTGGTCAATGGCAGCGCCCGGCGCCCGGTCGCCGTGGCGGCCCCGCCACGGCTCGTCGAGCGGACCGAGGCCGGCCCGGACGAATGGCCCAACGCGGAGAGCCGCGACAGTGGCAACGCCCTGGCCCGCAACCCGGTGGTCCTCCGGCGGCAATGCTCGGCCCGAGACACCCTTCGCGCCTCTCGATCGGAGCCCCCATGGGCCCCGGTCCGCAAGGCGCTGCCCCGCGAGCGGAACTGCGGGAGCTACGCGAGGAGATGAAGGCGCTCCGAGAGGCGATTGAGGCGTTGACCGAACAGGTCAAGTCCGCGACCGATGCCGATTAGGAGCACCGATCGATGGAATCGATGACCAGCGGTCGTTGGCCGGATCGCAAATCCGGCCGCGGCTGTTGGCTTGGCACGGCAGAAAGCGTCCGGCGACAAGCCTTCGACTCCGTCGGTAGAGACTGCCCGAACGCCGTCCGCACGCAGTTGCCCCTCCGCCAGCGCCGCCTTGCCTACCCCGCAAGCACCGACTAGAATGCGGGACTTCACGTGTCGGCCGCACCCCAGTGGCTGGCAGCCCCATGGTCGGCGATTCTCAGGAATGTCGGAATATGAAGAAGAACGTCCATCCCGAGTATTTCGAAACCACGGTCACCTGCGGTTGTGGCAACAAGTTTCAGACGCGCAGTACGCGGAAGGAACTGAAGGTCGACATCTGCAACAATTGTCACCCGTTTTACACGGGCAAGCTGAAGTACGTCGACACGGCCGGGCGGATCGAAAAGTTTCAAAACAAGTTTGCCAGCGGGACGTACGCCAGTCTCCAGGGCGCGGCCAAGAAGAAGAAAAAGGCTGGGTCCTAGCACGTTGGCTCCATCGGACCGCTGGTCCAGGTTGCGGGCGAAGCCTCTTCCGCCGCGGATTTCTCCTTTGCCGTCTGGGTCTGTCCCGGTGTCACGAGCCCAAGTGCAGCCGACGACACCGACCGGGCACGGGACGCGTTCTCCACTTCCGTGAGGACCACTTTGTCAATGCGGGGCCGCCTATGCGCGAAATGCTTGAAAAAACGCTTACTCGCTTCCAGGAACTGGAGCGTCAACTGGCCGACCCCGAAGTCCAGACCGACGCAACGCGAATGGCCGGCGTGGCACGAGAACACGGCGGTCTCGCCCGGCTGGCTGGCAAATATCGCCGATTTAAACAGCTGAGCACGGAAATCGAAGAAGCGCGACAACTCGCCGACAGCGATGACCTTGAACTCAGCCAACTGGCGGCGGCCGAACTCCGCGATTTGAATAGTCAGCGCGAGGCGATTTGGCGCGAGCTACTGGACCTGACGATCGGCGGTGAAGATGCCAATCGCACCCGATGCGTGATGGAAATCCGAGCGGGGACGGGCGGCGATGAAGCCGCTCTGTTCGCCGGCGATCTGTACCAGATGTACACAAGGCATTCCGAAGCCAAAGGCTGGCGGACCGAAATCATCCACGCCAGCCCCACGGAATTGGGCGGCTTCAAAGAAATCGTCGTGGCCTTTGAAGGCGAAGGCGTGTACCGCGAACTGCAGTATGAAAGCGGCGGACACCGTGTCCAGCGAGTGCCCGAAACGGAGGCCAAAGGACGCGTGCACACCTCGGCCGCCACCGTCGCCGTGATGCCCGAACCGGAAGACGTCGACATCGACCTGCGACCGGACGACTACCGAATCGACAAGTTCCACGCCAGCGGACCGGGTGGACAGCACGTGAACAAGACAGAATCGGCGATCCGCCTGACGCACCACGATACCGGAATCGTGGTCCAATGCCAGGATGAAAAAAGTCAACACAAGAACCTCGCAAAGGCATTGCGGGAGCTGAAAGCCCGACTGTACGACCGGAAACGACAGGAGGAAGAACGGAAACGAGCCGACCAACGCAAGACGCTGATCGGCTCGGGCGATCGAAGCCAACGAATTCGGACCTACAACTTCCCCGATAACCGGATCACCGACCATCGAATCAATTTCACGCTTTACAAACTGGATCAAGTGATCGCCGGGGATCTCCAGCCGATTTCCGATGCCCTGATCGACCATGATCGTCAACAACTTCGTGGCGAAATGGGCGACCTCAACTAGGGCCTACCGCGGCGAGGGATTGCCACACTGATGCCCGGCTTTCGCACACCCACCAGCACGGTCCCTTCGCAATTCCGCTCGCTATGAACGAGACAGATTCCTGGACGGTCGGTCGCCTGCTGCAATGGACGACCGACTACCTGCAAGAACACGGTGCCGACAATCCGCGACTCGACGCAGAAGTCCTGCTGGCTCATGCCCGTGGTTGTCCGCGGATCGAGTTGTACACCGCCTTTGGTGCGGTGGCGGATGAGGATCTGCGAACCGAGTTCCGCGAACTGGTCAAACGGCGCGCCAAAGGAACTCCGGTCGCCTACCTGGTCGGTTACCGCGAATTCTATTCCCTGCGATTTCGCGTCACTCCCGACGTGCTGATTCCGCGTCCGGAAACGGAATTCGTCCTGATCACGTTGCTGGATCTGATCAAAGAAGCGGGCCAACTCGACCATCCACTGCGGATCGCCGATGTCGGCACCGGCAGCGGAAACCTTGCCGTGGCCATCGCCGTACCGACTTACCACAGCGCGCAGGTCACCGCGATTGGACGTGAGCGCCGCGGCCATTCAGGTCGCGCGCAGACAACGCGCAAGAACACGGCGTCGCCGAACGCATCGCCTTCGTGGAAAGCGATCTGTTCGCAGCCTTGACGAACCACGACCGGTTCGACTACATCGTTTCGAATCCGCCTTACATTGGACGGCGAGAGATCAACGAACTGCCGCGAGATGTCGTCGAGCATGAGCCGCACCTGGCCCTCTTCGCGGGAGATACTGGCCTCGACGTGCTCAGACGCCTCGTCGCGGATGCGCCCGATCGATTGCAGTCTCAAGGCTGGCTGGTAAGCGAAATCAGCCCGCTGCTGCGCGATGAGGTGCTGCAAATCGTCGCGGCGCAGCCCCATCTGCACCGGGCCTCGATCCGCGAAGACTTGGCGCGACTTGCCACGCGTGCTACGCGCGCAGCGCTGCGAGTAGACCACGAAAAAGGGCCCGGCTCCCTTACAGGAACCGAGCCCCAAAAACATGGTAGTGGCCACAACGACCACTCAACTGTTGTGGCTGTCCGAAACAGCCCGCCGGCCGTCTCAGACGAGACCACCCCGCTGGCTACTACAGAAATATTCCAAAGAACACCTCCTTTCCACTAGAGTGCTCCGTGCGTCACCTGAAGATGCCAGAGACAGGTGCGACACGGTCTTCTAGTCCCTCGTGCTGCGTTGCACGACCTATTTCATCGTCGCACAGATTGCAGAAAAGGCAAGTCAGATTCTCGGGATTCGGCCAGCTGCGAGAAAGCGTCCAAGAATCGCTTACCCCCGCCGATCGAGGGAATCCAATCTGCCTCCCCAGAACGTGGCCCGCGATGGCTCCGATGGGGAACCCAACTCAGAAAATCGGGCAAGATGCGGCGGCCAGAAATCATCGGGCGAGCAAATTCGCGGTCGGTACCCACTCGTTCCGCAGTGGCTCGACAACGTTGCCACGTCGGGACGAGTTTCAACGGTCAAGCCGGCGGAAAGCCGATGAGATCAATCCGCGTTTGGAGATGCTGGGGCGTCCTTCGCCGAAATTGAATTGATCGCTTCCTGACCACGACCGAGCTGCAGATTGGAGAACAGGTTGTCCGTCACGGTGGGATTGTTCAGCGCCCCGGTGCCGGCCGTCGTTTTGCCATTGGGAAACGCGCTCGGCTGTGTCTCCTCGACCGCGTACGTCCCCGGCAGAAGACCGCCGAATCGGTAGCGTCCCTCGAGGTTCGTGCGGGTCTGTCGGTAGACGGCATTCTGTTGGAAGTCCGTCCCATTGAGAGTGATTTCGACATCCACCAACCCCGGTTCGTCACTCTCTCGCACGCCGTTGTCATTGCGGTCCATGTAGACGTAGCCCGAGATACTGCTGAACGCCTGATCGACCGCATCGGTATCGCGAGCCGAGTTATTGGCCGGAACCGGGTCGGTAATCCCCGCAGGCAGTGAAACGGTTGCGATATTCGTGATCGAATCAACGGCCGTCTGCGATACGATCGCATTCACAGAATAGGTAATGCGACCACCGACCCCCAGATTCACGACGTCATTGATCGAACCGCTACCACTGGTCGATCCCGAAGCATCACCGGTGGCTTGGCTCGTGTACGTCACGTTCGTCAATGCACTGGGAAAGTCGTCGCGGACGGTCGCGGCTTGCACATTGCTGGGGCCTTCATTTGTCACGACAATCGTGTAATTCACGCCGTCTCCCGGCGTGACAACATCACGTCCGTTCGTCTTGGTGATCGACAAGTCCGCTTCGCGTAACACCGTGTCAAAATCGGTGGACGAATTATTGTCCAAGTTGCGATCGAACACGTCTTGCGGCGGCGTCACAATGGCAGTGTTACTGAGCGTCTCTCCCGCATTCGGACCCACCGTGCTGCGAACGGTGTAGGTAATTGAACTATTTGCGGGCAGAGAGACCGTATCGTTGATCGCATCCGTGCCGCTCGGACGATTACTCGAAGCATTCCCGGTTGCGGAAGTGGAGTACGAGATCGCAGTCAACGCCGGCGGAAACGTATCGACGACGGCGGCTCCCTGAACATCGCTCGGCCCAGGATTGCTAACGACGATCGTATACGTATTCTGTTGCCCCGGCCGTACAACGGTTTGATCGTTGGTCTTCGTAATGCGGAGATCGACTTCCGGCTGCAGCGAATCGGTGTCCACGGCTCGATTGTTCGTTGGATCGGTGTCGACGTATCCGGGAGCAGAGCCACGGAAGCGGTGTTGGAAATCGTGCCGGTCGCCGACGAAGCGACCGTTCCGGTCAACGTGTAGGTCACCGCGCTACCCACGGACATGCTGACGGTGTCGTCGATGTCACCGATTCCCGCGGGTGTGTTGCCGACGACAAGACCGATCGAGTTGCTTGTGTAACCCGCATTCGAGAGTATCGAGGGTACTTGATCCGTGATCCGAGCGTCCGTCACGTCGCTGGGCCCTTGGTTCGTCACGCGGACGGTGTACGTAACCGGTTCTCCAGGAACAACCGTCGAACGATCATTGGTCTTTGTTACCGAGAGATCGGTACGCAGCGAATTCTCCAGGTCGACCTGCTTGGGACCGTTCGTGCCGATCAACGCCAACTCGATGTCATTGCCGCCGGATTCGTTCGCGTCCAACATCAAAGCGATCGCGTCGACATTCGAAGGTGACACATTCCCGCCGAACGACGAGAAGGGCACGAATGCGTACGCTTCTGCCGCCCCCCCTTCCGTGACAGGAATCGAAAACGTGACCTCGGAGAAGTTAGAGGTATTCCCCTGGTAGATCCGGATCCGAGCCGTGGAACCGGATACGACGGAACCCACCTGCAGCGCCACACCGTTCTGCGTGCCACCGAGCGTCAGATCGCGGCCATTGAGTCCCATCGAAATCTGCCCAGCGTCGCCGTCGATACCGTCCCATATGACCGAGCCGCTGCCGGTCACCGCGACGTCGGCGTTATATCGCATCGTCGGCCGTGTGCCGAACGGATTGACGTTCACACGCACTTCACCGTCGCCGGAGTCCAGGACGGCGACGATATCTCGTTCCTGCCCCAATACTTCCTGTTCATCGCCAAAAACAAGGGTGGATGTGGCGGCCGAAGGCGCAGGAGGAATCGCCGTCGCCGTCTGCGTCGTGATGAAGGCGTCAATCAACAAGCCCGGCGTGCCGGGGAAAATTGGCCCGGCCACTTGACGGTCCAGGCCGTTGCCGTTGACCGTCTGCGACCGCTGCAATACGAAATAGCCCTCGTCCGCATTCAGGTTGTCGAAGCAGTACTGGCCCTCGCTGTCCGTGGCACGCTCACCGCCCACCGGAAGATCACCATCCTCGGGATCGAAGATCCCGTCGCCATCGTCGAGAAAGAGCTCCAATCGGACGCCGGCAAGCCCTTCATCCGCGGACGGCTGACCGTCGCCGTTGAAATCGACGAAGACCGATCCGCCAATGGCCGGAGTCAGGACGCCCGAACACGCCAACACTCGCCGCGTCTCCAAAGACTCGAGTGCCAATCGTCGCCTTGCTCGGCGTCGACGCACCATCCGCGGCTGATTTGTGGACCAACTGCCGAACCATCCGAAACCTGATGCCATGGCTTGTATCTCGCTCTCGCTGCCGATTCGAAAAGCGTTTGGCTCCGCGAGACTGCCGTTACCCCGCGCACTACGCCACCCACCTGACCTATATCGGCCGCCCGACGCGCAAACTTACTCGCGTCTTTTCTTTTTACGCAGTTTGCCGAACCAACCCTGATCTACCAGCGCCAATCAACACCGACGTTAAGACCTTGCGCCCAGAACGTCGTGTCACTTAGCAGGAATCGCGGAACGGCCGGTCCCGACGTTTCCTGTTCGGGAGGCAGTAGATCGGGATTGACGCGCAGGTCGATCTGATCGCCGGGGCGCACGACATTGCCCCAGAACAGGACCGAATACCCCAGCAGCAACCGCAGGTTGGGGGCGATGGCATACCCCAGCGTGGCGTTCAGTTCGGGAATGACGACGAATTCATCGTCCTGATAGTGGCCCATGTTGCTGGACAGAGCCAACAATCCGCCCGGATCGGAGAAGCTGACGCCCTGAACCGAAGAAGTGGTTCTGCCATCGATCGTCACGACACGGCGGTTGTTCCCCAACAAGAACAGGCTCAACAATTCGAGCGACCACGGTCCGCGATGGGCCTCCCAGGCCAACCCCAACTCGAGGCCACTGAATCGATTCTCGGTCTCGAACGAATCGTACAGTTCGAACTCGGAGAGGACATTGTCGCGCAGCGAGGTCAAATCCTCTTCGATCCGCAGGGAATCGTCCAGTCGCATATAACGGTAGCCCAGCAGCAGGTCAAGGCGATAGCCACCGGGTGGAGCGCACGTGGCGCCGCCACAGGGATTGCAGCCGGTGCAGGCCAGTGCCGGGTACGGCAAATGGTCGGCACATCGCAGGTTCATGCGCAATCGAGGAGCAATCCAGTAAAGCTCCGAATCGGCATCGACAGAAACCGTCCCGCTCACGATTCCTGGGTAGGCGACCAGTTCGGCGTCTTGGTCGTTAATCAGCGCAGTTGTAAAACGGGCGTGCCAGAATCGGGTTGCCCGTGGAACTACGCGAGTACCCATCCGACTTCTGATCTAATCCCGCGAGATCCAGTTCCAAGCCCCACCATTGGCACGTGTCGAGCCAAGTGCCGATTTGCAGGCGAGCACCATGGCGCACATCGTCCAGAATGTCGCCGTTGCCCAAGATCACGTCGGTCGAATCGAGTCCCAGCACGCCTGCGTCTTGAACCGGCGTGCTGCCGGGACTGGTCGTTACCAGCGGCGGAATGGACATCCCCTTCGTTATCCAAGGCAGGTACTGCACTCGAATCCAATGACGGCCCCACGGTCCACAGGGCGAACAACCGACCCCACAGGGATTGCAGGAACTGCAGGCGGAACCGGCCAGCGGATCCCCCACGTCCCAACCGTACTCATACCGCGGGATACCGTCGGCATCGACCACCATAGCCGACTCGCCCTCCATGGCCTCCACGGGCACTCCCGGCGGAATCGCTAACATCTCCTCGTGCTGCGCGGGCACCGCACGTGACGCCGAACCAGGCGATTCGCCATCAGCGCCGCAAAGGAAAACCGCTCTTGGTCCGTTCCGCCAGCTGGCCGCCGCGACTCGTTTCCCGCGGGAAGAATCCGGGGGTCGTCCGACCGGCCGTTCGCGTCCGACTCGGTCGTCGGCTCTGCGCCAGCGACCGCCAGCAACGCTCGCTCCGCTTGCGCGTCGGTCTCGAAATTGGCCAAGTTGACGGAACCCGAGAGGGGTTGAACTTCCTCGCCGAGCGGGCTGACTTGCTGTGCGAGAATGTACGGAAGCGAGTCACCGCCGCGCTGCATCGATCGCGCTGTGACCGCCACCGATCGATTCACGAAGCGGCCAAGTTCCGCGTCGGTCGTCGGCAGCACGTAGGCGGAGACCGCGCCCTGGTCATCCAGCAGGGCAAACCGGTCGCTTCCCTGACGCGACTTTCCCGCGCGGATGAGTTTCCCCACCGACACAAACGGTTCGGTTGCCAGCCGCGGCGAAGGCGTCACCGCCTGGGCCCTTCCGGTGGCATGAGTTGAAAAACCGATCGCAAAGGCAACCGCTGCCAATACAGGCATGGAAAGCTGTGGATAACGATTCATGGTTCGGCAAATCGCTCGACGGAAAGAAGGTTACGGCTGTTGGTTGACTCGGAGATGAGATGCGGGCTTTTATGGAGATTCTTCTTGACAGTCAAGCCCAGTTCGCGGGGCGACAAACCGCACCCTTCACGCCCTTCATCCCGCTCCCACGTCGCCCAACCGCAAACGCAGGGACAGGCGATGAAAGAAGCGGCCGGAGTCGCGACCGCCTTGTCCCATTCGTCTCCGATGTGCGCACGTCCGCGTCATCCGCATCCATCGGCGCACCCCTCTCCCTCCGATCCGCGCACCTGCGCGCCATCCGCTGTCTTCCGCCTTCTTCTTCACCCTTACACTCTTTTCCTAGCGATCTTTCACCTTCTCCTGTGCGTTCTCATCATTCGGTTCGGAGACACGCAATACCGTACGACCAGACGCCCTGGAGACGCGCATACGGCCGAGCTCAGCACGGTCGACTTCGCCTTGACTTGAGCCAAGCGGATTTGCTACGAACCCGCCGCGACTCAGAACGCCGGTGGGCTTTTGTCAGAATCTCTGTGGGAATGCTGGTGCTTTCTACGGGACACACAATGCGTGGAATTGTCATCTTGGGCTGCGGATTGGCACTCAGCCTACCGGTGTATGGTCAGGGTGTGGGCTTTCCCAGTGCGGCGCCGCCGAGTGGCAGTTCCGGGTGGAATGCACCGCCGCCCACGAATTCAGTACCTGGCGCCGCAACTGCGCCGCTATACACGCCGCCGCCCGCGTCTGGATCTCCTTCGACTTACGGAACTCCCCCGGCATACAGTGGGTCACCGCCATCCACGTATGGCGCAGTGCCGAATACGTACAGCGCCCCTCCGACCTATGGCGCGCCGGCCTACGGGACGGTACCGCCGGCAGCAACGCTGGCCCCGGGGATCCAGCCGTTTGATCCGTACGCGCTGCCCAGCGGAACGCCGGCGCTTCCACCACCCTTAGGCAGCCCAACCGGTGCCCCAGCGGGCGTTCTTCCCCCAACGCCTTACACACCGAATCCCACGTCTTCGGTCCCGTATGGTGGAAACCCGAATGCCTGGGGAGCACAGCCGGGCACGCCCTATTTTCCGGATGGAATCTGGCCCACGCAGGCCAGCTTGCCCTATCAGCGGTTATTCCAGGACACGGGCTTAGCGTACACGTGGCTATACGGCAGCGGGGACGGAAACAGTCTGATGATCAACGAATTCGACATCAGCACGACCGCCGTATTCCCCAATTTCCTGGGCGGCACCGGTCCTCTGCGAGTTCGTCCCGGCTTCACGCTCGATCTGCTGGACGGCCCCAAACCGCCGGAGGAGCTGGATCTGCCACCCACGCTGTACAGCGCGTATCTCGATTTCGGCTGGAAGCCATGGTTCACGCCGCAGTTGGGTGGCGAATTCGCCGTGACGCCCGGTGTGTTCAGTGATTTCTCGACGTTCACGAACAGCAGTTTTCGGGTGATGGCGTCGGCGGCGGGCGTGGTACGCTTGACGCCATCCTGTTCGTTGAAACTGGGGGCCCAATACATTGATCGAAACGACATCAAGCTGCTACCGATTGCGGGGATTGTGTGGGACCCTTCGCCACAGAAGCATTGGGAAATCGTGATCCCCAACCCCAAGTTGGCCTGCTACGGTACGACAAGGGGAAACACACAAGTCTGGTGGTATATCGGGGGTGAGTACGGCGGCGGGGCCTGGACCTACGAGCGGCTCGACGATCCGAACGCCGGAACCAGTGACCGGATCGACATTAACGATCTGCGGGTCTACGTGGGAGTCGACTGGTTCAATCTGAATCGCTGGCACAGCTATGCCGAGTTGGGATACGTCTTCAATCGCCAGATCGTGGACGTGGCGGTGCCCGAAGAATCGGTTGATTTGGAAGATACGGTGATGATTCGAGCCGGAATCTCCTGGTAAAACATCTGAAGGCCTGGGCCCCCACCCGTTTGGCGGACGAATTTCGCTTCTCAGCCGATTCGTTCGATTAGAATTAAAAAGGGAACTTGGTGGGCGGGTAACACCCACGCGATTCCTCGCGCCTTCCTGCTCGGATACCACTATGCCTGATGTCGCGAAATGTCCCTTTTGCCTGGAATGGGTCCGTTCAACGGGAAATCTCCGCGATGCGCGGGTGGAATGCCCCGTATGCGGTGCTCAATTCGCCGCGGAGGATCTGTTGCCGTTGCTGCCGCCCGAGGTGCGAGTGGTGCCGGTCGCACCGACGGTGGAGCCCACTCGACAGGAGCCCGAGGCCGGCCATTTTCACGAGCCGTCCGAGAGCCCACATCCCACGATCCAGCCGGCCACGATCCAGCCGGAAACGAGTGTCCCGATCGCGCGACCCGTCGACATTGATGGGTTCCTACCAACGGCGCAGATCGTGGAACCGATGGATGCCAGCAATGGCGGGCGGATTCCCAGCCCGTTTGTGGTGCCCCAGGAGACACCGGCGCAGTCCGTGACCCAGCGATGGCAGGCCCGTCGTCGCGGGGGAAAACCGGCGATCGAACTGGTGAAGGTCGTTCTCGGTGGTCTGGCAGGCATTTTGATCGCGCAGATCATTCTGTGGTGGCTGCCCGGCAACTTGCGCCGTGACCCGTTCGGAATCGCTCCGATGCTGCCGCCCTGGTTGCAGTGGTTGCAGCCAGGCGATTTTGTCTCGGCCTCCCCGCCAGCAAGGCTCAACGCAGACACGGGCACGGAAACGACACCGCTTGACCCATTTCCCGACGATCAACTCGTTGCCCCACTGCTGGCACAAGATCCAACGGATCTTCCCACCGATCAGCCACTCGCGGACGATTACGCCGCCATTCGCGCAGCCACTCATACGGCGACAGATGGGTCGCCCCGGCAACACGACCCCACGATCGTCGGCCTGCAGGATCCGCCGGTCTACTTAGGTTACGAGCTGCGGCAGGCGCTGGCCGAGTTGGAGCCGACGCTGCAGGCGGTCCAGGATGATCCGGGGCTCGACCGCGCGGTCCGTCGCGAACGGCTGCGAATCGTCTATCGCAAATTATGCGATGTGGCACAGATCATCTCTTTCCTGGATTCGACGGATCCCGAGAGCGATCTTCAACGGACCGCAGTCGACACGATCAGCGCACAGATTGCCGAGGAGCCGAAGTTGCGGCGGCTGATCGCGGAAGCAGCTGACTCCTGGCTGAACTTTCCGTCACGGACCAGCGATGGCATCGCGCTGATGGGCGAAGTCCAACAGATTCGACCGATCGGCGGCATGTTCGAAACGGAGGTGCGGTTGGCAGCCCGCACGGGTACCCGCATTCGGGTCTTGAGCGCAACGGACCCAGCGCAAGACTCACGACACCCCTACGCGGAAGGGGACACGCTGCTGCTTCTCGGTTCGATCATCAGCGCCCCCTCTTGGGCCCGGTGACGCGCGACGGCAGCCCGTTGATCTGGCATGGTCACCACCGCGTGTGTGCTCGCTGAAGATTTCCGCCACTTCGGGACTTGTGGAACAAGCGCACAAGGCGTATCATGAACGGAGCGATACTGAGACTAAATATCAACAAGATCATTCAGTGAGCGAAGGCCGTGCACGAACTGCCTCTGATTCCCGTGGGACTACTGCGGTCTGGACAACGAGCCGAGATTCACACCGTGACGGGGCGGGAGACGCACTCGCGGCGGCTGCACGAACTCGGCTTCCGGCAAGGCGTGCGTGTGGAGATCGTTCGCAGCGGAAACCCGTGCATTATTCGCCTGGACAACAGCAAGTTCTGTTTTCGTGACAGCGAGGCTTCCAGCATCCTGGTCCGGGCGGGAGCAGCCGGATGACGACGGCGGTCGACGTTGCGCCGAGTGATAGTGCGCGAGTCGAGCCTTTGACGATCGTGCTGCTGGGCAATCCGAACACGGGCAAGTCCACCTTGTTTGCTGCGCTGGTCGGCGTACGGCAGCGGACCGGCAACTATCCTGGGGTGACCGTCGAGAAGCGACTGGGTCGCATGGAGTTGGATGGACGGTCCTGCGAGGTGATCGATCTGCCGGGCACCTACAGTCTGGCGCCGCAGTCACCGGATGAGATGCTGGCGGTTGACGTTCTATTGGGTCGCTGTCCGGGCGTTCCACAGCCCGATCTCGTGCTGTGCATCGTCGACGCGAGCAACCTACCGCGGAACCTGTACCTCGTCAGCCAGATTCTCGAGGTTGGACTCCCCACGGTCCTCGCACTGAACATGACAGATGTTGCTCGCCGAAAGGGTCTGGCTCCCGACATCGCGCGTTTGCAGCAGCAATTGGGAATTCCGGTCGTCGCCACCCAGGCGAATCGGCGAGAGGGCCTTTCCGAATTACGAGACACGTTGAGTAGTGCGGTTGCGCGAGCGCCGCAAACGCTCGTGAGCCCGCTGCCCGAATCGGTGCAGCGGGAGATTTCGCAACTGGAACAACTGCTGCGCGAGCAGAACGGACAGGCTTCTGCCGCGCGTACCTGGTCGAGCGGCTGCTGTTCGACACCGGCTACTTGGAGATCGGCTGGCGTGGTCACCGCGGATGCGCAGATCTGGCAAGCGGTGCGCGCCGCACAGGAGCGCTTGACCGACGGCGGTAGCTCGCTCGGCGCCGTGGAAACGAGCGCTCGGTATCAGTGGATCTCCCAGGTGACCGAGGGAGTCCTTCCGCGGCAGGACCGGGCCCGCGTCGATTGGAGCGACCGACTGGACCATGTGCTGACCCATCGTCTGTGGGGCTCCATCTTCTTCGGGCTGCTGATGCTGCTGATGTTTCAAGCGGTGTTCCGCTGGTCGCGCTGGTTCATGAACGCGTTGGAATCCGGCGTGGACCGCTTGGGCATGTTTGTGGCCAGCGCATCCCCGACGGCGCGTTGCAATCGCTATTGGTCGACGGTGTCCTGGGAGGCGTCGGAGGCGTGTTGGTGTTTCTGCCTCAGATCTTCATCCTCTTTCTCTTCATCGCGTTGCTCGAAGACTGTGGCTATATGGCCCGCGCAGCCTACTTGATGGACAGGCTGATGTCGCGGATCGGGTTGAGCGGCAAATCGTTCATTCCGCTGTTGTCTTCTTTTGCCTGCGCGATCCCGGGCATCATGGCCACGCGGCGTGATTGAGGACCGGCGTGATCGCTTGATTACAATCTTGATCGCGCCCCTCATGAGTTGCAGCGCACGTCTTCCGGTGTACACGCTGTTGATCAGTGCCTTCATTCCCCCCACCGCCTACTTGGGAGGTCTGCTGGGACTTCAAGGAATTGTCCTGTTGAGCCTGTATCTCCTGGGAATGGTCGTGGCGATTGCTGTGGCGTTGCTGTTGCGCCGGACAATCCTTCCCGGAGAAGCACCACCGTTCGTGATGGAACTGCCGACCTACAAGCTGCCGGATGTCCGTGTGGTTTTGCACCGGATGCTGGCCAGTGGATGGGAATTTGTACATTCCGCAGGAACGCTGATTTTCGCAGTGACACTGGTCGTCTGGGCCGCCGGGTATTATCCGTGCGCTACGGAGGTCAGGAGTTCGCTGCGCTCACAGCAGCAAATTCTTCAATCGCAATTGGATCGCTTTCATAGCGGAGATCCAACGGTCACTTCCCAGCAGGCCGCCGATTGGCAGACCGAGGTGACGGCACTCGAAAACCAGATCGCCGGTGCCCAGATGCGTCAGAGCTATCTGGGACGACTCGGAATGTGGATCGAGCCCTTCGTTCGCCCCTTGGGCTGGGACTGGAAGATCGGTTGCGCCGTCATCGCTTCGTTTCCGGCCCGCGAGGTGGTGGTGGGGACGCTAAGTGTGATTTACAACCTCGGCTCGGACAGCGAAGGCTCGCTCGCTTTGCAGGAAGGGCTGCAGAATGCTCGCTGGGACGGAACGGAGCGTCATGTTTTCAATATCCCCGTGGCGCTCTCGATCATGGTCTTTTTTGCTCTATGTGCACAATGCATCTCGACCTTGGCCGTCATCTGGCGCGAAACGAACAGCTGGCAGTGGCCGGTGTTTGCTTTTACCTACATGACGGTATTGGCCTATATCGGAGCCTGGGTTACCTACCAAGTGGGGATGTTCTTCGTGGCGACAACATGAATCAAGCATTCTGGCAAGACGCGATCTCTCTTCTGCTCGTCGCCGTGGCGATCGGCTACCTCGGACGGCGGATGGTCCGACGCGTGCGGAACGGTTTCGCCGGAGGTTGCCATCGCTGTCAGCACTGCCCCGCAGCTTCCGTCACGACGCGGCCTTTTGTCAGCGTCGACTCCCTGTTGCCCGATGCTTCTCGCGGTCGAAACCGTCCTGCAGCGGCCAAATCGCCGTAACAGAAGATGCATCATCGCCTTGGCTGACTCTCCGGCCAGACAAACTCAAACTCCCCGCGTTTTACAGAAAACGCACAACACCCTAGCCACCTATTCACCCTAAAGACCGCAATCAAACCCCGGGACAGGCGATGCGTGGCGGCGACTCTCCGGCTAGGCGAAATCAGCCAACCCATATCCTGCAGACAACCAATCTCGCGCTGCCATCGCATTTTCCCTAGTTAATGACATCGAACCCCGGGAACCCCGGGACAGGCGATGCGATGCGGGGCGGGGCAGCTGTCAAGCGAATTCTGTTTCGATTCGGCTTGTGCGTCCCCACTGAATTCAGTATCAGTACGCGACTTGTCGAGGCGACCTACGTCTCGGCGGACAGCGGCTCGGTCGCCCGGCGGTACGGTCTCACGCGCAGCGATTCCGTTGGGAGTGAGAACACGGTTCGCCGCGGCTTTTCCAAAACACTGGCAAGAAAACCCCCGACTTGCGCATGTTGAACATCAGGAAACGATGCATCGCCCGCGGGCTCCTGGGCTTGCTGATCGCCCTATCGACCTTCCATGGATCGAGTTGTCTGTACGCGCAGGCCGGAGTTCCCGGTTTGGGTGGCGGCGGTGGGATGCCGGGGCCGGCACGCAGTGAGACACCGACGTATCAGCCTCCGGTTTTTGAGCGGCGCGACCCAGGCGAACCGATCGTGGCGGTCAAGGTCTGCGGGGAACCAAGCGATTTCGGAGTCGCGGATTCGCGCGGAGTTGCAGACACGACTGGGGCGGGATTTTGATCCGGCCGTCGTACAGGCCGATGTTCGGCGACTTTCGTCGACGGGCCTGTTTCGCAACGTGCAAACCTATCGTCGAAAGGTGGAGGGGGGCGGTGTGGAGGTGACCTTTGAGGTCACAGAACTGCCGACGATCGGCTACGTGGAATTCCAGGGACGCCAGAAGATTCGCGAGAACACGCTCCGCAAGAAGATAGAGCTGAAGGTCGGTGAGCCCCTCCATCGCTATCGCGTCGAGGAAGCTCGCCGCAAGCTTCAGGAGTTTTACTTGGAGCGCGGTTTCGCGGACGTACAGGTCGAGCTTCTCGAAGGAGACAAGCCACAAGACGAGGGGGTCGTGTTTTCCATTTACGAAGGGGAGCAGCAGCGCATTTTCCGCACCCGTTTCCTGGGCAACACGATCGTATCGGACGGGCGTTTGAAAACGCAGATCAAATCGAAGCCGGGCATCCTCTGGTTTTTCAAAGGCAAGGTTGATCGCGAGCAGATCGAAGCGGATCGCGAGCGCCTCGTCGCCTACTATCGCAGCCTGGGATACTTCAAGGCGCGGATCGGTCGGTATTTGGATCTCTCGGATTCCGGAAAATGGCTGACGTTGACCTACGTCATTGACGAAGGGCCTCGGTATCAGATTCGGAATGTCGCGGTTGTCGGCAATGACACGTTCGCCACGGAATCCCTCACGGAGCGACTCGCGCTGAAGCCGGGTGATTATTTCGACTCCCGAAAAATGAACCGCGACCTGACAGAGATGCGGGATGTCTACGGCAGTCAGGGATACATCCACGCGGACATCAAGGCCGATCCGCAGTTTCTGGAAGAACCAGGAACGCTGGACCTGGTCTATGACATCCGCGAGGGCGACCAGTATCGCGTCGGTAAGATCATCGTCAACATCGAAGGGGATAACCCGCACACTCGGCGCAACGTCGTGATCAACCGACTGTCGTTGGCGCCGAATGACATCATTGACATTCGCGAGATCCGCGCCAGCGAGCGACGCTTACGTTCCTCCGAGCTATTCCTCAGCGATCCAGCACGAGGGGTGACTCCCTCGATCGCAGTTCGACCGCCCGAGCTGACCAACGGCCCACGGATGGCGGACCAATCCCCGGGGGCACCCCGTGAAGCACCGTACTAGACGCCGTCTCATCGCAGGGAGGCGACGGACCAATTGAAAGCCAACAGGACACTGCAACACAGGCCGTTGGAGATTTTCGCAGAGGACGGCGGCGCCGTTTCGACCAGAGCCCGAGTGACGGCCTGAGCAACAACGGATCCGAATCCCCGACCGACGGACCAGTGCAAGGATGACACGGTGAAAAACAGACATCGACAGCAGGATCTTTACCGCGAGCGACCCCTCGCCGACAGGATCGGCTCGCTCCTGGCAATCCTGCTCCTTTTCAGCGGATGCGCCACCTGGTCGGGGCCCTTGACTACGATCGCGCCGTCGTCGAACAACGTGCCGACCAGCGCATCGAGGAACTCCTCCGTCGCGCCAGTCAAACCCAGTCAACAACAGCAGCCGGTTGTGCGAGGACAGGACTCCGGCAACGCCTATATTGGCGGGCAGCCGGCCTACGAGGGTTATTCGCCGCAACCAATGCCGATGTCCGGCTCGACCACGCCCGCGACGACGTACATCCCGACCACGGCGCCTGCCGGACCCCCGGCAGCACCCACGCAATATCAGCAGCCGCCGTTCAACAACGCGATTGACCCCGGTTTTGCTCCGGGCCCTTCGGACCTGGTCGGACCGCAACCGTTGACCGGCCGATACGCCGACCTGGAAATCAACGTGCGGGAGACACAGACGGGGCGCTTCATGTTTGGCGTCGGCATCAATTCCGACGCCGGCCTGACCGGCCAGATCGTGATCGATGAATACAATTTCGACTGGAAGCGATTTCCGCTGAGTGTCGACGACGTGATGAACGGTACGGCCTGGCGTGGCGGTGGCCAGCGGTTGCGAATTGAAGCGATCCCGGGAACCGAGTTGCAGCGTTACCTGGTGAATTTCACCGAACCGTACTTGTTCGACACGAACATCAGCCTGAATCTCAGCGGATTCCTGTATGACCGACGATACTACGACTGGGACGAACAACGACTCGGCGGACGCATCGGACTCGGCTATCGCTTGACTCCGGATTTGTCATTCAGTGCCGGGATGCGGCTGGAGAACGTAAACATTAGCGACCCTCGCGTCGACTACGTGTCCGAACTGAATGAAGTCCTGGGCGACAACAGCTTAACGAGTGGTCGCCTGAGTCTCACGCACGACACGCGAGACTCACCTTTCGCCCCGACGGAAGGCCACATGTTGGAAATGACGTTCGAACAGGTGTTCGGCAGTTATTCGTATCCCCGCGGAAGCGTCGACTACCGTCGGTACTTCCTGGTCACCGAGCGGCCCGACGGTTCGGGACGTCATGTCCTGGGAGCATCGTTGCAGACCAGCATCACCGGGTCGGATACGCCGATCTACGAAAACTATTTCGCCGGCGGCTACTCCACTATTCGCGGATTCCGCTTCCGCAGCGCGAATCCGAAAGTCGGTGACGTGTACGTCGGTGGCGAGTTCAGTCTGCTGGGATCGTTTGAGTACCTCTTCCCCATCACCGCAGACGACATGCTCAAGGGCGTGGTCTTCTGCGACTACGGAACCGTGGAAGAAAAGGTGGATATCAACGCGGAAGACTTTCGCGTGGCTTTGGGAGCCGGCTTGCGGATCTCCGTGCCGGCCATGGGACCGGCGCCCATCGCCCTCGACTTTGCCGTCCCGATCGCCCGCGAGGATACCGACCGCATTCAGAACTTCAGCTTCTTCGTCGGCTTTGGACGCTGACGCCCCGGAAGACATGTTCGCCCACGCCTTTTCAACCGGGGCACAGCGGGAGTGCCACTCGATCAGAACGAGTGCCCGGCGGTCAAGACAACTACGCTACGGCAAGCAGAAGCTGGGGGATGATGTCGCTGAGCGGATCGAATCGAGCAGCCGGTCTGCCGTCAAGCGCTGCCTGATTCCAGATCGCCGCCAATGGCGTAGATTTCTTCGGCGTCCAGTACTAGCTGAGAATCTTGAAACAAACGCCGTAAGGCGGCCTTATGGATTTTCATCTTCGTCCCACCCACTCCGATTGCCCCGTAGCAAATGACTCCTTGGCGATCGCGTGCCGAGTCAGTCACTTCCAGGCCACCTAACCCGAGCGGTGGGACGGCGTTCAGGTCGATCGCCACTCGCAGGTCGCGAGCTTCCTGAAGCAGTTTCTGCTCGGCCAATTCCACGCCCGCGGCGCCGGCCGCGATCAACAACTGTGCATCGGTCAAAGCGGCACGCACGGAATCCACATCGGCAGTGGCCCAGGGCGATAGCCGGCCGGCGGGAGCGGTTTCTTGGATTTGTTCGCAGGCGGCCCGCGCGCGGTCCAGGCTCCGCGAGCCCAGTCGCACCTCGGCGCCGGCGCCGGCCAGCAGGCGGGCCGCCCGACGTCCCACCGGCCCGGTTCCCGCCAAAACAAGGGCGGATGCTCCCGCCAGCGGCAAATGCCGACCAGCCGCCACGACCGCTGCGGCGGCCGTGGTGTTGGCACCGTTGGCATCCAGCATGACCGAAACCCGCAAAGGTCCGAAGAACGTCTTCAGAACTGCCTGCAGCAATTGCTCGCCGCGCGTCACATCCGTTCCGCCGATGAAGATCGCCGTGGAGCGCAGCTCATCCGGCCCTCGCGTGAACATCGCTCCATGAACCAGCGACGTGATATCCTCAACGCGAACCGCCGCGTAGGACAGCAGATGGTCGACACCGGCATCAATCGCCACCACGGCGTCAAACACGCTCGCGTGGGGATCGGGATCGAGCTGGATCAGGATCTTCGGCTTGGCCATTCGGTCCGCCCGGATGCTGTCAGAAGCCCTTAAACGGATGGGCAGCCGGTCCTTGCCGGCCAACATCTCGTCGACCGAAGGCTTTCCGTGCATCGCGTTGGCCAGGGCCATCTTCGTGGCCTCGTAGTTGTACTGGTAGATCTTCTTGTTGTCTTCCGCTTCCCAGTGGATGAACACGCCGCAGGTAATGACGTATTCTTCGCACTTATCGCGCGGAATCACCCCGTCGGCGACCGAATCGGCCACGGCCTGCGCTACGGCCGCCTGTGCCGGGCCGAACATCTGCACGGCCTGCTTGGCCCCCTTGATCGTGACCTTCGTGACCATCACGGTGGCCGGCTTCACCGCCAAGTTTGGCTCCAACACCGCCAACAGGTTCGAATGCCCTTCGCTCTGGCGTGCCAGCGCATTGGCGAAGGCAATCCCCGCCGGGCCGTCTTTGCTGCCGACGATCAGGTCGATGTGCGCAATCTCATTACCTTCGCCCACCAGGGCCTCGCCGATGAACATGGACATGCCGGAACCTCCCTTGAAAAATCGCTGAGCATTTCAGCTGAAATTGGTCCCGAAGAGCGTATCACAACGAAGCGCAATTGCAAGGACGGCAGAGGGCAATCCGCGGCCCGCAGGCTGGGATGCAACCTACGAACCCGATTACGGTTCGACGGAATCGGCTGGCAGCGCAAACCGCGAATTGAAGTCCGAGGGGTCAAACGGATCGCGACGGTCCGGTGTCGACGCGCGAATCGGTTGCGCTGCTTCGGCCGGCGGCGAGTCTCGCCACGGCTCGGGCGGCGCTTCTGCGGGGGCCGTCGCAGCCTTTCCCGAGATCACCGCCTGGACCCAGTCATGCAGCAATTCGAACTGTTTCTGCTCGTACGGCTCAAAGGGAGGTCGGTCGGCCGCACCGTGCACCGAGTGGGCCATCCGCAGTAAGGGACTGGCCTCCGGCTCTTGATCGTCGACCTGCATCAGGCTCGACTTGAGGTTCTGCCAGGTGAGAACCTGTGTCTGCACGCCATGCGGTCCGCGGAGCAGCTGAAAACTCGACGAGGTAGCCGATCCGTGACAGGTCGTCTGCCCGCAGCGATTCAACAGCAGCGGTTGGACGTACCGAGTGAATTGCGTCATCGTCTCCACCGGAAACTGCTTCACGAACAGCGGTTCGGTTTCCGACGCCGGCCTGGGTTTTGGTGTTGTTACGGGGGTCCTGTGCGATGCTGGCACCACACGTGATTCGGCGGATTGCTGGGTGAGTTGCCGCAAACGGGCCTCGAGTACTTGCACGGCCGGGTGCGTCGGTTCGATCCGGGAGATGTGCAGCAATCGATCGGCTGCCTGGTTTGGCAAGTGGTTCCGCAAGCACCACTGGGCCAGCTGGAAATGGCTCTGCAGGTCCTCGGAGTCGATGCCGCCCGAGCTTCTTTCGATAGGCAGCTTCAAGGCTGTCGACGACGAAATCGACCGTACTCAGCGGCACGCGGAGGACATGGCTGGCCGACCGGGCAACCACCAGCCGGTCGCGTTCCCGACGAACTTGTCCCCGCAAAACGCCTCCGTGGCGTAAGACAACGACTTGGTCGGGCGGCTCGGTGGCGGATCGCCCCACCGACACGAGGGTGAGGAGGGCGCACAGAACGCAGCAAAGAGAGGTTTTCCGGCTCATGGTGCGGCGAAGCGTAAAGGAACGCCGCGGGGGCGTCAAGATTCAATTGGGGGAGTTCCCGCCGATCGCTCAGTCCCTATCATTGAGAGAATCCGCGGCTTGACCGCGCCCCGGTGCAAGTCCCGCGGCGGACCAGTGGGGTACGAATTCCTCGAGTGGTTTGGCCGATCGGCTCGATCAAAGCCTCGGAAAGCGGGTATGGAACGTCAGTTGGTGTATTTTACCGGCCGGGTCCAAGGGGTCGGATTTCGGTACACCGCGCGTCGCGTGGCGGAACGGTACGCGGTCACCGGCTACGTGCGAAACCTGCCCGACGGTCGCGTCGAGATGGTCGCGGAAGGGCACCGCGCGGAAGTCGATCGATTTGTCGATGACCTGCGTAGTACGATGGACGCCTATGTCCGGCATTGCGACATTCATCGCTTGCCGGCCGAAGGCGACCTCGAGGGCTTTGAAATCCGCTCATAAATGAGAAACAGACCGCCGGAACCGGCCGGTCTTTTGGAACCAGGATTACGCGATGCCACCTGATCTGCTCGCCGCCGTTCCCGTCTGGGTGTCTTCCTGGCTTACGCCGGTGTGGCTCCTGGGCACCGGTGCCTTGTGCGCCCTCCTTTGCCTGGGGCTGCTCTGGGGCCTGCTGTATCTGGTCCGCGCGTCGGCGGCGGCGGAGGTTCCTTCGGTCGTGAGCGAAGGCGTCCTGTTGCCGATCACCTGGTTCGTCGTGGCGGCCGCCGGCTTCGGCCTGATCGGCACTTTGCTGGTCCGCCAGCCCGCGGCGATCCTGCAGTCGCTGCCCCGATTACCGTACGCGGATGAACGTGTTGAAACAGCCGTGATTCCCGCCGCCGGGTCGGCGGATGCACTTCACCCGGTCGCCGTAGGTTTTCGTGGCGACGAGTTGCTGACCATGCGACTGGAATCGGATCAGCCGGTATCCGTCGCCGACGCGGCGACGAAAGAACAGATGCGCGGTGATCCGTTACAGATTGGGCCTGCCGAAACGTATGCCTGGTCGCGTCCCCGCGAAGGCAATCCACCTTTCCGCGGAGACTACATTGAGAATTTCTATGTAACGAATCTTTCCGATCGAGATGCGACTCTCCGGATCGAGTACACAACCAGCCCCGCTTTCCCGCAAGTTGCCACCATTCCACTCGTGGCAGCCGGCATCGTGGGCCTGTATCTGCTGTACTTCCTGCAGAGCTGGGCGCTTGCCTCGAGTCTCCGCCATCGCGCTAGCCACCAGCAAGTCGGAGATTGCGCAACCGCTGTTCGGCATCATCATTGCCCTCGGCGTGTTTCTGCTCGTGTTATTCGAATTCCTGCCGTACAACACGTTTGGCGAAGACATCAAGATGCTGAAGGACTCGGGACTAACGCTGATTATGGTGTTAGCAATCGTCCTCGGAGTCTGGTCCGCTGGCAACTCGGTCTCGGAGGAGATCGAAGGTCGGACCGCACTCACGGTTTTGTCCAAGCCGGTCGGAAGGCGCCAGTTCATCCTGGGCAAATGGCTGGGAATTCTCTGGACGGTGGTGCTGTTGTTCGTCATTCTCGGCACGGTCTTCCTTGTCGTGGTGTCCTACAAGCCGGTCTACGACGCACGGGAAATGGGCGGGGAAACACCCCCCTGGGATCTGATTCACCCGGAGGTAGTTCGCACGATTCCGGGCCTGATCCTGGCTTTTTTCGAAACGGTCGTGCTGGTATCCCTCAGCGTGGCCATCGCCACCCGCTTGCCGCTGCTGGCCAACTTCGTCATCTGCTTTTCGATTTACGTCCTGGGTCATCTCACACCGTTGATCGTGCAATCGTCGATTCCGTTCGCTCCGGTGATCTTCATCGGCCAGTTCATTGCCACGATTTTGCCGGTGCTGGAGCATTTCAACATTCAGGCGGCTATCGCAGCGGGTATTCCGGTACCAGCCAGCTACCTGGGCTGGGCGTTCGTGTATTGCGTACTGTACAGCACGATTGCCTTGCTGCTGGCCCTTCTGTTGTTCGAAGACCGCGACCTGGCGTAGCCAACGCGGCGACGCCTCGTTTGGTGTTTTGCTGCTGCGGGTGGACTACCTTCCGTCTGCCGGCGGCCAGGAGCTGACAACTTGCCGCAATTCGACCTCCGCATGAAAACGGGCAAACGGATGATCTCGCGCATGCTCCGAACGTGGATCCTGCTGGCCCTCGGGATAGCGGCCACCACCCGGGCGGCCGAAACGCCGACGCGGGTGCTGGTTTGTTCGACGACTCAGATCGCCGACTTTGCTCGTCAGGTAGTCGGAGACCGCTGGCAAGTTCGCTGCGTCCTGGCACCCGGCCAGGACCCGCATTTGTACAGTGTCACGTTTGCGGATAAGCGACTGGTAGCCGAGTCGGACCTCTGTCTGGAAAACGGATTGCACTTGGAACCGAAAGATTGGATGCGAACCGCGGCACAGGACGCGGGAAAGCCGCTGGTGACCTGCTCGCAAGGAATCCAGCCGCTGGAAATTTCCCTGCCCGGCCAGGCAACCAGCGTGCCGATCTCCGACCCGCATGCCTGGTTCACGCCGCAAAACGCCGCCGTCTATGTGCGGAACATCCTGCAGGCCGTGGCGCAAATCGACCCGGACGAGGCGGATGCCTACCGAGCGCGCGCGGAACTGTACCTGGCGCAGTTGCGTGCCCTGGATGCCTGGATTCTGCGACAGTGCAACGCGATCTCACGTGATCGGCGAGTGCTGGTCACGAGCCATGACGCATTCGGCTACTTCTGCCAACGGTACGGGTTTCGGTCCGCGGCACCCGCTGGGTGGTCGACCGGTCAGGAGATTGGAGCCGGCATCACGCCGGCACGGCGACGCGCAGCCGTGCAGTCCATCCAACGTTTTGGCGTAAAAGCGATTTTCGTGGAAACCAGCGTGAACCCGAAATTGATCCGCGAAATTGCCGCCGAGGCGGGCGCGGAGATCGGCGGCGCGACTGTATTCCGACTCCATGGGCACGCCCGGGTCAGCCGGAGAGACATACCTGGGAATGATGCGGGAAAACGTGCTGACAATTACTCGTGCCCTGCAATAGGGATCCCCGACAGCAAGGCGGTGATCGCATGCGGCCGATTCTGGCACTTCTCGTGGCGACAACAATCCTCGGTGGACTGCGGCTCTACATGGAATTGCGGCCCACACGCACTGCTACGTTCGCGCAAGAACCCGAGACGTTGGCAGCGGGACGGTTCGCCTTGGAAATCACGCTCTCCTTTGCCGCTGGCCCGGATCCGTTCGCGCTCGACCTGGACCAGGCGCCCTCGCTGCTGGTCCTTTTCCGCGGTGCGGAACTACTACGCGTCAGCGAGCCGGTGGACGCGGGGATTCCGGTGCGAAGGGAAGATCTGCCGCAGATCGCGGCCGGCGCAAACGAGTTCTTTGTGCGTGCCACCCCCCAAGACCCGGATCCGCGCACAGCGCGGGCCGTGCGACTGCGCTTGCTGCGCGACGAACAACCAATCGCCGAACAGTCCTTGTGGTCATTGTCCGGTGAAGTCGTGGAGGGGGCGGTGGTACTGCGCGTTCCGAACAAGCCGGTGGAGTCAGCGGAGGCTCCTTCTGCCAGCGTGCCCTCGACGGAGGAGAACCAATGAGCGACTCGTCGATGGCGATCGAGGTCGAACATCTCACCGTCAGCTACGGAGCTGTTCCGGCCCTGCTGGATGTCACGTTGCGGATTCCCCGCGGCAAACTGGTGGGCATCATCGGGCCCAATGGATCCGGCAAGTCAACGCTGATCAAATCGATCCTTGGCTTTGTCCGACCGGATGTTGGACAAGTGCGTGTTTTCGGAGAATCCGCCGAAAAGGCGAAGGGTCAAGTCGCCTACGTTCCACAACGCGGCGCAGTGGATTGGGAATTTCCGATTACCGTGCGAGAAGTCGCGCGGATGGGTCGCTATGGACACGTCCCTTGGTGGCGTGACTTGCGTCGCGAAGACAAGCAATTGGCCGACGAAGCGTTGGAAATGGTGCGAATGTCGGAGCTGGCTCACCGGCAGATTGGCCAGCTGTCCGGCGGCCAGCAACAGCGTGTGTTCATGGCGCGTGCAATGGCGCAAGGGGCCCAGATCCTGCTGCTGGACGAACCTTTTGCGGGCGTCGATGCCGCGACGGAACGAGCCATTCTGGATGTCCTGGAACGAACCCGGCAGGCCGGCCGCACGCTGCTCGTGGTGCACCATGACCTGGCGACGGCAGCGGAATACTTCGACCTGTTGGTGCTCCTGAAGCAACGCCTGTACGCCTTCGGGCCACCCGCCGCCGTATTGCATGCCGAGCTATTGAGCGAGGTGTATGAAGGGAAGTTGCGGATGTTTGCCGATCTCCCCGGACCGCGAGCCGCAAAATGAATGCACTGCTGTGGGATCTTTGGCTGGCACCGCTGACCGAACAGTCGTTCCAGAAAGGCGCTGATCGGAGGCAGCTTGGTCGCCGTGGTGTGCGGCGTGATGGGCTGTTTCGTCATTCTGCGGCGGATGGCGTTCCTGGGAGACGCCCTGTCCCATGCCATGCTGGCCGGGGTCACCGCCGGTTACCTGTTCATGCAGATCTTTTTCGGAATCGAGGCCCACGCGCCGGCCATGCTCGTCGGATCGATCCTCGCTGGCCTGGTAACCGTCGGCCTGGTCGGATTCGTCTCCAAAGTCTCTCGGATCAAGGACGATACGGCGATCGGCATCATGTACACGGGCATCTTCGCGCTCGGTGGCATTCTGGCGTCCGTCTTCAGCCATCGCATTCATCTCGATCTGTATCATTTCGTGACCGGAATGGTATTGGGCGTGGAGGATGGCGATCTTTGGATGATGGCCTGGATCGCGGCCTTCGTACTGACGATCGTGATCCTGTTCTACCGACACCTGCAAATCACAACCTTCGATCCGGTGATGGCCGCTTCGCTCGGTTTTCCCGTGATGGCGATCAATTATTTGCTGACGACTTGCACGTCGCTCGTGGTGGTCGGCGCGGTGAACATCGTCGGTGTGATTCTGGTCGTCGGTCTGCTGGTGACGCCCGCCGCCACCGCCTATCTGTTGAGCGACCGGCTGAGTCGGATGTTGCCGTTGGCCGCCGGGTTTGGCGTAATCGGTGTCCTGGGGGGACTGTATCTGTCGATGTGGATTGGCAATGTCGCCACAGGGCCCGTCGATCATCCTGGTCACCACACTGCAGTTCCTGGTGGTCTTGGCCGTCGCGCCGCGGTACGGGCTGATCGCCAACTGGTGGCGTCGCCGCACGATGGTCCCGCAACAGATCATCGAAGACATCCTGGGGTGCTTTCGATACGCCGAAGCGAATACGGTTTCCCTTTCCGACCTACAGCAATCTGGTCTCCGCTCGCCCGACACAACTGCGGAGAGCTGTCCGCTCACTGCAGAGACAGGGACTTGATCGAAGGCTTCTGGCACGGAACTGCATCTGACTTCGACCGGCCGCAAACAGGCGGAACTGCTGCTCCGAGCGCATCGGCTGTGGGAAACCTACCTCGAATCAGGTTGGCACGCCCGCCGACCAGTTGCACGAGCGAGCTCATGAACTGGAACACCTTCACGACGCCGGCACGGTCGATTACCTGGATGACAAGTTGGGACATCCTTTGCAGGATCCCCACGGCGCCGTCATTCCCGAAGACCAGCGATTGCGGCGTCCTGATGCGGTCGTTCGAGCCAGCTTGTTGCGGAAAGGCCGAACCGCGACGGTGATTGACCTGGAGGCCCCCGCTCGGCAATGCGGATTGAGCGTCGGAATGCAGATCACCGCGGGCCCCCGCAGCGACGAAGGGCGCCGGTGGAACTTCCTGTTATCCGATGGCCAGACCCTGCAGTTGGATCACTCCACCGCTGATGCGGTGATGGTTCGCGTCCACCACTCGCAAGATTGACCCCGCGAGACCAGGGATTCCATCCGCCGGGGGACGGTCGCCAACAGATGTCCGTAGCCGCGGGGCACTCGTCCCAGCTACGGACCGCGGCCAGCGTTCACAGGATGGCCGGCGGCAAGATTTCTGGCGAATTCATGGGATCGGGCGAGAAGTCTGTTAGTATGGAGATCGATCCGTGCTGCAACCGCTGGACGCGCCGGTTCGATTCCCAACGGTCGCGCCACCCCCTTTTGATGGGACCACCGGGAAGTGTCAAGTTCCACAGGCGGAGCCCGACCGACGTCGGCATGCCCAAGGAATGAATTGGACCATACAACACGCTCGTCCGCTGGTTGGATCTTACGAGTCGATTCTCGATTCACGAGGAGGTTCGATGATGTTTGCTGCTTCCCGAATCGTTCCCACGGCTTTGGCCACATGGCTCATCTGCGCGGCTTTGACGAATGGCTCAGTCGCGTCTGATCGGTGACACGTACACGTTCTCGGCCACGAACTTCCCCGACGGCGTCGGCGTGACACAAGATCCGGTCACCGACGAAATCATCGATCACGGTACCACACCCGTCTCACTGACAATCGACGGGGTTGCCGAGGTCGCGGGGGGAATGCGCGTCAACGAACGGATTGTGGATTGGCCGGGCGTACCAGGGGGAATTCCCGCAGTACAAGAGGCAGGGATCGATGGCGAAACGGAATTCGATCTGGTGGATTGGGAAGTGTCCGGCGAAATCATCGAGTTTTCTTTCGAATCGATCGATGGTGAGTGGATTGCGGACAGCCCGAACGGGCAGAGCGCCATCACGCTGCGCAACCTGGACTGGGCCAACTCGGAAGCAGATTCGGAGCCCTGGTTCTACGAGACGGGTTTCTATTTCTACTGGACCGTCGATGGCGTACCGTTGACCGAATACCTAACGATCGAACCCGACTTAGGCGTGTTGGTGGGAGAACATCCGTTCGATCCCAACATTCCGGAAGTCGCTTACATCGCCTACAGCCGCAATCAGGTGGAGCAAGCAACGAAGCCCTACTCGGGAGGAGTGGATTTCACGCTCGGCACAACGCAATTAGATGAAGAGCAAGGATCATGGAACCTGTTGGCACTCGTCCTGAGTCTTCCGGGGTTGGCCGAAATTAATGGAAAGCCGTCCAACGCCTTCTACATGGGAATCCTGGTCGACCCGCCGGCCGAAGGAGCGATCGTGATCGAGGGAGACTACAACGACAACCAACTGCTCGACACCGGTGACTTGGATCTGCAGGCCGTGGCGATCGCGGGGGGCGAGAATCCGGCGGAGTTCGATTTGAACGGCGACGGCATCGTCGATTACGACGGCGATCGCATGATGTGGTTGCACGACCTGAAAAAGGTCTACGTAGGCGACGTGGATCTCAACGGCACCTTCGACTCGGCGGACTTCGTGACCGTCTTCATCGCAGGGAAATATGAGACGCTCGAAGCGGCCACCTGGGAAGAAGGCGATTGGAATGCGGACTTGGTTTTCGACACCGGCGACTTCGTGGCCGCATTCGTCGATGGCGGCTATGAAGCCGGTTTCTTCCCCGGAGCTGTTGCCGCCGTGCCGGAACCGCACGGCCTGCTGGCCTGTGGCGTCGCCGCGGGAATCCTGTTCGGGAATCACCGTCGCCGCCGCAATCGCTCAGGAGGGCGATGCCGAACGGCGTAAGAGTCCCGCAGGGTGGGCACAGCTCGCGTAGCGAGCGCATGCCCACCAATTTGATTGCGCCGCCCCCACACCAAAGGTCTGCGCTATTTTTGCCACGGGGGTGCAGGGGGTTGGTACGGTACCATGGACGTCGGAATGGTGGGCATGCGCTCGCGTTGCTCGCTGTGCCCACCCTACGAACCACGTCACAACACCACGTCACAACACCACGTCACAACACCACGTCACAACACCACGTCACAACACCACGTCACAACACCACGTCACAACACCACGTCACAACACCACGTCACAACACCACGTCACAACACCACCCAACAGACCGCCCGGCATGAGCGCATGGTCCATCCTGGCCGATCGTGCCGATTTCACGGCGGGAGATCAAGGGTCGATGGGCACAGCATCGTCCAGCAGCAAGCCGGTCAGACGATGGTATTCCGTCCAGTAATCGCGCAACGCGTCGAGGTAATTGACACTGGATTGGAAGAAGGTCAGTTGTGCCGTGAGATACTCCAGGAAACCTAACTCGCCCTGGCGGTATCCTTGTGCGACCAAACGTTGGGTCTGCCCTGCCTGAGGCAGGATCTCGTCCCGGTAGCGTTCGACTTGGATCCGGGCCGCCTGGTAATTGGCGAAGACCGTGGCCAGTCGCTCGCGAAGCCGCAACTCGACAATTTGCACGCGTTGCTCCGCGGCTCGGAGTTCCGCACAGGCCTTGCCAATCCCCCCGGGATTCCGGTTCCAGATGGGGAGATCCACGCCGGCCTGGATTCCGAAGATCGTGTCGCCGGTCGCGTTATCACGTTGGACGGCAAGTTGCGTAGTCAGGTCGGGTACGACCTGCGCATGAGCCAGTTCCACAGCGCGCCGTGCTCGACGCACATCCGCTTGTGCTGCGGCAACCAATGGGTGGGAAGCCAGCAGGGAAGCCTGTAGTTGGTCCCACTGCAGATCAGGCGGCAATCGTTCGAGATCGCCCTCCAGCGTCTCGGCGGGCAGCGTTTCCACGCCCACACGGGCAGTCAGTTGTCGCCAGGCGCCCCGCTGTTCTCGTTCGGTCGATTGTCGGTCGACGCGGACGCGTTCCAGTTGGATCCGGGCCAGCAGATAGTCCGTGCGCGGCGACTCGCGCGCTTGGAAGAGTTGGTCGGCAGTTTCCGCGGCCTGCGTGGTGATGTCTTCCATCAGGCGCAGCATGCGGACTTTTTCCTGCACAGCCATGAGTTGATGGAAAGCGATCCGCACATCGGTCAGGACACGCAGTTGCCGGGCAGCAAACTCCGATTGCCGCTTGGAAACCTCCTGCTGCGCGACGGCGCGATTCAGCGGCAGTTTGCGGCCCCGAACGAAAGTCTGTCCCACGTAACCGCCTTGTTGTCCTGCTTGCCCCTCATTGCCGACCTCGCCCGCGGTGTACCCGAGCGATGGATTGGGAGGCAAACCCACCTGAAACGCATGCCAACGACCGGCTTCCACCAGCATGGCCGCTTCCGCGATCGTGGGATGGTACTGCAGCGCCCACTGTTCCAACTGTTCCAACGCAAGCCCTGTTGGCTGCTCTTCCACCGAGGCCCACTCGCCGGTCGGCGCGGGCAACGGGGCGGTTGGATCGGGCGATACGGGCCCACCGGTCGCCAGCGGCAGCGGGGGCTCACCCGCAAGTAGCGGCCCGGACAGATGGCACGCCGCGCAACACAGCACGTTCGCGAATGCCTGGCGCAATCGGGTTGGTTT
Source organism: uncultured Planctomycetaceae bacterium (assembly GCA_963776055.1). Taxonomy (GTDB): domain Bacteria; phylum Planctomycetota; class Planctomycetia; order Pirellulales; family Pirellulaceae; genus CAVZLD01. The sequence continues at coordinate 147,825 of CAVZLD010000009.1, read as the reverse complement.
CAACACGGTCGTTCCGTGACGAAGGTTGGACATTCCGGCGAATATAGAGCCAAACAAGGACGGTCGGCACCGCGGCGGGGAATCGATTTCGAGAAGGGCGGTCGGCATGTGGCGCAGACAAGGGGAATCGAGCGCCGGCCCACGTCTCGAAATGGAAGGAGAGCAGAAGCGGTGGGAAACTTGAGGAGATCGAAAAAGGTGGACAGGAGATGCGTCCTGCATCTCTGAAATCGGCTGATTCCGTCCGTGAGGTTTAGCACGATTTTCGAGATCGTAGGATACGATCACCGCACACCCTCTTCCCGCATGCTGGCTTGTTCCGCCCATCGGCAGCGTCAGTTCTGCACGGCAACAGTCGTGTTACATCGGCTCGAGAGCGTGGACTCGGCGTGTCACGATTTCTGGCAGCCGTAAACCGCCGTTTTCCCAACAACATCAAGCCGGACCGCCCACCGCCCCCACTCCGTTTCATCCGCCATTCACCCCACGTCCGGTTGCGGAGCTTGCGGTGAAGCGCTTACGATTCCTGGTGCAGGTCGGTCGTCGCCCGCCCTGTTGCGCCGTTCCTGTTTCGCCACGCCCTCACCGAAGTCGAGTCACCTCCATGGCAAACTCAGATTCTTCGCCTGCTGTCCCGACACCTTCCGACGCACATCGTCCGGCCGTCATCCCGGCCAAGATCCTTTGGCCTTTCGCCTTGCTGACCAGTCTATTTGCCTGGTGGGGTCTGGCGAACAACATGACCGACACGCTCCTCGCCGCTTTCAAACGGATCATGAGCATGTCCGATGGAAAGACGGCGTTGATTCAGGTCGTTTGCTATGGCGCGGGATATGGCTTGCTCGCGATTCCCGGTGCCATCTTCATTAAGAAGTTCAACTACAAGTCCGGCGTGCTGCTGGGGCTGGGGCTGTACGCAATTGGCGCGTTGCTGTTTTATCCGGCGAAGCTGACCGGCGAATACTATTTCTTCCTGGCGGCGATCTGGATCCTGTTTGGTGGACTTTCGATTCTGGAGACGGCGGCGAACCCATACATTTGTGCCATGGGCCCGGAAGAGACGGCCACACAGCGACTGAATTTTGCACAGTCGTTCAACCCATTGGGTTCGATCCTGGGTGTGGTGATCAGCCAGGCGTTCATTTTGTCGGAACTCAACACGGCAAGTGCGACGGAGCGCGCCGCCATGCCCAAGGAACAGCTCGAGGCGATTCAGACGGGGGAACTCAACGCGGTCACCATGACCTACGTGGTCGTCGGAATCATTATGGCGATTACTTGGATCCTGATCGCGATCACCAAGATGCCGCAGGCATCCGAAGCGGACACGGATTTGGATTTTTGGCCTACTTTGCGGCGTCTCTTGCACAATCGGCATTACACGTGGGGCGTTGCGGCACAGTTCTTTTATGTGGGAGCTCAGATTGGCGTCTGGTCCTTCACGATTCGTTACACAATGCAGGAACTGCGACTGGAAGAAATCGCCCTGCCCGATGGCAAGACACCGGAACAGGTGGCCGCCACGGTCTACATTGCATCGTTGGTTCTTTTCATGGCATCCCGTTTCATCTGCACGGCACTAATGCATTTCATGACGCCGAGTAATCTGTTGACCCTTCTTTCCTTGCTGGCCGTCGTCTTCTGCCTGCTGGTGATTCTGGTCGGCGGTTGGGTTGGGGTCGGGGCGCTGGTCGGCATCTCCGGTTGCATGTCGCTGATGTTCCCGACGATCTTCGGGCTGGCCGTTCGAGGATTGGGTGAGGATACCAAGCTGGGAGGCGCCGGACTGATCATGGCGATTCTGGGCGGAGCGGTCGTGACCCAGGCCCAGGGCTGGGTCTCGGACACGTGGCAAAGCATCAACATGGCGTACTGGGTCCCGCTGATCTGCTTCGGAATCATTGCGTACTACGCGGCAGTGCAGTGTCGGAAAGACCTGCCCCCGCACACCTTGGCGTAACGCCGTCCGGGCAATCCCGGGTTCGTGGGCCCCCGGAAGATGGATGCATTATGGGGGGCTGGCCCGCGGTCTCTGCAGGTTTCCAAACAACCAAGCAACAACGCCGACCGGCGAGTTTGCGCGATATTTCAGCGGAAATCGTCGCAACCTCCTTCCCAACCTCGGGCGAGCACAATTTCTGCGCGGGTAGTGAAAACGCCCGCCCACTTGGCAGAGCGCGGCACGCTCGCGAAAAATGGTGGTACACTCGGAACGATCGAATTGTGTGTCAAAGTTGAAACAGTTCGTGCGGATCGCCGAAACGGCGGAAGTCTCCGATTTTTCGCAGGCCCCGTGATTTGCCCAATCAGCGAGACGCTAGGGGCGTCCGAATGGGAAATACATGTGCACGCATTATGCAAGGCGATATCCCCCCGAAGGCTGCTTCGTTGCGTGGCGCCGTCGCGTGGGGAGGCCATCTCTGTGCCGTAGGGAACCCGGTCACCGACTTGAGCGCGCCCGGCGTTACGGTGTAACAACCGCGCCGGCCGATCGACGGCTTCTGGTTCTGCTAATTCTGTTGGCTTTTTGTCGCCCCTTTGCACTTCCGAGCGTCCTTCCGGCCCAGACGGAGCCACCGGAGCTGGAAACGACGCAGATGTCGGCGGAGCAGATTCGCGCCGAGCTGCAATCCGCCGAGAACGATCCTGACCTGGACGAGACGCTCCAGACGCAGATCGCGGAGCTGTACCGTCAGGCCATGGCGGAGCTGGACGCGATGGAAGGTCTGCTGGCCCCCATCGAGAAACGCCAGAACGACATCAGCCAAATCGAGGACCGAAGGCAGGAGGTAGAGCGGCTCCGGGCTGAGCTCCCGTCGGAAGTCAACGTGATCGACTCGACGAATCTGTCCATGGAGCAGCTCGAGGAGAAAACGAAAGAGGCGCAGCAGGAGCTAGAGCAAGCTCAGAATCAGTTGGCAGAATTTCAAGACGAGATAGCGCGTCGACAGACTCGGCGAGTGGAGATTCCCGCCGCAATTTCGGAGCTGAAGAAGGAAGCCGGCGAAATCGGCAATCAATTGACGGAGACTCCCGCCACCCAGGTTCCCCAGAAGCTGGCCAAGGCAGATCGAGTACGTCACAGCGCTCGCCGAAAACGAATCCAGCGCGAAATCGAATCGTTATCGCTGGAGTTGGAGTACTACAACAAGGCAGAAGAGCTGTTGCGGCAACAGGCCGAAGTGGCGCAGCAGACGAAAGATCTTGCCGAAAAGAAGCTATCGCTCTGGAACGAAGCGGCGGCCGCACGCCGCCAAGCGATTGTCAAGTCACAGGTGGAACAAGCACAATCGCGTGCCGCCGCCGTCGCGCCCGAGCTAAAAACCCTGGCCGAAAAGAACCTGCAGAACGTGCAGAAACAGCAGAAGCTTGCCGACGACATCGAGGTCGCAGCCAACCGTCTCGCTGAAGTGCAAAAGCTGTTCAATGAATGGGATAACAATTACGACCAAATGTTCGCCCAAATCGCACCTCAATCGGCGATCAGTGAATCGGTCGGTCTGGACCTGCGAAACCAGCGGACCAAGTTACCCGATGTCGCGGCGTTGCGGCGCGAAAGCAAGACGACACGCGGGAAGATCTTCGACACTCGTTTCGAGCAATTGGCAAACAATGCCGAACTACTCCGACTCTCGACGCTCGACACGTACGTGCCGAGTGAGCTGGATCGCCTTTCCATCGCGTTACCCGACAGCCGTCTGGCAGAACTCGAGCCGGAACTGCGCAGTCTCCTGGAAGACCAGCGTGAACACACGGACGCGGTTAAAAGCTGATTACAAGACGTATCTGGATACGCTTGTCAATCTTCATGTGCAAGTGGATGCACTGGCAAATATTCTGGACCAATACACGTCGTTTATTGATGAGCGAGTTTTGTGGATCCGTAGCACGGCCCCCATCGGACCGCAGGATTCCGAGTCCATTCGTGATGCGTGGAATTGGCTGTTTTCCAAGGCACTCCTGGAGGGAGTTACTGCACACGTTCTTCCGTTCCCTACGCCAGCTACCCATCGCGATTGCGAGCTGTTTTTTCTTGTTCTTCATGGCAATCCTGTTGCGGTATGACCTGCGATTTGCCCGCCGCCTGGAACAGATCGGGCGAACGGCAAGTGCGAAGACATGTCGCAGTTTTTCGTTCACGATCCAAGCGATTCTCATTACGATTGCGCTGGCCATCCCCGGGGTGCTATTGCTGCTTTGGCTCGCCTGGATTCTGACCCGCGCGCCCGGTTCAGCTCGCCCAGCCGCCAACGGTCTTGCCGCTGCGGCAATTACCCTAGCCCCCCTGACCGTCTGGAAACAAATCACGCGGCGAAAAGGCCTCGCCGAATCCCATTTCGATTGGTCACAGCACCTGCTCCGCGTCTTCCGCCGCGAACTTCGATGGCTGCCCTGGGTGATTGGTCCCAATCGCCGTGATCTACAAGGGCTTTTACGTTTCTGGCAATCTCCTCTGGGAACAATCGATCTCACGATTTGCGCTGATGGTAATGTCCGTCGCGATGATCGTCCTCTTAGCTCGCGTGTTCTCTCCTCGGTCTGGTGTTCTGAAAGAATACCTGAGCCTGCACCGGGATGGCTGGGTCGATCAACTCCGTTATCTCTGGTTCCCATTGATACTGGCGATTCCGACCGCGTTCCTGGTTCTCACGCTACTCGGCTATGTCTACACCGTTTCTCGACTGACCGACTGCCTGTATGTGTCTGTCATCTTCCTGACGGTCTTGTACATTCTGCGTGACTCGGCCTTACGGTGGGTCCTGCTGAATCGTCGCCGACTGGCGATTACCCAAGCCCGCGAGCGGCTCGCTGCTGCAGCCGCAACTTCCGAAGAAAGCCTCCCGTCGGAATCGGGGGATTTGACCGTCGTCGAGAACGAATTAGTGGACCTAACGACGATCAACCAACAGACCCGGCGACTGCTGACTAGCTTTACGTGGTTCGCGGTCTTGATCGGGATGTACCTGATTTGGATCGATGTCTTGCCGGCTCTTTCCCGATTGAACGAGATTCGGATTTGGCGCACCACGGTGGTGACTTCCCAGTACACGGAGCCGATGCCGGCAGTCTCCGATTCGGCTGCGGCCATACCGCCTACCACCCCGCAACCGGCGGCGGAGGCCTATCAGTGGGTCACCTTGGGAAACCTGCTGGGAGCGATCCTGATTTCGGTGATGACAATCGTGGCCATCCGCAATATCCCGGGCCTGTTGGAAATCGCCGTATTGCAGCAACTGCCGCTGGATGCCGCCCTGCGATACGCAATCACGACCGTTACGCGGTACGCGATCATCATCGCGGGTTCGAGTTGGGCGCTCACGACGCTAAATTTCGGATGGTCCCGAATCCAATGGCTCGTTGCCGCGGTCAGCGTCGGGCTCGGATTCGGCTTGCAGGAAATCTTCGCCAACTTTGTCTCGGGCTTGATCTTACTGTTTGAACAACCGTTGCGCGCCGGGGATATCGTGACGGTCGGCAACGTGACCGGAAAGGTCCTGCAAATCAAAACTCGCGCCACAACAATTCAGGATTGGGATCGCAAGGAGTTGGTGATCCCCAACAAGCAATTCGTGACTGGTGAGGTGTTGAACTGGACGCTCGTCGATCAGGTCAATCGAATCGTGATTCCAATCGGTGTCGCCTACGGAACAGACATCGCCCAAGCCCGTTCGCTGATTCTTGAGGTCGCCCGGTCCCATCCGCTGGTCCTTGACGACCCGACACCGTCGGTCACTTTCGACCAGTTCGGCGACAGCGCCTTAAACCTGACCTTGCGTCTCCATTTGGCGCGAATGGACCATCGCCTGACAGTGACCGACGAACTCCATGAAGCGATCTATCGGGGCTTGAACGAGCAGGGAATCCAGATCCCATTTCCGCAACGCGAGCTGCACTTCCGTCCCTCGGCCGATCTCGAAACAAATCCGCCAGGCAGTGCACCGGCGGAATCGCATCGAGCAGATCGCCCCGAACCACGGGAGTCGTAATACCGAAGATCGTGGTGCACCGCAAAGAATCCAGCAGGAGATCAGGCTGCCCAGAAACTACCGCATGCCGTTGCTGCAAGGTATACTCCTCCCGTAACGGCTCGGAGCATCACCGATTCTCCGCTGCCGGGCGAACGATGGTAGCGGCCAGAGCATCCGAAAAACAAACTCGCTTCCGGTCCATTGGCATATCGTTAGAGGCCTCAAGAATGACAGAAAAAGACCTATACGCCGAGTTGGAAATGCTGCGGAACCAGTTAGCGGAAATCGCTTCACGCCAGGAGGAGGACCGAACCACCTACCAGGCGGTTGCTCAATCGATGGAGCGTACCGGTACGCAACCGCCGGGGGCATCTCCACCTTTTGGTAGCGCGGAATGGTTCCGCCATCTGCCAACGCAAGCGGCGAACCTGCTGCACGAAGCCAAGATCGATCTGAATGAAGTGCCGGCGGCCACCGCCCTGACCGTGTTTGCCCTCGGCGTTCTAGTCGGACGACTCACCAGTAAGTGAAGGAAGCCGAACCATGGCCGACTCTCTCGCCAAGCTGCGTATTCTCGCCCGTGCCGAATCGACGCTGCTCCAATTGCGAGTCCGGCGGGTGGCCGTCCAATATGCTTTCATCGCGGTGGCTGCGGTCCTGCTGCTCTTCACCGTGTGCCTGCTGAATCTGGCCGCGTATCAATATCTTGCGGAACGATTCGCCCCTCACGAGGCAACACTGCTGGTTGCACTCGCCAATGCCGCGGTGGCCGGACTTCTGCTGATCGCCGCCTGGCGGGTCAGCCGCCGAACGGAGCCACCGATCGCCAGTGAGTTGCGCGAACTCGCCTGGCGTGAGGTACAGCAAGACGTCGAGGACATGCGTAGCAGCGTGAGCAGCCTCCGCGCGAATATGGGGGCCATTAGCTCTCTTCTGCCAGGCAAAGGCGGAGGCGGTTGGAACCTGCACTCGGTTGGCCCACTACTGCAGTTGGTGCTTCACACCATCACGGCTCTGTTTCGAAAGCGCAAATGACGGCGCGATCACGAACGCCGCAGTAAATCCCGTATTTCGACAAGCAGTTCCTGATCTTTGGTCAGCTTTGGTTCTGCCTTCTCTTCCGGCTTATTGCGCATCATCCAGCCGAGGAATTTCTTGAGGAACACGAAGAGGGCAAGGGCGACGATCAGGAAGTTGACGACCTCGCCAAGAAACTGGCCGTAGGGGATTTCGACTCCGCGAAGCGTGTAACTCCAGTCCGCGTAGCCCTTCTCGCCCGGCAGAATCATGCTGACCAATGGCATGATCACGCTCTTCACGAGAGAATCCACAATCTTGCCAAAGGCGCCGCCGATAATCACGCCGATGGCCAGGTCCACGACGTTCCCTTTGAAGGCGAAGTTTTTAAACTCCTCCAGCAAAGACGCCGCCTTCTTGGTCGGATCGAGTTCACTCAGCTTGTCGACCGGATTCATCCATTCGCTCCTTCTTCACTTCACAGATACGCGAACAACTCAACCACGAAACTCACCCTTTTCCAGGTGAAACTTTATTCGGGAAGCTCTCGCCGGATCGACATCCTGGCGATAACCACTTTGAGTTTCTAGCACCTACCGCGTGAATTGAACAGAGCCACTGGCGACCGAAAAGCAGATGGGGATTCTCCCTTCTCCTCGGCCTGACGATCACATTACCGGGCGACTACCGGTCGATGGTTGCTATCGCCGAATGAACCGTTACACTCACGCCGTAGGGTCACATCCGCGGCCGTGCATCCGCTGCATACTGCCGAAATGGACGTGAGGCCGTACCCTTCCTCGTGGAACCGCGCGAACAGGGCAACCAAACCCGAGCAGGGCATTGCGCAGCTTCACGCTTCATCCACTGGCGACAACCGAGGAGTCTTCCCACCATGTTGATCGAATGCCGCTCTATTCGTCGTCCGCTCCGCGATTGCATCGCAGCCACATTCGTGATCGTGGAGTTGACATGTTGCGCTGGCGAGCCTGTTGAGCGGGCCGAGCGATCGACCGCACAGGAGCAGGTTGGTTATTCGGAGCCGAATCGAGTTGTCACACCGGTGAACCAGATCCTGACTCCGCTGGGAGTTCAGATTGACCTACCCGGCATGCGCCCCCAGGCGGTTGCTCTATCATCGGATCGTTCTCTGCTAGTCACCTCGGGCAAACGCAGTGAACTGGTCGTCCTAAACCCAAAGGACGGCACGATTCGAGAGACGGTCGGTCTTCCCAACGAAGCCCAGCGTACTCCCCCTGACGGAACTGATTCGGACGACCTGGAACCGGACACACGCGGCCAGTTGAGCTACACCGGACTGCTGTTCGCTCCGGACGGGAAACAGATTTATCTGAGCAACGTGGAGGGCTCGGTGAAGGTGTTCGCAGTGTCGGACGAGGGCCGTATCACTCCGTCGCACTCGTGGCCATTGCCTCCGGCCCGAGCGCCGCGGCGCGCCGCCGAGATTCCGAGTGGTTTGGCGGTCTCTCCGGACGGCACACGTCTGTACGTCTGCGGGAACTTGTCGAATTCCCTGCTGGAACTCGATACCTCTTCGGGTGATGTGCTCCGTTCCTTCGATGTCGGTGTGGCACCTTACGACGTCGTGCTGACAGGCGGTCGAGCGTACGTAAGTAACTGGGGCGGTCGCCGTCCAGGTCCTGACGACCTGACGGGGCCAGCCGGTCGTGGCACCGTCGTCCGCGTCGATCCGGTCCGGCACGTCGCCAGTGAAGGTTCCGTGAGTGTGATTGACCTGACGAGCGGAACGGTCGGCCAAGAGATCTTGACCGGACTGCATGCCAGTGGATTGGCTGTCTCGCCGAACGAGCAGTACGTCGTGGTGGCCAACGCAGGCAGCGACCACCTGAGTGTCATCGCTACGGAAACGTCAACCATCGTCGCCACGATCTGGACCAAGCCAAGTCCGGCGGATCTGCTGGGAGCTTCGCCCAATGCGCTGGCCTTTGACTCCACCGGCCAACGCCTGTTCGTTGCTAACGGATCGCAAAACGCGATTGCTGTTGTCGATTTTGCCCCGAAGGAACCGGCCGAATCGACACTCCGCGGCCTCCTCCCGGTTGGCTGGTACCCTGGTGCGCTGGCCTTGGATGAGACGCGCAACCAGATCGTCGTGGCAAATATCAAGGGACTGCCGAAAGCGCCCCGGCAATCGGGCAGCCGGACCGGTTTCAACACGCACCACTATTTTGGCTCCTTATCTCTCTTCCCGATTCCGCAGGATTCGGAACTGCCAGGACTGTCGCAGATCGTGGCGACCAATCTGCAGCGTCCGCGCATTCGGGAGGCGATGCTGCCAGCGCGCCCCGGCCAACCGGCACGGGCGATTCCCGAGCGGATTGGTGAGCCGAGCCTGATTCGTCACGTGGTCTACATCATCAAGGAAAACCGAACGTACGATCAGATCTTTGGCGGTATGCCGCGCGGCAATGGAGAGAAGTCGCTATGCATCTTTGGTGAGCGCGTGACGCCCAATCAGCACAAGCTCGCCAACGAGTTTTCCTTACTGGATAACACGTACTGCGCGGGGATCCTGAGCGCCGACGGACACCAGTGGAGCACAACCGCTTTCAGCACCGACTACATGGAGAAGAGTTTCGCCGGGTTTCCCCGCAGCTATCCGGACGGAATGGGGATCGACGACATCGACGCCCTGGCCTACTCTCCCGCCGGATTCCTTTGGGACAACGCAATTCAACACGGCAAAAGCCTGCGGAACTATGGCGAATTCATGGCACCTTCCGTGCGTTGGCGTGACGAAGCACGTTCCGGTTCCCCCGATTTCACCGCTTGCTTTCGAGCATGGCGAGACAAAACGAATGACGTGATCTTCGAAAGTTGGCATTCGATCGCGAGTATCCGCCCGTTCTCTCCGACCGGCTACGTCGGCTGGGAAATGGCCGTTCCCGATCAGTTCCGAGCAGACTTCATCTTGCGAGAATTGCAGGATTTCGAGCGGAAGAAACAATTTCCCGAACTGGTCATCATCTGCCTGCCCAACGACCACACGAGCGGAACGTCTCCCGGTTGTCCTACGCCCGAAGCGTGCATGGCCGACAATGACCTCGCGTTTGGCCGCATCGTCGAGGCGCTGAGCAAGTCTTCCTTCTGGGATGAAATGGCGATTTTTGCCATCGAGGACGATCCCCAGGCCGGCTGGGATCATGTCAGTGGCTACCGCACCATCGCCTTCACGATCAGCCCGTACGCCAAACGTCGCGAAGTCATCAGTACGCAATACAACACGACTAGCGTCTTGCGGACGATCGAGCAAATCCTGGGATTGCCTCCGATGAATCAGTTCGATGCCAGCGCCGTCCCCATGTTCGACTGTTTCACGGACCAGCCCGACTTTGCGCCGTACACATCCGTCCCGGCCAACATTCCCTTAGACGAAATGAATCCGGCGCCTCAGGCGATCGAAGATCCGGTGCTGCGAGAAGATGCTGTCGTCTCGGCATCACTCAATTTTCGCGAAATCGATCGGGCTCCCGAAGATGTCCTGAATCGGATTCTCTGGCGTTCCGTTCGCGGCAGTCAGGTCCCCTACCCAACCTGGGCAACACGAGCCGATGCCGACTGACCTGCGGCAAAAAGGGAGCGGAAACACACTCGGGATGACCTTCCAGATCATCTCGCGCGAGAAGGTATGACCTTTCAGCTAATCTCGCACAGAACGAGTGGGACGACCTTCCAGGTCGTCTCGTTCGACGGCCTTCCCAGGCCGTGTTCCCACCGCCATGCTCCCACAACACGGTAATTCTACGCCCCGCTGAACGCACCTTCGCGAAGCTTGAGTGACCAGATTCCTCGGACAATAACGACAACGCAAGGCGGGGCCCCGGCCGTTGCCGAATCTCTTCCGGGTCACTCGGTTGCAGACGCCTGCGACTGACGCACGAGCCACATCAGTGTGTACAGATCCACGACTTGCGATCTCGTCGGTTGCCAACTCCTGCAGTTCTCGCTCGACCTGAACATACCAGGAAGGGGTCTGCAGGATCGAACGGCAGACGGCGAACTGCGGCAACGGACCCTCGGTCGATTCGTACAGTTTGCGGGCCGCGGCAGCGGGGTTCGTGGGCAAGTCAGCGCCCATCCGCAGAAAGGGCATGCCGCGGTGCACACCGACGGGGGGAATCTTCTGGGGGACAATTCCATCCGGCGAGAAGCGCGCGTAGGCATCCAGACCTTCGGGCGAAAGACCGGGAGCGAAACCATCGATCACGAACCCGGTCAGGGATAGATCCCACTGCGAATACAGCCGACGACAATGACGCTCCCAGGTCGCGACGCCGGAGGGCAGATCCGAATGCCAGCGCGGTGGACTGAGCAACCCGGGGTTCAGATAGCCGGCCCCAGAATCTCCGGCTACGAAGTAATCCTGCGCGGACCGGTTCTCACGGGTCCAGACCATCCCCAACGGAAATCGTTCGCACAGATTCGGATTGAAGGCCCAGGAGAGTGGCGTCTTTCCCGCGGGCCGGGTCGTTCCACATCCGGGGAAGCTGCTGATAGAGCCACGCCGCGGAGTCGTAGTCTCCCACGTAGTGTGCAACATAACGCCGCGGTACGATCTGTCCCTTGCGTGTCGAGAATCCCTTGTTCCATCAGCGACCTGCCGTGTGGGGCGCGGATTCTGCGGGTAATGCTCCGCCAGCGGATAGTGCTGATAGAAAGAAGCGTTTGCCATGGCGCCAAGACCGATTGCATCGGCGTCCATGAACGCATTGAAACAGGAAAGAATCTCCGCATATTTCCATTCGGTCGGAACCGGATCATGACTTCCACCGGCCTTCCAGGCAGCTCCCGCGTGATTCGTATACTTGTATGCCCAGGGAACGAAACCGGCGACGTGAATCATCGCTTCGCCGCCTGTCTGGTCATACGCGGCGCGAAGCAGCGTGCGCAGCACGCGCAGCGTCCGTTCCCGGCGGCTGTTGCGGATCGTCGACACAAGCTTCGTCGTCCCAGACATTCAGATCAAACAATAAACCACCGCGCGAGATCACAAAATCGTGATTCGTGAGCGTGTGGTGTGCCGGCGCAGCGGCGCGATAGCTCTGCAGCCAATGTCCGTCCAAGTAATAACCAAGCCGGCGTGCATCAACCTTTCCGGTTGCGGAGATATTTTTCCACGAGCCACAGGTACGCATCGCCTTTCGTGCTGCCGGTCGAATCCAAATCGGTATCCGGAATCCGCCCCTGCCCGAGAAACATGGGAGTATTCCTCGGCGCCCAGCAATCGCACTCGCACCGCCAACGGGCCGCCGGTTGTGCCAGGCGCTGGCAAAGAGAATCCTTCGCCGTATCGATAACGCAGGCAAAGCAAGCGATCGCACCCAGCAATTGTTGAGCGAGATTCGAAGTCGCCGGCACGCGTTCGTCCCAAACGACCGCACCGGTGTAGTCAAGAAGAAAACTTCTTCAGCAGCGCATCAAGTGATTCGACTCGCTCGATCTCGCGGCCCTCTAACCAGCCACCGGGCGCCGTCATCTGCTCCCACCAGAAGTCATCGGTCTGGCGAAGGTACCGCAGAAACAGCCGCGGCGCATCTCGATTCGCAAGCCCCTGCAACGACGCCAGCAGATGCGTCTCGTCCCAGACGCGCCGCCGCTGCTGCAAGTCGCTCAAATCCATTTCGAGCAACGGCGAAGCATCGAAGTAGACGATCGGTGGCTTCGCCGTACATCACCGGCGATCCCTGATCGGGGCCATGCATAGCAGACTTCCGACCACCGCACAGAGGCTCAGCCAACATCTGTCGAGAGAGATTCATACGCAATTCCTTGCTATTCCAATCGGTCCGCGGAAGTCTCCAGTTCGATGACACCGTCTCCTTCGGCCGCAACATCGATAATCGTTCGGCCATCGACCAAGACCTGATAGGCAGTGTCAGGTGGCGATGCAACAACCGCCCTACCCCTGGCGAATGGATACGGGAAACGGAGCGACGACGCGATGTTGGCCACTGATGCCAACACTCAGCGAGTCGAGTTGACCATCCAGTCGCATTCGAAGGCTGGTCAAACCACAGGGATTGATGTCCGCCGGTTGCCGACGTTGCGCGGCAACATGGAACGAGTCGGGGAGCAGTCCCACGTATTCGCCATCCGGGTACTGCTGTTGTTCTCCACTCAACAGAATGCCGTGCGCCAGGTGGTTCCAGTCGAGCGTATCGTCATACGGCGCTAACATGGTCAGGGCGTACGCGTAGACGCCACCAACCCATTGAACGGGCAAGCCGAACCAGGAATGTCGCCAGAAGGTGGCCCCAAAGACGGGCGGCGTGCTATAACGCATGATCGGGTAGCAATCCCATAGATAGGTGAAGGGAATCCCGGACAGTGCCCATTGGCGTGCGAGCGCAAGATACTCGGCCCGGCCTGTCAGTTGATATCCCCGCACGTAGGCCCACACCAGATAGGCGGATGCGAGTTGATCGGGTGTGTGCAGTGGCACTTCCCATACTTGGGCGCCGCGAGGCGTACGAAAACGCTTCATGAATTCCAGCGTCCGCAATCCGGCTGCCTGCGCCTGCGGATCGCCGGTCAGGTAAGCGTATTCGAGCAGGACCGCCGCCGGCCGAGCACAAACGCCACTGGCCGTATTTTCAAAGTGTCCTCGGCGATACTCGCCATCGTACCGATAGGAACCGTCCGGCTGCTGCTGTTGAATCAGCCCGGCGGCTTGTTGCTGCTGCCACCGCAACCACCGATCGGCTTGACCGGTGAGAAAGTAGATGGCGGAGTTAGGCACGTGCGCGCCCGCAACTCAGCCCGGTACGTACTGGGGCCACGGCGGAACCTCGCCACGGAGTCGATAAACCGTTGAGGCAATGTCGGCGAACGGACGTCGTTCCCAATTCGGTTGGACGCAATGCCCCCAACCGTCCTCGTTCTGTAACGGCCCATTCAGGGCTTGCAGGCAAATCTGCCGTTGTTCCTCCACGGTCCGCGGCGGAGTAGGTAGTGGCGGCAGGCCATGGCGACGAACGGCCCACAGAATCAACTCCTCAAGTGATTCCGTACTCACCCGCAGCATCGCCTGGATCCGGTCGCCTCGTAGCGCCAGTCGATGGTCGGCGGTCCCATCGAAAAAATTGGGCGTGGCAAAGACCGGCTGTAGGTGCATCTCGTCCCAGGCCAGCGCAACCGACGCCTCTGAAGTAACAACTGCCATCAAGGGCATCGTCACCTGGAGCCGATCGGGGAGGAATCGTAGATGCTCCGGCGTTTCAATATCGAGTTTCGTCGAGCTACGTTCTCCTCTTCCCAAGTATTCCAACCCGGCCAGAAGGCCTTGTTCCAGCGATCCGACGACACGGACAACGGGCCCTTCGCATCGCTGCTGGCTCTCAATCTGAATCTGCAGCTGGTTGGCGTCCAGCTGCAGCAAGACGGCAAAACCGTCGCCATGGAATCGCAACCGGCTGCCGGCGACGCTACCGGACGGATCGAATCGCAGTTGAGGCAGGCGGCCGTTGCGGTGAACCAGGGGAGCCAGCGTCGCCACGGTCTTGCCTTGACGAACAAGCATCGCTCCTGAGCCGTCGGCTGCCACACGCACGGTCAGGTCATTCGACGCAAGGACGTGCCATTCGATGTCCGCCTCAGGATGCAGGGCAAAGACCGTTCGGCGAACATTCGGCCAGTTCGGACTCGATACCTCCACGCTCACGGCTTCACAGAACTTCGACAGATCTCTGGGGCGTGAGATCTGGTGAATGCCGTGAGCACCAATCACAAACGTCTCTTGATCGGTGGCACACGACAGCGGTTCCGCTCGATCGTTTTTCAATTCGAACCGGACTTGGTCTTCTTCCGGCGAGGCACGCGCAATGGTCAGCGGGTGCGGTTCCTCATGCACTAGTTCGATCCAGTCGACGTCGATGCGCCCTGGCGCCATGCCGGGATCAAACCGCAGATCGTTCAATTGGCCAATCGCCTCGAATCGCGCAAGATATTCATGCCACTGACCGTCGCTGATCAGAGGGAAGTGAACCTGCTTATCCGGATCCCGAGTCGGAAATTGGTCGGTCGTCCAGAAGAAGCCGGCGGCTTGCCCGGCGTTACAGCGCATGCGGACCTTCGCCGCCAACGAACCACCCGGAAGATCAACCGCGCGGTGCAAGAACGGGTCCTCCCCCGACGATTCGATCACCAACCACCCATTTCGTGCGTCCAGTTCGCACTGATTCTGCTCGGTCCATTGCTCCGTGCCTTCGGAAAAATCCCACCGCGCCAGCGAAGTCGTCAACACGGGCCGCGGTTCGGGATTGACCGCCTCATCCGCTCGGCCGGCCACTCCCCATCCGATCAAGCAGCCTGTTGTCACGCAGCATTCTCACCAGATTTCGATACATTGCACGCCCCATCGATCACCAAGAATTCATTTCTGCGGGATACGCCTTTTGCCGACATGGCCGAGCGCGATTGTCGAGAGTTCGTGTGCAGGTCTCCGACCTCGCCGCAACCGCCAACCGAAGGTCTCCCGATTCTGACCAGACTTCGCTCCCGCCGAGTGCGGGGTCAGAGACCTCGCACGAGCGGGCGTCCATTTCACCGGCCACGTGTTACCTAATCCGTCGCTGACGATCTTCTCCCCAGCCGTCGCGGTATTCACGTCGGAGGAATTGATTCGCGGAATCGAGACTTGTGATCTTCAATTGTTCCGCGTTCCAATCCAGCGGCACCTTCGTTAGTTCTTCCCGTAATTGGACGCGAAGCGCGACGTTGCCCAGCAACACTGCCTCTGCCAGTGGACCGGCCCAGTCGAAATTCGATCCGGCCGGGCGTCCTCCTTTGCACGCCTGGGCCCATTCCTGGTAGTGATCCTGCACGCGCGGAATCGTCTTGGGAATCGAGAGCTCGCGCCGACGCGCGTCGGGGAACACGCGATTACCGAGAATGAAACCGTCATCACCGACCAGCAATCGGCCATTGTCACCCATGTTGACATTCGCTGGCAGATCACGGGGTCGGGGTGGTCGAAGGCCTCCGTCGTACCAAACCAGCTTGACGGGTGGCATCGCGACGCCACCGGCATCGGCACCGGTCATTCCCTGTACGTGGTAATTGTTCGCCTGCACCGTCGCGTCACGTTCCGGGAAGTAATAGGAAACCATGGAGCCAAGAGGGAACGTCTCTTGATTAACGCGGGTTGAGCTACCCTGCACGCTGTCAGGTGCTCCCAGCTTCAATGCGCGAAAGATCGGATCCATCGAATGACACCCGATATCGCCCAAGGCCCCGGTGCCGAAATCCCACCAGCCTCGCCACTTGAACGGACAGTACATCGGATGATAGGGCCGGAGCGGCGCGGGACCGATCCACAAATCCCACGCCAAATGGCTCGGTACCGGCGGAGTGTCCTGTGGTCGCCCCACGCCTTGTGGCCAATATTCGTCGAACAATCCGCGCGAAGGACGATCGGTCCACACGTGTGCCTCACGCACCGGCCCAATCGCGTTGTGCCAAACCAATTCGCACAGTTGCCGTGTGTCGGCCGAGGCCTGCCCTTGGTTGCCCATCTGCGTCGCCCGGCCGGACTTCCGCGCCATCTCGGCTACTCGGCGAGCTTCCCAGACGGAATGGGTCAACGGCTTTTCACAGTAGACATGCTTCCCCATTCGCAGGGCCATGATGGAGGCAAAAGCGTGAAGATGATCCGGCGTGCCGACGACAACGGCATCGATTTCGGATTCCATCTGGTCGAGCATGACCCGAAAGTCTTTGAATTTCTTTGCGTCGGGAAACTCTCGGAAAGTTCCTGCTGCCCGCTGATCATCGACGTCGCAGAGCGCCACGACATTTTCCTTGCGAAACTGCCGGATATCGTGGCCGGCCTGTCCGCCGGCACCAACGGCAGCGACATTCAACCTTTCGTTAGCCGGGGTGGCACCGTTCAGGCCCAGTGCCGAACCGGGCACGATGTGAAAGGCGGCGGCGGACGCTGCCATTCCATTCAGAAACCGACGCCGGGAAATCTGACGTTGGAACACTCGAGATGCCTTCACGGTTCGCCTCCCTAAACTGCTGTGCCTCGGGACTCATATCGGACCGATAACTCTGTGCGGCCGATCGCAAGGCACCATTGTACGCCGTCCCGAAGCGCCGCGGCTACTATGGGACCGTGGCGCGGTTGGTGTGCAGAAATGTGGCGTGGTCACCAGCCCCGAATCACTCACGGACACCGCCTGTTGCATGCCCGAGCGCGATTCCGGAGCGCCCGCTGCGTGATAGTCTCCGACTCCGCACTCGTCGGGATCGGGGAAACCTTCGGTCGGCGGTTTCGGCGAGGTCGGAGACCTGTGCCGAGCGATCCAGAATCGCGCTCGGTCATCGAGTTGGGCGGCACATTCGTATTGCAAATCAACTCGGCCGCGTCGCAAGCACAACGTAGTTCTTCGGATAGCCTCGTGACCGGTACTTGACACGAGTTTCCAAGTGATGCATCACCACTGCACCAATCGCGCAGCTGGCTTTCAGGGCAACCAACAGCGGTGCACAGGTGTAACCCAGTAACCCGGGATTCCATTCCGCCGGCTTCCAGGGAAGATACCGTGACATCCCGTGAAGCTGATAGCCTACCGTACCGAAGTAGCCTTCCAACCAGTCAAGCCTGTCAATGACGAACCCGGCCGAATCAAACAGATACCGCAAGCCAAACTGCGTGTACCGGTAGAAGTCATACGGCTGCTCATGTTCCTCGTAGTACAAGGGGACGGTACAGATAATTTTACCGCCGACCTTCAGCACGCGGTGAAGCTCACTCAACACGAACTGCGGTTCGGGCAGATGCTCCAGAACCTGATTGAATACCACGTAGTCGAACCGCTGGTCCTCCACGGGGATTTTCCGCAAATCACAAACGTACGTGGACGGCGCGTAAACTTTGTCCACTTTTTCAAAATCGGCCGACTCGTAGCGTGCGTGATCGAACAAGCTTTTGTACGGAGCGTCTCCGGCACCGGCATCTAGCACCAGCGCTCCTGCAGGAACGGTCGCCGCGAAGGCAGCATTTTCCAGCCACAAACGGTGGCGAGACGAATTGAAGGCGCGCACTTGTTTCCAGATACTCATGACAAGTCCCTTCGTACTCCTGGCTTGCTGCGGACGTTCCCTGCAGGCCACTTGCGTCCGCCCGTCACGTCCCTTCGGAAATGGCCGTGGATCACTTTCTTGGACAACTGAGCCTCGGTGCCGTGCGAAAAGGTTATGATAGCCTCCAAAATCTTCCCTCCGCACCATTTTCGTAAACCTTTCGGAAAGTTACCGTGATGCGACTCGCCGTGTTGAAGCTCAGCCTGCTGATCGGGACAGCCACCGCCGCTGCCTGCGGCGCCGAAGTCCCCAACCCCGCAACTCTGTCCCCGCCCCTGCAATCGGCACTTGAGCGAGCCAACGACAACCGCGCACAGCTTCAGTCAGCCCTGGACCGCGTCCCGGCGGCTGAGCGCGAAGGAATGAAGTTCCTCATCGAGCACATGCCCGAGCGCGATCTGCGCACCCTGACGGCGGAGTTCTTGTTGGAGAATGTCGCCTACGCCTATCGCGCGTGGAATCAGGCGGCTTGGAAAGACTCCATCCCCAAAGAAGTGTTTCTGAACGATGTCCTTCCGTATGCCAGCGTCAATGAGCGACGGGACGCTTGGCGGAAGGACTTCTTCGAGCGATTCCAACCTTTGACGAAGGAGGTTTCCTCCCCCGGCCAAGCAGCCGCCCTGCTCAACCAACAGATCTTCAAGCTGCTGAATGTGCGATATTCGACCAAGCGACGCAAGCCTGATCAAAGTCCTTTCGAATCCATCGAGGAAGGATTGGCCTCCTGCACGGGACTGTCCATTCTGCTGATCGATGCTTGTCGCGCGGTTGGTGTTCCCGCCCGTTTTGCCGGAACGCCGATGTGGGCAGACGGCAGCGGGAATCACTCTTGGGTCGAGGTCTGGGACGACGGCTGGCATTTCACCGGTGCCGCCGAACCGAGTGGTGACGCCCTGGACCAAGCCTGGTTCGTCGGTCGAGCGGCCAAGGCGCAACGCGATGAACCGCGTCACGCCATCTACGCCGTCAGCTTTCAACCGACACCGATCTCCTTCCCCATGATCTGGGATCGCTCGGCGAAATACGTGTACGCCGTGAACGTAACCGATCGCTATTTGCATCGAGCGGAATCTCCACCGGAGGGCTTCGTCCAAGTCATGCTGCGGGTTCTGCGAATGGCACCCCGGCAACGGTGTGCAGCGAAAGTGACAATTTATGATGAGGCAGGAGCGGTTGTTCAGCAGGGTATCGCCAAAGATGAACGGTTTGATGCGAACGATCATCTGGTTTTGACGTTGCCCCAAGATCAGAAATGGAAAGCCGAAGCCGAATGGGAAGAGCTCCGTGCCACGGCCGAGTTCACAACCGATCGAGACGACCAAACGATCACGATGGTGCTGACCGAGACGAAGCCCAAGGAAAGTTCCTGGAAGGCCGACGCGTCGAGCCAGGCCGTCGCGCTGCTGCAGAAATTCCTGACCACTGACGACACGCCCCGGGAGATTCTTGACCAACAACCGTTTGCGCAGGTTCCCCTTACGCGAGAAGACGCCGAACGAGCGGCCAGTCTGCTGTGGCAAGCACATCGGCGGAAGATTCGATTGAGCCGAGCGAAGGAATGGAAAGACCGGCAATTGCAACTCGACGACCTGGTGATGCCGTTCCCATATCAGGTTTTTGGTGACAAGCCCGCCACCGGGCGGAGCCTGTGGATTTCAATGCATGGCGGTGGCGGTGCTCCCGCGCAAGTCAACGACCGCCAATGGAAGAATCAGCAGTCGCTGTATCAGCCGTCGGAAGGAATCTATCTCAGCCCGCGCGCCCCCACTGATACATGGAACCTCTGGCACCAACCGCACATTGATCGAATGTTTGACCGGTTGATCGAAGATCTCATCGTGCTGGAAGAAGTGGACCCCAATCGAGTGTATTTGATGGGTTACTCCGCGGGCGGAGATGGCGTCTATCAACTGGCCCCGAGGATGGCCGACCGGTTTGCCGCTGCCGCCATGATGGCGGGCCATCCCAATGACGCTTCCCCCCTCGGACTACGGAACCTTCCTTTCACAATGCACGTGGGCGGCAAGGACGGGGCCTACCAGCGGAATCAGGTGGCGGAAACCTGGGCCGGATTGCTCAGCGATCTGCAAACGAAAGACCCACAGGGATATGTGCACTGGGCGAAGATTTACGAAGGGAAAGGCCACTGGCTCGATCGCGAAGATGCGGCCGCTCTCGCCTGGATGGCGCAGTACACTCGCAATCCGCGCCCCTCGTCGGTTGTTTGGAAACAGGATGACGTGACGCACGAGCGGTTTTATTGGCTTGCTGTCGCGAAAGGACAAGCACAACCGGCAACGGAAACGCGCGCTCAATGGGATTCCCAAAGGATCACGATCGAAACCACACACTCCGGGACGATACTTGTGCGAGTCGACGACCAGATCGTCGACATGGACCAACCTGTCGTGATCCAGGTGAATGGGCACGAGCAGTTTCGGGCGGTCGTCCCCCGCACGATCCATGTTCTCCGCCGCACGCTGGCCGAACGCGGCGACCCCGCCGCGATCTTCTGCGGCGAAGTCGAAGTTGCGGCCGATCCGGCGCCGTAGCCCGGAGGTTTACGGTGCGTAACACGCTGCCGGGCTGGAAGCCCGCGGTACGAGACAGGCTGACGGGCTGGAAGCCCGCGGTACGAGACAGGCTAGAAGCCTGTCCCACAAGAAACACCTGTCCCCCAGGTCCGCTGTGCGAGGGTCTCCGACCCCGCACTCGCCTTACCGACGGCGGGCTGCCCAAGCCCAACTGGCCAGTCCCAACAGAACCAACAGCAGGCTACTCGGTTCCCGTGGTAGTCACCAGGCTGCACCGTAAACCTTGCCAGG
Organism: uncultured Planctomycetaceae bacterium; assembly: GCA_963776055.1. GTDB lineage: Bacteria > Planctomycetota > Planctomycetia > Pirellulales > Pirellulaceae > CAVZLD01. Next base: position 126,887 of record CAVZLD010000009.1, on the reverse strand, counting down.
TCATTCGCAGCCACGTCCCCGTCGTTGTCGACATCGCCGTGATGCATCATCGCCCCCACAACCCACGCTACAAGGATCGGATCGATTCGTGCGCGCTCAACTCGGTGGGATACTCGATCGGATGGCTCACGGCGATCATGGCCAGTCTTTCCCGCTCCGACTGGCAGTGGTACGATGCTCCGCGAAAGGGCCCGGCTGTGGCGGGCATAACGTGTTCGGCCGACAGCGCAATCGCCCTAATGACCGAGGAACAACCGGAACACGTTGGCCGAGATAGCGCCGCTTTGCGAGAGGATCGTGCAGAAATCAGTGGAATCACCAAACCGCATTGACATGTCATTGGCACGTGGCGTGGCCGTGTTGATGATTGTCAACTCCCATCTGGAAGAGTTCTACCCGTGGCCCTGGCTGGCCGACGGCGGCCTGATCGGGCTGGCCATCTTCTTTTTGTGCTCGGGACTGGGCCTGGGTCTGAGCCCGCGAACACGGCAGTCTCACCTCGGTCCCTGGTACCGGCGGCGGCTCCTGCGGATCTATCCCTCACTGTTAGTCACCGTGCTCGCCTTTCAGGTGCTGCTGGACGGGAAGTGGCGCGAGTGGCAATCCATCGATTACGTGCGCACGATGGTGTATCCGACGGACTACCACTTCATCACGAAGATCTTGGTGTACTACTTCGCTGTCTATTTCTATGTCCGATCGACTTGGCGTTGGAAGCATCTGGCAATTCTCGGCGGGATTTCGATCTTCTGCTTTGCGGTCGGGATTCCCGATATGCTTCACCTCTCGGAAAGCGGCGCGGCACTACGATCGGGGCGACTCTCTCCCTGGTTCCTGTGGTCCGTATTTCTACTGATGACACTGATGGGTGTTTGGATCGCCGACCGAACAGATCGATTCACGGCCCCGCTGCGCCATCAGGATTTCCTGCTATTCGGCACACTGTTTGTCGCTTACTTGGTGACGAAATTCACCTTCGTGAAGCTCGGTCGATTCAGCGAGTTGTTCGTCGTCCTGTTTGCGATTTCTATCGCGTTTTCCTACCAGCTTCTGAGAATCCTGTGTCATCCCGACGTTACGAGTGCCACGCGAAAGCGCACGGCATGCTGGTGGGCACTGGCAGGGCTGGGAGCCATCTCACTGGAAATGTACGTGGTCCACGCGCGGATGTTGCACTGGGACGTATGGCAGCTAATGTCGTTTCCACTGAACATTGTGTCGTTCTTTACCGCCTCGGTTGTGGCGTCCTTGGTGGTCTATCGAGCGGCGATGGCATTCCGTTCGATGGTTGAAACAGGTCGGACTACGAAGACTTGATACAGTCACAGGCGATTCTGACGGACGCCCCGCAGAAACAGGGCGACCTGAACAGGGCGATGGGACGGAAGACCAGGAGACGCCGGGGACTACAGAGGGTAGCACTTTCCTGTTGCGTCTCGTCGCCCCTTCTGCTTGGAAGAAACGTCGCCACGAACGCTTCCTGTCCGAGCGACACTCACCACGCTACCGCACCCGCATCGTTCGGAATCGCAGTCCGTTCCGCCCGGCAACCCTTGTCGCGCACATCTCGACTTGATACGACATACGGTGTTGCCTTTGCCTTCCAGCAGTTTTGGCGCCACGCCGGGTGAGCTCAAACAGTCTCGGTTGGGCTCCGCACGCGTGTCGGTAGGATGGGCTTAGATCGGGTGCCTTTTGGTAGGGTGGGCTCAGATCGCGAAGCGAGCGCAAGCCCACCAGCAACACGTCCATCTTCTTCCACGACACGCCAACTGAATTAAAGCGACGTTTCCACGACTCCCCTGAAATCTGCAGGACGAAGCAATGGTCTTTCCGATCTACGATGACAATTCCGATCGCACATCCTTTCCCATCGTGACCGTGATCCTGATTGTGATCAATGTGCTCGTCTTTGTTCTGCTCCAAGGCATGGGAAGCAACACGGACTTCACCTATTCCTTTTCGACGGTACCGGCGGAGATCACATCGGGCCGCGACATTGTTACCGACAATCGCGTGGTGCGTGTCAACTCGGCAAATGGACTGCAGGATGTGGTGGTGCCGGGGTTGGGTGAGACGCCCGTTTCGGTTTACTTGACCTTGCTGACATCGATGTTCATGCATGGCGGCGTGATGCACTTGCTGGGCAACATGTGGTTCCTGTGGATTTTCGGCGACAACATCGAGCAGGACCTGGGTCGGTTTCGTTTCGTGTTGTTCTATTTACTGTGCGGCCTCTTGGCGTCGATGACACACGTACTGATGAACACGCAGGGGGAGTCATCGCTGATCCCGAGTCTGGGAGCATCCGGGGCCATCTCGGGTGTGATGGGAGCGTACCTGGTGTTGCATCCACACCGGAGTGTGACCGTGCTGCTGTTTCGCTTCATTACGCAGGTGCCGGGCTACATGGCGGTGGGGATCTGGTTTCTGTTCCAGGTCGTCAGCAGTCTCAGCGGCGCCGGGGGTGGTGTGGCTTACGGAGCTCACATCGGCGGGTTCGTGGCAGGAGCCATTTTGGCCAAGCCGTTTCTGATCGGGCGAGCGGAGGCTCCCGAGCAGCGAATCCCGTGGGCTCGCCGCAATATTTATGGCGACCGCCCCTGGTAGCTGCGGGCCACTCTCGATCGGGTCCGAGTTCGATCGCTTCCGGGTCGGTTCGAGCGACCGCCGCCCCCGCGGAGGCCGTGCAGCCTTTCAGTTGCCAGCTCGGAAGTAGTCACAACACCCTTTCGCGCTGCGGGGGGAGGCGACGATCCGGGAGAGGTCACGGGGGGCCTCGGATCTCCCTGGATCCGCACCGATATTGGTGACCCGGAGGATTATGAAATCGTCGTCAAAGCGAAACTCGGACCGGACAACGAAGCCACGTCATTTACCGTCGAGTTGTTTGACAATGACGAATTGAACGGGATCTTCGAATGGGATCCTCGTGAGCTGGACCAGTTTGCCGAAAAGCATCAATACACTTTTTCGATGGAGGAATTGAGTGAGGATGAGTTCCTCGAAATCCGACAGTCGCTGACGGACCCCGGCCCGACGTGGATTGGCCCCATGGGCAATGGATCCGTCGCAGGCGACGGGCAACAGAACTTCGGCTTGTATGGCGTTCAGATCAACTCGATTTGGCAGAGCATTGAGGCACTCGACCTCGAAATCGAGAGCATTCGCATTGTGGATACCACCTTCACGATCCCGTGCGACATGGACGGGAATAGCGTATGTGATGCAGACGATATTGACACCTGGACGGTAGCCAAGCTGGAAGGCGATCCCGATCCCAAGTTTGATCTGGACGGAAATGGAGTCCTTGACGAAGCGGACTATGACATTCTGATCCACGACCTGTTTGAGACGTACATTGGCGACACGGACCTGAATCACGAATTCGACTCGGCGGATTTCGTGGCAGCCTTTGTTGCGGGCAAGTATGAGACGGGCGAAGAGGCCGGCTGGGCAATCGGCGACTGGAACGCCGACTTGATCTTCGATTCGGGCGACTTCGTAGCAGCATTCGTCGATGGCGGCTACGAACAGGGGATGTACGTGCCGGATAATGGTGTCAATGCCGTTCCGGAGCCGTCCAGCATTCTGTTGTTGTCCATGGCGATGTTGGCGCTTGCCGCCCGCAGTCGACGAACCCGCTGATCCCAGCTCACGGGATGCGATCCGCCCGCTCCTGTAGCTCATCCGTTAGGCTCAGTCTCTTCGCGAGGCTGGGCCTTTTTTGTTCTGCAAGAGGTCATCACGAGAATCCATCGGGGGGGGCCAAAATCACGGTGCAGCGATATTGGGGGGGAGTGGAAATCTGTTCCTGGCGGCTTGCTTCACCACGCAGGTCGGCAGCAAAATACGAGCGATGGGTCTCGAGCAGAAACTGGTCAGCAGCCCGGGGCCTTGCCGCCATCCAGCGAGGTGCATTCACAGTTGCAGGGCAACTCGCCCCGTTGGCCCCGGGATTGTATTCGAGACACCAGGATTTCGAGCGTTCGCCGCGTGGCGAACGTATCTTCAGTCATTCGGAGGTCTATCATGCGTTCCTTAGCGGAAGCTTCACGAATCAAGCGACGAACATTTCTTGCGGGCGCTACCGCGGCGACGATTAGCATCGTGCGGCCATCCGCCGTGCGTGGGACAGAAGCGAACTCAAAGATCACTCTGGGATTGATCGGCTGTGGGGGGCGGGGAAGTTGGATTGCCGATCTGTTCGTGACGAATGGAAACTTCCAGTTTCTGGGGGTCGCCGATTTCTTCCAGGACCGTGCCGGTGTTGTGGGCGACCGTCTGGCAGTTGATGCGGATCGGCGCTACACGGGGCTGTCCGGATACCGCGAGCTCCTGGAGCAACCGGTCGATGCAGTTGTCATTGAAACGCCTCCTTACTTTCATCCGGAACAGGCGGCCGCGGCAGTGGACAGCGGCAAGCACGTATTCCTGGCAAAGCCGGTGGCCGTCGATGCACCGGGATGTTTAAGTATCGAGGAGTCGGGGAAACGGGCGACGGAGAAGAACCGCGTCTTCTTCGTCGATTTTCAGACCCGAGCAAATCCGCTGTATCGGGAGGCAGTCCGGCGTGTTCGAGCGGGCGATTTAGGGACGATCGTTAGCGGCGAAGCGCACTACCCCTGGCAAGGCAATGTGCACGACGTCGCGATCCAGCAACCGGCGGATCAGTTGCGATACTGGTACCAGACGCTGGCACTGAGCGGTGACGTGATTGTCGAGCAGGACATTCACGTGCTAGACGTGGCAACGTGGTTCCTCGATGCCCATCCACTTCAAGCCTTTGGGGCGGGAGGACGGTCCATCCGGCAGCACGGCAATATTTGGGATCATTTTTCCGTCACGTATTGGTTTCCTCGAGATGTCGTGCTGATGTTTCATTCTCAGAAGGCGATTCCCGGGGTCAAGGATGAGATCCGTTGCCGGATCTTCGGCAGCGAAGGCGTTGCCTACAGCGATTACTTTGGCGACGTGTGGATCCGCGGCAAGCATCCTTTCGACGGAGGCAATACTGGGAATCTGTATCTCGACGGCACGGTCACCAACATTGCCGAATTCCATCGGGTGGTCGCCGAATCGAATTGCGCGAATCCGACCGTGGCCCCTTCGGTGCGTTCCAATCTCACCAGCATTCTCGGTCGGACCGCAGCCTACCAGCAGGACATTGTGACCTGGGATAACCTCCTAAAGGCCGGCGAAAAGCTCGAGCCCGACTTGACCAAACTCCCCGTCTGACGCACCGCTCTCTTCGGCCCCCACTCCGGGGCCCCCACCCCGGGACAGGCGATGCTTGGGCCGGCAGGGCCAACGCGGGGACAGTCCATGTTTCAAAGTTGCACGCGACTTTGATCGGTGTCGGAGGGATTGCTAGGATCGGGCCGGTCGCTGCCGCCGGGGCGGCGTACCACACGACCGGTGAGTCCTGCGCGAGGGAGAATCTGCCATGACCATCGCCCGTTCGAAGATCGTCGACGCCCACGTCACCCCTTGGTATCACTGCATTTCCAAAACCGTCCGCGGCGCGTTTCTGCTACGAAGCAGGGAGGACGACCGCAAACGGTATCTGGAACAGCGGCTGGAAGAGCTGGTGGGGATTTTCAGTATCCAGGTCGGTGGCTATGCCGTGATGGACAATCACTTGCATGTGCTGACGCACTTGGACTGGCGGCAGGCGCGACGCTGGAGCAAAGAAGAGGTGCTGCGGCGGTGGGCCAGGCTCCACCCACCGCGTGGCCCGGATCGCAAGCCGCTCCGATCCCTCTCCCAATGGGTGAAAGAAAAGGCCCGCGACCGGAAGTATGTCAAGCAACTGCGGAAGCGACTGGTCAATCTGGGCTGGTTCATGAAGTCGCTCAAAGAACCGCTGGCCCGCAAGGCCAACGAAGAAGACGGGGTCCAGGGCCCGTTCTGGGCGGGCCGGTACAAGTCGATCGCGATTCACGGGGAAGAAGCGTTGCTGGCGACCTGTGCCTACATTGATCTCAATCCGCTGGCGGCGGGCCAAGTGTCTTTGCCGGAAGAGGCACGCTACACGTCGCTCGCCGCGCGGCTGGCTTGGTGCCGGAAGCGAGGACGGATGTCGGACCTGCAAGCCGCCCGCGAGGGGTCCGTGCCCGCGGCCCAGCAGGCGCGGGGCATGGAACGAGGACTGTGGCTCTGCCCGCTGGACGACCGGCGCGAGCAGGGAGAGACGCGCGTGGGCGTGCTGCCCGGATTCTCGTTGGGCAGCTATCTGCTGTTGGTGGACGCCACGAGTCGCCTGTTGCGTCCGGGCAAGGCACGGGTCGATCCGCGGGTGGAAGCGCTCCTGGACCGCCTGGGGGTCGGCTGGGAGACCTGGCGTACCACGTTGGAGCAACTGTTCGCTCGACCGCAGCTGGTCGGCGTGGCCTTTTCCTTCCAGCGGAGCCGACTGCGCGCGGCCGCCCGGCAACGCGGCTGCCGTCACCTGGCAAATCTGAACGGCTGTCACGCGTAACGCGTTCTCACTCGACCACGGCCGGACGCGCGGTGCGCTGCCCGCCGATCGTCGCGTGGTCCTTCGTGCCGTCGCGGGCTGCGGGACGATCCTCGTCCGCCCGATCGTGACGCGGTCGATGCCGGTTGGTGCGCGCTGCCCCAGCGTGCCTCCTTCCGGAACGCCTTTCGCGGGCGAATTTCCGCCTTCTTCCCATCGTTTCCGGTGGGACGCGCTGCGCCACCACCCTCCACCGCGCTCGGCGCGGCGAACTGCCCGGCAAATACATCAAATACATGGCCTGTCCATGTGTTGATGTGTTGCCCCGACACAGGCAACGCATGGACAGGCCATGTCAGGGAGAGGTCGCGTGGAGGGCAAACCGGCGGAGAATGGGCGTCGCAATGCTGCTGTCGATGCGAAGACGCACCTGTCCCACCTTGCGCGGTGCAAATTGGTGAAGACGCTTGTGTCCAATCGATGCTCCTTGACAAAGGGCCTCCCAACGATTTGCGTCGACGAGCGCTTCGCAGACGTAGGCGCGCACTCGCTCACCGTGGCGAATGTCCTCCATGAGCTCCACATGGTCGATCTTCGTCGGCTGATTCAACTTCAGTTCGAGCATCGATCCCGTACCGCGTGTGGCCACCACTGGTGTCGAGAAACGACGTTTCAACTCTCGGCCGAAATCCGCCAAGCGATCGATATCTGTCAGAGGTACTTCTCCCTCGCGTGTGATCACTTCCCCCAAAACAAGATTGCAGTTTCGCCCGACGGATTCGTAGTACATTTTCATCAGCCGGTTGACGGGATACGCAGCGTGATCCTCATCGGGCGACCAGAACCAGTTGTGCGCACCATGCCCTCGCAGCGGAACGTCTACCATTCCGGGAGACCAATACTCGCCGTGGATATCGCCGGAATGTAACAAATCACGCCAGCTGGGATCGTTGTGCGAAACCCCATCGCCGATTGGCATCCGAGCCCAACAGGGATCCCCAGCATGCCCATGCTCATTGCCAATCCACCGGTGATCCGAACGCTGGCGACTATGGTAAAAGACAGAGTCAGGCTGGTGCTTTTCAAAGACCGGCAACACATCCGGCCCACCTTCCGCCGGCGTTTTTACACCGGCGTCATACCAAATCTGCACAAGCTTACCGTAACGGCTGCACAATTCCTCCGTCATACTCTCCGCTACACGATTGAACTCCTGCTGGCGCGCCGTTCCCCGCCCGCGACCTTCGTCGGCGTAATGTCCCCAGACGTTCCAATACACATTCCGATGTGTACTGAAGTAAATGCCCGGCAAGACTCCGGCTTTTCGGCATGAATCCACAAAAGCGCCAACAACATCACCCCGACCATTACGCCAACTCGTCTGCCGCAGACCGTAGGGATACAGTTCACTCTGCCACTGCATAAAGCCACTGAAATGCGTCGCGGTAAAGATCGCATACTTCGCGCCGACAACCTTCGCCGCCTCAAGCCACTGGTCCGTGTCCAGTTTTCGAGGCTGATAGAGATTGGGGTCGATCGTCTTGCGGTAAGTGTTATTCGGTGCATACCTCCCCGACGCCACGGGCAGATCGAAGTGATAGATCAACCCGATCTCGCAATCCTGCCAGACTTGTTGCGCGGTCGTGGGGACTGCGCACGCATCCACACCGCGAGATCCCCCGCGCACCGCGGCGGAGGCACCAAACAGTAAGCTCCCACCGAATTGAATCGCTTCCCTGCGCCGCAACAAGACCATCTAGAACGTCGCCCCCTTCGATGCCCAGGAACCGATGAGTCGATCACTCCCGTTAGCGAATACGCTCCCACGTAGACGTCGTCACACCATCCGTTCCGAGAGTCCGCAATTGCCGCGGGCTCACCACCTCGATTACATCCTCGGTCCGACGTCCCATCGCCCGCAATATAAGCTCCACTTTCTCGGCCGGCTCGCCACCAATGCACTCCCGGACGAGCTTTCCCTGCTCGATCGACCATCGCAAATCGAATCGCAATCGCTGGGCGTAGAGTGCGGCGATGGCACCGGTCAGAGTCACCTCCATCACGCCGGTTCCATCGTTGTCGAGTGTCATTCGACGCGAACCGTCATCCTTCATCTCCCACGTACCCACGATCTGCTGACGCCAATTCTGCTGCGGATCCGTCGGACCATCGACATCCGCTTCTCGGTCTCTCTGTTCGAAAAAAGCGCCCCTCACCGCACCTTCCTTGGCACTCTGCGCCGCCTCCCCGGCGGAAACGCGGTCACGAAAAACCCAGGCTCCCAATCCCCAGCCCAAGGCCAGCAGAACGACTCCACACATCGCGATAAGAGTGAAGTAGCTTTTCATGCCATAGCCAACCTGTGACGAACAACCGACAGAAACTTCCATGACCAGACGCCCGAGCTCCACTCGGACATCCAGCGATCGCGACCTACCGCCAAGTTGACTCGACAGCGGACTCAATATACTTTCCATGTTTGGCTCCAGCAATCACAATGGGAATTAACGACCGCCAAGATCGTCGCAACGCAATTGGATCGTCTCCACTGCAGAACAACTCATAGCCCAACTTGGCATTCACCATTTTGCGCAGCATGTCCCAGAGCGAAGCAAGGGGCGTAATCGTCCCTGCGATAACTGATGAGCTTGCTCTCAGGGCACTCCCGTAGTCAACACGCCGCTCCTGCACCGCCAATTCGCTTTGCGAAGTCGACATGAAACCACCCATTTCGGTCTGCCGTTGCTCATCCCAGCGATTGACAGCGCATCCAACCAGAAAGTCAGCAAGGTGCCACATGCCAAAACACAAGACAACACTGAGCTGTGTTCTCATCCTCTGCTTGATCCACCCGCTTGCGGCCGCCTCCCTGCGCGTGGGAGTATTCGACGTCGATGTTTCGCCACCGATCGGCAGCCCTCTTGCTTACGATCCGTGCAACTCGGTGGCGATGCCGCTACGCGCCAGCGGTATTGTGATCATCGGAGATGAGAATCCGGTCGTCCTCTGTGCCGTTGACTGGATCGGCATCGCGAACGAAGGCCACCGCAGATGGTGCCAGTCCATTGCCGAGGCCGTCGGCACAACGGCCGATCGCGTAACCGTCCACACCGTGCACCAACATGATGCACCATTTTGTGATTTATCGGCGGAGTCACTCCTCGCGTCTCGCGGCTTAGCCGGCCGTTTGTTTGATGTCCCGTTCGTGCGACAATCGATTAGGCGTGTAGCCGAAGCGGCAGCGATCGCGAAGGAACAGGCCACGAGTGTCACTCATGTCGGCTTCGGATCGGCTGCCGTCGAGAGGGTCGCTTCCAACCGAAGAATCCTGGGTGAGAATGGCAAAGTACGAGCGACGCGTTATACATCCTGTGCGGACGCTGCCTTACGCGCAGAACCCGAAGGAACCGTGGACCCGCAGCTGAAATCCATCAGTTTCTGGGATGAAGACGATCCGATCGTCGTCCTGACCTACTACGCCACACATCCACAGAGTTACTACCGACGTGGTATCGCAAACCCCGATTTCCCGGGGATGGCCCGATTTCTTCGCCAAGTAACCCTCAACGGATTACCGCACGTGCATTTCAATGGCGCGGGTGGCAACATCGGTGCGGGCAAGTACAACGATGGCTCCCCAGAAAACCGGCAAATCCTCGCCCAACGCCTCGCCAACGGAATGAACGCGGCATGGAAGGCTACCGTGCGGCAACCGATCACCGCGGCCGAGATGCGATGGCAATCGTGCCCCGTCGCCGTCAAGGCAGCACCCCATCTGCAAGCGGATGTACTTCGCAAAATCTTGGATGACCCTTCTCAAACGGATACCGCCCGACAAACCGCGGCTTCCAATCTTGCCTGGCTGAGCCGCTGTGAACAAGGTGATCCCGTTTTCGTCAGTTGCCTCCATCTCGGAGCAGCAAGCATTCTCCACCTGCCGGGCGAAGCCGTCATCGAATACCAACTTTGGTCACAAGAAATAGCCCCCAATCGCTTCGTTGCCGTCGCTGCTTACGGCGACTACGGCCCCGGTTACATCTGCCTCGAATCGCATTACGATGAAGGGGGATACGAGGCCAGCCCACAAGCGTCGCGCGTCGCTCCGGAAACAGAGAACATCCTCAAACCGGCCATCCGCTCCGTGCTCGAACGAAACTGACCGAAACTCGCGACAAGCTCGCAAAAAGGAACTGGGCACGTACACAGGCAGCCATCGCAAGCACACTCAGCCCCAAGCTCTGATCGATCAATACGCCCCACGGCTGGGCGCCGTGTACCAAGTGACGTTCAAAGCGTACCCGTCTCACTTCACGCACCGCCACCATTACGTCCACATGAGTGGCACCTGGAGTGCGAAGGTCTCCCAGGAACGCCCTGGATGCGCATTGCCCCAAGTAGACCGTCGTGCGCGTCCGCGCCTTAAGAGCGCCGCGGCGTCCCGTCGCAGCCGCAGAGATGTGTTGCTGATCACCGGTCCGCGGAAATGCAGTTCACCTCGCGGAGGGATGACCCGCACACGGGTTCTGGTGGGCCTAGGCTTTGCGGAGCCCACCCTACACGACTCCACACGACTGAAACCCTACACGACTTGCATTTTGCTGAGCACACACAACAAGTCCCAAGACACACAACAGGCCTCACGAGACCCGATCAGATTCGAGTTACACGATAGGAACCGAGTCTATCCAGCAGGAGTTGCGCGATCGCACGGCCGCCAAAAACGCGGCGAGAAGGAGCGGAGTTGGCCTGCTCGGAGGCGAAAAGCTACGATGCATACTTTCGAAATCGACAGAGGAGATACCATCATGCCGATGCGGTCCATGCACCGAGGGCAGGTAGCTGGTTGATCCACGAGATCGCGCTTGATTTCCATTCGTGCTCGTGCTTGAATAAGAACCGCGAGAGACGATGATGCCCGCGCTTCCCTTCCTTCCCCGTTGTTGTATGGAGAGGCAAAGATGAACTGGAACGCACTCCGCGTAGCCGACCTGCCACTTTCGGCGAAGGTACTGCTGACGCTGTTCCTGCTTGTAGTAGGCCCCGGCTTTCTGGTGGCCTCGGCGAACATCTACCTGCAACATCGCGACGCCGACTTGTCACCGGAGATGACCATCGATGATCTCCGGCGGACTTTTCACGGGCTTGAAAAAGAAGTCACCCCGGAAGCCACGATCCTGGTCAATTCGACGATGCTTGAACAAATCCGACCCGGGGGTGATATGCGCGAATATCTGGAGCCAGGCGGAGAACCCGCGATTCGAGCGTTGACGACCTGGTTAGAAGCGGAAGCAAAGGAGGACGATTTCGCCGTAACCGATCTGGCGCAGGCCGGCGATCCCTCGCCGAAAGACGTGATCGCGAAGTACTGTGTCGAGTGTCACAATGCGGACGGTGGAGACAACGAAGATCTTCCCTTTGCGGCCAGCATGGACGATCCGGTCGAATTCAAGCTGGTGGCGGAGGCCTCCAAGCCGGAAATCACAAAACAACAAGAAGGTCCGCAGCGATTGACGTTGGCTCCCAAAGGTATCAAACAGCTCGTGCACGTGACGCACGCGCACATCCTTTCGATTCCCGTGTTCACGCTGATTGTCGGCGTCCTGTTCCTCATGACCGGGCTCGGACCCCAATGGAAACTGTTTCTAGGGCCTCTCCCCATGCTCGCTACCACACTCGACATCAGCTCCTGGTGGCTGGCTCGGCCCTTCGAACCTTTCATCTATGTCATCGCCGCATCCGGTGCGATTTTCGGCACCGCCTTCGGGCTACAAATCCTGTGCATCCTGCTTTCCATGTGGTTCGGATCGCGATCCCGCGTTTCACAGTAGCCGCGGATCGGCGCAATGCACTGCCCGGGATGTTTCCTCAGCTGGCACCCAGAAGGTCGCCACTCGAGGCGACGTGCGATCGTGGCCGAGATAGCTCGAGAATCAGCCTGGCGCGCAAATCGCGGGCGGCAATCTCACTCCAGCGCGTAGCACTTCTCTGTGGCGTCTCGTCGGCCTTTCTGCCTGGAAGAGACGTCGCCACGAACGTGATCCGTCCGGGCGACTCGCACTAGCCGCTGGATGCCGGTGCCCCGCGGCGGATGAAATGCGTGGCCTGGCGTGGTCGGCAGCGCAGGACGGATCGGCAAATCACCAACCCGTCCTGCGTCATTCCGATCAGCCAAGCTGGCTCGTGGTGACGTGAGAGCCCGATTCTTGCCGGGTGCTACGGTAGTTCCGGTGGATCCACGATCGGATACTCACCCGATAGCGCCTTGAGGAATTCGACGATCTTCCGCTGATCCTCGCCGGAGAGTTCTTCGTCGCGCACCGACTTCAGGACGCTGGACAGGTTCGGATTGTCGTTGCCACCCGTCGCCATCAGCTCGACGGCCTGCTCCAGAGTCGCGGCACTTCCATCATGAAAGTACGGGCCGGTGTTGGCGACTTCACGCAACCCAGGCACGCGAAACTTCCCCAGATCGCTGTCGCGACCGGTGACATCTTTTCGACCTTCGTCGGGCGTTTCCTGATCAGAGCCAACCCCGGCGTTGTAGTAACGAAAATTGCTGAACAGGGGCGGAGCGTGGCAGGTTGAGCAACCAGCCGAATCGAACAGTTGCATGCCTTCCTTCTGGTCATCGGTCAGGGCGTTTTCATCCCCGGCCTCATACTGATCGTAGGGCGAGTTGCCGCTGAGCACCGTTCTTTCGAAAGCGGCGATCGCCTTCGCCATCCCCTCGCTGGTCACATCCGTGCCGAACACATCCTGGAATCTTTGCCGGTAGGCTTCGATCTGATTCAACACTTCCACGATGTCGGGCAACTGATGTCCCATTTCAATCGGGTTTTCCATCGGACCGAGCGATTGCTCTTCAAGACTGGCAGCGCGTCCATCCCAAAACTGCGCCGGTGCGTACGCCGCATTGATCACCGAAGGTGAGTTCCGACCGCCGACCTGCTTGCCGATGCCCGTGCTGGTCGGTGTGTGTTCGGCCCAAGCCATCGTGGGATCGTGGCACGTAGCGCACGAGAGCGTACCGTCCTTACTCAATCGCGTATCGAAGTAGAGCATTTTGCCCAATTCCACTTTTTCCTCGGTCATCGGGTTATCCGCCGGAATCGGCAGCGGCGGCAAGCCGACCGGGATGGTCACGGACATCGCGGTTTGACCGCCCAGATCGGCGGTCGCCGACGCGGCGTCCGCTTCGGTCTCGACGGCGCTCGCATCGTCGGCAACCGTCTCATCCGTGGGCGCCGACGGAGTCGTCACCGGCTCGCTCTTTCGGCATCCGATCAAAGTGCCAGCCAGCAGGCAGCACCCCAGGACAAGAGACATCTTCTCGCGTGTCATCATCATTCCTCCTCACTGAATTGGCTACAGCATCCACGGTTCTCGATAAGGTCGATTCAGCATGCTGTTCGCTTCATCATCTCCGACAAAGAACTGCTGCTGAGGATCCCAGGCAAGTTTCCTTTTCAACCGCATCGCAATGTTGCCGCAGTGGCAAATGGATGCGGTGCGATGACCAACTTCCACTGGTTCGATCGGCTCTCGTCGGCTCTTGACACAGTCCAGAAAATCGCGGTAATGATTCGGACTGTTCGGTAGCAGAGTCTCGTTCGGCTGAATCAACGAATCCTTGATCGCGTCCGACGAGGCCTCGATTTGATTGTAAGTGTACTGGATCCAACCTTCCGTGCCTTCGAAGCGTGCGCCGAATCCCGGTTCCTGCGTGTGACATTCCAGTTCGACCCCATTCGCATACCGCGCTCGGAAATGCGTCTCCATCGCGGTCGAATACAGATGGTCGGAGGGTGGCCAGACGGAGCCGAGGTCTTCGAATTCGACCGGGCCGGTATCGTCGGTTCCCAACGCCCATTGGACGATATCCATCGAGTGGGCTCCGGTGTTCGTTACCTGACCACCGGAGTAATCCAGATGGAAACGGAAGCGGTACAGACAGCGGTCTCGATGATAGGGAACCTGGGGTGCGGGGCCGAGCCACATGTCGTAATCGAAGCCTTCCGGAACCGGCATCGGAGCCCAACCCGGCCCGGGACCGGGACCGCTGCCATTAATGATGGAAAGGACCTTCTGCACCTGACCGATTCGACCGTTTCGCACAAGTTCGCAAGCTCGGCGCACAACCGGATTGGAACGGTACTGGCTCCCGGTCTGGAGGATCCGCTCGTGCTGACGCACCGCACGGACCATTTGTTGGCCGTCGTGCACAGTCAGCGACAGGGGCTTCTGGCAGTACACGTCCTTTCCCGCTCGACAAGCCATGACGGTGACCAGAGCGTGCCAGTGATCGGGCAGAATGACCATCACCGCATCGACATCGTCGCGGGCCAGTACGTCACGAAAATCGCCGTAGGCGTCACACCCGCGATAGCTGCCGCTGCGAGTCGCTTGTGCATAGAACTGATCGACTCGCTGCCGCGCTGGTTCTCGCCCCAGGAAATGCTCGGGGGAGGCATATCCGTCGCTGCCCCGATTCACGTCACACACGGCCACGACTTGCACGTCGTCAAACTGCAGCATCGCCGGCAGATCGACGCGGCTTTGGTTACCCACGCCGATCAGGGCCAGATTCACCCGATTGCTGGGGGCGTTTTCCCCAAAGACGGACGCCGGCACGAGGGCAGGCGCGATAAAACTAGAACTCGTCGCGGCGAGGAACTGGCGTCTAGTCAACGGACGGTGGGCAGGCATCACGCTCACTCCTGAACAGGCAGGCAGTAGCGGAGAAATCGATCTTAGGAGGCGTGCATCTCTCTCGGCTTGGTGCCGGCAGGACAGCACCGAACGTGGTCGAGGACGGTCGGATCGGTAACGGTGAGCAGGTGGGCAGCTCGTCGCTACTGGCAACGGATCCGAGGCGTGCAGTATACCGTACTCCACCGCTCGTCGCACCCCGGCGCGGCGCCGAGACGCCGTGCGTTATCGATCGTTGGTCGAACCATCCGCTCGGCTCACGAACGCCACATGTCCGTGCGACACGCACCGGGCGTCCGCTGGCGCGGCAGCCCCGGTTTCTCCTATTGACGGCGGCGCGGATCATGAACCAGGACGACCAACGGGAGTCCGGGAATCTCCTGCCTTGCGTGCCCTTCGGAAGACCATTCGCCGCGCCGCAGTGAATAATCCCCCAAGCCAAATGCCAACACGAGTTCCCGTGAAGGAGGTTTCCGCAGAGACGCGATAGCGTCACGAACCACTTGATTCGAGCGTGGTGAGCAGGCCTTTCGCTACTGCCCTCGCAGTGCTTGAATCGGATCCAGCCGGGCAGCACGACCGGCGGGATAGAGCCCACTGACGACGCTGGCCAGCATGGAGTAGGCCACCGCCCCGAAGAGCAACCACAGCGGAAACCGGAAAAAAACCAGGGGACCCTCGACACCCAAACTCGACAGGTAGATTCCTGCACCCCACTGAATGAGCGCCGCGACCACGCCGGCCAGCAGTAATCCTCCCAGACCACCACACAACCCGACGACACACGCTTCCGTCAAGAACAGCAGACGCACATCGCCGTCGGAAGCTCCCATCGCTTTGTACAGCCCGATCTCCGGTTTCCGTTCCATTACGGTCATCAACTGCGTGTTCAAGATTCCCAACCCAGCTACCACCAACGCGACAGTCCCGACGGAGGCAAGTAGCAGTTTGAGAAACACGAAAAAGGTGCGCATCTCTTTCATCTGTGTCATCATTGCATGCGTCTGCAGCCCGAGTTCACGGATCGCCTGTTCGATGCGCGGAATTTGATTGGGATCAGCGACACGAACCGTGACGTGGTGGTATGTGCCGGGCAGGCCAGATTGTGCGCGTGCGCAGCCGCTGCAATTGCGATTCGGCCAGGATCCCAGGGAGGTTGCGCATTACGTCCACCGGCAGCAACAAGGCTTGATCACCAAACCTGCCGGCGATGCCCGGCGGACGAATCACGCCCACCACACGAGCCTCGATCCGTTCCTGTCGAAACGAAAACTCCTCCTCTTCCTTGGCCGCCAATCCAGCAGCCAGGACCTGAACCGTTTGCCCCACCGCTTGTTGGGGCGATTCGAAACCTAGCTGGTCCACGATCTTCTTGACTGAGAATCGCCTCGGGTTCTTTGTTGAGCGAGAAGAAACGTCCGGCCACGATCAGTTCATCAAAGATCGAGACCAAGGCCACTTCGCGCGGAACGCCAATCGCTCGAACATTCTGCGTTGCATCGCGCCAGGACAATTCGACATCGGCTAATCGAAAATCCGGAACAGCGTAATCGACGCCTTCGATCGACTCAATTCGCTCGAGCATTGAATCGTCCAATCCGGCGGGTGCGGAGGATTCCGCTACCGGAGGGGGCGGTCTCCTCGTTCTGTCGAGGGCGAACTTCAATGTTGTGCAACAAACCCAACTGCCGAAAGGGAGTCTCCGCTTGTTCCTGCAATCCGAGGACAAAGCCCACCATGCAGACGATCGAGCCGCTCGCGATGGCGACGCCCAAGCCGGTCAGCACAGTTCGCAACCGAGCACCGCCCCATATTTTCCCAAGCCTGACGAACTAACTGCCACGCCCTCACGCCTTGGTTCCTTCTGGATCCGTGAACCGGCCATCGCGCAGGCGGACCATCCGGTCGCAGTATCGTGACACCAGTTCTTCGTCATGGGTCACCAGCACCACGGTCGTGTTCGTGGACCGGTTAAGGTCTCGAAGCAACTGCAGCAGCGATGCGGCGGTCTTCAGGTCAAGGTTACCGGTCGGTTCGTCGGCCAACAGAACGCGAGGATGATGCGTTATGGCTCGGGCGACCGCGACGCGCTGCTGCTCGCCACCGCTCAGTTGGCCTGGCCGGTGCCCGGACCGCGCCGCCAAGCCCACGCGGTCGAGCGCGGCGGTCGCCATCGCGTGCCGCTGATTTCCGTAGATTCCCTGCAAGGTCAATGCGAGGGCGACGTTACCGAACGCGGTCAGATGCGGCAGCAGATAGAAGGACTGGAAGACAAAACCCACCATTTCGCGACGAAAGAGCGACCGATCGTAAGCCGACAGGTTATCCAATCGTCGGTCACCCACGCGGATGTGGCCGGCTGTCGGCGTGTCGAGACCTCCCAGCAAATGCAGAAGGGTCGATTTTCCCGAACCGCTAACGCCGACGACCGCCAGGAACTCCCCGGCCGCGACATCCAGATCGACGCCACGCAGAGCGGCGACATCGCTACCGCCCACGCGGTAACTACGGGTCAGATTCCGCGCTTCAATCTCACTAGAATGAATCGTTTGCCCGGTCAACTGCCGATCTTTTCCAAAGCCTCTTTGGCAACGTCGCGGATGTGCACGTTGTCATCTTCCAGTGCCCGCCGCAGCAGCGGCACGGCTGGCTTGGCAAGTTTGCCGATGTCGCCGAGCGAACGGATCGCTTCGGCACGCAGTTCCGGGCGAGTGTCCTGCAAGGCTCCCATCAACAGAGGGACGGCAACATGCTGAATGGACGGATCCTGCGGCATGATCTTCAGCAGAGCCCAGACGCTGGCCACGCGTTGAAATTCATCGCCTGAATTCAACAGCATGCGCAGTTTTGGCACCGCCGCCATTGCCGCCGGCCCCATCTTGCCCAGTGCGTAACAAGCACTGTTGCGTACCGATTCCACTTCGGAATCCAGCGCGGCGGTCAATACCGGAACCGCGGCGTCCGCTCCTGCACCAATGCGCACCGAAGGCGATAGTGGATCTCAGCCTGCAGCATTGGATCTTCCGAGGATGCCTGCCACGCCTCGATCAGGGCGGGCACGGCCGCCTGCGCATCCGGACCGATCAGCGTGGCGATCCGCACCGCATACGGTCTCGAATCGGCGATGGCCAAGCCGCGAATCACACCGGGCATCGCAGCCTTGCCCTTGGACGCCAAGGCGGCGATCACTTCGCCGACGACCTCCGGCTCCGCGTCGTTCATGGCTTCCGCAAACGCCTCGATCACCTCCGGGCGCGGCCCCTCGGCCGGCGGTTCGACGCTCGGCCAACGTGCGAATCGTCAGCTGACGAATGTGGGAGTCGTCGGATTTGAGCGCCTCGAACAGCACCTTGGAGGCACGCTCCTGGACTTCGGGATCGGTCGAGACCTTGACCAGACCCCGCGCGGCAATCGCTCGCAACCCTAAGTCCTCGGATTCCAGCAGTTTTGTCAATTCGGGCACGACCTCGTCCGGATCCGCGATCTCGCCCAGCGCGTAGGCCGCGGCATACTTGACACTGTCAAACGAATCCGATTCCAACAGTTCGATGATCGCCGGCACAGCGGACTTCGCCGCATCGCCGATCTCGCCTAAGGCGACCAGCGCCTGCATGCGGCATTCGGGATCTTCGTGCTTCAGGACTTCGACAAGTTCCGGCGTGAGCTCCGCGGCATCGGGTCCCAAGTCGGTCGCAACGTGAGCGGCCCAATAGGCGGTGCTTTCATTCCGCAAAGCTTCGCGGAGTGACGGGACAGCATCTTTGCCCAGTTCGGCCAGTGTCATCATCGCCGGAATCACCACTTGTGGATCTGCATCCTCCAGCGTCTTGGCCCACAGCGACAGCGTCATTTCGCGCGGCGCATTGATGGTTCGCAAAGCGTCTCGCACTTCTCGCCGCACGACGGCGTCCGAATCCAGTGCCGCCTGAATCAGAGCTTCGACCGTCGCCTTGCTCCGCATTGCCGATTTGTCCCAAGCGTAGGCCGCCGTGGCACGCACTCGCGGACTATCATCCGAAAGCCGCTCGATCAACCGCTCAATGGCGGCGGCATCCTGCGGTTTCGTCGCGGCCAAAGCCAAAGTAACGGCCGCGCGAACCTCAGCGTCCGGCGAATTCAGAGAATCCAACAGCGCGGGCACAGCCGAACCAGCCGATGTGCCAAGCGTGCCCAGCGACTGAGCCGCTTCGACTTGGGCTGCGCTGTCGGAACTCTTCAGCTGTTCCACCCATTCGGCGATTCCTGGGTCCTGTCCCAGAGCCGCCGCACATACCCAACTGAAACTCAGCAGCGCCCCGAAAGTCCATCGGAAGGAGATCACGACACGAGGCATACTTAATATCTCCGCTTGCACAAGCAAAACAACTCGGACCAGGGCCATCAACCGGCGACGAGTCGCGCCTCATAAAGGAGGCTGGTTAGAAAAGAGGTTGACTTCATATGATCGCGGGGCGGAAACCTCACGAATGATGCTGTTCAGCTGTTCTTGCATTCGCTTGCCCGCATCTCGAATCTGCTGGTACTGATCGAAACTCAGCCTTTCATTCGTGGCCATCTCCGCCAACAGGCTCTCCAGCGTCGCTCGGTCTTGCGCAAACGCGTCGTCGCGCAACAGAAGCGGCCAATTGATCTTGCCGCTGACCGGATCGAATTCGCCAGGGCTCAGTCGCTTTGGCTTGCCCGCCTCGCTGCGACGGAACAGCTGCTCCGCGGTCGGCGGGGGGGCCTTTTTCGAGGCGCGAAATTCTTCATTCATCCGCCGCTTCGCGTAATAGGTCTCGGCGTATTTTACGCGGTTATCCAGGTTTTGCGAACGAGCGTCCTCGTAGCCCTGCGCCGCCTGGGAATTCAACAGGTTCGTTTCGCCAGCAGAGCGAATCATGTCCGCGGCACCCCGGGCCATGCCCTCCTGAGCAGTAGACGCCCGCTGATCGCCCCAGCCGTATCCAGCGAGGGTACGGATAGGCCACCGCCGCTTCCGTCTGGCCCATTGCGGGGGTCCCGGCGAGCAACATTGCCCACGCTACGATGTTTGCCGTACGTCTCATCTTTCTGATCCCTGTCCCTGTCTGGCGCAGAACTACCGATTCTGTCCTAGGTTAACCCGCTGTCGAGCAGTTCTCAAGCGGTTTGCCGCGCTATCGCTGGGCCGATCGCCGCACGAAGTGCCCCGCCGGGTCGGATCGACGCCATCCATCGCCGCGGACGACCGCCCGACCCGCCCCGTGACACATGGCCTGTCCCGGCGTTCTCCGCCGTTCTGCCCGATGTTTTTGCTGTTTTTTCCTAGTCACCCGACGCATGGCCTGTCCCGGCGTTTCTGTGCCGGCATTTCGTGCGTCGTTTTTTCTCGTTTGTTTCTTGGGCCGCGGGGCGGCCGGCGACAGATGGCACAAGCCGTTGAATGCGAGGACCGACACTTCACTCGCCGGAGGGCCCCGAGAATGGGCAAGCCGGTGGGGGTTGGGGGGAGGCATTTTTTTGGGTTAGGATGCGTCGTCACATCATTTCGGGTTTGGAGATTCCCGGTCGGCGAAATTCCATCGGGACCAGGTCACCATGCGACGCAAGGAGCTTGCCTTATGAACCAGAATTCGCAAGACAACGTGTTTTCAGGTGCCATCGGGCGGCTCGATCAGGCGTTTCAGTACTCCGAGATCGATTCCGAGTCTCTCGCACGCCTGAAATCACCTCGCCGAATCCTGGAAGTCTCGATCCCCGTCCGCAAGGATGACGGCAGCCTGAGCATTTTTACGGGCTATCGAGCCCAGCATGACGATACGCGAGGGCCAATGAAGGGGGGAATTCGATACCACCCGGACGTCAACCTGGCTGAGGTCAAGGCATTGGCCTTCTGGATGACCTTCAAATGCGCGCTGCTGGATCTGCCCTACGGCGGGGCCAAGGGAGGCGTGGTCGTCAACCCGAAGGAGTTGTCGCGGATGGAACTGGAGCGACTGTCGCGCGGTTACATCGAACAGATGGCCGACTTCATCGGCCCCGAAACCGACATTCCGGCACCCGATGTCTACACCAATGCGATGATCATGGGCTGGATGATGGATGAATACTCGATCATCCGCCGGCAGCGAACACCGGCCGTGATTACCGGAAAGCCGATTCCCTTGGGCGGCAGCCAGGGACGCGACGATGCCACGGGACGCGGCGGATACTACTGCATCAAAGAACTGGAGCAGAAACGCGGTTGGACTCCGTCCGAGACGCGGGTTGCGATTCAGGGGTTCGGCAACGCAGGGCAGCATGTTGCCCGTCTGTTGCATCAGGACGGCTATCGCATCGTGGCGGTCAGCGACTCTCGCGGCGGCATCCACAAGGCCGATGGGTTCGATGTCCCAAGCCTGATTCACTTCAAGAACGACTCGCGCCAGCTGAAGGCGGTCTACTGCGAAGGGTCGGTCTGCGAAGTTGTGGAAGCCGATTCGATCACCAACGCAGAGCTGCTGGAACTGGAGGTCGACTTGCTGATCCCCGCGGCGCTGGAAGATCAGATTACCGCCCGCAATGCGGACGAAGTGCGGGCGAAAGTGATCGTCGAACTCGCCAACGGCCCCACAACGAGCGAAGCGGATGCGATTCTGGCAGCCAAGGACATCCTGGTCGTGCCGGACATCTTGGCCAATGCCGGAGGCGTGACCGTCAGCTACTTTGAGTGGGTACAAAACCGCTGCGGCGACTACTGGCCCATTGATCGAGTACAATCGCGGCTGCGCGAGATGATGGTCCGCCAGTTCCAGGCCGTCTATGACCTCCACGAGCAAAAACAGATCGACATGCGAACTGCCGCCTACGTACTCGCGCTGAACCGTCTCGGCGAAGCAATCAGCTCGCGCGGCACGGTGCGCTACTTCGCAGGCGACGACGCGTGAGGGGGCAAGGCCGGGCCAACCCAATACCATCGACCAAGAAGATCCAACGCAGCAACAACGCTCGTGCCGCGAAGCAAGCTGCGTCGCGCAGGTCAAGCGGATCGAAGCTGATCCAAGGCCGCCTCGCGACTCGCCGCGACTTGGAATGCGGCGGGCATCCCAGGTTGCTCCGGGATCAGGCGACAGACTTCTAACATCGCTCGCAGATTATCCGACACGCAACACAATACGATCTCGCCGCGTGCGTCAGTCGAAACCTGCCTGCGTAAGCTCAAGAACCCCAGCAGTCCCGCGCTGCCGATGAATTGCACCATTCCCAGATCGATCACCATCCGGATCTTGCCGGACTGCGTGGCATAACCCACCAGTTCGTCACGCAAGCCTTGCGAATCCTCGGGCGTTCGGATCTCGGGCACGGTGACTTGCACGATCAGAATCTCACCATCAGTCATCGCCTGGGATAAGCGACCGGGCGGAAAAGTGGACGACGATGCGTTGGGCGACTGTGTCACGAGAAGACTCCTTATTTCGCACCATTATGCGGACCGGGCCCCAATTCGCAACGTGGCAGGGCCGCAGCCCGCGCCGCCGACCGACCGTCTTTCCGACGGTCACGTTTCACGGCCGCGACAGTCCTTGCGGT
Source organism: uncultured Planctomycetaceae bacterium (assembly GCA_963776055.1). Classification (GTDB taxonomy): domain Bacteria; phylum Planctomycetota; class Planctomycetia; order Pirellulales; family Pirellulaceae; genus CAVZLD01. The sequence goes on along the minus strand of CAVZLD010000009.1, from coordinate 104,188 downwards.
CGCAACCGATTCCTGCCCGCTACAGCGCAATAGCCCACCGCATCATTGCATCGTCATGAGCCCACTCACAAACGGCACGTGATATACTCGGGGTCTCCGACACTTGACGGAACGTTTCCGCGTCTAACGCACATCACAACGGGGAGAACTGAGAGATGTCCGAGCACATGTACAAAGTAATCGAACTGATTGGCAGCAGCCCTGAGTCGTGGGAAAAAGCCGCCGCCAGCGTGGTGGAAGAAGCAGCAAAGCACCTGAAAGATCTGCGGATCGGAGAAATCACGCAGATGGACATGCAAATCTCGGACGGAAAAGTCATCTCCTACCGAGTGAAGGTCAAGGTCTCCTTCAAGTACCATCCCTAGAGTTCCGCAGCAATCCCCACCCCAACCCGAAGCGCCAGCGAAGGGGTCCGCGCGGGACCACCATCCGCGTTTTAGTCGTCCCCCAAACCCGAAGCGTCAACTTCCGACGCAAGTAATGAGGGCGGGCCCCCGGAAGCGTGACATGCTGCCAACGGATCGGCTCGCCAACGATCTCGGAATCGACAGTCTCGCGGATGACAGCCCCGCGCAGACCCCTTCGCTGGCGCCTCAGGGAAGTTGCGCATTCCCCGAATCCCCCGTCCATTGTGCGGAAAGCCCGTGAAATCCTATCCCGAAGCGTCGGCGAGGAAGACACATCCCAACGGGTCGAAAGGGTTCCCTCGCTTACGCTGCGGGTCGAGATGGATCGAATGCAACTTCACAACTCACGCTTCGGGTTGAGATGGATCGAAACGCGCAACTTCCAAACGGATGCCTCGGGTTATGGCGCGGATGACAGCCCCGCGCGGACCCCTTCGCTGGCGCTTCGGGTTGGTGCCTGCTGCCGCACGACCGGGGGCCGCGCGCAGCTTCACGTCGAAGTCAAGGGAGCGAACTGGCGGGCGGCCGTGGCCCGGCTCTGCTGGTGCGCCTCCAGGGCCGTCAGCGTATTCGCCGTACCTGCTTCGACAGCCTGTTCAAGGACAATGTGTGGATGGATGTCGATCTTCTGCAGGTGTCGCACGAGGGCGGCGTAGTCGATATCACCATCGCCGAACGCTTCCGTCCAGATCCCCTCGCGCGACTGGCGGAGGTGCAACTCGGTGATTCGCCGTCCATACAGCTGCAACACGTCGAACAGGGCAACTTGGGAATTGCCGGATCCACGGTAAATCCAGTGAGCATCCAGGCAGAGCGTCACGTTTTCGGGAGCGGTTCCAACCATCATGTGGTGGAATTCTCGTGCCGCTTGTCGCAGTTCCGCGTCGTGATTGTGGTAGGCCAGTACCTGTCCGCGTGAGTGAAGCGTTGCGCCGATCCGATCCAGCGCCTCGGCCTGCTGCTTCAGCTGGTCGTCGTTCTTGTCTTCCGGCCCGCCCCAACGAAGGGGACTCGGGTTCGTGACAATGATCTTCGTCCCTACCAGCTCTTGTGCCCGAGCGGCCAGGTCGAGGACTTCGGCGGAGCTTTGCGGAATCTGCTCCCGATCGTGCAGCGAGCTGTTGACGTACAGCGACCGCATCTGCAGTCCATGTTTCTTCAGCCCGCTCGCCAGCCGCTGCAAAAACTCGGTCGAATCAATCAACGGCTCAAACCCGTCGAAACCGGCAGCAGCAACTTCCGCCAGCGATGCCTCCAGATCACCGCGGAACGTGCGTCCCTGACGCTGGTAGAACGTGCCCCAGGGATACTCATTGCAGGCCAAATGCAGCGTCAGCCGCTCTTCCGCCCCAAGGCCCCGTGGCAAATGGGCCTGCCACCAGCTCGTACTGGTCGCCGCGGCGGCCAACTTCAGAAACGTGCGACGGTCGTTCTTGAACTGCGACATGGGACTCCCTTTCAACCTCCCGCGCCTCTCGGCACTCTTACCGCTTCCAGACTCCCCCAGTTTACCCGACGGAACGCCCAACATGGGACGGACCCCACCGTGGGACGGACGTCCTCGTCCGATTCATTTCGATCAATTCCAGCCAATTCCGGCCAAATACCTCTCCACACCCATCCACAATTTTCACACCCAGCAGATGATTGCCTTCCGCTCCACCGTACGATACCCTCAATGGCGATTTGACCGTTGGAGACCAAGGAGGCCATCACGATGAAATCGTCGAAACCTCTTCGCGCGGCAGACATCATGCAACGGGACCTGATTGTCGTGCGTCCTTCTGACAGCTTGCTCCAAGCGCTCGACCTGATGACCGAGAACCACGTCACCGGGCTTCCCGTCGTCGATGCCCATAGTCACTGCGTGGGCGTGATTTCGGCCACGGATATCCTGAATTACGAACAGGAACAGGTCGAGTTGATCGCCGACGCCGAGGAAGATTCCGGCCAACATTACAACATGGAGACACAGCGTTGGGAAAGCGTGCGTGTCAGTTCGTTTGCACTGGAGGAATACGGCGACATTCACGTAGACGAAGTGATGTCCGCCGAGGTCGTCTACGTGACTCGCAACACACCTCTACCGGAGGTCGCCGAGACGATGTTGCGCAACAATGTCCACCGCGTCCTGGTGATGGACGATCGCAAACAACTGTACGGGATCATCTCGGCCACCGATTTCGTGCGCGTCTTTGCCCAACAGAAAAGTCCCGCTTCCGCTTGAGCGAACCGCGGCCAACTGGTCCACGAGGCGAACTCGGTCGCGTTGATCGCCGCTGGCCTTCACTGGCGTCTTGCATTCGTCGCGATGAGCGTTGCCGCCTAATGCTCTACCCACACGAAGAATTCCGGTGGCAAGTCGGGGGATCGTCACGCGACGCGTAGGCCAGGGATGCGGCCCATTACAGCTTCTCCCTCGCTTACGTTTTTTGAAGTTGCGCATTGGGCGCACATCTCAACCTGAAACGTAAGTTCTGAAGCTGCGCATTTCCCGAATTCCCCTCTTCCGTTGTGCGGAAAACCGGTGAAATCCCAACCCGATGCGTCAGCGAGGGAGACAAATCCCAACGGGTCGAAGGTGTTCCCTCGCTTACGCTTCGGGTTGAGATGGATCGAAACGCTCAACTTCAATATTGACGCTTCGGCTTACGATAGTCGGCACGCCCCAACAACCAAGCCTGGACAGAGCACGAGCCGTAGCGTGCCAGCGCCAGTTCCTACAAGCATGCCAGAAACCAGACTGTCCGCGTTCCGGCCGGTTTGGGAGATCTGTTCGGATGGGGCAATATCGTGCCGTCGCCCTGACACGTGTGGTTGCCCTCGGATGAGACGTTGAGGGCAGACGATCAACGGATGTCCTTAACATCGGACGAGACGTCCGATGAACGGGACGGACGAGACGTCCGTCCCACGATGATACGTCCGACGATGATAGCCGTTAACGAAAAAACGGAGTGCCGCTTGCCGCGGCACTCCGTGTGGATCGCTCAGCTGTCGGAACGCTTGATTTTCGCGTCGCAATTAGGAGCGACGACGCAGACCCAGCAGGCCCAGGAGACCCAGACCCAGCAGAGCCAGCGAGGAGGGCTCGGGCACAACCCAAAGAGCTGTATCACCACCGTAAGTGGTCAGATCACCCCTCGGAAGCATCGAACCGGAAACCGCCAAGTCCGCCATCAGGGCGTCCATGGTCAGTCCCGGCGGCAGAATCGTGCCGAGATCGAATGATTCGGGCTTGCCAACGCCGGCCGTCTCGAGGAAGAAAATCTTCTCTGCCGAGCAAACGTTCGGGAACTGGCCGCAGTTGAACGCCGCATTGTCCGGCAGGAACTGTCCGCTCGCAGACACCAAGTTCAAGCTCGAGATGGAACCCGGAGCGGGGTCACCATCGTTGTTCGCATTCACCGAAACCATACCGGTGTCCTGTTCATAGACCACGGTGACGTGCGTCGGGGTGCTCGGACCGGGCCCTGCGATAAACGGTACATCCGCGGCGAGAACACTGGGTGCCGAGAGGCACACTACACAAAGTGCTGTCAGCACGACAGCGGAAACACGGGCGATTCTCATCTAGTCTCCCTCCATCAAAGTTGAAAAGTAAAAGCGTTGATAGCTACAGCGAAACCCATGAAAAAAGGCACCCACATTCTGACCCCCTCAAGCGCACCGATAGACCGTGCATTTGGAGCCGAGAACGTGTGTGCCTTCGTTAGCTACCCTTCCGTTATTCGTTCTGGTGTCCGGAAAACCTTTGCCAGGCTACCGAACCAGACGGCTCAGCAATCCTTGCTTAGATTCCTTCCTCCGACACGATCTACATTACTGAAAGAATCCGGACTGTCAACAATGTGCGCCCGAATTTTTCTCCGATTCCACTAAAAAGCTCTGAACTTTCTTCCCGCACCTTGGTTTTGAGCACCGGAGCGAGGCAACAAGCCCTTGTTTTCTGAGGGATTTCGTCCATTTCTGTTCAGTCGATTGAACATCAAGCCACCTGCCGCTCCATCGCCCCGTTGCACAGAATTCCGCGCAACGGGCCGTCCTTTCTGCCTCTATTCTTGCCAGCCGGCCGCGTCACATCAAGCGGAAACCAACACCCTTTCCAAGCATCCCGCACCAGCATCCATCCGCCGTGGCCGAATGATCTACTGTTCACGGGACGCTCCTCCGCAGCTGCCGGTTGCCGCGGGACGCTGTTTCTTCCTTCCCCATGGGCGTGGGTGCCGCTTCTGTCGAACTCGTTACACGCTCCTTGTCTGTTCTCCGCCGTGGAGGAAGAGGAACAGCGCGAGAGGCAGCAGCAGGCAAAGCTTAAAGGGCCCCTCACCTAGCCCTCAGGTCGCATTCGGGCAAGAATCATCACAGTGGAACGGCGCAACGCGACAGAGTGCCATGCAACGGGTGCATCCAATCGCTTCCGTTGGTCGCGCGGAAACGAGCGAAGACAACGACAACATGCGGGATGGTAGCCGTAGCGCAGATCGCCAACAGGTCCTCCCCTTCGCAAGCCTGCGTCCCCCAACCATTCCTTTGTTTCTGATCGAAACAGAATTGCATTATGACAGGAGAACTTCTCATGACTCGTTCACGTTCTGCTCGATGGGCCCTGGCCATCGGTATGTTGGCCAGCATCCTGACAACCGGTGTCTTGGCAGTTCCAGCGTCCGCTCAATCGTTGCGCAACAACACATCCTTGAAGTTCGCACCGGCCGACTCGTCGTTCTACCTCTGCCTGCTGCGAAATCGCGAGCAAATGGAACGCTTGCTTCACAGCCGCGCTTTCGCTCGATTCCAATCCATGCCATTCGTGCAGCAAGGCTGGGAACAGCTGCAACAGAATGAGGATTGGCAGAAGTTGAAGACTTTCTTCGAACAGCCCGAGAATCAGCAATTACAGAAAGTCCTGATCGATGCCCTCTCGCATGAAGTGTTTCTATTCGGTGACGAACGGTGCGCGGATTGGTTCAGTGCACTCAGTCGATTCGGCAATGCGGTCAACATGGCGCAATTGCGTGCGGCCACGAGCGGTCAAAGCCCGGAGGAAGTCATTCGCGGCGAACTGGCCGCGATCCTGACCGAGAATCCCGAACTGTTTCAGATCCCGTCTGTGGTGTGGGGATTCCGAGTTTCGGATGAAGCGGCCGCGCAGCAACAGCTGGATCGACTGGAGCTACTGTTGCGGCAAGTCATGCAGCGAGAGATGCCCGAATTGCTGGATCGAATGACGCGCGAAGAGTATCTCGGGGGCTCCTTCCTGGTTACACAATTGGATGGCAGTCTTGTTCCTTGGGACAAAATGCTGAATGACATGGAGTTGTCTGACGATGACCGCGCAAAGGTGAAGCAGCAACTAGTTCAAGCGAAAGTCACGATCGCGATCGGACTGTGGAACGGGTATCTCGTGATCGCGAAAGGCGAATCCAGCGAGCGGCTACTGGCGCTCAGCGAGGGTAGTCTGCTGGCCGACCGTCGCGAGCTGGCTCCCCTGCTGAAGGCACCGTCCCTCCCCATTACCTCGATCGGGTACGCCAGCCAGCGATTCCTCCAGAAGATCTCGGCTGTCGACCAGCAGATTGACCAGTTCGTCAACATGGGCCAAGCTGCCGTGCCGCGTTTGCCGATGGACCAGGAAACGCAGGACGCCATCAAGGCGGATTTGAAACAGCTCGGCCAACAATTGAAAGCATTCGTGCCGGAAATCGGTGCCGTGATGGGCTACGAGTATACGACCGACGAAGGCTACGAAAGCGTGAGGTACAACTGGAGCGAGCAAAAAACACTGGATGGCTCACGTCCGCTGACGATCCTCAGCCATCTGGGCGGCGAGCCGCTGGCTTTCTACGCTTCGCGCACCAAAGCGCAACCAGAACTCTACGAGTTTACTCGGTTCTGGATGGGCAAATTGGGCGGCTACGTGGAACGCATGGGACGCCCGTTGCTGAACGATGACCAGCAACAATTGTACGACGGTGTCAAGCGGGAAATGCTGCCCCTACTGTCCCGATTGCACAAGGCGAATCAGGAGCGACTGGCACCCGCCTTCGCCGACGGCCAATCGATGCTGCTGCTCGAAGCCCAATCGACATCAGCGCAGTGGTGCAATTTCATGGAACCGTCGGAAGAGCCCTTACCCCTGCCGCAACTGGCTTGCGTGTACGGTATCAGCGACGCGGACTTGCTGCGGACGGGTGCGGCGGAATACCTGGACGTGCTGCAAACCGCCGTGATGAAGATGTCGGAATTGATGCCGGAGCGAATTCCGCCGATTCCGATTCCGGGACCCACCAGCGAAACCGTTTCCAGCGGGACCGTTTATCAATACGCACTGCCGGAAATGTTCGGCGTGGACGCGCGGATGGCGCCGAACGCCGGCGTGTCCGATGATGCGCTGGCCATCACCCTGATGCCGGAAACCACGGAACGGCTGCTCAGCGTGACGCCGTTCCAAGGCTCCGGCCCTCTCGCGAACGTCGACCGCCCGTTGGCCACCGCCTGGCACTTCAGCCTGCGCAGGTTGGCCGAAGTCGCTCGCCCCTGGGTCCACTACGGATGGAAGGTGGCCGGTGAAAACGCATCATCGGTGGACGAGGAAGTCGTGCAGCAGGTCGATACGATCCTGGATCTCATCGGCTGCATCCGCGACGTCAGCGGCGTAAGTTTCTTCGAAAACGACGCGCTGGTGACTCGCATGCAATCCCGGATCGAAGATTTGAAGGAATAGGCTCGGATCGTGGGTTCCGGCGGAAGCTTCGGTGGATCGATCTGCCGAAACTTCCGCCACAAGTCCGGTACTGACCGTTTCTCGTCACCGCCGCCGAGCGGATTCGCCACGCAGAAAGAAGAAAGTCAAGACGACGGGGAGATCATCCGTATGACGTTACACTTGGTCACCGGCGGAGCCGGTTTTGTCGGCTCGCATATTGCCGAGGGGTTAGCCGAGCGGGGCGATACGGTCCGCGTGCTGGACAATTTAAGCACCGGTTTCCGCGAGAACCTGGCGGCCATTGAGGACCGAGTGGAATGGATCGAGGGCGATATTACGGATACCGCGGTGGTGAAGCAGGCGGTGGACGGCGTGGACACCGTCTTTCACCAGGCAGCCCTGGCTTCGGTGCCGCGGAGCGTGGAACGGCCGCTGGACACCAACGAGGCCTGCGTCACCGGCACGCTAACCGTGCTGGACCAGGCTCGACGAGCAGGTGTGCGGCGAGTCGTGTATGCGGCCTCCAGCAGCGCCTACGGTGACCAGCCGTTCAGTTCGAAGCGCGAAAGCGACCTCCCCAGCCCCCTATCGCCCTACGCCGTCGCTAAGTTGACCGGCGAGTACTACTGTCATGCCTTCTATCGCACGTACGGCCTGGAAACGGTCTGCCTGCGATACTTCAACGTGTTCGGGCCGCGACAAGACCCGGCCAGCCCCTACTCGGCGGTTATTCCTCTGTTTCTGACCGCTCTGCTCTCCGGCAAACGACCCACGATCTATGGAGATGGCCACCAAAGCCGCGATTTTACGTTCGTCAAGAATGTGGTCCACGGCAACCTCCTGGCGGCCGAAGCACCCGAGGTCGCCGGCAAGACGCTGAATCTGGCCAACGGGCGTTCGACGTCCTTGCTGCGACTGCTGGAACTGCTGAACCAACTGCTGAAAACGAATGTCCAGCCCAAGTTCGAGGATCCTCGCCCAGGCGACGTCCGGCATAGCTTGGCCGACATCACCCTGGCGGAACAACTGTTGGGCTACGAGCCGCCCGTGGCCTTCGAAGAAGGGCTGCGGCAATCGATCGAGTACTACCGCAGCTTGATGGCTCCCTGATGTCGGCGGACACGCGAACGCTCGTGGCGGTTGCCACCTTTAACGAAATTGACAATCTGCCGCGGTTGGTGGAGGGCATCTTCCGCGTCCTGCCGGCAGCGGACCTGCTGGTGATTGATGACAACTCGCCGGACGGAACCGGCAAATGCTGTGACCAACACGCCACGAGGGATCCCCGGATCCTCTGCCTGCACCGACCGGGAAAGCTGGGGCTGGGAACCGCCACACTGACCGCTCTGCAGCACGCCGTCGATCAGGACTACGAGTTCGTGATCACGATGGATGCCGACCTGAGCCACGACCCGAGCTACTTGCCCAGCCTGCTGGCCGGAATGAATCCACCAGGCGATGCCGCTCGCGATGTGATGGTCGCGTCGCGTTACTGTCCCGGTGGAGGCGTGGAAGGCTGGCCCTGGCGACGCCGGGTAATGAGTCGAGCGATCAATTGGTATTCGCGACGACTGCTCGGGCTAACAGTGCAGGACTGCAGCGGTGCCTTTCGCTGCTACCGCACGGCACGGCTACGAGAATTGGATTTCGACCAGATTCAGTCGCGGGGCTACGCGGTGTTCGAAGAGCTGCTGTCAAAGCTGCAACAAGTGGGTGCGCAATTCGGAGAGCTGCCGATCACCTTCGTCGACCGAGATCGCGGCGAATCGAAAATTAATCTTCGGGAAGCCTTCTCGGCACTCGGCACGATCACCCGACTCGGCCTGCGGCGTTTCCGGGAATAGACTCTCACGACATTCTCGTACCCATTGGGGCCGCGGAGCACGGCAGTCGAAACGCGGCGATTCTTGTCGCCAACATCTCGGCAGACGGGGCCATCGCGACGTCGCCCGCCGAAGGGAAGGCCGCAGTTTGTCGACGCCGATTCCAGAAAACAGAGGAACGCATTCGACGATCTTTCTCCCCGGCGACCGTCGCCAGGACGGTAGGCCGGATCAAACGATCCGACCTACCGTTTCGTTGCCTGGCTTAACCATCACCCTCCGGTAAGGCAATCCGGCCTACGAGAAAATCGCCGCTGCGCTTCGGCGGCGAACGGAACGTCGCAGAAGAAGCGAGATGCCTGCCACAAGGGTCAAACCGATCGCAGACGGTTCGGGAACGGCCACCACGCCACTGACGGCAATTCCGCGGTCGGGTATCACGCCGGTTAATGGTTCGATATCGAACGTCCCTCCGCCACTGCTGGCACCGGATCCGAACAGCCGGAACGTCGCGGAAGTCACACCCGTCAGGTGGCTCAGATCGATGCCGACGTGATCCTCTCCCAGTTCGGACACATCACTATCCACAAAGATCGAGTCAAACGGCCCGCCGTTGGTCGACACGAGGATCTCGAGCGCCGAGGGTCCCGAGGCCGATCGATCGTACCGAAGGTTCAGATCCGTCAGCGACAACGGCGGTGACGAGCTCCAACCCCACTGGAGGTAATCGGTTGGCTCATCCGTCCAGCCGGACGAGTTGAACGTGCCGCCGGTCCCTGTGGACAATCCGGCCCCGCGCGTCAGTTCCAAGGGAACCAGGTCGGCGAGCAATTCGCTGGCTGCCAAACCGGCGGGCGAGTTGGCCGCATCGTACGCCACGATCAGCTCGCCAAACGCACGATCGGGCAGTGCCAGCAGACTGACCAGACAGGCCGCCGGCACGGTCATCGGCGCAACCCTTGGTCGCGGACGGCAAGAATGGCGAGAGATAAGATCCTTCAACATGTGGAAACTCCTTCCATCGGGAGGAACACGAAAAGTGATTTGCGATGCCCCGCGCCAACCGCGGGGCACCGCAAGACGAGGCAAGATTCGATGGGGTTCGAACGTACGACCCCAAGAAAAAACGAGAAACGTGCGGAAAATCCGGAAAATAAGGATTCCGGTCGCGACCGCGCGTGAGGATGATGCAAGAGGGTGCCGGACAGGAGCTGGGCTTCCTGACCGGCACCAGGAAAGAGAGGACACGAGACCGACGAGAGCCGAAATCGACCAGGTCCCATCCACCGCGTCGATTCCAAGGGAGGAGTGACTTGCACCGTTTTGCCCTCGCTTCTCTAATGTCCAAGGAAGTGATAGGCGGGATTGTCTCCGGATCGCTTCCTGCGATCAAAGTTGCATGCAACTTTGAAAACTTCGCGGCAAAGCGCAAGCAATGTTCCCCTGGACCGGTCGGCCCTCCGTTGCCCTATCGCTTTCCCGTCAAGTGAAACCCGACGATTCCGTTCGTCGCGCCGATCCCCATCCCCATCAACACATCCAGGTCCCGGGCGGCAGTCGCACCACGAGGCTCGCCGGCTACGTCTCCTGAATCGCTTCATGACTGATTTCGACGACGACGATCTGCTGACGCCCAATCCGTTTCAGCCGCGAAGGCACGAGCGGATCCTCGGACCGAGCCTCCAGTTCCTGGCCGTTGTCTGGCACCGGATCACCTGGCCGTTCGTCCGGCTCACCCACCTTCTGGCACAGCTGATTTCGCGATCGCTGTGGCGACTGGGCTGGATGGGCTTTCAGTTGCGGCGCGGCGTCGCGCGGTGCTGGGACGTTTTCGTCGGCCGACTCCGACTGGAACGCGTCGGTCGACTGTTTCACAACTTGAAGAGCGAGACCAGCAGAACACTCGGCCGGTGGATCATTTGGCCGTTCATCCGGCTTGGCCAACTCCTGGCAGAGCTGGGAGGACGCTTGCTGTGGGGAATGGAATGGATCGGCTTTCAGTTACAGCGCGGAATAGCGCGGTGCTGGGCGGGTACGGTCGGACGACTCCGGCTGGACAGCGTCGTCCGCCAGCTCCACGGCTTGCAGACGGAAACCAGCAAGGCACTCGGCGGATTCAGCGACAGCATCCGCTCTCAAACCACCGGCGCACGTTGGTTCCATCGCGTGCTGGGGTTCTTCGGCGCAGTCATCCGCCGGATTCAGGGAGCTGCGGCGGCTTGCGTCGATCAGGTGGCCTGGTGGTCCAATCAATCGGTTGTCACCCGAACGCTGTTACTGCCGGTGCGATGGTCCGCCCAGAGTATCCTGCTCATCACAGATTTTCTGCTGAGTTGGGTGTGGACGCGATCCTACGGTCAGCTGTGGATGGGAATTCCCGCCTTGGTGTTGTTGCTCCCACTGGTTTACTGCGCCGTTCGCCTGCCCTTCTATTCCGATCGAGCGAAAGCGGCACATTACCGACAGGCAGCAAGCGAAGCACTCCAGCAAGAGAAATACGAAGAAGCACGACTGTGTTACCGCAAGCTGCAACAACTCGACGGGCAGAACGAGCGCACGATTTACGAAACCGCGATGATGGCCGCACAACAGGACGACTTCGAAGAAGCCTATCGGCGACTGCAACCTCTCGTGAACGAACCCTCCGCGAACCTTCCCGATGCCCATCTGTGGATCGCTCGGGCCATTTCGTTCGGATTCGTCGAGCAGGACAATCCCCAGCGATCTCAACTGGTGGAAGAACACGTGAACCACGTGCTGTCGCTGTATCCGGACCAGCCGGACGCCAATCTGTTGCTCGCGGAATTGCGAGTAAGAACGGGACAGCGTGACGAGTCGCTGAAGTTGCTGAAACGCCTGCGCAAGAGCCAACTCTCGCCATCCCAACAGGTGGAACTTGCTCGCTTGTACGCCCTGGCCGACCAAAAAGGCGACTCGATCGAGATCGCTCGAGAAGTCCTCCGGACAGGAAAACAGGACGCACTGGCCGATCGAGGGAAACGCGAGCCGAGAACACTTCCGGCTGCAAGCCGAAGCGGCCGAATTGGCCGGTGAACAAGCGACGGCCGTCGAGATCCTGTGGGACGCAAACGAAACGTTTCCTGATGATCCCGGGATCCGCGAATCGCTGGTTCAATCCGGAGTCCGCTACTGCGAGCAGTCGTCTGACGCTGCCACCGAGAAACTGGATGCCCTCCGTCGATTGCTCACCCTCGCACCGGACGACGAGCGGCTGCTTCGTCAACTGGCCAACCTGGCACTGGCAAGAGATCCCTCGGTCAGCCAAGAAGCTCGGCAAATGGTCGATTCGCGCCGCCAAATCGGCAGTCTGCCGGCCGAGGCATGCCGGGTCATGGGGGACTTCTACGTGCAACGGTCAGATTGGGAACAGGCCAAGGCCTACTACCAATGCGGCCATCGAAGCCGACCCGCAGCAACACGTTGCCGTCAATAACCTCGCATGGCTGCTCGCGTTCCATGAACCCATCGACTTGGTATCATGCTACGAAACTGGCCGAGAAAGCCGTCGCCATGGAACCAGCCAATCCGCACTACCGCGAGACGCGGGGTCAGATTCTGCTGCTGCGCGAACGGTGGGCGGAGGCGATCCATGACCTCGAAATCGCTTTGAACGGAATGCCCGATAGCAAGGCAATTCACCAATCGCTCGCGGTCGCCTACCAACAAATGGGCCAAATCGAGGCGGCCCAGATCCATCGTCGGCTCGCCAACCTGCGGTGATCCCGAATGAAACGCTAGTCCGTCTCGAGAAGATCTCGTTCGGTGACCATGGTAAACCCTTTGCTGGAGAGGGTTTCGAGCCCCATTTCGATATTGTCGACCATCAGGGCAACCGTCGGCCGGCCGTGAGGCCGCATCAGCAGCGGGTAGGCCTGCACGATGTTCACCTCCGCCTGCAACAGCGCAGTGCAAACCTGTAGCAAGGGTTGCGAACCATCCGGCAGCTCCACCCCAATCAAATCCGTCTCGATCAGCGCCAAGCCGGCTCGTTCTAAGATCTCGCGTCCCTGCTCCGGATGGCTCAGCAGAAAACGGACAAACGAGCATTCCGTCGAGTCGTGAATCGAGAGAGCCACGATGTGTACCCGACTGCCTTCGAATCGGCGAACGACATCGAGCAGTTGTCCCACGCGGTTCTCAAGAAAAACCGTGAATTGACGGATTGTCGGGTAGTCGCGGCCTCGCAACGTTCCCAGACCGCCGGAAGTGCCTTCACCTGTACTCATGCGATTCCCGTTGACTGAAAGGACGAACGCTGCGGCAGCGGTAACTATAGGCAATGTCGAGACTTGCTTCAACGTCTGCATCTGCCGATCAACCCGTTGCGGATTGCGGATGCAACCTGGAAAGGAGGGGGAAGCGGAAGAAGGCAAGGAAAAGTGGGGCACGAAAGCAAGACGACGAGGGGCGAGAATAAAAGAGAGAAGGAGAGAATGGGTAGAGGAAAGACGCAAAGCAGAAAAAACAGGAAGAGAAGACGTGGGAACGCGGATGGGGGGCGGAGAACGCGGATGAACGCGGAGAAGACGGGCAAAAGTCGGGAGAAGGGGGAAGAAGACGCGGGATGAACGAGAATGAACAGGGAGATGAGATGCATAAGAGGATCAAAGGAACGCGAGAGGGCCGGCTGACGGCCGACGCCGAGAGTCAGGCGAATGATGGCTGCGGAAGTTGCGAGAATCGGAGGTCGGTGGGCCCCGATGTTGCGTCATCGGTAGTAGCCAGAATTTGACCTGACAGTTACGTCCTAACTTAACACGGCTGTCAGCTGAGTTGGGTCATGTTTGGCGTCGAGCTTCTGCCCCAGGCTGGCGTGCATTTGGCCGTCTTCTCCGCGTTCATCCGCGTTCATCCGCGTTCATCCGCGTTCATCCGCGTCATCCGCGTTCATCCGCGTTCATCCGCGTTCATCCGCGTTCATCCGCGTTCATCCGCGTTCATCCGCGTTCATCCGCTCCCATCCGCGTTCATCCGCGTTCATCCGCGTTCTCCGCTCCCATCCGCGTTCATCCGCGTTCTCCGCCCCCATCCGCGTTCCCATTCCCCCCGGGCCTACTGATCGCACGCCCGGCCTGCCATTGACCCGTTTTCGCGGTTTCCCCATACTTCCCAACAAGCTCAAATCCAGAGGGAGATCATGTCAACAGAACCATCAACCGAACTTCGCCAGTATTGCCTCGAACTGGCGAAGCGGGCCCGAGCAGCGGCGGTGCCGCTGGCGAACGTCACCGGTCAGCAGAAGAACGATTGGCTCCGCCGTTCGGCGGCGGCACTTCGCCAGCAGACAGACGCGATCTTGCAGGCGAATGCTCAGGACATTCAAGCAGCCCCCGACTTTGGTCTGACCTCTGCGCAGGTCGACCGATTGAAATTGTCGCCGGAGCGAATCGAGGGCATTGCCACAGGCCTGGAGGAAGTCGCGCAGCTGCCGGATCCGATCGGTGAAATGGTCGACTTTGTCGTTCGGCCCAACGGTTTGCGAATCGGTCGAATCCGAGTCCCGCTGGGTGTCGTGTTCTTCATCTACGAGTCACGGCCGAACGTCACGGCCGACGCGGCAGCCATTTGCGTGAAGAGTGGTAATGCGGTCATCCTGCGAGGCGGCAAGGAGGCAGCTCATTCCAGTCAGGCGATTGTTCAGATCGTAAGCGACTTGGCGGAGCCTTGCGGTATTCCTCCCTACGCCGTGCAGTTGGTGGAGACCCGCGACCGGGCTGCCGTTGGTCATTTGCTGTCGATGTCGCAATACATTGATGTCGCCATTCCGCGCGGTGGCGAGGGGCTGATACGCCGCGTGACGGAGGAGGCGACGATGCCGGTCATCAAACATTTTGACGGCAACTGCCATGTGTACGTTGATCGCGATGCGGACCTGGCGATGGCCGAGAACATCACGATCAATTCGAAGTGCCAGCGCATGGGCGTCTGCAACGCGGCAGAATCACTGGTGGTCCACGAGCAGATTGCCTCCACGTTCTTGCCGCAGGTCGCAAAATCGCTTGCGCAGCAGGGCGTCGAAATCCGCGGGGATCAAAGGACGCGGGACTACGTGTCCTCGGCCAAGCCGGCGACGGAAGAAGACTTCGGCACGGAATACCTCGGGCCGATCATTTCGGTCAAGGTTGTCTCGTCTCTGGATGAGGCGATCGAACACATTAACCGATTTGGCTCCGGGCACACGGATGCGATCGTCACCGAGAATCTGACGCGCCGCGCGGGAATTCACAAACCGCGTCGACAGTGCCGCGGTGATGGTCAACGCCAGCACACGATTTCACGACGGCGGCGAGTTCGGGCTGGGGGCGGAGATCGGCATCAGCACCGACCGGTTCCACGCACGGGGGCCGTGCGGGCTGCGCGAGCTGACCAGTTACAAGTATGTCGTCGAGGGCACCGGACAGATTCGCTGATCGGCCGGACCGGCCAAGGATTACCGCGGCAGGAATTCCAAGGAGGGATTGCGATGTCTCACGCCGAGTTGACGCCCGAGGAAGAAGCTTTGCTGGCCGCAGAGTTGACCGAGGAGGAAAACCAGGCGACCGGGACGGACTCGGAAGCAGCATCCGCGTACGACGCGAGTGAAGTCACGCGGCAACTGGAAGCGGTGGAGTCTTTCCACCAGGACCTGGCGTGTCGCTTCGAGGACGTGTTGTCTAATGCCCTGCAACGGATTGTCGAAACGCGACTGGTGGAAGTCGAGTCGATGACATACAGCCAGTTCGCCTTCAGTCGCGACACGCCGACTTGCTTCGTCCTCATCCAGGCGACGCCACTGCCAGCCAGTCTTGCGCTGGATTTCGCTCCGAGCATCTTCTATCCGATTCTGGATTGCCTGCTCGGCGGCGGCAAACGGCCTTGCTCGATACCCGACCGACCGCCGACAGAATTGGAAGCACGTCTGGCCACGAGGATCGCGCAACGGTTGCTCGACGAATTACATGACCTGTGGGAACGAGTGCTGGCCGTCAACCTGACGGTCGATCGGATTGAAAGCCATGCGCACCGAGTTCGGCTTGTGGCGCCGCGGGAACGGGTCATCACGTTAGCCTTCGAGACGCAGGTGGCCGAACAAACCGGACGGTTCACGCTCTGCCTGCCGTTGCAGGCCATCCGCAAAATTGTGGACAAGCTGCTGGCCGGCGATCTTCGCGCCAAGGCAGCGATCGCGCAAGGGAACGAACCGAGCGGCAAAGCAGTTGAGTTGACAGTGCAAGTCGACTTGCCGCATGTGACGACGAGTGATCTGGAGCGGTTACAGGTCGGGGATGTCCTCCGTACGACAGTGGAATCGGACGGAGCGATCGACGTCCTGCTAGACGGCAAGCCGGCCTTTGAAGGGCGGCTGGGTGCCGTGAACGGTCGGCGGGCCATCGAGCTGCTGCGACCGACTTCTGAAGAATAGTGCTCCGTGATCGTGAAGCACTGGACTTCGCGGCCGATCCCGAAATCCAGCGGCAACAAGGGACTCGGCAGCGTCTTACGCGGCCCGACGGGGCGTGAGTGGCGGCAACGCCTCCTCCAGCACGCCTTTCGCCCGCGGCCACACCAGCATCGCTTCGATCACAATCCAGACCTGCAGCGCCAGAATGGCGAAGCCGAAGGCCACCAACACGTAGTTCGGCTCGCGATCCCCCACGCCCAGCCAGCCGCTGCTGCGAGTTCAACAGATTCCACAGCATCGCCCAAGCGGGCATCACCAGCATCACCACGGCCGGCAGGACAACAAACCCAACCGGCTGGTTCCGCCGCCACAGATAGAACACCGTGACCAGGAACGCCAGGCCGGCGAGCAACTGGTTCGTGGCTCCAAAGAGAGGCCATAGGATCGAACCGCCGCTTCCCGGTCCGGCGGGACCGGGGATCATCGCGACGGCCAAGGCGAGACTGACCACGAGTGCCGTGGCGAGGTATTTGTTGCACAGCGGCTGGACGCCACAGGTGGCGGCCAATTCCTGGACGACGTAACGCTGCAGTCGAGTGGCTGTGTCGAGTGTCGTCGCGGCGAAACTGGCGACGAGGACTGCGACGATCGAAATCCCCAGCGGCAGCCGAATGCCAATCGACGACAGAAAGTTCGCGCCCCCTTCGACGAAGGCGCCCACGTTCTGCTTGAGCCGCTGATTCTTCCACCCGCCCTCCGTGGTCGTTTCGCCGGTCTGCGGATCGACGATTGTCACGATTCTTGCTTGGTAGCGTGATTCCCAAGCTGCGCGACCGGTCAGCATTTCGCCCGTCTTGGGACTCCGAACGCCCATCGCCACACCAGCGCAACAGGCCAGGATCACGACCACCGCGAGCCCCCCCTCCAAGAGCATGCCTCCGTAGCCGACGTATTGGGCATCCGTCTCCTTGGCGATCTGCTTGCTGCTCGTACCGCTACAAACGAGGCAATGAAATCCGCTGACCGCACCACAGGCAATGGTGATAAACAGGAAGGGCCACAGTGGCGGCGCATCGGTTGGACGATCGGCGGCGGCCACGTAGGCCGGTGCGGCGGCAACCAGGTCGGCCTTGCCGGTCGCACTGGCGACCGTCAATCCCAGGAGCAACAGGCCGAGGGCGACGACCAATTGATGACTGTTGATGAAATCCCGCGGCTGCAGCAGAATCCAGACCGGCAGGACGGACGCGACGTAGCAGTAGATCATCAACAGGACGGTCCACCAGATGACCGGATTGGCCACCGGCAATTCCAGCGGCAGATACTCCACTCCGATGTACAACGCGACATAGATCAGCAGCAAGGCGATCAGCGACGGAACCAGCAGGCGGCCCCCACCGCGATAGACCCACAGGCCAATCGCCACGGCGATCGGCAGAGAGACCCACACCGGGAGGACGGTCTGCGGATAGATGCTGAAGATCGAAGCGATCACCAGCCCGAAGACCGCCAAAACAACCGTCAAGGCAAAGAACAGGATCAGCAGAAACAGAATCTTGGTCCGCCGCGAAATCATCCGCCCAGCGATCTCACCAACCGTTTGCCCGCGATTGCGGAGGCTCACGACCAGCGCGCTGAAATCATGGACGGCGCCGATGAAGATCGATCCGAGCAGCACCCAAAGCAGCGCTGGCAGCCAGCCCCAGAAGACGGCGATCGCCGGACCCACGATCGGTCCCGTTCCGGCGATGCTCGTGAAATGATGGCCGAAGATCACTTCCTTGCGAGTGGGCACAAAATCCACGTCATCCCGCAATTGGCGGCTGGGGACTTCCGCCATCGGGTCCAGTCGAAAGACGCGTCGCGCCAGCCATCGGCCGTACGTGTGATAGGCCAGTCACCAGCGCGGCAAGGGAGGAAATCGCGATGAACAGCGTACTCATATCCGATGCATCTCCCGGGAATCGGCAATCCGATCGTTGTTGGTTGTTCTGCTAGATTCGGCGTCGCCGCCCGCCGCCAGGATGGGTCCGCGTGTCGCCGCCAACGGTGAACCCATCTCGGCAGCGCGCAACTTCCATCCGCTGCGTTGATTTCCCATCATCATATCAACCGCGCCCAGCTCCGTCGCCGGTCTCCTTCCGGATACATCTTGCTATAATGCCTCACTTGCACGCTTCCTGGACCGAGAAGAACAGCAGAAAGGAACCTGAGTCTTGGCCGAACATGCTGAACATGTCGTGATTATTGGTAGCGGTCCCGCGGGATGGTCCGCGGCTATTTATGCAGCGCGAGCCAATCTGAAGCCGTTGTTATTTGAAGGAACGGCCCACCCCGAGATGATTCCCTTGGGGCAGTTGGCCTACACGACGGAAGTGGAGAACTACGCGGGCTTTCCCGCCGGCAACATCCGCAGCTTTGTGGAGTCCGCCGTCGACTCCGACCGCCACTACAACCTCCCGCCGGTACCGACCGGCCACACGCGTGACGACCGACCGCATTACGCTGTGCAAGGCGTCGAGTTGATGGAGTTGATGAAGCAGCAAGCTCTCAACTTCGGCACGCGTGTCGTTGGCGACGACATCGTGGATGTCGACTTCAGTAACCGGCCGCTGAAGGTCATTCCCGCGCAGGGCGAACCGGTCGAGACGCATACCGTCATCGTTGCCACTGGTGCGCGAGCCAACTATCTGGGGCTGCCGTCCGAGGAGGCGTTCAAGAACCGTGGCGTAAGTGCCTGTGCCGTCTGCGACGGTGCGCTACCCCGCTTTCGCAACCAGCCGTTAGTCGTCGTGGGAGGTGGTGACTCCGCTGTCGAAGAGGCAACCTACCTGGCGAAGTACGCCGAGAAGGTATACCTGGTACATCGGCGAGACGAACTGCGAGCTTCGAAGATCATGCAGCAACGGGCGATGGACGAGAAGAAGATCGAGATCGTCTGGAACCACGTGGTTGAAGAAGTGCTGGGGAATGATTCGGACGGAGTGACAGCCGTACGACTGAAAAGCACGGCCGATGACTCGACGCAAGAGCTCCCCACCGTGGGAATGTTTCTGGCGATCGGTCACACGCCCAACACCGGTTTCTTGCAGGGCAAGGTCGAGATGAACGACAAGGGCTACCTGCGGTGGACCGAGCCGTTCCGGACGTATACGACCGTCGAAGGCGTTTTCGCCGCGGGCGACGTGGCCGACGACTATTACCGTCAGGCGATTACCTCCGCCGGAACCGGCTGCATGGCCGCACTCGACGCCGAGCGTTATTTGGCCGCCAAAGGTTTGTAGGACGGAGCAGAAGATCCGCACCCCGGCTCCCTTGCTCCTCGCCCGGATGCTCCCGGTCGGGACCAGAAAGAGACACGCTGCCGATGCCCGAGACGGATAGCAAGCTTGTGATGGATCGCCAGCTACTGGAGACGGCGAAGTCGGGTGGGGTCTTCGACAAGCTTCGGATCTACAGTCGACTCTCGGGCCCCGGATGGCTGCAGAGCGCCATCACGCTCGGCGGCGGTTCGCTGGCAAGCAGTCTCTTCCTGGGTATTTTGGGCGGTTACTCCCTGATGTGGGTGCAGCCGTTCGCGATGATCCTCGGCATCATCATGCTCAGCGCGATCGGCTACGTGACACTCTCCACGCAAGAGCGCCCGTTCGAGGCGGTCCGCGCACACGTCAACCCGGCATTGGCGTGGGGCTGGATCCTGGCCGTGGCGGCAGCCAATGTCGTCTGGTGCCTGCCTCAATACGCGTTGGCCAACGAAGTCGTGAGCCAAAACCTGTTGCCGGGCCTGTTCGGGCAAGCAAGGCTTGATCACCCGCGCCGGGGGTGAACAAGGACCGCTGCTGAGCATGGCCGTGATTTCGGCCACGATTCTCGTCATCTGCACGACGATCACGTGGAGTTACGATCGAGGCGGCTGGGGCATCCGTGCGTATGAGCTGACATTGAAGCTACTGGTGGCGCTGATCGTGCTGTGCTTCATCGGTGTCGTCGGGGTTTTGTCGCTGCGGGGCGTCATCGCCTGGAACGAAGTCGCCGCCGGATTTGTGCCCAATCCGCAGCAATTCTGGCGGCCGGCCGCCAGCTTCCAACCCATGCTCGATCAGTTGGAACCATCGGCGCGGCAGTACTGGACGCAGCTGATCGTTTCGCAACAACAGGACGTGCTGTTCAGCGCCGCAGCCGAATGCCGTCGGCATCAACATGACCTTCCTGTTTCCGTACACGCTGCTCAGCAAGGGTTGGACGCGCGAATTCCGCGGATTGGCCATCTTCGACCTTTCGACCGGGATGTTCATCCCCTACGTTCTGGCCACCGGGTGCGTGGTATTGAGTGCGGCGGCCCAGTTCCACGCGAAGGTCACTCCCGACTTTCAGATCTCGCAAAACGAAATCATTCCGCCCGCTGATCTGGCCGCGGACTACGAAAAGCTGTTGACGCAACGGATGCTGGTCAAGGACCCCGCGCTCGCCAAACGGATCCGGGAAACTCCACTGGCGGTCCGCGAACAGGATCGGCGTGAAGCGCTCGGCGCGTTCCTCGCGGAGACCGATCTGGCGGAGAAGAAGGTCGCGGCGGCGCTCATTGATCGCCAGGCGCGACATCTTTCGGGGGCACTGGCCCCGCTCACCGGGAAATTTGTCGCGGACATTTTTTTCGGGCTGGGCGTTCTGAGCATGGCGCTGTCGACGATCTCGCTGCTGATGCTGATTTCGGGATTCGTCTTTTGCGAGATGTTCAACTTGCCGATGGGTGGCTGGGCTCATCGCGCCGGAACGCTCGTCGCCGGCATCGCCGGCGCGTTCGGACCGTATCTCTGGAGCGGCAAGGCGCAGTTCTACCTGGCCGTGCCGACCTCCGTTTTCGGTTTGGCGCTGTTACCCTTCGCCTACGTCACGTTCTTGCTGTTGATGAACCAGCGATCTCTCCTGCAAGAAGATCTTCCACGCGGTGGAAGACGACTAGTCTGGAACGCGTTGATGCTGCTCGCCGCGAGTATTGCAACGGCCGCCAGTTTGTACGTCGTGTACACCAAGACGAAGGGGGCCTTCGGCTCGGGCTGGTACGGTCTGGGGGGCGTTGGTGCGATCCTGGTGATCGCGTTGGTTGTCCATTTCACAAAAGTTCCCGAAGAGAGATAATCACCCGTCGTTCTGTGGGCCATCGGGAACAAGAATCGCCCTTCCGCGGTGTACCCGATTCTCGGTGGCCCTTGATGCCGCGGTGAAAACACTGGAGGTTGGCTACGCACGATGCACACTCTTACCGTCGATGAGGCACGCCGCGCGGATGCGATCGGCCGGCAAGTGCTGCTCCAAGGCTGGGTTCGAACGCGAAGAGATTCCAAAGCCGGGTTCAGTTTCCTGGAATTGAATGACGGCAGTTGCCTCGGCAACATTCAAATCATCTGCGACGGGGATCTACCCAATTACGCCGACGAAATCACTCGGCTCACGGCAGGCTGCAGTGTCAGCATCACGGGGGAAGTCCGTGCTTCGTCCGGAAAAGGACAGGCCACCGAAGTCCAGGCGCAAGCGGTCACCGTGCACGGCTGGGCGGACCCGCAATCCTATCCACTCCAGAAGAAGCGGCACTCCTTCGAGAAGCTGCGCGAATGGGCTCACCTGCGCCCGCGCACGAACACCTTCGGAGCGGTGATGCGCGTGCGAAATCGAATTTCGTATTCGATTCACCAGTTCTTTCAGGAGGCGGGATTCCTCTACGTTCACACGCCGATCATTACCGCCAGCGACTGCGAAGGGGCGGGCGAAATGTTCAAGGTCACAACGCTCGATTTCGCAAAGCTTCCGCAGAGCCAAGGTCAAGTGGATTTTGGCCGGGACTTTTTCGAGCGCCCGACGTTCCTGACCGTCAGCGGGCAACTGGAGGCCGAAATCTTCGCGACCTCTCTGGGAAACGTCTATACCTTTGGCCCCACCTTCCGCGCCGAGAACTCCAATACGTCGCGGCACCTCGCCGAATTCTGGATGGTGGAACCGGAGATGGCTTTCTGCGACCTGCAAGACAACATGACGCTGGCCGAACGGTTTCTCAAACGTTTGGTTGCCGACGTTTTGGAGCACTGTGCGGAGGACGTCACATTTTTCCAGGAGCGGATCGATTCGTCGACGCTCGAAACTCTTCAGGGCATCGTCGAAAGTCAGTTTGTGCGTCTGCCCTACACCGAGGCAATCAACATCCTGGAACAGGCGGACCAGGAATTCGAGTTTCCGATCGCTTGGGGAAGTGACCTGCAATCGGAACATGAACGCTATCTTACGGAGAAACACTTCCGCTGCCCGGTCGTGCTATTCGACTATCCGAAGACGATCAAGCCGTTCTACATGAAGGTCAACGAAGATGATCGGACGGTACGAGCGATGGACGTGCTTGTGCCGAAGGTCGGCGAGATCATCGGCGGCAGTCAACGGGAGGACGACCTGGACGTGCTCGAGGCCCGGATGCGCGAGCAGGGGCTCGATCCTACCGCCTACTGGTGGTATCTCGACCTGCGCCGATACGGGACCGTGCCCCATTCCGGATTCGGACTCGGCCTGGAACGCCTCGTCCAGTTCGTCACCGGCATGGGCAACATTCGGGACGTGATCCCGTTCCCACGCACGCCGGGTAATGCGGAATTCTAGAAGGCATGTGCGGCTTTTTCTTGCGAGCGTTCGGCGGCAATCTCGGACCGCCCGCAGCGCCGGAAGGTCGGCCTGGAAGGCCAACCAACGGGACGGACTGGAAGTCCGTCCCACGGCGGACCGGTGGGACAGGCTTCACCAGTGGGACAGGCTTCCAGCCTGTCCCGTATGATGGGCTTCCAGCCCGTCCCGTACCATGGCGCTTCGGCAGCCGCGTTCGCGACTGCCCACCGCTCGGCGGCTCTCCCAGAGGGCGAGTGATTCACTCCAGAGAACTCCTGCCACCGGGGACGTTCCAAGTCGCACAGTCCCCAAGGGGGGAGGAATTTGGGGCAGTCGCTCTACTATATCGCGAGATACGTTTTACAGGTGTGCTTCGTCGCGAGCCGAAAGCCTTCCTCTTTCCCAAGCCTTCCTGATTCCCTCCGGCTCAAGAAAACTCGCAAAACCGGGCCGGCCGGTGCAACCCGCTGAACTCAGTCCCTGCAAGGACCGACCTCCGTGAATCATCCCCCAGAGTCGCCGAATGAAGACGCCTTGCGTGTGTTGGAAGTGCTTGCGCAATCGTCACAGACTCCGCTGGATCGGATCCTGGCAAGCCGGGCGTTGGGCGAGGCGACGCGGGCGATTCCCGGCGATGACCGGCAGACGTGGGCCCGCCGCCTGGTCGAGGTGGGCGAGAGCCTGAATCTGCGAGTTCGGTCGGTCGAATGCAGCCTGGCGGATGCCCTGACCTTCGTGCGGCAAGGAATCGGGATGGCAACCTGCGTCGAACGCCCCGACGGGCAGCTGCAGTGGCTGTTGCTCGTGGGCTGCCGGGGCCGGCGAATACGGCTCGCTTCGTTGGATCCAGCCGCCCCCGAGGAGTTGGTGCGTCGAAAGTCGGTCCGTCGCATGCTGGGGGTGTCATCCGATTCCACGCCCATCCGCTGGGTCCTCGGTCAACCCGCCTTGCCCTGTGAGTCCGCCTCACGTCGGGCGGAGGGCGGCCCATCCGATCAGGCTCCGACTCCGCTGTCGCGACTGTTCGCGTTGCTCGCCCCCGAGAGACAGGACATTCTGATTGTCACTATCTTCTCGGCAGTCGTGGGAATCCTGGCCCTGGCGACTCCGGTCGCCGTGGAGGCTTTGGTCAACACGGTGGCGTTTGGTCGCTACCTGCAGCCGGTCGTGATCTTGGCGATTATGCTGTGCACCTTCCTGGGCTTCGCCGCGGCGATTCGTGCGATGGTCACGTACGTCGTAGAGATTCTGCAGCGGCGATTGTTCATCCGCGTGGTCGAAGACTTGGCCTATCGATTGCCGCGCGTTGGCCAGCATGCGTTGGACCAGTTCCATGGTCCGGAACTGGCGAACCGTTTCTTTGACGTCGTAACGGTGCAGAAAGTCGCGGCGGGACTCCTGCTCGACGGAATCGGGATCGTCTTGCAGACGGTGATCGGAATGCTCGTGCTGGCGTTCTATCATCCGTTTCTGCTGGGCTTCGACGTTTTTCTGCTTCTGCTGCTGGCCGTCGTGGTTTTTGTTCTGGGCCGCGGCGCCACGCGAACGGCCGTCAAGGAATCGAAGGCCAAATACAAACTGGGGAACTGGATGCAGGAAATCCTGCGACATCCGACCGCTTTCAAGCTGCATGCCGGTTCGCAGTTTGCCTTGGACCGCGCCGATGAACTCGCCGTCCATTGGCTGGAAACTCGTCAGAAACACTTCCGCGTGTTGATGCGTCAGATTCTGTTCGCCCTGGCAATCCAGGTCGTCGGTGCAACACTCGTTCTGGGTCTCGGCGGATGGCTGGTGATTCAAGGCGAACTGAACTTGGGGCAATTGGTCGCGGCAGAATTGATCGTGATGGTGATCGTCGCATCGTTTGCCAAGCTCGGAAAACACATGGAGAGCTTCTACGACCTACTGGCGGCGGTGGACAAACTGGGGGTGCTGTACGATCTGCCGATCGAAGCTCACGACAAGTTGTTTCATCTGGCAGACCATCGACCGGCGAGCGTTCAAGCACGTGATTTAACGCTCAAGCTGGGCGGCGAGCTCATCCTCCGCGACCTGAATTTCACGCTGCGTACAGGAGAACGAGTCGCGTTGACCGGGCCGCCTGCCTCGGGCAAGAGCAGCTTGATCGACCTGTTGTCCGGAATCCGCCAGCCGACGACGGGTCATCTCGAACTGGACGGGATCGACCTGCGTGAGCTGCGTCCCGATTCGCTTCGGGAGAATCTGGCTGTTGCGCGTTCGGTGGAGATCTTCGGAGGGAGCATCGACGAGAACGTTCATTTGAACCGTTCGCAGACTAGTGCCTTCGACGTGCGAGAAGCGTTGGACGCCGTGGGGCTGCTGGATGAAGTACTTCGGCTTCCCGATGGTCTCAACACGGTTCTGCAGACGGACGGGGCGCCCCTGTCCGGATCGCAAGCGTTGCGGCTGATGCTGGCACGGGCGATTGTCGGCCGGCCACGCTTGCTGCTAATCGACGGCACGCTGGATTCGCTGTCCGACCACGATATCCGCAGCATTCTGACGCCTGTGCTCGCCAAGGAGTCGCCCTGGACGCTCGTGGTCGCGACCGGCCGCCAGCAGGTGCTGGAAGCATGTGAACGGTCGATCGAGCTGAGCACCGAGGAACTCATCCGGCACGGGAAGCTCTACCGCCTCGTCGAAAAAATCGAAGTAAGCTCCTGGACCTGCATAACCGATACAGATTACGGAGACACAAACGATGGCCGCGTCCCACGCACCGGCGAAGTCCGTCCTGCCGGCGCTTCGGCTCGTGCAATCGTCCCGCGTAGCTCAACGGCTGGCGGGGTTCATCGTCGTGCTGCTGATCCTGTCCATCGGAGCGATGGCCTTCGTCCCGTGGCAACAATCGGCCCGGGGTACCGGCAAGGTCGTGGCTTACGTGCCGCAGGAACGTCAGCAGACGGTAACCTCTCCGGCCACCGGGATCGTCTTGCGACTTCGCCGAAGGCCTGGTGGAAGGTGCCAGCGTGAAACGAGGCCAGTTTGTGTTGGAGTTGCAACCGAAAGCGGCCAATCTGGTGGGTCAACTGCAAGGCCAGGTGCAGGACCTGCAGAATAAGCTGAATACCGCACAGGCCAAAGCGGATGTCTACGGTCAGAACGTGATCGCGTTCCAGGAGGCGCGTGACTACGCCATGCAGGCGGCTCAGGAAATGATCGAAGCCGCCGCCGCAAAACTGGAAGCCAAGCGAGACCTCGTACCGGCGTATGAATCCAAGGAATGGCAGGCGAGGCGGAACTACGAACGGCAGAATGGCCTGCTCGAACTGGGTGTGAAATCCGAGAAGGAAGTCGAATACCTGAAGAAGGACTTGGATGTTGCTCAGGCAGAACTCGATGCGGTGCGACGAGAGGTAGACGCGGCGCAGAAGGAGCTCGACGCCAAGAAGAACGAGCGGGAACAGAAATTGCGTGAGCAGCAAACGAAGGTGGATTACGCGCACGATGCGTGAGGAGGCATTGGGCCAGGTCGCCACGACTCGCAAAGAGATGAAGGACGTTGAGATCAAGCTGTCCGAGCTGGATCGAATGGTGATCGAGGCACCACGGGATGGGAACATTTTTCGCATGCCGGTTTTTGAACGAGGGCAGTTGCTCAAAGAGGGAGACACGCTGTTTGCGATCGTACCGGACACGACCGACCGGGCAGTGGAACTCTGGATCTCCGGCAACGATACGCCGCTTGTCCGCGTGGGTGATCACGTTCGGTTGCAGTTCGAAGGCTGGCCCGCGGTCCAGTTTGCCGGGTGGCCCTCGGTCGCGGTCGGTACGTTCGGTGGCCGCGTCGTGTCGATCGATGCCACGGATGACGGGACGGGGAGCTTTCGGACGCTGGTAAAACCTGACAAAGGACAGCCCTGGCCTTCCGCACAATTCCTGCGACAAGGCGTGCGGGCAAACGGCTGGGTGATGCTGCGCCGCGTTTCGCTTGGTTTCGAGATCTGGCGGAAGTTGAATGGCTTCCCGCCGGTCATCTCCAAGGACGAACCCATGAAGGACAAGGGCAAACAAGAAAAGACGAAGGTCAAGCTGCCGAAATGATTCGCCAAGGATGGTTTGTTTCTCTGCTGATCCTCGCTTGCGCTGGGAGCACCGGCTGCCAACACGTTGGGCCACCGTCTGCCAACATCTGGAATCGTAAGGTGGCCACGTTCGAATCGACGGACGATACCACCTCCGACGTCGCCGACGACGCGGTGTTACCGACTCGACAAGTCCATTCCGGTGCGGTCTCCCCGCTGCGGCGACTCGCGCCGGTTGACGAGAGCACAACGGTCGCCTTGATGAGTTTCCAGCGGCCAGTGCCCGACCCGTCAAGGCACATGCCCGACCGCATGGTGACCACCGAAGTCGCTTCCGAGCCATTGCTGAGCGTGCCCGAAGCACTGCCTGCGCCGTCCCGCCCCTCACCGCCGGTACCGGATTTCGATGACCGGCCCTCTGCCCCGACACCGCCGTTGGAAATGCTGGAGCAGATTCCGACCGAGTTGCTGGGCGAACCACTGACCGGAACTCTCACGCTGAATCAGGTGATTGATTCCGTCTATGCCGCCTACCCTCTGCTGGAAGTCGCGGTTCGTGAACGAGAGATCGCGGCGGGAAAAGTCGTGTCCGCCGAGGGGGAATTCGACCTGTCGATCAAGGGCTTCAGCATCGCCGCACCGATGGGCTACTACAAGAACTATCGTAGTGCCCTGGCACTGACGCAGCCCACGTATCGGGGAGGTTACCTGTACGGTGGCTACAAGATTGGTGATGACGACATTCAACCATGGTTCAAAGAACGTTTGACCAATGAGGGCGGTGAGTTTGCGATGGGGGTAGGCCATCCCTTGTTGAAGAACCGCTCGATCGACAAACGTCGCGCTGCACTTGCGCGAGCCAATTTGGCACGCCAAGCCGTCGAGCCAGCCGTGTCCGCACAACTGCTCGACTTCGTTCGCGCGGCAACTCAGGCCTATTGGTCCTGGGTTGCGGCCGGCCAATCGCTCGAAGCACAACGCCAGATCCTGCAACTGGCCAAGGATCGCGTGGAACAGATCGAACTGCGAGTGCGCAGCGGCGATCTGCAGCGGATTGTGCGGATCAACAACGATCAGTTGATTGCCAGTCGCGAAACGAAGATGATTGAGGCCGAACGGAAACTCCAGGCCGCCGCCATCAAATTGTCGCTGTTTTTGCGCAACCCGGCGGGGCAACCGGTGATTCCCTCCCGAGAACAAGCGCCGCGAGAGTTTCCCACGCATTTCGCGCCGGATGCAAGTCAGACAGCGCAAGACATCGCCACCGCCCTTTCCACCCGACCGGAGTTGGTCGAGCTGGAACTGCTTTGTCGACAGGTCCAAGTCGAATTGCAGCAAGCTGCACAACATGCTGCTGCCCAAGCTGGACGCCACCGTTCTGGCCTCGAAGGACATGGGGGCTCCCACCGATGAACCCGACGTGAAAGGCCCCTTTGAGCTCGAAGCAGGCATCCTGGGGGAAGTCCCCCTTCAACGCCGCGAAGCCCGCGGCAAGATCCAAGCCGCACAAGGCAAGCTCGCTCAACTGCGGGCCAAGCGACAATTCACCGTGAACAAGATCACCGCCGAAGTGCAAGATGCCTTGTCCGCGCTGGAGGCAGCCGCGGCACGCATCGATCGAGCCAGTACCAACTTGGAACTGGCCGGCCAGACACTTGCATTAGGCCGTAGGTCGTTCGACGCTGGTGATATCGATTTGATCGCGTTGAACATCTACGAGCAAGCCGTCACCGACGCGCAACTGCTGCTGATCGCGGCCGAGCTGGATTTCTTCGCGGCCGAAGCGGACTATCGGGCCGCCATGGGCGCCGAATTCGTCCTGCAAAATGCCCTCGGGCAAATGTGAGTCGCCGGTCACTGGCCCAAATGATTCGTTCCCCGCCCGGACTCACCCACACGTTCCAACTTCTGAAGTTGCACACGTGGCGTGCATCCCAACCCAAAGCGTAAATCTTGAAGTCGCGTGTTCCGATCCATCTCTACCCGAAGCGTCCGTCTTGAAGTCGCGTGTTCCGATCCATCTCCACCCGAAGCGTCCGTCTTGAAGTTGCGCGTTCCGATCCATCTCCACCCGAAGCGTCCGTCTTGAAGTTGCGTTCCGATCCATCTCCACCCGAAGCGTCCGACTTGAGTTCCGATCCATCCCAACCCGAAGCGTCCGTCTTGAAGTTGCGCGTTCCGATCGATCCCAACCCGAAGCGTAAGCGAGGGAACACTTTCGACACTTTGGGATGGGTCTCCCTCGCTTACGCTTCGGGTTGGGATTGCACGGGCTTTCCGCGACAACGGAAGAGGGGATTTCGGGAAATGCGCAACTTCCACAGTTCTCACCGACGGGCGCACATCCACATCTCCTGGCCGCAGGGCGCGTCGCACTGACAGGTAGCGTTGGTGGCGACGTTTCTTCCGAGCAGAAAGGGCGACGAGACTCTACAGGGAAGTGCTACGCGCTGCAGGCAATTGTGTTGGCGGCCGTCCAACGGCGCATGAAATATTCGCTCTAGGCTACGGGCCGAGCACCGTCTTCCGAGACAGTTCCCCGTACGAATCCTGAATTCGTTCGTTGTGCATTTCCACCAACAACCGATGAAACCAGATCGGTTCAAAGCCGTACCTCGGACCGTCAGGCGCGAGCAGGTCGATGTGTTTCACGCCCGACCGATTCAGAATCCTGTGGACCGCAAACGTCAAAGTCTGACCGGCATACCGCACTTGGATTTCATCTTCCGGCGAAACCTGAAAGTACCCTCGTTGATCCAACTCCCCGTCAGCCGCGTATCGGACGGCGGTCGTCTCCAGCAATTGCAGGTACAGGTCCAAAAACCGGGGGCTGGCGTCACTGGGGCGATTGTCACTCTTCGTATCGCGTCGCAGCAACGCGTTCAAATACTGCCGCATCACTTGCCGCTCGCGATAAGGCTCATTTCGCAGGACGTGCTCTTCGACGATCTCGCGCAAGATTGAATTGCCGGCCAGGTTATAGAGCATACTGCCGACGATCCGGTGGTTCCGCGACCATTCAATGAGCGTATTGTGCGCCTCCGGCCGCATACTCTCGTTCGGTTCAAAGCGCACGTTGGCAAACGGTCCCACTCGAGAGAAGCCGGACTCCACCCATCGAGCATAGACATCCAGCGGCATCGGCTGGGCGTCCGATCCACCTGGGCTCCATCCTAACTTGTGACGGAAGCCGTGGTAGTTCCAGCTGGAAACCAGCAGGTCCCCCGTTGTTCGAAAACGCGGTGGCTGCAGAACAAACAGTGCGACGTCCTCTCGTTCGGCAGGTGCGTCCGCCTGTCGATGCTGCTGCCAATGATCCAGAAACGCCAAACACCGTCCGAATACCACACAATGCACCACGCGCCGCTCCGTGCGAAGCGTAAACTGTTCGACTTGGCGCAGGACGAATTCGTAATCGTCCGGATGGATCTCATCGAGTGAGTCGATGACGTAGAAATCCGCATTTCGCGACTCGAGGTATTCCGTCAGCCGCGAATCCGCAGGGTCTGCCAAGGCTGGTAGGGAGTTGATGACAAGTTCACGGGCACACAAATCCGGTTTCATCACGACGATGCCATCCTGCATCCATTCCGTGTACAGTTCGCGGATGTCGAAACGGCAGACCGCGTTGGCGGGATACTCCTTGCGAAACACCTCGCTCATGAAGAACGTCTTGCCGATTCCTGCCGCTCCCGCCACGAGTGTCACAGCTCGCGCCGATTGATCTGTGTCCGATTCGTAAACTTGACGAATCTGTTCCAATCGATTCTGCAGATCACGATTCTGTGCCCAGTAGTAGTCGGCCAGTGCCCCATGCTGGGCGGGTCCATCCACCAGGCAATCAGGCAACACTCGCTGCTCAATGCTTCGCAGCAACTCGGTGTCAACAACGCCGGTCGTGCCCCATCTTCCGAGCTTTTGCGTTTCTTGCCCCATCGTGTGGATTGGCAAGAGCCAGGACAACCACGATGCAATCAGAACGCTCGCCCATCGCTTCCTGTTACACGCGCAACGATATCGCAAAACGATCATGGGGGTTCTCGCAAGACAAGAGACCGACGATGCCCCACGTTAGGGCATTCGCCGGGGCCGGACGGCCCTCACGTAGAAATTTAGCAAATCCGATGAAGACTGCATGCACCCTGTTCCAAAACACACCGAATCTTAACCAGAATCTAACAATCCCGTACTTCAGCCGGTCATGTGCGTCTTGAAGTTGCGCATGCCCGAATTCCCCTCCTCCGTTGTGCGGAAAGCCCGTGCAATCCTAACCCGAAGCGTCAGCGAGGGAGACACGTCCCAACGGTTCTAAAGTGTTCCCTCGCTTACGCTCTTTGAAGTTGCACATTTCCGAATTTCCCTCCTCCGATGTGCGGAATGCCCGCGAAATCCTAACCCGAAGCGTCAGCGAGGGAGACACGTCCCAACGGTTCTAAAGTGTTCCCTCGCTTACGCTTCGGGTTGAGATGGATCGAAACGCGCAACTTCAAAACTTACGTGTCAGGGCAGCTCCAGGTCGAGCCGAAGGTACTCGCAATTGATCACCTTCTCGACCAAATCCAACGGGACGTAGAAGTAATGGTTCGAGGCTTCAAAGCCGATCCGCGAATCATTTGCGCCAGCAGGAAAAGCTCTCGTGCCAGCCGACTCTCGTCCGCCAGCAGTCGCTGCATCTCGAGACCGATACGGCGGCGCTGGTCGGCGGCCACGCCGTGCTGCAACAGAGCGTCACGGGCCAGGACGAACCGCGCCTGATTGGCCACGCTGGCAAAGTGCAGACCGGCAGCCCGCACCACGTGCAGATCGCGATCCGCCTGTTCGCGGAGTGACGGCGGCGTTCGCTCCACCGCTTGCTGCAAAAGCCGCCCACCTTCATTCCATCCGTCCGCAACACGTTGGAACTGGTCCGCGAAGACATCTGCCTCGTAAGGCCCTCGCCAGTTGGCCAGATCATCGTACGGTAGACCCACCATCGTCGACGCAAAACCGGTCGGCCGTGCGTACAGCAGGTTCGCCGGCCCCATCTGCTGGGGACCACGGTAGACGACCGTGCCGTGGTACGGGTATTCGCGAAAGGCATCGCTCAGTTTCGTCCACGCTTGTCGTACGAGCGGTGCCGCGGCGGGCCCGTAATGCTCCCGCGCCAGTTGCTCGAGCACTTCCTCGGCCGTTGCCTCCGGGTTTCGCGCAAACTGATCTGCGATCTGCAGGTTGAGGGACGGGTAACCGCCTACGGTCCAACTGAGCATCATTCCGTCGACGGAGGCGCGGGCCAGATTGGCGCAATGCTCGGCCACGAGATCCATCACCGGCAAGTACGGTAGGGAAGCCAGCTCCCACGTGGCATTCAACTGCACTTTCGCTGCCGTGCGGAGGCCTCGCTGACGCGCCGCCGCCCACTGCCGTTGCGCTCGCGGGCCGGGCCCCACAGCCGAGAGTGCGTATTCCCCGATCTGCGTGCGAACGCCACCGCGGACGATCGGTTGGGCCCACTCGCTGACGGTAAGCAACCAGACTGAATCCGGTAACTGACGAATCGTCTCGGGCGACTCGCCGTGCCGATTCCAGCCCCAGTCCCAAGCGATCACGTGGGCCGTCGGGTCGGCGGCATGCACGCCCTGCTCGATGGTGGAAATCAGTTCCGCGATTCCGTCCGCCTCGGACCGGTCGCGACACCGAGGACAACCGTTCGGTTGCAAGTGCGACCAACAGTTGGTCAGGTTTTCGGAGGCAGTAATTGTAAAAACACCCGCCAGCCCTGGGACCTGCTGAAAGACGTAGCGAAGGGAATCGGACAACCACTGGCGGACGATCGGCTGGCTGGTACACAGCGACCGCACGTCTCCCTCGGTGACTCCGGCCAGATCGGGACGGTCGCGAAAAAAGCTGGCCGGCATCGCCGGGGTTCGTTCAAATAGAGATAGACCCCGATCCCGTATTGCCGAGCTCGTCGGACGAGTTCTCGCAAGTTCTGCAAACGCCGCTCATGGCCCTCGCCGAATTCGGGAAACTCCGGACCGCCGGGAGCAAGTTGCCGCAACAAGACATGTAACCAGACCCCATTCACGCCCCGCTCGGCCAGACGCTCCAGTAATCCGTCCGGGTAGGGATCCAACCGTTGATCGCTCAACGGATCACCGTACGTGCCGAAGTAGGAATAGATGTATCGAGGAATCTGATTGGCTGGATCGTCGCGAACCGGTTGAGGTTGGGCATGTCGCGGTTGGCGCAATCGTTCGACGAAGGCAAACCGCGGCTCCCCGGCCTGATGCAATTCCGATCCGAACACGCGTTGCACAAGCCGGCGGATCTCGGAGGCTCGACGCCATGCCCGTTCATTTGGTTCGACGTAACGAAGTGAGGCGCAGCGGGGCTTCAGCGAGCCTAACTTGATGAACAGAAAATCATCCTCCCGCAGTCGAAAGGCAAACTCCTCTTCGTCGACACCCAATAGTGTCAGCAATTGATCGTAGGGCAAGAGGTGCCAGTTCCGCCGGACAATCGTAATCAGCGCTCGTTCGCCAAAGGATGCCGGAATCTCGCCTTGCGGAGGCAACCCCATTGATTCGGCGACGGCTGCCACCTGCGCAGGCTGCGTCTGCAATACCTCGGCAATCCGAGCCACATCGACGAGCGACCAATTGCGCCAGATGAAAGCGTGCATCCGATCAGGAAAATGCGGGACACCCAGCGCCTCGGGATGAGATCCCACAGGCAAGGAGGTTTCGATCGCCACGAGCCCACGGCCCGGCCCCGTCCACAGACCGGCCAGGATGGCAACCCAACCCACTCGCCCCACCCACCGCGAACGAATTCGATTCATCTCTTTGCTCACTCTACACATGTTCTGCCGCCAGCCACCCGGTGCTGAAGGCGGCCTGAAAATTGTAGCCACCGATCGGCCCATCCAAGTCGAGTAACTCTCCGACGATGAACAGCCCTGGCACACGTTTGCTTTCCATGGACCGCGAGTCGACTTCTCGCAGGTCGAGCCCACCGGCCGTGACCTCCGCGTGGGCAAAGCCGCGACTGCCCTGCAGGGGGATTTCGAGCGTCTTCAGCGCGGCGGTCAATCGCCGGCGACCGAGCTTGCCGAACTCACTGGCCTTCTGATCCGTCGGCAGACCCAGGAGTTCGAGTAACGCCTCCCCAAGTCGCTGCGGCAGCGTTCCTGGCAGGACCTTGGCGATCGACCGCCCCCCAGCTTGCTGGCACTTTCGATGTAGGTCCTCGGCAATCGTGTCCAGCGGTTGATCCGGCAACAGGTCGCACACGAGTGCCAGGGCCGACGGATCCGACTGTCCCGTGACCGAACGAGAAACATCCAGCACCGCCGGTCCGGAGACCCCGAAGTGGGTCAGCAGCATCGCCCCGCGCCGCTGCTGCAAACCGCGGCGTCGGCTGACCGCCACGCGACCAGTCGGATCATCGATCGGCGGCAACTCGGCGGCGGGCACGATCCGGACGATCAGGTCCGGCAACGTGACTCCCCGAAGGGCATGGACCCAGTTCGCCGGACTGATCAGGGGAACGAGCGCCGGTCGGGGGGAAACAACCTTGTGGCCCAATGAATCGAGCCACCGGTAGGCATCACCGGTCGTGCCGCATCCCGGATAGGAGCAACCGCCAGTGGCCAGAACAAGGCGCTTTGCGAGAACGACGCCATCATGGGTCACCAGCCGAAACCGGTCGGAATGTCGTTCGATGGACTCGACCGGTTGCGCCACACGTAGCTCGACGCCGGAACGGGCAACCCGGCGCAACAGCGCACGCTGCACATCCAACGCTCGATCACTGACCGGAAAAACTTTGCCCGTCGATTCGACTTTCGTCGGTACCCCCTCGGCGTGAAACAGTTCGATCAGTTGTCGCGGGCTCAGTGCCGCCAAGGCGGAGTGCAGAAACCGGCCGGGACGCCCGTATGCCTGCACGATTCCGGCCGCATCGGTCGCATGCGTGAGATTGCAGCGTGTGCCCCCCGACATCAGAATCTTGACACCCGGCTTACGGTTCTTTTCCAGCAGCAGCGTACGTCGTCCTCGTTCTGCCGCCCGCGCGGCGGCCAGCAACCCCGCCGCACCGGCACCGACGACAACGACGTCAACGGACTCCTCGTTGGATGAATTCATCTGCAAACACACTGCGCAGCGTTACAGCGTAAGGCTCGGAAGTTCCCGTCCCGCTCATGATCATAACCGGAAGCGCAAGTTTTGAAGTTGCGCATTTCCCGATTTCCCCTCTTCCGTTGTCAAGGAAAGCCTGCCAAATCCTAACCCGAAGCGTCAGCAAGGGAGACACATCCCAACGGGTCAAGAGTCTTCCCTCGCTTACGCTTCGGGTTGGGATGGAGCGAAACGCGCAACTTCAAAACGGGCGTTTCGGATTCAGTCCGTGCGGACAAGGAACCTTTTCCGTACGAGTTCGATTCCTGCCAACAGAAATAGACTCAACCCGATCCAAGTGCAGTCTACTCCGGCCCTCTTTTTCTCGCAGCTCGACACAAACTGGTTGATAGCCGAGAAGGCGGGGCTGCTTCCGAGCCGGCATCTCGTCAATCAGGCGGCGCAGCAGTAGGAGCTTCGCCCTTCTACCCGCGCGGTTGAGAATTGTGCCCTACCCAGCTTTCCTCCGGGCGTCTGCGTCGGTGAGAATTCGACCGTTGAGATCCAATTCATGACTGTAACGAAATCCGGGGCGGATTAGATCGCCCATGTCGAAGCGAAACCGACGTTCCCGCGAAACGCGAGAGGCCCGCTTTCGGAAGGCATCGCGCGTAATTTCCCATCGGTTAGGTAGCGCCATGACGATCTGATTGCCCGCGGTAGGAGTATCCACGACGTAGACATCGGGAAAGACGTCGATGTACGTCAGCAACATCGAACCGTACAACGGGTTCACGTATTGGCGCCAGACGTTGGAGACAACGATTCCTCCCGGACGCAGTGCTCGGCGAACCGCCTGCAGAAACTCCCGCGTCGCCAAATGGTAAGGAATACTGTCTCGATCGAAAGCATCCAGGAAGATCATATCGTAGGGCGTCTGGCAGTCTTCCACGAACTTTCGTCCATCGGCTACGTGCGCGCAGCAGCGGATCCTCGCGAAATCCGAAATACTCGCGCGCCACCTCTACCACGACCGGATCGATGTCGACGACGTCGATCTCCGTCTCCGGAAAGTGCTTCCGCAGGAAGGTGGGAATCGTGCCACCGCCCAGCCCGACAATCAGCACGCGTTTCGGACGTTCGACGAAGGCGAGCGCCACTGGCATCACGCGTGTGTACGGCAACTCGAGATGGTCAGGGTCGTCGAGCTTCACGACGCTTTGCCGTGCTCCGCCTTCTTGGAACCGGAGCGTACGGAGTCCTTGACTGTCTTCGGTGACAATCACCTGGTTATAGGCGGACTTGCTTTCGTGCAGAATGCGGTCCTGGCAGGACGCGGACGAACCCAGAACAACCACGATCAGCCAGGCACGAAACAACGTCACTTGACGAACCATCGAGCGATCCTCCGCAGGCTCCATCGGGCGGTTTCCGCGCGGCGCATCGGCCTCCCCTCGTTCGATGGGCGGCGGGCACTGGCGAGAAGCCTCACCGATTGACAGATCAATGCTTGTAGACCTTGTGCCGCGGACGATCCGCCAGAATCTGTTCTTTACCCCAGTTCGTTACCGAGCGAAAAGCATCGCTCTGGATGAAATCCGTGAAAGCCTGTTGATCAGACCACTCACTTGTAATCAGATACGACGCGTTGTCACTCACATCCTTCCACAGTGTGGAATTCGCGTGCCCTTCCGCCACCTCCAAGGCCGCGATCACGGCAGCGAACTTACCTTCAAAATCCTGCTGCTTTCCTTCGATCACGCGATAATTCATTCCGACAGTAATCATCAGTTCTCTACTCCGTAATGGACTTCCCGTTCTTAGTAATCCAAATCACGACACAGCATCGGCGTCCCGCCCGGTTCGTTACCATCGTCTACAGAACGAATCCCGAGGGGCCGCACAGCAACAGCCGCAACTCTGTGACAGAATACCGGATTCTAGCAGACACCGAGAGAATGCGTATCCGGGGGTACGGTGGTGAAAGGACCGGTGGGAACGCTCCATCGGGCTTCTCGTGTTGATTCCCGACGAAGAATCGAGGTGCCACGGGCATTGTTTACGTCGTCCTTGGCGGTCAGATCCGGGGCCGACATGGGCGAAGTCAGCGGCACACAACCCTTGATCCCGGTTCTGACGCAGCACCACCGCGTGTAGCACCTTCCTGGAATGTCTCGTCGCCTTTTCTGCTTGGAAGAAACGTCACCACGCACGCTCCATGCCCGTGCGACTCGGACTAGCCGACGCGTTGGACGACGGTCTGCTGTGTTTGACGCAAGACAGACCCGCTGTGGCGTAATGCCTGCAGTTCCTTGGGCCAGAGCTCGAGTTCATATCTTGCGGTTGCTCCGGCGCGTGTCACGGCGGTAGGCACAGACAGGGAGACATCACGAATGCCGTAGCAACCTTCCTGGACTGTCGAGACCGGCAGAATCGTTGCTTTGTCCAACGCAATCGACTCGATCACATCCCGGATCGCGATCCCCACAGCGAATCCAGCGCCCCCCTTCTTTTGGATCACTTCGGCGCCGGACCCTTTCGTGCGTTGAAACAGTTCATTGGCCAGGTGCGGCGTCCAGCCCGGCCATTTGTCGAGTGGCAACCCGCCGATCGAAGCACTCGACCAGATCGGCACCATGCTATCCCCGTGCTCTCCCAATACGAGCGTTGCGACTTGTGTCGGGGGTACCTGCAATCGCTGGGCGATCAGGCTACGAAAGCGAATCGTATCCAGCTGGGTTCCCAGACCGATTACCTGCTGGGGGGGCAGCTTCAATCGTCGTGCCGCCAGATAGGTCAGAATATCGACCGGGTTGGAAACGACATGAACGATCGCGTCGCTGCGATGCCCAACTCGCTCGATCTCCTCCAGAATCGACAGAAACAGGTCGACGTTTCGATTGATCAGATCCAGTCGACTTTCGTCCGGCTTCCGCCGCAAGCCAGCGGTGATGCAGATGACGTCCGAATCGGGAATCTGTTCATAGCCGCCCGCGTGGATCCGTTGATCGGCCACGCTGGGCCCACCGTGCAACAGGTCCAACGCATGCCCGCCCGCCATTTCGGCGTTCACATCCAGGAGGGCCAGTTCGCGCACGACACCGCCACATTGCAGGGCGAACGCAGCGCAGGAGCCCACCAATCCGCCGGCTCCGATGATGCTGACTTTCATTTCTGCTTGGCCAATGCTTCCAAAACTCGATTCGTGATCACCTGGACCAACGCTTCGCGTGGATCCTCGGACGATGGAGCGGACGATTCCGCGGGAGCCGACGTCGTACGCATGGGGGGCGGCGGTTCAAAGGCGGTCTGTTCCACACCGGCTTCCGACCAACTGTCGCGGAAAATGTCGTTCGCACAGATGTCGCAGTTCTTGTATTCCGGTGTGTTGCGCGGATCCGTGAAGCCCCACTGCTGCTTCAGTTCGAGCAGTTCGCGTTCCTTGCCTTCATTGAAATAGTGGACCCGTCCCAAGCCGCGGGCCAACATCAGGATCCGGCAGTAGGCATCGAGGATTTCTGTCCACCAGTAGGCCCGCTCAACGTTCTCGCCGTAGCTGACGGTGCCGTGGTTCGCCAGGATGATCACGTTCGTTTTCTGAACGAAAGGCAGGATTGTTTCAGCGAAGGCCTGTCCTCCCGGCGTCTCGTAGCGCGTAATCGGCACGTCTCCCAGAAACACCTCGACCTCGGGCAGCACGCACTGGGGAATCGGCTCCCGCGCGACGGCAAAAGCGGTCGCATGTGGCGGGTGACAGTGCACGATGCTCTTCACATCCGTCCGCTGCCGGTAGATTTCCAGGTGCAGCAGTGCCTCGCTGGATCGCTTTTTCCGCCCGGCGATCTGATTGCCCTGCATGTCGACCGTGGCGATGTCCTCCGGCTTCAGAAAGCCTTTGGAGTGCATCGTCGGAGTGCAGAGCACTTCGTTGTCGCTGATGCGGACGGTGATGTTCCCATCGTTGGCCGCGGCGAAACCTTTTTCATAGATTCGACGACCGATGTCGCAGATATCTTGCTTGATCTTGTGTGCATTCACCATAGTTCTACACGCGTGGCAGTAAGAAGTTGTCGGAGGGGCGATGGGCGCACGGTGCGATCATCTTCGTCACTCCTGGATGTCCAACTGATCCAGGATCCCGGCGTTGTAAGCATCGATCGGAACCAGTTCGGGATAGAACGGCTGCGCGGCTTCGGCTCCTTCGCTGAGCATAATCTGGTCTCCCACACCGGCACCCAGTTCGTCATACACGACCAACGTTTCGCCGGACGGCTCAGCGGTGGAGCCGAGTTCTTCCCGCGTTAGGGGAACGGCCAGCTTGAACCGCGCTCCGTGAAAGCTGCCGTGCCAGCGGTTGAGCGTAACCGTACCAATGACTTTTGCAATTCGCATCTCGGAACTCCGTTGAGAATCCGTTTAGAGCGGCTTCCTCGCTTCGGTTACGTTGGTTGCGGACGCACAGCGCTGCAAATAGGAATGTCCCAGGGCCAGGATTTCTGCTTCCGTATGTCGTGTCGGATCGAGCACGAGCAGGTTGACCTCCAATTGGTCGCACGCTTGCTGTAAGCCTTCCTGATCAACAACGGCGACGGCCTGCAGATTCATTGCCCGATTCGCCTCGCAGACGAGCCGCGCCCAGGCCGGCGTGACGGCCAGTCCCAGCACGGGTCGAGCGGGAGTGGCTTGTTGCATTCGCCGAATCAGCCCATCCGTTGTGTCACAGGTTTCCCAGGGCCAGGCGGTCGTGGATAGCGAGTCGGCAAGGCGGCGTGCCGTCCCCGCGGTGTCGTGCTCGATGGCCAGCAAGCCACATCCGGCGCTGCGTGCCGTGGCTCCCTGGACCTGCTGTTCCAGCCGAACCTGCTTCTGTCGCAGCAGATCTCGAACCGACGGTGTCACGACAGCGTTTGCCGGAACGATCAGGCGACGGATGCCCTGCAGTTTGCCATCCAACTGCGACAGCGTAACCACGCGTTGCTCCACAACCAGCGCGCCCGCCAAAGCTGTTCCCGGACTCGCTGGATTGCCGTTGGATCGCGGCGGGATCGCCGGTGCGGACAACGCCTCTTGGGCGCCGAGTCGTCGCATGACTTCTCGCACTATGCGTTCCACGAATTGGGCATCAAAACTGGTCATGGATTACGAAACTTCGGGGTCCTCGATGGCCACCACCGTCCAGCGCACGGGCGTCGCGTCGGCGCCGAGCAATTCGCGTGCACCGCGACCGTCACTGGTCAACATCACGCGCTGTCCCGTGCCGGCTCCGACCCCGTCGACGGCGATCAACGGATCTCCATCGGGTGATATTCTGTCCGCCATCAGCGGTTGCACGACGAGCAGTTTATGGCCCTGCATCGAGCGGTGCTTTACCGTAGAGACAGCCGTTCCGATCACATCACCCAACAACATGGACAAACTCACTCACTCTTGAGGCTTTCCAAGGATGCAAAGACTCTCGATCATCGAGCATCGACGTTCGCGCGTGAATGTCAGCGGCGTCGTGACTCCTTCACCGGTCGGCGTGGCGATCGAGAACGACAGGTAACCTTCGCCCTGCAATCCCAAAGCAGAAAAGCTCGGTCCGTTCTTGACAAACAGGGTCGTATCCATGATCCGTCCCATCCGCGTCATGTTGCGCACGTTATGCGAGTGAATGATGGCGGTGTGCCGGAAACCGTGTTCGCTTTCGTGCGCCTTCTGAATCGCTTCATCGACATCGCGACAGCGAACGAAGGGAACGAAGGGCATCATCTGTTCGACCGGCACGAACGGGTTGGATTCATCCGTTTCGCCAAAGAGCAGTTCCGTATCGGAGGCGACGTCGCGTCCCGCGGCCTGCGCCAGCACGCAGGCGTCTTTCCCCAGGAACTCCTTGGCGGGAACGTCATGCCGCGCATCGCCTTCTCCGACGGTCGTGATCGCCGCGGCGGTCAGTCGTTCGATCTCGCTCGCCGTCAAGCGGACGGCGCCCGCTCGGTCCATTGCTTCCATCATCGCATCAAAGACCGCCGCAACGACGAAGACTTGCTTTTCGGCAATGCACAGCAGGTTATTGTCATAAGCAGCCCCGGCGATGATCGAGCGAGCGGCCCGGTCCAGGTCAGCCGTCTCGTCCACCACGACCGGCGGATTGCCCGGTCCGGCGACGACCGCCCGCTTGCCGGAGTTCAGCGCGGCTCGAGCGACCGCGGGCCCACCGGTAACGCAAATCATCGCGATGTTGCGATGGCGGAAGATGTCGTTGGCCGGTGTCGAGCGTTGGTTCGGCAATCACGCAAATCAGGTTATCAATGCCGATATCCTCCGCGATCGCTTCGTTGAACCTTCGCACGCCTTCGGCGGCCACGAGCTTGCCGCTGGGATGCGGATTGACGACCAGCGTATTGCCGGCGGCGATCATGTTGATCGCGTTACCGGTAATGGTTGGCAGCGAGTGGGTCACGGGGGTAATCGCACCGATCACGCCAAACGGAGCGTGTTCGATCACCGCCAGTCCGTGGTCGCCGCTGAAGATTTCACTGCGCAGGAACTCCACGCCGGGTGTTCGTTCGCCGAGCGTGCGAAGTTTGTCGATCTTGTGCTCCAGGCGACCGATTTGCGTTTCTTCCATTTCCATCCGTCCCAACTCTTCGCACTGGTCGATCGAGATGCGGCGAATGTGGTCGATGATCCGACGACGGTCTTCCCGTGTTCGTTGGGAAAGCTGTTCAAAAGCGGTCCGCGCGGCGGCAACGGCCTCTTTCACGCAATGGAAGACTCCATGTCGTCCGTAGAAAGACGCCGTCGGGCGGTGGTCGGCCGAGGCAGGAACTCCGGCGGCGGGCGCCTGACGAGTGACCTCGGCGAGTACCTGGCTGACAACGTTGCGGATCAATTCTTCATTGAGTTGCATGGCATATTACTCGTTCTGTTGTCCGAGTCCTGCGGTGATTGCGGGCGAACCCGCCGCGGCACACGGATCGACTTCGGGCTTTAATCGTCTCGGCGGGAAAACACGCACATCTGGTCGACGTGCACCTGATCGACGATCCCTACGACGACGGTGTCGATCGGCATACTTTTCGTTTCCGGTGTCATGCGGGCACTGGAGCCTTGCGTAATGAGCACGAACTCCCCTTCCCCCGCCCCCAGCGTATCGACGGCGATGAACGTCCGTCCGGTCGTCGTCAGGCTTTTCCGTTTCTCCGGCTCCAGGCGATAAGGCTCCACGACCAGCAGCTTGTAGCCGACCAGATTGGACAGTTTCTGCGTGGCGACGAGAGCCCCAGTAACCTTGGCAACGAACATCGATTATTCCTTCATGAGTTCCTGGGTCTGTCGCGCAACGACCAGTTCTTCGTTCGTCGGAACAACCCAAATTTGGACCCGACTGGATTCCGCGTGGAGCGTGCCTTCCTGGCAGGTCGTTCGATTGCGGTCTTCATCCAAAGCGATGCCCAACTCCTCGAGGTTCCGACAGACGGCACTGCGGATTTCCGCGCCGTTCTCGCCAATGCCCCCCGTGAAAACGATCGCATCGGCTCCGCCGAGTTCCACCAGCAACCCGCCCAGGTAACGCCGAATGTCACTCACGTAGACATCCAGGGCCAATTGGGCATCGACGTTCCCATCATCCGCCGCCTGTTGCAGATCGCGAATGTCGCCACTGATGCCGCTGATTCCCAGCAACCCGCCCTGGCAGCCCATCTCGTGCAGGACCGCGTCGAGCGATTGGTCGGTCTGCTGCATAATCAACGGAAGGGCATACGGATCGAAATCGCCGACGCGGTTATTCTGCGGCAAACCCGATTGCGGACTCATGCCCATGGAAGTCGCCACGCTCTGTCCGCCTCGGATCGCACACAAACTGCTCGAGCCACCCAGGTGACACGAGATCAAGCGCAGGTCGTCGCGTCCGGTCAACTCGGCCATCCGGCCGGCAATGTACCGGTGGCTGGCACCGTGAAAGCCGAACCGGCGGATGTGCCACTGCTCCGACCAGGCCCGGGGAATTGCGTAATAACGCAACCGGTCGGGCACCGTCTGGTGAAACCCGGTTTCGAAGGCCGCGACGAGCGGGATTTCGGGCAATCGCTCGCCGAGCAAACGCATGGCAGCGATGTAGGGAGGGTTGTGCGCCGGGGCGACCTGGTTCATTGACTCCATTGCCGTCAGCAGTTCCGGCGTGACGCGTTGCACCCCCGTGAGGCGACCGCCGTGTACGGCTTTGAAGCCGATCGCGGCAACCTCCTGGGCGTCACGCAGACAACCGTGCTCCGGATCGGTCAACTGCGTCAAGCACTCTCGTACGGCAACCGCATGATCGGGAACCGGGGCGACGTGCTCGCGCCGCGTCTGCCCGACTTCGACGAAGCAACGGCTTTCGGCCGCACCGATGCGTTCCACACCGCCACGAGCCAACTGACGCTCGTCGCTCATGTCGAACAATCGGTACTTGAAGCTGGTTGAACCCAAATTCGCCACGAGGATTTTCATCGTCGTTCCGTCTTTCCCGGAATGTCGTCCGGATCGTGACACTGCCGCGAGCGAGACGGCAGCGGGGCAGCGGGGGCGATCCTTTAGGACAGGTAGGCTTCCATCAGTCCTTCGGCAGGACGCGGAATTACGTGACTACCCATCAGCTCGCCGACCTGAGAGGCGGCCTGTGCGCCGGCTTCGACGGCGGCCCGCACACTTCCCACGTCGCCACTGACGACGGTTGTCACCAACCCGCCACCGATCGAGACACGTTTGGTAATTTGGACATTGGCCGCCTTGGCCATCGCATCGGTGGCTTCCACCAGTCCGACAAGGCCGCGAGTTTCCACTAAACCGATTGCATTCTGCATGATTCAAATTCCTTGGTTGTAAACGAGTGCGGTCCGGTCACCGGGCAGCACGAAGTCGATTCCGGCAGCGGCTATTTCGCGGCCGCTTTGATGGGGGCGGGTAGCACGATGTGCAAGTCTTCGTGCGGGCGCGGAATCACTTGCACGCTGACGACTTCGCCCAGTCGACCGGCCGCATTGGCTCCCGCGTCCGTAGCCGCTTTCACGGCTGCCACATCCCCGGTCACAAAAACGGTGACCATTCCGCTGCCCACTTTGTCCCATCCCAAGAAGGTGACATTCGCGGCTTTCATCATCGCGTCACTGGCTTCCACCAGGGCGACAAAGCCCTTGGTTTCAATCATTCCCAGCGCTTCCATCGTTTTGGCCATGGTTCGGCATCTCCCAGCAGGTTAACGACCATCGGAAGACGAGCTCCCGATGACAACATCAAGTTGAGACCACAATGTCTCACCTACTTCAGCAGTTCGACCTTCGTCGCGCCGTCCAAGAAGCAGGCATTTCCTTCATCCGTATCCAAGTGAACTTCGAGTTTGCTCGTTGCATCGGCGCGGACGATCACGTCCTGCAGGACGGTAGAGCACCCGGGCGAATCGATTCGCAATCTCATTCGCTGACCGTTTTCGACACCCAGTTTCTCGGCCTGGCGAAAACTCATGTGCACATGCCGCGCAGCGCGTA
This sequence comes from uncultured Planctomycetaceae bacterium, assembly GCA_963776055.1. GTDB lineage: Bacteria > Planctomycetota > Planctomycetia > Pirellulales > Pirellulaceae > CAVZLD01. The sequence continues at coordinate 59,548 of CAVZLD010000009.1, read as the reverse complement.
TCACGCCCTCTTGCAGATCGACGACGCCGTGCGGCCCGACCAGAACACAACCCGGTGTGCCCTGGATGTTACCGCTCATCCGCACCGGCAGATCAATTCCCAGAGAAATCGCATCAGTGAAGGCCAACTCGACCTGGCTGTGAGGCCGGGTCGGCCCCAGAATTCGGACCTGCGGCAGCATCCGTCGTCGCGGACCGACCAGCATCACGGTCTGCTCAGCCGCGTAGAAACCGTCCTGATACAGCGCCTTCATCGGCTTGAGTGTCGCGCCCGGGCCGAACAGGACCTCGACATGCTCGTCGGTGAGGTGACAGTGACGAGCGGAAATGCTGACCACCAGTTGACTGTCGTCCGATTTCGATTGCTCGGTGCGAGGCGAACCATTGGGCGGTTCGGGCTGCGAGTAGACAATCTGCCGTACAATTTGTTCGATCGTTGCTCGATCCAAGGTTGCCGAAGCCATGATCTCGTTCGCTCCTGCCCGTGTTGTCGCCCACCGGTTCATTGCGGATCGCTGTTGGCGATCAGCAGACGAGAACCGGCCGCGTCAATTTTGTGTTGCCATTGTTCATCGATTTCGTCATCAACCACAAACGAATCGACCGCCGCGAGCTCGCACATCCGCGCGAGACTCTGATGACCGAACTTTGTGCTGTCGGCCAGCACGACGACCTCTTCCGCCGCTCGCATCATTGCCTGCTCCGTCTCCACCAACAGCAGGTTGCTGTTAAAACATCCGCGGCCGGTGATCCCCGCGACACTCAAAAACGCCCGCTGCACCGTTAGTTCCTGCAGCATCTGGTTGGCGTACGGCCCCAGACTGACGCCCGTCCGTTGGTGCACGTAACCGCCGATCAACACCAGATCATGGCTCCCGCGCGACGTCAGCAAGGTAGCCACGGGCAGCGAATTCGTGACGACTTGCAGGCTGCGTCCCACCAGATGCTGCGCAAACTCGTAGGTCGTGCTCCCCCCGTCCAGCAGGATCGTGTCACCTTCCTCCACGAGCTCCGCTGCGCGAGCGGCAATCTGCTTCTTCTTGTCCCATTCGGCGCGCTGCCGCTGCTCGAAGTGCGGTAGCTTCGGCGATGGCCCGGTGTAAAACACGCCCCCATGGGTTCGCTTGGCTTCGCCGGTCTCCTCAAGAAAATCTAGATCACGCCGAATGGTCGACGGGGAAACCTGCAGCTCCTGGGCAAGTTCAGGCAACGACGCGAAGCCACGTTGACGAACGGTTTCCAGCAAACGACTGCGTCGCTCTTCCGATACCATCGCCTCCGCTCCGCCCCTGCCTGCATCATGGCTGGCTCATCCAGACCAGCACCGAGCGTCTCCGCCTCATCTTCAGCCCAGCCGCTCGAGCAGATTATGTGCACCACGCGAACACAAATCAATTAAAATAAGTTCCAAAACGATCATTTTATGACAATTTATGAAAGTTTCTTACCATTTCTTCGCACATTTTGCAGCACCCGAAGGCTTGGCGGCCGAACGAGTGCTGCGGCGGGGGCCGGTCTTCGGATGGGACGGAACGGGACTCGGCCAGTACCGTCTTGCGAAAGGAGGTCGTGCCGTTTTTCACTTGCTGGCTCGGAAGAAGTGACAACACCCTCCCGCGCGCTGCGGGAGGGTCGGACGCGGAGCGGCCGGGAAGGGTCTTCCTGCACAAGCAACACGCGACGCCTGCGTCGCATTGCCCTCTCCGGGCCTGTCGGCCCGACTTTCCCGGAGCGAGAGTGACTTTTGCCTCGAAACTCTGACAAAACCAGCACTTAAAAACTGCACGACCTCGAAGCTTAGGGGGAGCCACCCCGGTGGATCCAGTGGGCCGCGAACGCTTGGCTGTGCTGCAGAGCGAAAAGGTAGCGAGCCCACCAGGCCGGGATGGCCGCCGCGCCGAGAGCCTCCAGCAAGAAATCCGCCTGTGGCCTGCTACACTGGCCCAAGGCACAGGCCGCAGGACACAGGGCCGGCTGATGCGGGACCGGTTTCTTCTCGCCGTTCCGTGAGCAAGCATCCCGACGACTCGCGAGTCACCCGGGCCAACCTATGGGCCAACGCAGGGACAGGCCATGCGCATGCCACGCCCCCCCCCTGAACGGGCCGTCGGGCAAAACACAGAAAACGCAGGGACAGGCCATGTGTTGGACTCGCGAGTTACCCGGGCCAACCTATGGGCCAACGCAGGGACAGGCCATGCGCATGCCACGCCCCCCCCCGAATGGGCAAAATGCAGGGACAGGCCATGTGTTGGGCCATGTGTTGACCCGCCATGAGGGAAAGGAAACAAGGAAGGCGAATGACGCGGACACTGGTTACGGGTGCAGGCGGTTTCTTGGGAAAGCAGATTGTTGAGCTGCTAGTGGCACGGGGAGATCGCGTGCGGGCTTTTTCTCGCCGACGATACCCAGAACTCGAAGCGCTGGGCGTCGAGTGCCACCAGGGAGATATCGCGGACGAGGCAGCCGTTCGCCGGGCCTGTCGTTCCATCGACACCGTCCACCACGTCGCGGCCATCTCGGGAATCTGGGGACCGTGGGAACTCTATCACCGAACGAACACGCTGGGAACACAGAACGTCGTTCGAGCCTGTCGGGCGGAAGGGGTTGGGCGGCTGGTGTACACCAGCTCTCCCAGCGTGACCTTTGACGGGAGCGAGCAGTGCGGCGTCGACGAATCGGCACCCTATCCGCGCCGTTGGCTGTGCCACTATCCGCACAGCAAGGCGTTGGCCGAGCAGTGTGTCTTGGCAGCCGACGGCCAGGACGGCCTACGAACCTGTGCGGTGCGTCCCCATCTGATCTGGGGACCCGGCGATCCTCACCTGGTACCGCGACTTCTGGATCGTGCGCGGGCCGGGCAACTTCGTCGCGTGGGAGACGGCAAGAATCTAATTGACATCACCTATGTCGAGAATGCGGCGTGGGCCCATCTGCAAGCGGCCGACCGACTCGAGCCCGGCTCCCCGGTCTGCGGTCGGGCATATTTTCTCAGCCAGGGCACGCCAGTGAACTGCTGGGACTGGATTGACCAACTCCTGGAAATGGCCGGGCTACCGGCTGTTCAGCGTGCGGTTTCGCTGGAGGCCGCCTGGCGGATAGGTTGGATCCTGGAAAAGGTGCACTCCGTTTTCCGTCGGAAGTCGGAGCCACGAATGACACGCTTTCTGGCGGCGCAGTTGGGCCGTTCGCACTATTTCGACATTCGACGCGCGGCATCGGACTTCGGTTATGCCCCGACGATTTCGACGGTGGAAGGGATGCAGCGTCTTGCCAATTCTCCCCTGAATCGGTAGCCTCAACGAATTGTCGAAACCGCAAGGATCGCCGTATGATCGCATCGTCGTCCCCTGAGAATCTGCCGGACAGCCAGCGGGTCGTGATCACCGGAATCGGGCTCACGGCCCCCAATGGCAACGATCTGACGAGCTTCCGCGAGAGCCTCCTGGCTGGCCGCAGCGGCGTTCGATCGTACGAGGTGCGCTATTTTGGCAAGACGCTGGCAGGAATCTGCGAATTCGAGGTGCAGCAATACCAGACGCGAAAGGATGCTCGCCGCGGTACGCGCGCAGGATCGGTGGGAATTTTCAGCAGTCGCGAGGCGATTCACGATAGCGGTCTGGACTGGGAAAATCTCGACAGATCGCGAATTGGCATCTACATCGGCGTGACGGAACACGGCAACGTCGAAACGGAAAACGAGATCTACCAGATCAAGGGTTTCGACTACGACACGGCCTACTGGTCTCATCACCACAACCCCCGGACTGTCGCCAACAATCCGGCGGGCGAAGTGGCGTTAAACATGGAGATCACCGGTCCACACTACACGATCGGTGCCGCTTGTGCCGCGGGCAACGCCGGCCTGATCCAAGGCTCCCAGATGCTGCGTCTGGGTGATTGCGACGTGGCATTAGCCGGAGGCGTTTCGGAGAGCATTCACACGTTTGGAATCTTCGCCAGTTTTAAGAGCCAGGGAGCGTTGGCGGCTCACGAGGATCCCTCGCGTGCCTCGCGACCGTTCGACCGAAACCGAACCGGCATCGTCGTGGCCGAAGGGGGGTGCATGTACGTCCTGGAACGGCTGGACGACGCTCGACGACGCGGCGCGAGCATCCACGGCGAACTCGTCGGCTACGCCATGAACACGGATGCCACTGACTTCGTGCTCCCGAATGCGCAACGGCAGGCGGAGTGCATTCGTTTAGCACTGAAGCGCGCCGGATTGGCACCGGAACAGATCGATCTGGTTAGCACTCACGCGACGGGCACCACCAGTGGTGATGCACAGGAGTGCGTAGCGTTACGCGAGGTTTTTGGTCAATCGGAGCGGACGCACTTCAACAATACGAAGAGCTTCATTGGCCACAGCATGGGCGCGGCGGGCGCACTGGAACTGGCGGGCAATTTGCCCTCGTTCCATGACGGGACGTGCCATGCCACGATCAACATCGAGGAGTTGGATCCCGATTGCGAACTACCTGGTCTCGTCTTCAATGAGCCCCGTGAAATCGGCAAAATCGAGTATTTGCTGAATAACTCCTTCGGCATGCTCGGGATCAACTCGGTAATGATCGTCAAGAAGTTCTGACCGCCGTCACGCCGGGCCGAGGTGTTCCCCCCACGGCTCCCAATTGCGAACTTCCCCTCACCCTTTTCAACGAACCGCTGGAAGAGAGTATTACGAATGACGCCGCAAGAGATTCGAGGAGTGATTCTCGATATCCTGGAAGATATTGCCCCGGATGACGATCTGAGCGTGCTGAAAGATGACGTCCCGTTCCGCGATCAATTGGAACTGGACAGCATGGATTTCCTGGACATCGTGATGGAATTACGCAAGCGGTATCGCGTGCAGATTCCCGAGGAAGATTACCCGCAACTGGCAAGCATGGACAGCACGTGCAGCTATCTGGAACCGTTGATGAAGGACGTCGAAGCGGTCAACTGATGGAAGGCGGTGGCCGCAGGCGCCGCGTCGGGGTGACAGGGCCAAGATGTCGCCAGCACGGTTGGCGTCCGAGCGGTTTGCCGCACCTCGGGGCATGCTCGCCTGGATTCCCCGATCCTTGCCTTTCAAGCATCGACGTGATGTACGACACGATCATCATCGGTGCCGGCATGTCCGGCCTGGCTGCGGGAATCCGTCTGGCGCACTACGATCAGCGCGTCTGCATTCTGGAACGCCATTACACGATCGGCGGACTCAATTCGTTCTACCGGCTCCGCGGTCGCGACTATGATGTCGGGTTGCACGCCATCACGAACTACTCACCCGGCAGTGATCGACGAAGCCCACTCGCTCGACTGCTGCGACAACTCCGCTTCCGCTGGGAGGACTTTGCTCTGGCCCCCCAGGTTGGTTCGACAATCGCTTTTCCCGGAGTGCAACTGCGGTTCGGTAACGGCCTGGAACTGCTTCGGTCCGAGATTGCCCGCGCCTTCCCAGAGCAGAAACAGGCGTTTGAGCGACTGCTGACGGAAATCCTGGACTACGATGACTTGGGATTCCAGGTGCACCAGCGTTCCGCCCGCGAGGTGCTCGGGGAAATCCTACACGATCCGTTGCTCGTGGAAATGCTGCTCTGCCCCCTGATGTGGTATGGCAATGCCCGGGAGCATGACATGGATTTCGGGCAATTCTGCATCATGTTTCGCGGCATCTTCATGGAAGGCCTCGCTCGGCCGCTGGCCGGCGTACGACTGATCCTGAAGAAGCTCGTCCGCCGCTACCGCGAGTTGGGCGGCGAGCTTCGCCTGCGGAGCGGCGTCGACCGAATTCACATCGAGAACGACCGCGTAGCAGGGCGTGGTGTTGGAAGACGGCACGCAACTGCAAGCTCGTCGCATCCTCTCGTCTGCAGGATGGCTGGAAACCCAGCGGTTGCGCGACGATATCGACCGAGTGGACAACGCCCAAGCGGGGCAGATGTCATTTATCGAATCGATTTCGGTGCTCGACGTCGAACCGCGTCAGTTGGGCCATGATCGCACGATCGTCTTCTACAACGATTCGGACAATTTCCACTGGGCCGCATGCGAAGATCTCTGCGACGTCCGCACCGGCGTGATCTGTTCCCCCAACAATTTTCTGTACGACGAAGCAGAGGATACCGCGCAGACCTTGCCCGACGGCGTGCTGCGAATTACTTCGATCGCCAATTTCCAACGCTGGAATGAACTACCTGCCGAGCAATATGCGCTCGAAAAACTGCGTTGGTACGACCGAGCCGTCGCCGCCACGGTGCGATTCGTACCTGATTTTCGACAACACGTGGTCGACACCGACATGTTCACACCCAAGACGATTCGTCGCTACACGGGACACGACAACGGAGCCGTCTACGGGGGCCTTCCAAGCGACTGGATGGAACGACCGATGTGGAAAACCTGTTCCTCTGCGGGACAGATCAAGGATTTGTCGGTATCATAGGAGCGATCATCAGCGGCATCTCGATCGCGAATCGTCATTGTCTTCGGGGCTGATCGACCGGCCCCTCCCCCACAGAACAGCGCCTCCGCGGCCTTTGCGGATCCACTTCCCCCAACTTCCAACGGAAACATCATGCCCAGGGATTTTCTGGAGGGCGTCCAACCACCATACGATGTCGTGGTGATCGGCAGTGGGCTGGCCGGCATGACAGCCGCCAACCTGCTGGCGCGAGAAGGGCGCCGTGTGCTGCTGCTGGAGCAACACTACAAGCTGGGCGGCATGGCCACCTGGTTCAAGCGGCCGGGCGGCCACGTATTCGACATTTCGCTGCACGGCTTCCCCGTGGGAATGATCAAGAGCTGCCGAAGATACTGGACCGCCGAGATCGCGGACTCGATCGTCCCGTTGCAAGGGATCCGCTTCGACAACCCGATGTTCTCGCTGACCACCCGTTTCGACCGGGAAGATTTCACCCGCCTGCTGGTCGAACGTTTTCAGATCAACCGGCAACGCGTTGTCGAGTTCTTCGACACGGCGCGGGGAATGAGCTTCTACGACGAACAGAGGATGACCACCGGCGAACTGTTCGAGCAGTTCTTTCCTGGCCGAGAAGACGTGATCCGCTTGCTGATGGAACCCATTACGTACGCGAACGGATCCACGCTGGAGGACCCCGCGATCACCTACGGAATCGTGTTCTCGAATTTCATGTCCAAGGGCGTCTACACTTTCCACGGTGGCACCGACAAACTCGTGCACGCGATGCACCAAGAAATGCGGCGGAACGGCGTTGATATTCGCATTCGCTGCAATGTGGAGCGCATTCTCGTCGAACGCGGTCGCGTCTGCGGTGTGCAAGTGAACGGTCGCACGATTCCCACCCAAGCGGTCGTTTCGAATGCCAATCTCAAAGCGACGATTCTCGATCTCGTCGGTGAAGAACACCTCGATCGACAGTTTCTCGATCAGGCCCGAGAGGTGCGGCTGAATAATAGTAGTACTCAAGTCTACATGGCACTGAAGGCCGAGCATCCGGTCGAAGAAACGACCGGCGATTTGCTGTTCAGTTCGACGGCCCCTCTCTTCCGCACGGAAATGCTGCTCAGCCGCCAAATCACCAGCCGCACGTACTCGTTTTACTATCCGCGATCACGCCCGCAGTCGCGCCCGCATTGCTTGATCGTATCCAGCACGAACGCGAATTACGACGACTGGGCCCGGTTGTCACCCGAAGAATACGAAGCCAGCAAACGAGAGCTGATCGAAACAACGCTGGACGATGTCGACCGCTACGTGCCCCATATTCGAGAACGATTGGATCACGTCGAAGCAGCCACACCGCGAACGTTTGAGCACTATACTCGGCACCTGCTCGGTGCCAGCTTTGGCACCAAATTCGAAGGACTCGCCGTCAGCCGCGGACTTCCGGAACAGGTTCTCGGACTCTACCACGCGGGAAGCGTGGGGATCATCATGTCGGGCTGGCTGGGTGCGATCAACTACGGCGTCATCGTCGCCAACGACGTGGATTCGCTGCTGATGAAGAACCAAGCCGGCCGCCCCGCTAACCTGCAAGCAACACGTACGCCATGAATCGACAAGAAATTGAAGCCGTGATTCCTCATCGACCGCCCATGCTGCTGGTGGACGAAGTCCTGGAAAAAAGTGAAAACAGAATCCTCTGCCGTAAGACGTTTCACTCCGAGGAGTTCTTCTTCCAAGGTCACTATCCCGACTTCCCGCTCGTTCCCGGAGTGATCTTGTGCGAGGCCAGCATGCAGGCCGGTGCGATCTTGCTGGCTGCCTTTGGCGGTGAAGGCGTGCCCGTTGCCACACGGATGAACGATGTGCGATTCCGCAAGATGGTCCGGCCAGGCGAGACGATTCAAATGGAAGTGCAACTGATCGAACGAGTGAGCAACGCATTCTTCATGAAAGCCAAAGTCACGCGTGGTGCGGATACCGTTGCGCGATTCGAGTTCGCCTGCGCTGCCGCCCCGTCCGACCCTACCCCGGAAACGGAGTAGACAACCATGGATTTCCTGCAGCTCGGTGGGAAAACGATCCTCGTCTTCGGCGTTGCCAACCGAAAAAGTGTTGCCTGGCATACCGGGCAACTTCTGGAACAGGCCGGCGCGGAAGTCGTGTATGTCGTGCGCAGCGAGGCCCGCAAACAAACCCTCTCGAAGCTGTTACCCCATGCCGAGATCCACATCTGCGACGTGGAATATCCGGAGCAGATCGAACAGTTGCGGACCGCCGTGCAACAGCAACACGCGACCCTCCATGGCTTGCTGCATTCGATCGCCTTCGCCGACTATGGAGACGGTCTGAAGCCCTTTCATGAAACGAGCAAGCGACAGTTCTTACGCACCGTGGACATCTCCTGCTTTTCCCTGATCGCACTGAGCCGCGCGTTCCAGGAACTGTTGGCCCCAGACGCCTCCGTCGTGACTGTATCGATCTCGACCACCACGATGGCGAACGAAAACTATGGGTTCATGGCGCCGGTGAAAGCGGCTTTGGACTCGTCGCTGGCGATGCTCGCCAAATCGTTCAGCCACTTCTCGGAAGTCCGCTTCAATGCGATCGCTCCCGGACTGTTGAAAACGAGTGCCTCCGCGGGCATCCCCGGGTACGTCGACGCGTACTTGTTCGCCGAACAGGTGATTCCCCGACATCGGGCCGTGCAAACCCGCGAAGCAGCCGCCACCGCCGCGTTTCTTCTGAGCCCTCGGTCGAGCGGCATTAACGCCCAACGAATCGTGATCGATGCCGGCATGTCGATCAACTACTTCGATCAGGAAATCACGCGACGCGTCGTTGACCACCAAGAGTAGCCGACACAGAACTAACGTACCCCTCGAATCTTGTGCAGTGGGCCGGCCCCCAGTTGGGCAAAGCTCGACACCCCGGTAGTGTGAGCAGAATCCGGTAGGGTGGGCAGAGCGAGCGTCGCGAGCGAATGCCCACCAAGAGTTTTCGGTGTAGGCGGGTAACCACGCCCCCCGACAAAAACCGGAACCCGGCGGCGCGAACTCCGGTACGCCGGCGTCCAATGAAGCAGCCGCGGCGGAATCTGGCGGAATGCTCCACGCTGCGGTGGGCTTGCGCTCGCTGAGTCCACGCTAGAAGAGTACATGCTGTGGTGGGCTTGCATCGCTCCGCGAGCTGAGCCCACCCTACAAGACTACAAGACTTGCGTTCCGCCCACCGAAAAACTTTCGCCGGCCCAAGAATTCGCGTATGCTCAGCTTCCACGGTCGACCGTGCTGGTGCTACGAATATCGCGCCGTCGCCGCGCGTCACATGCTATTCACCGTCTTCTCTGCCGAAGATCGCACCTGGAACATCCAAGGGGGTACAACATGTTCGTTTCCTTTCTTCCCCTGGGGCTGACACTGTTACTGACGATCCCCGGAGCCGCCCCGCTGGACGTACGACAGATCGGCAATGCACCCGAGTTGCAGCAAAGCGCACGGCAGCGGCCATTTCGCGTGCGACGAACAACTCCGAATCAACGCGACTCCGACGGTCGCCCCGTTCCTGCGCTGCGCCGGTCCGAACGTGCGAATGAACCCCGCAACGCGCCATCGGCAGACCGCGCACCTCGACCTGCCAGAATTGTCGGGCGGAAATCGGTGGTCTTGCGATTGCAGCATGTCCCCGCAGTCGACACCTCCAAGTTGCTGCAGCAGTGGCTCGAGAAACTCCAGGCCAAAACTGATCAGTTGGTCGCGGATGTCATCCCCGATGCAATCACCAACAGCCTGCTGATCCGCGGCACGGAAGAACAATTGGAGGAAATTCACTCCATCCTTGGCCAGCTCGACCAGCCCCAGCCCCAGATTCGGCTGAAGACGTTGCTCGCCGAAGTCGCGCTTCCGGAACCGCCAGAGGACGGAGCCGGCGCCACGGCCGCGTATCGCGTATCGGATGGTGACCTAAATCAAGTGATTCAGGAGCTTCGAGAGCGCGGCGAGTTGCGAGTCCTCGCGCGACCCGAACTCCTCGTTGTTGACAATCAGCCCGCATTCCTCCAAATCGGGCAGCGCGTCCCACGCATTACCGGAAGAGCGAACAGCCGTGGCAGTGTGTCAAACACCATTCAGCTCGAAAATGTCGGTACGCTGATCGGCGTTACATGCCGAGTTACCGACCAAGGATCGATCATTATGGAAATCGACCTGGAACGTTCGCACCTCGGCCCGGAAGACGAGGGGACACCGTTATCGGTCGAACCCGACGGCGGCGAAATCCGCATGCCGGTCATTCATTCTGTGAATCTCCAAACGACAGTGACCCTCAAGAGCGAAGAGATCGCGCTAATTGGTGGCACGGTCTATCAAACAGAGCACGGATGGCGGGAATTCGTGATGTTGGTCCGCGCTGAAATCACTCGCTGAAAAGACCCGCGCGACGTTCCGTGCGCACGGGATCCTGGTCTCAATCGAGGTGACACGCTCTCTGGCGGACGAGGCACGGCCGCAACGCACGAATCGCAGTGTGGGCAGAACGAGGCTGGTAGCTGGTAGAGTGGGCAGAGCGAAAGCGAATGCCCACCAATTACGAAGAGCGTGGACCAACAAGTCAGCTGGACTCAGGCTGTGCCGCGCAAAATCACCCGCTCAGAACAGACAGCCCGTAGGGCCCGATATCGCACCGCGCTCGGCCATTTCGCTGCCCGCATCAGAAGAGCGGCGGCTTTCCCACTTTGCGACGAATGGGAACGAATTGACCGGCGTGCATCAGCCAATGCGTCCCCATGAGCGTGAGCACCGAGGCTACCGTGGGAGCATACTCGCGCATTGCCTCGGGACCCGGCGCATCAAGCGTTTCCTCGGGCGTGGCGTCAATCGCCGCCAACGTGGCCAACTTCATTTGCTCGGCCAAAGCCAAGTACTCACCTTTGCTGGCAAAACGACTCGGATCATCCTCGCTCGCCGTTTCCTGGGCGTAAGCACCCTGCCAAGATTCCGGCAGTTCCGGAGCCGGATATCCCATCGAGTCCAGCATCATGCGATTGGCGATAATCAAATGCCCCATTTGCCAAGCAATGTGATTGGAACCTGGCACGGAGCGCACCAGCAAGTCGGACTGGTTCAGATCTGCCACATACATTTGCGTGACGGTATGGCAGAACTCCACAACCTGCCGGATCGCGTCTTTTGCCTGCATGACATCTATCTCCATTTCTTTAAGTAGGACGATTCTCGTTGCTATCGGTCTTCGCCGAAGAATGCCATCCTGGCATCGTGGGGGCGCTCACACTATGGCTCGACACGATCGTAATCAGCCGCGATCGGAGCAGGAAACACCGAACGAAGGTACTGCTGATTCAGTCGCTGACAATCGACGAGGGATCGATCGGTAGTGGTCGCTCCTTCTATGACGAGCCACCCTTGCCAGCCGATCTCTTCCAACACCTGCTTCAGCTTCTTGAAATCGACCCGTCCCTGGCCCAGCAGATTTCCATTTTCTTTCGCGTGGATCTGGCAAATCCGTGCGGCCCCCAACTGGCGAATCTCTTTCCAGATGTCGTATCCCCGTTCGGTCATATTCGCCACATCGTAATACACTTGCAGTGCCGGCGAGCCGACCGCATCGAGAATCCGCAGATGGTCGTCGACGTTCAGCCAGGACTCAAAACCAAGGACGACTCCCGCCGCTTCCGCTGCGGGACAGACGTTCTTCAGCCGTTGAATAACCCGCTGCTGCCGGGCCCGATCGTCTCGCAGATCACCCTTGCCGAAGAAAGCAAGCAACACAATCCGCGGGTTTGGCTGCATTTGCCCCATGACATCAATACATTCTGCGACCCACCGCTCGGCTCGATCCTCATCGGCGTACGGAACCTCATTCAGTACGCCCATTCCGAGCGAACAGATCTGCAGTTCCTGCTGCCGAGCGGCTGCCGCAAACTGGCTACGGACTTCGGCCTTTCGCAAATCGTGCGACTCCTCCTCGGAACCGAAGCTCACCTGGACGCCGTCCACACCGATCTCTCGAGCCAACGCAAAAACGGTGGGGTCTTGTGTCCGCCCCAACGTCCAGTCACAAATGCCGATCGGATACGACCGAGTTGGATCGGCCAGCAACCGACGAGCTCGAAGAAACGCGCCCGAAAAAATGCTGGTTCCTGCAGCAGCAAAGAGCTGCCTCCGCGACAATTCCAAGTGATCCGTCATGCAAGAATCCCGGTCTACGGTGCGTGAAAAACAGGTTCGCAGAATTACCTCTAGTCAAGCTGTCGGAGCCAGACATTTCGAAACCGCACCGGATTTCCATGTCCCTGCAGTGCCAGCGGTTGACGAGGCGGATGCGGCTGATAGGGCAAGATGTTCTGGTGAGCGATCGAGCCGTGGATTTCCGTGTTGTGCTGCACCAAAACTCCATTATGGAACACCGTGATTCTGGCGGGTCGTTGCACCTGCTCTCCGTCAAAAACCGGCGCAAGAAAAACGATGTCAAAGCTCTGCCACTGCCCCGGTTTCCGACTGGCATTCACGAGCGGCGGCGTCTCACCGTAAACGGCCGCGCACTGACCGTCGGCGTAGAGCTTCTCGCTGTAGGAATCAAAAATCTGTAACTCGTAACGCTGCATCAACAACACGCCGCTGTTGCCACGACTCATCGGATGGCCCTGCGGTGGATCAGGAGCCATCCACTCGACGTGCAACTGGATATCTCCGAATTCGTCACGCGTCACCAAGTCCTGCTCGGTGACCTCAAGATACCCGTTCTCCAGCTTCCAGGAGGTGGGCTGCCAATGCGTGAGGTCCTTGCCGTCGAATAGCACGATTGCATCCGACGGCGGTGGTACCGGCAGCTTCCGATCGGCGGGCTCGACCATCGGCGGCAACGGTCGGTCGGGATCATGTTTGTGATAATCGCACCACGGCAGTTTGGGCGTGTCTTTGTAGCCCATCACATCCGGCTGCGTCTTGCCAGGCACCAATTCCGCCGCCCCTGTCACCAGAGGGCCGCTGAGCCAGAACAGCAACAGCCACCCAATCAGACTTGTTGCAACCCACCGGCGATCATTCAAAACTTTGCAGAATCGAATTCGATCTATCTTCATCATCCAACCTCGCGAATGGTATTCGTTGCCACGGTGATGTGCTCCCCCATGCGTCCGCACAGACCACCATGTTCTATCCTGCCCTCCGGTCCATCGCAACACGATGATGCAAGAGGCAGGTTTGGGAACACGGGCTGGAAGTAGGTGAGATGGTAGGGAGATGGTAGGTGAGGAAGACGGTTTGGGAGTACGGGCTGGAAGCCCGGCGTACGAGACAGGCTGGAAGCCTGTCCCACAACGGTATGGAAGGCGATTCCAGGACGGGCGGGAGGGCCATTTCACTAGGTGATCTCGTGGATTGGTTCGACGTGTTCGACGCCCACGAGTTTCTGATCGAGCCCGCCGTAGAAATAGGAGAGCCGGTTGGGATCGAGCCCCAATTGGTGCAGAATCGTCGCGTGAAGCTGTTTCACGTGCAGTGGCCGTTCTGCCGCCGCGGACCCCAGTTCGTCCGTCGCGCCGATGCTCGTACCGCCGCGAATCCCCCCTCCGGCGACCCACATCGTGAAGCCGTACGCATTGTGATCGCGCCCCGTGCCTTCGGCGTACTCGGCGGTCGGCTGACGGCCAAATTCTCCTCCCCAGATGACGAGTGTTTCGTCGAGTAAATTGCGACGTTTCAAGTCCTTGAGAAGACCGGCAATCGGCTGATCGGTATTGCCCGCGTGATAGCTGTGGTTCTTCACAAGATCCCCGTGGGCATCCCAGTTCGCATCGTTATGGTTACCACCGGAGTAGATCTGGACGAAACGCACCCCGCGTTCGACAAGCCGGCGGGCCAAGATGCATTTGCGGGCGAAATCCTGCGTTCGCGGATGCTGCATGCCGTACAGCTGCTGCGTTTCGGCGGTCTCGTCCGACACATCCACCGCCTCGGGGGCGTGCTGTTGCATCTTCCAAGCCAATTCGTAGCTCGCAATCCTGGCTTCTAACTCGGAGTTGTCCATCCGCTGCAATTGATGTTGACGGTTCTTCATCATCAGGCGATCGAGTACGGCACGTTGCGTGGAGCGACTCATACCGGCCGGCGGTTGCAGGTCCAAGATCGGTGCTCCGGCCGAACGCATCACGACCCCCTGATACGAGGCGGGCATGTATCCGCTGGACCAGTTCTTCGCGCCGCTAATCGGCCCGCCTGTCCGATCGAGCATCACGACAAAAGCCGGAAGATTCTCGTTCTCGCTGCCAAGACCATAGCTGACCCAGGATCCGAGTGCAGGACTTCCGCTGAGAATCTTGCCGGAGTTCATCATGAGCATCGCGGAACCGTGAATCGGCGAATCGGCAGTCATCGAGTGCAGGAAGGCGATGTCGTCGACACACGTGCCCAGGTGCGGAAACAGGTCGCTGATCCATTTTCCGCATTCGCCATACTGCTGGAATTTCCAGCGCGGTTCGACAATGCGACCGGTGTTCTTGTGTCCCCCACGACCGAATGTTTTCACTTCGACCGTTTTTCCGTCCATGCCGTACATCGCAGGCTTGTAGTCAAACGTGTCGATGTGACTCGGCCCGCCATACATGAACAGAAAAATGACGCTCTTGGCCTTTGCGGCAAAATGCGGTCTTTTGGGAGCCAGCGGATTTTGGTACGCCGAGACTCCATCCGCCGCCATCACTTGCCGCTCAAGAAAACCATCCTGAGTCAATAGAGCCAGAAGCGGCAGCGCCGTGAATTGGCCGCCCGCCTGCCAGAGGAATTCGCGTCGCGTCCTGCGACAGAAACTTGCACCGTGCGCCGGTGAGCTGGTCATGATTGTATGGTCTCCATCGTGAGTCGCCACCGCTCCCACAGCGAAGCGGTCGCAGCCCAGAACTTTTCGGAGTTTGTCAATCCAAGTAGACAAACTCGTTCGTATTCAACATCAACAGCGCGTAATGCTGTAGAGCTTCCTCCAACGACAGATCTTGGTGAGCGGCAAGCTCCTGGAGGAAGGTGACATCCTCGCGGATTTCATCCTCCTCCGGTGTTCGCGCCGTAACTCGTCGAATCGCCTCGGCCACCTGCGCATGGACGTCCTGCGGATACTCCTGCTGCAGTCGCGCCGCGAGCTTGGCGGCCTGCTCGTTCAAGAAACGGCTGTTCAGCATTCCCAGCGCCTGCGTGGGAACGGTTGTCGATAATCGCACGGGGCAGGTTGTGTCGCTATCAGGAGCATCAAAGTTCGTCAACATCGGCGGACGGAGGGACCGCTTGACGTGAACATAGATCGTGCGTCGCGCAGCCTCTTCCGGGGACGAGTGCCCCCAGGCATCTTCGGGACGCGAAGCGGTGGCGAGCACCTCCGCCGGCAGCGGCGGATAGATGCTGGGACCGAACATCTTGAGATTCAACGTACCGCTGACGTCCAGGATCGAGTCGCGCATTTCCTCGGCGGTCAACCTCCGCATGTTAAAACGCCAGAACAACTCGTTCGTCGGATCTTGCGCCAGTGCGATCGCATCACTCTGCGACGACATCTGATAAGTTGCCGAAAGCATGATCAATCGATGCAGTGGCTTGAGCCGCCATCCGTCTGCCATCAGCCGACAAGCCAGCCAGTCTAGCAACTGGGGGTGCGATGGCGGGCTGCCCTGGAATCCGAAGTCACTGGTCGTGCGGACGATTCCTCGCCCGAAGTGGTGCTGCCAGACGCGATTCACAATCACCCGCGCCGCCACGGGGTTGTCGGGGCTGACAATCCATTCGGCCAACACGCGTCGTTTGCCAGAGCTCGAGCCGTTCCGATACTCCTCGGGGACTTCAACCGTCGGCGGAGAAAACACCTGGGGAAAGGCTGGGACAACTTCTTCCCCACGCATCCTCGGGTTCCCCCGGCCCAGAATCCACGTCTGATTGGTCCCTCGCTCCGAAACGGCCATGACATACTCCGTCTTCGATTCCAACGGAGCAGATCGACTTTCGCTTAACTTCTGCCGCAACTGCTGCCATTTCGCCCACTTGGCCTCACCGAGCGTCTCCGCGCCATGCCGCCGTAGTCGCTCCTCGATCGAGTTTGTGCGAAAGTCGGCGGTCAATCCGGCGTCGATGTACTGACCTCCGCGGGTGTGGCGGCAGTGGATCGCCAGGGTGTTGCGTCCGGTCTGCAACACATCGAATGACTCCGCGGTCACGTCCAGTTGTTGATAGTCGGTGACGTAACCGGACCGCCGAGCGATCTGTTTCCCGTTCAGGTAAATCTCCGCGTCTTCATCGTGATGGATCGTGAGGATCAATCGGGTGGGAATCCGCATCAGGCCAAAGTCTTTGCGCAGCCAGATCTCCTCGCCTTGCCAGTCGGTTCGCACAACGCTGCCGGGCGTTCCGCGAACCCCAAACCCCGCTTCGCCTCGCTTCCACGAACGATCGTCGAAGGCGATCTCGAACCAGTGTTCTGCGGGCGGGTCGGTCGTGAATTCCCACTGCTGGCCGCGTTCCCGCGAATCAGCCAAAAGGACCACGCGGCTCGATCCCGTGGCGGCTGACTGATCGGTTCGATCGACCGGCGGCGCACCTTCCGAGGAGGCGTCTGACCGTTTCGCAAGAAACTCCGCCTCGATGGCAGCCATCTGATCCTCGTATTGCTTCTCACGGACCTGCTTCTCGGCGAGTTGCCGCTCGAAGTCCGCCCTACTCTGTGCTGTCGACACGGGCACGTGATTTGTATTGCCCTTACCATGCGGCGCGATGTCCGCAAAGAAGGACAGCATCGAGTAGTAGTCCTTCTGCGTCACGGGATCAATCTTGTGGTCGTGACAGGCGCGCACCCAATCGTCATCCCCAGGAACGTCTCGCCCGTGGTGCGAAGAATGTCGTCCAGATAGTCGTACCGAGCCAGCTCGCGGTCGGCTGGCTCATCGTCCCACAGCCCGAGCCGGTAGAAACCGGTCGCGGTGACGCTGTCGCTCGTCTTGTCGAGCAATTCGTCGCCCGCCAGTTGTTCCAGCACAAAACGGTCGTATGGTTTGTCTTCATTCAGTGCGCGGATCACGTAGTCCCGGTACTTCCAAATCAAATCCTTGTGGCTGTCACGTTCGTACCCGTTGGTTTCGCCGTAACGTACAAGGTCCAGCCAATGCCGCGCCCACTTCTCACCATATTGAGGTGACTCAAGGAGTCGATCGATGGTCTTTTCGAGCGCATCCGGCGATGTGTCGGCAAGAAATGCATCAAGCTGCGCAGGAGAGGGAGGCAGTCCGATCAGGTCGAATGTCATCCGCCGCAACAAAGCAACCCGATCGGCCGGTGCGGCAGGCGTCAGATTCGCCGCTTCCAACCGGTCCAGGATAAACGCATCGATCGGGTTGCGCACCCAGACAGCATCACGCGGTTGCGGAACCGGAGGTTGCTGCAACTTCTCAAACGCCCAGTGGCCGGCCCACGGAGCACCCGCCTCGATCCATTTCTCAAGCGACTCGACCTCCTGCGACGACAGAGCTTTGCCTTCCGGCGGCATTCGCTCGAATTCATCCGTCGACCGGACTCGAACCAGAATCTCGCTGGACTCGATGTCACCGGGCACAATCAGCACGACTGCCCGAGTCCAATTCCGCCAAGGCATCCGGCCGCGAGCTGAGCCGCAGGCCCCCTTCGCTGACATTCGGGCCATGACATGAAAAGCAACGTTTCGCGAACAGCGGTTGTATCTCCTTCGCGAAATCGACGCCCGGTTCACTTGCCGTGCAGCAATCGGACGCGACCAGTCCCACACAAAGAACAACGCCCGCCAATCCGCTTCCGCATTTCATCGTTACAATACCTCATCGGAGAATGCACTCCAGGCATTGTAACCTGGGCGGCTGTTCTTGGAGCGGTGGACCCAGGAATCCCGGATTGGGAGTGGACGCATGGGCTGTCGGTTTTTTCTTGGTTTGCCCGCGCCCGTGGTCGAGCCGACGTGGCCACTCGGCTGGAAGATGGCTCTTGACTCCCTTTCGTGACCTCGCGACGATGCATGCTGGACGGCTCAGCGTTCATAGCGGCTGAGGCGGGTGTGAACCAGACCTCTGCGAAAAGGACCGACGATGAAGAGACGAACATTCTTGAAAGCCGTTGGCGGCTCGGTAATTTCCGCTGCCGCTGTGACGGACAAGGCTCGGAGCGCCTCCTTCACGGAGGAAATCGTCCAAGGATTTCCGCGGCGGAAGCTCGGCCGTACCAACGACATGATTTCGACGGTGGGCTTTCCCGGTTTGTCGTTGAGGAACTATTCGCAGGAAGAAGGAACCGCGAAGCTGCACGAAGTCTTTGACCAGGGGTTGAACTATTTCGACGTTGCACCGGCGTACGGCGCAAATGGCGAATGTGAAGTCCGCATGGGGATCGGGCTGCAAGGGATCGACCGCGACAAGTACTTCCTCTCGTGCAAGACAAAACGGCGCGACAAGGATGGTGCAAAGAAGGAGCTAGATCGATCACTCAAGCGGCTGAAAACGGATCGCTTCGACCTATACCAATTGCACTGTCTCTTCGAACCGCAAGAAGTCCAGCAGGCACTCGACAAGAACGACGGTGCCATCGCCACAATCCTGGACGCACAGAAGGCGGGCGTCATCAAGCACATCGGATTCTCCGCACACACAACCCGCGCGGCCATCGCAGCGCTGAAAGGCTTTGCGTTCGACACGGTAATGTTCCCAATCAACTTCGTCGAACAGGAAACGATCGGCATGGGCAAGGAGGTCCTGGATTTGGCGCAAGAACAGGGTGCCGGGATCATCGCGATCAAGAGCATTTCCAAGGGAGCCTGGCATCCGGGGACGAAGCCCAACGGCGCCTGGTGGTATCGCTGGCCGGACGAACAAGAGGAACTGGACCTCTTCCTACGGTGGACGATGTCGCAGGCCAATTTGGCATCTGCAATCCCGTGTTCCTTCTTTCCGCAGTTGGACATGTGCATCCGGGCCGCCAAGGCGTTCACTCCCATCACCGACGAGGAGACGCAGAAGCTGCAGGGAATCGCCGCAAACTGTCTCTCGCTGTTCCGTCCACGCGAGCAAAAGGTCGCGATGGGTCAGCTTCCGGAGGATCCGTACGGGTTTGACAATCCGCACGAATGCTTTCGTTGCGGAAACGATCGCCGTCATCACACAGCCTGACGCGCAGCAACAGTTGCCGAGCGGTGAGGCCCTGTTCCTCACCGCTCCGGTGCGGAGAAGGCGGGACTGCCGTCACGATTCGAGATTCGCAGGAAGGGTGTGGCGTCGTTGCGCAACCCGAGCTGCAGATGAGGCAGAATTCCGCCGGTGCCGTCCTCATTGGCCGGCACCAAGCAGGCGATCGTTGGCCCCTCCCCGTCGATCGCACCCTGTGAAATCTGCAACGACCGATCGTGATCCGGATGCCGCAGCTGCAGCGTACTCGTGCCGTTGCCCGATGACACAACGGAGCAGAGTGGAAACCCGGTGTCGTCGTGGAAGGTCAGTTGGCGAGTTCCCTTGTCGCTGGCGGTCATTTCAATCGAGGGCGAACCGTTCTGGTTCTTCTGGGAAATGCCCAACGCTGGGAAATTCCCATTCGTCAGGCTTAAGTACAGACGTGTTTGGCCTGCCGCATCGCGCACGGAGAACCCATCGGCCTTCATCGATGCGCTTCCCGATGCACTATGAATCTGCAGGCCAGCCGCAGCGGGCCGGTCGGGAAGTTCCAGCGATACGCGCGGAACCTCCTCGGCATCGAGCAGTTGCAATTCCGATCTGGTCTCTTTCTGGCGAAGCTGCATTCGTTTCCGCCCTTGTTCGTCCAGCAGGCAAATCTCCGGGACACTTTCCGAAACGCCTAAGCGAATTCGAGTTCGACCACTTCGGTCCGAGATCAGAAGCTGGCCGACCTGAAGCGTTCGCAGTGGGTCGGCCGGGATCGCATCGCTCTGGTCCGCATCGATTGTGTCCTTATACGGCACCTGTTTCGCGGAGTCTCCTTGTGGCTCGTGAAGCGTGTCACCCTGCGCATAAGCAAGGGAGAACACGGCGACGGCTCCCATCAGCAGAAGTCGATTGGCTTGTCGCGATCGACGCAATTCACACTCGAGTCGTTGCAACCGATGTTCCATATCACGCATTTTTCTTCCTCTAGGCTTCTTCTAGTCGCAGCGCGGACAGTGTTCCGGCGGCACCCAGGCATCCCAGCAGGATCAAGACGGCTTCGATCGACAGCAGGGAGGCCAGCGCACTGACGCCGCCGGTCACCAGCAGCAGGATTCCGATGATCGTGTTACTGACGGCAACGTAATCCGTCCGCTTGGTCCCGCCCGCCATGTCGACCAGATACGTCTTCCGACCGATCCGTACTCCCGCATGGGCGATACTCAGCAGCAGGTAGCCGAACGGCAGAAGCCAAGGCAGAGCAGCCCAAGAGGGCGACAAGATGGCCCCGATGCCCGTGACCAGGCAAGTGAACGCCGCTACGGCGCTTCCGCGAATCATCACGTCGCGGCTGGAGCGGTCGGCCATCCAACCCCACACCGCGGCCGAAATGCTGGAGGCCAAGCTACTTGCCAACAGGAATGCCCCGAGTAACCGATTGCCTGCCGCCGATCGCTGGGCCAGCAGCACGAAGAAGGGGGCCGACAAAGCGGAACACAATAGCAGAGACCGCGTGATGACAAAGCGACGAAACGGCGGATCATCTCGCAACAGGGCCAAGCTCTGCCACGCTTCCCGCAGTGCATTGGCTCCCCCCGCCGTTTCTCCCTCGAACTCATGAACGAAGTGAAACAAGATGGCCGCCAACCACCAGAGCATGGCCGCGGTCAGCAGCATTGCGAGGTAGAGCCACAAATCGGATTCGTTGCTGCCCACGAGCAACGTGACGCTCAGAGTGAGTGTGACCAACCCGGAGATCGTAGTCGCCAGACCAGCCAGACGACCTCGACGCCTCTTGGGAACGCACTTCCCTTGGACATCTTTCATCGCGACGGAACAGAATCCCCGGCTCAGACTGAACAGGATGAGCAAGCCGACGACCGCCCCGCCCGCCTGTAATCCGTCCCATTGCCACACGGCGAAAGCCATCCCGGCGACGCAGATTCCCTGCAACACGCTGCCAAGCACCCAGAAACCGCCTCGCCGCGGATAGCGGCGGACCAACGCCCCGATCGCGAGTTGGGGAATAAGCGATCCGGATTCCCGGATGGGCACCAGCCACGCGATCAAAAATGGCGGGGCTCCCACCGCACCCAATAGCCAGGACAAGACCAGCTTGGGCGAGACCAGGAAGTCACCAATCTTCGTCAGTATGAGACTACTCAGAATGAGGAAAAAGTTTCCGGGAACGACCTGACATGCATCATCGCTGATCTCCGCGCAGCGCTGCGCATCCTCTTCATTGGCCACAAGGGCATAGAGTTTGTCGAGCGACCATCGTTTCGTTCGCATAGCTTTCACTCGCCATCGAAGGGCTTGGAGGACATCTGAGTTTGCAGGATACTGGTTTGTGATGCAAACGACCAGGGAAGCAGCAAACGGCGGGCGATCCGGTGAGACTCGAAGCTTGATGAAAGGTAATTCCGATGAAGCGACACAGTCTGGCTTGGGGAATATTGGCCGTGGGCATGCTGGTCTCCTGTGTGCGAGCCCAAGTGGTGACGCGAGAACGTCCGCCGGAATGGAATGAGCTTGTCTTTGGCGGGCGATTCATGGATCGTTTCCTGCCCATGCCCGTGCAGGGGGAGCTGACCAGTGACACTTGGGGCGCGCCACAAGTGAAGCCGCGCTACGTGGACAACGGACTGGAAGACAACGAGTGGTCTTATTGGGGCGGGAATGCTCGCCTGGGACCCGATGGCAAGTACCACTTGTTCGTCTGTCGTTGGCGAGAGGATTCCGAACGTGGTCATCGCGAGTGGCCCCGATCGCTCGTTGTCCATGCCGTCGCCGAGAAGCCGACCGGTCCGTACCAGGTCCAGGACACGGTCGGTCCAGGACATAATCCGGAATGGTTCCAGCTCAAGGACGGCAGGTATGTGATCTATGTGATGGGGGGGCACTACCTTGCCGACACGCTGGACGGACCTTGGCATGCCCGTAAGTTCGAATTCGATCCGCGCGGCCGGCGGATCATCGAAGGGCTGTCCAATCTAACCTTTGCTCAACGTGAAGATGGTTCGTTTCTGATGGTCTGTCGAGGAGGCGGCGTGTGGTTCAGCCAGACCGGCGTCTCACCGTACCTGCAAGTGACGGATCAACGCGTGTACCCACCCATCGACGGACGGTTTGAAGACCCGGTTGTCTGGCGAACGAGTATTCAGTACCACCTGATTGTCAATGATTGGCTTGGGCGCATCGCGTACTATCTGCGATCCAAAGATGGAGTCCACTGGAAAGTCGATCCCGGGGAGGCTTACCTGCCGGGAATTGCGCGGTATGAAGACGGCACAGCGGAAGACTGGTTTAAGTACGAACGGATCAAGGTGTTGCAGGATGAGTATGGCCGGGCCACACAAGCCCACTTCGCCGTCATCGATGTATTGAAAAACGAAGACAAGGGGAGCGACGAACACAGCTCCAAACACATTTGCATTCCGTTGACGGTCGGGCGATTGATCACCATTCTGGACCGAGGACCATTCGATGCGGACACCGACAAGATCCGTGTGAAGATCGCGGCCGAGAAAGACTTTGACCCACATACAGACGTGAACCTGTCTACTTTGCGATTCGGAGCGCCGGAAGAGGTGAACTTCGGTCACGGCTGTGAAGTGATTTCCTCCGAACCGTCGGGGGACGATCTGATTGTGACCTTCGCCGGCCCCGGCCATGGAATCACCGAGAACAACTTTGTCGCCAAACTGTTGGGACGAACCAGCCAGGGAAAACTGTTGTTCGGTTACGCCCGTCTGCCCTGGCTCAACTACCTGGAACCGATTCTCTCGGCATCGCCGCCGACGGGGGTGGATGAGACCGAGAGGCACACGCTCCACGTGGAGGTCCAGAACTTCGGCCAGGTAGCGTCTCTGCCTGCGCCGTTGAAAATCCTGGGCGTTCCGCGTGGTTCCGAAACCGAGATTGCGATGGGTCGTGTTCCGGCTTTGGCTCCCTTCGAGAAGACGGCGATCCAACTGACCTGCAACAGGAGACTCGCGGCGGAAGAGCTCGACAATCTGGCCGTGATGATCGAGCCGCCCGGCCAGGCACCCGTGATTCTGCGCGGTTCGGTCAATCGGTGAACGCCCATGGAAAGCAGCGGCAGCGGTCGGTGCAGGTCTCTGACTTCGCCGCACAGCCCAACCAACGATCTCCCCGATTTTGACCAGGGAGGGTTGGATCAGGAAGGGAGCGCGGGAATGTTGGCCTGGAAGGCCAACGAACGGGACGGACTGGAAGTCCATCCCACTGAAGTCCATCCCACTGAAGTCCATCCCACTGGAAGGCCATCCCACTGGAAGGCCATCCCACTCAAGTTCATCCCACGGCGGGCCCGTGGGACAGGCTTCCAGCCTGTCTCGTACCACAGGCTTCCAGCCTGCCTCCCACCATCGACTTCCAGCCCATCCCCTGCCCGCTGCTCAGTCACTTCACCGTCAGAATGGCTGGTTTTCATCGGGCCCCGGCGTCGCATAGTCGGGATCCTTCGCCCGGATGTAGATTTCGCCGTCGGCCAAGATTTTCACCTCGAGTGGCACAATCGTCGTACCGCGTTGATTGATGGTCTGAGCGGTCTCGGACAGGTCTCGCGCGGCAATGCCTTCGCGCGGCAGCGGCTTCACATTCGCGTTAAAGAACGCGGTGCACCACCATTTGCCGTCGCGAGTTTGAAACGGTGTGCCATGTCCGAGGAACCGCCCGGCGAATTTTCGCGGTCCGTAAGGTCCTGTGATTTCGTCGGCCGTGCAATAGTACAGGTTGTACGAACCTTTGCGACCGAGGTCGGTAGACCAGGCGGTCCCGAAGTGAACGTACTTGTCGCCCATCTTTCGCATCGTTGCGCCTTCATGGCCGATGCGAGATATCATCTGACCGGGGTCCCTGGGGTCTGGTCGACTTCCCGCCGGATCGATCCGCACGGATGGCGCGGTGAAGCGAGTGAAATCCTGGCTTAAGGGGGCAAGTCGCGTGTTGCCCCACAGCATGTACCAAGTTCCATTGGTGTCTTGGAACAGGGACGGGTCGTGCTTCCGGCCGAGAGCCGTTCCCATCGGATGCGTCCAGGACCCCTTCAACTCCGCGTCTTCCGTCAGTGCCAGGCTGGAAATCGCCGCCGGACAATGCACCAGCGCCCAGCGATCGCCGATCCAATGGACTTCGGGAGCCCAGAGCGGTTGCTGCCGGATCTCTTGCGACGTGATGCGGCCCTCTGTGACATAAGCCGTCTGAGTGAGATCAAATCGTGTGCCGAGGTTCTCCCAGTCAATCAGGTCTTTACTGCGCCAAACATGGCATTGCCAGCCAACGGCACTTCGAACGCCGAGGCCCACGTTGTACGGATCGGAGTCTTTTCGCGGATCGTCCGTCGCGATCGTGGTGCCCGTCAGGTAGAAGAAGTCATCGGGTCCGAGAATAATGTAAGGATCGCGAATCCAATCGTTCTTGATAAACAGCGCCCGGTCGTGGGAGCGAAGCCCTGCTTCCATGGCTGCCCGCGACATCGGCGTGGCGACCGGCGCGGGGGGGATCGGCGGGGTTTCCAACCCGAGCACCGGGACGCCCGTGCTCCAAGCCCATAGAGCCACCGTCGTCATCCACACCTGGCGGAAACCAGGACGGTGAAAGCGAGGCTCGCCTGCTGCACGGATGGGGTGCTCTCTGCCGTCCGCCGATCGATTCGTGAAAACTCGGGTTCGCATTGCTGAACTTCCTTTCTCGACCGATTCATGGTTGCGCCGCCCAAAAGCCGCAGACAGGATGATTGAGCCAGGAGGTTTCGGGCTTTCGCTCTCCAAGCCCATTCACCCGCATGGAATGTGGACACTGGGTGATCGCGAATGCCACTTGCGTTAAGTGGCATTAACACCGCCAAGGTTCTACCGAAAAGACAGTTGACAGTCAGCGCCATTCGCCTATGTTAGCGGTCATCTATCAGCAGACCGGCCTGCGCGGCCAAAGCTAGTTTGGGGGTGAGAGACATCTATGACCAGACAACCAATCCTATGTCTTTTGATCGGCGCGTTGTGGATCGCCTGTCCGCTAACGACTCAGGCGGAAATCATTTGGCTCGGCGGTGTAAGCAACGACATCTTTGATGAAGCCAACTGGGACCTGACGAGTTCGTCGGTCACGTTGATCGACCCGAACGTTTCGATTGCCGATGACGCGATCATTGGCCCCGGACCGTTTCCGAACAACCCCGTGATTCCGGAAGTTGACGCACAACAGCGATTCCAACTGGACGACGGGAAACTACTGACTCTCCAAGGCGTGAGTCTGACGGCGGCGGGAAACGACGGCGTTGGCGGTGCGGCGGAAACGACAAACGGTCCCACGGTAATGGTTATGGACGGAGGGCAGTTCGATCCGTTCTTCGTTGTCAATGACGTGAAGGTCAATATCGACGGCACGAGCACGGCAACGTTTGGCGGCGGCGGCAACCCAATCAATCTTTCGACCGTCGATCTGTCGCCCGGTGCCGTGCTGGCCTTCCTGAACGAGACGCCCGATGCCTACCGGACAGAGCATCTTTCGAAGACGTTCGTCTTGGGAGTTGCGGCCGAAGAGGGCATCAACGTGCTGGTCGATAGCGATGGGAACACGGGGTCGGTCATCACCGCCATTCCCGAGCCGTCGTCGATGGTGCTGGCGGTCCTCGGTCTTCTTTCGCTTTTATCCTTCCGTCGCGGGAAGTGATTCGAGCGGCTGAGCGGTTTCTCCCTTCGCGTTCGCCGCGGTCTGGCGAACGCGGAGCTTCCACGTGTCCCACGTGTCATCCAGCCAACGCGCCAGGGCAAGATCTTCCAGGCGAATCCCGATGGCTGGCGCAGGCTTGGGTCCTAGCTCATATCCGCCGTGCTGGAAGGCCTTCACAAAGTCTGACGAATCGAAATCTCCGTCCCCGTTCCAGTCACCGGCTGCCCAACCGGAATTCATCGGGATTGCGTCTTCGTACTGTCCAACCTGGAAGACTTGGACGAAGTCATTGGAATTGAAGGCTCCGTCCAGGTTGGCATCTCCGAACCACGTCTGCAGGATCCGATCTACCATCTCGTCCAGATCGGCTTCGTCGAACAGAAGATCGGCATTCAGATCCGCTGTTGGGTCGGGCAGATCCTGTCGCAACTCAGCGGCTAACCAATCGACATCGGCCGCATTCACCTGTTGATCTTGGTTCAGGTCCCCGGCGAGTGGCCCACTGTTGTTCTGCCCGAAGGTCCTGGTCACCATCGGCACGATTGGGCCGTTGCCATTGGTCCACCGGCCGAATGAGATCCCCTCCGAAACGGCCGCGTCGAACTGGACGTAGTCGACGAATCGCGTCGGTCGCCCGGTGTCATCCGCTGCGACAAGCCACGCGTCGTCCGCATCGCTTCCCTTGAAGCCGAAACCGAGCTCCTGTTCATCCAGCACGCGGTATTCGCCGGGGCCAAGGGGCGCGGCCTGATCGGGAAAACGGAATTTGAAATAATCGCGGCTGTCACTGAGATACCAGCCGGCGAGATCGATCGCCTGGCCGGTCGCGTTATACAGTTCGATTTGATCGAGCGTGGGAGCGGTCGTGCGGGACAGGATTTCATTGATCACGACGTCGCGGATCGGTTCCTGTCCGGCTTCGCCGGGCGAGCCCCCGAAGTAACTGCTTGCCCGCCAACTTTCGGGTAGATTCGCGTCGAGATCAGGACCGATCAGCTCCAGCGAACTGCCATCTCCGTCCGCCCGCTCGGGCCAATCACCGCCATCGTTGTAACGAAACTGCTGGATCACGTCACTCGCAGCGTCGATCAACGTCACGATTTCACCACCGTTACTCAACTTGCCCGCAAACTCACCTGCCACAAGGGGTGTGTCTCCATAGCGGGAGCGAAACGCCGCCTCGCTCTTTGCAACGACAATATATTCGCCTGCGGCCAGTTGCCCGTCGGAAAACGTAAAGGCGACGCCCTGCGTATCGCCATCGATGGTCCATTCCACCAACCGGACTCCCGCCAGTTCGACGGTCGTCGAGCCCGTGTTCACAATCTCTACGAATTCGTAGCTGTCATTGTCGGTGTCCAGTTCACCAAACTGCGGCATGGCGGGATACGGATTGTACTGCAGTTCCGTGACCCGCAACGCCTGCTGATGAGAACCGGCTTCCCCTTCGTAACGCTGTTCCACCACGACTTGTCCCGCGGGGTTGAGTAACTGCAGCAGATCCCCGCTGTTGGACAGATATCCCTCGTAGCTTTGCACCTGTAAGCCTTGATTGCCGGAAGGCCCTTCCGTCCGCGCGCGGAAGGCCGCGGCGTTGGGCGTCAGGTAGAGCGACTGTCCGGCTGCGATCACGGTGCCAGGAACGAACTGCGTTTGGGCGGAGCCCTGTATCTGCCAACCGGAGATATCGACCGCAACCGAATGGGGATTCACCAGAGTGAAGTATTCCTCGTCCTGGTTGCCAGAAGCCGGGTTGAATTCAATCACGGGGCCAAAGGCGAGTGTCACGTCTTCGGCTTGCGCGTGCGGAATCCCCGCGATGTCTCCGCTGGCAATTCGGCCGTCCAGCAACTCCGGCAGGATCAGCAAGTCCGAGCTACTCAATGTTCCGTTCAGCACGTGCAGCGCGAGTACGTTCTCGCCGGGGCGCAGCTGATCGGTGAATTGCGAGATGTCGAAATTCTCGAACTCCAGGGACGCCGAATTCGGTCGCGATCGAGCGAGCGAGTTGTAGGACTGGGGCCCGTCGTTTCGCAGGCTTCCTCGGGCAACCTCCTGTCCGTTCAAGTAGGCGACAAAACCGTCATCGTACTTCATTCGCAAAGTCAGAGCTTCGATCTGTGCGGGATCACTTACTTGGAAGGGGATCCGCACAAAGACGGAATTGGCATCGGCAGCCGCCTCGGTAGGCTTGACGCGAGTCCGCAGGAGGTCAACATAGTTGCGCGGGTTGTTCTCGAAGCCGATTCCTGTCTCCCCCGTGGGCCAGGCATCATCATCAAAGTCGTTCTCTGTCCAGCTTGTGCCGAGCGAGTTGTCGGTGGGCACGAAGTAGCGGGCCGTTGCAAACTGCGGAACCAGCGAGGTGGGTTCTGTGGGATCGAGATTGTCAATGCTGTGCGTCTCGTACAAATGCGTACGGCGAACGGTCAGGTATTCCTCCTTGATTCGCTGGATCGCTTCCGTCAGCGACAGATCCTGTCCCCACCGCCACGGATCCGCCCATTGGCGGTAATCCAACTCCGCATCGGCTGCCAACTGTTGCTGGAAGTCATCCAGTCGCGTTTCGAATTTCCGCTCGGCAAGGGGAGTGTCGGGGGGCTGCAGCAGCTCGTCCATCAGGGTCCGCAGCCGACGCAAGTACATTTCGCGAAACTGCGGCAACTCATACAGCGCGTCGATCAGCCGGTTCCAGCTACGGTTTCCGGGATGCTCCTGGTCGGCGACAAACGGATGAGACGGCCAGATGGTGACTCCTGCGGACGTACGGAAATCATCCTTATCCGCCCAGATCGTATCGTCCAGGATGTTGTCGTTGGACATGTAGTGCAGGCCAAACACCAGATCCAAGTCCCACGGCAAGAACATCCATTCGCCGGTACCGTTCGTGTCGCGGTAAAGGTAGTAGTTCTTCGCCGACTGATCATTGTTTTGCATGATCACGGTGGCGGCCAGATAGTTCAACACGGAGGGGATGTTGACATGGTCGAACACGTAGTGGGCCAGATCATCTCCCGACCGGCCGTTGATTTCGCGGATGAACTCGGCCAGGTCGTCGTTATTCTCGTAGGTCCGGGTCTTCTTCTCCACACCACTCGTGGCAGAAGTAAAGGTATTGAACATCTTGTAGAGTGCCCCGTCCGGGTCGAGCCCCTCGCGACTCAGGAGATCTTCATCCGGCTGTTCCACGAACATCGCCACAGAAAAGAACTCGCTGTTCCGCTGGACTCGTAGAAGAAACGCTTCAGAACCCACGGCGCCTGCCGCGTCATACGTCTCGAAACTCAACGCCTGACGCAGATAATCCTTGTTGGTATACGTTGTGTTCAAGTTAATTTCAGAGACGCGGCCATGATCAGGGTGAAAACGGAAGGAGTTGGCCGTGTTGAAGTCAAACTTGTAGCTCTTCTTCGGAAGCGATGACGAGCTTCCGCCGCGCAATCGTACATATACGTTGTCATAGAACTGATCCGCATAGAACACCGAGCTTCGTGTTCCCGTCCGGCTATTGGCTTGGTTTTCGGTCCCCGGACGCAAAAACCACTGATAGACGGGCAGTTCGTTCTGTGCATCGGGATCCGCCACCACCGTTCCAAAATACTCAGGAGACTGATCGGTTCCGGTTCGGTCGAGATAGGCTGGCGCGCGGGAGCTTCTTTCCGACTCGTCACTCGCGGTCACAGACCAACGCACCATCTGTCCTGGCGACGACGCCGTATGGGGAATCACTGCCGAGTAGATTTGATCTCCGGCGATCGCATCACCGGCGGTTCCATCGTCGCGCATCGGCAGAGTGATCTCTTCCCCGTACATCACACGATAAACCAGTTGCACCTGTTCGACGGACGAGCCCTGGGGCTGAACCTGGGCGGTGATGAGCAGATCCTGACCGTCGTCCAAGGGCCCCGGGCGATCGGTGACTTGCACGAACAACGGGCCGTCGTTCAGTAACTCGGCGGAGTTAGCGGCCCCCGGCGTGGGCGTAGCCAGAAAACCGACGCTTGGTTCGACACCCACTTCGGTCGACGCACGCGTTCCGTACGAGATATCGGCGAATTGATCGGGATAGTCTTCGGCATCGGGACCGTATTCCGAGAGCACTTGCAGATTGGCATCGGCCAGCGCCAAGTAGCCCCCTCCCGCATCCAATCGGAAACTGGTGTGCAGTGCTCCGTTAGGATCCGTCGTGTCAAAGCCGGACGCGAACACCAGCAGGTACTGACCGGCGTCCAGTTGTGTGTTGTCCGGGAACTTCCATTTATTGAGATTGTCAGGATCGTTCGTGAGCGCAAATCCGGTTAGATCGGCGGTTGCATCGCCGGCATTCCACAGTTCAATCCAGTCTGATGTTGCTCGAAAGCCGTCGTTGAGATTCGTCTGATTGGCAGCCATAAACTCACTGATCACCACGTCAGCGGCCAAAAGATTTCGCGGCTCCAGGCGTTCCAGGCCATGAAATCGCCGGCGTCGTGTTGCTGCGTGGGTACGGCCCTTGAGCCGTTGAATGTTGATCATGCCGATCGCACCTTGTCTTGCCTCTTGATTTCCACTTGTCACACTTCAACAACGGCGTTCGTTCGCCGGAATCATGAAAAGAGGGGCGGACGATTCATCCGTTCGCCGCCCCCCTTTCGTTTCACTTCGTCGACAACCGCGAGCGTTATCGACTTCGACGACACGCCGCGATGCCCAACAGGCCGAGCAGCAGCAGCGTAGCGGTCGCAGGCTCGGGAACGGCCTGCACTGCACCGGCACCCGGAAGCCCACCCGCTTCGTAGCCTCCGCCGATAAACGCGGTCACCATATCGTCGCTACTGAACCGCCCATCACCGTTCCAGTCGCCATCTTCCCAGCCACTCTCTTCGCCGGTCTCGTATTTCCCGTTCACGAAGACTTGGACCATGTCGCCCGTATCAAACAGCAAGTTCAAATCGGAGTCACCAAACCAGGTCTGCTTGAGGTCTCCTACCCAAAAGGCACGGTCACCATCATTGACGTCGCCGTCGGCGTTCAGATCGAACTGCGCATCGGTCAAGCCATCCCGTACGGCGGTCGAAAGCCGATCGATATCCGCCGCCGTGAGCAATCCGTCGCCATCGAAATCGCCGGGGACCGAAGTGGACATACCCGAAGCAGCATAGTGCGCCGCAATGCGAGAATCGGCCGTGTCGTCGTCACCGTCGGGATCATCGAGACGGTAGTCGTAAAAAGCGATCTCATCCAGCAGACCTTCGAAAAACTGCATCGCTTGATTCTTATGCGAGCCGATCACCCATTCACCAGTAGCAGACTCAATCCCATTCGCAGGAATCAGCGGGTTGTCTTCCGACGGTTCCCCGTTGACGTAGAAATACAACTCGTCATTGGTCCCATCGACGGTCATCACGAAGTGGTACCAGGTTTCCAGCTCTGGCGCAAAACCCGAATCTCTCGTGCCACCACCAATGTACGAGCCCAACTCGAGGTTCAGACTAATCAACATATCCGAGCGGCCCAAACCGTTGATGCCATCTGACTGGGCAACGAATACCTGCTGATTCCGGTCACTCGTTGTATACATCCAGGTTTCGATCGTGAAATCGTCGTTGCCGTTACCGGCACCGTCCCCCTCCGGGTCATCAGGATTCATCGTCAAGTCAAGCACGATGCTGCTGATGCCAAAAAACTCCGCCGCCAGACTATCGGCGACCCCCGGGTGCTCGAACTCGACTTCCAGCACTTCGAAGCCTTCGTAGTCATTGCCGCTCGAATCGGCGATTTCTTCGGATCCTTCTGGTTCCTCAAACCGATAGTAGGCGACAGGATTGTCCTGCAGCACGGTCTCGGCGTAGTCCGCCCAGGCGACGGGGCTTAAGGCCAAGACGAGCGTTGCTACCGAAAGCTTGTGGACTTCCCTCATCGTTCTCACCTTTCCTGGTTGCGCAAAAATCTCTCGTTGAAAAAGAACTTCTCTACTGGTGGCAACCAGTCCATTCTCCGGGCGATCCATCGTCACCCGCTGGGAAAGAAGGAATTGATCGCGACCAAAGGCAGCGTCCAAACAAAAAGGCACCGCCGGACGGCGTGCCTCTTCCCTCTTCAACGTACTCTGTCTCGAGGTTTCCCTGGTTCGCCAGAGCGTCCCAAGTCAACTTGGCCTTATCGTACTGCTGTGAATCGCAACCGGCAAGTCTTTGGCCGTTTTCCGGCCCATCTGGCGATCAGCGTGGCACGCGGCCATCCGAGAGGTCCCGGGCGGGAGGAACGGATCGGACCGAATTCCGCACAGGTCGAGTAGCCGCCAGCTGCGACGCCACCGCATAGTGGCCCCCCTGGAAAGCCGCTACGATGTCGCTTGAGTTGAACTCTCCGTCTCGATTCCAATCGCCGTCGGCCCAAGTGGAATTGCCCGGGATCGCGTCTTCGTACTCGCCGATCTGGAACACATGCACGATATCGGTCGAGTTGAACTGACCATCCAGGTTGGCGTCGCCCACCAGGGCGACCTGGAATTCCGCCTCGGTGAGGGCGGACCACTGGCCATCCTGAAATACGCGACTCTTGAGCCGCGTGTCGGCGGTAAGCGTAACCGGTACGTGAAACTCAAACGTTGTAGTTCCCAACCCCTGGACCATTCCACCTTCCGCTCGCGGGTCACTACCGTCCCGGGTGAAGTAGATTGTCGCCGATTCCTCAGGCGAGAAGGAAAGCTCGAATCCGTCCGGCACGATCCCTCCGTGCACGTTGAGCTGCGGTGCAGCAAGCTCCGGGTAGAGTCCTCGACCGCGCAGCTGTTCCAACAGCACTTCGGTGCGTTGTGGAAACCAAACTTCATTCATCACGCGCAAATGATCCTCCCACGTCTGAGGCGTTCGCGGTGGCTCGACATGGGCATCCCCCCAGCGAGCGGATTCCGCGATGATTGCCAGACGGATTTCATCTGCGCGAGCGTTCCATAGCCGCGCTGCTTCACCGCTTGTGAGAACACCGCCGTCGAACAGGTGCTTCTGCACCCGATCCGCGAACAGCATTCGATATTCCTCATTGCGGCGGAGTCGCTGATGAATGTACGTGGGATAGTTCGTTTGATTGGTGCCGGTGACGTCGAACCGAACCGATCCGTCCTGAGCAGAACCGCTGGTATTCAGATCTGTTCGCTCCGAGTCCCAACAGAAGAAGACGAATCGACCACCGTCTCGTCGACGCCCGGCCCTCCAATTGGATCGGTCCCAATCTTTGTTGCCGCTGTAGAAGTTCAGCAACAGGTAGTCGATGAAATTCTCGATATCCAGGTATTCCAACACGGCCTCGTAGTTCTCGCGAACCGACAGATCCTGGCCAGCGCGCCGCGTTAACTCCTGCCACGCATCGATCGAGCCACTAACCGCTTCGACCTGACCGCCGGTATTACGAATGTCTTTGATCACGTCATATTCTTCGGGTTCGCCACCGAAATGTTCCGCCATGAAATCGGCGTCCACGCGTTCAAAGACATGAAACAGTCCCCAGTACAGACCATTGATATACAGATGCGCATAGCGTTGGAGTGACGTCTCTTGCCCCATCGCAACCTGAACATCGCGATGCCATTGGTCGCGAAGGTAGGCCGCACGGTGATGAACAGTGGGATTCGTCCAGGAATCACCGTTACCGCCGCGCAATACAAGACCGTTGAAGCTTTGTATCGACGTACCATCGAAGAGCGGGAACTCCAGGTGATCGGCACCGTATTCATCCCGGAACGCGAGACGCAAGTTGTGCTTTGGCCGACTGGGCCAGCGACTGGCGTTTCCTTGCATGCGAACTCCGGCATCCACCTGAATCTGGCGACCGTCCTCAAAGCCGAACAGCTCCACGGAAACGCGGCGTTCCCACAGATCGCCACTCTCCTCCGAATTCGAGTAGATCCCCACGTCGGAGGCAAACCAGTCGTCTCGATCCATCACCAACGATATGGTCGGCAAGGAACGTAAGCTGTCGATCAGTTGTGAGCTATAGAGTGGATCCTGGCGGATGACCGGATCCATCTCGTAGTCAGCCGGAATCGTCGATCGTCCAACCCATTTCGTCGGATACCCCGCCGGGTTCGCGGGTTGCTGGATCACCTCCTCCAGGAAGAGATAGGTTTCGGTGCTGACGGTCCCCGGAAGCCATCCGGACCGCACCGCTCGGGGCGCAACGTCGTCGTGTTCTCGATCAGCAACGGTTGTGAGTACGGGAGAGCGTTGGGGTTATCTGGCCCGGGAGGGCTGCCGTCGGTGGTGTAGTAAATCGTGGCCCCGGCCGTCGACGTCGCCAATTGCACTTCGAACGGTTGCTCGAAGAAGCCGCGGTCGACACTAAATCTTGTGTCGCGGACGTAATCGACCCAAGCGATTGCGTTGGCCATTCCTGGCGTAGGAAACTCGAGGTACCCAACGGTCGACGCATCTCCCTGGTCGGTTTCGATCGTGAGCGACCAGCTTTCGAGCTCTCCACCCACCGCGGCGAAGTCGTCGTGAATCTCTAATCGCCACAAGCCGTTGGGGTCTTCGCCAACGAGTTGAGACAAGGATCCTTCCGGCCGATAACGCCCCGTAAACGGTGCTTGCCCATCTCGGATCGACATGCTCGCATCGTCGTCGAGTGTCGTCCGAACGAAATTGTCACCACTGCCCCCCACGTCGGACAGCAGCTCAATTCGCGTGCCACTTTGGCTGACCAGGAACACGTCCAGATCATCTACCCATTCGTGGGTGATCTGGAGCGTCACGCTGACGTGTGTAATAGTCCCCGGTAGCCCCTGGATCGACAGATCACTGGTCACCGTTCCCGATTGTCCCGCCGGGATGACGCGCGGTACGTCCGTGGCCAGGAAATGGCCCGGTTGCCCGACGCCGTAGGCAATGTCGGGGAATTGCCGAGGATAGTCCTCGACCAGGCTGCCGTAGGCGGACAGAACGCGAAAGGAACTGTCGAGCAAGGCAAGGTATTCGCCATCGGCATCGAGCTTGAAGTTGGTGTGCCAGTGGCCGTGTGGATCCTTGGTGTCCTCACCGGATGCAAACAGCAGCAAATACGATCCAGGTTCGAGTGGCGTGGAGTCGGGGAACGTCCATTTGTCCGGTCGCCGTCGATTATCGGTCAGATGGTATCCGGCCAGATCGATCACTTCGTCGCTCGTGTTCTGAATCTCGATCCAATCCGAGGTGTTGCCGAAACCATCTTGCAGTGTTGCGCCGTTGCGAGCCATCAGCTCGCTGATCACCAGATCAGCCGCCAGCAGCTGCCGAGACTCCAGGCGCTCCCCGCGCGGTCGGAATTGATCTCTGTATTTCATGGCCTCATTGTCGCTGGTGGTGCGGGAATGTCGAGGCCGAAACCGTCCGGGCCACTGCCCGATGAGCTTGCGCGTCGATCACCACCATCATGCCCCAAGCCAACGGCATCCATGCACTCCGTTCCGGGACGACGGCGACGTTGGTTCTCAAGCCGCGTTCGTACCCGCCACCAACAGATTCGCCCGAGTTTCTCGTGCATCAAGTGGGACAGCCTTCCAGGCTGTCACGTTCCACGGCCTTCCAGGCTGTCTCCCCATTCCACGGCCTTCCAGGCTGTCTTCGGTCACCTGCCGAAAGAGCCGGGGCGGTTGCCGCTTGCCGAGCCCATCCAGCATCATTGCTGTGTCGGCCAACGGCGGACCTGCCGTCGTGGCCGACGGACAGCAGTTCGTGTCCGTCGGGAGTGATCATGAAGCCATGGATGCCGGCATCGTGGCCACGAGACGTCAGTCAGGGCATCGTTCCGGCGGTCTCCGTAGCGACCTTCGGGATCACGTGCGAGGGCTTTCAGAAGGACCGCCTCCAGATTGCGATCCAGCTTCGGGTCAACTTGTCCCAGACGGTCATGCTCTTATTCCAGGATTCGCCGGACGGCCTGCAAAGGCGTTCCGGATGTGTCGTGAGGTGGACGACCGAGCAGCAATCGATAGAGCAGCACCCCCAGACTGTAGACATCGGAACGCGTGTCGATCTGATCTTGGCTGCCGGCCGCCTGTTCCGGCGACATGTACGCAGGGGTACCGGCCAGCAGACTCTGCTCGCTGATGGAGGGACCTTCGGGATCGGCCCAGAGCGAAGTCGCGACGCCAAAATCGACGAGCACCGGCCGCCCCTGGTCGGTCACGAGGATCAATCGTTGTTCCATCGCGATGACTCACAACTTGCTGATCACCTGTTCCGGATTCGACAAACCGTCTCCATCAGCTGCACGATCGCACGCTCCGACAAACCAGCCTGCTTGACGTAGGTCGCCAGGTCGACACCATCGACCAGTTCCATCGCGTAAAAGCACAGCCGCTTCCAATCCCGCAGTCATAAATCTGGGCCACGTTCGGATGCGCAATGCGGGCGGCCAATTCAGCCTCGCGGTGAAACTGGTTCCGGGCCACCACGGAGCAAAGGCCGGGGGCAGGCAAGACCTTCAGGGCCACCTCGCGCCGCGTGCTCAGTTGCGTAGCATGCCACACGTGCCCCATGCCGCCCTGGCCCAACAATTCGTGAATACGATAGCCTTCGATCTGCGGCGGTTCGGCGACGTCGTCGACTCGGGCAGCCGGTTCATCCGGAATGGAAAAGAGCGATGAATTGTCGTTGGCCAGCAGCTGCAGCACTTCATCGAGCAGTTCGACGTCATCGCCGCATTCGTGCTCCAAATACGCACGGCGATGGCGCCCCGTCAGCTCACGGGCTTGGCAGAACAAGTCATGCAGACGATCGACGACGCGGAAGCCGCCAAGCATTCTCATCACCACCATGATCACGACCACAATCTGCGTTCTGCCTATTTACATGTGTTGGCAGACGCACTGACGTCGCTGCTGGCGATTGCCGCCCTCTTGGCGGGAAAGTACTGGCAGTGGAACTGGACGAATCCGGCGATGGGGATTGTGGGATCACTACTCGTCGCCCGATGGTCCTTGGGCTCTTGAGAACGACAAGCCGCGTTCTGCTCGACCGAGAGAGGCCCGCGAATCGATTCGGCACAGTATCGAAAGCCACGGCGACGAAGTGGCCGACTTACACCTGTGGGCGATCGCCCCGGGGAAGTACAGCTTGATTCTGTCGCTGGTCACGGACGACCCTCAGTCGCCGGCGGCATATCGGCAACGCCTGCCCTCCGACCTGCAACTGTCGCACACTACGATCGAGGTCTGGCCGCGAACAGGCTGACGTTTCTGTGGCAACCGCCGATGCAACATGACGGCGCGGCACGGAGGGGCGAAGAAGAAACGCCCGCTTCGGGGCCGCTGCCCTATTCCTCGCGTTGAAGGGCCACGAGTTGCAGTCGGCTGGCTGGCGGCAGGGGAGGTTGTCGCGGACGGTCGTGATGGGCTCCCAGCGTTTCCCAACGCAGGACATACTTCCTATCGACTCCGCTCGATTCCCCGATGTCCTCGGCGAGTCGGACGCGCATACCGTCGAAGGAAATCGTGGGCTTCATTAATTCCGGTGGGTGATTGGCGGGGACGACAACTGCGCTTTCGACAGGCTGCAGCGACTGTTCATCCAGAAAAATGCTGCCGGACCCGTAGTCTCGGTGCCGGTAGGTAATGCGAAACAGGCCGGGTGCGGGTTGGCTGAGTCCCGAAATGCGAATTCCGATGAAAGGCATCGCACCGCGACCGCTGAACTGGATTTGCTGGTTCCAGGTGGTAATTGGAAGGCGACGCCACTGTTCCTGCTGAAACCGGGCCACGAAAATCTGCATGTGGCCGTTTTCGTCAAGTTTGTGGTAGGAGATGATCGGGCGGAGATCAGAGTCGAAGGCAAGGCGTTCACAACCGTTGATGATCCCACCGCCTATCGGGATGGGATCAACACACAATTCTTTCTGTCGGAGCGTGAAAGGAAGTTCTACCGGATGACCTGACGCGGTTTCCCAGTCCTGCAAATTGCGGCTTCGTGCATACGAGAGGTGATGATTCGTCGCGCAGTCGGGGGTTTCCCGCCAGACCCAAACCAAATGAAACAGGCCATCGGGACCGGAAACCGGACCGAGCGGATACGCGTTGCGTTCGCCCTCGCCGTCAAACAGTGGTGTCCGCAAGAACCGGGACCACGTCTCCGCATTGACATCATAGATGTTGTAAAACCGTCTGCCATTGCCACTGCCGCCCGAGCGATACGTGAACAACAGATTTTCATCCGCGTCCATCACAAAGCGTGGATACGTGCACCGCTGCTCCTGCTGATCGGTCATGGAGTATTGTTGGAACGTCGCAGTGTCCCCGGGTTGCTCCGTCCGGAAGTAGATAAGCGGTACGCAATGCATGTTCCCGGACAGGTGAAGATGTCCGGCTGAATCGACCGCCATCGTGATGTAATTGTGGCTGTCCCAACCGATCTTGCTTGGAAGCGTTGTCCGTTGCCATTCACGATCGTCAATCTTGCGTTGGGCAACGATCATCTCGTGCTCTTCGTTGTAGTACGCAACGTACTGGTTCTGGTCCTGTGTCAACAGGCAGAAACCAACGGGAAACCAGGACGGCACGGTATCGATGTCAAGCGTATCGACAATGCGGTACGTCGCGGCCGAGAGCTGACCAACCGTCAGCAAGAGTGACAGGATGAACAACGGAACAATCACCGATAGGCGATGCGGTTTTCTCACGGCGATCCTCTCGACGGTCCCCTCGGAGTCACATTCGGCAGGTGGCCAGTTTCCAGACAACTATCCTCTGGAATCCCTTCCGGGATGTCAATCAAGGCTCGCGTCGAGGCTCTGCTGATCCTATTCGCCGCAGCTTGGCACGACGGGGATCGGCTGCACCTGGGCGGGAGACACCCCACGAGTAGCGGTTCTTCACGCGGCACGCAGTGCGTGACCGCGATGGGGGGAAACCATCCGGTACTGTCTCCAGCTCTTCTTGATGAAGAACGGGAAGTCGGACAGAATGACGATCGAGGAGAGAACATCGAGCCTATTGGAGGAGGATCACGTGCCGGACTCGAAACCCGTCTTCCGCGGATGCATACCCGCACTGATGACGCCCTGTTCCGCCGAAGGGCAACCGAACTACGAGGCGTTGGTCAGGAAAGGGCGTGAGCTGATCGCGACCGGAATGCGTGCCGTCGTCTATTGTGGATCCATGGGGGATTGGCCCCTGCTGACCGACGAGCAGCGGCAGGAGGGCGTTCGTCAGTTGGCCGACGCCGGCGTTCCCGTTGTGGTCGGCACCGGCGCTCAGAATACCAAGCTGGCTGCGGCTCATGCCCGACATGCGCGAGAGGTCGGTGCGGCAGGCTTGATGGTGATTCCTCGAGTGCTATCGCGCGGTACATCTGCCGCCGCGCAGCATGCTCACTTTGCCGAAATCCTCAAGGCGGCCGAGACAGTACCCGCGGTGATCTACAACAGCCCGTATTACGGTTTCGAAACGAAAGCCGATCTGTTCTTTGAACTGCGGCGTGAATTCCCTCATCTCGTCGGCTTCAAAGAATTTGGAGGCAGCGATTCGCTCAGCTATGCTGCCGAGCAAATCACGAGCGGGGACCCTGAGCTGACACTGATGGTCGGCGTAGACACGCAGGTGTTTCACGGGTTCGTCCGTTGTGGAGCGGCTGGGGCGATCACGGGCGTTGGAAATGCGCTGCCACGCGAGGTCCTGCGGCTGGTCGAGTTGTGCGAGATGGCGGCGGCCGGTGATGTGGCCGCCCGGCAGCTGGCCTGGGAACTCGATCAGGCTTTGCAGGTACTTTCCCGCTTGGATGAAGGTCCTGATCTGGTTCTGTATTACAAGTACCTCATGCTGCTGGAAGGCAATCCGGAATACGAACATCACCTCAACCCTACCGATTCGCTCGGTCCCAGCCAGCGGGAGTTTCTCCGCCAGCAATGGAAGCTGTTTCGGACCTGGTGGAGCGCATGGCCCGGTGCTTCAAGCCCGACGACGGCGACCAAGTAGCTGTCGTGTTGTGAAGTGCCAGCCGTCTCGGATATCGATCGTGTGTTGGATGCAACTTGCGGCCGACGAGAGCACCGTTCTCGGACAGCCCGTGGTCGTCGGGAGATTCTTGTGCGCGTCATCGATTCTCACACGGAAGGCGAACCAACGCGAGTGATCGTGGAAGGCGGCCCCGATCTGGGGCTCGGCTCGGTGCGTGACCAGATGCGGCGTTTCCGCGATGCCTTCGACGACGATCGTCAGTTCGCAATCACCGAACCACGCGGTTGTGATGCGATGGTCGGAGCTCTGCTTTGCGAACCGTCCGACTCGTCCTGCGCAACGGGGGTGATTTTCTTCAACAACGTGGGCTTTCTGGGAATGTGTTGCCATGGCGCCATCGGCGTGGTAGTGACACTGGCTTATCTGAAGAGGATTCACGCCGGCGATTGCCGACTGGAGACTCCGGTCGGCGTAGTCGAGGCCAGGTTATTGCAGTCAAATCGTGTGGCCGTGACGAATGTCGCAAGCTATCGGTATCGGGCCGATGTGCAAGTGACGACCGAGACAATGGGGGTTGTCGTCGGCGACGTTGCTTGGGGTGGAAACTGGTTTTTCCTGGTAGACCGTCCGCCACTTGCACTGACGGGAACAAACATTCGGAAGCTGAGCGATGCGGCAGAGGAGGTTCGCTGCGGATTGCGCCGGCAGCAGATCACCGGTCCCGATGGGGAAGAGATCGACCACGTCGAGTTCTTCGGAAAACCCGAATCTCCCGACGCGGACAGCCGGAACTTTGTCTCGTGCCCCGGCGGTGCCTATGACCGCTCGCCCTGTGGCACGGGCACAAGCGCCAAACTTGCCTGTCTGGCTTCCGATGGAAAACTACCGCCCGGACAACCGTGGGTTCAGGAGAGCATTATCGGGA
Source organism: uncultured Planctomycetaceae bacterium (assembly GCA_963776055.1). Classification (GTDB taxonomy): domain Bacteria; phylum Planctomycetota; class Planctomycetia; order Pirellulales; family Pirellulaceae; genus CAVZLD01. The sequence continues at coordinate 18,445 of CAVZLD010000009.1, read as the reverse complement.
GCCGATTCACCGCAAGCTACTTCTCCGGAGCAGGCGAAGCGATCATTCCGACGATTATCGGAAACGCCTACGTCTGCGCCGAAGCGCAACTCATCCGACAACCGGAGGATCCCTATCGCTACGGGATCCGAGTGGGTGGGTCCGCATGAAACCAGAATCGCAAGGTGGCAGCGTGATCGTCGTCGGTGCAGGGATCATCGGCATTGCTTGGCGCACTATTTGTCGCAGGCAGGATTGCGCGTGAAGGTGATTGATCGCGGCGCTGTCGCGGGCGCGTGTTCGCACGGCAATTGCGGTTACATCTGTCCGAGTCACGTCCTGCCACTCACCGAGCCGGGGGCGATCCGTGTCGCCCTCAAATCCCTCTTCACACCCAACGCTCCGTTTCGAATCAAGCCGCGATTTCACCCTCCATTGTGGAACTGGATGTGGCAATTCGCCAAGCGATGCACCCAACGGCAGATGCTCGCATCGGGTCAGCACCTGAAGTCAATTCTGGATTCGTCGATCCAGGAATACCGAACAATTGTCGCCCAGGAACAACTGTCTTGCGAATGGAAAGACACTGGCCTGCTGTATGTGCTGCAGACCCAACACGGCATGGATCGATTCGCAGATACGGATCGGATTCTCTCGGAACAGTTCGGCGCCACAGCCCGACGCATCGAGGGTCAGGACTTGCCGGCCTTCGATCCGGCCCTGCGATCGGGATTGGCCGGAGCCTTCTATTACGAGAATGATGCATCGGTCCGACCGGATCTGTTAAATCAACACTGGTCGCAGCGTCTCCGACAACATGAAGTGGAATTTGTCGAGAATTGCGAACTCCGCCATCTGGAAAAGGCAGCAGGCCGTATCAAGTCCCTGCAAACAACGCAGGGAGAGTTGCACGCCGATCAGTTCGTCTTCGCGGTGGCGCACGGAGCGCGGAGTGGTCGCAGGACCTGGGTTGCTCGATTCCGGTCGAGCCGGGAAAAGGTTATTCGGTCACGATGGCGCGTCCCGAATCCTGCCCGCAATACCCGATCCTGTTTCCGGAACATCACGTCGGCGTGTCCCCATTCGAAAGCGGATATCGAATCGGCTCGATGATGGAGTTCGCTGGATTCGATGGATCGATCCCAGACCGCCGCATTTCCCAGTTGTACGAATCGGCGAAGCCCTATCTGCTAACTCCCTCATCCGAAGGGGAACAAGAGCGATGGTTTGGATGGCGCCCGATGACTTGGGACAGCCTTCCCATCATTGGTCCGGTACCGCGACTGGCGAATGCGTACCTTGCGACCGGACACAATATGCTGGGACTCAGTCTGGCCACCGCAACCGGCAAACTGATTGCCGACATGATCTTACAGCGAACGCCACACATCGATCCCACCCCCTACCTGCCGCTGCGATTTGAGGCTCATTCCAATCCAACGAGATGATGCGAGTGTTCCGGACGGACCGATAGGGAACCGGTTTGGCGGCAACTCAGGGGGAAGGCAACTGAGAATTCGACCTTCGCTTCGACAGTGCCGACATGGTGGCACCTTCCAACAAGGTGCGCATGAAGCACCGCCGGAATCGGCTCCGAAAGGCAGTTTGTCCCGATTGCGGATTGCGATTCGCTTCTGACCTGCCGTCTGTCCCCCAGGCTATCCCAGCTTCTGCTATCTTGATCGAGCAATCCCCTGCCGTAGCGACGGGAAAAGGCCTGGCTTTCGCGTTGTATCCTTGATCAACGACTCGAAGTACATCGAAGCCCCGCGTAAAGCCTGACGGAGACGGGACTTCGCGGCCTAACGCGAGGGGAAGTGCCTCTCGACCGGCCATCGAAGGCACTCGGACCCGTTCCTGGTGCGCGCGGACGCCGCCACGTTCCGGCCAAGACCGGCCCCGCCGGCGGGATCTTCCGGCGAAATAAGGACTACGGAATGAAGCCTGGTCAATTCGGCATCCATGGATTTCCCCTGCTCGGAAGTGCTTCGGGCGGCAGCACACGAGCCTATCCGGTATCAAGCAATCAGCAGCGCTACATCCTGGCATCGCTGGGCTCGAACGCCAACTACCACCTGCCGGTCAGCTTCCGGATTCGGGGACCCTTGGACGTGGACCGTCTGCAACGCAGTATCCACGAGGTGGTTCGCTCCCAGCCCGGCCTGAACGTCTCGTTTCGGCGGACGAGCCAGGGAGAATTTGTCAATGTGCCGCATGATCGCAGCGTGGCGCGGATTCAAAGGCTGAAACTGCCGACCGCGAACCAGGACGCAATCAAGGCCAAGGCCGCAGCATGGTTCTATCAATCCCGCAACATTCTCAAGGAGGATCTTTGTCGGTTCCAAATCATCGAACTCGGCACGCAGGACTATTGCTTCACGCTTTCTTTGCATCATGCCATCGCCGATGGCGTGACCATCGGCTTGTTCCTTCACCAGCTTTCTGAGTGCTACGACGGAAAGACCATCGAACGGATCGATGCAAGTGCCCAGCAATCGTACTTTCAGGTCATTCAGTCCTATGGGCTGTTGCCGGGACAGTGGAGTGAACGAGAATCGCAATTCTGGCGGAACCACTTCGCGAACACTACCGACCTCGCCGACCTACCGCCGAACTACAGCGGCGATGGAGGTGCCGAAAGAACGGCGGTCCACCGCCAAGTGGACGCGGGAGTTTTCCAGCAGATCCGACAACAGGCCGCGCAACTGCAAGTGACTTCCTTTCACTTTGTTTACGGTGTCTACCTGTTGGCCCTGGCTCGCTACACCGGTAACAATCAGATCGTTTCGGCCTTTCAAAGCTCGGGACGACACGGAAAACCGGAGGCACAGCAGACGCTGGGAATGTTCTCCAACGCACTCGGTCTCAAGATGGAGATCGATCCCGACAGCTCCTATCGGGAGTTAGTCCGTCAGTTAAGGGATCGAGTGTCCGCTTGCCTTGAGCACGAACGCTATCCGTACCATGAATCCATCCAGCAGACGGGCGTGCACCCCAAGTTTGGCATAAACTGGTACCCGCGCTACGAGGGCCTGCACCTGGCGGGAGTGGACAGCGAGCAGATCGAGCTGTTGGAGTGGCAATCGGATTTCGATCTGAATCTTCACTGCCTTACCAACGGAGGCCAACTCACGCTGAGTCTGCACTACGATTCCACCCGATTTGACCCCGGGCGGATGTCGCTCTTCGTGGAACAGATCGAGAATGCCCTTCATCAGGTCTGCACGAACCCCGCGACGCAAGTCGAGGCCATTCGGTTGACAACCTCGGCGGACCGACGTTTGCCGGACCCTACGATCTCATGGCCAAGTGGAGGCACACCCGGCACGATCCACGAACGATTCTTCGAGAGCGTGGACCAACATCCCCACCAACCGGCCCTGTGGGATGTCAACGGAGCCATAACCTACTCACAACTTGCCGATCGGGTCAACGACTTGGCAAGCGAACTCGGATCGCAGGGTGTCGCTCCCGGCGCTCGAGTGGCAATTCTTGCCCGCCGTAACCCTGCTGTTGTTGTAGCCATGATGTCGGTGTTGAAAAGCGGTGGTGCATTTGCCGTGCTGGACATGGACTATCCGGAGGAACGGTTGCGTCATTGCTGCGAAGTTCTACAGCCGGACTTTCTGATAACCGCTTGGAATGATGGCGAGAGTTCACCATTGGCGGTCGACTTTCCGGCCAATCGCCTGATTTCGCTTTCGACGCAAGGACAAATCAGCCAGCGACCGAACCAGTTCTGCCCCAAGTTGCATCAAGCTCCGACCGAGTACCGACGACGACACGGCCTATTACCTGTTCACGTCCGGCACCACGGGTACTCCGCAATGCGTGCGGCACGCTCATCACCCGCTGTTGCACTTCGTCGAATGGCACGCGACAACGCACGCTCTGGACGAACACGCCCGGTTCGCGATGACGAGTGGCTTGAGCCACGATCCGATCCTGCGCGACATCTTTGCGCCCCTTCTCCTCGGTGCTTGCTGTTACATCCCCTCCGATTGCATCATGAAGCGCCCCGAAGATCTGTGGGCGTGGCTTGACGAACGAGAGATCAGTGTGTTGCATAGCACGCCACAGATCACAAAACTGATCTTGATGGGACGCAGAGGGAACGCGCTGCTGCCCAAACTGACCCATGTGTTCTGGGGCGGAGACATCCTGACTTCCGAACATGCCCTGTCGTTCCTGGCCGTGGCTCCGCGAGCGAAGGGAGTGAATTTTTACGGCACGACGGAGACGCCGCAAGCTGTCTCTCACTATCCTGTCGACGACACAACGCAATACACGAACTGCCCGATTGGCGTGGGAATCTCCGGTGCGCAGCTGCTGGTCCTCTCCGCCGACCGGCGACGCAGAGGATATGGCGAGATCGGTGAGATTGGCGTGAGGACGCACCATCTTGCGTTGGGCTACACTGACCCGTCGCTGACCGCGCGGAAATTCGTCGCGTTGGATGACTCGAATTCGGCCGAACCCAACACCATCTATCGGACAGGCGACGTGGGCTATTACCTGCCAAGCGGCAACGTCTGTTTTCTCGGGCGTCGGGACCATCAGGTGAAGATCCGAGGAAATCGAGTGGAACTTGGTGAAGTCACTCGCGTCATGGAATCCGTGGAAGGGATTCAAAGAGCGGCTGTGGTCCCGATCGCGAGGCCGGACGGCGAACAGGCACTGGTGGCGTACTATGTGACGGGCGGCACCAAAGTCCCTGCGTCAGACGAATTGGACGATCATCTGCGCGCACATCTCCCCGCGTACATGAAACCGTCGTTGTATCTCGAGATCGATTCCATTCCACTCACGCCAAATGGCAAGCTGGATGCCGCGCAACTGCCGTCCCCTGACTGGACGCAGATGTCCCATGCCGGCTCCTACGTAACACCTGCTACGGAACTTGAGCGTCGTTTGACGGAGGAGTACGAGCGGGTCCTCGGCATGAAGTCGATCAGTGTGCAAAGCACGTTTTCGAACCTGGGAGGGGATTCGCTATCGTACATCCATGCTTCGATGGTCATTGAAGACCTGCTGGGAACACTTCCGGAACAATGGGAGCGGATGACGATCCGCGAGTTAGCGGCGACGAAACCGCAAAGGAGCCTGTTTCCGTCTGTGGAGATGACCGTCCTCCTTCGTGCCATTGCCATCTGTGCTGTCGTTGCGGGTCACTTCAAGTTGATTTCGTTTCACGGCGCGGTGGCTGCCCTGCTGGTCGTGGCCGGGCATAGCTTCGGTCGCTTTCAAGTGAACTCCATTGCGAATACCGGCCGCATCAGCTCAATTTTGCAGCTGATGACAAAGATCGCCATTCCGACGATCCTGTACACGCTGTTGGTACAGACGGTGTTTCAGGAATACTATCTGCCCTCGATTCTATTGTTAGCCAATTTCTTCCACCATCCGCAAGGCTTCGACTATTGGTTCGTGGCCGTATTGATTCAGAACCTGGCGATCTTTGCTTGTCTTTTGTCCATCAGAAGCGTCCGTCAGTATGTCATTCAGCGTCCGTTCGTTACCGCACTACTTATATTCGGCATCACCTACTTGCTTCGACTGCTGGTTCCTTTCGTGTGGGACACAACGCCGATCTACGATCGCGTTCCGCATATGACGATCTGCTTCATGGCCTATGGATGGTGCGTCGCTGTCAGCGAGAACGTTCGGCAGAAGCTCCTGATCGCTCTGGTGGCAGGCTCGTTGGTGCTGCTGGAGTTCGGGAAATACGGAAGCGTTCCCGCACTTCTGTTGGTGGCGATTGTGGCTATCCTGGTGAAGCAACGAGTTCGGGTTCCCTTCTTCATGAATCGCGTCATCACACTGATCGCCGCCGCATCCTTGTTCATCTACCTGACACACTTCCAGGCCCGCTCGGCTGTCGAGAAGCTGGGCGTCGTCGATCAGCCGGTCCTGCAATTACTCGCCGTACTGCTGATTGGTGTGGCCTGCTATCTCGCCTGGGAGAAGATGACGGCGGTCGAGTTCATGAAGAAAGAAGAGGGGAGTTATTTCCCCCTACCGGCCTTTCGCTCCTGGCTGGAAAGCGCAAGCGAAGTAATCCTCTCGCAGCTGACGTTCGGGCACCGACTTCCGTCCATCCTGCCTCTTGCGGCGGCCGGCGGAGTGAGATACGGTCGGTGAATGCTTTCCGCTTGTGCCCTCCCAGAAAGGAATGCGGCATGATGACATGTCCACGATCACAATTCGTGACCGTAGCAATCTTTGTCACCACCAGCTTGCACGTCTGCGGCCAAACGCCCGAGCCCGGTCCGAATGGGCAGGCTCTGCAACAGGTCAACCGCGGGATCCCCACTACCGCTGGCCATCCGGGGAACGTGTTCCTGACCGACGAAGTCATTCGCGTAAGAATCCCGGAAGAACGCCACGGCGTTCGACAATGGTGCGTCACCAATGAAACGGAAGCCGAGGTGTTACGTGGTGTAATGCCTCCGGATACGGCGACGGCGGTCGAGATCGGGAAGTTGCCGCCTGGCTGGTACCGCATCGGCTGGTCGGATGCATCGGGCAAGGAACAGGCATGGACCACGGCCGCGGTGCTGACTCCCTTATTGGCGCCCACGCCCCAGGACTCTCCGATCTGTGTCGACTCAGCAACCGCTTGGTTCGCGGAGGGAGACCCCGGCAATCAGAAGCGGTTGAGCCAACTTGCCGCACTGGCCGGCGTCAACTGGGTTCGCGATCGGATGCGTTGGCGAGATATCCAGCCTCAGCCAGATCAACTGCTCGAGAACACGACGTACGACAGCTCTGCCACCATCCAACACGACCACGGTCTTAAGGTCCTGCAAGTCTTTCACGACACACCAAGATGGGCCGCGTTGCCGCAACGAGGCACAGGCCGCATACCGACGGATTTGCGTCATGTCTATCGCTTTGCTCGCGCCATGAGTCAGCGATATCAGGGTCGCGTCCAGGCGTGGGAGCCATGGAATGAAGCCAACGTCGCCAACTTCGGCGGCCATACGATGGATGAAATCTGTTCCTACCAGAAAGCTGCCTACCTGGGGTTTCGCGCGGGAGATTCCGGCGTCACCGTTTGCTGGAATGCCATTACGGGTATTCCGACGGAACGTCAAACCGATGCAATTCTACTCAACGAAGCGTGGAGCTATTTTGATACGTACAACATTCACACCTACGACTGGGCAGATGGATACGAACGGCTGTGGGGACCGGCACGGCGTGCCGCCTGTGGCAAGCCGCTCTGGATCACGGAAAGCGATCGAGGCATGGCCATGGACAGTCATTCACCCACGCAGGATCTGTCTCCCCAAAACCAACTGCTGAAGGCGCAGTACATCACGCAGTCGTACGTGCAGAGTCTCCATGCGGGAGCACACCGGCACTTTCATTTCGTGCTGGGACAGTATCGCGAAGGAAACACTCAATTCGGTTTGCTGCGTTATGACATGACGCCTCGCCCCGGTTACGTCGCGCTGGCTACGCTAGGGCGATTGCTCGCCGGCGCTCGCCGCCTGGGCCGTTTCGAGCAGGCAGATCACGCCGAATTGCACGCGTACGCCATGCGTGCCCGTCCCCAGGGCAGGGAGCAAGACGTGCTGATACTCTGGGCAGAAAAGAACGTTGACTGGCCCGACCGTGGCAAAATGGCGATTGACTGGCGCGTACCAAGTGATTTGCAGATCGAGCACGCGTATGACTACCTGGGTCGCACACGACCGCTTGACAATCAGTACACACTCACGTCTGCTCCCCTGTTTCTCCTGTTACCGAAAGGCGAGTGCGATCGGTTACCGCTGACGCGTTCCACTGCATCACCGCGTCGCCCGGACGTCCCAAGTTCCGTCGTGTTGCAGTGCGCTCTGCCACGCGGATCGGCGGTGAAGTTGGAGCGAATCCCTTGGGCGTGGGAGTACGAGTATGCTTTCCGGCCCGGAGTTGAGAGAGAAGTACCCGTGTACGTCTACAACTTTGGATCGAAGGCAATCCGTGGTACAGTCCGCCTGGAACGCGCGCCGGAGGGCTGTCAAGTTCAGCCCGACCAGTGGAGTATTGAACTGCAACCCATGGAACGAAGGCAACTGACCGCCCGGGTCGTTGTTTCCGGAGAACGCACAGGGCAAGCGGACAACGATTGGATCCTGTTGCGTGGTGATCTCGATGTCGATCATCAACCGGTCGTCGCCTTCCGCTTCGTTACACAATAATAGTGCAACGGAGGCCACGCGCTTCACCACCCACGCCTCACGACACACCGGTCGCGCACGGGGCACGGCTCCGGCCGCCTTCGAGTCGGATCGTGATTGCCTGCCGGAGCGCTTCGCTGTTGACGGACGGACCGCTTCGTTGTTGCCTGCCGGACCGCTTCGTTGTTGACGGATGGTGCGCTTCGTTGTTGACGGATGGTGCGCTTCGTTGTTGACAAACGGAGCGGACATGGGGTCGCGGCGCCCTTCGCTGGCGCTTCTTGAAGTTACGCATTTCCCATTTCCCGCTCTTCGGTTGTGCGGAAATCCCGTGAAATCCTAACCCGAAGCGTAAGCGAGGGAACACGTCAGACCCTTTGGGATGTGTCTCCCTCGCTAACGCTTCGGGTTGAGACGAATCGAAACACGCAGCCTCAAAACTTACGCTTCGGGTTGAGACGAATCGAAACGACAGCAGCCTCAGAACTTACCCTTCGGGTTGAGACGAGATCGAAACACGCAACTTCACAACGAAGGCCTCAGGTTCCGATGCACGCCCAATGCCCAACTGCAAGACTTACGCTTCGGTTTTGTCTGCGAGCGAAGGGAGACATCCACGTTACGATTCCTGTGCATGCATGGAGTCCGCTCAATCCGAGTGCCATTTCCGCCCTTCTTTGTTCGCCCTATTCGATCGGCTGCGCCTGAAACACGACGCGATAGGTTCGCGTGGGGTCGCATTGGGCAGGCCGCGGCACGAGAAGAAAGTCATCGGCAATCGTCGGCCGCAGCCTCTCCCCTTCCAGAATCTCCACGTTTTTCAGGCGATGCGGAAAGAAGTGGACGAACGGACGCCCGCCCCGTTGGGATCCATTCTTGTTGACGGCGTCAAAGCTTTGCTCACCGAGATGCGGCGTGACCTCGAAAGTGTACCGTTCGCCCTCGATCGTCAGACTCTGTCCAAAAGCGAGCTTGCCGTCCGCCATCCGAGCTGACCATGCCGGGTCGCCGTACACGGCCACAACGTCTCGATCGAATTCCAGTCCTCGTTTGTCACTGCGGCTGGTCGCGGGATCATTTAACCGATGGATCAGCGCATGATGATTTGCGAAAAAGGCCTCGACGAACGTATATCTGCCCGGCTGTTCCACGAAATAATCGAGACATCCCCAGCCCGCATACCCAAACCATGTCGGAACCGTGTAGCCGATCATCTGTTTCACGCCAGCCGAATTCAGCCAGGCAAGTGCCATCGCATCACGGCTGTCAATGTGGCCCATCAGACAGTTTCCGATCGGAAGATAGACCTTGGGATTCGGCGAATCGATCGAATGGCGATCACCTTGCGTGTCGACTCCGAATAGTCGACCCTCGCTGCAGCGAAACTGACCGTTTCGGTAGGCGAACCCGATCTGCCATTCTCGTTCTGTCGCATGACCGGAAGTGACGAACAGATCGGCTTGGTATTTGTTCAGCGAATCGACCAACGCAGCGGTCGTGTCATCCGGTCCGTGAAGTTGCTCGATCGATTTGCCTGGCAGCTTGCGAACCAGTTTGCCCTGCACGAGTTCATCGTACCACAGCCCTTCTTCACAACACTCCAGCGCCACTTCCGTACCGGATGCAACTTTGCGGATGACGAGCCGGTCATCGTGCTGTGCGATCGCGAGAGCATTCTGCTGCGTCGTACCCGGTGAGGATGCCCCAGAGCGTGTCGGTGTACGGATCATCATCCAGTCGTCGCGTCAATTGGTGGACTTCCGCCACGAACTTCTGCGTCGCCTCGGTCGGCCGAGCCAGAAAGCATGTCGATCGTGGAAACTGCGTTTTCAGCTGTTCCAGCGAATCACTTACGGTCTGCTCGTAGACAATCACTTCGGCGCCGTCATGTTTCCTCACCAGGGCCTCGACAACCGGCTTCCAATCGGCGTGACGATACGTCAGCGCACGATACGACCACGACATAGCTGTCGGCAGCATTTGCCGTACACGGAAGCAGGGCCAAGACCGCAAACCGAAAAAACGACCAGAAGTCCTTTCTGCCATGCGGTCCTTGAACACTCAGTGATCGATTCATGGGTTCCCTTTCCTTCGTTACGCCCCCCCCAAAAAAAAGGGGAGGGACTTCTGCCCAACCACGGGTCCATCATCCTAGAAGACATCCGTCCTTTCTACCGCCGCCGTGGGACACTCAACTTCAAGAAGAAGGCGGAGTCAGTCCTGTTCGGCACACGACTTGTAGGGTGGCGCCCGGGCGAGTGCATCGCGGGGACGCTCCCGAAGGGACCGAGCCGCGGCCCACCAGAATCCGACACGGTTTCTCAAACATCCGCATCCGGTCCTGATCGGTTCGATGCACGCTGTGCCAGACCGCGACCGCATTCTGGTGGGCCACCGCTCGGCTTGTTCTTCGCAATCCGCCACATCTTCGACTCGCGGAGGCCCACCCTACAAACTCTCGTGCCGAACAGGATTCAGGCGGCGTGCTCGGGGCGGTGCCAGCCACCAGATTACCCATCTTACGCAACCTGCAAATTCAGCACATTCGATAAAGTCTAGCGGACCGGTGTCACGATAGTTGGCAGGAGGGCAGCCCCTTGGAACCAGTTCTACATCCCCGTGCCCGAGAGCCCCGTCTCTTGTCGGGGCTCCAGAGCCCTGCCAATGCGTGGTTTTTACGATACTCGTTCACCGCCAGCGGCGATCGTTCTGGCAATATCTCTTGCGGTCGCAGTCGGTGGATGTTCGCGGATGAAGTATCGACTCCAAGCGGACAGCGACGCCTACGAAGTGATTGCGGAGCGAAATAACGATCCTCGCTGGCACGCCGACGATCTCAGCATCGAGATCGATCCTCGCGGGCGGTACTATGACGCCTATGATCCCGACCATCCTCCGGCGCCACCGGACGACCCTGGATCCCAGCAGTATATGCGGATTGTGGATGGGAAAAGGGGATGGAAGCACTGGGGCCGCAATGGGGAACGGGTCGAGTTAGAGAATCCGGCCTGGCTCGACGCATTAACGCAGTATGTCGAAACCGATGAAGACGGCTCCGTCAAGCTCGACGTCGATACGGCAGTTCGACTGGCCTACATTCACTCGCCATCCCATCAGAGGCAGTTGGAGACACTCTACCTTTCCGCACTGGATGTCAGCGCGGAAAGATTCCGTTTGGATACGCAGTTTTTCGGTGGCTATGATGCTCGATACGCCCACAACGGATCGCTGATTCCGCCGGGACTTACCTATAGCCCGCTGTTGAACCGATTCATCATCACGCCGGCGTTTGACGGTGATGGAGTCGAGAACAACCGTGCAACGATCGGTCGACCTTTTGGAGCCAACCCGGCGTTGCAGGCAAGGCGACGGTTTGCCACGGCCGGCGAGCTGTTAGTTGGATTTGCCAACTCGTTTGTCTTCGAGTTCACCGGTGGCGATGTGAACCTTGCCTCTTCGCTCGCCAATTTCTCGTTCATTCAACCCTTGCTCCGGGGCGCGGGCAAGGACGTGGCTCTTGAGCAACTGACGTTCGAGGAACGAAAACTACTTGCCAACCTGCGCGCCTATGGTCAATTCCGGCAGGGCTTCTTCACGCAAATCGCGATCGGCGAGTTAGGGGTCACCGGACCGCAGCGGGGCGGTATCGGACCGAATCTGCAATCGTTTTCCGGACAAGGCGGTATCGATGGCTACCTTGGGCTGCTACAGCAACTCCAGGAGACACGCAACACCGAGGATAACCTCAGCCTGCAGCTCCGCACGAGGGACCGGTTGGAGGCCCTTCTGGAGAATAATCTGATCGACCTGGTGCAGGTCGACCAGTTTCGGCAGAGTGTCGAGGCGGAACGTGCCAATCTGCTATTGCGCCGCAACTCGCTGGAACTCGCTCTCGATCGCTTCAAGACAGGTACGCTCGGTTTGCCCCCGGACATGCCGATCAAACTGGACGATGGTCTCATCCGCCAATTTCAGCTTGTTCCCGAGGAGGCGAATGCACATTCAAGACTCGATTGTCGAATTGCAGGCTCGTGTCAGCAAGTTGCCGGATGATCCGGAGATAACAGCGGTCGATCAGATGCTGAGTGACGCCTTGCAGCTTGTCGAGCCGATTCAGCAGCTCTTCGAAGGTGTGCGGGATGATCTGGAACAGATGGATCAGACGATGCCGGCTCGTGAACAGACGATGAGCGAGCGGGATCGAGAACGGTTCCGAGACGACCGAGAGCAGCTTGGTGGGCGGTTAGCGGATCTGGAGCTGGAGTTCGACCAGAAGACAGCGGAGTTGGCAGGTCTTCAAGACAGGCTCGCAGAGCAATCAAGCCGTGAAGTAGCCCGACAACTCATTTCGTGGGTTGCAGACGTCCTGCAACTTGTCGACCGCCTCGTTCTGATTCCGGCGCGATCTCGGTTGGAAGCCGTTACCGTGGATTCCATTTCGCTGGAATCGGGCGAGGCATTTCGGATCGCTCTGGCGAATCGCCTGGACTTCATGAATGGCCGAGCGGCACTCGTTGATCGTTGGCGATTGATTCAGGTAGAAGCCGACTCGCTGCAATCCGTCTTGAACATGACGGCCAGCGGCGATATTCGCACGGCGCGAAACAACGCGCTCAGCTTTCGAGCGCCCACAGGCAACTTTCGGATGGGCTTGGAATTCGACGCTCCCTTTACACGATTGTTGGAGCGGAACGCCTATCGCGAGTCATTGATCGAATACCAGCAGGCTCGTCGCGAGTTTATTCAATCGCGCGACCGGCTACATCTCGGACTGCGTGAACTGCTCCGACGGATCGAGCAGCTTCGTCAGAACCTTGAGATTCAACGTCTTGCTGTGGCAATCGCCATTCGGCGAGTCGACCAAACACAACTCGAGTTGAATCCACCTCGGCTGGCCCCGGCGACCGGGCGGCGATCGTGAGATTCGACCCACGACGGCGATCAACCTGCTGTCGGCACAGACTTCCTTGCGGGATACGCAGAACAGCTTCCTGAACGCCTGGCTCAACTATTACGCTGCGCGGATACGGCTCTACCGCGAGCTGGGCATCATGGAACTCGACTCCGAAGGCCGGTGGATTGACCGTCCGATCGGCCGTCCAGGCAACAGCGAAGGCGGCACCAAATGAGCCGGTCCCCGAGGAATTGCCACTGCCCCCGGCGATTCCGGACGACTGGATGGGAAGTGCAAGCAACCTCCGGCAGCATCCCGAGCGCCCGTCCGCTACCCTCGTCGACTCCGGTCCGGCCCGCGCGCTCCCGATATTTCGGCTGCCGCCGACAGCGAGTCGTCCGGATACAAACGGGTACAATTTGATACATCCCTAGTCTTCCACTGGTATCCGATCCTGCCTAAGGTAGTAGCAGTACGATTCCCAAGTTCGCGATCCGCTTCGTCCCACTAGCCGACACCTGGCTGGAACCGGATCTGTCCGCTGAGGCTGGACTCGATTGAACTGTCACACCTGACTCGATCTGCGCTGCATTCAACATGTCGACTCACCTGCTTCCTGAAACGCAGGGCCCTTCCAGAACTCCCCATCCTCCGCATCATCAGGCGGCACAGCGCCCCGACGATCCTCCAGATTCTTCTTCGGGAAAGTTGTGGCGGATTGGATTACTCGTAATCGGCGTTGTCGCCATTTCGGCACTTGCTGTGGCAGTAATCCCGCGGGGCATTACGACATCGCAGGACATCGGTACCCGACTGACTCACACGATCACGCGCGGTGACCTGCTCGTTACGGTAACGGAACAGGGGACATTGGAAAGTTCCGACAATACCGAGATTAAATGCAAGGTCCGTGGCTTCAGCACCGTTACCTGGGTGATCCCCGGCGGGACGGTTGTCGAGCCGGGAGACGAACTCGTCAGGCTGGACACCAAGGTCATCGAAGAACAATTCAGCCTGATGAAGACCAATACCTACATCGCGACCGCAACGCTGGAACAGTCCAAAGCGAACGTGGCGAAGGCGGAAATCGCCATCGACGCATACAAAGAAGGTCGATATCGCTCGCAGTTGAAGCAACTGGAAAAAGAGTTGGAAATCGCCCAACGCAATCTACGCACCGCGCGGGAAATGCTGGACCATTCCGAAGCTTTGTTCAAACAAGGTTACGTGACGGATCTAGAGGTGGAAGGGAATGCGTTCACGGTTACGCAGGCGGAATTGGAGCTGAAAGTCAAAGAAACGGAGATCAAAGTCCTGAATGAATTCACGAAAAAGATGGAACTGGAGACGTTGAACGGCAACCTGACGGCCAGCAGATCGAAGCTGGCCGCGGACAAGGCGGGGCTCGACATGGAAGTCAAACGGATGAATCGCGCCGAGGAGGAGTTGGCCGCCTGCGTCATCAAAGCGGACCGCAGTGGTCTGGTGATCTATCCGTCGGCCGCTGCTTGGAAACGGACGCCGGACATCACGGAAGGTGCAACCGTCCGCAAGGACCAGGTATTGTTGCTGATGCCGGACCTCTCCAAGATGCAAGTCAAGGTCGGGATCCACGAGTCGATCATCGATCGCATGCGTCCGGGACTGAAAGCTCGTGTTACTTTGCCGGATCGCACACTTCACGCAGAAGTTTCCACGGTGGCGTCCGTCACTCGACCCGCAGGATGGTGGACCGGAAACGTGGTGAAGTACGACACGATCATCGAGCTGCCCGAAACGGAAGGGTTGAAGCCCGGAATGAGCGCCGAGGTGGAAGTCGTCCTGGCCCGGCACGAAAACGTACTGACGATTCCTGTCGCCGCGGTCGTGGAAACCGACGAGGGAGATTTCTGCTGGGTCAAGACAGCCGACGGCGTACGACGACGCTCATTGCAACTGGGCGACAGCAACGATGTCTTCATCATCGTCGAAACAGGTCTCAACGAGGGCGACGAGGTCGTGCTCAATCCAAGTGCCATCGTGGAGGAAGCCCAGGCAAACGCTTTAAAAACATTCGACAGAACAAAACCTCTTGACTCGATGCCGGAGCAGCAGCATTAGCCGGCGCACCCGGGTGCACAGCCCTTTCTATTCTCTGGCCGGATCCTGCCGCATGACTCCCATCCCAGAAGCTATCCATGGTAAGTGACACCTTATCGGACACGCAACGCCGGGAACAGTCGCAACGTCCATCGCGGCGTAGCGGGTCCTCGCATGCGTCACGCAGTATTTGGTGGAAACGTTGCCTGATGGCGGCTGCTGTCACCGCCCTGTTGCTCTTAGCTGTTCCACTCCTGCCGGATACCGACCCTGCCAGTGAGTTGCCAACTCACAAGGTCACTCGTGGCGAACTGCTCGTCACGGTCACCGAACAAGGGACGCTAGAAAGCTCGAACAACTTGGAAATCAAGTGCAAAGTTCGCGGTGGCAACACGATCATTTGGGTGATCGACGAGCGGCACACAAGTCAAGCCGGAAGATGAACTAGTCCGACTCGAAACACTGCTAATTGATGAGGAGATCAGTGAACGCACGATGTTCGCTCATTTGTCACGGTCCGCCGCCGAACGGTCCAGGGCGGACCTGGCGACAGCCGAGCTGGCGATTTCTGAGTATCTGGAAGGCAGATACATCTCCGAGTTAGCAACGCTGGAAAAAGACCTGGCGATTGCGGAGTCCAGGCTGCGTACAACCAGGAACATGCGATCCCATGCGCAAATGATGTTCGAGAGCGGCTACGTAAATGAATTGGAAGTAGAGGAGAAGGAATTTGCCGTCCAGCAGGCGGATTTGGAAGTGAAACTCGTAGAGACCCGAATTGACGTTCTGAAACGATTCACCAAAGCAGAAGCATTGGCGACACTGCACGGCGATTTCAATGCAGCGAAAGCGCAGCATGAGGCGGACAAAGAACAGGCCTACGCCGACGAGCAGCGACTTCGCCGTGCCGAGGAGGAGCTGGAGTACTGTGTGGTAACAGCCGACCGTAGCGGGATGGTGATCTACCCTTCCGCTCGTGAATGGGAAAACGTACCTGAAATCGAGCCAGGCGCGACCGTGCACAAGGATCAGGTTTTGCTACTGATGCCCGATTTATCCCGGATGCAGGTCAAGGTCGGCATTCACGAATCCATCGTCGATCGGATGAAGCCCGGCCTGCCTGCGACCGTAACGCTCGGAGAGAAGACACATGATGCGGCCGTGACCTCTGTATCTCCGGTGACACGGCCCGCGGGTTGGTGGACAGGTAACGTGGTGAAATATGACACGATCATTGAACTCCCCTCCGTAACCGGATTGAAACCCGGCATGACCGCCGAGGTGAAAGTGGTTATGGCTCGCCATGAGAATCAACTGCTGGTACCGACGGCGGCGGTGGTGGAAACCAATCAAGGGTTTGCCAGCTGGGTGTTGACAGCCGAGGGTGTCGACCGACGCGCGCTGGAGCTTGGCGACAGCGGCGACATGTTCATCGTCGTGAAGACCGGGCTGCAGGAAGGCGATGCAGGTGATACTCAATCCACTTGATTACATTGAGGAAGCACAGACCGAGGCGGCGCAGACGATCAACGAAACAAATCAACTGGAGCAGGTTGAGGAGTAGTCAGAGCGGCACGACCCCGAGAATACCATCAGGTCTGCCGGAAGTTCTTCCCGACTTCCGAACGCTCCGCGCAACGCCGACCATATTAATGACAACACTGCCGCCAACACAATGTCACCTGGAACTAGAGCACAGGTCAACACTTGGCGATCGCACCGTGCGTCTTTCGCATCGGTGGTGGAAACAGATTCTGCTTGTGTCCGGCATCATCGCCGTAATTCCACTCGTTGCTGCGTTGTTCGCCAATGCGATGTCAGAGCCGGAATTGGAGCTCCGACTCACTCACGCTGTCCGTCGCGGTGATCTTGTGGTGACGGTCACCGAACAAGGAATTCTGGAAAGCTCCGAAAACACAGAAATCAAGTGCAAAGTCCGCGGACAGAATACGGTTACCTGGGTGATCGAAAACGGCACGATTGTCAAACCAGGAGACGAACTCGTCAGGCTCGATACGCTGCTGATCGAAGAACAGATCGATGAACGAAAGAAATATGCCCATTGGTCTCAGTCCGCAGCAGAATTCTCCAAAGCGCAGTCAGCTCGAGCGGAACTGGCAGTGGCCGAGTATGAGCAAGGCAGATATGTCTCCCAGTTATTGAGTCTGGAGAAGCAGTTGATTGTGGCCGAATCGACGTTGCGCAGCGAAAGACGATGCTCAGCCATGCGATGATGATGGCGAAAAGCGGTTACGTGAGTGAATTGGAAGTGGAAGAGAAACAGTTTATGGTTACGCAGGCCAAGCTGGAGGTCGAGATCAAGAAGACGCAGATCGATGTCTTAAAACGCTTCACCAGAACAGAGCAGTTGGAAACACTGCGGGGTGAATTCGCCGCAGCGAAAGCTACTCATGCAGCGAATGTGGAGCGAGCCCAGGCAGACGCGTGGCGACGCGATCGCGCGTTGGAAGAGCACGAGCACTGCGTTGTGAAAGCCGAAAGAGGCGGGCTCGTAATTCACCCGTCGGCTGCCCAATGGGAGAACGCACCCGAAATCGCCGAAGGAGTAAGCGTACACAAGGATCAGGTCCTGCTGCTCATGCCCGACCTGTCCAAAATGCAGGTGAAAGTCGGTATCCACGAATCCGTCATCGACCGAGTCGTCCCGGGATTGCACGCCGAAGTGACGCTGCCCGATCAGACGCTTGAAGGAACCGTATCGACAGTGGCTTCGGTCACCCGACCGGCAGGCTGGTGGACCGGAAACGAAGTGCGATACGACGCCGTGATATCCCTTCCATCGATCGAAGGACTCCGTCCTGGGATGAGTGCGGAAGCGGAAGTGCTCATCGCGCAATACGAGAACGTGCTGACGATTCCGGTGGCCGCGGTCGTCGAAACGCCGCAGGGGAACCTCTGCTGGGTGAAGACCGCCGACGGGTTCAAGCGACGCACACTCAAGCTAGGCGACAGCAACAACGTGTTTGCGATCGTCGAGGCCGGGTTGCGGGAAGGGGACCAGGTCGTGCTCCATCCGATGGCCCTCCGGGACGCCCAAACCGCAGTGGCAAAGGCATCCGAAGAACCGATCAAGAACGTGATGGATCCGTGAGATACTCTTTCCTTCAAACCGTGCAACAGGGCTTGAAGAGCCTCAAGCTCCAAAAGATGCGTGCCGGTCTGGCAGCCTTGGGTATCTTTATTGGCACGACAACCGTGATTTGGCTGGTGGCGATGGGGGAAGGCGTCAGCCAGCGCGCTCAGCAACAGATCCTCGAACTCGGTGCCACCAACATCATCGTGCGAACCAAGGAGCCAAGTGACG
>CAVZLD010000008.1:0-282624 GCA_963776055.1 uncultured Planctomycetaceae bacterium | reverse complement strand
ACTTTCCATTAACAAGCTATTCGGATCGGGCGAAGAAGGCAGCCGCCAAGCACCGCGTGTCGATGCCGACATCACCACCGGCCAATTGCTGATTCGCGGGACCCGCCCCCAGATCGACCAGATCCGTTCGCTGCTGGAGAAAATGGGAGAAACGAACACGGAGTCGGGCTTGGCAAACCAGCAGGATCGCCGACTGCGTGTCGTTCCCATGGCGGGACCTCAAGCGGAAGCAGTGCTGGAACAGGCGAAATTGATTTGGCCGACGCTACGCGAGAACCAGATTCGAACGGTCACGCCATCGGCCACCCTGCGCGCCGTGGAACCACGCCTGCGAGAAGCGCCGCCGGCCAACCGTTCGCCGGAAGATGATGCGCCGCCGGCCGCAGACGGCGATCTGCCTGAGCCTTCCGAGCAGATCAACACGGTGCCTGAAGCGGCCCCCTTGGCCAACGGTCTCCGCACACCTTCGACCGGGAGTCGGTCGCAACCGCTGCTCGGCTCGCTTGCGTTGCCCGCGACGGTGCGCGGATCGCTGGCGCAGCAACCACTCTGGGGCGTGGTGGGGGATCTGAAGCAACCCAGCTGGCTGGCCCCATCCGCTTCGACCGGAAATCGCGATCAGCGCGTGAGATCTTCCTCCCAGGACACCGAAGAGAGCCTCGCGTACGCGGCCGAGGAAGCCAACGCGGACGACAGCGCGAACGTCGGCGACGACGATGCCCGATCGCGGTCCGCCGAGATCATTGTTTCTCCCGGCCCGACGGGACTGTTGATCGCTTGCGAGGATCTGGAAGTCTTGAATGACTTCGAAGACTTGCTATTGACCTTGGCGAATCGTCAAGACAATGCTGCGCGACAGTTCGCGATTTTCTATTTGCGATATGCCACGGCGGAGGCTACCGCCGAGCTGCTGAACAACGTGCTCAGCGGAGGTGGTGGCGCCTCGGGAGAAGCGGCGGGATCCGGCGGGCTGCTCACGAGTTTGGCCGGGGCCGCACTGGGAGATGCCGGCGGCGGACTGGTCGGATCGCTGCTCGGCCTGGCTGGCGACACGAGCTCGTTTAGCTTGTCCGGCTCCTTCTTGATCATTCCCGAGCCACGACTGAACTTCCTGATCGTGCGGGCCAGCCCCGCCGACATGGAAGTGATCGAGGAACTGCTGGAACTGATCGACCAGCGAAGCAGCCCGGAGGAAGTCGAGACGATCGCCGCCCCGCGTCTGATTCCGGTGTTTCATACGAGTGCCCAGTCGATCGCGGAGATCGTCCAACAGGTGTACGCCAACCGACTGGCGAGCGGACCGGGGCAGAATCGACAACCGACGCCCGAGGAGTTTCTGCGGGCGCTCCGTGGCGGAGGACAAGGCGGGGGCGACGGAAGTGCCCAGGTGAAAGAGCAACGCCAAATGACCGTCGGTGTCGACACCCGCAGCAACTCCCTGGTCGTTACGCCGCCGGAATCTCTGTTCCAGGAGGTAACCGTGTTGGTGGAACAGTTGGATCAAGCCGAATCGGGCGTGATGCAGACGACGCGCGTGATCACACTCAAGCGCGTGAACCCGGAACTCGTTCGGCAGGCGGTCTCCGCGGCCATCGGCCAACCAGTAGGATCCACCGGCGCGGCAGTTTCTCCCGCTCCCGCCGCAGCAGCACCGGCTCCCTCGGCGTCTCCCAGTCGTTCCCAACCAGACGGCGAAGCCATTCGTCGACGCATGGAATTCTTCCGCGCCCTGCAACAGGGCTTCTCGCGCCCCGGTGCTTCCCCGGCGGCAGGTCGCCGTTCCGGGCGTCGGCCACAGGGACGTTGAACACATTTGAGGCATGATGCGAACGCGAATTAAGAATGCAACGGTTGTCCTGCCAGATGAATTGGCACGCATCGACCTGCTGATCGAAGACGAGCGAATCGCCGCTCTCGACCCGGCACCACAATCTGCTGTCGATCACGTCGTCGATGCGCGCGGCTTGCACCTGCTGCCGGGAGTGATTGACGATCAGGTGCATTTTCGGGAACCAGGCCTGACGCACAAGGAAGACCTTCGGAGCGGAAGTCGTGCCTGCGCGAAAGGAGGAGTCACGACGTTCCTGGAAATGCCGAACACGGTCCCGACAACGACGACGGTTCAGCGCCTGCACGAGAAACTGGATCTGGCCGCCAAGCGTTCACTGGTCAACTACGGGTTCTACATCGGAGCCACTCCCAAAAACCTCGAGCAACTTCAACGGGCGGAGCGCACGCCAGGGATCAAGATCTTCATTGGTTCCAGTACCGGCGACCTGTTGGTCGACGACCAAGAGGCTTTGGAACGAATCTTTGCGCACACGACGCTACCGATCGCCGCTCACTGCGAAGATGAAAGCACGGTGCGAGCCAACCAACAGAGGTTTGCCGGATGTCCACGATGTCGCAGTCCACTCGAGGATTCGCGATCACCAGGCTGCCTACCGCGCCACGGCCCGCGCCATCGATCTGGCACAACGTCATCAGCATCGATTTCACGTGTTGCACGTTTCCACCGGGGCGGAAATCGAACTGCTGATCGACCATCAGCAGCGCATCACAGCCGAAGTCTGCCCGCATCATCTTCTGTTTCAGGTCGAGGACTATGCACGGCTCGGTTCCTTGGTCCAGATGAACCCGTCGATTAAGACGGCAGCCGACAATGCAGCCCTCTGGCAGGCCCTGCTCGGCGGACAGATCCAAGTCGTGGCCACGGATCACGCGCCGCACACGCGGGAAGAGAAACGGCAACCCTATCCGCAATCGCCGTCGGGTTTGCCGGCGGTCGAAAACTCCCTGGCCCTGATGCTCGATCAGGTCCAGCGCGGCCGTTGCTCCCTGCAACAGGTCGTGCACTGGATGTGCGAAGCCCCAGCCCAGGTGTGGGACCTCGTCGGGAAAGGCCGCATCCAGGTCGGTTACGACGCCGATCTGGTGCTGGTGGATCTGGAGAAATCCGCACCCGTTCTCGACGAGGAACAGCAGACTAAATGCGGTTGGAGCCCCTGGCACGGAAGTTGGTTGCGCGGCTGGCCGGTGGCCACGTGGGTCCGTGGCCATCCGGTCTTTCAGCACGGCCAGATCGACGAATCCCGTTCGGGACGGAAGCCGTCTTCGACCATCGCCGGGGAGGTTACTGGGCGCATCAAGCTGATGGCGTTGGCGATTTTACCGAACCTTGATGCCGATTCTCGCGGCCCGTTTCTTCAAGCCTTGCTCGAAGTAGGGAAACGGATAGGGACGCTTCTTGCGCGCCCAATCGAAAGTGCCTCTTACAAGATCTAGCGGCAGTTTCCCTTTTTCGACCATCGTCACAACTCGGTCAATGAAGGCAAATTCTCCGCGGCAAACGAGCGCGGAGTCCTTTTTCGAGCTGTTCCTGCAGATTGGCGGATTTCGCCCCGCGCAGGGGCGAGTGTTCGAAACACGACAGGCGCAGCGGCACCGGAGGGAACGGGTACGCTGGCCCCGATGGCGAGGGGGACGAGCAGGGCTGCTAGGTGCCGACGCATGCTGGACCTCGGGTTCAGATTGTGCCCCGCCAGCGGCGGTTGCGGGGCGGTTTGTAACGGATCGACCGCGGGAGGCCAAGGCCGAATCGGGAGATTTGACACCGCTGCGCCGCCGCCCCTATACTCGACCTCGCCGTGGAATATGGACGATTCCCGCCACGTTGCAGGTCATTGCGGTGACGCTCTGGGGGAACGGCCAGCGCGCCGACGGCCACGGACGCGATCCGATATCCCGCGCGGGAAATCCTGACGCACCCAAGACAACCCCCTTCCGGAGGGCAATCCGCATGATTCCTGGTTGGCACCGAGGGACAGCACCCAGTTCGTGACGTTACTTCGACAAATCGCCCGGCGGGATCGGCTGGCCACCTGCCCACGCATCGCGTGTCTTCGCCACCCTGGCACTGCTGCACGCGGCCGTTCCAGGGATGGCCGCCGACGCGCGTCCCAACATCCTGTTCATCATGGCGGACGACCACGGCTACCAGGCGCTCAGTTGCTACGGTAGTCGCGTGAACCAGACGCCGAACTTGGATCGTTTGGCCAATGAGGGGATGCGTTTCGACCGTTGCTTTGTGACGAACTCGATCTGCGGTCCTTCGCGGGCCACAATTCTGACGGGCAAATACAACCACCTCAACGGTTTCGTGCGTAACGGGAACACGTTTGACGGGTCCCAGCAGAATGTCGCCAAACTGCTGCGCCAGGCAGGATACCAAACCGCCGTTGTCGGCAAATGGCATTTGAAAAGTGAGCCGACGGGCTTCGACTATTGGAACGTGCTGATTGGGCAAGGCCCTTACTATAATCCGCCGATGAAAACCGGAACCAAGGACCAACCCGAGTCACAAACGATCAAGCATACGGGCTACACGACGGACATCATCACGGACTTGGCACTCGATTGGCTTCAACATCAGCGCAAGCCGGATCGACCATTCTTTTTGATGTATCAACACAAAGCCCCCCATCGCAACTGGCAACCCGCACCGCGTCACTTGCACCGCTACGACGATGTCACGATCCCTGAGCCCGAGACACTATACGACAACTACGAAGGTCGCGCTTCGCCTGCAGGGAAACAGGAGATGACGGTTGCCCAACATCTCAGTCCGAATGATCTGAAGCTGATCCCGCAACGAGGACTGAACGAAGAACAATCCAAGACGTGGAATCAGGCGTACGGACCGAAAAACGAAGCGTTCCAGAGTGCGAAGCTGGACGGCCGGGAGTTAGTACAATGGAAGTACCAACGCTACGCCAAGGACTACCTCCGCTGCGTGGATGCGGTGGACGAGAACGTGGGTCGCGTGCTCGACTACCTGGACCAAGCCGGACTGAGCGAGAACACGATCGTCGTCTATACGTCTGACCAAGGCTGGTACCTCGGCGAACATGGCTGGTACGACAAGCGTTGGATGTATGAAGAATCGTTTCGCACACCATTGCTGATCCGCTGGCCGAGCCGTATTGTCGGCGGGTCGGTCAGTCAGCACCTAGTGATGAATCTCGACTTCGCCGAAACGTTTCTCGATGCCGCGGGGGAATCGATCCCCTCGGATATGCAGGGCCGCAGCATGCTGCCGATCCTGTCGGGCAAGGCGCCCGCCGATTGGCGACGCGCGGTTTACTACCACTATTACGAATACCCCGGGCGCACAGCGTCCGTCGGCACTACGGCGTGCGCACCGACCGATTCAAATTGATCTATTACTACAACGAAGGCGAATGGGAGTTGTTCGATCTGCAGCAAGACCCGCATGAACTGCAGAGCCAATACGACAACCCGGCCTACGCCGATGTCTGCAAGCGGATGCTGCTCGAGCTGGAAAACTTGCGTACGCAGTATCGGGACGACGGCACGGTTCGCGGCAAACCCGATCCGCCACCACGCCGTTCGTAGATGCTCGAGAATTGGTGGGCATGCGCTCGCGATGCGAGCTGTGCCCACCCTACCGACTACCGCTTCAGTCCGCACCTGCGCCAGCCCGTACATACCTCACCGTCGGGTGGGCTCAGCGAAGCGAAAGCCCACCGGTCGAGCGTAACAGCAGCGACCGATGCGCGCCGACGTTCTCAGCGCCGCCACTTTGCAGATTGCCCTGGCGGAAGGCATCGGCCATCGCCCGCGGAATATCGGCCTCGGCCAGCACCAATCGGGCGCGGTTTTCGGCAACCTTAGCCTTCATCTCTTGTTCGTAAGCCACCGCCTCGGCACGACGCTGTTCGGCGCTGCTCGAGCAACGCGCGTATCGGCTTCTGCTTGATCGGCTTGCAGACGCGCCCCGATGTTCTCACCAACATCAATATCCGCGATGTCGATCGATACAATTTCGAATGCCGTGTGCGCATCCAGCCCTCGATCGAGTACCGCTCGCGAGATGCGGTCGGGGTTCTCCAGAACCTCTAGGTGTGTTTTGGCGGAGCCGATGGAAGAAATGATGCTTTCACCGACGCGGGCAATAATCGTTTCCTCCGTCGCCCCGCCAATCAGCTGTTCCAGATTGGTTCGCACGGTGACGCGTGCCCGAATCCGCAACTCGACACCATTCTTTGCGATCGCACTCAGCGTTGTTTTGCCACTGCGTTGTGGGTCGGGACAATCGATCACTTTCGGATAGACACTCGTTCGAACAGCATCCAGCACATCGCGTCCCGCCAGATCAATCGCCGCTGCGCGATCGAAATCCAAATCGATATTCGCGCGGTGGGCGGCAATGATCGCATGCAGCACGCCCATCACATTCCCTCCCGCGAGATAATGTGCCTCTAACCGCCGCGTGGAGATTCCATCGCGCCGATCGATGCTCAAACCGGCTTGCGCCGCCATGACTTTCGCAGTCACGATCACGCGCGGGTTGACTTGGCGAAAAGTCATTCCGATCAGGCTCGCCAAGGACACGTCCGCTCCGGACATGTAGGCTTGGAACCACAGTTTGCCGTAGAGCAACATCACGACGAACACGGCGAGCAGGAACAGACCCAGCACGCCGGCCACAATCATGAACCAACCCCAGTCGCCGCTGTCCCGCGCGCCTCTTGCGCAAATAGGATCCAAAGTGTGGCTAATTGCATGATGCTACCCCGACTATCGACGGAACGGACTCGTGTCTCGCAGCCACAATACCGCGATGACTTGGAGTCCACAGCCGTCGGTCATCATAGTGGATCGCCAGACTGCTCACTAGTCACTGGCACTTGCCCCCGTCTGTTTCCCGGGTCCGATGATTCCCCGCTCGGTCGACGGCGGGGACTCAATCCAACCGCCCCCCAGCACCTGCGGTCCTCGGTAACAGACGACCGCTTGGCCGGGTGCCACACCGTAGCACGGTTGATCGAAAACGACCCGCATTCGGCCATCCGGAAGTGGAGTGACGGTGGCCGGTTGAGCTCGGCTGTTGTATCGAATCTGCGCCTCACAGGCGAAGGCATCGGTGGGCCGATCGACTAACCAGTTGCAGCGTGCCGCGGTCAGTTCACGTCGCGCCAATTCTGGCTTCCGTCCGATCACGACCCGAGATGTATCCGGTTCTACAGCAACTACAAAGAAAGGTTCCCCCAAGGCAACGCCGAGACCTTTCCGTTGCCCCACAGTGAAGCGTTCGATCCCATCGTGCTGCCCCACAACGCGGCCATCAGTCGTCACAATCGAACCGTCCGTCGAACGATCACCTTTCTTCTGGCGCACAAACTCCGCGTGATGTCCGGAGTCCACAAAGCAGATTTCCTGGCTGTCCCGTTTGTCTGCGACGATCAAGCCCAGGGCAGCGGCTCTGGTCCGAATCTCCGTCTTTCGATAACTTCCCACCGGCAACAGCATGCGTCGAAGTCGCTCCCGCGGCACGCCAAATAGCGCGTAAGACTGGTCTTTGCCGGAATCCACGCCACGCTGGAGCACCACATCGCCTGGACGACCCAATGTGCTGGGCGACCGATCTGGATGGTCAGCATCCATCGTGCCGCTGGACGACCCTTTCGATCCTGGGTCGACCGGAACACACTGAGCGTAGTGGCCGGTGGCGACAAAGTCGGCACCGATCTGGTCGGCGTAGTCGAACAATCGGCCAAATTTCAGCCAGGTATTACAGACAACACACGGGTTCGGCGTGCGACCCGCCAAATATTCGGAAACAAAATATTCCTTGATTCGCCCAAAATCGGCCTGCAGATTGAGGGCATAGAAAGGAATCCCCAACCGCTGAGCCACGGAGCGGGCATCGGCTGCATCCGCGGCACTGCAGCAGCCCTGCTTGTGATCCGACCGTTCGGCAACCCAGCCCGAGCCCGCATCGGCCGAGTCTTCCACCGATTCGGCCACGCAGGCACTTGTCGTCTCGGCTGCGTGCCGCATGAAAACGCCCACCACTTCATGGCCTGCTTCCTGCAGCAGTTGGGCGGCCACACTACTGTCCACACCGCCAGACATCGCCAGTACGACTCTCGACGAACTCATGTTCACTCTCTGAAACAAGCCACGGCCGTCACCCGAGACGGCGGTGGCTCCCCATCTGCCAACAATTAACGAGGGCTTTTCGCGTAGCCAACATGACCGGCCGAAGACACCAATCGCCGCTCGGTGGTCCGCAGTTCTGAACCTACTAGCGTCATGCTCGCGGGCCCCCCAACCCTCCTCCGATCGGCTTCCGCCCATCCGCCGCGAGTTGCAAAGAACGGCCCAAGAATGACCTACGGTTGGTAAAGCAAAGCGCGGGATTTCGTAAGTGGTCAATCTCGCAGTGGGCCATTTTGACCCACTTGCGATCTATAAAATTGCCCATATATTACCTAACTAGCGCTACCGCCTATTATTGACCGATCGACAAAGTTGTCGCATTTGTCACATCCTGGCATACGAGAAAGGAGCTGAGGAACTATGGTGCGAGTTGTCTGGTCTACTTTAGCCACAATTGCATTGCTGGCCACAACTTCGGTGGCCCAAGCAGATTGCGATTGTGGAGCCGTCCACGTAGCGGGCTGTGATGCCGCTGCCGTCGTGGACGGAGCCGTCGCCGTGGCGGGGGATGCCTGCGGTCCCACGTACGTCGAGCAGACGGTGATGGTGCCCCAATGGGTCACCGAAACCAAAATGGTGAACGCCACGGAGTATCGTCAAGAGGTGCGTCAACGCACAGTGACGAGCTACCAGATGGTGCCGGAAACCCGGGAAGTCACCCGAACCTATACCGTGATGGTGCCCGAGCAGCGCACTCGCACTGAGAATTACACGGTATGTGTGCCCGTTACGCGTCAAGTGACGCAAACGTACACGGTCCAGGTTCCGTTCTGGAAAGAAGTTACGCGAGAGTATGACGTCCGCGTACCCGTCTGGAAGGAAGTCCCGCAAGAATACACCGTTCAGGTCCCCGTCGTGAAGGAAGTGGAAGAGACCTACACGGTGAAAGTCCCCGTCATGAAGACGGTGACGCGTGAGTATCAGGTACAAGTGCCGGTCACAAAGCAGGTCGAGCAAACGTACACGGTTTGCGTGCCTGTCACCGAGCAAAAGGAAGAGACCTATACGGTCCAGGTGCCCGTACACTCGACGCGCGAGGAAAGCTACACGGTCCAGGTACCGGTAACAACGCAGCGTGAAGAGACGTACGAAGTGATGGTCCCCGTGCAGGAAGAACGGCAGCAGACGTATACCGTCCAGGTTCCTGTAACGACAGAGAAGGAAGAGACCTACACCGTGATGGTTCCTCATCAAGAGGAACGTCAGGGCACTCGCAACGTTTGCAAGACGGTGCCGGTGCAGATGACGCGAACGGTGCAGCGCGATCAAGGTCATTGGGAAGAACAAGTCCAGGTCGTCGACCCGTGTGCGACGGGCGCCGTCATGGGTAGCGGTGTTGTGGCCGCTGCTGCCGCCGGTTGTGGCGGTGGCTGTGGTGGCGGTTGCGGCAGCGCGGCTGCTTGCGGCTGTGCCGCTCCGTGCGGCGGTTGCCAAGGCTGTGGCGGTTGCGTCTCGGCCTGTGGCGGTGGTTGTGACAGCGGATGCGCTGGCGGTTGCGACGGAGCTGCCGTGGCCGACGCCGGTGCGTGTGCCCCGGTTGCCAGCCCGGTGACCTGCACGAAGCGTGTTTGGGTTCCGAACATCGTTACGGAAGAAGTCCCCTACACGGTCCACCGGCAGCAGATGGAGAGCGTTCCCTACACGTATACCGTCACCGTTTGCAAGCCGGAAACGCGTACCCGAACGGTTCCCGTGACGACATACAACACCGAGGAACGAACTCGCAACTACACTGTCACCGTTTGCAAGCCGGAGACGCGCACGCGAACGGTCAACGTAGTGGAGTGCAAGACGGAAACGCGGACGCGGCAGGTCCCGGTGACGACCTACACCACCGAGACGCGCACGCGAACGGTTCCTGTGACTCGAATGCAGCAGGAGACACGGACACGAATGGTGAATGTCCAATCCTGCGAGCTGCAGACCCGCACCCGTGAGGAGCAGGTTTGCGAGTATGAGACGCAAGAGCGAACGCGAACCCGGCAGGTCACCGAGTGCCATCCGGAGACGCGGACGCGAACCGTGAAGGTTTGTGAGTACCAGACGGAAACGCGAACCGCCACCGACAAGGTGATGGAATGCCGGACCGAACAGCGCGAGCGAACCTACAACGTGACGGAGTACAAGCGTGAGCAGCGGAGCCGTGAAGTGAACTGCACGGTCATGGTGCCGCAGCAGAAGACGCGTACCGAGACGGTCACGGTCAACAAGTGCGTCCCGGTGCAAAAGACGGTGGACTACACAGTGTGCGTGCCGGTGACCGTGCAGAAGCCGGTCCAAGTGCGTCGCTGTGTGATGGTGCCGAAGACCGTAACCGTGCCTGCCTGCGGCTCCGGTGGAGCTGCCTGCGGCGGTTGCTCGGCTTGCTGCAACTGAGCACGAAATCGCCGGTAAACCGGCGAAGCTCGTGAGAGATCGATCTAACGGACTTCCCTGCCCCGGGAAGTCCGTTTCTTTTGCGCCTCCTCGGACGCACAAGGCGGCTCGGCGGACCGCTCGACTCCGGCGACCACCGGCCGCCCTGTGGCTGGGGGAGCATCTGTTGGCGACACCGGGCTCGGTGGATCAGAGGCCACCCCACCCGCAAATCGAGTTCTGATGCGGCACTAGGAGAGACCCCAGCTTCCGCGTTATACTCAACGATTCGCCCGCCCCGCTCGACTGCTGCGGGACGAAGATCTCGGAAACGACCAAGGAGGTCCCTGATGGATCGTGAACTGGAATACCGCGCCGAAGAGATCCACGAGAAGTTGCTTCACCTGCGAGACAGTCTTTGACTTGGCCGGCAAGCGGCAAGAAATCCAAAATATCGAAAACAGTATGGCAGCCCCCGGTTTCTGGGATGACCAGGAGGCAGCCCAACAGCAAGTGGCGCAGCTCAAATCGCTGACTTCCATCGTCAAGCCGCTATCGGAAACGCTGCGCGCGGCGGAGGACCTCTCGGCGATGTTCGAAATGGCCGAGGAAGACAGCTCCTTCCTCCCCGAGGTCAGGGCGGAGCTGAAACGACTCGAAGGAGAAGTGGAAGAGCTCGAACTGAAAACACTGTTGAGCGGTCCGCACGACAGTTGCGGTGCGATTCTGACAATCCATGCTCGCGACGGCGGAACCGACGCCAACGACTGGGCCGACATGCTGCTGCGGATGTACACGCAGTGGGCGCAAAAGACAGAATACGCCGTCGAACTGCTCGACCGCAGTGAAAACGATGAAGCCGGAATCAACAGTGCCTCGATCGCGATCCGTGGCCCGATGGCCTACGGTTACCTCAAGGGCGAAAGTGGAATGCACCGTCTGGTGCGGATCAGTCCCTTCAATGCCGAAGGCAAACGGCAGACAAGTTTCGCGGCGGTCGACGTCTCGCCCGAAGTCTCGGACAACATCGAAGTTGACATTCGCGAAGACGATGTTCGCGAAGACACGTTCCGCGCCAGCGGAGCGGGCGGGCAGCATGTGAACAAGACCGATAGCGCGATTCGGTTGACGCACGAACCCAGCGGGATTGTCGTGCAGTGTCAAAACGAACGCAGTCAGCACAAGAACCGCGCAGCCGCCTGGAAAATGCTGCGGGCCCGACTAGTTCGGCTGGAAGATGAAAAGCGTGAGGCGGAGCAGGCGCAGAAATATAAGGATCAAGCGCGGGTCGGCTTCGGCTCCCAGATCCGCAATTACTTCCTCCACCCCGACCAACGAGTCAAGGACAGCCGAACCGGACAATCGATCGGTAGCTTCCACGCCGTCATGGATGGAGAGATTCAGGAGTTTCTGGACGCCTACCTGCGATGGCGTACCAAAGATTCGGCCGCCAAACCATCCTCTTGATGCGGCCGCGCACCGGTCCTGCGAAGGAACACGATATGGCGGATCTGGATTGGGCGACAGTCATCGTCGACGATGGCAACGCAGAGTCCTCGCCGCCCTTTCGCTGGGGCGTCGCCTTCACACAACTCGGCGATCGATTGTCACATCAGATCTTCCTGGAAGACGAGGCCGGAAAGCAACAGACGATCGCCCGGTCTGTGGAGGGGGCAGGATCGCCACGCTGGCCCAGCAGTCCCGCTCTACAACAGATCGACACCTGCTCGTTGCACGATCAACAGCAAGGGCTCGTTGCCGTTGGACTTGCCGGGACCAGTCACTGGTCCCTGGCGATCGAGACCGATGCGGATGGTTTTCTCTGCTTCGATAACGCTTGCCGCGTCAAGGAACTGCCCACGTTTCTTGGCAGCACTTATGCGGTACCGAATTCCGCCAGACAAGCTGGCGTACAACCGCAGGCAGTCACGTGGGAATTGCCCGACGGGCGGGATCTGTGCGTTCGCTGCGAAGCCGCTTGGAGCCGCATCGAATGCGTGAAGGAAGAACAAGGTTTCCGCATCCAACCGGTGCAAATCTCCACGGCCTGGCCGGTCACCATACGATGGAAGTATCGACTACGATGCCTGATGCGTCATTGCCAACCGACTTGATTTTCCCCTGACCATGCGAGACAATTCGCGCGGATCGCCGGCAAAAAACCGGTTGAACGATTTCCGTGACCGAACAGCCTTTCGCCGCATGAGGCACCGCGCGACGCTCCCGCGAGCAACTCCCTCGAGGGGTTGAGGAACACAGCAAAATGGTTTTCGAACACATCGAAAAACTAAAGCAGGACTACACCGATAAATCCGTGGTCGTGGATAGTGACCGACCGGAATTGCGTCGCTTCCAGGGAATGCAAGGCACGGTCAAGACGGTCAACATGAGCGGACGGGCGCTGGTCCAATTCGATGCTCATCAAAACACCGGCTGGTACGACATCGATGTCGATTACCTGAAAGTCGTCGACGCCCCCGCTGAGCTCGACCGAACCCGAGCAGCACCCGGCCAAGGCACCCCAGCGGACCGCCAGTGCCAAGGCCTCATCCGTCGCGGACATCCTGGCCGCGGCGCGCGGACAACAGAGCGCAACAACGCCCGCCCCAGCGGCCAAGAAACGCGTGCCCGCCGAGACAACACCAGCGGCCAAGAAAGCCGCAAAACCTCCGGCGAAAGAAACGAGCGAGATGTCCGTATCCGACATCCTGGCGGCAGCTCGCGGAAAAAAAACTGAGACAGCCCCCACACCCGCTGCTGACACAAAGACCAAGCCGATCGAGAAGGCACCTAAAAAGGCGGCCAAGAAAGACGAGCCAATGTCTGTGCAAGACATCCTGGCGGCTGCTCGCGGAAACAAAACCGAGACAGCTCCCACTCCCGCTGCCGACGCAAAGACCAAGCCGATCGAGAAGGCACCTAAAAAGGCGGCCAAGAAAGACGAGCCAATGTCTGTGCAAGACATCCTGGCGGCTGCTCGCGGAAACAAAACCGAGACAGCTCCCACTCCCGCTGCCGACGCAAAGACCAAGCCGATCGAGAAGGCACCTAAAAAGGCGGCCAAGAAAGACGAGCCAATGTCTGTGCAAGACATCCTGGCGGCTGCTCGCGGAAACAAAACCGAGACAGCTCCCACACCCGCTGCCGACACAAAGACCAAGCCGATCGAGAAGGCACCTAAAGAGGCTGCCAAGAAAGATGAGCCAATGTCCGTGCAAGACATCCTGGCAGCTGCCCGAGGACAGCAACCGGTCGAGAACCGTTCCGCACCCCCTTCGACTGCTTCCGCGGCCGAAACCTCGAGTGCAAAATCGGCGGATGAACAGTCGGCCTCGCAAGGCGAGCTGCCGGACGCATCGCCAAGGGCCGCATCCCAACCGAAAAGCGTGGACGAAATCATCGCTTTCTGCCGAGAACGCGACGGCTAGCCCGGACACATCACTGCAACGGGTTGCACGTTCCTGTCGCGAGGCAAGCAGGCACGCGGCCTTCGGAATATGTTCAGATTCTGAATCGAGTGGCAAGGCGGCCGGTCTGCACAGAGCAGCCGGACAAGATTCGAGCGTGCGGGGGCACATCGAACCGAGAAAAATCCCCGATCACTCGGTTTTTTGCCCTGATGTCGCTTGCTTTTTGACGTTCGGGGCAAGAGAATCGGGGGCGTCCGCGGAACAGCTGGCAACGCTGTCCTTCCCTTGGAAACGCGTAGCTCCGTCGAGTTCCGAGGGCACCCGCCGAGGCCACGAACCCACCTGGATTTTCTCTCCCGAATTCCCAATCTGCGTTGGCTCAACATCAGGCCAACCAAGGTGTCGCAATGACCTCTAAGTTCTGCTGCCGAATGGTTTTCTTTGCCTTGCCGTGGATTCTCACGTCCGCCATCACGGCGGCAGAAGAGGTGGTGATTCCCAAAGGCGATAGCGGCTGGAGGTACCTGGATGGCCAAGAAGAACCCGCATCGAACTGGAGTGATGCGGAATTCGATGACGGTGGATGGCGGGAGGGTCAGGCGCTGTTGGGCTATGGTGACGACGACGTCCGCACGAAGATTTCGTATGGCGGCAACGTTCGCAACAAGCGGCCGGTCGCTTTCTTTCGAAAGCTGTTCCAAATTGGCGATCGTAAGCGCTATCGGCGATACGTCGCTCGAATGTGTTGCGATGATGGCGCGGTCGTCTACGTGAACCGCCGAGAAGTCTACCGCGCCAACATGCCGCCGGGCCACGTCACGCCATCGACACTTGCCGTGCGACCAGTCGGCCCCGACGCGAATTCCGAACGGCGTTATATCACGTTCCTCGTAGGAGAGGATGTCATTCGTGAAGGTCGGAACGTCGTAGCCGTCAGCGTTCATCAAGCGACGCCGACCAGTAGTGACCTTGCGCTCGATCTCGAATTCGTTGGATTACAAACGGACGAAGAGATTCGCCAAGCCGAGGAAACCGTGAAGCAGCAACAGCAGAAAGAAGCGCAGCCCGCCACTGCTAACGCGACCGCCGATCCGGTCGTTCGCTTCAACGGGACGCCGCAGTAGCACGCTTGACGATGCGCAAATCATTCGCGACGCAACGCGTCCGGTTCCCGAATACCGATAGGAAACCCATCAGCGTCCTGCGGCTCGAGGCGTATCCGGGCGCAGGTTCGGCTCGGCTGAAATCGGAAGAGACCGCGAGCTGGCGCCATGGTCGATCCAAGACGTGGGCCATCGCCCAACGGCCAATAGATCGTCTCGGCTTATCGAATCTCGAGCATCCGCTGCAGCGCAACCAGCGACCAGCGAGCCGTTTCGTCGTCGACCTCGATGACATTCACCGGTGTGTTGGCAGCCAGATTCTCGAGACTCCAGGCCAGATGGGCCAGATCGATGCGATACATCGTCGCGCACATGCAGATCACCGGTGAAAGAAAGTGGATCTCCTGCTCGGGATGTTCATTCTTCAGGCGGTTCACCAGGTGCAACTCGGTGCCAATGGCCCAGCGCGTGCCGGCCGGAGCGGCCTGCACCGTCTCGATGATCTTGCCGGTGGATCCCGAGACATCTGCCAGATCGTTCACCTCCTGCGGGCACTCCGGGTGGACAAGGATCTTGATGTCGGGATGCAGCGATCGCAACTGATGGACGTGTTCGGCCTGGAACATCTGGTGCACGCTGCAGTGCCCCTTCCACAACACGACTTGGCTTTGCTGCAAGGTTTCCGGATCATTGCCTCCGAGATCCGGATCGTACGGGTCCCAAACGGGCATCCGCGGCGGATCGATTCCCATCTTCAGTGACGTATTTCGCCCCAGGTGCTGATCCGGGAAGAAGAGAACGCGGTCCCCCTGCTGGAAGGCCCACTTCAAGACCGCGGCGGCATTGCTGGAGGTACAGACGATTCCCCCGTGGCGACCGCAGAACGCTTTCAGACTGGCGGCGGAGTTGATGTACGTCACCGGGACAACCCGTGACGTGTCCACGACGGTGCCAAGGTCCTCCCAAGCCGCTTCGACCTGTTCGATCGCTGCCATGTCGGCCATCGAACAACCGGCCGCCAGATCGGGCAACACCACGGTGACGCGAGCCCCCTGCCGTTCCGCCAGTTTCTCGGGTCGGTTGGCCAGCATGTCCGCCGTCTCGGCCATGAAGTGCACGCCGCAGAAGACGATGGAGCGGCACTGGCGGCTTTCGGCAGCCATCCGG
Organism: uncultured Planctomycetaceae bacterium; assembly: GCA_963776055.1. Lineage (GTDB taxonomy): Bacteria > Planctomycetota > Planctomycetia > Pirellulales > Pirellulaceae > CAVZLD01. Next base: position 266,564 of record CAVZLD010000008.1, on the reverse strand, counting down.
CTCAATTGGTAACTGTCGCCCCGCAGATCGCTATGCGCGATCACTTCATCCTGCTGGTAATGGTGTCCCAGGATCATTAGTTCTGACCCGAGTGCTTTCCGAATGCTCTCAATCCGTTCGGAAAGTGCCGAATTGTCCATGGTTTTGTATAGGGACAGATCGTGTGTCGGGGCCTGGTCCAAGAGATGATTCATCTGCTAACTCTCCAAACTGCCGGACCCGCGGGCCGGGTCGTATTCTCGGGAGATCTTCGGGTCGGATCAGCGATCCGGCCTAGCTTCTCAGCGATCGCAAGTCATTATACCGGCCTCCCGGTCAAAAGGCCGGCCCGACTTCCGACATCGCCGCCGACCAGACAGCAGTCCGTTTTCCTCGAACAGGCCTCCTGCAGAACGAGGGAAAACAGCTATGCTATGCGAATATTCCCTGTCGAAATGAGCGACGCCTGAACCATGATTGTGCTGTTAGACAACTACGATTCGTTCACGTTCAACCTGGTGCAACGGTTGGGAGAACTGGACCCGAACCTTGATCTCCAGGTGTATCGCAACGACCAGATTACGGTCGACGAGATTGAACGGATGGGTCCCTCCCACCTGATCATTTCGCCCGGCCCCTGCACACCCGACCAGGCCGGAATCAGTGTCGCGTGTGTCGAAAAACTGGCTGGTAAGCTGCCGATTCTTGGAGTTTGCCTTGGCCATCAGTCGATTGGCCAGGCCACGGGCGGAGTAATCGTCCGAGCCAAGCAATTGATGCACGGCAAGACGGACCAGATCCATCACGACAACAAGGGACTATTCGCCGGTCTGCCGAATCCATTTATCGCCACGCGATACCACAGTCTGGTGATCGACCCAATGACGCTCAGCGACGAATTCCAGGTCACGGCCTGGTGCAACGCGCCGGATGGCACGCGCGAGATCATGGGCATCCGGCACCACCAGTTTCCTCTGATCGGCTGGCAATTTCACCCGGAGAGTTTTTTGACGGATTGCGGCCCGCAATTGCTGCAGCGATTCCTGAAGATCCGGTGGCCACGATGATCGACATTGAGGCGGCCATCGGTCTGATTGAGGGCCACGTGCCGGCTCCCCGCTGCGAGGAAGTCGCGTTGTCGGATGCACTCGGCTGCGTCCTTGCCGCAGATCTGATCAGCGACATCGATTCGCCCCCGCATGACAAATCCCTCGTAGATGGCTATGCGATCGTTGCGGCGGATCTTGCCGAGTCGGACCGATCCGTTTCGGTTCTCGAGGATGTACCGGCCGGCACCATTCCGCGGCATCGAGTCGCGTCGGGACTCGCAACGCGCATCATGACCGGCGCGATACTGCCCCAGGGGGCGGACGCGGTGGTGATGCGCGAGCAGACCAAGGCCACTGACGGGGACGCGAACCGGGTCACGATTCGTGCGGAGGGAGTTGTGCCGGGGCAGTGGATCCTGCGGCAGGGCGCGTGTTTGCGGAAAGGTGATCGCATTCTGCCCGAGGGCCACGTTCTGCGAGCGGTTGACGTGGGAGTTCTGGCCGAAACCGGGTGCGGCCGGCCGCGGATCTATCGCAGGCCGCGCGTTGCCTTTCTGCCAACCGGAAGCGAACTTGTATCGCTCGAGACGCAGCCGAATCCGGGACAGATCCGCAACAGCAATGGACCGATGCTGCAAGCACTCATTCAGCGAGCCGGTGGAATCGACGTGCCGCTGGGAATCGCTCCCGATGATCGCGCCAAACTGAGAGCCGGGATCGAACGGGGTTTAACCAACGAAGTGCTGGTGGTTTCCGGAGGCGTCTCGGCAGGGGACAAGGATTTCGTGCCCGCGGTCCTGGCCGAGGCGGGCGTAAGGGAAGTCTTTCACAAGATCGCGCTCCGTCCCGGGAAACCGTTCTGGTTCGGTACCGCATCGACCGCCGAGGCAACGACGCTGGTCTTTGGTCTGCCGGGCAATCCGGTGAGTAGCCTGGTTTGTTTTCTGTTATTCGTCCGTCCCACGATTGCCCGGTTAGCTGGCCGGCACGCGCCCAGGGAATGGCCTCCGCAACAACTCGCCAAACTGGCTTGTGCGCACGAGTTGCGCGATCCTCGACCGACATTCTGGCCCGTACATTTTCCCGGCGATCAGCCGGACGTCGCCGAACCGCTACCCTGGCGCGGCTCGGCCGACCTGGCATCCCTGCGCCGCGCCCATGGGTTCGCCTTTTTCCGAGCGGGGAATCGAGTGTATGCTCGTGGCGAGCAAGTTCCGGTGCTGGCGCTGGAGTAGGGAAAGTCCGTGAGTACATCCATGAACACGGGCTCGCGTCCGGTTTCTTCGCAGTAACGCGGACGAGCCCCTCGCAGCTGACACACCCCCCGGGCCAGAGTCTCCGCCGCAAAGGATTCGCCGCGTGACGAAGAAAACATCGCCAGCCACGGACGGTTCGGAGGTCCCGATGGAATCCGGGTGGCGTCGATGGACGCAGGGCTGGCCGGTCGTCTTACCGGGGGTGTCTTCGGCCTTGTTGCTGTGGATGGCCTTCCCACCTTGCGGATGGTGGCCCTTGGCGTGGATCGCGCCGCTGGGTTGGCTACGGCTGATCAGCCGAGGGAAGCTCGGCGAGCGACGTCCGTACGCGCAACTGTACGGCGTGGGTCTGATGCATTGGCTGCTGATGATCCAGTGGATTCGCCTGCCCCACTGGAGCGCCTGGTTCGGCTGGTGGGCCATGTCCGTCTGCCTGGCTGCGTACATCCCCCTGTTTGTGGCCATGAGCCGCGTGCTCGTCCACCGATGGGGGCTGTCGATCATCTGGGCGGCGCCCATCACCTGGACCGGGCTGGAACTGGTGCGGGGACACTTTCTGACCGGGTTCTCGCTGTCCCTGCTGGGGCACAGCCAATTCCCGTTGCTGCCGCTGGTGCAAATCGCTGACCTGACCGGGGCGTATGGCGTGAGTTTTCTCGTGATGGCCGTGGCGGCGTGCCTGGAACGCACGTGGCAGCAAACCGGACGCTCGGCCGCCCGCATCGCACCGCTCAGCTTCGCTGCCTTGGCGGTGGCGACAGCGTGGACCTACGGCGAGTACCAGCTCCGCCAACCAAGCCGCGAAGATCCCGACCGAAGACTGAAAGTGGCGCTGATCCAAGGTGTCTACGACACGCAGTTCGACGGTGACCTGCAACGGCCCGTGCAGGCGTTTCGTGACTATGTCCGCCTCTCATGCCAAGCCGTCGCAGAAACGCCCGACCTGGACCTGGTGGTGTGGCCCGAATCGATGTTCACGGCCGACAGCCCGATCGTGACTTACGAATCGCCTTTGCAGTTGATACCCGAGTGGACCGGCTCATTGGACCAACTGCGGCGACAGCTGGACACGATGGCGGATATGGGGCGATCGAAGGCACAGTGGACGGCCCAACAAGTGGGGGTCCCGTTGCTGGTGGGATCCGCTTGGGATCATCTGCGAGGTGGCCACACCTTTCGCTACAACTGTGCGGTATTGATCGATCGGCAAGGCGAACTGACCACGCGGTATGACAAAATGCACCCGGTGATGTTCGGCGAGTATGTTCCGGGAGGCGATTGGCTACCGTGGCTCTATCGGCTCACCCCAATGCCGGGGGGGCTGACGGCGGGTTCGGAGCCGGTTTCTGTTGTGGTCAACGGAGTGAGAATCTGTCCGAGCATCTGTTTCGAGAACACGGTACCCCACCTGATCCGCCGGCAAGTCCTCCAACTTACGGCGGAGGCAACACCCCCGGATATCCTGGTCACGATCACCAACGATGGCTGGTTCTGGGGGTCGAGCCTGTTGGATCTGCATCTGATTTGTGGGGCATTCCGGGCGATCGAGATGCGCCTTCCCACACTGATCGCTGCGAATACCGGTTTTTCGGCGTGGATCGACGCCAGCGGACAGATCCGCTCGCAAAGTCCCCGGCGTGAGGAAGGGGTGGTGGTGGCTGAGATCATTCCGGCCACTCGCTCGAGCCTTTACCGGATGGCGGGCGATTGGTTTGCCGGGTTGTGCCTGCTGATCACGGTTTTGGCAGGTCTCCCCCCCGTGTTTCGAGGCCTCTTGCGACTCGGGGGCGGTCGGCGTTGATGGTCGTTGGCGGCCACGAAATGGTGAACCGTTATCGGCCGCAGGACCCGACACCCGCTTTCTCCAACTCACCCAATCCGCCTGGATTCGTTGACAGTCCAAAATCCACCTGACTATACTTGAACCTTGTGGACTTATCTCTCGTGCTCACCTTCAGTTGGGGGCTTCTGCCGCGTTTTGCGCCTGCCCCCGGGGTCGCTCGTGAGTCGATCCCGAGCTGAGTGTCGCTCCGCGTACTGCGACGAAGGAACAGTGGCATGAATTTGGTTGGCAAGATTTTCACGATGCTGATTCTGGTCATGAGCATTCTGTTCATGGCATTTGCCGTTGCGGTGTATCACACCCATCGGAACTGGAAGGAGCTGGCTCAAAAGGCGGACACAAACGTCAAGGAGCTAACGACCGAGAATCAACGTCTCGAGGACGAGCGGATTCAGCTGGAGAATCGGCTGGCGCATGAGCGTGCGGCGCGACGAACCGCATTAGCTCGGCTGGAAACGCAGGTGCAGGAGAAGCAGCAGCAATTTGACGCGCGCAACCAGCAGTACAGTGACCTGCTCGCCCAGCAGCGGACGGCGATCGATGCGATGCAAAACGCACAGCGGCAACTCGACCAGCTCAAGCAACAGATCCAGGGTCTGCAGGAGGAGATCCGCGTCGCGCAGCAGGATCGCGATCAGCAGTTCGCGCGAGTCCGCGAGTTGACCGATCAGATTCATCAAGCGCAAGGGATTCAGGCGCGGCTGGAGCAGCGTCTTCAAGGCTTGGCACAGGACTATGCACAAGCGACGACGGTTCTGAAGGCCAACGACCTGACGGTGGACACTCCGGTCGATGGGATTCCACCTCGGGTTCAGGGCCAGGTTCTGGCCGTAGGCCCGGAGATGATTGAGATTTCGATTGGCGAAGATGACGGCATCAAGCCGGGGCACACGGTGGTGGTTTCCCGTCGCGAGAAGTATTTGGGGCGCGCGGAAATTACTCGGGTCGCACCCGACCGTGCCGTAGGGCGAATCAGGCAGCGCAACGCACCGTTTCAAGAGGGCGATCGTGTTCAAACGAAAGTCGAAATCCGATAAGGCCCCGAAAGCCAAAAAAGAGAAGAAGCCGAAGAAGCCGCGGGAGAAGCGTTCGCGGAAGGCTCCTCGGGCGGACGGTCTTGCGCTGAAGAAGCAGCCGTTTGACGTGTACGCGGCCATGCTGCTCGTCTCCTTGGCCGCCATTCTGGTCGGGATCTTCTTGCTGGGCGCCGAGTTGGCGACCTACTCGGATCAAGGGTTCTTCAAAGGCTACCCCTGGTGGAAGGCCATTTAGGGCCACCCCCATCCCCCGATCAGATTGGGATGATCTTCCAGATCGTCCCGTATTCCGGCCTTCCAGTCCGTCTGCGTGGGATGATCTTCCAGATCGTCCCGTATTCCGGTCTTCCAGACCGTCTGCGTGGGATGATCTTCCAGATCGTCCCGTATCCCGGTCTTCCAGACCGTCTGCGTGGGATGATCTTCCAGATCGTCCCGTATCCCGGTCTTCCAGACCGTCTGCGTGGGATGATCTTCCAGATCGTCCCGTATCCCGGTCTTCCAGACCGCCGCGTGGGATGATCTTCCAGCTCATCCGTTTTCTCTTGTCCCAGACGGCGGCCGTTCCATCTCACTGTTCCTTCGATGCCCTTGTCGCTCGTCACCTGCCGAATCTTCTCAGCGCAACCCGAATTCACCAGTACACTTACATCGATCACTGGCAGTTGTGACCGAAGTCCAAAAATGTTACGATCATGGGCTTGGCAACGGTCTTGTGATCCGCTCCGGGAAGGCACGCAGCAGTCGGCTCCTGAGGGGGATCAGGCGACGAATCGTGAAAGGACGACAGATTGGCATCGGACCCCCGCGACCCGGACGATCGGAACGAACCCCTCGACAGTGGCGACGGCGGAAATGGCAACGGCCGCCTAGTGGAACTGCCAATCGAGGACGAGCTGAAGGAAAGCTATCTGACCTACGCGATGAGCGTGATTGTCTCTCGTGCGCTGCCGGACGTACGCGATGGGCTGAAGCCATCGCAGCGGCGCATTTTGGTGGCGATGAACGACCTGAACCTGAGCCCCGGCGCATCGCGTGTGAAATGCGCAAGATCTCGGGTGATACCAGCGGCAACTATCACCCACACGGCGAGAGCGTGATTTATCCAACGCTCGTCCGCATGGCGCAGGAGTGGAACATGCGCCACCCGCTGGTTGACAAGCAAGGCAACTTCGGGTCGATCGCCGGCTTGCCGCCGGCGGCGATGCGGTACACCGAAGCGCGGTTATCGCCGATTGCGGCGCAGTTGCTGGACGACCTGAAGTTGGACACCGTCGACTTTGTGCCGACGTACGACGAGAGCCGTTTGGAGCCGACGGTTCTTCCCTCTCGGTTCCCGAATCTGCTGGTCAACGGATCCAGTGGAATTGCGGTCGGGATGGCGACATCGATCCCGCCGCACAATCTGACAGAGGTTTGCGATGCGTTGATCAAGGTGATTGACCAGCCTGAGGTGTCGATCGACGAGTTGATGGAAATCATGCCGGGACCCGATTTCCCTACGGGAGGCGTGATTTGCGGGCGCAGCGGCATCCGTCGCGGGTACCACACCGGGCGAGGAACGATTACCGTTCGCGCCCGTGCTCGGATTGAAGAGCGTGACCGAGGCCGATCCCGGATTATTGTCTCTGAGATTCCTTACCAGCAGTTTCGAGATCGCGTCGTCGAACGAATCGCGAATCTGGTGAACGACGGTCGGATCCAGGGGATCACGGGAATCCGAGATGAAAGCGATTTGAAGGAACCAGTTCGGCTGGTGATCGATATCAAACGCGACGCCGACCCGGATGTGGTCCTGAATCAGCTTTATCAGTTCTCGCCGCTGCAGGACTCTTTTTCGCTGATCTTCCTGGCGTTGGTCGACGGCAAGCCGCGACTGATGCCGATCAAGATGATGATGGAGGAGTTCCTACGGCACCGCGCCACGGTGATTCGGCGGAGGACGGAATTCCTACTGGCCGGCGGTCGCAAACGGAAGCACACGGTCGAAGGCCTGTTGATGGCCTTGGCCAACATCGACGAGATCATTCGAATCATTCGTGCTTCGCGCACACAGGCGGAAGCCAAAGTCGGCTTGATGGGAGTCGAATGCCCATCGGCGATGATGCAGCGGGCCCTGGGCGAAGACGGCTTTCATCTATTCCAGCAGGAACGGGGCGAAGCCGACCATTACACGCTGACCGCGGTCCAGGCCGATGCGATCTTGCGAATGACGCTCGGACAATTGGTGAATCTGGAACAAGAAAAACTTGTCAGCGAGCACCAGAAACTGCTGGAACAGATTACCGAATACTTGCGGATTCTGTCCGACGAAGCCAACATTCTGGCCATGATTCGGTCCGACTTGGAGGAAATCCGCCAGAAGTTCCGCGACCCGCGCCGGACGGAGATCAGCGGCGAGGAGGTCGGTGACATCGACCTGGAGGACCTGATCACGGAAGAAACGATGGTGGTCTCGATCAGCCACCAAGGTTACATCAAGCGGACCCCCTCGAGTGTCTATCGCGCGCAGCGACGAGGTGGGAAAGGTCTGAAGGGCGCAAAGACAGAGGAAGAGGACCCGATCGAACACCTGTTCGTTGCCAGCACGCATGCCTATCTGCTGTTCTTTACGAACAAGGGCAAGGTCTACTGGCAGAAGGTCTACGGACTGCCGCAATTGGCGCGGGAGAGCCGAGGCCGGGCGATCGTGAATTTGTTGAACCTGGCCGAAAATGAAAAGATCGCTGACTGTCGCGCCGTGCGTGACTTCGATTTGCCCGGCCATTTCCTGATGATGGCGACGCGCGATGGACTCGTGAAGAAGACGCCGCTCGAAGCCTACAGTCGTCCTAAGAAAGGCGGCATTATCGCGATCAAACTACGTGAAGAGGACGAACTGGTCGACGTTGTCGTCACGAAACCGGGCGACGAAGTGGTCTTGGCGACTTCCCAGGGGATGGCCATCCGCTTCAACGAATCGGACGTCCGCTCGATGGGACGCAACACGAGTGGCGTGAAAGGGATCAGTCTCTCGCGGAATGACATGCTCGTGGGCATGGTCGTCGTCGACCCGGATGCCACGCTGTTGACAGCCTGCCTGAAGGGTTACGGCAAAAGAACCAACTTTGGAACCAGCTCGTCCTCCGAAGGACAGCCCGCGGCGGAAGAAGACAGCTCCTCGTCGGCCCGTTACCGAACGCAACGTCGCGGTGGCAAGGGCTTGATCGACATCAAAGCGACGGATCGCAACGGTCCCGTGATCGGTATTGTCCGCGTCACCGACGAGGACGAAATCCTGATGATGACCGCCCGCGGGAAGATCCAGCGCATTCGCGCCGAAGAAATCAGTGTGATCGGGCGAAATACCCAGGGCGTTCGGATCATGAGCTTGGACGAGGGCGACACGCTAACCGCCGTGGTCCGCGTTCCCCTGGAAGACAACGACGAAGAAGCCACCGAAGCATCACCTGGCGGACGCAGACAGCAGTGGCTGCAACAGAAACGGCCGAGACAGACGATCGGGAACCGAACGACTCGGAGACGCCATCCGAAGAAGAACCCGAGGAAACCGATCCAGCCGAGTAACCGCCCGCGGAGAGCTGACCCTCCCTCGTTCTCGCGCCGGACGAAGTCGGTCGTGCCGTTTCCGACGGTGTGACTCGATTCCGGGGAAACGTGACGAAAGACCTCGAGAGACTTCCATCGTCGAGCGGGCTTCACGGAGCGGAAGTTCCGCCGTTCGATCGCGAATGGCCGCTCCCGTCACCCGTCCGCCTCCCTTCCCCTTCCCAAAACAAGACCTATTCTTCCATGGGTATCCAGGCATCGGGAGGCCTGCGGTACAGGCCACAAACCACGGGTCCGGGCGGACAGGGCACCGGTCCGTCACGACACGCGGTGTCTTCGGATTCCACCGGAACGTGCTCGGAGCCACTCCCCTTTTTCAACACTGCGAATCGCCAGGCCAGGGAGCTTACAAGATGAAGATTGCCGTCGTGGGAACCGGATATGTCGGTCTCGTCACTGGCACCTGCTTCGCGGACAGTGGCAATGACGTGGTCTGTGTGGATATCGACGAAACCAAGATTCGTGCTCTGCGGGCGGGTCGAATTCCCATTTACGAGCCGGGGCTGTCCGATCTCGTGCGCCGCAACTCGATGGCGGGTCGTTTGCAGTTCACCACCGACCTGAGCGAAGCGGTGGCGGCAGCCGATGTGGTCTTTCTGGCGGTGGGCACGCCGTCAGCCGTCGACGGATCGGCCGATCTACGAGCACTCTGGGCGGTCGCCGATCAGTTAGCGGAGGTACTCGCTCCGGAGACTTTGGTGGTCACCAAGAGCACCGTTCCGGTCGGCAGCAACAGTGAACTGCTGGCTCGTCTTCGAAGCCGCACCGGCTGGCCCTGTCGCGTGGCCAGCAATCCAGAGTTTCTGAAGGAAGGAACGGCGATCGACGATTTCACGAAGCCGGATCGAGTCGTCGTTGGCGTGCGAGACTCGGCGGACGCCGAATTGTTGCACAAGCTCTACTCCCCGTTCCTGCGGACCGACAAACCGTTTCTGGTGATGTCACCGGAAAGTGCCGAATTGACGAAGTACGTAGCCAACGCGTTGCTGGCGACCAAGATCAGCTTCATCAACCAGATGGCCAACTTGTGCGAACATTTTGCGGCCGACATCAATGACGTTCGCCGCGGAATCGGACACGACAGCCGGATCGGCTTCGCGTTTCTCTTTCCAGGTGTCGGCTACGGTGGAAGCTGTTTTCCCAAAGATGTCCGCGCACTGGCCAACACGTTTCGCGATTGCGCCACTCGCCCCGCAGATTCTGGATGCCGTCGAACGCGTCAATCAACAGCAGAAACTGGTCCTGCAGCAGAAGATCGAACAGCATTTTGAAGGCCGTCTGGCGGACAAGACCATCGCGGTCTGGGGACTCGCCTTCAAACCCAAGACCGATGACATTCGCGAAGCGCCCGCGCTAGTTCTGATCGACCGGTTGCTCGAACTGGGCGCCACGGTGCACGTTCATGACCCGGAAGCGCTGGAAAACGTTCGCGCGATCTACGGAGATCGGTTGCATTACTTCTCGGAACCGATGCCGGCGCTCGACGGCGCGCACGCGTTGGCGATTGCTACGGAGTGGACAGAATTCCGCTCGCCGGATTTCTCTGAGATGCATTCGCGGATGGCGACCCCGGTGATCTTCGATGGACGGAATCTCTACCATCCGCAAGACGCCGCCGACGCCGGTTTCGCCTACTACTCGATCGGTCGTCCCGCCGTGCTGCCCTCGCTGCTGCCGCTCTAGGCGGGGAAGGGGCACTTGGCACCGGCCTCCGCCCTGCATGCCTCTTCATGGGTGGAAAATCACGCGGGCTCAAATCACCCGCGCATTCCGCACTTCCCAACGCGTGCGGAGACCGCCGGCGTCAGGTCGGTTTGCCGGGCAACGCATGATCCTGCCAGAAGGTCACATACTCGTCGTGATTCTTGACGTCGTCCGGATCGAACACGGTGCGCCGCAGCTCTTCTTTCTGTTGCTCCAGCTTGGCGAAGTCGCGTGGATCTCCGGGCCGGAAGATCGGAGCCGCCTTATCGTAGACGATCGTCGCGCCGTTACGGCCCGTGGGATGGTACTGCGACAGACCGATGACGCGTTGGGAGACGAACAGGGCCTCGTTCAATTCATGCGTGACGATCAGCACCGTGTAGGGAGGCCGTCGGCCATCTTCCATGGCCTGCACGTTTTCGCTGTACAGTTGCAGCAGCATCAACTGCAGTTCTTCGCGAGTCGCTTCATCCAGCGCGCCGAACGGTTCATCCAACAGCAGAATCTTAGGCTGCATGATCAAGGCCTGCGCGATGGCGACGCGTTGCCGCATCCCGCCGGACATTTCACTCGGAAACAGGTGTCCTGCCTCTTCCAAATTCACCTTTTCCAACATCTCATCGGCCTGTCGGCGAAAATTCTGCCGCAGACGACGCCACGCGAGTGGCTGGAATAGGCGGTAAGGCAAGCTGGTCTGATCGAGCATCAGGCCGAAGGCAACGTTATCTCGTGCCCGCTGGTATTCGTACAGGCTGTAATCCTGATAGACGATCCCCACATCGCGACAGGGCCGTGTCACCTCGACGCCTTCGATCAGCACTTGGCCCTGCTCGGGCGGATGCGTTCCCAGGATCGCGCGCAGCAACGTCGACTTGCCACATCCGCTAGGCCCGACGAGTGAGACGAACTGGCCGGCGAGAATCTTGAGATTCACGTCCTGGAGCACACGTTTGCTGCCGAACCAGTGATACAGATTGCGACATTCGAGCACCACATCCATCTGCATCATTCTCCGAACCAGGGACAGAGCCAGCGGCGAAACCAGATCAGGGCGTAGTCCAACAGCAGTCCGGCCATCCCCAACAGGATCAGATACACATAGACGACGGTCATGTCCGTCCGCTGGTAGAAAAGTCGCAGTCGATACCCGAAACCTTCCCCGGCCACCATCCATTCGGCCGCCACCAGCAGGACCATCGCCGGCCCGATCTGCAATCGCACCGCGTCGATCAACCGCGGCAGGATCTGTTTGTAGATCACATTCCAGATCAGCTCCATGTGGCTTGCACCCAGCGTATAGGCCTTGAACACGAGCGACTCGGGCACATCCTTCTTCGCTGACTGGTAAACGGTCTGCGCGAGAGTCGGCAGTGTACCGAATGCGATCATCGTGACGTACATCCGAAAATTCACGCCGACCAGCACGAAAAACACGGCCAGCATCGCGGTCGGGGGAATCTTCGCCAGGAACGACAACGGGGGCACGAAAAACGCTTCGATCGGCGAATACGCGCCCATCAAGACCCCCAGGGTCACCGACAGCAGCACGCCGACCAGCAGGCCGGCGGCGAGTCGCTTGGCGGTGGCCAAGGCATCCTCCCTGAGCCAGTATTCATCCTTCCGCAGCCCCTGTGGTCGCAGGACGCGTAGCAGTCCATCGGAGTAAAGGCTGCGAAAGGTCGGAACGGTGCGATCGACCGCCTCCTCCTTTTCCCGAGTCAGCAAAGCCGCTTGCTGCCGCAGCCCACTGGTGCGTTGCGCAAGCTGCTTGCCTTCGGGGGACGAAGACCATTCATCGTCGGCTAACTCCCGTTGCTGTCGCCGCGTCTCCAGATCCTCCAACTGCTGCTGAATGTGTTCCAGTTTCCTCGCCGCATCGCGTCGCTTGGTCTGCTGCCGTTGGTGGGCCAGCCAACCGTAAAGACCCACCAGGATCAGAATGGAAACAAGCCCCAGCAGGATGCGGGAGGATCCGGAGATTGGTTCGCGAACCATCAACATTTGCGGGCACCCTCGCGTCAGTCGATATAGGATGCGTCGAAACGCAGCTTGTAATCGACCGCATCCGGCCCGTAACCGACCGAGGGATCGGTGACGAGTTCGTGGCCAACGCAGAAGTCGGTCACCGTCTGCATGGTCTGCTGGAAGGCTTCTCCGCCAAACAGCGATTTCGCCTCTTCCGGCGTCTTGTAGAACTCGGTCTGTTGGACCACCAACCGCATGTCCTCGAGGCCGAGATTCGAAAACTTGGTTCCCAGCGCGACCAGCACTTCGTCGCCGCGATCCGCATCTTCCAGGGCAAGATTGACTTCATAGAAAGCCTCGATCACGGCCTTCACGAATTTGTCGGCATCGGCTTTCTTCAGCGAGTCACTACCGACGGCCACCATGTCGACAATCTCACCGGGAATCTGACGTGAGTCAAACAAAACACTCACGTCGCTGCGGTCGCGTTGGGTCTGCAACACGAAAGGATTCCAGACCATGATCGCTTTGTGACCTTCCTCTCCCTGCTGCATCGTCTGCGCGGCAATTGCGGGATCCTGATTCGTGAATTGGAAATCCGCCTCTTGAAAACCGGCCTTCTCCAGGCAACGAACAAAGCAGTACTCCGAAACCGTATTCTCGAGTCCGTACACCGGATACTGTTTGAGCGACTCGATATCGGGAATCTCTTCGGTCACGACCAGGCAGGCGTCTGCTCCATTACTCGTGCTGGTCGGCAGCACAGCGACGATATCGCGCGAGGGGCTGACGATCAGCGCATCCATGTTCGTAATGCAGACCGCGTCGCAGTCACCCGAGCTGAACATATTCAGACAGGAGTCATAACCGGCTTCTTTCAGTTCGATATCCACGCCATGTTTCTTTTCGAGAGTGCCCAGTTGTCCGGCAGCCCCATCGATCAATCCCAATTCGTCGGCCACACCGAACACCGACCAACTCGGGTACTCGCTCCACGCCAGACTAAACGTGGCGACCGGACCGTCGGTGGTGGAACTGGTGCTGTCCTTTCGGCATCCGCCGATGGCGATTAACAATCCCACGCCGATCCACACTACGCATTTCAATTTCATCACGTCTTTCTCCCTTTGTGTTGAAGTTTTCGCTTTGCTTTCGCTTTTGCGATGGTTCGCGCCGGGTGGCCGTCCCCGGTCGCGTTCCTTGCGCGGCCAGGGGAAGTGAGAAGCGAGGACGGCGAAACTCTCCCCAATCCTACTGTCCATTCGTCAGTCTTGTTAGGGCGCGTCGAAAAACTACTCCCATTCTCGCAGGTCCGTGGGCGATGGCTGCGTCAGTTCTTCCGTCCGTCGTTCAGCCTCGCGCGCGACGCGCATCGATTCATCCAGTTCCTTTCGCAGCCGTGCCAGGTCGGACCGGTGGCGACCGGTTTCGACTTCATGAAATCGCTCGACGGTCCGGCCAAGGTGTTCCACCGCTTCATTAACTTCCGTCACGAGTTGTTCACGCTGCTGAAGCATGGCCGTCCGCGCCGGTCCTTCGATCGACTGCGCCATTTCCCAGAGATCGACGGAGGCTTCCAACTGTTTGACGCAGGAGTGGAACAACTTATCGACGCCTTCAATCACACCATAAGCCGCGGGGGTGACCTTGCCGGAATCCACCTTTTCTTTGAGTCGATCGTACAGGTGTCGCATGGTACGCAAGCTGGTTTGCGTCCGCGGATCCTGGTCCAGTAGCAGCCGTTGTTCCAGTTGTTCCAGGGACTCTTCCTGCTGCCTGCGTTGTGTGTGCACGAAGTAGTCGTAGGCATCCTGTGTGATTCGATCCAATTTGAGGATCAGCCGAGAGGCCATCAGGCCCAGGCCACCGAGCACACCGGCCACGCCGCCAAAGGTGAGTGCCGGATTTCCGCCGATGGCCCAGGAGGCCATCAGCGCCGTCAATCCGCCGGCGATCGGCAGCAGCACTCCGGGCGCGGCGAAAATGTCCAGGAACACTTTGCGTCTGACGTCGTCCATATCATCGGTCGTGAGCCAAGCGGCAGGGAGCAGCAGATCAGTAGGGAGCTTCGCCGAGCACGAAACTGACGTTCGTGTCCCCTGTGGGGTCGACCCCCTCGTGGCGAATCCGGTTCCGGTCCACGCCCTTTTGCACGAGGTAGTCGGCGGCAGCTTTGGCCCGATTCTCCGCCAGTTGCCGGTTCGCCTCAAGATCCCCTCGGCGCGAGGCGTTCCCTCGCACGCGTAAATAGTACTGTGGCCAGGACCGGAGTGCATTGACCAGATCATCCAGGACCGCGTAGCTGCGATCGGTCAGCCGGGCGGTCCCCCGGGCGAAAACGAGAGCGGGCACATCCAACTCGCCCACCTCCCGCAGCTCTTTCCATTCCTCGTCGGTCAGGGCCGGCAGTCGGACGACGTCATCTTCAATCTGCTCGGATTCCAACCCCGGATGAAAGTTGCTCTGCCGCAGTTCAGTGAGAATCTTCTCGTAATACAGCAGGTTCGGCCGACGCTCCGTGGGATCGCCGCTGATCGCGGACGTACGCAGCAGCACGCGGGTGATATTTCCGATCATATCCTCGACGTGTTGGCGTTCCGCATCCTTCAGGAGGCCAAAATGGGCAAAGTTTTCCTGCGTGTTCTGCCACCGGATGCCCTCCACGAGCTTCTCGGCTTGGGAGGGCGTCAGCGGCTGCTCCTGTTGTTTGGCATCCGTCTGAACGAGCTGGGTCATGTCGTTTCGATAACGGTAGGCAGCCGTGAAGTAGCAGCCGACCAGATCGCGCACGACGTCATGGTTCTTCTGCAAATAATCTCGACTCACCACAATCACGTCCACGATGTAGCCGCGAAATCGCGAGCTATCGACGACGACGTGCATGTTGTCATTTTCCAGAATTCGGGAGACGAACGGCTCCCAGACGACAAACACATCCTGGGAATTCGAGGGGGCTTGCCGGTAGCGATTGAACGTCTCTTCGGGAGTGCGCGTGGCCACGAACGGATCGGCCGGCAGCCGATCCAGATTAAAATGCGTCATCACGACCCGGGCCAGCGTCTCACTGGGCGAATCGGGCGTCAAGATAAAGCGGGTTTCGGCCCGATTCATCGCATCCACATTCGGGACGCTTTCTTTGTAGGCCACCATCGCATCCGCCCCCCGGGTCTCATCCACGATCGCCACGATGACGGCGGGCAATTCCCCCAAATTCGCGCTTGCCTTAATCAGGGCATCGATCGTGAAGGCAGCCATCTGGACTTCTCCGGTGCGTAACCGTTTCAGTCGTGCGCCGTAGTCAGCTCCATCGTCGATCAGATTGATGCGAATCTGCTTATCGTGCAATCGTTCCTGGAATTCTTCGGAACGCAGGATGGCGTAGCCGCTGAACTGATCGAGTGCAAAGTTCACCGTGTAGCGATATTGCGATCGTCCGCTGGTCCCTTCGATCAGGACCTCGCGATCCCGTTCGCGGGCTTCTTCGCGCGCCGGCACAAAAACCCACCGCCAAGTGATCGCACCCACCGCCACGATCAGCAACCAGACGACTATTAGCGCTAGCAGTTTACCCTTCGACACAGCAAGCCTTTCCACGCAACTCGCTCGAACCGGCAACCGGCACTTTTCCGCGTTACCGCGACCGGAACATCCGCATGACCATCCGCAACACGATCGTTAGCACGAACACGACGAACACCAGAGACAGCAGCCGACCGGGGCCCTCACGCTTTCGCCCCGGGGGCCGGCGCTGACCGCCGGCGGGCGGGCCGAAGGCCTGATCGCCCGATGGCTCGTTCCACTGCGGCCCGTCGCCACTGCCAATCGGCTCGTTGTTCGCCTCGCAGAGTTGCTGAATCGAGGCCAGCGCAATCTCATCCGGCAGGGCTGCCAGCAGCTCAAAGTCGGATTGCTCGTCGGCATCTTGACTATCCAACGAGCTTTCGGCCAGCGATTCCTGAATCGCTTGCTGCAGCGATCGAGGGTCATCGGCGCGCCGATAACTTGTCACTTGGTTCTTCAGGCTGTGGTCCCGCTGCATGTCAACACCGATGACATCCACGGTGATTCCACGAGCCTGAATCTGTGGCAGATAACCTTCGACCAATTGCCGATCACCGGCCTCGCCGTCGGTAACAATCAGCAGGCGGTAGTTACCATAACGCTGCTGCGCTCGCAGCTTGAGCAACGCATCCGCCGCCACCTTCATAAACTGTCCCAGCGGCGTTCCGCCGCTTGCTTGAATTCGCCGGATGGCCTGCTCCAACCGTTCCGGTTGCAGCGGACCGAGGGGAATGATCCATTCTCCCATCCGCTGCCGACCGTTCAGCACCAGCACGCCGACTTGCGCATCCGGCGGCAATTGCTCCAACACGGTTTGCAGGCGCAGTTTTGGCCGCGTCGATTTTTCGCAGGCGGCGGTTTGACCTCAGTTCTTCGTTCATCGAACCGGAGTCATCCAACAAGACGACGACGTTTTGTCCGGCACAAGCAACGGAACTTAGGCACAACCAACTTAGCAGCACGAGATACCGCATGGTGATCCTCAGAATTCGAAGTCGGATTCTTGAAGTGCCTCGGCCGGAACCCGAACGATGCGAAACTCCACGCGCATGTTCTCCCGCGCCTCGGCCAGGCTTTCTGGTTTCGGAATCAGTGGTTCGGCGATCCCGGCGCCCGTCGGTTGCAGCTGGGTGGCATCCAGATTGACCTGTTGCGCCTTCGCGAAATCAACCAGCGATTTCTTCACCGCTTCCGCACGAGCCAGCGACAGATTCAGAGCGGCCTGCACGGTATCCCGCGGCTTATAGCTCGGCGATTCAAACGCCCCGGATTGGATCAATTTGACGATTGTCTCCGTTTGCTCCAGGTCGATCGGCTTGCCGTTGACGAAGTAGCGATAGTTGCCCTTCTGTCCGGTTCGCTTGATGATCCGTTTTTCAATTCCCGCCTTGATCATGTCCATCAGGGCCTTGGTCGGATCCGCGTGTCCGCGGATGACGATCACGGCATTGCCGAAGGTCGAGGCGGATTGAATAGCCCGGTTGAAGTCCGCTCCGTAGGTATCGGCGGAGAAATCGGACTGATTGGGATCGAAGTTGATGGTGAAGCTGACAATCGTGCGATCATCGAGCACGTCACTTCCGGGAAACAGCCCGCCCTCGGCGACTTCCACCGCGCCTTCCCGTTTTGGCTCTTGGAATTCGACACCGGCATCTTCGGCGACCTTTCGGTAATCCCAGCCGGGCTTATCGAATCCACTTCGAAAGTTGGCATACTTCCAGCCAACGGCCAAATCCAGGGCCGACGCCATCTTCGGCTCGAACCCACTCAGATTGCCTCGGTCTTCAAAGAAAGCCAATTGGCCGGGTAATCCAACGAAGGCACAATCCAGCAACAGCCCGTGTGCATCGACTTCCAGCGTCGGGAGCACCTCTTCACCGAAGATCTCCTGCGACATGGTCAGCAGGTTGCGATACTCGTCGGTCATACGTTGGGATTGTTCAAATTCCTTACGCAGCGCCACCACTTTTTCGGTCGCTCCCAGGTACCCTGCAACGAACTTCTGTACTTCTTCGCGGTGCGATTGCAGCCAATCGGCGCGAACGGCATAGACGTCCGCGATCGACCGCGACATGTCACGGGTCGAGTTCAGCACGTGGGCGCCCTTGACGGTCCCCTCGGCGCCCGACCCGGTACTCTCATAGCCCCCGGTCAAACCGATCATATCGGGCGTAATCACACAGCAAGCGTCAATTGTTTCATCTTTCCGAAATGTCTCGGCAGGTCCCTCCGGTCCGGTCAAATCCTTCACCCACACGATTTCGACTTCGTTCCGATTGATCTTGGCGGCATCGAGCGAATCGTACAGCAAGCCGACATGCGGCCCGCCCTGCTGACAGGCAATGCGAACCTTCTGGCTCTCATTCCGCAGGTCGTTCAGTGTCTTCAGTTTCTCTCGAGCGACGATGTGGTCCCCGGCACTCCAGGACAATTGCAGCACGACCACCGGTTTCGTTCGCGGGTCTTTTCCCAAGGCCTCGCTCGCCTGCCCCATCATGCGCATCGTGCCGCGCAGGAAAGGCGTCTGGCCGGACAGGTAGTTTCGAACCTGACCCAGAAAATCATCTCCCGGCACGAGTTTGATCTTCAAGCCCAGCTTGCCGTACGGGGAACTCGGGCGTCGTCTCCAGTCCGCCATTGGCCAGGAAAGTCGCCACGTCGCCGCCCCAGGTGATGAACGGCACCTCCCATTCCGCAGCGTCCGCGACCGGTTTCACCTCGACCGGTCCCAGAAGTTGCGTGAACTGCTCTTGCGCTTGACCGTGCGATACGGCCACCAGCAGGACGGCCAGCAGCAGACATACGCTGGTGCTTCGGTTCGCTCGTCCTGGCAATTGATTTGTCCCACGTCGCATTTCTGAGGTCCTCCCCATTCAACGGAGCGATTACCGAAAAACCAGCCGACGGTTCGCGGAAGGGACACAACGAACCGAGAAACAGCCGGCACATAGAATCCGATCGAATGTAACGAAAGATTATCCAGCAGGCGTCACCGCAAGTCAAACAACACAGCCCCTCGGACCGTCATGCGAGCCTGGATTCTCCTATCGGCCGGCACAAAGACGCCGCAACGCGCGACGGTTGCGACATCGGTGAAGCGATTTTTCAAGGCATTGCCTATATCAGGCCGGACGCGATCAGCTCGGCCGGTCCTTTTTCAGCGGTAGGGCGATGCTCTTGTGAGGCGTAAGTCACCGCTCCCATCAGCCGATGCGAGCGAGCCCTAGTTTCTACGGATGGCAGGATCCCGACAGAAGCCGGAGTGAGCACCTACGGCCAAGAAATCGCTTGGGCGAGCAGCCGAGGACGAATAATTCATCCGGGCGACCACTCACCAGATCATGAGCCGCAGATCTTTTCCAACGAACGATGTCCCTGGTTATTCGTCCCAAGTGGTCCGATCTTGCGAAACCGGGTACGGAAGTTCGAATTCGAAGTGATCAGCGTTCATGCTTGTGAATGCTTGAAGGGGCCCACTGACCGCGGTTATCCTGATGGCCGGTTGAAGACAAGATTTCCACGACGTGAGAGGGGCCGTGATGCGACTGATACCATCGACGGAGGCAGAATTCATCGCTGCGTCCCACGAAGACCCTCAGAAACCAGGCGTTCTGAAAAGAGTGCTGGCGACACGAAAGGAGCTCTTGGACGGGCGCGTGCAAATGATCAACTGGGCCCGTTTGCCCGTCGGATCTTCGTTCCGTACGCACTACCACGAAGACATGGAAGAAATCTTCATTCTGGTCCAAGGGCAGGCGGAAATGCGAGTCGAGCAGTCCTGCACGGCTCTGGGCCCCGGAGACGCCCTGATCGTGGCACCCCGAGAAGTGCACTCGATGCGAAATACCGGTATGGAAGACGTTGAGTACGTTGTCGTCGGAATCTCTCTCGGGCAAAATGGCAAAACCGTGCTGGTCGAAGACTGAGCCACGCTGATGCCACTTCCAGCTTTCCCCGAAACCCATCGCGAGAAATCATGCCATGTTGCGACTCACCCTCCTGACGCTCGTCGCCCTGCCATTGCTCTGCTGCACCACCATCAGCGCAGAGTGGCAACCGGCCCAAGCCCCTTTAATGACCCGATGGGCGGCCGAAGTCTCCCCCACGCAAGCATTGCCGGAATACCCGCGTCCCCAGTTCGTCCGCGAGGCCTGGCAGAATCTCAACGGCTTGTGGGAGTACGCGATCCGCCCCGCCGAGGAAGCCCAACCGAACGCTTTCGATGGCCCGATTCTCGTTCCCTTCGCCGCCGAATCGGCCCTCAGCGGTGTGATGCAACCGGTCGGCCCCAACCAGAACCTGTGGTACCGCCGCACCTTTTCGGCCCCGGCTCTGGACGAGGGTGAGCGACTGCGATTGCATTTTGGAGCGGTCGACTGGCGGGCCAAGGTCTGGGTTAACCAACAACCTGTGGGAGAACATCAAGGCGGCTATGATGCCTTCACGTTCGACATCACCGACGCAATTCGCGACGAAGGCCCGCAAGAGCTCGTCGTCCGTGTCTGGGATCCCGCGAATGAGGGCTTTCAACCGCGCGGCAAACAGGTCATTGAGCCGAAAGGCATCTGGTATACGTCGGTGACCGGCATCTGGCGGACCGTCTGGCTCGAACCGGTCCCCGCGGCGCGGATCGAATCGTTGAAACTCACGCCGGACGTCGACAAGCAAGCGATCCAGATCGACGCGATGCTCACGCTGCCCTCAACGAAATCCGCCACACTGACCCTGACCGTCCGCGATGGAAATGAGACGGTCTCGGAAGGATCGATTACGATCCAGCCGAGCGACGAAGCCGCGCAGCCTCAGGTACTCTTGCAGGTCGAGGATGCCAAACTCTGGTCACCAAACGAACCGTTTCTGTACGACCTGCATGCCAAACTCGAGCTGAACGATCAGGTCACCGACCAAGTCCGCAGCTACTTTGGCATGCGGAAGATCGAAGTGCGGAAGGACGAAGCCGGAATTCCCCGGTTGTTCCTGAACAACCAACCGCTGTTTCAGTTCGGACCGCTCGACCAAGGGTGGTGGCCGGACGGGCTTTATACCGCGCCGACCGACGAAGCGCTGCGGTACGATATTGAGGTCACCAAAAAGCTAGGATTCAACGCCTGTCGAAAACATGTCAAAGTTGAGCCGGACCGGTGGTACTATTGGTGCGACAAGCTGGGTTTGTTGGTCTGGCAGGACATGCCCAACGGCGATCGCCATATCGGCCGCGAGGACGCCGATCTGCAACGTAGCGCCGAGTCGGCCGAAAACTATCGCCGCGAGTTCAAAGCGTTGATCGACACCCACTACAATCATCCGTCGATTGTCATCTGGGTGCCATTCAACGAAGGCTGGGGACAGTTCGAAACAGACAACATCCTTGCCTGGACCGCACAGTACGATCCGACGCGACTCGTAGACGGACCCAGCGGTTGGACCGATCGTGGCACCGGCGACATCTACGACATTCACAGTTATCCTGGTCCCGCCATGCCCGAACCGGAAGAGCGACGAGCCGTCGTACTGGGCGAATTCGGCGGCCTTGGACTTCCGATGGAGGGTCACCTCTGGTGGAACAAACGCAACTGGGGGTATCGGACCTACGAGGAATTGGAAACCTTGCGCACGAATTACGATCAGTTGATGGTCAAGTTACAGCCGATGATCGGCCGCGGCCTGGCCGCCGCGATCTATACGCAAACGACCGACGTCGAAGGAGAAGTCAATGGGTTGATGACCTACGACCGCAAAGTCATCAAGTTCGATCCGGAACACGTCTCCAAGATCCATGCCGCGTTCTACCAGACGCCGTAAACGAATTCGATCGGAGCGAGGGGGCCAGATCCGACGGAAAGTTCCTTCGTCTTGGATGAACACCGCCGACTCAGGCGTCGACGACGCCCCCGACGAACAGCACCAACACACAGTTTGCCAGCCGGCAGCATCGCCACGCGAAAGGTCCTCCATGAAAAACAACTGCACCAATTGTCTGATCGGTTTGCTCCTTCTGGCAGGGCATGTGACCGCCGCCGAATGGCCTCAATGGCGAGGGCCATTCTTCAACGGCTCGACGGAAGAAACCGGATTGCCGGAAAGTTGGTCGATGACCGAAAATGTGGCGTGGAGTGTGGATCTACCCGGAGCGGGTGCGGCCACACCGATCGTCTGGCAGGATCATGTTTTCATCTCCAGCTCCGATCCGAAACGAGATCGTCTGGTGGCGATGTGCTTTGATCTACAGACCGGACAGAAGAAGTGGCAGCAGGATCTCGCCCAGGGGATTCGTCGAGATTCGCGGAGCAACTTTGCGGCGCCCTCTCCGGTGACGGACGGCAAGACAGTCACGTTCTTCTACAGCAACGGCGAATTGATCAACTTCGATTTCCATGGAGAGAAGCGCTGGTCGCGTAATCTTCAGGAGGACTACGGGACCTTCGCATTCTTGTGGACCTTCAGCAGCTCTCCGTTGCTGTACGATGGCAAACTGTATTTGCAGGTTTTGCAGCGCGACGTGCCGGTCGACGGTCGCGGATTCCGTGATCGCGAAAACGAATCGTACCTGCTGGCCGTCGATCCAGCGAACGGAAAGACGATCTGGCGGCAGATACGTCCCAGTAAAGCCCGCATGGAATCGCGCGAGTCGTTTACGACGCCAATCCCGCTGATCGGCACCGAGCGAGAGGAGATCCTGGTCAATGGCGGAGATGCGCTGACCGGCCACGACCCGCAGACCGGCCAGGAATTGTGGCGGTGGGGCACTTGGAATCCCGATCGTGTTCCACATTGGCGTTTAGTGCCCTCTCCCGTGTCGGGCGACGGGATCATTCTGGCCTGCGCGCCGAAGCGGTCGCCGATCTACGCAGTGCGCACGGGCGGAACGGGAGTACTCGATGATAGTATCCTGGCATGGGTCAGCGATGACGAGCGTGAAGTGTCGGCCGACGTTCCTACGCCCGCGTTCTACGATGGTGATTTCTTCGTGCTCAGTGACGTTCGCAAATCGCTTTCCCGCGTGGAACCACAAACGGGAAAAGTGAAATGGACCGTGCGGACTCCCGGCGACGCCAAATACGAAGCGTCGCCCCTGGCCGCTGACGGCAGGATCTACCTGATCAATTTCCTGGGAACGGTCGCCGTTATCGACGCAACAGACGGCAAGCTGCTGCACGAGGTCTCGATGGAAACGCCGACCGACGATGATCCGGTCCGATCGTCGATCGCGGCCGCTCACGGTCGGCTACTGATTCGCACGTCCAGCAAGTTATTCTGTATCGCAAAATAGGCCAGAGCATCGTGTCAGGGGATGGATCGGCAGAATCCTCCCCTGGCGCGCACACTCAGGTTCGTGCGAGTCGCAGGGACATGTAGCGTTCGTGGCGGCGTTTCTTCGGAGCAGAAAGGGCGCCGGAACGCCACAGGGAAGTGCTGCACGCTGCAGAACTCACGACCACTGTTGCGACTGCCACCTTCAGCGATCGGCGGGTGGCGAACTGGCGTCGATCAACAGGTAACCACCCCAGAAGAACGGGTGATCCGCTGACGGTAGTTGCCCTTCCGTGACGCCCTTCAGCCGCGGTTCGGCGGTGGGATCCAACTGGGCCGAGCGTGCCAGCAGGATCGCCCGCTGCCAAGCCGCCGCGGGCGTTTCGCGTGGCAGTTCCTGCAAGAACTCGCGGATCATCTCCAGACTGGTCCGTCCTCCACTCCGCCATCGGCTGAGCAGAACGCTGCGCGTACCACTGGCCATCAGCCCACACACCGAGAGAAAGATTTCGTCGCCGTTCGTGTTTCGCCGGAGCGCGCTCTCAACGGCGGTGGGGAATCCGGGCAGGATCAATTGCCGTGGACCTTCCCAAGGCAACTCCAGCCACTCGCGCAGCGAACTGTTGGGCCGGCCGCGGTCGATGGCAGCCGGTGCCCAGTCCAGCGGGGATTTCGCGACGTCATCCAAGTCGTCCAAGACGATCAGTGCGTCCCAGTTGCCCGCCATGACGCTCGAGGGAATGGGCAACGGTGCTTCCAGAAAGATCGATTTTGGTCGCAGTTGTTGCAGTTCCTGGGCGAGCGTGGCCACAATCGGATCGGTCTCGGGCCCGAACAACCTTCCGGCCACGATCGCGGTAATACCGCCACGGACCGGGGGTCGCGGATCGGTCACCGCAAGGCCGAGGGTCGGTGCGTAGCGGATCGGCATCAATTCGATCAAAGCCTGTCGGCCGCGCGCGGTGGGAACCTGCAGCAACTCGAAGGGCAGGTACCAGAGAAAACCGTCGGGAACGATGATTAATTCCCGCGTTTCCCGGAGGACTTCCGGCGTCAGCTTTTCGGCCAACGGCTGAAAGACGGCCGCTGCGGAGTCTTTCCATTGCTCGTCGGTCAACAGGGCGGCGTTGAGCACCTGACCGCGCTCGTAGTTGCCGATCTGGCGTACCAGTTCGACGATCCCGCGCCGAAACTGCGGCAGATCTTCCAGCGGCCAGGATTCGTATCGTTGGCCGGCGGTGATCAGCAGCGCGTGGACCTGTGAGCCGGTCGTAGCAAAACCGAGAAGGGTTTGGCCCGGCTGCAATCGTGCCTGCAGTTGTTCTAATCCGAGCAAGGGCGGGAACAGTCGCGTGGCCGCTTCGGGTCGCAAAGCGATCTCGGCCAGTATCTGTTCCTGTTGCTGACTATCGGCAGCCAGCTGTTGGGCGAGTCGAATACTTTCGCGCACCTGCTCCGGGTTTTCGGAGTCCGCCGGTAAACGGCGCCAGGCTTGCTTGGTTTGATCTACGCTGCGCGACAATTCGCTCAGCTGCGGAAACCGGGCAAGCAAGTCTTCTCGCTGCAGGCGCGAAGCTTCATCCAGCACGGCCGGGTCGGCTTCCAGCACCCACCGCAAGCCGAGCAATCGGCCGCCCCATGGCAGCTCGCGAAAGAATTTTTGTCGGCGGACCATCTCGCTGACGAACACCAATTTCGCCATATCGCGCCGCTCGACGGCTACCTCCAGCCAATGCTCGTACGGGACGTGCAGATTGGCCAGTTGGATCAACAGGTTGTTGAACGGGTCCGTCTTCCAGTCATCCGCGGTGGGTTCCCGCAGGACGGTCGAATACAGCAGATCTGCCACACGGGGCGAAACGGCCTGTGTCCGGTACAGATCGTCGGCGAGTCGAATCTGGAACAGGCGCGGCGACAAGCGATTCTGCTGCTTGATGGCGCCGGCCAAGGCGCTGCGACCGACCGACGCTTTTCCCAATTGATAGGCGGTCAGAGCGCGAAGGTATTGCATTCGCGCTCCGATCCGACCGGCCGCCAGATCACTGCGTCCCATGGCTCGGCGGGCACGCTGTATCCAACGGTCGGCATCGCGTGTCGCATTCAGCAGGAGGACATTTTCGCCAGCCGAGAGCAGGATCGATGCGGCGGCACGGTCGAGCCCTTTCGATTGCGCCCAGGCCGCTGCAACCTCCAGCGGTGGAAAGAGCTGCTCGCCACCGGTCCGTACATGGATCTGCGTGGCCAGTGCGAAAGCTTCCTCCAGCACATCTGCTTGACCGAAGAGTGCAGCAGGAAAAGTGGCGTCGTAAAAGCAGCGACCGGCCGCCTCCAGTTCTTGCTGCTCCAGCAGGAGTTTCCCCAGTTCCAGGAGGGCCAAACCGGTGAGTGGATGATCCAATTGGCCACCGACGACCAGGGATCTTCCCAGCAGCTCGGCCGCTTCGCGGCGGTCACCGGCGGACGCTTTGGCCAGAGCCAATTGGATGTTCGCCAGGGTATTGGCCCAGTGGTTGCCGACAACGGGAGCAGAAGACAATCCGCGCACCACCTCCGCGGTCAGCGGCGTGGATTCGCCGACCGGCCCCAGCAGTTCGAGTCTTCGCCGCAGCGAAACGGCCGTACAGCGCATGATTTCGATCACGCGGACGGAGTACAGCTCGGGAGGCGATAACACGCCGCCCTGCCGCACGACACGATCGGTATTCGTGCCCTGGAGACTCAACACCGTCTCGGGGAACTGGCCCGGGACCGACGGACGCGTGCTCGGGCCCCAGGGGAGCCCCACCGCCAGTTGTGCCGGCCGCACACCGGGAGGCAATTGCAGCCGCTTCATCCAACCCTTGTGCGCAAGTGTCATCCGCAGTGCGGCTTCATGCTGCTGCAAAGCGGCCTCGAGATCGCCGAGGTGATAGTAGCACTCGCCGATCATTGCGTAGTAGCAGATCGAGTCGACCCAGCGCCCGGCGCTGCTGCGAATTCCGCTGCGGGCCGCACTCTGAAATCCTTTGAGTGCATCGCGATACTGTCCCGCGTAGAACGATTGCAATGCTAGAAAATACACATCCCGCGGAACGGCCGAACCTTCGCGGGCTTGGCCCAAACATGGGGACGGCCCCGCCAGCGATAGGACCAGCAAGCACGCCACCGCAAGGCGCAACCCGCCACCGCGCCCCCCTGTCCACCTGAACCCGCGCATTTCCTCGCCTCTCTCTGCTGCTTGCCCTGTTCGCCGTTGAGCCACGGTCGAGCCTTCGCGCCAGCCGATGTCGCCGGTAGGACTCGAGAACTCCTCAAGGATAGGACTTCCGCCGGTGACCGCGCATGTTTCCCGGCGCAGCGGACCCTTCCCCATCATACTGAATGCACCCTGGCAACACGAACTTTCCGCTGAGCCATCTTGAGACCGGATCCGTCATGGGCTTGGAGAAGTACTGCGCCGCTGATGACAGTTCCGTTCGTTGCCGAGAAAACCCGAAATACAGCATGTTGACCAATCGGTACGCGGTAGCATCTCGGGGGAGGCGACGAGCAAGCGTGGTCTGGATCCCCACCGATGACGGGCCACCTATCCGCCGCGAGCGTGGCGGATTTTTCTCAGGAGGTGAACCGAAAACGGGAGATGCCCGGTCTCCCGTCGTCCTGGATCCTGCACTGCGCCGTCGTCCGTCCGTCAGCACACGCAGCAACGCCGTGGAAGTTGGGCACGCCGACTGAAGTTTGCCGATTCTCCGGTCGATAACGGACGTAACGAATCTAGCAATCTTGCGAGGGAGTGCTGTCACATGAAACGGAACGGATCACGATCCCGGTGGGCGAACGTGGTGGCATTGGGCCTGCTGGCGCTCGGATGCGTGGGGACGACCGGCTGCCAGGTGGATGTCGCCGGAATGACGTTACCCAGCCCCTATTACCTGTCGGATGACGTGCAATACTTCCCCGCAGGTCCCGAGTTCAAGCTCGCCAACGAAGGCGCGGCGATGAAGGCTTACCGCCTGGAAGCGCTCGACGAAGAGCTTCCCTGACGCATCGGGCGTTTGCTCTTTGCGCAAAACGGAATCGCGTCCTTCGCCAACGCTCGCCCCGGCTCTCCTCAAGCCGAGGGCCCAAACCGAGTAGGACAGGCTTCCAGCCTGTCCCGTACCGCAGGCTTCCAGCCTGCCCTCTCCCCGTCTACCCTCTCCCCGTCTACCCCCCCCCAATTCCCAAACCACTCTCTTCTTCTCCCACCCTCTCACCCAATTCCATCTCTTCACACTTGGGCCGGCCTGTACTCACGCATGCGGCGGCCACTTGGCTCAATTGTTTCTAACGGCCTCGACGCCTTGTTCTCCGGGTTCCCTACCCCACTGCGGACGTGTCCACGTGCCAAATCCTTCCTTGAGATCGGCGATTTCGGGTATACTCCAGGAGAATCACGTCAAGGGGCTTGGGAACGCGTAGGGAGTGGCCGAACACATGTCGAACCAGCGGTTTTCTTCACATTTCGTGCTCGCACTCCTGTTGGTCCTGGCGGTGGCAGGACTGGGCACGGCGAAGCCCTACATCTTGCTTGGCCCCACTGACGAGTTGGCTTTGGACCAACCGCGGGTGGCGATTGAGCTAATCGATCCTCAGACGGGTCAAGTGATTGGCCCGCAATTGGCCAATACCTTTCTCTTGGACACGGGGGCGAACAGCATTTTGGCGGTGGACGATTCAGTCACCGAGTTGATGGCTGGCGGGTATCGCACGGAGGGAACCTTTTGGGAGCAGGGCATTGGGGGCTTCACCGAGTTTGATGTTTCGGCGGAGTATGATCTGCGATATGCCGGATCGGACGGAATTTCGCAGCAGTTGGACCGCACGCGGATCATGTCGAGCACGACTGTGAGCTTTTGCCCGGTGCCGGGCCTTTGTTCTTTCTTTGGGATCCTGGGGATGCCCGCCATGGACGGTCGCGTTACGACGCTGAACTTGAGCGGCCTGGGAGGGAACGGGGGCACGGGAGACCCATTTGACATTCTGGACATTCTGGATGGCGATCTCAGTTTCGATTTTCTGGGGACGAGTTTCGCCAACGAGTTGCCGACCACGAGTCAGCGGCGATATTCGGTTCCGCTATCGCCGCTGCATTTCTCACCGGGCGAAGACGGTCCTTTGCCGGCTTGGGTCGACCTGCCAGCATTGACGGCCAAGGTCGGTCATCAGGGGATTCGCCAAGCGGGCAATTTTGTGTTGGACACGGGAGCGCAGATGAGTTTGATGTCAACGCAAATGGCCTTGGATTTGGGATTGGACGCGAATGGCAACGGGAGCCTGTTGGACGAAGCGATTGGCACGCAGGCGATCGGGGGAGTTGGTGGTCAAATCAATGCCCCGCTGATGCTCGTGGAAGACCTGCGCATTCCGACCGACGAAGGTCTGGATCTGGTGTTCACGGACCTGACGATCGCGATCGCGGACATTGATCCCACGATCGATGGGATTTTTGGCATGAATTTCTTGTCGAGTGGTTGGATGGGATCGCTGCTAGGCGGATGGGGAGATTTGTCGGATCTCTTCAACGATGCCGGCATGGGGGATCTGTTGGATGGCTTAGGCGGTATCGGACTCGGCGATGGATCGGCGAATCCGCTGTTTGAGAAGGTGCACTTTGATTTTCGGGGTTTCGACCAGGGGGAAGGCCGGATGGTCCTGGACCTGATGCCGCAGGTGGGGGCGATCCAAGTCGGGACCGGTGAACCGGGCGATGTGGACCAGGACGGCGATGTTGATCCGACCGACTTCCAGATGTGGGTCCGCGATCTGCAGAACACGTACTACGGTGACGCGAACCTGGATGGGCAGTTCGACACGCACGACATGGTGATGGTCTTCCAGACGAACGAGTACGAAGATGGTCTGCTCGAGAACTCCCGCTGGAGCACGGGCGACTGGAACGGCGACTACGAATTCGATTCCAGCGACATGGTCCTGGCATTTCAGGATGGCGGGTATGAGCAGGGGCAGCGTGCCAGCCACGCGGTACCGGAGCCGACGGGCTTCGGATGGATCGGCGGGGTAGCGCTGCTGCTGATTCTCCGTCGAAGCCGCATCAAGACGCTTCTTTAAGCGCGGCGACGATCGCGAGCACAGCTTCTTGCCCGTCGCCGTAGAACATGAGTGCGTTCTCGGCGGCAAACAGCGGGTTCGGAATGCCGGCAAATCCGGGACTGAGGCTCCGCTTGATGATGATCACCGTGCGGGCCTTGTCGACATCGATGATCGGCATTCCGGCGATAGGGCTTTGGGGATCCGTCCGAGCGACCGGGTTGACGACATCGTTGGCGCCGATCACGATCGCCACGTCCACTGTTCCCATCGTCGGATTGATCTCGTCCATCTCCTTGAGCTGTTCATAAGGTACATCCGCTTCGGCCAGCAACACGTTCATGTGCCCCGGCATTCGACCGGCGACCGGATGGATACCGTATTCGACGGAGATCCCTTGCTTCTCCATCAGACTGGCCAGATCGCGCACCGCATGTTGGGCTTGCGCGACGGCCATTCCATAACCCGGCACAATCACTACGCGCTGCGCCGACTCGAGGATCATGGCGATATCCTCGGCCGATGTGCTGCGAACATTGGCGTAGACTTCGTCGCTCGCTGTCGAACTCGAGCTGGCCTCGAATCGGCTGAACAAGACATTTGCCAGGGAGCGGTTCATCGCCTTGCACATGATTTGCGTGAGGATAATTCCGGAGGCACCGACCAACGAACCGGCGATAATCAGCACGTTGTTGTCGATCACAAACCCGGTCGCCGCGGCAGCCAATCCGGAGTACGAGTTCAACAGCGCGATCACGACCGGCATATCGGCACCGCCGATCGGCGCGACCAGCAAGACCCCCAGGACGGAAGCAAACAGCACGAGAACGAGGTAGGCCAATGGCGCTTGGGTGGCGACGAGCCAGGCCGAGAGCAAGAGAACGACGATCCCCAGCCCGCCGTTGACCCACTGCTGACCGGCATAGGCCAGGTTATGGCGAAAGATTTGCAGGCCCTGCAACTTACCAAAGGCCACGAGACTGCCCCAAAACGTGACCGCACCGATCAGCCCCGACGCGGCGGTCGCGACCAGTACATCGGAAGTCGCCAGCCTGTCCGCTGAGCCCAAGTTGATCCGCAGCAGCTCGGCGCCGGCCACGAGGGTCGACGCTAACCCGCCGAACCCGTTGAACAAGGCGACGAGTTGCGGCATCGCGGTCATTTCGATGCGAACCGCTAACAGGACCCCAAACGCCGTGCCCGCCAGCAGCCCGATCAGGATCAGACCATAGGACTCGATCTCGGGGTCCAACAGCGTCACCGACACCGCCAGCAGCATTCCAAGGGCACCGTACAAATTACCCCGCACGGCGGTCCGCGGATGGGCCATCCGCTTCAAGCCGAAAATGAACAGCGCGGAGGCAACCAGATAGGACAACTTAACGAGTGAGGATGTATCCACAGCGATTTCGACCTACACAATCCGTGGCTATTTGCGACGAAACATCGCCAGCATGCGATGCGTAACGAGAAACCCTCCGACAACGTTGACCGTGGCCATGACCACGGCCGCCGCGCCCAACCAGCGCACCCAACCACTGTCAAAGGCAGATCCGGCGGCCAAGAGCGCCCCAACCAGCGTGATCCCGCTGATCGCGTTCGATCCGGACATCAATGGCGTGTGGAGTGTGGGGGGCACCTTGGTGATCACTTCGAATCCCACGAATACCGCCAACACGAAGATCGTGACACTGGCAATCAGCGCATCGACTCGAGAGACACTGGGGAGACGAGCGACCGGGCCCGGCAGCGAAGCGGAGGTGGATGCTGCCGGTTCCGCAGACGCCTGTCCGTACACGGTCGACGCGGGCGTCACCAACGTCGCGAGCAACAGGACCAGGAGAGCGAACATCCCGCGGCGGTAGGCGATCGCGGACGGCGGTGCTTCCCGTAAGGTCCGGTCCGACAATCGGAAGAATCGACAACGGGCCATGGCTTTCAGTTCTCCCTGATGACTTTTCATGCGACCTATGATTCCGCAGCATCCTGTGGGGACGCGTTGGGGGTAGGCAACGGTTCCAGTCCCAGAAGTTCCCGAACACGCTGTTGGACGACCTCGCCATCACGCGTCAGGAGTGTTTCTCGAGTGATTTCATCCTCGACGTCACAGTGGATTCGACCGTCTTTCAGCAGGTGCGCGAGGAAGGTGGTCACATTCTTGGCGTACATCTGGCTCGCATGTGCTGGAACCTCGGCGGGCAGATTCGTCGGCCCCAACAGCGTAACGCCATGTTGCACAACGCGCTGATCCGCCACGGTCAATTCGCAATTGCCGCCTCGTTCCGCGGCCAAGTCGACGATCACGGAGCCCGGATGCATGCCAGCGACCGCATCCGCCGTAATCAGTCGTGGGGAAGGTTTGCCGGGGATGGCAGCCGTGGTGATCACGACATCGCTTTCCGCGACCACCCGTGCCATCAGTTCGCGTTGTCGTTGATAGAACTCCTCGTCCATCGCGCGAGCGTAACCGCCCGCACCCTCCGCCGCTTCGGTCTCCAACGACAGTTCGACAAATTTCGCCCCGAGGCTTTCGCACTGCTCGCGTACGGCCGGTCGGACGTCGTACGCCTGGACAACGGCACCCAGTCGCCGAGCGGTCGCGATCGCCTGCAAGCCCGCGACGCCGGCACCGATGACAAACACGCGAGCTGGTGACAGGGAGCCAGCCGCCGTCATCATCAGAGGAAACATCTTCGGCAATTCCGTCGCAGCCAACAGCACGGCACGGTACCCGGCGACGGTCGCCATCGAGGAGAGCACGTCCATACTCTGTGCACGAGTGATCCGCGGAATCAACTCGAGCCCAAACAATTGAACACCGGTCTGGGCGACGTCCGCGATGGTTTGGGGATCCCCCAGTGGATCGGCATGGCCGATCAAGACGAGTCCCGGTCGCAAATGGGCCCGGTCCTGTTCCAAGCCGGCCCGGTCGGTCCCCGCCCAGCGCACGCCAAGCACAACGTCCGCCTGAAAAACGGCTGCCCGCTCGGCGACGACGGTGGCTCCCCGATCCCGGAACTCTTCGTCCGTGATCCCCGCAGCCTCGCCGGCCCCCGACTCGACCAGGATCTCGCAACCCGCCTTTTGCAGTGACGCCAACATGGCAGGCACGAGGGCGACACGCCGCTCCCCGGGAAAGCTCTCTTTCACCACGCCGATCTTCATGACTTCTCCCGAACTGCCAAAACGGTCCGTAGCTTTGCGGTCGATCGATTGTAGCGTCTGTCAGCCGCGCCGCTGATCTGGTCGTTGCGCGAGATAAGGCCGGGCAAACGGACGGTCCAAGCCTGGCCTGTCTCGGACATCCGTGCCGGGGCGAACAACGGCCTCACCACCACGGCCGTCTCGGTCCGGGAAGCACCACACCCAGCCGCGCCGACAAAGCGTAAGAATGTTTTTCCTCGAAGGGTCGCTCCGCGACAAGGGGGAGCGCGAGCTTTTCGCCAACAACCTGATCGGCGTTAGGCGGATCGACGCGGCCGTATCGGCGTTCTCAGGGCCGGGTCTAGCGATCCGAGGAACGGAACCC
Organism: uncultured Planctomycetaceae bacterium; assembly: GCA_963776055.1. GTDB lineage: Bacteria > Planctomycetota > Planctomycetia > Pirellulales > Pirellulaceae > CAVZLD01. The sequence goes on along the minus strand of CAVZLD010000008.1, from coordinate 233,712 downwards.
TGACACCTTATCGGGAAGTTCATCCGCCCCGTCGTCGGGTTGGGGTCGAGAGCGAACTTCCAGCGTCTCTCGTTCGTTGAGGCGGTGGGTTTCCTCCAACTCGCCGTCGTCGCTAACAGCAACGCTTTCGCCAGAGGTGGCGGCGGAACGGCGACGGCGGCGGGCCCGACTCTCTTCCTTGGGCGCTGGTTCTTCGGTGGCGTCGGCCGGGTCGTGATCGTAAAGCGCCCGAAACGTTACCGTACCCACCGTCAACAGATCGCCTGGACGCACAACCGCCTCCGAAACCCGCTGACTACCGACGAACGTACCGTTCATCGAGTCCAGGTCTCGAACCATTAACACACCATTTGCTTCAAATAGCTCACAATGGTGTCGACTCACGAGCGGATGAGACAGATTGATCACGGCTTCGCGACTGCGACCGATGGTGACCGGTAGCTGCAAGGAGATCTCCTCGACTTCCACCTCTCCGCCGATCACGAGCAGTTTTGCCTGAATCATCCGATCGCTTTCCCAATCCGTTGTCACCGAGTCGGGCCGCGCGAGGACCGACAAGCCATCGAAGCATTCTCCGCGGCGCCCGCCAATCTAACGCTTGCGACTTTCCGTCGCAACGCCGTCCTCGCCCCTCCCGGCACCGCCGCACCACCTCAACGCCGCACTCACCGCAGACACCTATTCATGCGCATTCCACGCAGAATCCGCAGCATGAAAACACACAACCCGGGGACAGGCCATGCGAGCCACTGCCGGGGACAGGCCATGCGAGCCACTGCGCAGAAAAGACGCGCGAAGAAAATCTGGAGAGGAGTCGCTTCGCGGGTGGATTTGCGCCGCGGCAGCGATTTCCTTTTTCCCAATCGGGAATTGCCCTTGCGGGCAAGATGAGCAAGAATATAATCCGCGATTCGGCGGCAGGGCCGGATTTTTGCGAATCGTGGCCGAGGTCGGCTGTGCGGGTGTAGCTCAGTTGGCAGAGCACAACGTTGCCAACGTTGTTGTCGTGGGTTCGAATCCCATCACCCGCTCTTGGTTCTCCTTACTGACCGGTCGGGCGCGACCGTGTTGTTCCTGCGAAGGCTGAAAAGTGCGGTGAGTAGCCGGGGCGTCATGGAGACGCCGCGTGGAATGCGCGTGACCGCCTTTCCCAGCCTGCCTGTATTCTCTTTCAACAAGATCGCGATCGCAGTATGACTTCTCCCGAAACGGATACCGACCAACTGGGTGCGACTGCCGAAGAAAAGCCGAAGCTCACGTTGGAGGTAAAGGTAGACAAACCGACGGCCTGCCAGCGTCATGTGACGGTCACCGTGTCGCGGGCGGACGTGGATCGTTACCTGCAGGAAGCCTACTCGGAGTTGATGCCGACGGCGACCGTACCGGGCTTTCGAGCGGGCCGCGCGCCCGGAAGCTGGTGGAACAGCGTTTTCGCGAGCAGGTTTCTGAACAGGTGAAGGGCTCCTTGCTGATGGACAGCATGGGGCAGGTCACCGAAGAGCAGGATTTTTCTGCGATCAGTGAACCGGAATTCGAGTTCGACGCGGTCGAAATCCCGGAAGAGGGTCCGCTGACGTTCGAATTCGATTTAGAGGTTCGGCCCGAGTTCGAGATGCCGCAGTGGAAGGGTCTGAAGCTGGAACGACCCAACCGGGAGTTCACGAAGAAGGACATTGACCGGCAACTGGAGCAGCTGCTGAAACGAGAGGGCCAACTGGTGCCGTCCGCCGAGGCGGCCCGTCCGAACGACTACGTGGTATGCAACATTACCTGTCAACACGACGGCCAGAAGATTTCCTCGATCGAGGAACAGACGATCCAGATCTTGCCCGCCCTGAGCTTCGGCGACGGTCGTGTGGAAGGTTTTGACAAGCTGATGGACGGCGCCAAAGCAGGCGATCAGCGGACAGCCACCGTGACGATCAGTCACGATGCATCGCTCGAGCGCCTGCAGGGCGAGAAGGTCACCGTGGAATTCGAGGTCCTGGAAGTCAAACGACTGGAGCTTCCGCCGCTCAACGAGGATCTTCTCGCACAAATGGGCAGCTTTGAAAACGAAGGGGAACTGCGCGACGCAATCAAAGACTCGTTGCAACGACGACTGAATTATCAGCAGCAGCGCCGAATCCGACAGCAAATCACCGACCTGCTGACAGAAGCTGCGGATTGGGATCTTCCTCCGGATTTGGTGAAGCGTCAGAGCCGTCGGGAACTCGAGCGGGCGATGATGGAGCTACGGTCGGCCGGCTTCGATCCCCAGGAGATTCAGGCTTACGAGAACGAATTGCGCCAAAACAGCATGGCGACAACCAAGACCGCTTTGCACGAACATTTCATTCTGGAACGAATCGCCGAGGACGAAGATGTTGACGCGAGCGACGAGGACTATGAGACGGAACTGAGAATGATCGCCGCGCAGGGCAACGAGCCGGTGCGACGGGTTCGCGCTCGGATGGAAAAACGCGGCATGATGGACGCCCTGCGGAATCAGATCATCGAGCGCAAGGTGATCGAGCTGATCACCGAGAACGCCACCTTCAAGGACGTGAAGTACGAACCGGAGAAAAGCGAAACGGAGGCGCTGTCACACGCGCTGTGCGGGGACGCGGAATCGGAGATTCCCGAAGCGAAGCACGGAGGCGATCTCGAACCGCTGCACAAACCGGCGGATCGCGGCTGAAAACCCGGATCAGCGGTCCCCGGTTGGCTCCGGTTATCGCTCCCCGAAAAGCCCACGCGAGACGCTGGCGAGCTGGATGCCCAAACGGTCGAAACCTCGCGGAGACCGTTTCCATGCCAAGAAAGTGGAAGTAAGAAACATGACGCCTGTTTCCCCCCTTCAGGGATCCAGTTCCTATCGCGACTACCAGCGCCAGCGACAATTGACGCTCGGCGATCTGTTGCTGGAAAACCGGATTGTGTTCCTGCAAGGAGAAATCTACGATGGGAACGCCAGCGAGCTGGTGATGAAGTTGCTGTACCTGCAAAGTGAGAATCGCCGCAAGGACATTCACTTCTACATCAATTCGCCCGGTGGCAGTGTGACTGCGACGCTGGCCATCTACGACACCATGCAGATCCTGACCTGCCCGGTCGCCACCTATTGCGTCGGTCTGGCAGCCAGCGGCGGCGCCGTGCTGCTCAGCCGGTGGAACCAAGGGAAAACGCTTCGCCCTGCCACACTCGAAAGTGATGATTCACCAGCCGTACGGCGGCGTGGGCGGCCAGGTGAGCGACATTGAAATCCAGGCGAACGAAATCCTCAGCACGCGGAGCATGCTCAACGAGATCCTGGCCAACCACACCGGGCAGCCCGTGGAGCAAGTGGCGAAGGATACCGACCGCGACTTCTATATGCATGCGGAGCAGGCGAAGGAGTACGGTGTCGTAGACGACATCCTGACCAAGCCGGCGGTCAATGCGGACGATGACGACGAGGATGCCTGAGAACTCGACCCCCCACCTGCAATAATGATGGAGCTGCGGCGCGATGCCCCTGATTCCTTACGTTGTCGAAAAAAGCGGCCGTGAAGAGCGCGTTTATGACATCTACAGCCGACTGCTGAAGGACCGAATCGTGTTCCTCGGCAGCTCGGTCAATGACGAAGTCGCCAATTCCCTCGTCGCGCAGTTGCTGTTCCTGCAGTCGGACGACCCGCATGCGGACATTCATCTGTACATCAACTCCCCGGGCGGGAGCGTAAGCGCGGGTTTGGCGATCTACGACACGATGCAATTCGTCACCTGCGACGTGGCCACGTATTGCATTGGACAAGCCGCCTCGATGGGCGCGGTGCTGCTGACGGCGGGAGCCGCAAACAAGCGCCACGCACTGCCCAATGCGCGAATCATGATTCATCAGCCGCTGGCGGGTATGCAAGGCACGGCCGAAGACATCATGATTCATGCGAAAGAGTTCAAGAATGTGAAACATCGGTTGAATGAAATCCTGTTGAAGCACACCGGTCAACCGCTGGAAAAGATCGAGTCCGACACCGATCGCGATCGTTTCATGACGGCAACGGAAGCCAAGGAATACAAATTGATCGATCACGTAATTGAAACGATGGACAGCAAGAAGACCAAGTAACACAACACGCGCGACCGAAGACTCCTGATCGGCTGGCGGGCCTTCGGCGTGTGTTGCAGATCGGCAGGAAGACATCTTCCGGTCTGAGTGTGAGTTTTCCCCTACGACTTCTAGCCGGTGCGGAGCCCGTATAGCATGGATGCTTACGTGCGGCACTCGTTGCTGATGGCAGTTCTTTTCTCGCTGGCAGCCGCCGGTTGCCGGGGCCCGGATCCATCGATCGAGCTACTCGAGAGCGAACTGCGCTGGATGGAAGACGAGTTCTACGACATGGACCGTCAGTTGGGACTCCATTGCGCCCAACTGCAATCCTGTCGCCAGAACAATGCCGCCCTGCGACAACAGATCGCGCAATTGGAGCGGGGATCGGCGTCACCCGAGTCCGGCCAACCGCAGCTAGCGGATCCTGGAACGGACCGTCGCAGCGTGGCCCCCGCTCCGACACCGACCTACGAAGAGCCGGACCTGACGATTCCAGAAATCGAATACGGCCCTCCGTCCGACGAGGCCGATTCGGAACTCGACGAGAAAGACTCGTTGGATTCGGCGACGCCTCCACGCGAAACTCGCGTTCCCGCGCGAGATGATGTCACGCAACACGTACCAGAGGACGTGAACGTAAGCCGCATCGTCCTCAACAGTCGATTGACCGGCGGCATTGACCTCGATGGCCAACCCGGTGACGACGGACTGCTGGTCGTGATTGAGCCGCAGAATGCGGCCGGCGACTACCTTGCCATGCCCGGGGACGTTTCGATTGACGTGATCGACCCGTCACAATCCGGGATCAACGGACGCATCGCCCGCTGGGATTTCGATGCCACCGAGACCACCACGCGGATGAAGGAAACCCTTCTGGGACAAGGCATTCACCTGAAGTTGCCCTGGCCCGATGATCGTCCGGCCAGTGCACGCCTGAAAGTGCTGGTCCGTTACTGCAGCATTGCCGGCCAGGCTCACCAAGTGGAGCGCGAGATTCGGCTGAACCGCCCAGCGCGGCAGTTGCCAACACCACCGATCGCCGCGAAAGCACCCTCGGCGTCATCCGATGCCGATCCATGGAGTGCCACGCGCGAACCGACGCTGGCCCAAAGCCTGCTGGCCGATGGCACTCTCGAACCACCATCCGCACCGGTCGAACTCGAAGAGGCCACGGGGCCGTCCCCGACGGTCGCCAACGCGGCACGCCCGCGTACGGCTCCGCGTCGTACGATCACCGGGCGAACGCGGCCGCAGCGGATCGCTTACCCGGCGCACCCACCTGGCGACCTTATCGCTAGTGTTTGTCGCGGAAATATGTCGCGTTCGAGGCGACGTTGCTTTCGAGTAGAAAGGGCGACGAAACGCCACGGGGCCGCGCTACGCGCTGGAACCCGGCCCCCTTCTCCGCCGACTACTCGCCGATGATCTTTACCAGGACGCGCTTCGGACGCCGCCCGTCAAACTCGCCGTAAAAGATCTGCTCCCACGGTCCGAAATCCAACCGGCCTTCCGTGATCGCCACCACAACTTCGCGGCCCATCACCTGTCGTTTGTGGTGCGCATCGGCATTGTCCTCGCCGGTCCGATTGTGATGGTATCGTTCTGGAGACGGATCGAACGGCGCCAGTTGCTCAAGCCATTTCTTGTAGTCGCGATGTAATCCGGGTTCATCGTCGTTGATAAAAACTGAAGCTGTGATGTGCATCGCGTTGACCAACACCAGACCCTCCTGCACTCCACTGGCGACCACCGCTTCGTGGACTTGTGGCGTGATGTTGACGAAGTCCATTCGCTCCGGAACGTTGAAGGTCAAACACTGTCGATACGATTTCATCGGATCCTCCCCTCAAAGACGACGCAAGAGCCCGACAGCATAACTTCTGGTCACCCCGCAGGTCCATCGGCGTGGCTACGAATCATGCTGCCAGCTCTGGCTGCGGACTTGTCGAAACGAGCCGGTCGCCTTTACTACGCATGGCGCGGCGAAGGAGGCAGGACGACCCACGGGAGTCCGGAGATTTCCCGTCTTCGCGTTGCCTTCTGAGGACCATTCGCGACGACGCAGTGAAGAACAGTACCGCCGAACACTGCCAAAAAAGATGAGGTCAGCGATGCCCACGGGTGATTCGACAGTACCAACGATTGTGATCTTCGGCGCCTCCGGCGGCATCGGCGCTGAAACAGCTCGCTCGGCAAAGGCCCGAGGGTGGAACGTGCTGCTCGCCGCAAGATCGAGCGAGCGGCTGACTGCACTTGCCACCGAACTGACAAGTCCGTCGTTTGTCGTGGACGCAACCCAACTCGGCGAGGTGGAAGCCTGCCTATCTTCGGCGATGGAGACGTTCGGCCGGATTGATGGCGTCGTCAATTGTGTCGGCTCCGTCCTGCTCAAACCCGCCCACCTGACCAGTGAAGTCGAATGGCACGACACGCTGGCAAAGAACTTGACTTCGGCCTTCGCCACGGTTCGAGCCGCGGCCAAAACGATGAAGAACGAAGGGTCCGTGGTCCTGATTTCCTCCGCCGCCGCACGCATCGGACTCGCTCACCATGAGGCCATCGCGGCAGCCAAGGCAGGTGTGATCGGGTTGGCCAAGTCGGCCGCCGCGACCTACGCGTCGCGCCGATTACGGTTCAACGTGGTCGCTCCCGGACTCGTCAAGACACCGTTGACCGAACGGATCTGGAGCAATGAGCGATCCGAGCAAGCGTCGCGGGCGATGCACGCTCTGGGCCAACTCGGAGAGCCCCACGATATCGCCGCGGCCATTGTCTGGCTCCTCGACCCGTCCAACCGTTGGATCACCGGCGAGACCCTCTCGATCGACGGCGGTCTCAGCACGGTCCACCTTCAGGGCAAAAGCACACCTCGCTCGGGCTGATCGGCCCCGCATCGGCCGCTTCCCACAATGTGGCGGCCCAACCGGGCCAAAACGCAGAGGTCCGGCACCCATCGGAATGAATGCCGGACCTCTGTTAAAGTTTCCGTTTCAGGACGCGGAGGAGATCGCGTCGCAGGGCTTTCGCCCGGAAAAACTACCAGCGGCCGCCGCGGCCACCGCCGCCGCCACCGCCACCGCGCGGCTCACGCGGTCGGGCTTCGTTCACCTTAAGTGCTCGACCCTCGTGCTCCCGACCGTCGAGAGCCTCGATGGCAGCCGCAGCCTCGCTGTCATTTGCCATCTCGACGAACCCGAAACCTTTGCTCCGCCCGGTGTCACGGTCATCGATAACTTGGGCGCTAACGACGCTCCCGAACTGAGAAAACAACTGCTCCAGATCGGAACTGCGGACGTTGTAACTCAGGTTCCCACAATACAGCTTCTTACCCACCATCAATCTCCAAACAGAAACCGACCCGACTTTGACATCGGGCCCAAGAAACGAAAAATCAGGGATGCCGTCGCGGCAGCCCCGCGGTGGAAGTAGCGAACGCGAAGCGGTGGCAAAATCGATTGGGATCCAGCCCCAGGGTCTCGTTCGGCAACCAGCCGAAGACACTATAACCGCTGGCCAGTGCTGTTGTACACATGGCTTTGGGAGACAAATTGGTTTTCGACGCGGGCCATCGATCAACTTCTGACCGACGTATTCGGTCGGCGACGACCAGCGGTTGCCAGCATTCGCTCCATCCCGCACCCTCTTCAGAGGGGAAAAAACGCGATCTCGTGCTTCTCGCACGAACAGGCAGCGTTCGGGGCGACATGTCTTCCGAGCAGAGAGGGCGATGAGACGCGACAGGAGGTGCTCCGCGCTGTAGCGAGTAGACGTTCCGTGGGCACCTGCGATGGCAGGCGAGTCCCCCTGCTGCTCGCTAGGTGCCAAGCACATCGATCGAGCGGCAGGATCCTACGCCAGATCCGGCGGCGCCGCTGAGGAGGACCGGCGGATCAGCAGGTAGGCAATGGCTACACCGGCGATCGCGCCGTAAAGATGCCCATCCCAAGATATTCGATTCGTGGAAGAGAAGCGTGGAATGACGCTCATCAGCAACGGTATTCCGTACAAGAAACCCACGATCAGAGCGATCGCCAGCGAAACAGGACGCCGTTCGAAGAACAACCCGGCCGCAATCAGGAACGTGACCAACCCCGAGATCAACAAGCTGGCTCCCAAGTGGGTCCCAGGAGTCCCCAGAATCCACAACAGGCTGCCGCCCAACCCAATGATCAACCCGACGATCTGCCAGGACTGGGCATTGGAGCCAGCCAGAAGGGTCAACAGAATAAACAAGGGAGCCGTATTGCCTAACAGATGTGCGAAGTCGGCATGCAAAAAGGTCATCGTGACAATCCCAACCAAGCCGATCAGGTGCCGGGGCACCAGACCGAATCGTTCCAAGGGGAGGAATTGGTCCAGCAGAAAAACGGCCCAGACAACCCCGATGAAAACCGCTACAGCCCCTAGTTCATCTCGAATGCTGTGACGCGCACTTTCCAACGAATCTTCTGTCATAGGAGTTCGCAATCCGATTAGGCGTCTGCGGCCGATGGAGCCAGCGTGAGCGTTTTGAGGGCGTCGAGCGAGGCCAGCACGTCGTCACACGATGTTTCCTGCCACCCGCTGGCCTTGTGGCGCAGAATGGCTAACTGAAAAGACTCGAAGGCCCCTGCTAAATCCTCGGGCAACGGGGGCAGATTCTCGAAAGGACGTTGCAAGGGTATACAAGCCGGTTCATCCTGTCTCGGAAGATCCGTCGCCAGGTCCTCCTTCCGTCCGTGTGCGGCCGGCTCGTCCTCGTCGCCAAAGTCAGGTCCCGCCGGACTCCGTGCCTCCGCCAGAAACTCCCCGTCAGGCACGGTGCGTGACACGACGTCCGCCTGATCGGACGGACCAGCGGCTGACGAAACGAAGTCCTCGTCCGGGTCAACCGCAACCAAGTCCGCTTCCCGCGGTTCCTCACCGTCCGCCGCCCCCAGAGTCTCCCAGCGCTGCTGGCGAACCTGCGATACCGACCAGGAATTCTGCAGCGCCACCCTCCAGCCACATCTCCGCATCATCCCAGTCGAGTGCCGCCTGAAAATGACTCCAATACAGGCCTTCGTAGTCCTGATACACTCCGCCAAAACGTTCGTACACCCGGCGGAGTCGCCCCACGTGCTGGCCCGTCACGCCGCCGACGAGTCGACTCCAGGCCTCATCCGAGTATTCGGTCGCGGGGGCTCCTGATGCGACGCCAGCTGATCGCCACTCGTGGATGATCCGTCCCTTCTCCCAATTCGTGGTACTGATCAGGCGATTCCATTGCCCGATAAAACGCTCGGAAGTTTCCGCAATCTCCACTTCCACCTCGGGCTCGCGCGACATGTGGCAATCTCCTTTCAAGCCGGACCGAGAATCAAGTTCCTTCAGAAAAATGGCGGCGAAGACTCTCGATGCTAAACCACGGCATGGGATTCCGCCAGAGAGTGTCGGCGATCGGCGCACCGAGGATCACCGATCGCGATAGATGAGCGGGAATCGTGCATCGCTCCGGCCCCCGGTCCGCCGTCGATCCTCCGTCTCCGGTTGGGGAAAAGATGTCGCGCAATCAGAACCCGGAGCGTGCCATTCGACGCGTGTGGGACCGCGACGGCGGGCAAATCACCCGACCGGAGCCCTTTCGGAAGACTGGAAGCCACAGGCTTTGTGCGAGCCGTCACAGAAAGGGCGGTTCGCCGATTGGCCGCAACGACACAAGGCACACACCGGCTTGCTCGCATCCAACGTGTACTTCTGCCCGCTGGCATCGATCAATTCGAATGAACCCTCAACCAGGAACGGGCCATTGTCGCGGATCTGGATTCGAAGCTCCGACATGAATCATCCTTTCATTTTACCAAGATCACCCTGCCACCGCAGTCAACCCAATCACTTGAGGCAAGAGCGACGTCAGCGAGCGGAATACCCACTTTCGGACAAACCGCGGCGGCGAAAAAATGGAATCCGTAGCATAGTAGCTGCCTCCCCCTGGTGTGGAGATGATGCAGTTCTCAAGTTTCGCTTTTTTCCGGAGTTTGCCAACGAGGGCGATCGCCCGGAGGCAGCCCGCCTGGAACCCGGCACGAGCGGTGCGCGAATGATCTTGTCGCGTCCGGTTCCGTTGATAAGATACCAAGCCCGTCGACCTCATCCTGCGGAATCTTGTGGAGGATCTCGATGACCTCAGGCCAAAGGCAGCTTCTCTCATTTTCGCTCGGTTTTCTGATCTGCTTCGCCATCGTTAGTACCATCCGGGCGGAAGATTTGACCGAGCCGAGCACCGTATCGCGGCTAACCGATAGGATATCGCTCCCCAAGCCCTCGCTGGACAGCGTCACCGCGTGGAGCGACGAACTGCTGTTTCATCAATGGAGGATTCAGAGGCACGTGCATGACGAGCAGTGCCGGTTGGTCGATGAAGACGGCGACACGCAACTCAAGGGCTCGTTCGACGATTGCCTCGCTCGATTGGAGCTCGTCAAGCAGGAGCAGGAATTGCCACCGATGCGGGGCAAGGGCGTCGTGCTGCTGCACGGCCTGGCCGCGCCCTGCTGGTCGATGAAACAACTGGGCCGCTACTTGCATAAGCACGGTGGATATGAAGTTTTTCCAATGGATTATTCCAGTTTGCGATCGAGCGTCGACGATCACGCGCGCAGTCTGGCCAGTGTGATCCGACACTTGAAGGGGATCGAATCGATCGACCTGGTCGGCCACAGCATGGGAAACATCGTCATCCGCCGATACCTGGCCGGCGATCCGTCGCCGCACCAAGGCTGGCGGCCGGATCCGCGAATCCGCCGCATCGTGATGATTGCCCCCCCCAACAACGGATCCATTGCGGCCACCAAGCTGGCCGACTTGCGGGTCTACCAGAAAATCTTCGGAGAAGCCGGCCAGCAGTTGGGGGTAGGCTGGGAGGATCTGGAAAGTCGATTGACGACGCCGAAAACGGAATTCGGCATTATCGCGGGCGGAATGCGGAATCGTGTGGGGATGAGCCCATTTCTCCTGCCGGGAGACGATGACGGCCGCATCACCGTGGAAACGACTCGTTTGCCCGGTGCTACCGATTTTCTGGTCGTACCGGCCCTGCACGAGCTGATCGCCCACGATCCGCGAGTGTTACGCCACACACTTCAGTTTCTCGAAAATGGGTATTTCGTGTCAGCTGCCGAGCGACAAGCCATTCCACCCGCACCGATCGCCGAACGCCCGCCGAATCGGGTTCGCTGACAAACCAGATCGCAGGATTCACTCCATTTGCCGCGCCGGAATCGCCCGGATAAAATCGAATCGCGACAACCAGACAACTTGCCGTAGACGAAAGAGTCGCTTTCGACGTTCGGGAAAGTGGGGAATAAATTGCGCGCCCCAGATTTCTTAAAGCTCCCAGCGTGCGGATCGCCGACGTTTTTCTCTGCAACAGGTGCTGGAATCGTGTATATATTGACGTTCGCTTCGCATCCATCCGATCGATTCCCCCCGGCGACAGGAGGGGGGAGCAACTCGCGACCCTTTGTAACCCGGAGCCCTTAACGGAACCATGACTATCACCACGGCGCGAGGCTGCGAGACGATCACAACAGAGGACGGAACCGAGTTTCGTTTCTTTGACATCGGTACCGGCGGACCACCCGTTGTGCTACTGCACGGGCTCTTCGGCAGTCCTTCCAACTGGTTGTCGCTGATGCACGATTTGGCCGGCGACCGGCGTTTTCTCGCTCTGCAGCTGCCGATCGATCACGACAAGACACGTCGCCACACGGCTTTTCGGTCCTTGGACCAGCTGACCCATTACTTGATCCGGTTCACGGACGCGATGCAGCTTGATCAAGTGGCCCTGTGTGGCAATTCGCTGGGCGGCCAAGTCGCGCTTCACTACTACCTGTTGCAGCCGGAACGAGTCGAACGGCTCATTCTGAGCGGCAGCGCCGGGCTGTTCGAGCGGAGCCTGAGCGGTGGTCGTCCGCCGCGCGTCTGTCGCGAATTCATTCGTGAGCAGGCATGCGAGATCTTCCACGACCCGGTGCATGTGACTCCCGAATTAGTGGACGATATCTACGAGATGCTCAGTGACCGGCACTACCGCCGATTTTTGCTGAGGGTGGCCAAGGCAACCCGCGACCACTATATGCTCGAAGACCTCGAAAAGGTGCACGTCCCGACGCTGATTGTTTGGGGTCGTGATGACTCGATCACGCCACCGTTCGTCGCCGAGCAGTTTTCCGATCACATTCGATCTTCGGAGCTGGTCTTCTTAGACGACTGTGGGCACGCGCCACCGATTGAGCAACCGGAGCAGTTCTCTCGGTTGCTGGGGAGCTTTCTGACCGACGGAACGCGACAATCCGGCAACAGGACACCATGCCGACCGAGGTGAATGCATCGCCGCCGGATTCTGACCGCGGCCTTTCCAAGCGGTATACAATCGGCGTACTGCTGGTACTGACCGGGCTCCTGCCTTGGTTGCTATACGGCGTCTTCGGGGCGCTGGATAGCAATTCGAACGACCCGCGGCAGTGGCTGCCACGCGGCTTCGAGGAAACCGACAAGTACGACTGGCTGCAGCAGCATTTCGGCAACGATGAAATCACGGTCGTCAGCTGGCCCGGGTGCAATCTGTCGGACCCGCGTGCCGAGCAGTTGGCTCAGACGCTGGTGCAGGATCCGGAGACCGCTTACTTTCAGCGAGCGACGACCGGGCTGCGGGTCCTGCGCCAACTGGCGAATCGCCCGATCAGCCTGCCGGCCGCGGAGGCCAAGCGGCGGCTGCAGGGAATCTTGATTGGGCCCAACGGTTCCACGACCTGCGTCATTCTGACGGTATCGCCACGAGGAGTCGCCGATCGAGCGGCCGCAGTGGAAACGATCTATCGCGTGGCGGAGGAATCTTGTGGGCTGGATCCGAATCAACTTCATCTCGGCGGCCCCACGGTGGACGCCGCCACGATTGATGTCGAGAGCCAGCGGCTGTTGTTGGAGCTGGCGGCGTTATCCGGCCTGATCGCCTTGCTGATCACCTGGATTCGGCTGCGGAGTTTCCGACTAGCGGCGATCGCGATGGTCGTCGCGATCTACAGCACGTCGGCGGCAATGGCGATTCTGTATTACACCGGCGGCAACATGAATCTGGTGATGACCATGTTGCCTCCCTTGATTTTTGTCCTGAGCATCTCTTCGACGCTTCACTTGGTGAACTATTATCGCGATGCGTTGGAAGAGGGCCCATGGCAGGTCGCTCCCTTGGATGCCTTACGACACGGGTGGCGGCCGTGTCTCCTGGCGGCAGGAACCACGGCCATCGGCCTGCTATCTCTGGCGGTCAGCGAAATCGTACCGGTGAAGATGTTTGGGATCTACGCCTCGACGGGAATGGCAGGCAGCCTGCTGGTTGTTTTGACACTGCTTCCTGTCGCACTGACCGTCTGGCGTCCTCGCCAAGGCAACACCGCTTTGATCACGAGGGAACGGTTGTACCCGGGTCGGATCGATCGTTTGGCAAACTTCATCTACCGCCATCATCGAGCCATTGTGATCCGTTGCCTGATCTTGATGATCGCCACGGGAGCCGGACTTGCTTCCCTGCGCTCGACGGTGAAGCTCCAGTACCGCTTTGGTTCGAAGAGCCGCATTTTGCGGGACTACCGCTGGCTCGAGGAGAACCTCGGTCCTCTGGTCCCTTTGGAGATCGTCGTGCGATTTCCCAAGACCGAGCCTTCTGCGGCAGACGAATCTCCGGAGGGCCAACGGTTCTTCGCGGAGTTGCAGCAGGTCGCCCGGATGCAACGGCGTGTGGAACAATTGCCCGACGTAGGGGCCACCCTCTCGGGGGCGGATTTTGCGCCGGCACGACCGGGCAGTGGCGGGGTTCTCCAGGTCACGCGGCGCACGATGCTTCGTCGCCGTGCGGAAGATTTGACGCAGCGACTGGACGAGAACCACTTCTTCAGCCGCGACGAACAGGGGAATCCCTTGTGGCGGATCAGCATTCGCGCGTCGGCTCTCAGCGACGTGGATTACGGCCGCTTTGTCGAAACGCTGCGTCAGCGGATTGACCCAATTGTCGAGTCGCTTGACCAAGTCGACGTGACATATACCGGCGTAATCCCGCTGATCTACAAGGCGCAACGGGAACTTCTGAGCGATCTCGTGGAGAGCTTCGTATTGGCATTCGCCGTGATCGCGCTGGTCATGATTGTTGCCTTGCGTGATCTGCGGTCCGGGCTGTTGGCGATGCTTCCGAACATTTTGCCGGCCGTTGTCGTGTTCGGCATCATGGGGTGGTTCAACATCTGGATCGAGATCGGTTCGATCATGACCGCTAGCGCCGCCATGGGAATCGCGGTGGACGACACCTTCCATCTGCTGACCTGGCACCGTCGTGAAATTGAAAACAACGCCTCCCACTTCGATGCGATGCGGACGGCCCTGCATCGTTGCGCCGGAGCAATGATCCACACCACGCTCGTGTGTGCCTGTGCCTTGCTGGTTTTCTCCTTAAGTTCCTTCATGCCGATTCGCCGCTTTTCATGGCTGATGGCCGCGTTGCTGCTTGCCGCACTGGTGGGCGACTTGCTGCTGTTGCCGGCGCTGCTGGTCAGTCCGTGGGGCCGTAGCTTCTGCCAAGCCAGCCGCCGCCGCGCGAGTCCGTCGTCGCTGGAATCGGTTCCCCATCCGCAGGAAATCGGACCCGGATAGCTCGCTTGCGGTGGATTACCTACGCAGCGCTCGGATCCGCTGGGGGACAATTGCCCCCGACGGGTTCCGACTCACGCTTTGCGAATGAAGTGGGCCGCGTAGCTGCGCACCTGACGTCCGTTCAGGACATGGACCATCCGCAGTTGCTGAATCGTGGAGTCACTGAATTGTGCCAGGGGAACGTGGACCCACCGCTTCTTGAAGCGCTGCGCTAATCGCCGCCAGCCGGCGCCGGGCGGCAAGGCCGACAGCAACGCAATCTCCGTCGACTGGCAATGCAGACAAGCGGCGGCCAACAGTCGCTCTTCCAGCGTCTCGGTAAAATCCAGTCGCGGATCGATCCATACATCGGGCACGGAGACGGGAGGGAACAGGAACAGCGCTCCACCATAGCTGGCGAGTCCAATCCCTGGGCCGACCATCTGCTGTCGGTAGTGCGTCGCGAAAAATGCCAGGGTGGATTCGTTGTGATGTTCAGCGAACCAGGTCGAGCGCCATGGATAATCGCGCGGGTCCGCCGGCGAATCGAAGAGCATCACTGCCGCATTCAGGGTACCGCGATTGGGCGGTAGGAGCTTGACGTAAATGTCTCCGGTGTGCCAATTCCGCAGCGTATCCCGAATATCAATTCCGTCCTTGATACTGGTGGTAAACTTCTCCGTCTTTACCAGGTCGGCCCCCATGATCTGTCGCGCTCGGTCGACAACGTAGGCGCGGAAGTTTTCAATCCGCTCGTCTTCCGGTGGCCAACTGCACTGCGCGTTCGGATTCCATTGCATCCTCCACCGCTGCTGCTCTCGCCGATCCGGCCGGCGCTGGAGCTGACAGGATCGCCAGAGTACGGGCGGCCCCGGCAGTCGACTCACTGCGCGGGCCAGTTCACCGGTCGGCAGCTGCACTCGGTCGATCCCCATCGGCACGAGCGGCACATCGGTGGGCGGCACCGGTCCGTACTCGCGCGCCGTCTCGGTCACGTGCAGCGCGAAGTTATCGCCGAAGACCTGTTGGGCTGCCACGACGATCGTGTACAGATCGGGGGTGAGACGACGTTCCCACAACGTGAGGTTGCGGATGTACTTCAGACAGATCTTCAGGCCTTGTGGCGTGATCCGTCGCGCCCTTCCCTGGAATTCCGCCAAGTAGGCATCGCGCAGACAGCAAGAGTTGCTTCACTCCGTCGATCGACAGGTTTTCGTCATCCTCGAGTTCCGCCCGTGCGTGTTCGTACAGGTAGGTGATGTACGGAAGTTCTCCCAACAGAAACAGCAACGTTCGGTCGTCGATACCGTACCGCTCCGTCTCCTCGACCTCGTCATCGATCACCGATGTGGCCGGCACATGGCAAAAGGCATCGCGGATCCAGGCCCAGTCCAGGACGGAGCAGACCAGCAGAATCGAGCGATAGCGCGTTTCCAGCTCGCGCAACCGGGTCGCCATCGCCAGGATCCGCTCTCGCGTCTGGCCCTCCGCTGGCTGCTGCAGGCTCGGCAGAATGGCAGCGGCAAAGCGGTGCAAGGCCACCTTCTTCAGCGCATAGGGATCCGGCAACACGGCCGTCTGGGACTCGTAACAACCGGTCTCCCGGTCAATATACGCGCGCGGCAGTCGTTCCCCCAATGCGATCCGCAGCGCCGCAATCACCGGCTGACAGGGATCGATCGGCACGTAATTGACCCGTTCTTCCTGCTCGCTGGACTGCTCTTCGTCCGGATGCCACGGTTGCGCCCACAGCGATTCCCCGGACGATCGCTCGCGTTGGAGGACGATCGCCGGTGCGGGCAGTTGCTGCACGGCCGCCTCGACATCCTCTCGAAACGAAGGCGGTAGGGGAACAGCCACGCAATCGAACGAGTGCTGGAGCATGATCCGCCGGACTTCCAACGCGCAATCGGCGCTGCCGTGAATCACCGGCAATGCCAGGATTCGGGATCCGATCCGCAAGACGGCTTCCATCGACGAGTCATGCATCGGTTCGCCCAGCCCTTCAATCCCTGTCGTCCTCGTCGTCCTCGTCGTCCTCCTCCAGTTCTTCGAAGTCCGGGTGCAACGGATCGTCCGACGAAAAGAAGAAATCGCCCAGGCCCATCGGCACGGAATCTCCACCGAGCGTCCGCCGCTGACGTTCGGCCAGCGCATCCAGATCCAGCGCATCCTCTCCCAGGCAGCACAGCAGGGCTTCGTGCCAGAGTGCGTCCTTACTGACCGGATGGCCCGGCTGCTGTTGCAGACGTTTCATCGCGTAACGCAGCAGATTGATTCCATCGCGCGTCGAGAAATCCAACTTCAACTCGTGCGAATTCTGCAGAAACTCCACGGTCATCGCTCAGCATCTCCGCCTCGGCAAACGGCAGGTGATACTGCAGGATCGCCAGCTCCTCTTCCTTGGCCGGATGCCCCAGCGGCAGGGTGGGCTGCAGTCGGCTGAGGATGTAATCGGGGACTTCGTAGGTCGATTCGTCTTGATTCATCGTCACGGCACAACGAAAGTCCGGATGCGCATGAATCGTAATGCCGGCGACGATCGACTCGACATATCGCCGGTGATCCAGCAGCGGAGCGAGGCTGGCCCAGGATTTTTCGTTCATCCGGTTGCCTTCATCCAACAGGCAGACTCCTCCGCGAAGCATTGCCGTGACCAGCGGGGACGCGTGATAGGCCACCCGCCCTTGTTCCGACAGCACCGGCGTCACCAAGAGATCCTCCGGGCGTGTGTCCGCCGTGCATTGGTAGACGTACAACTGCTGATTCCGTACCTGCGCACGGCCATGCCGAGCGCAGTCTTGCCAATGCCGGGTGGTCCCACCAACCGCGGCGAAAGCGGCAAGTCACGCTCGTCAACGACAACCCAACAAGCCAACAGTTGGTGCAGAATCTCGGCCTGGCCGATCCATTTCCCCAACACCTCATGCGGGTGGCTCAAGCGTAGACAGATCCCGTCGATTTCGGCAGTCTGCGAGTCAAGAGACGGAAAGTTCTTGCGATGCATCGGGTCCTCGATTCCAGCTGGAACGATTCCGACACTCCACGACGATGTGCCTTTCGAATCGTCAAACGGCCTCACCAAGCCGAAAAATCCAGTCTATCAGTACGCCGCCTGCCGCTCTAGCGATCGGTGACAATCCTGAGCGAAGACCGGCGACCTCGACAACCGATCCCCAACAGCAAGGAGCTTCCCTGCAACACCGCTTCCCCCCTTCCCTGGACGGGCCCAAGATCCATGCACGATCCGATCACGCACGACCTTTCGCTGGACCATCCATTCCCGACGGAAGCCGCCCCGATTGGGCCCCTGCGCAGGCCCGGTGAGGATGCTCCTTCCGAACCGAAGCAGCCCATCGACCAGCGGATCGAGGCCCATCTGCGGGAACTGGAGGAGCTGGCTGCCGAATGGAACGCGATCGATGGCGACGGGGAAACTCCCGTGCGGCTCGACTGCCCCCCGGGCTTTCGGTTGTCAATCGTGGTGCCGGTGTTCAATGAACGAGCGACGATTCGGCAAATTCTCGCGCGCTTGTGGACGCTGGAGATCCCCAAGGAGATTGTGGTGGTCGATGACGGAAGCACCGACGGAACAAGAGAGCAGCTGAAGCAGCTGGAAGGTCTGCCGCATCTGCGACTGTTCTGGCAGGACCGAAACCGAGGCAAGGGAGCGGCTTTGCGGCGTGGTTTCGAGGAGGCGGGCGGGCAGATCATTCTGATCCAGGATGCTGACCTGGAATACGATCCACGCGACATTCCCCGGCTGGTCCAGCCGATTCTCGCAGGGGAAGCAGATGTGGTGTTTGGTTCGCGGTTTCTGGAACCGCGTCATCGAGGCTCTTCTCGATTCCATCAATTCGGCAATCGCCTGTTGACAACCGTCTCCAATCTGACAACCGGGTTGCAACTGACCGACATGGAGACCTGCTACAAGGTCTTTCGCCGACAGGTATTGTCCGACCTGACGCTGCAGCAGGACCGGTTTGGCTTCGAACCGGAAATCACCGCCAAGATCGCTCGGCGCGGCTATCGAGTTCGAGAAGTGCCTGTGCGGTACTCCGCTCGCCGGTGGGAGGAAGGCAAGAAGATCGGAGTCCGCGACGGCCTGGAGGCACTCTACTGCATCGCGCGATACGGCTGGAGCGACGATTGAGCACGGGCCGAGGGCGTCTCGCCATCTCCCAACGCCCCGGGGGAAGAAATCGCTTGGGGGATGCCGTGAACGATTTCCGTCGGCGCGGCATAATGTCGTCATGAACGCGCAAGATTATCACCAGGAGGATACGGTCAGTCGGTACGTGGTGGGCATTGATCTAGGCACAACGAACTCGGCCGTCTGCTTCGTCGACACCGAGCAGCAGCCGTGGCAAGTCCAGCGTTTTGGCATTCGGCAGCTCGTGGCTGCGGGGCAAGTGGACACCTGCGATACGCTGCCTTCGTTCCACTTTCAGCCGCTTGGCAGCGAAACCGATCGTCCCGCGCTGCGGCTTCCCTGGCAGTCGCAGCCGCCCGGCTACGTCGTGGGCACCATGGCCCGCGAGGAGGGGCAATCGGCGCCGGGACGCTTGATCGTGTCCGCAAAATCATGGCTCTGTCATGCCGGCGTAGACCGTACCGCGGAACTGCTCCCGTGGCACGCAGCGGCCGATGTCGACCGGCTTTCTCCGATCCAGGCCAGTGCGCGGTATCTCCAGCATGTTCGGGAGGCGTGGGATGCGGACCGACCGCAGGAGCCGCTGGCGGAGCAGGATGTCGTGCTGACGCTACCCGCGTCGTTTGACGAGGTAGCCCGGGAAATGACCGTTCAAGCGGCGGCCCTCGCCGGCCTGCCGCGGGTGATACTGATCGAGGAGCCGCAAGCGGCTTTTTACGCCTGGGTGTACAAACACCGCGAAAGCTGGGAATCGCTGGTGGCTCCGGGACAGAAGATCCTCATCTGTGATGTGGGGGGAGGAACCTCGGACTTCACCCTGATTCGTGTTCGGCGATCGGAGGCGACGGCCGATCCGGCGGCCACGGCGGCGATTCAGTTTCACCGCGTGGCGGTCGGGGAACACCTGATTCTGGGTGGTGACAACCTGGATCTGGCGTTAGCCCGACATCTGGAGCAGCGCCCGGGAGGGCCGGCGGCACTGGAACCCCGGCAATGGGACGTCCTGGTACGCAGCTGCCGACAGGCCAAAGAAACGCTGCTCGGCGACAACCCGCCCCCACACTGGACCGTCACTCTGCCCGGGTCCGGATCGCGGCTTGTGGGCGGTAGTCTGTCCCTCCCGGTCACCTGCCAGGAGGCGCAGCAGGTGCTGATCGAAGGTTTCTTTCCGCAAGTCGATTTGGACGAACAGCCGCAGAAGGTCCAGTCGGGGTTTCAGGAGTTCGGTTTACCCTACGCGCCAGATCCAGCGGTCACGCGATACCTCGCCGCCTTCTTGACGGCTCATCGGAACGCGGACGCGGAAGTCGATGCAGCCCGCGCCCATCACGACCCAGCTCGCCCCGATCTGGTCCTGCTCAACGGAGGTGTTTTCGCTTCGCCCGCGATCCGGGATCGTCTGTTGGAGACGATCAGCGGCTGGTTCCGCCGGCAACCGGATGACTCCTGGCAGCCCACGCTCTTGGCGAACGACCGGCTGGATCTGGCCGTCGCGCGCGGAGCCGCTTACTACGGCATGGTCCGCCGGGGTGAGGGAGTGCGCATCGCCGCGGAGCTGGCGCGGAGCTACTACGTGGCCGTCGGCACGAACGCCCCCGAGACTTCGCCAACGGCCGTCTGCGTCGTACCCGGTTCGGCTCTGCCCGGTCAATCGATTGAAGTCGAAAAGCCCTTGTTCGATTTGCGGATCTCGGAGCCGGTGGAGTTTCCCTTGCACGTATCCAGTACCCGTCTCACGGACCAACCGGGCCAAGTCGTGACGATCGACCCGGAGCAGATGAGACCTTTGTCGCCGCTGCGAACAGCTCTCCAGGCACGACGGCGGAGCCAGCAGGGTACGGTCCCGGTCCGACTGCATGCCCACCTGAGCGAAATCGGCACGATGGAACTCTGGTGCACGCAAATTGATGGAGATCGCCGCTGGCGGCTGCAATTCGATGTGCGGGCAGCGACACAAACCGATCGCGTGGCGGCCGTTACAACCGGCGAAAGTCAGGGCGTGCTGGATGAGGCGGTGTGGGATGCCACGGCAGAACAGATTGAGCAGACTTTTGCGCCGGCGGGAAAGCTTCCGCCGGGGCAGCTGGTCAAACGGCTGATGGAAGCCACCGCCACGGACCGCTCGGCCTGGCCGATGTCGTTCTTGCGGCGGATCTGGGAAACGCTGATGGAACACGAAGCGGGCCGGCGGCGGAGCGCGCAGCATGAAGCGCGGTGGCTGAATCTGCTGGGCTACGCACTCCGTCCAGGCTACGGTCTGTCGGTCGACGATTGGCGGGTGACAGAAACGTGGCGGATCGTTCACGGCCGCATCGCCCACCCGTCGCCCAGTTGCCGCACCGAATCGTGGATTCTGTGGCGCCGGATCGCGGGAGGACTGCCGGCCGGCCAGCAGCGTGCGCTGGCCGAACCGCTCCTGGCAGCCGTGCGCGCCCTGCATCGGCGTCTGACCGGCGGGGGCACGAAAGGCGAAACGCACTTTGCGATCTCCGAATTCGCCGAACTCTGGCGACTACTCGGATCGCTGGAGCTATTGACGCTGCGCACCAAGACGGATCTGGGGCAGATGCTGGTCGACCTGTTGGGCAAACGCAAAATGCAGCCGGTGCGCCCCGCTTTGTGGTGGACGATCGGTCGACTGGGCAGCCGCATCCCGGTCTACGGCCCGTTGAATACGGTCGTTGACACCCAACCCGCCACGAAATGGCTGGAAACCTTGATGCAGCACGAAACCGACGATTCCAACCAGTCTTTTGCCTTGATGCAGTTGTCACGCTACACCGGCGACCGCTATCGTGATGTCTCCGAAAGCACTCGGCGCAAAATCACCGAGTGGCTCCGGCGTCACGCCGCTCCCACCCATCTGAGCGAACTGGTCCAGCACGGCGGGACGCTGGATCAGGAAGAACAGCAACGGGCGTTCGGCGAATCGTTGCCCATGGGACTCCAGATCCGCTGAGTCCCGCGCACTCACGAATGCGGAATTCTTCTGATACGGAGGCTTGCAAAACAACGATGTCCGATCACAACGCAGCAACGGCATTTCTGACGGCGGGAATACCGGAAGGAAACGCCTCTTTCTATCATCGCATCCGTTTTCTCGTCGGCGACCCCGCGGCGCTGATTGAGTTTCCGAACAAGGAAGAACCGCCGCGTTCGATTTTGATTCTCCGCGACATTGAGATGCAGCGGGCTCGGCGACACGCGCGGGCCGAACGGATTGCCTGCCCAGCAGACTTCCCGCCCGAAGGTGGCCTGTCGGGCGACCGCGAGACGGCCACCGCCCAGTCGGTTGCCGAGTGTCTCCGCCAACATGGTGTCCAGCGCGTGATCGGCGATCGCACCTTGCCGCTGATCTTCAGCGACCATTTGCGCCAAGTGGGGATTGCCGTCGAGTGCGATCCGGAACGAGGCGTACTCGATCGCCGTGCCAAGGATTCACAGGAAATCGAATGGCTCCGCGAGGCGCAGCGTACGACGGAAGGCGCCATGGAAATGGCCTGCCGACTCGTGGCGGGCGCGACAGCCGGCGCCGAGGGCGTGCTGCAACACGAAGGTCAACCGCTCTCTTCGGAACGGGTTCGCGCCGCGATTGATCACTGGCTCCTGGATCGAGGGTACGCGAATCCCGCTTCGATTATCGCCGGTGGACCGCAGGCAGCCGACTGCCATGAATTGGGCAGCGGACCGCTTCGAACCGGCGAACCGGTGATCATCGACATCTTTCCCCAGAATCGCTCGACACGATACTGGGGTGATTGCACGCGGACCGTGGTTCACGGCGAGATTCCGGAACCGGTCCATCAGATGCACTCGGCGGTCGTCGACGCCAAAGAGGCGGCCACCGCCGCCGTTCGTCCGGGTGTGACCGGAGAAGAGGTGCACCGTGCGACCCGCGAAGTGATCGAAGCTCGCGGCTACTCGATGGGACTCCCCTCGGCCGACACCCCCGACTCGTTCTGTGCCATGACCCACGGAACCGGGCACGGTGTCGGCCTGAACGTGCACGAACCGCCCTTGCTTGACAGGAACGGCCCGGTCCTGATCGTCGGGGACGCGCTGACCATTGAACCTGGTCTATACTGTCGGAGCCTGGGCGGTGTGCGTGTCGAAGACATGATCATCGTCCGAGAAGACGGCGCCGAGAATCTCAACAGCCTCTATGAGGGTCTGAGCTGGAATTAGCAGGAACCGCCGCTCCCGAACGACTGGGGAATGGTCAAAAAGGGCGGAATAAATCGCGCGGCTCAGACGTCGTAACCATATGTCGTCGCAGCTCGGTTACCGATGGGCCGCCGATCTGGTCGTGGCAGCCCACTTTGCCTACGTAGCTTTCGTCATCGTCGGCTTGGTGGCGGTTGTCGTCGGCTGGTGGCGCAATTGGCAATGGACACGGAATCTCGCCTTTCGCCTGTTGCACCTGACGTCGATCACGATCGTGGTGGGGGAAGCGTTATGCGGGATAGCATGCCCCCTGACAACTTGGGAACAATCGTTGCGCAGCCGAGCGGGCGAGACATCCTATGAAGGTGCCTTTGTGGGGAACTTGCTGCATGAGCTCCTCTTCTACGAGGCCGAGCCCTGGGTATTCACGACCGGCTACTGCGTGTTCGGTCTGATCGTCCTCGCCACTTTCTTCCTTCATCCTCCGCGGCTGCCGCGCCGCAGAAGCGTGACCGAGTCACATCCCGATTGAGAAAGAAGTCGCATCAGGGCAACAACGACTGCCAGAGCAGGCGACCGACAACCAGGTACGCATTGGTCCACGACCCCGCGCGGAAAAACTCGGGGGGCATCCCGGGAGTCCCCACGAACGGTCGCAGAATCCACGCCATTTGAACTCCCACGAGTGCGTAGACGAGGATCCACAACCAGAGCATCCATCGGTGCTTGGGGTCGCGCTGAATTAACGGGCGATAGTACTGCCGTAAGAGGCCCTGGCCGGCGAGGCTCGCCACGCCAAACATTACGGCATTCACTAATACCGCGGACGAGTAGTCGCGAAAGGAGACGTACCAAAGAACAGTGTACGGAGCCAGGGAAGCGAGCACGATGGTCAAACCCGCTTGCGTAGCGACGAGCGCTCGCACCGCCGAACGGAAGTCGCTGGCCAAGCCAAACAACATATTCAGCACGTAGAAACTCGGAAGGCTAATCGCGAACGTCGCGAGCAAGAGAAGCGGCACTTTGACCGCTGAAAAAAACACTTGCAGCAGACGATCGGCCGCGAGCCCGCCAAAGCTGCCCATCACCGCACCATAGAGCGTACCGAACAGAACGATCATCAGCGAGAGAAGCAGGACTGTCGAGCCCGAACGCAGATCGTCCGTCGCGCAGCGGCGGTGCCGCAGGACCTCGTCGACTCGAAGCAGCCAAGACGCCATCGATTCGGCTCCCGCGGGAACTCAACCGCCGGTCAGCAGTTGAGCGATGATATCCAGCACCGCCTCGAAGAAATTCGATTCGCGCGCCCGGAACCAGTTGAAGCGCATCTCCGGGTTTCCGATGAACGGACGCAGAACCCATCCCATTTGCGCTCCCACCAAGCCGAACACAACGACCCACATGCGAAAGACGGTCTTCACATGCCGACCGAGGATGTGTCCCTGCACACGGTCCAGCGGTCCCGGTTGACCAACCAGTTGCGCGGTAACGCACTCCGGCCCGAGCTCCGACGATTCTGCCGAAGAGGCCTCGGATTCCTTCTCCGGTCCGTCGGTGTCCTTCGCTTGCCGCTCTTCCCCGAGAGAATCGCGCAGGTCGTGTTCTTCCGCCGAGTGCTGAGACATGCGATTGAGCGTCTGCATGAGAAACAGCAATCCCAACACACCGGCAACACCAAAGATGACGACATTGAACAGCTGCATGAACCGGTAGCTGGTCGTGCTGACCGAGAAGAAGGCGACGATCGGCCCCAGCGAAGCGAGAACTGCCAGATTGACTCCCAACGCAGCAATCAGCAGTCGGAACAGAGTCCGCAAATTCAGGCGGGAACCGACGAGGGCGTTGAAGACGTACAGCGAAGGTAACGTGATCAACAGCGTTAGCGCAAACAGGGCGGGAACCTTCACGGTCGATGCCACGACTTGCAGATACCGATCACCCGCTGGTATCCGTGCGGGATCCACTTCCTTAAAGAGCGAAAAAGACCCCATGCACGCGCCGTAAATCATCGCGAGACCGACGATCACGACGATCAGACCTCCGACCGGGAGGTCCATCTTTCCCTGGCGGATGGTTTCCGGCTGCGTGATCTCGCCGCGAAGAATCCGATCGAGTGTCCTGAGCCAATACAGCATTCCATCTACTCTAATCCGCCGATAGATCCACACAAGCCAATTGTGCATCTCCGCGGAGATAGAGACGGCTGCCGACCAGCGCAGGATGAGAATACAACTCGGCACTTTGCTCAAGAACTTGAACACGAGATACGACCTGATAGTGATCTTGCGTCGCATCCACCAGGATCAATTCGCCGCCATCGCCAATCAGCAGAATCCGATCGGGCCCGGCCAGGATACTGGCGTGTGTACGAATCGTCGCTTCTTCGGCCGTCCAGACGGTCTTCAAGCCGCTGTGCCAATCGAGACAAAACAGTGAGCCCCAGGGGCAGAAGATTCGCGAGCCAACGACGACCGGTGTCCCGATATCGGCCGCCAGATCCTCATTGACGGCGACAGGTGTCGGGTCGAGCACACCTCCCGAAAGAAATTGATACAGACGGGTGCCATTATTCTCGCTGGTGATCAGCAGCATTTTCCCACACCGGACCGGTGTCGGCACGTTGAAGTCATCAGCGAACGGGGGCGTCAACGTCCAGAGACGTTCGCCGGTCTGCAAATCCCATCCTCCCAGGGAATTCCGGTCGTGACCGACGACCTGTTGCTTCCCTCCCAGTTCGACCGCCAGGAAAGACCCGTAAGCGGGAGGTGCCCCCGGCGCTCGCCAGATCTCCTGACCGGATCGTGGATCCAGTGCCACGATCGTGGCGTCGGCCGCAGCCGGGATTCACGATCAGCTTCTCGTCGGCAATTAGCGGGGACGCACACATCCCCCAGATGTACTCCGCCTGCGTCGCATACGCCTCGCGCAGATTCTTCTGCCAGATCATCTTTCCCGAAGACAGATCCACGCATGTGAGATCGCCGAACGCGCCGAACAGGTAGACATATTCACCGTGGATTAGCGGCGTGGCGCGCGGCTGGTTCCCGTAATCCAGTTCTCCTGGAGCTGGATACTGAACCTGCCAGATCGTTTCCCCGTCGCGCGCGCTCAGGCACAGAAACAAATCCGACGTGTCGCCCAGATCGCGATCGCCAACGATCACGTGATCCTCAGAGGCCGCGATGCCTCCGAGACCAGCACCACTCAACGGCCGTACCCACAGCGGCTTGACCCGGGGAGGAAGGACCGACGGTAGGGAAGGACTGAAGCCATCACGGCGGTTGCCGCGCCAGCCGCCCCAAGACTCGGTTAACCTCTCGGAATTCAGTTTTTTTTTGCGAGGGAAATCTCAGAGTTCTCCTCCACCACAAATCCGGAAAGCGACTCCAGCCGGGCGCACACCTCGGGATCCTCGCCGACACGCAACAAGGCTTGTTGGATTTGCGATGAAAGCTCACCGTCCCCCTGATCGGCCACGAAGGCAGAGATGAACGCCACCGGCTCGGTCTCCGCCACCACGCGCAAGTCGCCCGCTTGAATGGTGCCGCAGCCTTCCAAGAGGGGCTGCGCGTAACTGGAGATGACGGCGGCTGCGTGGACATCGGGCCCACCGTCCACGAGCTTGCACGCGCCGTCACTGCAAGCCGGACTCACTTCCACCAATTCTTCCGCCAGGTCGATTCCTGCGGCCGCCAGTCGCCGGCGCGCTGCGGCGTGCTTCTCATCGGATTCCGCGGGTCCCAACAGCATTCGATAGCCGGCTAAATCTTCCAGCGACCGCGCGGGATCATCGGACCGGACCACGAACAGGCCTTGCTGCGTAGTCACGCCCTGCTTGTCCGTCAGCCGAGCGACCCGTTCGAGTGTCAGTCTGGCCCGGGCCGCGTCGGCTTGCACAACCGAGTCTTTGCCGATGATCAGGTCCGCCTGAGCGACGGAACGGTCCTGCAGTGCGGTCGACAGCGCATCGCCAAAAGCCAATTCGACTGATAGCCGCAACTGCTTCTCCAAATACTCCGCAAGCGCTTCGTACTCTCGTTGGGCATACCCCTGAACACACGGACAAGAGAGCGGAGCGGCGAGTGGGTCCATCACGACCACCAGCAGCTCCGAGCCTGACTCTGCTTGATGGGCCGGCGAGCCAGATTCGGATTGACAGCCGCAGAACACCGACGCACCCACCACCAGAGCAACCGTCGCCATCCGGCTCGCCCAGACTCGACCGTTCGACATGCATCACCCCCAGAAAAGATCACCGCATCATGAATGACACTCTACCAAGTGAACAAGCGCAACGAAGCACCTCCCCGCCGGCAAACCGGTTTGCCGGCGGCGGCCTTTCGAGACCGTACATGTTTTCACATGTTCAAGGAAGAAACGAAGAGCCCGGCGTGGCCGGTGTGCGCATCCCGCAGCGAGCAGGTCGCACTAACGAAGCGGATCGACCGCCGCCATCTGCAGATCATCGGCAATCGACTGCATCATCACGATGTGCGTCCGCGTAATGTCCAACATGTAGATCCGGCTACTGTCCGGACTGACTGCGATCGACACCTTCTTGCAGCCCGGTACGATCTCCACCTGACCGACGAGACCGAGCAGATCCCCATTTGCACTGTATCGCTTGATCCGACCGGTGGTGGACTCCGCCGTGTAGACATCCTGGTCCGAATTGAAAGCCAAATTCATGGGATTGCAGCAACTGCCAAACCCTTCGACTCCGGTCCGCGTTCGGCTGCCCCACTGCGTCACAAGTTGTCCATCGCGATCATAGTGACACACGCGATGTCGTGCGTTTTCAGCCACGTACACGCCGGCGTCGTTGGCTTGCACATCCATCTGTCCGCAGCAACCGCGTAATCCCGTGACAATCTTCTTGCCATTCTCGAATTGATCATCGACGCGCCAGACATCGAAACCGTAGCCTTCCAGCGCTCGAGTGGCCACGAAAACATCGCTGCTGGTGACACTGATCGAAGAAGCCGCCAACTTCGACTGAATCATGCGATCTAACGTTTCATTCTCGGCTTGCTCGTCGCGGGCCGGTTGAATGCGTTCTACCACCGACTGCAGCGAGCGAAGCCGTTGCTGCTCCGCTTCCGTCCGGTCCTCCTCCGCTTTCGCCGTCAACTGATCGATCTGCTGTTGATAACGGGTGAGAATCTCGGCCATGCTCTGGCGATTCTGCTCGAGTTGCTCGCGCATCTGCTCGCGAATCTTCTCCTTGTTGGCCCGCGCTTCACCGGCGTGGGGTGCATCGGCCTCGAGCAGAACGGCTCCTTGTGCGTCGAGCTTGAGCAGCTTTCCGCTGCCGGCCACATACAGCACCCCGTCGGGCCCCACGGCGATCGCTTCCGGCGTGACCTCCAGGGGCCAAGTTTCGAGCAGGTTGCCCTCGGGGTCCAGCTTGCGGATCTGTCCCACGTCCGTGGTCACGCCGGCCAGGAGATTCCCGGCCGCATCCAGGCAAAAGGTGTGCAGGGTTGTCGATGTGGCTTCATCACCATTGACGCGAATAATCGCCGCCTGACGGTGGGTCGGAACCAGAGAACGCCCCGTTGCGCTGTCGTCCTCAGCCGGCCGCTTGGAGGAGGCGGCGGTGGCCGAACTCTGCTCCCATACCGCATTCTGCGTAGTCTTCCGGGCAGGCTGCGGTGCCACGGCGAACTCCTGGGAAGATTCTGCCGCAGGGGCGGCCGATCCCTCGGTGGGCTCCGTTGCCTTGTCGCCCGGTGAACATCCACTGCTCAACGCCAGTAGCAGGAACCCCCAAAGGAAGCGCGTACGGGCGGAATCGATGACGGTCATGGCGAATTCTCCTGCGAACCAGTTGACTTGATGGAAGCGCATTGTTCCTGTCTTGAAACTAACAGAATGCGATCGGCTGCACTACTCGATGTTTCCGGCCGAATTCAGTTTCGAGCAGAAGCGGCATTGGGCTTGCTCCGGCACCTTGAAGCT
Organism: uncultured Planctomycetaceae bacterium; assembly: GCA_963776055.1. Taxonomy (GTDB): domain Bacteria; phylum Planctomycetota; class Planctomycetia; order Pirellulales; family Pirellulaceae; genus CAVZLD01. Next base: position 204,721 of record CAVZLD010000008.1, on the reverse strand, counting down.
ACCGAGTTAGAGACCAACTTGCCGGGCGCCGTGCGCCGACGGCGATTTTCGGCCTGCTGCCCCGGAGCCGGAACCATCATCGCGCAACAAAAATCACCTCAAAATCCTGCTCCCCAACGCCGGGACAGGCCATGTGTTGTGATGCGTGGGCTTCCAGCTGCGCACTTGCTCACTCATTGCAGCCCCGGGACAGGCGATGGGATCAGGGTCGACGCTCAGCGGTGCAAGCTTACACGAAGGCCGGGACAGGCCATGTGAACGCACCCGAAGGCCGGGACAGGCCATGTGACCGCACCGGCAGCTGACAGTGCTGGCGCGAGGCGCCGCGGAAACACTCGCCTTCCGTCAATCGCGATCTCCGAGTATTTTTGCGGCCCCTGGGCGGTTCTTTTGGACGAAAACAGTGCGAGCACGACACAGAGCGGAGGCCGTGTCCCAACGATGAGACGGCGAGTTGTGATCACGGGCCTCGGTTGTGTGACGCCATTGGGGGCCGATGTCGACGCGGTCTGGCGACGACTGCTGGCGGGTGAATCGGGGGTCGCGGAAATCACGGTCTTTGATGCCCGCGATTTTCCGGTGCGGATCGCCGCCGAAGTCCGCGACTGGGAAATTGGGTCGGTTGCCGCCAATCTCTCCGGCTGGCAGTTGGAATCGCGACAGACCACGTTTGCCGTGGGTGCCGCGATCTCGGCCATCCGCAACTCGTGCCTCAGCACGAGCCGATTTGACCCACGCCGTGTGGGAGTTTCGATGGGATGCGGCGAAGTCTTCCCCGACTTTCAGCAACTGGTACGGTCGTTAAGCCAAGCGTGGACCAAGACCGAACTCCAGGCAACAAGTTTTCTTCAGGCCTACCTTCAACTGGCGGGAGAGCAAGACGAGCTGACGTTGGACCCGAGTCGTCCCTTGCGATATATCTCGGCCTGGTTGGATGCGCAGGGACCGAGTCTCAACTTCACGAACGCCTGCGCATCGAGTGCGGCAGCCGTGGGACAGGCACTGGAGATCATTCGGCGGGATGACGCCGACGTCATGGTGGCCGGAGGTGCGCACAGCATGATCCATCCTCTGGGAATCACCGGCTTCCATCGGCTCTCCACGCTGAGTACGCGAAACGAAGAACCGCAGCGTGCTTCGCGCCCCTTTGATCGAGAGCGGGACGGTTTCGTCGTCGGCGAAGGTGGTGCCGTGCTGATCTTGGAAGAACTCGAACATGCGCGACGGCGCCGGGCACACATTCTAGCGGAGCTGCGCGGTTACGGCACCACGCACGACGCGTTTCGAATCACTGAACCGCGACCCGACGGCCATCTCGGCGCCGCGCGATCCAGTTGGCTCTGAAGGATGCCGGCGTCTCGACCGACGACATCGACTACGTCAATGCGCACGGATCGGGAACGGTCACGAACGACAAGCTCGAAACAGTGGCCATCAAGAAGGCCTTGGGGCAGCACGCGGCAAAGATCCCCATTTCCAGCACCAAGAGCATGACAGGGCATTTGACGACGGCCTGCGGTGCCCTCGAACTGCTCTTCTGCGTCCTGAGCCTGCAACATCAGGTCGTGCCCCCCACGATCAACTCGGATGTGCGCGATCCGGAGTGCGACCTGGACTATGTTCCCAATGTCGCAAGACAGGTCCGATGCCAGCACGTGCTGAATAATAATCTCGGGTTCGGCGGACAAAACGCGGCGCTGGTTGTTTCCCACTTCGACAAGTGAATGCCGCACGCCGTCGCAGCCGGTCACGACATGATGCGGCCGACTCCACCGGAGCAGCCCCGGCAGAATTATTGCGAACCAAAGAGCTGGCCTACGCTGCGAACTCCATCCTCCCGCACGCCGAACAAGGCACCTACCGTCGAGCCGGTTCCGGTAGGTCCTTTCGCGCATCACCACATCGATCGAAGAGTTGTGGTCCACCTCGAAGCCCCGTTGCTCAAAGATCCCAATCATCCTGCGGTTCTCGGGTGACATCTCGGCGATAATTCGCGTGATCCCCCAGCGCGGCGAGATCTCCAGACAGTAGTCGGTCAGCAACGATCCAAGACCGACACCTTGCCAGGGATCACCCACCAGCACGGCGTATTCCGCGTTCCGATGGTCAGAGTCCGCGACCAACCGACCGACGCCGATCAGTTTTCGCTTACCTTCTTCCTCCAGTTCCGCCACGATTCCGAGTTCTCGGTCGTAATCGATAAAGCAGAACCGAGCCGCCATCTCGTGAGTCGTCGCCTTGAACATGTAGCGAAACCGCATCCGGATCGATTCCGGCGAACAGCTCGCCAACAGCTCGTGCCACATCGGCTCATCCTCAGGCTTGATCGGCCGCAGCAAAACCGTGCGACCATCCTTCAGCTTCATCTCGCGTTCGTACTCTTCCGGATAAGGCCGAATGGCCAAGTGAGAGTAGGGACGCACCGGATGCAAAACCGTCCAGCGATCCAACACGATCCGCGCATCGAGGGCAATCGCATCCTTCGCGGTGACCAGCAACGGATTCACATCCAACTCAACGATCTCCGGATAGTCGGCAACCAGGTAGGAAAGCCGCATCACGACTTCAATGAGCCGATCCACATTGACCCCCGGGCGACCGCGAAATCCGCTCAACAACGGCCAAGAACGTAGCGACTCCAGCATTTGCCGCACCAGCCGCTCGCTCAACGGTGGTAACCCAAGAGCTCGGTCCTGGAACAGTTCGGCGGTCACCCCGCCGGCACCAACAAGCAGCACCGTGCCGAAGACCGGATCCCGTTTCGCACCGACGATCAGTTCATGTCCGCCGGGAACCGTCAGCATGCGTTGGACGGTCACGCCGTTCACTTGGGCATCGGGCCGCTTCTCCTTGGCCCCGGTGACGATCCGTTGGAAAGCGGCACGAACTTCCTGCTCGTTCGCCAAACTGAGTTCCACACCACCGACGTCCGTCTTGTGCGTGATGTCCGGAGAAAAGACCTTCATCGCCACCGGATAGCCAATCCGCTGGGCCAGCTCCACTGCGTCGTCTTCGCGCCGTGCAACATAGGCCTTGGCGACCGGAATCTCATAGGCTTCCAACAGCGCCTTCGATGTACTCTCCGTCAGCACATCGTTCCCTTCGCTCAGGATCGTATCGAAAACGGCCCGCAGCTTGCCACGATCCAGCGGAAATTCCACCGGGATTTCGCGTGGCGTCTCATACAGCACTTCCCGATTCCGCGCGTAGCTGACCAGGTACATGAACGCGCGAACCCCCTTTTCGGGAGACGTGTACGTGGGAATCCCCGCATCGTTGAACAGCTTGATCCCTTCCCGCACGCGAGGCCCACCCATCCAGGCAGCCAGCACCGGCTTGCTCGATCGCTTGGCCGCATCGATCACCGCCGCAGCGGTCCCCGTCGGATCAGTCATCGCTTGCGGCGAGAGAATCACCAGCACACCGTCCACTTGCTCGTCAGCCAGCGCCGTGGCGACCGCCTGGGCAAAACGATCCGGCGGGGCGTCGCCCAACACGTCGATCGGGTTGCCGTGCGACCAGGCCGAAGGCAACTGGCTGTTCAGTTTCTCGATGGTCGCATCCGACAACGCCGACAGCACGCCGTTGTGCTCCAGCAGCGAATCCGTCGCCATCACGCCCGGACCTCCCGCATTGGTCACAATGGCCAGATGCGGTCCGTGAGGAGCACTCTGCCGCGCCAGCCGCTCCGCACAGTCGAATAGATCGTCCATCTCGAAGACACGGACAATCCCCGCACGCGAAAGTGCCGCTTCGTACACCGTATCGACGCCCGCCATCGCCCCCGTATGAGACGCGGCCGCCTGAGCCGACTGCGCAAACCGCCCGGCCTTATACGCAATGATCGGCTTCTTCCGGGCAAAAGCACGCGCGGCCGACATGAACTGCCGCGCCTCCGTGATCGACTCCACATACAGAATGATCGATTCCGTCCAGCGATCCATCGAAAAGAAATCAATCAGATCCGCCATGCCGACATCCAGCATGTTGCCCACCGACACGAAATAGGAAAACCCAACGTTCTCCTCCAACGCCCAGTCCAACACCGACGTGCACAAGGCCCCCGACTGAGAAATGAAAGCGACGTGTCCCTTCGGCGGCATGTCACTCGCGAAACTCGCATTTAGCGAAACGTGCGGAGCCATCAGACCCAGGCAGTTCGGTCCCACAATTCGCATCCCGTCATAGGCTCGCGCCGCCGTCTGAATCTCTTGCTCCAATGCCCAACCGTCCTTGCCCGTCTCGCGAAAACCAGCCGAAATCACCACCAACCCGCGAATTCCCGCCGCGCCACACTCGTGGACCAGGCCCGGTACCGTTCGTGCCGGAGTGCAAATCACCGCCAAATCCGCCGGGCTCGGCAACTCGCCCACATTCTTGTAGCAGCGACGCTGTTCCACCTCCGGATACTCCGGATGCACCGGGTAGATCTCGCCGGCAAATCCACCCTGAATCAAGTTCTGCGTGACCGTGTTTCCTACACTTTTCGGCTTCTGGCTCGCGCCAATAATCGCAACACTTTGAGGAGCAAAAATCTTGTCTAAGTTTCGGACGGCCATGGTGAGGGAATAGCTCCACTGAGGGGGAAAGAAATACTTGCCCGGGCAAGAGACAATGAACCAGCCACCATTGGACAATTCGTCCAGGTGTACACTACAACTACTGCAAACATCAAGGTACCACCCAAATTTCGCAAACGATGCAGTTTCACTACCGTGACATTTGGCAACAAGCCACCTCCTCCGGACTCAACCCACGATCAATTTCCTGAACACACCCCGCCGCAACAAGTTCGATGCTCAACCGACCACGCGAGTGACTTGAGAGATTGAGGGGGGAAGAGGTGAGATTGTGAAAGGGGCCAGGAGCGAGGGAAAACGGGGGAAGACGGCGGGGAAGACGGTCTGGGGAAGACGGTCTGGAAGACCGTGGTACGGGACAGTCTGGAAGACTGTCCCACGATGCCTTCCAGGGACAGTCTGGAAGACTGTCCCACGATGCTTTCCAGGCGTAGCAGCGGGCGGGCTGGAAGACCGGAGTGGAACTCGGCCACGGAAGATCACCTCGATCGCTCAGGAGATCACCTCACCGGACACGTGAGCCGTCATCCGCTTTACGCAGAATGGTACCCGGCCGCCGAAATCCCAGCCGCAGCGTCTTGCCAAGACACACGTCCGTGCATGTGCCACAGCATGTGCAAAGCGGATCGTCGACAAATCCGGCACCGGCCATCACGTGATCTTCCATCACTCGGATCCCCATCGGGCACTGCAGCGAACACTGCCCGCACCTGCGCCGCTCGCCCCCGATCACTTGTACTCGGAGCACCGCCCAGCCGCCGGTCAGTGCGTACAACGCGCCCAGCGGACAGAGCGCCCGACAGAAAACGCGCGGGGCAAACCACTCCAGGACCATGATCGGCAAGACAACAACCGCCGCCAACCAAGCCATCCCGCCCAGTGACAGGGACAGCAGATTGATCGGCGAAAACATCGTGAAGACCGGCAACGAAGCAAAGAAAGACAGCATCAGGCAAAACCACAGCACACCGCACGGCCACTTTCCAGAGACCTTCGCTTCCGGAATCCGCCACCCCACGCGTTTCCGCTTTCGACGCGCAAAACCGAGGACCTGATCGTTTAGTTCCAGCAACAAGCCCAACGGGCAGATCCAACCACAGAAGACCCGCCCCAACAGCAGCGCGGTCAACAGACAGACGCCAGCGCCGAGCAACATGGAGCGACTCAAGCGACCGGTGGCCAACGCGACCTCGAGGGCGGCGAGTGGATCCATGAGCGGAAGAACCCCGAACCACCGCGCAGCAGTGGGCGAGCCCTGAAACCAGTCAATCCATCCCCAGCGCCCGAAAATGATCAGCATCAGGAAAACCAGTGCTGACAGGCGGTGGGCCCACGTCCAGAAGCGGAGTTGTGGCCACCGGCGGCGATGCGCAGGATCGCCGATCGAAACAATCGGCAACGCGCGGCTCAAGGAAGACGAAAGTCCCCTGTGGGTCGCCCCCGACTTCTGACGTGGAGAGGGCTCGGGCGACGATCCTGAAGTCTCATTCCGCACGCGATCTACTCCCCGACGAACGCCCCACCTCGCTGGAAGGACGCACAACGATCGCCGATTGCTCCGCCAGACAAACATGTTCACATAGTCCACAACCGACGCAGGCATCGTCTACGACAATCGGCCGGCCGCGCTCGTTGAACCGAATCGCGTCGTTGGGAAAAGGGCATGCGTGCCAGCAGGCTTTGCAGGCAACACCCAGAAAGGGCAGGCAGGTTTCCGGGTCGATCACCGCGACTCCCATCTGCACCATGGAACGCTTCGCGACCGGTTGCAGTGCCCGCGTGGGGCAAACTGCAATACATTCCAGCCGATCTCGTCCAGCACACAAATCGCAGGGCGTCTCTCGTGCCACAATCTGCGGCGTCGCCAGGTTGAACCATCCTTTCGCACGTCCGGCCGGAACAAGGCATTGTGCCGGACAAGCCTCGACACACTGTTGGCAGCGGATGCAAGCCGACAGGAATTGCTCGTCGGGGCCAGCTCCCGGAGGGCGGAGCAAGAAGGGCTGCCGCCGGCGCACTCGGCGCAGTGCCCCTCCGCCAACCCAGGACACGGGCAAGAGGGCGAGGAAACCGAGGAGTGATCTTCGAGAGAGATTCATCGGACGTCATGCGATGGGGTCAGATGACAGGCAACCGACAGCGGCAGGCAATCGTGTGTGGTTTCCGCGCTCGCTACGCGACCGGCCGGGCTACCAGGCACGAGCACGTGACAGGTACGACACTTGGCTTCCATCGCCAATTCGGGCACGCTCACATGCTTAACGACCGGCGCATCCTGTTGGCCTGTTTCGTGGCACACAAGACAATCCTCGCGCGTCCACGACTGTTGATGATAGGTCGTGTCCGACAAGGTGGGCGGGAAGGCTCCCGCCGCAAAACCGGCGGACTGCGCTGTGGTGGACTGCCCGCATCCGGTCAGCACCGGCAGGGCGGCAACGAGCCATAATCCCAGGACGGTTTGCCAGTCTCTCATCACTGTCCCTCTTCTACCTTGGCGATCTGGACCGCACAGACCTTAAACTCCGGCTGCTGGGAACCGGGATCGTAGGCGTCGATGGTCACGCGGTTGATCAGACTGTCGTGATCTTCCCAGTGAAACGGTACAAAGACCATGCCCGGTCGCGGAGTATCGATCACGCGGGCCTTGATCACAGCCTGCCCGCGACGCGAGCGGATTTGCACTCGTTGCCCGGTGGCGATCTCCAACCGGGCCGCATCCTCCGGATGAATCTCGACAAACGCCTCTGGCTGCGCCTGCTGCAGTTCTTTGGCGCACATCGTCATCGTGCCGGTGTGCCAGTGTTCCAGCACGCGGCCGGTGGAGAGAATCAGTGGGTATTGTTCATCTGCGGGTTCGGCGGGCGGCTTCGCCGGACGCAACCAGATTACGGCCTTCTTATCGGGGCGACCGTAGAAGCTCATCTGTCCGGGCGTTAAATCCTCGTCGGCATACGGGCCTTGGTCAAGCAACGGATCCTCGCCCTTCACGAATCGTCGCGCCGTACCCGGATGATCTTCCGCGGGGCACGGCCAGCGAATCCCGCACTCCTTCTTCAGCCGATCGCGCGTCATCCCCGAGAAGTCATAGGCCGTTCCAGCAGAGGCCTCCCGCATCTCGTTCCAAATATCGTCCGGATGTTGGATCTTGCCGGAGATGTAGCCTGCCGGAACAACGCCAGCTTGCTCCAAGCGGGCAGCCAGCTCCAGCAAGATGTCAAAGTCGGACCGTGCTTGGCCGGGGGGATCGAGAATCTTCGGCAGGTACTGGTAGCGACGCTCCGACATCCCAAACACACCTTCTTTCTCCGACCACATTGCCGCAGGCAACAACACATCTGCCAACTCCGTGGTCCGTGTGTCGAAGATATCCGCCACTACGATGAACGGCTTGTTCGCTCGTTTCTTTCCCATCGCATCGCGGTACGGATCGACGTTCGGCAGCGAATGGCCGGGATTGGTGGTCGAGACCAGCAGGCAGCGGATCTTGTCTTCCGCCAGAGCCTTGAACATTTCGATCGTATTCAGTCCCGGTGCGGCAGGAATCTTCCCGGCGGGACACCCCCACAGCTGTTCGATCTGGCTCCGATGCTCCGCGTTGGCAACAACACGCCCGTAGGGCAAGATGTGGCACAGCGAGCCGGTATCACGAACGCCACCGCACGCATTCGGTTGCCCGGTCAGCGAGAAGGAGGTCGCCCCTGGCTTGCCAATTTGACCGGTCAACAGGTGCAGATTGTGAACGAGGTTATTGGCCCAGACTCCGGTCGTCCGCTGGTTCAACCCCATGGTCCAGAGCGACATCGTGGGTCCCTGGGCGAACATTTTTGCCGCGCGCACGATATCCGCGGCGGGAACACCCGAAATGGCCGCCGCTTTCTCCGGCGAGAAATCATCCAGGAACTGGCGATAATCGTCGAACGAAACCGGCACACTCTCACCGTCCACGACCTTGTGAAAGACCGTATTCGCCTCGACAAACTCCGGTGCGTGGTTTCCGTCTTGAATGATTACATGAGCCATCGCATGGAAGAGTGCCAGATCGTATCCGGGGATTGGCGCCAGATGCAGATCGGCCGCAGCGCGAACCGGTGTCTTGCGCGGATCCACGACAATCACCTTGGCTCGCCGGCCGCTTTGACGGTTCATCAGGATACGATCAAACAAGACCGGATGCGACTCGGCCGTATTCGATCCCACCAGGAAGAAAACCTCGGCGTGTTCGATATCATCGTAGCACCCCATCGGTTCATCTTTACCGAAGGTCGACACGTAGCCGCCCACCGCACTGGCCATGCACAGCCGCGGATTCCCCTCCACGTTGTTCGTTCCGATCCCTCCTTTGAACAATCGATTCGCCAGGTAACTTTCCTCGGAAAGACACTGCCCCGATCCGTAAAAGGCAACGCTGTCCGCCCCGTGGTTCTGAATCGCCTCGGCAAACTGTTCCGCGACGCGGGCCATCGCCTCATCCCAGGTAGCATCGACCAGCCCGTTCTTCCCTCGAATCTTGGGGGTGGTCAACCGTTCCGGCGAATGCACAATCTTAGGCAAAAAGAGCGCTTTAGCGCAGACAAGTCCCTTGGTTGTGGGGTGTTTCGCATCTCCGCGGAGTGCCACGAGGCGATTATTCTTCAGGCCCAACTGCACACCGCAACCGGTGCCGCAAAAACGGCAGACGGACTTGTGCCATTCGAGAGATGCCTGATTCAGATCGGCATCGCGGGACCAGGGACGGCCCGACTGCCGGTTGCAGCCGGCCACGGACGCGACCGCAACGACTGCGCTCTGTTTGATGAACTCTCGCCGCGTTTCACCCATCATCGCACCCCTTGCGGAATCCTGTTTCAACTTCTTCTTCCGGCGATTCGACCCAATCGTCATGCATAAAGACCGGCCACGCGGCCAGAACTCCTTCCGTCTGCATGACATGCTCGCGAAGACACGCTTCGGCGGATGCCATCGTTTCGCCTTCGATCAAGACACCAAGCCGTTGTTCGTCATCCACGTCAAAGACACTTACCCCCGGCGAAGCGACCAGTTGCTGCTCGATCTTCTTTCTTCCGGAGCGATTGATTCGCGTCAAAACACCTAGCAGAACAAACCGGCTCATCGCGTCTCCGCATTCTGATTTCGCATGCGTCTGTATCTGGCTATGGCACGGTCGCACCGCTGTCTTCTTCTACGCCCGTGAGTTCGCCCTCATTCGCCCCCGCAGGCTCCCGCTCCGGTTCCGCATCCGCCGACCGTTCGCTCGCCTGTTGGCGACCTTGCGTCTGCTTTTCAAACCACTCGTGCTCCGGTCGCACCAGGATCTCGTTCACCACGCGACGAACGGCTTCCGCCGCGGCCAGGTTCCCCTCCGCCTCCGCGTGATCCGCTATTTCGCGAGCCTGCGGGATCAACTCCTGGTAAAACCGCTCGGCGACCTCATACATCCCGTGCCAGTGAGCGTAATCGGGAGCCATCATCGAAGCACCGTGTCGCGCTCGGCGACCTTCATGGTGCCAGAGATAGAACCAGGTCCACTCGATCTCCTCATCAAAGTCCGCCGGCGTTCTCAGTTCTTGTTCGAGTAACGCCGTCATGATTTTGATGCCGGGCTTGGCGAACTTCTCGTTGTAGTTCACCACGAACTCGTCGTACTGCTGGTAAAAGGCGTTGATGTAGTTGCTGGTGTGGCAGTGCAGGCAGACCTGCTTCATGCGGTCCCGCTTGTTCTGCCAAGAATCTCCCCCGTCCGCCAGCAGTTCCTGTCGCACGAGTGCGTCGGCCTCCTGAATCACGGCATGCGAGGCGTCCGTGTCCATCCGCGCGCTGACCGCAGGTCGATTGGTCCACGAGATTCGTTCGCCCGGATCATGGGTCACTTCCTGGCCACGACTGTGGGCCGACATGTGGCAGGTCGCGCAGGTGGGTGCTTGGGTGTAATCGGTGCCAAGTACCCAGTCGGTGGCATCCAGGTTCATATGATCCTTCAGGTCACGATAGGCAACCCCGTGCTTCGATTCCTCGTAAATCTCCTTCTGCGGGTGATCGGGGCCGAGGTGGCACTTGCCGCAGTTCTCCGGCTGCCGTGCTCGGCGCGGCGAGAAATCGTGACGGGAGTGACAGGCGGAACAAGAACCGCGGGAGCCATCCAGATTGATGCGGCCGATCCCCGTGTTCGGCCAGGAGGCGGTTGCCAGGATCGGCTGGTTGTTGGCATCGCGCTGCAGCTTGGTCAAGATTGCACTGTTGGTTGGATTCCCATCCTCGTCCGGTTGCAGATCATCCGTAGTGATTAGGGATCCATCGTCCGCCAGCAGGGCGACTTTACTACCGTGACATTGCTTGCAACCAACATTGACGCTGGCCATTCCATTCACCTCAATCACCTTGTCGCCCGGTGTCGGTGAATGCGGATTGAACGGCTCCTTCGCGCCTTCGACGGTCTCGGCCAGGAAATTATCCAGCGAATCCAGAATGTTCCCGGCCTTCGAGTGATGGCTAACGCGGAACTGCTCGTATTCCTTGGGATGGCAACGAGCACAATCCAAGGGCGTGACAATCGTGGCGATCGTCACGTTGTAATGCAGAAACGAATCCGCGTCGGTGGCCTTCGCCTGGTGACACTCGACACAACCGATTCCCTTGAGCGCGTGGGTAGATCCTTCCCAGTGATCAATCAAACCGGGCGTGGATTCCTGGTGACAGTCAAAACACGACTTCGATTCCATGGGAACCGAAACGTGGTGGGGAGCCAACCCGGCTTCCTCTCGACGACGCGTCACTTCCATCGCCTGCACGAAGATCAGTGATGCAAGGAAGATCAGCCCCAGGGCTCCAATCAGCATCTGCTTAGTTGTTAACGACATGGATCACTCCGCCTTTGTCGACTACTCCCACCACCTCGTAAAAATCCATCGAGACCACCCGTGGATGCTCTCCGCTGGCCGGATCGTTGTCCTGATCTACTTCTGCTTGATCCGCTCACCCACACGTCTGCTGGCCATCATCGGAACGGGCGATCTCACGACGTGGTCCACCACGATCGGGTGCTAATGGGCCACAGCCGCCTCCCAGACGGTTAATCCGATAATCAGCAACGCCCCCAAGACCCCGATCCAAGTGCTCGTCTCTTTGCTGCGTGTCACGCGCAGGAGGCCCTTATCCAACCAGGGCCAGGCAAACATGACAAATACAATCAGCCCCATGCTCAGCACGGCAAAGGTGGGGCCAAACAACTTGAGCCAGCGAAAGGTCGCGTAGAAGAACCACTCCGGCTTGATGACTTCCGGCGTCGTCAGGGGATCCGCTTTGTCCCCCAAGCTGGCCGGAAGAATCGTCGCCAGCGCACTCAAAAGAACCATCAACACCAGTCCCAGCGCCAATTCCGTGAGCATATGGTCCGGGAAGAAATTGAAGTGTTTCGGAGCTTCGGCTGGCTCCTGCTCCGCTTCCATTTCCGTCACGCCGTGCAACCGGATGAAAAGGACATGGACGACGAGTAGCAGCACCAACGTTACCGGCAGAATCGCCGCGTGCAGAATGTAAAACCGCGGCAGCGTTTGTTCGTTGTAGTCGGTGCCGGCCAACAGCATGCGCTTGAAAAAGCCCCCCACGAGCGGAACCACATCTAGGATGTTTCCGCCAACCGTCGCCCCCCAATAACTCAATTGCTCAAACACCAGGCTGTAGCCGGTAAATCCCAAGCCCAGGCTGACGAGCAACAGGCACATGCCAAGCACCCAGTTCAATTCCCGCGGTCGCCGGTACGCACCAGTGAAATACACGCGCATCTGATGCAGCACCACGGCAGCAATCATCAAAGTGGCCGCCCACTTGTGCAGGCTGCGAAAATACCATCCGTACGGCACATCTTGCGTAATAAAACGTACCGACTCGTAGGCGGTGGAAGAGGCGGGCTGGTAGTACAGTGCCAGCATGATGCCGGTGATGATCTGCACAACAAACAGATAGGCCGGCGTGCCCCCGAGGCAGAACCACCATTTCTTCATGTGGTTCGGCACCGGTTCGTTCGTCAGCTCCCGCAAATCGGCGCTGGAGATCGGAACGCGTTCGTACCACCAATCAGCAACTCGAGACAATTCTGCGTCTCCTCAGGTCCAGGTCCCTCCGACGCTCGGGCGACTCACCCCTCGCGCCCGGAGATCCACGGACGTTGTCTTCCGACGATGTCGCCCGACTAGGTCACCCGGTCTTCTCCAACCGAAGTTCGCGGCATTTCGATATACAGCGCCTGGCCAACAATGCGCAGCGGATACTGCGGCAGATTCTGCCCGGCGGAGGCCGGCGGCCCGCCGGTCGCCGTGCCTGCCGGATCGAAAACGCCATTGTGGCAAGGACAGAAGAAGCGGTCGTGATGCGGCTCCCAGTGCACGCGACACCCCAGGTGCGGACAAACGCTGGAAAGCGCCAGAAAGTCTTCCACCGACGGCGGCTGGTTGACGGCGCTATCCGCACGCCGCGTCACGGTGACCGGAACCCCCGTGGGGGAAACAAACGGACGGGAAGCCCCCGGCGCGATGCCGTTCAAATCGCTGACAAACATCCAAGCCTTGTTGCGATCCGACGGAAAGAGGTACCGACCGGCCATGGCGAAGAACGTGCCATAGCCGCCCGCCAAGCCGCCCGCCATCAACAGAGTCGATCCGGCCGCGAGTAGCGAACGACGCCGCTGGTCCACCCCGGATACCGCCTCGGCCGACTCCGCCGACACACCACGCTCCGCACCCTCGCCGTTTCGCTCGTCGGCAGACATCCACGTCTCCCCAGCGCAGCCTACAGCAACCGCCCCAATACGCTTTGTTGGTCATTCAGCAACGAGCAGCAACCGTGTCGCAAGGCGAAAAGAAAACTCGACTACGGCCCCTGCCCTTGCATTCGCTATACTAGCCATCAGATCACGCGGCCATTATAAAAACAGTAAACCGGACGTCAAGGTACGATTTCCTTCCATTCACAGAAAGCGAGTGTGACCTTGTTCTGTCGCACGGTCGAATACGCTTTGCGAGCAGTCGCTTATCTAGCCGTGCACGACGGCACCACCGGAACGATCCAGGAGATCTCGGAGGGGACCAAGATCCCCGCTCCCTACCTGCGCAAAGTGCTCGCCAAGCTCCGGACCAAAGGGATGATCCACTCGCAACGCGGCACCGGAGGCGGAATCACACTGATCGCCGATCCGGCAACGACCACGATTCTGGAAATCGTGAATGCCGTCGACCCGATCGTGCGAATCGAAGAATGCCCGCTCGGATTGCCCGATCATACGTCGCTGTGCCCCTTGCACCAGGAACTCGATCAGGCGATCTCATCGATCCAACAGGCGTTGGGAGCCAAAACGATTGCCGAGATGCTGCCGGATTACTCGGATTCATCATCCCACTGTCGATTTCCCGCACAGAAGCGTGACCACTGACGCGCTTTGGTCACCGCCCGCCCGACGAGGAAGCCTGCCATGCGGTCCAACCCTCGCCTCGCCCAATTGCCGGATGCTCCCCGCCAGCAACCTGGCCAAGTGAATCGTCGCCAGTGCCTGCAAATCGGTTCGGCGGCCACCCTGGCGGCGGCGCTGCCGGCCGTGCATTCTCCGCGATCGCTTCCGGCGCAGGAGCGGCCGCTGTCGCCCGCACAGCGACCGGGAATCGGCGTGATCGGATTACGGTACCAAGGCTCGGTGATCGCCGACAAGGCACGCCACTTCGGCGATATCGTGGCCTTGTGCGATGTCGACCGGCACGTGCGGGAGCAAGCGCGGGCCAGCTTTGGAAGCACCCCCGCGATCATGGAGGACTACCGCGATCTGCTCCAGCAAGACCGCGTCGACGTCGTGTTGATCGGTGCCCCGGACCACTGGCATGCCAAGATGTTGATCGACGCCTGTCGCGCCGGTAAGGACGTCTATTGCGAGAAGCCCTTGACGTTGACGATCGACGAAGGCAAGACGATTCGCCAAGTCGTCCGCGAAACCGAACGCGTCGTCCAGGTGGGATCCTGGCAGCGTAGCGACCACCGCTTTCGGCTGGCAGTCGAAATGGTGCGGCAAGGCCGGATCGGCCAACTGCAGCGTGTCGAGGTCGTGATGGGCAAGAACGTGCAAGGCGGTCCGTTCCCCCATCGGCCGGTCCCGAAGCATTTCAACTGGGATCTGTGGCAAGGCCAAACCCCGGAGGTACCCTACATCCCGCAGCGGACGCACTATACGTTCCGGTGGTGGTACGAATACTCCGGAGGACAAATGACCGACTGGGGAGCACACCACCTGGACATTGCCCAGTGGGCCATTCAATCGTTGCCGGTCGAGATCACGTCTTCCGCCCGCTACCCCGCCATCTCGGACGGCTACAACGTGGCGATCGATTACCAAGCCCGCTATCGCTACGCCAACGGCGTGGAGATGTCCGTCCAGGACACCGGCCGCAACGGGATCCTGTTGATCGGCAGCGAAGGCCGCATTTTTGTCAACCGCGGAACGCTGGCCGGACAAGCGGTCGACGAGCTGGCGAACCGTCCCCTACCACGAGAAGTTTTTGCCGCCTATCCCGCCGACAACCTCCATCGCCCTCCCCGCGCGGGAAAACTCGACGCCATCATCAATCATATGGGCAATTTCTTTGATTGCCTCTCCTCACGTCAGCATCCCATCTCGGACGTGGAGAGCCAACACCGAAGTGTGACAACCTGTCACCTGGGGAACATCGCGATGCGCCTGGGCCGTACCTTGCACTGGAACCCGGAAACGGAACAGTTCGTGGACGATGCACAGGCCGACAGCTTGCTGCGGCGCGAACCGTGCGCCGGATTTGAAGTCGCTTGAGCAATCCCCGCCGATACTCCCCAACCCGAAGCGCGAGCGAAGGGGTCCGCCCAGCAGCACCCTCCCACGTCACTCTCTAGTCTCTAGTCTCTAGTCTCTAGTACTACAGCGCAGGGTTAAGTCCACTTGCAGCGGATGAGGTCCTTCAGTTTGATGCCGATTTTCCGCAGTTTCTTGAGCGTTCGCTTGCGGTGGAACTTCCGAGCGTTGGCGTTGCGTTGTTGCCAGTGCTGGATGATATGGGCCGTGTGCTCAATGAGTTTCGTGGAAGCGCGTCCGTTAAGCCACCAACTCTGCACCAGAGCGCCGACGGCGGCGTGCAGTTGGCAGACGGTGATCTCGGGATTTTTTTCCCCGCAGCTGTTCTCGGGAGCGAGCCAGGAACAGGTAGCTCACGCACGACAAGATTAAGTGTCTTTTCAAACCGAGGTAATGTCGACCTTCCCACTGGTCGAGTCCGATTTCCTGTTTCTGATCTTGGAAGCATCGCTCTACGCGCCAACGGGAAAAGGCGACCAACAACAACGTTTCCACGTTGACGTCGGCCGATGCGTTGCTGACGAAGAACTTGACTTCCTCGTGATCCAACGCATTGCGCACAACGATCAAGTGCAACCGCATCCCAGGCAGCCCTCGGTCATCCTTCATCGTGACGCGTGTGTGTTTGGCTTCCCAGACAAGCGGCCCCTTTTCTCCGTCCTTCACATGGTAACGCACCCACGGTTGGTCGCGCAGCGAAGGCGAGTAGTCCAGCAGATCTCGCACCGAACTGGGCGGCCTACTGTCGGCAGTGAGCCGAGGCGCTTTGCGACTGCGTCCTCGATTGGATTTGCGATACGGTCTGGACGTGACGTTCGGTGCGCGCGTCCAACAAGAAAAGGTCACGGGGACCTCTGCGACGAAGAGTTGGCGCCGCTCGCCCAAACCCTGCAAATACAGAGGTTTGGAGCCGTATCCTTCGTCAACGGTCAACCAGTCGAAAGAGACGCCGTTCTCCAACGCCCGATCGTACAACTCCAGTGCGATCTGCCACTTCGGGCGATAGACCATCTCGTCTGGAATGCCCGCTCCGCGGCAACGCTCGCGGTCGTCCGACCAGCTTTCCGGGAGAAACAATTCTCCATCAATCAGGCAGTGAAAGTCGCCGGTCGCATAACCCAAATGCACCGTCACCATGCAGTTCTCTTGTTTCCCAACGGTCCCGCACCACTGTCGCTGCACGCCCGGCGTCTTGTCGCCTTTCTTGACGTCGCTGGTTTCGTCGATAATGCCGATCGAATTCGGTCCGCCGTGTTCGCGAATGACGATTTCTTGCAGCTTGTCTCGCATCCGGTTCTCATCCCAACAGTAGTGGGCCAAGAACTCCTGCAACGTTCGCGGCGCAACGCCAGCCGCCAAGGCCATTGGCTCGCAGCTCTTCGCGGGAAGCTCAGAAAGCTGTCCTTGAATGTATACGGGGAAACGAGCGCACGTGTCACGCCGCGCAAAACAGTCGCCAAAGCGATTCAGGAAACGTGTCAACTCCGGCTTCAATCGACGAATCTGGTGGGCATCCATGCCATATCCTCCTTGTCCTTCATGGAATATGACCAGGACAAGAGATTCGCCAATTTAGCCAATTTAAGCAATACCAACCCTGCGCTGTAGTACTAGTCTCCACTCTCTAGTCTCTAGTCTCTACGCACACAACTTTCTAGAGCACGAGAGTCGTTCGGCGCACGAGAGCCATACGACAGAATCCTCGCCCACCGTGTGTTTGCGCGGACCCCTTCGCTGGCGCTTCGGGTTGGTGTGGGATCAATCGCGTTGTGGCAGTGCGGCCAGTAACCGGTCGGCTAGTTTGGAAACCGCTCGGCGAGACCACACGGAAACTTGCACCGACGGGCCGTCATCGCTCACCACGGCCAGGATATCCGCCCGTTCGGTCGCCAACGGAGCGCTGGACAGACCAGCACGCCAAACCTCGATCTTGGGCGCATCGGCTTCGATGTCGCCTTCCACCAGCACCACACGGCAGCCCGCAAAGGCAGATTCCATCCTCCGGTAGGGCGACTCGCCATCCTGCCGCGACAGATACAGACCGATCTGCCGCGGTGTAAAGATCGCGGAGGGGGAAGCTCCGGCGGAACCGTGCCGGTGAGAATCCTTCCCCGGCTGATCCAACTCGTGCTCGTGACTGGAATGCTTGATGCTGCCCACTCGCACGCCGCGGCGGCAGTATTCGGCAATCAGCTCCACCAGCAGAGTCGTCTTTCCGTGGTTCTTCCGACCGACAAGATGGATTCGGTTCATCGCGAGCGTACCTCACCGAGGCCGTCTTCCATCTGTCGGTCGTGCGTCCGAAATTCGACGTTCCCGCCGATCGACCGACTCAGGCAAGGGCCAGTTCCAGGTCCGCTTGCGCGCTCGGGCCAATCAGCTTGAGATCGAACTTTTCCTGTAGCAGCTGGAAGACGGCGGGCGTGACGAAAGCCGGAGGATTCGGACCCAACGTGATTCCCTTGACCCCCAGGTGCAGCAGCGACAAGAGGACGGCTACGGCCTTCTGTTCGAACCAGGAAATCACCAAGGTCAAGGGTAATTCATTCACGGAGCATTGGAAGGCCTCGGCCAGGGCGGACGCCACAGCGATCGCTCCATACGCATCGTTGCACTGGCCCATGTCGAGCAGCCGGGGCAGTCCAAGATGGGTCCCGTAATCGTGATGGCGGATCCGAAACTTGCCGCATCCCAACGTCAAGATGAAGGAATCTGGTGGCGTTGCCTGTGCGTAGTCCGAGAAGTAGTTCCGTCCCGGCTCAGCCCCATCGCACCCGCCAATCACGAAGAAGTGACTGATCTGACCGGCCTTGACCGCTTGCACAATCGTGTCGGCGGCATCCAGCAGCACGCTGCGGTGGTAGCCGACCGTCGAAGTGCCTTGGACATCTTCTTGACAGGGCGCACATGTTTTTGCCTTGGCAATCACCGGCGAGAAATCATTCCCTTGTAGCCGCGTGCCTCCGGGCACGGCGGTAAAACGCGTGGTAAAGATGCGATCCGCGTAATGTTCGGGCGGAATCAGAATGCAATTCGTAGTGGCCACGACCGGCCCCGGAAACTGCGCGAATTCCTGCTTCTGCCGCTGCCAAGCATCCCCAAAATGACCGGCCAGATTGGGATGCTCGCGCAGCTTCGGATACATGTGCGCCGGCATCATCTCGCCGTGGGTGTAGACATTCATGTCAGTGCCCTCGACCTGCTGGAGCAGATCCGCCAGGTCCACAAGATCGTGACCGGTCATCAGAATCCCCGGCCCGGCCTTGGTTCCCTCCGTTACGACCGTAGGGGAAGGCTTGCCGTAGTTCTCGACGTGCCCTTCGTCCAGCAACTGCATCACTCGCAGGTTCTTCTCGCCGACTTCCAGCGCGATTTCGACCAGCGATTCGAGGTCAAAATTCACGTTCGTCATCGTGCTAAAGAGAGCATCCTCAATGAACGCCGAAACGTTTTCGTCTGACTTGCCGAGTCGACGTGCGTGACTGGCGTAGGCCGCCATCCCCTTGAGCCCATACAGGATCAGTTCCTGCACCGACTGCACATCTTCGCTTTTTCCGCACACACCGGGACTAATCTGGCAGCCAACTCCGCGGTAAGACTGTTCACACTGATTGCACCACATCTGGCATTTCCCTTATCTTGACGGTTGCGTTGCCGTGGACGCGCTACGATAGCGACTGCGGCCAAGTTTACTCGATCGGTCCAAGCGGCTCCTTGATCTGGATCAATTTCCGGAGGCGTTTGAAGAAATCATCTTCTCCGAGCTCCCAACCAGGAGAGAACACGCTGCCATGACGCCCGACGCCGCCTCGATTCTGAATGCCTGCCGGCTATTTCAGTCGCTGACGGCCGGCAGCCGAGCCTGTTTGCTGAAGATGGCTCGCGTGAAACGACACGCCGCCGGAACGATGCTCTTTCGCCAGGGACAAGACTGTCCCGGTGTCTTCGTGGTCGGCACGGGACTGGTGCAAATCTTTCAGATCGGTCCGAACGGGAAGCAGCATGTGTTGCACCTGGTGGGACCAGGCCACACGTTCGCCGAAGCGGCCGCCATCGGCGGTTACGCTTGCCCGGCCTGGGCGGAGGCGGTCGAGGAATCGATCTGCCTGCTGCTGCCGCGCGAACCGTTTGCCAGAGCCCTGCACCAGAACCATGCC
This sequence comes from uncultured Planctomycetaceae bacterium, assembly GCA_963776055.1. Taxonomy (GTDB): domain Bacteria; phylum Planctomycetota; class Planctomycetia; order Pirellulales; family Pirellulaceae; genus CAVZLD01. The sequence continues at coordinate 185,126 of CAVZLD010000008.1, read as the reverse complement.
CTCTGCCTGGAGTTGCTGGGCAGTTTCGCGCAGTGGGTCCGTCACTTCGTCAGTCTGGTCGAAGATATCGCGTTGCGGGACGCGGTGGGACGCGTCGCCCGGTACCTGACTCAAAATGCCGATCCAACGACCGGCGAGGTTCGACTGGCTCCGCTGAAAAAGCACTTGGCCAGTCATCTCAACCTGACGGCCGAAACGCTCTCGCGGACGCTGCGGCGTCTGACGAACGAAGGCATGATTGAATCGATCGACGGGAAGACGATCGTCGTGAAGGATCTTTCGCGTCTGCGCCAGCGGCCGACGGCGCTTTTCCTCAAACGTAGTCGAAACGGCTGGCCAGGGTGATCCCGATGCATAACGCCGATTTCGTGTATCTGCCGCCGAACGCATGTTGTCTGCTCCTCGCGGCGAGCGAATCGCCGACCTGGGCACTCCTGCAACAGACGCTGATTCTGTTGGCCGCGGCGATGGTGCTGGGGGCCCTCGCCGAGCATCTGCGACAAAGTGCCGTGGTTGGCTACTTGATCGCGGGGACGCTCGTGGGCCCCGGAGCGTTGGGATGGGTTGCGAATCAGGAGCACATTTACAGCATCGCGGAGCTGGGCGTGGCACTGCTGCTGTTCACGATCGGCCTGGAGTTTTCTCCGCGCGAACTACTACGTCTCGGCCGAATCCCCCTCATCAGCGGTCCACTGCAGATCCTCCTGACGATTGGATTTGGCACGGGACTGTGTTGTCTGATCGGACTTCCGGTCAAAGAGGCGTTCGTGGTCGGTTTCATGCTGGCCCTCAGCAGCACCGCCTGCGTCGTGCGTGTGTTGCGGGACCGCGCGGAAATTGACAGTCAATTCGGCCGGATCTCGTTAGGGATTTTGCTGGTTCAGGACGCCGCCGTGGTCCCCCTGGTTGTGCTCGTCACCGCCCTGGCAGCGGGCGGTTCCGCGAAAACGGTGGTCCAAAACATGCTGACCGTGCTGCTGCTGGCCACGGCGCTGATGGCAGCCTTCTATCTGTTATTTGGCCGCGTGATTCCGCGCGTTCTGCAGATGTCCACCTGGCGACGGAATCGCGATCTGCCGGTGCTGTTGGCGGTTTGCCTGGCCGGCGGTGCGGCGTATTCGGCCCATGCGCTCGAGCTCAGCCCGGCCCTGGGGGCCTTTCTGGCAGGCATTCTGTTGGCCGTGTCACCCTACGCCACGCAAATCCAGGCCGACGTGCAGCCCTTACGTTCTTTGCTCGTGACGCTCTTCATCGCTTCCATCGGCATGTTCGGCGACGCGTTGTGGCTCCTGGAACACTTGCCGCTGGTCGCCGTCGTGGCCCTTTCCATTCTGAGCCTGAAGGCGCTGATTGTCACCGGCGTCACCTGGGCTTGTCGTTTGCCGCTTCGGTTCGCCGTCGCCTCCGGCTGCTGTCTGGCACAAATTGGCGAGTTCTCCTTTGTGCTGGCGATGATTGCGCGGCAGTCAGCCAGCACGGAACCTCTGCTGTCGGAAGAGGTCTTTCGGACCATGGTCGCCGCTACGCTGATCACGCTGTTCGCAACTCCCTATCTCATCGCCGCCGGTCCACGTCTGGGAGATTGGATCGAGCGTGTACGGCAACGCCGACGTGGCGGGGCCACTCCGGCCGAACGGATGGCTGTTCGGCCGGAAGAAGAGTGGGAGTCCAGCGACGAATTGGCGAACGCACCGCACGATCGGATTCTCATTCTGGGTTTTGGCCCGGCCGGACAACGCGTCGCCGAAGAACTGCTCACTCACCACGGAGCTCGGCTGACCGTGATCGACCTGAGTTGGGAAAACGTAGCGATCGCCCAACGGTATGGGCTAACCAGCTATGTTGGCGACGCCACACAAACGGATGTGCTGGAACACGCCGGCATCCATCGGGCGAATATTGTCGTGCTGACCATTCCCAGTCCATCGACGACGCGGCACCTGATCGCGCACATTCGCCACCTTGCCCCGTCAGCCGTGTTGCTTGTCCGTAGCCGATACCATATTCACCGCTGGGAACTACTTCGCGCCGGGGCCCACGTGGTGGTCGACGAGGAGGACCAACTGGGGCTTCGCCTGGCCCGGGAAGTCCGCCGGACCTTGGGCCAGCAAGGTCGAGCCTAGTGCTGCAGCGTCGCACGGACAGATAGCGTTCGTGCGACGCTTCTTCCAAGCGGAGATGGCGACAAGACGCTGCAGGGAAGTACGACGCGCTATTCGGAAAGGAGCCGACGCGTTCTCAGAGCCCCGCCGACCGAAGCAAGTAGGCCAAGCCTTCGCGCACATCGCGAGTAGGGCGTTTGATGGAACGCGTCGGGCAGAGTCGCTCGGCGGCATGGGGGTCCTCTGGTCGCATCGCATTCAGCAGCGCACCGTAGGCCGCCGTTTGATAGCGAAGCGGACCTTTTCGGGCGCTGACCAGGACCTTGGCCGTTGGGGCGAGCAACTTCACGCCCGTGTGGAATAGCTGTTGAAAGAACGTCGATTGACTCAACCCGCCCGTCAGCACGAAACGGTCGGGCGGTGTATCGCCTTCCACCACTTCGGCCTGCATTGCCTTCACTAGCAACAGCAGTTCGGTCATGATCGAGTATTGCGTACTGGCCGCCTGTTCTCCGACTGTCAGGTCCGCCCAATCGAGCGAGTAGTCTTCCTTGCCGCTTGCGTGCAGAACTCGGCGCAGCCGCGCGGGGTCCGCCTGCAGAATCAGCTCGTTCAAGGCATCCAATCGTTCCCTATATTTTGGAGCTGCCTGCGCGACGAAACGATCGTACCACTTGCAGCAATCCGCCAGCATCATCAGCAACAACCGGTTTCGGTAGTATTCAAAGCAGGCCGCGTTCCCCGCCAGCGGCACATTCGGCGGAGAGACTCGATTGATCGTACCACTCGTCCCCGCGGACACCACGACCGTCTGGAAATCGTCTTCCTCCAAACCGCAGCCCACACCGGTCGCATGATTGTCGCCCAAACCGGCGACAACGGTCGCACCGGCCAAGCGTTCCCGGACCCGCTGCCAGTCTCCATCCGACCCGGGAACGGCCTTGTTCGTCACTTTGCCGACCGCCGCTCCACTCTGCAAGACCGCAGGAAACCAGTTCGGGTTGAGCTTGGCTCGCTGGATCACATCGGCCGCAAGCTTCTTCTTGTTTTGATCGAGTAGCCCGTTGCTGAGTGCGTCCGACGTGCTGAGCCGCGCACGGCCGGTCAGCTGTAGCGCAATCCAGTCGCCGGTCGTCATCACTTGTCGAACGCGTCGGGCGAGCCCCGACTGTTGGGCAAGCGCCCACATCAGCTTTGGCAGGATAAAGCGTTCTTCAATCCGTCCCACGACCGACTCTGCTTGCTGTTGGCGAAGCTTGGCAACCTGCTCGGCAGCTGCGTTGCACTGCCAGCTCAACGCGGGAATCAGACACTGCCCGTCCTGACTCAACAGCACCATATCGTGCTGCCGGACGGAGAACGACAACGCCAACTTCTCGAAGGACCATCCCGCAGCTTCCAGTTCGTCCAGCAATTCCAAGATCATGGGTGGAACGTGCTGCAGATCGAAGGCCGGCTGGCCTTTCCAACGTTTCGCACCGCGCATCCTGGTTTGCGCGTAGGCTTCTTCTCCCGAGCGGCTCCGGACGCCGAGAGCCAAACCGGTGGTACTAAGGTCGAAACCTGCCCATGCGGCCTGGTGTTGCCGCGTCGTCCTGCTTTTCGCATTCACCGTCGCATCGCTCCTCGGGCTCCTCATCAGCCGCAGATCCAGTTTGGCAAATTCCCAGTGCCTCGTCCGAGCTTGATGGGGGGTTGGGGGGCCATGGCCCTGCCAGGGCAGTGCTCGCAGCCATACCGGCAGCGACAGTGCCATCCCATTCTGAGCTGTGACAAAGCGCGGGACATGTTTTCGCATTATTGTCTTGTCGCGGCCCGTGTGGCAATTAGTCTGAGAAAGAAGTAGACGCCCGAAAGACGGAGGAGCAATTTCTTGTGAACCGCTTCGTAGGCCGCTTGCCCTGGTTTACCCTGCTTCTGGCTGCCACATCGCTGGCAGTTCGCTCCGACGGCGCAAGTCCCGAGCAGTCGGCGGGTCTGAGCCGCCTGCTGGAGTCGCCGCTGGCCGCCCGTTCTCGCCTCCCGTGGTCACCTAGGGACACAAGCGTCTCGTGGGCGTCATCCGACGCCCAGCGACGATGGTCAAATCGCGGTTCGGCGTGGCGACTCCGATCCGGTTACGCCGACTCCCCCTACCGCTTTGGACAACGCATCCCGGGGAATTACAGCAGCTCCGATTATCGATTCGGTAGCAACAGCTATGGCGGCCCGTGGTACTATCCGGGGTCCCCCGCAAACACACGTTCTGCGTGGCGTGAATGGAATTCATCCGGCTGGTAGATTACAACACCGGCATGAATCCTACGCCCCTCCCCACTGTCGTCGGGATGTCGATTCTCACGCTTGGTCTCATGACGGGGCCGGCGTCTGGCGAACAAACACCATCGCTGGAATTGATCGGCATCGTTGTCACGCCCCACATCCAATCCGACGCGATGCGTTGGCGTCGGCCGCCCGATCCCGAGTTGGCTGCGCGGGTTGAGTTGGTTTTGCAGAACCGATCCAATCAGCCGTTGCGGTTGGAGCCGACGACACCGATTCGCTTCGACGATCGCACGGCAACGGAGCTGGTGGAAGATGGACAGTGGGCATGGCATAGCACGCCGGCCGCCCGCCCCGATGTGACGACACTCCTGCCAGCCGGCGCGGCAACCGTGTGGAACTTCAACGGCCGCAGCGTCCAATGGGGCGTGGACACAAACCATCGCCTGGATGTTCGACTACCGGATGGCGACGTGTCCACCGAATTCACACTCACCACCCCGCAAGCCTGGATATCAGCGGTGACATTCCTGGGAACGGAACGCCGCGTCGAACCGACCGAGTTGATCCTGCACATCTGCAACCAAACCAATACGCCCCTTTCGATTCGCCGTTGCCGGCTGTGGTTGCCACACGGTCGCGAATCCTTTCTGACACTGTCACCGCAGCAGAACTTGACCGACCAGAAAACGTTTCCCACCGATGGCGTGATTCCGGCAGGTGGCAAAGGCGGGCTGCAAGCGAAGACCGGCCCGTTACCGCTGACCTATGCGCTTGTTCAAGTCGAACTAATGGACTCGCAACAACAACTGACGAGTCTATGGGCCCACGTGCGAATCAAGCGAGAGATGTTCGACATTAGCGGTGGCTGGGTTGCCTCAGATCTGAGCGGACAGAGTTCCTTAACAGCGGAACCGTATCTCAAAACGCTGAAGCGAATGCACATCAACACCGCCCACATCGGCGAAGTGGCGGGATACACCGACAATCCAGCAAGGTATGAGCAATATCCACTGAAGCTGTTCAATCGACTGACGCCCGTCGATCGTTTTGATCGCGACGAAATGCTGGCTCGCATACATGCAGTGGAGTTCCTGGGAGAACCGCAATATGGCGGTGGCCGTCCTGTGCCGCCGCAGGAGGTGTGGCAAGCCTTTCAACCCTATGAGACAACGCGATTGCCGACCACCGTCACGCACAGCGAAGAACGAATCTGGCGGTACTACGCCGGCCTGTCAGATTATCCTCACTATGATGCGTACCGCGTGTGCGCCCCTCGCCCGATGCATGGTCGCGCTACGAACGCTGGGGCGAAACAAGACTGCGCTGGGGGGCGCCGCTAGAAACGATCGGCGACATGACGCGCAGCCTGCGCGAACTGAACCGCCCTCGACCGATCGCCTATTGGTCGCAGGGTGCCCATCACGGCTGGGGCAACTATGGAGGCCGGCAACGCACAGCCCCGACACCAGATGAACTGCGCGCAAGCACACCACGCTTTGGCCCATCGAATCACTTCGCTCTATTGGTTCAATCTGAGTTTGCCGTCGCTGGTCAAATTCCGAGATCTCGCTGCTGGAGTGATCAGGCGTCGCCAAGAGAGAGCGAAGCGACGGGGGGAAGGTGAGCAGAAAGAGGGGAAAAGCGAAAGAAAACGAGGAAGAGAAAAAGAACAGAGGGACCAGAAGAAGGAAGCAGGCGGACGCGGAAAGGGCGGAAAACGCGGATGAACGCGGATCGGAATTTATGGATGAGAAAAGGACCAGGTCGAACTGTCCGGATCAAGTTCTGGCTGCTACCGATCAGTATTGGTCAGATTCGGTTGTGAGATGACCTTTTGACAGTACTTTGGCATGTACTCGTTTACCATTTGCATCACGGCAGGGTTGCTCGAGTCCGCCGGGCATTTCCCAACGCGTCTCATGGATTTGATAACGTCTCACCGGCTCTGCTTCCGCCGCGCATCCCCCAAACTCACGTTCTTCTGAGCTCTCCGCATGCACCCCGGCTCTCCGCGTTCATCCGCGTTCATCCGCGTTCCTCCGCGTTCATCCGCGTTCCTGTTTCTTCCTTCTTCTTCGCACCATGCCGTCATCGACGGGTGCGTGCCGTACGAACATGCAGCGCTGGTGGCGACGTTATTCCAAGCGGAAAGGACGACGAGACGCTGCAGGGAAGTGCTACGCGCTGTGAATTTCCCGCACGCTTACCTCACCGACAATCTACCGACAGGCCGTGCCGTCGATTCGGCATCTCTCCCGTCTTGGCCGCCAGAAAAAAGGGGGGGCCGACGATGGACAGAGGATTCCATCGCCGGCCCCAAGCGAGGAGCCTCGCGCGGGAAGTTACATCAGGAGGACTTCACGACGATGAACCGCGACCCCTGATCGCTGCGCACCGAGCAGCAGGACGCCCGCCTGGGGCGACTCTTCTTTCAGAACTTGGATCACGTCGTCCACCGTCTCGACGGTCTGACGATTCACCTGGGTGATCACCATTCCGCTCTCCAGACCCGCTCGATCCGCGGGACTGTTCGCCTTCACGGCGGTGATCAGAACGCCCTTCACATCTTGCAGCCCCATTCGCGCAGCCAATTCCGCGTTCAGCGATCCGATCTGGAAACCGAATTTGGCCAGTTCCGAGGTTTCGGACGGCGGCGAGTCGTTAGGCGACGCCGAGCCGGACCGGGCCATGCCAAACTGTTCGGGCTGTTCTTCCGGTGTGAAAGTGAGGGTCATCGACTTCCCGTTGCGGACGATCGAGATTTCGTGCGGTCGGCCCATTTCCGATCGTTCCACAGCAACCTGCAGTTGTTGGGGCGTGGTGACGGTCAGGCCGGCGTAGTTGACAATCACATCACCGCTTTGCAGACCCGCTTTCGCCGCGGGCGTATCAGGAAAGACGTCGGTCACCACGACGCCCTGTCGCGGCTGGACCTGGAACTTGTCAGCCAGGGCGGCGGTGACCGGCTGGATTCCCACTCCCAGGAAAGCGCGATGGACTGTTCCACCATTGGCCAGCTGGTCCGCAACCCATTTCGCCAAGTTCACCGGAATCGCAAATCCGACGCCATCATTGCCTCCCCCGCGGGAGGAAATGGCGGTGTTGATGCCGATCACTTGACCATCCAAATTGACTAAGGGGCCGCCGCTGTTACCGGGATTGATCGCCGCGTCCGTCTGCAGGAAGTTCTCTCGCGGCGTAATCCCGATCCCACGGCCCTTGGCGCTGATGATGCCGGAAGTGACCGTACTTTCCAGGCCGAACGGCTGACCGAGCGCGAGCACCCAATCGCCGACGAAGACGTTGTCGCTATCGCCCAAGTCAGCGGCGACCAACGGGCTGGCTCCTTCGATCTTCACAACAGCGATGTCGGTTTTCGGATCGCTCCAGACTTTCGTAGCCTGGAACTCTCGACCGTCCGTCAACCGAACGGTCACATCTCCGCCGCCGGCCACGACATGGTGGTTCGTCATGATCAATCCGGACGCATCGTAGACCACGCCCGATCCCATGCCGCGTCTCGGCTGGGAAAGCCCCGGCGGCATTTCGAAGCGGAAGCCCTGTCCCGGGGGACTTCCTTTGAAGAACTCTTCGAAGGGTGTGCCCTCAAAGGGGTTTTCGTCGCCAAACGGCACTGCGGGTCCCGGTCGTCGCTGAGCCTCTTGAACAGCGGCGACCTTGGGTGAGGTTTCGATCGTCACGACCGCTGGCAGCAGGCGTTCACTGACAACGCGGAAGGCGGTGGAAAGATCCTTCGCAGAACTGACCGCTCGCTGAGCCTCTGCAGGGGATACGGGCGGCGCCTGTTGAGCGATTTGGACAACCGTCGCAGAATCGTTCACGCTCGAATCCCGCACCGTATGGGTCGCCCATGCGATTCCGCCTGTGAGCGTGGCCGTCAGAGCGAGGACGAGCAGGCTTTTCTTCGATAACCATTGTGTGTTCATGACAAAAGCTCCTTTCGTGAGTGAATTACAGCAGCGACTCTCGGATCGCACCGGATCCATGATGCACGCGGCGTGCCGAACACGGTCGGGACCGAAACGAGCCAAGGGGCGGCGGGGGCCGCGCGGGAGCGGTTGCCAATCGGCCCGCGCCGCCTCGATCTTGGGCGTTCTCCAGGGAAGACACGAAATCTGAGGCCGAAGTGGCATTACAATTGCCGTAGGAAAGGGTGCGGTCTGGCAGCCGACGAACCGCCGAGGCCGGAAGGGAAGGCGGCGTTCGTCCTGGGGAAAAATTCCCCAGCGAGGCAAAAGGCCCCAGCGGAAGCACGGATTCCGCGGAGGCCACGAGGGCCGGTCCGAGCGGAGCAAAACACCGCGACACGATCCAAGATGTTTCGGGAGAAAGGCCGATGAAGCTGACCGCGAAAATGATGCTGGTATTCCTGTTGGCCGTGATGTTAATGACGGGTGTTGCCAGTTACATCACCGTCCGCCGCTCGTTTGATCGCTTCGAGCGACGCCAGCAACAGATCGCGCAGCAGACGGCGACGGCCACTCGGGCACAATTGGCCGCCGCTTGGCGTCAGGAGGGACTCCCCGGCTTGCTGCGGGTCCTGGACCGAATCGAGTCGCGGCACCGTGCGGAGCGTGTCCAGGTTCGCTGGGTCTGGTTCGCACAGGACGTCGATCCGCGGCTGAAACCGCGCGTTTCGGCCGATCGCTGGTCGACCGCCATTTCGGGGCAGATCGTCTCCTTGACTTCCCAACCCGAAGGCGGACCACGGCAACTGCACACCTATTGTCCCATACCGGTCAGCAACCAAGCGCCGGGCGGTCTGGAGTTCACGCGCTCGCTCGAAGCTCTGGACCAGCAGACGCGGGACTTGATCTTCAGCGGTTTGGCGGGGATCACAGGCATCGCCTTCATCTCCATCGCGATGGTCTACCTCGCCGGTCTCCGGTGGGTGGCGCAACCGCTGGAACGATTGATGGAAAAGACGCAGCGCATCGGCAACGGCGATTTCAGCGAACCGCTTCCGGTACAAGGGGATGACGAATTGAGCCGTCTCGCCGGAGCGTTGAACGAAATGTGCGAGCAGCTCACACAACAGCAACAGACGATTCACGAAGAGGCCGCCGCCCGACTGGCAACCTTAGACCAACTGCGGCACGCCGATCGTTTGAAAACCGTCGGGCGATTGGCCGCCGGATTGGCCCATGAGCTGGGCACACCGCTGAATGTCGTCTCCGGCCGCGCCTCGCTGATCGCCAGCGGGAAACTGACCCCCAAGGAGGTGACCTCCAGCGCTGCCACGATTCGGGTGGAAGCGGAGCGGATCACCGGGATTGTGCGCCAATTGCTGGATTTCGCGCGCCCAAAACCTCGCATCGGACCCTGTTCCCGCTCCAGGATCTCGTGTCCCAAACGGTCGAACTGATTCAACCCTTGGCGGACAAACGACAGATCCGCCTACCGCTCGAACAACCCCCGGAAGCGATCCCTGTGCGGCTGGATCCGGGACAGATCCAACAGGTGCTGACCAACATCCTGATGAATGCGCTGCAATCGATGCCGAACGGCGGTGAAGTCGCCATTCAACTTTCGCAACAAGCTCGAGCACCGCGAGATGCCGCATCGGAAGAACCGCGAAGCTTCGCCGTGATCGCGATTGCCGATCAGGGAGAAGGGATCGACCCGGAACATCTCGAACAGGTTTTCGAGCCGTTCTTCACCACGAAACCGATCGGGGAAGGCACCGGACTGGGGCTGTCGATCGCTTACGGGATCGTGGAAGAACATGGAGGCTGGATCGACGTCACGAGTCAACCGGGGCAAGGCAGTTGCCTGACGGTCTATCTGCCACTGGGTGACAGCGACGTGAGCCAACGGGATGCTCCCCCCTGAAGTAACCACCCCGTTGGTCGTCCAACATGTCGAGAGTTCGGCGACCTCGGGGACGAAGGCGTACAGGAGAAGCCGCGTGACGGGAAATGTGCTGATTGTTGACGATGAACGGACCATGTGCGAGTTGCTGGAGACCGACCTGCGACTGCGTGGGTTTTCCGTCCAATGGTACACCGTTCCCGAAGAAGCGCGGCAGGCGATCCAAGATCAGGACTACGACGTTGTCTTGACCGATATTCGGATGCCGGGGATCAGTGGCATCGAACTCTGTCAGCAGATCGTTGCCCTTCGACCGGAAATTCCTGTGATCGTGATGACCGCCTTCGGCAGTCTGGAAACGGCGATCGCGGCCATCCGCGCCGGCGCCTACGATTTCGTCACCAAGCCAATCGAAATGGATCTGTTGGCCATCGCCCTGCAACGAGCCGTTCGGCATCGGCAGTTGCAGCAACAGATTCAGCGATTGAGCGAATCGGCGGACCAGCGTGGTCACTTCGCCGAACTGATCGGCGACAGCCCCGCAATGCAGGAACTGTACAGCCAATTGGCGCGCCTGGCGGATACGGACTCCTCCGTTCTGATCACCGGCGAAAGTGGCACCGGCAAGGAACTGGTGGCCCGCAGCATCCATCGTCACAGCCGACGGTCGGAAGGACCATTCGTGGGGATCAACTGCGCCGCCTTGCCAGAGACGCTGCTGGAAAGCGAACTCTTTGGACACGCCAAGGGAGCATTCACCGACGCGCGTTCCGATCGCAAAGGCCTGTTCCTGCAGGCCACCGAAGGTACCCTGCTGCTGGATGAGGTCGGTGAGTTGCCGCTGAGCATGCAGGCGAAGTTGCTGCGTGCCTTGGAGGAGCGAACCGTTCGCCCGGTGGGTAGCGATCGAGAGATTGGCTTCGACGTGCGGGTCATCGCCGCGACGAATCGCGACCTGGAATCCGCAATCGAAGAACAGCGATTCCGAGCCGATCTGTTCTACCGAATCAATGTCATTCAGGTGGAACTGCCTCCACTACGGGCGCGAGGCACCGACGTTCTGCTGCTGGCACAACACTTTGTGCAGACGTTTGCTGAGCAAACCGGCAAGGCGGTCGCCGGCATCGCGAAATCATCCGCCGAACGATTGCTCAGCTACAACTGGCCCGGCAACATTCGCGAACTGCGCAACGTGGTGGAACGAGCCGTGGCGCTGACGCAGTTCGACCAAATTACCGTCGCCGATCTGCCGGAGAAGATCCGAGACTACCAAAGCACCCAGTTCGTGATCTCGGGCCACGATCCGCTCGACTTTGTGCCGCTGGGTGACGTGGAACGCCAATACATCCTGCACGTGATGGACGCGACCGGTGGCAACCGATCGCAAGCGGCACGGATCCTCGGACTCGATCGCAAGACGCTCTATCGCAAGCTGAAGCAATACGGTTTCGAGGACGGCAGCTGACTCGCGTAGACCGCGCTCTACTCGGATTCGCCGCACAAAAAACGGCTCACCTGCAGCGGTCAACCGGCTGTCTCCTCTTGATTCCAATCGTCCATCGCCAGTACGCTGCTGCACAGTGGACGTGCCCCGGCAACGGCCACAGGGTTGTCCGTCGGAACGCGGCCCCAACCCAGGATCCCCACTCCATCCGACTCACCTATTCGGCAGATTTTACTGCAGCTACGCAGCAGCGCGGGGAAGCTTCTTTTACTTAATTATTACGCAGACCGTCACCCGGAAGAGCGTCAAACGGATAGACTTAGGACGATGTGTCCTGTGGGCCATGGCGATGAGGAATTCCGTCTAGGCGAGCGAGGAAGCGAGAATATGCATAAATCTCTTAACCCAGTCATTATCCAAGGCGGCATGGGAGCCGGCGTATCGGATTGGCGACTGGCGCGGGCCGTCGCCCAAACCGGGCAGCTCGGAGTCGTCTCGGGAACCGCCCTGGACACGATTCTCGCGCGCCGCCTGCAGTGTGGTGACTTGGACGGAGCGATCCGTCGAGCACTCGACGACTTTCCGCATCGCGAGATGGCTGACAAGATTCTCGAACGCTATTTCATCGCGGGTGGCAAAGAGCCGGATGCCCCGTTCCGCAGCACGTCGGTCGTTTCGCTGCCGCCCAAGCGGGAGCAACTAGAGCTGATCGTGGTCAGTAATTTCGTCGAGGTCTACTTGGCGAAAGAGGATCACACCGGCCCGGTCGGCATCAACTATCTCGAAAAAATCCAAATGCCGATTCTGCCCTCACTGCTCGGGGCAATGCTCAGCAGGAGTGGACTATGTGTTGATGGGTGCTGGCATCCCACGGCACATTCCTGGCGTGCTGGATCAACTGGCGGCAGCGCAACCGGTGGAAATTCCGATTTCGGTTTCCCGTGATGGGCAGGAAGACCACGAGATGATGCGGCTGGACCCGATCGAGTTGATGGGGGACCACCTGACGTGGCTGGAACGGCCGCGGTTCCTTCCGATTGTCGCTTCCGCGACGCTTGCCACGATGCTGACTCGAAAAGCAAACGGTCGCGTGGATGGGTTCATTGTCGAAGGACCGACCGCGGGTGGCCACAATGCCCCGCCGCGCGGCGCATTGCAGTTGAATGACCGTGGCGAACCGATCTACGGCCGCCGTGATGTGGTGGACTTAAAGACGATGAAAGCCCTGGAGCTGCCGTTCTGGCTGGCCGGTTCCTACGGGACTCCCGACCAAGTGACGCATGCGTTGGACCAGGGCGCCACAGGTGTCCAGGTCGGCACGGCCTTCGCGTTCTGCGATGAGTCGGGACTACGCGCGGAGATCAAACGAACCGTATTGCAGCAACTCAAGGAAGACGACGTGGATGTCGTGACCGATCCGGTCGCATCGCCCACCGGGTTTCCTTTCAAAGTGTTACAGTTGGACCGCACGCTTTCCGATGCGGTCGTCTACGAGCAGCGAGACCGCGTCTGTGACCTGGGGTATCTGCGACAGGCTTATCGCCGAGAAGACAACTCGATCGGCTGGCGATGTGCGGCCGAAGAAGTCGAGGCCTATCTCCGCAAGGGAGGCGACCTGAAGGACACCGAAGGGCGCAAGTGTCTCTGCAATGGCCTGGTTGCCAATATCGGCCTACCTCAGGTACGGCGAAGTGGCCAAGTGGAATTGCCGCTGGTAACGTGCGGCGATAACGTCAGCGAGATCACGCAGTTCCTTCCTTCGGCCGACGCCGATCACTATTCTGCCCAGGATGTCATCTCGCATCTGCTGTCGAAAGTCCGGGCGGATCAATACACCGTCTGCGCAACCTCCTGATGCCCCGCGCACCGGCACGATCACCCATCTGCTCTCCGCACACCACCCGGGCGTGCGGAACGCATCTTCGTCGTGGAACACGCTCGGCGCAGGTCTCCGACCTCGCCACCGCAACCGACCGATCGTCTCCCCGGTTTTCCCAGACTCCGATCCCGACGAGTGCGGCGTCGGAGACCCTCGCACGGTGGGCGTTTCAGAATCGCGCTCGGTCCCGTTGTTCGACCGTCTGACTTGGAGCTACACGGAAGCTCCGTGGCCGACCGGGTGAGAGCGAACCACAGAGAACACGGAGGGCACAGAGCACGAGAGCGTTCGAAGTAGAAGGAGCTGGGTTTCTCAGCACGGCACCTCCCGCGCTTAATTCCTTCACGGCAACCGCCATAAGCGCCCATCGCAAAAGGAGGGATCGGGCCATTCTTCGACGCCGCCCGGAACAGCGGAGTAGACCCGCCGCCGCCTTTCTCGGCCGCAAAACTTCCCTTTCCGCGGAAAAACAGGTACATACAAGCGGACATCGTCTTGTTACCACCCCGCGTGCTGCTGCCCCGAAAGATGCTCGAGCGATCAAGGAGAGCGGGTCTCCTGGCCGCTGCCGCCACGATCTGATGGGCACTACGGCCCTGCCGTAGGGCACCCGTTTCATCATAGTTGCGAGGAGATCTGCACCATGACCAACACCACATCCTGTTACCCGAGTCCCACCTTTCGTCGATCCCGGTTCCTTCGATTTCTCCTCTGCCTGGGGTGCCTGACACTAGGTCGGGCGGATGTTCGTGCCGGTGACGATCTGCTGCAACCGAAGGACGTGGCGCGGATCCAATCCGTGACGCACGGTGCGGTTTCTCCTGATGGCAAGTGGATCGCCTACCACGTATCGGTTCCCCGTCAACCGCTCGAAGATGAAGACGGACCGGCTTGGAGTGAGTTGCACGTAGCCGATTTGCAGGGCCGATCACGGCCATTCATTACAGGAAAAGTCAATCTTAGCGCGGCGCGATGGATGCCAGACGGAAGCGCCATTCTGTACATCGCCAAGCGTGGCCCGGATGACACATCCTCGTCACTGTATCGGATTCCGATCGACGGCGGCGAATCGCAAAGGGTCCGCACACACGAATCGGGCATCCAAGGTTTTGATGTCTCACCCGACGGAAAACGATTGGCCTTTCTTGCCAGTAACGACCTCTCGGATTCTGCGGAGGAGATCCGCAAGCAGGGATTCAACCAGGAGATCTACGAAGAGGACCGGCGACCGACACGAGTCTGGCTTTGCGATTGGGATTCGACGTCGGAAGCGCGGGCGTTGGATTTACCCGGCTCAGCCTCCAACGTGCAATGGAGTCCGACCGGCCAGGAGCTCGCCGTGGTGCTGGCGCCCACTCCGTTAGTGGATGACCGCTACATGGCACGAAAAATCTGCCTCGTGGATGCGAACACGGGCCGCATCACGATGAGAATCGACAACCCGGGCAAGCTTGGACAAATATCCTGGAGTCCTGACGGCACTCACCTGGCACTGGTCTCGGCCGTCGACCGGCACGATCCGCGTGAGGGACGCTTGATGGTCGTGGCCACGCGGGGCGACGCTACCTTACGTGATCTGATGCCCGAGTATGACGCGCATGTTGCCTCGTTCGCCTGGAAAGATCATCAGACGCTCGTCTGGTTGGCTCACGAAGGAACACAAACTCGGCTGGGTACCGTAACAATGGACGGTCCGTCGGACACATGGATGGCACCGGAAGGCCCTATCTTCAACGGATTGACCCTTTCCCGGAATGGTGCGATTGCCGCGATGGTCGGTCACTCGCCGACACATCCGCCGGAACTGTTCGTACTGCGGGCAGGATCGGACACCGTAAAACGATTGACGAATCACAACACCTGGCTGGAATCCATCTCGTGGGCTCGTCAGGAAACGGTCACCTGGACCGCTCGCGACGGATTGCCGTTGGAAGGTGTCTTGATCTATCCGCTGAACCACGTCCCGGGACGTCGGTATCCGCTGATCGTTGCCGTCCACGGCGGACCGGAGGCGTGTGAATCGAACGGTTGGCTCACGTCGTACTCCCGCCCCGGCCAAGTCGCGGCGGCGCGGGGTTTCGCCGTCTTCTACCCGAACTATCGCGGCAGCACCGGCCGGGGAGTGGAGTTCTCGAAACGGGGACAAGCCGATGCGGCCGGTCCCGAATTTGATGACCTGGTCGACGGCGTAGATCATCTTGTCGAAAGCGGGCTGGTCGACCCGCACCGAGTGGGCATTACCGGGGGTTCCTATGGCGGCTATGCGTCTGCTTGGGGAGCAACGTATTACTCCGATCGCTTTGCAGCCAGCGTGATGTTTGTCGGCATTAGTGACAACGTGTCCAAAGTCGGCACCACCGATATCCCGGAAGAAATGTACCTGGTCCATCATCGCAAGCGATTATGGGAAGACTGGGACTACTTCCTGCAACGCAGCCCGATCCGGCACGTGCAGAAGAATCGCACGCCAACGCTGATCCTTCACGGCAAGCTAGACCCGCGCGTACATCCATCCCAGTCGCTGGAACTGTATCGCCACCTGAAGACGCTCCAACAGGCCCCCGCCCGACTTGTTCTGTACGAGGGAGAAGGGCACGGCAACCGGAAGGCAGCCGCCCGATTGGACTATCATCTGCGGATGCTCCGCTGGATGGAGCACTTTCTGCAGGGCCCCGGTGGAAACGCACCGCCATTCGAGCTGGATTACGAAGCGGCGTTGAAGTAATTCGCTGGCCGTCGGAGTCTCAGACGGGTTGCGGTTCCGTCTGCGGCAAGTACTCGCGGGGAAAACGCCACGGTTCACGGTAGTTCGGAATCGTCGCTTGCGCTGCCTCGACGTCGCCAACGATGGATTCCGTTGGCGGATCCCAGCGAATGCTTCGCCCCAGGCGATACGAGAGATTCGCCAAGTTCAGCGCCAGGTCCACCTTGGCGTGATAATCCACGTTGCAGCTGGGCTGCGTTCGATTCTTGACGCAATCCAACCATTCACGCTCGTGTCCCGGTGACGCTGGAATTGTTTCCGGCGGCGCCGCGGCATCGGACAACAGATCACCTTCCGGGACGATTTCATATCGGTTGTAGTCCGCAAACAGGGTGCCTCGCAGCGCGTGAAAATAGATCCCCAGTCGTCGCGCCGGCGTACCGCGACCAAAGTCGAACGCGAAGCTATTGCAGAGACTCATCATCCAGGTCATCGTAAATCCCGGGTACTGCCAAATCACCTCCTGCGTGTCGGGCGCATCACCCGCATCCTGAATCACATACCGGCCACCGGAGCAACTGGTCACCAAGGGAACATCCAACTCGAGCGCCCACACCGGCAGATCCACAATGTGCGGTGCCATGCCCATCGTCCAACCGCCAGAGTAATCCCAGAAGGAGCAGTGGTTGTACGAGTTTGCCGCCAGCAACGAGTTGAAAGGAATGAGGGGTGCCGGCCCAATCCAGCGATCCCAATTCAAACCGGCGGGTGGTTGTTGCGCCGACGACTGCCCCAATCCTTGCGGCCCCTGGTTCATCACATTCAGCGTGCGTACCACACTGACCGGGCCCAATTTGCCGGAGCGAATCCATTCCACCACGCGGCGATAGTTCGCTCCGGCATGGATCTGCGTCCCCACCTGACTGATTCGCTCGTGCTTTCGCACGGCGTTGCGCACTGCCAACGTTTCTCCCACGTGAATTGACATCGGCTTTTGGAGGTAGATGTCTTTGCCCGCTTCGGCTGCCTGGATGGCCATCAAGGCGTGCCAATGGGGTGGCGTGGCGATAATCACGGCATCGATGTCGTCCCGCTCCAACAGTTCTCGATAGTCATCATGCCCCCCGCCGTGCGACCGTACTTGGCCAGCGCCCCATCGAGACGCTCCGGCCACACATCGCAGATGGCGGTGACTTCGACGTCCGGATACCGGGCACAATTATCCAAATTCGAGCGACCCATGCCGTTCACCCCGATGATTCCCAGGCTGATTCGATCGCTGGCGGCAGGCTTTGTCTCACTGCCCAGGGCGGAGGCCTGAATGATGGATGGCACGGCCATTCCGGCTGCGGAGGTTTGAAGGAAACGGCGGCGCGACGGCCGGATTGGAGCGTTGGCAGACATCATCGTTTTCCTTTCAGAGAATACCGGAGCGGTTCGATCATTCCGTCGACGAGCCGCCTCGTGTTTTGTCAAGGCCAGGAATTGGGGTCGTTGGTGAGCTTCAAAAAAGGCAGCTCGAAGTCCGACATGTACGGGCTGGAAGCCCGTGGTACGGGGCAGGCTGGAAGCCTGCCCCACAGGTTGGAAGCCTGCCCCACAGGTTGGAAGCCTGCCCCACAGGTTGGAAGCCTGCCCCACAGGTTGGAAGCCTGCCCCACAGGCTGCTCCACAGGCATGCGGCGCGAGAGTCTCCCGTGGGATGGGCTTCCCGTGCGTCCCGTTGGTTGGCCTTCCCCGGCCAACCTTCCCACGCTCAGTCTTTGGTCGAAATCGCGGAGACCGTGGGTCGGTGGCTTCGGCGAGGTCAGAGACCTGCGCCCCGCGATTTCTAATTCCGGAAGGATCTTTGGTTCCTGACACCTTCTTTGGATCCCGCTTTCTCGATCCACTAGGTACAGACTCGGTCGCAAGGCCAATCCAGCAGTTCGGCGACTTTTTCAAACAACGCAGCGTTGTGTCCAACACTCAAGGCGCCGTGGTGTGTCGGGGCCAACGCGAACCACTGATTCATGAACGACGAGGGGTCCTGGGCAAAGCGAACGTGCGTCATCGTGTTGCCAATGCGCAGAATGGGAGCGTCGATCGCCTCCCCTTGGTTCACAATGATCCGCAGGTGGCCGTCGCCGTCTTGCGTAACATTCAACATGGTCACCGGACCTTTGCGAACCGTCGCCTCGACGCTGACGCCCGTTCCCCATTTTCCGTGGTAGAGCCCCATTCCACGCAGGATCGGTTTCTCATCCGCGATCGCGATATGGAAGGGACCATCATGGCCGAGAATCACTGTTCCATGATGGTAGTCGGCAGCGACAATCTCGCTGTACGACCCACCAACCTGCAGCACGTCGCTGATCTTCATCGCGATCGCGGTTTTCAGATCCCCTTCCCCACTGCACGGGATCCCCTGCGCAGTCAGCAGGGAGTGTCCCAGAATGAACGCCTCCTGCAACTGCTCGTAGGCATTGCCCTCGCGACCGCGATAGTAGTAAGCCAAGGCGTCGAGATCGTACTGCCGCACCATCTTCTCCTGCGCCACGGCAACACGACAGGCAGCGTCGAGCTGTTCCGGTCGCGGCTTCCGGGCGAGCGGGTCGGCGGGAGAGTCCTCGCTAATCACGAACATCTGTTCCACTTGCTGGCGTTTCTCAAGAGATTCCTGCTCCGTAACCGAGTCGACGAATCCCATCAGGTCACACATCTCCAGCAGTTCGACGTGCAGCCCCGCCTGGGCAGTAATTTGCGTCATGTCACTGTACATATCGAGCATCCCAGGATAGGTGTGCCCCAGGAAGCCGAACCGTGCCTCCCGCAACGTTCGCACCACACCGGCTGCTCGCACCCACTGTTCGATCTCCCGCCACGCTCGCTGCGCTTCCTCATGTTCGGCTGTATTCTCGTCTGCCAATGAGATTGCCGGCGTTTCATCTCGTCCCAACAGGCCGCTCACGACACGAAACGGGATGCCGCTGCGCCGCAACGCATTCGCGATCTCGGGTACACAGCACGCAACGCAGTGAGCCAGCCATTCACCGGTTGTCGTCCGGTCGTAATTCATGGCGGCCGTCGGCTGCAAATTCAGCACGACCAACGGACGCTGGCAGTGGCGCAATCGCCAGATGAGAAGCGCTCATCGCGTACGTGGCCGCATGGCAAAAGATCAAGTCCACGTTACAGGCATTGAACTGCTCCGCCACGACCTGCGCCTGCGGCGGCTGGTCCACCATTCCGCCATAGCAGACGTCACCCCACGCACCGATACGTCGATTCAAAAACTCACCATAACCCAACAACCGATCCAGCAAACCTGGAAACTGTTCCCAGTAGTGCGGATGGCCGATCGAGTACAACCCGATCCGCGGTCGTTTCGCCGGTTTGATCGGATCAAAGAACTGCATCGAATCCCCTTTTCGTTCTCGGTAGCAGCCCCAACGCTCCGTAGGTTGCGCGAAGCGAAATCGTGGTTTGTCGAAACCGCGGGAGACTGGGTACGCGGTGCCCGGTACTCGCCCTTTCACGATCGTCGATTCTACTTCTGGAGATCCCGTCTCGCGATGGGGCGAGACGGCGATCGCGCCCAACAACCCCATTGCTCGCAGCCTATTCGCCGCCAAGATCCGGATCGCTGAACGAAATCCCGAGAAACGCGGTTACCAGGGTAGCCAAGGTTCATTTGCGGCATCAGAACGAATAAAATGTGGGCCTGTGTCTGTCGTCTGTTTTTTCTGCTGCGAAATGAGTAGTGCCATGAAACGAGCGAACGAGTCAAACTGCTGTGATGGATCTGGTTGCGGCGACGCCATGAATCGCCGGGATTTCGTTCGACTGACAACGTCAGGAGTCACCGCCTTGGCGGCGACTCATCCTTGGACGGCCATTGCCGGTCCGTTCGACGCAAATGATACGATTCAGCACTTCGTGCCGCTGAACAAGAAACTCAAACCGGACTGGGTGCAAAAACTCTTTGCCAAAGGCGATCCCACTTGGTACGAGGGCGACGACCTGAACACGATTGGGATGCCGGTGGGTGGCGTCGCTGCCGGCCAGATCTACCTGGGGGGCGACGGGCGGTTGTTGTACTGGGGGATCTTCAACCAGTACACCGACACCGGCTACGGCGCCGTCAACTACAAGGTGGGGCGTGCCGCGACCGAGATGGTCGTCAATCGCGACCGTTTTTCGAACGCGCCAGAGGTTGACCAGGGCGTGGCGATTCAAGTTCGAGACGGCGAACGCACTCTGCTCCGCAGTCTCGATCGCAAAGGCTTTCCCCAGGTGCGGTTTCGCGGCGAATATCCGCTGGGATACGTCGACTACCGGGCCGAAGGGTTTCCGGTCGAAGTGCAACTGGAGGCTTTCTCGCCCTTCATTCCGTTGCATACGGACGATTCTTCCCTACCAGCCACCATCCTGCAGTACACGGTCCATAACACCTCACCGCGTTCGGTCGATGTCACCCTGGCGGGATGGCTGGAGAACGCCGTGTTGCGAATTCAGCAAGGAGCCTTTGTCGGCCGCGCTATTCGGTTTAACGAGATCATCCAGCGTCAGGGCCATCCCCACCTGGCCTGCCGCGTGCGCGCGACGGATCCGGTCGAAACACCAGATCGCGAGCCGATCGTTCTGGCCGATTTCGAGGGCTCAGATTACGGCGACTGGAAAGTCGAAGGGGATGCCTTTGGTGAGCGGCCCGCCACCGGCACATTGCCGAGTCAACAGAACGTAAGCGGGTTTCGCGGAAAGGGCCTCGTCAACACCTACTTGGGTGCGAATGATCAGAAACAAGGCAAGTTGACGTCGCCCACATTTCGCATCGAACGTCCCTACTTGAGTTTCCTGATTGGCGGTGGCCAGTATGCCGAGCGAACCTGTGTCAATTTGCTCGTCGATGGGCAGATCGTCCGATCAGCTGCGGGAAGGAACCAAGAACGATTGATCGCCCACAATTGGGATGTCCGCGAATTCGATGGCCAACAAGCACAGTTGGAAATCGTCGATGCGGAATCCGGTGGCTGGGGCCACATCAACGTGGATCAGATCGAACTTCGCGACTCGCCACTCACCGAGGGTGCCGTCGTCGACCTGGCCGCCCAGCGGGATTTCGGCACGATGAACTTGACCATCGTGACGGAGGGTCAGGTGCTCTCGAGCGCCTCCTTGCGTTCCGGCGAATTGCCCGATGCGTTGCTGGACGGTGATCTTCTATCGGAAGGAGACTCGGCCGAGCAACCGCTGAGACAGCAACTGCGCGGCGCACTGGGCAGCTCCTTTTCCCTGGATCCCGATCAACGTCAAACCGTGACGTTCATTCTTTCATGGCATATGCCGAATCTCTACAGCCGAGACCAACTCGTGGGACAGCAGTATGCGAACCGGTTTTCGGATGCGACCGAAGTCGGTCAGTACGTGGCGGATAACTTGGAGCGACTGGCGCGCGATACACGCTTGTGGCATGACACATACTATGACTCAACCTTGCCACACTGGCTGCTCGATCGCCTGCATTCGACGGTCGCCAACTTGGCGACGGAGACCTGCCAGTGGTGGAAGAACGGGCGTTTCTGGGCCTTCGAAGGTTGCGGTTGCTGCCACGGAACGTGCGGGCATGTCTGGAACTACGAACATGCCATGGCGCGCCTCTTCCCGGTGCTGGAGCGATCGGTGCGCGAGATGCAAGACTTCGCCGCCGGCGCCGGTTTCATCCCCGAGACGGGCGAAATCCGATTTCGCGGAGAAAACTGGGGACTCTGGGCCGGTGACGCGCAAGGCGGATACATTCTGAAGGCCTACCGCGAACATCAGCTCTCCGCAGACTCGCAGTTCCTCCAGCGGAACTGGCCGCAGATCCGCAAGGCGACGGAGTTCCTGATTCGGCAGGATGAAAATAGCGACGGGTTGATCGAAGGCAAGCAGCACCAGACGTACGATCAGGATTACTACGGCGCCAACACGATGGTCGGCTCGCTGTACTTGGGCGCCTTGCGCCGCGGAAGCCATGGCCCGCGAATTGGGGGAAGATGGCTTTGCCGATACCTGTCGCAAGATCGCCGATGCCGGCCAGAAGAATTCCGTGGAACGGCTGTACAACGGGGAGTACTACATCCAGGATGTTGATCTCGAGAAACATCCGAAATACCAGTACGCCGACGGCTGCCTGGCCGACCAGATGTTCGGACAGGGATGGGCCCACCAAGTGGCACTCGGATATCTCTATCCGCGCGATACGGTGCTTCAATCGCTCGAGTCGGTTTGGAAGTACTGTTGGGCACCCGACGTCCGAATGCAGAACCAACACCACGCTCCGCAACGCTGGTTCGCCTACCCTGGCGAGGCGGGACTGTTCACTTGCACGTGGCCCAAAAGCCAACATCTGGGCCCGGAATCGACCGTCTACCGCGACGAAGTCTGGACGGGGATCGAGTATCAGGTAGCCGGCCACATGGCCTATGAGGGAATGTTGACCGAAGCACTCGCCATCTGCCGAGCGGTTCACGAACGATACCATCCCGCGAAACGCAATCCGTTCAATGAGATTGAATGCGGCGATCATTATGCTCGGGCCATGGCCAGTTGGGGCGTGCTGACCGGTCTCGCCGGCTTCTCCTGTCACGGACCGAAGGCGCACCTGGGGTTTGCGCCCCGTATCTCGCCCGACGACTTCCGCGTCGCCTTCACCACACCGGAAGGCTGGGGCACTCTTGCCCAACGTCGGGAAGGATCACGTCAGATCAATCAAGTCCAGGTGAAATGGGGCGAGGTGCGGATCAAGACACTCGGATTGGAACTGCCCTCTCCGGCCAGCATTCAACAGATTCGTACCGGCGGCAGCGAAGAACCACTCGAGTTTCGGCAGGAAGATCGGTCCGTACAGATCGACATGCCCGAAGAAGTGCGATTGATCGCAGGAGAACAACTACAAATTGTGCTGGAAACCTAAACGGAAGATGTCGATTCGGTGCCGCTCCCGTTAGAAGCACTCACTGACGGCACTACATCAAGTACCCAACGGCAAGGAGCAAATCGATGACCCGCCTGCTCGCGATCTTCCTCATGCTGACCCCCGGCCTGGCCACTCAAGCCAGCGAACCGACTGTCACACTGGCGTCATTGCTGCGGGAAATGACGCAGCGAGAGACGCTGGCGCGCTTTCCGCTTCCGTCGTACACCTGCCGACAGTTCAGCAGCTACGACCGAGACATGGTCGCTCCGGATCAGCCCGGTTGGTTTGCGAATTGGGATCGCAGCCAGTTCTTGCGCGTGGAACAGCGCGACGGTCGACAAGAACACGTGCTGATGGACGCGGAAGGCCCCGGTGCGATGGTCCGTTTCTGGGCGACATGGCATGGCCCCGGCGGCGGGGAATTTACGAACGGAACACTGCGCGTCTACTTGGACGGTGAGGAGCAGCCGGAAATCGAGGCGCCGATCGCGGAAGTGATCGACGGCGGATGGCTGGCTGGTCCGCCGCTGTCGCAAGGCGTCTCTCCGGAAACGATTTACCAACATCGCGGTCATAACCTCTACCTGCCCATTCCCTACGCCCAACACTGTAAGGTCACGTACTCCACCACGGCGCCCGTCGATCGAGGGGCGAAACAGGGCGAGGCCCTGTATTACCAGATCAACTACCGCACCTACTCGCCCGACACAAAAGTCGTATCGTTTCGCCGCAACCAACTGAAACGGCTCACAGCGGAACTGCAACAAACGCAGGAAAGACTGGGGGAACCCGAGACTGGCCGAACTCGGCGGACAACCGATGGTCGCAAGCCTCGGTCCGTTACGCGCCGGTGAGTCCCGCGTACTGGCGGTCGAGGGCAGTCGGGCGATCCGTCAGCTTTCCATGCAAATCAAGGCCGATGACCTGGCTCAAGCACTGCGATCCACGGTGCTGGTTCTGGAGTTCGATGGAGATCGCACCGGCTGGTGCCCGGTCGGAGATTTCTTCGGGATCGGATATCGTCTGCAACCGTATCGAACCTGGTATACCGCCGTCGAGGAAGACGGACTGCTGACCTGCCACTGGGTCATGCCGTTTCAACAATCCGCCCGAATCCGGTTGCAAAACCTGGGAACGCAAACCATTCAGGTCCAACAGTTTTCCGCCACGGTCGACGACTGGACTTGGGACGAACGTTCGCTCCATTTCCACTCCACCTGGCGTCAGCTGACGGAAGTCGAAACGGGCGATCGAAAGAACATGGATGGCAACGGAGCGTTCGATGTGAATTACGTGCAGGTGCAAGGAAAAGGCGTCTATGCCGGCGACACGTTGGTGGTTTTCAACGGAGCCAACGCCTGGTGGGGAGAAGGAGACGAGAAGATCTACGTGGACGGCGAATCGTTTCCGTCCCACGTGGGAACCGGCACGGAAGATTATTACGGCTATGCCTGGTGCAAACCGGCCTTCTTCCAGGCGCCGTTCCATGCACAGCCGAGCGGTGATGGAAACCTGAAGGCGGGCTTCACGGCGAACAGTCGATACCGAGCATTAGATGCGATCCCGTTCCAACAGTCGCTGCGATTCGACATGGAACTCTGGCACTGGACCGGAACGAAAGTGAACTATGCCCCGGCCACCTTCTGGTACGCGCGTCCAGGAGCAAACTGGAACGTCGATCCAGATCCGGAGACAGCCGCCCTTCCCGTCGCGAAGAAGCGGGAAGATATCGTGCCCGTCTGGCACGCTCCCCATGCCATCGAAGGAGAAACCCTCAAGATCGTCGAGAAGACGGGCGGAACGACCGAGATTCAGGATGATTCCACGCATCGCTGGAGCGGCGACCGCCAGCTTTGGTGGCGCGACGGCCAAGTGGGAGATCGACTGGTCCTGGAATTTGACGTGCAGGAAGCCGGCCGCTACCAGTTGCTCGCCAACCTGACGAAAGCCGTCGACTATGGGATCGTGAAGATCGCCATCGATCAGAACCCGCCCGCGCAGTTTGATCGCTTCCATCCTCAAGTGGCACACGATCCGCTCGAAGTGGGTGTCTTCGAACTGACGCCCGGCACGCACCAGCTCACGGTGGAAGTCGCCGGAACTCACGCAGAAGCCATTCCGCGGCACATGTTCGGCCTGGACTACCTGCAGTTGGTGGCGAAACCCTGAGGCGATACGGCCCGCGCGGGCCAGCACAATGACGTCGAGCAAAGGCCCACGGGCCGAAGCACAAATCTTGTCCTCGTGTGATAGAGTGGGCTCAGCGAAGCGCAAGCCCACCAGCAGATAGGATCCCAAACACAGTGTCTTCAAATCTTGGACGCTGCAAGACAGGGATCAACCTACTCCAGCCGCCATCGCATTGCAGGAATCGAAAAAGGCACCCAGCCGGCGCCAGGATTTCCACCCGGCGCCGGCCAGCTTGCGTCCCTCCTGCCGCCACGCCGGCGACCGATGTCGTCAGTCAACCAACCAAGCCAAAGCCTATCGTCGTCGCCACACCAAGGCGATCAGCCCCAGCAGCATCAGCAGAGCACTTGCCGGTTCCGGAACGGCCTGAACCGCACCGGGCACGAGACCCTGTTCATAACCACCATCGACGAACGAAGCCACGAAGTCGGACGAGTCGAACACCAGGTTCGCATCCCAGTCGCCTTCCCCCCAACTCGCTGGATCACCCGTCTCATATTTGCCAGCGACAAACACCGCGACAAAATCCAGCGAGTCGAACTCGCCGTTCAAGTCCGCATCGCCGATCCAGGTGTTCTTTAACTCCTTGACCCACCTGATGCGGTCCCCTTCGTAATCGACGACGCCATCACCATTCAGGTCGTACTCGGGCGGGTTCTGACCGCCGGCAATGGCTGCCGCTTGCAGGTCCAGGTCCGGCACATCCAATGCGCCGCTGTTGTCGTAGTCACCCAGCAGTCCGCCACCGACGAACTCCACGGTACCCGGCAAGGTCACACCGTTCGCCAAGTGATACTCGAACGCAAAATCGTTCGCGCCACCCACGGCAAACACGTTTCCGATCGGATACGACTGTCCTTGCGTAATCACGGTCGACGCATCGAAATTCGTCTCACTGATCAGTTCCGCCGATTGACTGGGCGCGAGCCCCGGCAGCCATCCGGCTCCCAGTCCCACGAGAGAATCCTGCGCGAGGGCTCCCGAGTCCGAACGGATGATGTAGCCGTCGATGTCTAGATCCACACCACCGACCAGCGGATTCTCGATCGTTGCCAAACCACTCGTCGTATCGACTTTCAAGTTCAGTGTGTTCGTGTAGTCCAGCGTGACGACGTTGCCCAGCTCACCACCCTCACTGTAATTCACGTTCAACAGACCACCGACTCCCGCATCCGGCAGATCTAAAATCGGAATCGTTCCGCCCCGATTGGCCGCATCGAACAAGACCCAGGAGCTCCCCACCGTCGTGGGAGCATAGCCATCCACGAAATTGACTTCCAGGGTTCCAGTACCGCCGGCGAAGTTGACAGTGCCCGGGACATTGATCGTGGAAAAGCTGTCGGAGCCAATATTGGCGACCATCGTGGCGCTCGTTCCCAGATAGAAAGTCCCGCCGACTTCGATGTCCGCGTTGTCCCCGGTCACCGTAAGCTGTGCTCCCGGTGCCCACCAGGTGTCGAGGTCGTTGGCCACGCGAACGCGCGCCGCCCCAGCGATTTCCAGTATGCCGGTCGCCGACACAGCGCCGCCGCCCCCCATCCCCACGTTGATGGCCGACGCATTGAGCTCGCCATTCACGACGATCGTCGCCGTCGAATCGGCCGCATCCGCCAAATCGATCTGTCCAAAATCCACTCGGCCGTTGGCATCGATCGCCAAGACGCCACCATTCCCTTTGAGTGTCCCAAACGCGCCCGCGTCATCATAGACATCGTTCGTAACCGCAACGGTGCCGGTGGTAGACGGGAAGGTGACAGACTCGTTCTCGGCAGGGCTGCCATTCGGTCCAGCCCCTCCACTCCAATTCGTGTCATTCCAGTTGCCATCGCCACCGTTCCAATTGGCTTGGCCCAACAGGTCACTGGCCGCCACCGTTACCAGGGCAACCGCAAGAAAAGCTGCAAACTTTGTATTCATCGGGGTAATCCTCGTTGTCTTCAAGGCTAGGGCTGGCAGGACCAACCTGATCATATTGAAATCGCACATGGTCAACGATCAACGTCCTCGTCGCCGCCATACCAACAACGCCCAGGCAAAACCAAAACCGAGAAGAGTACCGGTTCCCGGTTCCGGAACAATCATCACTTCGCCCGGCGTCTTGTTCGCCTTGATGACCGAGAAATCATCCAGATCGACCAACCGATTGCCGTTCAGATCACCCAGCGCTCGACCTTGCAACAACGTCAGGCCGTCAGGCACATCCCCCACGTTCTCACGCCAGATGTCGTAATCGGCCTGGTTGACGAGCCCATCCTCGTTCACATCCCCTTCATTCTTGAGTGTGAAGAACAACAGGTCGGCCGGATCGAACGGTCCGGTCCAGGTGAACACGCGCTGTTCGTCCACCAACCCCAGGTACTCCGAAAAACCGTCTCGATCAGCACCGATCGTCGCCAGACCGCCAGGAGAACCGTAGTTGAATTCGGGGAGCGTGTCGTACTGCGCAACGCCATCGACGTAGACCTGCCAGAACGAGCCGGTCGTCCAAAACGCTACGTGCTGCCATTCCCCGTATTTGACCTCTGTGATGCCGGCCGGCGTCGACGAACCTCCGGAATGGGCGTGAAAGTAACCGTCGTCACCGATGCTCAGCCAATACCCGCTGCCATTGCCGAACGGGACCGACACGATTCCTTCCATCTCCGGATCCGGTTTTACAAACGCCTCCATCCCCACGCGGAAGCCCGGGTACTGATTCTGCCAAGCCGTCGCATCAGTCGACAGGAAATCATCGAAATCGCCGGGAAAGAAAGCCGAAATCGTGCTGGTCGTACCCGGGGGCGTGTCGCTACTGTAGGACACGTTCCCAAAACCCAACATCGGCAGGGATTCCTCGAGCACGTCCAACGTCTCCTCCACCGTCACACCATCCGCCGCGTCCGGGTCACTCTCGCCCAAACGATACCAAGCCAACTCCGTCAACTCCGCGAGACCGGCGCGGTGGTCACTCCCAACAGAAAAATGCTCAACCAGAGCCAAAATCTAACGGTGCGCATCAGTGTGCTCCCTTCCTGTGTTTCTGTTTCTGATCCAAATCGCGTCACACCCCCGCCGAGAGATCCTCGTTTGCGAAAAAGCGGCCAACGAGGGAACATGCGTGCCAAAAATCTGCTCTCGGAGAACGTTCCGGGCTCGGAAACCAATCGTACCGAGTCCCAGCAATCGACAAATCCGGCGGGATTGCGTCGAAGACAACTGAGCAGGTGGGCAAGTAATCGGCAGTCTAAACTCGCGACCGGCAGAAAGCAAACCTGTCCCCT
Source organism: uncultured Planctomycetaceae bacterium (assembly GCA_963776055.1). Lineage (GTDB taxonomy): Bacteria > Planctomycetota > Planctomycetia > Pirellulales > Pirellulaceae > CAVZLD01. Next base: position 156,510 of record CAVZLD010000008.1, on the reverse strand, counting down.
TGGGGGTCCGCGAAAAGAGGGGGTCGGGGAGTGTTGGGGGAAGGCAGCCCCGAGGGGGTGGGATCGCTTGGGGAGTGGGTAAGGGGGCGGAGGGTGAGGGGGTGAACCAGTCCGGAGGACTGTGGTACGAGACAGTCCGGAGGACTGTCCCACAGGATGGTAGGGTGGGCACAGCTCGCATGGCGAGCGCATGCCCACCGATTTGTTGCGCGAGATGCAAGGTCCGTCGCGAGATGCAAGCCGAGATTCTCGGCGGCACGTTGGTGGGCTTGCCTGCGATCAGCCCACCCTACAAGAGGGCTACAAGAGTCGGCCCTGTTGTGCCCGTTGGTGGGCTTGCGCTTCGCTGAGAATCGCCCGGAGGACTGTCCCACAGGATTGTTCGGAGGGGTGTTCTATAGGATCGCTCGGAGGGATGATCCCACCGCTTGTTATACTTGCGTGATTTCGCAATTGTTTGTTTTCCAAACTATTGGTATAACGGGTGACGAAGGAGTGACAATCATGCGAGCACCAACCATCCTGCTGGGATTGCTGGGCCTGATCCTGCTGGGAGCCCTGGCTGTCGGATGGGCCTCCTCCGGTCGGCCCCAGCCGGTCGAGGATCCGTGGCGGGGCCTGCCACGGGCCATCCAACATGTCGACCACACGCCACTGCTCGAAGGACCGCTCGAAACGGGACCGCAGGTCACCGCTGCCTGCCTGGCCTGCCATCCCACCGCAGCACAAGAGGTCATGCAGACGTCCCACTGGACCTGGGCCGGTCACAAAGTACAACGCCCCGGTCCGGAGGCGGGCGCCGAGGAAGTGCTGTACGTCGGGAAGCGCAACCTGCTGAACAACTTCTGCATTCACGCCGGCCCGAACATGGAAAAGTGCGCATCCTGCCACGTGGGATACGGGTGGGCCGACAATGACTTCGATTTCGGCGTCGAAACCAACGTCGACTGCCTGGTCTGCCATGATCAGACCAACACCTACCAGAAGGGCTTGGCCGGCCATCCTGAGTCGAGTGTCGACCTGTTGGCCGTCGCTCGCAGCGTCGGACAACCGACCCGCACCAATTGTGGCCAGTGCCATTTCAAAGGTGGCGGCGGCGACGCGGTGAAGCACGGCGATCTGGACGGCACAATGTACTTTCCCAAGGAACGAATCGACGTTCACATGGGGCGACATGATCTACAGTGCACCGACTGCCACCAAACGGAAGCCCATCAGATTCCCGGCTGCGGAATGGCCCTGTCGGCCGATACCACGCCGCGGGTCGAGTGCACCGACTGTCACAGCCAAACCCCGCATGGCAACGAACGACTCGACTTCCACACGGCCGCCGTGGCATGTCAGACCTGCCATATCCCGCGAGTCGCACTCGATGCCGCAACCAAGATGGCCTGGGACTGGTCCACGGCGGGCAACGCCGAACGGGCCGAGGATCCACACGTCTATCTCAAGGGAAAAGGCAGCTTTGAATACGCGCAGAATGTCCGCCCTGAGTACTACTGGTTCAACGGGCGAGCGGACCGATACTTGACCGGAGACAAGATCGATCCGAACCAGGTCGTGCAGATCAATCGACCACTCGGCGATGTGCGCGACCCGCAGGCACGCATCTGGCCGTTCAAGGTGCACCGAGGCAAACAGGTGTACGACAAGGTCCACTTGCACCTGCTGACACCACGCACCTGGGGAAAGGGTGGGTACTGGACCGAATTCGACTGGGATCAGGCCTGTCGGTTGGGCGTGCAGGATACCGGGCTGGAATACAGTGGTCAGTTCGACTTCGTCAGCACCGAAATGTACTGGCCGCTCTCGCACATGGTGCAAGTGTCCGAGAAGGCGCTGCAATGCATTGACTGTCACGGACCGCGCGGCATCATGGACTGGCCAGTCCTCGGTTACGAGGGCGATCCCGCCTACCGGGGAACTCGCCGCCGGCTGGGCCTCGTTCAGGAGGAGATGGGAGGGAGTCGTTGATGTCCGTCGCCCTATTCCGTGCAGCACTGCTCGTTCTGTTGACGGCCGTCAGCGTCGCAGCACAGACCACGTCGTCGATTCATCCGCCGATCCCCCTCCTGGACCGCGACGGTGTCTCGGTGCGGACCTCCGGCGGCGCAATCTCGACCATGCGAACCTGCGGCGGTTGCCATGACAGCGAATATATCGCGACGCATAACTACCACGTGGCCGCAGGCCCCCCCGACGATTCGCGTGAGGCGCTGGCTTCGTGGAACTCCAACGCCGGGTGGTTTGGTGATTGGAATCCGTTCTTCTACCGACGCTTGACCGCCCCCGGTGACAAACAGCTGGACTTAGGCACCGCCGCGTGGCTGCAACAGATGGGGTGGCGACACGTCGGCGGAGGCCCGGCGGTCAAGGGACACGGCCTGCATCGACTCGATGATCGAGCTGCGCACACCGATGGTTTGATCGAGGGAATCGACCCGGACCTGCAGGTCCTGGACGAAACCACCGGTCAACCGCGCGTCTGGGATTGGGAAGCGTCGGGCGTGGTCGAGATGAACTGTTTTCTCTGCCACACGGAGGATCCTGACAACGAGGCTCGTTGCCAGGAGTTGGCCGCCGGTCGCTTTCGATGGGCCAACACTGCTACGCTCGCTCGCACCGGAATCGTCTCGAAGACGCCCGACGGTTGGCAATACCAGCCGGAAGCCTTCTTGGATCCGACCCAGGTGGCAGCGGAACAACTCGGGATTCGCGCGACGCGAAGCGAGCATTGCGGACAGTGTCACGGACAGACCTATTTCCGCGAACAGCCGTTGGAACTGGACCTTTCGCTGCGAGCCTGGTCCACAGCAACGAAGGGGCAGGTTTTTTCCCCCCAACGGATCAGCGATTCCGCTGTCAACGTTCAAAACAAAGGGGATCTAACGCGGCCATGGGACGTCCACGCCGCCGCAATGCTCGAGTGCGCCAATTGCCACTTTTCGTTAAACGACCCGCGGTCCTACATTCCCACGCAACGCGGTCGCCCGGGGCATCTTGCGTATGAGCCGCGCCGGTTGACGATCGGGGATTTTCTACAGCGTCCGTCGCATCAATTTGCGAAGGGGCACACCTCCCAGGGCAAGGTTGACCGACACCTGGACGGCACCCTGCGCGGTTGCCGCGAATGTCACCGCGTGGAAGATTCGCATGACTGGCTGCCCTATCAGGAAGTCCACTTTGCGCGACTCAGTTGCGAAGCCTGTCACATCGCCGAGGTTCATGCGCCGGCCATCCGGCAAATGGACTGGACGATGCTTTCCCCCGACGGGCAACCTCGAATCGAATGGCGCGGCGTGGAAGGCGATCCCCAGGACCCGGCTTCCCTCGTCACCGGCTTTCATCCAACCCTGCTACCACGTGAAGAACTGGGTGGGTCACGGCGCCTCGTACCTCATAATCTGGTCGCCACCTGGTATTGGGTCGACGAATCGGCCGCCCAACCGGTGCGGCTGACCGACCTGCGGGCCGCGATCATGGAGGCCGGCGGATACCGCGAGGAACTGTTGACGGCATTCGACCAAGACGGGAACGGACAGATCGACATGGAGGAACGAATCCTCGATCAACCGGAGGAGATCGAGGCCGTTCGCCAGCGGTTACTGGCCGTCGGTGTATCGCAACCCACGATTCGAGCCGAACTGTTGCCGATGGAGCTGCACCACGGCGTGGGACCCTCGGCAACGGCAACTCGGGAATGTGAAACGTGCCACGCGCGCAATTCGCGACTGACCCAACCGATGGTTCTTTCCTCGTACACCGCCGGTGGCGTAGTACCGGAAATGGCTTCCGACAGTCTCGCCACGTTGACCGGACCGATGTGCAGCGATCGCACCGGTCAACTCGTCTTGCAGGTCGACACACGGCAAGCAGATCTGTACGTCCTGGGGCGCGACCAGTGGTCTTGGCTCACACTGCTCGGCGGCGCGTTGCTGACCACGGTCGCACTCGCAATTGCTGTCCACAGCGGGCTGCGGCTGCGGAGGCATCTCTCCTCTCCCCGTCAGGACTCGCCGTCGCCCCCCCACACAACAAACCCAGGAACGGTCTGATGTCTGCGGCTCGGCACTTGATCTACTCACCCTACGAGCGATTCTGGCACTGGTTACAGGCCGCGGCGATCTTGACGTTGCTGCTGACTGGGATCAACATTCACAATCCGCAGCACTTCAACCCGTTCGGTTTTGCCACGGCCGTCCAAATCCACAACGTGTTGGGTTTTCTACTGATCGCCAATGCGTTCCTGGGAGTGTTCTACTACGTGACGACGGGCACCATTCGCCAGTTCCTCCCCGAACCGGTGGATTTTATTTCGCTATCTGTTCGTCAGGCACGATACTACCTCCTCGGAATATTCCATGGCGAATCACATCCGCTGGAGAAAACCCCGCAGCGTCGTCTGAATCCGCTGCAGCAGATCACCTACCTCGTGATCCTGAACATGCTGCTCCCGCTCCAAATGGTGACCGGTCTGCTGATGTGGAGCGGACAACGTTGGCCGGGGGCCGTCGACCTGGTCGGCGGGCTCTCGACACTGGCCCTGATCCACACGGCCGGCGCGTGGCTGTTCGCCGTCTTCGTGTTGGCTCACATCTACCTGATCACCACCGGAACAACGCCCCTGTCGCATCTGAAAGCGATGATTCTGGGATATGAGGAGAATTCACAGTGAACCGAGATCGACCATCCGCTTTGTGGAATCCGTATGCCGCGGGTGTGGCCCTGGGCCTGGTGCTGTTTGCCTCCCTGTTCTTGAGCGGGTCCGGGCTGGGTGGTTCCGGCGGCGTGGCCCGCGTGATGTCGCTGATCGTCGACACCGTATCCCCCGAATCGACCAACCGCAACGGGTATCTGGCGGGCATGGCCGGCGGCAGCTTGAACCCACTGAACCATCGCATGGTCTGGATGCTGCTGGGTCTGCTGGCCGGGGGCTGCGTCTCGGGTTGGACCGCCGGTCGGCTTCGCGTCGAAACGCATCGTGGTCCGCATGTCGACCGCCGAACGCGCTGGGTCTTGGCGTTGGTGGGCGGCAGTCTCATGGGCTGGGGCGCCGCTTTGGCGCGCGGTTGCACCTCCGGCCAAGCCTTGTCGGGTGGCGCCGTGCTGGCTACCGGCAGTTGGGCATTCATGATGATGGTCTTTGCCGGCGCTTACTTGCTGGCCTATCCACTCCGACGACTTTGGAATTGACGCCGAGGAGGACTTTGCGGTGGCTCCTTTCGATCTCACTCCGCTCACTCAAGTGTGGCTCACACTGGCGATCGGCTTCTCGTTCGGCTTTGTACTCGAGCGAGCCGGTTTCGGTGACGCGCGCAATCTCGCGGCGCAGTTTTATCTGCACGACATGCGCGTCTTGAAGGTCATGTTTACCGCCATCATCACGGCGATGCTGCTGGTCTTTGCCTGTTCGGCCATCGGCTTGTTGGATTTTTCGCGGGTCTGGGTGCCACCCACCCATCTCGGTCCCGCCGTCGTAGGAGGCATGATCCTGGGCTTCGGATTCATCATTGGAGGATACTGTCCCGGCACGTCGCTGGTTTCGATGTCGACGCTGAAGATCGACGGAGCGCTATTCGCCGCGGGTGTCCTGATCGGCACGCTGGGCTTTGCCGCGTCGCTGCCGTGGATGGAAACGTTTTGGCACCAGTCCGGAAACTATGGCCGACTCACGCTCGATGAGTCGCTCGGCATCGATGCAGGATGGGTTGTGCTAGGGGTCTTTCTGATGGCAATCGGCGCGTTTGGCGCAGCGGAATGGGCCGAGAAGATCTTTCGCCGGCCCGGATCCACGGCGGCACCGGCGACCGGAGCAACCCGGAAATGGCGGATCGCCGGGATGGCCGCCGGGCTGGCTGTGGCGGCGGCGACCGTCTGGATCGGCCAGCCGACGACGCAACGCAAGATCGCCTGGAAGCAAGCGGAGTTGGACCGCCGCATCGCGGATCGGGAGATCTTTATCGATCCGGCCGAGTTGCTGGGCCTGATGCACAACAACCAGATTCAACTGGCCATGCTGGATGTTCGCAGCGAGGCAGACTACAACCTGTTCCACCTGCTGGACGCGCAGCACACAACTTTGAGCCAACTCGAATCGGACCTCCCATCGACGATCGTTCCCGCCACGATCGTCGTCACCATGTCGAATGACGAGCAGTCGGCGATCGAAGCTTGGAAACGACTGGCGGTTCGACCGAATGTCAACGCGTACGTACTGGCCGGAGGAATCAATCGCTGGCTGGATCTCTATCAGGCGCATCGCCCCGACGTGCCGCCGCCCGACGTACCGCCGCGAGGCGATGACGAACTGCGCCATCGCTTTGATGCCGCGCGGGGACAGACCTTCATGGTCTCACGCCCCGCCAACGGGAATCCACCGGAACGAGAATTCCCGACGAAAGTCAAGGTCCTGAAACCGGTCCGTTCGGCAGGCGGCGGCTGTGGGTAATCCCACTCAGGGCTGATAGGCTTTCACGAACTGAATGCACTGCGTCACTTCGGGCAGGCTGTTGTCCCAGTTATGCTCGTATTCGATCGAGATGTTCCCCGCAAAGCCCTGGGCCTTGAGCTCGTCCAGGCAAGCCTTGATGTCGCACACGCCGGTGCCGTACGGAACATCGTGTGCTCCGGGCCCCTTCGCGTGCAGATCCTTCAGGTGAGAACTGACGATCCGCCCTCGAAGAATCTGGAGGCATTCCACCGGGTTCAAATTCGATCGGGACCAATGGCCGGTATCGGCACAGGCACCGATCCGCGGGTCCCGGTCCTTCGTCAGCGAGAGGATGTAGTGGGGATCCCAGACTTTATAATTCGGGTCGTTTTCACGGCGAGGATGATTGTGAAAAGCAACAGCGATATCATACTCCTTCGCTAGTTGCTCCATTACATCAATCGATTCGGTCGACTCGGTCGTGATCGCCCGCATCCCCATCTGCTTGGCAAATTCAAAGATCTTCCGTGCGCCCGCCTCGTCGTTGGGTACACCCACGACTCCATAATTGACCGCCTTGACCTGATGCTGCGCCAATTTATTCTGCAGCAACTGCCGGACTTCCGCGGAAGCGTTGTGGTCGACGACCCAATCCGGATGCTCGGCACTCAGTTTCTGTCCCGGATAGAACTCAATCACTTTGCCACCGGCGCGCAGCCGTCTTTTCAATCGCCTCGAATGCTGTGAACCGGTTGAAGGTATAGGCCTGGCATCCGATGGCAAATCCGTTGATTTTGCACTCGTCGGGAATCGGGGGCTGACAACGCACAACGGCCGGGCAGAGACAGGTCACGCCAAGCGTGATTGCCAAGAATCGAGTCCAACGAAAAGCGATCATGGTGTGCTCCTAGGAAACAGAGATCTTCTTCATCGATGTGCGGAACGATCGAGGATTACGGCGTTCCGCGTTGTCCAGTCCGCGAGCGGGTATTCTAGCAAGGCCAATCCGGTCAAGGAAAGGGACGCCGCACGCTCATTCGTCCGCGACCAGATTCAGCTCCGCCACCGATGCGTAGGGCCGTCCATTGACCTCCGATTCAGCTACTAGCTTAACGTACCGGCCTCGACACGCGGCGGCGAATTCGGTGACCTGCCATTCCGTGCTATTCTGCCACCAGCCGGTCGCGACCGGGTCACCCCATTGTCGCATCGTGTCACTGACGTAGACCGTGTAGGCGGCAATGCGGCCATTGGCCATATCGCTGCGAGGCAGGTAACGAATGCCTCGCAGGCTACGTGTCTCTTGCAGATCCAAGATCAAGCCACAGGGTGGTCCATCCGTCGTCAATTCCCACCGACTGTGCCAAATCGTCTGTGGATCACCATCGATCGCCCGTTCCGCCTCGAATCCGGGCTGGTGGCTGTCTGTCCGAATCGTCGCTCCCCAGCTCTGTAAAAGCGTCGGCTGTCGAAACAGACCCCGAATGATCTCGATCCCGACATCGGTCGTCGGTGTGAACTGTTCACTGACCATGTACTGCAGCAGGCTGTGCCGGAATTGGCGGGCGACCAGTCGGTCGGACAGGTCGCTGGACAGGTCCATACTGCAAACCATCAGGGAACCTCCTGCGACTTTTGCTTCCATCAACAGCCCGAGCCGCCGGTTCCTGAACCAGGTGTCGATCGGTTGCACCAAGGGCCGCAACGATGCAGGCATCTCCTCCAACACCATCGCGCCAGCGTTGTGCACCAATTCCCACCATTGCCAGTTGCTGTGGTACTCCGTGGGAAAATGCCGAAACACCGGATGTTCCGGGCGGCACAGGATTCCCAGCGTGTGCGGCGGCTGATTCCTCGTCCAGGAAGTGTTCCAAAAGACGCTGGAAAACCCAATCGCCACGCCCCCTTCCACGGTCGCGGGGGGAGCGAGCAGCAGTACTTTTCCTCCGGCGCGAAGATGTTCGAGCGCCGCTTCATCCAATTCCTGCGCAACATGGACCGAATCCGGATCGCCACCCGGTAGTTCATCCGGATAGACCCAGATATCCCAATCATTCTCGATGAGTGTGTCCTTCAACCGCGCGACCAGCTTGTAGCTGCGCCGGTGCCGCAAGGCGATCGAGTGCGATTCGAATCTCTCCCAGCCGGATTCCGTTGTCGAGTGGTAAATCGCGCGGTGGCAATTCTCCCTCACGTACCATCACACCGTTCGCGTCCAACAAACGCCAGCAAGGCTGCGCGTTTGCCATCGGTGCCTCGCCGAAATGAGCGACTTCCAATTGCGCCACGAGCATGTCGGACTGTCGGAACGTTCGTTGAGGCATTCGCGCCAGCGGCACGGTCGGTCCGGCAAACCGAGCATACTCGTCGGGAGACACGTACGGCTTGGAGTCCCAGAATGCGTCCAACACGCCGACCAGGGCGGTCCCTTGGCCGGGAAAATCATGCAGATCGAGCAGTTGAAAACCGCCAAACCCTGGTGTGCGCAGCGCCGCTTCGATATCCGCCTTGTAGCAGATTGTCTGGAGCTTGCCGGAGGCCATCAGAAAATCGTGGGCTTGATCCAGCATGTGATGATCTTGCAGCGTATCGCGGAAGATCTCGAAGTTCTTCGCTTTCAACGGACCGGTGTATTTGCCGATCTCCTCGAAATTCGGATAGACGCACCATTGGCCGATTTCGTGGCTGATCGTGGGCTTGTCGCCGTGTTGCGCAAGGAAACCCCGGAAGTCAAAATCTGTGCTCGGCGGCTCCGCATTGATCCTCGAGTTCAATCCCGCTCCCCATTGCTGCAGCCGAGGTTCCGGCGTGCTGTGAAAATCGCTTTCCTCCACCAGCGGCCATCCTGCCCCACTGGTGAACAACCGACGCGGATCCAGTGCCTTCCATTTGCGGCACCAGGGCCGCAGGAACTTGGCCCCGCGTTCCGGACCGCCCGGTTCATTGCCATAGGCCAGCAGCAGGAAAGAGGGGTGGTTTCCGTAGGCTCGCAGGATCCGAGCCGTTTCGTCGTGCAGCCATTCGTCGATCGGCGCTCCTTCACCAATCCGCGCCCAAGCCCCACACTCCACGTGGTAATAGAAACCGAGTTCATCGGCCGCGACAAACGCTGCTTCCGGCGGGCACCAGGAGTGAAACCGGATATGATTCAGACCATGCGCCTTGCAAATGCGGATGATCCGTCGCCACGCATCAACATCGGTCGGAGGGTAACCGGTGAGTGGAAAAATGCAGCACTCCAGAGTGCCACGGAACAGGACCTTGTGACCGTTCAACACAAACTGCGTTCCGTCGGTCGATAGCTCGCGCACACCAAAACGGATGGAAGTCGAGTCGATCGGCGGCGGGCCGTCGGGAGCATCCGCGCCTTGGCGGTGCAGGTCAACGCGCAATTGATACAGGTTCGGATGGAACTCATCCCACAGCCGCATGCCCGGGCCCAAAGGATATTCGACATTCAGAACCGTTCCGTCCGGGTCCCATCGCACGGGGATCGACCGCGACGGAAGTGGCGGATCGGCGGAGTTGATCGACTCGATTTGTAGTCGCAGCGATCCAGCGCCCGTCGCATCCCGGCTGTTGCCGATGTGGATCTGGATTCGAACCTTCTGTTCCTCCAAGTTCGGATAGACCTGGACGTCATCGATCCAGACATCGGATGACCGTCGCAACGTCATGGCACCGACGATCCCGTTCCAGTTGCCCTGCGTGTGATCGGAAACACTGTGCGCGTTGTGGCCGACGTCGACAATCATCCGATTATCAACACGCACGGTGATCCGGTGCGTTCCGGCCGACGCCGCAGAAGGCAGATCATACTCATGAGCGGTCGACAGGCTTTGGTCAGTCCCCAGCGGCTGTCCATCCCACCAGACACGCGTCTCCCAATGTGGACGTTCCAGAGAAAGGGTGACGCGGTCTCCCGACCACGCGGCCGGAAGTTCAATTTCGCGCTGGTACCATGCAGCACCTTGATAAGTCCGATCGGGCTGCAGCCAGAAGGGAATTTTGATCTGCCCCGGTTGCCGATAGGGCGCATACTCGGGATTCTGGCTCCAGGAGGGATCGTTGACCGACCCGGTCCAACGGGTCTGCAGACCGGGCTCGTCACCGTACCCCTGCGCGGTCAGCGTCCCGGGCAGTCGGACCGGATCCTGCAACGTTTGCCGGAACCACTCTTCCCGGATTCCGACGTCTGTCGGGTCCAGTCGCAGACTCCAGGTCCCCGCCAGATCGATTGATGTCAACTCCGCTGCACCCGAAGTCGAGATCATTCCGCCAACCACGATCCAACTCACCAGCAAGCTTCTCATCGATTCACCCTTTCGTTGTAGCGGAATTTGAACCGTCCTTCGGGCACCACGTCACCACTGCGGTAGAAGTCCCTCGCAGCGAACGGTTGGGGAAGGTTGTCCACCCACTTGAAATCCACTTCCACGGGGCGACTGTTGTCCCAACCGAGTAATGCACGGGGAACGGCCAGATGAAGCTGGTTGCCCGCCATGCGATACGAAACCGGATGCACCGGATGCCATTCGCCATCCTCTTCGTAGCGTTCTAACCAGGTCTCATGGTCATTCTCCACCTTTCGGTTCACCGAAAAATCAAAGCCCTCCCAGCCGGTTTCATGGTTCTGATCGACGTCGATCAACAGACAGATCCATGGAGCTGCCGATGGTCGCTGAATTTCCTCCCTGGTGCGAACATACCAATAGAGATACTGATCGTCACGTGCCACCTTGCAGACGGCCAGATCATTCAGGCCGGAGCGATTGACATAGTGCAGTCCTGCGGCGCCATCGAAATCGCGCGGGTCGGTCTCGCGCAGGTGATCTCGATATTCCGGCTGCACATTCTCCCACGGCTCGAATCCCTCGTCGATTGGGATCGTCAGTGGTCCCGATGCCGCGGGAATGGCAGGTGCGCCTCGATAGCGTCGCAGATGGGAGATCATTTGCCAGTAGTAATTGTCACCGTGTCCTCCCGTCATCGGTTCGATGTCGCGACTCGTTTCCTGCGTGAACTGATCGACGAACACGAGCGGTCCATCGGGCTTCCCGAAACGCCCGGCAATCCACTCGTTCCATCCGGTGATCATCAGGAACGGAGGCGTCAGCTCCATCGCGCGGGTCCACTGTTCCTGGAAGTTGTAGCCGAAGCGGACCGCGTTCGCGTCGGTTTCGACACGGCCTTCATGAAAGCTCCGGCCACGAGCCTCGCCGCTACTCATGTTCGTGGGCAGACCGTCACTGCGACGCAGATTCTGTGCGACGGAGACATTGACTTGTTCGGGGACGTTCGGATCCTCCGTGTATCCATAGACTTGGGGATAGGCCGCTTCCCAATGCCAGGCGTTCTGCGTGTTAACACGAGTGAACGGCCAATGCGCTCGACGCAGCGTGAAGAAGGCACGGACATCGTCGCTGGCTTGTGCCGGGTCGCAGATCAGCAACGGCTTCCCCTGCCAGTGAAACCACAAATCGCGAAATTCGCCCGTTTGGTACAGGTCTTCGAAGATCTTTTGCGCAGTCTCTCCGGCGCGAGTATTGACCATGAAGGCAATCTGCGGTGTTCGTTCTCCTTCCCTTCGCATCTGCGTGAACACGCGGCACAACTTCCGGTAGACATCTCGATAGATCACCGCGTTCGTCGTATCGAAGATCAGCGTGTCGATCCCCGCATCGGCCAAGAGAACCGCATGCCGCCGCAACACCCAAGGGTCCGTGCTCAGGTAGTAACCGTAGATCGGCTCGCCCCAGTAGTGATACATCCCGATGGGACCCCACAGCGGCGATGCCGGATCATCCACCGCATGAGGGTCACGGGCAAGGATCTTGGACACATCGAAAGGGCCATCTCCATGAGGGTCCTTTCCTTTTCGATTGTTGTGCCACAAGAAATAGAAGATGCCCACAAATCGATCGCTGCGTAGGGCTCCCACTTCATCGGCCGTGGGAAGGCTTCGCCCCAATTCGTCGGTCGCCGGCCAGGGCACGCCCGGGTTGATTGCGTTGCTGTCGCCTTGCGCCAGCAGAACAGGGCCAACATCATCCAGATCGGCAGCCCCATCACGATCGAATGCGTGACACGAACTCTCATGCGCGTACCTCACAATGCATTAGGGATCGGAACGGTTCCGCAAAGCGTCAGGCAACTCCGAAGGACGCTCGACGATTGCCACAACCAGCAGACAAAGAAAGAAAAGCGCATTCAACCCGAGACCAATGGAAGGTTTGTAAAACGTCGCGCCGAGCATTAACAAGCAGATCGGCACGAGAGCTCTTCTGACCCACGCTCGTCCCCGGCGGTTGAACCAATGGCCTTCATCACCGTCGGCGGCTCGGACAACGCCGTTATAGATCACAATCGCGAACATCGAAGCCACACCGATCAGCGTGAAGACGAGCCAAATGGAATACGGCTGATAGGTCTCCCACAGGATCTTCCGAGTTTGCCACGCATCCACGCCGACCGTGGTTTCAAAGAAGGACAACAGATCATTCTTCGAAACCGCATCGACGGTTGCCTGCGCCATACCTTTCTGCTCGACCAGGTATCGGCGGGCAAGCACCACTTTGTCTCCACCGCGCTCGTACAAATGACCGGCGAGGATACTGCCGATCGACCATCCGATGCCGACGGTGAAATTCACATACCCCATGTATTGGCCTTCTTTGCCCCGCGGCGCAATGCCGGCCAGGTAGCGCATTTTCGTGGGGCTGGCCATCATTTCTCCTATCGAGAACAAACCGATGGCCGCCAGGATCCACCAACCACTCATGCTGCATCCCAGGCCGTAGATTGCCAACGCAGAAACCAGGATCCCCGCGATGATCGCGACCAGGGACCGAATCTTCCCTGTGACATAGGCCACCGCAAAGGCAAACAGGCTGATGAGCAATGCGTTGAAATTGATCATCCATTCCTGCGGCAGATTGCCTCCATTGACCGTGGGCACGGCCCGCTGGCCGATGAGTCCCGACAGTGTGCTGGCCACACTTCGAGAATCGACCCAGTCGTCGATGAAGTTCGGCAGAATGTCGAACAGTTGGTAGAACATCAGCCAGAATCCAGCAAAGCTGATGGTGAAAAAGAACAGCCGTGGCTCCAGCAGACCTCGCACTGCCTGATAGAGCAAAACCAAGGGGCCATCCTGCTGAGCGTGCGGCGGTCGCGAGGGCTCTCGAAAGAACAGCAACGGCAGGAAGTTCAAAGCAATTCCGGCGGAACACGCCAAAAACACATAATGCCACTCAATGATCCGCAGATAACCGGCCAACAAGGGTCCGATGAATCCGCCGATGTTCACCATCTGGTAAAACAGCCCCCAGCCAAGCGACGACGCACTCCGCGGCATTCGGTTGGCAATCAGGCCCTGTACACCGGGCTTGAAAATCGCCGTGCCGAAGGCCAGGAACATCGCCCCCGTAAAGAAAACTTCGTAGGCCCGATCGACTCCCGCCTCGCGTGCTTCAGCAAGCGCCATTCCGCTGAATCGTTCGGCCAAAGTCACGGTGTACCCCATGATCAAATAGCCGATGATCTTCAGCACAGTGGAAACGGCAATGTTCAGTTTGTAGCCGTAACGATCGGCGAACCCGCCCGAAAGAATGGGCACGAATGATTGCACTACCGCCCAGACCGCGTAGATATTGCCCTTCTGAATCTGCGTCAGCTGAGGACCGCCTTGCTCAAACGCTGCGACCATAAACACCGGCAGCACAACACGTACGCCATAGTAGGCGAATCGCTCGACCAACTCCATCCAGTTCGCCCACCAGTACACGTGGTCGAACAAGCGAAGCTGATTCCAAAGCGAGTCGGACGATCGATCATCTTGGTTCACGGGCGCAGGCACCATGGGCTCTTCTTCGTTTCTGCAGGGTGGGCTCGGCCTGGAAGTCTTATGCGGTACGTTCTGTTCCTTGTGGTGGGCTCAGCAACGTCTGGTAGACAAAAGGCGGGGTCGCATCCGTCCGTAGTAAGTCCAAAGTCGTTCGGGTTGCGGGTGGATTCGTTCGGGTTGCGGTGGATTCGTTGGTGGGCTTGCGCTTCGCTGAGCCCACCCTACCATTCGTTAATCCACGCTCTTCGTAGGGTGGGCTCAGCGAAGCTGCAAGCCCACCAGCCCCACAACACACCAGCCCCACAGCCCACCAAACCCCGCAACGAACATCCCCGCGGCGTAGCGGCGTGCCGAAGGCTGCTACATCATTCGCGACATGGTACCATGATCGCCGTGGTTTGTACTGGGGCGGGCCATTCGGGACGGCGCAGCCCGGTTAGCAACATCGTGTGGAGGTTCGTGATGCGGAACCGTTTGGAAAATGCTCGGGTCGTTACATGGGGGATCATCTGTTGGATCGGTGGCCTGGCCGCGCTGTGGAGTCCGCTGACGCTCCGGGGCGACTCGGCGCCGATGCGCAGGCTTTGGCCCGGCAGATCCTGACCCGCAGTGGATTCACGGGCGGTGTGATCGTCCACCTCGGGTGTCGCGACGGGCGTCTCACGGCAGCACTGGGGGCTGACTCGCGATTCACGGTACAGGGCTTGATGTGGGATGCCGCACAGGTCGACACGGCTCGCCAACAGGTGGCCGAGACGGTCGATTACGGTCGAGTTTCGATCGACTGGTTGCCAGGTCATGCGTTGCCCTACGCGAGCAACCTGGTCAACCTGATTGTCGCGGAATCCACCGGTTCGGTCCCGATCGAAGAGATGCTTCGTGTACTGGCACCAGGGGGCGTGCTGCAGCGGAAAGAAAACGACGCGTGGCAGACGACCGTGAAGCCGCGACCGGACGACATTGATGAGTGGACCCATTTTCTACATGACGCGGGCAACAATGCCGTCGCACAAGACGAAGTCGTCGGCCCGCCGCGTGCGCTGCAGTGGGTCGCTCCGCCGTTGTGGCTTCGAAGTCATGAAACGCCGTCCGGCTTTCAAAGCATGGTCTCCTCTGGAGGGCGAGTCTTCTATTTCTTCGATGCGGGACCGATCGGAGTTACCGATCCGCGATTTCCCGAACGGTGGTCGCTCATCTGCCGCGACGCCTTCAACGGGCGAATGCTGTGGACGAAACCGCTCAAGAACTGGGGCTGGCCCCAGTGGGCTGAGGAACGGTTCGCTGATAAAGACTGGACGACACTCCGCGGCGCCAGAACGATCGTTCCCGACGAGAATCAGCGACGCCTGGTCGCGGATGGGGATCGGCTGTACGTAACGCTCGACTACCACGCTCCCTTGTCCATCCTGGATGCAACAACGGGCGAAGTACAGCACACGGTGGCGGAAACGACACCTGCGCGTGAGATTCTTGCGCAAGCCGGAATCGTGCTGGTTCATTCGCGTGATCCGTCCGCGGCCGCTGCACAGCGACGAGGCGAGCCGGGCAAAGCCCCCTCGTTTTTGGCCGCTGTCGATGGAACGGCGGGCACGGTGTTGTGGAAACAACAGACGAGTCCCATCGATAACCTGATGCTCGCCGTCGATGACGGACTTATCTTCTTTCGGAGTGGGACCGAGTTAACCTGTTGGGACTTGGCCGGAGGACGTCCTCAATGGACGGAGACGACTCGCGGTGGCAAGGGCAAGATGCTGCTTGCCCATGGTGGTGTCGTCCTTGTCTACGCCGGGAACCACTTGGAAGCGCGCAGCGGCGCGGTCGGGAAAGACGCTCTGGAGCCAATCCGTTCCATCTTCCTCGGGCGGCGAAAGTGCCGATCTATTCGTGGCGGATGGCGTCGTCTGGCGAGGGATGGTGGCGGTCGACGCAAACCTCAAGCCGGTCGGCAAGAGCGAAGATGCGATGGCCGTTGGCTTCGACTTGAAGACAGGGAAAGAACAAAACCGAATTGTGGTGCAGCGGCTCCGCAGTCCGGAACATCATCATCGATGCTATCGCAACAAGGCCACCGAACGGTTCCTGATCAGCGGGATGGAGGGAGCCGAGTTCATGGATTTGGCGGGTGATCAGCACGGCCAGCACAATTGGCTGCGTGGCGCGTGCAAACTGGGGATCATGCCGTGCAACGGCCTGCTGTATGTTCCGCCGGACCAGTGTTTCTGTCAGCCGGGCGCAAGATCCTGGGATTCGCCGCCGTGGCCGGCCATCAGCCACTCCGCGAACAAACCGTTTCTGACGATCAGCGGTTACGACCCGGACCAGCGTATGAGGCACCGTCGAATTCCATTCCGACGGCATCGCCTGAAGATTGGCCGACCTTTCGGTGTGATCCGGCCCGACATGGGGCCAGTCCCACTTCGGTCGCGGCCGACGTCGGGATCCGCTGGGCCACGAAATTGCAGAGCCCTCTGACCGCACCGGTGGCCGCGAATGGGCGTGTCTACGTTGCGGCCCGCGATGCGCACACCGTGTACGCACTCGACATGACGTCCGGAGAGCCGGTATGGAATCACGTCGCCGGCGGGCGTGTCGATTCGCCGCCCACGTACTTCGAGGGCTTGCTACTGTTCGGCTCCGCGGACGGCAACGTGACCTGTCTGCGAGCTGACGATGGAGCTCTCGTCTGGCGATTTCTCGCGGCTCCCTCCGACCTGCGGATCGGCTGCTTCGATCAGCTGGAATCGATTTGGCCGGTCCACGGAAGTGTGCTCGTACGGGATGGCGTTGCCTACGTGACAGCCGGCCGATCGACCTACCTGGATGGGGGCATTCGACTCTACGGCTTAGATCCACGTACCGGCGCCATCCGATACCAGAACACACTCGCCGGCCCAATACCGGAGGTGGACTCCGGTCGCGACGAGGCGTTCTACCTGCCCGGCGCCAACTCGGATGTTCTGGTCAGCGAAGGGGAGCACATCTATCTGCGCAAAAGAAGCTGACGCGCGACCTGCAGGAACTTCCCATCGAACTGCTTTCCAACAAAGGGGAAAGCGACGTGGGCCTGCACCTGTTCTCCACTGCCGGTCTCCTGGACGCTTCGTGGTACAACCGGACCTTCTGGATGTACTCGAAACGCTGGCCCGGGTTTCAGTTGGCGAACCAGGCCCCCAAAAGTGGACAACTTCTTGTCGTTGATGATCAGCACACTTACGGAGTGAAGGTTTTTTACAGGCGGAACGTTCACAGCCCGATGTTCTTTCCCGGCGAGCAGGGCTACTTGTTGTTTTCGGACGACAACGACAATGAGCCGCAGATTGTGGGCGAGCCGGGGCGCGGGAGCCGATCACCTGGTTGCCGCAATCCGATTACTCTCGGGGCCGCGGTAATGAAGTCCGACCGTTAAACAGTCCGGCTTTCGGTTTGGACAAAATGATCGGGTACACTCGCGCCGAGCCACCTCGTTGGACTCATTGGCTGCCGGTCCGCGTGCGCGCGATGGTCAGGGCTGGTGATCACCTGTTTGTCGCCGGTCCGCGGGATGAGTTTCGCGCCGACGATCCGGCGGCGGCCTTGGAAGGACGGCAGAACGCTCGGCTAGTGGCACTGGACACAAATGACGGTGCAGAACGGGCCGATTGTGACCTTCCTTCCGCCCCCATGTTCGACGGGATGATCGCGGCTCAGAAATGCCTCTTTGTATCGTTGCAGGATGGACACCTGATTTGTCTCGGCACTGCGCCCAATGAGGAAGCGCAGCAACAGACACAATCGGGCCGAAGGTACGCTTCCACTGCATCGAAATGAGTACCAATCACTGACACACTTTCAGGGGGACGATTCGATGAAGAAACAGAACAGCCTGTCTCGACGCGATTTTGTACGCGGCGCCGCGGGCGTCGGCGCCGCACTCGGCGTGGGAGGGGTCCTGCGAGCTGCCCATCAGGGCTCCGGTCGGCAGTTCAAGATCGGGTTGATCGGGTGCGGCGGGCGTGGCTGCGGCGCAGTAGCCGACGCCTTGGATGCCGGCAAACTGCTCGGGTACGATGTTCGCGTGACCGCCTTGGCAGACTATTTCTTGGACCGCGCGCTGCGTGCCGGGAAACGGTTTGACGTACCGGCCGAGCGGTGTTTTGGCGGGGCGACAAGCTACCTCGATCTACTCGGCACGGATGTCGAGATCGTGATGATCGTCGCTGCTCCGCTGTTCCGGCCTCTGCAATTGGAAGCCGCAGTCAAGGCCGGAAAACACGCCTTCGTGGAAAAGCCGGTGGCCGTCGATCCACCCGGTTGTCGGCGAGTGATCGCCGCCGGAGAGGAAGCAGTGCGAAAAGGTCTGGTCATCACCGCCGGCACAGAAATGCGACACGACTGGAAGTACCGTTTGACTCACCAGGCTCTGGCCGTGGAACAAGCCTACGGCAAACTGGTGGCCGGACGAATCTCGTTCTGCATCGCTTCGATGTTCGCCACGCGACCGATCAACCCTCAAAATGCAGAAGACCTGGTCCGGACGTGGCAGAACTGGGTGGCGCTGTCGGGTGACCATATCGTGGAACAACACGTACACAATATCGACGTGGCCAACTGGTTTTGTGGCGGGCCGCCGGTCAGTGCCGTGGGATTCGGGGGGCGCGCACAACGTTGCGCAGGCGATATGTACGACTTCTTCAATGTCGATTACGACTACGGAAACGGGGTCCACATTCAATCGATGTGCCGGCAGGTAAACCATTGCTGGAATTGGGTCGGCCATGATTTTGCGTACGAAAAAGGGCACACCGAAGGCTCGGACTTTCCGCAGCCTCGCCAATCGCCGATCGCGGCCGATCTGACAGAGGCGGCGACGAGCCATCAGCAGGAACAGGTCGATACGCTGTATCTGGTGAACAAGGGAAAGCCGCACAATGAAGTGCACGCGGTCGCGCAATCCACGGCAACGGCTGTGATGGGGCGTGTTTCGGCCTATACCGGCCAACAGGTCTTCTGGGACGAAATAATGGAGGATCCCGATAAGAATCCGAAACTCTACAACTTGACACTCAAACCGACGGCCGAAGACTTCGAAAAAGGAACGGTCGAACTTCCGGCCGAGAATAAGGTGGCCATTCCCGGTATCAGCTAGTGCGTGTCGCACAGACATGCAGCGTAGTTGGCGACGTTTCTTCCGAGCAGAAAGGATGGCGGCGAAGTAAGTACCCGGCAATACAAGGCAAGATGGAAGCCGATTCGACGAATTCAATCGTGGTGGCACGGCTGGTATCGATCCACCTGACCACGACCGAGCAAGTGTGCTGCGGTCGGGGGGGTCCCTTTCCCGGACGAGAGGTGTTCCGATGTTCTACCTGATGGCGTGGGCGGATGTCGCTTCCTGGTGGGGGCTCTCCTTTCCGGCGACGCTACTTCTGGCCGGAGTGATTCTGATCCTGATTGATGTATTCATTCAGGAAGACCAAGCGACGCACATCGCGTATATCCTGGGGGCGATCGCAATCGCCCTCTGGATTCCCGTCGCCCCCTTGTACCGTGTGTTAATCGGCCTGCTTGCCTGGGCGGCACTCGTCTACCTACACTATGCCATCTGGCGGGAATTTCTGTCGCAATTTGCTAACCGCGTTGTCGCGCCTACTCGATACCGATCAGGAGTGCGGGGCGTCGTGGGAGAGCCAGGTCGTGTTCAGGAAGTGCAAGGCCGAAAGATGCTGAGCCTTCACGGAGACCTCTGGGCCTACGAATGCGACAACGACCTGCCGGATGGCACGGAAGTTCACGTGGTGGGAGAACGCGGCGGCTTGTTGATCGTGGAACCAACGCAAGAGAGGAGCTGAGATGTCGATCGTCTACACGATTCCCCAAAGTCACTGTGCGGTTATCGAGCGGTTGGGGAAATACAACCGGACGCAACGTGAGGGACTGCGGTTTCGAATTCCCTTCCTGGAGCGAATCAAACGCCTGGATGACTGGGGAGAACAGGTCAACAAGCAAGGGTATCTGATCGAGCTTACCGAACAGCAAACGGACACGCCAACACGCCAGTCGCACACGCGGGACAACGTGGCGGTGCATGCCAATGCGAGTGTCTACTGGCGAATCATCGATCCGCGCAAGGCGTTGTACGAGATCGATTCCTTGCCCCGCGCCGTATCCGATATCGCCCTGAACGCCTTGCGGTCGAACATCGGTACGATGAATCTCGATGAACTGCTGGCAGAACGACAATCGATCAACGAACGAATCGCCTCGGAACTGTCCGAGACGGCGCGAAAGTGGGGAATTCAGTTCACACGGGTGGAAATTCAGGAAATCCAGACTTCCGACGATACCGCGCGGGCGATGAGCCAGCAGATGGATGCGGAGCGGAAGAAGCGCGCCGTGATCGCCGAGGCCGAGGGTTCGGCGGAAGCGGAGCTGACGGTAGCGGAGGCGCAGAAGCGGGCGGCCGTGTTGCGGGCGGAAGGTCAGGCTGAAGCGCTCGAGATCACGGCGGCAGCGGAGGCCAACTATCTGGCGAAGCTGATTGAACGCATCGATGCGGACCGCGCCGCCGCCGTGCTGATCGCCCAGAAATACCTCGCGGGCTTCGAATCCATCAGCAAGAATCCGTCGGACAAGGTCTTCCTCCCCAACTCCTTCCAAGGCCTGTTCAACGTATCGACCGACAAGCATCGGTCCGATGCGGAATAGTCGTTTCTGGTGTCGTGAGCGGTGCGGGGTCGGAGACCCGCGCACAGCGGGAGCGGGAGGTGCGGGGTCGGAGACCCGCGCACAGCGGGCGCAAAGCTCGGCGCAGGTCTCTGACCTCGCCGCAAGAGTGCAGCGCTCGGTGATGGGACCTTCCGTCGCGGGAGGTGCGGGGTCGGAGACCCGCGCACAGCGGGAGGGGTCAGAGACCCCCGCACAGCGGGAAGAGACCCGCGCACAGCGGGCATCGTTGTCCATTGCGCCAACCAGTGCCTGCGGGGAGAGTGATCAAGAGCAGGCCGACCCCAATCGGCTACCAACCGGAGCGTTGGAATCCGGAGCCCGGACTGCCGCCGGACCGTGACGGACCGGGCCGGAAAGTCGGGCCGATACTGCCGCGCGAACCGATCGATCCGGGCCACCGCGAGGGGCCAATTTGGATACCTCGTCCTCCGGGGATTAGAATCGGCGACATTTGGCGGCGCCGTTGTGCGCGACGTCGTTGCTCCGCCCGCCGACGTTCACGGACCCGCATTTCGGCTTCCTGGATCGAACGTTTTGCCAAAGCGATGGCGTTCGCGGCGAAGCGCATTGCCCCGTCGTAATCGCCCCGGGCAAAGGCACGCCGCGCCATTTCCAGATCGTCACCACCGGGCGTCCCCAAAATGTTGATTCCGAACGCTCCCGTCCAGCCGGCCGCACCGCGAACCTGGTCGGACGCCTGCCGCAAGGTTTCGGCACATCGCTGCCCGCGCTGCAGGTCACCGCGAAGAACCGACGCAGCTTGACCCACTTGCAGCGTCAACTGATCGGCCTGCTGATCCAGTTTTTGCCAATCTTCGTGGGGAACCGTCAACCGCAACCGCAACTGATTGACCTGATCGCCAATTGCCCGAATCTCGGCGATCGCCCGTTGCGTCACATCACTATCCGGCAGGCGATCCGATGCGGCCTGTTCGGACAGGGAGATGGCCGTCTGCATCTGGGACCGCGCCGCTTCACAGCTGCGTGCCGCTTCGGCATAGAGATCGCGGTCCGCCGTGAGCGACTGGTGCACTTCCTCCAATTGCCGTGTGGCCGTATCGATCGCGACGCCGGCTTGTGCGGGATCGGCCGCACCGTCGCCGGCCATGACAAGCCGTTCGGCATCCTCGCAAGCCGCCAGGCAACTGCGATAGGCGACCAGCGTTCGTTCCATCGTTCGTTGTTCGTCAACCTGGCTCGCAAGTTGAGCGCAACGCATCTTGAGTTGTTGCAGCGACTGCCGATTCTCCGACTGCTGCTCGCGCAACCGCGCGGCGGTATCATCCACGAGTTGACATAACTGAGCGACTTCGGCGAGCGTACTTTGTGCCTCGTCCAGTTCCGCAGCCGCCTCCAGAATTCTTGCTTGTTGCAGCAAACGCTCACTGCTCTCAATACTGCGTCCAGCGCTCTGCAGTAGACCGGCCAATTGCAGATCGGCGTCGATACGGCTCGACGCCGACTCGGCCTCCTGATTCTCCCGGTCGGACGCATGCAGCGCCGAGGCGCGAATTCACGTTTTAGTTCCGCGAGTAGCAGCTGGCAGCGATTTACTTCGTTGGCGAGTTTGGCTGCTTCTCTCGCCAGTTGCCCTCGGCGAGCGGGCTGTTCTTGCAGTTCTTTCCGAGTCCGGCCGATCACAGATTGAGTTTCGTCGATCAAATGTTCTACTTCCTTGATCGAGGCTTCCGCCGGGATGAATGCACCTCGATCCAGCGAAGCCTTCGCGGACACCAGCTGTTGACGAGCGGCGGAAAGCAGTTGGTCGGGATCGGCGCCCGTTTCCCGCAGGATTTCTTCGGGAGCCAGACGCAGCTCACGCCCGATCTCCTGTCGCGCTTGCGTCGCAGCCTGTTCGCAGGCAGCCAATTGCGGCACCGTCTCGTCGCGGGTCGTCTGATCCAATTCGACGCAGCGACGTGCGCGCACCACCAGATCCTCCAACTGCTGCGAAAACTCTTCGAGCGTCTGGCGAACATCTTGATGAACCATGTTCTGCAACAGTTGCTCGGCCCGTTCACTCAACTGCCGCAGGAAGTCGTCGACCCAATCGATCTGGCGTCCTTCGTTGGCAAGTGTTTGTGCATTGTCCCGCAGCGTCGGCAGGGAATCCTTGCGGAACTCCGACAGCATCTTGATCAATCGCTCCGCCTGTTCGCTTTGCCGTTGTGCCTGGGCCAGCGTAACATCCATGGCTGTCAGCGGATCCCCTACCCCGGTGCGTTCCGCCTCATCGTGTCCCGCCTGAACCGCGGGAATGAGTTCTTCTGCCAGCGTGGGCAGGTCGAAGTAGCCGTCCTTTTCGGCATCGACCTGCAGTTGTTCACCGAGTTCCGTGAGTTCGTCGATCCTGCGTTCCACCGCATCCATCGTGGGCGCCAGCGAAGTCCAACTCTTATCCAAAGCGTCCAAAGACCGGACCGCCCGTTCGTACCGTCGCTCGTACTGGCTGAGCAACTCGTCGTAGGTCATCTGAAACGCCTTGTAGTTGGTCATATCACCCAACAATTGTTTCGAGTCGGCTGGCGTTTCATCGGGCAGCATCGGGATGCCTTCCTGGGGCGAGAACTCGAGCGTATCCTGATCGAGTAAGGCCATGCTCTTTTCGTACAGCTTGGTGCCGAACAGGTTGCCGATGCGGCCCAGCAAGGATTTCGGATGGATCGCCTCTTCCGCCTGACGGAGCACCGAATCGACCGTCCGCGACATGATGAACAGGTTGTCCACGTCGTCGATCGTCTGTCGGCTGACGTCCAGCGTGTGACCGTGGCTTCCGCGTTTCTTCAGATCCTCCTCCTTACCGATCAGCATCTGTGTGCGTTCCAGCAGGCCCAGCATTCCGTCCGTGGTTTGACGAACTTTCTCGCGCCGTTCCTCCAGACGCTGGATGGCTTTTTCGCGGACGGGTCGCCGGCGTCGGTTGAGCATCCACAACAGCAGTCCGGCGAGCAGCAACAACCCGGCGAGGAAGGCAAGAGCCACGTTGCGCCATGCGAACTTGCCGCGCTCGTCGTTCCAGTTTTTCTTCCTCTGCTTCCACTTCCGCGCCGGCTCGTTTCCAAAGTCGCTCCGCATCATCCAATCTCGTCACCGACTTGCGGTCACCGTTCTCGCTAAACGTTTGGGCTTCCGCCAAGGCCTTCTGCACTTGTTCCAAGGTCTGCTGGGCAACGTTATTTGGGCCGGCGGACGCCGATTGCACACTCTCCTGCAAGGCCTGCCAGCGACTGGGAAACGCTTTGTCCTCTCGATAGGCGAGCAAGACTCCTTCGATTTCATCCATGAGGGTCCCGGCTTGCTGCAAAGCGGGGACCAGGTTTTCTCCCTTGTCCAATTCGCCTTGGATTGCGTCCGATCGTTTTCGCCAATCTTCCAGCGGAGGGCGTGCCAGATCCCCCTTCGCGGTCGCGTGTTCGCGAACGAACATCTCCTGCCATTCCTGCACTTTGGAGATGGCTGCTCGAATCCGCTCGACCAGTAGCTCGATCCGTTCTCGCGTCCGCTGCTGCTCACGCTCTTCGTTCAGTCGCGCTTGTTCCTCGGCGGCGATCGCTTTATCCAACCCACCGTCGATCGAGGTGACGGTATTCTTTACTGCATCAATGATTCGGCCGCCGTTCGCCATCGCCTCATACGCCGGTCGGTCCAATCGGCCGCGCCACTGGGATTCGCCTAAGCCTCGTCGATCCTGGGCGTCGGATGCGAAATAGCTGAAACTGCGATCGCCCAGTGAGAGGGCGAATACGGCACCATTCGACTCCCCTGTACGCGAATCTTCGAGTGTTCCGAATTGCGTGCGATTGCTCAGACCTCGTCCCAAAGCCTGCTCGACGGCGTCCATTCCCTCCCAAAACCGCCCGTCCGTTCCGCGGTACCGCTCCCCCACCGTGTCGTCCATCAAGACAACGGTCCAATTCGGACCGTTTTCGTCCAGCCACTGCTCCAGTTCATCGAGCTGACGTTGTCGGACGCCCAATTCGCCTTTCACATACAGGTGCTGATCCGGACGCCATGCGTCGACCACCTGCGTCGCCTCGGACACTACGACCGGCGCCGGCCCCACTGTCAACTGCGCAGTCACACGACCGGAGGAAATCCACGCAAGGCTGAAAAGACATACGAGCCCCCATTTCCCGATCACCTGCCGCGTCCCGTGAACGGAGCGCGCTGGACGTGGAAAAGCTGGACCGACCGAACATCCCCAATCGATCTTTCGGCAACGCCCGTTACCTGGCCCTGAGAGGGCAGATCTGGAGGTACATTCGAGCGTTTGGAGAAGGGCAGCGCAATATTTCATTGCAGTCATTCTTTTCTGATAGGTGAGGTTTGCTCGAAGATCTGGCAACTCGCCCTCCATCAATCGCCGCGGAAGAAGCGGAATCGATTCCCCAGCCAAAACGGATCGTTCGGCGATGGGCGGCAGTCCCACCGACCGCTTGGGAGCAAGTCCGAACTTGTATCGGCCGATTATATCCCAAGCCTGTCAGAGGGTCAGCAACCCTCGGCGTCCCTTCGGGGTTCAGGCGCGGGACTCCTGCGAAGGAACTCGCGGAGAGTGTCGGCTGACAAGTCGAGCAGCGGATGAAATCTGGGCTCGTGTGCTGCGTCAATGAAACAGGCTGGACCAAGCCTCTTTCGCCTGCGGAAGAGGGGTACGACGAATCGCTTCGCGAGCGGATTCCGCCATCTCACGGAGCATGATGGAGGACAACCATCCACCACAGTTGGGCAATTCGTCGGCCTGCGTTGCTCCCCGAGGACCATTGGCCGGACCGCCGTGTATAAGACACGTTCTCAGGAGCCGGGATTCCGCACGGTCGGACCCGGAACGACCACCGCCGTGGACGAGCGGTAGCCTCGGCAAAATGCGGGAGTGAACTTGTCGCGCAGTTCTTGCGGCGAAATCCTCCATCCAATGGCGGTCAGACCGGACGGTTGATTTGCGTTGCCTGCTTGTTCGGTGTAGCTGCCAAAAACGACATCCACTCGCCGGACACCGTCGCCGAAATCGAGGTCGCCTTTGAATCGCAGCAGTCGATCACCCAGATCTTGCACAGCTTGCATCAAGCTCGAACGGTCAACACGCTCAACCTGACAGGACCAGGAAGTGATTTCGGCCGGAGGGCCGGAACCGTCCGACGTTGGCGGCTCGTGGCGTAGTCCGGAAAGGAACGACCAGGGCACCCTTCCCTGTTCGGTCATTCGCTGTTCCGCTCGGGGATTCAACTCCGACAGCCATGCTCCAAGGCGTTGTCGACCCGCCTCGTTCAAGAGATCGCACTTATTGATGATCAGCCCGTCGGCCGAGCTGACCTGACTCACCGCCGATTTCAAAAAGGCGGCCACCTTGGTGAAGTTGGCGGCATCGACCACACAGGCGTGAGCTGCGATCCGTAAATGATGATCGAGACCGCGCAAGGCAAACCAGCGAGCCAGGTCAATCGGGTCGGCCAACCCACTCGCTTCGACAACGATCTGCTCGGGTTCGATCGTGTGCACGAGTTGGTCGAACACTTCCAGCACATCATGCTGAATACATGCACAAAAGACGCTGCCGCGCGTAAGTTCCAGAATGGGCGAGATCCCATCGCCCAGCCGCTGTGCATCGATGCCCATCTGCCCAAATTCGTTGACAATTAGCGCTGTTCTGCGGCGAGTGCATTCGGGCTGGCTCACGAACTGGTTCAGTACGGTCGTCTTGCCAGCGCCTAGGCAACCGGTCAAGCAGTAGACAGGAATCGGTTGCATTCGCTCTCTCCTAGATGTTTTCGCCGAGACATGATGCTCGCTGGACGATCTCACGCGTACTTGCCCCAGAATTGTCCGGAATCTGCGGCAATTCGGCAAGGACGAGCATTATGCCCAAACTGCCAGCACCACCGAGCGAGCCACCGTGTGGCGCAGAAACCGCGTCACGGTTCACTTCGGCATCGTCTTTCAGAAGCCAATTCGGGCTGCCCAACGGGCCGCATTTACTTGCTGTGTCGCCGGCCATTCGATAGCCTAACGCTCGTCACGTCCGTGTGTTACCGGAACCGAAGAGCCGTCCGAAGCGACCGCGGGAGTCGATTGATCTTCGCGCAGCCATTGCCCCCGAGCGACCATCCGTAGCCGGGATTTCCTCGGCTTCGATTTGCTCGCCGAAACTCACTGGACACACAGAGTTGAATAAAATGTTCTCTTCGATCACCGGGCATCGCCGTCGAGGAATCCGCGTCGGCTTAGGCCAGTACGCTCCATTCTGCGGGGCCATCGGACTGTTCACTTGCTGCCTGCTCTGTTACTCGACACCGAGCACGGCTGTCGAGCCCATCCCAGACGCCCCCGCGGCAACGGAATCGGTCACAGCGACACGCAATCCGCCGGACTCGGAGCAAATCGCCCACTGGTCGTTTGATGGAGCGAACGGGTCCGCGCTGCGTGACATCAGCGGCAATCAACACCACTTGTCGACTCCCAGCGACTCCGGCCCACCGCAACGAGCTCGAGGACTCTTCGGGGATGCACTCCGGTTGACCGGCAACCATCGGGTATCGGTTCCTTCCGAGTTATTTCCGCCGACTCTTCAGCAGCTTACGTTCAGCGTCTGGATTCTGCCGACGGAATGGAGCGGTTACCGCGAGATCCTGCGTCAGGAGGCCGGCAACCACCGGGTGCTGTTTTCGCTGCAGCACGATGGCAGCATCTTGTCACTTGGTCTGAACGTGGGCGGATACATTGAATGCGATGCGGCCATTGACTCGGCCCAATGGCTGGACGGACTTTGGCACCATTGTGCCGGCACATTCGACGGGCAAGCGATGCGCGTCTATCTGGATGGCCAATTGATCGCCACGACGCCGCGACCGGGCGTGATCACTACGGGCAGTGGTCCGCCGACCTTCATTGGCTCGCTGAGCGGGCAAGGCGAGTTTTTCCACGGGGCCATCGATGATCTGCGGATCTACCGGACAGCACGGACCGGTCAGCAAATTCGGCGAATGTTTGACAATGGCACCAGTGCCCGTTCGCAGTACGCCCGACAATTGCGTGAGGAAGTCGACGCGATCTACCAGCGTGCTGATTCACTATCGGAAACGATGACCCTTTGCCGGCAGGCCATTCAGGCGAGTGCGGCGGATGTGGCCCCCGAGGTACTGTCGGCGATCGGAAGCCGTCTGCGGGCGGACTTCCCCGTTCTGTTCGATGAAATCTCGAATGGAACGGGTGTGAATCCCGTGGAGCTGCTAACGTCGACAGATCAGGACCTGCCCCAACGGCTGGCCAGCCGGATGATGGAACTGGCGGTCGAATACAAACCGCTGACAACCGAACAATGGACTCGTCAATCCGCGGAACAGCGGCAGCGTTGGGCCGATGTGGCGAGAATTGAGCGGCAGTACAACGACCTCGTGTCTCGACCAGCCAACGAATCATCATCACCGGAATGGTTCGACCTGATTTTCCACATTGGACCGCTGATCCAGTGGCGGCCGGTGGTTTCGGAAGCGGTCGCACCCTACGTCAAGCCATCGACGCCACTGACGCTAGATCGATCGGCCACGGAAGCACGGCAAGTGCTCGAACAGGACTGGCTCCATCAGGCCGATCAAAATCCGACGGTCGAGCGGATCGCGCAAGAAATTGACTGGACGCGTCAGCTCGCCGACCGGTTAGCGCGTCTGTCTTCCGGAACGAATGTATTCACGACAGAGCGAGCGGCCCTGCGCGATCTCGAACAGCAACTCGCAACACGGCAGGGCCAGCAGCCCGATTTGTATTTCGCCGTTCGCGAAGTGAAACGCCGCATCACGATGCAGAATCCACTACTTGATTTCGACCAGGTCGTTTTTGTAGATATGCCGTTTCCCGGTGGATCCGAGTGGCAACACGAAACTCGTCACCGGTTGGGATACATGGCGATTCCCGGCGGAAGATTACTGGTACTCCAGGGGCTGGGACCGGACGGACACTTGCGTCAACTTGCACCACAATCCCCCCTGCACGGATCGTTCTGGCGCCCGGACGTGTCGTACGACGGCACGCGGGTCCTGTTCTGTTTTAAGCCGCACAATGAAAAAGCGTTCCATCTGTACGAAGTGAAAGAAGATGGAACCGAACTCGTACAACTGACGGACGGTCCATTCGATGATTTGGACCCGATTTACCTCCCGGACGATCAGCACATCGTCTTCTCGACAACGAGAGGACACACGTACGTCCGCTGCATGCCACCCACGAATGCCTTCGTGCTGGCTCGATCAGATCGTGATGGCCGCAACATCTATTTGATTTCGCGCAACAACGAACCCGACTACCTGCCATCGGTGACAAATGACGGCCGGATCGTCTACACGCGTTGGGAATACACGGACAAGCCACTCTGGCGAGCTCAGAGTCTCTGGACAGTCAACCCAGACGGTACGCAAGTCAACACATTATGGGGCAACCAAAGCGTCTGGCCGGACCTCCTGAAGGATGCACGCAGTATTCCCGGCAGCGGTCGCCTGATCTTTACCGGTAGCGCGCACCACAACTGGTTCAGCGGTTCGGTGGGAATGATTGATCCGGATCAAGGTTTGAATTTCCCAAATGGGCTAACGAAAGTCACCGCGGATCTGCCCTGGCCGGAGTCCGGAAACGGTCCCGTGGATCCAATCGAATCCGATCGGTATCACTCCAGCGGACGTTATCAGGCGTACTACTCCCCCTACCCGCTTGGGGAGCAGGATTTCCTGGTGTCTGCCAATCGCAACGATAAGTTTGTGCTGTACCTGATGGACGTCGATGGCAATCGCGAACTGATCTACGAGGGGACGCATCACCTGTTCCACGCACAGCCATTGCGGCCGCGTGTGCGACCGCCCGTGATCGATGACCGCGTCCAATGGCCGACACGCGAGCAACGGCAGGCTCCGCAAGACGGAGTGATTTTCAGCGCCAACGTGTATCAGGGTGCGCCATCTGGCATGCAGGGCAAAGCGAAGTACCTTCGCATCCTGAACATCGATCCCAAGACGTACACCTACTGGTACAAGCGCCCTACATTTCGACCGGCCCGGTCGTTTCGGCTGTCCAGTCCGACGGAGTAAAACGCATTCTGGGAACGATACCTGTCGAAGCGGACGGGTCCGTCCATTTTTACGCTCCGTCAGGTAAGGCACTGCACTTTCAATTGCTGGACAAACAATTCCGGGCGCTGCAAACAATGCGCAGTTTCACCGGAGTGATGCCGGGCGAGTACCGCGGATGCCTGGGCTGTCACGAGTCCCACAGTACGGCTCCACCAGCTGACTTCTCGGCCGCGGCGCTCACCAGAGCACCGAGCCGAATCACGCCACCACCGTGGGGCGAGGATACCGTCAGCTACGCGCGCTACGTCCAGCCGGTGCTCGATCGCTACTGCGGATCATGTCATCAGGGAGCTGGTGAGGCGCGCAGCGTACTGGACCTGACCTTTCGGCCCGACCATCCGGAGTTTGCGGAGCCGTACATGACGCTGATCGGTCGACCGAGTTGGGGCGCTACCTACGCTTCCCCATCATCCCCTCCGCCTGGTTGGGGCATCGCGGACATGATCATGGTGGAAGCCTACGACACCGTGGATCCCGCGGCCTACCGAACGCCTTCACCCATGACCAAGCTTTCTTTCGGCAGCCGGTTGATCACGCTATGCTCCAGCGGCGAACACTACGATGTGCAAATCGATCCGCTCAGCCGCCGTCGCCTGATCGCCTGGGTGGACAGCATGTGCCCCTTCCGCGGCCGGGAAGAAATCTGCGCCATGCCCGACCCGGTGTTTCCGGGCGTCGACTGGCTGTCGGTCCGACCCAAAATTCAGAACGCCCCCACCATCGTCCGCCCCGGCCCGGTCGACTGACGCATTGCCCACAGGATTTCTTTTCGCCAGCTCTTAACGAAGCTTCACGCGCCACGGATCGATCGGCACTTTCGGCAGCTGGAAATGCGGCTTCGACCGGTTGACGATCCGGCGCTTGGACGGTCACTCGGTAGTCGCCAAGGAAGCCACGGAACGAAGCGGAACCGTCCTGGCCGGTCATGAGGGTCGCGTGCGTCCACCATTTTCCTCGGATCAGCTGCATCAACGCCTCGTACGCAGGCTTCGGGCTCATGTCGGCTCGCAGAAACCCCGCGGGTGCTCGTTGCCACGCGTGGTAGTCACTGAAGTCCCACCAGGTAATTGCCTCGACGGCCGGATGCGAGAACAGCAGCGTGTAGATGCGAACGACTTCCTCCGCTTGTCGAGCTTCCCCTTCCGGTGTGGTCAGCCAACGCTCTTCTTGTGCATCACGCCCGGGTCGATCGCCGGAAACAATCGTTGTCTCGGTGAAATGCAGCGGAACTCCGAAACGTGCGAACCGCTCACAGACATCCCAGATCTTCTCGTTGGACCACGTGCCACCATGCATGTGACTCTGAATTCCAATCACATCGTAGAGCCGCTGCCCCTGCGAATCGACTAATTGCTCGATCACACGCTCGTACGCCGGGTCGACACGATAATCGTTGATCAACAACGTGGCCTTGGGATCCGCGGCGCGGGCCCGCTGAAAACACTCGCGTGTGAATTCGACTCGTCCGGCCGCTTGCCACACCGCACTCAGTTTTGGAGCCCGGCGCCGTAGCAGTTCTTCACGTTCAAAATGCGTAGCTTCGTTGACAACGTCCCAGCGGTTGATCATCCCGCGGAATCGCGAGACGCAGTCGGTGATCCGATCCATTTGCAGCCGGCGAACGTCTGCCAGGTCCTCTGGCAACCAGCGGGGTTCGCCGTAATTCCAGGCCAGGGGATGGCCTTTTGTGAGGATCTGCTGCTGTTGACACCAGCGGGCGACCATCTCCGTTTCCCGATGGCGTGGCTCACCTCGGCGGGGCTCGTACGACCACCAATAGAAGGGCAACGTCGCATAGTTGCAAAGCGCAGCGAATCTTTCGAGATAGGCGTTTTCCAGGTCCGCGGTCGGCAGCTTACCCCATTGAAAAATATTGGATCCGAACAGGAAGGCATGACGCGATTGCTCAACCTGGATCGCCGCACCCGGCATAGGTTTCCCCCGAGCGTCCAGAACCTGGATCGTTACTTCGGACTGGCGGTGTTGCCGAATTCGCTCTTCCGCGCGAACCAGCAACGCATCCGCCGCCGGCAAAGGCCTGCCCATCGCCAGCCAGAGTATCGGGCCGAGAAGAACCGGCATACAAAACAGACGAGTGATCCTGGAGGTTCTCGACATCGCGGTCTACTTTCTGTTCTGAGAAGGTCGGTGGGACTACGGCAAGGCAAGGGAACGCGGATCCTCGAAGATCCACCAGAGTTTCGGCGGCAGGCCTTCAAAGCACTTCTGGTAACGCGTCGAATCGGCCGGCTCGTCGGTAACGTTCCGGATATAGATCCGCACGATCTGTTGCGGATACTGGCGAGCCATCTTAGCGTAGACTTCCGGGTCCTGTTCTCCGGAGTCGCCGATCAGCACGAACTTTCGCGCGGGGTAAGCGTGCAGGAGTGGCTCAATCGCCCGAGGCTTGGTCGTCAATGGATCGGCCAGCAGATCAAGCGCCGTCCGGTCGGTTAAGCGAAAACGCTTCAGATGGAAGGTGCTCTCGGGGAACCCGGACTCGGCCAGGAAACGTGCCAGTGGTTCGTACAATTGCCAGGGGCTAGAAGAAACGAGATGAAATGCGACTCCCTCACCTGCCCAACGACGATACGTGTCGGCCATTCCCTCCACCGCGAAAGGGCCGAACGAAGGTATTCTGGACCAGCTCCTTCTTGTTCGTAACGTCGCTGACCTTAATCGTGTCGTCAATGTCGCTGATTACCGAGATGCCTTCCGGGGGAATCAGGTGGGCAACGCCCCTGAAGTTGCGCGAGTCGGACGGGGATGTCACTACTTCAATCGGCAAGCGATTCACTGACTTGTATTCATCGATTGTGTCGCAATCCAGTCGGATGGAGCCAAAAAAGTGCCCGCCCGGATCGGACGGTTGCAGCCGAAAGGGCTTCTTCGCGATCCGGACTTGAACCTCTTTCATCCGTTCGTTGTCCACCAGGAATGCGCGTGCCCGGTGCCGAAAGATCTCGCTTTCCGGTTCATCTTCCTCCAAATTTAAGGCACGGTGGAGTTGCCGCAGGGCGATCCGGCGCAGCCGGTCTCCTTCCTCCCGCTCAAAAATCCAACCGTGAATGGGAACGACCCACGCTTTGCCGTCGGGATGGAGATGGGCTGCCGTGGGAAACAAAATCACGGTCTCATCCGGCCGCAATCGGGAAGCTTCTGCCATCGTGGCAGACCATATCCACAGCGCGATCAGCAGCACGACCGCCAGCAGGCCAACCGGCAACAGCAGCTCATTCGTGAAAGCGTTCCAAACCATGCCTGGATGATGTGCATCGGATCCCCGCCCGGATTTCGGCCCTCCGCCCCGTGCACCATTTACGTTCCCAGCGACGTGAGGGGAAACAGCGAGGCATAGAGCAGCGAGAAAACGAGCCCGGTACACCCCAGCACGACAAGCATAATCGTCCAGCTCTTCAAGGCCTCCACCTCGGTGATACCGCTCATGCGCGAGAAGATCCAGAACCCGCTGTCATTCATCCACGAGCCCACTAACGAACCCGACCCGATTGCGGTGCAGAGGTAAACCGCGTTGAATCCCAGGGCTGCCGTCGTGACCCCCATGGAGCCCACCATCGTGGCCGTGGTGATCATGGCCACGGTACTGGATCCCTGGGCAATCTTCAGAATCACCGCAATCGCAAAACCGAGGAGTAGCACTTGCGTGCCGCGGAGACTCCCCTGGTCCGACACCATCGCGGTGATCGCTTCGCCTACTTGGGCTGCCCGCAACATCGCCCCGAAGGCACCGCCGGCCGCGGTGATGAGAATGATCACACCACCGCTGAGTAAGGCCTTCTCTACGCGCTGCGTCAATTCACTCAAACTCAATCGCTGCTGCTTGACCAACAACAGCATGGCGACCAAGGCGGAAAGGAGTAACGCCAGATTGGCATTGCCGAGCATTCCCATGACGTCGGACAACCAACGTAATCCCCAGCGATCGATCTGTTCCTTCGGAATCGCCTCCAAAGCGGTCCGACCGGAGATCAGTACGACCGGCAACACAACCGGCAGCATGGAAACGAACAGACCGGGCAAGCGAGATTCTTCCGCGGCAGCCGGCGTAGGATCGGGATCCGATCCGATACTTCGCGCCGGAATGGGCATGAGCCGATTCGCCACATTCGCAAAACCCAAACCCACGATCGCGGCGGGCAAGGCCACGGCAGCTCCCACCAGGATCAAGAGTCCGACGTCCACTTCGAGATAGGCCGCCATGGTCAGCGGACCGGGCGTCGGCGGCACAAGCGTGTGCGTCAATGCTCCACCGGCTGAGATCGCCAGTACGTATTTGAGAAAGTCCCGACCGGTCCGCTGATAGAGCGAACGGGCCAGCGGCACCAAGAGATAGAAAACGGTATCGAAGAAGACCGGCACACCCAGTACATATCCACTGCCCAGCAACGCGACTCCCGCCCGCTGCTGGCCAAAGCGCTCAGAAAAGAACGGACGACGCGATCCGCGGCGCCGCTTTCCATCATGCACTGACCGATGATGGCGGCCAGCGCAATGACAATCCCGATCTTGCCTGCCGCCACGCCAAATTCCGTCGCCACTCGGCCGATCCGCTCTTCCCACGGTCCGCCGGCCAGCGTGCTTACCAGCATCGCGGCCATGATCAGCGCCAAAAACGCGTGGGTCCGAAAAGCGACAATCAACATCAGAATCGTGATGATGCCGATCGCCAGGATCAACAAGGGAGGCAATAGAGGATCCATGGATTCACATCCTGTGTCATGGTCGATTCATCCCGCGCCGCTCGCAGATGGAAGCCGCCATTATAAAGGCGTGAGGATCGGCGCGTATCAGTCATTCGTCGGAACAAGTAACGATCCGGCCGTTGCGAGACCAGCTCCACACGATCTTCCGCGGCCACGTCGTTGGGATTATCGCCGCGCGAAGGGTCCCACACGGAAAAGATGACCAGCTTCCGGCCCCTCGCCAATTCCTGAATCCCAAAGTACCCCGCATTCCACCCACGGGCCATGAAATAGCTGCCCGGAACCGATTCTTGAACCGTCATTTCCCGATAGAACCAGTCCGAATCCGGTGCCGGCCAACCAAGATGCACCGACCGCGCGGCGCGAGGTGCCTCGCCGGCACGCAGAGGTGTTTCTGGGTGCGGCAGAAACTCCATCCCGATAAATCGACAGAGAGGCGGAAGATATCTTGCGAGTATCATTTGCTCGTCATGCTCCATGTTGTACGAGTGCGTAATCGCATGTCGATCAGATGCCCACCCAACAGGCGACCACGCCAATTCATCCCGCAGAGTGCGCTCAGTCCCGTAGGGTGAGCGCGGTCCCGTAGGGCTCAGCGAAGCGCAAGCCCACCGATCCTTCATCGTCGAATCGAGATGGACCGCTCTGGCAATCGAGGGCTGGTGGGCTTGCACTCGCTACGCGAGCTGAGCCCACCCTGACAAGAACTACAAAACTTGCTGCGCGCTGAATCCTACGAAACTCAAAACGGTCTTCGCGCAAACGTCACTACAAGACTGCTTGCCGATGCAGGGACAGATCGGAACCGTGTCCGATCCCGCACGCATTCTAGGGGATTTACTTGACTCCAACCCCTCCGCCGGTGTAGGCGACGTGCGGCAGATTTGACCCGTGGAAGCGAACTCGGTACAACCGACGGAAGGAACAGGCTTCTCTTCTTTTCTGGGGCACATGGGAATGGTTCGAGTGCGCGGTATGTGACGCTTGGTCCGTTCCAAAGGAGTCGTATCATGTCTTCGTCTCCTCTGTTGCGCGAGCGGACTTTCACGGTGTGGACGCTGGCTCTCGTTGTCTTGTCTTCGTCGGCCCGGGCCGACCGGCCATCGATCGAGAACGAAAGGGAGCGTCAGGCCCGGCAACTTGCCGAAACCGGGATGCATTTCGATCTTGAAGGTCAGGAACAGTACGCGCAATTTACCTGGCTGGCGGCGCTGCGCGTGGACCCGGATTGTCTGCTGGCACGTTCGCGACTCGGCTATGTTCGACAAGGAGACACATGGATTCCGGCGGTTCAGGAGCGTTCGTCTTCCTCATCAACCGCAACCATGGCAGCGGCGACGAAACTGCGATCCGACTACCAGCATATTCGCCAGGGCCGATTGGACCGCGGCCGGGCAGAATTCACGCTGGGCATCTGGTGTCAGACCCAGGGACTCGATGACCTGGCGAATGTCCACCTGCGTCGCGTCGTCCAGAACCCGCAGTCGGATTCCGCAATCCAATTGGCGGCGGCCCGACGCCTGAATCTGCAATCGTACGGCGGGCGATGGTTCACACGAGATGAGATATTCGAGTTGCAGGCAACCCTGCAACAGGCGCAACAGGATCTGCGGACCTGGTCTCAACGAATTCGAAAAGACGTGCGGCGGTTGCAGAGCAATCGTGCCAGCCAACGAGACCAGGCCATGGAAGCTTTGCGGCAAATCCAGGATCCGGCTGCGATTCCCGCTCTGGAGCTGCTGCTGTCGATGCGCGAGGAGTCATTGGCATCGGAAGCAGTGGGAATTCTGGCTGACATGTCGCACCCGGATGCGACGGAATCTCTGACGCGCCACGCGGTGGCTTTGCCGTGGTCCAAAGTGCGTCAGGAAGCGATCGTGCAATTACGGAGACGACCTTACCACGAATTCGTCCCCGTGCTATTGCGTGGCTTGGCGTCGCCCATCCGCAGCGTTTTTCAGGTAACACCCGGTCCGGCCGGCCAGATACTGCACGAGCACGTGCTGTTTCAGGAAGGATCCGACGAGAACCTGCAGCTTGAATTACGCCGCGATTTCGGTCGCGGAGGCCGACCCGGAAAGCGGACAACGGCAAGTCACACCCGCTCAGGAACAACGCGTGATAGATCAGGTGCGTCAAATCGAACAAGCGGTGGCAACCCAAAATCGTCAGGTGATGCAACAGAACGATCAGATCTACTTCGTTCTGCAACAAACCACCAACCAGACGCTCGAAAATGCGCCGGTGGCTTGGTGGGATTGGTGGCGCGAATACAACGAGTACGAACGCGCGGCTGGAAAACCTACGCGGCGTTACCGGAATTCTTACACCTACCAGGATTTTGCGCCCCGGTCATGCGAGTGTTTCCCGGCGGGGACGGTGGTCTGGACCGAGGAAGGCCGGAACACAATCGAACGCATTCAAGTCGGGGACCGAGTGCTGTCGCAGGATCCGGAAACCGGGGAATTGCGTTATCAGCCTGTGTCCGACGTCACGCAGCGATCGCAAGCCGCGATGCAACGCATTCAGGTCGGCAACACCTGGGTCACCCTGACCACCGGACATCCCCTGTGGGTCAATCGGCACGGTTGGCGGATGGCCAAGCTGCTGCGTCTGGGAGACTCGATTCACACAATGCATGGCTCTCAGCCTGTCAACGGTCTTGCCGTAGCACCGACAAGCGACGCCTTCAATCTCGTCGTGGAAGACTTTGGAACCTACTTCGTCACGGAAGAAGGGATTCTGGTCCACGACAATGATCAGCGAGACCCGACCCGAGTGCAGACGCCCGGGTTGCTCGCCGGAAACGATTAATGCGGCTGCCAAAGATCGGACAGGAACGTCACCTGGGCGTAACACGCCCGTAACAACCGTTCCCGATAATCTCCACAAAGGCACGCGGGACGGCACTTTGCCAAGACGTGGAGCCTTGGGAAGGAAAAGGTGATGCCATGTTACGAAGATGTTTGGTGTGTCTGCCGTGCGTCGTACTCGGGATGACTTTCCCCGCCCTCGGGCGCAATCGCCCGATGAACTGCTCGAAAAGGCAATCTACGCCGAGGAAACCGTGGGCGACCTCGATCGGGCGATCGAAATCTATGGTCAGGTCGTTCGAGATGCCCAAGTTGCGAAACAGGCGGCTGCTGAGGTGCAGTTTCGGTTGGGACAATGCCTGGCCAAGCAGAAGAAATCCGAGGAGTCACAGGCGGCCTTCCGCAAGGTAATCGAAGATTATCCCGATCAGGCGGAATGGGTCACGAAGGCCCAACAACAACTGCCGGACCGGTCGCCGCTGCCGCTACGCCCTGTCCCCTGGGAGGATGGCGAGTATCTGCAACTGTCTGTCAAGCTCGCTGGCGGACTCAAAATCGGTACGTTCATCTGGACCGTCGCTGCGGTCGATCTGGACGGGGAAGATGGCTGGAGAATGAAGACCTACCGCTATATCCTGGCCGGCGGTGACAATCGCGGGTTGAGTTTGGTCGACGCCGATGCGAAGAACTTCCGGCCCCTGTTCAGCAGCTTTCAGCACACACTGATGGGTACCGTCGACGGAGTCTATGAACCCGGCAAAGTCACCGTCACCAAGCCCGGCACGGAAGATCCCGCCCGCTCCGACTCGCTGGAGAAAGAGTACTACGATAACGAGCAGGGCGTATTCGTGTTCCGCCGCCTGCCCTTGGCCGAAGGCTACCAAGTCACCGTGCCCATCTATGCCACCTTCGGCGGTGGCAAGGTCGGTATTGGATTGGAAGTCAATGGCAAAGAGACGGTGAGTGTCCCAGCCGGTGAATTTGAGTGCTACAAGGTAACCTTGCAGCCGGTGAATCAGGTCTTCTGGTACTCCGCCGATTCACACTGCTACCTGGTGAAATTGCAGGCAGCCGGTGTAACGGCGGAATTGGAGCAAATCGGCCGGAACGTCCCTGGCCAGGCGAAGACGTACCGCAACGAAGACCTTGGATTCTCGCTCGATCTTCCAGCGGACTGGTATTTCTTGGAAAACCCGCCCAGCGAAGATCGCTCGGCCACCGCGGTTCACTTGATTGACCCCATGGTTTCTGCACTGCACATTGTGGTCGTGCGGACGCTCGATTCCATCGAGGACGCGACGGCCAAGGAATCCGTGCGATCCTGGGCAGAGCACCGATTGGAGCGGGGCAAGCAGGAACTGAAGAACCTGCAAGTCCGCGACGAGAGTTGGCAGGAGTGCACCGTCGCCGGACGGCCGGCCGTACGGTTTGTCGGTGACTACTTGGAAGGCGACAAGAAAAGGATGGCGTCGGGAGTGTTTGTCTTCGGTGAAAAAACTGCGTGCGAACTGACGCTTCGTGCCTGTGATCCGGATCAGTTCGAATCGAAGAACGCTGCCTTCGACAAGATCATCGAGACACTCCAGCTCCAGTAGGTCCGCTTGTGATCGGAACTGCCCGCAAGTCGCGCACGGGTCACGAACTGCAATTGTGGCCCGTGCTGTTGTTGTTGCTGATCGTTGTGCTCGCGCCCACCATCTGCCTGCTGTGGTTCATGACTCGTGCGATCGAGAACGAGCGACTCGCCGCGCGGCAAACACTCGAACAGGCGTATCGCCGGGAACTCACCGCCGGCCAGCATCGACTGGAAAACTTCTGGCAGCGGCGCGCACTGCAACTGGATGAAGCGCTCGCCAAAGCGCCTCCCGCGGAGGTGTTTGCGAAATGTATCCGAACGAATGTCGCCGATGCAGTCGTCTGCTACGACGAAGATGGGCGCACCACTTATCCGGACCATCCCTCTCGTAACCCCGCCGCGGCGATCGAACTACCTTCGGAATGGGAGCAGGCGCCGGTGGGAATACGTCGAAGAACGCCTGGCCGAAGCCGCACAGGCGTACGCTGATATCGCTCGCACCGCAGAGGATCCGACGCTCGCGGGAAGAGCGTTTCAGAGTGAGATTCGCTGTCTGGTGCAGGCCGGTCAGCGTGAGCAGGCCATCGAGCGGATCACAACCGTTTTCAGTGATCCAAAATACGAGCAGACCGTCGATCCACAAGGGCGCCTGCTGGTTCCCAACGCCCAGTTGATGGCGCTGCAGCTCATGGATGGACCCCGGCATCCCGCATTTGCCGACACGGCACAACAACTCCGCGAGAGACTGGATGATTACCGGACACCGACGATGGCGGCGACGCAAAGACGATTTCTGTTGCACGAACTCTCCCTGCTCCTGCCCGACGAAACCGCCTTCGCGCTGCTGCCGGCTGAGGAGCTGGCGGCTGATTTCGACAAGTCGCACCCTTCGCCGCGACGCGACCTCGGATTGCACGCCAGCCAGCTTCCGGATGTGTGGCAGTTGGCATCACCAAGTCAGCGAGCTGTCGCGCTGCTGCGCACGGATACCGTTGTCGCGCACAGTGAACACGCCCTCTCGGAACTCGACCTTCCCACGGAAGTAGTCGCTCGATTGCTCCCGCCCAACGCCGCACAGGACTCGCCGGACCTGCTGTTTGCCATTCCGGCAGGAACCTACCAGCCTGGTTGGCAGTTGCAGCTCTTCTATCAGGATCGCGAATCGGCCGATGCCATCGCCAAGCATCAGATCGCCATCTACCTCTGGACCGGGCTGTTAGTGATCGCCGGCATGGGCATCCTCGCTGGATGGATCGCCCACGTCTTTCGCCGTCAGATGCGGTTAGCACGGCTAAAGAATGATCTGGTCGCAACTGTCAGTCACGAATTGAAGACGCCGCTCGCGTCCATTCGGCTACTGGTTGACACACTCCTGGCCGAACAATCGTTCGACTCCGCCAAGTCACGCGAATACCTGCAGCTTGTGGCCAAGGAAAATGCACGGCTCAGCCGATTGATTGACAACTTCTTGACTTTCTCTCGCATGGAACGCAAGAAACATGCGTTCCAATTTCGCCGGGTCGATCCCCGCGTGATTGTGGAAGAAGCGATCGACGCAATCCGCGAACGGCTTGAACCGTCCGGGTGCGATTTCCGGCTGGAAGTCGACCCGGCGCTGCCGATGATTCTTGCCGATCCTGATGCGCTCGTCACTGCCGTGATCAACCTGCTCGATAATGCTTGCAAGTACAGTGGGGATGACCGAAAGATCACGCTGTGCGCCAATGCAAATGAGCAGCGCGTCTGCATTGCAGTCACGGACAATGGGATTGGCCTGTCGCGAGCGGCCACTAAGAAGGTCTTTCAGCGGTTCTTTCAAGTCGACCGCCGACTCTCGCGGACCTCCAGTGGATGCGGGCTGGGATTGAGTATCGTGAAGTACATCGTGGATGCCCACGGCGGCACGGTGGACGTTCGCAGCCGGCCGGACGAAGGCAGTACGTTCGCCATCCTGCTGCCCATCGAAACGCGCAAGGCTCACACAATATGA
Organism: uncultured Planctomycetaceae bacterium; assembly: GCA_963776055.1. Taxonomy (GTDB): domain Bacteria; phylum Planctomycetota; class Planctomycetia; order Pirellulales; family Pirellulaceae; genus CAVZLD01. The sequence continues at coordinate 115,313 of CAVZLD010000008.1, read as the reverse complement.
CTCGCCAAGTGTTAATCATCGAAGACGACAAAGCGATGCTCCGCGGATTGGAGGACAACTTCGTATCTCGCGGCTATCAAGTTCACACGGCGCGCGATGGCGAAGTTGGTCTGGAGCTGGCACTTTCGGCGTCTGTCGATCTGATCTTGCTCGATATTATGTTGCCGAAACTGAACGGATTCGAAATCTGTCAGCGGATTCGTGAACAGGGATTGGAAATACCCATTGTGATGCTCACCGCAAAAGGACAGGAAGAGGATATCGTGCGCGGACTGGAATTGGGGGCCGATGACTATGTGACGAAGCCGTTCAGCATTCGTGAGCTACTCGCCCGCGTCCGGGCCTTGCTGCGGCGTCGAGAACCGCAGTCCGCGCAGCTGCACCGCTTCGGTGACTTGGAGCTGGATCTTGCCTCGCACCGCTTGCTGCGCGGCGGCGTAGAGATTCCGCTAACCACGAAGGAATTCCGCTTGCTGGCACACTTTGTGCAGCGTCCGGACCGAGCGTTGACTCGGAGCGAGATCCTAAACGCGGTCTGGGGCCATAGCGTGATCGTCACCACGCGCAGCGTGGACCGTTGCGTGACCACTCTGCGCAAAAATCGAGCCGGACCCGCACCACCCAACATTCATTCAGACCATCCGTGACATCGGGTATCGCTTCCAACTTTTGGAAGACAGCGGCGATTGAGGGGGCCATCCAGCTACGGCGTCATCCGGCGCGAGTTTCGGCGTTTCGATCCAACCCATCTACCGTCCAAACTGCGTCTCAATCACCGGCGGTGCCGGTATCTAGTAGACATGCCGTGGCGCGAGTGCCTACACTGAGCGCATGGTGAATCGCGCGTCGCCGCCAGATCATTGACCTCTGTAGTGGAACTCGCGCAGCCTTTCCGTCGGTGAGTCGGGCGAACTCCGACCGGAGATCCTGGCGACTTCTGCTACCGAAATGGCACATTTACGCGACGAGAAAACTTCGTCGCGGCAGAGTTCTAAATCTTTGACAGAGAACATGTTCTTCCAACACAGGAGGCACGGGAATGTTACGCCAAAGCACGTTGACGATCGCATGCTGTTGTGCATTGTCCCTTCTGCAGCCGAGTCTCGCATCAGCCGCCGAAGGAGACGCGGCTGATGCGCCGAAACCAACGCTGGTCATCAATCTTACAAGTGGTATCAGCCAGTTGCATTCGGTCGTGATGGGCTTGCACTTCGCCGAACATGGCCTCGCAGATGGCCGTGAAGTGGTAATTTTCTTCAACGTCAAATCGCCTCCCTTGGCCCGCGCGAACTTGGCGGAATCGGTGAAATTTCAGCAGACGCCGCCCGTCCGAGAGATGATCCAGAGCCTCTTGAAAGGCGGCGCGAAAATGGTGGTCTGCCCGATGTGCGCCAAGATCACCGGAGTCCAGGCCGATCAATTGGCGGCGGGGATTGAAATCGTGGAAGATCGAAAGCAGATTTTTGATTTCCTGCACGCGAACTCGGTGGTTTTTACTTACTGAGGATTCGACGTCGGGATGTTGCTCCGTGATGCCGGAAGGGACGAACGGCATCGGCGACGGACCGACCTGCCACTCACGGGTACCTTGGCACAAAATCTGCAGACCATGTGTCCAATCGCGGCCTGGTCTGCCATTGCTTTCCGAAGTACTCAAGCCAATCGGGGCAACGTACTATTTTTATCGGCAGACACTTCGGATCCACCGGAAACGAAGATGCCGTTCCGCGCCCGTTCGCTCAGGCCAGACGCGTAAGAGAGGATGAAGCCGGAAGGCGATCAAAAGTTCGGGTGTATCCAACTGTTTGAGCGGTGTGTTTGAGCGGTATACCCATGGGACAAACACCCTCGAATCGTGAATGGAGTGGAGGAAAAATGAAGAGTTCCGACGCACCGGGTTCGCCGGTCCCGTCGTCAGCGGAAGACCAGCTTCTCGAGTCACGAGTTCGTCGAGTTTTGGCTTCGAGTGTCTATGCTGTGTTGCGGCGGATTCGGGTTTCCGCGCGTGGCGGATGCGTATACCTGGAAGGCTGTGTTCCCAGTTACTACTTTAAGCAGATGGCCCAAGTGATTGCCTTGCGTGCCGTGGGAGTGACCTGGATCTGCAACGAACTAGTGGTGCCGGAAGATTCGGCGCAGTCCCCGGTGTCTCTAACTCACCAAGGCTAAAATCCATCTCCTCGAAGGGCGCAGCCTCCATTCTGTTCGGCACGATTGTCGCCTGAAGAAAGGAGCGGAGGCATGATTCAAATCAACCGCATCCTGGTGCCTACGGACTTTAGCGACTGCTCTCGACAGGCAACCTCCTACGCGCGGGAATTGGCTACGCGGTTTGCCTCCGAGATTCATCTCGTAACCGTCGTCGATCCCACGCCGCTGGTGGCGGCGAGTGCCGGCGCACCGGTCCCAACATCTTTGCTGGAAGACCGCGAGCGGAGTGCCGAGTTGGATATCGCTCGTTGGCCCGACAAGGAATTCGACCAACAAATGTCGGTCACGCGCAAGGTGCTGCACGGGGTCCCGTTTGTCGAAATTGTTCGCTACGCGCGGCAGCAGTCCGTCGACCTGATTGTGATGGGCACTCACGGGCGAACCGGCCTGACACACGCCTTGATCGGCAGCGTCGCAGAGCGAGTTGTGCGGAAAGCCAACTGCCCGGTACTAGTTGTTCGCCCCGAGGGTCATCAGTTCGTGATGCCCTGACACTCGCATCCCTCGCCGCGCGCGGAACATGGCCCTTGACGCGCGTACGATCGATGACCTCATTCAGGCTCCGCAGCATTCTACGCCGCCTTGGTCGCCTTTCTGCACCTCGACCGTCGTTTGCCAAAGCCATCGCCGCATATGCGACACCAGCATTCGGACGATCGAGCAATGAGCCGAACAGGAGTGAGGAAGGCAGAAGGGCAGGGAGAAAGGGGAAAGGAAGAAAGGAAGAAGGTGGAACGCGGAAATGGCGGAGAACGCGGATGAACGCGGAGTGGAGATGAACGCGGAGTGGGGATGAACGCGGAGTGGGGATGAACGCGGAGTGAGGATGAACGTGACAGGGAGTGGAGGGATGAACGTGGAGTGAGGATGAACGTGGAGTGAGAGATGAACGCGGAGTGGGGATGAATGCCGAACGGAGCCGGCGAGGGCTCTGGACGCAGCCTGCCCGCGCACAATTGCCTCCGATCCGCGCGATTCCGCGACATCCGCTTTCTCCGCGTTCCCTCTTCCGCCGTTGATCCACCGCAAGCAAACCCGAGAACACTGGGCAGTCGACTCTCAGAGGTTACAATCACGGGCTTGTGCGGTTATCGGGTTCTCTCGCTGCGTCAAAGCTCGGTACGACAGGGGACAATGCCCTCCAAGCACAGCGAGCGCGCGATCCCTTGGAGCCCGCGCGGTAGCGTACAATCCCGGGAGAACGAAGGGCAGCATAGTCCTTTCCGTGATCAGGACCACTACACGCTTCGTGAACAGGGCAACACCATGCATCTTGAACAGGAAATGCTGCGTTCCTGCGCAGTGGTGATCGGTCTGCTGCTGGCTCCACTCGACGACGGTCCGCTGCGGGCCGACGAATTGTCGACACGCCCTGCGGCACGGTTGGTCACGGTCCAAAAAATTTGGGATATTGCGCCGCACAACGCCTTTACAGATCTCGTGCACTACCAGAATCGATGGTGGTGTACGTTCCGTGAAGGGCAAAGTCACGTATCACCGGACGGGTCGTTACGCGTGATTGAGTCAACGAACGGTCACCAATGGCAATCCGCGGCCCGCATCACATCCGACAAAGCCGACCTACGAGATCCGAAGTTTTCGTTTACTCCCGACGGGCGATTGATGCTGACGGCCGTAGCGGCTTGGCACACCCCTGATCCGCACACCCACCAGACGCTGGCCTGGTTTTCCGACGATGGCCACGATTGGGGTGACCCAACACCCATCGGTGACCCCGGCGTATGGTTGTGGCGTGTGAGCTGGAACGGGCCCGTTGCCTACAGTTTCGGTTACAGCTGCGGAACGGAACGATTCCTGCAGCTGTACCACAGTCGTGACGGAAAGATGTTTGAGTCGTGTGGCGAACGATTGCTCATCGACGGATATCCCAACGAGACTTCGCTGCTCTTTCGCACGGACGGCCGGGCCGCATGCCTTCTGCGTCGCGATGGGGAGTCGGCGACGGGAATGCTGGGGACCTCCACGGCGCCCTATACCACGTGGCATTGGAGGGAACTGGGATGTCGCCTTGGCGGACCTCACTGGATTCATCTGCCCGATGATCGTTACGTCGCTGCCGTGCGGCTGTACGACGACAATGTGCGAACAGCGTTATGTTGGGTCGATCTAAATAAGGCGGAAGTGCATGAGTTTCTGACGCTACCGTCCTCCGGCGACACGAGCTATGCTGGCCTGGTCTGGCACGAAGACGATCTCTGGGTCAGCTACTATTCCAGCCACGAGGGAAAAGCGAGCATCTACCTCGCACAGGTGAAGCTCCCCTGATGGAATCGGCAGGGCAGTAGGCTTTGTAAAAGCGAAGGAGTCAGCATGAGTGATACGGTACCCCAGGAATCCACCTCCGCCCGTTCGACGAATGCGCCGGCTGGCAAGGTGCTGTTGCACGCGGCGTTGCGCGGCGAGAAGACGCACCGTCCGGCGTGGGTACCTTTCGTCGGATGCCATGCGGGCGCGCTGATCGACTCATCCGCGCAACAATACCTGCAGTCGTCGGAATTGATGGTACGGGGAGTCGAGGCGGCGTTGGAGCGGTATCAGCCGGACGGCCTGCCGGTCCTGTTCGATCTGCAGCTGGAAGCCGAACAATTGGGCTGTCAACTTCGCTGGGCTGACGACAATCCACCTTCCGTGGTTTCGCACCCTTTGGCCGGTGGCGTCGATTTCCAGAAATTGCGTGTTCCGGCACTGAATCGCGAACGTGTTGCCACGGTTCTGCAGGCAACTCGCCGGTTGTGTCAGGAACACCCCGAGACCTCTTTCTATGGGCTCGTGACCGGGCCGTTCACGTTGGCTTTGCACCTGCTGGGCACCGACATCTTCATGCGAATGTTTGACGCACCGCAGGATGTGCACGCATTGATGGATTTCGCTCGCCAAATCGCAACACAGATGAGTCAGCACTATTTGGAAGCCGGATGTGACATCATCGCAATCGTCGACCCGATGACGAGCCAGATTGGGCCCGACCAATTTCGGGAGTTCGTGACGCCGCATGTCGCACCACTTTTTTCGCAGATTCGGGAGCAGAACGCACTGACATCGTTTTTCGTCTGCGGTCATGCGATCAAAAACATCGAGGCGATGTGTGAATGCCAACCGCACAACATCAGCGTTGACGAAAACATTCCTTTGACGTTTGTGCGTGATACGTGTCGCACTCGCGGGATCAGTTTCGGCGGAAACTTGCAACTGACGTCGGTTCTGCTGCTCGGTACGGCTGAAGACTCGGAGCGAAATGCGATCGAATGCATGGAAATCGGGCAGAATGCCGGATTCGTGCTGGCCCCCGGATGCGACCTGCCTTACGCGACACCACCGGCGAATCTGGAGGCAATCGGCCGACTCGTTCGCGACGCCTACCGACAAGAGGTCGTCCGCACGATGACCGTGGAGGACAAATCCGACGAGGGACTCGACTTGTCGGAGTACGGTCACTCGGACCGAGTGGTCGTCGACGTGATCACGCTCGACTCAGAGGCCTGCACACCATGCCAGTACATGGTGGAAGCCGTCAAGCGTGTCGCCCCGGAGTTTGATGGGATTGTGCAATGGCGTGAACACAAGATCAAGTATGAGGAAGAGCTGGTTTTCATGACCAGCCTGTTCGTCAAGAATGTACCGACGATCTGCATTGACGGCCAGATTCGATTTGTATCGCGAATTCCACCCGAAGAAGAACTGATTCAAGCGATTCAGGAACGAATCAATGAGAAAATTCGCGATCGGCTTCGTCGGCGGCGGGCCAGTGTGTTTGTGCTCGGCAAGCCCGGATCCAATCGCGACGAGCTACTGGCACAGGTGCGGCGAGCCATTACGGAACTCGGAATCGACGTCCCTGTTTCGGTGCTGGAAAAGGATGAGGAGTGTCTCGAGTTCGGTGTACTACCGTCGCAAACCCCCGCGGTGATCACGGCGCAGTACCATCTCAAGTCGACTCGCCGCATCCCCGAACTGGCCGTGTTGAAAGAGTGGCTCAAGGACCTGCATTGACGGGGCGATTCGCGCGACGCCGGCGCGATGACTCCGCCGGCGGATCGACCTTGGGAACCGGCTTCGTCGCCAGGATCTGCTCGAGCCATTGCCGGGCGGCCAGCACTTCCGGGTCATCCGACTGGGTCACATCGCGGTAGCCGTTGCCATCACGGCGGTTTCCACAGTCATACATGCGGCCAAAATCCTGGGGCCCATTCTGCTCCACCAGCCAACGCGGGGACCGCAACACACGGCGGTCTCCGAGGTAACTGAAGACCCATTCCCGGATGCCAGCCTCCTCCCCTCGCAGAATCGGCACGATACTGTGACCGTCGACAGCGTGTCCCTCGGGCAGTTGGGCTTGGGCCAGCTCCGTCAACGTGGGAAAAACATCGGACGTATCGACCAGCGCGTCCGAAATCCCGCGTGCTGGAAATCGATCCGGACAATTGACAATCATCGGCACGTGTGCGCCCCGTTCCGTGGGCGTCCCCTTGCCTTCGCCACCGGTGCCGTTATCCGCCGTGAAGATGATGAGCGTGTCTTTGCGGATTCCCAGGTTGTCGATCGCGTCAACGATTCGACCGACAAGCTGATCCATGTACTCGACGTTCTCCTGAAACTTCTCTTTCTTGGAGTGGCGGAACTTCTCTCGTGCATTGGGCGTGGAAAGCGGCGTGGAGTAATGCGGCGAATGGGTCAACGCCATCGGGTAGTAGATCAGAAACGGTTGATTCGCATGCCGCCGCGCAAAGTCGATCACGAATTCGGTAAACAGGTCGGGCCCGTAGTCATCGATCGTCGTGGGCACGTATTTCCCATTGCGTAGGATCGATGGATGCCAGTAACGCGAAGTTTTTCCGCCGCGGGCTCCTTCCCAGCCGCCGGTGTGACGGACCCCCGCGGGCAGGTTATGCTTGTACGCCCACATGCAGTATTCATCGAAGCCGCATTCAACGACCAGGTCGGGAACCGTTCCGGACAGCTGCCACTTCCCTGCCATCGCGGTCGCGTAACCAGCGGACTGCAGGACTTGTCCGAAAGTCAAGTGATTGACAATCTGTTCCTCGGGCGAATCCGGCGCAGGACCGCCCCGGCGGCCCGCGAACTGACAGACTCCGTTGGTGCATCCGTACTGCCCGGTCATGATCTCGAACCGCGTGGGATGGCAGATACATGCGGTGTAGCAGGTGCGAAACTGGATTCCTGTCTGGGCCAGTCGATCCAGGTTGGGGGTTCGATGCCGTGGATGGCCATAGCAGGATAGCTCCTTGGCACCCAGGTCATCGGCCATGATCAAGATCACATTGGGCCGACGCGCTGCGGTTGGCTCGCCGGCCAACACACTGCTGGCACCAGCGATCAGAATCGGCAAGACGAATACACATTTCATGGTCTGGCCCTCACAAATCCCCCTGTGTCGCCGCCTGATCACATCGGCGTTTGACGGCGGATCCGTCGAATGTCGCAGTCCGCGATCACGGAAGCTGCTCGGTGGCAAAACAAAGCAATTGACCATTCTCGAGTGCTACGAGGATCCGACCTTCCTTGTCGATGGCTGCGCCCCCGCGGACCGCGTTCGCCGGCAGTGGCATCTGCCATGCATCGGAACCGTCCTCGATGCGGATCGCGGTCAGGAAGGGGGCATTCGGTTCTTCCTCGCGATGACCGGCAGCGAGCAGATGGTCATCGGCCACAATGAAGCTCGTGAACCGGCGGTTGCGGCGATCCTGCCAAAACGTCTGTTCCTTCGACTTTGCCTGGCCACGCCTTCGCTGAGCGTCCTGGTCTGCGCCGGTGGAGGACGGGTTCACGATTGTCTTCCGCGCCAAATTCACGAAGGCACTTCCCTCGTAACTCGCCTCATGCGTCAGAACACTTCCGTCGCCGCAATCGTGATGCAGCGACAGATACTTGCCGTACTCCGGGTAATACGGATAGAAGGCGGTTTGAAACTGTGAGTAGACCTGCGGCTTGGGAGCATTCAGGCAGGCCAGTGTTTCCGCATCGTAGCGCGCCGTGTTGTAGACTCCACCGCCAAGGAACTGCAATTCGCCGTTCACAAGTTGCAGCTCCCCTTGCAGGCTCACCCCCCCTTTGACCTCCTCGCAGAGGTTGCCCGACTGTGTGTTCGCTGCTTTCAATTGACCGGTGAGAGCATCCAGCGCGACGACATAGGTACCGTCGTAGTGTGTTATGCCCGCCACCGCATAGACAGTGTCCTGCGCAACGAGCACACCACCGGCGACCGGCCAACGCGACACCAGGCGACCGAAGACCGGAATCCAACGATCCTCGGGGGCTACGCGGAAAACCCACAGCTTTCGCCCGGTACGAGCCTCCAAGGCATAGACACGCCCATCAGCAGCGCCCAGGTACAGCCGGTCATGGGCCACAACCGGCGGATAGTAGACCGCCCCACCGACGTATGTCTTCCATGCCACTTGACCTTGACGATCCAGCGCACGAACCACACCGGTGCGATCGGCCACAAAGACAAGTCCACCGGAGGTGACCGGCGCCGTGGGCAACGCTTCGGAGCACACGTCGGCGGTCCACTGCAGCTTCACGCGATCGGGAATGGGAGTCTCGGTTTGATCGGAATGGCGATTGTCCCCACGGTACGTCGTCCACTCTCCCGCGCGAGATTCGATCGGCTGCGCCTGCTGCGATTTCGGAAGTACTTCGAGAGCATCCTGATAGACTGAGTCCGGAGCCGAGTCACTCCTGAGGGAACCGAGCGGCGCGAGCCCGATGTGTCCGTAGAGTGACAGTTGGCACCCGCACATCCATGGCCCCCAGTACAGGTGACCGTTAGAGATAATGACACCATCCTGGCAAGGGGGTCGCATCGGCGCAATGTGCTGCGCGACGTTCGAATCGGTCATCACTCGAACCGTTCCGCCGGTCGCTCGAAAGAAGATACTGTCCGCGCAGCCGGTTGCCCGCGTACAGGCACGTCGTGCTGGAAAGCGAGAAAGTTCCTCCCCGGTGTCGTAGTCCAGCCGCAGTCCGTACGTTTCTTGAGGACCCGCCTTTTCCGGTCCCGCAGCATAGATCGCATCGTCCCGCAGGACGAGTTGCAGATTACCGAGCGGATAAGTCCAAGCCAGGTTGCCGTCGTCCGTCGAAGCGACGACCATCTGTTCCCGCTGAGGGCCGGCAAAAAAGAGGAAGCGTGAATTGCATTTCATGTAACAGGTCGTGGCGTAGCCGGTAACATAGTGCTGTGCTCGGCCATTGGGACCGATCGCCTGCAATAACGGCTGGCTGTCGTTCGTCCAGATCCGCTTCCCCGAGGAACAGTCAATGCACGCGAGATACTTTTCCGGACTGTAGCAGTACAATCGACCGTTGCTCATACAGACACCGCGCACATCAATGTACTCTTCGCGACGATCGTGCCACAGAACATCGCCGGTCGTCCGATCCACGGCCATCAAAGTACGGCCAAACCCAAAGGAAGTTCGCGGATCTCCATAGTCGTGACCTTGCCACATCCCCCATGGCCAGTGGCCTAGACCGCGTCGATTCGATCGCTGCGTGTCGACTTGAATTTCCTGATTTCCGACGAGAGCATAAAGCACGTTGCCTTCGATCGCCATCCATTTCCAGACCGGCCCGTCGCTGATCTCGGCCGGCACGACAATCTCGCGGCGAATCTCGCCACTGACCGCGTCGATTACTTTGCACGAGGTATCGTCACCCATGTAAAGTGCCTCTTCGGTGGCAACCATCGTGTTGCGATGCAACATGAATCCCTGCGGCAATTCTCGACGCCAGAGAATCGTGCCGTTGTAAGCATTGATGCAAAGCAACGTATTGAGCATCTCATTCTGGTTGGCTTTGTGCGCAATGTGCCCCATCGCCTTGAAGATTCGGCCGCCTGCCACAACCGTCTGCTCCGGCATCGGACTGAAGGTGGGCTCCGCGATGAATTGCGTGCGGAAGTCGCCGCGCACGTGTTCGTCTTGTGACTGCGGATTGTTGTCGGGGCCGTGATAGACGTGCGTCCAGTCATCGATCCCTTCCGGCACGGGCTTAGTCAATGAACGTTCGCCAACCACAGCCGTGGCCTGTGGACGCAGCACCCGCAACAGTTCCGAATCGTCCACCCGCCGGGCCGCGGACGGTGAAACCAGAATGGCGTCCGCCAGATTGTCGACCAAATGAATCGAGCCGACGTCACCCGCATCGAGGAACAACCGCTTTCCCAGAACTCCCGCGGCGTCGGCGGCCTGACGATAGGCGGCGAGAGTCTCTGCGTCGTTCGTTTGGAAGTACACGAGCCAGTCATTTTCCACGACGGTCTGAACCACCGAGTGTGCCTCGTCGACAGATCCCCCGAGCACGCAGATGACTCCCTTCTGATCGGCGTGCGATTGCGCGAATTCGGCCAGCGAGCCGCCGAAGGCCGCGGGGACCAACGCAGGACCAAGGAATGGCCGCCAACAAGACCGAGGGAAGGACCGGCGTGTGTTTCATCGTCAGGCTCCGTGCGAGATGGATCGAGGGCTGAATGCGGCGCGGCCGCCATTCTACCCCCCAGACAGAGGATCCGCGAGACTTTTTCACTGGGCGGCGTGGCAGCACTGGCAGCTTCAAAGGGTACCGGTTGGGCGGACAATCCGAGCGACCGGAAGAATCCTCGCGACTCACAGCCATCCGATCGATTTAACTGATACGACGCCATTAGTCGGCATGCTTGATAACATCCGAGCCGCAGGAAAGGCAACTACTCATGACGAACCGTCGTCACCTTTACCGCCAACCACGCCCCGTCTTGCTGGCCGCATCTCTGTGTTTTGTGGCGTTCGGACTAGCACGGAGCGCAACTGCCCAAGTCGTGATCCCTGCGGAGCTCAGCACCCAACGAAGTGGCGGCATCCGACAGCACGGCGGAGTATCACGGACCCGAGGCCAATTCGGTCGTGGTCCCCTGTCACCAATGTGGGCACACGCCTTCGTTGTGCGGATGTGGCCCCGAGACACCGCCATCTCACGAACAGGGCTGTGGCACCAATCTGTTCTGGTACGGGCCCTGGCTAGATCCTTGTCACAATGATGCTTGCCAAGGTCCCCATTGTGTTGGGGTCCCGATGGCTGGGCGACCGCGCTGGTATGTTCTCGCTGATCTAGTGCCTCTGCAACGCGATCAAACCGACGATGTCGTATTTCAAAAACTGGGTCGGGGCGGTGAAGAGGTAATTGATACGGACGATTGTGCCAATGAATTCGACGCGGGAGCCCGAGTGGGACTCGGCTACGAGCTCGGGCCCTGGTATCGCCTGGAGGCTTCGTATCTGGGCGCCTACGAGTGGGGAGGTCGCCAGTCGGTACGCGATCTCGGGCTCAATGGCCGACTGACTCGTGGCCGTCTGTTTTCGCCCTTCTCCAATTTTGGTGATCCGATCGGAATCGCGGGGCTGGATTTCAATCAATTCGCCTCTGTCCAGATGAACTCAAAACTCAGCAGTGTGGAGTTCAATCTGCGTCGCCGATGGAATCTGCGGACCCAACGATACCACTACGCTGCGACTTCGTTTCTCGTGGGAATTCGCTACGTGAATGTCGATGAGCAATTGCAGTATTTGACCGAATCCGCGGTTCCGCGAGGCGAGGGAGCGATCAACGATATTGACATCCAGACGGACAACGATCTGATCGGAGCCCAGTTAGGCTGGCTTTCGCAATTCATGGTGCATGAACGTGGATGGATCGATTTCGAAATGAAAGGCGGCTTGTACGACAATCGTGGATCGGTCAACACGCTGTATACAGCATCCGATGGGGCAGCGAACGTCCTGGGGCGCTATGGGTATTCCGACGCGCGCGATCGCACCTCCTTCATGGGCGAGTTGTCGCTCTCGTACAGCCACCACGTTTCGTCCATGTTAACTTTCCGAGCAGGATATAATGCCGTCTTCCTGACCGGGTTGGCACTGGCCTCACAGAACTTGCCTACGGACATCAATTTGTTGACACTCGGCCCGGCGCAAGTGGCCCAGTGCGGCGACGTTGTCTACCACGGTCCTCACTTGGGGCTTGTTTTCGCCTATTGAGGACGCGGGGGTTTCGCCGCCGGCTGCATGACCGAACGCGATTCGCAAGCACTCGCTTGCGTGCGGGGTCGGAGACCCTCGCACAGCAGGTCTGTGGGGCAGGCTTCGACCTGTGGGGCACTCGGCCTCCAGCGCGTGCACTTCCTGGTAGCGTCGGGTCGCCCTTCCAGCCCGCCCCGATGGCTCCGCCCGTCGCCACACTCGCTCAGCGCACGCCTCTGACGTCGCTGAAGACGCTTGCTCCGCTCCACGGAATCAGCCAGAATCGGGACTTCGCTGATCAGACATTCTGCTGTAGTAAGGAGCCCCGCATGGATCTCAAGGCACACATCAGGCATTCGCTGGTAAGCGCACGCCGCATGACAGAAGGGATCCTGAACGCTTTCCAAACGGAGAAGGACTGGTTGTTTCAGGTCCATCCACAGGTGAATCATACATTGTGGATTGTCGCGCACCTGGCACTGGCCGACAACATGTTCGCTTCCAAGTTTCGTCCCGACTGCGACAACCAGCCGGAAGGATGGAATCAACTGTTCTGGTTTGGCAGTGCACTGCAGTCAGATCATTCGATTTACCCTTCTTCGAGCGAAGTCTTGGCCTATTTTCGCGAACGTCGTGACGCGTTGATGCAGGTCGTGCAAGAGGTCACCGACGCGGAACTCGCACAACCTGCACCTCCACCGGGCGATCCCAGTCCCTTCGCGGGTGCGCCCTGTATTGGCCACGCCCTTCTATTTTGTTCTCGACACGAGGCGTTCCATACAGGTCAATTAGCGGTGAACCATCGGGCGTTGGGACATTCCCCGCTGTACTCCCCGTAAAGACGTTCTTGCACGACGATTACGGAAGATCTTGGTTGTCTGGCCGGAGTTGCACCGATCGATCAGAGCAACTCGGTTTTCCGCTGCGATAGCGTCTTGATGGGTCGCACCTCGGCCGTGTTCATCGGAACAGCAGGAAGTGGCACACGCAGCAGGATTGATTTTCGGGCGGCCAGCGCCTTCAATAGGGGAGTCGAGTTCGGAGTGTCGGATGTTTGCCATCGGCGAAATCGGTCGAAAGGTGGGGCCATGTCCAATGATGATGCCAATGAAGTCGTGGTCGTGTACGTGACACACGATCTCTACGAGGCGGAGATTCTCAAGAACGAATTGCGAGATGCGGGAATTGCGTGCGAGTTGGACGGGGAGTCGCAAGGGGGTTTTACGGACCTGGTGGAGACGCGAGTATTGGTGCGCATTTGGGACGTGGACCGAGCTCGCAAGATCATTGGGCAGCGATCGCACGATAAGTTCACGCCTCCCAAAGATGAAACATCCTAGCAAACGGCAGACCAGTACCGACGAAGCAGGTTGGCAGTGGTAGCGGACGACCGGGCGGCAGGTGACTTCAACTTGAATGACGGCGATTCTTCCTCAGCGCTGCTCTACCAACAAGCGATCCGCGCTTCGGCGCTGGGCTTGGCCGTCAACCTGGCGCTCGGCGCCATCAAGCTTTTCGCCGGCATCGCAGGCCATTCGTTTGCTTTACTGACCGATGCCGTGAACTCGCTCGGGGATTCGCTCACATCCGTCGTGGTGCTGATTGGCCTGCACGTCGCTCAGCGTCCAGCCGATGCGGAGCATCCTTACGGGCACACACGGGCCGAGGCCATTGCGGCTTCCAATGTGGCCTTGCTGATAATCCTGTCGGCACTGTTTCTTGGTTGGGAGGCGTTACATAGATTCGCCAGAATCCACGAAGTCCCCCACGTTTGGACCCTCTGGGTCGCCGGATCGAACGTCGTGATCAAGGAAGCGCTCTATCAGTACAAACGACGTGTGGCCGTGCGAACCGGGTCGATGGCCCTTGTAGCCAACGCCTGGGATCACCGTAGCGACGCGTTGTGCTCCTTGGCGGTCCTAACCGGCTTGACCGTAGTACGCTGGGGCGGGTCGGGGCTGAATTGGGCCGATGAGGCGGCAGCGTTGTTTGTCGTCGTCGCGATCGTCTGGAATGGACTGATCCTGTTCAGACGCAGTGCGAGCGAACTGATGGATCCCCAGGCAGATCGAAAGCTACTCCAGCGGGTACGCGAATCCGCGCTCACGGTGCCCGGCGTACAAAACGTGGAAACGCTCTGGGTCCGTAAGTCTGGGCTGGAGTACTTCGTCGACATTCACGTTGAAGTGGATGGTGAGATGACCGTGTCCGAGGGACATCAAATCGGGCACGACGTAAAGGATCGCCTGCTGGCTCAATATCGGCCCATCCGCGATGTGCTGGTGCACTTGGAGCCTTTTCCGCACGTTGCGGATGGTGCTCCGCACGTTGCGGATGGTGCTCCGCACGTTGCGGATGGTGCTCCGCACGTTGCGGATGGTGCTCCGCACGTTGCCGATGATGCATCGACAAGATCAGAATCGATTGTCCCTCATCCGAAAGGTTCGATGGATGCCTGACCGATCCCTGCACGATGGAAGAAACGACGGATTGATTCCGCTGGAAAGCCTTTCGCTGACGGAGGTCCACTCGTTTGCCGATCTGCTACGATCGATGTCGCAGACCGCCTTCGCCGGTCGACAGCTCGGCCTGGCGTTTGACATCCTGACGGAGATGGTGCGACGGGAAGAATGCTACAACGTGCTGACGCTCTCGGGCGCGATGACCGTCGCGAAGCAGGGGCGGATCGTCTGCGAAATGATCGACCGTGGTTGCGTGCAATCGATCGTTGCCACGGGAGCGCTGATCGCCCACGGACTGACGGAATCGATCGGCCTCACACACTACCGCTACGACTCGTCCCAGTCGGACAAGCGTCTATTCGAGCAAGGATACAACCGGATCTACGACACCTTGGAGATGGAGGCGAATCTGAATGATGTGGAGCAGCTCGTCGGTCATGTCTTGAACGAAGTGCAACCGGAGGAAGGGGGATGGTCTTCGGCCCAGTTCTGTCGCGCCTTGGGACGCCGACTTTCCGAAACCCAACCGGGCCCGGGAATTCTCCGCAGCGCTTACGAGAAGGGCGTCCCGGTATTCATTCCGGCCTTCACGGACAGTGAGTTGGGACTTGACTTTGCCACTTGGGCAATGGTTCGTCACGCGCGGGAAACCGGTCGCGAGGGCTTGTTCGACGCCGACCCCAACGAAATCTTCGGCCCGATGCCCGCCTTCAACCCGTTTCGCGACCTGGTCGAATACGCACGCGGCGTCGGGAACTCTCCGGAGCTGGGCATCCTGACGATTGGCGGTGGCGTCCCGCGAAACTGGGCGCAACAGGTCGGCCCCTTCTACGACATCATCAACCGACGGCTCGGCACAAAGTTGCCGCCGGTTCGTTTCCGATTCGGCGTCCGAATCTGTCCCGAGCCGGTTCATTGGGGCGGATTATCCGGTTGCACGTACTCAGAAGGCGTCAGTTGGGGTAAATTTGTGCCTGCGAGCGAAGGCGGTCGCTACGCAGAAGTCTACGCCGATGCGACCGCTGTCTGGCCGCTACTGATGAAAGCTGTTTTCGAAGAGCTGGACAGTGACCGCAACGCCTGACAGCCTGGTGCAACGAGAAGAAGCGCCCGCGCGTTTTCTCAGCCCGTACGAGGCAATCTGTGACGCCCGTCCGACACTTCCCACGGAGCGTTTTCTCTTTGGTTGCGGACTCCCAGTACCGCTGCATCGATCCCATCACCTTCTGCTCTCAAGACGGAGAAGGAGAATTTCACGATGACCACTCGTCGAAACTTCCTGAAATCTTCCCTCGCGGCCGGCGCCACGTTGGCCACTCCGCTGACGCGATCCCGTTCGGTTCACGCCGCCGGAAGTGACCAGATTCGAATCGGCGTCATCGGTTGCGGGGGTCGGGGCAGTGGCGCAGCTGTAAATGCGATGAATGCCGGCCCGGACGTGCGACTGGTGGCACTGGCCGACATTTTCGAAGACAGAGTGCAGAACGCACACAAACTGCTGCAGAGAGCGAAACCCGATCAGGTGGAGGTCGAAGACGATCATTTGTTCGTTGGCTTCGATGCATACCAGAAGGTGATCGAGTGTGTCGATGTGGTGCTGATCGCCGCGGCGTCACATTTTCATCCCCTGCACCTGCAGGCGGCGATTCAGGCAAACAAACACGTGTTCTGTGAAAAACCGCACGCGCTGGACGTGCCGGGACTGCTGCTCGTGAAGCAAACGTGTGCCGAGGCAGCGCGAAAGGGGCTGAGCGTCGTATCCGGGTTGTGCTGGCGCTATGATCTCGGCGTCCGGGAAACGATCAAGCGTGTTCACGACGGCGCCATCGGCGAGATCGTGGCGATCCAGGAAGAGTACTTGACGTCACCCTATATCGTGCGCGAACGGCAACCCGGTTGGAGCGAGATGGAGTACCAGTTCCAGAACTGGTACCACTTCAACTGGCTCTCCGGAGATCAAACGGCGCAGCAATTGATCCACAGCATTGACAAGGCTTCCTGGGCACTCGGCGATGTGCCGCCGGCCAAAGCCTGGGGAATGGGGGGACGGCAGGTATGTACGGATCCCCAATTCGGAGATCTGTACGACCACCACGCGGTGGTGTACGAGTACGCCGATGGACCCCGCATTTACGCGTATTGCCGAGATATTCCGGGGTGCCACAACGAAACAACCGACACGATCCTGGGCGCGAAAGGCAAAGCACTGTTGCCCAATCGGTGTCGAATTGAGGGGGAGAATCCATGGCGGTATCGTGAGACGAATTCGCCCAGCATGTACGATGTGGAACATCAGGAGTTGTTCGAGGGAATTCGCAAGGGTCAACCGATCAACAACGGCAACTACATGTTCATCAGCACGATGCTCGCGATTCTGGCACAGATGGTCTGTTACACCGGACAGGAGATCACCTGGGAGGAAGCGTTGCAGTCCACCCACAGCTTCTCGTTGCCGGAATATCGGTTCGATGCGAAACCCCCAATTCAACCGCTGGCCGACGGCACTTATCCGACGGCACTGCCCGGCCTAACCCAACGAAAATAGAATCAATCTACGGGGAGGTATTCATGACTCAAGCAACACTCGCGTGCAACTTACCAAAGGCCGGTGGATCTCGTGTCCTTTCGCAATGCGTGGTCTGCTGTTGGCTTCTGATCAGCGCGTTGGCGGATCCGTTTGCGGTCCCCGTGGCGGCCGCTGCCGAATCCAAAGGACCGAACGTCGTCTTGATTCTGGCCGACGACCTGGGTTATGCCGATGTCGGTTTTCAAGGAGCAAAGGACATCCCCACGCCTCATCTCGATCGGCTGGCGGCGGAGGGAGTCCGTTGCACGAACGGTTATTCGGCCCATCCGTTTTGCAGTCCGATGCGTGCCTCGTTGATGACCGGGCGATACCAACATCGATTCGGCTACGAACGGAACATCGCCTACGACACGCAAAACCGCTGGATGGGCTTACCGCAGCGCGAAACGACGATTGCCACCCGCATGCAGCAGCAAGGATACGCTACGGGCATGGTGGGCAAATGGCACTTGGGAGCCGCCCTGCCGTTTCACCCGAAACGCCGCGGATTTGACTTCTTCTACGGCTTTCTCGGCGGTGGCCACAACTACTTTGAAGTGGATCTGCTGAAGCCCACCGGCGAGGGATATTTTGAGCCGCTGCAGCGAAACGGTCGCCCGGAAATTCTCGAGGATTACCTGACAACGGTCCTCTCCCAGGAAGCGGTTCAGTTCATTCAATCGCACCGCAGTGAACCGTTCTTCCTGTACGTGGCCTACAACGCACCGCACACTCCAATGCAGGCACCCCAAGAGTTGCTGGAGCAGTTTCGATCGATCTCGGACCCCAAACGGCGCGCTTATGCTGCCATGGTCCGATCGATGGATGAAGGAATTGGAAGTATTCTGCAATGCCTTGAAGAGCTCCAATTGCGGGATAAGACGTTGGTGATGTTCTTGAGTGACAATGGTGGTCCAGAAAGGGCAAACGGCTCCTGCAATGATCCGTTGCGGGGACAGAAGGGCGACCTGTACGAGGGCGGAATTCGCGTTCCCTTTGTGGCCCAGTGGCCTGGCACGCTACCGGCGGGAGCAACCTTCCATCACCCTGTGCAATCGATGGACCTGGTCTGCACGGCGCTCGCCGTCGCCGGTGGTCGTGTGGATGACGGCCGGCTGGAAGGCAAGAATCTGATTCCCCATTGGTGCGGAAAGGAATCCCAACCGCCGCACGGAGCACTCTTCTGGCGAAAGGAAAATGGCCAGCAATGGGCCGTCCGCGCCGGTGACTGGAAACTGGTGCAACTGGCCCGCGGTGGACCCGGCCAGCTGTACAATCTGGCGTCGGACACGGCAGAAGAAACGAATCTGGCGGAATCTCACCCGGATCAGGTACAGCGGCTGTCGAAACTCTACGAGCAGTGGAACCAGAGCAATCAACCGCCCTTCTTTCCCAGCTATGGCCAGTACCACGAGATCCTGAACGAGCACTACCGAGCGATCTCGCAAGCCGGTGCGGCGGCGGACTAGTGCCATTTCCGGCGAGTTGGATTGGCCGCAAATACTACCGCCGAAGGGCGACGACGCGCCGTACTTCGTTACGGCTCGTGCGAGCAGGGCTGCAGAAACAGCGCCTTCTTCTGATCGGGCAGCGAGTAGTCAAAGCCGCAGCTGCGAAACAGGGCGTCCGAAGCGGTGATGGCCATCAACTCGTGCACGTTCAGCTCACAAGCGCGTTGCACGCAGCGCCGGACGAGCGATTGCCCCAGACCTCGTCGCTGGAAGCCGGCTGCCACCGCCAAGCACTGCAGCTCAGCCATTTTTCGCGAGTACACTTCCAGCGCCACAAATCCCACAATCTGTCCTTCGGCTTCCGCCACGAACCCGTGCACGACCAGGCGCTGGAATTCCTCATCGGTGCGGGGCAGCAGGATTCGATGTTGCACGAACGGCTCCACTAACTCCTGGATCTGCGGAATGTCCTCTGGTGCCGCCTGTCGGATGACCACCGGACTTAATTGTTTGTCATGCATGCCCGCCGCCTTCATTTTCACAGCATGATTGCTCGATGATCCTTGTGTACAGCTCCGTTCCGCGTCTGAGATCCTCCAGCAATATCCATTCATCCGAGGTGTGTGCTTGCACGATATCTCCGGGCCCCAGCAACACCAGATTGCGCAATTCGGAAAACATGCAACCGTCGGTGCCGTAGCTCACGGTCTGCGAAGTTGAATTCCCGGTCAACCGCAGCATATCGCGGACGAACGGAGAAGTGGGGTCGACGTACACGGGTGGTGCGGTGTGCATCCGTTGCAATTGCAGGCCACACCGCTTCGCTGCGTCCGCAGCACGCTGCAGCAGGAGTTCCGGGTCCTGGCCGGGCATCGGTCGAAAGTAGACCGTGCAGATGCTCTGCGCCGGTGTGATGTTCACCGCGGCCGTGTGGTCATTGATTCCGATATTCCAACTGATCGACGGCGGATCAAAGTCCTCGTTCTGCCACGCCGGCTCCCTCAACGTTTCGTCATGGATCGCTTTCATTTCGACCAGAAAAGGGATCATCGCCAGATTCGCATTGAGTCCCTCATCCGTGCTGGAGTGAGCGGCGTGGCCGACCGACACGGCGCGGAATCCGTATGTTCCCTTATGGGCATGGACGACCTGCAACCGCGTGGGTTCCCCCACGATACCACGACTGTCCTGCTCGACCATTTCTCGAAACCAGCGCGATCGTTTGGCTACGATGCGCCGCGCCCCCGTATCCAATTTCTTCGTCGGCCGTACAGATGATGTACAGCGGTTCGCGAAGCCGATCGGCGGGAAACCGCTCCGCCGCAGCCAGCATCGCGGCGATGGAACCCTTCATGTCGCAGCTACCGCGTCCGTACAGTCGCCCCTCTCGCACACAGGGCTGGAACGGATTACCTTCCGGCCCCGTCCAGGCGTCAGCCGGAACCACATCCGTGTGACCGAAATAGGCCAGCCCCCCGGTTCCAATCCCTTTCTTGGCCACGAGTGAGACTTTGCGGACACCTTGGTCGTCATCGTACTCCAGCCGCTCGACCGTGCATCCCTGTCCTTCCAGCCGTTCCTGCACGTAGTCACTGATCTCGACATTCGACCGGCAACTGACGGAGTTATAGCGGATCAAATCTTGTGCGTATTCGAGAGCATCCATTGTTCGAGTGCCAACCCGGTCCGTTCCACAGCCATGCCGAAAAAGTCTCTCCAACATTACGGCACACAAGGCTTGCTTTCCAGGGGGCGCCTCCCACAAGCCGTGGGCGAGCCGGAAATTCATCCGCAACGGCAACCTGGCTGCCTGTTCGACGTCGGGACACCTAGATATATTGCCCTCACCTGAGGGGTCCCTGTCCACTTCCATGCGAGTTCCCGATGAAATCTGCTTCTCCGACAATCCTGTCTTCACATTTGGTGAAGAGCAAGCAGGCGGTCATTGCCTTGCTTTCCATCGGGGCGATCACGGTGCACCTGGTGCTGCGTTGGGCAACCGAAGCGTCGGAATCGGTAGTGCAATCGCCATTGTGGTTCGCTTTTCTCGTGGGTGGCGTGCCGCTCGTGTGGGACCTGTTGAAGAAGATGGCCCGTGGCGATTTCGGATCGGATTTTCTCGCCGGGCTTTCGATTGTGACGTCCGTCCTTCTGGGCGAATACCTTGCCGGAGTGCTCGTAATTTTGATGCTCTCCGGCGGCGAAGCGTTGGAAGCTTACGCCGTTCGCAGTGCCTCGTCGGTGCTGCATGCCCTAGCCCGACGGATGCCCAGCGTGGTGCACCGCCGGGTCGAATCACGGATCGAAAGCGTGGAGCTCGAGGACGTTCGTGTGGGGGATATCGTCTTGGTTTTTCCTCACGAAATCTGTCCCGTCGACGGCACGGTGACGGAAGGGCACGGGGTGATGGACGAATCCTACCTGACCGGCGAGCCGTACATGATGTCAAAAACCCCCGGCTCGACGGTCTATTCGGGTGCGATCAACGGGGAATCGGCGCTCACAATTCGGGCGGACAAACGGGCGGTCGATTCGCGTTACTCGAAGATCATGGAGGTCATGCGCGTTATCGGAGCAGCATCGGCCACGCATCCGCAGGCTGGCCGACCGACTCGGAGCCTACTACACGCCGTTCGCCGTGGGCCTGGGTCTGGCGGCCTGGTTCCTGAGCGGCGACCCGGTACGATTGCTGGCCGTGATCATTGTCGCGACACCTTGCCCGTTGTTGATCGCAATTCCCGTGGCGGTCATCGGCTCGATCTCCCTTTCCGCTCGGCGTGCAATTATCATTCGCGATCCGGCAATCCTGGAGACCGTCGATACCTGTCGCACACTCATTTTCGACAAAACGGGTACGCTGACCTACGGCAAACCGCATTTGACGGAACAATTGACCGCGGACGGTTTTCGGGCCAGTGAAGTCTTGTCGTTGGTCAGTAGCATCGAACAGTATTCCAAGCACCCGTTGGCCAGCGCGATCGTACAAGCCGGACAGCAGGAAGGTGTAATGGTTCGCGAGGCGAGCCAGATCAGCGAGCGACCGGGCGAGGGACTAGCCGGTCTCGTTGGTGGGCGCCGCGTGCAGATCACCAGTCGCCAGGGACTGCTACAAACTCATCCAGACGCAGCGCAATGGCTGCCGGATTCCGGAAGTGGTTTGGAGTGCGTCGTTCTGATCGACGACCAATATGCTGCCACGTATCGATTCCGAGACACTCCCCGACATGACGTTGCGCTGTTTGTCGACCACCTGCGCCCTCATCACGAGGTCAACCGAATCATGCTCCTGTCGGGCGACCGTGAATCCGAAGTCCGCTACTTGGCGGAAGAAGTCGGAATCCAGGAAATCCACGCCGGGAAGAGCCCAGAGGAGAAACTGGCCATCGTGCAAGCGGAAACCCAACGGGCGCGGACGGTCTTTGTCGGAGACGGTATCAATGACGCGCCGGCGTTGATGGCTGCCACCGTCGGTGTCGCCTTCGGACAAGGCAGCGATGTGACAATCGAAGCGGCAGATGCCGTCATCATGGACAGCTCACTGGAGAAAGTCGACGAGCTAATGCACATCAGTCGGCGAATGCGGCGGATCGCACTCCAGAGTGCCCTCGGCGGGATGGCCCTCAGCGTGATCGGCATGTTTGTGGCGGCGGCCGGGTATCTGCCGCCGGTCGCCGGTGCCGTGACACAGGAGGTAATCGATGTCGTGGCGGTGGTGAACGCGTTGCGTGTCGCCCTGCCACCGCGAAACCTCAGCGACTTCTGACGTGGTAGAATACCCCGCAAGACGACTGGGCCGGTCCCGCCCCCGTGCCACCGTCCCATCCCCACAGCGGAAGGAATAGGAGAAGGAAAGCGTGATCACTCAGGATCAATTGCTGGTCGGGACGGTTGGTGAATGCAAGCTGGCTTCGCCGCTGCTGGATATGGGAACCTTTCAATATGCCGACGATTGCTGTCGCGTGCGGTATCAGTTGAAGGTCCCAGAAGCCACAGACGCAGTGGAACCACTGACGTTCGAGCAGGCGGGACCGCGTGAGAAGATCTTCTTCGATCCCCGGAAGACGACAGCCGCGATTGTTACCTGTGGCGGTCTCTCCCCCGGATTGAATAACGTCATTCGGTCGGTCTATCTTGAGTTGACGTTCCGCTACGGCGTAAAGCGAGTTCTTGGAATTCGCAACGGTTACCTCGGGCTGAATCCGGAATCGGGACTGGAACCGTTGGAGCTATCCGCGGAATTCGTCAACAGGATCCACCAACAGGGCGGCACGAGGCTGGGTACGTCGCGCGGTCCGCAAGATCCACGAGTGACGGTGGAGTTTCTTGAACGTCAGAACATCGACATCCTTTTTTGCGTGGGCGGTGATGGAACGCAACGCGGCGCCCACGCGATCTATCAAGAAATCACACGGCGCGGTTTGTGCAAGTCGGTGGTCGGCGTACCCAAAACGATCGATAACGATATCCCGTACGTCTTTGTTACTTTCGGCTATGCCACCGCTCTGGAAAAGGCGGCCGAAGTCCTGCGTGGCGCGCACACGGAAGCCTGTAGCGCGCCGAATGGGATCGGACTGGTAAAACTGATGGGACGTGACGCCGGGTTCATCGCGGCCGGCGCCGCCCTGGCCAACCAGGACGCCAATTTCGTACTGGTTCCCGAGGTACCCTTTCCGATCGAGGGAGAGAACGGATTTCTCGCCGCGCTCGAGCGTCGGATCCTGAAGCGGAATCACGCTTTGGTGGTTGTTGCCGAGGGGGCTGGACAGCACTTGTTTGCCGATGCAGTTGATCAGAAGGACGCATCCGGCAACATTCAACGACACGATATCGGACCGTTTCTAAAGCAGTTGATCGTCAGCCATTTTCAGGGCCGCGGGATTCCCGTCAACCTGAAGTACATTGATCCCAGTTACTTTATTCGCAGTGTTCCAGCAAACGCTTACGACCGGATCCTGAGCGATCAGATGGCGCGCTATGCAGTGCACGCGGCGATGGCCGGAAAAACGGACACCCTCATCGGCTTGTGGAATAGCGATTTTCTCCATGTCCCCATCAGTGCGGTCGTGGCGGAGAAGAAAACAATGGATGTCACCGGTGACCTGTGGAATGCGGTGCTGTCGGCGACCGGGCAACCCGATTGGTGAAGAAGAACCTGCGATCATCCGTGCGATCCTTGCAAGCTGAGCACCGCGAAATTCGAGGACACACCCATGAACGGCTCACAGTTGCCCTCCCGTATGATCGACCAAAATGTCGACACCTTTGAACAGTTGATCGTCGACAATCTGTACCACACGCACGGACAGGCGCTGCAAACCGCCTCGATGCTGGATGTGTACATCGCGCTGTCCTACGCCGTCCGAGATCATCTGATCGACCGATGGCGAAGAACGCTGGACGTCTACTACAAGACAAACCCCAAAGCGGTCTTTTACCTCTCGGCCGAATATCTGCCCGGCAAGCAACTCGAGCAGAATATGCTGT
Source organism: uncultured Planctomycetaceae bacterium (assembly GCA_963776055.1). GTDB lineage: Bacteria > Planctomycetota > Planctomycetia > Pirellulales > Pirellulaceae > CAVZLD01. Next base: position 91,102 of record CAVZLD010000008.1, on the reverse strand, counting down.
ACACGGACACGCTCGAGTTGGCACAGGCGGCCTGCCACCGCAACGGGATTGACCTGCAGGAGATGTTCGCCTTGGACGTCGAGCCTGGTCTAGGCAACGGGGGCCTGGGACGTCTGGCCGCCTGTTTCGTCGACTCGCTCGCTACGCTTGGCGTCCCCGCAATCGGTTACGGGATTCGATACGAGTTCGGGATCTTTCAACAGGCTTTCCTCGACGGCTGGCAGGTGGAACGACCCGATGAATGGCTGCTGCAGGGAAACCCCTGGGAGTTTATCCAACCGGATGAAATGGTCGAGGTGGGATTCTGGGGCCGTACGGAACGGTACGAAGACAAGGCCGGAAATTGGCGTGTGCGCTGGGTTCCCAAGCAAAAGGTCCTCGGCGAACCGTGTACAACGCTTGTGCCGGGCTACCGAACACCGCACGTGAATATCCTGCGACTCTGGCGCGCTTGCGCCACGGAGGAATTTGATTTCCAGCTGTTCGACGTCGGGGATTATGCCCGGGCGGTCCAAGGCAAAGTGTATTCGGAAAACATCTCCAAAGTCCTGTATCCCAACGATGTGACGCCGCAGGGAAAGGAGTTGCGTTTGCAGCAACAGTATTTTTTCGTCTCCTGCTCTCTACGCGATATTCTGCGGCTCTTTCGGTTACTAAATGATGACTGGGCACAACTTCCGGAAAAGGCAGCCATCCAACTGAACGACACGCACCCGGTCGTCGCGATTCCGGAAATGATGCGGCTGTTGATGGACGAGTATTTTCTGGATTGGGATGACGCCTGGGACGTCACCCGCCGGACTTTCGCCTACACCTGTCACACTCTACTGCCCGAAGCACTCGAAAAATGGCCGGTGGAGCTGTTTGGCCGGCTATTGCCGCGGCACTTGGAAATCATTTACGAAATCAATCGACGGTTTCTGGATGAGATCCGCCATCGGTTCCCCCAAGATGAAGCTCGTGTCGCGAGAATGTCGTTGATTGAAGAAGGAGCGCCGCGTCAGATCCGCATGGCACATCTCGCAATCGTCGGCAGCTTCGCCGTCAACGGCGTGGCAGAACTTCACTCTCGCCTGCTGCGAGAACGCACTTTCCGAGATTTTGTCGATGTCTGGCCCGATCGATTTCAGAACAAGACGAATGGTGTCACGCCCCGACGGTTCGTGCGACAGGCAAATCCCGGTCTGTCAAAGCTGATTTCCGATACGATCGGAGAGGAATGGGTCACGGACCTGAGTCAATTGCAGAAGCTGGAGGCACACTGCCATTCACCAGAATTCCAACAGGCTTGGCGTCAAATCAAACAGGAGAACAAACGCGTCCTGGCACAGCTTCTCCTAAAGCGCGATGGCCTGGAGGCCGATCCTCGCTCGTTGTTTGATGTGATGGTCAAGCGACTGCACGAATACAAACGTCAACTACTCAAGGTCTTGCACATCATCTGGTTGTATCAACGACTCGGCGATACGAACCCGCCCGACATTGTCCCACGAACCTTTCTTTTTGGTGCAAAGGCTGCACCGGGATACCGGATGGCGAAGTTGATCATCAAGCTCATTAATAATGTAGCGCACGTGATTTGCCACGATCCAACCGTGCACGGCCGAATCAATGTCCTGTTTCCGGCGAACTTCAATGTCTCGCTGGCCGAGCGTATCTACCCCGCAGCAGACCTGTCGGAGCAGATTTCACTGGCCGGCAAAGAAGCGTCGGGGACCGGCAATATGAAGTTTGCGCTGAATGGAGCCCTGACCGTCGGAACACTCGACGGAGCAAACGTGGAAATCCGGGAACTGGTTGGCGAAGAAAACTTCTTTTTGTTCGGCCTGACGACAGAGGAAGTCTTCGCCAAACAGGCCGCGGGGTACCGGTCGCGAGATTGTTACGAAAACCAGCCGGAACTAAAACAGGTCATCGATGCGATCGCTTCCGGACAGTTTTCCGACGGTGATTCCTCGCTGTTCCAGCCCATCATCGATTCTCTATTGAACCATGATCCGTACTTCGTTCTGGAAGATTTCGCTGCCTACGTGGATTGCTGTGAGCGAGCCGCGACCGCCTATCGCGATCCGACGATATGGACGCGAATGTCGATTCTGAACACGGCCCGCTGCGGATTCTTTTCGTCCGACCGAACCATCCGCCAATACTGCGACGAAATCTGGAAGGTCCAGCCGGTGCCGATTCCCCAAAGCTGAATGGCCAGCGCAGGTGGGAAGGAGTTTTCCCTTTGCGGGAGTTCACCAAGGCGCATCACTCTCCCCTCGGAAAGCAGGGTCGTCCGGCCCCAAACAGCAGTGGGGGTTCGTCGGGAAGTTCACCTCTCAGGAAATCCAAAAACGCTCCCCGGCCGCTGCCGCATCCGGCCCGCCGCCAACGGGAGGATGCGGCAACTCCTGCCGAATCCGACACTGATTGATCGCTGGCCAGCAAATCATCCTCTCGGGAAGACCTGAGCCACGTGCCCGACGAGGATCGATTGTCCAGGACCACCCGATTACGGCCGGGAGCCATCCGGATTCGGTGAAAGCCGATGCGACCTCCCCCCCTGGCAGTTCACTTTCTGAGGGCTGCTTGCTACACTTCCCCAGGCAAATCCGCCCGTTCGCTCATGGCGCGATAAGGCGGTCGCAAACGCAACTACTCACATCCTACGAGGAGGTTCATGCCGTGCTGAAATCGATCATCCCCTGCCTGGCGGTCGGAATGCTGTTTCTCGGTGCTGCGGAACGTGCACACGGAGAGGAGCAAAAGGTGTCGTCGCCGTTGCAGTTTCGCATGAAGACTTTGTCGGGCGATCCGGTCGACTTGAAGAAATACGAAGGAAAAGTCCTGTTGATCGTCAACGTGGCCAGCAAGTGCGGGTTGACTCCTCAGTACGAGCAGTTGCAGGAACTGCACGAGAAATACGCCGAAAAAGGACTGGCCGTGCTGGCCTTCCCCTGTAACCAATTCGGGAAACAGGAGCCAGGAACGCCCGATGAAATCCGCGAATTCTGCTCGAAGAACTATGGAGTTGAGTTCGACATGTTCGCCAAAATTGACGTCAACGGCGACACCGCATGTGATCTCTACAAATATCTCACGGCCCTGGACACGAAGCCGGTCGGGCCGGGCAAGATCAGTTGGAACTTCGAAAAATTCCTGACCGACCGGGAAGGGAATGTCATCGCGCGTTTCAGCCCCCGCACCACGCCCGACAGTGAGGAAGTCATCCAGGCGCTGGAGACCGCTCTCGCGAAATCCAAGTGAGCTTCGTGGAGCGATTCAAAACACGAGGGCGTAGAGTCGGGCGTCGATAAAACGTCCGTCTTTCCGGTACGCCTTCCGGAGGTGTCCTTCCTGTTGAAAACCGTTCTTTTCCAGAACGCGGATCGAAGCCGTATTCGTATCGAAGACCTGGGCGGTGATCCGCACGAGTTTCCACTCGGACACGGCGAATCGGCACAGCGCGTCTACGACCTGCGTCATAATCCCGCGTCCCCAGTAGGGTCGCGCAAGCCAATAGCCTAATTCGGCACAATGTCCGGGTGCAAGATGCTCGAAGCCACAGCCACCAAGGAGTTGCCGATCGGTCTGGCGAACACCGAAGTGAACCGGCTGACCGTACTGGCACGTAGTACGGTCCACGATCGATAGAAACTTCTCCGCATCCTCGTCCGAGTAGGGATGCGGGATGCGGAGCGTCTGGTCGTAAATTTCTCGATCGTTCAGCAGTTTGACCAGCGCCGGCCGATCAGCCGGATCGATGGCCGACAGATGAATCTGTGGACTGACAAAAATCTGACGAGGCAAGACGGTTTCGCTCAAATTGCTATTCCTCGCAAGTGCTTTACTGCGCATCCAAGGGAATGTTGAGTTTTCGTCCGTGGATGCGACAAACGGGGGCGACGCGGAAGTCGCTGCGCGATCGGTCGCATGGAGCTGGTGACACTGGGACTCTGCGTCAGATTTTCTTCACGACCACCAGCCAATCCTCCCCTTCCTCGCGGGGCGGTTCTCCGAGATCGACGGAGGTTCCTGCTCGCACCCGCGAAACCGATCCGTTGACCAGCGCGCCGCCGGTTCGCGGATTGAACCACTGCACGGAAAACGTCCCCTCAACCTGCTGCAGATCAAGTTTCACGCTGCCGCCACTCGGCAAGAAAACCAAGTAAAGCTCACCCGCTTTCGCAAAGCAGTACCGACGATTGTCGTCACGGTCGTTGCCTACGAGCACATTCCGGTTCTTCATTTCCCAGAACGGAACCTGCTGGTCCTGGAAGAACTCCAGCGCGACGCGACAATCGTCCCAGCTCCGATCGCGGCTGCGCCAGTCCTCGCAGACGAGATCATTCTGCGGCAGTTGGTATCCGAAATAGTATTCCACGCCTGCTCCCCCGGCCATCAGCGTTCCCCAGAGGCAGTGCTTCCGAATGTCGTGCAAGGTGTACTCTCTGTCACCCTCTTTGGCAATTCCGCTGTGGCCTTCGTATCCCGGATCAGGTGGTACTCCCTGACTGGCGGGATTCTGTTCGTCACTGGCGACCACCCAGGGCTTTCCTGCCTCGGCCGAAGCGCGAACCCAGTGAAGCGTGCGTTGATGTGCCTGACGCCATGAGTTTTGCAGCGAAACACCTGTCAGGACGGACTGATCACCGATCAGCGCCGTGTAGACACGGTCTTGTTCGTTGGGGAATGTATGCACGACGATGTGGTGATCGTAAGGATCGACGTCGCGCAGGTATTGCGCGATTGCGCAGTTGTTCCTCGGGCGATTGCGTGTTTTCCTCACCCAAATTCCAATTCAGGGCGAGCAGATGCCCGAAACGGGCAATCAGTTCCCGGCAATACAGCTTCCGCTCGGGGCCCAATCGCCCGCCATCCAGTGCTTCCGGCACGGTTCCCCGTTCGCGTTTTGCCCCGATGCGCTGATCGTCGATTTCGTTTTCCTGCAATTTGAAGTGTAAATGCAAGCCTTTCTCTGTGGCGTGGTCAAAAACAATGCCCCATTGATCCAGCTTGGAGCAATCGTAATGCAGTTTGTCGTCACGCGAAACAAACGGCCAGACGTTATCGCCATCGCCACCGGCGTTGTAAGGTAGGAACGAGAACGAGTTGACACGCTTTTCCGCAAGGTAATTCAGCGCACCGATCAGGCCTTTGCCGCGTCCCTCACGCCACGTTGGATCTCCCTCGTTCCAGTCTTTCCGATGCGGCTCATAACGATGCAGACGTTTCGTCGGTGCGGCCTCGCCATCACGTGCTTTCCGTGGTCGACCAACTCGCGTGCCGTCGAAGTCCTGGTAAGCCAGTAGAGATTCCGGAGCATCGGGGCCAGCTTTCAGGAAATACTCACCGGTTCCGGCGAACTGCAGATGAGCGTTTACCAACGTACTGCAACCGCCCACGAGCGCGGAAGTCTCGACCGGTCTTATCGGTTGCGAGAATGCGGAAACTTCCCGACGCTCCATCGCATGCGTTCACGGGTTGCGAGGGGGCCGCGTCGTCAACAGCCACGTGGTGCCCTTGAACGAAAGAGATCCGATAATCCCAGCGGCCCGGTCGATCAGGGGAAAGGTGGGCGCGCCAGCAAGTTCCCGCATCGGCCGAGGTGTCCGCCGCGTCTCCATCAGCGGCAAAATAGCCGGGAACTTCGTAGACAAGCTGACCCGATTCATGCGCAAAGGTCACCGTCATCCGATAGTCAGTAAACGGGTTGGGGGCCGTGTCACTTTCTCGCGCAAAAGGTCCCTCGAGGTCCAACGTCACTTTGTGCCATTGTCGCAGTGCACCGGAAATCTCGACCGGCGCCCTCTCATGAGGATTCGCGTCGGTCGCGATGGAATTCGTGTCGCGCGGAGCCGTGACAGTTTCGGCGGCCCCACACCAACCCTTGTCAGTGAACACCGCCAGGGCACAGGCAAACACAATGTAGCGAAGCATGATCATCGAAGCTCCTTGTTGGTCAGCGGCCCCCCGTTCCCATCGGCTGTCCCGGCGGTGGATAACCCTTCGACGGGTCATCCAGCACCAGGACCCAATCCAGATATTCGCCGGCGTCGGGCGGCGTGAATTCGCGTGTGCCCTTGGCGGGGAACTCGTCGATGGCAGTTGCCTGGCCTTTGCGCGGGTTGTACCACCAAGCCTTGACCGTGGGCGCCTTCACAGTATCCATGCGGACACGGAACGCCCGGCCGGCCGGTGAATAGACCATCGCATATGTGGCGGCTTCGTCACGTGTCGCCACGAGGCGGAATGGCCCGGCGCCGGGAACCGCCGTAGGAACATCCGCCGGCACGATTATCGAGTCGTCCGGAATCCGCTGGAGAATCGGGCGCGACTCGATCAACCGCCGACCGTACTGCATCTGCCCGGCACCCGGTTGCTGGATTGCTTCGTGCCATGGCATTAACGGCCCATTGACCGGTGGCCGTCCCGGAGCCCACATCTGCCAAACGGAATGATGCCCGTACGTATGGCCGAACGCACCACTGAACAGATCCCAGTACAGCGGACGACGAACATCGGCGCTAATCGAGTGACCGTTTTCCTTTGCATTGAAGGAGATCGGGTGGTCTTCGTAAATCGGCTCGCCGTCAATCACCGGCTTTGTCGGCTGTCGGTCATAGTCGGCACGTGTCTGATCCCCGCGAAACGACACGACATGCCCATTCTGGCGCATGTTGAAGTCCAGCCAGTCATCTTCGTGGAACCACTCGGACGAACCGCGACCCCCCGTCGGATGAAATGTCATGAGGTGACGGCCGCCATCTCCTTCGGCAAGACCCGCGGCCATCGCTCGAGTGATTTCTCGGTGGCTGTCGGATTCAATTGGCCGATCGCCACCAAGAATCCAGATGATCGGCTTGTCGCGGTAACGGGCTCCCAACCATCGGCCGTACGTCGCGGCGTTCTCCTTGGTAAAGACCACCGGTCCGACACCCCATTTCTTGTTCCATTTATCTCCCCAAGTGGGCAGCATCCCCATGACCAATCCCAGCGATTCAGCCTTGTCGACGATGAAGTCCACGTGATCCCAGTAATCATTGTTCGGGCCTTCCTTCACGTCGGGCGTGGCCGGATCGTTATTCAACAGGGGCCGATGTCCGTAGGGATTGGGATCTCTCAGCCCATCCAGTTCGGCGAGTGCAACCGCTTGGATCACCGTGAATCCTTTCTGCTGCCGGTCTTCCAAGTAACGGCTCGCCTCTTCACGATTCAACCGGTGAAACAGTTCCCAGGCCGTGTCCCCCAGATAAAGGAAAGGCGTCCCATCCTCCCGAACCAGATACCGCTGGTTGTCACTGACACGGAGCCATGGCTGCGCCCCCCACACCGAGGGAATCACTCCGCTGGAAACCAGCAGAGACCACAACCACACGGATCGAATACCTTCGCGCCACACTCGTGTCACGATCGCAAGCTGACACATTTATCTCGGTCTCCCGACGTTTGCTCTGGTTGCGACAACGCACCTGGCGCCCGGGCTGCAACCAGGTGAGCCCTTCCGCATCAATGAAACAAGATTCTGCAGTACGCGAGCGACGAAATCAATGGACTGCCCGCTGGTAATTCCACCGTCGCAGGAGTTGTCGTACAATGTTGGCGCAACGCCCATTTGGAAATTCGATGCGTCTTCTTCCCTTCGCTATCTCGCTCGCGGGGAAGCGGACAAGTACGTACTTACGGCCGAAACGCGCTATTCATTGAGGAAATTCCCATGTGTCAGCCTTTCCTATCCCGGTCGAGCACTGTTTTTGGACGTCTCCTTGCGCTCGGCGTCTGTCTGTTCGGTATCAGTCGGCCAAGTTGCCTGCCTGCTGAAGAGTTTCGGCAACTGTCCATCGAAGCGTACCGCGACAAAATGGCGGGCGGTTGGATTGGACAAATGGCCGGTGTCGGCTGGGGCGGACCCACAGAGTTCAAATGGAAAGGCGAGATCATCCCAGAGGAGAAGATGCCGCAATGGCGTCCGGAGTTGATCAATCAATTCAATCAGGATGACATCTATGTCGAAATGACGTTTCTGCGCACGCTTGAGCAGCATGGTTGGGAAGTTCCCCTACGACAGGCCGGCATCGACTTTGCCAATAGCCAATACGCTCTTTGGCACGCCAACCGCGCCGGACGCGATAACCTGCGTGCAGGAATCGCGCCGCCCGATTCCGGACACCCCCGCTTCAATAACCATGCCGATGACATCGACTACCAGATCGAAGCAGATTACTCCGGCTTGATCGCCCCCGGAATGCCGAATGTCGCCATCGAGTTGGGCGAGAAATTTGGGCGTCTGATGAACTACGGTGACGGACTCTACGGCGGACAGTTCGTCGGGGGAATGTATGCCGAAGCGTTCTTTGAAAGCGATCCGCTCAAGATCGTTCAGGCCGGTCTGCGATGTATTCCCGCGGATAGCCAGTATGCCGAGTGCATTCGCGATACTATCCGTTGGCATCAAATGCATCCCAACGATTGGGAAAAGGCTTGGGCGCTGATTGAGAAGAAGTACCAGGACAATCCGGACTACCGCAAGTTTTCCTGTGATCGAGGCGACTTCAATATTGACGCTAAGATCAACGGTGCCTACATCGTGATGGGCTTGTTGTATGGACAAGGAGACATGGACAAAACGATTGTGATCTCCTGCCGTTGCGGACAAGATTCCGACTGCAATCCGGCCAACGCAGGCGGCATCCTCGGTACCGTACTCGGACGCAAACGGCTGCCACAGAAGTTCACGTCGGCGATTGATCCCGATGGCGTCTTCAGCCACACCGCCTACAACTTCCCCGCTCTGCTGGATGTTTCCGAGAAGCTCGTCCGCCAGGCCGTCGTTCGCGCTGGCGGTAAGGTCCACGAAGACGCCGAGGGAGAGAGTGTGTTGATCATCCCGGTACAGATCGCGAAACCAAGCACGCTGGAGCAATGCTGGGAACCCGGCCCACCAGCGGGAAGCTGGTTCACGGACGAGGAAATGAGCCAGATCGAGGCCGCTGCCGAATCGGCCCAAGCCGGCGAAGCACTCAAGAAGATTGCTCCCGATTGGAGTCTCAAGTTCTGTGGTCCAGATATGAACCCGGGATGGCGGGATGAGTATCGTGGGCGGGAGAAGGTGTTCATGAGCCACCCGCAGAACCGGGAAGTCGCCTGCGTGATCAGCCGCACGGTCGAAGTTCCCGATAACCAAGAAACCACGTTGCGGTTGGAAGTCACGCACGATCTTCGCGGCGATTGGGTCCTCGCAGTGAAAGCCGATGGAAAATCACTGCTTGAGCAAACAATCGGCCCGGAAACGGTGTCCGACGAGTGGGCCACGATCGAAGTCGATTTGACTCCCTTCGCCGGACGCACGGTGCAACTCGAGTTGCTGAATATCGCCGATGATTGGCAATTCGAGGCCGCCTACTGGTCCGAAATCGCGATCGAAAGCCATTAACGGGTGATGGACCCGGCGCCGGTCCGACGTTGGATTCGCCGCCCAACGCGGCTTCAGGCTCCCACGAATTCGAAGAGAACCCGGGTTCCATTGACTCGGCCGTTGCGAAGATGGCAGCTGCCAGGAAACTTCGGCACTGGCAACGCGAGTGGGGCCGAATCCCAAGGTCGAGCTGTGATCGAGCACTTCCCCCCTGGGATGGCTTTTCTCCCTGGGATGGTTTTTCTTCCTGGGCTGGAAGCCCAGGGTACGGGACAGGCTGGAAGCCTGTCCCACAGGACCGCTGTGCGAGGGTTTTCCGGTGGGACGGACTTCCAGTGGGACGGACTTCCAGGTGGGACGGACTTCCAGTGGGACGGACTTCCAGTGGGACGGACTTCCAGTCCGTCCCGTCCGTTGGCCTTCCAGGCCAACATTCCCGCGCCTCCGTCTCCAGCCAAGATCGAGGAGACCGTTGGTCGGCGGTTTCACCGGAACGGCATCGCCCAGTGGCACCGAATCCCAAGGTCGAGCTGTGATCGACCACTCCTCGCAATTTCACCACGCAACATCCGGCCGTTGCTGGCAGACACCTATCCCGCTTCCGCACACACTCCAACCGTTCGCGTTATCTCTTGGCGCACCTCACCGGTCCATCCCGCGAGGAACGTACATGTCGGCTTTCGTCAATCCGTACCGATCGATGGCCTGGAAACAACGAATCATCGAAATCGGACGGTCATCGAAATTGTTCGAGCCGAACGTGAATTTCGCCCCTAGGTCTTTCGCCAAACGGATGAAGCGATCACTCGGCAAGCCGCTGTCCGCATTGATTTCCAGCGCCACATGATTTGCGACAGCCGCCTCGATCACCTGTCGCATCCGCTCATCGGTCCACAGTTCGTCGTAACGCTGATCTAACGGGGGAGGCAAATAGGTGGGGTTGGCCAGGATCGTGATCGGTTCGGCAAGCACTCGAAGATTGTGGCGCACGTACCGCTCCATCCACGCCTCCGGCTCGTCAATCGTGTACTGGTCGGTAACCCAAAGCTTCACGGGTTCGTCATCATCGCTCGGCATCGGCATGATCATCGTATCTCCGAGCACGAAATCGACGCGTTCCAGAAGCTCCGGTGCGTGCTTGTCCATCCAATCACGATCGTTAACTTGCAGGCCGGCGAAAACCGGTTTCCCCACCATATCGTCCAGGTATTCGCGGAGTTGATCGTCCGTTTCAATCGGCCAACCCTTCCCAATATTTCGCAGAACCCCCGACTGAATCCCGGTGACGGCCTGGCGAGCCACTGCCTTGTCCACGGTCATTCCACCGCGAAGGTGAATGTGGTAGTCGATCACCGGAACGTTCATGCCTGCGAATCGATCGATCAAGTGCGGTTGTAAGCCGTAGCCCTGATCGGACGCGCGCGGCAAATCCAGCGGATCGGCATCGTCTGGCAACAGGCGGATCTTGAGTTCTCGAAAAGCAACGTGACTTGCCGGATCGTGAGCTTGCAGGGCAATTGTGCCGTGAGACAGTAGGCGTCCTGATTGTCCGATCGATCGATAAGGGCGATCCGGCTGCAGGTAATCCACCGTGGGCACTTCGTTCAACCACACGCACACCCGATTCTGGACCACACGGATTCGCAGGCGAAACCATTCGCCGTCGAGCACATTCGATTTGTACGTATTTCGGACACCGTAAAGGCTGCCGGACTTCTTCAACTCACGGTAGTTGCCGGTCCCTGTGTACGAGTTGTTGATCTGGACTTCGTAGCCCTGCTCCGGCCAACCGGACGGCTGAAAGTTCGTGTGAAAGTAGACTCCGGAGTTCGCACGCGGCTTCGTTCGGACCTGCATTTCCAAATCGAAGTTGCGGAAATCATGATTGGCGATCGGTCCGTCGTAAAACAGGTGACTCCGTTCACCACAGGCCACAAGGCAACCGTCCTGGACCTGCCAGGCTCCTGTGTTTTCCGATGCTTTCCAACCAGCCAAGGATCGGCCGTCGAACAAAGCAATCCAACCATCGGCACCCTCTGCCCGAATCCGATCTATTCCGAACATGGACCCCAAAATCATCGTCACGAACAGGATGAAGGCAGTACGCGAACAGACCGACGCAACTCGATTCATGGAAGCACTCCTCTCGAAACTCAAAATGATGGCCAATCCAGAACACCATCACGCTCTTGGATGTGTCTTACGCTCCTGCAATCGGGCCACGATCACCGGAATGACTTTTCCCGCTTCCTGTTTTATACAATCCCACAGCGGGCCGCGAACCCGTCGCCCTATGGCTTTCGTCCATCGAAGACGCCACAATGTTCAGGTAATCGCGGTGCGTCGACTGGACCGAAGCACGCCGGAGAGCCCCCCAATGGGGTTTTTCGATAGCCGCTGAGGACGATTCGCGGCGCCGCGATGCATGAGAGCTGAAGCGGTCTAGCCACGGCTGACCGAAACAGGCGGGCCGCTCGACTTTCTTCATTTCGCACTGGAGGCGCACTATGGTCATTGTCGAATCGTATCCCATTGCGGTAATCATGTGCATCATCACGATGCTCTGCTGGGGATCGTGGGCGAACACACAGAAGCTGGCCAGCAAGGAATGGCGCTTCCAACTGTATTATTGGGACTACGCGATCGGCGTGCTGCTGCTGGCATTGGCGCTCGCTTTCACGATGGGCAGCGTCGGCCAGGGCGGGCGTTCTTTTCTACCCGATTTGCGGCAAGCGGATCCGAAGTGGCTTGGATCAGCCTTTCTCGGTGGCGTAATCTTCAACCTGTCCAATATTCTGTTGGTTGCCGCGATCGACATCGCGGGCATGGCGGTGGCGTTTCCGATCGGGGTCGGTTTGGCGTTGGCACTGGGTGTGATCACGACGTACTACGCACGTCCCGAAGGCAACGTACCGATGCTGGCGATCGGAGTAAGCGCGGTCGTCATCGCAATTCTGTTGGACGCGCTGGCCTACAAGCGACTCGCCAGCTCCGGCAAGAAGACGCCCGTGTTGGGAATCGCCATTTCGGTGGCAGCCGGGTTATTGATGGGCTGGTTCTACAGTTTTGTGGCTCAATCGATGGGGCAGATTGACGCGGTCACCAAGACGCTTGAAGCCGGCAAGCTCAGCCCCTATACCGCCATCGTTCTGTTTTCCGTCGGCTTGCTTGTTTCGAACTTCCTGTGGAACAGCATCATGATGGCGAAACCATTCACGGGCGAACCGGTTCCGTTTGGTGACTACTTCACGAAAGGAAATCCAAGTTTGCACGCGATCGGCATCTTGGGAGGCATCATCTGGAACATTGGAATGGCCTTCAGCATCATCGCGTCCACCAAAGCGGGTCCAGCCCTTTCCTACGGTCTGGGCCAAGGGGCCACGATGGTGGGAGCCTTTTGGGGAGTCTTTATCTGGCGGGAGTTTAAAGGTGCGCCCAAAGGTACGAATTCGCTGCTGGGCGCGATGTTCCTGTTCTACTTGCTCGGGTTGGGCATCCTGATTGCATCCAAGCTCTAGTGACTCGAAAAACGAAGGTTGGACAAAGCGAGATCGGAATACCATGTCACCATCCAAAGTCATCGTGATTGGCAGCTCCAACACGGATATGATCATCCAGCTGGACCACCTTCCTCGGCCGGGCGAAACCGTGTTGGGCGGTGAGTTTCACACGGCGGCCGGCGGCAAGGGCGCCAATCAGGCGGTGGCGGCGGCCCGGGCTGGCGGCCGGGTCGCTTTCGTGGCTCGAGTCGGCCAGGATATGTTCGGGGATCAGGCGGTGGCCGGCTTCGTGCAGGATGGAATTGACGTCGATTACGTGCAGCGTGATGAGAGCGCACCGTCCGGCGTGGCGCTGATCTTCGTCGCGAAGGACGGCGAGAACTGTATTGCGGTCGCAGGCGGCGCCAACGGTCAGCTCACTCCTGCCGACGTCGAGCGGGCGGCACCGGTGCTCGACGGAGCCAGCTCGGTCGTCATGCAACTGGAGACGCCGCTGGAGACCGTCCAAACGGCCGCTCAACTGGCCGCAAAAGCGGGTGTGCAAGTGATTCTGAACCCCGCCCCCGCTCAGCCGCTGCCTGACGATCTGCTACAGAATGTCTCGATCCTGACTCCCAACGAGACGGAAGCCGAATTGCTGACGGGAGTCGCGGTGGTCGACGATGCGACCGCCCAACGCGCGGCGGACGAGTTGCGTGCGCGAGGCGTGCAGACGGTAATCCTGACTCTCGGATCGCGCGGTGCGATGGTCGTCGACGCAGACACGCGACAACTGGTGCCCAGCTTCGAGGTACAGGCGGTCGACACCGTCGCTGCTGGCGATGTGTTCAACGGTACGCTGGCGGTCGCTCTGGGAGAGGGTCAGCCGCTGCTCGAGCGCTGTCCGCTTCGCCAACGCGGCCGCGGCCATTTCGGTCACCCGACTCGGCGCACAGCCTTCGGCTCCGACAAGAGCCGAGATCGATCGGCGGTGCGGTTGAGGTCGGGCCGTCGTCGCACGTCAGAAATCCTGACGCTGGATATACAAACACGCCAGGACAAGCATCACCACCACGAACGCCAGGCTGCTCCACACGGGTGCCCACGGATCGACCTGCAGCTGCGCCGTGCCCAGATCATCTTTGTTGGGACCAAGGGTAACGGTATCCTGTTCCGTCAACAGGTAACCAATCGAACTATCCAGCTCGCCGGGTTTGGGAAAGATCGTGTACAGCGGGTTGATCAGGTAGTGGTAGACACGTCGCATGATCTTCGAGGCCGGCTTGTACCACCGTTCCACTTCGGCGGACGGTAAACGGTAAACGGCCACGCGGTCAATCTGATCGGCGACAACCAGGCGATCGGGTCCATCAAAGACAGCGGCCGTAATCTCGCCCTGGCCGGCGATTTTGATACTCTCAAACGCCTGTTGCTGGGTGTCAATCAGCGACAAGTGCCGATCGTGAAACAGGACCGCCATCCTCGACCCATCCGGTGCGGCAACGGCAAAACGGGGCTTCGCCCGTTGCTCCATCGAAAGTCGCTTCTTCAGCGTCAGGTCGCGTGCGTCTCGCAGCAGAATCGTTCCCTGCGCAAGCCACAAGAACGGTGTCTCCCCCCGAGGCCAATACCGCTTGCCGCTCCTCTTGCGTCGTCTCGATCTGACTCTGTTTCTCATAGACGCCTTTCTCATTGCGCACGAACGAAGTCAGCCAATCACCTTGCAGGACGTATAGCACTCCCGTGTCATGGCTCAGCGCGACACCTGTTGCCTCATTCATCCGCACGGCGGTATCCCCACCCGCCGGTTGGAACACCTTATCTTCCCCAGGCAGCGGGATGCGAAACCCGAACAGCTCGAGCGGATCGATCCGTGGTTTCGGATCGGCAACCATGCGCAGTAGCCCTTCGCTCGTGACAGCGAGCACTTTTCCGTCCGGTTCGACCAGCAACCACCGAGTTCCCCGCGGTGCCGCTCCTGACTCCACCGGCTCCCAATTGTCCGCTTGCTGCCCAACATACAACAACGCTTCGGGCCAGGAAGGCACAACTGCTACCAGGCGCTGCTGCGCCGAATCGTACACCGGACCGACGATCTGTGGACCGACGGCGATCGGAGGACCCTGGGCCGGCCCGCCCACGCCAAAGACTTGTCGCCACTCCCCCTGCTCCGCCGACCACTCCTGCACGCGGCCTCTTTCGTTCACCACCAACAGGTCATCCTCGACCGGCAGCAGTTTTGCCAAACGGTCAGGGTGCACGAAGAACAGCTCGACAAATTGCTTTGCTCCCCCCACCAGGACACAAGCGAACCAGAACAGGATGGTCACGACGATACAAACGACGGTGTTGCGCCACACCAATCCTGCGAAGGCCGACACGGAGTAGTAGACAATGAACAGGAATAAGAAGATGGGGATACACCAAAGCAGGTTCTTGTACCAAATCTCGAACCGCAGTCCCAACAGCAACCACAGGCCGGCGATGAGATACGTGGCGTTGATCAGCACGAACCAGCATCCGCCGAAGAACTTGGCGAGAAACAGCAGCGGCCGTGAAATCGGTTTACTCAGCAACAAGCTGAACGATCCGGTGTCCAACATATTGGGAATAATCGACGCCGTGACGAGGATCGCCGCAAACACACCGATCATCCCGAGAACGACCGAGATAAAGGCGGCGACGATTCCCCGAATCACTTGGTCGAGTTGTTGGTCACCAATTCGGACCGGTTCGCCGACATCCCAGACCAGATACCGGAACACCACGGTCTGCGAAGGTCGCTGACGAATTTCCCTGGGAAAAGCGGCTTCCAATGCCAAGCGGTTCAATCGCTGTTGCTCACGACTCGCAAGATGGTCGACGCCTTGTTCGAGGAAGTCTTGTCCTTCCCGATTCCAACTTGTTTCTTCCCAAAGATCGGCACGAAAAAAGTCCGGCTGCCGAATCAGTGAATCCAAGGCAGCCACAAGATCATCTCGCAACTGCATCTCTTCTGGCGAACGCCTGTCGTCCGACGGAACATAGTCCTTCAGCCTCGCCTGCAACTCTTCGGGCAGTCGAGACGCCACATACGAGGCAGTCGACGGCGCAGATTCACTCAACGCCGTTTGCAGTTGCTGGGCAAGTTTTGAGGCGTCGCGAACGTCGTCTCGTCGCAGACCCACCGTCAGCTGACGCGTCCAACCGAACGGCAAGATCGCCAGGAGTACGATCGTGATCAGGGCCAGCAGAATCCACAGCACGCGAGAAGCCCAGGCTTCTCGAAAGGAATCCTGAATGACCGCCCAGTAAGGTCTCATACGGGCTCCGCCTGAATAGAGACGAGTTCGAGAAATGCGTCTTCGAGTGTTTTGCGGCGCCAATTCATGGCTCGAATACTGATATCGGCCTGTCGAATCTGGTCGACGATCGCATCCACTTCCTGCTGATCTTGGAGGGGAAGAATCAGCTGGACGAGACCGGAGGGTACAACCCGAAGCTGCTCAATCTCATGAGATCCGATCGCCGCCCGCGCGGCTTCTTCGGAAGTTGCCAGGTGCAGGATCAACGCGGTCTGGTGCGTGGGCGTCAAATCGCCGATCGTACCCTCAAATCGCAGCGTACCTCGGTCCAAAATCGCCACTCGATCGCACACCAATTCCACTTCTTGCAGCAAGTGGCTGTTCAAGAACACGGTCCGCCCTTCGTCTCGCAGTTGGGCAAGAATGTTTCGCA
This sequence comes from uncultured Planctomycetaceae bacterium, assembly GCA_963776055.1. Classification (GTDB taxonomy): domain Bacteria; phylum Planctomycetota; class Planctomycetia; order Pirellulales; family Pirellulaceae; genus CAVZLD01. The sequence continues at coordinate 74,506 of CAVZLD010000008.1, read as the reverse complement.
CGTGGGAACGCCCGACCGGATCCAACCCGTCCGTAGGTTCATCCAGAATCAGTACTTCCGGATCATGTAACAGCGCCTGGGCCAAGCCCAACCGTTGCAGCATTCCTTTGGAGTACCGTTTCAGAGACTCCCGGTCGCGCCCCTGCAGCCCCACGGTGGCGAGCAACGCCTCTCGCTTAGCGCGAATCTCCGCCAGCGAAAGACCGCTCAGTTGACCGTAATACTCGAGGGCAGTTCGCGCCGTCTGATACCGAGGGAACTGCAGGTTTTCCGGCAGGTAACCCACTCGTTGGCGACCTCTGCGGTCCCCCGCCGAAAAACGGAGCAGGCGAGCCGCACCACCAGAAGCACGGATAATTCCCAACAGAATCTTGATGACGGTCGTTTTCCCGGCTCCGTTGGGACCCAGGAGGCCGAAAATTTCGCCACGACCAACCTGAAATGAGACGCCGCGCAGCGCATCCACGGAGGGGCGTCGAAAGCCGCCACGATAGCTCTTTCGCAAGTGATCGATTGTGATCGCCGCATCTGCCGTTGTACTCATGCGCATCTGCCCGCAGCACAGTCTGATTCTTCAACTGACTTCCGCCTGATCCTACTCGGAGATCGCACCGTACGGTAGATCATTCGTGCCCTGTACTCTGCCGCGTTGGCCGTGTCTGATGGACGTGGCAACCGCAATGACGGCGCAACCACATCACTGCATATGGCACTACAACTCGTCCTTCGCCGGGGGGAGGGACTCCAGCGCTGACAGCTCATATTGTGCCCAGACGTGACTCCGATTCTGCTTCACCGCTTGCCGGAATTGTTCTTCGGCTTCACGCGGCTTTTCTTGGCCGAGAAAACCAAGACCTAACAGATAATGAGCGTTGGCCGCACTCGTTCGACGGGTTTCCTGTTCACCAAACTTCGCAAAGAAGTCGGCGGAGCCATCTTCTTCCAATCGCCGCTGACCAGTTTCGACCAGTCTCGCAAGAATCTTCTGGGCTTCGCTCGACCGCCCGAGTCGCTGTAGACTGAGTGCTTGGTAGAATTGCGCTGAGGATGTGCGCACGGTCTTGCCCGAATCGACCGACTGCTGAAAGAATCCTCGGGCGACCTCCGCATGCTCCAACGCATCGTGCGCCACTGCGGTATAGTAGGCGACTTGTGCGGCGCGTGGATCCTTGACCGGTCGTCCGACCGAGAGGTTCTCGGGATACTCGCTCGCCTTCTCAAAATGCGTCAATGCTCCGGCGGGATCTCCGCGCTTCATACACTGCAGCCCTTCCAGCAGGTGTGCGTCGACGAAGATGTCGTGAAGTTCCTCGCGACCTTCTTGTGCGTGAAAGAAGTGGCTTTCCAAATATTGGATAGCAGTTTCATATTCCCCGGCCAGGACCAGTACGAGAATTTCGCGCACGAGGCTTTCCTGCCGTCGCAAGACGACGTCATGATTTGCCTGGAGTGCCGCCAATCGCCGCTCGGGGTCAGCATTCGAGGATTCGTACAGCAGGTCAAGTTCCAGCAGCAAGCGCGGTTCCACCTGATCACACTGCAGCGCCGCCTCGTAACAGGCGACGGCTGCGGGGAGATCGTTTCGCACTCGCTGCTGGGCCCATCCCAGGTTGCGGTGCACCATCGCGAGGGTGGGGTCGAGTTCGCGTGATTTCCGCCAGTTCTCCATCGCTCGTTCCGGCTGATGTTCGAACAGGAGATTTCCGAGATAGTAGTGAGCTCGCGCATCACGAGGATTGCAGGTCAGAGCGGCTTGCAGCACATCAATCCCTTCGAAGCGAAACGGGAAGCAGTAATCGCTGGGAAGGCGGCTTGCTTCGTTGAACGCCTCGATGGCCGCTTCCTGGTTCCCTTGCTGCTGGTATAGATACGCGAGATAGTAGTGCAGCATCGGATAGCGCACCGCAGCGGACATCCCGACCTTGGCTGGCAACTGCAGAACCTCAATCGCTTCCGGCCACATGCCCAGCTGCATGTAATCCGCGGCCAATTCCAGAAAGGCTTGGACATCGCCACGCGTCAACTCGGCAAGACGATCTTCCGCCTGCTGTGCCTTTGCCGTATTCCCTTGCAGCGACTCGATCAATCGGCGTTCATTCAACGCCCATCCGTCTAACGGATCGAATGCGATCGCCGCCTCGACAAGCTGCGCTGCCTCTTGCAGCCGATTGAGTTTCCGTAGGATCGCCGCCTGGGTGTTGATGGCTTTGGGATTTCGCGAATTGGTTGTTCGCGATTCTTGCACGTGTTCCAGAGCCTGCACAAACTCCGCCGCTTGGCAATCGAGTTCGGCCAATTGGAGACAGCTGGCCGAGTGACAATCCTGATCCCAAGTCGCTCGGTAGAACTCGCGGTATGCTTCGTCGTCCCGATGTTGTGCACGCAGGGCAATCCCCAGTTGGTAGTGGGCCTCGGCGTCGCGCAGTCGAGTGTACCCGTGCGACAACCTTTCGATCGCTGCGCACACGTGTGCCTCTGCCAACTCATACTGTGCATGCTTGTTGCAATGAATCGCGAGCATCGTACGCACACGGGAATCACCGGGATCTCGCCGGAGCGCCTCTTCGTAGTATGGCAAGGCATCCACGGTCGGATTGTGGATTTGCTCGACCCGCAGACCGGTCAGATACAGTTCTTCATTCGTGGCGACATCCTTCGGCTTGGGTGGCGTTTGAACCGGATCTGGCAGCTTGTCGACAGGCGGTTGTCGCCGAGGTGCGTACGTAATTAACTCCTCGCCCTCTGCCGTCCGCAGGGTCACGCGCAGTGTCTCCGAGGGAGCGTTTGGCAGTTCCAATTCCTGTACGAACGGTTGATCAGGACCGACGTCGATCGTCCTGTCCCAGACAACGCGGTCATCCTTCCGCAGCTCGACACGCGCTTGGCGATGTCGCGCAGTCGTATGGAAGCCAAATCGCACGCGACCGTCTGACGGAGCAGCCAAGGACACGGCACCGTGGAGGTTGGCGTTTTGAAATGCCCCGATCTGTTGAATCGGGTACCAGTATTGCTTGAACGTCTTCACTTCATACGGCTTCATCCAACTATAATCCGGCTGATTATCCGAGAAGGCTCCCACCATGAGTTCCGCGTAAGGGCCATCCTCATCTGTCAGAATCTTGTCCCATGCGCGGCCGTACGCACCGGTGCCCCATTCCCAGAGCTTTGCTCCACAAACAACGTGATGATTGCCGACATGGACCACTCCGGCTTGCCGACCGTGGTCGTAACCGCCCATGAAATCTTCCTGCAGATTCCAGGCGAAGAAGGAATTCGAGGGTGGCGAGTTCTTCCACCAACTGATGTCCTTGCCCTGATAGTCATATCCGCGGTAGTTGCCTTGCGCGATGGGCCAATGCGTAAAGTCAATCTTCGAGTGGTACGTGGCGACCTGGACGCTGGGAGGAAACACGACTTGATATTCATCATTCACGTGAACTGCCACGTTTGCCCAATAGAGAATGGAATGCGGTTGTGCGGTACGGTTGACGAACTTGACGGTGGCTTCCACGTACGAACGGTCGGGATAGAGTGTCAATCCGATGAGCCACTTCATCCGATGCCTTCGTTCGGTCTCGCCAAACCAAATCGTCTTGCTGCCGTCTCGGTTCGCCTGCAAGTGATAATCGATGGGCATAAAGGTCGTATTGCGGTGATGGTGGAACGCGCACCATTCCACGCCACCAGACACCCATGCGCCCAACATACCGATCAGCGCCGGTTTGACGACGTGCTGGCGATAGAAAAACTCGTAGCCATTCGTCTTATCCGTGGCCGAAAAGAGGCGACCGCCCAATTCGGGAAGTACCGTGATGCGCACAAATTCATTTTCAAGACGCAAGGACTTGTACTCTTGTTCCTTGGGCTCATGGATTAGATGATCCTGCAAAGCGTATGGATAGATTCGCTTCTGAGCACCCTGGTAGGATTCGTGGCGATAGAACATCGGGTGGGGATCCGCCGCGCCAACCGGGTAAGTGGAAAGCACCACCGTTTCTTCGACCGCCTCGACTACACCGACTTCGGCAGCGAGCAATGAACGCGAAGCGGTTCCCATTACGAGGAGCGATGTGCCGAGCAGGCTACAGCACAATGTGATTCGACGGATTCGCAGTAGATTGCTCGGAGCTCGGCGACATGCTGAAAGGGGAAATAGTGCGGCGAAAGCTCTGCAGGGAGTGCGTTGGTCCATGGCAAAGTATCCTCGACCGATTTCAAGGGGTTTTCGTTTCGTTCACTGCGGAAGGGCTCGGCGCCGGCCCGCGGCTCGCATCTTGTCGGGCACGTGCCCGTTTTTGCGGCTGGCGTGATGTGCGCCAATTCGGTGGGCAGTCCATCGTCACCTTGCTGGGCCATCCAAGCTTCGAGTTCACGAGCCAGGCGTGCCTGCACATCCGTCAATCGCGCCTGTCCGGCAAGATTCGTGGTTTCCAATGGATCGGTCTGCAAATCATAGAGCTCCTCAGCGGGACGGTGAAACAGCCACTCGATCCGCTGGGCCAGATGAGGGTTATTCTTCGCATCTTCTTGCCAGGATGCGAGCGGTTCGCCGACATGAATGCCGTTAATGTGATAAGTGTTTCCCGGCGTCAGATTCCGAATCAGCTTATACCTCTTGTCTCTCACCGCTCGCATCGGATAGGGCTCACGATAGCCATTGATGCCGACGGTTGTGTGTTGGGCAAAAACGTAGTCACGGAGATGGTTTGATTTGCCCAGTAGCACTTGGAGGAAACTCTGGCCGTCGAAGCCGCGGTTTCCAACAGCATCGGGGCAACCGGTGTCAACTTGCGAAGGATCGATGCCTGCTGCCTCCAGCAACGTCGGAGGCACGTCGACATACTGGATCAGCGCCTCGGTGCTGATCGCTGCGGGGATCTTTCCTGGCCAACGTGCAAACGCGGCAATTCGAATTCCGTTGTCGTAGACGGACCACTTGCCTCCATAGGGAAAAGAGCTACCCTGCTCGCTCAGGAAAACGACGAGGGTGTCTTCGGCCTGTGCGGTATTCGTAAGAGCATCGAGCAGCCAGCCCACCTGTTCATCCAGCTTGGTGATCTCCGCATAATAATCGGCGAGTTGTCGGCGAGTAACATGATTGTCATGCAGATAGGGCGGAACGGTGAGTTTCCGCGAATCATAGAGCGTCCTGGGGCCGCGATCCCACGGGCCGTGCGGATCATGGGAAGCGAAGACAGCCAACCAGGGCTCCGATGCATCTCGAGTGATGAATTCTCGGAAAGAGACCTGGTCATCGGCTGATTTGCTGATGTATTCGTAAGGGAAAGCGGCTCGAGGACTCACGTGTTGCTTCGCCTGCAAACCTACGCGATATCCGGCCTTCTTCAGGTATGTGAAGATGCTTCCCGTGGCAGGGTCAACCATCGTGTGGTTGGGATACGCACCGGAACGCACGCAAAAGAGTCCGGTATAGAGTGCATGACGCGAGGGCGAACACGTTGTGGCGGGACTGAACATACCCTTCAGCGTCATCCCGTCAGCGGCGAGACGGTCGATGTTCGGCGTTTGCACGTCCGCGTTGCCCATGCACCCCAAATCTCTCCAGCACAAGTCATCCGCCAGGATGAGCAGGAAGTTCGGCCGGCCAGCACCGTTTGCCGTGGCGATGCAGGATCCTACGAAGAAGGCAAAGACTACCGTCAGACGATGCCAGGGCCTTGCCATGAAACAAGCCTCCTATGGACGATGCGCAGTCAATGAGCGAAAGCGACCGACGAGGGCAGCCTTCTTTGCTTCGCTTTGTCTCCGCGAGGCTCAAGGGCAGCGCAGGTGGGAACGATTCAACTCAGCGCGTCCAATGAGCTTCGGCGAGGAACGCGAAGCCGAGGAGATCCGGCCTCCCGGCGGTCGTCCGGCGCGTTGGCTGCGCAGAGATCAATGCGGGGCGGCGGAATAAGGTCCGCTTGCATTGGATCATCATACTCTTCGTTCTGCAACGTGCCCAGCAGTAGCCAACTCCGCATTTGCTGACGGTGGCGCAGTTTACGAACCAGGACGATCAACGCCAGGACGATCAACGAAAGTCCGGGAAGCTCTTGTTTTCGCATTGCCTGTTAAGTGCCTGTGAAGGACCATTCGTCATACCGCAGCGAATGGAATTCTGTGCCGTCTGATCGATCCCGAGATACTCTGAGGAGCGACCTCAGAATAAGCGGCGAAATGCAACCCATATCGACATCAGGTTCTTGCTACAATGGAGTCCTCAGCCCACCTTCTTCTTCACACCGCCATGATGCCATAAGGACCCACCCGATGACCGGCTTACCTCTCAATCGTCGCACATTTCTCAAGAGTTCAGCAGCTGCGGCAGGAGCCTCCCTCTGGACCAGATCCGCTTTGCTACGAGCTGCAGACGGCTCTGCCAACAAACTGGGAGTTGCCGTCATCGGCGCGGGAGGCATGGGTGGCTACAGCGTCGATATGGCTTTACGGGAAAACCTTGTCGCGTTAGTTGACGTCGACGAGAACACAATCGCAAACGTACTAAAGGACAAAGTCAAAGATGCCGCAAAGCCGCAGGTCTTTCACGATTATCGAAGGATGTTGGAGCAATGCCACAAGGACATCGACGTGGTATTGATCGCCACTCCGGATCACCATCACGCACCCGCGGCGATTAGGGCAATCGACTTGGGGAAGCATGTTTTCGCCCAGAAGCCATTGGCGTACAACATCGCGGAGTGTTATTCCCTGGCAAGTGCAGCGCGAGAAGGGAGTCTGCACACAGATGGGAAATCAAGGGTATTGCGGCGAGACAATTCGTCGAGTGGCGGAATATATCAGTGCCGGGGCGATTGGCGACGTATTGGAAACGCATACCGTTCTGGGACGAAATTTTGGCGGTAGCGGTGGCCGGCCACAGAGCAAGGCGGCCCCAGCACATTTGCATTGGGACGAATGGATTGGCCCGGCGGAGAATCGCGAGTACCACGAAGGACTCCATCCGTTTCATTGGCGCAGCTGGCGTGCTTTCGGCACCGGCACGATCGGCGATATGGCCTGTCATCACGTAGCCGTGCCGTTTATGGCACTTCGGCTCAGTGAAGTGAGTGCTTTTGCGGTCGAGTGCTTAGGAACTCAAGGTGGAAGTGCGGAAATGTATCCGCAGGACAATATTGTTTGTTACCATATTCCCGCCCGTGGCGATTTTCCCGCCTGCAAGTGTTTCGTTTATGACCATCCGGATTTGCGACCCGACGTGATGCGTGAAGCCGAGCGTGTGGTTGGACATGAGTTCGGCGAGTTCACTCTTTTTGTTGGAGAGAAAGGGCTCTTGGGTAGCAATGGAAAACTGATTCCCGAGTCGAAGCATAACGAATTCACACCGCCAGAAAAGACGCTTCCGCGCACCACATGGCGATCCGATTGCCGATCTCTACTGGTGTATTCGCAACGGCGGAACTCCTGCATCCAACTTTCCCGACGCCGCAGCACCTCTGACAAGCATCGCCCTCACCGGTCACCTTGCGCAGTTCGCCGGTAAAGGCAGCCAGATTGACTGGGACGTCTCGAAGATGGAATGCACCAATAACACAAGCATCAATCAACACGTCCAACGCATCTACCGCCCCGGCTGGGAAGTCTAGCCACCCCCAACACATGGACAGGCCATGTGCAGCCGCGGACGCTGACACATGGACAGGCCATGTTTTTGCGTTTTTGCCTGGGCAGTTCGCCGCGCCGAGCGCGGTGGAGGGTGGTGGCGGAGCGCGTCCCACCGGAAACGATGGGAAGAAGGCGGAAATTCGCCCGCGAAAGGCGTTCTGGAAAGAGGCACGCTGGGGCAGCGCGCACCAACCGGCATCGACCGCGTCACGATCGGGCGGACGAGGATCGTCCCGCAGCCCGCGACGGCACGAAGGACCACGCGACGATCGGCGGGCAGCGCACCGCGCGTCCGGCCGTGGTCGAGTGAGAACGCGTTACGCGTGACAGCCGTTCAGATTTGCCAGGTGACGGCAGCCACGTTGCCGGGCGGCCGCGCGCAGTCGGCTCCGCTGGAAGGAAAAGGCCACGCCGACCAGCTGCGGTCGAGCGAACAGTTGCTCCAACGTGGTACGCCAGGTCTCCCAGCCGACCCCCAGGCGGTCCAGGAGCGCTTCCACCCGCGGATCGACCCGCGCCTTGCCCGGACGCAACAGGCGACTCGTGGCGTCCACCAACAGCAGATAGCTGCCCAACGAGAATCCGGGCAGCACGCCCACACGTGTCTCTCCCTGCTCGCGCCGGTCGTCCAGCGGGCAGAGCCACAGTCCTCGTTCCATGCCCCACGCCTGCTGGGCCGCGGGCACGGACCCCTCGCGGGCGGCTTGCAGGTCCGACATCCGTCCTCGCTTCCGGCACCAAGCCAGCCGCGCGGCGAGCGACGTGTAGCGTGCCTCTTCCGGCAAAGACACTTGGCCCGCCGCCAGCGGATTGAGATCGATGTAGGCACAGGTCGCCAGCAACGCTTCTTCCCCGTGAATCGCGATCGACTTGTACCGGCCCGCCCAGAACGGGCCCTGGACCCCGTCTTCTTCGTTGGCCTTGCGGGCCAGCGGTTCTTTGAGCGATTTCATGAACCAACCCAGATTGACCAGTCGCTTCCGCAGTTGCTTGACATACTTCCGGTCGCGGGCCTTTTCTTTCACCCATTGGGAGAGGGATCGGAGCGGCTTGCGATCCGGGCCACGCGGTGGGTGGAGCCTGGCCCACCGCCGCAGCACCTCTTCTTTGCTCCAGCGTCGCGCCTGCCGCCAGTCCAAATGCGTCAGCACATGCAAGTGATTGTCCATCACGGCATAGCCACCGACCTGGATACTGAAAATCCCCACCAGCTCTTCCAGCCGCTGTTCCAGATACCGTTTGCGGTCGTCCTCCCTGCTTCGTAGCAGAAACGCGCCGCGGACGGTTTTGGAAATGCAGTGATACCAGGGGGTGACGTGGGCGTCGACGATCTTCGAACGGGCGATGGTCATGGCAGATTCTCCCTCGCGCAGGACCGACCGGTCGTGTGGTACGCCGCCCCGGCGGCAGCGACCGGCCCGATCCTAGCAATCCCCCCGACACCGATCAAAGTCGCGTGCAACTTTGAAACATGGACTGTCCCCGCGTTGGCCCCCGCGTTGGCCCTGCCAGCCCAAGCATCGCCTGTCCCGGGGTGGGGGGAGGTGGCTACGTTCGCCGCTGCCAAGCGGTTACTTCGCTGAAGGAGTGCTGAAACTTGCGTTTTGTTTCCCGCAGTGTGAAGGGCACACTCAGCGGTCCGCCGACCGGAGTGAACTGCGGATCGAGGCACTTGCGAAGCCCCTCGAGTGTCGTGAACGGCTCACCCGCTACGCGAAAGCCCCCGAGCCATTCTTCCTTTTCCGTAAACGCCTCGTCCCAGGAATACGGCGAGGCGATCACGAGAAGCCCCCCAGGATTGATCCGTTGATGGATCATCGACAAGAACTTGCGCGGACTGTACAGCCGGTCGATCAAATTGGCCGCCAGTACAAGATCGTAACCGGTATGGATCTCCTTGAGATTGCAAGCATCCGCCTGCTGGAATGCAACTCGCCCGCCAGTATCCTCGAGCCCCAAATCGGCTAGACGAGCCTCGTAATAAGACACCAACTCGCCTTCTTCCGTACGTGTGTAACGAATGAACCCCTTTTCCTTCATTTCCACGCCGATGCGGATGAAACGGGCAGAAAAGTCCAAGCCCATCACCTCCCGAAACTCACGCGCCAGTTCGAACGTCGATCTCCCCACCGCACAACCAATCTCCAATGCCTTGCCTCGCGGGCGATCACCCATCCACTCGCAACATAATCGGCTCAATGCTTTCGGAAAATTCTCCACTCCGAAATACTCTTCCCCGTAATGGCTGTCGCAGTACTGCGCAACTAGCGGATCCGTCTCGTATACGTCGACCCGCACCGACACGGAACGATCCGATTCTACGTACCGCAACCCCGCGTGCTGGAAAAAGTGACGTCGAAACGCGTAGCGTGCATCCCGTGTCGCCTCGTTTCCGGTCGAAATCCACGACCCCCCCTTCATCAAGTTATGCTTTCCGTCGAACGTCGGCGTCGAAAAATCATCGTAGAAGGGATGCACCTCAAAACCAAGGAACCCTGAAATGGGCGTTTCCGTCCACTGCCACACGTTGCCGATCGCGTCATAGAAGTCGCCGAACGCGAACTGAGTTACGGGACAACTTGACGCAAAATGCTCCAAATTGATGTTCCCCGGCGCCCTCTCCCAATAAGGCTGATCCTCGCCCACTTCGCGGTCTCGCACGTGATACCATTCCGCCTCGGACGGAAGGCGCAGACTTCTCCCGGTGGAAGCGCTCTTCCAATTGCAGAAAGCCTTCGCCTCCAAGTAGTTCACCTCGACCGGCCAATCCCATGGCATCTCCACCTCCTCCGCCACGGTTCGCAACCGAAAGGTCCCCTTGTCAATAATCCAGAACAGAGGATGCGTAGCCTGCTTGTAAGTGCGCCACTTCCAACCCTCCTCCGTCCACCAACGCTGCTCGGAGTAGCCACCATCCTCCACGAACTCGCGAAACTCGGCGTTGCTCACCAAATAGCGACTCGCCCGAAACGCTTCCATCTCCTCACTGAATTCACCAAATTCATTATCCCAGCCGTACAAGGGGTGATTCCTGGCCTTGCCTAGCCGTACCTTTCCAGGAGGCACGGCAATCAACTCGTTCTTGGGAGCATCACCGGATTGACGGCAGATCTTCCACAGCGGATGAGAACGAACGTGCTCCAGCGGAAGCTGCCGGATCAGGACAGAGGAGGTTTCCAAGTGAATCCGTGCGTGCTCGATCCCCATCATGACCACCCACCACGGACTGTCCCAATTGATCGGCAACGACATCGGTAGCGTCTGGATCAAGTCATCGACGACCGCTCGCACACGATCGCGATAAGCCTGAACTTCCTCCACCGCCGGCCAATCATAATGTGCCTCATTTAAGTCGTCCCACGACATTTCATCGACACCCACAGCAAACATCGACTCGAATGCCGAGTTGATTCGCTTCCCCACGAGCGTGGCCAGGACGAGTTTGTTGATGAAGAATGCCGCCGTGTGCCCGAAGTAGAAGATCAACGGATGCCGCAACGGATCGGCGCGCCGATAGAACGTCTCGTCGTACCGCAACATCTCCAGAAGAGCTTCATCGACATCGAACGTGTCGTGAAAATACTGTCGGATCTCCGCTCGCTTTGCTTCCACATCCCCCGCGTCCAATACAACCGTCTTCGTATGACGCAAGCGAGTATCGGTTCTCCACCCGTTTCGAGACCGTTCGTTCATTGTCCTCTCTCCCCGCAACTTCGACGCCGCACCTCGGAAGGTTGGCGAAAGCTCTTTTGTAACACGATCCGGGACCGCAATGCCGAGAATCACTGAAAAAACGCCGTCGCATCGCTGCCGCCGAGACGCCCGACCGCCATCTCGCTTCGTCGCCCGCGCAACGATCCGCAATTCTCCGGCACTGCCCAATTTCTACACCACGGCAGCCGCTCATCCTGCGTCGGATGTTCGTTCATCATATGGGGGACGGATATCGTTGCCCACAAGGCAAGCCGTCGTTGCCCGCTCGCCTCCGATCCGCCAACCTGGCGATCTGCCGCGTCTTTGATCTCGCCACGTCGCATGGTTTCCGTCGCGGCACATCCCGGCCATAATGGCGAAAGCCTCACCAAAAGGCGCCGTGCGGATCCCCCTCCCTTTCTAATCGAATACCGAGGAGAAATCAGGATGGTAGGCGAGCAATTCAATCGTCGGACATTTGTCCGTGAAACGGCGCGCGGAGCAGCCGGCGTCGCCCTCGGTCTCTCGGCTGCCAAAACCGTTCACGCGGGGAATCCGCAACAGGAGGACACCAGTCAGATCCCCAGCTACAACTCCAACATGGAGTACCGACGCTGCGGCAAAACGAACATGATGATATCCGCCGTATGCCTCGGGGGACATTGGAAGCGAGTTGACAAAGTCCTGCCCCAAAAAGCACAAGGGCAAGGATGGCTCGACTGGGGCACCGGCGACGATGCATTCGACAAGAATCGATCTGACGTCGTCAGTCGGTGCATCGACCGCGGAATCAATTACATCGATGCCTGCTGGAGCAACGAGGTGATGGCGTACAGTAAAGCCCTCCAGGGACGGCGGGACAAGATGTTCCTCGGCTATTCCTGGGGACACACGGAAGTACGCTTTCCCGAATGGCGGACATTCGAAAAACTGAAACAAGGTTTCGAAGATGGCTTGAAGGCCGCCAACCTCGAATATGTTGACCTCTGGCGAATCACGTGCCTCGAAGAGAGCAGCCAGCATGATGAAGCCACCGTCGAAGAACTCATCAAGGCGCTCGACTGGGCGAAACAGAGCGGCCTCGCCCGCTTCACCGGCATATCATCTCACGATCGTCTGCACATCAAGCGACTGATCGAAACGTACCCGCAGCAATTGGAAGTCATCTGCACTCCCTACACCGCGCGCACCAAAGTGGTTACCGACGACAGCGGACTTTGGGCCTCGATGCAAAAACACGATGTGGGCTGGTTCGGCATCAAACCGTTCGCCAGCAACTCGATCTTTCGAGGAGACAGCACTCCCCAGAATCCGCATGCGGAAGAGGATAGCCAATTGGCACGACTCGCCATCCGCTCCATCCTCTGCAATCCGGCCATCACGGCACCGATTCCTGGCTTGATCACCGCCGAACAGGTCGACAACATGGCCTTAGCTATTCTGGAACGCCGCGAATTGGACCTGGAGGAACAGGCACTGCTGGAGCATGCGATGGACCGCGCCTGGGCCTGCCTGCCCGCAAGGTATCAGTGGCTGAAGGATTGGGAGTACGTGTAACTTCTACCCGGCTTCCGCCCTCACGCCCTCGTGCTGCTCCCGGTGGTGACGACTGCCGTAGCCGGTCCCCTTCCAGGGCTCAAGTTCACCGCCCTTCCCCGGCGTTGCAACTTGCGCCAGCAGTCGCTCCATCTCCGGTTCGGAAACCGGTTGGAATGAGCGTGCCATCGCAAGATCCTGGCGGAGATTCTCGCGCGACTCAATCCCGCAGACAAGCGTGGTGATCGGAAGCGTCAGAGCGAACCGTCGACAGATTGACGCGTCAATCTGCAGTCGCTGCGGAATCAGGCCGCTGCCCAAGGCCTTCATCCCAATCACAGAAACCTTCTGCTTGCCGCAGACCGGCAGCACCTGCTGCTGAAAACTCCGGTAGTGCGCATCGAGCAAGTTAATCGGCATCTGGACCGTGTCCCATTCGAACGGTTTCGCCAACATCTTCAAATGGTGCGCCGGATTTCGATGCCCCGTGAAACCAATGTAGCGAACCTTGCCTTGCTGACGTGCCTCAATCGCCGCTCGCAGCCCGCCCTTTTCCAAAACCCAATCGGGATCGACATCCCAGTTGATTTCGTGGAATTGCCACAAGTCAATGCGATCTGTTTGCAGCCTTTTCAAGCTATCCTCCAAGTGCCGTTTCGCCCCCTCGTAATCTCGATCACACACCTTCGTCATCAGGAACACCTTGTCGCGGCGACCCTCTGTTGCCAGTGCCTTGCCCATCACCTGCTCACTACCACCGTCGTGGTAATCCCACGAGTTATCGAAAAAGGTCATCCCTTCGTCGATCGCCTCGTGCATGATTCGGATCGCTTCCCTCTCCTCCGGGTTTCCGATGTGATAGCCACCGAGACCAACGATCGGAATCCGTTCACCCGTTCGTCCGAGTGGTCGAGTGGGAACTCCTTTCTCGCCATCAGATTGCATCGCCAGTGCCTGCCGACCAAATCCTCCGCAGGCCAACGCAGCTGAGCGAAGCCTGTAAAAACTCGCGCCGCGCCACCGAATTACGAAAGTTGCCATCCTTCATCTGCGATCTCCTCCGCAAGTGACACATGAATGTCACTCAAAAATCTTCCGCCGCATCTCTTTCAGCCGATGGAATGTCGACGTTTTCGGAAACACCGCAGGCCCTTCCGCAAATACTCGAAGGCCCTGCCACCGCTGACCGCACGCTACTTCCGGCGTCGATTCGGCGAAAGCCACCCGATCAAGCCAGACAGGCAGATCAAGCTCATCGCCAACCCACTCGGCTCAGGCACCGCATTGGCGGGCTCCGGATACGGACCCTGTTCATAGCCCCCATCGACGAAAGCGGCCACGAAATCCCCACTGTCGAATACCAAGTTAGCGTCCCAATCACCCTCGGCCCAAGTCGCTGCCTCCTGGGTCTCGTATTTGCCGGCGACAAAAACGGCTACAAAGTCCACGCTTTCGAAGAGACCGTTCAGGTCCGCATCACCCACGTAAACTTGCTTCAAATCGTGCAGCCATTCGAGACGATCACCTTCGTAATCCACCCTCCCATCACCGTTCAGATCAAACTCCGCCGGATCCTGCCCACCAGCAATCGCTTCTGCCTGGAGATCAAGGTCGCCGGCGTCCCATTCCTGGTTGTTGTTGTAGTCGCCAACCAGCGTGCTGACGTTCGAGGTGAGCGTGTAATCATCCGCCCCCAATACTCCCGTGACACTGAAGTAGTTGGCAAACTCCGCGCCATCCAAGCCGCTGCGGCCGTTGGCCTGGAGAATCCCCACGTCCCAAAGCTCCTGGTAGGTAATCGGTTCCAAGCCCTGCCATTCGCCATCTTCGTCGACGTAAGCGTTGATGATTCCCGAGGAGTCCACTGTAATCGAGCCCGGCCCCGTGAAGTTGATTCCGTACGTCGGAAGATGCTCTTCCAGATTCACTTCTGCATTGAATCGGTTCGAGAAGACCAGATCCGCGTTGGCCGGCGGATCTAAGAATTCGGGATCCATCACCACGTCACCACCGGTCAGATCCAGTGCTCCATCATTGATCGTCATCACGACCACGCTTCCCATCAAATCCCCGTTGTCGGGATTCGGCGGCGTATCACCCCACGACCCAAACCATAATTGACCTTCGTTCTGCAACAACCCGCCATTCTGGACGACAATATTGGCTTCGAAGTGATCCAAGGGAGAGGCAGGATTGTTGAAGTTATCGTCAGCTCTCCATGAGCCAAAAATGAGCGCTCCGCCCCCCTCGTCACTGACGCTCCCCGTCCGGCGGAACGTGCCGTTGTCTAATGTTAAACGGGTCGCATCCATTTCGGTCCACATGTTTTCCGGCCAAGAATCGTCGGAAAGCTGCTGCCATACTGCCCCGTCCTGTATGGTCAGGCTGCCGCCCTGTTTGATATAAAAATCTTCGTTGATATCCGCCTCATATGTGACCGTCGATCCGGAGCCAATGATGATGTTCTCTTCCTCTCCGGCGATACCGCCGTAACCATCGGATCCGTGAATGGTTCCCACCAATACATCAATGAACTCTCCGCCATCCCAGTTCGAATCGGCCCACACTCCATCTCCTCCGTCCCAAAGGATGTCGAAGGCCTGTGCCGTCGGATTCGCAAATCCGTTTACGATGACCATCGCCGCGAGAAGGATCGGTACTGGCTTGCGCAACATGTTCCTTTTTCCTTCGATGTACGAGAAAGCTTCGATATGCTCACGCGAAAGCACGATGCATTGCCCCAGGAACGAGAACGACGGGAACCCACTCCGCGCCATCGTACCAGTGGGATTGTGCATGTCCAGATATCCGAGGCTGACCGGATCGGAGAAGATCTCCGCCGAAAGTCTCCCCGACTACGGCTGCGGATGGGCAAGACGCATCCTCGGGCGCATTCCGGCGCGGAGGGAAAGGACTTGCCTTTTTGGCTCGCACCGCCAAAAATCCCCTGGATTATCCCCGGTTTTCTCCTGCCTGTTGCCAGGAGAATTCCCTCCCGGGTGTCCGGAGGAGGCCAGACGGATCGCCAGTCCGCCTGCCTGCCGTCGGTTCCCACGGGGACGCCGCCTCGCCGGGAATTTTCGCATTTCGCGATGTACCGGGGCGGCGCTCATTTTTTTATACTGGCCGGGACGAACTGGCGATTCGTCCGACGAAAACCGTGAGGCGGATCGATGAAGGCTCATCCAGTCGTCTGTTGCATTCTCCTTTTCCTGAGTGTTCCCACTTGGGGCTGCTTCGCGGCAGACGAACCAACGAATGAGAAACCGAACGACAAGCCCTCCTCGAAGAACGCGGGGGATCCCGAAATGTCGAAGAAAGTGATACGCACCGAGCAAGAATGGAAGAAGCTCCTCTCACGAGAGGAGTACCGCGTACTGCGAATGAAGGGTACCGAGCGTCCTTTCCGCAACAAGTACGACCATCACTTTGAACCGGGATCATACTCCTGCGCCGCCTGTGGACTGGAACTCTTTGACTCGGACACCAAGTTCAACTCAGGCTGCGGATGGCCCGCCTTCTACGCCGCAAAAGCCGGCCAACGCGTCAAGCTGACCCCGGACTACTCGCTCGGAATGGTGCGCACGGAAGTCACCTGTGCGCGGTGCGATTCGCATCTCGGTCACATCTTTCAAGATGCGCCGCAGACTCCGACAGGTCAGCGCTACTGCATCAATTCCGTCTCGCTGAAATTCAAACCCGCCGGCAAGGATGACGTCCAAGGACGCAATCAGGCGAAAGACGCAGCCAAGTCGGAGGCGCCCGACGAGAAAGCGGAATCGCCGGCCAAGGAGTGAGGTGCTCGCTACGCTTCCGATCCGCCCGCCTTCTTGTCACTGGGTCGGTAGACAATCACGCGGACTTTTTCCAGTGTCACAAGACCTTCGTCCATCATTTCATCCAAATCCGGCAGGAAGGCGGCGATGCGGTCAGGTCGATCGACGATCTCGATGACCATCGGAAGGTCTTCCGACAGACGCAAAACCTTGGCGGTGTGGATCCGGCTGTGCGCTCCATAACCTAACGTCGTGCGCAGGACCGTCGCCCCGGCCAATCCACTGCGCCTTGCCTCTTCGACAATCACTTCGTACAAGGGTCGTCCGCGATACGTGTCGATCTCGCCCACGAAGATACGCAACAACTCCGCTTCTTCCGGCAAGTTCATCGGTCTCACTCTCCATGATTGCGGAGTTCACCGCACAGTTCGTGTTCAGATTCCACAATCGCAAATCCCCGGCTCAGATCCACCGTCCCAATGCCATTCCCGCGAATACCGCTAACACGCCCAACACGTTGTGACTCAATAGATTGCCAATCGCCAGCAACCATTCGGCATCACGAATCAGCGTTCCACTTTCGAAGGCGAATGTTGAAAACGTCGTGAACGCGCCCATGAATCCGACCAGAATCAGGAAACGCGTTTCGCCGCCAATAATCAGTCGCTCGTCGGCCAATGTCCAGACGAATCCGAACAACAGGCAACCGACGAGGTTGACCACGAGCGTTCCGACGGGAAGTTCGCCCCCATGCACACGCTGGGCAACGCCCGCCAGCGCAAACCGTGCTACCGCACCGCAACCGCCCGCTACGAACAACCAACCAAGCTTGATCATCACTGCCATCCGAACGATAGAATCGCACACGCCGACCATCGGCGAGATATCAAACGAACCCGAAGTTCAAGGCAAGGAAAAACAAAGGGCACTCCGGTCAGCGAAAACCGTGAAGGGCACTACAACAGCAATTCATTATATATCGCATCACGCAACGGCGTGCGGAGGCCGCCAAGGAAGTTGCCGGCGCGAAGCCCGTCCAAGTCCATCTCCTTGCAGCCGATGAACACCCGGCGGGAGTTCTTTTTCCGGCGGCAAGCGGCAGAGACTTGGCGTCTCCTGTCCGATGGGAGATACTGATGGTTGCTGTGCCGACTCACATTCCTGACTCTTCTCTTTCCCGTTTCTGTTCGAGGAGTTCTCATCATGCACAAGAGTCATCGTCCATTCCACCGGGTGTTCTCGACAACAGTCCTTCTTTTCGCCGCATCGACGTTGGCTCCATCGGTCCAAGGGCAAACCGAAGCAGATCATCTCGCGCAACAACAGGCCGCCATCCGGCGAATTCCCTCGAGCGCAGCCTTCGGTGCGATTGCTCACCCGCGTCGCGTGCTGACCGCTCCCGGGATGGAAATACTACCCGTCGAAGTCGTTTCGGCGGCGGGACGGCAGCAATTGGGGTTTGACCCTGTTCAAGTGGAGTTCGCCATCGCGGTCGTCGATCCTCCGGTCGCGGGACCGCCATCGATGCTCGTGGGTTTGCGGTTTGTGGAACCATTCGACTGGAAGCGACTTCCCGCTGCCTTGCTCGACCGCACGGTCGAAGGACAATGGGCCGGCCGAACGTACCGCCAGGGCCGAACGACCAATGATCTAAGCGTCTTCATGCCCAATGAACAATGGCTGGTCATCGGCACAGACGCTCTCTTGCGAAAGGTCGCTGACAGCGAGGTTCTCGAGGCCGAGGGAACCGTAGCGAAGCTGCTGGAAAAAGGAGCCGACCATGATCTCCATGCCGCGTTGGCGATGGATCCATTGCGTCCTTTGCTGATCGCGCAATTGCAGCAATGCCCCCGTTGCCACCCGGTCTGGAGGAACTCAAGAAGGCTCCGAATCTGATCCGGGCAATCGAAATGCAGGCAGACATTTGGGAGGGCAACAGTGTCCTGCAAGTGCACGGGACGGATGCCGCCGCCGCCGATCAATTACAGCAAATCGTGGAGACGGCCCTGCAGTCTGGTGAACGATTGGCTCAAGAACAGTTACAGCGGGCACCGCAGGGATGACGATCCGGTCCAACAGGCGGGTCGCCAGTACATGAATCGGATGATCGGAATGATGTTCCAGACATTCCGCCCGGAACAAGAAGGCGACTCGCTCGTGCTACGCATGGAGGGAACGCAACAGGCCCAAGCCGCGTCAGCTGGCGTGGCGGTTGCCTTGCTGCTTCCCGCCGTCCAGGCCGCACGCGAAGCGGCCCGTCGCGCGAATTCGATGAACAAAATGAAGCAATTGGCTTTGGGCATTCTGAATTATCAGTCCGTCACCGGCCATTATCCAGCACATGCCAACTATGATTCCGCGGGGAAGCCGCTCCTGAGCTGGCGAGTCCACATCCTACCCTACCTGGAGGAAAAGGAACTCTATGACCAATTTCGGCTCGATGAACCATGGGATAGCGAACACAATCGGCCTCTGATCGACCGCATGCCGGAGGTGTTCGCAAGCCCCAATCTGCCGGCCGCCGGAAAAACCGCTTACCAGGGAATCCGCGGGCCGCACGCGCTGTTCGCTGGCCGAGAAGGACGCAAGATTCGCGAAGTCGTGGACGGAACTTCCATGACAATCATGCTGGTCGAAGCCAACGAACCCGTTCCCTGGACAAAACCAAGTGACCTGACATACGCTCCCGACAATCCACACTCTGGTCTGGGAAAAGTCCGCGCCGGCGGATTCCTCGCCGGGTTCGCCGACGGCAGCGTCCGATTTGTTTCGAGCTCCGTCAAGCCGGCATCGCTCAAGGCCCTGTTCACCATCGACCAGCAAGATGTGGCGCCGGAATGAGCGCCGTCGGAGAACGCCCAGCAGCCGACACGCATACACAGGACGTGTCGGCGCCATCACCAGAAGTTGCGCCCCTGCGGAGGAATTCACGCCGTTCGTCGGGGAGAGTCATCCCGGTGGGCATTCGCTCGCGTCGCGAGCTCTGCCCACCCTACCATTCGTCAATCCACGCACCATGTTCGTCAATCCACAAGCCAGGCTCAGCGAACCACGTGCTTTGTAGGGTGGGCTCAGCGAAGCGCAAGCCCACCAGCGCATCCGCCTCACCGTTCCATCGACAATTCCACTCGCCCCGCACTTGTTTGCGTGCCATCAGAACGCGCGCACGTCGTAACATAACAACAGGTTGGCATGTCGCAGATAGAGCTTACCGTCGTGGATCACCGGATGAGGCCAAGCCGGCCCGTCATCACCGGGTGCGGTAAAGCGTCCCTTGATGTTCATTCCCTTAGGGGATGCTTCGATCAACAGCACGTCGCCACGGTCGTAACGATAGATCAGATGGCCATCTGCATATAGGACGGCGGCTGAGCCGGTGGCGGGAGCACGTTCTTTCCAGATGACCTCACCGGTTGCCAGTTCGACACAAGCCGGTCCTCCCCGGTTCGGACCATGGCCACCATAAATGTAGTCGCCCAGCAAAACGACTCCACCATGATGGTTCTGAAAATCCTTGGGATGAATGAAATAGACCTCATTGGCCTGAAATGCCTGCCCATCACGATCAATTCGCAGCAGCACGCTGCCGGTGTTGTAGGCAGTCGAGGCGAACACATAATCGCCGCGCACCGATGGCGAAGTGATATTGGCGATGTTGTTGGCAATTGGGTTGTATCCCCAGAGAAACCGACCGGTCGAAGCCTCGACTCCGATCACGCCACGGCCGACCAGTTGCACGTACTGGCGAACGCCCCGAATATTGGCAACGACCGCGGACGAATAGCCTGCGCCGTCAGCGCCTTTCTCACCGAGATCGGGAATCGCACACTTCCATAACTCCTGCCCAGTGTGCTTATCCAGGGCAACCATCATGGCTTCCGGACCGCCGGGCGTGCAAATCAGGCGATCGCCGTCCACCAGGGGCGATTCACTGAACTTCCACACGGACATGAACTGCCCCTGGTAGTCCTCGACGAAATTCTTCTGCCAGATGAGCTTCCCGTTACTCACATCCAGGCAGACCAGATCACCGTCAGTTCCAATCGCATAGATCCGGTCTCCGTCCACCGTGGGCGTGCAACGAGGACCGCCATCTTCGTGAGGAGGACCGATGCGCGTGCACCAGATTTCGGCGCGTGTTGCAAGATCGAAAGCGATGACGTACTGCGCTTCCTCGGCATCCTCTTCCCGATCGCCCATCGTGAAGAGCTTGCCTGCCGAGATCGAGACGGTCGAGTATCCGCGACCGAGCCCTTCGAGTGTCCAGAGCAACTTGGGCCCGTCCGAGGGCCATTCCTGCAACAAGCCCTCCTCGCGACAGATGGAATCGCGTGCCGGCCCGTGGAATTGCGGCCAGTCACGACTCCCAACCGTTCCGGTTGCGGCGTCCTGCTCGAGAGTGACTGGCACTTTGTCACCGCGGGTCGCTCCGCGCGGATTGTCGAATTGTTGCGGATCAATCTGACGCAGTACGCCCGCTAATCGCTCCTGAACCGCAGGCGCCTCTTGATTCATGATTTGCAGAATCGCTGGTACGGCCGCTTGGGCGTCCGGGCCGATGCCTCCCAGAACAAACGCGGCGCGGATGCGCGGACCGCCGGTCGAGTTCTTTAACGTGTCAATCAGACTCGGTACCGCCTTCTTTCCCATGGCGCCGACGGCCGCCTGGCACGAAACTCGCACCCAAGGAAACTCGTGATCAAACTGATCCAGTAGCGCAGGCAAAGCGGCGGCGGCCTGCGGACCAAGGTTCGCCAGAGCATCTGCCGCCAAGACCTTCACGGACGGATTGTCGTTTCGAACCGCTTCGCTGAGCGCGGAAACAGTGCTCTTCAAGTCGACCGGAGTTACGTCCGCACTCGCCTGTTCAACCCAAAACTCCAGCGGTTTCCCCTGTAACTCCAACAAGCCGACCGCTGGATCGGTGTCGGCGGTTGCCAAATTCTGCCAGCCAAGGCTGATCGTCGTAACAGCAAGCATGAAACACACCTTCGATCTGATCATTGATTGCTCCTTGATGCGTGTTCGCGTGACGGCGAATCTCTGTCTCCGCACGCCGTGTTTAACCGCAAAGTGAATCAGGGTGAGTTGGCAGATGTTTCTGGGACGAGCACATAGGCGCGTGCCCAGTCGTAGTAGGTTGTATTGATTGAACCGTCGTTCAACTCCTGGGCAGTCGGTGGCTCCTCCCAGTTGTACGTCTCGGTCACAAGGTTCATATGCATCGGGCGATCAAAGGGCGTGGGATGGAAGGTTGTGTCTGGCTGAATCGTAAAGCAATACTGATTGTTGTGGTAGAACTTCAATGTTCTGGCATCGACCCACCATACGCCGTAGACGTGAAACACTTCATTCGCGGGTGGGGTGATGCGCACCTCTCCGGGAACGGCCTTGCTGTACTTTCGGCCCTCTTCCATGACCCAATAGTGCGTGTTTGACTTCATGAAATGCTTGCGATCCGGCTGTCTCTTACCACCACCGACGGCTTCCTGCACGTCAAGTTCCTGCGAGGCTCGCAGCGGATCGGAAGGATCCGCGGAATTCGAGAACCAGAATGTCGAGGACATCGAGATGCCGGAAGCTTTCATGCGGACTTCATAGTAGCCGTAGTGTGCCTCCGTGCTCTTTGACACAACCGCACCACCCGCGATCCGGAATCGACCATCCGGTGGTTGCAGCACACGGTTCTTGATTCGCAGCAGACCATCAGCGACAGATACCGTATCCGGCAAGAACTTGGCCGGTGGCCGCCCCCGCCAACGGGGATGATAATCGTACCATTTCGACATATCCAAATGGTCACCGTTAAACTCATCCGAAAACGCTTCGTTGCCAACCCATTGCATTCCCGACGGAGCCGGCGGGGGCGATGCAATTGCCTGTCCGGCGAAAGACAACACCGTCACAATGGTGAGAATGCACAACCAGCGACGCGTGAGCAGTCGATTCGAAATCCGGTACATGGGTGCCTTCCTGGTGACATCGAACCAGACAATCAGGCCGGAAGATGCGGGACCCAGCGGCGTGACAAAAGGGCACGGCTTCCAATACTTGCATGACAACCCCGGTGCCAAATTGCGAATGAGCTCTGTGTCATTGCCTTCCTGCGAAGATCGCAGGCCCTCATTCCCAATGCCTGACCCAGCCGAGATCCATTGCATATCGTAACACACGTGGACTCCATCGGAAGTTGCAGCGGTAAACGCGGCACGGTGAACTGCGGAGTTGTCACGCGACGGCCACGCCTTATAGAATACGAGTTTTTGCGGCACTCGAGGACGGTCGTGCGAGGATGGAGATGTCGGTCTGCCGCTGGTCCCGCGTGCGATCTGGCTTTGTCATTTTGAGCCAGGGTGATGGGAGGATGGAGGGTGGATTCGAATGCGGCACGGTCCGGTGAGGCTTTTTCACTTTTTTCTACAATCGACCTGCAGAATGTGAACCATGGATTTGCGCGATCAAGTACTGGCCGTCGAACGAGAGTTGGGAAAATCGATCATTGGTCAGGAGACGGTGGTAGAGCGTCTGATACTCGCTCTACTTGCCAACGGCAACGTGCTGATGGAAGGATTGCCCGGGACGGCAAAGACCCGTTCGATCAAGACGTTGTCTCGCTTGATCGAGAGCCAGTTTCGTCGCGTTCAATTTACGCCCGATCTGTTGCCTTCTGATGTGACTGGATCCGAGATCTATCGCGAACACAACGGAACTTTCGAGTTCCAGCCGGGCCCGCTATTTGGGAACCTGATTCTCGCCGACGAAATCAACCGGGCGCCAGCCAAAGTGCAAGCGGCGCTGCTGGAAGCGATGGAAGAACGGCAAGTAACGGTCGCCGGGAAGACGCACAAGTTGCCCGATCTGTTCCTCGTTCTTGCTACTCAGAATCCGATCGAGCAGGAGGGCACGTATCCGTTGCCCGAAGCACAAATGGATCGGTTCCTGCTCTACGTACCGGTACCATATCCGCCCGCAGAGAATGAACTCTCGATTCTGCGACTTGTGCGATCGGAAAACACGGGCGGCGATCCGGCGCATTCCGAGCCCATTTCGCAGGAAGCGATCTTCGCAGCTCGCAAGGAAGTTGGTGCAGTGCACGTGGCCGAATCGGCCGAAAAGTACATCGTCGATCTTGTGATCGCCACCCGCGAACCACATCGCTTCGGCGAAGATCTCGCGAAATGGATTCAGGTCGGCACCAGCCCACGCGGCACGATCGCACTCGATGCGGCCGCACGTGCCCGCGCCTGGCTGCGCGGCCGAGATTTTGTTTCGCCAGAAGATATTCAAGCCGTCGCGCCCGCCTGCATGGCGCATCGAGTCCACTTGTCCTACGAGGCGGAAGCCGCCGGTAAGTCTCGTGAGGATGTTGTCAACACCGTTCTGGAACGAGTCGCCGTCACCTCTTGAGCAAGCGCCGGGAGTTCCTTACGAACGATCCATCGCCGCTTATTCTTCCGCGGAGTTATTGTCACTGATGACGGCACGCCTTCATCCGACGCTTGATGACCTGGTGCGACTGCAATACCGAGCGCGGGATTTTTCGCTGCTGCCTCGCCAGCCGGTACACAGCCTCTTGAGTGGACGGCACGCTTCGCGATTGCGTGGGCGGGGCCTCACTTTCGAGGAGTTGCGGCGTTACCGGCCGGGGGATGATATTCGTTCGATCGATTGGCGAGCCACGGCCCGCTTACGCACGGCGCAGGTACGAGTCTTTACCGAGGAACGTGACCGCCCAGTGCTGCTGGTAGTGGATCAGCGTGTCGACATGTTCTTCGGCAGTGCTCGCACCACTAAGGCGACCGTGGCGGCCGAAATCGCTGCGTTGACCGCTTGGCGAACCGTGGACCGGGGAGACCGTGTAGGGGCGATTCTGTTTGACGACGAAGAGTTTCTCGAGATTCGGCCCCGCCGCAGTCGCGGTACCGTGTTGCGAATCTGCCAGGAACTGGTGCGATTCAACGAGCGTCTGTCCGCTTCACGCCGCGCAAACCCGGGCCAATTAAACGGCGCCCTCCGCCGGGCGAATAATCTGGCGAAACACGATCATCTCGTCATCCTGGTCACCGACTATCAAGGGGATGATGAGGTGACACGTGAACTGGCTACCCGGCTTGCCGCACACAATGACATCCTGGCGGTGCTCATCTATGATCCGCTCGGCGCAAGTTTGCCCGTTCAAGGGCACCTTGAGGCGACCGACGGCACTCGCCAAATGTCGATTTCTGAGGCGAGTCAATTCGCGGAGCGGTTCGAGGCCGAGTTCCGTGCGCGTTGCGATCAGCTTCGTGAAAGGCTGCGTGCCATCCGAATTCCCATTTTGCCGATCTGTACCCACGATCCCTTGGACGAACAGGTTCTCGCGGCACTCGGAAAACGTCGATGAATGCCGATCCCACTAGCCTGGCCAACTTGCGAGATCTCGCGGAGCCATCGCCGGTACCCTGGTGGCCCCTGGCACCCGGTTGGTGGGTACTGCTGGGCGTACTGGCGGTCACCACCGGTTGGCTGACGCTGCGCTTGGCGACTCTGGCGGGCGAACGCTTACCGCCGCACCGCGCTGCGTGAACTGCAGTCGGCAAACGATATTTCCCAAATCGCCGAAATCCTGAAACGGACCGCGCTCGTGGCCTACCCGAGATCGGATGTTGCGGCGCTAACCGGCCCCGCATGGATCGATTGGCTGACGGCAGCGCAGAAGCATCCCGTTCCCGCCGAAGTGGCCGACGCACTGACGCGGGGAGTGTTTGACAACGCGACACCACCGAACATCGACCCAGTTCGATCGTTTGCAGCTGATTGGATTCGTCAACACCAAGTTGAGCTCACCCGAGAAATGCAGCATGCGTAACGTGATGAAAACGACGAATCATTTGCAGGGAGATGCCGGACTGTCCTTGACTGCGTCCTTCACTCCTCCCGGGCAGGGTGTTTCCGGTCGCTTCCCGTCCATCATGGGAAGGCCGCATGATCTTTCCAAGGAAGCGCGGATGAACTGGCACGAATGGCTCCTGTTCGGAGACCGAACGTGTTGACCTTTGCACACTCCTGGGTGTTCTGGCTTGCGCCGCTGCCGCTGCTCATTTGGTGGTTGGTGCCTCCCGCTATAACGAGGCACGCCGCGGTCCGCGTGCCGTTCTTTTCGCGATTGCAGGCGGCAAGTGGTGCGATGGCGCAGGTGGGCGCCTACGGCTTTCGCATTTCGATCTTGCCGCGCAGCCTCGTGTGGCTCTTGATTCTGACGGCACTGGCGCGCCCCCAGTGGTTAGAGCCACCCATCGAGCGTACGGTGCCGACGCGCGATCTGCTGCTGATCGTGGATCTTTCCGCTTCGATGGAGCAGCAGGATTTTGCCGACGCAACCGGTCAACCGATCGACCGTTTAACCGCGGTGAAAGAGGTACTGGGCGACTTCCTGAATCGCCGCGAAGGTGATCGAGTCGGCCTCGTTGTATTCGGTTCCGCTCCGTTTCTGCAGGTGCCGTTCACCACCGATCTGGAGTTGTGCCGACGTCTATTGGAAGAGACGGCCGTTGGCATGGCGGGGCCGCGCACCGCACTTGGAGACGCGATTGGACTGGGTATCCGCCTGTTCGAGAACAGCGACGTGCCCACCAAGACGATCATTGCCCTGACGGACGGCAACGATACGGGAAGCGGCGCTCCGCCGGTCGAGGCAGCTCGCGTGGCCAAGGATCGTGAGATCACGATACACACCGTCGCCATGGGCGATCCTGCCACCATCGGCGAAGAGAAACTCGATCAAGAATCGCTGAAAGCGGTCGCGCTAGCTACGGGAGGCGACTTCTTTCTGGCGATGAACCGCGGCGAATTGGAAGGGATCTACGAACGGCTGGATGAGATCGAGACGCGACAGGCGAAGACGGTCAGTCATCGTCCGCGACGTGATCTGTATTTCTGGCCGTTGGCGGCCGGTCTGCTCGTTTCCCTAGTGGCACACGCCTGGAAACTGTTCAAGCAGCGACCGAAAAAGGTCCCGGTGGCTGTCCGAGTGCGGGTCAACCCGCGAACGTTTGAACTGGAGACGGTCGAGTCGTGAATCTCCTGAGCAATTTTCATTTTCTGCGTCCCGCTTGGTTATTGGCTCTGCCCGTGGTAATCGGGCTTTGGTGGTGGGGACGCTCCGCCGAAGATTCACTCCGCGGTTGGCTCGCCGTGATGGACCGCGATCTGCTGCAGGCCCTGACGACACGGCCGACCGACCGTGTCGGGTGGCGGAGCACGACCTTGCTACTGGGCTGGATTCTGGCCGTCGTCGCCATAGCAGGACCCACCTGGCGTCCGGAACCTTCCCCTTTCGCTGACGATCCCGTTCCGGTGATGCTGTTACTGAAAGCGGGTGAGACGATGGAACTGTCGGACCTGTTGCCCGATCGAATGGAGCGGGCGCGGCTGAAAGTTGCCGATCTTGCCGAGCAGCGAAAGGGACAACCGCTGGGTCTCATCGCGTACGCCGGTTCCGCTCACCTCGTCCTGCCGCCCACGCGGGATACCGCCGTCGTCGCGTCGATGGCGACGGAGATCAGCCCCGAGATCATGCCCCAGCCTGGTGACGACCTCGCCGGTGCTCTGCAACTTGCCGGTCGGACACTGGCCAAGGAGGGAGGCTCGATCATTGTCGTCACCGACACGGTCAGCGACGGTAACCTTGGGCCGCTCGCCCAATTCCGCGAAGACAACCGTCTCCCCGTTCATTTCTTGGCGGTAGCCCGACCGGACACACCCGAGCAAAACGCGATTCAGCAAGCGGCATCCGCGCTCAACGCCTCCGTGACGCGGATGACGCCCGATTCAGACGATGTGCAGACGCTCGTCCAGCGCACCGCAACCGCTCCCGTGGCGGTCGGCGTCGAGGGCGAGGGAACGCGCTGGACCGAATCCGGTTGGTGGCTGGTCCCGGTGCTTGCCCTGCTCTCGTTGGCGTCCTTCCGACGCTCGCAGAACGCGACGCAGGATCCTCTCGAGTCACCGGGCGTGAAGGACACCTTGCCGTCGAGTGCGCAGGAAGAGAGTTCACGGCCGCATCTGTCCGATCCGAATACGCAAGCGTTTTCCGGAGAGTCAACACGATGAGATCCTGCGTAGCGATCGGTGTATTGGGCAGCGTTACCTGGTGGAGCCTCTGGTTCACGCCCGACCAGCAGGGACAGCGGTTGATGCAGCGTGGGGATTTTCAGGCAGCCGCCGAAACGTTTCTCGATCCGATGCGGCAGGGCGTCGCCTGGTTTCGTGCGGGAGAATTCGACAAAGCGGAACAGGCCTTTGCCCGAGTAGATTCTCCCGAGGCAGAATTCAACCGCGGAAATTGCCTGATCATGCAAGGAAAATACACCGAGGCCATTGAGCAATTCGACGAAGCACTGCAAGACCGCCCGAATTGGAATGACGCGAAAGTGAACCGGGAAATCGCCGTGGCCCGCGCCCAACTCACCGAGCGTAAAGGGGGCGACATGGGTGACCAGAAAATCGGGGCGGACGAAATTACTTTCGACAAACGGCAGAACTCGGGCGGACAGCAAACCGAGACAAAAAGTGAGAAACCACTTTCCGACGCTGAGATGCAGGCATTATGGCTGCGGCGCGTTCAGACGAAGCCGGCCGAGTTCTTGAAGAACAAGTTTGCCTACCAGATTGCCAGGGGAGAAACGACGGGAGATCCGGAATGACAGTTCGATGCCCTGCGCACGAACACGCTCTCAAACCGCTGCCGCTCGGCGTCCGGTGCGTGCCACAGCCAGCGACTGCTTCGCCCCAGGCGAACGGTCTGCATTATCAACGCCGTGGAGTCGCGCACACGGTCCTTCTGTTTCTCTTCGTCACTTGCCTGGTTCCTCCGTTCGAGGCATCTGGTGCCGATGCCGTTCGGGCGAAGCTGGGGAAAGAGACCGCGTGGACGGGCGAAGCCGTGCCGTTGATCCTGACACTCTATTCGCCTGGCCCTTTCAGTGGCACTGCGGCGTTCGATTGGCCCGAACTGCCACGCACGGCGTTCGTGAGCCTCGGCGGCCCTGTCGTTGGCAGCGAAGAAATCGACGGAGAATCCTACATCACGCAGCAGCACGAAATCACCGTCTACACGCAGTGTGCCGGCGAAATTGTGATTCCTCCGTTTCGCGTGCGTTTCTCTTGCAAGAAGACGTTCACATCGGATCCCGAACCGGTGGAAGCAACCACTTCCGAATTGCGGTTTCAATCGAAACGTCCGCCGGGAACCGAGTCGATGGGCGTGGTCATCAGTGCGACCGAGATGGAAATCGGCCAATCGTGGAATCCCACTCCGGAGGCGGCCAAGCAAATCGCGGCCGGTGATGTGATCGAGCGGACAATTCACCGCACCGCTCGAGGAACCAGCGCCATGATGCTCGATCCGGTTACCGATCTCGCTCCGGAGGGAGTGCGTGTTCACGTCGGGCCAGAGAGCGTGCAGGACAACACCGCGCGTGGCGAATCCAGTGCGGAGCGAACAGATCAGCTGAAGTACATTTTCGAGAAGGCGGGCGAGTTCACAATCCCGGATCTCGATTTTGCCTGGTGGGACCCCGATCAAGAGGAGCTCAGGACGGAGACAGTCGCGGGATGGACCGTTCGAGTAGCTCCACCGACCGTGGCCGAACAGCCGCCGGCTGACGTTTCGCCGGCAACACCTTTCGCCGCACGGCACGTAATTGGGGGGTTGCTGGCGGTGACCTTTTTGGCATGGCTGCTGTGGAAACCCACGTACCGAATAATCGCCGCCTGGCAGGCGAAACGTGACCAACCGGAATCGCGTGCCGCCCGACAACTGCACGCCGCCTGTTCGGCCGATGATCCGCATGCAGCTTACGAGGCACTCCTGTCATGGTTCGCTGCGAAGCGAACCGTCGAAGGCTGGAACAACGTGGAATCATTTTTCGCGACGCAGCCAAATCAAGAGCTATACGAACAGTGGCAGATGTTGTCACGGCATCTGTTCGCTGATTCGCCGTCGACTGCCGCCTGGGACGGAGCGCCGTTGTGGGTCGCCTTCCGCGACGCTCGAGACTCACGACCAGAGCGGTTGCCGTCGCGGCACGCGTCGCCGTTGCCTGCCTTGAACCCCGACTGACGAGCCTGGTGAGCGGCTACATGTCGATTTCGTAACCGCTGCGATAAGGACGAGCCAGCATCGCGTTTGCCTGTTCGTCACCCACAATCTGCTCCGCTTTCGCATCCCATTCGACAGAGCAGCCCAGCCGCGCGACGATGCCGGCCAGATGACGAATATTGAGCATCTTCATGTGCGAGTGCACGTCGGATACGGG
Organism: uncultured Planctomycetaceae bacterium; assembly: GCA_963776055.1. Lineage (GTDB taxonomy): Bacteria > Planctomycetota > Planctomycetia > Pirellulales > Pirellulaceae > CAVZLD01. The sequence goes on along the minus strand of CAVZLD010000008.1, from coordinate 44,577 downwards.
CCAGCGACGACTCTCCCGACCGCTACACGCGGGAGTGCGATGGTCGGTCAAGGCCGTTGGGGCGCGCAGTTGGCGGGAGAGGTCAGTCAACGACGATTGTGCCTTAACCCGAGGCGCGCAGACAAGTGAGAAAAGGAATTCCACAAGCGACTCGGGGTCGGCGTGCGTTAGCATCCCCCCTATCGGTCGAGTGATCGCAGCGTGTTCAGTGCCTCGCTCACATGCCGCTGCGCGTCCATCTGAGAATTGAAGATATGCCGGATCACGCCCTCTCGGTCGACCACATACGTGACTCGACCAGGAAAGAGCCCCAAGCTCTTGGGCACGTTCAGCGATCGGCGGATCTCGCCATCCGCGTCCGAAACGAGCTGGAAAGGCAGCCGGTGCGTCGCGGCGAATCGCTCGTGGCTTTCCACAGCATCACTACTGACGCCAATCACCGTCGCCCCGGCCTCGACGAAATCCTCGTACGCATCGCGAAAAGCACAGGCCTCTTTCGTGCAGACCGGCGTTCCATTTTTTGGATAGAAAAACAGCACAAATGGTTCGTGCAGTTCACCGAGCAACAGCTCATTGCCCTGATGTGTCCGGACCTTAAGGGGAGGGATCTTGTCACCGACCTTGATTTTGGGCATGGTAATCAGCTCCTGAGATTGGCCGTCGTGGCGAACGAAGCGACCGGCTATTATAGGTGAAAGTGGTCGAGAGGTTCTTCATGATTATCAGCGCCAGTCGTAGGACGGACCTGCCCGCCTTGTACGCGAATTGGCTCGCCCGACGATTTCGTGAGGAGTACTGCACCGTCCCGAATCCTCGCAACCGGAAGCAGATCGGTCGCGTGTCACTCAAACGGCAGGATGTCGATGCCGTCGTCTTCTGGACGCGGAATCCACGGCCGTTAATGGCGTATCTGGATGAATTTGACGCTCGCGGCTACCGGTATTATTTCCAGTACACCGTGCTCGGGTACCCACGCCAAGTGGATCCGCGATCGCCATCCATCCGCGTTGCGGTTCGGACCTTTCGCGAGCTTTCTGATCGAATCGGTCCTGATCGCGTGATCTGGCGCTATGACCCGATCGTCTTCACGCACCTGACGACAGGCTCTTTTCACCGCGGGAATTTTCAGCAGCTTGCCGAGTCACTTCGCGGCTTCACGACCCGCTCAGTGATCAGCATCGTCGACACTTATCGGAAGACGAAAAAACGAATGCAGCAATTCGAGACAATCACGGCTGGGCAATCCGGCGAAGCGGACGAGCTGCGCAAGCTGCTGCCGGAAATGGCCGCCGTGGCAAGTGCCAACGGGATGGACATTGTAAGCTGTGCGGAACCGATCGACCTACAGCCGTACGGGATTCGCCCAGGCAAGTGCGTCGACGATGACCTGATCTTGCGGGTCTTCGGCGTGGAGACGTCACCCAGGAAAGACCCTGCGCAACGCGAAGCTTGTGGCTGTGTTGTCAGCCGAGACATCGGGATGTACGATTCGTGCATCTTCGGTTGTCAATATTGCTATGCGACAACGGACTTCGCACAGGCACAATTCCACCGCCAGCAGCATGACCCGCAATCATCATCGCTGCTGGAGTGACGGCCATCTTTCGAAATGACCGGGCGCTGGGGAGTTTACGGGCTGGAAGCCCGAGGTACGGGACAGGCTGGAAGCCTGTCCCACACGGGAAGCCTGTCCCACACGGGAAGCCTGTCCCACACGGGAAGCCTGTCCCACACGGGAAGCCTGTCACACACGGGAAGCCTGTCACACAGGTTTGCTGTGGGTGGAACGGCCGCCTTCCTAGCTATCCCCCAGCTGCCGCAAGAGCCCGTGAAGCGTCTTGCGGACGGACGAGAAAGTGTACGGATCTTCTGGATCGGGTGGTTCGCCATCACGCTGAAAGCGAGGGAGTTCCCGATGCATACGCCCCCACTCCGCATCGACTTCTCGGACGAAGAATTTCAGTCGACTTTCGGAGGCCAGAATCCGTTCGATGAACTCCGCCATCGCCATCAGCGGCTGTTTGTATTTACGCTGAAGCAGGCTCTCCCCGTCGCGCACGCGTCGCAGCAGGACGACCTGCAACGCACCTTCGGAGTCAATCAGGTACTTTTCCAGGTATTGCTCAAGGGCTAACTCAGCTTGCCGCTTGCGCGTTACCGGTGACTCGCCTTTCAGCAAATCGTTACCGCCCATCCGGCCGATAGCTTCGGCGAGCGAAAACTTTCGCTCGGCACGGATCCGTCTCTCGAGTTCCGCGTCTTCTTCGTTGGGACGCGACTGTTTTTTCTCGCTCATCGCAGTTCCTTTGGTGGATCCGAGGCAACACGTTGGACGATTGATCGCACGAACGCAGGTCGGTCGGTAATCAGTCCATCGATTCCGTCACGGATCAGTTCACGTGCCCGTAGTTCTTCATTCACCGTGTAGGCCCAAACTCGCACACCGAGTCGGTGTGCGTTGCGAATCGCCGCCGCGTCGAGATCTTCACCATTCCAACCGACAATTCTGGCACCCAGGTCCGTAGCCTCCTTGATTCGATCAGTTGACAGCTCTTTATCCCCCAGGACGGCAACGGTCAGGAGGGGTTCCTGCTGACGACAAGATCGGATGTACTCCCAGTCGAACGATTGCACCACAACATGTTCCACCGCATCGATTTGACGCAGAAGCTGCACGCAAGTAGCTGCGTCACCTCCTTTTCGCTCGATCAGCGCAATGGATTTCCCCCGAATGGCCAAGAGCTGCTTCACGCAGGGTGGGAATGCGCGTTCCGGCGAACTCAGGTCGAAACCAGGTCCCTGCATCGAGTTGCTGCAATTGCTGCAGCGGCAGTGTTCCCACGGCAATCTTTTCGCGACCAAGCTGCTGGCAGGCGTCTGTCGTGCGGTCCAATTCCTTATCGTGAAACACGATGGGTACCTGGTCTTTGGAATGGTAGTAATCCAATTCGATCAGGTCCGCTCTCGCGTCCGCCGCCGCCTGGAAAGCGGGGATCGTGTTCTCGGGATAGTCGGCACTCGCACCTCGATGAGCGATCACCAAAACACCAGGCTGGACGACGAGGCGCGCAGCGGGTCCCTTCGCTTCGGCGAACTGGTCCTGGAGGAACCAGCCTGAAAACAAAGCCACAATCATCAGCCACCCTTGGATTCTCAAGAGACCTCTCCGTACAAATACGTTCGAAATGTGAATTACGGAATCTGCTTCAATTGTTCGAGTACCGTCTCCGGTCGTACGCGAACGCGCCAGTTGTCCGTCAGGAGACGCCAGGCGATCTGTCCGTCCCGATCGAGAATAAAAACGCCCGGTCGGGCAATGTCCTCCCCGTACACTCCGCCACCCTCGTGGCGCAAGCCGAAGGCGTCCATGGCCTGCCCCTCCGAATCGGACAGCAGGCGAAAATCCAGTTCCGCCGACTGTCGCAATTGATGGTTTTCCTCTGGCGTGTCGGCGCTGATCGCCAGTACCTCGGCATCCAGGGCCTGGATCTCGTCGAGTCGTGACTGCAAACCTTGCAGTTCGGAAATACAGAACGGTCACCAGTGCCCACGATAGAACACGACTACAACCTTCTTCCCCCGCAGATCCGAGAGCCGCGCCGTCGATCCGCTTGAGTCGAGCAGCGCGAATTCGGGAGCCGTTTCGTCAAGCTTGGGCGTGTTGGTCGCCGAGGGCAATTGGTACGACAGATGGAAGATGTATGCCGCAAACAGGAACGTTACCGCGACCGAAAACAAGAAGCCGAAGCTGCCCGTCACCTTGCTCGGGATGCTGCGTGCCGGATGAAATGCACGCCGCAGACCGATGAAAGAGATCACCAGCCCCAACAACACGAAAGGCAGATTGATCCAGGGAAAATCCCGCAGAGCCGGGTAGCGAGTAAAGATGAGGAAATAGCTGACCGCGCCCAGAAAGACGATCAGGGGTCCGAGCCACACAAAAAGTCGGTAGGAAGGCGGCCCGGGGTTGTCCTGAGGTGCGTCCGACGAAGTCTGCAGAGGTTCTTCCATCCGTCATCTCCCCATTCGCATTCGCTCTTTGATCCACGATTCCGCGCTGGGTTACCACCAAAGCTCGGGGACGTGCCACCAGTCAGCCCGCTTCCGTAATGGTAGCCACGTCAATCGCTCATGCAAGGACAGTTCGTCGGGAGGAATCGCGGACGGCAGATCGGCACCGAGTAGCTCGCCAAGACGGATCGCACGGCTTTTTGCTGCCGCTTCACACCTTCTTCCTGCCAAGGCCTGCAGATTGCCTTCCGGCGAGGAAAGTGCGACAATCAAATCCCTGCCAGTATCTGCATTCCTTTCCCGCCTCGAGGATCTTCCGATGAAAGCTTCCAACAAGCAACGGGGGACGGCCAACAGCTTCCTGGTCGTTGTCATCGCCGCACTCGTGATGCTCGTCGTGCTGGGGATCCTTCTGTATCTGATCGCCAAACCTTCGCGACTTGCAAGGACAGACGGGAGAGCGCAGGATGAAATCGGCGCGGCCGATGCTGGCCAAGTAGCCACTTCCGCCGACCGCTTGTTTCTCTACTGTGCTGCCGGAATGCGCTCGCCGATGGAGCAGATCGTTGCGGATTACGAGCGGGAGTACGGCGTTGCCGTGCAGCTTCAGTACGGAGGCTCCAACACCCTGCTCAGTCAAGTCGAAGTGGCGCAGATGGGCGATCTCTTTCTCGCCGCCGACGACAGCTACACACGCTTGGCACAAAAGAAGGAATTGGCCGACGAAACACTTCCCCTGGCCGAAATGCGTCCGGTGATCATTGTTCGGCAAGATAACAAGCAAGGGATTCGAGGAATTGATGACCTGCTGCGGGACGACGTGCGAGTGGCTCTAGCCAATCCGGACCAGGCGGCTATCGGAAAGGCCACCCGCGACTTGCTGGCGAAAACCGGCGAGTGGGAGCGACTCCAAACGCATGTTACGCAGACGGGTGTCTTTAAACCCACCGTCAACGAGGTAGCGAACGATGTCAAGCTGGGTAGTGTGGACGCGGGAATCGTCTGGGACACAACTGTTGTCCTCTATCCGGACTGCGAAGCGGTTCGGACCCCCCAGTTGGACGCAGGCATCGGACATGTCACAATCGCCGTCCTGCGCAGCTCTACGGCGCCCACCAGAGCATTACGGTTTGCGCGGTACGTGGCGGCGCGAGACAAGGGGCTGATGACTTTCGAACAGCATGGATTCCAGCCGGTGGACGGGGATCGATGGGCCGAGATGCCGGAAATCACGTTCTTCTGTGGTTCCGTGAACCGCCGAGCTGTCGATACGGTGATCAAGGCCTTCGAGCAGCGCGAAGGTGTGGTGGTCAACACGATCTACAACGGGTGCGGCATCCTGACCGCCCAAATGCGGACCATCCGCGACCAGGATCAGGTCGGAGGCTTTCCGGATACTTACATGGCCTGTGATCGCTACTATTTGGAAAACGTGAAGGATTGGTTTCAGGAGGGAGTGGACGTCTCTGACACGGAGGTCGTGATCGCCGTACCCAAGGGCAATCCGGGGCAGATTGCCAGCCTGCAGGATTTGGCCAAGCCGGGCATGCGCGTGTCGGTCGGGCAACCGGAGCAGTGCACGATTGGCGTTTTGACGCGACAGCTTCTCGAATCCGAAGGATTGCTGGATGAAGTGATGAAGAATGTTGTGACCCAAACCGCCTCCTCAGCGATGCTGGTGCCCACCGTGACCACCAACTCGGTCGATGCGACGTTGGCGTACGCGACCGACACGAAGGCAGAGTCGGACAAGGTGGACACGATCCGGATCGATTCGCCGGCTGCCAAGGCGATCCAGCCGTTCGCCATCGCTCGGTCCAGCGGCTACAAATACCTTGGGCGGCGACTCTATCAGGCGATCGCCAAGTCACGGGATCAGTTCGAGGCGGCGGGGTTTCATTTCCGTTTGGACGAGAAGCAGATGAGTCAGTCCGTGAACGAGTCAACCTCGCCATGAACGGAACGACCGACGATCACCCGGAAGTCGCCGCGGAACGCCCGCACACCGTCCGCTCGGACGTGCCGTTTTACGTGATCCTTGCCATTGTGGGGGGCACGTATGTGGTGTTGCTGGTCGGCATGCTGCTGGCCGATGTCGCGTACATGGTCTCGTCCGATTCCGCCGCGGCAGTCCCGCTGCCCGCGGCCATCGAATGGGCTCGTCCGGTGTTACGACCGGTGTTGCCGATCATCGCGGCATTGGGAAAACCAGAGATCCGCTATTCGATCAAGCTGACGATGGTGTCCTGCTTTTTCACTGCCATTCTCTCACTGATCGTCGCCGTTCCGCTCGGTTACTCCCTGTCTCGATTCCGTTTCCCGGGCGCGATCTGCTGGATGCCATGCTGGATATCCCCATCGTGCTGCCACCCTTAGTGGTTGGTTTAAGCCTCCTGATTCTCTTCCAATTCTGGCCCTTTCGTATCACCAGTCGTTGGGTTGTCTACCAAATTCCTGCGGTGATTCTGGCGCAGTTTATGGTCGCCGCCGCCTTCGCGATTCGCACACTTCGCGCAACCTTTGATCAGATCGACACGCGCCAGGAGCAGGTGGCCTTAACCCTGGGATGCAACCAGGCTCAGGCGTTCATGAGGGTCGCGTTTCCTCGCGCACGACAAGGAATGCTCACGGCAGGAACGCTGGCCTGGGCCCGCGCGTTGGGCGAATTTGGACCGCTATTGATCTTCGCCGGTGCGACGCGCAATAAGACGGAAGTGCTCTCGACTACCGTTTTCCTGGAGCTCAGTATCGGCGATTTGGAGGCGGCTGTGGCGGTCTCATTGATCATGGTCATCGCCGCCGTCCTCGTTCTGATTATCGCTCGGATCTGGGGAACCCGAAGTCTGACGCTCTAGGTGCAGATCGGAGGAGCCCGTCGGTCGGCGAGAGGAGAGAGGAGAGAGGAGAGAGGAGAGACCTGCACTGAGCGCAGAGACGTTGATGGGCTGGAAGCCCATCGTACGGGACAGGCTGGAAGCCTGTCCCACAGGATGAAGCCTTGTCCCACAGGCTGGAAGCCTGTCCCACAGGTTGAAGCCTGTCCCACAGGATGAAGTCGCCGCTGTGCGCGGGTCTCCAACCGCACTCGGCAAAAGACAGAGCGGTTATCGACAGCCCGTGTCGCGGCGATACACGGATTCATGCGTGACCACGATGTCCATCGCGATATCATGCGCACTCACCGGAATAGCGTCGGCCAACTGGCATTCGAACGCAAGACCGACTTTGGGCGAGGTGGGATTGGCCTGTGCCAGTAGACGGTCATAGTAGCCTTTGCCGTAGCCCAGTCGGCCGCCCCCGCGATCAAAGGCGATTCCCGGTACCAGGAACAGTTCGACCTGCGAAGCGGAGAGCCAGCGGTTCTCGAGAGCGTGAAACGCCTGACGCGGTTCCAGGATCCCCATCGTTCGTGGCGCAAGGTCCCGCATCGACTCCAGATGAAACAGACGTAACTGCTTCCCGAAGCAGCAAGGAACGGCGACCCGCTTCCCCCGTCGCCAGCATTCCTCAATCAGAAACTGTGTTTCGACCTCGGAGGATGTTGCAAGGTAGATTGCAACGGTTTGCGATTGCGAAAATTCGCGCAGGTCAATGCATTGCTCGGCGATCTGAAGGCTTCTTTCCGCCTTGTTCTGCTGCTGATTGCGGCGTGAGCGAACAACCGCTCGCAACTGTTGTTTTCGTGCTTGCATGTCGTCATTACGCATGTCGCGTGGGCGTCTTTCCGGGTCGTTGTCGTGATTGATCCGCGGGCATCGGCATATCGCGTTCCATCCACTATAATGCGATCCAAGCGATGGGACGAGCGATCTGCCGTGGTCCGAAAGACAGGGCAAGAACGAAAAGCCGGAATAGCCCTTCGGGTGCTTCGCTCTTCTGGTTCCTGACCCTTCCTTTTTGGACGAACTCCAAACCGGAGGTCCGACAAAGCTGCAACCTCCGGTCGTGAAGCAAGGAGAATACGATGATTCACAAAGACCGCCGATGGTGCATGCACCTGGCTGTTGATGTCGATGACTTAGCCGAGAAGCTGACGAACTTCACCTGGTCGACATGCCAAGCATTCAAACTGAAGGACTACCTATTTCTCAACGATTCGAACAGTCGAGAAGAAGCCCAGAGTTATGTTGTCCTGCAGCGTTTGCCCGACGATACGCTGACAGAGATCGAGTTGATCAAGTTGAACTGGTCCACGGCCGCTCGCGTGCTGGAACAATTGCATCGTGTGGTTTCCGGCGAGTATGACATGCCTGCCGAACAGGCGAAGCGTGTGGAAGTTACCGTCGAGAGCCCGGAGAAGCACGGGATCTGTGACGCTTGCCGGTGAAATCGATGGGCGGATAGCTCACCGATTTCACTGTTCCGGCGGCGATATTCGTCGCGTAGTCTGAGAGGTCTGTCGCATGAGCCATCCGTCGTGGAAACAGTCTGCGAATGTTGTGCTCCTGTTCGCGTTGAGCACGGTTGCCTGTTCTTTTGTGGCGAAGCCAAATCAAGTCACCTCAGCTCAGCATGTCGCACAACCGCAGTTGGGGATGAACCTAAACGGTCCCGCGGATTGGAATACGGAACTGCCCTTCGTCGACGTGTTTCGCCTATCGCGTTCGTGGACGAGTCAGCGGAAAGGCCTGGCCTGGGGAGAGGGTCCGCCGTTGACGCTCGATGAGCATGGTTGGGTGAAGCGGCTTGAGCCCGATTGTTGGGCGGAGACGCCGCTGTGCACGATTCGTGGCGGCCACTATCCCAGCGGTCTCTACACGGTCCTCTACGACGGGTGGGGCAAGCTCGAGTTTTCGGGCGCGGCGAAAATTGTCTCCGAGACGCCTGGACGAATGATGCTCCAGGTCGATTCTGCCCGCGGCGGTTTCCATCTGAAACTGCTCGAAACCGATCCGGATGACTATCTCCGCAACCTTCGTGTGATCATGCCGGGTTTCGAATCCCGTTATCAAACGGAGCCATTTCATCCGTTGTTTCTCGATCGATGGCACGGCGTGGCCTGCTTTCGATTCATGGACTGGATGGAAACGAACGGTTCCAAGATCCGTTCTTGGGCAGACCGCCCGCGACGAGAAGATGCCACCTTTACCGAAAAGGGAGTCGCCGCGGAAGTCATGATCGATTTGTGCAATCGACTTCATGCCAATCCATGGTTCTGCATGCCACATCGCGCGGATGACGATTACGTTCGACGCTTTGCCCAATTGGTCCGTGAGAAGCTCGACCCGGATCTGCGCGTGTATATCGAATACTCGAATGAAGTCTGGAATTCTCAATTCGAACAAACTCGATACAGCTGGGAGAAAGCCAAAGAACTGCAGTTGGGACCGGCAGAACGGCCCTGGGAGGGCGGCGGCTTATACTATGCACAACGATCCGTCGAGATTTTCAAGATTTGGCAAGACGTGTTTGGTGGAACTGATCGCTTAGTGCGTGTATTGGCGTGGCAGTCCGGCAATACCTGGTGGATGAACCGGATTATTCTCCCACATCAGGATGCATTCCAGCATGCCGATGCCTTGGCCATCGCTCCCTACGTTTCGATGAATGTCCGGCCGGCAGGCAAAGAATTGACCGCCGCCGAAGTAGCGACCTGGTCGGTCGACCAGACGCTGGATTATCTGGAGCAGCAATCACTTCCACGTTCGATCGAGGCGATTCGCGCTACGAAAGAGGTCGCGGACCAGTTTGGGCTGACGCTGTTGGCATATGAGGGCGGTCAACACATGGTCGGAGTGGGCGGTGGTGAAAACAACGAGCAGATGACCCAACTGTTTCACGACTGTAATGCGCATCCTCGGATGGGAGAAATCTACCGCCAGTATTTTTCGGCATGGACACAGTCCGGCGGCGACCTCTTCTGCTATTTCGCGTCCGTGAGCCAATGGAGCAAGTGGGGCAGCTGGGGCATCATGCAATACTACGATGACCAACCTTCCCAATCGCCCAAGTTCATGGCCACGATGCAATGGGCGGAAGAGTGCGGACAGCAAGTAACCGTCCCCCAACTCGCTGAATAAGCAGAGGAAAGGCGTCCGAAGCCCCGGCTCCCCCTTCAAGCCCGACTTCCATGTTTCAGCCTTCCTTGCGCGTCACGGCTTCCGGCCGAGGATCAAGGCCAGTTCCCGCCATTTCCAATAGCAGTCCACATCGGCAAAACCGATTTCGCGGAACCACTGCAATTGTGTCTGTACATCCAGCAGTTGGTTCGAGGGATCATCGTCCTCGGTTGTCATTCCCATCGCCTGCATGAAGCGTGCATGAACTTGTGGATTCGGCGACGATACATGTTCGAGGTTACAGAAGATCCCTGGCGAATTGAGGAGTGACCACACCTCGGTATACAACCCACGTTTGCGGTCGTGATCGCAGTGATGAATCGCGAAGCTGGAGACGACGCAGTCAAACAACCCGAGGCCGGTTAGCGGATCATCCAGATTGTGGTTCACCAGTTCTACTCGTCCATTTCCCGCAAACCGATCACTTGCCTGCTGCAGCATGAGGGAGGAAAAATCGAGGCCGATTCCCGAGCTGTCGGGGCAATGCTCTAGAACCAGTGCGAGCAGGTGTCCGTTGCCGCAGCCCAGGTCAAGCACTCGTTTGGCAGTCGTGGGGATTTCCGACAACAGGGTCGCTTCACCCTCGGCGCGATGAGGAATCTGCTTCATTCTCGCCAAGTAGGCGGCGGCATGATCGGGATTCGCCCATTCGTTCGACATGCAAGAGTTCTCCTCTGGAGTTGGGCTCGCGTCAGATGGGAAATGCCACCTATTGTTGGCCTGCCGTGCATCAAAAGGAAGGACCGCGTGCGATTTCGCCCAACGGCCGGGAAAAACGAGCCGTTGCCGACTTGCATCGACGGGTATCGCTATGCGATCCTGACGCTTGAATCCCCGCCCCGTCGCGTGGGATCGGGCAACGACAAGGCAGCGAGCTACAGGAGATATCCTATGACGACGACGCGACGAACGTTCCTTGAGTCGGTGGCCGCCGGCACCCTGGCGATTGCTTCGCGTGCTTCCGCTGCGGAAGCGAACAAGAAACTGGCAATCGGAATCATCGGCGTCGGTGGCTATGGGATGGCGGATGCTCGAGCGGCATTGAAAGTGGGGGGCGTCGACATCGTCGCCGTCTGTGACGTCGACAGCGACCACCTCAAGAGCGGTGCGGATCAGTTGGAGAAACTGCAAGGTCGGCGCCCGCGAGAATTCAAACTCTACGAAGAACTTCTCGAGCTGGAAGGCCTTCAGGCGGTGATCATTGCCACACCACCGCACTGGCACGCTCTGCAATTGATTGCAGCTCTGCAGAAAGGACTCGATGTCTACTGCGAGAAACCACTGGCGTACGACATCCGCGAGGGGCAGGCGATGGTCGAAGCTGTCCGTCGCTCGGATCGAATCGTGCAAGTCGGGTTTCAACGGCGGCAAAGCAAGGCGTTTCAACAGGCGAAGGAATATGTCGAATCCGGTGAGGCCGGTCGGATTGTCCAGGCCGATGTGCAGATTCACTACCGAGCGGGCACGCTCGACCCGACGCCGCAAGATCCACCAGCGGCTTTGGACTGGGAGCTCTGGTGCGGTCCCGCCCCCCGCATTCCTTACAGTCCGCAGGTGGGCCACCGAAATTGGCGGCTGGAGAAAACGACAGGGCACGGACACCTTGTCGACTGGGGAATCCACAATATTGATGCGGTTCGGAAGGTCCTTAATCTATCGATGCCCACGCGAATTACAGCCGACGGCGGAATCTATCAATATCAGGGAATCATCACCACGCCGGACACATTAACCGTTCACTTTGAATTTGACGAGTTGCCGGTTGTTTGGCGCCACCGGTTGTGGGGCGCCGCGGAGCATACGCCCGAAACAAGTAACGGCGTGTTTCTGTTTGGCGAGAAGGCAACCATCTTCGCGAGTGATAACCGTTGGGTTGTTGTGCCGACAGATCAGCAGGCAGAACGGCAGGAATTTGAAGTTCAGTCCGATATGGGACCGAGCCACATGGAAGACTTTCTGCAGGCGGTCCGGGAGCGACGTGCTCCGTCATGCACCGTCGAGGATGCGTTCCAGTCGACTGCGACAGTACAGCTGGGCATGATCGCTTACGAAACCCACTCGGTTGTCCAGTGGGATGCGAAACAAATGACGATTCACAATCATCCAGCCGCTGCGGCACTACTGAAACGAGACTACCGTGCGCCATGGACGCATCCCTACACCGGCTAACGGCCCGGCTCGCGAAGCAGCAGTCCAAGAACACGCGATCCGTCAAGCTTGTGTGAATCCGACAAGCTTGTGTATCCGGGCGAGGTGATCCACGAGAACACAGGAACCTCCGTCCCCCACCCGTGGGACGGCCTTCCAGGCCGTCCCGTTTCATGGCCTTCCAGGCCATGCTCTCTTCCAGGCCATGCTCTCTTCCAGGCCATGCTCTCTTCCAGGCCATGCTCTCTTCCAGGCCATTCTCTCTTCCAGGCCATCTCTCTCCAGGCCATTCTCTCTCCAGGCCATTCTCTCTCCCAGGCCATTCTCGCTCCGCGGCCATTCTCGCTCCGCGGCCATTCTCGCTCCCAGGCCATTCTCTCTCCGCGGCCGTCCCGTACGTCCCTGGGCCAGCCATCCTGGTGGCACGACAGAAGAGACCGGGAAGCCCTCCTCCGCCAGAAACTCCCGCGGCTCTTGTGAGTTCATCGACGTCAGTCCGTTCCATCCACCGGCTAGTGTGCGTCGCACGGGCATGGAGCGTTCGGCCGACGTTTCATCCGAGCGGAAAGGGCGACAAGACGGCACAAGAAAGTGCTCAGCGCTGCAGGGACCGGGCCGCGATTGCCCCACACGCCTTCGCCTTCGCCGTACCGGTTGGCGATCGTCTTCGGCGACCTATAGTGGATCACAACGCAAGACGATCCATCAACACAATTTGGGTCAAAATCGATGTTCGACCTACGTGAGGTATACCAATGGACGCGATGCTGAACACCTCAACGATGCGCTACGGCTCGGATGTGCCAGACGAACTCGAGCGGGATGAGAGCTCCCACGACGGTTCCTCCGTCGATCTCGCTGCCATCGAACACGCCGTTCGGACGATCCTGGAAGCGGTCGGCGAGGATCCCAATCGTGCGGGGCTGGAGGACACCCCCCAACGGGTCGCGAGGATGTATCAGGAGATGTTCTCCGGCCTGCACACGGACCCCGCTCGACACCTGCGGGTGACTTTTCCGGAGGTGTACGACGAGATGGTCCTGGTCCGCGATATTTCGTTCAACAGCATGTGTGAGCACCATCTGCTGCCGTTTAACGGGGTCGCCCATGTGGCGTACATCCCGAATGGACGGGTCACTGGCTTGAGTAAGCTGAGCGAGAGTCGTAGACGAGGTCGCTCGCCGGCCGCAGGTGCAGGAACGGATGACACAGACGATCGCCGACCTGCTTGAGCGGGAACTTGATTCGGCGGGTGCGGCGGTCGTAGTGGAGGCAGAGCACTCCTGCATGTCGATCCGCGGAATCCGCAAGCCCGGAAGCCTGACCGTGACAAGTGCTCTGCGAGGAGTCTTTCTGAAGGACCCGGCCAGTCGAGCGGAAGTGATGGCGCTGATCAACAAGTAAGACAAGGCGAAGGTTGGACGACAATGATCATCCAAAAAGATTACAAGTTTTACGCCGCGCACCGAAATGAAGAGCTTTCCGGCAAGTGTCAGAATCTACACGGCCACCGGTATGGACTCCGATGTTTCTTTGAAGTCGAACGAAATGGGTCCATTTCGACGCTCTTTGAAGACTTCGACAGCCAAGTTGAACCGCTGCTGAAGAACGAGTACGACCACGCGATGCTGATCAACGTCCATGATCCACTGTACGAGACTCTCCTGGATCACATACGGCGTACGGGTGAGAATCTCCGACTGAAGCGGTTCACGGTTCCGACGAGCGTCGAAAACCTGGCACACAAGCTTTTTAGTGAGATCACGGATCTCGGCTTTCGACTCTCTCGAGTGGAAGTCCGTGAAACTGACACGTCGGTGCTGACCTACACGCGGGAAGATTGGATTGCCGACAATCGGCGTCTCGCCATGTCGGAACAAGCGACGGGCACCCCGTCGTAGCGGGATGCGGTTTCGAATCCACGCTGCCGGCTGACCGGCCGTCGGGATTGCAGACTGCATGGGCCCAAGATCGTTTCATCAGGCCCCTGTCGGTTGCGATTCCTCAATCGACCGGGAGCTTTCGCTCATCAGTGTTCGCCCATGATCTGCTCCGCCTGATCTCGAATCGCCTTCAGTTCGCTTGTCTTTTTCCGCTTCAGATTTCTCAACTGCATCGTCATTCGCGGATTGGATGTCAGCGTCTTTTGATGTCGTTTCAAAAAGTCCCAGTAGAGTGTCGTGAAGGGACAAGCCGATTCACCGGTCGCCTGGGCGGGGTCAAATCGGCACTGAGTGCAGTAGTTACTCATCCGCTGGATGTACTTCCCCGTGGCGACGTAAGGCTTGCTGGCCATTACACCGCCGTCAGCGAATTGCGACATGCCCAATGAATTCGGCAGCTCCACCCATTCGACGGCATCGACGTACGCAGCCAAGTACCACTCATGCACTCGTTGTGGATGACAATCGGCGAGCAGCGCAAACAGTCCGGTGACCATCAGTCGCTGGATGTGGTGAGCGTAGCCGTGTTCCAGCGTCTGGCCGATCGACTCCCGCAGACAGTGCATTGGTGTCTCACCGGTCCAGTAGAACTCGGGGAGCGCTCGCGTGGCATGCAAGGCGTTTCGCTCGAGGTATTCGGGCATCAGCAGCCAATAGATGCCGCGCACATACTCACGCCAACCAAGGATCTGACGAACGAAGCCCTCGACGCTGTTCAAAGGTGCGTGCCCTGACCGGTAGGCAATCAGCGCTTCTTCGATCACGTCGCGCGGATCCAGCAACTTGAGGTTCAACGCGGCGGAAAGCCGCGAATGATAGAGGTATGGTTCCTCCGTCCACATCGCATCCTGATACCGCCCAAACGCAGGAAGCCGATGCTCGACGAAATCTCGCAACGCCGCCCGAGCTTGCGGGGGAGTGACCGGCCAATCGAAGTGGTCGAGTTTGCCCGGGTGTTGCGGAAATGTGCGGTTGACCAATTCGATGACTTCACGAGTGACCGTGTCGGCACGAAAATGGACGGGGCGGGGCACGTTCCCCGGGCCATCCTTGCCAAAGGATCTTCGGTTCTCCGCGTCGAAGTTCCACTTCCCGCCGGCAGGAGCACCGTCTTCCATCAGGATTTCGTGCTTGCGCCGCAATTCTCGATAGAAATACTCTAGCCGCAATTGTTTGCGACCCTCCGCATGTTCGGCGAACTCCTCGGGCGTACTCAGGAAATGTTGATCCGGTCGAAGATCCACTTCGATCTTCCGTTCCTTGGCGGCCTCGACCAAGCTCTGTTTCACTCGCCATTCCCCCGGCTGCGCCAGAACGAGTCGCTCCGGTTGGATTTCCGTCACAACCGCCTTCAGTTCCTCAGCCAACGAGCCACGATTAGCGTCATCCTCCAGTTCTCGATATGCGACAGAGATCCCTTCACGGACCAGGGCATCACGAAAATGACGCATCGCGGCAAGAAACATGACGATGCGGGCCTTGTGGGTCCAGACGTGAGTTGATTCCTCCGCCACTTCTGCCATCCACACAACATCCCGCGTCGAATCGAACTGATCGAATGCCGTGGAATTCCGATTCAGCTGATCCCCCAGGACAATCACCAGATTTCGGCAGCTCGACTCGCGTTGTTTCTTGGACATGAAAGCTCGTTTCGTTTCGGATGGGCACAGAAGTCACGGAATGGCGATACCAAAAGGAAACAGCTGCTGCCACGCGTGGGGCTTTGTTTTGCTTTCTTCGCTCGCTCACTGGCAAGCGAGATTCATGATCTTGAGAGTTGGCCATTCCAAGCCTGCAGGACCGCTTCCGCCGCTCGTCGCCCTGAGGCCATCGCTCCATTGATCGAAGCCGTGTCACAGTGATCTCCGCAGATGAAGACTCCTTCGCTGATCTGAGGGACCTTCGCCACCGGTTCGAGTGCCGGTGATCCGAGATCGGGCAAGGCATACGGAATGTCATAGGTCCTTAAGTGGCGCCACCGGTCGACCTTCCTGCCGAACCAGGATCGGAGCTGACTTCGCACGGCTTCCATTGACTGGTCGAATGCGGCGTCCCGACCCACCATCGTCACCGAGACAAGCGACCGTCCATCAGGCGCATAGCGACGTGAAACCTGACTGGGCACACAAAGATTATTGATCGGTCCTTCGCCGTCTCCGTTAAGCACCAGAATTGGCTCCTTCACCGGAGGTTCGTCGGCGTCGAAGTAGCAACATCGAACAGAACGACCGCTCGCCGGATACGTATCGTGGAGCAGCTTCCGCGCCGAGGGCGCATCGGTGGCAATGATCACGACTCGCGGTTGCAGTCGCTCGCCCGATGCCAAGATCACCTCCTGTCGCTCGAGTGACGCGACCGGGCAGTCAAGCCGCACGACGTCTGCCGGCAAGTCTTCGGCCAGTTGTCGTGGGATCTCCTGCATTCCCTTCGCGGGAACGGCCGCATCTCCCGAGGCAAACATCCGGAAAACGAATTCGCACATTCGACTCGAGGTTGCCAAATCGCGGTCCAGAAACACACCCCCGAGGAAGGGACGAAAGAAACGCTCGATAATCACCTCCGAGAAACCACGTTTCCGCAATAAATCGATCGTCTTGCGCTCGGGTCTCTGGTTGATCTGTGCCAATTCTCCGCGCGTCGTATCCCTTCGAAACTCACGGACACGCCATTTGTCAGACCAGGTTGCCACCGGCGAAAGGGCGGTGGACAGCAGTCGACTCGGCTTCCGCCATGGATCCACAAAGTGGCTGAATCGGCCACCATATCGAATGAGCGCTCCCGGCTCAAACCGGCAAAGCTGCAATCGCTCGTAGTCCAGCGCGGCCCTTGCCTCCGGGTAGGCTGTCAGGAAGACCTGAAACCCACGGTCCAGCAAAAACCCTTCCACCTGATCTGTCCGGATTCGACCACCGAGCTGACTGCTTGCCTCCAACAGCTGACAACGAAGCCCCGCAACGCAAAGCCGTCGCGTGGCTACGATCCCTGCCAAACCACCCCCGATAATCACTGCGTCGCACGTTGCGTTCATTGCCTCGCTCGGATCCGCCCGAAACAAAAATAGCCGGCCTCCCAGTTTACTCAACTGAGAGGCCGGCCTCCAGAGTTTCTTGAATCGGGTCGTCAGCCGTCCCGATGCTTGACCTCGCACGACTTACCGGACGGAGTTGTAAGCAACATCCAAGGCTCGTCGCATGGTCCATGCCTGCGTCTCTGTGCAGGTGCTGTGCTGCGAAGCATTCAGAGCGGTCTGAAGAGTGTGGACGGTGGAGGAGCACATCCCGTGACCTTCCATCTCGAGCAGCTCCTGTGCAGTCTGCATGTAAACCTTCGCACACTGTCCAGCGTGGCCGGCGTTGTAGAGGGGCGCGCCCTGCCGAATCGCTGTCTCAATCATCTTTCGCGGCTGCACCGAGCTCTGGTCGCCGTTGGGCGGCAGGATCACCGAGTCGATCACGTGGATGACGCCATTGCTGGCATCCAGATCCGTCGCGAGAATCTTCGCACCGTTCACGGTCGCATCGCTACCGTTCACCTGAATCTTGACCGACTGGCCCTGAAGCGTCTTCGCGGAACCCGCAGCCACTGCGTCCGACGAGTAAACGCGACCCGGCACGACATGATACTTCAGGATGGAGGCCAACTTCGCCTTGTTCTCAGGCTTCAGCAGCGAATCGACCGTTCCCGCTGGAAGCTTCGCGAAAGCGTCGTCCGTCGGAGCGAAGACCGTGAACGGCCCCTCGCCCGAGAGTGCTTCCACGAGTCCAGCCGCCTTCGCCGCGGCGACGAGCGTGCCGAAACTGCCTGCCTTCACCGCCGTCGTCGGAAGATCGTCAGATGCGGGGAGGATCACCGAATCGATCACGTGAATGATGCCGTTGTCACACGCGATGTCGGTCTTCACGACGTTCGCTTTGTCGAGAGAGACCTTGCCGTCCTTGACGGCGATATCCACTTGCTGACCATTCAATGTCTTCGCACCGTTCAACTTGACGACGTCGGCGGCCGGAACGCGACCTTTCACGACGTGATATGTCAGGATGTCAGTGAGCTTCTTCTTGTTCTCGGGCTTCAGCAGTTCCGCGACCGTGCCCTCGGGCAGTTTCGCGAAGGCGTCATCCGTCGGAGCGAAGACCGTGAAGGGACCGTCGCCCTTCAAGGCGTCTACTAGCCCAGCTGCCTGCAGGGCAGCAGCTAGAGTCTTGAAAGAGCCGGCTCCGACTGCCGTGTCGACGATGTCTTTGGCGACCGCGTAGTTAGCGGACGACGCCACGGCGATCGCGGCGGCTACCAGGAGACTCTTGCATTTGCTGGAACGGGTCATGTCTTCCTCCCTAAATCGTTAATCTCAAAAAACTTAGATACGTAAACTACTACGCCGGCTCGAAATGGAATTTGGCCAAATTCGTTCAAATCGTTCAGGAGATTAAAGGCGAGACAGGCGGTCTGACAAGTGCCAAGCGAGTCATTTTCGAAGATTATCCCGCCCCCCCTTAGGGGGCGGTGCGGTTCCTGGTGCGCAGGCGATCGAACGCCTCACGTTCTTCTCTCTTCCTCCGGGAGGGTGAATTCAAGCCGCGGCACCTCCTTGCGGAAGCGGCTTGATCCGGCTATCCCAATGGCCGCAGGAGTATTTGTGGGCTAGGGTGGGAGTCGAATGCTTTGCACACTGGCCCCCTCCACGTGTTTCTCTCCGTCGTGGGCGGGAGTGGGCAAGGACCACGAAACTCGTTCACCGGCAACCGTACGATTCCACACTGCGCGTGCCATGAGCCTCGTCGAGCAACGTGAAGCTGAGGCAATCCGGGCTCCCGGTAGTCGCCCGGGGACTTGCCGGCGCAGCGATCAACCGCTTGCGAAAAGGGCACCGGGGCATTCTCTGTGTGCAGAAGCGCATTTTCGAATCGGACGAGCTGTACGCAAGGCGATGACCAGTTACTGAGCAGTCACGTGTCTGGCTCGCAGACCCACAAGAGGAAGGAATAGCCCTCCGTGTTTAGCACAAGTCTTGCGAAACCCACCGTCGCGGTGATCGGCGCAGGGATCTCGGGTTTGACATGCGCCCGAACACTGAAAGATCAGCGGGTTTCCGTCACCGTATTCGAGAAGAGTCGTGGCGTGGGAGGCCGGATGGCCACGCGGCGCACGGACGACGGATTGCGTTTGGACCATGGGGCTCAGTATTTCACGGTCCGCAGTGATCACTTTTATCGCTACGTTGACTCTTGGATGCACGCCGGCATCGTAAGACGATGGGACGGTCAGATCATCGTGCTTGAGCGAGGGCAGGCCACACACAAGAAGTCGGAGACGGAGCGGTTCGTTGCGGTTCCGGCAATGAACGCCATCTGCAAGCAGCTGGCGACTGATCAGCAGATTCACCTACAGACACGGGTTGCGCGCGTCGAGCGATCCGGCACTCGATGGATTCTGTCGGATGACGGAGGATCGGTTCTCGGTGAATTTGACATCGTCCTTGTCTCGGCGCCCGCAGCTCAAGCGGCGGAACTGTTGTCGGCGGCGCCGCAGCTTGCGGCCGTAGCGGGCCGAGTCGACATGCATCCGTGTTGGGCTGTGATGATGGCGTTTGACGAGCCACTGAATCTGGAATGGGACGCGGCCTTCGTCCACGATTCACCGCTCACCTGGATCGCTCGCAACAGCAGCAAACCCGGACGACAGTCCGAGCCCGAGACCTGGGTGATGCACGCATCACCCGAGTGGTCGCGTCTGCACCTCGAAGCATCATCTTCGGAGACAGAGGCTCTGTTGAGCAGCGAGTTCTGGACGGCGACGGCAAAATCCGCCCGGCCGCCGCGTTTTTGCACGGCGCATCGTTGGCGTTTTGCCTTGCCCGTGGAACCGCTGGACGAACGTTGTCTGTTTGATGCCGAGCGTCGCATGGGTGCCTGCGGCGATTGGTGCGGCGGACCACGTGTGGAGGGTGCCTTTCTGAGCGGAGCGGCCGCCGCGAACCGTATCCTGGAATTGCTGCGGTTGGACCCTCATTAAGCCAGCACGCGTTTCAGCGCGGTCAAGAACCGATCCACATGATCGGGGCGAGCGGTATGTCCCATGATTCCGATTCGCCACACCTGCCCCGCCAAGGGTCCAAGCCCCGCGCCGATCTCAATGTCGTGCTCGTCCAGCAGCGCCTTGCGCACGACGGCTTCGGCAACGCCTTCCGGCACCTTCACCGCGTTCAGCATGGGGAGCCGTGCTGACGGATCAACCAACATCTCCAACCCGAGAGCTTCGAGACCTTCCACCAGCTGTTGGTGAGCTGCCTGGTGTCGTCGATGAACCGCCTCGAGGCCTTCCTCGAGAATACAATGTAAGGCCTGATACAGACCATACAGCATGTTGATCGGCGCCGTGTGGTGATAAGCTCGCGTCGCGCCTTCCCAGTAGTCATGGAGCAGTGTCAGATCGAGGTACCAGTTGGGCACTTTCGATGGGCGAGCCTGCAGCTTCGCCACCGCTCGATCGGAAAAACTGACAGGGGCCAATCCGGGAGGACAGGAAAGGCATTTCTGCGTCCCGCTGTACAGCGCATCCGCATGCCATTCGTCCATCGCTACGGGCATCCCTCCCAGACTCGTGACCGCATCCACCAGGTAGAGCGCACCGGTGCCGGAGACGAGCGACCCCACTTCCGCGACCGGATTGCACACGCCGGTTGATGTCTCGGCATGGACAATGGCTATCATCGCATAGGGTCCGTCACGCAGCTGTTCTTCGACCTGCGCGACATTCACGGGCTTGCCCCATTCGAAATCCAGCGTCTCGACCGATGCCCCAAGCCGGGATGCCACATCGGCCATCCGGTTGCCGAACACTCCGTTGCGCAATATCAGCGTGCGGTCACCTGGTTCCACGAGATTCACGAAACAAGTTTCCATTCCCGCGGATCCCGTACCACTAATCGGAATTGTGAGTGAATTCTCCGTTTGCATAACCTGCCGCAACTGAAGCTTGATCTCGTCCATGATTCGAATGAACCGAGGGTCAAGGTGCCCGATCGTCGGGCGCGACAGTGCTTGATAGACCGGTGGTGGCACACAAGAAGGTCCGGGCCCCATCAACAGTACTGTGCGTAATTCCTGCAAGCTGTTTTTCATAGCGATTCTGTCGATCCTCCTTACGGAACGTGAACTGCAATCCGATAGACGTTCGCCCCGCCGCCTTTTCCCTCGCGTGGTATCGAGCCGGGTAACACGCATCCCCTACTCTGCCGTCGCGTCCCGCGCCGAAGTGGTCTTGGGAGTCCTTCTGCGATTCACTGTGCGTTCGCGTTGCGACTGAAGTCTTGTGTACGGTACTGAAGCAACGCCCGAGCGAGTCGCGCCGCCACATCCGGATGCTGCTCCGCGACATCTGTCCGCTCTGCCGGATCATCTTCCAGATTGATTAAGCGCGGCTGAAACTGATCTGCTTTCGGACCGTTCTTGCCGGGCAGTCGTTTTCCCGGGCGCGGCTGTGGAATGCCTTCGATCCATTTCCAAGGGCCACGACGAATGGCGTATACGCCGTCAGCACTTTGCAACACCAGATCGGGCCTGGGGGACTGCGTATTGGGCGGACCGACCAAGACGGAGAGTTGATTGTAACTGTCGGGTGCCGTCGTGGATTGGCCGAGCGGTTCTTCGCCGACGACGGCCGCCAAGGTCGCAAACAGATCGATGACCCCAATCATCTGGCGGCTCGTGGTTCCGGGGGCAACATGACCGGGCCAACGCACGACAAATGGCACACGAAACCCTCCTTCCCAGATATCATGCTTTCCGCCGCGCCAATCCCGATTGATCTGGAGCCCCGCATCCATAGCAACTTTCTGCGAACCACTTTTGCTCTTCTCGGCAACAACTCCCCCGTTGTCACTGGTGAATACGATCAGCGTATCATCCGCTTGCTGCAATTCGTCGAGCGTGTCCAGGATTCGGCCAACGCTCAAATCGAGGTCGTGAATAAAATCACCATACGGTCCGGCTCGACTGCTACCGGCTGTTTCACGGGAAGGCGTCACGAGCTCATGCACCGCCACGGGCGCGAAGTAAAGGAAGAACGGCCCGTCGCTCGTCTGCGTTCGAAGCCACGCCACCGCGCGGTCGGTCAACTGCTCCATTGTCCTGGAATCTTCCCGCTGCGGCGCATCCAGACCGAGGTTCCCTTTTGTGGGAGAGAGTTTCGTGGACCGGAGCCCGAACACGCGGTGGTTTTCCACGAAGACGCGTGTCACATCGTTATGATTCTGCGGTACCGCGAACTGGTAGTCAAAACCAAGTTCCAGCGGCCCCGGACGCAACTCTTTCGTGTAATCCACTCGTCGGGCAACACCATAACCAAGGTGCCACTTGCCTACGATTCCGGTCGAATACCCGTGCCGCTTGAGCATCGAAGCGAGCGTATCGCGAGAGGGATCGATCAGCAGCGGGTCAAGCGTATTGGCTACTCCACCATGATTGAGAGGTGTCCGCCAGCAGTACCGTCCGGTCAGCAAGGCGTATCGCGTTGGTGTACAGACGGACGAAGGCGTATTCGCATCGGTAAACCGCCGACCCTCGCGCGCAGCCGGTCAATACTCGGCGTCCGCACCAAATCCGAATCCGCCCCGTAACATCCGCTGCTGCCGTAGCCAAAGTCATCCGCAAGAATCACAACAATGTTCGGGCGGCCAAAGTCGGGCGAAGACGAATGCTCTTGCGAGACGGCGGGCCCTGCCGCCCAGAAGCTGGCCAGGCATACCGCGACGCGTGGCAACAATCGGTCAGGATACATGGTCACTACTCTCCCAGATGTCACGGATTCGACGAATCAATGTGACCGGCGGATTCATTTCATGATGTCGGTCCCATGCAGTTTGTCAACTCGAGCGTCACCGAGCAAGTCCCTGGTCCGAAAGGTGTGCACACCGGCGCAGCGACGGCGCAACTTCGGATGATTGGGCAGAACCCAGAAGCAAGTGCGGAGTTGCCAATCGTGTGCCACCGTCGCACCGGCGGCCCGTGGCACCTCGATCTTAACCGTGACAGAACACGAACACTCCACATCGACAGCGCGGTGCACTTCCTGGGAGCGGCTTCACACCCTACGGCGAAGAGAACGTAACCGTCCGGCAAGCCAATGCGATTCCTTCGCCGATCATGCGGCACGACGTAATTTCGCCCGTAGCTTATGGTACGGCTTGACGAGTTTTCGGAAGGCGAAGCTCTCGCGAATTCGTTGGCCTTTGAACCGCAAATCGAATAGACCTTCGACGGTCGAGTGGCGCAATCTTTGCCCAAACGTTGAGTAGTAGTAGCCATACTTGACGCAGTTCTCGTAGCCTTTCGGCGCGAGTTCCTCCGCCAGCAGGCGTCGGGCGTCCGCACGAGTCGTGGGTTGATAGATTGCCCCCAGGTTTTCGTAGGGGTTCGTGGCGAACGAGACGGAAGGCTTGCCCCAGAAAGCGGCTTCCATGGCCACGGTGGATCCGAACGTAATCACCTTTTCAGACGCGTCGATTAGCGCGTACGTATCCGCCGGCGAATCGGCCGCCAACACGTGGACGAAGTCTTCCTGGATCTCCCGCTGAAGCGATCCGAATAGATTCGGTTTCTCGTTGTGACTATTGGGGTGAATACGAATGCACAGGGCCCCGTCAAAGTGAATTTCTTTCAGGAGAGCCACAACATCTTGAATCCCTTGCAGCTGGCTATCATGCAACAGATAGCGATAGTACTGGGGCATCGCGTACCGTTCGAATTCGCTGCTCGTGAAGATCGAATAGACTCGCGGTGCCTGCTTGACTTCGGCGGGCAGCCAATCTACTCGCTGGCCTTGCGTGTAGGCGTGCCAATTAAAGACCTGCTTGTCGCGTGTCTTTCGATAGAACGCTTCTCCGATTTCCCGCTTCTCCGTAAGGGGCGTGGAATCTTCCTCCCAGTGACGCAAGATTTCCTGCTGCCTCCAGTAGATATCGTGAGGCATCGTGTTTTTCGACAGACTGATCCGCTCCAGCGTTGCCCCACGTTCATGAATCACGCATTCAACACCGGCTTCTTGCGCGGCTCGCAGAACACCTCGAAAAGTTGCCATTCGCCCATTAAACGCGTAGACACGGTCGGGCTTGTACTTCTGGATGAATGCTTTGGCCGCCAGATAGACGAGCACGGAGGTATCGAGCGCACGCCGAATCCATTCCGCGTGCTTCTTGGTGTCGGCTTCCGTATTGCGCAGGTGCGAAATCAGGCTGGAACGAACCGCGTTGCCACAGTCATGGGCACCGAAGCGGAACTGATCCAGTGCCGCATGCGAATCGAACTCGGGCCACTCCGTTTGCTGGAACTCAGGATACTCGTCTGCATCCAGTGCCAGTTGATCGACACTGTGCAGCGCGACCTCACCATCGAGCAACGCGATACCTGCTCGAAAGCAACTCATCTCGGATGGGAGGCGGTCGCGGTAATCAACGTGCCAAGTCGTGTCCGAAAAGCGCATTCGCTTGCCGGAATGGATGACATGGACTTGATGCCCCGCATCCAAGTTGGCCTGAATCAGTTCCAGGTCATGTACGAAATGGAATCGCATCAGGCTCTGCAGGCAGAAATGGCCGATCTTCATTACGTTGTCCGTAGCACGATTCTCAAGAATGAAAGCAACCGCAAGAGCCGGAACATTTCATATTTCAGGCTGCGATTCGCCGAAGCTTCTCCCGGATGGGAACTTCACTCTCGTAGACCACCTTATTTCCGTCACCGAGCGCCGTCGCCACGGCGTTACAATCCTTGACCAGGCGACTGAATCCATGCGGCTCGATCGACGCAGCCTGGTCAGAACCCCACATCGCGCGATCCAATGTCAGGTGTCGTTCGACAACGGACGCGCCGAGGGCTACGGCCGCCGTGCTGGTCGCCAATCCGGTTTCATGACCGGAGTATCCGACCGGTACGCCATACCGTTTCTTAAGCCAAGGAATGACGCGCAGATTCAGTTCCTCGACCTTGGAGGGATACGTGCTAGTCGTGTGCAGCAGAATCAGATTGTCCGTACCGAGAATATCTACGGCGCGATCGATTTCCGGAACCGAGCTCATCCCGGTCGACAGGATGATCGGCTTATCGAGAGCGCGGTGATGCCTTAGCAGGGCGGAGTCGGTCAAGGAGGCGGACGCAATCTTGTAGAACGGCGGATCGAATCGCTCGATGAAATCCACGGAAGCTTCGTCCCAGCACGACGCGGTCCACATCACCTCGTGCTCCAAGCAGTACTGATGGATCGCCTGATACTCCGGGCTGCCAAACTCCAAGCCGTACTTGAGATCACCGTTCGTATTGCCGAACGGGCTTTCCCGAACTCGCGCCAATTCTTCGGGCGAGTAGACGACGTCAACGGTTCTCTTCTGAAATTTGACCGCGTCGACACCGGCCAGACAAGCCGCCGCGATCAGCTTCTTGGCCAGTTCCACATCGCCGTTGTGATTGATGCCAATCTCGGCGATGAAGAAAGTCGGTCTGCCTTCGCCCACGATTCGATCGCCAATCCGTAGAGTATTCATGCTCAAATCCTTTCGGCATAAGTGTTTGATCGGCACGCTGTCACCAGCAGCTTCGGCCGCCGTCCATTACCAGGTTCTGGCCCGTCATATAGGAAGAAGCATCCGAGCACAGAAAGACAATCGCCTTACGGTATTCATCGACTCGAGCCATCCGGCCCAGGGGGATCAATTGTGATAGGCGCGCAACAAATTCCGGTGGCTGGTTGTTGTACACGCCTCCCGGTGAAAGCGCATTCACGCGCACTCCGCACTCGGCCCAATAGGTCGCCAGGTATCGTGTCAATCCGATTAATCCCGACTTCACCACGGAATAGGCAACGGGCTTCACCGGCTGCAAGTCATCGGGCAGTGATGCGTCACGATAGATCCGTTGGTCCGGTGCAATCACGGCCAGGTCGGAGGCAATGTTCAGGATGACGCCTTTGCCGCGTCGGGCCATTCCCGTTCCGAAAACTCGCGAACACAGCAACGCACCGGTCAGACCGACTTCCAAATCCATCCGCCATTCATCGATCGACAGCGTCTCTAGCCGTGACCAGTTCCCGCCGCGACCGCCTTCGACTTTCGGGTTTCGGGCGGCGTTATTCACCAGGATGTCGATCGAGCCGAACCGTTCCTTCACGCGTTCGCCCACGGATTGCAGCTCGTCTTCCCGCGTAATGTCGACGGCTTCGCCGACCACGGAGACCCCATAGCGATCCTGCAATACTTTCGCCTTGGTCGCCAGGTTGCCCTGGTCGACATCCAGCAGCACAAGATTGCAGCCTTCTTCGCCGAGCGCCGCTGCATGCTGTTCGCCCAGGAGTCCGCCGCCACCGGTGATGATCGCTGTCGCGCCTTGAAGATTCATTATCTAGGCCGCATGTCGAGTGGGTGAGGAATGACTGCGTGGCTCCACCATCAGGCCGTGCCGCCGAATCCAGGAATGCAGTTTCTCAAGGTCCTCCGGGTGATCCAATTCCGGAACCTCCTTGTTCACTACGAATGGGATCACCTTCTCGCCGGACATGCGCCGACGGAAGATAACGTCCGATCGAATAATGTCCACATAGCCATTCTGCCAGTAGACCTGCGGCAGGAGTTGCCGCGGCATCGACTGAGACTCGACAGTTCCCTCGTGCTGCAGAATGGGCTGCAAATACTCGCCGTCAGCCACCCACATCTTGTAGGGTGATTGGGTCGCGGGAGCCACCGATCGCAGCGTATCCGCCTGCTGGTCCGCAAGCATCAACTCGATCGCCTCATCAATGTCCGCGACGCAGCGCAGGATTGTCGGGGGTCGCAGGTGCACAACGTAGTCGCACTGGTACCCTTCCTGTTCACGCAGATAGCTCAAAGCGTGGTAGAACACATCCACGTCGGGCGACAGATCAGCAGCATACTCCGCGGGCCGAAGGAACGGCACATCGGCTCCGTACTGTCGCGCTACTTCCGCGATTTCCGAGTCGTCTGTCGACACAACCACACGGTGGATGTAGCGACTCCTCTGTGCTTGTTCGATCGAATAGGCCAACACCGGCTTGCCGGCAATCGGAAGAATATTCTTTCGCGGAATACCCTTCGATCCACCGCGCCGGAATCAGCGCTAGAATCTTCACGTCGTCAACTCGACTTGACCGCTGCACCGCAACGACTCCTTAATTGCCAACGCCATTTTCAACGAGTTCACACCATCCTGCAGACTAACCCGCGGTGTCGCCTCCCGGCGAACACAAGCGAGAAAGTGTTGCATCTGTCGGAAAAACAGCGTATTTCGCGTCACACTTCGATACTCGTGAATGCATTCCGTTTCTGAGTTGAAGGGAATGTGCCGCAGGCGATTGCGATAGCAGTCGAACAGCAGCGATCCCTGCGTGCCGTGAATCTGATAACTGCGACGTGGCGGATACCGCAGGCAATCGTGTGTCAGTGTCACGGTAGCCGGCGTGTCCAAGTGTCGGTATGTCAACACGCTACTGACATGATCTTCCGCATCCATTTTCAGTGTCCCGGTACTGCCTCCACTGGCGTATGCTGTCGTGGGCACGCCGAACAGGGCGTAGACGATGTCGATATCGTGAATCTGGGTGAGCGTAACCCCTCCACCTTCTGCTTCACGCGCCATGAATGTTTTCGAGTAATCCTCATAACGATGCCAGAAGGGCATATGTTCGCCGAAGTCGAAATGCGCGCCAAAGACGATTCCCAAATCCCCATCCTGAACCATCTCGAGCATCTGCTGGATCCCAGGATGAAATCGAAGCTGATACCCGACACAGCAGACTCGATCCTTTTCCGTCAGAACGCGTTCAAGTTTTTCCAACCCATCCAACGAGTGCGAAACCGGCTTCTCCAGGAAGAGATCCAATCCCGCTTCGGCCAGCTCGGTGGCAACGGGGATGTGCAAGTGGTTCGGCGTGCAGACGAGGGCCGCCACAGGATTCTCAGCCAGCGCCTGATCGAGCTGGTAGAAGGAGCGAATCCCGTATCGCGATTCCAGCGAAACATCCTCACGAGCCTGCAGATCCGGCGTGATTTCCAGATTGAATCCCCGCTGACGGTACGCAATCAGCTCCAGCTCTGTGCCGCACAGTTCGCGCAGACACCGGACGTGTCGTTGACCGATACTGCCAAGTCCTACAACGAGCAACTTCATGGTGTCATTCGGTTCAGCTTCAGAATGATTTCGATCGCTTCCGCCACCGCGCCGCGTCCTCCGCAGCGATGCAAAGTAAAAGTTGCCTGCCAGCGTGCCTGCGAGCTGCCATTGGCCGGCGTGAAGGAGAGGCCACACGCGGGAAAAGCCCGGGCATCCCGGTCCGAATCTCCGATGAAGCAGATCTCCCGCATTGCCAGTTGGTGTCGGGCCCCAATCACTTCGATGCCACGCAGTTTGTCCTTTTGCCCGACGTACACATCCTCGATCCCGAATCGCGACGCGATCCGGCGGACCATCGCGTTATCCTCTGCCGTCAGTAGCGCGAAGCCAAACCCGGCCGCTCTCGCCGCATGGACCGCATCCAAGTCTTGAAAACTGATCTGTTTATATCCCACCGCATCTTCACATTCGTCCAAGCGCTCCAAGCCATCTGTGATGACGCCGTCAATGTCCAACACGATCAGTTTAGGCTGCATGCCGCACCTTTCTTGCGACGAGCTGCTCAATCCGCTGATTGAAAATGCGTGTTCGTTGTCTCATTTCCTCAGCCGCACTTCGCATTTCTTCGCGCGCCTTCGCCGAGTTCGCCAGGATCCACTCACACCGTCGCCACAACTCTTCTTCGAAGTCCGCCGAAAAAACATCAAGGCTGTACGAGCAAAGCCCGGCGTCCGCCATGAACTCGGTCATTCGATGCTGCGAGCAAAGTGCAACGGTCGGCGTGCCCAGACCGATCGACGGTGACATCGCATGGACACGCATCGCGAGCGTCAGGTCCACGTTTCGATAAAAGTTGTAAAACTCCTTGGCATGTTCTGACTTTGGCAAGCCGTTTACCGAAACAATCTGGTGTTTCAGTCGGGAGGAGCAACAACGAAAGAGGTCGGCAATCATCCGAAAATCTTCGTGATGATGTGGACAGAGTATCATTTCCGCGGGATATCGGTGGGCCAATCGGTCCAGCACATCCGCGATCCGCTCGACGAAGCCAAGCCGCTTGTCCGTTGTTCGCCGCAAGCTTCGGCGAACATGACGCGACGGGTGCAGGCGCAGCCAAACGGTGACCGATCGAAGGGCCTGCACCGCCGAATCGATAGCGGGAATCTTCGTCATTCAGCGAGATCGCGATATTCAACCGTTCGGGATGCAATTGCCACGGCCGCTCCTTCCCGGAATGCCCAACGAACAGCGCCGGATCCGGAACTTCCTGGATTCCGCGGACATCGATCCCGAGTGTCCTGCCCAGCCAGGCTCGTGTTCCGTCATTGCGAACGGAGAACAGACAGCGATCGTGTTGCAGGGAATATTCGATGGCAGCTCGCAAGGAATCGCGATGGTGATACGCTTGTCCAGGCCAGGTGCGGTAGGACAGACCGTAAAAGATGATCGGGCATTCGATGTCGTCCCACAGTTCCAACGGGAGATTGAATCGCATCCCCGTATGACCATGGGACGACGAGCCGACGAACGTGACCGCAGCACCGACGATCAGGCAATCGACTTCCCGGCACAACTCGACGAAGCTCGGGCCAAATTCCTTCCGCGCTCCGGGAATCGTGTAATCATCCCACGCTTCGTGCTGGAACTGCACGCTCCGACCAAAGTCCTCGTGAACCGTCCGCTCCAGGCCGCGAATCAGGGCCCCGTTTCCGATATTGGTGCTCTTGTGATTCGCCAGGTGAAGAATGCGCAGCGGCCGGGTCGGTTCGAACATCCTGTTGATTCCTTGACGCCCATTCTTCCGTCGACGCAGCTTCCTCCAGACGCGGGGCGTGGAGTGTCGCAAATCAGCTTGGTCAAGGCAAGATCAGATAGCAGATAGCACCACGCCAGCATGCGACTGGTCTTGCCACATTTCACCCGATCACTTAGGCTTCCGGACCAGGTGCGCCAGCGGGAAAACAGGCTCAATGGGGTTCGAAAGAAGGAACCGAATGTCACGGACACCACGCGATGTTTCCGTACTCGTCACGACGTACAACCAGCCGGACTGGCTAGAAAAGGTCCTCTGGGGGTATACGATCCAAACGCATCGGCGATTTGAACTCGTGATTGCCGATGACGGGTCGCGAGAGGATACGGCGTTACGGATCGATCGACTGCGTGGACTCACCGGAATGACCATCCATCACGTGTGGCATGAGGACCGGGGCTTTCGCAAATGCGAGATCGTGAACCGAGCCATTCTGGCAGCGTCATACGATTATCTGGTGTTCACCGATGGTGATTGCATTCCGGATGCCAGGTTTCTAGAAACGCACGTCGCTCTGGCACATGAAGGCTGTTTCCTCTCCGGGGGCTATGTCCGCTTACCGCTGGCCGCGAGTCAGCGATTGTCGCAAGAGGACATTGTACGCGGGCGAGCAACCGATCTAGCTTGGCTGCGGCAACACGGGATGCCATTCAGCAAGAGCACGTATCTGCTGACTCGCAATCGGCGCCTTGGTGCTTTGCTGGACCAGATCACTCCCACACGTCCGACGTTTAACGGTCACAACGCGTCTGTGTGGAGACAGGATGCACTACGCGTGAATGGCTTGGATGAACGGATGCAGTACGGCGGACTGGACCGAGAGTTTGGTGAAAGATTGGTGAATGCAGGGATCCGAGGCAAACAGATCCGTCATCGTGCCGGGTGCGTCCATTTGGACCACCCGCGGCCCTATTCGACGGGGGAGAATCTGGAACGCAACCTGGCGATTCGCAGATGCACGGTAAGGGAGCGGCGGGCCTGGACGGACTTCGGGATAGCGCAGCCGCACAAGTCGGCCGGCCCGCACAGTTTCCCGGCCTCGCGTGTGGCTTCGTAACAGCCGACGAATCGTTCGCGTAGCAATACATCGAAAACGCTGCCGATCGGCGTCCGAGTTGCCGACGGCAACGACCTTCCTCCGACAGTTGGAGCGCAACAGCCCGCCGGCGTAAGAAAACGAAGGATGCGTGAGGACTTCAGGATGAAGTGCAGTTGCCTGATCAACAACCACAACTACCGCAAGTTCGTCGGCGAAGCAATCCGTAGCGTCTTGGATCAATCGCGACCCTTTGACGAAATCATCGTCGTAGACGACGGATCGACCGACGGGTCATGCGAATTCATCGAACGACAATTCGCTGCTCACCCGCAAGTTCATCTCCTGCGGAAGCCGCAAGGCGGTCAGCTCTCGTGTTTCCATCGCGGTATGGATCGGCTAACCGGCGATATCGTGTTCTTTTTGGATGCGGACGACCGCTATCGGCCGGAATACCTTGCCACGGCTGCAGAGTTGTACGAGTCGCGACCAGAAGTTGATTTTTTGAGTGTCAACTACCGAGATTTTGGCGGAACGCGCCGTCTTCGCCGACGGCATCGTCCCACGCAATTTCGCGGCAGCAGTGTACTCGCCACGCTGCTCCGTTCCACATGGGTAGGAATGCCCACGTCGTGCCTGTCGATGCGGGCCGCCCTGCTTCGCAACATCTTACCCTACCCATTCGAATCCGCCTGGATCACCCGAGCGGATGACGTATTGATCTTCGCGACATCGGTTCTCGGCGCGGGCAAATATCATCTGGAAAACCACTTGGTCGATTACCGCCTGCATGACTCCAATCGTTTTGCCCGGCGGGAACTCACGGCAACACAGAAGATGCAGTATGCTCTTCGAGTAAATCAGCTCCTCACCTGGTACACCGAACGTGCGGGCTACGACCGGACCCAACTGCCCCGTTTGCTGCACCGAGAGTTTCGCACCTGGGAACGTCCCAGCCTGCGAGAGATGCACAGCTATCTTCAGATGTCTTGGCGTGCCCCGTTGCCGATGGCCATCCGCATCGAACACTGGGCGGCAATCCTTTGGCATACCGCTCGTGAACGATTTCAGCGCCGCGCACCGCAACCATCCCAGCCTGTCGCGGCGGAGACCAACCGGGTCCGCAAACAGGCGGCCTGAGAGAAGAGGGCTTCCTCTTTCTCTCTCTTGCCCGGCGCCCCTCAGGCGACGAAGGCACGCCGGGGAGAGAACGGCGGATCATCGAAGAAACGGCGTCGACTGCGGCCGCAATCGGACCGGCGTTCATCGGCTGAGCGGCTTCATACCAACCAGCTTGGAAGGCGAGCACCATGTCGGATGAGTTGAACTCTCCGTCGCAGTTCCAGTCGCCGTCGGTCCAGGTGGAGTTCATCGATTCCAAGTCCTCGTACTCGCCCGTCTGAAACACGCTAACGAAGTCTGCCGAATCGAAGCGACCATCAAAGTTGACATCGCCAACGTCCGACTGCAGGACGTTCCGCACAAGGTGCCAGACGTCATCCGCGCTCAACCGAGCCGTCGCCGTTGGCATCGTAATCGGTAGAACCCATGCCCGAGGCGATCGCTGTGCCAAGCTGATTGATGTCTTGCGAGTCAATCCGGTCGTCGTCCTGAAGGTCACCCGCGACAACTCGAAGCGTGCCGGTTGCATAGAGCGACGACGTATCCCAGGCGAGAGGGCCCTCCAGGCGGGGCAGATTCACCGAGTCAAACGTCCCGTCGATCATCCTGCCCTCGAAGAAGTCGAACATGTCGCCCGGTCGCGGTACATAGCCTTCGTCCGCATCCACCGTCAGGGCCCCGCCGGCCACGAAGCGGCCGTTGAGTTGTATTTGGTCGTGCTTTCGGTCGCCTGCCGGGTCGTGGATTTGGAGGCGCAAGCGTGCCACCGCGCATCGTATAGTCGCTGAAGGCAACCGGTCCGTTTTGGCCGTCCGGCGAGCAAATCCCGGCGGTTTGAATGACCGGGACGTCGATCGAATCTGCAACCAGCGCACCGCCTCGGATGTGCAGTGTGCCTTGTCCCTCTCCGCTTTGCAGCGCCGCCACATCGATCAACCCGCCGTCCAGAAAGTACGTCCCCTCCGCACCGGGCGACGCACCAAGGACCAGCGATTCCCGAGCAAGCACATAGCCATCGGTCTGTCGAACGACACCCGTGGAGAACTCGCCCACTGTCATGCGATTGGCGAAGAACCAGGCAGTGGGCGTATCGACCGTCAACTCCCCGGTGCCCTGGGAGCCAATCCGAGCGACGTCGACATTCAGCAGCGAATCGCCGCCAAGCACGTAACGCCCGCTGCTGCCGTCGTTCGCACCGAGGACGAATTCACGAGCTGGACTGATATGCAGCGTGTTACGAAACGTCGTGGCCCCGTCGTTGTCGACGCCAATCTGGAAATCGTTCGCGTCAATTCGCCGAGCCTCGACGTCACCCTGACCCAGTCCGGTAAAACGAATGCGGGTGTCGTCTAAGTCCAGGATTCCAGCTCCCTCCGCGTACGCGTCCATCGATACACTCTCAAACCGAACAGGGACCGGTCCGACCTGTGTGCCATTCAGAATCAACCGGTTCTCCGTGCCGGTCGAGGCACCGCCGGAGCCACCGTCGATTTCGATTCCGCCATCCGGAATCGGATTTCCAGCCCCGAAATGGATAGTGATCGTGTCCACACCATCCAGCGACTGCAGCTCGATTCGGTCGAAATCCTCAAGTGAATGGGATTGCTGCTCCTGATTCACGTTGACAACGATCGAGGCTCCGGATCGGCGCAGTTCGATCGAGTCGTTGCCATTCGTGCCCGTAACGTACAACACTCTCTCGTCCGCATCCGAGATAATCAGGTTCCGCGTCAGCGACAAGCCTCCGCCTTCGGAAACAACAACCGGATGAAGGCCCCCGTCGACGTTGACCGGGAAGGATTGTCCGTCAACTTCCACTCGCCACGTCCCTCCGGGCAGGAAGTCAGAAAAGTACCCGCGCGAATTCGTGCGGCTCACGAGGATTTCCGTGCCACAGATCTGAAGTCCCCCTAAGTCTTCGCACGTCTCCGGACTCACGGTGCGAAAGAAGACGCCAGGCTTTCCACGACCGGCCGCGTCCTCCACGCGAACCACCAGCGTCCCGGGCAGTCCGTGGGTTCGATCCAGGTTCATCCCGGACAAATCCCAGCCGATGTCTTCAAAGACCGCCCAGTCGAGCGAAGTGAGAGGCTTCCGCGTTCCCTGGAGCACCGTTGGGTCCATAGCCGTTTCCCGGCTATCACTGGTCGTTCCATCCCGAAAGTGGCCATTGCCAGGTGCCATCGGAACGGGTCCGCCGTTCACAGACTTCGCTTCCGGCCGGTGAATGAGTTGTCGTCCAAATACCAGCTCAGCCCGTTTGAATTGAATCCCAGCAAGTGCCCCAGTTCGTGCACCGCCACGCTGTAAAAGTCATTGCGTCCGGCGAGTCCCGATTCGGTGAACCCAAAGTGCCACGACGCTTTCGTGTCGAAGGAGATTGTCCCACCCCACATCGCGACTTCGCTGTCAAATAGCTTCCCTCGGTCTGCCACGGTCGAATTCCACGATCTGCTTCCGCGCAACTGTACCCACCGGCTCCACCGCGACCCAAGGTGTTTCCTTCCAGGTCACGTCCACCGGCAAAAACGAGCACCTCGTTCTCGCGGATGTGCAAGTTCGCCCGGCTCGTGTCCTCACCGGTGGCAGGGTGTTCGATGGCGATTTCCCAGGTGTTACCACCCGACGGTTTGATCTCGCTCAGAAAGCCCCCCAGGCGATCCTCAAACGTCTCTGCGGCCAGTTCCAGAATGTCGCGGCGCAGCGGATCATCGAAGAAACCGTGTTCATCCATCGAGTAATCGAAGCGGATGTTGATGCTCAATAGGTCGCGGCGTTCAAGTCTTTCGAACCGTCCGAGAACACGATTCCGCTGGCGAGTTGCCCTGCCCTTACTTCCAGCATGAGCGCTCGTGGAGTTGACGACGCCTCGGATCGATATTTGACACCGTGTTCTCGGCTCCAACCTGTCGTCCATGCGGAGGTCCTTTCTTCGCTACGAGAGCCTTCGCAGCCTTTTCCTGGCTACTGTGGCGGGGTGAACGGTGGCACGCCACGGCTGAACGCCGCGATATGCTAAAAGCCACGCGCGGAATGTCAAGTCGCTGGCCACCGGACCAAACGCCTGCGGCGCGACCTGTTTTGCCCTTCGACCTGACGAATAGCCCGTACGATCGACGGCGAACGCCTCTCGGGGAACGCATCCGCCGCCCCCGAACTTCTGGCTCAACGCTACCAGAGCGGTCGTGCGGCTTGGAAAGCCTCGTCTTGCGGGAGTTCTCCGGAGTGAATCACGCTCCCTCGGGGCACTGGGATCTACACAATTCCGTCAGCGCCTCCGTGCAGGTCTCTGACTTTACGGAAGCCGCCGACTAACGGCCTACCTGAGTGCGAGAACGGAGACCGCGCACGCAGCGAGCACAGGAGCCGTGCTTTTTCGCTCGCTTGCCTGGAAACCGCTACTGGTCCTTCGTGTCGCGCAAAACCGACTGCAACACTTGCTTGATCCGTTTGGCCCACACGCGATAGCCGTCTGCATTGAGATGCAACTCATCTTCGTCTAGCAGTTCAGATCGCGGCTGGCCGGCTTCGTTCAGCAGCAGATCCGCCGTCTTGAGAAAATACAGATTCGGATCCTGCTCGCAAGCCACTTCCAAAGCACGATTGGCCACGACAGTCTCGGGCCACACTTGCCAACGAGCAATGGATGGACGAACATCGATGCAGAAAATCGGGACCTGTGGTCGCTCCTGGCGTATGACTCGAACAGTGTGTTGAAAGAACCGGACGATTTCTTCGGGCGTCTTATCCTTTTCATTCCCCGAAATGTCGTTGCCGACGAAAATGACCATCGCCCGGAATTGATGCGGCAACGCAATCCGATCGATGTAGTAGGCCAGGTCAGAGAATTTCGCGCCGCCGTAGCCGCGTTGGATCACCGGATAGGGTGCCATGTCCTGCCGGATTGTATCCCAACGTCGAATACTCGAACTGCCAACGAACAGAATCGCGTTCGGGGGATCTTGCTCCGTTTGATCTAACTCTTCGAATGCCGCGATGTCATCTTCCCAGCCGTCGATATCGTTTTGCCAACGAGAGAAATCGACCGCTTCTGCTGACGCGGCTCGAGGATGGACCGACAGACACACGAGCAAGCATATCACGCGTTGCACGATCATCACTGGCTCTCTCTTTCTTTCTGGAACCGCTTGCGGCTTTGGAAGACCATCGCATGGAATCTTACAGGCCTTCCTACGGGACATCTTCGAATCACAAATCGGGAGGCGAGGCTTCTTCCGAGGTGCGGTTCACCACACGCTTGACGGCTCGGCAGGAGCCGCACTCTCTCGAGATTGCCGAAGTTCCTTTTGCGTTAATGCTTTGCTTGCTCTTGCAGCTTTTGCTCCAGCGCCATCTTGCGACGCGTCTCGGCCTGGGATTTGGCAAAACCTACATAACGCTCAAACCGCTGGAGATCAGCCACCGTGCGAGGTCGCGCATCGGGTCCCAGCAGGTCTTCGCGAGGCAAATGTTCTAGGCGCCGTTGACCAGCCTGAATGATCTGCAGCGCCTCTTGATATACTTCGTGGCCCTGCGGCGAGAGATGTGCCAAGAGGGGGCTCTGTCGAGGTCGCGTAAAGCTGATCTGCAGATCGGGATCGTGCTTGAAGTCGTTCCGTTCGCGTCCCGCGATTTCCGCCAAACGCCCCAGCTCGGCACCAGTCAGCGGAGAACGACCGTAGGGATGATCCGGGAAGACACTGGCATACGATCCGTAGTAGGGAGCATTCAAGTCAATCCACGTCACCAACCTCGCCAACTCCTCGTCACTCAATGCGACACCTTCATGGCCATTACGAACGACGTCGATTAAATGACTGCGATGAGATCCCCACGCATAGGCAGGCAGCACGGCCGGCGGTCCGTCGTGCACGGCCTTAATCAGAAGCTTCGGCAAGTCCAGCGAATCAGGAAACCAACGGACCGCCGACTGGCGGTGCAGTTCCAAGTAGGACAGATTAAACAAAATGCCGAGATCACTCGCAAGATTCAATGCGTCTCCAGCAGGCTCGCCGAAGTCATGGCAGCAAACACAATGCTTGTCAAAGACCGGTTGCACTTCCGATAGATAGTTGAATTCGCGTGCCGGACCATACCATGGCTCGGGAATGCTGACCGGGCGTGTCCAAGCCATCACCGGCCGTGGCGGCGGCGCATCTTGTCGGTGTTCGTGACAACCGACGCAGCCAACCGTTTCGCCCGGCTGCAGAAATGTGCCACTGCGCATCGACTGAACCATCATTTTGTCCGCATCGAGGGCCTGGAAGTACAGATAGGTATTGGCAGGCACTGAGAAGTAGGCCGACCCATCCGCTTCCACAGGAACATCGCCCAGAATCCGTTTGTTGTTGACCAGGTTCCAGTTCATCAGCGGGGCTTGATCGGCATCGATGCCACCGCCTCCAGCCGGTGTCCAGGCCCGCTTCGGCGGAGCTTCGATGATTCGCAGGTATTTGATTTCGCCGTTCGGAACCGACTCCATCCCGTAGCCCTGGTACACGTCGCGCACGTAGAACCGGCCTTCTTGCGAGCGGTAATCGACCTGCGGCGGAATCACGGGAGGACGCTGCCGTGCCGCCACCGGCATCGGATCGTAACAACCGGGCCGTTCCGTATGCAGCAGAATCTCGTTGCCGAAAACATCAACTAGAAAGATCCCCATCTGCATCTCTTGCCCCGTATCCTCCGACAGGGTCCGCGCAACCAGGAAATATTTGTCCGACAGCGGCCACGGGTCTTCGTATTTCGGACGAGTGTTGCGAAAAGCGTCAATCTGCTCCGGATGCCATTCGGTATTCTGTTGGTCTTCGAGCCATTTTCGTGTCCAGGCGGGCCAAATCTGCTGCACCGGGTCGGAACCATCGAGACCTCGGCGTCGGTCGACCATCGCCATCGCGCCCCAGGGCAGATCGTGACAGGCTCCGAAGATGCACAGAACGCTTTCGGTCCCAGGAATCACGCGAGCGTCAAGAATCGAACCGGGCGCCCAGGCATTGTTTCCGTAATACAACGCGTGTCCGGTGCCGTCTGGATTACACGTCCACAAGCCGAACGAGGGCCCGAATTGCCGGTCCACATATTCCCAGCGGCTGTAGAGAATCCGGCCATCTGACATTACCGAAGGATGACCTTCCCACAGGTTATTGCCACCGATCTGAAGCATGTTGGTGCCGTCCGGCTCCATGACAAACAGGTTGCCCATCGGGTGGCGATTACATTGGCAAAATTTCAGATCACGCGTGGAATTGAATAACAGTCGACCGTCCGGCAAATAGGTCGGCTCGACATCCGACAACTCGGCACCAGATGTCAATTGCACCGGCTGTCCGCCTTCCCATTCCATTCGATAGATGTGGTAATCATCTCTCGCATTTCGTCGCATGGCAAAGACGACGTGCGAGCCATCCCAGGAGACTTCCGGATCGCGCACGATCCCTTCCGGCACATCCAGGATCGTCCGTGTTTGCGCGATCGTCTCCCCCGGCATCCAGCGAAGCGTCATCAGGCGACTGCCGCCGCGAAACGTACCGGCCTGCAGCTCCCCGTTTTGAAACATCGTATTGATCGGACCGTGGTGACCCCAGAACTGCGGTCGCACGACGAACAGGATCATTCGCCCCTTGAGCAGCGGGTTCGCCAGCAACGATTCGCGACGCAACTCATCCCAAGCGCGTCGCAGTTGCTGTTTCTCGGTGTCATCCGCTGCGGACCAGCGACTCTCGATCCTGTCAAGTCTGGCAAGATTTCGTGGCGAATCCGGGTAACGATCACCAAAGCTCTGCTGCAAATCCTCGATCGCGCGACGAACGCTTGCGAAGGACGGAGAATCGTCGCCGGACTGAGCCTGTGCGAATGGCGTGCCCCAGAGTGTCATCAGGAGAACGTAAACGGTCCAGCAGGAAACGGTTTTCTGTATCACGGTATGCCTCGTGCTGCGTCAAGACGTTGTATACCACTGGTCTTTTCCGGGCACGTTAAATCCTGGATCCAGATTCTGAATCTCAATCCCACGGGAAAAGGCAGATCCCACGGTCGGCAGCCCGTCGGCCCAAATAAAGAGTCCGGAATTCCCTCCCGACCGCATATGCCGCCAGTCGAATTCGATGATGAAGTTTTCATACATCCGTTCCGTCCGTAGCGTGCCGACCGGTTTTCCGCTCGTTACGAACAGTCCATCGCGAACGGTAAACGTGTCCGGCGGAATATTGCACGGCACCCATTGTGACAGATCGCGGCCGTTGAACATGGAAGGGAACACGGGTTCCTCCGCCGCGGAGGAACCGATCAGCATCATCAGCATCCCGATTGACAGCGAATACGCCTTCATAGATTCTCACTCCCATCGGAGGACATGCCCTTCGCGGCAAGACTCACGAATCCCGTGCGGCGGTGACCGACCGATTCCAAACCGTGCGGGCGAGCTTCTGCTGAGGCATCTCGGCAAAACCGAGGCTCAGCAGGAGATTCTCCCACCCAGAGTAGGTGCTTGGAAATGCGGTCTACGGATCCACCGCTGATCCGACACGGGCTGGCTACACGAAATCTCGTGGAAATCGCCTCCCCCTATTGTATGGAAACTGACTACCAGGCGGTACATTGGCGCAGTGCAAAAGTCGCTTCCTGCAGTTCACGCCAGACGGCATCGCATGCGATAGCGGAGAACGCCCCGCGGTACCCTGAGCACCGATGGCCCACCAGCCACCGGATCGAAGGGGATTCCCGATCGAAGGCCCCAAGTCATGCGAACACACAAGCATCCCTTTCAATTCTCGATTCGCTTTCTGCTTTTGGTGCATCGTCATCGTTGCCGGGCTGCTGGCTTTTTTCGTTTCTTTTGGCCGGCATTTGCTTTGGGCACCACACCACGTCCGGTCGAGTCACGCTTCGCTAACCGAGGTGAACGGTCTTCCCGTAAAGCCAGAGGAGCGATTCGTGCAATGCAGCTTTGCCGGGATCCGCCTGTCTCTTCCCGAATCGATGGCGGAACAGGTTGCCATTACGCGAGCCGGCACCGATCTCTGGGTGTGCTTTTCCGATCGCAATCGCCAGGTGGGCATCCAATTCCCCAAGCGCGAGGAGCGGAACGCACAATCACTGCGTCAGGCGATGTTGCCCATCCCCGATGGCATCAGCGATTGGACATCGCCGCGTTTGATGAAGGAAATCTGCGATTGCTCTTCCAGCGACTTTTCGTGGAGACAATCCACACGGCAGCTACGACGACACATCTGGGCGATCACACAACGCCGGGAGCAATCCCTGGACATCAATCACCTTACGTCCTACACCTTTCGGGTGACTTCAGATTGTGAATGGATTCTGCTATCCTGCGATCCGGTCACAGTCGATGACAAGCGGCGCTTGCGAAGCATCATGATTTGGGAGGATCCGGATTCCCAGGCAAACGGACAGTTGCACTTTGGCGATGCCGCCCAGCGGGAAGTAGGCTGGATTCCCTTGGTCGCGAAAAGCTTCTGCTTCACTTCATTCCGGGAGCCAGAAAACCCCGCGAGGCAATTGGCGGACCAGACGGACAGCGAGATACTCTCTGCGATTCAGATGGATCGCGGATCCGAATGGAACGGCGAAAAGTGAATCGCTTTCCATGTACAGCCGAATCCCACACTCACTCAGCAGATGAGGACAAACACCCATGCATCGACGTACGAATCTTCTTGGCCCCTTCGCGTTATCCACTCTCATTCTGGGATCGACATTGATGGCAGCTGAAGGAGGTCGAACACTGTTCGAATTCCAAAAACCGGAGGTCGACAAACAGTGGCAGACCGTAAATGACGGCGTCATGGGCGGCGTGTCAGATGGTCAGTTCCGAATCACGGATCGAAAGACGATGGAATTCTTTGGCACACTCTCGCTGGAAAACAACGGCGGTTTTACCTCGGTACGTTCCCGGCCGAAGCCGCTGGGCCTGAAAACAGGAGACACGATCGTCGCTCGAGTACGAGGTGATGGCCGAGAATACACCTTGAATCTCTACGTCCCGCGTCGGCGTGTCGCCTTTTCCTACCGCTCAAATTTCAAGACAAAGCGGGGCGAATGGATCGAAGTCCGTGTTCCGCTGGACCGGTTCGAAGCGACGTCCTTTGGAAGAGTCGTCACGGGTGAAGCGCTGACACCCAGCGAAGTCAACTCGCTTGGTATTCTGCTGGGTGACAAGCAAGCCGGCCCCTTCCAATTGGAAATGGAATGGCTGAAGGTCATCAAGTCGCCATCGCCGGAATCGGCCAACCCGAGTCGCTAACCCCTCAATGACCCAGCGCGATTCCGGATCGCTCGGCGCAGGTCATTGCTCGGCGCAGGTCTCCGACCTCGCCGGTACCGCCGACCGAAGGTCTCCTCGATTCTACCGGACTTCCGACCTGACGAGTGCGGGGTCGGAGACCCTCGCACAGCGGGTGGTAATCAAGTCGCCGGAATTCGCCAACCCCAGCCGCTACCCCCGAGATGACAGCAGTCGAAGCGCACGCAGGTCCGCCAGAAGCCCATTCTTGAAATGCTCTTTTCGTCCCTGCTGCAGGGCGCAGATGATGCCCTGCAGTCTTTCCTCTTGTTCGCACCCTCTTAGCCCCTCTCACACCTGCATCCACCCCCAGACAGCCAGATTTTCGTCGATTCGCACGACACGACCGCGATCGGCATCACGGTTGCGGTAGACTTTTCTATTTGGAGGGAAAACCGCGCGTATTTCCCGACAGCAGGAGCCCGGATCTTCGAACCGGTAGAATGCATGATCCGCGGAGGGTTGACAGGACAATCGCGTGAACTGCAGAAGAAAGGTGGACAAGTGAAAAGTCTTCGCTCCGTTGGGATGATCGTGGGCATCTGCTTACTTCTCGTCGGACAATCGGCGTCGGCCCAGGAAGTGTTGCCATTTCCCACGCCGCCGATGGGAGGCAAGGTCGGGCCAACGATGCAGCAGTCCGTGCATCAGTGGCGCGAGCAACCTCGCCACCTTCCCGAGGATGCCCCCAATATCCTGCTGATCATGCTGGACGATGCAGGATTCGGTCAAGCGGACACCTTTGGGGGAGAGATTCACACTCCGACACTCTCCCGTCTGGCCCAACAGGGGATCGCTTATAACGCGTTCCACACGACGGCCATGTGCTCGCCAACCCGCGCCGCGTTGATGACCGGTCGCAACCCCCACCGTGTGGGATTTGGCCAGATCGCCGAGTTGGCCAATGACTGGGATGGCTACACCGGAGTCATTCCGAAGTCGTCAGCGACGCTGGCCGAGGTACTTCGCCATTACGGCTACGCAACGGCCGCCTTCGGCAAGGATCACAATACCCCGGTCGATCAATTGGCAAACGGGCCCTACGACCGAACTCCCAACGGGCGCGGCTTCGACTACTTCTACGGCTTCATTGCCGGTGAGACGTCTCAGTGGGAACCAGCTTTGTGGGAAAACAACAATCCGATTTCGCCGCCGCACGTCGAAAACTACGAAGACTATCACCTGACGGAGGCGATGGCGGATCAAGCGATCACCTGGATGCGTCGGCATCTAGCGATGAATCCCGATCGTCCGTTCCTGATGTGGTGGACGCCGGGAGCGGTCCACGGTCCGCATCACGTCGCCGAGAAGTGGGCCGAAAAATACAAGGGCAAGTTCAGCGATGGCTGGGACGCCTATCAGCAGCGCGTCTTCGAGCAGCAGAAGGCCATGGGATGGATTCCCCCAGATGCAAAACGGGCACCGCGTCCAGAAGGAATGCCCGCCTGGCAGGATATTCCAGAGGAGGAACGCGCCTTCCAACAGCGTCTGATGGAAGTCTATGCCGGTTTCCTGGAGCACACAGACGTTCAGGTCGGCAAGCTGATTGATGAACTCGAGGCGCGCGGTATTCGTGACAACACGCTGGTGATCTATATCCTCTCGGATAATGGAGCGTCGGCGGAGGGGATGTCGGGAAGTGTAGCTGAACTCAACGCACAGAATGGAATTCCTTCAACTGTCGCGGAGCACATTGCAGTCGCCGACAAACTGGGCGGACTTCAGGCAATCGGCGGACCCAAAATGGACAACATGTACCATTCGGCTTGGGCCTGGGCCGGCGATTCCCCTTTCCGCTACACCAAACTGATTGCCGGCGACTTTGGCGGCACCCGCACACCGATGGTGATCTCTTGGCCCAAACGCATCAAGCCGGACAAGACCCCACGGCCCCAGTTTCACCATGTCAACGACATCGTGCCGACGATCTACGATATCCTGCGAATTCAACCGCCCAAGGTTGTCGACGGACATAAGCAGGATCCGATCGACGGGGTCAGCATGGTCTATACGTTCGACGATCCGCAGGCGAAGCAGGTCGCGAAGACCCAGTATTTTGAGATCATGGGCAGCCGAGGCATCTATGACGATGGCTGGTTCGCGATGACCTTCGGCCCCAAGACTCCGTGGATTACGAAGATGCCCGATCTCAGCAAGTGGGATCCGCGCAGGATCAATGGGAGCTCTACAACATCCGTCAGGACTACTCGTTGATGAACGATCTGGCGAACGAACAACCACAAAAGCTCGAAGAACTCAAGGCCCTTTTCATGCCAGGCCGAGGAGAACAAGGTACTACCGGTGGGAGGCGGTCTGTTCGTCGGGTTGAATCCACAGGAGCAAAAAAGGACCACGAACACGGAGTGGACGCTGTTCGACGGGATGTCGCGGATTCCCGAGAGTCAGGCCCCCAACATTCGCAACGGCAACCTGCGGGCCGAAATCGATGTCGAAGTACCGGAGAAGGTAAATGGCGTCATCTTTGCCATGGGCGGATATGCCGGCGGAGTGAGTCTCTATGCGCACGACGGAAAGCTGCACTACGAGTACAGTGCGCTGCTGCTGAAACGCGACAAGATCGAAGTGGGTGACCTGCCCGAGGGCGAAGTGAAGATCGCGTTTGAGATGCGGACACCTGCGGGGCGGGCCGTGCCGGCTGAAGTCAGATTCTGGATCAACGGCAAAGAAGCCGCCAGCGGCATCGTGCAGCGTACGGTACCTCTCACCTTCACAGCATCAGAGACGTTTGATGTGGGACTCGATACGAGTTCCCCCGTCGCGGACGACTACTTTGACAAGGCTCCCTTTCGATTTGAGGGAACGCTGAAGCGACTTCACTTCAGGAATTTGCCGGGCGAGTAGCCCTAATTGACTTGCCGATGATCGTCCAACCAGTTCGATACATCGAACCTGGGGAAAACGTGAAGGAGAAAGCCATGAGATTACTAGTCCTGCGGTGTTATGCATTGGCAGCCGCCTTGGTCACGTTGAACACGACCGTTTCAGCGGTCGACCTCTCGGATGCCGAAGCCG
>CAVZLD010000007.1:0-338478 GCA_963776055.1 uncultured Planctomycetaceae bacterium | reverse complement strand
ACAAGTGTTGACGTGACGCTTAGGATCCCTTTCAGATCTGGCACAAGAAGAGCGGAGGCTGCCGCCTCTCCAATCGTCATCGGTCCAGG
This sequence comes from uncultured Planctomycetaceae bacterium, assembly GCA_963776055.1. Lineage (GTDB taxonomy): Bacteria > Planctomycetota > Planctomycetia > Pirellulales > Pirellulaceae > CAVZLD01. Next base: position 338,389 of record CAVZLD010000007.1, on the reverse strand, counting down.
AGCCTGCCTGATAACATTTTGTCAGCATTAGGGTCTCTTGCTGGCCAGGCGGAAGATGGGACCCGAGATATGACCCAGGGAATTCAAATCTTCCAGACCTATGCCTGTTGGTGCTACGGTGCCACAGTGCTCGGCGCCCATGTTGGTCGATAGAACAGGTCTCCTTCTATCCCCCACACTGGCAGAAATTCTGGCTTGACAACTAACAGCTCATACCCCCCGTGTATCCAAACATACACAAAGTCATTCGTCACAAAGTCAAGGTCGCCATCCCAGTCGCCTTCTGCCCACACTGAGTTCTGGAGTAATCCGTCTTCGTATTCTCCCGCGATGAACACTGATACGAAATCCAGGCTGTCAAATCGACCGTTGAGGTCTGAGTCGCCAGGCCATGTCGCCAGCATCATGGCGATGAGGTACTCGCGATCATTATGATCGATCACTCCATCGGGAACTCCGACAAGACTGCCCTGTTCGTCTTCACTAGCTAAATCCATTGCCCGAAAGATTGCGTCGGTCGTATTCCCCGGTGGATTCAGCATGTAGTACGTCATCATGTCGATATCACCAGCCGAGATGTAGCCGGGGAGGATCGATCCCGCCGGGCTGTTGTCGATCAGCTGGTCTGGCACAGTGAACATCCCGTCGAAGTCAATCGTCTGGAGTAGGGTCTTCTCCAGAAGGTCATCAACAAACGCTTCCGTAAAGACGTCGACCTCTGGTTTGGTGTAGACCCATGTCTCAGGATTACCGTCGCCATCTTCATCTCGCAATTCGCGCCATCGATCCGCCGGGGGTACTGGATCCGGATTTCCGTAGTACCCTGAGTCGAATTTTTCGTTGAAGTACGCGAAGTCCCAGACCGTGCCCTTAGCTTCCCACGCTAGGAATGAATACGCTTCCGCATCGAACAGGTCTAATTCAAACTCCGGGAATGAATCAAAATCCATGCCTGCGTCGTACTGCACGAAGTTCTCGTCATTTGGGTCGCCGATGAACCGCCTTCGCATGTCGTCATACCGGTATTCCTCGCCTTGGTTCTTCTCGGAGAAGACGCGGAATGCGTCGGGTTCATTTAGCTCCTGCACGTCGATCCTCGTGTTATCGTCCTTAATCCGGAAGAGCGTAATCATGTCCTCGTCTGTCGTCCAGTCTCCATCGGGGTTAATGCAGCCCTTGTCCTGAAGACCCAATGCGATACACGTGTCATTGTTGTACATGCTGTTCCGGTCGACATCTATTCCGCTTGCGATGTGAAGATCCACCCCGACGATCCTGTCTATTCCTAGGTAGTCATTCCATGCGTCTTGGCTCTGCGGATTGGTCATCTGTGTGAATGCGGATGGCACCACTGCTGTTACCACGGCGTCGCTTAAGAGGTCCAAGCCATCGTCGGTAACGGCATTCTCGGTCGTCACCTTGCTGACCAGCGTGAATAGTCCAAGTCCGACTTCCGGGGTATCGCCGACTTTTGTAGTCCTCTGCTCATCGGTAATGAGAATGAGATGCAGCGCCGCACTTGATCGGAACTCGTACTTCGGTCCTTCTGTACTATTCCTCTCGTTTCCATTTGCCAGGTCGAATGCTCGCCACCCATCTTCATTTCCCCCAGAATCTTGAAATTGTGTATCCATGGCTGCCAGCAGCGATTGCGGATCATTTGCCCAGACATTTCCCTCTGTTACCTCGATGATTCGGGCGCGGTATTCCTGATAGTCTGGATCATCTCCACCAAACGCCGTCAGTCCATATCTGGTATCTGTAATTCCTCTCTCCGCCAATCTGGACTCTAGCTTTGGCAGCATGTCATCTACCCAGTACTGTAGTGACCCGCCAAATACTTGCGTCTGAGGGTCTGAAAAATCGTCGCTTGCCGAGTATGATTCATCTACCAGGAGTACGATATCCGCGCTTGCGGCGAGGACACATCGGCTTTCCAGTCTCTCGACCATCAGAACTCTCTTCTTCATCTCATCACTCCTTCTTGGTGAAGACTGCATCCTTGTCATCTGTGTTGCTAGGGCCCTATGGCTCACGGGCAGCGCCACCGGGCTTTGGCCAATAGGCATAGCAGGGCGCCGGTCATTAAGCTGATTAAACCAGTTGGCTCAGGGACAAACACGATATTGTCCAGCGACAGTGCAGCGTTGTTTTGCTGAGAGAAATTGAGCCTTAAGCGCATAACGGCAGAATGATCAAATCCGTCTGTCGATTCCAGGTCAAGAGTGAGCGAGAACGGATTGACTGAATCGGGAAATGGTACGCTCTTGGTTGCTATGTCTCCGTTGACATCTCTTGCCCGAAAAAAGATCCAGCCACCCATGTTACGTGCATAATCAACGTCTAGCACGAGCCGTGCCCCAGGGACCGAAAAATCCAGTGGAGCCACGACCACGGGCACATCGCGAAATGGATTTGCAGATGCGGCATAGTTAAAGCCCATAGTTTCGGGCCTCGTCTCAGAGTAATAGACAAAGTGCCCTCCGTCAGACGGGATGGTTGCCATTGTTGTAATTGGCTCCGGGAAACTTGGCCCTGGCGGTCCGTAGTCACCGGCATCAATGAAACGCGCCCCTGCCCAGACGTGGTTTACATCAAGGCCTTCTTGCGATACTGAGATCGTCTGATTGCTGCTGTATGGTGGGCGCGTATCCAGAGCAGGCCCGACTGTGAAGTCATCGATGATGATTGCACCAGCGGCTCCGCCCTGCATCATGCAGAGGATGGCCAACCACGCCACCAGCGTTCCTCGAATCATTGCATTGCTCCTCATTAAGCCCCGATGGTGTTCAACTGCCATTCCCCAACCCCATCCGTGGCCCATACTCTCATTGTCCTGCATGCTGAACGCAAAGCAATCATCTGCCCCGCTGAACGGCGGGAGAAGGACTCATAACAACCCGCTGGCACCCTTCTGGCCCAGGTGTGCATGCCTGGAGACTGGATTCACCCCCCGGCTTCTGGAGTACCGCTGTAAAATGACGGCGATGCGTCAGGGAGGACAGCTGGCAGCCCCGGGGACCTGTCACGTGCAAGGCTTCCACCAACGGCAGCGGAAGATGTAGCCGGGGATTGTGCCGCCAGGACCAATGCGCGAGTTCCACGGCTCGGGGGCACTTCTGGGGATTCTAAGGCCCGCAGCGTCCACCCCATGCTTTTGCACTTTCACGACTGTTTGCGTGCGTCCTGGCACTCAGAATGTGCCATCTACAGGTGGCTACCACGCCCGAAGCAGGAGGACCTCCGATCAGCGATCGTGTCGGACCGCACAAGGGAATTGGGGCCCCTTCGGCGGGCAGGCAAAAAGGGCTTCGGCTACCCCCTCACCAATCGTCACACCTCTGCAAGTTTCACTGACAGCTTAGTGTTACTTCGTGGGCCCCCGGTCTCAGTCCCAGTAGGGGAAGTAGACCTCGTTGACTGTTTCCTCCCCGAGGAAGCGATAGAGGTAGACCAGAAGGCTGTTGGTGTAGACGAAGTTATCGCCCCATACGGGCAGCATGCCATCCCGGTAGCCCGTCTCCAAGCCGTTTTCCACCCAGGCGGCTACGATGTCGAGCGAGTTGAAGTCGTGGTCGAAATCGGTATCCCAATCGCCCTCGGACCAGGTCGAGTTATCTGGTATGCCGTCTTCGTACTCCCCTACCACGAACACTTGAACCACATCAAGTGTGCTGAATATCCCATCCGCGTCTGCGTCTCCTGGCCACAACATCAGCGTGACGTCAAGAAGCTTCGTGATGTCTTCGACATTGATTGCGCCGGATCCATCCAAGTCAAACCAAGCTTGCTCTTGAACATTGCCCGTGTTGCCGGTGTAGTGGAACTCCTGGATCATGTCGATGTCTTCGCCAGTGATGCGCCCGACCGGTCGAAGTCGGCAATCTGCAGCTTGATCTTCTCGAACGTGTCGTCGACGAAAGCTTCGTTCATCATGGAGAACATCGAGTTCTCATCATCATGGCCCGCAAAGTTATCTCGGTTGTCTGTCACTTGCTGGTCCGTGCCAATCCAGCCCGTGAATGCATCCTGGATGTGACCGAAGTCCCAGGCAGTTCCGCGTGCCTCCCAGGCCAGGAACGCATACTCTTCGGCACTGAAGTATTTCTGCCCCAGTTCTTGAAGGTCTGGATCTAGGAACGGGTTCCAGGACCCGTCTGGCAACACCTCGTTGGGATAGCCATTCGGCTTGAAGCATGCAACGGTAGCGTCACCATCACACGGAATATTGAACAGGTCTCGGATGTACTGATAGTCCATCGCCTCGTCCGTCTCGATGGACACCAGCACCTTTTCCCCGCTGTTGTCGTCGGCTACGATTCGATTGTCTTCCTCGGGATAGAACGATTGGTGGTCCTGCCACTTGAACACGATGTAGTCGTCTTCTTTTCCTGGCTGTACATCCTGCAGTGGGTCAGCACTGTTTAGGTCCAGATTGATCTCATCGAAGATGTGAGCGTCAACCCCCAGGACACTCTCGTAGTAGTCGTTCTCGCCGGTCTGGTCTGCTCCGAATGCGTCGGGCACAAACCAGAATGGTGCTACCACAGTAACCACGACGTCATTGAGCAGCTCCAAGCCCTGGGCATCGATATTCTCGTGTCTCAGGTCGTCTAGGATCTCGGTCAATAGTGGCGTCTGTGAGACTGGCGCAACTCCCCCTAGGTTCACATGCTCCTGATCTGGGACTGACGCCGTCTGCCTCGTTTCATCGGATACAACAATAAAGTGAACTGCCGCATTGGGGCGAAAATCATACTCCTTCAAATACCCTTCTGTCCCGAGCCCAGCTAGAGCTGCTTCCCAGGCGTCTTCTCGCTCCCCCACGTTGGCGAACCCACCGGCTTCCGGGAGGTCGTCAAAGAAGTCGTCGAATAGTTCTGCCGTTGTGAAGAGCTCTCCTGTAAATCCATTTGTGCGCAAGACACGTGCGCGTTCGTAGTCCTCGTCGGGGTCGCCCTGCCCAAAGGCGACAATGCCGTACTGGTTGGGATCAATATTGCCGATCCCCCCGGCTTATGAGCTTTTCCTCTAGCTCTGGCACAATATGGCTAACCCACGGCCGTACGGCATTTCCATTTCCAGTCGACGCTTGGCTGTCAGACTCATCAATCAGAAAAATGATGTCTGCTGATGATGCCAGGAGTCGCTTGTCTTCGAGTAGCTCCACCGTCATCCGACGAATTCTCTTGCGATCCCTCATGGCCCTGTACTCCATGGATACGCGGAATGAAATCAGAGGACGTGGGCCTACGCAGCTCACGACCCTAATTCGTAGAGAATGTCTTCTTTCTCCGGTGGCCGAGCAGGAGCGCAGTCCCGACTACAATGAGGGCGGCCCCGGCAGGTTCTGGGACTATGGTTACGCCTGCGAGATCAAATGCCGTGCCAGGCTTGGCGCCTAGTGACTGAATGGCAATCTGCGTTACGTTCGTCAGGTCGAACGGCTCGATTGGCGATATGGCGTCTAGCTCAATTAATACGGTGGCTCCGCCCATCAGATCGCCAAAACGCATTTCACCCACATCCAGTTTGCCGGATGGCGAGTTGTAGATGGCCACGTCCAGCGTTTTGTCTAGGTACTCCTGGCCTGCAGAGAAGTCGGAAAAATCTAGCTGCAGAACCCTGGTCTCCGGGGCAGTCACATCAACAGTGAATCCTTCCCAGTAGATGCCAATGCCTTCTGTCCCATCTGTCTGAAAACTGAGGATGCCATCACCAGTTGCTTCGAATGTGGTCGTCCCTGTCCCGTTGTCGCCAATTCTTACGCGACGCTCCGACGCAAAGACGTTCAGAAGGTCCACCGAGACACCAGCTTCTTCATACGGCTCAGTCACCTGAACGAAAAGTTCCCCGCTCAAGAAGTCATCCACGACCAGCTGGGCAGCACATGGCTGAGCCAGAAGAATCGCCATTCCAGCAATCAGTGTTCCGCGAATCATTGCATTGCTCCTCATCAAGCCCGCGATGGTGTTCATCTGTCTTTCCCCAACCCCATCCGTGGCCCATGCCCTCATTGTCCCCGCCGGTGACAGTTCGGCAAGGATCTACCCGGCAGATGGCCAGAATATGTGCGGTTCCTATCATCTCCCCTGGCAGCGGCATTCCGCCTGGAAACCGCAGTCGCCATCTGGCTTTTGTGTGTCTGGGCTGGCCTGCTGTAGAATCGCGGTCAGCGTCCGGAGCGCAGCTGGTGAATCGGGAACCCATCAGCTGCCCGGCATAACGCCGTGGCGCCGGCGAGGCGTCGCAGAGATGCATTGGGGCAGGCTGGGACGGCATCTGCACGTCTGGGGGAAAGGGGGTAGTGTCGGATTCCCGTGGCATGGCTGGGTGTTGTGCCGATCACGATGCGGACGATCTCTTCTGCGTGCGCTCCGACTTCCTCGGGACGATCCTGTGCCACTCGGAAAAGTCGATGAACGGCTCACTCTCTGCGCGGTCACGCCCAATGGACTGCCCTGCGTGGAATGGGAGATCGCCGTAGTGGTGGCTCCCGCACTCGCTCAAATCTGCATCAACGGCTCGGCAAAGGTCGGGTTCCACTGGTCGGAGATGGACTGCTGGCTCCTGTCCAGACAACGAGATCGGTTCTCAGTGCTGCGAACGGTGACGCTTCCGAGATCTCGACGAAGCGTTTGTCGCTTGTGCGAGAACGAAGCCACCTGGCACAGGCGCGGAATCGACGTGCCGCAGTCGGTGGCTGACAGCGCATGCCCAAGCTCTTGCCCAGCAGATTCTACGACTTCTGCAGGCGACCACACCGAGGACAAGAATCGGGCGACGCGATTGCCTGTTCCCCGCAGTTTTGGGCTGCTCCGTCGACATGTTGATGATCTCCCATTTGTCTTGGGGGCGGTCAACAGGATTCTCAGTGTCGGCGAGGAAAAGACGCTTGTCTCTTGCCATTCTACGCCTCCCATTCGGACACCACGGAGCGTAGTCGGCGAACGCATTGTATGACGTCATCCCGCAAACGTGTCTTGCGCTTTTCAGCCGTGACGTTCAGGAACCCATCGTCTACGAAACTGTCAAAACCGCTGGGAAACGGGCAGTTGTGTAGACAGTGTTGTCAGTGTCCCGGTTGACTTGCCGTCGATCTGTTCGGAGGATGGAACGCTACGTTCGCAATCACTACGATTCTCGACATTCTACCGCAACGAGGGCACGAGAATGCCGCAGTCAAATCCGACGAGCCAAGTCCCCGAGAAATGGACACAACGGGTTGCCGCGTGTGCCCGAAAGGCCATCACGATCTTGCAGGGCTATCCTTGGCACGAAGATCCCAACAGGGATGTCCCGTCGTCGACTGTAGTGCGCTTGTCGCCCTGCTGAGAAAGATTGCCTTGATTCAGTCTCAGTCCGATTTGCCGCCATCCGAGGAATGGACCAGTCCTACCTTCGTGAGGGATTTTGAACGCATCTTTCAAGGCCCTATGCCTGACCCCAGCGACCATGTGGAGGCGATCAGGCGACTGAACGTCATCGCCAGTTGGTGCGATGCCCAGGACCCGGAAGTGTTTCTTTGGCTCGCCTCGCCTGAGCAACTGCAATCCGCGACGGAGGTTCTACTTAACCATCTCACCGAATTCCGAACAACTCTCGATTTGGGAGACATTCCCGAAGGACATGCGCAAGAAGGGCTATGTGATTGCCTGGAGGACCTTTGGGCCCACTACTACAGCTCCGAGTGGATCGTGGATCGATTTCAATCCGCCTTGGACGGTTTGCACCTGCAGCCGGTGGCGTGCGGTGAAACCTTTGCAAGCACAGCGACGCAGTTGATCTGGCTCCTTGCAGATCACGTGATCAAGCGAGTAGATCGTTACCGGCTCGTCTTCAGGACCGATGAGAAACGGTACGTCACGGTAAGAAAAGTATCGGAAGACAATTCGGAGGGCGAAGACATACTCGTTGAAGACAGTACGCGGTTTGATCCGGAGACGCTTGGGGACAATTGGGAAGGGCTTCGCGACTTTGCTGAAGAACTCTTCAGGCAATCAGACATGGACCGTTTGCGAGTTGCCGTGCAACAAGAATGCAGGCAACTGCGCCTCCGCAAGTCTCGTGTCGCTAAGGAAGAGCGAAGCATGTACTGCAGTCCTCGGCGATCCATCACGCTTTCCGAGATCGGGTTAGATGCCCTTCTTCGCGAAGTCGAATTGGAACCGCCGACCAACAACGCTGAAGACCGCAGGATTAAGCCGGAACCACGCCCAAAATACCAATTCCACTTGAGCGGAGCCAATTTCAAGGTTCGGTTCGAAGGAGAGGAGGGCGACATTCCGAGCGTACTCCTGGGTGCCAAGATCCTCTATCGCCTACTTCAGAGTCCTGGGAAGTCGTTTTCTGCATTTGAGCTGCGTAACGCACCTGACCCCGGAGTGACGACAGCAAGCACGGGCTCTTATTTGGGCTGGGAGCCCGGTATGCCAGCCATCGACCCAGATGAAATGAGCCTGGGACCGGAGGGCGGGATGACTCTCGTCGGATCGCCAAATCTCGCCAGCGACAGAGAGGACGCTCGCCTTAACGAAGAGAATCTGAAGCGAGATGCCGATAGGCTCGGGGAGGAGATTGAAAGGGCTAAGTCGGCAGACGATCTCGACGCCTACAACCAATTAAATGAACAGCTAGAGGGGGTTGCGGCGGCAATGCAACGATTGCGGGGTTACCAAGGCAGGCTGCGTGTCACAGATCCGGGTTTGGAGCGGGACAGAGTGTCCGTTACGAATGCCGTAAAGGCGGTCATCAAGAACTGTCGGGAAAAGTACCGCATGCCGAAGTTCGCAGCCCATATCGACGACTGGGTAGACACCGGGAGTAATGTCGTTTACTCGCCACCCGATCCAATACCGGAGTGGCACTTCTGAAAAAAACTCGCTGTAGGGTTGATTCCTACGATTTGTAGGCTGCATCTCTACGCCTCAAGGTTGAGGCCACAGTACTGAGTACGGTACGACGCTTACCGTGTACGTGGCAGGACAACCAGATCGATGAGGCACAGAGATGACTCGGCGTACTTCTTACTCAACCGTGGGCAGAATCGCCCAACGGCTTAACGAACCAATCCATCGCGTGGAGTACGTAATCCGTACGCGCAACATCCAGCCGGAGGCACTGGGCTGGAAACTGCCGCGTGTTCTCCAAGGCTGCAGAATCCCGCATCGCAGCTGAGTTGCGGCGCATGGATCGTGACCGTAGCGATTCCGCGTGGGGCGACGAATTCAGCAGTGAGGAGGGTAACCGATGACGCACTCTCCTCTCGAAGACATTCTGTGGCGATTGGAGGAGCTCACAGGTTACTCACCGAGAGCCTGTGGCTCCGGCTACAAGTCCCTGTGTCCCGCCCACAACGACCATACGCCCAGTCTGACGATTTCGGAGGGCGATGACGGCAGAGTTCTCCTGCATTGCCACGCAGGCTGTGACACGGGTGAGATCTGCCAATCGCTGGGCTTGACCACGGCGGACTTGTTTGCCGATGAGCCGTCTACGCCTACGAAACCAACATTAGGCAGCAGATATGAGGGGTTCTGTAGACAGAAAACTGCGATGGAATCCGTCCCCCCGCAGTTTGACAGTGACGCCGAAGCAATTCAGGCCTTGGAGACGAGGCATGGTCCAGCAACGGCATCCTGGCAATACACAGACGCCTCAGGACGCCCCGAAATGATCGTGGTGCGATTTGAGACTCCCAGCGGGAAGACATACAGGCCTGTAAGTCGCCGGGGTGATAGATGGGTCATCGGTGGTCTGGAAGCTCCGAGGCCTTTGTACCGACTCGATGAGCTTGCCGTCGCTGACACGGTGTTCGTCTGCGAGGGCGAAAAGGCAACTGATGCTGCGAGAGAACTGGGTCTGACTGCGACGACCAGCTCCGGCGGTAGTGGTTCAGCGCTCAAGACTGACTGGAGTCCGTTGTCGGGGAAGACTGTGATCATCCTGCCTGACAACGACGCAGCTGGTGAAGACTTCGCCCAGGAAGTCGCACGCATTCTGGGAGGGTTGGAAAGATGATCAAGATAGTCCAGCTTCCTGATTTGCCGCCGAAGGGCGATGTCGATGATTTCCGCAAACAGCGTCTGTCCCAGGGGCAAACGCCAGACGAGATTCGTGACGAGATCGAGCGATTGGCTGCGGCAGTTGAACCGTTTCAGCTAGAGGCACCAACATTAAGCGTTGATGCATATGAGCCATTCCCGGTAGACGCACTGCCAGAGCCAGTCGCGACGTTTATCAAGATCGCGTCGGGAGCGGTTGGCTGCAGTGTCGAGTATGTTGTCCTCCCACTCCTGGCTGTCCTTGGTGCTGCGATTGGGAATAGTCGGCGTCTGCAGCTCAAGCCCGGTTGGGATGTGCCTCCGATTATCTGGACGGCAACGGTGAGTGCCTCCGGCACGGCAAAGACGCCGGCGCTGAGGGTGGTTCGTCAGGCGGTAGACCGAAGGCAGGCGCGAGCGTTGGAGCGTTACGTGGAGGAAAAAGCCCGGTACGAGAAAGACTTGGCACGCTGGGAAAAAGCATACGCCAGTTGGAAGAAAGGAAAGGATAGTCACACGGATCCGCCGGTAAAGCCTGAGCAGCCCTATCCGGATCGGTATGTCGTCAGCGACATAACAGTCGAGGCAATCGCCGAGGTCTTGAGCCACAATCCTCGGGGCGTCTGTCTGATCCGTGATGAGCTGCAGGGTTGGGTTGGCTCCTTCGACCGGTACGCGAAAGGCCAAGGCAGCTCGGATGAGTCGCAATGGCTTTCGATGTACAACGGCGAGCCAATTTACGTTGATCGGGTGACACGAGATCCTCTCGACATCCACCGTGCCTCCGTTTGCATCACGGGAGGGATTCAGCCTGAGGTTGCGAAGCGAGTCTTCAGTGCCCAGCGAGTGGAGTCTGGCCTTGTTCCTCGGTTGCTCATGGCTTATCCGCCGCGTCGCAAGAAGCGCTGGACGGAAGAGGCAATCAGCGCAGAGATCCTGGACGAGTCGGCAGAGTTGGTGAATCGACTCTACGACCTGGATTTGGCTCGCGACGAAAAAGGTCACGTTTGCCCGGCGGTTCTGACGCTGACGCCGGAAGCCCGGTCGGCATACGTCGATTTCTTCAACGAGCACAACGAGCAAGCAGTCAGCCTCGACGGTGGGCTTGCTGCCACATGGTCGAAACTCGAAGAAACCGCAGCCAGACTCGCGCTCATTGTGCACCTTGTCAGGTCAGTAGTCGACGACCCGACATTGCTGTCTCGTGACGAGGTTGACGCCGAAAGCATGACAGCGGGCATCGCTATGGCCCGCTGGTTTGGTCGCGAAGCCAAGCGAGTCTATGCACTGCTGACGGAATCTGAGGACGAAAAGCGCGATCGGGAACTCGTTGAATGGATTCGTCGACGTGGCGGCGTAGTCACTGCGGCGAGGTCCAGCAGGGCATGCGGCAGTTCAAATCCTCGGAAGCAGCCGAGAAAGGTCTCCTAAGGTTGGTCACAGCCGGTTGGGGAATCTTCCAATCGGTCCAGTCGGGCCCCAGCGGAGGTCGTCCGACGCAGCGATTTGTTCTCAATGACGCCAACGTCAACGAAACCCTTGCGACTCTCGAAGATTGAAGCGTTTCGTAGACGTAGACAGGCAATATCTCGATGCAGGGAAGTTACTCATGCTAAGCCAAAATGATCAACATATGCCCATGTTCACCGACGGAATTGATTCTGCCGACTTTCCGCCAGCCGTGGTCACATCTGCGGATCGAGTGTCCGCTGCCCAATACGGATGGGCTGGTGTGTTCGGCGATTTTGCAGATTGGATCTTGAGGCTGTCGGAGAAGGATCTGCCAAGTGAATTCCAACTGCATCCTGGTTGCGACGTTGTTGACGTCGCCAGATTTCTGGCTCATCTGCAACTCGGCATCAGGGAAGGACCTGAAGGCGTGCGAGCGCGAACGGGGTCGCTTCAAGCCGACATGCTGCGACTCCGCGAGATCTTACATCATGATTCAGCCGCGTTTGGGTCTGACTCCGAATCAGGTTCTCTCTGCAGTGGCCAGGCAGCCAGCCTGACACGGGATGGCGTGAGGTCTGACAACTTCAACGAGGAACCCTGGCTTCCGACATACCCGTCCGGGCAATTCAGTGGGAAGTCCGCCAGAGACTGCCCTACGCGGTTTTTGATCTGGGACGTCGCCAACGGCGTGTATCGAAATTGGCAGCTGAGAGAGGCAGTGATCGCGGAACTTGAACGTCGATACGCTGATCCTCGGGAGCTATACCGGGAGCAGATCGCGGACGTACTGAAAAGTCATGCCAAGGCCAATGATCGTCCAGTTCGTGAGGAGAACGAACAGTGAACGTGACGTTTAACACCAGTGACTTGCATCCAATTATCGACTTGGCTGTCGAGGCAGCTGTCCACCGCGTCCAGACGCAACAGAAGTGTTTTGCTGACCGAATCGCCATCACGGAAGCCGAGGCTGCTCGCGCGCTTGGCGTTAAGCCACACGTCATGCGCGACCTTCGGCGACGTGGCGAAATCCAGGCGTCGCGTGTTGGCAAGCGGATCGTCTACGAGTGCGACGAGATCCTGGATTTCCTGCGGCGAACAAGGACTTCCACGGAATCCAGCTAGCCCCCCGACGGAGGCGTAGCTAGCCCTCAAGGATCGCGCTATTCTGGCAACAGATGGGTCAAGCGTCGAGACAAGTGAGTCGCACCAACCTTCGAAAGGATCTGAGCAATGCGAGCGTGGCTCTTTCAAGACTGTCGTCAGAAAAGGAAGCTGGGCGATGAGAAATGCCCGTGGTCGGTTGGGTGGATCGATCCCGACGGTCGCAAGCGGTCCAAGCGTGTCGGCACGAAGAGCAACGCCGAAAAGTACCGCCGCAAGATCGAGGGAGAGTTGGCTGCGGGCACGTACAAGCACGACGTGCGCAAGAGCTGGAAGGATTTCCGGATTGAGTACGAAGCTCGAATCGCCATTCGAAAGTCTGCTCAGAGTCGCCGGTGCGACATGGATGCAATGAACCACTTCGAGCGAATTATCAAGCCCCAGCGACTGTCGGCGATCAAGACACAGGCCATCGACGCATATGTCACGGTGCGAAGCACCGAGCGAGGGCGAAAGCGGAATTCACGAGTGTCGCCCGCAAGCATCAACAAAGAACTCCGGCATTTGAAGGCAGTCCTCAGAATTGCCCACGACTGGGGATACCTGACGACCGTACCGAAATTCCGAATGCTAAAGGAACCCGGAAAGATCGTGCGGTACGTGACCCCGGAAGACTTCGCGAAGATCTACGAGGCTTGCGACTCCGCCGCCTACCAGACGATCTTACGTACTCTCCTGCAGACTGGTGGCGTGGACTGCTGACCTTCGCCTACATGACGGGCTGGAGAGTCTGTGAAGTGCTGGCACTCCGACGAGACGATCTCGATCTGACCACGGGAGAAGCCATCACCAGGGCTGATGACAACAAGGGACGACGGGATGAGTTGGTCCGTCTGCACCCAGTGGTTGTCGAACATCTCAAGCGAATCGTCACCTTCGCTCCTCTAGTCTTTACGTGGAATCACCACAGGCGAGCCCTTTGGAGCGAGTTCGAGCGGATTCAACGTCGGGCGGGCATCCACTTGCCATGTCACGAAAACCACGAGCACACGTCGGCGTGCCATTGTTACGGGTTTCACGATTTCCGGCGTGCGTTTGCCACCGTCAATGCCGAGGCAATCACTCCCGACGCACTACAGGCGCTGATGAGGCACAAGGCCTATGCTACGACGCAGCGATACATCAACATGGCTCGCCAGTTAGACCGGGCTGTTGAGAAGCTGTACGTGCCACCGGGGCTGAAGACTGCCGGGAATTGACATCACGCCACATGGCAATCCAGGGCACGGGATGAAGTTTTCCTGCGTGCCCCTCTCTGAACGGTCGTTCCGTCGGCGAATGTGTATCGCTCGTGGAGTGTTTGCGGAGTGTTGACGACTTCCCTCCAACCTGCCGTTTGCCCTAACTCAGTGGCCGAGGCGGGGTTCGAACCCGCACGAGGGTTACCCCTCACGGGATTTTAAGTCCCGTGCGTCTGCCAATTCCGCCACTCGGCCAAGTGCTTGTTTTTGAGGTTGTTTTGCAGATTCCGGGAGAGTACCATAGACTTCGGCACAAAGCAAGGCACAAAACCGCCGAGGTCAATTGGCCATGGTCCCGAAAAAAATCAAGCCGACCCAAAAAGCCACGCCCCGATTGGCCCTTGACCGCCCATCCGTGCGGCCAATGGGTGAAGGTTGTCACGCACAACGGCAAGCAAAAGACGCATTACCTCTTGGACTCATGGGACAAGCCGGAGGAGGCATTGGCCGAATGGGTCCGCATCCGGGACCACGCCCTCCTTGGGCAGAGTCCCCCGGCCAACATTAGGACCGTGGCCGATTTGTTGGATGAGTTCCTCGGAGCCAAAAAGGCTGAGTTGGATTTGGGGGAAGCCCTCCTTGAGCTGGCATTGGAACGAGTTGGTCCGGGTTACGGACGCCATCGCCAACCACTTCGGCACAAAGCGGCCCCTTGAGACTCTGAGCCTTTCCAGTCTCCGGACTTCATTGGCAAAGGGGAAGAATGGAAAGCAACTTGGGCCCAAGACATTCTCCCGCCGTCTCACGATTGCCCGGAGCGTTTTCCGGTTCGGAGGGATTGGCGCCGACGCGAAACAAGAACTCAAGCCACCGCCTCAAAAGGCCCTCCGCCAAGCCAAGCGGGAAGCGGGGGAGAAATGGTTCTCCGACCCGGCCGATGTCCGGAAACTCGTCAAGGTGGCCGAGGGTGACACGAAAGCGTTTGTGTTGCTTGGGATTTCAGCAGCGTTTGGCCCCGCCGATTGTTGCGACGTTCCCCGGCTCCGCGTTCACCAATGAATTGGTGAGGTTCCCGAGGCCCGAAACGGCCGTGGAGCGGGCCGCATGGCGTTGGCCGGACATGACGAACGATTTGCTCCCACCGTGGCGTAGAATTGGGACCGCTTCAAGGTTGCCCGTGCGTTCGCTGATTTGTGCAAGACCGCCGAGGTGACAAACCACGGTTTTTACAGCCTACGGCGGACGGTTGAAACCGTCCTCTCCGCTGGGCCGGTGAGCCAACACGTCATCAACCAAGTTATGGGCCAACCCGATGACAAGTCCATGGCGGCCATCTACCGTCAACGGACCCACGGCATCAAGGCGGCCGGGGAGTGGTTGCGAGGATGGTACTTGGGTAAGAATCAACTTGAGGGTAGCGGCGGAATCCGTTTGGTGGCCGGGCCTCTTGGTCCTTGCCCCAAACGAACTCCTCCAACGCCTCCCGCGAAATGACCCAACGAGGCCGGGGGCGGCCGTGCCGATGTTCCGGGCCGCGAGTTGGCCGGATTGGATGAAGTCCTTGACCTTTTGGTGGCGACAACGGAGGCGGAACGCTACGTCCTTGACGGTCAGCGGGGCATCCGATGGAGGCGGAGGTGGGCCCTTGAGGATTCGGCGGACGGTCCGCTCGGAGATTTCAAACCCCTTTGCCAACTCAGCAACCGTGAAAGGCCAACCGGAGAACGCGGGTCGAGAGTGGAGTTCCAAGATTTGAGCCGACGGTCTCGGCGGGGTTTTTCGGGCCATATCCAGTTTAGGACACGTTCTAAACGTCTGCGCCCCAACGGGTTGTGGACACTTGTCCCGAGGTGCCGGTACCATTGAGGCCATTGCGAGATGACGTGAACGGATTGGACGGGTCCGTGGCACAGAAAGGGAGACGAGGAGGTGGGCATTTCAAAGGAAATCATTTCCGTCATTCAGTCGCTACTACCGGGCTTTTTGACGGCATGGGTTTTCTATGGGTTGACAGCCCACCGCCACAAGGACGCATTTGAGCGAGTGGTCCAGGCCCTCATCTTCACCACCATCATTCAAGGGTTCGTCGTAGTTGTCCGGGAGTGTTGCTTACTCGTTGGTGAGAAGACTCCATAGGCACGTGGTCCGATGACACGGCGTTCCTATCGTCGCTCATCATCGCGGTCTTGTTCGGCCATATTTTTGGCGGTGTTCGCCAACAAGAATTGGTATCACCGGCTACTCGCATCGTTGAACGTGTCAAGCAGGACCTCGTTTCCGTCGGAATGGTACAGCGCTTCACGCGACACAAGAAACTTGTGATGCTCCACCTGAAAGATGGGAGGCGACTTCACGGTTGGCCATTTGAATGGCCGGACCATCCGGACGTAGGACATTTCGTAATCACTCAGCCTACGTGGGTGCTTGATGACAATTGGCACCGCCAGTTGTGACCGATGAAAGCGTCCTAATCCCGGCGAATGCGGTTGAAATGGTGGAGTTCATAAGGGACGAGGAGGATTTGGCCGGGTTAGAGGAACAGGTTGCCCATTCGCAGGAAGTTTTGATTGCCCTACGGACGACGAAACCGCCGTCAACTGACGGGGAGAAGATGCTGCCCTTTCACGACCGGACTTCAGAATCGGGAATGCAAGATGAATCGCAAGAAACGACCGCCGCTGACTGAGGGCTACAATGGTCCCGGTTTACGGGCGGACGCCGTGGTCAGAATGCCCCGACGCCTGCCAAGCCTCAGGCTAAGCCGCCTTTGCCGCCCCCACCGCCGCCGAAACAGGATGGAAAGAAGAATGGGAATAAGATGCCGCAAGACCCCCGCCGAATGTTGGCAAACGTGCAACGGCGGGGCAGACCCCTGTCAATCCAACGATTAAGCAGCGCCCCGGCCCACCGCCGCTACCACCTCCGCCTCCGCCCAAGAAGAACACCAACAAGTCGTGACACGTGACGAGCCAATTTCCGTGATTGAAGCCGCTCAGGCTATGGGCATTGGGACTGCCGTTTTCAAAACCCTGAATCGCCTTGGCATTGATACGTTCAAGCGGCGGAGTTCAGCCCATAAAGGACAGTCCATCGCATTCATCTCGGCGGAGGATTTCGTCTGCCTTCAACGCGACGTTGAATCCCGAAACGTCTTGCGTCGGGACAACAGCGCGGAGGACCCTACAGACTTTGAGATTGGCGTTTTTGACGTTATCGAACTTGAGCCGGACCATGACCCCGGCCGGTTCAAGGTTGGGTTTGCGGCAAATCCTCCGAGCGCCTTTGGTCCCATCGTTCTCGGCCCCGTTTGCCGAGGTGGTGAAAATCGTGGCCATGCAAACGGCTGTGGGAACGCACGGCAATGGATTGTGTGACCGCCGATTCTGAGCAACTACACACCGAGGTTTTCCGCAGCAACAATCTTGAGTCCGTCATTATGAGGTGTGAGCAGTTCTTCGCTTTGATGCCGAGTTCCGACAGTCAGAGGATGAATAATGGACGCCAATAGGCAGTCGCTTACCTTTGACTTCCGAGAGTTGCTCTCCGCTGCCCGTCGCAAGATTGGCAATGAAGTGGGTGGATTGACGATTAGATTGCCGTTCGTCTCTGTCAACGTCCGGCCGCATGATGTTGAGCAACAAATTGCCCGTGAGATTGTGATTGAACTCGCAGACCGGCGCGGTGCTGAACGCGAGAGAATGTTGTGACAACTGCATTGACCACTCGCTTGAATCATTGCAGGAAATTCGCAAGACCCTTGTTGGTAAGCAAGTTCAACTGTCCAAGGCAACGGATGGCCCGTTGTATCTACTGATTGAGTTGATGCTTGGCGGACTTGTCAATTCTTGACATACACCGAAGCGTTACGCGACCTTGACAGCAAATCCATGTTGGTGCTCCCGTCGGATATGCGCGTCCGCGAGAGAGTCGCGAAGGTTATTTTGAGGCTCTTGAATTGCTATGCGCTCACCTTTACCGATGTCTTGCACAAGTGTCAGTGATTGCGGACCTTGACATTCCAAAGATTGTCGCCCACATGCGATATGATGACGAATGGCAGGTTGATGCTTAAAGCGCCCGAATTGTTGGAAGGGCCGAATCGTTCGGATGTCTTGCCGCGATGAACCCAATGATTTCCTTCAACTGCGATGAGGACATCCCAGACCCCTCCGCCCGTGAGGCCGTGGAGAAACTCTTGACGGGTGAGGATTCGTTGACGGTGGTCTAACCGCTTGACCTTTGTACACCGTTACAGCCGAGGTCCGGTATTGCGGCCGAGATTGGCACCCCTCGGAAAGAACTGCACGATGGCCTCACTGGCGACGGACAGGAAGACAGATGTGCCCTACCCAAGTCGCGTGGCATCCTACCCCCAATTCCGAGTCTGGCGGGCTGCCAGATTCGCGGGTGAACAACCGCAGAATCTCGTTGCTTTCCGCCAGCGAGTCCTCTAGACTGAGGCCAAAAGACAGTAGTGGAGAACGCTAATCTGGGAATCCAAGGCACGACGTTTCTGTGGTTGGGCACAGGGGCTTCGTGTTTTTTTTTTCGTTGTTGGGGCGATGGAGTCCGGCCCGCGAATATTTAGCGTACGGAGACCATTCGGCATTCTGCTATCGTCGGAGATAGAATCATGCAAAACTTGAAAGTCCGTTGTCTCCCTTTTGCTGCGCGCCCTTGTGATTGCCATGACTCTGGGTTTGGTCATAGTGTGTGGAATGCCGGTCGTCGTATTCGCACAAGTCAACATGGTGTCACCCGCTGACCTAACGGACGCTGAAGGTTCGTTTGCATTTGAGACACGGACGGGCCCATACCGTACTCAATGGCTCTATCCGGCTGAAGATTTTGCAGACATTCCAGCAGGGGGCGCTTACATCGTGGCGACAGCAGTACGCGCCGATGGTGGGCAAAGCACCGAGGTATCTACGAGTTTTGGCGACATTCGTGTGGTACTCTCTACGTTTCCTGGAGGGAGTCTCCAGTCGGACTTCTCCGCGAATCACGGCGATGACAAAACAGTTGTGTTCGACGGTAGTTGGAATCCGTCGCCTTTTCCCGTGGATGGCCCGCCAGGCGGCCCAAATTCGTTTGGCACTCCAATCACTTTTGAGACACGGTTCTTCTACGACCCGAGCCTAGGCGACTTATTGGTTGAAGAAGCATCAACGTCGGGGAGTGATATGGCGGGCAGCCTGAAGGACTGGGAAGTAACTGCCAACACGTCAATTGTGTGGAATTGGGCCAGCAAGGACGCACCAGTTGCGCAGGACAGCGGGGGGTACTTAATGGTTCGGCAATTCACCATCATCCCCGAACCCTCGTCCGCATTGCTGCTCGCATTTGGCCTACTGGGAATCACAGCGCTACGACGTGGCCGGACCGGACCGCCATGCCCTTGAGGCCGTGGAGAAACTCTTGACCGGCGGGGCTGCCCGCACCGTGGACCAATTGGTTGACGCCCAACGGGCCGCTTGGACCGCGTTGACCTCAACAACCCCAACGCCATCGCGGACCTCAAGAATTTGATTGACCTCGCCACGGCCCTTCTCTATCACGTCCAATCGGCGGACCTTGGGACTCGCAACGAAGCGGCCAATGCGAAAATGATGGCCGAGCGGGCGGCGGGGCGATGGATTAACTTTCATCCCGAACCGTTGGGCTGATGACGCTGGACGCTCTCGGAGGCAAACTCAATGGCCAAAAGGAACGGCGACTGCGGGATTGGCGATGCCAAGGATGAGCATTGCGGGATTTGTGGCGATGGAAACGCGGTCATTTGACCGCTTTTTTGATTTTCTCAACAAGGACATTTGACCGTGTTGGCTCCGCGAGTCATGCTTGAAGTAGAACAAGCATCAACCGCCTCTGGAGTCCGCACCATGTCCACCGTCGCAAGCACCGTCAAACTGCATCGCCTTGATGACCAAGTTCACGAGTTCACCGTTTCCATCCGGGGCAACCGAGGGGAACTCACCGCCCATTGGACCTTCGCCGCTCGCGTTCGCGTGGTTTGGTCCTCCCCAGCGGTTTGGCTCAACGAGTTGTGCATTGCGGGGCTTGAGACCGAAGCGGAGTTGGAGCCGGACGGGTCTTACAGGATAAGACTTTGACGGCGGGGGCCGCATGGCCGATACTGGTCAATAGGACAATTGACCGCGTTAAGGAGGGAGCCATGGCCGAAATCACTCAACCGGAACTCGCCGAAATCCTCGGGGTCCCGGCCCGCCAGATTCGCCGTTGGATTGCCGCCGGTTTTTTAGCCCTACCTATCGGAGTCCCGGACGGGATGCGAGCACATTTGACGTTGATGATGTCCTCACGGCACTTCGCGATTACGGTCTCAAGGTCCACGTGGACGCAAAGGACGGCCTCGCGAGGGTACGGCGGCGTAAGTAGGTCAAGTCGCAAACGGTGGGCGGGCAGAGACGTCCGGGGTGTTGGAGGGGCGGACCGATGACGGCTGTCTACGTCATAGCACGGCCCAAGGATGGAACGTTCCTCACGGCTGACGGATGGCGGCGACAACCGGCCAAGGCCCAGACCTTTGCAGACGTTAGGGACGCCCAACGGGCGGCCCGGGCGGCAGCGGTGGCCTTCTCCTCTTTGACTTCGGTGGTGGATTGCTCCAAACCACCAACGTGGGCCACACTCCGCCAATCAACCTCCCTCCACCTCCTCGCCAACCGGCCCCGAGTCCAAACGGCGTTGGAGGCTATGGGCCTTCGGGGGCCGTGGCGATGGGGTTATTAACCGGGCCCCGAGCGGCGGTGACAACGATTGAGAATACAGATAGAGTTATGGTGAATTGTGTCCGTGCGAGTCGCTCGCAGAACGAACATTTGACTGAGGTGTGGGCGAATGTCATTCAGCAAGGAACGTCAAGAATACCACCTTACACCGCGTGGATGGATTGAAGGCACCTTTGATGGCGGGTTGTTGGGTGGGGGTTTGAAGGAGGTCGTACCTCCTGACGATAGAGTCCTTACGGTGGAGTGCTATGACGAAATGTCGTCGTCCTTTTCACAGCCCCATTTCTATGACCGGGTGAGTTGGACATCAGAAGACACGGACAAGGTTGAGTCACTCAAGAAGAAATTTGGGTCTCGTCCCGATTGGTTCGGGTACAAGTCTAGTGGTTAGTGTTTCTCCACGCCGAGCACCCGCATCAACTCGCCCCTCACCTCATACTCCCACGCCAATGCTCCCCACCCCCTCATCCACCACCGGGGACGCCGCCGGGCTTTGGGTCCCGACGGACACCATCGGAGACCGGCCCAATGCCACAGCAGAACTGCAAAGGAAAGACTGTCGTCAGCAACTACACCCTTGACGATGACGGCAAGAAGCGAACCCCACTCAATGACCTCCAAGCCATCATAGAGAACGCTCAAGAGGCGTTTGATGGATGGCCGCGTTCCACACCTCAAGCGGTGTTCGCACCCGAGGGTCAGGGCCTCCGCTACTTCAAGCGAGGCAAGAACTCCTTTCAAGGATTGGAGGGCCACCTCCGTTGCCAGCACGGAGACCGTCTCCGATGGGCAAGAGGTGGAAACTTCCTTGACCTCGGAGATCCTCGGCGAGTTGGTCCATCAAAACCGCCAGTATGACTCGGTGGAGCAATGGCCCCATTATCCCACGGGCTACCCGAACGCTTACTATCTCAACGAAGCCGGAGACCTACGGGCCTCGCGAGGACGGGACTGACGGCGAGTTCCTTGAGAAGTTGTTGGATTGGTTCTTGGTCAAGGGGCGTGACCGCCACCTCCTCAAGTTGTTTATCGTCTCCGCCTCGTGGAGCGGCCCTTGCGGCCAGCGTCCCGCGTGGGCTTCGTCCCCGGTGAGGGCGGTGGGCGAGGTGTAGGCAAGCATCACCCCCACCATCATCGCCGAGCATCTCTACCGCGAACCCCCGTTGATGTTCTCGTCCGGGGATAGTCTGGACAAAATTTGTGCGAGACTATTCTCCGAACAGGCTTTTCAACGCCGGTTCCTCATGTGGGACAACGTCAAGACGCGGCAATTCTCATCCGCCGCCTTGGAGTCCCTCCTGACGTCTCCCACGATTTCTGGACGCGGGCTCTACCTCGGCGAATGCACCGTGGCGAACACCTATACCGTGGTGTTCACGGTCAACGGCATCAACCTCTCCAAGGACCTCGCACAACGGACCATCCAAATTGAGGTTTCCCCGCCAACCTACACCGGGAATTGGCTCGGGGAAGTGGTCCGATTTGTGAACGCCCACCGGGTCCAAATCTTTGAGGACATCGCGGGATATTTCAAACGGCCTGAGCGGAAGTTGGATTCCTATTCGCGATGGGGCTCATGGGAAAAGCAAGTCCTATCTCGCTTGCCCGTGGACCTTGACGTCATTCATGAACTCAAGACTCTCATCCTCCAACGTCAACGGTTTGTGGACGCGGACCAAGAGTTGGCGGAGATGTTCCAAGATGCTGTCGCAGAGTGGGTGAAAGACCAAGTCGGGGACGACAGCGAGTCCCATCTCATTCCGAATCGGGTGCTCAGTGAAATCCTAAACGATGTCACCGGACGCAAGGACAACCAGCAATCCACCACCACGCAAATCGCCCAAATGATAAAGGAGGGGAGCGTCTACGCGATTTCGGGAATACAAGAGCAAGAAACACGGACGGTGTCACGTGGGATGCCGCCGATGGCTCCTTCACCACACCGAGTAAGGACCTCCTAAACCACCACCACGAACGCAAGTATTGAGAGGCAAGCATGACTTTGAAAATTACCTATCTCGGTTCCGATGACCTTGCCGAATTGTTCGGCGTCACACGACGAACGGTTGGAAATTGGGTCAAACGAGAGTTAATTCCACCGCCCACCGTGGTCAATGGTCGGAACCGTCACCCACTCCAAGAAACATTGCAATCGGCCCTTGACGCTGGTTTGCCTATGTCTGAATCCACCCGCCAACTCGTCATGGAGAACTTGTCCCCAATGAGCACCTCAACCAAGACACGAGCCGCCACCAAGAAAGCCCCGGCCAAGAAGGACGCGGAGGTGGTTTCAAACGCCTACGACGCGGCCCTTGGGGTGTTCCGCCGCTATCCGCGGGTGGACCTCAACCACCTTACACCACGCGCCCCGCCGGACGCGCCAGTCATTGCCATGATTTACACCGCCAAGGCGTTGGACAAGAACCCGCCCAATGACGTCAAAGGGGTCAAATATCGGCTCTTGGAATACGTCCCGGAGGATTCGTTCCTTGTTCGTGTGATTGAAAGGGTTCTCAAGTGATTGTTCGTATCACGGAAAACACCCTACCCTCAATGATGCGCGCCGGCGGCCCTTGTGGACACCACAGATTTACCCTTAGCGGATGCAGCCCTCATCGCGGCGGAGCGGGGATATTACTCCGGGACGAGTTCCCGTCACTCGGACGGAACGTGTTCTATGACCTCACCCGCGAGGAGCGGTAAGTCTCGGATTCTGGCCCTGGCCAACCTGGTGCTTCGGCAAATGGCGGACGGTTTGGCCGCCACGGCAGCGGTCATGACGTGATCTTGATGGACGGACGGGTTGCGAGCGATGGGCGTGTGAGAGGAACTAATTGGCCATCAAGTTGCCGACGGCTCATGGCCGATGCCCGACTGAAATACGGCAACGAGCGAGGGTTCATCCCGCCAAATACATCAAGGGGCGGTGGAATATACTATTTTCCTCCTCTTGAGGGGCAACGCCGGTGCCACCGCCGCCGCCTTGGTCGGAATCACTTTTCTTTTTCCTCTAATTTAAAAAGGACCACCATGAACGACAAGACCCCACGAACGTTTGACCCGCAAGGAATGGACCCCGATCCGATGCCAAGGCCACGACGCACAATGAAAGTGCACCCACCCGAACCCAATGAAGGACTACCCGTTGAGCCATCACCCGCGCCAACAAACGGCTATGGGCAACTGTTGAATCAAGTTTCGGATGATGTCTGCCGGGAAATTCAGCCACCGTATTCAACGGACCACCGGGCACAAATCGCAATCGCGGTTTTGACGGCCTTCTCCGCCGTGGCCAGATTCCAATTCACCAACTAACCCGCGTGATGCCAAGGCCAAGGTCCTCAAAATGTTTGAAGGGACACCAAGCCTACAAGGCCCTCGCACAAGTCCTTTGAGGACTCACGACCTCACGCGTACTTTTTCGTACCACCATCACTCATGAAAGGCTAGAACGATGAACACCACATTGATTGACATGCTGACGGGCCAAGCGAGGCCAAAACGACATTGACCACAAACGCGACGAACGTGTAGCAGAACTCCTCCGCCAAGAACGCGAGCGCCGAGCCAACCTATACCTGAGGACGAAACGCCTCACGTGTCAACATCCCACCAGGCGTCAAGCAAGAGTTGGAGGGACTACTCGGGCGCCAACTTGACCTCCGTGGAGGAGATGTCTTTGACGCTCAAGGGCCGTGACGTCATGAGCATCCGCGAACGTTTGGAACGTAACTGGATGGGCTCCCCGATGCCATCGGATGAGGTTAGCCCGTTCATTGTCAGCCGAGATTGAAGCAGCCAAGGCGGAGGGTGCGGAGGAAAAAACTGAACCATGAGCCCCGCAAGAACTAAGTTGTTCCACCCTCCAAGAGTCCAAGCGGCAAGAGGCCGAACGGCAATTGGCTAAGTTGGAGGAGCGGCAGCGCCGCGAGGCCATGCAACCGCTCTTGGACAAGTTCGAGAGGCGTTTGAGTTTTATCGGACCGCCCCACCTAGTTTGATGAGGCCCACCTCGCCAGCGTTGTCATGGCGATGGAAGCGGTTGAGGCGGGTTCCGACCCGGACACCGTGGGCCAACTCATGGCGGACGCAATCGGCCCACGTAGCAAGTACACCGGCGAGGTTGAAACGGCCATCCATGACAGGTTGGCTACGCTCCAAGGTGAACTCAACGAGTTTCGCAAGGCCAACGGATTGCCAACCGGTGAGACCACAACCACCACGGTTGAGATTGAGCGGGCGGGCGGGGACCGCCCATGGCTCTGCGATTCCCGATTTTGTCGTCAACCCGCCGGATGAGGCGACACGTCAGCGTAACCTTGCCATCGTAGCCGAGTACAAGACAGGGGGTGCCAAATGAGTGCCAGCCAAGATTTCATCCGAGCGTTGGTTGACCTTGTCCGCAAGCAAACCTCTCACGTGTTTGACCTCCGCCGGGACGTCAAGCAACTGGCTGAAGAAGTCCGCAAGGACCGAGCGGACCAGGAGGCGAGAACCATCACCAAGTTTGTCGCGGGGACTCTTGACGAGTTCCGGAAGGAACTTGACCGGATGACCGAAGGCGAGCGGGAAGTGGCCTTGGAGTGTCTCAAGGCATTCGGCGAAGGTCTTTGAGGAGGGTTTGCCGCGTGGGAGCGTTTGACACCCTCTTGATGAAATCCCGCAGACTCGCAACCGAGTTGTCCGCCGATAATGAATCGGTGGGCGATTCGTTGCATTATTGTATGATGGTCTCTCGTCTCTCAAGGTCCGCCGTTCACGTAGAGAAAATGCTCAACGGCTCCAAGCGGGAAAAGAAGTACGGGCCGCGTGTCCGCCTTGCGGAGGCTCGCAAGAACGTCTCGGACTTGATCGGCTTGATTCTTCTCGACCCATCGGGAATGTAGGGAATTGACCCGAACATGGGACCGAAAAAGATCATCCGATTGACCGGGCTGACCTTGACCACATGTTTGCACAGATGCGCACCAACAAGGATGGCAACGCTACGGGCCTCCCGATTCCACCCGAGGGTGAATTCCCACCAAACCTCGTGCAGTGGTTCAAGATCATCCGTGACCACCTCGTTGAGTCCTTGGATTGTGAGCGGTGTGAGGACACTGAACAAGTACGAGCAACGCTCAAGGTCATGCGTGAGGAAATCAAGACGTCAACTAGACAAGGCGAGCAACTTGCCGATGAGGGTGAAGTCCGCCACCTTTGCAGGTTGTAGAAGACTTCGCCCAGCGCCGAAACCGTCACGCGGTCAATGAGGCCGTCCGAGCGGGAAACCTTCCTCAACTTTCCACCGTCATTCCGCTCATCAACCAAATGAGCCGCTGGGCCATGCGACCAATAACGTTGTGGCTCGGATTGAACCGCCGCAGATACTTTGAATTCTCGCGAGCCTTATTGCGTCAAGGAATCGGCGACAAGGATGACATCCTCCGCCAAGCGGAGAGCCTCTATGCGGAGTATCGCCACGCCATCACGGACGATTGGCGGGAGCGGCGAATTGCGAACGGGGAAAAGGAGGAGGATTTCCGCCCGGAGTTGCGGGCCGTCAACTACCAACCCACCATCCTCGGCCTCAAGGAGATGCGGCGGAAACAAGAGAACGCAAAACCCGCTCCGCCGCCGGCGTCCAAGGCCTATCCCGTTGACGTTTGAGGAATGGGCCCGCGAGAGTGGGATTTAAGCCGGCACAAAGGGCACAAAGCCAAGGGGTTGTCAGCGGTTGTCCGGGGATGTCCGAATCGGCCGAAAGGCCGTTTTCCCCGTAGAATCTACGGGATTTTAAGTCCCGTGCGTCTGCCAATTCCGCCACTCGGCCAGGGTAGGAAGTCTCCATCGTAGCGAGACGGTCAGGAGGGGACAATCCGTTTCCCAGCGTGCCAGAGCCCGTGTCGGCCATCACGTTGAGCAGAGAAAGGGGAACCTCCCCGTTTCCCAGGAGAGCTGCGGAGCATAGACAAGGTTTCATAGCGATTGAATTATGAGTCGGGAATCGATTAGCCTGCCCCGGTGTTGAGTTGGCGTCACGTACGAAGACTCAGATCACCGGAGCGTGCCGTGCCTCGTGGACCTCGATTCACCGCCGGGGGAAAAATCTACCATGTCTTGAATCGCGCCAACGGACGGACGAAGATCTTCCGCAGCGTGCAAGACTATCAGGCGTTCATCGTCGTCGTTCGAGAGTCGCTTCTATTGATACCAACTCGAATCCTCGCGTATTGCGTCTTGCCAAACCATTGGCACTTTGTCATCTGGCCAGAGCAAGATGACGAGCTGTCCGAGTTCATGCATCAGATGACGACCACGCATGTGAGACGCTGGCACGCGTTCCGAGGCAGCGACGGCGAGGGCCACGTCTACCAAGGCCCTTTCAAGTCATTTCCCGTACAGAATGATGAGCACTTCTACACGGTCTGCCGTTACGTTGAACGTAATGCCGTCCGAGCGAATCTGGTCAACGTGGTTGAAGACTGGAAGTGGGGCAGCTTCTGGGCACGACAACACCCTACTCACCGAAGCAGCATCCCGCTCGCCGACTGGCCACTGCCCTATCCCGATGGGTGGGCCGATTGGGTAAACCAGCCCTTGACGGAAGCCGAGCTTGCCGCCTTGCAAGTCTGCGCACAACGTGGCCGTCCCTACGGTGCCAAAGCGTGGCAACTTGCAACCGCTGAACAATTCGGACTACAATCATCGCTTCGATCTCCTGGTCGGCCGCCAAAACCGATCACAAAGTCCCGGTGAGCCAATCCTCCGATATGGCAGAGTCTTCACCAGCCACCCTATCTATCCCCAGGAAGGGGGAGGCTCCCCTTTTCCGAAGGAGGATCGCCCGCAGTCGACGCAAGAGGGGCATCGACATGCTGAAATCTCATTGTTTCGCCCTGGTTGCTTTGTGCGTCCTCACGGCAAGCGAGGGGGTTTCTGAATCCCGTTTACTCTTGAAGCCCGGTGATTCGCTGCCGTCCGCTCGGGCCAGCGCCGTCGTGGCGGGTTTTGAGAGGTTGAGTTCGAACAGGCTCGGTGAGTTATTCGTCACAGCGGATGCGAATGCTTCATCCGGTACGTTTGGCGGCGTCTGGCGAACCGATGTTCGGACAGGACAAACAATCCTCGTGGTGGAAGACGGGGCACTCGTCCCCGGCATCGACGGCGCAATCTTTGACGAACCGTTCGCCGAAGACATTAGCACAGAAACTGGTCCGGACGGTGGGCTGGGGCTCATCCTGACCTACGCCATACCGGAATCCGATGTAAGTGGGTTCGGCACGTGGTACTGGGATAGCTCAACGAAACTGACGCAACTGCTCTTGCACAATGAACCGGCCCCACGTTTCGTCGATCGG
Organism: uncultured Planctomycetaceae bacterium; assembly: GCA_963776055.1. Taxonomy (GTDB): domain Bacteria; phylum Planctomycetota; class Planctomycetia; order Pirellulales; family Pirellulaceae; genus CAVZLD01. The sequence goes on along the minus strand of CAVZLD010000007.1, from coordinate 310,460 downwards.
CTGGTATTTGACCCGGAAGTAGGTGGCGTCAATGGCACCGCGGGATTGGCCAACGTTTACGCCGATACAGTCCCCTCGGGCGATGTTGAACCCAAACACGATGCGACGTGGTTCAGGGACACGGCGGGTGATTTCCATCTGGTGGCCGTAACGGGTAGGGCGGCCCCCGGATTGCCCGACCTGGTACTGGACGGGGAGCCCCGAGTTGATTGGATTAACAATGCAGGACAGTATTTGCTTGATGCATCGGTGAATGCGGCCGATGGCACGCCGCTCGAGAGTCAACGGGCCATTTGGCTGGCGGGGGAAGGTCTCGGTGGACCGCCCCTTCACATCTTGACGGAAGGCGACGAGTTGCCGGTCGACGGCAGTAGCGTGCCGGCGTCCAGCAACATCAACATTCGAAGCTTGAATAACAACGGAGAATTACTTCTCTCCGCCAATTACCCAAACGGTGACGACACGCTTACCGGAGTGTGGACGTATGCAACGGGGTCAGGATTCCGACACCTTGTTTCCGAGGGTGATCCATTACCCGGCCTTGCGCCGTTCCGCTTCGAGCAAGTATCTGCCGTCGACTTATCGGATGCCGGCGAGGTCCTCATCCAAAACAATCACCCGGATTTTCATGCTCACTACGGTGCCGGACTTTGGCTCAGTTCCGCGGACGGAAGCCTGGAACCGGTCATCTTGGCCGGTCAGACCGCCCCAGAAACGGAGACGGTCTTCTCGGACCTCGGAACAGCCGTCCGAAATGCCCAGGGCCAAGTCGCCCTGGAAGGCAAGCTGGAAAATGAGACTCCGTTTGACCCTCGGGATGATCACGGGGGCATCTGGGCGCAGAACACAAGCGGGGAATTTCGTTTGGTAGTGCGCGACGGTTCCGTGCTCGACATTGGAGGAGAAAGTTTCCAGCCAATCACGGACCCGAGCCTGATCGGCATTGATGATCGAGGATACATCGTCTTTTCGGCGGCCATCAACGACGGGGCCGGACGGGCGGTATTCGTCTCGGATGCCGTGGCCGTGCCGGAACCGTCCCCGACGATGCACTTTCTCGCCGCGTTTCTCGCCTTTGCCACGCGGTGCACCAGAAGGAGGGTTGGTAACAGCGCCCTCACGCATCTCCGTTGCTGACCCGCAGTGCCGAAGCCCTCTGTCGAATCGGTCCATCACTTAGGGCGAAGTGAATCATGCGGACTCGATCGCTCGATCGACAGCGAAGCACAGCTCGATTGGGAATATCCTCCCTATCCTGAATCCGTCATAATGGCCGTCGCCAAGGTTACTCGGAATATGGCCACGCCAACCCACCGCATGCTAGGAGAACACCCATGAACACCGGCAGACTATCGCGTCGAGATCTCATTCATAGCGCCTCGGTGGCCGCCCTCGGAGCCGTGGCCGCTCCCGTTCTGGCGCAGACGCAGCGCCAAAGATGGAGCGAATCGTCAAGAAAGGGCGAATCCAGCAGTCGGTCAGTCGGTGGTGCTACGGCAAACTCTCCCTGGACGAACTCTGCGAAGCAAGTGCCCAAATGGGCCTGGTCGGTATCGACCTGCTAGGACCGGACGACTTTCCCACGCTCAAAAAACACAATCTGGTCTGCACAATGACATCCGGCGGAGGCGCCGTGAATGACAAGGCAAAGCACGAGCAAGCCGTGCGCGGATTCGCACCGCGATCGAAGCCAACGCCGAACATGGCTTTGCCAACGTCATTGTCATGTCCGGCAACCGAGATGGAATCCCGGATGACGTAGGAGTCGAAAACGCCGTCGCAGCGCTGAAGCAGGTGGCGGGATTTGCGGAGCAGAAGAACGTCACGCTTTGCATCGAGTACCTCAACAGCAAGGTCGACCATAAGGGTTACATGTTTGACAACATGGCCTGGGGCGTCGAGGTCTGCACGCGCGTTGGCTCGCCGAATGTGAAAATCCTCTACGACATCTACCATGCACAGATCATGGAGGGTGATATCATTCGCACGATTCAAACGCACAAGGATCTGATCGGCCACTACCATACCGGCGGCAATCCCGGGCGGCACGAGATCGATGAATCCCAAGAGCTGTATTATCCCGCCATCATGCGTGCCATTGCAGAGACCGGTTACAAGGGCTATGTCGCGCACGAATTCGTCCCCGTTCGCGATCCGCTCACTTCGCTTGCTCAAGCCATCGAGATCTGCGACGTCTAAGCGAGCAGCGTGTGGCAAAAAGGCAGACTGGCTCCGAGTATGCGCACGTGGAATCCGAAGAACGCGTGGGTCACAAGGTGCTGATCCCCCCTTTTCTTCGAACGCACTTGCGGCAGCCTTCGGGGATGTTCGTCCGCTCGGCCCAGGAGTCAACTCATTGGAGCACGCTGAAACCTCTCCCCACGTGACGCCGGATGGATTGACAATCTTCGATCAGGTTCTCCGCCAGGATTGTTGTTTGATCTGGCAACGGCGGTCGATATCTGGAGGGCGAAGTTCGGCGGCGGGCAAGTCATCCGGGCAGCCGCTTCACCGGTTCTGAGTAATCCACGGTTAAGCGGATCGCCGGATTTCGGTTCTTATGAGGGGTCTCGGGGAGCGGTAAGAGGAACGTGGTTCAGATTACCCAAGCGATCAGGCCCGCACGACGCTCTTAAGCGTTGCGGCTGTCGCCCAGTCCCGTGGAGTTCAAGTTGGTGCGTCGCTCGTCGGACGGGAGGGCTCTCGCTTCATCCCCCCAAGGCCGGTTGTCGGTCTGACTGGATTCCCTTCCTCTACCGGTTGAGAGAGTATCATTGGCGAGGCTCAAGCGGAGACGATCACTGACCGATCGAAGGAAACCGGGAGATCGCGATGGAAGACAAGACCGCCCTTAACGACACCCGAGACCACGAAGCGACTCCGGCGCTATCTTCTGTGGCTCGCGCTCGTATCGGCCCTCTTCGGCTGGATGATCGTAGCACCGCAACCGATCTCAGGCGAGCGCGCGGAAGGCGCCTCCAAGTCGGCCGGTTCAGCACCAGATTTGGATCCGTTAACCGAGCAGATCCAGCTTGCGGTGGAACGTGCCCTCCCCGCCAGCGTGGCGGTGGTGCAGCGGCACGGCGGCAATCGACGCGCCGCCTTCAGCGCGGTAATCGTCAGCCCCGAGGGTCACATTCTGACCGCCGGACACTGTATTCAGCCCGGTCGCGCCTACGAAATCATCCTCAACGATGGACGTACCCTTCCCGCCGTCGCTCTGGGGAGATCGAATTATCTTGATTGCGGATTGATGAAGATCACCGGAGAAGGCGATTTCGCCTGGGCCGAACTCGGACACTCAGGCCAACTGGTGCGAAACCAGCCGTGCCTGAGTTTCGGGCATCCGGGCGGCTACGATGAGCGACGGGGGCTGGTCATCCGCTTCGGCCGCGTCGTCAGTACCAACGCACGCGGGCACATTCAAAACACTTGCCTGATGGAACCCGGCGACTCTGGTGGCGGTTTATTTGACCTGGAAGGCCGTGTGATTGGCGTTCACAGCTACATCGCCCAGGATCTCTCCGACAACTTCGACATCCCGGTCGATCTTTTTCGCAATCACTGGGACCAACTCTGCAAAACCGAGGAGTTCGCACCTCCGTACGCTATCAGGATGTTTGGAATTGAACTTGCGTCCCGACGCGCAACCGAACGAGGCGCTGAGGTTGCCAGCGTAGTTCAATCATCACCGGCCGATGATGCCGGATTGGTCGCCGGTGACGAAATCACAGTCATCAACGACACGCTTGTGTCAGAAGGATTTCGCACCAGCCGCGAGCTGTGGCGTCTTTTTCGACAACGCAATTCCACAGTCCGGTTAACTGTGCAGCGGGATGACGATTCGCACAAGCTTACGATCCGTCGCCAGACACCGACGACTCCCCCGATCCGTGACCTACCGAATCCGACTTATCCCTTCCTGGAAGATCTCTCGAACGCACTGCAAAATCTCGAGACCAGAATGGATGATTGTGCGGTGCAGATTCGCAGTGTCCGAGCCGACCGTCGCCTGGAGACCCTGGGAACAATCGTCAACCGCAATGGCTGGGTCGTAAGCAAGAGTTCACAGGTTGACGAATCTCCCGTAGTCATCGACGACGATGGAGAAGAGCATTCGGCCACCATCCTGGGGCGCGATGCTGACAACGACATTGTGTTGTTACAGGTGGAAGGAAAGTTACCAAGCGGTGTGGACCTGGATTCCGTGGCGCACCTGAAACCCGGCCACCTATTGTTATCCGTTCGCCCCGGTTCGCCCACCGGCTTCGTCAGCCTCTTCGGTTCAAAGACGTTTCGCTCCCCGCGGCAGCAACAAACGGGTTATCTGGGTGTCGTTCCCGGGTCGCAGGATCAGCGAGTCATTCTGCAGCGAATCCTGGATGGCCCTGGGAAACAGGCGGGACTCAAAACCGACGACATCATCCTGAAAGTCAATGACCAACCGATTACCGCGACGCAGCAGCTGATTGCCACGATCGGATCCCGAGAACCTGGCTCGACGGTCCGTCTGCTGATTCAGCGCGGCGCCGAAGAGCAAGTGGTAACCGTCGTTTTGGGTATCCGGCCGGACCATTCCAGAAGACACGTTGCGGATTCCTTTGCGGGAGGACCTAGCTTGCGCCGCACGGGGTTCGAATCCGTATTCTGTCATGATGCGCATGCCGAGCCCGAGCAGTGCGGAGGCCCGATCTTTGACCTTACCGGTCAGTTTATCGGCATCAACATCGCCCGGTACAGCCGAACTTGCAGCTATGCGCTGCCTGGCGATCTCGTTCGTCAATCGGTCGAACGCATCCAGCAGCAGCAAGCGCTGTGACCGCCAGACTTTTACAGCGCTGTCGAAAGGGTTCGAAAAACGTCCGCGCACAGCTGCACGTAACGGTCTTCGGGAAAATGCTCGAGATTCAATCCCAGAGCACCCAGTGCGGCGGCGGTGTAGGAGGGCGACATCCTCGATGTCGCATCCGAGAATTTGACAGTGGATTTCGAACTCGGAGCGCAGCCGCGCGGGCGACATTCCATTCGAGTCACTAAAACGCAACAGGTCGTAGAAGGGATGTCCAACAAGCGTCCCGCCGGCCCAATCGATCAGATAGAACCCGAACTCGCTGCTGCCGCCTTTTTGCGGTCGGGTCGGTAACAAGAAGTTGCCCAGCCACACATCGGAATGTTGAAATACGGTTACGGGTGGAAAACCTCCCGATGGAAACCGTCGTAGTGCTCTGGCCGATACGTCTCGAAGTTCGGCCGGCATGCGTGGATGTTGTGCGATCCATTCGAGCGGATTGATGTAGAGCTCTTGGTGACGCACGGGACTTTGTTCGATCCGAACTGTCTTGGCCGTCGCCAGTGCCAGCCAACGCGGGAACTCTCGTCGCAGGGCTACTCGTTGCAGGTACAGCGGAACGCGGCGACGACTTAACGTTTGCTGCAACGGCCACACCGCGTAGCTGCGACCGCAAAACTGTCCGTCAGCCAGCGGCTCCAACACGACGCTTCCCAGCCGATCGCCCAAAGCGTGTTTGATCCGCCGCGCAGTAGCAACAGACCGGCTTACAAGCTGAGGATTCACTTCATTCGACAGGATGAGCACACCGACGGGGGTCTGCTGCGAATCCGTCACGTACGACTTCGTCGGATCGTCCGCCACGCCACCTGGCGAAGATGTGGATTCCAGGGGCAGCACGCCGGAGAATCGCTCGTCGGCCAGCGTCTCAAGTAAGCGATCATGCAATTCGGTGACACGCAGGTCAATCATCTTGAAGGCGTCTCAAGTTTCTCACCCGTGAACACGGGCGACAGTTGTCAGCATCTACAGCGTGTTGCACTTGCTTGTAGCGTCTCGTCGCCGTTTCTGCTCGGAAGAAACGTCGCTGCCAACGCTACGTGCCCGTACGACGCGCACTAGGTAACCGTAGATTGTATTGAGGTGAGATTCCGTGATCTGCGGAAGCGACGATTGGATTTCAAGGTCCCGGAGCGGATTCCCACGCCGCGGCACGAATCACGCCTTCCACATGTAGCAATCACGACTCTTATGCGGGCGAGACCGCCGAGCGGAGGTGACGCGGGGCTTCTGCGAAGGAACTCGGATGCCAGTTTGATACGGGTGCGGAGCCGATACGGTCGATCTGTGGCGAGTGAGAATTGGCAACCGATCCAGGCGATGCTCGCGCCTCGCCTGTTCTTCGATCGCGAGACAATTATACTGAGCGGCGGTTGGACCTTTGTTCCTTGATCTGGGAAGGATGAGATACAGATGACGACAAAGCCACAGATTGCCGCGGTTGGTGAAGTCCTGTGGGACGTATTCCCCGAAGGTCCCCGGTTTGGCGGAGCCCCCGCGAACTTTGCCTGCCACGTCGCCGCGATGGGAGCCTCCTCCTCCATTGTCAGCTGCGTCGGCGACGATCCCTTCGGCCGCGACGCCGCAACATTCCTGCAGCAGCACGGCGTCGATACAACCCATCTGCAGGTGTCCCCGCAACCCACGGGAACGGTCCAAGTAGAATTGGACGACGAAGGCCGCCCGATGTTCACCATTGCGGAGCCCGTCGCATGGGACTTTTTGGCTTGGTCCTCGAATTTGGATTCGCTCACGGCAGAACTGCAAGCCATTTGTTTTGGGACTTTGGGACAGCGAAACGAAGCTTCGCGGCAGACGATTCAACGCTGTGTGGCGGGGACACCCAACCATTGCCTCCGCGTACTTGACATCAACCTTCGGCCCCCATTCATCGAAGAGTCCATCCTTCGTCGCTCGCTGGAACTGGCCAATATTTTGAAGCTGAACGATGACGAGTTAACAACGGTCGCCCAACTGATCGGCGCCAAAGGAAGTGAAATCGACCGCCTGCGGGCCGTGCAACAGGCGTGGGATCTTCAACTGATTGCGTTAACGCGAGGCAGTCAGGGATCCGTGCTGGTCACCACCGATGAAGTCAGTGACCGGGAGGGGCAGACGGTCGCCGTCGCCGACACCGTCGGCGCGGGAGACTCCTTCACCGCGACGATGATCACGGGGCTACTGCGCGGTGAACCGTTGGACGAAATTCACCGCCAGGCAGCGCAAGTCGCAGCCTACGTCTGCACGCAGTCGGGCGCTGTACCCACATTGCCGCCCGAGTTGCGACCCCGTTGACTGAACTGCGATCCAATGCGCAGCGTTCAAGAATGCTGGCCCGTAGGATTCATTCGCCGACAGCGCCAGCCCGCAGTTTCTGGCGGGTTGCCGAATAGCCGGACAAGAGGGCGTGACAGATTAGTTGCCAGTGGGTTGGAAGGGCGATTCCATCGGACGGGGACGTCCGATCTACGGGACGGACGAGGACGTCCGTCCCACCGTCCACGCACTGATCCCACCGTCCATCAACATAGAAAGGGCCTGGTCGCAAATTGACCCAGGCCCTTTCAGCGTCTCTTGCGGCAGAAATAGCAGTACAGCGGCGCTGTTGCCCCGGGCGGTTGAATCGCGGCAGCATCCATCGGCCGCGCAGCCGCTTGGAGGCAGTCAGCAACTCACTATTGGTCGGCCAAGGGTTCTTTCTTTTCCGTAATCACGGGGCACTTGGACGCCATCTCTGCATTCAATTCTTTGAACTCGGTCCATTCTTCGGGCAGGTTGTCCTCATGGAAAATCGCCTCGACCGGACACTCCGGCACGCAAGCCTCGCAGTCAATGCACTCGTCCGGATGAATGTAGAGGATCTTTTCACCTTCATAAAAACATTCAACCGGGCAGACGACAACACAGTCGGTATACTTACAATCAAAGCACGGCTGAGCAACTACGTGGGTCATCGGAAAATCTCTCCTAAGCTCCCCAAGTTCGACCGGTCCACGGAAGTCCGGGACCCATAAGTTAAGTGGTGAGTTACAGTCGACTATCGGCCGAATCGCAGCCATTCGATCCGGCCGGCCGGCGGGGTCAGCCAGACGCAGCGAGAAGGCGGCCGAAAAAGGGCCATCGAAGGCCACGGCCGGCCCACGACTGATTTCTCGAAATCTAGTGGTGGTGGATGCTTATGTCAAGGGTCGCAGCCCGGCGTTCGACTTGCCTCACCGACCAGCTCCACTTAGAATCGATCAGTGAGGGAGGATCAAGCGGGCATCGGTGTGCCGGTTCGCCGGGAGCCAAGGAAGGATCCTAACTCTGGGGCTGGAAGGAAAAACACGGGTGGTGCTTTCTGACATAGACCGGCGACTGTTGGAACGCTGTCTGCAGCGCACTCCCCAGTCATGGGAGCGCTTCGTCGACCGCTTCGTGGGGCTGTTTCTGCACGTCGTCAACCACACCGCCTCCGCGCGCTCCGTCACGCTCTCCGACGCCGATCGAGAAGATCTGGTGGCGGAGGTCTTCGCCGTTCTCGTCCAGGACGATTTCGTTGTTCTGCGGCGTTTTCGCGGGCAGAGTAGCCTTGCGACCTACCTGACGGTCGTCGCGCGGCGCGCCGTCGTGCGACAACTGTCGCGCCGGCCCACCTCCAGTTCGCTGCAATCGGTCCGTGACTGGATGATGCAGGAATCCACAGACGACTCTTCGCCCGAGCAACGAATCAGCAATCGCGAAGAGGTCGAACGCCTGTTAGCCCGCCTGAACGGGGCCGAGGCCGATGTGGTGCGAATGTATCATCTTGAGGGCAAGAGCTACCACGAGATCAGCCAAAGGGTGGGCATGCCTGAAAACAGCATCGGCGCCACGCTGAGTCGCGCTCGCTCCAAGATGCGTCAAGCGAGCGGCCCGATGCGTTCCTGAGCTGGCACAAGCCGGTGGCATATCACCGCAAGCGATCGAACGGCGGCAGACGACGAATCGCAGCATTTCGCTGATCGGCATACCGCATTTCGGGTCGACGCAAAACCTCAGCCGCCCATGGCTGCGTCTCAGCTGCCAACGGCTGCTGCGGTACGGCCGGCGGTGTCGGCGTTGGGGATCCGAGGTTGACGTACTGGTAGCCGCTCAGTTGCGGCATTGTCCATAATTGCGCCGGATCGCCCGATAACTGATTGATCATGTGCTGATCCGTTTGCAGAGTAAAACTCAGCGCCGCCGGAGGCAGTCGAATCTGCACCTGGCGTGGCAGCGATACGCCCAGGTTCTGGTCGTACTGAAAACCGGTCGCGAAAGCCGCCGCCAGCTCCTGATTCGCCGCGTCGAACAGATGCTGCTCGATGATCCAGCCGCGGGTATCGTCCAGCACAATCACTTTGGTCAACGGCCCAGCGGGGGTGCGAACCAGGCTTCGTACTTCCAGTTGCCCAGGCCGATTCGTGAAGGGGCCCTCGTGCTGCCCGGTGGGATCCAATTGGACTACTCCCAGGGCTTCGATCAGCCAGTCAGGCGGCACCGGTAGCAGATCCCGCGCGGTGCTCTGGTAGAACTGATCGTGACGGCCCCAATAAACCGCGGGCTGATCGCTGCGTTTCACCCACATCCAGTAGACTTCGTCGTTGCTACCCAAATCGAGTTCGGGACCGGTTAATCCCGTTTCGGCCCGCAGGCGAAAGCGTTGAGGCCGCTCAAAGGCGTAGGTCGCATCAAGAGGCGGCGCACCTTCGATGGTCAACGTAGCACGCATCGATTGGATCTGTCGGATTTGCGCGCTATTCGCATTCACCACACGAATCAGGTCTTCGAGCGAGACACTAGGCGAGAGCACAACCGGAGACTGATCATTCACGATCTGTCGATTGCGCGGACAACTGGCCCCGCCCGCGGCAAAGAGCACAGTCAGGACGATCAGGGCGTGAAACGATTTGGAATTCAACAGTGCATCCCTGCTATCGTCGAAGTCACGAGAGGATCGAAAGCCCCTTGCGGCGAAACGACTCGGAGACCCCCATGACGGAACCACCTCCGTTCGCCGCGCGAACCGGAGCATCCACCGGGCTGTTCGAGAGTCATCTCTACGCAAACAGCAACTGGGCCAGTTCTTCCTGAATCACGGCCACCTGTTGCGCGTCGGGAACCTCCACCAAAACGCGATATTCGTTGTCATTACGCGGGCAGAAGACAATTAACACCTCCCGCCCTTGATCATCTTGTTCGGTCGTCTCCAACTTGAAGATTCGTCGCCGGATCATCAGCAGTGTCAGCACGTACAACAGCGTCGCCGTGTTCTCTTCATCCGCTTCCTGTTCCTGGAGCTGCAGGAAATAATGCAGCATCACGTCATTCGGCGCCCAGCCAACTTGGCGTACTTTGGGATCAGGGACTGCGGAGATCCATGATCCGAGCGCATCGGGTGGAGCACCTTCCCACGCCTCGACCGCATAATCCATCCGCACCACGTCCGATCCTCGCGAGACAAGCACGGAGTGAAACTGCTCCCCCGGCTGAAACTCGCGGCCGGATGCCGCACAGCGACGCGTAAATCTCGGGATTTCAAAATCAAGCACAGGCAGACGGTCCGGTTCCGTGGGTTGGATCAACACCTTCGAAGGCGGCGAATCGTACGAAAAGCGGCGGTCAACGGCAAGGCGAAGCTGGTCGCCAAACCGCCGGGCGGCAAGACCGGTTCATTGTTGACCGAACCAAGACGCCAAGATAGACTCTTGCTGGAGTGGGCTCCTCGCCCGGTTTTCGGCGGGAGACACGTCCACCGACGCATTTCCGCTTCAACACAAGAACAAGAGACCTTCGATGGGAACGCCCCTGCTACTACTCGCATTGCAGCTGTTGCTTGCTGCTGGCAGGCAGTAGGGGTGTCGTTCCGGTCGCCCGGTTCCCTTGGAAATCGCACCCCGAGACCTGCTACATGGGTCGCGGGGTTTTTTTGTGGGATCCCACTTTGATGCCATCCGCTGGGAACGAAATGCCACCGGTCGATTCGATCGCCGTGTGTCGACGGACACCACGGACGAGGGCGACGTTGTTACTTCCCGGGCCGGCGGCCGGCCGGCCCGCTGTCGCGAAGTAACATCCGAAACTCGTTGAACTTTGTACAAGGCACCCGCACTATGTCGAACCCTCGGACCATACGAATCTTTGATACCACGCTGCGAGACGGAGAGCAGTCCCCCGGCGCGAGTATGAACCTGGATGAAAAGCTGAAGATCGCCCACGCGTTGGTCGACCTGGGCGTGGACATCATCGAAGCCGGTTTTCCCATCGCTTCGCCCGGCGACTTCGCCGCGGTCCAAGAAATCTCCCGTCACATCCGCGACGCGACCGTCTGCGGTCTCGCTCGCTGCAACGAGAGAGACATTGACCGGGCCTGGGAGGCCTTGCAACCTGCTGACCGGCCACGGATCCACGTCTTCCTGGCGACCAGCGCGATTCATCGCGAATTCAAACTGAAAATGACACCCGACGAAATCGTGCGCCGCGCGGTGGCCGGCGTGCAACAAGCCGCCGGGTACTGTGAGGATGTGGAGTTTTCCCCGGAGGATGCCGCACGGACGGAATTGGATTTCCTCTGCCGAGTCGTGGAAGCAGCCATCGACGCCGGCGCAACGACGGTCAACATCCCGGATACCGTGGGCTACGCGACCCCCACGCACATGGGCCAGGTGATTGCCGCCTTGGTCCAGCGTGTCCCTAATATCGATCGGGCGGTGATTAGCGTCCACTGCCATAATGATTTGGGACTGGCCGTGGCGAATAGCCTGGCGGCGGTTGAAAACGGCGCCGGCCAGATCGAGTGTACCATCAACGGGATTGGCGAACGCGCTGGGAATTGCTCGCTGGAAGAGGTCGTGATGGCCCTCCGAACGCGGCGCGATTACTATCACGCGAATACGCGGATCCATTCCCAACGCCTGGTCCCCACCAGTCGCCTGGTCTCCGGCATCACCGGCCTGCAGGTGCAACGCAATAAGGCGATCGTGGGCCGAAATGCTTTCGCGCACGAGGCCGGCATCCACCAAGACGGTATGTTGAAGGAACCGACGACCTACGAAATCATGCGGCCCGAGGATGTGGGTCTGCCCAAGACGGAGTTGGTGCTGGGGAAACACAGTGGCCGGGCGGCGTTAGCCGATCGAGCGCGTGTCTTGGGTTTCCATCTGACCGCGGACCAGCTGCAAACGGTCTTCGAAGAGTTCAAGACGTTGGCTGACAAGAAGAAGGAAATCTACGACGGTGACATCGCGGCCCTGATCAAGAAGACGATTCACGAACTGGATGTGGATGACGAATGGAGTCTGGTCTCGTTTCAGCTCACGTCCGGCACCGAACAAAAACCGCACATTCGCCTGACGTTGCGGAACGGCGCCCGGGAATTCACCGAAGAACTGTCCGCCGGAGACGGGCCGGTCGATGCCGCCTTTCTGGCGACGGAACGGATCACGGGCATGACGCTTGTCTGCAAAGATTTTCAGGTCCGCAGCGCTACTCTGGGACATGACGCACAGGGCGAAGTCAGCTTGGAAGTCGAGCATCATGGCCAGGCCTATCGGGGGCGTGGGATCTCGACCGACTCGGTCGAAGCGAGCATCCTGGCGATCCTGAACACGGTCAACCGAATCACCAGTGAACAGACCAACGCGACCCCTCCTATCGCCTGACGAAGAACTGCCACTGGCGGTCGGCTTGGTCGCCGACCGCCAGTGAGCTTCTACGCGCATCAGCGTGACCAACAGCGGCGCCAAAACGCTCATCAGAATCAACGCCAAGGGATAGACCGTCGCGTAGCTTGTGACCGGGATGTGCGAATCCACCTTGGACGTCAACGTGCCAAGACCGGGTGTGGACGTCATCGCGCCGCAAATGCACCCCAATGCCTGGAGTGCACCGGTCCGCAGAAAGCGGCGAGTCAGCAAAACGCCCACCAATAACGGCACAACGGTGATCAGCAGCGAGCCGACACACAGCGACCAGCCGTACGTTTGCAGCACACTGACGAACTGCCGCCCGGCACTCACGCCGGCGTCCGCCAGAAACATGGCCAGCCCCACTTCGGCCAGCAACATCCGAGAGGCGCGTGGGAAGTGCCCCACCAACGGACCGATCCGTCCGAAATGACCCATCAGCAGTCCCACCAGCAAGGGACCGCCGGCCATCCCCAACGAAAAGGTCTCCTGCCCGAGTTGAATCCGAACCTGCCCCAGCAATACCCCCAATAACAAGCCAACGCTCAGCGAAATCAAATCCGTCTCATCGAAGGAGCGTTCGCGGTGGCCAGCAAACTCCACAAAACGCTCCAGCGCTTCTGCCTCCCCCACCGCTGTCAGAGCGTCGCCAAAATGAATGCTCTGCGCCGCATCGGGTACAAACTCCAAATCATGTCGCGTAATCCGCGTGATTGTCACGCCGAAACGCGATCGCAAATGAAGCTGTTCCAGCGACTTGCCAACGAGCTCCCGCGACGCCGCAACAACTCGGCGGCGATGTCGCTCCGTATCCCAGTGATAGTCGGTACGACTGCTGCGTTGGCCTAACAAATCCACGACCGTGGCGACATTGAACTGCGTACCGATAATCAACAGCTGCTGCCCCATTTGCAGGGTGAAGTCCGCCGGGAGGGGACGCATTTCTTCCCCGATCAGAATTCGCGAAATCTGGCAGTTCGTCTTGGCCAGCATGGGCAGACTACTCAGCCGCTTCCCCACCACCGTGGGATTGAGCACCTCGACCAGTTCGCGCGTGATCTCGAAAGACGGTTTCGTCGATTCGCTGGCAGCAAGCTCTTCCGCATAACCATGCAACCAGCGAGGGGCCAATTGCACAAACAGCACGACCCCGAGCGCACCGAACGCATAGGCGATTCCAAAACCGACGGCCAACTGGGAATCGGCCGGAAGGACCTCCGAGGCCGCTGCCAACGCGGGCGTGCTCGTGAGTGCTCCGGCAAACACCCCGGCGGTCAGGTCGGCCGGCAGGCCCGCCAAGTGACCGAACAACCAGGCGGCCCCCGCGGCGGACAGGATCATGGCAACTCCCATCACCGCCAACGAGGCTCCCTGTTGGCCGAAAACCCGAAAGAAACTAGGACCGGCGTTAATCCCCAGGCAGAATAGGAAAGACACGAGCCCAAGCACACCGACAACCTCGGGAACCGAGTAGCCGAAGTGCCCCGCCACGAGCGCCACGAAGATGACGCCGGACGTGCCCAGCGAGACGCCGCGCCAGGCAAGACGTCCCAACGCCTCCCCGATGGCAATGATCCAAAACAGCGCCAGAATCTGATCGTTTGTTGACATCTCCCCCGCACCGAAAAGGACCCATTGTATCCGGCGTCTCTCGCTCGACTAGTGCGTGCCGCAGAGACATGTCACGTTCGCGACGACGTCGTCTTCCGAGCAGACAGGGCGATCGCGCACCCGGTAGCCAGACCGCAACACAACGGGAGGGCGACTCCTTTCTTCGAACCGCTTACGATGTGAGCGGCCGACCGGAGTTCTACGGAGACGACAGAATTGTCGGAGCTGACAGCGAGTCATCGGGGGCCGAGCAGCCTTCCGCCAGATGTTCGCTCAAAATTCTGACGATCTCCTGGACCGTCTCCAACTGACGGTGGACTCGCGTGTGTGTGGCGTCCACATAGAATTCGCTCTCCGCACCCGCCAGGCGAGCGCTTTCCACGGGAACGACGCCGTCCGCCGGCTCTCCGCACATCGATTTGCCCGTGCCGATGACGGAGTGATAACGAACTTGCGACGAGATCGGAAGACGATCGACCGCTTTCAATAGCTCACTGTTGCGGTCCAGCATGTCGACACTCGTTGGCAACCGCCCTTGCACCTTGTCGGAAACCGCACCCGGATTGTCCTCGATCAGGCGCTGCAACTGCCCCACTTGGCGGCTATCGTGTCGCACAAGACAAGCGGCAAATCGACCAATCGGTCGCGCAGCCCAGGACGAGCCCTGATGCGGTGTGGCCATGAAAATCACCCGCTGCACGTTGGGAATCGGATCGAAGAAGAAGCCGGCTTTCAGCCGCTGGCGCGTGGCGTCGTCGGTCACGAACCGTTCCAAGGGCTGATTCGCGACCGACCGCCAGAGCGTGTCGCCGCTGGAGGCAACCTGCAGCTTGGCGACCAGGCCCCCCATGCTGTGCCCCACCAAGACCACGCGACGGGTGACCGCGTCGCCGCCGCACGGATCGACCGTACCCAGCGCCGCTTGCAGATCCCGTCGCAAATTCGCGGCAGAGACGAGAAAATCCCGGCCCGTGGCGTATCGATACGCCCAAATCTGAAAGTGCTCGTCGAATCCGGGAACCGCGCGCAGATCGTTCGCCAGCACAACCCAAGTCTTGGGATCGGAAAGGAGTCCGTGGATGAATACGATCGGTATCTTTTCCCGCTGGTACGGCTCCAAAAAGAAGAGGCCTTCGCCCTGCACCTCATCCGGCTCGAGAAACCAAAGGAACGGATTCACCGGATCTACCGCATCCACAATCGACCACGCGAACGGCGCCGTCAGATCAGCCGCCAGAGGAGTTCGCACGCCATCGGTGTCGATCGAAGAAACGCGCAGCGGATCGTATGCCTCCAGTCGCGCTGGCCCAAGATCGCCGGAGATCCAACGGTTTACGTCCGGTCGCAAAATCACGGTGGCCGCAAAAGTTAGCTCCGGAAACAGAAAACGTTCTTCGCGATATGCTCCGGTCGTCACGCTTCGTCGCACTACGACCGGAACTCCCCATCCGCGTCGCGTGTACTTGCGCCCGTTAACGGGGTTGCATACTCCCCTACGGCATGCAGTTCCTGGAAGTCCGCAACAGCCCAGGGAAATCCGTGCGCTGCAAAAGGCAGACACACGTTTCCTTCCGGTGAGCTGATTTCGATGCCCACGCCCGAGCGAAACCGCCCCTCGTTGCGCCCGTCACCAACATGCGTGCGAGCGTCGAGTGGTAGAGTTGTCGTGCCTGGATTAAGATCTCAAAACGATCAGGTGCCAGCGCCGCCGCCACCCAACTAAACCCGGCCGCCTGGTAATAGAGGTCGGTGGCGCACAATGACTCCGAACCGTCGGCCTCCGCGGCCCGCTGGCAGTAAATCTCCGCCAGCTGCAACGCCAGCACCGGTTCGCGTGAAAACGCCAACTCCCGCCGAAGCGCGGGACTTCCTCCGCCGAACGATGCCATGACACAGTACTGCTGGGTCCGCACCAAGCGGAAGTGGATGCCACCGCAAGTCGCGGAATCGCCGGATCGCGCCAGTACTTCCTCCCGCTACAACATCCAGCCGTACTCAGCAGTAGCAGCACCCAGCCAAGACGGAGGCAGAGCCCCGTTCCTGGAAGGGGGAATCGGCACACGGCGCACCAGAACCGACGCGGTCCGGAAGGCTCCCGACAACGCGTTGGCTCGTGCGGACATTCGGTGAGAAAGAGGGGAATCGACACGGACGCCCTGGGACACAGCAAAAAAGGAGGTTGCACGAGGGCTGCCCTGCCCCGAGTCCGACATCCTGTCTCCTTACGTCGTCGACCGCCGGAGGATCGGAAATTGAACAACGCACACCGGCCTCACAAGAGAACACATGATGCCGGCAGCCTGGCTCCACTTCGGGCAGATCTGCCCATTCGCGAATCCTTGCGGCCTGCCCCATCTGCGATATGATGACCGGCAGACTTGCCCTGATCACACCACACGAGTGCAACAGCGACGCGGAGAGTAGGGGTTACGGAATCGAGTCGGGCTGGCATTCAAGGCGCCGCATCGATTCCCTGTGACTCGTTGATGACCGACTGGGAAGTCCATCCCACGTTCATGACCGACTGGGAAGTCCATCCCACGTTCATGACAGACCGGGAAGTCCATCCCACGTTCATGACAGACCGGGAAGTCTGTCCCACGTTCGTGACAAACCGGGAAGTCCATCCTACGATCGGAGCCGTCCACCATGCCGTCGTTCTTCCATCGAAGCGTGCTGCGGGGTCCTGTCAAAGCCACGCGTGTACTGCCAACGGAACCATCGAGATCCGCCTTCGGCCGGAGGCTGTGCCTGAGCCTGCTGCTGCTGATCGGCTGGCCGGCAGTCGCCCCGTCGGCCGAGTCGGCGGAACGCCCCAGTATTGTGTTCATACTGGCGGACGACATGGGCTCGGGCGATATCCAGACGCTCAATCCGCAGTCGCAGATCCCCACACCGCACCTGAACAAGCTCGCCCACTCGGGCATGGTCTTCCGTGACGCGCATTCCCCATCGGCCGTATGCACGCCCACTCGCTACGGCCTGCTCACCGGTCGTTACTGCTTTCGATCGCGGCTGAAACGCGGCGTGTTGAATGGGTATTCGCCTCCGCTGATCGAGCGCCAACAGCCAACGGTGGCCTCGCTGTTGAAAGAGCATCGGTACACAACCGCCATCGTCGGAAAGTGGCACCTCGGCCTCGAATTCGCTCGTAAGGAAGACGGGCAAACAATCGATTATCACCGCCCGGTCACGTTCGGACCGAATGAACTTGGATTCGATTTCTCTTACATCATTCCGGCGTCTCTCGATTTTCCACCCTACATCTACCTGCAGAACGGCAACGTCACGGAACCGGAATGCATTGAACAGACGGCGCAACCATTTCCCGCCTTCCTGCGTGCCGGTCCACGTTCCGTCGCGTTACAAATGGAAGACTGCCTGGACCATCTGGCCGACCAAGCGGTGCAGTTCATCGAAGAGCAAGCATCGGCCACCGCACCGTTCTTTCTATATTTTCCATTGACCGCTCCGCACAAACCGGTCCTGCCGCACCCACGGTTCCACGGAAAATCCCAACGTGGGCCGTATGGGGATTTTGTGGTGCAAGTGGATCAGTGTGTGGGGCGCGTACTGCAAGCATTGGAGGACGCCGGCCTCGAGAATGGCACGCTTGTCTTTTACAGCAGCGACAACGGCTCGTTCATGTCTCGGACCGCCGAACGTGATCACGTCGATGATCCCACGGTCCAAGCCTATCGCCCGAAGCACCACACCGCGAATGGACCGTGGCGCGGCACGAAGGCTGATATCTGGGAAGGAGGCCATCGAGTTCCGCTGCTGGTCCGCTGGCCGGGCCAAATCCCAGCCGGTTCGGTGTGCGAAACCCCCGTGTGCTTGGTCGACCTGCTGGCCACGACCGCCGAGTTAATCGGCGTCGACCGACCAGCCGAAGCGGTCGACAGCTACAGCCTACTTCCGCTCCTTCGCGGCCAACCGCACCGGCGGCCTCCCATCATTCACCACTCGGCCAACGCGATGTTTTCGATCCGGGACGGACGGTGGAAACTGATCCTGGGCAATGGATCCGGGGGCCGCGAAAGACCTCGCGGAAAACCCTTCGCGAAGCCCTACCAACTCTTTGACCTGGCGGAAGACCCCACGGAGAGCCGCAACCTGATGGCAGACCACCCAGAAGTGGCCCACCGATTGGAGCAGGAAGCCCTGACGATCGTGGGCGACGATCGATAGGACCAGCCGGCACCACCCTGACTTTCGAAGATGCCGATATTGGCCCAAATACGGTACATAGTAAGATACTATTGGGGAATCTTCGAAGCGCTCGCTCCGTCCTGGGAATGGCTCGCAACATGGTTCATCGGCGACAAGGTTCGTTCTACGACCTGCTAGGCGTAACGCCGGATGCGACGCCCGAGCAGATTCGACGAGCGTTTCTGGATCGGGCGCAGCGATTTCATCCGGATCTGAACCATGACGATCCCCTGTCAGAGACGCAATTCAAGCAAATCCGCCGAGTCTACGAGGTCCTGAGTGACCCATTGCAGCGGGCCCGGTATGACGACGTTCCCGAGCGTTTCTGCCTGGATGATGCCGGCAACGACTCGTACGATCGTTCGACGATCGTGACCGAACCTAGCCACGCAGCGGATTCCCCCCCAACCGGCACTCGCCCGTCCTTCACCGGCCGATCCCCGATGTCCTTCGGACTGCCGTGGCACATGCGCGACCGGTCCCCGCGCTCGCGCGAAGTGATGATCGGAACCGGCACCGTCGTGTTGCTACTCCTGGGGCTACTGACTTGGCAGCTGCCACGCCCCAGTCACCCCGGTCCGAGCAACGCATCGATCCCGCCAACGGACGCGGGTCATCAGACAAAGTCCCAACCGTCGACGAGCGGCAAGGGGCAGACTTCGACAGCGCCACGCCACCCATCATCCAAGGCCACCGGTCTGACCTCGCGATCGATCAAATCAGCGAAAGAGCCCCGCCCCAACGCGGCTGCGTCCCAGCCCAAGCCCACCCGAGATCCCCGTCCTTCGGGCAAAGAGCCAGCTGGGGGATGGATGCCCGAGCTGGATCCGCTCGATCCAACCAGTTTTGCACCAGGCCCAATGCCGGCACCGTACGATCCGCTGCAAGATTGGCAGGCGATGACGCCCCCCCTGCTGCCGCAGACCGAGCAGTGGCTGCCACCGCCAACCATCTCTGCCTGGCCGGAGACGGGCGTGGTGATCTCCCCCTTCGATACGGCACCGTCGATCGACACGGCAGGTACATACATGCCACTGCCTTCCTCGTGGAGCGAAGCCCCCGTAAATCGCGCGAGTATCCCGGCGGGATCGCCGGCGCCACCTTCCAACATCGCTCACCTGCGGCTGCCTCCGATGGCAATGCCCACCTCGTTGGATGCCGTCAGCCGAGAAAACCTCTGGACCGAGTTCCGCGCCCTGGTCAATCCAACGCCTGCGGCACAGTTGACCTATCCAACCGGGCTGCCCAACGTCCCGCCGGGGACGCCATCGGGCATCGGTCCTGCGACCGCTGTGTTTCCAACGACAAACCTTCCACCCGCCGGATATCGAATCCCGGTGCCGTTGCCCAACCTGCCATCGATTTCGACGCCGACTCTTCCTGGGCGACCGCCGTTACCGGGAGGTCCCTTTGCCGCCCCGGAACGATCTTCGATCGGCTTGCCCACCGGGACGGTCCCCCCATCATCTTGGCCCTGAGGGAGGGGACTTTTCCGATCCGGTCGTGCCCGCCAACCGCGCGGCTGCTGGCGGATCGAGATAGACTGTCGCGGCGGGATGCTGCTGAAGAATCGAGGCCGGTACCGTGGGAGTGACCGGTCCCTCGACCGCCGCCGCGACCGCGATGGCCTTTCTGGCGTCCGGAACACTACAGACAATCGATGCGGCGCGCAAGATCTGTCGGACGGACATACTGATTGCTCGGCGCGGTACATCTTCGAGCGTCGGAAACCAGCCTTCGCCCAGTTGCTGTCGGCGGCAGGCTTCGTCCAATTCCACGACGAGGTACGGAACGTCGGTTTGGAAATCGGCCGGTGGGTCATTAAATGCCAAATGGCCATTCTCGCCGATCCCAATGAAAGCAACGTCGACCGAGGCCTGCTGAATCAACTGCGACAGGCGCGCGCACTCGTTTTCCGGTGGAACAGCCTCTCCATCAATGAAGTGGAACGCGCGTAACTGCACGTGATCGACGAACCGCTCCTTCAGGTAGCCGCGAAAGCTGGCCGGATGCGTGATCGGCAGCCCAAGGTACTCGTCCAAGTGAAACGCGGTCACACGAGGCCACTCCACATCGGGCTCACGAATCAGGTGGTTCAGCACCGTGAACTGCGAGGCACCGGTGGCAAGGATGATGGTAGCCGATCCTTTTTCGGCGATCGCCTGACGAATGCGTTCCGCGCCATCTCGCGCCGCCTGCACACCCATCTGTTCCCGATCCGCACAAGTCACGACGCGCATGCGTTATCTCCTCATCGGTTAGGGCAGAATTCTCTGCGACAGTCCGCAGCCGTTTCGGTCGGTCGCGACATTCGATCCGTATTTCTCGTGTGTCTTGAACAACGCCGGTTGTCTACGACAGTTCCTCGAGCGCTGCGAGCAGGCGGTCGATTTCTTCCCCGGTGTTGTAATGAACTAGGCCGATGCGTAACATGCCCTCCGGTTCGAGCCCGAGTGCCTCGGTCAACGGCAAGGCATAGTAATTTCCGTGCCAGGCAAAGAACCCGCGCTCGGCAAGCCTTTGGGCCAGTTCGGACGGACGGTGTCGCGCATGAGTCAAGGACACGGTGGGGACTCGCTCCGACAGACGCTGCGATTCGGTGATTCCCCACACGGTCACATCGGGCAACTTGAGTAGTCCATCGAGCAGTTCACGCGCGCAGTGTGCTTCGTACTCGCGAATCGCCGCGAACCCCGCGGTCAGTGCAGCGCGACGCCCCAGCAGAGGATCGTGCATCAGACCGCGCCCTAGTTCCGCCAGATAATCGACGGCCGCCATCGTGCCCACAATCGCTTCGTGGTTCTGTGTTCCGGTCATCCACCTTCCGGGCAGGTCGTCCGGCGCCGGTCGTAGCTTGTACGGCGAAAGCGACTCCAGCAACGGCCGCTTGCCCCACAGGATCCCCAAATGCGGTCCAAAGAATTTGTAGGCACTGCAGGCCAGAAAATCGCAATCCCATTGCAGGACATCGATCAGATCATGCGGAGCAAAATGCACGGCATCCAAGAAACTCGTCGCTCCCACTTCCCGTGCCCAACGGCAGATCCGGGCGACGGGGTTGATCGTTCCCGTCGCATTCGACGCACAACCGACCGCCACCAATCTGGTGCGCGAGTTGAGTTGGCTACGTAGCTGCTGCAGGTCAAGAGTGCAATCTTCGGGCCGTATCGGAACCTGCCGGACCACAGCGCCCGCATCTCGGGCCGCCAGCATCCAGGGCGTGAAGTTCGCATCATGCTCTAACTGCGTGACGACGATTTCATCTCCGGGTTTCCACGTCCGTGCCAGGGCGCGGGAAAGGGCAAACGTGAGACTCGTCATGTTCGCCCCAAACGCAACCGTCCCCGGATCGTCGGATCCGAGGAAATCGGCGACGGCGATGTGCGATTGTTCCAGGCGCTGATCGCTTTCCTGACTGGTGAGGAAGCTCCCGCCGTGATTCGCATTGCAATGGGACAGGTAGTCGACCACCGCATCGATGACGGTCTGCGGCACCTGTGTTCCTCCCGGCCCATCCAAATAGACTGCCGGCTGGCCGTGCACTTTTCGTCGCAGCGCCGGGAACTGCTCCCGCGCATCCTGGACCCATGAGGGAGTCGATATCATGCGATTCTCCTGGAGCAGGCCATTATCTCGCTCGTCGCGATCGCTTCAAGTCCGGTACCGCCGCACAGCCGTGACATCGTATGCGGCTGCCGCGTTGCAAAAACGAGCTCACTGCGGTACGACTAAGCCTATCTCCAGGATCGATCCCTGCCTTGTTCCCGCACGTCCTTAACGGAACTTTATCATGACCTCCACACCCGATTCCGGCGGTTCCAGCGTGCTTCTGCCGGATCTTGTCAAGCGCGCGAAAGGCTCCTTTCAACAGCAGTTTGGCCGACCAGCCCGTTGGCTCGTTGCCGCTCCGGGGCGTGTCAACTTGATTGGCGAACACACGGATTACAACGATGGATTCGTGCTGCCGATGGCGATTGAGCGTTACACGCTGATCGCGGCCGACCGAATCCCCGAGGCAACCGATCGCCAAGATTCCGAGCGGTGGAACGTGCTGAGCGTTTCGGCGGGTGACCCGCGAACCATCGAGTTTTCTGCCACGGAAGTGCCTCCGGCCGAAGACTGGACCGCTTACGTCCGCGGCACGCTGGCAGGATGTCTCCGCCGGGGCATGAACCCAGGCAGTCTGGATTTACTGATTGATTCCACGGTCCCCTGGGGCGGTGGTCTCTCCAGCAGCGCGGCGTTGGAGGTGGCCACGGCGACGTTAATCGAGGCAATCACGGGAACAACACTGGCCCCGCTCGAAAAAGCCCAATTGTGCCGAAAAGCCGAACATGAATACGCGCACGTGCCTTGCGGCATCATGGACCAATTCACTTCGGTCATGGCAACCGAAGGACATCTGTTGCTGCTCGACTGTCACGACTGCACCGCTCGAGCCGTTGCGGTGCCGGATCACGCCCCCGAGGTCCTGATCATCAACAGTTGCGTGAAACACGAGCTCAGTGGCGGGGAGTACGCTGTGCGACGAGAACAGTGCCAGCAGGCGGCGACGAACCTGTCCGTCAACTCACTACGCGATGCATCCCTGACAAGCTTGCACGATCATCAGTCCCAGATGGACCCGATCGTCTTTCGCCGAGCTCGGCACGTGATTACCGAAATCGAACGGACACAGGAGGCAGCCGAAGCAGTCCAAACGGGGGACTGGGCGCGAGTCGGAGAGCTGATGTACGCCAGCCACGCATCTCTGCGAGACGACTATGAAGTGAGTTGCCAGGAGCTGGACCTGTTGGTCGACCTGGTCCACCAGCTCGGTCCCGACCGGGGCGTGTTCGGGGGACGGATGACGGGCGGTGGCTTTGGTGGGTGCACGGTGAATCTGGTCGACCCGACAGCCGTCTCAGAAGTAATGCGTTTCGTTAGCGAGCATTACCAACAGGCGACCGGGATTTCGGCAAAGCTGTTCGTCACGCGGCCGGCACGTGGCGCCGACATCCTCCAAGCATGATCGGTTCGCGATTCTCGATTCCCACTCGCAGGAGCTCCTCATGAAAGCCCTCGTGAAACGTCACGCAAAACCCGGCCTGTGGCTGGAAGATGTTCCTGAGCCGGAACTGGGCGTCAACGATGTCCTGATCCGCATCGACCGAACGGGCATCTGCGGAACGGACCTGCACATTTTCAATTGGGACGCGTGGGCCCAACGCACGATTCCCGTGCCGATGGTAGTTGGCCACGAATTTGTGGGAGAAGTCGTCGACGTCGGTTCGAATGTGAAGGACTTTCATCCGGGCGAAGTGGTCAGCGGTGAAGGACACGTAGTCTGCGGTCGCTGCCGGAACTGCCTGGCGGGACGACGCCACTTGTGTGCCGATACCAAGGGGATTGGTGTCAATCGCCCGGGTGCCTTTGCCGAATATCTGGCCCTGCCGATGACCAACGTCTGGCACCATGCCCCGACCATCGATCGCGACGTCGCCTCGATCTTTGACCCGTTCGGCAACGCCGTGCACACCGCCCTTTCGTTCGACGTCCTGGGCGAAGACGTGCTGATCACGGGCGCCGGTCCGATCGGCTTGATGGCGGCGGCAGTCGTCCGCCACGCTGGAGCTCGCTATGTCGTCGTCACCGACGTGAATCCGTATCGTTTGGATCTAGCGCAGCCAGATGGGTGCGACGCGTGTCGTGGATGCGCAGCGAAAAGCTGCAAGATATTCAGCGTGAATTGGAAATGCACGAAGGCTTCGATGTCGGACTGGAAATGTCCGGCAGTGCCGACGCGTTTCGACAAATGCTGACCAACATGTGCCACGGGGGAAAGGTCGCCATGTTGGGCATTCCGGCGGAAGCGATGGCCATCGACTGGAATACGGTCGTCTTCAATATGCTGACGATCAAAGGCATCTACGGCCGCGAGATGTATGAGACTTGGTACAAGATGACCGTGATGCTGCAAAGCGGCTTGGACATTCACCCGGTGATCACACACCGGTACCACTTCACGGACTTCGAAAAAGGTTTCGACGTTATGCGTGATGGTCGTTCCGGCAAAGTGATTCTGTACTGGCAAAACACACCACAAGGATAATCATGAGCCTGCAACAGACAACCCAACAAACGCTCAATGAGATCCGAGAGGCGGGTCTGTACAAGAGCGAGCGCATCATTCACTCGCCGCAAGACAACCGGATTGCGGTCGAGGATGGCCAGACGGTACTCAATTTCTGTGCCAACAATTATCTCGGCCTGTCGAACCACCCGGAAATCATCGCCGCGGCACACGAAGGCCTGGACCGCTGGGGATACGGACTCTCTTCCGTCCGCTTCATCTGCGGCACGCAAGCGATCCACCGCCAACTGGAGGAGGAACTATCCGCGTTTCTGGGAACTGAAGACACGATCTTGTACGCATCCTGTTTCGACGCCAACGGCGGTCTTTTTGAGACACTGCTCGGTCCCGAAGACGCCGTAATTTCCGATCAGCTGAACCATGCCAGCATTATTGACGGGATCCGACTCTGCAAGGCAAAACGCTTTCGCTACGCAAATAACGACATGTCGGATCTGGAGCGGCAACTGCAGCAGGCCGATGCCGCCGGAGCACGTAACAAGCTGATCACCAGCGACGGTGTCTTTTCCATGGACGGTTACATCGCTCGCTTAGATGCGATCTGTGAGTTGGCTGACCGCTACGGAGCGATCGTGCACTTCGATGACTGTCATGCCACCGGGTTTCTCGGAGCCGAAGGACGGGGCACCCACGAGTTCCGCGGCGTGATCGATCGCATCGATTTGACAACCGGCACACTCGGCAAAGCGATGGGAGGTGCCAGCGGCGGCTACACCAGCGGCCGAAAGGAGTTGATCGAGTTGCTGCGGCAGCGTTCGCGCCCTTATCTATTTTCCAATTCCCTGGCTCCCCCCATCGTCACCGCCTCCTTAAGAGCCCTGGAAATTGTCAAGCGGTCGACGGATCTCCGGGAACGCTTGCAACAGAACACGCAGCGGTTTCGTCAGGGAATGCAGGCCCACGGTTTTGATCTGCTGCCCGGCGAACATCCGATCGTCCCTGTGATGCTGTACGATGCACGCCGTGCCGCGGAAATGGCGGAGCGACTCTTGCAAAAAGGCGTTTACGTTGTCGGCTTTTCCTACCCGGTCGTCCCCCAGAACCAGGCTCGTATCCGCACGCAAATCTCCGCGGCTCATACGGAGGCCGATATCGATTTCGCGGTTGAAGCATTCGCCGCTGTGATGAAAGAACTGTAGAACAGGTCCTTGATTCCGTGCGCCACCACCACCTCGCTCGCTGCCCGTGGGTGGATCTCGACAAGCCCGACTACGTCGCGTATCACGACAAGGAATGGGGTGTGCCGGTACGCGATGATCACCGGATGTTTGAGTTCCTGACACTCGAATCCGCGCAGGCGGGATTGAGTTGGTACACCGTGTTGAAGAAACGGGCCGCCTATCGCAAGGCCTTCGCCGATTTCGACGCCCAGCGAGTCGCACGCTTCGGATCACGAGACGTGCAACGCCTGCTAGAAAACCCCGGAATTATCCGAAATCGGCTCAAAATCAAGGCGGCCATTCACAACGCCCGTTGCTTTCTGGAAGTCCAACAACAACTTGGATCCTTTGCCGATTACCTCTGGCGATTTGTGGACGGCCGGCCACAGGTGAACCGCCTCCGACAGCTCCACGACTATCCGGCCACGAGCCCGCAGTCCGAAGCAATGAGCAAAGATCTTCGGCAACGCGGCTTTCAATTTGTCGGACCCACGATCTGCTACGCGCACATGCAGGCAACGGGGCTGGTGAACGACCATGCCCTGGACTGCTTCCGCCGTCAAGAAATCATCGATGCTTACCCGTAGCGCGGGTTTGCAGCGTATCACACACCCCTGTCGCGTTTCGTCGCCCTTCCTGCCCGGAAGAAACGTCGCCACGAACGCGACACGTCCGTGTGACACGCACTAGCCATCCGATCCCGCCGGCTCGAGAAGGTAGTAGATCACAGTTGGCAGCAGCGTAATGTGGTCGGCCGATCCAAGAGGCTGTGACGGAACCCCGTTGAGATCGAGCGCCGTGACTTGCCACTGGTCGGCATCAGGACGTCGCAGGCGGACTTCGCCTTCGAGGTAACGAACGCGCCAAGGGTTGGTCCCCAGATTCTGAATCCACCGCAGATCGCCCTGCGGGACGGCCAAGAAATTGGTATTCTTCTCCTCCGACATCACTTGCAGCAGGATCCGCCGCGATTGACGCAATGGCTGCTCATCCAAGGCAACCAACACCACATGCACCAGATCCAACTTTGACGAAATGGTGACGTCACGCAACGAGACTTCGCCCGCCGCCTTCAGATTGCCACTCGCGCCTTGGACCGACGGCGCATTGATTGTCAATAGAGCCGATGCCGTAATCGAGCGCCAATTCACCGCTACTACTTCGCACGGTTTGTCGTGGCACATCGATCAGTTCCTCGGTGCCGGACACCTGCAGCGGTTCGGCGACGTCCCCGAAGGTTACCTCGGCGCGCCCCGCAAAGTGAATCAGTGGATTATGCTGGTCGCTTGCTTTGCCTTCAACGCCCGTCGGTCGATCCTTCAATCGCAACTCGTCAAAAGCGGCGTCCTGGGGCAATGCGGTACCTTCCAGATTCAGCAAGTCTTCCACACGCAGCGCAAGGCGGGCTCAGCGGCTTGCCGGTCTGAACCAATTGGCGGCGGTAGATCATCGCCGCGGCGGGAAACTGTCCGAACTGCGTCGGGGACATCAAGGTCCAAGGCTGCATGAAATGCTGCGGCTTGACACTCCAACTTGCGCCGTCCCACGCGAAATGGACGATTGCGTCGGTATCCTGCAGACCTCCGTAAACGGCCAGGAATAGAGGAGCCTCCGATCGGTAACGATTCGGTCGGTTCCAAGCGACTTCGGAAATCATCGAAGGCTTGTCATCGTACTGGACGTCGATGACCGGGTGGTCGAATTGCTTTGGCTGCCCCGGATCATCACTGTCGCATCGCAACGCACTGCGATCCAGGTAGGTGTGGTCTTCGCGAATTGACCATTCGGCAAAAAGTCCGCCGTTTCGGCATCCCCAGTACCCGTGCCGATCGATAAAATCTCCGGGAGCATAGCTCAATTTTTCCAAGGGACCGAGGATCTCCGGGCTTGCCGTCGTCCAATTCGAGCAGGTCACGAGACCTCGGAAACCGAGGTCTCGCAGAAAACGCGTCTCCTGCTCGTAGAACGCTCTTTGTGTCTCGTAGAGAAACACAGCCGTGTCTTTGTCGCGCGAAGTCTTGAAGTGAAAGATCTCCCACAGCGAACGAAAGGCAACTCGACCTTCGTCCGCGTGATCTCGATCTAATCGCGGCGCATCCCACGCCACAAATGCCTGCTCGACGGTCCCATACTTCCGAGCCAGCCAATCGGCGAACTGTTTCTCCAGGATGCGCAGTTGCGCGTCGGGAAGATTGTCTTGGTTAAAGGTCCAAAAGAAGAAGGAATCCTCGTTCTGGATTTCAACTCCCAGGACTGCCGGATCCTCCAACAACGTACCTCCGCTGGCAAGTTTCGTGTTCAGAACGCCCTGCCACCATCGCTCATACTGCTGCTGGAATCTCCGGTTGAACATCAGGGCAGCGAACGGGTGTTGCTGACCGTTGTAGCCAGGCAACCAGTCGAGATCGGGTTTTGGCCGAAACCACAGCGGAAAATAGATCGACAGGTGCGTATAGATGCCCTCGCTCTTCATCGCTTCCACGACCCAAGCGATCCGCTGGGCGGACGCCGGATCAAATTCCCCCGTGTGCTCATCGAACACGCGGTCGTGAAATCGCAATAGATTCACACCGTAGCGAGCCAGCAACCGAGCGCTTTCCCGCAAGGCGCGGCGATTCAGATCGCTCGGCGGTCCATTCACCGCCCAGAAGCGGATCGGTTCGCCGGTCCGCTCATGAACGAAGCGACCCTCACGAGCGACGATCCGGCCGTGCTCGCCCGCGTACTCTTCGTTCATCCATCGCAGATCGATCGCACTGCGAGTCATCTTTGTGTAGATCGAGGGCGTAAAGGGAAACCAGTTCGCCTCGTCAGCGGACCGCTGCTGCCGCAGTTGCCAGGACTGGTCCGGTTTCGCGATGCCGTAAGGGACAAAAGGAGTGCGAGTTAACACGAAACAGTCGAGCATGCCGTGCTGCTTCGATGTTCCCTCGAATCGAAAACGCAACTCATTTCGACCGGCCACCAAAGAGACGGTGCCGGCCTGAATCCAGGCCATAAACCGAAGATCCCAACCGGCCAGTGGGAATTTCTGCACGACCTGGCGGAACGGCAGCTCGCGCCAAGGACTTGCATTGATCTGGCAACTGATCCGCGACTCGTGCGGATTGGCTCGCAGCCAGAGCGCATATTCACCCGACGTGCCGACTTCCAGCTGATACGTCGCTGTCCCAGGCTGCGAATCGTCCAGATGCGCGAGCGCTTGCCGCTGGGAAAACGCCCCCGCCGGCACCGCCTGATACCATGAATTTGCAGTGACCTCTCGTGCTACCGCGGCTTCTCCCTCGACCCAGATCCAATCTTGCCCCGACGCAACGGTGGTAACGAACAAGCCGACGAAAAGGATGATCCACTTCACGAGACATTCGTACATAGGGCACCTGGTGGGTCCAAAGAGACTGATCATCCGAAAGGTACGTTGCCGGAACAAGACCTGCCGCTCATCGTGCAGGACGTCTTCGCAGCAGCCAGAATCCGGCAAGGAACAGCACAAAGCCGGACGGTTCCGGAACCCAAACGTTGTGGAAGGCGATCCCAAAATTCTCGCCCAACTGCCGGTAGTAGCTCAGCGGCCGCTCCGTGCCGAACTGGGTTTCGAAGGTAATGTCGACGCGCGCCCGAAGGTAGGACTCCGCAAAATTCGCCGTCGTCCAGGTAGTGGAGGTGGAATCGGTCTGGCGGACGTTGGGCTGCAGGCGGCGCAGTTCCCGCCAGAAGTCGGCCTGATGGTCCCCCTGTTCGAATTCTAAGTACCCGAAATCGTCGGCCAAAGTCGTCGGGATCGTGGAGTGAAAATCAATGAAGGCATCCACGCGCTGACCGGGCGTCGCCCGGACATCTGCGATCATCGCCTCACCGGAAACTTCAATCTCCTGATGCCCTTGCCAAAGGAAACGGGACCAAATCCGATTGGGATCCTGATCCACGTTTTCCACGGTAGACCGGTTGTAGCCGGCATACCGACCATCGGGATTCAGCAGGGGATAGACAAAAAACTCCGCGACATCGCGCAACCGGGTAGCGCGAGTCATCAGAAACGAGCCAATTGACCAACCCTTCCAGCGTGCGATTGCCCAGCGTTTCACCGGCATGAAGCCCCGCCGTAAGCACGACCTTTCGCTTCGCCCGATCAGGACGATCCGTCGCAGGATTCGTGATTCGGTAGCCAAACAAATCGCGCGGCTCGATCTTCCGGCCCAAGTCATCGGTCCCCCCCGGGGACTGTCCGATCACTCCCTGAGAATTGGCCGAAGCGGTCGGGTGAGCCCACGATGTGGTCAACACGGACTGCGTGTGGCGGACCGTTCGCTCATACGAGTACGGCGGCGCGTAGGCGATCCAGACGGAATCCTGCGGGAAGGCCCGGCTGTTCCCGAACTGATAGGAGGAGCCGTTGAGTTGGTTCTGGTCAAAGAAGAACCACACTTCGTTGTCGTACGAATAGACCATCCGGTGATCGGTCAGACGCTGTGACCCGCCCGCGAAATGGGACGAGATCTCGAACGTCGGTCGACGGCCATTCACACCGGTTGCCTGGAAGTAGAGCCAGCGCCATTGCCCACCTCCGAAGAAATTATCGCGTCCGATCAATTGAATGTGATCCGCTGCGCCGGACCAGGAGCCAAGTGAGCCGTGTTCAAATTGGGCGTCCAGTCGCAACTCTGCTCGCACCGAACCGGAAACGAGGCAAACGAGGACCAGCCCGAGGAGTCGGCGAGGGGTGCGCGACGTCAATCTTTCGCAGACCAAGCAAATTCGGAAGAGGACCTTCGCCATCCGAGGAGCAACGGGGCGACGAAAGAGGCCGCACGGTGGGCCCCCACTCGTCACATGGCCTGTTCGGTCACCCAGGTGGTCGCGCGTGGGCACGAGAAACTCAGTCGCAATCCGCCGGAGAGCATCGGTCCCGCGCGTGATCCAGGGCAGTTGGCAAAACAGGATGCCCAACAGCAGGCCGGTACGAGCCGTGGGCTCCGGTGCCAGTATGTTGTTGTCCATCGAGATGGCGGCTTGGCGCTCGGGGGACAACGACCGTGCGATCGCGGTCATCGCAATCCAGTCATATCGATTCGACTGCTCCCGCCCGAACTTAGTGACCTTGGTGACTAATGGCTCCACCGAACCGTCTTTCCCGCCCGACGACGCACAGGACCGAAGCCGGCGGTGGCGGGGCAGACTGCCACCGCCTACTCACTACAACGCGGCCAATGGTCCGCCGGGAGCAACGGCTGGCCGACGATTGCCGGCCGCCCGTTGGCCGTCCTCGATCATTTGCCGCGCCGCCTTCCGTAAGGCTGGTAACAGTCCCCTCGTTTCGCCCGGTCCGTTTGTGCGGGCGCAGAAAAAAAGTCCTTTGGAAAAAAGGACTTATAAAAGCGAGGCCGACGGGACTCGAACCCGCAACCACTGGATCGACAGTCCAGTACTCTAACCAATTGAGCTACGGCCCCAGTTTTCTGCGAAGTTCTGAATTATATTCCAGCTTCCGTGGGCCGCAAGCGGTGAATGCGAGAATGTCCGGCGGCCCGATCCGCTTCTTCCCGAAAAATATAGTAGGTTACAGATGACGCTCATTTTTGGCTGCGGAGCCTCATCGCGGAGCCTCATCATGGCTTGGCTGAACAACTTATCTCTGAAGTTCTCGCGACTCGTTTCGCAAATGGATCTTCAAAGCTGCCTGATCCTGGTGACAGGCGTGCTCGTGATTGGCGTGCTGTGCCTGCGGGGATTTGGTTCGCGCAACAGCTATTGAACGTCCGTTGGCAGCGGCACGGGCTACCAGATTCCCCGCTCCGGGTCGTACCCCAGCTGCTGGGCTAGTCGCCAGATCGCGTTTCGCCTCCTCTTCCCGGCCCAGTTTCTGGTAGACCAACCCTCGATGGTGATAGAGCACCGCTCG
Organism: uncultured Planctomycetaceae bacterium; assembly: GCA_963776055.1. Taxonomy (GTDB): domain Bacteria; phylum Planctomycetota; class Planctomycetia; order Pirellulales; family Pirellulaceae; genus CAVZLD01. Next base: position 278,911 of record CAVZLD010000007.1, on the reverse strand, counting down.
GCTCTGGTCCAACAGCTGGCCATGGCGATCCAGTAATCGAGGATCGACCCCCCGATTTCGCTGGGCGACTCGGAGCCGCTGAAAGGCGATTCGCTCCGCCTCTGCCAAGCTCACGGCCCGTTCCATGTCCTGCAGGGAACGATCCAGATCGCCCGCCAGGAACATCAGATAACCGCGCGTGTCCAGAAGCGCAGAATCCTCCTCGGAACCAATCACGTCAAACGCCTGTTGAATGTCTTCCAGCCCCTGCTCCACTTTCTGCTTGGCCAGAGCGCAGGCGTAAGCTCGATTGTTCAACGCCCCAGGGTAGCTCAGAATCCGCCCACGGCCGAGGTCCAATTCGCGATTGGGAGCTGCCGCGACGAGCTCCAGTAGCCGATCGGCATCCTGCAGCGCGGCCTTGTGGTTGCCCATCCGCTGATAGACAGCGATCCGCTGCTCAAGGGCCTCCACCTGCTGCCCCCCCGTGGTGAGCTGCAACGCTCGTTCGCAGTCGGCCAGACTGCCCGCGCGATCGTTCCATCGAAGTCGCAACTCGGCGCGATGAACCAACAGGTCCGGGTCATCCGGACGCCAGCGAAGGGCCTGCCCTAACCGTTGAACCGCTCGCGGATCGTCTCCGTCAAGCTCGGCTTCGGCCGCCGCCGCCGCGTACCACCGCGCTATTTCCGCTGGCACACCGCGGGCCAGAATCGGCCCCACCACGATTAGCACCGCACCCAACACGAACAACCACGTCCACTTTCGTGCGCCGGTCGACGGCGGTTCTTGATCAGGAGGATTCATGAGACTCCAGAGATTCAAGCGAGTTCTGTCGAAAACTGACCAAGCTACTTTCCCCTGCCGCGATCGACAAGTCCCGGAGGGTGGGTACAATCTTTTGCTGTCACTGGATCGGTTCGCGGTTCCCCCGTCCCATTGGATGCGGATCGCGAATCCCGCCGAAGTCCCGGGGAGATTCGTCCGGTCCGCCTCATGAGATTTGGAGAAAACCGTCATGCCGCTGTACGAGATCGAAACGACCGCACACATCATTATTACCTGGGCCGCGGATGAAGACGCCGCGACGCAGGTCGTCCGCGAAGCCTACCCGGCGGACGAGGTCATTCGATTGACAAAACGCCCTCGTGACACTTGGGTGATTTCCAAAGCAGCACTTGGCATCCGGGACCAGTTCGATCCCTGTACGTTCACGCGCGACTGCCTCTCGAAAGCCGCGGGAGACAAGATTCACGCCATTCGACTCTACATGCAGGAAACCGGAACAGACCTGCCCGCCGCGCGCAAGGTGATCGAATCGAACATGGTGATGGGCTGGTAACTGGCAGCAACGCGTCACCGTACCGCTCGTGCCGCCGAGCTGATTTCTCTTGAGGAATTGCATCGCATGTCCCGGTTCTCGCTTCAGAACCATGTCGCTCTCGTGACCGGCAGCACCGCTGGCCTGGGCAAAGGTACCGCCCGCGGACTCGCTCGCGCGGGTGCTCGGGTAGCGATCAACTATCAGAACGACACGTCGCGCCGAACAAACGCTGCAAGAATTTCGTGACGAAGGCCTCACCGCAAATCTGTACGCTGGCGACGTGACCGATCCGCAAGGCGTGGAGCAACTGTTCGACCAGATTGATAAGGAGTTGGGCCCGGTTGACGTCCTGGTCGTAAATGCCACCCCTAACCAACCTCAACTGCCGATCGAGGAATATGACTGGGACTTCTACCAGCAGATGCTCGACTTCTTTGTGAAAAGCCCGTACCTGCTGACGCGGCGCGCGTTACCGGCCATGAAACGACAACACTGGGGGCGCATCATCAACATCACGAGTGAAGTCTTTCACCGCAGCGTTTCGCCCTTCAGCGCATACGTGGCCGCCAAGGGCGGGCAGATCGGCTGGAGCCGCAGCATGGCCACCGAGCTGGCACCCTTTGGCATCACCGTGAATACCGTCGCGCCCGGCTGGATCCCGGTGGAACGACACGCCAGCGACCCCAAAGAACTTAAGGATGCGTATCTGGCGACCGTACCGATGGGGCGCTGGGGTACGCCGGACGACGTGGCTCACGCGGTGCTGTACTTCGCAAGCGAAGAGTCGTCCTTTGTGACAGGACAAACGCTGTGCATCAACGGCGGAAATTCGCCGTGGTAGATTCGGGACGGACCGGCACCGAATCGCGCCGTGGGCAATCCACCGGAAGTGATTCAGCGATAAGTGGGGGCCAACCGCTGGCTATGTGACCAACCCGACGCCGGCGCACCCGCTGCGGAGGTCCCGGCCCCACTGTCGTACGATGCCGGCTCGACGGATAACGCACGGCCACTGGCGCCCGGCGACTGAGACGTCGGGCTCAGGGATGATTGCGGATAGTCGCTCGTGCTGCCGGGTCGCCACGGCTCGTTCGATCGAGAACGGGGAGCCGGCGGCTCCTCGGAATAGCCGCCCATCGCTGCGCCGCCAACCGGCGGATTCAGACTGGCCGCGGCCCCAAACTCTTGCGGATCCTGCCCCGCGTCGGGTGTCGCCCCGAAGTCCGGATCACCGTACGGATCGGTCGCCAAGTCGCCCGGCCCCGCAGTCTCGGCAGGCCCTAGCGGCGGCTGAGCGTAATCTCCCTGCGTCAGCTGCTCATACTGACTGCGAACGCCGTCGCGCATCGCTTCGGCGCCCTGCTGCAGTTCTTCCCCGGTCCCTCGCACAAACTCTTGAACGTTCTGAGTCGCCTGCTTCGCGGAACCCGAGACGGCGTCGACGCTGTTGCGCCAATCCTCGCGGAGGTCCTCGCCAATCTGATCATAGGGGGAGCGGCTCGAAACCGGTTCCGCCATCTCGGATGCCGCTGCATCACTGCGGGGAGCGGGATCGCCCCAGGCACTGTCGGACGCATAGGAATCCGTTTCGCTGGAGCCTGCCCCACTCGGCGCATCGTAGCCACCGAACGGCGGCAGTGGGTCAGCCGTCCCGATCGACCCGGATTCTGTAGCGGCACCGGGGTATTGCTCGCCGTAAAACCCACGCTGCGCGGCACCGACAGCGGCCGTGTCACTCGTCGTCGAAGACCGCTCCGCCGGCTCCGTTCCCGCACCGAATCCACCGCCGGCGAGGTTATCAGGGCCGAGATCTCGCGCGTTCTGCGGCGCAAAGTCGGCCGGAAAACCGGTGTCGGGGTAACTCGTTTTGGGAGCGGGCACCTGATGAGGGACCGGTTCACTACGGCTTGAGGCCTTGGCACCGTCCGTGACCACCTGCGGAATGGCTTCCCGCGACGGTGGGGGAAGAGCCGGCTTGTCGTTGTCATTCGCCACGCTGCTAAAGGTCGCTTCCTCCTGCGATCCGACCCATCCCATTCCCGGCACGGTGGCCAGACTGTCCCGCGTGCTTCGGCAACCCGTCGACGTAACCGCCAACCCCACCGCAATCAGAGTACACCAGGAAAGACAACGAGAGGAAAGGACTCGCATGATAGGGGCCTCGTAAGCGTGGCACGACAAGCGACGCAGCACCTCCATGGGAACTCGCCGCGTCACTCGCCGATCGAATAGATCCAACGAAAAGAAGGAACAACCTTCTCCTTTTCGGACGGGAACAACCGATCGCAATAGGAGAATCCGAAAACTTCACCACTCCCACACAACCGTCACCACCGTTCCTTCGGGGGGCGGATCTTAGAAGGATGATCGGGCAGGGTCAAGCCAAAAATCGCCGTGCAGAGAAGACAACGAGCGACAGGTTCCACCTTCTCCCCAACGAGATGTTGCGGCAGCTTGGCAATCAGAAACGAACGAGCGAAAGAGAGGAGAGTGGGTAAAAGGAGGGCAAGAGCAACGAGGAGGTGAGGATGAGAGTGGGAACGCGGACGAGAAGCGGATGACGCAGATGAACGCGAGCGGGAAACGGAAATCGGGCGGGGGATCAAGGCCTCCGAGCGGCGCTCCGAATGACCATGATCCCGCCGATCGTTCCGCAGTACCGCACGCGTTACTTGGCAGCTTGATAGCGGCGCAGGACTTCGGGCCAATTGATCACGTTGAAAAAGGCCGCGACGTAATCGGGGCGTCGGTTCTGATACTTCAGATAGTAGGCATGCTCCCAGACGTCGATTCCCAGTAGCGGAATGCGGCCTTCCATCAGCGGACTATCTTGATTGGCCGTGCTCTCGACGACCAACTTGCCTTGATCGAGGCTCAACCAGGCCCAGCCGCTGCCAAAACGCGAGGCGGCGGCGCCGGAGAAGGCCTCGCGGCACTTTTCCAACCCCCCCAGATCGGAATCGATCGCGGCAGCCAATTCGCCCTGAGGCATGCCGCCGCCCTGGGGACTCATCACGGTCCAGAACAGCGAATGATTGGCGTGCCCACCTCCGTGATTTCGAACGACCGATCGGATGTTCTCGGGGACCGCGCCAGGTTGGATACCAACTGCTCGACCGTCTTCTTCTCCAGGTCGGTCCCGGCAATCGCATCGTTGACTTTGGAGATGTAGGCTTGGTGGTGTTTCGTATGATGGATCTCCATCGTTCGTGCATCGATGTGAGGTTCCAGTGCATCGTAGGCGTAGGGCAGTTCGGGCAAAGAATAAGCCATGGCGGTGTCCTCTGAACGTTGAAAGAGCGTCAAAACCGAGCGATTTTGACCACTTCGTGAGAGTGTGTGGGGAGGGACGCGACCTTGGGTCGCTCGCACCTCGTTGCATTTTTCGCGTCAATTTTCCGCAGCCAAGTCACAATAGACGATCAACCTCGGCCTGACAATCCGGGGCGAAAAAGGGGGTCCGACGGCAGCCAGCGAACGGATCGACACCCCGGTGGAAAACGGCGATCCGAGTGCCCAGGCCGCCCCGCCCCCGTGGTTCACACGCTGGGCTGTTCCTGGGCCACGAGGTACGCCTTCAAGCTCGCCAGAATCAGCGTTGCCTGCTCATTCGTCCGCGACCGGCGATCGCGTTCCCGTCGAGGACGGATCGTCACCTCCGCAACCGTCTGTGCTCCGCCACAGGCACCCTCGAACCGCTGGCTCGGAGTGATTTCTCGAACCGTTAACTCGACCGATAGAAAGGCGGGCCGATCACTACTCCGACGTTGCGGTTCAAAGTGTTTGACGTTGACCGCCAAGACAATGTGGTTTTCCTCAACGCGGACGATTTCCGCCTCATGATCCGCGATGAATCCGCGGATTTTCTCAGCGGCAACGTTCAAGGGCACGCTGGCCACGAGGGTTCGTTGGACGAGCGATCGCAAGGGACGTCGGCGGAGCCAGGACCGCCACGTCGAGCTCCCGGCGCCACCCGTTGGGCGACAAGCCGACGCCGAGCTGCACAACTTGGTTACGACCAGCGTCCTTGGCTTGATAGAGGGCCCGGTCCGCGCGGCGCAACATGGATTCCGCTGTATCCCCCGGTTGCAGCTCCGTCACGCCAAAACTGGCGGTCACCGGTGCCATTTCTAAGGCGGGTTGTGGCAGACGAGCCAATTCGAAGCGGATCTGTTCGGCACGCCGCGCCGCGGTCGCGTTATCGCATTCCGGACACAGCAAAACGAACTCCTCCCCGCCGTACCGAGCAACGACGTCATCGCCGCGAGAGCAGCGCTGCAGCAACCGAGCGAACTGGACAAGGACTTGATCGCCGGCCTGATGACCGAAACGGTCGTTCACCTGTTTGAAGCGATCAATGTCACAGAGGATGATGCTGAACGTGGCACCTTGCGCCAGGCCCCGATCGACCAGCCTCCCGTGGGCTTCGTCGAAAGCCGCTCGATTGCTGACGGCGGTCAGGGAATCGGTCGTAGCTTGTTCGCTGAGATCCTGCAGTTGTGCTTCCATGTGCGTTTCCGAGGAGGCGTCGCGCAACAGCACAATGGCGCCTGCCCCCTGATGCTCATCGTTCACGGGAAGCACATGCAGGTCGACCGTCAAACGCTCACCCGATGGGCGAGTCAACGTCGCTCGGGAGATTACCTGGTGCCCCAGTTCGATCACCTGTTGAACCGGACATCGCGAATCTCGGATCAGATTGCCTTCCGTGTCACGCAAATCGATCAAGCGACTGTGCCACTCTTGTTCCAGCATGCTTTCCGCCGGCATCCCCGTCAGCCACTCCGCGGCCGGATTCCACAGCGCAATCTTCCAGCTCGAGTCGACAAAAACCACTCCGTCGTGCATACCGTCGAGCAATTGCTGCTGAAACTTGGCCGGTCCGCTGGGCTGCGCCGCGGCAGTTTCCGTCAGCCGCATCGTCGACCCCGCGGCAGCAGCCCAATGGGAAGAATCCGGTTGTGCCCAACGGAGCGAGACGCGTTGTTGGATCTGCGATTCCGTTTGCGGCGACGCCCAACAGAATTGCTCGACCAGTTCCGGATCGAACTGAGTTCCCGCCGACTCGAACAATTCCGCCACGGCCCGCTCCCGTGACAGGGCTGGTCGATAGATTCGATCCGTTGTCATGGCATCGAAAGCATCAGCGATCGCCAGGATCCGCGCACAACAGGAGATCGACTCGTCGGAGGAGGCTTGATCCCGTTCGATTTGCGCATCGAACGGTTCCGGATAGCGGCGGATGATCTCCACGATCTCTGGGGGCACCAGACAATTGCGTAGAATTTCCAAACCACCACATCGCTGCTCCCGCACCACGGCCATTTCGTTTGGCATCAACCGGGTCGCTTTGTTGAGTAGGTGGTCGGGCACCCCCAGTTTACCAATGTCGTGCAGCAACGCTGCCGCTTCGAGGAGATTCAAGGACGCCGCATCCAAACCCACCAACTCACCGATCAGCGTGCTGCGAAGTGCCACTCGCAGGCTATGCCGCGCCGTCGGGGGATGCTTCGCCCGCAAGGCAACGAACAAGGCGCTGGTGACCCCGAGGCGTGAGCGAACCAGTTGATCTTCTATCCGGCGTTGGTGCGGCGTTATGGCGGAGAGTTCGTCCACATCCCGTAGCAATCCAGCCAACGTCAAGGTTGGCTCCGCGATCGCCGACGCGCAGGTCGGCCGCTCCGTGGAAAGCAATTCGGGCTCGGCGGAACAATGCGGCACGTTCACCACAGCACTCGTAACGGTTGCGATCGTTGCAGAGAAAGCTCGAAAAACATCGCCCCAATCAGCCGGAACGCGCTCGCGTCCCGTTTCGTGGGATTTGTGGTCACCGGGGCTAGTTCCCTATTCAGGCGGACGGCCAGTGGCGAAGAGCCCCCCATGGGACGGTCCGCTCCGAGCCTGACGGCCCGGCTATTCCCGGTGGAACCCCATTCCTGTTGGCAAACTCCGAGGGAATTCGGACGTAAAAACGGCACGACCTTCCCAGGCGGGCCAGTACAGCGGCTCGCCGACTCTGCGAAGAATCCCATTTCGTTGGAAAAAGCTACGTCCCTCCCTCTACAGGGTCAAACACACCGGGACACTTTGCCCCGCACGCCCCATCGGCCCCCACAACGTTTTCGTGGAGGCTTCCCCCAACTCGGGCCCCATTCTCCCGCGTCCGACGCGATGCAGCGCACTGGCCTACGGAAGAGGATCGCGGATGGCCGATGGTTAAGTAGAGAGTGTTGGCGCGGCGATGATCGGCCGCGGATGTCACATCGATGCTGAGCTAAAAAGATCGGGATGCAGACGATTGTTCTCGGCTGCAAGCGAATCGACCGCTGCAAATCCCCGGTGCGGACTGAAGACGACTACTTCGGTATCCGATTTCTGTTAAGAGCGCAGGCGGAATCGAAAAGGACCCAAATCGAGTAGACAATACGAATGACCGTGCGACGTAGTTCCCCTCGAGAAGAGCGTAGAAGACGAGTCCTTAAGGAGGAACGGCATGGACCTTCGTCGGCTGGATCGACGACAGCGTCGGCAACGGGACAGGGTCGGCGGGCCAGGTCGTCACCCGCAACCCGTTACACCTTGGCCGCTCGGGCGGATCGCCAACCGCGCTTGATCGACCTGCTGCCGTTGCGAAGCTGGACTCTCTCGGTCTGGTTTCTGACGGGTCTGTGCGTTGTCGTGGCGCATGCCACGCTTTACGCTGGCTATCTGCACTGGCAGCATTCGGTGCTGCCGATCGATCTGTCAGCGTTACATCTCAGCGGCCCGCAAACCCTGATTCGATGGACTTCCTCCTGCATGCTGCTGCTATCGGCGCTGTTCGCCTTTCAAATCCTGCATCTGCGACGCCATCGCATCGATGATTACCGAGCTCGATACCGCGTGTGGTACTACGTAATTGCGGCCCTACTGCTCGGCAGCATGGACCTGGTGGCCGGCCTGCACCGCATGGTCGATGGCGGGGCGCAGATGCTGGTGGCACGTTCCACCTTGCCTCTTCCGGCAGCCAGTTTGACGTGGCTGCTGGTTTCGCTGGCCGTCGCGCTCGCACTGAGTGTGGTGCTGGAGGTCCGCGGATCGCGCGGAGCAACCGTTTGCGTCGTGGCGGCAGGTTTGGCCTACGTCGCGTTCGGCGTGATTCGGCAGACGGGAATTCCGCGTTTGCCGGCCCGGCTGGAGACCATGACAGAGGGCCTGATGCTGTTGTTGGGGCACTACCTGCTGCTGATGTCGTTTGTCGTGTATGGTCGCCACGTGTATCTGGATGCTCAAGGTCGCTTGACGCCTCTGGCGTCTCGCCAGCGGGCCCCTCGACTTCGATTGTGGAATGCCCTGTCGTTGGGCATTCGCAAACGGGAAGCGAGTACCGAGACGGTGGAGGGGAGTCGATCGGAGGAACCGGCCGCGGGCGAAGCACGCGAAAGCGCGGTTGCCAAGCCGCGTCTATCGACGCAGGCCGCGGATGGTGACAAACCGCGTGGTTCAAATTCCCGATCTTCGCAAGCGGCTCCCAGCCAGAAGCAGGAAGAGCAGGAAAACGATTCCCCCGCCACCTTGCCGCTGAGTCGCTCCGAACGGAAGCGCATGAAGAAGCAACAGAGGCGTGATCGTCGAGCAGCGTGAGCCTCGGCGGACGGCCGCGTGGGTCGGAGGACTTCTTCCTCGGCCGATTTAGCCGTACAATCGTTCCCTTTCGGGGACGCTCGGCCGCCGGTGATGGTGGCATCCTCTCCTTCCTTGGGCATTTTTCCGCGACGTGTTCTGCGATGATTCGTACTCGTTTTGCTCCCAGTCCAACCGGTTATCTCCACATTGGAGGGGTCCGTACGGCCCTCTTCAATTGGCTTTTTGCGCGACAACACGACGGCCATTTCGTGTTACGGATCGACGACACGGACCAGCAACGCAACGTGGAAGCGGCTCTGCGGCCGATCCTGGATGGCTTTCGCTGGCTGGGAATCGACTGGGACGAGGGCCCGGAAGCGGGAGGGCCCCACGCTCCCTATTTCCAGTCGCAACGGCTGGACCGTTATCAGGCGGCGGTACGAGAACTGCTCCGACGCCAAGCCGCCTACTGCGACTACGCGACGCCAGAGGAAATTCAGGCGGAGCGGGCGGCGGCGGAACGGGAGAAGCGTCCGTTCGTCTATAGCCGAAGCTGGGCCGCTGAATCGGACCAGCAGCGATCCGCATTCGAAGCCGAGGGGCGGGAGGCGGTCGTGCGACTTAAAATGCCTCGCGAAGGCACCCTCACTATCGAAGACATCATCCGTGGCCCGGTCCAATTCGAATGGAGCCGCGAACAGGACCACGTGATCCAACGGACAGACGGAAGCTGCCTGTACCATTTGGCCACGGTCGTCGACGACCAGGACATGGAAATCACGCACGTCATCCGTGCCGAGGAACATCTCTCGAATACACCTCGACAGGTGTTTATCGCACAATCGCTCGGCTACCCCCTGCCATCCTACGCCCATCTGCCGTACGTCGCCGAGCCGGGCAGCCGGACCAAACTGAGCAAGCGCAAACTGCAGAAGTACCTTCGGCAGCGGGATTTTGCCGATCTCTACGACCACGGAAAATCGATCGCGCAACAGCTGGGGCTTTCGGTCCATGAAGAGACATTTAACCCGGTCCTGGTGGATTTTTACCGAACGATCGGCTCGCTGCCGGACGCACTGGTCAACTATTTGCTCCTGCTGGGCTGGTCGCTCGACGATCGCACCGAGTTCTTCACGCGGGAGGAGATGATTCAGAGTTTTTCGCTCGAGCGAGTGAACAAGGCACCGGCGAGTTTCGATCCGCGAAAGCTGTCGGCTTTCCAAAGCCACTACATGCAGCGGCTGCCGAGTTCGGCGCGTGTCGCATTGGTATTGCCGTACCTGGAAGCGGCGAAGCTCGTCGACTCACCATCCACCGATACGCAGCAGCGATACGTACAGCGGATCGTCGACGCAGCCGGGGACCGCATTTCGGTGGCCGGTGACATCCTGGAGTTCCGCGATTTCTTTGTGTCGGCGGAGGAATTGCCCTACGACGAAGCCGCCTTTGAAAAGCGAATTCGTCAAGCGCCTTCGTCGGTGGCACTGCTGCGGCAACTGCGTTCGCAGCTGGCGGAAGTCCAACCGTTTGACGCTCCCACCCTGGAGGCGTTGCTCAAAGAGTTCGTCGATCGGCAGGGCATCAAAATCGCCCAGATCATTCACACGTTGCGTGTGGCGGTCACCGGCAAAGCGGTCGGGTTCGGCATGTTTGAAACGCTGGAGATCCTCGGTCGAAAACATGCCTTGGAACGAATCGATCGAGCGTTGGGGCAGCTGCTTCCAGTGCCTCCGCCCGAATGAAGTTCGCTCGTCCCCAACGCGCAATCCTGGTATAACGTCGCGGTTTGAATTCGCCCCCGAGCTAACAACAGCAGGCCGGTCGGTGGGCACATTCCGGTCTTTCCGAAAGGCTCCGAAATGGGCATGGAATCCAGCAATTCGAAGGAACCAGTCGAGTCACCCGCCCGCTTGAATTTCATTGAACAGATCGTGGAGGCCGACAACGCCAGCGGCAAGCATGAACAGCGTGTCCACACTCGGTTCCCGCCCGAACCCAATGGCTACCTCCATATCGGGCACGCCAAAAGCATCTGCCTGAACTTTGGCTTGGCGGCGAAATACAACGGCCAGTGCAATCTGCGGTTCGATGACACGAATCCGACCAAGGAGAGCGACGAGTATGTCGCCTCGATTCAGGACGATGTCCGCTGGCTGGGGTTCGACTGGGCCGACCGTCTGTACTTCGCTTCCTCCTACTTCGACCAGTTGTACGAGTGGGCGATTCAACTGATTCAGGCTGGCAAAGCCTACGTCTGCGATCTGAGCGGCGAGGAGGTCCGGGAGTATCGCGGCACCTTAACGAGTCCGGGACGAAACAGCCCGAACCGTGATCGGACCGTCGCAGAAAACCTGGATCTTTTCGAACGAATGCGACGGGGCGAGTTTCCGGATGGTTCCCGGACGCTGCGTGCCAAGGTGAACATGGCCGCGCCCAATCTCAACCTGCGTGACCCGGTGATGTATCGCATCCTCCACGCCTCTCATCACCGCACCGGAGACACATGGTGCATCTATCCGATGTACGATTTTACACATGGACAATCTGATTCCATCGAAAGGATTACGCATTCGATCTGCACGCTCGAATTCGAGGATCATCGCCCACTGTACGATTGGTACCTCGATCAGCTGAGCATCTACCACCCACAGCAAATCGAATTCGCGCGACTGAACCTGACGTACACGGTGATGAGCAAGCGCAAGCTGCTACAACTCGTCAACGAAGGCCATGTACACGGCTGGGACGATCCGCGGATGCCAACCATCTGTGGACTGCGTCGCCGCGGGTACACACCCGAGTCGATCCGCAACTTCTGCGAAAACATCGGGGTCTCCAAGTTCAACAGTACGATCGACGTACAGGTTCTGGAGAACAGCGTGCGCGAACACTTGAACCGTACGGTGCCGCGCGTGATGGCCGTGTTGCGACCGTTGAAGATCGTAATCGTGAACTACCCGGAGGATCAGGAGGAGGAGCTGACAGCTGTCAACAACCCCGAAGATGAAACCATGGGAACGCGGACGCTGCCCTTCGGTCGCGAACTGTGGATTGAGCAGGACGACTTCCGCGAAGATCCACCAAAGAAATTCTTCCGCCTGGCCCCCGGAGCGGAGGTTCGCTTACGGTACGCCTACATCATTCGTTGCGAGAAGGTGATCAAAGATCCCCGGTCGGGCGAAGTGACCGAGGTGCACTGCACCTACGATCCGCTAACCCGGAGCGGCCTGCCGAATGCCAATCGGAAGGTCAAGGGAACTCTGCACTGGGTCTCGGCGCGGCATGCGGTTTCCGCCGAGGTCCGGCTGTACGATCATCTCTTCGACAAGCCGGACCCCGATCAGGCCGAGCCCCCGCAGACCTTTCTCGCCAATCTGAATCCGAAATCGCTCGAGATTGTGCGTGATGGTCACCTGGAACCATCGGTTCAATCCGCAGCGGTGGGGTCGCGATTCCAGTTTGAACGCCTGGGATATTTCTGCGTCGATGCGGATTCACGACCCGGTACCCTCGTGTTCAACCGCACGGTCTCCTTGCGAGATTCGTGGGCCAAGATCGAAAAGAAGTCCCGGACCTGAGGCGACGGACCTGTCCACCAACTGCCGCTCGGCCGGCCTATGACAAACCGGATTTGCGGGAATGGCCTTGATCGCGAATTTGCTGCTGATTCTGAGCTTGATGACGCTGCTGTGGATCCTGAGTCTCTGGCGGCGGGACGCAAGCATCGTGGATCCATTCTGGGGTCTCGGCTTTGTGATCCTGGCGACAAGCAGCGCATGGCAGAGCGGCGTCCCCACCGATTCCCGATCGTGGCTTCTGCTCGCCATGGTCACCGTCTGGGGCCTGCGTCTCTCGCTGCATCTGTTGTGGCGGAATTGGGGACACGGCGAGGATTCGCGATACGCGGCGATGCGTCAACGACATGCCGCCAAATTCTGGTGGGTCAGCCTGCTGACCGTTTTTGGCTTGCAGGCGGCCTTGTTGTGGCTGATCGCATTGCCGATTCAATGGGCGTTGCTCTCCCCCCAACCCACGGCCCTCAACGGCCTCGACCGAATTGGATTCCTGCTGTGGCTTGTTGGCTTGGGCTTCGAATCGATCGGCGACTGGCAGCTCGCGCGATTCAAAGCGGATCCGGCGCACCGTGGCCAAGTGTTCGATCAGGGCCTTTGGCGATACACGCGTCATCCCAACTACTTCGGTGACTTCTGCGTCTGGTGGGGCATCTTCTGTGTGGCCGTGAGCGCCGCGGGCGTGTGGACCATCTTCAGTCCGCTGCTGATGAGCTACCTCCTGATCCGCGTATCTGGCGTACAACTTTTGGAGTCGACGATTACCGACCGGCGTCCCGGGTATCTTGAATACAAGCGGCGCACAAACGCCTTCTTCCCCGGCCCGCCGCGGAACCGGCCGGCCGAGCCCCTCCCGTAAAGTCAGGATGTCGGGTATCAGCCATGCAGCGCATGCCAGACAGCCTCATCGTTGGCGGCGGTATCATCGGTCTTTCGTTGGCGGAAGAGCTGAGTCGGCACGGCCTGTCCGTCCAGGTCGTGAACGCGCCTCGCGGCCGCGAACTCGCTTCTTGGGCGGCGGCGGGCATCCTGCCGCCGCCGGCGCGATCGGTCATCCCCGATCCGGTCGAGTGCCTCCGAATGCTCAGCCATCGACTCTATCCCGAGTGGTGTGCCCGCCTTGTCCGAGACAGCGGTTGCGACGTGGAATTCCGCGTCACCGGCGGGCTATACGTCGGCCGATCCGCGGGCGAAGCAGCGGCGCTCCGAGCCCTGATGGCACGGTCGCTCACCGAAGGCATCCGTGTCGAAACACTCCCAACAAGCGACTTACGACAACTGGAACCGGCCTTGGAAACACGGGATGACCTGCGCTGCGCCTATCTCCTACCCGAGGAAGCCCAGGTCCGACCGTCACGATTACTGAAAGCCTTGCGAACCATTCTGCGGTGCGCGGTGTTCCCCTGCACGATGATCTCGAGGCCACCGGCTGTGCCCCCACCGTTGGCGAATCCGCGGTGCTTCACACCAATCAAGGGCCTCTCGCTCGCGCTGGATTTGCGTTGCCGCAGGCCCCTGGTCCGCTTCCCTATTGCATCCGCTGGGGATCGAACTGCCAGTGGAACCGCGCCGCGGACAGATCGTGGCCTGGCAAACTCCGCGTCCATTCTTGCAGCGGATTCTGAACGAGGGGCCGCGTTACCTGGTGCCCCGCGCCGATGGCTGGTTGCTGGCCGGTTCGACCGTCGAGGATGTCGGATTTGATACCGCCACGACCGACCAGGGGATCGAGAAATTAACCGCCCTGGCGCACCGGTGGCTCCCCTCGCTGCGCACGATGCCGATCCGCGACCAATGGGCGGGATTGCGCCCGTTTGTCCGCGGCGGACGCCCGCTTCTGGGACAACTCGCCCCGTGGAAGAACGTCCTCGTCGCCACCGGTCATTTCCGCAGTGGCATCCATCTGGCACCGGCCACCGCACGGGTGCTGGGCCAATGGATCCGTGGCGAGCGCCCGGAAGTCGATCTAGCGCCGTTTCGCGCCCGTGGAGGCTGCGGAGGTTGAACTGACCTGCAGCCGCAGCACCGTCACGTTCCCGAACTGCCGTTGTTGTGCAACGGACACCGGAATACCCGCAAGACGCAACGCATCCACCAGCCGAGAGACGGTCTCCCCCACGCGCGATGGATGCTGGCGAAGTATCAACCAGGCCGCGCCGTGCTGCTGCAGCGGTTGTCGCTGCCGTTCCGTCCACTGCCAGGAAGCCGTGGAAGGGAGAATCGTCCAGGACGGCGGTTCCTGGTCCAGGCGGTACAGGCCATGCAGCGGAAACCGGCAATACTCGCGCAGCGACCGGTCATCGCGCTGCCGCAACGCATCATCTTCAATCAGCCCCGGCCGAAGATACACCGGCAAGGCGCGGTCAGCCGACAGTGAATTCACCCATCCGACCGCGGCCCGCCAATTCTCACGGCGGTGGGTTCGCCATGGCGACTCCGAAGACCATGGCCGGCCACCACTCCAAGAGATGAGTACCAGCAAGAATGCGAGCCCGGCGTAGGTCACTCGTGTCTTGTCGCGAGGCAGCAGACCGCCGAGCACGCCTCCAATGATCATCGGCACCAGCCCGACGACGATCAGATACCGGCGAAAAAACAGCCTCGCCCAATCTTGATACGTCAGAATCCAAGCGGCGACGACGGGAACCAGGTACCAGCAACCGCAGAGTATCAAGCGGCCAACTACCAACCGACGGGGGCTCCAACGCTGACCGCGTCCATACACCACGATCGCCAGCACGATTGCGAGCACCGCCGTCTGAAGAACGTATACCTCACCGGCGAACAACCGCACGATTTGCGACGCATCCGAGCGTGGAACGAAGCGCGCCCAATTCTGCCGCCGCCCGGCAATTTCGACCAGTGGCAGCCAGGCGGCGAGCATTCCAACGCCGCAAAGTGCAAAGTCAAGCACCCAATCGATCACCACACGTCGCTCCGGCCTTGGCCGCCGCAGCCCGCTCACCACCAGGTAAGCCATTTCTCCCAGCAGCAACACGGCGGTTGTGTAGTGGCAATAGAACATCGTCCACGCCAAACCAATCCATGCCAGGCGAATCGGCCACCGGCGATCTCGCTGAAGCCGCAACAAGAGGCCCACGTGGACCAGGCTTAAGGACTGGACAAACGCATACGGTCGTGCTTCGCGGGCAAAATCGATCGCCTGCGGATCGCCTGCCACGCACAGGCCCGTCAACAGACCCAACCAGCCGGAACCGGTCCAACGGCGGACGGCGATCGCGCAAAGAACTAGCGAGGCGATACCGGCCAGCAGCGACGGAAGCCGCAGGCTGATCTCGCTGTACCCCAGCACGCGCGTCACGAACCACAACATCCAAAAATACATGGGGGGCTGGTTCCCGGCGCGAGCCCGGGACGCCACGTCGCCGAACGGCCCTTCCACGCACCAGGCCGTATGCAATTCGTCGACCCAAAGACTTTCTCTTACGGTGACGGCCCGCAGGAGCAAGGCCAACCCGGCGATGATCGACAGCAGAAACCACCACACATCGGCGGCCCGACGCGGCGAATCGGAACCGGAGAGCGGCAGGACAGTGGAATGAGACAATGGTGCTACTTCCCCCCACGGCCGAAACATTGCCAGGGTTGCGCCAGGGTTACGAAGGGAAACGAAGCGGTCGGTCAGGCAGCTTCCCGTGAGACATCCAGTCGGCCGGTGGGCAACTGCAAATCGAACAGACCGAAAATCTCCGCCTGCGACAAGCCCAGACTTCGATGCGACTGGCAATCGGCCAAAACCGCCTCGAACAGCTCTCGCTTCTGCGCCAGAATCTGGTCGATCCGCTCCTCGATCGTACCGCAGGTGACGAATCGAGTGACGGTCACGGGCCCGGCCGCGCCGATCCGATGCGCTCGATTGATCGCTTGGTCTTCTACCGCGGGGTTCCACCAGCGATCAAATAGAAACACATATTCGCAGAACTGCAGATTGAGTCCCACGCTCCCCGCACCGTAACTCATCAGAATGACGTGACAATCTGGATCGTCGCGTAGTTGCCGAATCGCCTGCTCGCGCTGTCGCAACGGAATCTGGCCGTGGTAGGCGATGGGCCCGAAACGCCGAAGCCGCTTCTGCAATTCGGTCAGGGTCTGGACCCATTGACTAAAAATGATCGCCTTTTTCCCGCTGGCCGCCACCTCTTCCAAGTCAGCTTGCAGCCGGTCCAGTTTGCTGCTGCTGCCCGTTTGCGGGTCGAAGTTGCAGATCTGTTTGAGCCGCAGGACGAGTTCGAAAACGTGTTGGATCGAAATCGACTGTCCCAAGTCGGTCAGTCGAATGACGCCTTCGTTTTCCGCGCAGTCCATAGGCCGCTTGCTGCTCGTCGGACAACCACAGGTTCGCGTCCCGATACAACTTCGGAGGCAGATCGGTGAGCACCTGATCCTTCGTCCGTCGCAAAATGTAATCGCGGGTCGCCTCGCGCAGACGACGGGGACTCATCTCCGGCGACAGGGATCCAGCGACGAGGAATTCGAAGATCCCGACCAGATCATCGGTGGTGTTTTCGACGGGCGTGCCGGTTAACGCCCAATTCCGCGTGCGGGAGATCGATCGCACAACCTGGCTGGAAGTACTGCTTCGATTCTTGATCCGCTGTGCTTCGTCCAGCACCACCAGATCAAAGTGCTGCGATCCTTCCGTGATCTCCTGGCGGTCGCGCACGAGCAGTTCATAGTTGGCCAGCTTAATCGGCACGTCAGGCAATCGCCATTGCCACCGACGTCGCGTCTGATCGCCCTCGACCACCGCGACAGGGATTTCGGGGGCCCACATCTGGAACTCCCGTTGCCAATTGGACACCAACGGTTTGGGACAGACGAGCAGCACGGAGCGAATCTCGCCCGAGTGCAACAGCAGTCGGATCGTGGTGATCGCCTGCATGGTCTTGCCCAGCCCCATCTCGTCCGCCAAGATCGCAGCATGCCGCGGGAACAGGAAGCTGACACCCGCCAGCTGATACGGGAAGGGTCGAAAGGGCATCCGGAGTGCGGCACCGCCGAGCAACTGTTCCAGCGGAGGCTGTAGCAGGTAGTAGAGACGGTCATCCAATTTGATGATGTCCGTGGGCGGCCGAATATGCGTTGCCGAAGCGTGCGGTATCGTGGCCACGGAAGGGGCAACGGAACGCCCGTTTGGCGAGCGGACCGGCCACATCGCCCCCGGCAGCTCCGACGCCGCGTAACGGAATGTGAACTGGCGGACCCGAACCTTCGTCGGCGTAAACGGCAACTTCACGGTCCGCGGCCGCTCCTCCCCCAACGCCACCGAACGCACATCCACTCGCGGGCAGCGTTTCAGCGCCGTGTTCCAGCCCGTCGCGCAAATGATGGGCATCCTCGGTGGGGACCCGTCTTCCCATTCCGCCATCAGGCCGCCTTCTGCATCTCGCTGACCGCCTCCCGAATGCGCTCAAACGGCTCCGCCAGATCCCACTCGCATAGCTGCTCTCGATGGATCTGCTCGATGCGATGCTGGTCCGCCGCATAGCGGGAATCGATGTAGACTCGCTGCGTTCCCAGACAGAATCGGACCCAGCGGTCACCTTCGATGACGGTCTCGTTCGTCTGCACGCCTAGCACCGGGATGTCCGTGAAGTCTCGCAGAGACAAAATCGCGTCCGTATCCGTCAGAACGAGCTCCGGTTTCAACTGGCAATGCGTCAACAACGCCTGGCCAATCTGCTCACCGCCAAGAAATCCACGCAGCGTGGGACCGTACAGAATCTCTTGCGCCCGGTTCGGCTTGACCGGCTCCGTGCAATGAAACTCCAGCGGCCGCCCCAGACAATTCAGCACGAGGTAGCCGCCTATCAACACGGCCCCGCCCCACTCCGTCACGGTCATGAAACCGAGACTCGAATTCGCCGACACATTGCTCAGCAGACATGCAGCTCTCGATCCGCTGGAATCGCTGATGGATACCTCGAATGATCGGGCCCCACGAGCGGCTGTCTTTAGGAGGATCGCGAAAGCGGATTGAAGCAAGAGGATGCCGCCTCGGCGATGACAGCGGAGAGCATGGGCTCCAGCCTCTGTGCGGGATCCGTGTTTCAGAATGTGGAGCACATGGGCTAGTCAATTCGGATGCTCTCGGTATCGCGAAAACGGCCGGGCAACGTGTGGGAACGCGACTGGGTTCGGGCCGCAGTCCTGGCGTCCGGCACCCTGGAATCCGGGGGGCGTCCGCCAAGAATCGCCAGTTGGTGGACAAGGCGCCAGCGAGCTTGCTTATACTGGGGTGGAAGCGAATTCGCGAATGATCGTCTCTTCCAGAAGGACTTGAGCCAGCATGTCGGACTCTCCGCGCCAAACTGAGCCGCTATTTACCCATATTGACGTCTCAACGGCTACAGCGACGAGAGGTCAAGGGCAATCGGACGCAAGCACCGCTACGTTGCTGGCACAGCTGATCGCTTCACAGAATCGGCAGAATGAATTGCTCGAGCAACTGCTGAACCAAATGAGCGCGGCGCAGCGGCAGCGTGCAAGCGAGTTGGGTCAGTGGAAGCAGGCCAATCCGGACCTGGCGCGAAGATGCCGACAGGCGGCAGAAATGCTGGGCCAGGTGCAGACTCGGTTTCTGGAATCCGTGACCGAAGAAATCGCGGAAAACGCCGATTGTATGATGGAAGGCGAGTTCATGCTGAACGAATTCGTCGATCGATTCGGGCCCCGCTTGGCCCACCTGAACGGCGTGCTGCAGGTTCTCTCGCAATTAAGCAGCGTTCCCGCATCGAACGAAACTGGGCCCTGAGAGAGCCGAGAGTTGTTTCGTGCGGTAGGCGATCTCTTCGGACTCTGCGGGGCCTGCGCTCCGCCCCCGCTCCGTAAGTTCCTGCCCCACAGTCTGCGCAGGCAGGTTCAGCACAGCGGAAGCTCACCGGCGGATCGGATCCAACGATTCGGTCAGCTTCTGCGTCAACTGCCCTGCCCGATCGCTTCACCACACGGTCCGATCGCTCCTTGCGTGGCCAGTTGTCAATGCGCACTGGGTTGACTATGGTCTAGGCGCTTGCGCGTCTTTCTCCCTGCCCTCCATCCTCCCGGGGAATTCCCATGAGTGGCACTCCCACCGACCATGCTGACTTAGCCGATCCCATCCGTCAGGCCCGCGACCGACTCGACGCGCACACCTACGAAATCGTGCAGTGGCATTTTCACGATGCGACCGGCTGCCCTTTCTGGTTGGAGAAGAAACGCGAGTTGGCCTTCGACCCACTCACGGAGGTGAAGGGATACGAGGACTTGAAGAAGTTCCCGCTCTTCGAGGATGAATGGCTTCGTGGCGGTCCGGTTCGCCGCTGGATTCCGTTGGGATACGCCGACAAGCCGGCCTATGTCTTCGAGACCGGGGGAACGACCGGAATCCCGAAGAGCCGCGTGGTGATCGATGACTTTCGCATCGACTACGAGCTGTTCAGTGACACACTGCCCGACGCCTATTTTCCGCCCGGCGGCAACTGGCTGATGCTCGGACCTTCCGGACCGAGGCGATTACGGTTGGCCGTCGAGCACCTCTGTCAGTATCGCGGCGGCATCTGCTTCTGCATCGACCTCGATCCACGATGGGTTGTCAAGCTGATCAAGAAGGGCTGGATGGAACACCTCGAGGCCTACAAGCAGCATTGCATCGACCAGGCGGTGACCATTCTGACGGCAGGGCATGACATCAAGTGTGTTTTTGCCACGCCGAAGCTACTCGACGCGTTGGCACTGGAACTGGAAGAACGCGGCACCAGTCTCCGAGACATTGGCATCACCGGTATCTTTTCCGGAGGGACCGAATTTACGCCGCAATGGACGCGTTATTGCGTGGAGGAGTTGTTCGGCGGGCCCCCGGAAGTTAGCGGGATTTACATGACGCCGACTTACGGCAATACCTTGATGGGTTTGGCGTGCAGCAAGCCGGTCACTGCGGCGGACGGATACAAGATCACGTACTACGCGCCTCAGCCGCGCGCGATCACCGAGGTCGTGGACTTTGATGACGCGCAACAGTTGGTCGACTACGACCAGACCGGTCGCGTGAAGCTCACGACGTTAACCAAGGAGTTCTTCATTCCCGGATTTCTTGAGCGGGATGAGGGAGAACGCGAGCGACCTTGCGAGCCCTATCCTTGGGACGGGGTTAGCGGAGTGCGTCCGTTCCACGGCACCGCCGCCCAGACGACGGTGGGAGTGTACTGACCATTTCCTCTTCCAGGAGTTGAACTACCGTGCTGCATCTGCCGGTTTTGCGTTGGGGACAACCCTACGAATCGTTGGAAGTCCAGGAGGTCGTGCACTTCCGGACCGGAGAGCCAATCGCGCGTGTCAGCCAAGCGAACGACGGAATCATTCGTCGCGACATGCGAAAAGCAGCGGCGGCGCGACGGACACTCTGTGAGATCCCCTCTTCCGAGCTGATCGAAATGATGAAGCGTGCGGCCGATCTCTACGAGAACGGAACGCTGCCGGTCGGGGACGGGACACAGAATGCGGACGAGTTTGTGCTCCAGCAATCCGCCAGTACGGGATTGCCCGAGCATATGTGTCGTGCCAACATGTCCAAGAACTCCTTCGTGTTGAAGAACATGGACCGGATCCTGGACTGTTTGACGCGCAGTCTGGACTTGCCCATCCTGACACGCGGGTGGGGCGTCGAGTCCCGCGGCGTGGTCGTCAGCTACCAGGCGCAATCGCCGATCCTCGCCGCCGTCTTGCCCTCCAACTCGCCCGGTGTTCACACCCTATGGCTGCCTGCGATCCCGCTGCAACTGGGGCTCGTGCTGAAACCGGGTCCGCAGGAGCCGTGGACCCCGTACCGAATGGTGGCGGCCTTCATCGAGGCGGGCGTTCCGCGAGAAGTGTTTGGACTCTACCCCGGGGAAGCGGCCGCCGGAGCGGCTGTCCTGGCGTGCTGTGAACGCGCCATGATTTTCGGGGGCACCGCCACGGTGGAACAGTACCGTGGCAATCCGCGGGTGCAAGCACACGGGCCCGGGTTCTCGAAGATCCTGCTGGGTGATGACGTGGTGGACCGGTGGGAGGAATACCTGGACCTGATGGCGGAAAGCATCTATCTCAATAGCGGCCGTGGCTGCATCAATTGCTCGGGGATCTGGGCATCGCGCCACACCCAGGAGATCGCGGCCGCACTGGCCGAGCGCCTCGGTCCCATCGAAGCCCTACCGCCGGACGACCCGCAAGCGGGCCTGGCCGCCTTCACGGTACCGGGCATGGGCCGAGCCGTCTGGCAGATGATTGAACAGGACCTGAACGCCGATGGTGTAACGCACAACACGGCTTCATACGGCCCTCGCCTGATCGAACACGAACGGTGCTCGTACCTGCGGCCCACGATTGTACACTGCGCTTCGCCCGAGGCCGAGATCGCCAAGAAGGAATTCATGTACCCCTTCAGTACGGTGGTCGAGTGTCCGCAGGAGCAGATGTTGTCACAGATCGGTCCCACGCTCGTCTGCACCGCCATCACCCACCACCCGCAATTCATCCGGGATCTGACGGAGGCAACGCACGTTGATCGCTTGAACATCGGTCCGATTCCCACAACACGCCTCAATTGGCTGCAACCCCACGAAGGAAACCTGATCGACTTCCTGTTCCGCTCACGAGCCTACCAGCTATCCGACGATCACCTGGCAAACCGCACGTAGGCTGCCCCGTCGCTGCCCGCGTGTTCCGACATCGGACCGGACCGCTCTTATTTATTGGGACCTTGGCCATCCAGTGATGATTCCCCTCGATTATCAGTCGCACACGCGGATCATCTTTGGCCCCGGGACGATCGAACGTTTGGGGGAACTGGCCGGCGAAATCGGGGCGAAGCAGGTGCTGCTCATTAGCGACCCGGGCGTGGTCGCCGCGGGTCACGCGGAGCGGGGGCTGGACGCATTGCGCCGGCACGGCCTTCGAGCCGATCTGTTCCAGGATGTGCAACAGAATCCGACAACGGAGGACGTCGATCGCGGGCTCCGCATCGCGCGGCAACGGCAACCGGACCTGCTGGTGGGGCTTGGCGGAGGCAGTTCGATGGACTGCGCCAAGGGAATCAATTTCCTTCACACCAACGGCGGCCAGATTCAGGATTATTGGGGGGAGGGCAAGGCAACTCGGCCGATGCTTCCGATGATTGCCGTGCCCACCACGGCGGGAACCGGCAGCGAGGCTCAATCGTTCGCGCTGATTTCCGATGCCAAAACGCACACCAAGATGGCCTGCGGCGACAAGAAGGCGGCTTTTCGAGTGGCCATCCTCGATCCCGAACTGACGGTAACGCAACCGTCCCGCGTGACGGCGCTGACCGGCATCGACGCGATGGCGCATGCCTTGGAGACGTACGTCACGACGCGCCGCAACGCCATTTCACTGTGTTTCAGCCGGGAGGCATGGCGCCTGCTAAGCAGCCATTTCTACCGAGTGCTGCAGGATCCACAGGATCTGGCAGCCCGCGGTGCCATGCAACTGGGCGCTTGCTTTTCCGGTCTGGCGATCGAAAATTCGATGCTGGGGGCCACCCACGCCTTGGCGAATCCTCTGACGGCGACCTACCAGATCGCGCACGGTCAAGCCATCGCGACGATGTTGCCCCACGTACTGCGATACAATGGAGAACAGGTCCTTTCGTGGTATGAGGAATTGGACCGGCCGCCCGTGGAGGGCACGAGCCCGGGAGCTTCCGCCGTGGAGCATCTGGCGTCCTTCGTGACCGCCGCCACGCGCCGCGCTGGCTTGCCGGTGACCTTGGTCGAACAGGGGGTCTCCCGCGAAAGCCTGCCGGAACTCGCGGCGTCGGCAGCACAGCAATGGACCGCCGGGTTCAATCCCCGGACGGTCCGCGATGCGGATCTGTTCGCCCTGTACGAGGCCGCGTTCGAATAGGCGCGCATGAAAAGGGAAGCGCCTTTTCCCGCCACGTTCCAACCGAATCGACGAACGCCACGAGCACACGAGGTCTTTCATGAACCGACGACTTGTCTTCCTGCTACTGGGGATGGGTTGCCTGATGGCAGAGCGGAGCAGCGCGGGTCCATGGGCGGAAGAGTCGGCCGCAAAGCGGTCTCCGGCGCCGCCGTCCCAGACCGCGGAATCCTGGCCGATGTTCCGCGGGAATCCGCTCGCCACAGGCGTTGCCGTTTCTCCTCTCCCGGACGATCTACAACTGCTCTGGCGGTACGAGGTCCCCAACGGAGCCTTCGAGGGAACTCCGGCGATCATGCAAGGCGTCGTCTACCTGGGTGATCTGGACGGTGCTCTGTTCGCGTTGGATCTCGCAACCGGTCGTGAGTTGTGGAAGTACACCACCGACAGTGGCTTTCCGGCTTCACCATCGGTCGCGGATGGGCGGGTGTTCATTGGCGACTATGACGGTCGCTTTCACTGCGTGGAAGCCGGTAGTGGCAAACCGCTCTGGACTTACGAAGCGAATGCCGAGATCAACTCGTGCGCCAATTTTTACCAGGGAAATGTGCTGTTTGGCTGCCAGGATGCCACGCTCTATTGCCTGCAGGCCGCCACCGGTGAACTGACCTGGAAATTTGAGATCCAAGACCAGATCCGTTGTTCGCCCACGCTGGTGGATGGCCGCGCGTTTCTGGCGGGCTGCGACGGCCAACTCCACATCGTGGATGTGGCAAAAGGCGCCGGGTTGTCGAGCGTCCCCATCAACTCCCCAACCGGTGTCACGCCGGCGGTGTGGAAGGATTTTGCCTACTTCGGGACGGAAGGTGGTGAGATGTTTTGTGTCGACTGGAAACAGTCGCGTGTGGTCTGGACTTACCAGCATGAGCGCCGATCGCAACCGATTCGCAGCTCCCCGGCCGTGACCGATTCGGCCGTTGTCGTGGGTGGACGATCGAAACAAGTGACGGCGCTCGCCCCCACCACGGGCGACGTATTGTGGATATTCCCCACAAAGCAGCGAGTGGATTCGTCGCCGGTCATCGTCGGACCACGTGTTTTTGTTGCCGTCGCCGATGGTCGTCTCTACGCGCTCGATCTGCAAACGGGCGAGGAGCGTTGGAAATTTGAAGCCGGGGGGGGTTTTACGGGATCACCCGCCGTGGCAGCCGGTCGACTCGTGATCGCCAACGAGGACGGGATTGTGTTCTGTTTTGGAAAGGCCCAACCGTGACGAGTGAAACCACGAACACCGAGGTCGGCAGCTACTTCATTTCCAACTATCCTCCGTTTTCGCAATGGACGACCGAACTCGTCTCGGAGGCGTTGGAAGCACTCAACTCTCCGCCTCGCGATGTGCCGCTGGGACTGTATCTTCACATTCCGTTTTGTCGCAAGCGATGCAAGTTCTGCTATTTCCGCGTGTACACGGATCGAAGTGCCGGTGACATCGAGACCTACCTGGCCGCCTTGTCGCGTGAGATCGAGCTGCTGAGCCAACTCCCATGCATGGGTGGCCGACCGTTCCGTTTTGTCTACTTCGGCGGCGGCACACCTTCCTTCCTCAGCGCCAAGCAACTCCACTCGCTCGTCGAGCGGCTCCGCGAGCACATCGATTGGGATCAAGCGGAAGAGGTCACCTTCGAATGCGAACCAGGGACACTTTCCGAACCGAAGGTGCACACCCTGCGTGAGTTGGGCGTCACGCGGCTTAGTTTGGGCGTGGAGAACTTCAGCGACGAAGTTCTGAAAGAAAACGGCCGGGCTCATCTGTCCGCGGAAATCGAACGCTGCTGGAAGTGGATCCAGGATGCCGACTTTTCCACGGTGAACATCGACCTGATCGCGGGGATGGTCCGCGAAACTTGGGAAAACTGGCAGCACTGCGTGCAGCGAACGATCGACCTATCTCCCGATAGCGTGACGATCTATCAGCTCGAACTGCCCTTCAATACGGTCTACTCGAAAGACATCCTGGGACAGCAGGTGGAGATTCCCGTCGCGGACTGGCCCACGAAGCGAAAGTGGGTCGACTACGCCTTCAACCGCCTACAGGACGCCGGCTACAGCGTGTCCAGCGCCTACACGATGGTCAAAGATCCGAATCGTGTTCGCTTCAGTTACCGCGACAATCTCTGGCAGGGATCCGATCTGCTGGCCACCGGCGTCGCCAGTTTCGGCCACATTTCGGGCGTCCACTACCAGAACCACCCCGAATGGAAGGGGTACATTGGCCCGCTTGCGAACGAACGCCAGCTGCCACTCCACCGGGCGATGCGGCCCACCGCGCATCAGCAATTGGTGCGTGAAATGATCCTTCAGCTGAAGCGGGGATACTTGGAAGTCGACTACTTCCAGCAGAAATTCCACGTCGACATCTTGCGACGCTGGCAGCACGAGTGGCAACTGTACGCCGACAAGAATTGGCTTACGCAAACCAACGGGCGAATTGAACTGACGCGAGAGGGTCTGTTGCGGGTGGACGGGCTACTGCCCGCCTTCTTCGAACCGCAGTACCGTGAAGTGCGCTACACTTGAGTTTGATTCTTCAGCGGATGACACGAAACGGTACCAGCGGATGACGGCCGGAATCGTGGCAAGAAAGCTCTGGAAGGCCGCGCGGGAGCGTTCGATTGTCGGCGTGCGGCCCGATTGCGGGGCGGACCCGGAGACTCGATCAGCCACATTTCCGTAGGAGCGTTTCCGGTTCCGTTTCCGTTTCCATTTCAAGCGGCTCGTAGCCGTGCAGGAACGCGAACCGTTCCAACTGCCGTCGCACGCGATCGACCAGTTGGACGGGCCAAACAACCGATCGCTGACTCTGTCGCGGTTTCTGGAAGAGGATCTTACTGCAAGCCTGCACGTACGTTTCGTCCGCGGGAAGATCGAGGAATTCGCAGAGGGCGCGCAGATGCGTGACCGGGTCCGCAATCAAATCCTCCAGGCGAAGCGTCCGGATTTGAAGCGGGTGCTGTTGGATCAGCGCCGCATTAACTCGGCACCGGTGAAAATACATTTCCGCCGCGTGCTCGAGTGAGGTTCGCGTTCGTTTGCGGTGAATCGTTGTGATGACATTGAACGGATTCCGCACGAGATGAATCGTCCGCACCGGCTTGCGGACTCGGTGTCCCAAACGTTCCCAAAGTCGTGGATCGGCTCCAAGTTGCTCGCTGGAGCAGCCCGCCTTCTTGTCGCCGATCACCAGTAGTTTCTCGTAGCGTCCCTGCCATTGTCCGGGAACGGCGTAATCGTAACCGGTCCAATTTCGGCCGCGGCGTGCGAATTCGCGGTCTTTCATCAACAGCAGCCAAAACAGTTGTCGCCGTGTGTAACCACGGCGAACATAGCGCAGAGCGTTGAGCTCATGGGCCACGAGGGCGTTCGGGTGGGCGTTCAGCAGCGAGCCCAATAGCGATGTACCACTTCGAGGCTGCCCGATGAACATCAGATACGTGCGGATGTCGGCGAAAGTCGATTCGCTGAAACGACCGGCCACGAGCGACTCGACATAGGTCCACGGATAGGCACTGGACCGGCGCATGGCATTCTCCTCGTTGTCTGCGTCCCAGGGATTCAAACGAATTGGCGGGGGATCGACGGATTCGTTGGCCGCCGGAGAACGCCGGCCAGCGGTTTGTACACGAGTTCTCGCAATAGCACTTGCGGAATTCCTCGCGGAAAGACCGGCGGAGGAACATTGTTCGCTTGGTGCTGTCGCACATCGCGGGCCAAGCTCGGACCATAAGCCGCGACGGCACGCGGAAACACCTCCTTCACCACATATTCGTACAGTCGCATGTCTTCTCGATTTGCTTCCTGTAACCACGCCCGAGTGCGCGAATCGGATAGGAGTTGACGCTTCAGCGTATTGTCACGGGCAACATTCTTGGGGCAGCAGCGAATATCCAGGAGCTGGGACGCGGCCCAATGCCTCCATAGAACCAGTGATTCGTCGAACTTTTCCACGAGCCCCACAAAGCCAATCTGCTTCCGCAGAATCTCGATTGCCGCACCGGCATCCGACACCCCGGCGATCTTGCGCGTCTGTTGGTTCGCCGCCAGATCCGAGTGAACCCAGGTACGAAACGGTTGCCGCAGATCTCCGCGAGTAACACGAAATTGATAGTCCGAGGCACACCGCGCCAGCGGGTCCCGTAGGAACGTAAAGTAACGGAGCGTCGGAAACAGCGATGACAAATCACTGTAAGGAACAATGCCGTGTCCTGAGAGTGCCTCAAGGTGCCAATAGATCCAGCGACATCGGCGTAGATCGGCAGCGCCAGCCACCGGATCGGCCGAACGGTGCTTGCCGAGTCGCACGCGGAGGTGTTTGGCGCCGAACGACTGGCGCAGGATCATGTCAATCGTGCTTCCCGCTGTCTTGCGAATGTGAATGAATCCCAGCATTCCCCGGTTCCTTCTGTCTTCGCCGAATGATCGCTCCGCCGACCGACGGCCAGCCAACCGGAAGTTCGAACTGGCGACCGGACGAGCGACGCAGGACCAATCTCAAGCAGCTTTTCTGGGTGTGGAAGGCGCCGCGACGGGGGGCGTGGGGCCGGTTCCCGTGCTCAACGGCAAGCGGATCGGTAACGATGTCGGCGGAACCGTTGTCTCGTAACCAAGCCGCTCCATCGCCGGACCGGCCTGTTGCAGAAACGCATCTCGGTCCCGCGGGGAAAGTCGTTTGATTTGGTTCTTGTCCACTTCTTGCTGAAAATAGGCCGGGAGGTCGACCGGATCCAGCCACACGACGTTCCATTCGGAGGAGCCGTTGAGCCGGTGGTTTCCCTGCGCGTCCATCACCCGCCGTACCTGCATTCGCAACTGCCGCAGTCGAGCCAGGTCGAGCCCCACGTGGGTGTACAGCGAGTCCAGCGTTTGCAGTGGGTGACAGATCAGATCTTCGAACCGCATAATCTGGTACCGGGGCATCATCCGAGCATCTTCGAGCATCTTGTCGACCAACACCTGATACCGGTACCCGGTTTCGGCAGCCGGCCGCCCGCGACGCAGATGCCCTTCACAGACCGCCAACCCGTTGCGCACTAGTCCCAGGAAGGTCGCGTCGGAGTACATTTCGGCGAAGGCATCATTCGCGTACACCATGCCGTCGATGTTCTTGCACAACAGCCGCGCCTGTACGAGTTCTTCCTGCGTGTATTCGGCATCGGCAGACTTGTACCGGTTCAACAGCGGATGCTGGGATCTTAGCTTCTCGCGATAGAGGATTCGGTCGATCCGCGTCTGAGCCCATCGACTGAGCGGCTTGCGGGGCTTGATCAGTCGCGGACTGAAAAAGTCTTGACCGTGTCCCACAACAATCGGCGCATCATGCCGCAGACATTTGCTGATCACGCGCCAAGGACTGTCCGTAATCCGGTGCCCCTTGAAAACGTGGTGCGTTTCGCCAATCAAACAAACATCCGGATGCGAAGCCAACAGATTCGTCAGGATCGTCGTCCCCCCCCGTGAGAATCCGTTGACGAAAATTGCCTCTTGGTTCAACATCTACCGCTCCCCCCTTGGGCTCGCACTACGTAACTCAAGCCGCTTGCCGGTCAAAGGTGTAGCCAAAGGCAGACAGGTCCGCGGCATAGAACCGGCCGACTCGCTCCGCCAAGGCATCGCTGTACATCGTTCGATAATCGCGGCGTCGCTGCGAGCGACGCTTGTGAGGCAGTCGCAAGGAACGGAGTTGTAGACGCCGGACCACAGTATCGAAGTCTTCTTCCAGCCGTTCGTAGTGGCCGACGAAATCGACGAGCAACCGTCCGTGCCAATCGACCAAGTACTCGTGCTGCGGACGCTGCAGCGCAACGACCAGAGCCGCGCGCGACGTGGTTTCGGGTTCGACTGGCAGAATCCAATCGACGAATTCAGAAAAATCTCGAATCTGATTCTCATCCAGCAACGCGTATCGGTCTCGCAGAAAATGATGGTAGCCGCTGACCAATCGATCCCAGGGATTGCGGACGAAAGCGAATTTGAAGAAGCCTTCGAAAAGTGCCGGCGGCAGCATCTCTTTTGCCACCACCGCTGGTGCATGCCGAGGGATCCGACTACCCAATCGATGCTGGCAAGCGCGACTGATCCGATGACAGACCCAGCCGGGCCAAAAGAGAGGCTCTTGCCATCGATTTCGGCCGAGAATCGACCGCACGCTCGTCCCGCCGGTCTTGGCAATGTGGACAAACAAGTAGCGATGGCGGTGTGACAGCAACATGAGCTTGGGCCTGGAATCGTCCGCGTCGGAATAATCGATCAAATGGGATTATCATTCCCATCCTATCCCATCGGACCAAACTCCAGACCAGCATGAGGCGCAGATCGCCAAATCGGGAAGGCAAAATGGCCGGCCATCGCCCCGAAAATCAGGCGGCGCGGGGCGGCGCGGTCTGGGAGAGTCGCTGGAACGCGGTGCTGTGAGCTACCAGCTCATCGTAGGTGCCGCTGTCCACGATACGACCGTGTTCCATCACGACGATCCGATCCGCGAGTGGCAAAATCGACAGTCGGTGAGTGATAATCAGCGTCGTGCGGCCGCGAATAAACTCCGCCAGCACCCGGTGGATCTTCTGCTCGCTTGCCAAATCCACCTGACTGGTTGCCTCGTCCAGCACCAGAATTCGCGGGTCGCGCAGGATCGCACGCGCCAGGGCGATCCGCTGCCTCTGCCCACCCGACAGCCGGCCGGCCCCCTCCCCCACGATGGTCTGGTAACCTTGTGGCAATTCCTTCCGAATGAAGCTGTCGGCCTGGGCGCGGCGCCGCCCGCACGACCTGATCGCGAGTCGCGTGCGGCTGGCCCACTCGAATATTGGCTTCCACCGTGTCATTGAACAGCACGGGGTCTTGCGTCACCAACCCGATCTGTCCGCGCAGATCTCGCACGCGGACCTGACGCAAATCCAAACCGTCAATCCAGATGGAGCCATCTTGAGGATCGTAGAACCGCAGTACGAGACTCGCCAACGTGCTCTTGCCGCTGCCGTTGGGACCCACAATCGCGACGGTCTCGCCGGCCGCGATGCGTAGATCAACGCCGCGCAGAATCGGCGTGTCGGGTGCATACGCGAAATGCACGTCGCGAAAATGGAGTACTTCCTGGTGCGGCGGCAAAGGCTGCGCGCTGTGGGCGTCCGTTGTCGTCGACATGCGATCCAACAGCTCGTACACTCGATCCGAGGCCGCCGCTGCACGCTGCAACCGACGCAGAATCCCGGACAGTTTTCGAGCGGGATCACTCGTTCCTGCCAAAAACCCAAAGAACAGCATGATCGAGCTGATGGACAAGGGGCGCGGCGTGACGCGCACCCCCAACAGGTGCGTTTGTTCGTTCATGACCAGATATGCGCCAGCCAGAATCGCAACCCCGATCACCACCATTCCGGTTGCCTCCAGGCTGGGCCGGACCAGCGCATCATAGAAGGCCACGCGCATCGCACGCGCATACAAACGGCGCGACGCCTGATCCGCTCTCCGCCGCTCGAATCGCTCCATGGTAAAGGCCTTCACGATGCGGATCCCTCGCAAGCTGTCAGAGAAAACCCCGTAGATACCAGAGATCTCCTCCAGAGCTCGGCGGTTGGCACGCTTCAGCGATCGGCTCAACAGAATCAACACCAACAAGGCCGGTGGTGTCAGAAGGAGCGAAATCAACAGCAGCCGCCAACAGATCCAGGCAGCCCCCGCCAGACAAACCACCATCTTCAGCGGTTCGCCTAGCGCCCGGCCGAACAGCACCCGCAGCCCTTCGCAGACCTGTTCCAGGTCATACGTCAATCGACTGAGGAGCTGACTCTCCTCTTCCTGTTGAAACCGGTCCAGATCCATCTTCAGCGTGCGGTGGAGCAGTCGTTTGCGAAGTTGCGCTGTGCCGACCTGCGCCAAACGCTCCGTACAAATAACCCCCAAGCCGGCAAACAAGCCTTTCACGAGAGTCGCCAGCAGCAGAGAGAGAATCACCAGCACGAGCGTGGTGAACCGGGACTGGGGCAACCAGCGTTGTACGAAGGGACGCACCGCATGCAGCGTGCCGTGCGCGGATCGCTCCGCCTGCAGTCGCAGTTGCACCTGCTGCAGCCCTCCAATCCGCGCGGCGTCAGCCACCGCCGGCGATCCTAACGCCGAACGTCGCAGGTCTTGCTCCTGCTGTTCCAAATGGCGGATCCGGGCGTCGGCCTGCTCGATTTCGCGGTCAACATACTGCTGCAACGATTGCCCGCGAAACACGACCTCCACAAAGGGGAACACCGCCCCGATGTTACCACCCCAGAGAATGCCTACCATCACCGCGCACAAAATGGCGCCGACAACGGTCCGGCGACAGCGCAAACTCCGACGGACAATCCGCAAGAAATTGGTCATGGCAATTCGCCAGGGCGACACCCTGGCTTGCGGCCGCGCAACACGCTGACGCGTGGCCGGACCATCGGGAGGGAAGATAACGGTGGGGTAGTGGAATCCGGATGGATTCCCTGTCGGGCGGTCGGATCACCGACGCGTGGTGGGATCGCTGGGCCGATAACGCGACCGTCCACGATCGGTACCAAAACAGTATCGGCCCGAGGCGTCGAAAACCTTGCCCGGAGACACCGAAAGACCGGATCAAGCACCGCCGGACGGCCTGGGGGCGCCACTACTTCCGGGGTTCGAAGCCACGCCCGACTTCCACCCGCGCACCGCGGGCTGACTTTGGTATCATGCGGAAGATCACGCAAACCATCAAAAGACACCTGATCCCGGGTGGACAGCCACCACCCAAGACTTGATTCCTACCCCCCTTTGCCTCCCTACCGGTTTGTCATTGTGGACCTCGATCCGTTCTCACCCGACCTAGATTCACTAGTCCAACTGTTTTACCCATCCATTAAGGCTGTGGGGCAGTTTGAACCGATCGCGCATGAGGACACGCCACAGCCGTTTCAACAATTGCTGTCGCACGACCACCACATGACGGTCACTCTGGAGTCGTTCCTGCACATGCCGGTGACGGTTTCGGTCCTCTCAGTAAACCGTCAGGGCTCGATTTACAGCCGGAACAGTCTGTTGCATCGCCAGTCGGACGGGATGCCCGTGCAGTTCGGCATCGTCCGGCTGCATCTGCACCTGCTCGAACCCCACATTCGGGCTCCCATTGAGGAGGAACGCACGCCCTTGGGTCGGATTTTGATCCAACACGAAATCTTGCGCGAGGTCGAGCTCAGTCAGGTATATCAAGTGACCTGCGGACCGAAGCTCGCGGAGGGACTGAAGATCCCACCGGGCCAGACGACCTATGGTCGCACAGCCCTGATTCATTGCCACGCCGAGCCGGCCGTGGAGTTGCTCGAGATCGTCGCGCCCTTTTCCGCGACTTGAGGAGCGGGTTCGCTCCCCGAAGTGCAGAAACCGCTCCGCCGATCCTGTCTCCATCGCGGCGTCCCAGGGGCCAAACGCCATCACGTCGGGTTGCCGGTACCGGGCAGGAACTGGGGGACGCCCAGCCGGTGGAGGGCAGGAAGCCACGCCCGCAAGAGGTTCCCCCGGGCGACCGCCTCCGCTCGCTCGCCCTTGCGTGCACGCGGCAGACGGTTATATTAGCGGGTTTGCCACACCCGACTGGCCCGGCTCTGTAACTTCACTGGCTCGCAGGACGAGTTTACCCATGGCGATCAAGAAACGTCCCACCCGCTCCAAGCGAAAGACCCGCTCGCGCACCAAGGCGAAGAAAAAGGATCCGATTTTCGTCGATGGCAAGCGCCCACGCCCGATGTTCGTGGACTACAAGGACGTCGAATTGCTGAAGAAGCTGATCAATCGACACGGGCGGATTGTCGTGCGTCGCAAAACGGGCTGCTCAGCGGTCAGCCAGCGGGCGGTGACAAAAGCTATCAAGCGGGCCCGGTTCATGGCCTTGTTGCCCTACGTGGGCGACTGAGGCGTCAGCACGGCTTCCAGGTGGGATTCGCGCCCCCGTTCCGTGGTTGTTCTGCGACCATGCCCAGTGCATTTATTACCCATCGGCGAGTCGAATTCCGAGACACGGACGCCGCGGGGATTGCGCACTTCTCTGTTTTCTTTCCCTGGATGGAACAAGCGGAGCATGAGGCCCTACGGCACATCGGGCTGAGTGTGATGAGCCGAGACGATCCGCACACAATCAGCTGGCCACGGGTGGCAAGCAGTTGCGAGTTCCGGCGTCCGGTGCGATTCGAGGACGAAGTGCGGATCGAAGTCCGGGTAGCGGAGTTGGGCGAGAAAAGCGTGACATACGTCTTCGAGTTTTCCTGCCAGGAACAGCTGGTCGCCACGGGCCGGATCACTGCTGTTTGCTGCCAACTGGAGCCCGGTGGGGGCTTCCACTCGATCCCCATTCCCGCGCCCGTAGCCGACCGACTACGGCAAATGGCCCAGGGGGACGGACAGCCGTCGGATGCCTGATCTGGTCGTCGACAAATTGACGAAGGAGTATCCCACGCGTGGAGCGCCTTTGGTCGTCTTGCGCGGCATCTCCTTCACGCTTTCACGGGGCGAAAACCTGGCCATCGTCGGCCCCAGCGGCTCGGGCAAGAGCACGCTGCTGCAGATCGTTGGCACCCTGGATCAACCCTCGTCCGGTTCGGTCCGTCTGAGCCAGCGGGACCCGTTTACTTTGCCGGAACCCGAACTGGCCCGCTTTCGCAATCAACGGATCGGGTTTATCTTCCAGGATCACCATCTCTTGCCCCAGCTTTCGGCGTTGGAAAACGTGCTCGTGCCGGCCTTGGCCGTGGGGAAACCCAGCGCCGCCGTGATCGAACGTGCCACGCAGTTGTTGACGCGAGTCGGTCTGGAACAGCGACGCGATCACCGGCCCGCCGAATTGTCGGGGGGCGAACGGCAACGGGTCGCGATTGCGCGTGCATTGATCCACGAACCGCTGTTGCTGCTGGCGGATGAGCCGACCGGAAACCTGGACCGTAGCACAGCAGAGTCGATCGCCGATTTGCTGCTCGAGTTGCAGCAGCAATCCGACTCATCCACCATGCTGATCGTCGTCACCCATAGCCTTTCGCTGGCGCGACGGCTGCAAGTCTGTCGTGAGCTGGTGGAGGGCCTTCTCGAGTAGACCGTGAATTGAAGTCGATCCGAAAGACGGCCAACCATGGGTTCTCCGGAAAAATTTAGCGCCTTCCGTTATACCCTGCAAAGTCTGTGGCACTACCGCCGCGTGAACCTGGCGGTCCTGCTGGGGGTACTGGTCGCGACCGCCGTGCTGACCGGTGCCCTGGTCGTGGGAGACTCGGTTCGCGGCAGTCTGCGCCGCCTGACCGTCGAACGATTGGGACGAATCGATCAAATCCTGTTGGCGGACCATTACTTCCGCGAGGATCTCGCCGCGCGGACGCGCGAGCGGCAACCGGAACTGGCCGGCTACGCCAGCGCCCAACCGGTCCTTCTGCTGCCGCAAACCAGCCTGGAACATGCGGCAACGCGCGATGACGTGTATCGCGCCAACCAAGTCATGGTAGTGGGCTGCGACGAGAAGTTTTGGGAGCTGGGCGAACGGGCGGTGCGACCGCAGACGATCCCGCAAGGGCGGCAGATCGTGCTGAACGAGCCGCTGGCCCAGCGACTGCATGTCCAGCGAGGAGATCGCGTCGTGCTCCGCCTGGGGAAACTCGGCGGCGTCGCAAAAGACAGCACCTTGGCGCGGAAGTCGGACATCATCGAAAACCTGGCCGGGTTGGAGGTGGTCGAAATTATCCCGGCCGACGGGCTTGGCAGGTTCTCCTTGCGCCCAATCAGGCGTTACCGCGCAACGCATTTCTTCCCCGTGAAACGCTGCAACAGGCACTCGACCAAGAGGGAAAGGTCAACGCCATCCTCTTCTCCAGCGCCGATGCGGACCAGGCGTTACCGCCATCGAACGTGCAGCAACTGCGCCAGGCGATCGCACCGTCCCTGGAGGATGCCGGTTTGCGGCTGGAGCGCGTGCAGTCGACGTACACTCCCAACGAATCCGACCGGCCACTGCTGGCGTTTGAGTATTTTCAACTGACCTCCGACCGAATGCTGATCTCGGCGGATGTCGAACGGCAGCTCCGCCGTCAACTGTCCGGACTGCATCTCCAGGCCGTTTTGACCTATCTGGCCAATTCGATTCGTCGGACCGGACCGAACGCGGAAGGCTCGACGGCGATTCCGTATTCGACGGTTTCGGCGGTCGAATCTTCGCCTCGGCTGGGCCCGCTGATTCACAACGGCCAACCCGGGGAACCGCTGGCGGACGATGAGGTCGCGTTGAACCAGTGGGCCGCCGATAACCTGCAAGCCCAGCCCGGAGATCAGATCGAGCTGAGCTTCTTCGAACCGGAATCAACCCACGGCCAACCACACGAGCGAACGGTCATCCGAACGCTGAAGACGATCCTCCCGCTGACCGAGCCGGCTACTCCGTATCGACGGAACCGACCCGCCCAGTACGCCGATCGCCCCACGTGGGCGAATGACCCCGATCTGACACCCCAGGTGGCCGGCGTCACGGACCAGGAATCGATCGACGAGTGGGATCCGCCGTTCCCCTTCGACTATCAGCGGATCCGCAAGCCTGAGGACGAAGACTACTGGGACGATTACCGCACGACGCCAAAAGCGATTCTCACGAAGTCCGCCGGCGAGCGGCTCTGGGGCAGCCGGTTCGGCAGCACCACTTCGCTGCGGATCGCGATTGACGATGCCGTCTCGGAGGAGGATCTGCGCCGACGGGCGGAAGCGGCGGTGCGCGCCGACCTGGATGCGTTCGGGTTCACGCTGCAATCGGTGAAAGCGGACGGATTGCAGGCCGCCGTCGGAACCACATCCTTCCAGTGGCTCTTTCTCGGTTTCAGCTTCTTCATCATTGCCGCGGCGCTGATGCTGGTCGCGCTGCTATTTCGCTTAAGTAGTGAACAGCGGGCCCAGAACGCGGGATTATTGCTGTCTTTGGGGCTCTCTCGCCGACAGGTCTTACGTCTATTCCTGATCGAGGGACTGCTGATCAGCGTTTTGGGAGCCACATTCGGCGCCTTGGCGGGAATCGGGTATGCCGCACTGATGCTGACCGGATTGCGCACCTGGTGGCTGCAGGCGGTCGTGACCCCGTTCCTGCGACTGGAGTGGAATCCGACGAGCCTCCAGATCGGCGCCGTGGTCGGCGTCATGACCTCGCTGTTGACGATCTGGTGGACACTTCGCG
This sequence comes from uncultured Planctomycetaceae bacterium, assembly GCA_963776055.1. Taxonomy (GTDB): domain Bacteria; phylum Planctomycetota; class Planctomycetia; order Pirellulales; family Pirellulaceae; genus CAVZLD01. The sequence continues at coordinate 242,310 of CAVZLD010000007.1, read as the reverse complement.
GCTTGCGACGCGTCCCGGAAAGCCGGCTGTTATCCGGTCGAACCGAGCCGGACCGCGAATGGGTCGCTGGACCATCGGCCCGAGGAGCGATCATTTCGGGGGTGCTGCTGGGCATCGCCGTATTGCTGGGTGTGGCCGCCGTCTTTCTGCGCGGCGAAGCGCAAGCCGGTTGTTTTTTTGGCAGTGGCGCATGCGTTCTCAGCGGGCTGCTCGTGGCCCTGGCGCGTCGTTTTCGCGGCCAAGCGCACACAACATCGACCGGCCGAATAAATACGCTGCAGTTGGCCCTGCGAAACGTGGCTCGCAATCCAAGCCGCAGCACACTGACGATCGGCCTGATGGCGGCCGCTTGCTTTTTGATCATCGCCATCAGCGCTTTCCGACTTACGCCGACGCAGGAAGGTGCCGGCGGCTTCACGTTACTCGCCGAAAGTGAACTTCCGATCTTTGAGGATTGGAATGATGCCACGATTCGCGAGGATCTGTTAGGCCGGAAAGCCGAACGGCTGGAAGGAACCCGAATGGTTGCCTTGCGGATGCACGACGGGGACGACGCAAGCTGCCGAAATCTCTACCAGAGCCAACAACCGCGTCTGCTGGGGGCGCCGCCGGGACTGGCCACACACTTTGACTCGGTAGCAGCGAACGCGTTTTCCTGGGCAGCTACGGCACCGCTGGATTCTGTGGGAGGCAATCCTTGGCGGCTATTGGAATCCGATCCAGCGGGAGCGATCCCGGTCGTCCTTGACAAGAGCATGGCAATCTACAGCCTCCACCTGTCCGGCAGCGTCGGCGAGCAATTCGAACTCGACTACGGCGCGGCGGGACGACTCCGTTTCCGGGTCGTGGGACTCCTTTCCAACAGTGTCCTCCAAGGCGCGCTAGTTGTCAGCGAAGCCAATCTGCTGCAATGGTTCCCGCAAACCAGCGGTTATCGATTCTTCCTGATCGATTGCCCACCGGATCAGTCCGAACGGGTGGGCCGCACGCTGGAAGACCTTTACAGTGATCAGGGACTGCAAACACGCGAGACGCGAGACGTTCTACAGGACTTGATGGCTGTTCAAAACACGTACCTCTCGACTTTTCAAAGCCTGGGAGGTTTGGGATTGTTACTTGGGACTTTTGGAATCGTCGCGGTCCAATTGCGGAGTGTCTTCGAGCGGCGTGGGGAACTGGCCCTACTTCAAGCGGTCGGATTCGCACGGCAGCGGATCGCGTCGCTAGTAATGGTCGAGCACCTGCTGCTGCTGTTGGGGGGATTGGGCATCGGCCTAATCGCCGCCCTCGTTGCGGTGCTGCCGCACGCCTGGATGGGTGGGGCCGAACCGCCCCTGCGGACGTTGTCGGCGGTCTTGATCCTCATCCTGGGAGCGGGGCTATTGACCGGTGTGCTTGCGGTCCGGCGAATCGTCCACACGCCCGTTCTGGAGGCGTTGCGAGGCGATTAAGTCCTGATCAAATTCCTGTCCACCACGGGAGGCTTGCCGACTTTGCCGCCGCGGTTGGGCGGAGCGATCGCCCGTGGTAGACTAACTCGATTCGATGCGAGGCCGTCAGCGCACGCTGCCGAAGCGACCAGCGGGGCGGAGCTGCGCGTTCTCTCAGGTAATCGACCCAGACAAACACTCGAGGATTACGGCTTCGGCGGGATGAGCAAGCCTCCTTCCGTGAAACGTGACCTGCTCCCCCGGAGGTTTTTCGAATGAAAGAAATCGTGCTCGCGTTACCGGGAATCGTGCTGACGGTTCTTTGCTGGGGCATGTACGGCCCGATCCTGCATCGCGGCCAGGCCGCTTTGGGCGATCGGCTGAAGCCACTGATGTGTGTCGGCGCCGCCTATTTTCTCGTCGGGATTATCGTCCCGTTGGCGATGTTAGTCGCGACCGGCAAACTGCGCGGTGATTGGAGTTTCCGCGGTGTTACCTGGAGCATGGCGGCCGGAGCAGCGGGGGCGATTGGTGCGCTGGGGGTCGTCTTTGCGTTATCCAGCGGCGGGAAACCGATCTATGTAATGCCGCTCGTTTTCGGCGGGGCTCCGATCATCAACGTGCTCATGTCGATGTACTTCCAAGGCATCACGTGGAAGGATGTCGGCGCAGGCTTTCCGGCTTTCCTCTCGGGCGTGATCATGATCGCCGTTGGTGCCGCGATGGTCCTGATTTTCGCCCCAAGACCGCACAAACCGTCGCATGCCGAACCACCTCCGGCCGCGACGGCACAACTTCCGGGCGAGCCCAATCCTCCTGTGGACAAAGTCGCGCCGAACACACCAGAGACCGACGAAGGCGATCCCATCGGTTAGTGCGTGGCACACGGACATGTAGCGTTCGTGGCAATCTTTCTTCCAAGAAGAAAGGGCATCGAGACGCTACAGGGAAGTGCTGCGAGTTATGGCGAGGCGCTGCCGGCGGCACACCTGACCTTTCTCACAAGCAGAAGGATGCTGGGAAGCGTTGCGCGAGTTCCGACCCGATGGCGTTTCTGTGCATCACGTGCCGCGAACGGCTCCAAACCATTCGATTTGCTTGCGGGGGCAGTAGCGCAGTCCGTGCTCCTGACAGAGCGGCTCGAGCCAGCGTGCCTGGAGCGTTAGTTCCTCAGCGTCGGTGCCCAGCGGCATCAACATGACTCGAGACCGATCCAGAGCAGGAATTGCGTCCAGATAATCGATCGCCTCCTCCGCATCCTCTAACGTCCCGACGACGAACTTGAGCTGGCAGACGTAATCCGCCCAGAGGCGTCGAACGATTGGCAGCGATCGGCGAGTTCGCTCGTGCCGCTCGCGCGAGCGCGGCGACGCATTTCCCATCGGTAGCGAGTTGGACAGCTTGGGACTGATCGACATCAGATCGCATTCCACCGGCAAGTACAACGTGCCGGCGGTCTCGATTGTGAGGTGACGGCCCTGTTGCCGAAGCCGTTCACAGATTGGCACCAGTTCGGCAAAGAGCATCGGTTCCCCACCGGTCAAGACAACGTGCTCCGTGGGCCATTGCAGGACCTGCTGGACAATCTCTTCGACCGACAGATCCTCGCCCTCCGGGTACCAGGAGGCGTGCGGAGTATCACAAAAATGGCAGCGCAAATTGCACCCACTCGCCCGCACGAATACACTGCGAGTGCCCGTTAGCAGACCTTCTCCTTGGATCGAATCGTAGAGCTCGGCAATGCGCATGGAATGTGGAAAGGACGTTATCGCGGAGAGGCGGTGAGCGGCCCGCGGGGACGCGGCGGACAAGGCAGGGGGCAGGCTGCCGACGGCATTGGCCCCCGTCCCCCTTGGCACACAACCCCTCATCATGACAGAATGCGGCGTCAGCTCCAAGGAGATCAACCATGTCCGATCCGTTCCGCGATACGCTGGAAACTTTTGAAAACACGTATCCACAACGGGATTACACGATCGAGATCGTCTGCCCCGAATTCACCTCGGTTTGCCCGAAAACCGGACAACCGGATTTCGGGCAACTCACGATCCGCTACACACCGGCGGACCGTTGTGTCGAGTTAAAAAGCCTGAAGCTGTATTTGCAGTGTTTTCGCAACGAAGGCATCTTTTACGAGAATGTCACGAACCGCATTCTCGATGACTTGGTGGCGGTGCTGGAGCCTCGGCAGGTTACACTCATTGCGGACTTCCATGCCCGCGGCGGTATCACTGCACGCATCACTTCCCAATACGCATCCGAAGGCGGGGCCTCGCAGCCGACGTGAGATCTACGGCTTGCCAGGATGGGCCTGCTGGTTGTGCCTTCTTAGTAGGCGGGCCGCGCTGCCGATTGGCGCCACAACGAAAACAGCTCTCGACATTCCTCGGTCAGGACTCCGTCGACCAATTCGACAGGGCTGCCACCGAGTTGGACGAGTGTCGCCGCGGGAAGCGACAGTTCTCGAAATCCCGCCTGTTCCGCATCGGCGATCGTCGCGCCAAAGTACACCGTCTTGACTCGCGCCCAGTGCAAGGCCGCCATGCACATCGGACAAGGTTCGCACGTTGTCGCCACGAGACAGTCCTCCAGCGAAATCTGCTGGCGAAGTCGGCAGGCATTCCGCAACGCGTTGACTTCGGCATGGGCCGTAATATCGGTGCTCTGCCATACGGTATTGTGACAGGCCGTCACGAATTGACCTTCCCGAGCAATCGCACAGCCAAAGGGACTCTGCCCAGCCTCAATCCCGCGCCTCGCCGCTTCGATCGCCTCACGCATTAACTCTTCCGGCTGCACGTGTCACCTCCGATGCCATTCTTTGCGCAACAGACGGCCCCCTTGTAAATGGGGGACCCCCCAACCACAATGGCGCGTCTTGGCGTTGCATTCTCGAACCCATCAACATTCTTGAGGGGGAACACCATGTCCGACAATCCCCAGGTGTTGCTTTCCGGTTTTGCGGACGAAGCGGCCAACCAGAAGACGGCGGAGCAGCAGTTCAGCGCGTTCGCCGCAGTGGGTCTGCAGTACTACAGTATCCGCTTCATGGATGTCGGCAACGGGATCAAGAACGTAATGCAGCTCACGAAAGCGGAGATCCACAAGGTTCGTCACCTGCAGGATGAGTACGCCCTGAACGTTTCCTCCATTGGATCACCGATCGGCAAGGTCAAACTCGTGGACGTCGAGGACGGAACGAAGAATGCGTACGTCCCCTTCAAACGCTATCTCGGCCGGGAAGTGAAAAAGGCTTGCCAACTGGCCCATGCGTTCGAAACGAAACTCATCCGCGGCTTCTCCTTTTATCATCCTCGCGATACAGACGCCGAGGAGCACTTACCACAAGTCATCGATCAGCTGGGAGAAATCGCCGAACAGTGTCATCGCAGTGACCTGACATTCGGCTTGGAGATCGAGGCCAACCTGGTCGGCCACACCGGGCAGCTATTGGCAGAGATTCACCGCCAGGTAAACCATCCGGCCCTGGTGCTGATCTTTGACGCCGCCAACGTGATCACGCAGGGCTTCACTCCGACGGAGGTTTTCGAACAGTATCTCGCGATGAAACCAGGGATTGGTTGGCTTCACATCAAGGACTACCGCCATCCCCACCCGGCGCAACGACAGACCCGAGTTGATGAGGAGACGTTGAAGCATTTCGTTCCGGCCGATCTGGGAGACAGTGCGCACGAGATGATCCTGCGCGATTTTCGTGGCCAAGTTCCCAAATTGGAACGGAAGCTTCGGCGACGCGGAATTCCCGGCGTGTTCCTCGACTTAGAGCCGCATGTGAAGGGCGGCGGGCAGTTCGGCGGATTCAGCGGTCCCGACGGGATGGGGGTTGCGTTGCGTGGTCTCTGCAAAGTCCTGGATTATGTAGCACTCGACTACCACTTACGGGACTTCCAAGATGTGTGCGATGCTCGCGGATTCTGAATCTTGCGAGTCTTCACCGGTCCTTCGCGTTCGCCGGTCCGGCCGAGTTCGTTTTTGTTTCCGGGCGGGAATTGCGGCGCTCCGATTTTTCGGCCAACGGCGCCCGAACCGACCGTTGTGTTAGCCAAGCGGCTTGAGCGGACCACACCACTGCTCCCACGCTGGCGATCACCAAGCCAATCCGAGCGATCGCAAGGTTTCGGCCACTCCAGTAGACCAGGCCCCCTCCCACGATGAGCGCTATTGCCACCATGAACCACTTCATGACCGCGGCCTGCAGCCATACTCGGCTGGTGTGGCGTTCGATAGCCGAGCGTGCCGTCTGGTTCGCGACGTCACGAAGTGCTCCGAGATCAAGCGGCGCCGGACGCGTCCGTGGCACGAATTCCGACGGACCATTGGGGCCTTCGGCTGCTTCAATCGTTGGCCGCTCTGGCGCCGGCTCGGGCTGCTTCGCGGGGGGCGGAGGCGCCGCAGGAGCTTCTATCGGCAGAGCTGATTGCCCACTCACTCGCTGCAGCAGTTGCGACATGTAGTCGTCGATGGAACACTCATCCGACTCCCGGGGCGGGATATTGGTCACCGGCGGTAAAGTATTACAAGGCGCTGCTGCACCTTGATTCGGAAGCGAAGGGGGGGCTTCATCTGGTTGCGGGGGCATCGGCTCCGTGGCGGTCGATTGGGTACGCTCCTCGTTGGCCGCCGGCACGTCGTCCGCACGATTGCGATACATTTGGTCCACCATTTCCTTTAATTCATCCCGCTCGCGTCGAAGGGACTCAATCTCCTGCAGCAATTGCTCCGGAGGTTCAGGGAGCGAGACGGTCAGGGCCTCGCGATCGGCCACCATCGATTCTCGCGCTGCTTCCATTTCCTCGCGAAGCGATCGCAGGCATTCTTCGCGGGCATTCAGCTCGGCTAATTCGGCTTCCCGTTCCTCCGTCCACTGCTGCCGCTCCGACGCATACTCGGCGCATCGAAGCTCGAGGGCCTCCTCGCGGTTCTTCAGCTGCTGTTGGTGTTCCAGCAAACATTGCAGGCGTTGCTCAAAGTCTTGAAGAGGTGGCAATGCCGCGGCTTCCTGTGGTGGATCCAACTCCGCGTGCGTCGACGAGTGTCGCACCGGTTCGGTGCTCGGCAGGGAATCCACCCTGTCGGAGGAATCTTGGAGGACTTCGAGCTCCACGGAACCGACGGTCAGTCGATCGCCAGGCCGCAACCAGCGGTCGTCAAATTCTTCTCCGTTCAGCCGGGTCTCCGGCGCCCAACTGCGGATGACCGTTCCTTTTCGGCCTCGAAGAATCAGACAATGAACCGGATGGATACCGTTCGCCTGCAAGCGGAGGGAACAGGACGGGGCTGAGCCAATCGTCCATTTCTTGCCGGCCAGCTGAATTCGATGACCTCCGTGCTCGCCGCCCCGCACCTGCAGCAGCAAACCGAGGTCCTCGGATGCACCGCCTGAGACAGTTGGCGAATCAGCAGTTTGCGGGAGAGAAGTCATAGGGCATGCAACGGCCAAGGAACGGTATCGGCGAACAGGATGCTCTCGGGACATCCGTGATCCGAGATCGTTCGTGGCAGGGTTAAGGAATCCGCGAGGGTGCGGTTCGTAGAAAGAACAACGCCTCCACGTGTAGGTGATGTAGGTTAAAGTCGGCCGTTCGTCAAAACTCCGACCGCTGCCGAAGCGACGGAAAGTGGAACTGGACGGCCCCATCCGGTCACGACAACCGACCGCTTGACGAAGTCGAAGCGTGGTGGAACGAGAAGAGGTGTTCTTGAATCTACAAAACAGTCCCGCGGCGGACAGCAACCTTTCGGTTGAGCGGGGGCGGATTCCGGCGTCCCATGCCAAGAGCGTGGCGGAGGCCCAGCCGTAGTCAAAAACGCCCGTCCGTGCGAAAAGGGCTGCATGTTGGTGCCGGATTTGTCGATGATCCGATATCAGCCGGCAGGGAGAGCAACGGCCTGGGTTGTCGCCAGTATTTCGAGCGGTGGGACGACCACGCTCCGCAGCCGGCAGGGCCGGTCAAAACGACGTCAAGTCAAGACCGGAAAAGTGACGACAATCTGTGCACCGTTTTGGGTTAGCGACGATCCGACCCAATCGGCATTCCAAGGGATCGACTTGGCGTTTTACGCGGCTTGCACGGGGGTGGAAGTTTGTTTCAAGTTTTCGCCCGATTTTTCCGACCCCCCGTCGCGGACCTGCGTACTATATTTGGGTTGCCGCGCAAGACAAACGAATTGACTCGGTTGGTTCTCGTGCGGTGAAACGGGCAGAAAAAGGCAGCTCGGAAACGACGCGGTCGCAAGAGGGAAACTCGCCTCGCAGGACGTCGGTTTCGGGGAACACAAGGTTTCAGCTGACATGGCACGCAAAGACGCAATGGCAAAGATGCGCGAGGTGTTGATCCAACGCCGCGACGCCCTCCGAAGAGTCCTCGCAGGCGACTCGAGCCTGCTGAACGATTTGCGCGAGCAATCCTCGGGGGACGTCGTGGACTTCGCCCAAGATTCCGCTCACGATGAGATCAGCTCGCAGTTGGCCGAAGTCGAGAGCCGGGAGTTGGCGAGCGTAGAGGCCGCCCTGGAGAAGGTCCGCAACGGCAGCTACGGGCAGTGCGAAGGATGTGGGGACGACATCCCCCTAATCCGACTGCAGGCACTACCCTACGCGACATTCTGCATCGCTTGTCAGCAGGAGCTGGAAAAACATGGCAAAGGAGGCCGAGATGCGGGCTCCTGGCCTCGAATTCTCGATACGGGTCCCACGGACCGAGACTCCGTCTTGAGTGACATTGAGCTGGATGTCTCGTAAGCTCAACCTGTCGTAGTCAGCGCAATGAGCCGGAACCGAGGTGGCATGTCCGGCTCGCCGACTTCATCGCCAGGCCGTCAGACAGGGAGGTTTGCGGCGTATGACTCGATTCTCTCATTCCACCGTCCTGCTTTTGACAGCCGCCATCCTGTGGCTGTCCAGTGGACCTCCCGCTGTCTGTCAGGTGGTCGCACTCAACCCGGTTCCCGCCAGCGAGGGACCGGTGAACGAACGGGAGCGGCTGTACGCGGAAGTCGCCATGGAAGTTGCGGCGTTGGAGCAGCACGGCAATCTACTGCGAAAGGTTGTCAAACTCGTCCGGCCCACCGTGGTGCACTTGGAATCGCTGAAGCCGGATATCACCCATCTCGAACGTGGTGGCCGCCCAACAGTGGAAGAGGCCGGATCGGGCGTGGTCATTGAACTTCACGGTGCGACCTACGTGCTGACGAATCGCCACGTCATCACGAATTCCACGATTGAGAACATCCACATCCGGCTCAGTGACGGTCGCTACCTTTCGCCGCAGAAGGTCTGGGAGGATTCCGACACGGATGTGGGCGTCATCCAGATCCAAGAACAGGGGCTCCTCTCCGCCCGACTAGGCGACAGTGATCGCGTGGATATTGGCGACTTCGTGCTGGCCGTGGGCAGTCCCTTCGGGTTAAGCCACTCCGTGAGTTACGGAATCATCAGCGCCAAGGGGCGACGGGACCTGGAACTTGGCTCGGAGGACGTCCGGCTGCAGGATTTTCTCCAGACCGACGCGGCCATCAATCCCGGCAACAGCGGCGGTCCGCTGTTGAATTTGCGAGGGGAGGTCGTGGGGATCAACACCGCCATCGCCAGCAATTCCGGCGGCAACGAAGGTGTTAGCTTCGCGATTCCGATCAATCTGGTGATGTTTGTCGCCCGGCAACTGATCGATCAAGGTGAAGTCAACCATGCCTATTTGGGCGTCCAATTGGACAACAATTTCGATCTGGCACGAGCCAGTCAACTGGGACTCCGCCGGGTGCGCGGGGCGTTGGTGAAGGGCATTACTCCTCGATCACCAGCCTTCTTCGCCAACCTGCAGGTCGACGACCTCATTGCGGAATTCAACGGGATCGCCGTGGAGGATGACGACCACTTGGTGAATCTCGTCAGCGTGACTCCCATTAATGAGACGGTCACATTGCGAGTCGTGCGCGAGATGAAACCGATCGTGTTGCAGGTGAAGGTCGGCAACCGGCGACATTTTGAACCGCGCGAAACGACGGCTCAGGATTGAGGTAGGGCCGCCGACAGGAATACCGGCGGTCGTTGCGCGGCAGACTATTCGTCGATCCGCGTTTCCTGCCCGGCATATTTCAAGCCACGCAGAATCGCCGCCTGGACCTCCGCCTGGTCCGCCTCCAGAACCACTTCCATGTTCTTCCGCCAATCTGGTCGCGGGCGACGATCAAAGACGGTAACACCGCGCGTCAACTCCCCAACCGTCTCTACGTCACCCGCCATTTCCTGGGCCTGAAACAATTCCGGATGAACGGTGGCCATCACCGTGACAGCATCCGGCAGGCAGATGTGCTCCAGCCCAAGACCTTGCCGGTACGCGCGAAAAGCGTGGGCAACAACGCGCCGCAAAAGGCCACCCGCCCGCGTTTCCTCGCGGGGAAGGTCCTCTACGCAATCCAACGTAAACCCAATCCGACGGGTCACATCCAGCGGTACGAGCGTCTTCGTAATCGGTGAGCGGAAGACGAGCCGTGCGGCCATCGGATCGCAGAACATATTGAATTCGGCCGACGGAGTCACATTCCCGATCCCGTCCACCGTACCACCGGTCATCACAATCTGGTCGATCGATTTTGCGAGTTCGGGATCACTGCTTAATGCTCGCGCGATGTTTGTCAGCGGGCCCAGCGCCAGAATCGTGACTTGTCCTGGTCGTTGTCGAATGGCGTCGGTGATCACCTTGTCGGATGGGTGTTGGTGATGCAGCTCCGCAACCTGCGCCCCGAGATTCCCCAACCCATCGTCGCCATGTAGTTGCCGCGCATCCAGCGGCAGCGGCTCCTCGTCCGCTCGACAAACGCCCAGACGCGGCCAACGTGGCGGATCGAGGGTCTCGACGATCGCCTGGAGATTGCGGCTTGTCTGCTGGCCCCCGACATTGCCAGCGGTCGCAGTGACGGCAACCACTTCCAGTCGTGGATCAAACAAGGCCAAGCACAATGCCACCGCATCGTCAATGCCGGGATCGCAATCGATAATCACCGGGCGAGCCATCGTTCGAGCAATCCTTAGCGAATGTGTCCGGAGTAGCGGACCAAGCAAAGCCCGATTCTAAGTCCACGTCCGGCGAAGAACAAGGTCGCGTATCCAGCGGAAAAGCGGCGAGGAGAGAGCATCGCCACGGGCCGGATGGAGTATGATGTGGGCCGGTGGACAAACCAGGCGATGGCGATACCGGTCGCGTCACTCGTCGCCATCGATACACCTTGACCGGCGGCCATGGGCTTCCGGCCCGCTCGCATCACGGAATAACCCCCGCATCACTTCCAGGGAATGCTTATGTCGCTGCTGCAATCCATCGAGCACGTTGCCGCGGGAAAGGACCTTTCCGAGGCCGAAATGACCGCGGTGATGGAAGCCATCATGCACGGGGAATGGACCGATGATCAGATCGCTTCCTTATTAATTGGACTTCACGAAAAAGGCGAGACGATCCACGAGGTCACGGGTGCCGCCCAGGCACTCCGCCAGAACATGCGTCGAATCCACTCCAGCCACCAACGACTTCTCGACACGTGTGGCACCGGCGGTGACCATTCGGGCACCTTCAATATCAGCACGGCGGCCGCGATCGTGATCGCCGCGACCGGAGTTCCCGTCGCGAAGCACGGGAACCGGAGTGCCACCAGTCGCACTGGCTCGGCCGACGTACTGGCGGAATTAGGAGTCAACATCCAGGCGACCGTCGAACAAGCGGAACGCTGTTTGGAAGAGGCCGGAATCTGTTTCTGCTTTGCCCCCTTGCTGCATCCCTCGATGAAGCATGTCGCCGCGGTGCGGCGGCAACTGGGGATCCGAACGATTTTCAACCTGCTCGGACCGCTGTGCAATCCGGCCGATGCGGCCTTCCAACTGCTGGGCGTTGGGCAACCGCCGGTGCGAAACCTGATCGCAGAAGCTCTTCAGCAACTGGGCACGCAGCGTAGTGTTGTCGTTTGTGGGGAAGACGGGTTGGATGAAGTCACGCTTTGTGGCCCCACGCATTGTAGCGTGGCGGAACCGAGTGGATGCCGCGAGTTTGACTGGGAGCCGAGCGATTTTGGGATCACGCCGGTTACGGATCGAACCTCACTGCTGGTGGAATCGCCCCACGAAAGTGCCGTGATGATTCGCGAGGTTCTGAACAATGCCCCCGGACCTCCGCGAGAAATTGTAATTCTGAACGCGGCCGCAGCCCTGTGGACGGTCGGGTTCTCACCCCAACTGCCACGGTGCGCGGAGGCGGCGCGTGAATCCCTCCAAAGCGGCGCCGCGGCGAAGACACTCCATCGACTGACAAAGATCAGTCACCGGTAACAATACGGCTTGAAAAGACGCAGGTCATGCATGGTACGGCGGCTGAGTTGTTCGACGCGGACCAGCCGCCCTGAGCACTCCCACGCAGGCGCGACCGACCCAGTCCTGCCATCGGCGTTCCCGGCCCTTCTCCCGAAACGGCGGCAAGGATGCTTTCGAACTCCCGTCCAAGACGCTCCCCAGTAACGAACCTCACCCGCCTCGCGCTGGAACACCCCCGCGCCGTGGTGCTGGGAGCCCTTGTCACGGGCGCAATCTCTTTGCTGCTGACCGCCTTCGACCTGGAGTTTCACACGCAGAGATCCGACCTGCTGAACCCTCGCAGCGAGTTCCACCAACGTTGGCTGGAATATGTCCGCGAGTTCGGCAATCCCGAGGAGGTGGTCGTCGTCGTTGCGGGCCAACCCGCCTCGGTACGGCAGGCGATGGATCGAGTGAGTGCCGAACTGTTGCGTTATCCGCAGCACTACTGCGACGTTTACGATCGCTTCGATTCCCGTGACTTGCTTTCTCACGGACTGTATTACCTTCCTCCTGAGCAGTTGAAAGAGTTAGCCCGTTTCGTGGACGAAGTTGTCCCGCTATTGCAGCGGCCTTCCGTCGGCCTGGTAGAATTGCTCTCGGCCTTTCCACCGGCGTCCCCCCCCTCGGTTCGATCGGTTCGGCTCCTCTCACCGGGAAGGCCGAGACAGGACTCCGTCGGTGGGCTGCGTGGTCCGAGACACTGCAGCGATTGCCGACAACTTCGATCGCCGATCGATTGCGGGAGCAATTCCCCGACTATCAAACGCTGCAGAACGGTCACCTGGGACTCGTGACTTTTCACCTCGTTCCCGCACAAGACGGATTCGTTCGCGGCAACGCGGGAATCCAGCACGTTCGCGAAATCCTCCACACAGCGCAGCTAGATTTCCCCGACGTGGAACTCGGTCTGACCGGACTGCCGGTGATCGAGGCGGACGAGATGCGGGTCAGCCAAACCGACATGACGTGGGCAAGTCTCGCCAGTCTGGCCGGCGTGACGCTGTTGTTCGCGGCCAGTTTCGGCAATCTTCGAGAGCCGGCGATGGCAGCCGTTTCCCTCTTGCTCGGCATCCTCTGGACCTGTGGCTACTTGACACTAGCCGTGGGGCATTTGAATATCCTGAGCATCTCCTTTGGTGTGATTCTGATCGGCCTGGGGATCGATTTCGCGGTCCACTACATCGCCCGTTGCCGGTTAGTTCAGGAGCGGCACCCGGCCTGGACTCCGCAGCAGTCGTTGCTGGTGGCCAGTCGCGAGGTTACACCCGCCATCTTCGTGGGCGGCGTGACGACCGCCGTGGCTTTTTGGGCCACCGCAGCGACGGAATTTCTAGGGTTAGCCGAATTGGGGATCATTGCTGGTGGAGGGATCCTGCTGTGCCTGTTGGCCACGGTTCTTGTGCTGCCGGTCCTGATGAATGCGACCGCCGATGTTCGACCGGCGGCAAAACCGGCCAGAATGGTGCGCATGGATCACTGGATGCAACCAGTCTGGCGGCGTCCCCGCATCACACTGCTTGTCGGTTTGATCGCCACCATTGCGCTCGGCTGCGGTTTGCCACGAGTATTCTTCGATCCGAATCTGCTGAACCTGCAAGCCCGCGGGCTCAACAGCGTGGCCTGGGAACAGCGATTATTGAGTCAGACCGAACGGAGTGCCTGGTACGCGATTTCACTGGCTGACGATCTCGAGCAGGTCCGAACGCGAAAGTCACGTTTCGAGCAATTGGAGTCCGTGGAGCGGGTCGAGGAGCTTGGATCGCTGCTTCCCGATCCTGCGGTCGACCGATCGGCGATCGTGGGTCGAATCCATAGCCGGTTGGCAGAACTACCGGCTGTTTCGCCCATCGTCACTCCCCTCCGCCCGGACAAGATGCGGGAGCAGTGGCAACAACTCCAACAGCAACAACGGCCGGATCGACAAGGTGGCGGCACTTCGCCGACCGTGGAGGAACTCAACGCCTGGCGGTCGCAACTGCTGATCCACCTGGGCAGCCAATTGCAGCGTCTCCGTGAGATCGCCGATCCGGATCAGCCCACGCTGGGTGACGTGCCAGCGCCGCTCCGTGCTCGCTTTCTGGGACAGCGGGGGCGGCATCTATTGCGAGTTTACGCCCACGGCAACATTTGGCAGCCGGATGTATTGGAGCGGTTCATCCGTGAGATCCGATCGGTCGATCCGGCCGTCACCGGACATCCTTTGCAGGCTTATCACGCATCCCGTCAAATGCAGCAAAGCTATCTCCAAGCTGCTGGCTGGTCGACGCTCGGCGTCCTGCTCGTCCTGTTCGCCTACTTGCGACACCCGGCGATGGTTCTGTTGGCAGCGTTACCGACCGCTTTGGGAATGATCCAGCTATTCGGTCTGCTGGGCTGGCTGGAAATCCCGCTCAACCCGGCCAATTTGATCGTTCTGCCGCTGATCATCGGAATCGGAATTGATGACGGAGTCCATGCGATGCACGAACTGCGTCGCCCCACGTCCGGTGGGGGCCTGAGTGCCGCGACGGCCACCGGAATCGTGACGACTTCGCTGACGTCGATGATCGGCTTCGGCACGCTGATCTTCGCCCGCCACGAGGGGCTCCGCTCCTTGGGCCGCGTCGTAACCCTCGGAATCATCTGCTGCTTGGTTACATCCGCACTGCTGTTGCCGTGCCTGGCCGGGTGGGCAAACGGCCGGCCCAACCGGTGAAACCGGGCGGTCTTCTCAGATCGCGGCAGGGCTGGTATCTTCAGGGGTTCTAACGAGAATTCGAGAGTTCCCCAGGAGACAAGTGATGGCCAAACCACATCGAAAAGTCAAGAAAGCCAATCACGGCAAGCGGCCTGCCAATGCCCGCGGTCGCAAGCAAAAGCGAAGCCGAATCAAGACTTGATCGGCAGCGTCTGCTGCCGGATCCGCCGCGACTATCATTCGAGCCAAAACCACAGCAAGCCGAGGACGAGCCTTGAACCAGAAGGGCCCGATTATCGACACGTCCGAAGTGGATTTGAGTCGGACGATTGCCAGTATCGAGGAGATTCGCCGCTACAATCCGCAGCGGTTCGAGATGGAACAATTGACCGCGGTCGTGTACGAAGACACGACGCGGCACCTGTGTGTGGGGTACAAGGATGTCACGGCAAACGAGTTCTGGGTGCGAGGGCACATGCCTTCGCTTCCGCTGATGCCGGGCGTCATTATGTGCGAGGCAGCTGCGCAGCTGGCATCGTACTATTCGCAAAAACACAACCTGCTCGGCAGCGAGATGGTTGGTTTCGGGGGGCTGGAGGACGTGCGGTTCCGAGATCCCGTGATCCCCGGAGACCGGCTGTTCATGGCCACGGAATTGGTCAAGGTTCGTCGCGGCCGCATGATCGTCTGTCGTTTTCAGGGCTTCGTCGGTGACCGCACCGTAGTGGACGGGCTGATTAAGGGGATCCCGCTACCGACCAGTGCGCTAGAGGCCGCCATCAAACAACGGCAGGCCTGACGATCGCGACACGACGCTCGCAAAGATGATGAAGTGTATCGATGGGTCGAAGATCGCTCCCCAAGATCCCGCCAGGATTGGATCTATCGCGCCATCTGCTGGAAGTGCACCAAGCGAGTTGGGGAATCCCGGAGTCGCTCTTCGGCCGGCGGGCACCCTGGGAAATCGAAGTCGGCAGCGGCAAGGGACTGTTCCTCGCCCAGGCAGCCGCCGCGCAACCGAACCACGATTTTCTCGGCTGCGAAGTGGCACACAAGTACGCAAAATTCGGGGCGGCGCGGTTAGCCCGAGCCAACCTGCCCAATGCCAAGATTCTCCACGGCGACGCCCTCCAGTGGTTTCACGAACGCCTGGGGGATTGTTCGGTGCGAGCCGTCCACGTGTACTTCCCGGATCCCTGGTGGAAGAAACGTCACCACAAGCGGCGGGTGCTGAACGAGACTTTCCTGACCGATGTGCACCGCGTACTGGAGGTGGGAGGCGTGCTGCACTTCTGGACGGATGTCGCGGAATACTACCAACGGACCTGCGAACTGATCGCGGCCCGGATCTCGTTGGCCGGTCCAAAGCCGATCCCGGAAGCAACCGCAATGCACGATCTGGATTATCGCACGCACTTCGAGCGTCGCACTCGCTTGGCCGAAGAGCCGGTGCACCGTGCGCAGTTTGTGAAGGAAATCGGCTAGTGCGTGCCGCACGGACAGGGAGCGTTCGTCGCGACATATCTTCCGAGCAGCCAGCGTGACGAGATGCGACAGGGAGCGGCTACACGCTGTCGATGAGCCGTCGCAATGAGTGCCTTCGATCTGCCCAACTGCCCAACCGTACGGAATCTCGCCCGATCGTGTCCGGGATCAGGTACGCACAACTTCGTTCAATTCGTACGTGCGGGGCCCCACCGCGCCCTTCTGCGACTGGGCGAGCGAGACTTCGTAGAGTTCCTGGCCGCAAGGCGTCGGATAGTGCCCTGTGACACAAGCCCGGCAAAGCGACTCGGCGGGTAGATCAATCGCCCGCGCGATCGATTCGACCGGCAGGTAGCGCAAGCTGTCCGCCCCCAAGACGTCTGCCATCTGCTTCTGCGCCGCCGCCGTCAACTGTCGGTCCGGCAGAAACGCGGCGCGAACAGCTCATCCACGGTCGACATATCAATGCCATAGAAGCAAGGCGCGATGATCGGTGGACAGGCGACGCGAACGTGGATTTCGGCCGCCCCCCCTTCGTGGCGAATCCGATCCAACAGCACCTTCATCGTCGTCGACCGCACAATCGAATCTTCCACCAGGAGGACGCGACGACCTTCCAAGACCTGTCGCAGCGGCGTGTACTTCATCTTTGCCGCTTCCTGGCGACTACTGCTTCCTTCGATGAACGTCCGCCCCGTGTAGCGGTTGCGAATCAGGCCTTCCCGGCACGGAATCTGCAGATGAAAGGCCATCGAGTCGGCCGCGGCTTTGCTCGTATCGGGCACGGGCACGATGATCGTGCTCTCGTCCAAGGGCACCTTGCCTTCCTCGCGTTCCAATCGAGCCAACTCTTCGCCCAGCGCAGTGCGCGAGAGGTACACGCTGCGCTCATCGAGCGTGCTGGCAACATTGGCAAAATAGATCCATTCGAAGAAGCAATGGGCCGAGCTGTGGTGTTCGGCGAACCGTTTCAAAGTGCAGCTGTCCGTCGGAAACAACGATCGCCATCCCCGGTTTCAACGACTTGATCTGATCTCGTCCGAAGCCCAGATTTGCCAGGGCAACGCTCTCGCTGGCCGCCGCAAAGAGCGGCCCGTCGACGGCGTAGCACAACGGTTTGATCCCCAGCGGGTCGCGGGCCACGAGCATTTCGCCGCACGCGTTAAGCAACACCAAGCTGTACGCTCCATCAAAACGCTTCGCGACGTTCCGCATCACGTCAACCATGCTCGGCCGCGCATCACCACTCAACTCGCGGCTCAACTCGTGCATGATGATTTCCGTATCGGTTTCTCGCGCCAGTGATGGTCGTTTCCCTTGAGCAGCTGTTCCCGCAGGAAGCCGTAGTTGGCCAACTGCCCGTTGAACGCGAAGCTGAACCATTTGTGCCGTTGCAGGTGGTGACGCTCAAAGGGCTGGGCGTAGCTGCGGTCATCCCGACCACAGGTGGCGTACCGCACGTGACCGATTGCCGCCGGCCCACTGTACTCCTGCATCAGACTCTCGCGCTTGCCGCTGTGCGACAGGCGAAACACCTCGGCGACCGTCCCCACCTCCTTGTGCGT
Organism: uncultured Planctomycetaceae bacterium; assembly: GCA_963776055.1. GTDB lineage: Bacteria > Planctomycetota > Planctomycetia > Pirellulales > Pirellulaceae > CAVZLD01. Next base: position 224,793 of record CAVZLD010000007.1, on the reverse strand, counting down.
GTCGATCAACTGGGCTCGATCGGGGCTATACGACGTCATCCCGGCCGCCAACTGCCCTCGATTCTGAATATCGAGCAGCATCCGAGGGATCAGGCGGCTGATCGCATCCGGCCCCCTCGATGGGCAAAGGGCACTTCGCTCCCCCCCAGGAAGATGGTAGACCGCCGCGACACCACACTCATCGAAAAGTTCGCTCATCTGTGCAAACCGCGATCCCGCAAATCGCGTCCGTCGGCTACGATCGAGCAGGCGAAGTGCAACCGATCCGAAACCGGCGGCCCGCACTGCGATGAAAAAGGAACCCCACGACCAGAAGCATCCTTGTCGCGGGTCGCGCCTTAAGCTCATTCTAGGGCCGGAGTGACATTTCCACAACCAACGGCCGAGCGAGCCCATCGGTCGCGTACCAGGAAGCCATCCGGACTAGCCGCGTCGGAGCCAACCGGTGAGGACGCTTTCCCTGCATGCGAGAACCATGGCCATGACCGACTTGTTGCGGCAAGAGATTGCCGCCACCGCAAGACGAATTGTTGTCAAAGTTGGCACGCGCGTGCTGACACAAAACGACGGCCGCCTGGATCTGGGACAGATCCAGAATCTGGCCGACCAACTGCACACGTTGATCGAAGCGGGCCACCAAACCGTTCTGGTCAGTTCGGGGGCGGTCGGCGCGGGAATGTCCGAATTGCAGCTCACGAAACGCCCCTCCGATCTAGCGCAGCTGCAAGGCGTGGCAGCCATCGGTCAAACGAAACTGATCGAAGCCTACGACCGGACGCTGCGGATGCACGGTCGGCACGCCGCCCAAGTCCTGCTGACAGCCGGCGATATGCAGCACCGAACCAGCTACCTGAATGTGCGAAACACACTGCTTTCGCTGCTCGACCTGGGGCGCTTTGCCAATCATCAACGAGAACGACACCGTGGCCGTCGACGAATTGATGACGACCTTTGGCGACAACGATCGACTGGCCGCCCTGGTGACAAACCTCTTGCGAGCAAGCCTGCTAATCATCTTGTCGGATGTGGATGGCTTGTACGACGGTCCTCCACAGGATTCTTCCAGTCAGATCATCCCGACGGTCTCACGGATTGATGAGCAGATTGTCGCGTACGTCCGCGATCGAGTAACCGGCACCAGTAAGGGTGGAATGGCCAGCAAACTCGAAGCCGCCCGGATGGCCACCTTGGCTGGCGAAAACGTGATCCTCGCCAACGGCCGGGAACCGAATATTCTGATGCGGCTCGTTCAGGGCGAAGTCCTGGGAACCGCTTTCCTGGCTCAGGGCAAAAGCGTCAGCCCCTGGAAACGCTGGATCGGGTTCTCCGCCCGACCCCGCGGGACCTTGACGCTCGACAACGGCGCTTGCCAGGCCGTCACGCGGCAAGGCCGCAGCCTGCTGGCTATCGGCGTCGTGAGGGTCGACGGCGATTTCACCAAAGGCGACGTGATCGCAATCTGTGACCAGGACGGCCGCGAACGAGCGCGGGGACTGACCAATTACGGGCCGGGGGATCTGCAGAAGATCGCCGGTTTGCGGAGCGACCAGATCGCCGACGCACTCGGCCACTGCCCTTACACGGAAGTCATTCACCGCGACAATCTGGTGGTCACCGAACGCGAATCCTGAGCACGGCAGATGGTGTACAAACGTGATTGACTCTGTACACCCGTATATTACAATTAGGAGCGAGATTTTTACGCCCCAATTGGGCTTCCTGCCTCGACTTGAGGGATCGACGACCATGATCGTACTGGATCAACTGACCAAGCGGCAGCGCGCCGTGTTTGAGTTCATTCGTGACAAGATTCAGAATCGCGGTTACGGACCGACGGTGCGGGAAATTGGAGACCGATTTGGGATCCGGTCTCCCAACGGCGTCATGTGTCACCTGAAAGCGTTGGAAAAGAAGGGGCTCATCACCCGCAAACCCAACATGTCACGGGCAATTCAGCTCACCGCGATCGAGCAAGAAGAACCGGGGCTTCCTTTGGCCGGTCGCGTGGCGGCGGGCGTGCTGCACGAAGCTGTCGCACAAGACGAACGGATCGACCTGGGAGGACTGTTTCCCAAGAAGAATCATTACGTGCTGGAAGTCCACGGCGACTCGATGATCGAGGCCCAAATCGCCGAGGGTGACTACGTCGTCATCAAGAAGCAGCGAGTCGCGGAGAAAGGACAGATGGTCATCGCGCAAACGGCCGAGGGCGAAGCCACGCTCAAATACTGGCACCCCGAGAAAAACCGGATCCGCCTCCAGCCGGCCAATTCCGCGATGGATCCGATCTACGTCGACGATGCCCAAGTCCTGGGAATTGTCGTCGGCGTCGTGCGCAAGATGCATTAGCGGAGCGGAATTCAGCGGGGAATCTCGTACTCTTCGATCTTTCGATAGAGCGTGGCGCGTCCGATGCCCAACAACCGGGCGGCCTCGGGAACGCGTCCGCGCGTCCGGCGGAGCGCATCTTCGATCAGCTTTTTCTCCCAATCGACGATCCGCAAGGAGTCCATCCGTTGCGGAGGCTCCACGGCGCGGATTCCGAGATCTTCGGCGCGAATCGTTTCGCCCACGGCCAGAACAACGGCACTGTCGATTACGTTGCGCAATTGTCGCACGTTGCCCGGCCAGCTGTAGTCCAGCAGACGGTCTCGTGCCCCGTCATCCAGCCGTAGTTTCGAGCGACCGTGCAGCCGTCGAAAATGGCCGAAGAAATACTCCAGCAGCAGTTCGAGGTCGGATCCACGATCGCGTAACGGCGGAACCGTGAGCTCAAACACCGCCAACCGATAGTACAGATCCTCGCGGAAACGCTGCTGCTCGACGAGTTCCCGAAGATCTCGATTGGTGGCCGCCAGAACGCGAACGTCGACGGAGATTTCGTCGACGGCACCCACCGGCTGGAAGGCATGGCCTTCCAGAATCCGGAGAAGTTTCGCCTGACCGCCGAGCGGCAGCTCGCCGATTTCGTCGAGCAGCAGCGTGCCGTTGTCCGCTTGTTGAAACCAACCCTCGTGGTCCGTATCGGCCCCCGTAAACGAGCCTCGTTTGTGGCCGAACAGCTGGCTTTCAATGAGATCCTGTGGGATGGCAGCGCAGTTGACCGAAAGCAGCGGCCGATCCGCACGGGGACTGGCTCGGTGCAGCGCCCGCGCCACGAGCTCCTTGCCCGAACCGCTCTCGCCGCGAATCAATACCGAACCGCTGGCGCCAGCCACACGGGCGATCTTCTCCTTCAGCTCCTGCATCACCGCGCTCTCGCCCAGCAGTTCGCCAAACTCAGCCGATCGATCCACCAGCCGGGCGTGATCGGCCTGCAGGGCGGCTTCTTTTCTGGTTCGTACGAGCGAAACGGCCATTAGATTGGCAACGGAAATGGCAAAGTCGAAATCCCCCTGGCGGAATCGCCCCTGTTTCAGGTACAGATGCAGGACCCCCAGGGTCGCCCTCGTCTTGACGAGCGGCACGCAGATCGCATCGGAGTAGCGCCGCGACCCCTCCTCCCCAACCGGCGAAGCAAAGTTCGAAACCCAGACGGCCCGCCCCTGCTCGCAGACCACGTCAGTCAGCGATTTGTTCAGGGAAATGTCCTCACCGCTGTCCGGCAGCATTCGTTTGGGCCGCAGTTGCCCATCTTCGCTCGCCCACAAGAAACCGACGACGGAGGCCTTTGTCCGATCGTGCAGGAGTTTCAGGGACGTGTGAATGACTTGGTCCGGCTCGTGACAAGCCAGCAATCGGACACTCAACTGGTAAACGACCAGCAGGTCGTGAGCAAACTCCGCGTTCTGCAAGGCCTCGAGCAGAATCTGATTGGATTCACTGGGATCGATCCGAGTCTCTTTGATCACCGTTTGGCTATCAGGAGCGGGGATCGCGGCCGCCGTTAATGTCGGCGGCTCCTCCGTCTGGTGAAAGAGGAATTCCGTATCGCCCATTCGTACGCGGGCGCCGTCCTGCAGCCGGACCTCGGTCACCTGCTGGTCGTCGACGAAGGAGCCGTTGCGGCTGTTTTCGTCGCGCAGCCACCAGCCGTCGGCTTGGCGAACAAACCGGGCGTGGACGCGTGAACATACGGGATCCTTCAGCGTAATCTCGCATCTCGTGCCCCGGCCCACGCGATGTTCCCGGGTCGGATCCAACAGAAAATTGGTGCCCATCCGGCACCCAGCCACCATCGTCAAGTAGCAGTATTCTTCTTCCGGGGCCGCCATCAGCACTCCTCGAGAGTACATCGCCGGGGGCGCGATTTCGCCGCCAGGTCCCGTCAATATCGCAAGACGCGGCGCACCATCCAAGCACCCACACCAAGCAGGACGAAGTTCCCCAGCCAGACCGTGTAGGGCGGCAGGACGCCATCCTTGCACCGATCTACCGCAAAAACCAGCAAGGGGTAGTAGAGCAGTAGAATCGGCAGAAAACAGGCAGCGAAAGTCGTGAAGAAGTTCGTCGTCCGCATCCGGATCGCCAGCGGTGCTCCCATCAGGACGAAGAAGAAGCAGCTGAAGCCACTCGCCCACCGGCGCCAAGGCTCCAAATGCAATCGATGCAGCCGCGACCGGGATCCCTCGATCGCGTCGCGTCGCGTCCGCCACTCTGCTTCATCGGTCAGTTGCGGAAACTGGCCGGTCATCATCTGGAAGGCGGCCGCGGCCGCTCCCTGCCGCTCTGCAGCAGCAGCCAGTTCGCGCTGCCGAGCCGTCTCGGTCGGGATTCGCCGCAGCTCAATCAGCGACGGACTATCCGAGTTATTGCCTTTGCGGGTTGCCTCCAGCAAGGGAACCGTTTGCTCGTACGTGTCGGGAAACGCCACGGACCACTTCTGTCCGACGTCGATCGTACCGTTGGTTAAGAGAATGCTCAGCGTATTTTCCTGCGTATCCGTCCGCAGTTCCGCCTCACTGGCATTAATACTGACCGTCGGCGAGTTCTCTCCGCCATGAATCTGAATGCTGGGATGGATCAGGCGTCGCCCGGAAACACCTTTGACGTTAATCGAGAACTGTCGCGTCGAGTACATCCGCTGTGTCCGCAGCATGCTGTACGCGACTTCTTCCACCGATTCCACGACCACCCGGTAAATCCCGGTGCGGCCCCAGGAAACGGCAATGTCGTTGATCCACACCGCCACCAGGCTGACGATGAAAGCGAGCGCCAAGGCCGGGTAAATGACGACCATGGGCGAAATCCCCAGCGATTTGATCGCCACAATCTCGTTGTCGGCCGACATCCGCCCGAAAACGCTGCAAGCAGCCAGCAAGATGGTTGCCGGCACCGAGACCTGCAGAGCCACCGGAACGACGTAGGGGATCATCCGCAGGATCGGCCCCGGGCCCAGTCCCTCGCGCAGCCCTTCTTTGGCAACGCCGGCGAAGATGAGCAGCAGGGTGATTCCGGTCAACGTAACCGTGAACACGGCGATCATTTCGAATAACACGTAGCGTGTCAGCTGTCGCATCGGCCCTCCGTTCCTTCGGTGGTCCTCCCGGTCCTGACCGGAAACTGTATCAACTGTCGCCCGCCACAAGAAGCCAGAATGTCCAGATTCTGGCCGTCTGTCTTTCGAAACGGCGCGGCGACTCAATCGCCTTCGGTCCGCACCGGCGGACGACGGAGTGCTTCGGCAAAGACTTGCACCGCAACCGCCAGCATCCGCAGCGCTGCCTGAGATTCACCGCTGCGTGCTTTGGCATCCGCCTCATCAAGACAAGCGGTCATTCGGGACCGCCCTGCCAACTCCGGGTCCTGGTATTGGGCCAGCGATTCTCGGACCGACCGGCAAATCGCTCGCAGAGGTGCATCGTCCGCCGGGATGTCGACGCGGACGTACGGGCCGCGTCCCAGTCGTCGACCGCCGGCAAGTGGTATGACGGTTTCCGGCGAACATCGCTGCCAAGCGATCCATCCCAACGACAGCAGGCCCACGGCAGCCGGGGCAAGGGACCACCAGGGGTAGCCACCGGCGGCGAAACCAACCGCCAGCAATGCGCTCAACGCCAGCAGAATCCACAGGCTAATGGGCGGGCGTTGCACCGGGCCGATTTCCGGCCGGACCACGAGCGGCTCCGTACCGCCGGCGTTCCGATCTCCGGTCATCTCCACCACAATCACGGTGATGTTGTCCGGCCCTCCACGAATGTTCGCCAGATCCACGAACAGATGAGCCGCCTCCTGCGGGGGCAGAGCGGATAAGAGCAAGCCAATTTCGGAGTCCTCCAGCCGGGCCATCAAACCGTCGGTACACATCAGGAAGCGGTCGCCCACCTGGACATCAAACGGGCCCTCCCGATCGACCTGGACGGTCGACTGAGGTCCGAGCGACCGAGTAATCACGTTCTTGGGAATGTTCAGAGCCAAATTCGGGTCAGTGATCTGGCCGGCGGCCCGCATCTCCCATAACAGACTATGGTCGAACGTCAGCTGCTGCAGCATCCCCTGGCGCATTCGGTAGACGCGGCTGTCGCCGACATGTCCGATCAAGGCCCCCTGGGGTAAGAGCAACAAGGCGCTGCAGGTGGTCCCCATATTGTGAAATTCAGAGTTCGCCTGGCCGCGTTGGTGGATTTCCGCGTTCGCTTCTTCCATCGCCCGCAGCAGGCTTTCCGACGGTGGCAGCTGCACCAGCTTCTGGTAGTGGTGGGCCACCGCCTGGACAGCCATCCGACTCGCCAGTTCGCCCGCGGCGTGGGCCCCCATCCCATCCGCCACCAAGAAAAGGTGCCCCCGCGATTGCCAGCTCTGTTCGTCGGCGGCGGGCAGCGGCAGCGAAGCGTCCTGATTGTTCAGACGACGCATACCGATGTCGGACACCGCCGCGAAGCGGAGGTGTTCCATCCAGATGGGTACCGCGCCATTCATGCTACAGACCAATCCCGCGCCGTCATTCAGAAACGCGATCTTTCGAACAACAGATCCCATCGCCCGGAGCGCGCGGCACGCCAGTGTCATCGGCCAAGAAACGTGCTAAACCCGTTATTCTACCGGTCTCACCGCCTCGGGCATAGCCACGACCTCCGATCCCCCCGGTTCGCCTTCCGCCCCGTTTTTTCCCTCTGGAACCGCTTGGTGCCCGGGGCTATACTCCCCGCCCCATGGTCACCCACGCGATTCATCGTCGGCCGGTCTTCCGGAGGAGGCTCGAAGGTCACCGAGCCCTCGCCACGTTCCTTTTGCTAGCGTGCCTTCTACCGGGGGGTTGCGTTCGTCGCCGAATGACGGTGCGCAGCAACCCACCCGGGGCAACGGTATACATCGATGATCAAGAGATCGGTGCCACGCCGGTGTCCGCGTCCTACACCTACTACGGCACGCGGAAGATCCAGCTGGTGCGGGACGGCTATGAGACCCAGACGGTATTGCACAAATTCTCGAAGCCCTGGTACCAGATTCCTCCGCTGGATTTCTTTTTTGAAAACATCAGTCCACGCGAATATCGCGATGAGCGAATCTTAGACTTCGAACTTGAGCCGCAGAAGGTCATCTCGACGGCGGAACTGCTGGACCGAGCGCAACAATTGCGGCAGGGAACGCGCCAAGGGTATACGGTTCCCCCGCCGCCGGCTTCCCCTTCTCCGTCGCGGGGATCGGCCGGCGCTGCCGCGGCGAGCCCGACCGGACCGCCCCCTCCGTCGTCGACCTATCCGCCGCCATTCTATCCCTCGACCAATTGAGTGGTGTTCATTTCAGGCCGGACTGCTGACGTCCAATGGCGCCGCGAAACAGTCGCCCAGGGTTGCGGGCCAGCTTGTCGGAAATCACACGTGCGTCATCCACAATGGGCGTCAAGCGAAAGGTCAATTCTTCGATGTTCTCGGCGGCCAGATTCAGCCGTTGATAAAGTTCCGGGTTGTGTACGAACTGCCCCAACGAGCCTTCCGTGTTGTTGATCGCCTTGGAAAAAGTCTGCAACTCCATCAGCACGGTGTCGACACGGTCCAGACTTTGCTGAAGTGACGAGACGATCTGTCCGCCACGATCCCCTAAGGGCTCGGTCAGGCCCTTGAGAAAAATCAGGTTCTGCTCCGCTTCTTCGGCAGCACGATTGAGCCCGGACATCAGGTTGCGCGTATCCGCGATCAATTGCGGTACTTCATCCAAGGTCTGTTTCAGTTTGAGCATCAGTTCTTCGTCGGTGACAACATCCTGCACGGCGACCATTGTGGTGTCAAAACGTCCGAGCGCTCGTTCGGCCTGGCCGACGATCCGGTTGAACTGATCCTGATTGTTGACAACCAGCACGTTCAGATTTCGGGCCACATCGCTGACTTCCACGCCAGCGCCTTGCACGGAGGTGAGGGTATCCCGTAGGTCGCCGGACAGATCCGTGAACACGCGCATTACGTCGGTCATCATGCTCAACGCATCCTGCGAAACACTCCCCTCCAGAAAGGCACCGTCTTCCAGGGGTTGCGTGGACTGCCCGGGAAGACCACTGGGCACAAATTCGAGCATCGCGTCCCCAAGGAAGTTCCCGGTGCTGATGCGACAGGTTTCGTTCTTCAGCACGTCGCGGTTCGGATCGAGCCGAGCGGTAATCAGCACGCCACCGTCGTTTTCCAATTCGACTTCCGATACGCGGCCGATCAGCACGCCGCTCTTGCGGATCGGCGTTCCAACGTTGACGCCAGGCGCCGAGGTGAACTGCACGTAGATGGTCTTGCGTCCGCCTAAGCCACGGGGCAATTCCTCAAACATGACGATCAAGATGACCGCGATCACCACCGTAGCGGCCACCAGCACACCGACGCGAAATTGCAGGACTCGTTCTTCCATGACAACCTATTTCCTTGACGGATCCGTGTTGGTGACAGGCTTCCTCGTGCTGTTCCCATTTCCTGGTTCTGTCCGACCGTCGGCTCCCGCGAGCGGGCTCGCCCTGCCGCCGGCCCAGGCACCGTTTCGCTCAGCCGTTTTCCACCTCGCCGCGCATTTCCATCAGCCGTTCCCCCGCTTCACCGCGGACGAACTGTTGCACACGTTGATCTTGGGCCTGATCCAACTGGTCCGGGCTTCCGTCGAAGAGGATCTGTGACTCCTCCGCCTCCAGTCGCGTAACCGGGTGGATCATGACGACACGGTCGGCGACTTTGCGGGCGGTATTCATGTCGTGCGTAATGACCACACTGGTGACGCTGCGCACGCCGCTGGGTCCGGAGAATCAATTCGTTGATCACGTCGCTCATGATTGGGTCGAGGCCGGTCGTCGGTTCGTCGTACAGAATCAGTTCCGGGTTCATCACCAGGGCACGGGCCAACCCCACTCGCTTGCGCATTCCGCCCGACAATTCGGCGGGGTACCGGTGCAGAACCGCTTCCGGCAAACCAACCTCCGACAAGGCATCGCGCACCACTTGTTGAATCTCCCCATCGGCCAACCTGCGGTGTTGTCGAAGCGGAAAGGCGACATTCTGTCCAATCGTCAGGCTGTCAAACAACGCGGCATTCTGAAACACGAAGCCAAACCTCGCACGCAGTTCGGTCAGTTGGCGGTCGGTTAATTCAGGAAGCTCCAGGCCGTCGACGCGCACCAGCCCCCGCGACGGGTGGAGCAAGCCGATGATCGTCTTCAACAGGACCGTCTTGCCGCAGCCACTTTCGCCGATCACCACGAGCGTCTGCCCGAGAGGAATCCGCAGGCTGATGTCGCGCAGCACGACATGCCGTCCAAACTCGACGTACAGTTGCTCGAGCTCGACCAGGTCGTGGGATTCGTTCACTCGGTCCATCGGTTGTCCGTTCGCCGGTTCCGGCGGGAGCCCGATCACGGCCGACTCGGCCGCTTCCGGCATCCGCGGGATTGCCTCGCCGTACGATCTCACAGTAACGAGGTCCCCTTGGGCCAGAAAGAATAATACAACGCGTCCAACAGAATATTCAGGAACAGATCCGCTGCCAAAATGAGCACGAACGAGTGCACGAAGGCAGCCGTCGCCGCTTGCCCAACACCTTCCGCCCCGGGCCGACAGGTGAAGCCGCGGTAGCAACTGATCAATGCAATGATCGCGCCGAAAAACACACTTTTACACACGCCGCTCATGAAGTCCCAAGTTCCCACGAACTGCTGCGAGTTGTAGAAGTAGTGATGCTTGTCGATTCCCAGAAAAAAAATGCTGTAGAAGTAGCCGCCCACCACTCCCATGAAGTCGGCCATCACCGTAAGCGAGGGAATGGCAAACAAGCAAGCGAGGAACCGCGGAACAACCAGATAATGAATGGGGTTGGCTCCGAGCGTATCCAGCGCGTCAATCTGCTCGGTCACCCGCATCGTACCCAACTGTGCCGCCAGACGACTGCCGACTCGCCCCGCCAGCATGGTCGCTGCCAGAACCGGCCCCAACTCACGCACCAGCGACATGTTGATCACCGCGCCCAACCGCGTTTCCAAACCCAACTGGTGGAATTGAAAGTAACTCTGTACCGCCAGCACCATGCCAATGAAGGTCCCCGTCATGGCCACCACCGGTAGGCTCAGCACGCCCACCTCAAAGAAATTGGGCAGCAGTGTCTCACGGCGAGGAAGACGGGTAAACATCCAAGAAAACGTGCGCCCAACGAACTGGGCGAATTCGCCGACCGCCACGAAATGATCGATGACGAACGCTCCCCAATCCGACAGCCAGTCGGCCAGGGACGCCCCCAGCCCAACCGGGGAACGGGAAGACGAAGGGACCGCCGAACCCGAGGCCATAATCGATCCTTGAGACCATCAGGGGCCAGGAAACGAAACCGTGACGATCCCGCGACGCCGGATCAGGGAACCTTGCGTCCGCTGCGTCCGTGCCCGGTCGATGCCGCTCGCGCCCGCCCCAGCCGGATCACGGGCGCGAACGTCCTGTTTCTTCGACCAGCCACAGCGCACGCTTGAAGAAAGCTTGTCGGTCAGATAAGCCAGGGAATCCAGGAAGACCTGGAAGGCAATTCTAGCTGTCCTGCCGGCTGTGAGCCACTAACTGGAGGTGGCTTCTTTCTCGGGCCCGGTGGCGTCTTCGCCGGCCACCGCAGCCGCGGTCTCCTCTTCGGATTTGTCCTCCACGCCGACGAACTTCAGCCGGCGGACCTTGCCTTCGTCGTTCTTGACGACATCCACGACAATCTTGTCCTTGCCTTGGAACGCTCCCTTGAGCAATTCCTCGGAGAGTGGGTCCTCGATCTGGTTCTCGAGAGCTCGTCGCAGAGGTCGAGCTCCGTAGTCCAGATTGGACCCCTTCCGAATCAAGAATTGCTTGGCCTCCTCGGTCAATTCCAGACCGTGTCCGCGGTCTCGCAGTCGGTCGCGGACCTTGCCGAGTTCCGAGATCGATCACCTCTTTGAGATCCTCGTTGTTCAGATGTCGGAAGATGATCGTATCATCCAGTCGATTGAGGAATTCCGGTCGAAAGACCTTCTCGATCCGTTCGTTGACGCGTTCTTTCATGCTTTCGTAGGACGCATCGTCATCGGGTGCCTGGAAGCCGAACGACTGTTCGTTCTTAATCGCTTCGGCACCGGCGTTCGTGGTCATGATCAGCACGCTGTTGCGGAAATCCACATTCCGCCCGAAGCTGTCCGTCAAGCGGCCCTCTTCCATGACCTGCAGCAGCATGTTGAACACATCCGGGTGTGCTTTCTCGATTTCGTCCAGCAGCACGACGGCGTACGGTCGACGGCGAATCTTCTCGGTCAATTGCCCCCCCTCCTCGTATCCAACGTAGCCGGGGGGTGCGCCAATCAGGCGGCTGACGTTGTGCTTTTCCATGTACTCACTCATATCGATCTGAATGAGTGCGTCCTCGTCGCCAAACATGAATTCGGCCAACGCCTTGGCCAGCAGCGTTTTACCGACGCCGGTCGGTCCGGCAAAGACGAAGCAACCGGTGGGCCGTTTGGGATCCTTCAGACCACTGCGGCTTCGCCGCACAGCGCGGGCCACCGCCTTGACCGCCTCGTCTTGGCTGATCACGCGTTTGTGCAGATCATCTTCCATTTTCATCAGTCGCAGGCCGTCTTCGGTCGATAGGCGGGTGAGCGGAATGCCGGTCATTTTGGAGACGACTTCCGCCACGACTTCCTCGTCGACGACGCCATCGGACTGACGGGACTTTTCCCGCCATTCTCGGGTGATGAGATCTTTCTTCTTGCGCAACTTATCGGCCTGGTCGCGCAGCGAGGCGGCCTTCTCGAAATCCTGGTTCGCAACCGCCTCTTCCTTATCCTTGTTGAGTCGCTCGACCTCTTCGTCGATTTCCTTGAGATCGGGCGGCCGCGTCATCGAACGCAGCCGGACTCGTGCTCCCGCCTCATCGATCACGTCAATCGCCTTGTCCGGCAGGCAGCGACCGGTGATATACCGCCCCGACATCTCGACAGCCGACTCGATGGCATCATCGGTGATTTGCACGCGGTGATGTTCTTCGTACCGGTCCCGGAGCCCCTTCAGGATCTCGACGGTTTCGTCCTTGGTGGCCGGATCGACCATGATGATCTGGAAGCGTCGATCGAGTGCACTGTCTTTCTCGATGTACTTGCGATACTCATCCAGCGTCGTCGCACCGATGCATTGGATTTCGCCGCGGGCCAGTGCCGGCTTCAGCACGTTCGCGGCGTCGATCGCCCCTTCGGCCCCGCCAGCGCCAACCAGCGTGTGCAGCTCGTCGATGAACAGAATCGTGTTTCGCGCTCGACGGACCTCATTCATGACCGCCTTGATCCGTTCTTCAAACTGGCCTCGATACTTCGTCCCAGCGACCATCATCGCCAGGTCGAGCACGACGATCCGCTTGTCGGTCAGCAGTTCGGGCACATTGCCGCTGATGACACGCTGCGCAAAACCTTCGACGATCGCCGTCTTTCCGACACCGGCTTCGCCGAGCAACACTGGGTTGTTCTTCGTTCGGCGGCAGAGGATCTGAATGGCACGCTCGATCTCCCGCTCCCGGCCGATGACCGGGTCGAGCTTATTCTGTCGTGCCAATTCGGTCAGATCACGACCGAAGCTATCCAGGGCGGGAGTTTTGGACTTGCCTCCCTTCGCCGAGGATCCTTCGCCGCTTCCGGGTTCCCGGCCACCGCGGGTCCCCTCGCCCGCCTCCATCCCGTGCCCAAGCAGGTTCAGCACCTCCTCGCGCACCTCCTCGAGTTTCAGACCAAGGTTCATCAGCACTTGTGCGGCTACGCCTTCCTGTTCGCGCAAGAGGCCGAGCAGAATGTGTTCGGTTCCGACGTAGTTGTGATTCAGATTGCGGGCCTCTTCCATCGAGTACTCGATGACCTTTTTCGCGCGAGGCGTTTGCGGCAGCTTGCCCATCGTGACCATCTCAGGCCCGCTCTGCACGAGCTTCTCGACTTCCAAGCGAATCTTGCGCAGATCGACATCGAGATTCTTCAGCACGTTCGCCGCGACGCCACTGCCTTCCTTGACAAGCCCCAACAAGATGTGCTCGGTGCCGATGTACTCATGGTTGAACCGCTGTGCTTCCTGGTTGGCCAGTTGCATCACCTTCCGGGCACGGTCCGTGAAACGTTCATACATGATAGGGGCTCCTCGAAGCAGACAGCGGATTCGGTGTCTCGTTCCCGCGCGGATCAGCGCCGGATGGGGCGAATGATCCGAAGCCAACGGTGTGGGTCGACGCCTCGGTCCTCTGTCTGTCTCCGGTTTCAATGACTCAAAAGCAAGATAATGATTCTACGCGGCCTTGGACGGCGTGGCACCGGTCGCCTCGGGATCCGCATCTGCCGAGGCGCCCTGTTCGGTCGCAACGCATTGCCACGCCAGTTGCTGCCATTCGCGCTCGATTTCCAAGTTCCAGTGACCGGCTCGTTCCAAACGCTGCAGCTTCCTCAGGTGCTCGCGGGCTTCGTCGACCTGTCCGCAATGCCGCATCAGCGTCGCCATCGCCAGACGTGCCTCTACATCCCGTGGGTCGGATCGCAGCATCTGCTGCAGCAATTCGGCAGCCTGCGTCCATTCACCCCTTAAGTATTCCCCGCGAACAGCTAAGAACAAGTCCAACTGCAGATCCTGCTCCCTGGCGACTCGCTGGCGGACGATCGCGTAGCGGCCCTCGATCAGGCCCACTAACCAGAACGTACCACACAGGCACCACATTCCCCATCGCACTTGCGGCTCGAGGAGCGCCACCCAGAGAAATGAGCTGACGAGCAGTACGTTCAGCAGCACAGCCTGGAGACAGGCCGCGAGCAATCCCAGCATGCTACCGTGATACCAGGTCCGGTACAGCCCGGGCCAGAGCATGGCCCAATGCCACCGTTGTCCTCCGTACGATCCATCCATGGAAGCAACCCTCACCTCATCGGCAGACCCTCGACCGGATCCTGTCGGCACATCCCTGACCGGCTCCCGGCGGCCGGATTGTAACGCCGATCGGCCGTCGATTCAAGCCAACCATCGGCCAGCCAACGAGTTAGGTGCAACCACGGAAACCGCGACATTCGGTGGGGCTTGGCAGTTCCCGACGGAATGTGCAACACTGCGAGCAGCAATTCCGCGGCCCCAGCGACCCCCCCTAGTGAAACCAAAATCGCCCCCCCCTACCGGCGAACCTGGGCAAAGCGATTCCCCAGCAACTCTGCGAATCCTGGACGCCAATGCGAACCGGGCGGCCGAGGGCCTGCGCGTGGTGGAAGATCATCTCCGGTTCGTGCTGCGAGACCCGCTGCTGGCCGACCAAGCCAAACGCCTGCGTCACGATCTGGCAAAGGCAATCCAGCAACTGGACATTCGCGCACGGTATCAGGCGCGCAACGCCGTCGCCGACGTTGGTCGCCACCTGGAAACGGAAGCCGAATACGAACGAAGCGGCCCGGCGGCGGTCGCGCGAGCGAACCTTGGCCGAATCCCGCAGGCACTCCGATGCCTGGAGGAATATGGGAAGCTGCTGGACTCTTCGTTCGCGCGACAAATCGAGCAACTTCGCTACGACGTGTACGAGTTGGAACGGCTCGTAATGCTGGTGTTGACGAGACCGGCACAACTTCGCGACGCACGGCTGTACGTGCTGGTCGACGCCGCTGATTCCCTGGAACAGTTCACTCGACGCATCGAACCGCTACTGGCGGCCGGTGTCCACGTCCTGCAATTGCGAGACAAGCGACGGTCAGATCGCGATCTGCAACAGCGGGCGGCCAGACTGTGCGAAATGACCCGCGGCACGAAGACCCTGGCGATCATGAATGACCGGGCAGATCTCGCTTGCCTGGTGCAAGCCGATGGCGTCCACGTGGGTCAGGAAGATCTCCCCGCGAGCGATCTTCGCCGTGTCCTTTCCGCAACGAGCCTCGTGGGCGTATCCACGCACTCCTTGGAACAAGCGCAGCAAGCGGTCCTGGATGGAGCCGATTATCTGGGTGTGGGCCCCACGTTTCCATCGCAGACCAAGGATTTTGCCAGCTTCCCGGGCGTGGCGCTTCTGGCACAGATTCGGCGGAAAATCGGGTTACCTGCTTTCGCGATCGGCGGAATCACGCTGGAGCGACTGCCGGCAGTCCGCGCCACCGGATTTGATCGAGTCGCGGTCAGTTCGGCGATCTGGGGACACCCCGATGCGACCTCCCAGGCTCAAGAATTCCTGCGGCAGTTGACGCCCCCCGCCAACCCGAACTCTGCCGACGGCGCACCGAAGACGATGGAATCCGAACGATGAATATCCAGCGGCTGCGACAGCCCCGAATTGGCCACCGCCCGGGTCCGGTGACAGCCGACCAGTCCTTCCGACGGATCTGCTTGGCGACCGCGTGCGTGATCGGATCGGCAATCGGTCATCCACGGTTGGCGGCGCAGGAGTTACCGCAAGCGCAGTACGAACCGGCGCGTCGGTTATGCGAACTGGCAGAACCGACGATTCACGAAAGCAGTGGACTGGCCGTTTCTCGCCAACACACCGGCCGCTTCTGGACGCATAATGACTCCGGCGATTCCGCGCGTCTGTTTGCATTCGACGCGCGAGGACGACACTTGGGTGCGTTCCACCTGGTCGGCGTGCAGGCTGACGACTGGGAGGACATGGGATCGTTCCAGGCGAAGGGCCGAGGGTATCTGTTCGTGGGAGACGTGGGCGACAACTCGCTTCGCCGGTCGAGCTACCAGTTGCACATTTTCGCCGAGCCGGAGCAGCCCCAAGGACAGAATCACGTCCGGCAGACACTGAACTTCGTCTACGAGGATGGACCGCACGATTGCGAAGCACTAGCGCTGGATCTGGCACTCAGAGAATTCCTGCTGGTAGAAAAACGGCTCGCCTTTCGCTCGAACGTGTATCGTCTGCCGTGGAGCGCGGCGGCGAACAGCCATCGACTCGTCGCCCGCCGCATCGCGTCGATCCCCGTACCGCTGGTCACCAGCATGGACATTTCCCCTGACGGCTTGCGAGCGGTCGTGGCAACCTACGGAGCAGCGTACGAATTTGGCCGGGGGCCGCAGGAGAACTGGCAGACCGCGCTGAAGCGAAGGGGCCGCTTGCTCGAGCTGCCCGCCCGAGCACAAGGCGAGACAATCTGTTATGGTGAGGATGGTGTGTCGCTGTACCTAACCAGCGAAAAACGCCCCTGCCCGCTGTTTCTGCTGCCCGCCCGAACGACTGCCCGCGACTGATCCCCCCTGCCCTCCTCTCCCCGCCCTGGAAAGCGCCCACGCCATGGAATACGAAGTCGAACGGAAATACTGGATGCCCCACCCCGAGGAAATCGAAGCCCGGTTGACGGAAATGGGCTGGGAGATGGGACCGGCGCTGGAGCAGATCGATCGATACCTGCAGCACCCGGCGCGTGATTTTGGCGAGACCGACGAAGCGTTGCGAATTCGCTCGGTTGGCTCCAAAAACTTCGTGACCTATAAGGGCGCGCGAATCGATTCGACGACCAAGACCCGGCGGGAACTGGAACTGCCACTGCCGGACGGGGAATCCTATCGGAGTGATTTCGAACAGATGCTGGCCCTGCTGGGTTTCGAACCGGTCATGACCATTCGCAAATTGCGGCGGAAGATTCCCTGCCACTGGGCGCATTACGCCATGGAAATCAGCCTCGACGAAATCGACGAACTCGGGACCTTCATCGAGCTCGAGACGACCAGCGACTTGGAGAATCTGGAAAGCGCAAAGGCAGCACTCGAATCGCTGGCCCATCACCTTCAGCTTTCCAGGCCGGAGGCTCGCAGTTACCTGGAGCTGATGCAGCTGCAGCTCGGTCCCCAACAGGTCGTCAAATAGGGTTCGCCGCTGGACCACCCGTCTTTGGCTCACACCGTCGGACCCCATTCGCGGTGTGCGCCAGCACTGACAGCGGCCGCCGGCGCAGCATGCAGGCGGCGGTGATCGGCCCCTTGCTGGCAGCGAGTTCCGCTGCCGCGCGGGTGGTCTGCTTGGGGATTCGGAAATGATCTACCCCCACTAGAGATGGTCTGCCATACTTCGTCCGGCCCGCTCAAATCCGTCTCCAAGGTGGAGCGGAGCGCGGAGCCCACGAAACAAATGGTCGACCTATCCCAGCGGATCGCGCGCAGGCGATCCCCGAGTGTGATGCGTGTATTCTTTTCTGTTGGTGAACCGAGCGGTGATCTTCACGGGGCCAATCTGATCCGCGCATTGACGCGACGTGATCCGACGTTGGAATGTGTCGGATACGGCGGACCCAAAATGGCAGCGGCGGGCTGCCATTTGCGGGAAGACCTGACCGAACTGGCGGTGATGTGGTTCTTCCGGGCCCTTTTGTATCTGCCCCGATTCTGGCGTCTGGTCGTTCGGGCCGACCGCGAGTTTCGGCATCATCGCCCGGATGCGGTCGTCTTAATCGACTATCCCGGTTTCAACTGGTGGATCGCGCGCAGGGCGCGTGTGCACAGGATCCCGGTGTTTTACTACGGAGCACCGCAGATGTGGGCCTGGGCGTCTTGGCGTGTGCACAAGATGCGACGCCTCGTCGACCATGTGCTGTGCAAACTCCCCTTCGAGGCGGAGTGGTATCAGCAACGGCACTGTCCGGCGACGTACATTGGCCACCCATACTTCGATGAATTGGCGCGTCAACAGCAGGAGGAGTCCTTTGTCGCACAGATGCGTCAACCGACCGGGCCGCTGGTCACGATCTTGCCGGGGTCACGCACGCAGGAGGTTCAGGCGAACCTTCAAGCGTTCTTGCAAACCGTGCGTGTAGTTCGTCGTCGCTGTCCGGATGCACGATTTGCCATCGCCGCGTTCAACGCTCGTCAGTCGCAATATGCGCAACAGGTCGTTCAGCAAAGCACGCTTCCCATTTCGGTGCATGTCGGAAGGACCCCCGAGCTAATCGCCGCGGCCGACGTCTGCTTGGCCTGCTCGGGATCGGTATCCTTGGAACTGTTGTACCATGTCAAGCCGACGGTGATTCATTATCAGGTCAGCCGACTTGCGTTCTTCGTCCAGCGATTCTTTCGGAAGGTTCGCTTCATTACGTTGGTCAACCTGCTGGCTACGGAGAATCGGTACTGCTCCGCGGGTGAGTTGTACGATGCCTCGGTCGATGATGTTCCTTTTCCGGAATACTTGACCTGGCAGGACCGTTCGCGGACGATGGCAGACCACTTGGTCACCTGGCTGACAGATCCCACCGCACGCGACGCGGTGTGTGAGCAGCTTCGCCAATTGAAGGCCGGATTCGCGGTGCCCGGTGCTTCCGATCGAGCGGCCGATTTTCTGCTCGATGAGTTGCAGCAGCGTATCCGCCCACCGGCCTGCCTTCATTTTTCCACGCCGCGAGCGGCCTAGTGCTCTGTCAACACGAAGATGTCGGGAGGTAAGTCGGGGGCATTGGAACCCGAAGCGTAAGCCTTGAAGTTGCGCATGGGGTTACGATGTTGGGCTCGACCCGAAAACCAAGCCTTGACAGAACACAAGCAGCCCCCTGCAAAAAGGGGCTTGACGCCAAGCACACACGCGTGGAGACCGAACAGAAAGAGACGTGAGTCGCAACGTACCCGTCCTCCATGGTCAACAGGCTGCTGGTCGTGACGCGACACGCGCACCCGGTACCGATGCAACAGGAGAGTCGCCGTGTTGATCGGTGAACCCACCAAAACCGAGTTCGATCTGCGCTTCCGACTGGCCCAGTATCCGGTCCGTGTGACGCCATGGTTCTGGCTGGTAGCGGTGCTGCTCAGTCCGCGAAACGCGGACGGGTTCCCCGGAGCCCCGGAACTACTTTTGCCCTGGATTGCCGCCGTTTTCACGTCGGTTCTGATCCACGAACTGGGGCACGCCGTCGCCTTTGCCGCCCAGGGAATTCCTTCTCACATTGTGCTCTATCAGTTCGGCGGCCTCGCCATCCCCACGGGCGCCGCAACCACCGGGGGCGGACGAGATCCCCGCAGCCGGATGGTGGTCTCCGCCGCCGGGCCGGCCGCCCAACTCACCTCCGCGGCGATCCTGCTCGCGCTCGTGTTGTTGTCCGGTCGCAGCATACCGCCCATCGGTTTGGTGGGCGACTGGTTACCGCTTCCCGCCGAGCGCCCCTTTGTCGCGCCGCCCACCTTATTGTTGTTCGTGCTTTTCTATCTCGAGGTCAGCATCTACTGGGCCTTGCTCAACCTTCTTCCGGTGTATCCACTCGACGGAGGACAGATTGTTCGCGAAGCGTTCTTGCTGTTTGACCGCAGCGATCCGTTGAAGCATTCATTGATCCTCTCCGTGATGACCGGTGGACTGTTGGCGCTGTGGGGTTTCTATCTTGGGCAGACTTTCCTGGGAATTCTTTTTGGAATGTTGGCCTACTCCAGTTACACGACGTTGCAGTCCTTAATGGGTGGCGGAGGCGGGTACGGACGTCGGTGGTAGGCGCGCGTTACCTCACGCAATTCGGCGCGCAGCTGCGCAAACTCACCTAGCGCAAACCTCACAAAAACACCGGCATTTTTTGTGTTTTTCGTTACTTGATGCGCAATGTTGCGCGCGAGCAACAACTTGCAACTTCATTCTCCTGAATCGAAGAACGAACACTCACCTGCGCGCACAACACGGGTGCAGAAGCAGCATGCGCAGTCCAAAGAATTCGCGCAAAACATGAAACCTGGGGTTGACGAACGGTTTTTGATTATGAAGATTAGCAAAAAATAAGCCTGCATCTTTTGAACAGTTAGGAGATCAACTTCGTCGATGCATGAGACGACCGGTCGCAACGCAATCACCAAGGACGCGCAACAGGTCGGCTCACTACCAAACTCCGCAACACGAAACGAAACGAAATGCTACGAAGCGGAGCCCACATCACACGGAGTCATATCACAGGGAGTGATAACCCGATATCGGGATCGTTCGATTGCAGGTGAGTCAAGCTCGACGGCTCTCGGCATTTGGAAGCCATTGAGACGGAACTCGCCGGAGACCTTTTCAACGGAGGACGAATTGTGGCCACCAAGAAGAAGACTGCCAGGAAGACCGCGAAGAAGGCGGTGAAACGCAAGGTCGCGAAGAAACGGCTGAAGAAGGCTGCCGTGAAGCGGAAGGTCAAGCGCAAGGTCAAGCGCAAGGTCGCCAAGAAGCGACTCAAGAAGGCCGCCGTCAAGCGCAAGGTCAAGCGCAAGGTCAAGCGCAAGGTCGCCAAAAAGCGACTCAAGAAGGCCGCCGTCAAGCGGAAGGTCAAGCGCAAGGTCAAGCGAAAAGTCGCCAAAAAGCGACTCAAGAAGGCCGCCGGCAAGCGGAAGGGCACCAAGAAGCGGCGAACCAAGAAGTCCAGCCGCTAAGCTCTGCCCTCGGACCGCTTATCGGTGAAAGCGAGCCCAAGCTCGCCCGCCGTAGAGCGGCGTGGATACAACGAGAAAGGGTTACCCGGTGATCGGGTAGCCCTATTTTTTTGCCAACGGCCGTCCCGCGGCGCCTGTTTTCGCGTCCCCATCGCTTGGCAATCCACAGCGCGTGAAACTTCTCTGCCGCGTCTCGTCGCCCTGCCTGCTCGTGAGCAACGTCGCCACGCGCGCTACACGTCCGTGCGACACCTACTGGCCTTGCGCGATGCCGCGGCCCGACCATGTTGCGGCCGATTTTGGTCAGAGCACGTTGAGAGTGGGCAGCGACGGACTCCCTTTCACGCGCTGCGTGAGATTTCTTGCCAGTTGCAATGTCAGCGCCTCCAAGCTGGGACGAGTTGCTTCGTCTTCAAAGACCTGCGAGATCGCACCTTGATCTCCGCAAGCGCGGATCTGCATGTTGATCGGCAGGTCACCGAGGAAGGGAACGTCCATCTCCGCTGCCTTGCGCTGTGCACCGCCACTCCCGAAAATGTCATAGCGTTTCTGGCAGTCCGGACACACGAACCCGCTCATATTTTCCACCATCCCAAGAACGGGAATACTGACTTTGCGGAACATCGCAATCGCTTTGACTGCATCCAGCAAGGCAACTTCCTGCGGCGTGCAAACGACAACGGCTCCGGTCAGCGGAAGGAGTTGCGAGAGGGTCAGGGCGATGTCTCCGGTCCCGGGTGGCAGGTCAATGATCAGGTAATCCAAATGCCCCCACGCCGTATCCCGAAGAAATTGCGTGATGGCGCCATGGAGCATAGGGCCACGCCACACCACGGCTTCCTCGGCCGGCACGAGAAAGCCCATCGACATCACGCGAATGCCATCCTTCTGCAGCGGTTGGATCCGGTTCTCGATGACTTCCGGTCGACCACCAATGCCCAACAGGTGCGGAACACTGGGGCCGTAGACATCGGCGTCCATCAGGCCCACTTGGCAACCGGCCCGCTGCAATCCGTAGGCGAGTGCGGCCGCGACGGTACTCTTTCCCACGCCCCCTTTACCCGACCCCACGGCAATCACACTCTTCGCCTGAAGCCCTACTTCACCAATCTTCTCCGCCGGTCGATCGAACTCACACGGATGGACTTCGACTCGATCCACTTGCGGAAAGGCGTGACGCAGCTGCTCCGTTGCCTGATCCACGGTTTCCTGCCACAGCGGCGCGCTGTAGGTCGTCAGCCCGAGACGAACCGAGATGGCCGAGTCGGAGGCCTGAATGTCCGAAACCTGTCCCATCGCGACGACGCTGCGGCCCGTTTCCGGATCCTGAAAATTCTGCAATGCGGACCGCACGGCCACTGCGTCAATGCCTTCACCACTCATGGAAATGCTCCCAGTCTATCAATACGTCCATTGGCAAAACGGCCCACGGGCGGTTGCCTCCCGATCCACATTGTGGCTTCCGCCGCGGCTTATCGACGCGGGTCCGTTGGATCTCGTGAACCACCCCTTCGCCCCGGGCACTATTGGGGCCAGGGCAAATTGTTCCAGATCTTTTCTTCCAGCGACAGGGCTGGGGGAACAAGTCGCGAAAAATGTCGTCGCAGAATCCGCCCGGCCGCGGAAGCTTCAAGGGGCGTGGCGGCAGCATACACAATCCCGACGTGCCACAGTGCGCTCCGCAGTTCACGGGGCAAATCCGGGACACTCGCCAGGAAAATCGCAGCGGGGTCCTGTTCCCGGGCTGGCAGAATCTGGTCGATAGCGTGCCGCACGTTGTCCGGCGTCACCTGCAGAAAGACGGCGCTTCCGGGCCGTTGCCGCAGGACCTCCCAACACGAATCGAGATTTCCGACGTGCAACAGCGACCAGCTCTGCTTGAGTTCACGTCGCAGCAGCGGCGCCCACCGCGGTCGCGGCTCGCAGACGATCAAGGCCGAAGCTCCCGGTCGGGGATTCATGAGATCTGGAGCACCTCCATCCGCCGGAGCAATCGGGCGCGAGAGATTCCCAGCTGACGCGCCGCCTGGGCCTTATTACCTTTCGCCACGCGCAACGAACGCCGCAGCAGTTCCCGTTCGACATCGGCAAGATAATGGTCCAGTTGAATCGATTCCTGTTGGATGTGCGGGTATTCCGCCGCGGCAAGTGCGGCGTGAATTCGTTCGGGTAGATCTTGCGGCGTCAGATACGGACCGCTGGCTAACGCATGGGCTTCCGCCAACAGTTGAAACAGCTCGTCGACATTTCCCGGCCAGGAATACCGCAACAGACAGTCCAGCGCCTGCTCAGTCAGCCCCGTCCGTTGGCAGTTCCCCCGCGCATTGACCTGTTCGATGGCGGCCTGCGCCAGGAGGGGCAGATCCTCGATTCGCTCCATCAGCGGCGGAATCTCCATCTCGAGCGTGCTCAGGGCGTAGGCCAACTCTCGTCGGAATGGCCGCTCGGACGACGGGGCCAACAGCGATCGCTGCGCGGTGCAAAGCGTGTGCAGACGCAACTCCGCAATGCGCAGCAGCCCGAGCAGTGAGGCTTGGGCATCTTCTGGCAATTGGTCGACATCCAACAACAGCAAAGTCGCCGGCTGCTCCGCACTCAATTCGGCACAGCCGCGCAAGAAGGCCTCGACCGTCGACTCGAGCAGTTCCGCATCCAGCAGCGGGCACGCCAAGGGAACCAGGTAGAGCCACCCCTCCTCATGCTGCGCCGCGTGAATGGTTCGCGCCACGCGTTCGCGGCCGCTACCGGCGGGGCCGACGATCACGACGCGCGTAACGGCCATGGTCGCCAACTGCACCTGTTCTCGCACTCGCTCCATTGCGGAACTCGTGCCCACCAGCCGTTCCAACTCATATTCGGCCGCCCACCGGTCGCGCATTCGCCGCAGGTCCTCGTGTAACTGCGTGGCGTCCGGCAGCACCCCGCCGGCCGTCTTCGTGACCGGCACAGCCGCCGCTTCCGGCGGCTCCTGCCGCGCGAGGGCGAGGATTTCGCCTCCCTCCGAATCACCCGCCCACAACGGAATGAAATCCACCGTTTTGGAAGATGGATCTCCCGTGACCTGATCGCTGACGACCGTCCCGTGACAACGCTGTCCCGCGAACGCCTCCGGCGGCGGACACAGCCCGGCCGCCCAGCGATCCGAGTCGGCGGGTGTGGTTTCCGAATGATAATCGCAGCGGCGGCCGATGATCTCGGCGGGCTCCCGTCCGAGCCACTCGGCGCACGCCGCATTGCAGAAGACGATTCGCCGCAGGGCATCCAGCAGGTAGATCGGCTGCGATGCCTGATCCAGCCGCTGCACCAGTGAGCTACGCGATTTTCGTGTGCGAGCCATCTCAATCAGCGACGGACCGGACCGCGAGCTCCGTGGTGGGCGCATGCGTGGCCGGCGGGACGGTCCACAACGTGGAAGTGACGGACGCGGCGGGACGGTCGGCGACCGGGCCAAACCATGCGGACTCCGCGGCGTGCTGGGCCCTCGTCATCCAACTGCCGGTGAACAGACCGACGCCGACCACAACCAACACACTCGCCAGGGCGGTCGCTCCGGCCCCTGGATTTCCCATGACCGGCATGACCGCATGCTGATCGCTCGGCTCCGCAAAATAGACGGTAGCCACCACGCGCAGATAGTACGCCGCGGCAACCGCTGCGTTCAGGACCCCGAGTACGCAGAGCGTCAAGAACCAAGGATTCGGTGTCCCCCCGGCATTCAAACCAACATCCAGCGCACTCTTAAACAGAGCGAACTTACCCCAAAAACCAGCCAACGGCGGAATCCCGCTGAGCGAGAACATACAGATCGCCAAGCAACCACCGATCACCGGATAACAGCGTCCGATCCCCGATAGTTCATCCACCGTACTGAAGGTCTGGTCGTTGTTGCTGAGGTATCCCAGACAGGCAAACGCTCCCAGCGAAGCAGCCGCGTACACCAGCACGTAGAACACGACCGCTGCTGCCGCGTCCGTTCCTCGGCCGGCTCCCATCCCGCTCGCCATCGCAGCAGCAACTCCCAGCAGCAGGTATCCGGCATGCGCGATCGACGAGTAGGCCAAGAGTCGCCGCACGTTCTGCTGCCACAGCGCCGCCATGTTTCCCAGCGTCATCGTTGCCACAGAGAGGAACACGAGCAGTTGCCAGGCGAACGCCGAGTCGCGGGGCAGAACCGTGACGAGAATCCGAAGGATGCCCACCACGGCGGCGATTTTCGGCACGACCGCCAGCAAGGCAGCGTTCAGGTTGGTCGTCGCCTGGTAGACGTCGGGCGCATAAAAATGAAACGGCACGGCGGCCAGCTTGAACCCAAGTCCCGCCAGGATCAGCGCCAACGCCAGCGGCAACACCGGCAAGGACACGGCGGAGGGATACTGCAGGTTCGCCTGAATGATTGCTAAGTGCGTGTTCCCCCCCAGGCCGTAGAGCAATGACAGACCGTACAGGAACAGGGCCGAGGAAAGGATGCTGAGGTAGAAATACTTGGCCGTCGCTTCGTCCGATTCTCGCCCCGGGCGACCGATGAAGAGCAAAACGTACGTGGGAATCGAAATCAGCTCGAACCCAAGGAACAGCAGCACCAAGTCTCCCGCCGAGCAGACGAGCATCAGTCCGGCGAACACCAGGACGAGCGAACCAAGGAGTTCGGGATACAGCCGTTCCTGACGGGACTGCGTCGCGAACAGACAGAACAGCAGTCCCAGCACGGCCGCACAAAAACGCAGCCCCTGCGCCAGCGGATCGAGCAACAGCGGACCGCTCAATCGCATCTCGCTCGCCTCCGTCATACCGCCCGCGTCCAGAAAATGGGGGGCCTGCCGCCAAATGAGGATGGCCACCGCAGCGAAAGTCACCGACGCGATGCTACTCCAGAGCACCTTGCTCCGTGTCACCGTCCCCCCGATGAAAATCACCACCGCCAACAGGACGAGGAGAAGCTCGGGCGTCAAAGTCATCAGGGTGAGTCGGTCAGTTGGCACGGTCGGAACTCTCACTTAGGGGATTCGAAATCGGAGACAGACTGCCGCTCGGATTGGGCCCACCGCTTCGCAAGGCAAGACGAGAGGGCCCCATGGCGGGCGAACCCCGCGTCGGCAACGGAATGGGGGACGGACTCTGGACAACAGCACGCGCCTCGTCGGCCGCCTGCAATGCCTGCCCCGCCGCCATCGTCGAGGTTTGGAGCGCGGGTGCCATCCGATCGAGAAAGAACTTGGGATAGACACCAATCCAGAACACCAGGACGGCCAGTGGTACCAGCGCACTCGACCTCACGCAGTGAAAGATCGGCAACCGGTTCGCCTGGATCATGCTTCGGCTCGCGCAGCGGACCAAAGAACACGCGCTGCACCAGCCACAACATGTACCAGGCCCCCAGGACCACGCCGAACACGGCCAGTACCGCAGCCCAACGCACGGAGGAAGAGATCGCTCCGACATTCTCCGCCCAACCGCGTTGGAACACGCCGATCAAGATCAGGATTTCACCGGCGAAGCCGTTCAACCCCGGCAGCCCAATACTCGACAAGGTGAACAACAGCATGAAGAAGGCCATGATTGGCAAGCGACGCGCCAAGCCCCCCAGGTCGGCGATTTGCCGGGTGTGGTATCGCTCGTACAACATCCCGACCAGGGCGAACAAGAGCTCCGGTCGAGATGCCCGTGATTGACCATCTGCAGCACTGCCGCCCTGCACGCCCAGGGGCGTCAGTGCAAACAGCCCCAGCATGCAGAATCCCAGGTGGCTGACGCTGGAATAGGCGATCAAGCCGCTTCATGTCCGCCTGGGCCAAGGCCACCAGTGCCCCGTACAGGATTCCGATGACGGCCAGCCAGACAACCCAGGGCACGAGGACCGCCGTGGCCTCGGGCAGCATCGGCACGCTGAACCGCAGGAAACCGTAGGTGCCGATCTTCAGCAGCATGCCGGCCAGGAACACACTGCCGGCCGTGGGGGCCTGCACGTGGGCCAGCGGCAGCCACGTGTGCAAGCGGGAACAAGGGCACCTTGATCGCAAAGCCGGCAAACAAGGCCAGGAAAACCCACACCTGCATCGCGGTCGGCATCGGGTGCTGCGTCAGCTGGACCGTCAACTCGGGGATCGAACAGTTGATCGCGGGCTCCGTCCCCGTGGGCATGTACCCACAGACACGATCGAAAGCAGCCCCAGGAAGGTCAACAAGCTGCCGGCCAGGGTGTACAGGAAGAACTTCGTCGCCGCATACCGCCGCTGTTCGCTACCCCAGATTCCAATCAGGAAAAACAGCGGGATCAGCGTGAACTCGAAGAAACGTAGAACAGCACCATGATCGCGGGCGGCGAACACGCCCAGCAGCCGTTCTCCAGCAACAGCAGCATACAGTAGAAGAGGGCCGACTCCTCCTCGATCGCGGTCCAACTGACCAGTACGGAACTGACCATCAGCAGCGCGGACAGCCCATACATCCAGAGACTCAGGCCGTCCAAACCCACGGAAAATCGCACGTCGATGCCGGTTGACGGCGGCAGCCAGGCGTACCGCTCGGTCGCCGCGTACGCCGTCTTCTCCGCCGCAAAAGCATCCCGCGATACGCGGCCGGCTGCGGCAAGCTGTTCTTGGAAATACAGGTCCCCGGCCGAATCGTAGTGCATCACCAGCAGCGCCAGGAACAGCGTGGCGATCGAGACGCCCAGCGCCAACGCGGCGGACCAGGACGCGATTGCCAGAACCAATCGCGGCAATCAGGATCGCGCCGGCCAACGGCAAGAGGATCGACAGGACTAACATCGTCGACGATTCCATAAACGCTCTATCCTCCGCCCCACAAGATGCGGCCCAGAATCAGAATCAGCACCGTCCCCAGCACCATCATCAGGCTGTAGAAGGGCACCAGTCCGGTCTGCAGCTGGCGCAGCAACGCGACCGAGCCAAACCGGGATGCGCCCAACAAGTTGACCAAACCATCGATCAACCACCGGTCGCAGGCATAGCTACACCAAGCGAGCCCGCGTAGCGGCCACACGACCAGCCCCTGGTAAATCTCATCCAGGAAAAACTTGTGATGCGAAAGCTGGTACAGCGGTCCAATGCGCCGGGCAATGCGTCGCCGACTTCGCGTTGACTGCCGAGGTAGAAGAACGCTGCCAGCGCCGATCACCAGCCACGGCGACGATCGTGCTGATCACCGCGATCTGGAGGTGAAACTCGCCCGCGTGGGAATGGGCCCCTTCCTGCAGCTGCAAGAAGAAGAGCGACGGGGAGGACGCCAAATAGTCCGCAAAACGATGACCACTCTCGACCACGAAACCGATCGCAAACGCGAAGATCGCCAGGACCACCAGCGGCCCCCACATCACGGGCGGCGACTCGTGGGCATGGTGCCCCGCTTCTTCCGGCACCTGCTGCGGGCCGAAGAACGTCAGGAAGTACGCCCGAAAGGTATAGAACGCCGTCAGGAACGCGGTGCCCAGAGCCATCCAATACAGCCAACCGAAGATCCGTGCGTGGCGTGGGGAAGCGAACGGTCGCTCCGGCGAGTCCGTGGCCGTCCGCCGATGCAGAAGGCAAACCGCCCTCGTGGTCCGCGGCCGTCGGATCCGCGCCGGTGGCGTGCGTCGCTTCCGGATGGGCCCGCGCGTGAACCGAGGCGACGATCTGATCCTTGCTCCAGAACCCGGCAAACGGAAAGATGCCCGCCAGGGCCAGACAGCCGACCAGAAACGTGCGGTGCGTCCACGGCATCAGCCGTCGCAAGCCGCCGAACCGCCGGATGTCGATCACGTCCCCCATGCGTGCATCACGCTGCCCGCCCCGAGAAACAGCAGGGCCTTGAAAAACGCGTGCGTGAACAGGTGGAACATGCCCGGCCGTGACGCCCGCCAGCGTGCCCGCCCCAGGCCAGGAACATGTAGCCCAGCTGGCTGATCGTCGAGTAGGCCAGGATCCGCTTCAGGTCGTTTTGCGTCAGCGCGATCAGCGCCGCCAGCAGTGCCGTGAAGCCGCCGACGCAGGCCACGGCCAACTGGGCGTCCGGCGACGCAATGAACAGCGGCGTGCAGCGGGCCACCATGTAGACGCCCGCCGTGACCATCGTCGCCGCGTGGATCAGGGCACTGACCGGCGTGGGGCCTTCCATCGCATCGGGCAACCAGACGTGCAGCGGAAACTGAGCGCTCTTGCCGCAGGCCCCCAGCATCAACAGCAGGCAGATCGCCGTCGCCACCCCGCCGCCGACGAACGGGACCGGCACCGCTCAGCCGCGTCTGGCCCAGTACGCCCGCGACCGGTTGACCCTGCACCGTCGTGTCGTGGAAGTTGAGCGTGCCGTAGGTCGTCCAGATCAGGAACATCGCCAGGGCAAAGCCGAAATCGCCCACGCGATTGACCAGAAACGCCTTCTTGCCCGCCGCCGCCGCCGCCGGCTTCTCGTACCAGAAGCCGATCAACAGGTAGCTGCACAGCCCCACCGCCTTCCCAGAAGACGTACAGCAACACAAAGTTGCTCACCGACACCAGCATCGTCATCGAAAAGACGAACAGCGAGATGTACGTGAAGAACCGCCAGTAGCCCCGATCGCCGTGCATGTAGCCGACGAGTAGATGGCCACCAGCAGCGAGACGAACGTCACCATCGCCAGCATCACGGCGGTCAGACCGTCGGCCCGCAGCGTGACATCGATCCCAAACGGTCGCGGCGTACGGCGGCGTGGCGCGTCTGCGTAGGCGTCCGAGACGTCGGCCCAGGTCCACAAAACTTCCACCGATTCGACTCCGGCCGCCGTTGGCTCGGCGGAGGCCGTCAGCAGCGAGACCGCCAAGGCAACGCTGCAGAGCAAGGAACCGGCCAAGGCCCACACCGTGGGCTGGTGGCTCTGCGTCTTCAGCACCCGTGGTCCGAGACAGGCGGTGAGGATCGTCGCCAGCAAGCGGCAGGGCCGGGATCAGGATGAGCAGAGTGCGAATTTCAAACATGGCTGCGATGGAGTTCCTGCTGGGGATCGGTTTCCGGTCGGATTCCGGCGGGTGTCAACACGGGCCATTGCTCCTCGTCCACAACTTCCTCGGGAATCTGGCGATCGATGTAGCGTGGTCGTCCCGCCTCCCGCACGTTTTGCCAGGTGATCAGATCCAGATTGCCGGAATGACGACATAGAATCAGGATCAGGGCCAAGGCGATTCCCGCTTCGCAAGCAGCCACGGCAATAATGAATAGGACCAGCATTTGCCCACCCCAGTCGCAGTAGTATCGCCCCCAGGCAACAAAACTCAGGGAGACGCCCTGAAGCATCATCTCGGCACACAGAAAGACCACGATCAGGTTGCGGCGTACCAGAAATCCCGCCAAGCCGATCGCGAACAGCAGCGGCGCCGACCAGCAGATAGCTCTGCAGCAGAGCAAACTCGTTCATGCCTGACTCCCCCTTGGCGAATCGACTTCCGGACTGTCACGGCTGACCATCGCGATGGCTCCCACCAACGCCACAAACAGCAGCGTTCCGGCCACCTCAATCGCAATCAGGTGGCGACTGAACAGTCGGCCGCCCAACGTCGCCATGTGGTGCGGAGAACGCAGGTCCTCCCAATCGATCTGCAGCACCACCGGCCGAGAATCGGCACGTCGCAGCGAAATGGCGTCGACCAGCGGTTGCACCGGATCCTGAAGTTGGGATTGCACTTCGGGAGGCGCCGAAACGGCGATCCGCGCGAATCTGCCCGGAGGCGTCCTGCCAGACCTGCAACGAGCGAAGCTGGGCTTGCTCTCCGAAGAGGGAATCTAGCGCCATTTCCACCTGTCGGAATCGGTTCCGTTCCAGCGTCAGCTCCTCGGAATCCACCGGGTTCAGGGAAGCGGCGATCAGCACGGCAAAACTGACCGCAGCGAGAGTACCCACCAGTCGCGGCGTAAGCCCCAACCAATGCGGTCGTAAAATGCGTGCCCCTCGGGCTGGGCAAGCATCAGCACGAACAGAAAGGTGACCACGATGGCCCCGGCATAGACGGCCACCGTGGCGATGCTCAGGAACTGGGCCCCCTGGAAGAGGAACAGACCGGCGGTGCCCAACAGCGAGCAGCAAACCAGATCGCGCATGTACACGGGACTGGGGCAGAGATGGTTGCTAACGCCGCGGTGAGCGTGAGGGCGGCAAGCACCCAGAATGCGCTGGAGATGGACACCGACCCGAGTCCCGGAACGAGCGTCCAGAGCCAGGCCAGCCCCGCCGCACCGCTCAGCCCGGCCAGCAGTCGGCGCCAGCGTGAGACCGGGCCGACCGGTGGGAAACAGGCACCAGCAGCAGACCGCAAGGAGCACGGCCGCGGCCAAGATCGGCAGGGCGTTCGAGGTCGTCCACCGATGGCCACCCCGTCGATGCGGAACCCAGCGGACCCGGACAGCTCATGGCGTCTCTCCCGTCGTTGCACTTTGCATCGGCTCGTCGTCCTTCGTCATGTCGTAGACGCTCAACAGCTTCTCCTTGTCGAAGATCATCTCCTCGCGGCTGCGGCCCGGTCAGATCGTACAGGCTGGTCAATTCGATCGCGTCCACCGGGCAGCCTCCTCGCACATCCCGCAGTAGATGCACCGCAGTTCGTCGATCGTGAAGCTCTCGGGATACTTCTCGCGGTCGGGCCAGGGGCTCTCGACGCCGATGATGTCGATGCAGTGAGCCGGGCAGGCGGTGGCACACAGAAAGCAGGCCACGCACTTCACCCGTCCCTGCTCGTCACGGTTCAGCCGATGGACGCCGCGATAGATCAGCGGATTGTCGATCTCCGGTTCCTCCTCCGGATAACTGACCGTCACCTTCGGGCTGACCAGATGCTGTGACGTCGTCGTCAAGCCCCTGAGAAACAGCGGCAGGTACATCCGTCCCGCCAGCCCCAGCTTGGGTTCTTCGACCCACTGGATGTCTTGGCTGTCGGATTTCATCGGCATGGCTCCCGTTCATCTCCGACCTCGTGGGGCGAGTGTCTCACAGTCTGCGAATCGATTTCGATGCGGTCTGCAGGTCCCGTCGCGGGCGATTGTCGGCGACCAAGGGGCTGATCAGGCCGACGACCAGCCAGCCGGCCAGCACGACGACCCAACCGGCCAGCAGCCAGGCCAACCCAGCTCCAGGCGAATCGCCCAGCCAATCGGGGTGCTGCAACTCGCTGCAGCACCGCGCACGGCCACCAGGTTCAGCAACCCCAGCGGCAACATGACCTTCCAGGCCAGCGCCATCAGCTGGTCGAAGCGAAACCGCGGCCAGCTCCAGCGGACCAGCATGAAGAACAAGATCACCAGCACGATCTTGCATCAGCAGGACCACGACGCGCAGGATGGCCATCCACCAGGTCAATCGCCCTGCCACGTCCGCCGAGTCACTCCCAGGAAATGCCAGCCGCCGAGGAACAGGATCACGATCAGGAACGACGGCGGTGATCATGTGGAGGAATTCGGCCGTCAGGAACAGCACCAGCTTCATGCCGGAATACTCGGTGTGGTAGCCGCCGACCAGTTCCTGCTCGCCTTCGGGCAGGTCGAACGGCAGCCGGCCGGCCTCGGCAAACGCCGCCACGACAAACACGACGAATCCCAGCGGCTGCAGCAGCACGAACCAGACGCCTGCTGCGGCCTGCTGCTCGAATGATCTCGTCCAGCCGCAGCGAGCCGGTGGCCAGCACGACGCCCAGGATCCCCAGCCCCAGCGGCAATTCGTAGGCGATCATCTGGGCACTGGACCGCAGGCCGCCCAGGAAGCTGTACTTGTTGTTGCTGGCCCAGCCGCCCAGGATCACGCCGTAGACGGCGATGCTCGACAGGGCGAAGACGTAGATCATCCCCACGTCGAGCCCCGGAGCCACCACCAGCGGGATCGGCTCGTCCATGCCCAACGACGGGATCGGCGGCAGCGCGCTGCCGAACGGAATCACCGCAAAGACGGCCAGGGCCGCCGCCATGATGATCAGCGGCGCCAGGACGTACAGACGTCGTCGACGTGGCCGGCGTGTACTCTTCCTTGAAGATGATCTTCAGGCCGTCGGCGATCGGCTGCCCCAAGCCGAACAGGCGGATCTTCGTCAGCGGAATGCCCACCCGATTCGGCCCGCGCCGGTCCTGCACCCAGGCGGCCACTCGCCGTTCGAGCAGCACGAAGTAGGCCGCCGCCGAGCAGGCCGCCGATCAGCACCAGCGATCTTGACAAGGGTGAGGAAGGTCGGATTTGCCAACACGTCAGACTCCGGTCTCGACTTCGCGGTTCGCCAGTTGATTGACTTTCAAGTCGACGCCGACGTCGGGCAACGGCACCGGCCGCCGGCGCAAAGTAGACGATCGCTCGGGCCAGCTCGTCCGAGCACCGCGGCGGGGTCGATAGAGTCCCGTCGGCCCAGCAGTCGCCAGTACAGACTGCCCCTCGGCCATGCACGCCGGCGGGCGGGCGGACCGCCCAGTCGAACGATCTGCAGCCGATCGGCGACGTTCACGTACGAGCCGGCTCGCTCGGCAAAAGCCGCGCCGGCAGACTGATAGGTCGCCTGCTCCCAGAGCGGCGAGGGGAACAGGTCCTGGACGATCAAGCAGCGGCACGCTGGCCAACTCGTTCCGCCGTGCTCCGTTCGATCCAGTCCGTCTTGTAGCCGCCGGTGACCAGACGGCCCCGAGACGTTCCGTCGGCCAGTCGCCCGAGCAAACTCGTCCAAGGTCGATCAGCTCACCGTGCAGCCGAGCGACGATCGCCTCCACGCCGCGGCGGTTGGGACACTTCTCGGCGCGGATCGTGAAGCCGTCGGGAAACGTCTCGTCCTCGCCGACCATCGGCACCGGCCCAGAGCCAAGCACCGCCTGGGGGTCGAACTGCGCGAACGTACTGGCACAGCAGGTAGGCCTCCTCGACCGTCAGGTGCGGCGAGAGGACCGCCGCCAGGCGGCCGGCCTCCGCGAAGTCGCGCTGTCCAGCTCGTCGGGCAGTTCGCGACCATTCCAGCGCGTGCCGGTCTGCCCGTCGTCGTCGCGATGCTGCGGTTGCGACAAGCGCGGCGGGCTCGTGGACGTGCTTGAAGCCGTAGCGGCCCTCGTCGCACATCCACCACTGGTTGACGTGCGGATTCTCGCGCGGCTTGAGCCGGTAGACGCGGTCCTGGTTCTCCTCGACGTAGATCGAACAGCCGGTCGAGCAGCCGGCGCAGACGCCGGCGTGCGCTCTTCATGAACCAGACCCGCTGCTGGTAGAGAAAGTCGTTGTCGCCCAGGCCCCGACCGGGCACAGATCGACGACGTTGCCGGACAGCTTGTTGGCCAGGGGAAGCCCGGGGAACACGTCGATCTCTTCGTGGGCCCCGCGGTTGACGACCATCAACTCGCCGGTGCCGGTGACCTCGCGGGTGAACCGCACGCAGCGGCTGCACATGACGCAGCGATCGACGAACAGCGTGACCGTGTCGCCCGACCGGTCGGCGGCGACTGGTGAACGGCTTGATGTCGGCCCGCCGCTCGTCCTGGCCGTGCTGGAAATGGTAGTCCTGCAGGAGGCACTCGCCCGCCTTGTCGCAGATCGGGCAGTCGATCGGGTGGCGGATCAGCAGGTCCTCTTCGACCATGGCCCGGGCCGCTTCGACCTTCTCGCTGTCGGTGACGAACACCGTGCCGTCCGTCGCCGGCGTCTGGCAGGCCGGGACCAGCTTGGGCACCATCGAGATCTCGCCCGTCTCCGGAGTCGCGCGACCGGTTTCGACCAGGCACATGCGGCAACTGGCCACCACCGACAGCCCGGGATGCCAGCAGTAATGCGGAATCTCGATGCCCAGCCGCTCGGCGGCCTGGATGCCGTTCAGCCGCTCGTCGTCGCCGATCTCGATTTCTTGACCGTTGATGATGACGGTGGCCATCGATCGCCGTTCAGCTTCGGAGTGAGGACATCGTCATGCAGGCGTGCAGTGCGGTCCCAGGCTCCGCCGCGGAACATGGTCCGTTCTTCGTCAGTGTGCTCCTACGATCTCGCAGGGCCGGAACGGGGTCGGTCTGCCAGGTAGCCCGTCGGGATTCGTCCGCTTGATGTAGTCTTCGAACTCGTCGCGGAACTTGCGGATCGCGTTCTTGATCGGCCAGGCGGCGCCGTCGGCCAAGCCGCAGATCGTCGTCCCGGGCATGATGCCGATCGTGTCGCCGATCTCCAGCAACAGATCCAGGTCGATCAGCCGACCCTGGCCCGCCTTGATCCGCTCGAGCATCTTCAAGGCCCAGGCGGTTCCCTCGCGGCAGGGCGTGCATTGGCCGCAACTCTCGTGGGCGAAGAACCGGCAACTGTTGTGCAGGAAGTCGACCATCGAGACCGTCTCGTCCATCACGACCACCGCCGCCGTGCCCAAGCCCAGGCAGCCGACCGTGCCGGGGCCGTCGAAATCGAGCGGGCAGTCGAACTCGTCTCGGCTCGAGCAGCCCCATGCTGATCCCGCCGGGGACCGCCGCCTTGGCCCGGCGCCCCTTCCAGACGCCGCCGCCGTAATCGTCGATCAACTCGCGGCACGGTGATCCCCAGCGGTGCTTCGTAGCAGCCCGGCTGCTCGACGTGCCCGCTCAGGCAGTACAGCTTCGGGCCGTAGCTGCCGGGGTCGCGGGGATTGTCGGGATCGGGCGGGACGCCGATCGATCGAAACCAGTCGACGCCGCGATCGATGATGTGCTTCACGCAGGCCACCGTTTCGACGTTGTTGACCACCGTCGGCTTGCGGAACACGCCTTCGACGGCGGGAAAGGGCGGCTTGATCCGCGGCCAGGCCCGCTTCCCTTCGAGGCTCTCGATCAGCCCGGTCTCTTCGCCGCAGATGTAGGCGGCGGCGCCGCGATGCAGATAGACGTCCAGCGAGAAGCCGCTGCCCAGGATATCTTCGGCCCAGGTAGCCCGCTGCGTAGCACTCGTCGATCGCCGCCTGCAGCCGCTGCAAGGCGCAGCGGATATTCGTATCGCAGGTAGATGTAGGCGGTCGTGGCTCGCGTGGCGTAGCAACTGATGATCAGCCCTTCCAGGACCTGATGCGGATCGTCTTCCATCAGGATCCGGTTGTTGAAGGTGCCCGGTTCGCTTTCGTCGGCATTCAGGCAGAAATAGATCGGGCCCGGATGGTCCTTGGGCAGGAAGGTCCACTTCAGGCCGGTGGGGAAACCGGCCCCGCCGCGGCCGCGCAGGCCGCTGGCCTTCACCAGATCGACGATCGTCGCCGGGCGGCATCTGCAACGATTTGCGGAATGCCTCGATAGCCTACCGCTTGCCTCGTAGACGCGCAGACGTGTGGCTGTCTTGCTTATGCAATGTTGGCCAACAGGACCGGTTGAAACTCAGACACTTGCCTCTCCCGATCCCGATTTGCGTTGCAGGGCCTCGACGCAGCTCGGTCGGCCGCCTGTTCGTCCAGATCCTCGATGCAGATCGATCGTCCGGCCAACATGCAGGGGGCGTGCTCGCAGGCCCCCAGGCATTCGGCAACTCGAGCGTCAGCTTGCCGTCGGCCGTCGTCTCGCCGGGCTGGATGCCCAGCTCGCTGGCAGACATGCTCCAGCACCTGCTCGCCGCCGCGCAGGGCACAGCTGATCGAGCGACAGACCCAGGCTCGCACGTCTCGCCGTGCGGCTGATCCTGCTTGAAGAAGCCGTAGAAGGACAGCGTGTCCTGGACTTCGGCCGGCGCCAGCTCCAGCAGTTCGGCGATTTCGACCACCGCCTGCAGCGGCACGTGCCGCAGGTGCCGGTTGACCACGTGCAGCGCCGGCAACGTCACCGCTCGTCGGTCGGGATAGCGGGAAAGAACGCCTGAATCTCCGCGATCATCTCGTCTGTCAGTGATGCGTTCGTCGAGCTTCATGCGTCATCTAGCGATCCAGCTCGGCGGCGATGATGTTCAGGCTTCCCAGCACGGCCACGACATCACTGAGCGTGTGGCCGCGGATCAGGAAGGGAAACAGGGCAAAATGGATGAAGGACGGCGGCCGGCACCGAGCCCGGTACGCCACGTTGCTGCCATCGCCGACGAGGTAAAATCCCAGTTCGCCGTTCGGCGCTTCGATCGCCGCGTACGACTCTTCGCTGGGCACCTCGAAGCCGCGATTGGTCATCACCATTTCGAAATGCGTGATCGTCCCTTCGATCGTCTGATAGACCTGCTGCTTGGCGGGCAGCGTGGCCCGCTCGTCGACGCCCAACGTTGACCGGCCCGGCAGGCAGGTTCTCGACGGCCTGCTGGACGATCTTCAGGCTCTCCCGCATCTCGGCCATCCGCACCAGTAGCGGGCGAAGCATGTCGCCGGCCGAGTCGCACAGCAGACCTGGAAATCGAAATCGGCGTACGCCAGGTAGGGCTCGTCCTTCCGCAGGTCGCGCGGGACGCCGCTGGCCCGGGCCACCGGCCCGCTGCAGCATGCGATTGATCGCCTCTTCGCGTGTCAACACGCCGACTCCCTTGGTGCGGTCCACGAAGATCCGATTGCGATTCAGCAGCCGCTCCATGTCCTCCATCGTCTTGGGAAACTCGGCGCACAAACTGCCGAATCTTCTCGATCGTCAACGGCGTCATGTCGTGCGATCAAGCCGCCGACGCGGGTGTAGCTGTTGGTGAAGCGCGCCCCGCACAGCGATTCGAAAATGTCGTAGATCTGTTCCCGCTGCGTAGAAGCGCGTAGAGGAAAAAGGTGAACGCGCCGGTATCCAGCCCCATGGCGCCGACACAGACCAGGTGATCGGCTGATCCGCGCCAGCTCGGAGACAATCACGCGGATGTACTGGCACCGCGGCGTCGACTTCGATGCCCAGCAAGCGTCTCGACCGCGTGATGCCAAGCGACGTTGTTGGCCATCGGCGAGACGTAGTTCATCCGGTCGGTGACGGTCACATACTGGTTGTAGTCCAGATGCTCGCCGATCTTTTCAAACCCGGAGTGCAGGTACCCGATGTCCGGCATCGGCATCGACGACGCGCTCGCCGTCCAGCTTCAGCACGAGCCGCAACGTCGTGTGGGTCGCGGGATGCTGCGGACCGAAATTGAGCGTCCACAGGTAGTCCTGCCCTTCCCGGTCTTCGGCCGGGACGTCGCTGACCGTCAACGGCATGTTGTTCCTCAATTCCTTCGGAGTCGGATTTATTTCGATCGTCGCCGCTAACCTTGCGCCTCGGCGCAAAACGGGAAATTGTGCCGTTCGCCACGGCCCTGCAAGGGATAGTCCTTCCGGAGCGGATGGGCCGTGAACTGCTCCGGCAAGCACAATCCGGCGCAGATCCGGATGTCCCTCAAAGCGGATCCCGAACAGGTCCCAGACCTCCCGCTCCAGCCAGTTGGCTGCCTGCCCACAACGGAACGAGCGAAGGCACCGTCAGATCCGGCTCGTCGAGCGGCACCCGGACGGTCAGCCGCTCGGCGGTCTCCGTTCGCCACGAGGTAGACCATCCCGAAGCGGTGGGTCGCACCGCGATAGTGCAGATAGTCGACGCAGGTGATGTCGACCAGCAGGTCGAAGCCCTGCTCCTCCTTCAACAGTTGGAACACGTCCAGCATCTGTTCCCGTACGACTTCCAGACGGATCTGCCCCTGGAACTCGCTCGAACGGATGCCGGGGAATCGCTGTTGCAGCGTCGTCGAGAGTCATCGATGGAGCGGGCATGGATTATGCGATCTTGAAGGTGGGATGCAAACAGGCGGCGACTGTCCCAGGATCGGCAGCTCTCGCAGGGCCCGTTTGGGCAGCTGCTGTTCCGGATCGTCAAATTCCTCGCCGTTCAGCGTCCCTCCCGGCTGATCTTGTCCTGCAGGTCGATGATCGCCTGGATCAGCTGCTCCGGCCGCGGCGGACAACCGGGCACGTACATGTCCACCGGAATGAAGCGGTCGATGCCCTGCACGACGCAGTAGGTGTCGAAGACGCCGCCGGTCGAGGCACAGGCGCCCATCGAGATGCACCATTTCGGCTCGTGCATCTGCTGCCAGATTCGCTGCAGCACCGGCAGCATCTTCATCACGACCCGGCCCGCGACAATCATCAGATCGCATTGCCGCGGGCTGAAGCGAAAGACCTCCGCTCCGAAACGTGCCATGTCGTGCCGGCTGGCGCCGGTCGCCATCAGTTCGATGCCACAGCAGGCCGTGGCGAAGGGCATCGGCCAGAGGCTGTTCTTGCGGCACCAACTGGCCAGCTCGTCCAGCTTGCTGACCATCACGTTGTCGGGCAGCTCTACCGCCATCGCAACACCCCCTTTCGCCATTCGTAGAACAGTCCGGCAACCACCAGCGCAAGGAAAAACAGCACTCCGCCGAACACGATGCCGCGTCCGGAAATCTCCCCCGCCTCGCACGACTCGATCGATTCCCATCGGGCTGCCGACTGGCCACCGCCCAGGGATAGAGGAACAGCAATTCCACGTCGAAAATCAAGAAAGCGATCGCGACCAGGTGAAACCGCACGTCGAACCGACGCCGCGTGTCGTGGACCGGGTCCATGCCGCTCTCGTACGGCATCCGCTTCGACCGCACCGCTTCGTCGCGGCCCGAGCAGTACCCCGAGGATCCACATTCCCAGGGCGATGGCGAGTGCGACGCCGATTGCGACGAAAACGGGAACTATGGACATGCACTACCCCCACCCGTGCCAACGCAAACTGGGAAAGAACCGCAACTTCGTGAAACTTGTCACAAGCGCGGACAAAGAAAAACCCGACGCTCACGTCGAGTACATTCGCATCGTAGTGGTGACCCCGGAAAGGGTCAAGCAGGGCCGGTGATGCGGAGGGCAAACCGGCTGCAAGATTCCGGAGCGGGCGTTGGCTTGCTGCCGGTGAGCCGCTCGTTCAGCTCACTTGACGCTCCGACGAAAATCGATTGTCGGCCCGCGAAACGGGACCGGCCGAGCGCAGAATCAGCCGCGGCGAGGAATCCCCCCGCCGCGGCTCTCTATGAGGTCAACTTTCCCAGCCGGACCGTTCCCCAGCGGAATCTGCCCCGATGCTCCTTTTACGATCGGATCGATCGCAAAAGAAAACTCGAGTACTAAAACACGTCCAGCTGGAAGTGATGGCCGCTGTGATACAGCCGGCAACTGGGATAGTAGTTGTGCCATTTCTTGTTGTAGACCGGAATCCGCATCTCCGGTGGGTACCGATAGTACAGACTGTTGCTGCTTCGGTAGTACTGATCCGTCCAGAAATTCTGCGGATAGTACAGGTACGGATAGTGGTAGAACCGGTCCCAATCGTACACCGGCCGTTCTGCATTCCAGGAACGCCCGAAGGCCTGCTGCGCCTGGCACTTGGCACTGACCGACAGTGCCACTGCGCAGCCGCAACCAGCAGGATCAGCAAAGACATGCGACGGATCATGAACATCCCCCCTCTTCGATTTCTCGGCCATGCCGCAGTCGCGACAGGCCGGGCACGTGACAGCCGCCAGCAGGTGCCCTCCGAGGGTTTAGATCGGCAGATCGGGGAAGGAACATTCGGTAGAAACGGCACGATCGGCTCAAGAGGCAAGCCGGTCCGTTAAGGCAGGCAAACTATCCAGACTATTCCAGCGGCTGGCCGCCCGAAAGCTCCTCCTCCCACTCGTCGATCAAGGGCCAGTCAACGGCACAGGTGCCGAAATCCGCCATGTGCAAGTAGCCCTCCAGGCGAGCAATCGTGGTGGCAAGCAGCCGATCGTCCTTTCGAAACAGAGGGCCATGGCTGGGCAACAGCCACTCGACATCGCTGTCTTGAATTCGGCGGAGCGACCGCAGAAAGGCGGGAAGATCGCTGCCATGATGAGCATCGATGGCACCGACACACCCGTCGCGGAAGATATTGTCGCCGCTGAACAATAGCGAGCCGAGGCGGAGGGCGAGTTGGCTGTCGGTATGCCCGGGCGTGTGCCAGACGCTCAATTCCAGACCGCCGACGCGCAGCACGTCGCCTTCGTCGATCCGGTGATCGACCCCCACCGGCGGCATTTCGAGGTGGATCCCCTGCGCTTCGATCTCGGCCAAGGTCTTCAGCCGATCCCCGCTTTCCAGCGGCGCAACCGCCGCCGCATGCGCTGTAACGGTCGTCTTCAAGACCTGCTTGGCCTTGGCCAAACCTTGCACGTGGTCGGCGTCGGCATGCGTCGCGACGATCGTCTGACATCTCGCGAGGGGAAAATCCATCTGTCGAATCAATTCGATGATTTCTTCCACCGTGTCCTCGTATCCAATGTCAATCAAGATCCAATCCGATCCGTCGTAGATCACGTACACGTTGCAGCCTATCACCCGTCCCGCTTGGTGATTCATCTCGATGACCTGGGGAAAGACCGGCTTGCGCGTCAGCATGGTGGCTCCTCCGTTCGATTCAAGGCAGGACGTTTGTTGCTCAGCTCGGGCCGGAAAGGCCCCGCCAGGACGCGAGAATCTGCGTCAAGCCCTCCCGATAGCTCGGATACTGCAGGTCCATTTGCAGTTCCTGCAGGAGGCGTGTGTTCCGC
Organism: uncultured Planctomycetaceae bacterium; assembly: GCA_963776055.1. Lineage (GTDB taxonomy): Bacteria > Planctomycetota > Planctomycetia > Pirellulales > Pirellulaceae > CAVZLD01. Next base: position 183,654 of record CAVZLD010000007.1, on the reverse strand, counting down.
ACCCGCTTGCTGCTTGCCGCGCGTAAGGTGTGCGAGTTGCTGGGTTGCGGAGGGGCGAACCTTGGGCGAACCCCCACTAAGGCGGCGATCTGTTCGTAATACGCCCGACGCGTAACCGGTACGCCGTCGGCCACAACGTAGATCTCGGGCGGCTGGGTCCGTTGCTCCGCCTGCAGCACGACGCGCGCTGCATCCTCGATGTGGATCAGGTTCAAGTAGCCGGCGATCGGCACGCGCAGTGGCTCACCCGCCACGAGATCGCGTAAGTAGGGGACGCGTCCCGGCCCGTACAGGCCTGCCATCCGCAAAATCACGCCACGGGCGCCGATCGCGTGCGCTCGCAGCGCAGGTTTCGGCGTCGAGACAGGCCTTCCCCCCAGGACGCATGGGTTCACAGCGAGATTGCTCGTCGACCCACTCGCCGTCGGCCTGCCCGTAGACACCGGTGGAGCTGATATAGAGAAACCGATCGACGGGCGTTGGCAAGGCGGCCAGCACGTTGCACAGGCCCTCGACATAGACCTGCTGCTGCGACCATTGGGAACCGCGGTCATACCCGACAGCATAGAGGACCGTATCCACGGCAGGCCAAGACCGAAGCGAGTCGCCGTCCATCACATCTGCGATCAAAGCCCGAAATCCTTCTGCACGCAGCTGGGCGGCACGGGAATTACGGCGAGTGGTCACCCAGACTTCCGTTCCCTGATCGCGCCAGCGTCGCGCAACGCGATGTCCCAAGTACCCGCAACCCACCACCAGTTTCCGAGATTTTCCCAAAGTCAACCACCTTAAACGTTTCTGGGGCAGCGTGCGTTCTCAAAACAGCCGCGAACGGACGCCGCCTGATCAGGATTTCCGCGCGAACTTGACCATCACGGGGGGTATGCGAAAGATCTGACAGAGCATTTCTCTGCAATTTGGATGCCCCTGACCGCATGCCTTGGCCGCTTTGATTATGATAAACGATCGAGACGCAAGGCGATCACGCTCGGTGCGGAACCGGTCACGAAAAAGCTCGGAGGATCGATGAACTTCACCTTTTGGCAGGGCGACCGGTTCCGTCATGTCCTAATCGCCGCGATTTGTTTGGGCTGTCTCAGTGCCCCACGTTCCGGTGCGGAAGAAGGGCCACCGACCGACAAGCGGCAAACAACGCGGCTGGCGCACATTCTGAGTGGCTACTCGCCCGCGGGCGTGGACGAATTGAAGGCGCTTGCAGAGCCGGATCCAGGACATTACCCCCCAGATTCTCCCGTGCACCGTGGCGATCCAAGTGGGCCGAGCCAATGGAAGCGGCGTGATTGTCGGCGCGGAGGGCGACGTGCTCACCGCAGCCCACGTCGTCGGTGCACCACACCGGGCGGCCACGATCCTGTTGCCCGATGGCACGATTGCCCGCGGAAAGACGCTCGGACTGAACCAGGAACTCGACGCGGGGATGATTCGAATCACCGATCCGGGGCCATGGCCGTTTGCCCCGCTCGGCAACTCGAAGGCACTCCAAGCGGGGCAATGGTGTCTGGCCACGGGCCACCCCGGCGGCTTTGCCCCAAAACGGTTGCCGGTGTTGCGGTTCGGCCGTATTCTGAAGGCGGAAGACAGTGCTCTGTTGACGGACTGCACCCTCGTCGGCGGAGATTCCGGCGGACCGCTGTTTGACTTGCAGGGTCGAGTGATCGGCATTCACAGCCGGATTGGCAAGAATCTCACGATCAACGTGCACGTGCCGATCGGCCCCTATCAGGAGTCTTGGGACCGACTGGCTCGAGGAGAAATCTGGGGACTGCTGGAAAGTTCCGAGCGAGGGTGGTTGGGCGTCACCGAGGATCGCCGCGTGGAACAAGCACGGATCTTGCAGGTGCAGCCCGATTCGCCCGCCGCACAGGCCGGAATGCAATCGGGAGACGTGATTGTGCGCGTCGCCGACGCAAAGATTGACACATTTGGCCAACTTCAGAAGGAAGTCCAACGGTATCCGCCCGGCGAACTGATCCGCTTGCAGGTGCGGCGACAGGCAACTTTGCTCGAACTGCAAGTGAAACTGGGAAGTCGCCCGTAAAGCATGGATCGCTCCCCCGGATGCGATCAACGGAACCTGTTGCGAACACGGAACCCATCATGAACATCCCTCGCCGGCGACTCGCCCTGTGGTTGGTGCTGTTGAGTCTGCTCAGTGGCTACAGCGCCCATCAGGCATGGCACACGCAACGTCCGTTCAATCCACTGCAGCTTGTCCGTCGGCCGGTCAGCGTGCAGACGCGCGACGATGCCGCTTTACTGAGCGGGTGGTTGGATCAGGTCGATAACGGCTGGGAGGTGGGCAAGAATCATCAGAAAGTCAAAACAGCCTTCGGCAGTGTTGTCGCCCGAGCCAGCCGCGCGACGGTGCGGGTTCTCTGCGAGGGGGAGCCGGTCGCGCAGGGAACCATCGTCGCGGCGGACGGTTACATTTTGACCAAGGCCAGTGAAGTCGTCGCGGCGCCCGGGCAACTCGTTTGCCAACTACACGACGGCCGGAAATTGGCCGCTCGAGTGGTCGGCCAGTTGGACGAGTACGACCTGGCCATGCTGCACGTGGCGAGTGACAAACTGCCCACGGTCCGCTGGTCACGCAACCAGCCCCCCGACGTGGGAAGTCTGCTGGCAACGCCCGGTGTAGGTCGGAAAGAACCGCTCGCCGTGGGCATCGTGAGCCTCGCACCGCGTCAGATCGCGCGCGATGCGGTCCTCGGAATCCGGCTGCGTGACGCGACGGGAGGGGTTGTCGTCACCGAGGTGCTCGATGATAGCGCGGCCGCCCTGGCCGGGTTGGAGCCGGGAGATCAGATCCTGGAACTGGATTCGACGGGCATCGCCACCAGTGACGCGTTGGTCGCCGAGATCCAGCAGCGGCTCCCAGGCGACGGGATCCAGATCCGCCTGCGGCGGAGCGATGCGGAACTGACCCTCGAGGCTCGACTGGGTCGCCGCACAGAATTGGATCTCGAGTACAGTGAGTTTCAAAGCTTTCTCGGTGGCGATCTGAGCTTCCGCCGATCCGGATTTCCGGATGTAATTCAGCACGACACATTCCTGATGCCCGAACACTGCGGCGGCCCATTGGTCGATCTGGAAGGTCGCGTCGTGGGTATTAATATCGCGCGGGCGGAACGGATTGCCAGCTACGCTTTGCCCGCCGAGCAGATTGTGCCGCGCATTGAACAGTTGATACACCGCCGTAAAGAAGCTGCTGTCGCCCGCCGAGAGTAGCCTGTGGCCCAACTCACACCGAGGGAGCGATCCGAACCACCATGACCTGCGTTCATCTCAAACAGCTCTACCAGCTCTGTCAGGACAACGCGTTGCGGTTGTCCAGCACCGACTTGGTGCACGTCGTCTGTCAGCAGTGTGGCAAGGAAGAGGTTTGCCCTTCCGTGCTACTGGAGGAATACGAAACGGTCCACCCGGGCGATGATTCCGCCGCCGAAGGTGATTCCTCCGCAGACGCGGACGCGTCGGCCGCCGACGACTGAAGAAATGGCCCCTGGGTCAATCGGGGCGACCGCGCGTCACGCTTCCCTGTAGCGTGTCGCTCTTGCTGCTCGCAAGAAACGTCGCCACAAGCACTGCCTCTCCGTGTGACACGCAGTCGGACAGGCACTCGCACTACACCGCTGCGCAAGAAACCGGCGTCAGTCGTCCAGGCTCCCGGGCGTGGAACGGTCCTGCCGATTCCTGGCCTCGAGAAAGGCCGACAAGAGGATCTGCGCGGCCAGCATGTCGCGGCGTTCCTTTCGCTGCCGCGGACTCAGCGAGGCGAACCGCAACTGCTCATCCGCTTCGACCGACGAAAACCGCTCGTCGAAAAACTCCACCGGCAAGCCGGTTTGCTCGCCCAGCCACAGGCCGAATCGTCGTGCTTCCTCAGAAACGCGGCTCTCCGATCCATCCAAGTGCACGGGCAAACCCACGACGAATCGCACGATCTCTTCGGCTACGGCGAACTGCCGGAGGTATTCCGCATCCAGGGAAGGCCGACGACGAGTGTAGGTGGCGAAAGGGCTGGCCAATCGCTGCTGGGAATCGGTCACGGCAATCCCGAGTCGTCGCGTCCCAAAGTCGATTCCGGCAAGGCGGCCCGGCGGCCGAGTGGCTTGTTTCATCACTTCTTGGCGCCGTGTGGGTTCAGAGGAACCGGTCCCATTTTCGTTCCGCCAATTGTTGTACCACCTCTCGAATCCGCTCCTCGTCGTGCTTGCTGGCCACCAACGTGGCATCCGCCGTGTGAATCACCAGGCAGTCCTCCAAGCCCACGGTCACAACAAGATGCTCGTCATCGGAACGGACAATCGTGCCCGCCGTATCAATCGCCAGATGGCGTCCCCGAAGGTGTTTCCCTGGTCATCCGTTCCCAGCAAGCGTGCGAGGGCCTGCCAACTACCCACGTCATCCCACTGGAATGGAGCCTCCAACACGACCGTCTCCTGCGCATGCTCCATCACCGCGTAGTCGATCGACTTCCCCACGATCGCCGAAAACTCTCGACGGAAAACCGATTCGAAATCGGTCGAACCGATCGCCGCATCGATCGTCTGTAAGTGTTCCGCCATCGTCGGTTCGCAGCGACGTAATTCGTCGAGAATCGTCTGGGCCTTCCACACGAAAATCCCCGAGTTCCAGTCGAAAGTTCCCTCCTCCAAGTACCGCCGTGCCACATCCGCTTGCGGTTTTTCTCGGAAACCGGCGACGTGAAATGCCGGCGCCGACAGGCCCTTGGCGGAATCCAGCGGCTCGCCACGCTGAATGTAGCCAAAGCTCTCCGCCGGATAGGTCGGACGAATTCCAAAGGTCACCAATCGCGAGGGCCGCTGTTCCACCAACTGTTGGGCAGCCCGAATCGCCTGCTGGAATTCCGCGACGGGCTCAATCAGATGATCGGCGGGCATCACCACCATGATTCCCTCCGGATCCCGCTGACGGACCCAGTGTGCAGCGACGCCGACGCAAGGCGCGGTATCCCGCTTGCAAGGCTCCCCCAGGATGGCTGATCGCGGCAGATCGGGCAGTTGCTGTTGAATCACGGGCACCAGTTGTTCGTTGGTCACGATCAGCACGCGATCAACATCCACCAGTCCGCGCAGTCGATCCACGGTCGTTTGAATCATCGAACGACCACCGGCCAGATCCAGCAACTGTTTGGGGCGGGCCCGACGACTGGCCGGCCAGAACCGTGTTCCCGCACCGCCAGCCATAATCACTGCATACAGCATGAGAGCTCACTCCTGTTGGTCCACCAAAGCAGTCCGGACCGTTGACGGACTCATGAAAAGAACGTGTCCTGGTCAATCGCGACGCCCGGGGAGAGCTTGCCGACGAGATCCTCGTAATCCAGCGCATAGTCAGGATGGATTTCCACCCGCGTGCCGGGAACGACCTCGACACCAGCCGCCGCCAACCATCGCCGAGCGCGATCGACGATCGCTTGCCGCGTCGATTCGGGCGTATCCTTCTCCGCGCCGCTGGCGTTTTTCAATGGCGCGAAAACCTCGTGCTCGTCCGCTTCCACGACAATGGCATTGTGGGCCAGCGGCATGAGGTCAAAGATGAACCGCTCGAATTTGGTCGCATTCGGTTGATCCGGCGAAATCGGATGGCCCTCCTCGCTGACGGTCGCCACCTTCTTGCGGGCTCGATGAAACGGCAGCGATTCCTCCGAGCGAACACATCGCTCGAGAAAAGGGACCGAGAACACGTGGATCGCGATGCTGCCGGCCCAGAAACGAAGAGAACCATCCTCCTGACGCCGCTGCCCAGCCTCCGGCGGCAGATCGCTGTACTCCACCACGCGCAGGCCGCCATCCACGGAAACAACATTGCCCACTTTGTCCAACGGATCGCGTTTGGCGACCACCTGCGTGGACATCTCGGATTCCGCCAGCAGGTGGTAGCCGATCAGCTCCCGATCGCAGATTCGGACCAACGGATTATCCACCTGCAGATAGAAGAGCTGATCGATCCCCCGTTGGATGGCGTCGCGAAGACAACCGCTTTGCGCAATGGCCGCCAGCATTCCGCCATGACCATCGGGACTGAAGAAAATCTGCCCTCGATCTGCCAGCAGCAGTCGTCCCCGGTCATCGACGGCCGGCATCGTGCCTTGGCAGAAGAAATGCAACTCCGCCGGATCGAGCCCGAATCGATCATTCTGCGAGAAATAGGCGACGGTTTCCTCGTGCGTCGCCGGGCTGGTCATCACGTACAGCGGAAGGGAACTGCCGTATCGTCGACTCACCGCGCGCAGTTGATCCACATGCATCTGGAACAGGGTTCGTCCCGAGACAGGCCCCAACGAGTACATCCCCTTCGGATGGTCGAATCCGAGCCGCGTCCCCTGCCCTCCCGCCACGAGAATCACACCCAACCGACCGGCGGACAAGGCCTGTTCAGCGGCTTCCCGCGCCTCCGCCACCGAGAATGGGTTCGTCGGATCGGCCAAGCGAAATGCCACGGGCGGCTCGGCGCGTCGCAGCAATGCCTCCCAGTCCTCGTGGTCCTCGTGACCAGCCATCAGCCGCTGGATCAGCGGCAAATTGAGCTTCTCGATCTGCTGCACCAGTTGATGACATTCCGCCGGTGACAGTTCATCCCAGAAGCGCAGATCAAGTGCTCCTGCCCCACCTCCGCCAAGCGAGCTTCCCATGATCGCCGATCCACACTTCCTTGGCCAAAACCGTTCGAATCATTCATCCTACACCCTCTTGGCCCTCTTCTCGCAACACCGATCGACGATCGGATCCTTAGGCGCTATTATCAAGTTTCCGTCGAATCAGGAAACCGGGTGTCAGACCGATTCGCCACGGCCCCTTTTCCGCAAGTCGAACGCGACCCGGTCGCATCGGAGCGCCGGATCGACCTCGAAATCACCAGACTTCTTGCGAGGCAACATGCGGTTCGCGGTTACGTTCACCGATTTCGCAGCCGTCCGAGCACCCATCGGCCCCTCCATCACGGGGCATGCTCGGAACAGAGTTCTGTGCGGGCTGATCTGGACGATGCTGCTGGGCGTGGTAACCGCCGGCGAAACACCCCCTCGTCCCACTTCATTCCACCTGCAGCCGCAGACCGAGATCATCTTCGCGGATCAGACCGAAGCGCGCACGATCTTGATGCGCCGCGACCAATTCGTGCAGCACATGACCAACTTGGACCGCCAGCTCCGGATGGGGAGTACCGAGCCTGTTTCGGAAGATGAGTTCTTGCGGCAACTTGGCAAGCAAGCACAGGCCTGGTCGGCCGATGAAATCCTCCGCATCCGTCAGGCACTGGATCCGTTGGCCAACAGATTCGCGACCTTTCGTTCACTGTGGCCTCGCCAGATCCAGCTGGTCAAGACGACACACCAGGTCGAAAATGGGGCCCCGCATTGTCGTCAATCGGCAATCGTCCTGCCGCAAACGATCCTGTCGCAGGATGCGAAGCGGCTGCAGGAGGTGTTGGTTCACGAGCTGTTTCACGTTTGCAGTTCTCATACCCCGAAGCTACGAAAAGAACTCTATCGCTTGATTGGGTTCTTCGAATGCCCGCCGATTGTTCTTCCCAATGCACTGCAAGAGCGCAAGATCACGAACCCGGACGCACCGCTCGTCAATTGTGTTACAACCATCCGACACGAGGGCCAGGAACTCCACCTTGCGCCGCTGTTATTAAGTCGCCACGCGGCGCATGAGCTTCCGGCGGACACGTCCATCTTTCGGGAGCTTACGTTTCGCCTGATTCGGGTCATGCCGCAGAACTCGAGCTGGCGCGTGGCGGAGCAGAACGGAACCTCCACGCTGTTTGAACATCGCCAATTGCCTGAATGGTGGGCGCAAATCGGGCGAAACACGAACTACGTGATTCACCCGGAGGAAATCCTGGCAGATAACTTTGCGATCATGGTGTTGGAAAAAGGCGACGTTCCGGATCCGTGGATCACAGAACGAATGGAAGCACTTCTCCAACCCACAGAAAAACTTCCGGAATCAACGTCCGCAGAATAGCACCAGTTCACTCGGCAGAAAGGAAATTCACAATGGTGATCACAACGACTCCGACGATTGAGGGGCAGCGAATTGAGGAGTACTGCGGAATCGCGGCGGGCGAGGCGATCATCGGCGCCAACGTCGTTCGCGACTTCCTGGCGGGGATTAGCGACATCGTGGGCGGTCGATCGGGGGCCTACGAGGAGAAATTGGTACAGGCCCGCCAGCTGGCGGTGCAAGAGATGAGCGACATGGCCACGCAACTCGGGGCGAACGCGGTCGTCGGCGTAGACATTGACTACGAAGTCATTCGCGATGGCATGTTGATGGTCACCGCCTGCGGCACTGCCGTCCGTGTGCAGTAACGCGTCGCTGCGCAACGATCGTTCCCGGAGCACTTTCCTGGAGCGATGGGTTGGCAGGCTCGGAGCGTCACAACCGCCCGCCGGTTTTGCTCTCCATCACGCTCGGCCCTGGCTGCCCTGCGGTGGGGCCAATGGTTCTCACAAGGCAACGCGAAGACGGGACATTTCCGGACTCCCGGAGGCCGTTCTGGTGCATTCCCCGCGCCGCCGTCAGTAGGCTACATCGGGTTCCAGATCGACCGGTGATTCTTGGGCATAGACGGCAAGTACGACATCCGTGCGGTACTTCGCCGGCTGCTCGAGCCGGACATCGATGCGGGCACCGTGTCCCAACACGAGCCCCACTTTGGCGGTCGCGGCGGGGCCATTCATCTGTTCCACGGAGACCGCAGGCACCGATGACAGCGGTGGACAGAACGCAACGTGAACGGACGCGGTACGTTGTCCCACCGCAAATTCGGCGCGCATTCGGCCTTCGATGATGACCCCGATCGTCGGATCCACTCGCCGCAGAAGTTCCTGCTGAACGCCGGCGGGAAATTCGGTCTCGGGCAGCGATTCTTCCGTTTGTTCTCCCAACAGTTGTCCGGACGAATCATCGGCAGGCGCCGATGACCGATACTCGGCGACTCCCAGGTACGCGGTGAGCGCGACCGCCGCCAGCCAGAGGAGTCCCAATCCTGCGAAAGATGTGCCGGGCAGTGACAACGTGGCGACCAACAGCAAACTGGCCACCCAAAAGATCCAGGGCAGCCAACGCCAATACGTCGTAGCGAATAGCGAGCCGCAACGATCACGGGAGCGGATCAATCCGCACCCACCCAGCAGCAGTACGCCGACGACGAGCGACAGCGTCCCTGCGGCGAGTGGTTGTGTCAAACCGCCTTGGAGACGTCGAACCAGCAGCAGCGTCCCGACCACGCAGAGACTGCCAACTGCCGAGAGAACCGTTCCGCGGATCAGGACCACGCTGGTCGGAGAGGAGTGAGGGGCGTCCGACATTTCCCCCTCCATCACCGACTGCTGTGGTGCATCACCCATACGGTTCGCCATTTCACCTCACGAGCCAGACACGACCCCACTCGACATCACCGCCTCGGCCAGCTCTTTTGCTCGGTCAGTATTCTCCCAGGTAAACCCGGGCTCCAATCGACCGAAATGGCCCCCGAACGCGGTCTGCTGAAAGATTGGCCGGCGCAAATCGAGGTAATCGATGATCCCTCGCGGCGACAGCGGAAAGAATTCGCGAACCGCCTGGCAGATCCGATCGTCATCCACACGCCCGGTTCCTTCGGTGTCGACCAGGATGCTGACCGGTTCGGATACTCCGATCGCGTAGGCCAACTGCACTTCACAACGATCGGCCAGGCCCGCCGCGACGATGTTCTTTGCGACGTGTCGAGCCATATACGCGGCGCTGCGGTCCACTTTCGTGGGATCCTTCCCGCTGAATGCTCCACCCCCATGTCGGCCCCAACCGCCGTAGGTATCGACGATGATCTTGCGGCCCGTGAGTCCGCAATCGCCTTGGGGACCTCCCACGACAAATCGTCCGGTGGGGTTGATGTGGTACACGATATCGCCGCGTACGAGCTCCGGCGGCAGCAGCGGCTTGATGATCTTTTCAATCACAAATTCTCGAATCTGATCGTTTGACACCGACGGGTCATGTTGCGTGGAGATCACCACGGTGTCAATTCGCACCGGACGATGCCCCTCGTATTCGACCGTCACCTGGCTCTTGCTGTCGGGCCGCAGCCAGTCGACTTCGCCCTTTTGCCTGCGCGACCGTCAGTCGCGCCAGCAGTTTGTGGGCCAAAGCAATCGGCAACGGCATCAGTTCTGGAGTGTCGTTGCACGCATAGCCAAACATCAAGCCCTGGTCGCCCGCTCCGACATCCTTGCCGGTTGTTTCGTTGGCATCCACTCCCTGCGCAATATCCGGGCTCTGCTTGTCGATCGGAGACCATCACCGCGCAAGTGTCGGCCGCAATTCCCATGGATGCGTCGGTGTAGCCCACATCACGAATTGTGCGCCGCACGATTTCGGAATAGTCCACGTTCGCGCGCGTTGTAATCTCGCCGGCGATGATCGCAATGCCGGTCGTCACCATGGTCTCGCAAGCCACTCGGCTATACGGGTCTTGCTCGAAGAGGGCATCCAACACACCGTCCGAAATCTGGTCCGCCAACTTGTCCGGATGTCCCATGCTGACCGACTCACTGGTGAACAGAAACTTGCCTTGCGACACAGTGACACTCCTCTTTGATTGTTCAAGCCGGCAACGACACCCGGAGAGTGGCCGAGGAACCGGCCGCGGCGGTTTGCCCGAAACGTCGGAACCGATGCCCGGTGGGATCGGAATCTGCTTGCGTGATCCAAAACCTCGGCTGCAGTGGAAGGGACCCAGCCCAGGCTTTCCACGGAACGAGGCAAGACCCCTACGTAATGGATTCTCAACTCAAGAGCACAACTATAAACGTTAGCATCCCGCATCTGCAACCTGCCCGCCGGCCGGGTCGGACGCCCCGCCCCATCAGAAGCGGCTCCGGCGTCTCGCAGAAGGGCATCCGGCCAGCCGACCTCGGCTTCACGCGGATTGGCGAGTTCGAGAGAGTGTCGCGGGGCGTGCTGCCGCCGGGCACCACCGAGATCCCAGGGGAGGCGGCAGTAGTTGCAGGATCTGGCGGGTGGACGATCTCGCGGCCCCCTGATTGGCCCGCACCAGTCGTCGGGCGTTCCGCCCAAGCCGCTGCCGGTCCGACGGCGACTCCAGGCATTGCCGAACGAAGGCGGTCAAGGCCTCCCCGTCCGCTACAACGCGCGCCGCATCGGCTTCCAGCAATCGCTGCACGACGTCTCGGAAGTTCCAGGTGTTCGGGCCGAAGCACACGGCCGCACCGTAGGCCGCCGGTTCGAGCATGTTCTGTCCGCCCCGTCGCCCAAAACTGCCTCCCACGAAGGCGATCTCCGCCGTCCCCCACCAGGCACCCAACTCGCCGATCGTATCGACCAGCAGGACGCGGGCGCCTTGCGTGAATCGACGTCCGTCAATTGACTGCGACGCTGCCAGGCGACGCCCGACGCTTGCAGCAGATCCGCCACGCATGCAAACCGTTCCGGATGTCGCGGCACCAGGATCAACCGCAGCTGCGGGAAGCGGGGAACGAGCTGCCGGTAGGCCTGCAGAGCCAGCTGCTCTTCCGGCTCCTGCGTGCTGCCGGCCAGAAATACCAGATCCTGCGGTGCGATTCCTGCCAAACGAGCCAGCTGTTGGGTCCGCGGATTCTGCCGATCCGTTTCGGCTCCGTCAAACTTCACAGAACCGGTCACGACAACTCGCTGCGGATCGGCCCCCAGCTCCACAAATCGCTGGGCGTATGTTTCGGTTTGCGCCCCGATCCAGCTCAGACGTCGCAAGACCGGGGCGATCAGTCGACGGGCGCGGCGATAGCCACGGAAGCTGTTGTCGCTCAGTCGGCCGTTGACGATCGCGACGGGAACGCCGGCGCCGATCGGACTCACGGATCAGATTCGGCCAGAGTTCCAATTCGGATAACACCAGCAGACTGGGCCGGAAGCGTCGCAGCGCGCTGCGGACCGCCCAGCTGAAGTCGAACGGGCAGTAGGACACCAGATGCTGCGAGTACTTGCGGCGTGCCAGATCGTACCCCGCCTTGGTCGTCGTCGTGATGACGTAATCCAGTTCGGTCGCAGGCGGCAATTCGCGCAGCAGGCTTTGCAGCAGATTGACTTCGCCTACGCTGACCGCATGCAACCAGATGCAGCGGACGCTGGCCCTCGCGCCGGGGCACAAGCCCGCCCAGCTTTGCGGACCAGCCCTCACGATACTTGGCATGCCGCCACGCTTTCCAGGCCAGCCACGGCGAGAGCACCAGTAGCAGCAACAGGTAGCCGAGGTTCAGCAGCCAACTCACGGGGATTCCTTTCCCAGCTCGCTCCCTTGTTCGGAAAAAACGGTTGCAGCAACGCCCCCGTCAGGACAGCGTCTCGATGGACGGGCCCCATGATCGCGTTGTCTGCTCGCGACTCAGCGACCCTCCCGAGGAGATGACGCTAACTGGCTCGTGCTCGGAGGCAACAGTTCTTGTATTTCTTACCGCTGCCGCAGGGACACGGATCGTTGCGTCCCACTCGTTGTCCGCGATTCCGGATCGTTTCGATCTTCTCTTCGCCTTGGCTGTTGCGAATCGCTTCATCCTGTTGCTGTGCAATCTCACTGGTAGTGGGTGCCGTTTCGTGAACGGCCGAGGTCTCCACCCAGGTCGACCCGACGAATCCTTCGTCCAGCAGTTCCATGCGAAACACAAGATCGGTCACTCGCTGGGCAATCGAACTCCACATCTGCTCGAACAGTTTGCGACCTTCGCGCTTGTACTCCACCTTGGGATCGACCTGCGCGTAGCCCACCAAGCCGACGGCACTTCGCAGGTGGTCCATCGCCAGCAGATGATCTTTCCAGGCGCTGTCGACCAACTGCAGCACGAGCTGCCGTTCCATCCGGCGGATCTCGGGACGGTAGCGGTCCTCAACCGCGTTGAGCAGCTTCGTTTCCAGTTCTTCCCGATCCAGGGACTCCAATTCCTCGGGGGACACCTCGACCTGCAGCGTCTGCTGCAGCCAATCGGTCAGCGAGGCGAGCGCCCCATTGGCATCCGGACGACACGGTTCGGTCGGCCGCGGGCAAGGGATCTTCGAGCTGTGCCAGTTTCTGCTGAACGGAATCGACCGCCTCATTCGTCCGCCGTTGCCAGGTGCGGCTATGGTCCATCAGCAGGTCGTGGATTTCATCGCGGGGTCGGTTCTTGAAATCGTCCAGATCCAAATCGACTTCGAACCGCTGCCGGGCCCAATTGGCCAGGGCTTGCCGATCGACCCGCGGCGGCGCGGATGCTGCCGTGCGTTGGCTGAATCGGTACAGCCCCGCCATGACGGGGTATTCGGATTCTTTCTCGTCATAGGCCGCGACGGCTCGATCGCGCACCAGTTGGATGATCGCCGATTGTTCCATGCCTTGGAGTTCCTCCAGCGTGATTTCGAGACCGAACTTGTGCCGCACCCAAGCACGATGCGGTCTTGAGTGGGAAGTCTCTCGTCCAGGAATTCCGCTCCCTCACTCAAATCCACTTTCGCGATCGCCTCGTCGAGCCTTGTCGATCAAGAACTCCCCCACCCGATCTCGGCCTAACTCCTTCAGTTCTCGCTCCCGCAGATGCGAGTCCCCAGCGGGCGTTGGCCATGTTGGCCAGGCGCTCCCAGTTCCAGTCCTGGGTATCCTCGTCCTCCGGCAGGTTCTCGTCGATCGCGTCGATCACCTGGGTCTCGGCGGCCCGCTCGGCTTCCTCCTTGGCCAGCCGTTCGGCGGTGGGAAAATCCGTATCACGGAAATCGCGGGCGTCCAGCGGGGTCGACAGTCGGTTGCTGGCCCAGGCGGCGAAGGTTTCCAGGCCGTAGGTCGGCCGCAGGATCGCCTGCAGATTCGCCTGGACCTGCTCGTCGATCATCTCCAGGATCAGATCCTTGCAATTGACGCCCTCCAGGATTGCCTGCCGGTAGCCGTAGACCCGCTTCCGCTGCTCGTCCATGACTTCGTCGTATTCCAGCAGGTTCTTGCGAATCTCGAAGTTCCGTTCTTCGACCTTCTTCTGAGCGGCTTCGATTCGGCGAGTGACCATCGGGCTTTCGATCGCATCGCCTTCCTCCCAGCCGCCCCAGGACTTCAGGATCTTTTCGACCCATTCGCCGGCAAAAATCCGCATCAAGTCGTCGCGCAACGACAGGTAGAAGCGGCTGCTGCCCGGGTCGCCCTGCCGACCGCAACGGCCGCGCAGCTGCAGATCGATCCGACGTGCTTCATGCCGTTCGGTGCCGATCACGTGCAGACCGCCCAGCTCCTTGACACGTCTGGCCCTCTTCCCGCATGCCTTCACGCTCTTCGATTTCGCGGACCAGCTGCATCCCATTCCTCGCGCGGCACATCCAGACGCGTCTCATACTTGTCCTGCAGGATCGCCCAAGCCATGGTCTCCGGGTTGCCGCCCAGGACGATGTCGGTTCCGCGACCGGCCATGTTCGTGGCAATCGTCACCGCACCGATGCGACCGGCCTGGGCCACGATCTCCGCCTCACGCTTGTGGTGCTTGGCATTCAGCACTTCGTGCGGGATGCCGCGACGTTCCAGCATCCCCGCAAGTCGTTCACTTTTCTCGATCGACGTCGTGCCGACGAGGACCGGGCGGCCCTTGCGCTGAATCGACTGGATCTTCGACCTTGGGAATCGTTTCCTGCTGCTGGGACTGCCGCGCGGCTGGAAGACTGATGCGAATCCTCGGTTTCCTTGACGATCGTCCCGATCGTGGATCTTCCTTGCCGACATTCAACGTATCCCACTTGTTCAGCTGCTCGATCTCGTTGGCGATCGCCTGATACTTCTCCTCTTCCGTGCAGTAGATCACGTCGGAGTGTTCCATGACGCTGCAGCGCTCGATTGGTCGGAATCGCGACGACATCCAGGCGAGTAGATCTTCCAGAACTCGTTCGCCTCGGTCATGGCCGTTCCGGTCATCCCGCAGATCTTGTCGTAGAGCTTAAAGAAATTCTGCAGCGTGATCGTCGCCAGCGTCTGGGTTTCCTCCTTGATCTTCACGCCTTCCTTGGCCTCGACCGCCTGGTGCAGGCCGTCGCTCCATTGGCGTCCCTCCATCAGTCGGCCGGTGAACTCATCGACGATGACGATGCGGCCTTCCTTGATGACGTAATTGACGTCCAGTTTGTACAGATAATGCGCCTTCAGCGAGTTGTCGATCAGGTGCGGCCACTCCATATTGCCGGCCGTGTAGAAGCTCTCCACCCCGGCCAGCCGTTCCGCCTCGCGCACCCCGGCATCGGTCAGGTTCACCGTGTGGTCTTTCTCGTTGACCTCGAAATGCTCGCCCTTGCGCAGCTGGCGTGCGACGCGGTCGGCGTCGGCGTATTTGCGAATGTTGTCGTGGGCGCGTCCCGAGATGATCAACGGCGTACGAGCTTCGTCGATCAAGATGTTGTCGACTTCGTCGACGATCGCAAAATTCAACCGCCCTTGCGACTGCTGATACTCGCGCGGGTAGCGGTCATCTCCCTTGGCCGCGGGACGCATGTTGTCTCGCAGATAGTCAAAGCCGAACTCGTTGTTCGTACCGTACGTGATGTCGCATTCGTACGCCTTCTGGCGCTCACGGACTTCCATGTCGCTCTGGATCGCCCCCACGGTCAGCCCCAGCCCCATGTAGAGCGGCCCCATCCATTCCATGTCGCGTCGCGCCAGGTAATCATTGACCGTCACGACGTGGACGCCCTTGCCTTCCAGCGCATTCAGATACGCCGGCAGCGTTGCCACCAGCGTCTTGCCTTCGCCGGTGACCATTTCGGCGATGGCACCGCTGTGCAGCACCATGCCACCGATCATCTGCACATCGAAATGGCGCATGTCCAGATAGCGGCGGCCCGCCTCGCGACAGACGGCAAAGGCCTCCACCAGCAGGTCATCCAGCGTTTCCCCCTGCGCTCAAGCCGTTGCCGGAACTTATCCGTCTGCTCGCGCAATTCCTCGTCGGACATCGCCTGGTACTTCGGTTCCAGGCTGTTGATCGCATCGACTTGGCCTTGCAGACGCTTGATATAGCGTGCATTCTGGGAGCCAAAGACCGAGGTCATCGCCCGTTCGAACCCGCGCAGCAGCGACGAGAAAACCAGGCCCAACAACTCCCATATCCGTTCCAGCAGATTCATCGTGCCAGCGCCCTCGCATTCAGGGCGTCTCCAGAAGTCCATACCCCGCTCGCGACAGCGCCGAAAGTGGGGCGGACAGATTAACGTAAGCCATTTCTGGACAGTAGCTTATAACGATTGACAATAAACGGTCAACCGCGGTTGCACGATACGCCGAGCACCAGCATGTGCCCCGAGCCGCGGCGCGCCATGGCCGCTTGCGAACGCCGTAGCGACGGTCCGTGGACGCACGTCGCGGGTCGCTGCGACAGGACACTTGCGGAACGAACGGACACTTGCGGTAATTCTGCTTAAGGCTCTCGCCGCCGATTCGGCCGCGTCTCCAGCCGTCGCCTCGACTCCACTTCGACGGCACACATCACGGACGGTTCTCCTTGACGGTTCCATATTCGAGTTCCGACATCGCTGGGCAGTGGATCATGCTGGGAACCGGCACCTCGGTCGGCGTCCCGAGTCTGGGCTGCGACTGCCCGGTCTGCACGAGCGAGGATCCGCGCGACCGGCGGACGCGATGCGCCGTGGCAGTGGGCCTTCCGGAGGGAATTCTGTTGATCGACACGCCACCCGATCTGCGGACGCAATTACTCCGGGAGCAGCATCGGGATTGTCCACGCGGTTCTGTACACGCACGATCACGCCGACCATCTGTTCGGCCTGGACGATCTGCGTCTATTCCCGTTCTACCTGGGCCACGCGGTGCCGATTTACTGTCGGGAGGAGGTCGAGCGGCGAATTCGGCGAGTCTTTGACTATGCCTTCACCGACGCTGGAGCCGACCCATCCAGGCGCGGTTCCGCAGTTGGAGTTTCACACGATCGATCAGCAGCCGTTTGTGGCCCTTGGCGAACCGATCATGCCGATTCGCCTGCGACACGGCCCGCGCTTCGAAGTTCTCGGATTCCGAATCGGCAAGATCGCGTACTGCACCGACACGAACGAGATCCCCTCGGAGAGTTGGCCGCGACTCGAGGGCCTGGATGTGCTGATTCTGGACGCCCTTCGGCACCGGTCGTCACCCGACCCATTTTTCGCTGGACGAGGCGATTGCCGTCGCCCGCCGGGTGGGTGCCAGGCAGACCTATTTCACCCACATTTCGCACGATCTTTCGCACGAGCAGACGAACCGTGCACTGCCGCCCGGCATGGCACTGGCCTACGACGGGCTGCGGATCCCGCACTCGGCAAGCCCACTTTGACGGTCACCTGCGTCTCGGCCGCGATGGCGCAGTGGGACGCAGGCCGCTCGGCGGAGGGTGTGAACCCGGGGACCCTCGAACATCCCCATCCGGTCCGGATCGGTTCGATGCTGCGCTGTGCCAGACCGCCACTGTATTCTGGTGGGCCACCGCTCGGCTTGTTCTCCGCAATCCGCCACACCTTGGACTCGCTGGGGCCCACCCCACAACTCTCAAGCCGAACAGGATTGAACCGGAAGCGTCATTCTGAAGTTGCGACTTGGAAGTTGCACATTTCCGAATTTCCCTCCTCCGATGTGCGGAATGCCCGCGAAATCCTAACCCGAAGCGTCAGCGAGGGAAACACGTCCCAACGGTTCGAAAGTGTTCCCTCGCTTACGCTTCGGGTTGAGAATCGAAACGTGCACTTCAAACTTACGCTTGTTAGAATCGCAACGTGCAACTTCAAAACTTACGCTTCGGGTTGAGAAAAATCGCAACGTGCAACTTCAAAAGTTCCGCGTTGCGACTTAAGGCGTTGCTTCGGCTGGTGTGAGGCCAACCGCATTTGCCTCCGCCATTTGAGGATTCGCCAGCAAGCGAATGTAATCGAGCGTGATGGCGAGCACTTCGTCATTGTAGAAATAGCGGCGAAACACCGGACGCTCCGACGAGATCTGCTCCTCGATCTGCTTCTCGTCTTCCTTCTCCGCGTCCAATTCCGCACGTTCCTGGAAGAAACGTTCCTCATTCAACGTGACGCGTTTCCGATCCTTCTGCTTGCGATACTGCTCAATACGACGCATCAGCTTCGCAAAGTCCTCCGACTGGCTGCGACGCGAGGTCGACCGCGCATTCAGTTCCTGCAAGCAGATTCGGATTGACGAAGTTGTCGCCCTGGAAGCGCGCGGGATCCACTCGATCGAACTCAATCGGGTAATCCAGATCGCCTTCGCTGACATCCATGTGTGTCGTGAGGGAGGGCATGGCAATGTCCGCCACCACGCCGCGCTTCTGCGTGCTCTCGCCACTGGGTCGATAGAACTGCTGCATGGTGATCTTCAGGGCGCCCAAGTTCGGCGGATTGGGAATCTCGAAAAGCTGATTGCCCAGATCCAGCAGGCTCTGCACCGTGCCCTTGCCGTGCGTGGTGGCGTCCCCCACGATGAGGCCGCGTCCGTAGTCCTGGATTGCGCCGGCGAGAATTTCACTGGCACTTGCGCTGAACTTGCTCGTCAACACGACCAGCGGCCCCTTCCAGACCATCCCTTCGTCCAGATCGTCGTAGTGCTCGACGCGGTTGTCCGAATCCTTGACCTGCACCACCGGTCCCTGATCGATGAACAGCCCGGTCAGGTTGATCGCCTCGGTCAGACTGCCGCCTCCGTTACGCGTCAGATCCAGGATCACCGCATCGACGCCCTTCGCGTTGAAATCCTCCAGGATGCGTTTCACGTCACGAGTGGTGCTCTTGTAATCGATTCTTCCTTTGCGGGCGGCGCCCATATCCATGTAGAAGCTGGGCAGATCGATCACGCCCACCTGGAAGGGAGTCCCATCCGGCTTGGCGTCGAGCGGGATGATCTCGCTGCGGGCTTCGCTGTCCTTCAGTTCGATGGCTGCGCGAGTGATTTTGTAGACGTCTAACTCGTTGGAACCGGCCGGCTTCACGCCCAGTCGCACGATCGTTCCCGCGCTGACCGCGGATCAGCTTGACGACGTCATTCAGCTTCATGTCGACGACGTCGACCATTTCGCCGTCTTCTCCCTGACCGACGCTCATGATCCGGTCTTCGGGCTTCAGCTTCCCATCCTTGTCCGCCGCCCCTCCGGGAATGACGTTCGACACGACCGTGTATCCGTCGTTCATCATCAGAGCCGCCCCGATGCCCTCCAGCTTCAACTTCATGCTGATCTGAAAGTTCTCGAGCGAGCTGGGCGACATGTACGTCGTGTGGGGGTCGAACCCCATCGTGATCGAGGAGAGAAACATCTCGAGCAGGTCATCCGAGCTGAACTGCTGCATCCGCTTGGCGTAACTGCGGTAGCGCCGTCCGAGTCGATCGATCGCCTCCTGCCCCTCGACGTCGTCGCTCTTGAGCACCAGCAGGTCGTACTTGATCCGCTTTCGCCAGCGGTCGAACGCCTCGGCCTTCGTTGTCGCGTACTGCGATCTCTTCCGGATCAGTCACCATCTCTTCGTCGACCGTGAAGTCGTGCTCCTGCTTCAGCAGCACGTCAACGAATGCGACTCGTTCCTCTACCCGCTCCAGGAAACGATTGAAAACCTTGTAGGCGAAGCTGAGATCGCCCCGTTCGGCGTTGTCATCCAGTCGATCGCGATCCTGCATGAACTCGTCAATGTCCGACTGGTAGAAATACACCTTCATCGGATCGAGGTTCTTGAGGAACATCTCCAGCGCTCGATGGGAAATCTCATCATCGAGCGGACGCTGCAACAGGTGCTGTTGCTTCAGCAGATTGGTGACGATCAAAACGACTTGCCGCTCCCTCGGCTTGGGGCCTTCGAGCCCCGCCAGGGCCATCTGCGGCGGGATCCACAACAGCCCCGCAACGGCCAAACAGTGCGAATCGCCCCACTATCCCACGCAGCGAACGCATTGAATTGCTCATTCGGAACCCTTAACGCATTAGAAAAAAATCTGCGCAAAATCCCCGTTTTCCGAGTCTGGGGTATCCTATCCCGCAGACTGCCAACGAACAAGGTCGACTCTTCGGCTCCCCCGTCATGAGGTCGTGCTGCCTTTTAAGTGTTTGCTTCGAAAGGAGTTGACGCACCCGCCGGTCGGAGAGGACCACATCTTTTCCCCGACCCGCTCCAGCCAGAATCAAACCTTGCCACCGCAGCGAAGTCGATGATACACTCCGCCGCCCCTCGGAAAACCGGGGGAACCGACCGAGCCGGGCCGACGAAATCACCCCTTCGCTCCTTTTCTGAGGCGGGGCCTTTCGAAATCGGCGAGGCGTTTCCAGCCACGAGAGGAGTTCGCAGCATGCTCACCGGGTGGCCGATTCGCAGGAAACTGCTGTTCTGCATCGCCTTGCTGCTGATCGCCGTCACGATCCTCTCGATCAACGGGTTCCGGGGCGTCTACGCTTTCCGACGGCTGGCGCGCAGCGTCAGTCGCCGGGCCACGGAATTGCCGTTGTCGATCACCCTGGCCCAGCAAGTCAGCGCCGATGCGGGCCAACTTGCCGACCCCCGGCGAATGGGAAATCTCTGCATGAACAACCGATCGGCGCCCACCTGAAGACGGCCGAATTTGACGCGAATCTGCGACTGGTTCGCGAGACACTCGAGTCGTATCGCATGAAGCTGCACGAAAACGCCATCGTCGACATCCCGATCGGTGACATCGATCGCGAACTGGATACGGCAGCCGAGATGGAAGGGCACGCTGGACGAAATCGAGTTACTCAAGACCGACGAAGAATGGCTGCTCTCCTTGGACCACATGCAGCAGGATGAGCTGGCGTTTCAGGTGGAGAAGTTGAACCAAGCGGCGAAGAATCTGCCCAGCTACCTGCAACATCGGATGCTCGACCTGCAGGGAGATGTGCGCTGGACACTATCGCACTTGGATCGTGCTCGCCTGGTTCACCAGCTTTTTCTCCGCGCCTGCTGCTGCTGTTACTGGGCTACTTGTTCTACTGCTGGGTTTTTCGACCGCTCCGCAAACTGATTGACGGATCCCGACGCGTCGCCGGCGGTGACTTCCGGCATCGGATCCAGCTCTTTTCGGGCGATGAAATGGACGAACTGGCCCAAGCGATGAATGACATGACCGAGCGATTCCAACAGATCCGGGATGACTTGGACCAACAGGTCCGCCAGCGCACTCGGGAAGTAATTCGCGGGGAGCAACTGGCCAGCGTCGGTTTTTTGGCCGCCGGTGTCGCACACGAAATCAATAACCCGCTGGCATCGATCGCCCTCTGCGCCGAATCCCTCGAAGAACGCTGGCAGACGATGATCGGCCCGGACGAGACAGTGGCGGAGGGCGCATGGGATGACCCGGCGGAGCTGGCCGTTGTCCGCGACTATCTGCGCATGATCCAGGACGAAGCGTTTCGCTGTAAGGAGATCACGGAACAGCTGCTCGACTTCTCCCGCTTGGGAGACGTTGAACACCAGGAAACGGATCTGTCGGAGTTGATTCAGGGCGTGATCGACATGGTGCGGCACGTGGGCAAGTACCGCCAGAAGAAGATCGAATTCGATCGGGGGCATCCGGTCTACGCGTACGTCAATGCGCAGGAAATGAAACAGGTTGTCCTGAATCTGATCACGAACGGACTGGAAAGCCTCAACTCGGGCGGCACCGTTCGGATTGCACTGAAACAAGATGGTTCGGAAGCGAAACTGATCGTCGCCGACGACGGTTGCGGCATGAGCGAAGAGGTGCAGGCGCACCTGTTCGAGCCGTTCTTCACGCGTCGCAAAGACGGCCAGGGAACGGGCCTGGGGATGTCGATTAGCTTTCGAATTATCGCCGAGCATGGCGGGTCCATCGAAGTCCACAGCGCGGGTCCCGGACAAGGCTCGCGATTGACCGTCCGCCTGCCCCTGCAACCGGTCCGCAGTGAAAAGGAGACAAACCATCGCCAACAAGCCGCCTAAGAAGCCGCTCAAACTGCTCTTCGCCGATGATGAAAAGTCCCTCCAAAACCTGTTGGGCCGCGAGCTGCAACGCATGGGGTACGAAGTCACCGTTTGCCCCGATGGATTGACCGCCGTTGCCGCGCTGCAGCGCAACACCTATGACTGCCTGCTGGTCGACCTGGACATGCCGGGACTCGGGGGCATCGAGGTGATCGCAAAAGCAAAGGACATGTCCCCGTCCACCGATGCGATCGTAATGACCGGCAAGAGCTCGCTGGAAACCGCAATCGCCGCCCTGCGCCACGGCGTTTTTGATTACATTACCAAGCCCTGCAAACTGGTCGATCTGGATCGCCTGCTGCAACGCGTGGCAGAAAAACGTGAACTGACCAATAAGTACCGGGCACTCAAGCGACAACTGGAACGCATCGAAGGGGAATCGAAACTGGTCGGTGACAGCCCGTCGATGCGCAACGTCTGCGAGCTGATTTCGAAGGTCGCCCCCACCCAATCGACCGTGCTGATCCTGGGAGAAACCGGAACCGGTAAGGAACTGGTCGCGCGAGCGGTCCACGACCAGAGTCTCCGCAGCGAAATGCCTTTCGTCGCCGTCAATTGCGGGGCGCTGCCGGAGGCGCTGATCGAGAGCGAACTGTTTGGCCACCGCAAAGGCGCATTTACCGGCGCCGATCAACAACGAGTCGGACTGTTCGAGGTCGCCCATGGTGGCACCCTGTTCCTCGATGAAATCGGTGAACTACCGCTCGGCATGCAGTCCAAGTTACTGCGTGCCCTGGAAAGCGGAGAAATTCGCCGCGTCGGCGATAACGAGTCCTTCACGCTTGACGTGCGAGCCATCTGCGCCACGCACCGACCGCTGGAAGAAATGGTCCACGATGGACTGTTTCGCGAAGACCTGATGTTTCGCATCAACACGTTCGAGATCCAGCTTCCGCCCCTGCGGAGCCACCTGGAAGATATCCCGGCCCTCGTGCAGCATCTGCTTCAGCGACTCCGCTTTGCCACCGACCTCCACGGGAGAAATGATCTCGTCCGAGGCGCTCGAATTGCTGCAGAATCACGTGTGGCCCGGCAATGTACGCGAATTGGCCAACGTAATTGAATACGCCACGATCCTCTGCGAATCGCCCCCGATCCTGCCCGAACACCTGCCTCGTCGATTCGACTCCCGACGGTTGCGCACCGGTTCCCTCAAACTGAGTGGCCCCATGACACTCCGGGAGATCGAACTCCAAGCCATCTACTCGGCCCTGGAACGGAACGAAGGCAGCAAACCGAAGGCGGCCGATGAACTGGGCATCAGTCTGAAAACGCTCTACAACAAACTGAACCAGGCAGAAGTAAACGACAAAGCTGCCTGAATTCGGCCTCCCCCCGAATGCGAAAGTCGCGCGACCCCGTCGCCTGCGGCGACCGACCTGGGACCAGCCTCACAGTACCCCTCCAATAGTGAAACTCCACATACCCCATGGAGAGGAGTGCCTCTTGTCGCGGATCGGCGGAACGCCTAATCTGAAGGATCATGCGGGAAGAAATAGGGATCTACCGCAAGGGACGATCCGGAAAAGATTCCGCGCCGGTTCGTCCCTCGATCTTCTCTCCTTTGGAAGACTAAGGAAACGCCATGAAGAAGTTAGGTCTGATCTTGTTGTTGTCGTTGCCGGTGGGATGTGCCCCGTCCGAGTCGACGACTCCGGACGGCACGCCCAGCACGCCGGATTCGAATGCGACGTCCGCGGCGGTTGAGCAATCCAACATCTCCGACGACGCCACCACCACGAAGGTCGTCATCGCCGTACCGAACATGCACTGAGCTGTCGGTTGCCCGCCTGCCGTGCGCAGCGCGTTAGCCGAACTGCCGGGTGTCTCGGATGTGACGGTCGATTTCCCGACAAAAACGGCGCAATGCACCATCGATGCCGACAATTTCGATGGTCAGGCGGCCGTCCAAGCGTTGGCTGACGCTGGGTTTGACGAGAGCACCGTGCAGTAGCGGCGCGGTTGTCTGCCTCTCGTCCTGGATCACCATCGAGAATATCACGTGGGTAACGCGGGTCGACCTCGTGTTGCCCGCGGATTCTCGATCGCATGAAGTGGATGCCGCATCCTATTCTCTCGGAGGAGGCGGCCCGTCAGTGGCACGAATTCCTCGCCTTCGCAGAGCAGAGGTCCGCATGCTCCACCGTCTGCTGCCGTTTGTGTGGGTCCTGATTTTCGCCAGCTTCCTTCCGGCGCCCGCAGGCCGAGGCCAGGAATGGACTCGATTCCGCGGACCGAACGGCACGGGGGTCAGCCCCTCCGGATCGATCCCGGCGGAATGGACCGAATCGACGATCCAGTGGAAGGCCCCCCTGCCCGGCGTCGGGCATGCGTCGCCGGTCGTCTGGGACGACCGAATCTTCCTGCTGAGTGCCGATGCGGATTCGGCGACTCGCTACGTGATCTGCCTGAGCACAATCGATGGACGACCGCTTTGGCAACGGGATTTCCCTTCCGAATCACATCACCTGCACGTGCGTAACAGCTTCGCGTCCACTACGCCCGCCGTGGACGAGAGCCAAGTCTACGTTGCCTGGTCTACGCCAGCGCAGACAACTCTGATGGCGTTGGATCACGCGGGTCAGCTCATCTGGGAACGAGACCTGGGGCCGTTCGCCAGCCAGCATGGATTCGGCACCTCGCCGATGCTGTTCGAGGATCTGGTGATCCTCTGCGTCCAGCAGCGGAAGCCGGAGGAGGATGGACCGCAGACGGAGACGAGTTTCGTGATTGCGGTCGATCGCTCGAGTGGTCAGACGCGGTGGCAAACTCCGCGACGGAGTGAAGTCGTCTCCTACTCCACGCCGTGCCTGTACGAACGGCCGGGGCATCCCGCGGAGTTGATTGTGTTGCAGTACGGCTCACGGTCTGTACAGCCTGAATCCACGGGATGGACAGGAAAACTGGTCCGCCCCGGTACTGGAGATGCGCACGGTCAGTTCCCCGGTCGTCGCGGGTGATCTCGTTCTGGGAACGACCGGCTCGGGCGGCGGCGGGAACTATCTGGTCGCCGTTCGTCCGGATCCGGAACCGGAAGTCGCCTATCGCATCACCACCCAGGCGCCGTATGTCCCCACTCCGGTGGTCAAGGACGACCTGGTGTTTCTCTGGTACGACAAGGGAATTGTCAGTTGCATCCGCGCTGCAGACGGGGAGCGCGTTTGGCAGAAACGCATTGGGGGCAACTTCTCAGGATCGCCTGTGATCGCCGGCGATCGTCTGTTCTGCATCGATGACGACGGCGTTGTGGTGGTACTGGCCGCCAGCGAGCAATTCGCCTTGTTGGCCCGGAATCCCTTGGGGGAACCCAGCCGCAGTACGCCGGCCATCTCCCAGGGACGAATGTACGTCCGCACGGAATCGCAGCTGCTGGCGATTGGCTCCGGCCGCGCCCGGTAATGCTTGTCGCAGGGACATGTCGCGTTCGTTGCGACGTTTCTTCCGAGCAGCAAGTGCGATGAGACGCTATCGGGTGTTCTACGCGATGTCGACCACCAAGCGTCAACTCGCACAGATCGGATGGCGTGCCACGTCTGTTGGCCCAGCCGTTGAGCTTCTATCATGGCCGCATGGAACCAACAACATTCTCGACGCGCCGAACGTTGGAACGAATGGATCGCGGCACCCTGGAGGCGATGCAGTTCCAACGTTTGAATGCTCTGCTGGACCAGATCCTGCCGCAAAACGGATTCTATGCCCGCAAACTGTCCGGTTCGCGGCGTCCGGTTCGATCGATGGAAGAATTCCGGCAGTGGCCCTTTACCACGAAAGAGGAATTGATCGGCGAGGCGTCGGCCGCGACAGCCGCCAACCGAACATTTCCCTTGGAGCACTACGTCCGCTACCACCGCACATCGGGAACGCACGGGCGCCCGCTGGTTGTGCTCGACTCCGCCGACGACTGGCTCTGGTGGACCGACACCTGGCAGTACGTGCTGGATGCAGCGGGGGTGCGTCCGGAGGATCGCGTGGCGATGGCCTTTTCTTTCGGCCCATTCATCGGGTTCTGGAGCGCTCACGAGGCGTTCGTCCGGCGAGGCACGATGGTCATCCCGTGCGGTGGAATGAACACCTTGGGCCGCGTGGAAATGATTTGCCAGAGCCGCGCGACGCTGCTTTGCTGTACGCCGAGCTATGCGCTGCACTTGGCGCAGGCGGCGGCGGAGCACGACATCCGGATCGGCGAGTCCGCGGTGCGAGCAATCATCGTCGCCGGCGAACCGGGTGGTTCGCTGCCGGCGATCCGCGATCGAATTCAACAGGCCTGGCAAGCGGAACTGATTGACCATGCCGGGGCAACAGAAGTCGGACCTTGGGGATACGCCGACGCGCAGCGACACGGCTTGCACGTGGTCGAAAGCCAGTTTCTGGCGGAATTCGAAGCGGTCGATACCGGCCATCCCGCCGGCTCGGGCGAGTTGTCGGAGCTGATCCTGACGACGTTGGGTCGCGTCGGCGCGCCCGTCCTGCGCTACCGCACGGGCGATCTGGTGCGTCCCCGTTGGGGCACCGAGGACGAAAGCACGAGCCCAACCGAAAAGGAAGACGGAAACCGGTGGGTGTTGCTGGAGGGAGGCGTGTTGGGCCGAGTCGACGATATGCTGATCATCCGCGGTGTGAACGTCTACCCCAGTGCGGTGGAACAGATTGTGCGCGAGTTCCCAGAGATCGCCGAGTTCCGGCTGATCGCGACGAAGGAGGGGGAGATGGATGCGCTGACCTTGGAGATCGAGGACCCGCAGCGGGACCCGCAGCGCGTTGCCGAAACCGTGCGGCTGCGGTTGGGATTGCGTGTCACCGTGCGGTGCGTGACACTCGGAAGCTTGCCCCGTTTTGAACTCAAAGGCCGACGCTTCGTCGATCAACGCAAATGAGTCATCATCCGACCGACCTGAAACTGCTGACCCCGGAGAAGCTACAGATTACCTGGAGCGACGGCGTGCAGCACGTTCTGACCGTACAACAGCTGCGGGCCCACTGTCCGTGCGCCACGTGCCGCGAGCAGCGACGCGGTTCCACCGGGCAAGCCGAACTGCTGCCGGTTCTCGACCCGCAGGAAGCGCAGCCGCTGCGATTTGTCGGGATGCGGCCGGTCGGCAATTACGCCTACAACGTCGGTTTCAGCGACGGCCACGACACCGGCATTTTCACGCTCGAGTTTCTGCGCGACCTCGGCGAAGCGGTCAATTAGGCGGCGTGAATTCCGGCATCGCCGCTTCGTCCCCGGTTGCCGCTTCCGCGCCCTCCACGCCTTGCGTCTCAAGCCCACGGAAAGCGTCCAATCCCGATCCCGACTCCTTGGCTTCTTCGCTTTCCTTGATGATGTCGGCGCGTCCCAGGTGGATTTTCTTGTAGACATCCTCGGAGATCACGTAATACCAATCGGCGAAACGATAGTTCAATTCCGCGACCTTCTGTTGGGCCTTCTTGAGTTTGTCGTTCCGCTCGTCGATCTTGCGCTGGTTTTCCTTCGTGATCCGAGCTCGCTCGGCCTGGATATCGTCGGGCGTGGCCGGGTCCGCGGCTGCTTCTTCGGCTTCCTCATCCGCAGCGTCTAGCGGTCCGTGCATCCCCAGCGGCGTCATCGGAGGCGTCTTGCGTCTCCGCAGCGGGATCCGCCTCCGCCGTCGGAGGATCTTCCGCCGCCGCTTCCTGCTCGCGTGATCGCCGGATCGTCGGCGTCCGCCGCTTCTCCGAGTCGGCCTGCCCTAACGCCTCGGGCAATTCCGGTTCCTCCGACTCGGCGACTTCCTCGACCGCTTCCTCGGCAGCTTCCTCGTGGTTTCTTCACCCCCCTCTTCCTGCAGCACGGTGGGCAGCGTTTGGAAGCGAGCCGTGGCCGACTGGGCATTCTCATCCGGCGTTTCCGTTCCCGCTTCTGGCTCGGTGCTCGACTCGGCGGGCAGGTCCGGCAGCGGCTCCAGATCCGGCTCGGGGAACTGACTTCTGATCGACGCGGGCCGAGACGAGCAGGAAGCGATTCAGCTTGCCTTCCTCCGATTCCGTATCGACACTGGCCACGCGTCCGAACCGCAGGATGTACTCCACGCCCTCCTTGGTCCGAACCAGGACCTCGCCGTCGGTGGACAACAATTCTACCGCGTCGCCGGCGACCTGCGACCGGATAGAAGCCTCGGTCGAAACGAGCGAATCGACCCCGGCCTGATCATTGAAGAACCCCTTGTCCGCTCGCAGATCTTCTCCGAGCCCTTCCGGTTTCTTCTCCACATCCACGATTTCCAGACTGTCGAGTGCCTCCTTGAGCGCGGACAGTCGTTCGGTATTGAGCTCCTCGCCCTCCAGCAATTCCGTCGGCTGCAGTTTCCCGTCGCGTGCCTCGAGCAATTGGTCCAGCTTCCAGGTTCCGTTGTCGTCGGTCAGCGTAATATCGAGACGCTGATCGAAATCCGTCACGGGCCCTCGAAGGGTCTGTGCCACCTGGAACGTGTAGTCGCTGCAGCTGCAGCTGGGAGATATCCCAGGAATTGACCTTCAACAGATCCTTTTCGATCCAGTCGTCGAACTTGACGGGCAACTTCTCCGGGTCGACTTTCGGCGATGTAGACGGGCGATTCGTCGACGACGCGGACGTAGTGTTGCCCTTCCTGATCCTTGACCTCCTTGCCAATGATCAGTTGACAAGATTCTTGCCGCCCTCGCCCTTGAATCTCACGAGCGTACCCACGCCCTGATCACCCACGCTCGAGGTATCCTGGCTCGGCTCCTGCACTCCGTAGAGTTCGTAGTTCCCGACTTCGTCGCGTGACGACATTGATGATCTTCAGGTCGACGAACGGTGTCGCCGCATCGCGAATGCGGTTCTCGGCATCGGCCGGATAGCCGTCATGCGAGGGCAACGTCCAGATCCCGTTGGACCTGCTTGACTTCGATCTCGCTGAGATTGGCCAGGTCCTTCATCGAAGCGGACGATTTTCGAGCTCTTGGCGAGCAGCGGATCCGTGAACTCGGGAAACAGCGGCTTCCCGATGCGTTCGGGCGGTTGCGTCCCCACGGACGGACTCCGCGTGCCCACGGCCAGACCGACCGCCGCCAGGGCGGCGCCACCGAAGATCAAGGTTTTCATTGCTTCCGTCATCGCGAAAACTCCCGCTGATAAGATGCTCCCCACCGGTTCTGCGATGGGAGGCAGTTCGTTTCTGAGACTCACCGAACTTCGGATCTACTTCCGTCGTGCGGCGGTGATGCTTTCCGTCTCCCGCGACCGCCGTCGGAGGAACACGAGCAGCCCGATCGCGAGTGGCGGCAACATCGGCAGGAAGCAGAGCCATCGCCTTGTAGACTGCTCTGCACCTGCTGGATCTCCGTCATCCAGTTGCCGTTCAATCCGGACAAGCTCACGATCACGGTCACGAGTCAGGCGTTCGACGGTCGTGTCGAGTCGCCGTTGCTCGACACGTTCTTTGAACGCCACCTGCTGCACGGCGGCCTGCAGGGCGCGCTGGACTTCGCGGCTGGAAAGATCGGCCCCGCCTTCCTCGCTCTTCTTCTGCAGCTCGTCCACTTGCTTCTTGCAGGTCGGCCATGGCCTGTTCTTGGTTCTTCTTCGCCTCGTCCTCGGCGAGCTGGAATTGATCGTTGAATTTCGCGATCTCGTCCTTCCGCTTCCTCGCGTGCTTCGGCCGTGCGTTCTTCCACCTTCTTCAGCGAGGCGTAGCGGGTCTTCCGTTTACGAATATCCAGGAAGCGGTCATCTCCGGCGAGCGAATCGATCACGTTCAGGACGAACGTCACGTTATCAAACTGCCAGTTGATGTCGCCCATCTTCGGTTGTGCTCGGACACGCAAGAATTCCGAGTGCATCATGTCGATATCCGTGACATAAACGACGTTGATCTTGTCGGCGGTCCGCGTTCGCCTCGGCGGCCGCATCCGCATCGTCGGCTGACGCTTCGTTCTCCGGTCTGGTCCTGGATGGTTCCGCGGTCGCCTCGTCGGGCCCTGGCTGCGGATCCGTGCCGCCAGCACAAACGGCTCCGTGCTGCGTTGTCGTTCCATCTGCAGAGCGAACGGATCGCGGAAGCGATTCGCCATCAGATCTTGATAGCCGATCGTCCCCACCGTCAGTCACCGGTCATCACCAGCGGTTCGATCTCGAACCCCGCTTGATCCTGCTCCTCAATCGCTCCGGGGTAGAGGAGCAGCAGTTGGCTCAGTCCGCTGGTGATCGTCATCCTTGCGAGTTCAGCGGATCTTCCGCGCCGGGACATCCGGAGACACAAAGACCCACTCCTTCGAGATCTGCGGAAGGCCGCGGGCTTTCTTGTAGGGATTGTAATTCTGCCAGACCACGGAGGCATCGAATTGCCCCATCTCGTTCTTGCCGGCCATTCGAATGTTCAGCAGGTCCCACAGCTTCTGAATCTCGCCTTTCGGTTCTGGCGGTGAGCTCATTCCCATCATGCCCCCGCCGCGCGGCGGTTTGGGCTGACTGGTGCCGGGAGCGTTCATCATCACCGGCATCGGGTCTTCGAAGATCGCGGTCGGCGTGCCCTTGCGAACGGCTTCGATGAAGTTGTCCATCTGCTGCGGATTCAACGACGACGGCTGGACCGCCAGCAGCACGTCGACCTGCTCTTCCATCGGACTGCTGGGGTCGATCTGCACAACCTCGTACTGCTTCTCCAACTCTTCGATCAATCAACTGCTTCGGAGTCTGCTGACATGCGCTGCATATCGAAGCCGCCGAACATCTGCGCATCCGTGTTGATCACGCCCAGCCGCTTTCGTTTGGACTGGGCCACCGTGCTGATCGATCGCACCAGTTCGTATTCCGCCGGGATTCCCTGGTCAAAGAAGGGCACCACCACCTTTTCCAGACCGCAGGTGAAAGCCGCGCCCATGAACAGGTCCTTCTCCTGCAGCGTGCCGCGTTCGCGAACCAGCACGCGTGCGGGCTGAATCCCGTACTGTTCCTCCGCCCGCACGGCCTGCTTCGCTGGACGGTTCCAGGTTGTCGTAGACCCGAACTTCGATATTGCTTCCGGGGACCGACTTCAGTTCGTTCAGCTTCGAGATCAGATCGACCTTTGTCTTCACATAGATCCTCGGGAATCTGGCTGGCTGATGAAGGCCTCGACGAGGATCGGCTCCGCCGTCTCATTTGTCTGCATCAGTTCGCGGGTTTGGGCGAGAGCGAACTGACGCGTTCACTGGTGCCGTCCACGCGAACGTCATGATTGACGAAAAAGAAGGTCAGCCCGCAAGGCGATGGCCAGCAGCGCCAAAGTCCGTAGCCACGTAGTGCCCCAGCATCGACCGGCCGTCTTTGCCCCCCACCCAATGACGACGCCCCACCAGCACCACGCTCAGGTACAGCCCGATCGGCCACCAGCATGCCGAAGAACACGAGCGACCGCAGGCTGATCACGCCGCGGCCAAAATCGAAGAACTGCTCGCACGTAGCTGAATTGGGACAACCCGCTGCGCCACGTTGCCCGCGAACACACGGCATCGGCGTAGGAGGACAGCACCAACGGCAGATTCAACAGCACGCCGAAGATGAAGCCGATCGTCTGATTCCGAGTCAGAAACGAGCCGACCATGCGCGATCGCAATCATCGCCAGCCCCACGACCCAGTAGCCCAGGTAGGTCGTTGCAAACAGGCCCAGATCCACGTCGCCCGAGCGACAGAAACGACAGCACCAGGAAGTTGGTGATCTGCGAAAACAGCAAGGAAACCGTATAGATCGCGACGGCGGCCAGATACTTACCCAGCACGATGTCCCAGTCGTCGGCCGGCACGGTCAGCAACAACTCATCCGTGCCCTGGCGGCGTTCTTCCGACCAGATTCCCATCGTGATCGTGGCGATGTAGACCAGCATGATCCAGGGGAACCACTGGTTCAGTTCGTGCAGCGTCGCCAGGTTGTTGTTGAAGAAGTCGTGCGGGAAGAACGCGCAGACGGAACAGGCGCCGACGAACAACAGAATGAACAGATAACCGGTCGGATTGCTGAAGTAGCCCACGAAATTCCGTTTCAGCACGGCGTAGGCAACGTGCTTGACGCGGGCCAGAAGCTGAATCAGTCCCCAGCCCACCAGCACGAAGACGAGCATCGATGAGCAGCAGCAGGATCACAGGCAAAGTAATGCTTGACATGTCTCTAGGTTTCCGTTCGTTGGCGAATCAGCCGACGGGAAAAGGTCCCCATCCACGGTCGCATGCGGGAACGCGCCCATCGCGTTCCCAGACTGCTTGCGTCCCTAGGTCGCCGCCGCGGTCGTCAGTCGCTGGAATTCTTGTCGAGATTCTTGCCATCCCCAGTGAATTCGGCCAGCGGGGCGTCTGCGACAAGCCGCCCCTCGTTGACCATAATCACGCGGTTGGCCAGGGCCGCCACCTCCTGCAGGATGTGGGTCGAGAGCAGGATGGTTCGCTTCTGCCCCCAGTCGCTGCATCGTGTGCCGGACCTCCTGGATCTGGTTGGGATCCAATCCCGCCGTCGGCTCGTCCATGATCAACACATCCGGCTCGTGCAGCAGCGCCTGGGCCATGCCAACGCGCTGGCGAAATCCCTTGGAGAGCTTGCTGATCGGCTTGTGGAACACACTCGCCAAGGCACAGATGTCGGCCACGGCGTCGATCCGCTCCTTGGCCTGTTGCTTTCCCAAACCGCGGGCTTCGGCGAAGAACGCCAACAAGCTGGCCGGCGTCATATCCGGGTACAGCGGGCCGTTTTCCGGCAGGTATCCCAGGCGGGCTGAGCCTGCCAGTCGATCGGTCGACATATCGTGCCCGGCGATCCGCGCCACCCCTTCCGAGGGCGCGAGGTACCCGGTCAGCAGCTTCATCGTCGTGCTCTTGCCGGCCCCGTTCGGACCGAGAAAGGCCACGATCTCCCCCTTGTCGACCGAGAACGTGATGTCGCGACAAGCAGCGAAACTCACCGTAGAACTTGGACAGGCCCTGTGCCTCGATCATCGGGACAGTAGGAGAAGACTCCGCCATCGTTTACTCCACCAACATTTGGAACCGAAAGTCGAATGGCTTGAACACATCTGTGATCGGTCTGCCGCCCGACACCGCGCAGCAACGTGCCGAACGAACACGGCAAGATAGTCTCTGCCCAGAAACCATCAATCCCGTGGCGACTCGCCGCCTGTCGGTCCGGTGGACGCGGGTCCGCACGGAGCCGACTGGGACTGACAGTGGCCGCGCCATCGCCAGCATGGGCATGCACGCGACCTGAATTGCTAATAATGTAAGATACGGGAAGTCCTTTCGGCAAGTTCGGTCAGACTGATTTTTGGCCCGCGAGGTCAGAATCTTTTCTCCGCTGCCAGGCCAGGTGCCGCCGCCATTGCGCGATTATCGGTTTCGGGAAAATCCGTCCGCAGATGGACGCCGCGCGATTCCTCCCGCCGAAGAGCGGCCCGCACGACCAGATGCGCCACCAAGCAGCATGTTCTGCAGTTCCCAACCGCGTGGGATCCGGAAACACGCGCGGCCAGACGTAGCGGCACCAGTTGTCGATCGTCTCTGCCGCCCGCTGCAGCGTCGGCCCGTCGCGTCGGACGCCCGCCGCCCGCCACATCAGGCTGGTCAGGGAGTTGCGGATATCGGCCAAATCCAGCGATTCGCCCTCCCCTGCCGGAAACCTCGTGCTCGATGGCCGGCGCATGATAGTCATCCGGCATCGCGGCCGCCGCCGAGGATGCGTTCCGGCCGGCATGGGCACCAAACACGAGGCCTTCCAGCAGACTATTGGAGGCCAACCGGTTCGCGCCGTGCAAGCCGCTGGAGGTCACCTCGCCGGCCGCCCACAGCCCGGGCAGTGTCGTTCGCCCGTCGCGGTCGACCGTGACGCCGCCGATCATGTAGTGCGCCCCGGGTCGTACCGGAATCCGGTCGCGAGTAATGTCCATTTGAAACTCGCGGCAGGTGCGATCGATCCCCGGAAAACGGTCCCGAATCTGTTGCGCAGGCAGGTGGCTCAT
This sequence comes from uncultured Planctomycetaceae bacterium, assembly GCA_963776055.1. Classification (GTDB taxonomy): domain Bacteria; phylum Planctomycetota; class Planctomycetia; order Pirellulales; family Pirellulaceae; genus CAVZLD01. The sequence goes on along the minus strand of CAVZLD010000007.1, from coordinate 149,682 downwards.
GTCCAAATAGACGTTCGGGTGCCTTGTCCGCTCCATCTGCGTGACGATCGACTGCGAAACCACGTCGCGCGGCGCCAATTCCCCTCGCTCGTCATAGTCGAACATGAAGCGATGCCCGTTGACATCGACCAGATAGGCCCCTTCGCCGCGAATCGCCTCGGTGATCAGACTGCGGCTGCTGCCGGCGATGTAGAGCACCGTGGGTGAAACTGCATGAACTCCATGTCCCGCAGTTCCGCGCCCGCACGATACGCCAACGCGATCCCGTCCCCCGTGGCCACCGCCGGATTGGTCGATTCGCGATACAGTTGCCCCGCTCCGCCCGTGCAGAGAATCGTCTGCTTGGCCCAGACGATCATCTTGCCATGCTGCAGATTCCAGACGACCGCACCTCGACAGACGCCCTCGTGCACCAACAGGTCGATCGTGAACACTTGCCGCCAGAGCTGAACATTCGGCTTCTGTTCCACCCAATCGACCACCGCTCGCATCACCTCTTTGCCGGTCGCATCTCCGAGGGCGTGGACGATGCGGTGATGGCGGTGGCCGCCCTCCCGGCCCAGCAGCAGCTCGCCGCCGCGTCTGTCAAAATGGGTTCCCCACTCCATTAACTCCTGAATCCGCACCGGCGCCTCGCGCACGACTTGCCCCACGATCGCGGGATCGCAAAGATCTCCGCCCGCGCGGAGGGTGTCCGCGATGTGATCCTCGAAGCAGTCCTCCGGGTCCATCACGCCCGCAATGCCACCCTGGGCGTAAATGCTGTTGGTGTGCCGCAAATCGCCCTTGGCCACGACCACCACGGAGTGCCCCGCGTCAATCTCGATCGCCGCCCGGAGTCCCGACAGTCCTCCACCGATCACCAGAACGTCGGTGAAATAGTGCAGCACTCGCTTCGGGTGCAGCCCAACCAAGTATCGAGGAACAGGCGTGCTCATGAGGGCATTGTAATGCCTCGCGGCGGTTTTCTCAGGGGGCACCACCTCGCCGAACAGACGCAGGGCGGACAGCGGGCCATCGCCGCGAAACGCTTGTTGAGGGAAACCGCAGCGGGCGCACGGTCGCGGGCGCGCGGATCGCTGCTGCAGCGCAGTCGCCCGTCCCGACAGCTTCTCGTCACCCTTTCTGCTTGGGAACATCGCCACGAGCGACACGTGCCCGCACGGCACGCATTCGTGCGCGGGCACCCGGATTACGGTTCGGTGGCTGGGCGGGAGAATCCGCGGAGAAACGCCCGATACTGATCTCGATACTCGGGCGGCGGAGCCGTTCGCCCGCCACTTTCCAGCATGCCCCGTGTCCCATCCGCGTTCGTCACATCGCGACGAACGCCGGCCGCCCGAGGCCGTAGCCCCAAGCCGCGGAGCTGATCCTCCATTCGGCGGCGAGCCTGCTGCCCGCGCGAGTCGGGTTGGCGCTGCCGCGTCGCATCTGCTCCCAGCGTTTCAAGAAGGCCTCGGCCTGCTCCGGCGTCCACCCCAGTCGCTCCAGCAACTCCGTATCCTCTTGTTGCTGTCGCAGGTGTTCGAGCGCCAGATCGGTCGCCTCCTCGGCAAATTTCAGATTCGGTTCGTCTTCCGCCGGCTCCTGCGATTCCGGCGCCGATCCGGAAGCCTCTCCGGTGGCCGGTTGGCCGCCGGGTGACGTCGGCCTCTCCGAGGGCGGACCGTCCGATGCGGCGGAGGGTGGGGATGAATCGGCGGCTTCCGCGTCCTGTGGCACTCCGCCCTCCGGCGCCGTCGCGTTCTCGGCCGGCGCGTCCCCACTGGTCGAGGAATCGTCCGCCGGTCCTCCCTGCGTGGACGTTGTGCACGTTCGGCACCGCCCGATTCCCCGGTTGCCGGATCCGATGGAGCGTTGGGATCGTCCGGTCCCGTGGAGCCGTCCGATGCCTTTTCCAGCCCCTCCGCAGCCGCATCAGCCGGGGAAGTCGATGAATCCGATTCGCCGCCGGGTCGCGATTTCGCTGGCGATGCCTCTCGCGCCGATTCCGGATCCTCCGAGGGCGTCCCCTTTTCGTCCGCCGCGTCGGGCCGCGGGTCGGTCACGTCCGACGACGGTCGATTGCCGGCCCCCGCTTCACCGTTGGGATCACGACGCGGATCCGGCGATGCGTCGTTTTCCGCACCGGCTGGATTCCTCTACATCCGGCGTGCCAGTTTGCTTCGGCAGCGAAGGATCCGATCCATCGTCCGCTGGCTCCACCGCCCCATCCGTCGCGTTCGGCGCGGACGGCGCCTCAGCCGGTGACTCCACCGAATCGCGTGCGTTGTCCGAAGCTCGATCTTCGGAAGACTCACCAGGAGCTTGATTGGTGCCCTCGGGTTGCTGATCCCGCATGTGCTCGAGAATCCGCTCGAAAGCATCTCCGTCGTTGCTGCCGTCGCTGGCCACGGGCTCCGCGGATTGTGCTCCGTCCGACTCGTCGCTGCCCGCGGGACGTGTTTCGTCGGACGCAGCGCCCTCTGCAGGACGGTTCGCAGCGGAAGGTTCGGCACCGGTTTGGCTCTGCCCATCGCGTTGAGGATCCTCCGGCTGGCTGCCGCCCGCTCCCTTCGCTGCCGACGAATCGGGCGACTCCGATCCCTCCTGATCCGACTGCCCTGGCGAATCCCCCGGCGCGGCTTCGGAATCAGCCGGCTGGTCCGCGCCGGCCGGCTTCGCTCCCGCATCCTCGCCGGCTCCACCGACTCCATCCGAATCACTTTCGTCTCCTGCATCACCTTGATCGCCCGACTGCCCTGCCTCACCATTTTCCTCCGCTCCCCCCCCTTGTTCATCTGCGGAACCCGTCTCGGCGGGGGACTGGCTGGCCTCCGGATCTGGCGACTCGGTCTCTTCGCCTTCGGTGGAGTCCGCGGCGACAATTCGGATCCGGAATTCATCGGTTTGCTGTCGATTGGGATCGGGCGAGCCGGAGGGGCTTGCCGTCCGGTTGTCTTCCGCGATCGCCCGGTACAACACCACGTCGCCGGCTGCGAGCCCCATCCGGCGGGGAATGAACTCATACCGTGCGAGCAGCGGGCCGGAGTGAATCCGCTCGAGCAAGACCTCATTCAGCACTTCGCGATCGCGCACATGGGCCTGTAGGGTGACGTTTTGCAGGGCAAAATCGGGATCCAGGGCGCGGACTTCGATCATCAGCGGACGATTTTCCGGCAGCTCGAGATCACGGCGGCGCGGGGCGACGATTTCGACCAACGGGGGCAGATCGGGAGTGACTTCGATTTGGAACTGTGCTGGTTCAAGGTTCCGTTGTCCCTCCTGATTCTGGAAGCGAATCTGGTAGGCCACGTACTGGGGTGTGGTTCGATCCGGCAACAAGCCAAGCGTCAGTTGTCCCCAGGCACGCTCGTCTTCCGACTTCATCGCCAGCGCCTTGCTGGGTTTCGGCAGCATTCCCCTCGGCGGCGAGATCATCTGCCTGGAACAGTTCCAGGTAAGCGGTGCGGATCGGTTGATTCGCTACAGCCTCCAGTCGGACCCGGGTCCCTTCCAGAGCTTTGAGATCTCCGCGACCGGTGATCACTTCCTTGGGCCACTGGGTGTAGTCCGGATAATCGTATTCGATCGTTTTCAACGTGATTGTGGGCGCATCTTTCAGCAGCACTCGATAGTCTTCGGTCCGCGAATCTCCGGCTTGCAGGTGATAGGTCAACGACTCCTGGATTCCCCAGTCTCCCGTGGTCAAAGCCACTCGGTATCGGGGACTGTCTTCGGATTGTTGCAACGACAATTCGCGATCGATGGCCTGTCCATCTTCGGTGCTGTACCGCAGGATCACGGATTCGTCCTCGTCCAGACCGTCGACAAGTGCCGAAACTTCCAGTGTTTCGCCACGATACACTTCGGTGGAACCGGGCCGAAGCTGACGAATCTGCACGCGGGACGGTCGGGGGATAGGCTTCCATGGTGCGACGACGCGCGCGACACTTTGGAATGGGTCTTTGGGCGAGATAATCTTGTAGGTGCCCAGCACAAGCACGAGCGCTGCCAGCACGTAACCGACGTGGATCAGCGGCGATCGGTCGACGGCTGCATCAACATCCACGGACGCGAGGTCCGCCGCGGCCTGTCGTTCGACACCGGCGAAGATGACCGGCCGCAGCGAATCCCGACGAGACCGAAGGAGCAGGAAGTTGATCAGACTGTTTTTCAGGGACGGAGCGGCCTGCTCAATCGCTCGGGCCGCGTAAACCGGGTTGATAGGTCGTGTCAGGCACGGCACAACTCGACGGATGGCAAACGCGGCGGAACCGACCAGCAACAGGGCGAAGGCCACGAGCCGCCAGGTCAGGCTCAGTCCGACAACCCAATGATCGATCAGCGTGACGATCAGCAGGAAGGCCAGCACGCCCGCAACCATTTGAGTTACAGCGGTGGCAATTTCTACCAGCCGAACGTGAAAGCGTGCTCGATCGATTTGTTCCTGAACGACCTGCCCTGCCAAGTCCGAATCGTCCGAAGACGCCGGTTGCGGGAGGGTCGAGTTCGCCGTTTCGATAGACATCTTGGTGGATTAGACTTGGTTCACAACGCAAACGTTCCGCCGTTTTTCGCTTCACTGGGTGTATTATAGTCGCTACGGATCGCGGCGGTCCGACCGTCGGGCCTCTCGCAGCAGGAACAGCCAACCTGATGAACTCCCCATCCAGCTTGAACCTCGCCATCCGTCTCCATGCCAAGGACAACGTGCTGGTGGCGGTGCGCTCGCTACCGTCCGGCGGAAGAATTGGGACCACCCCCCCTTTGGAACTGCGGCAGGAGATTCCTTTGGGGCACAAGGTGGCGGCCGTACGCATCGACTCGGGTGAGAGGATCATCAAGTATGGCGAGACGATTGCGGTGGCGCGAAAACGGATCGAGGCGGGCGAGTGGGTGCACAGCCACAACATAGCGCAAGATGTGCGGGCAACCGCGTGCGAATTCTCGACGCATGTGCCGGCTACCCCCCGGGCGGAATGGCCGGAGAGTGTTTTTCAAGGGTACCGACGGGCCGACGGCCAAACCGGTACGCGAAACTACATTGCGGTCCTTTCCAACGTGAATTGTTCCGCCTCCGTGAGCCGCCGAATCGCTCAGCATTTCACGGCGGAGAGGTTGCAGGCTTTTCCGCAAGTCGACGGGGTGGTCGCGCTGGTTCACCACAGCGGCTGCGCGATGCAATCGGGGGGACAGCAGCATCAGCTCCTGAATCGCGTGTTGGGAGGGATCGCTCGTCACCCGAACATTGGGGGCTACCTGCTGGTTGGTCTGGGTTGCGAACAGGTTTCCCTGGAGCACTTGATCGAGGATCAACAGTTGGTACAGATTGGACGCCCAGGCGACGCGAACCGCCCGGTTCCCACACTGACGATGCAGGATTGCGGGGGGACTGCGCGCACGATTGCCGAGGGGATTCGAGCGATCGAACGACTCTTGCCCCAGGTGAATGATCTGCAGCGACAGACGATTCCAGCGCGGGAGCTCGTGGTGGCGACACAGTGTGGCGGTTCGGACGGGAGTTCGGGCATCACGGCCAACCCCGCGTTGGGCTGGGCCAGCGACCAGATTGTGGCGTGTGGCGGGACCGTGATTCTGGGCGAAACCACTGAAATCGCCGGGGCCGAACATCTGTTGACGCGCCGCGCCGTCTCGCCAGCGGTGGGACAGAAACTGCTCGACCACCTCGAATGGTGGCAGTGGTATGCGGGCATTCTGGGGGAGCAATTGGACGACAACCGTTCCGTGGGCAACGCGGCGGGCGGACTCACCACGATCGCCGAAAAATCCCTGGGAGCGATCGCCAAGGGAGGTTCCACGGCGTTGGTCGACGTCTATCCGTACGCGGCGCCGGTGCGGCAGCGGGGCTTCGTGATCATGGACTCGCCCGGTTTCGATCCCTGCAGCTTGACCGGGATGGTGGCCGGGGGAGCCAACATGATTGTCTTTACCACCGGCCGCGGGAGTTGTTATGGGTGCAAACCGGTGCCTTCGCTGAAAGTTGCCAGCAACACGCCGATGTACGTGCGCCTTCAGGATGACATGGACATCAATGCCGGCTGTATCCTGGAAGGAACTCCGGTCGCCGAGGTCGGTCGCCAGATTTTCCAGCAGATCCTGCGTGTCGCAAGCGGTGAAGAGACGAAGAGCGAGCGACTCGGGATCGGCGACGACGAGTACATCCCGTGGATGATCGGACCGGTTTTGTAGATCGAATGATGGGGGCCCAATCCGCGGGTGGGCTGGCGTTTCGCTGAGCTTACCCGACGAAGAGCCTGGGCCCACGAATGGCAGGATCGGCCGCGATGCGTCGCAGTCAACCGCGCGAGGAGGGCATGGTAAACGAAACGACGGCCGAGACCTTTCGCGAAATCGTAACCGGTCGGCGACGCGGCCCGTTTCCGGCCATTGCGCGGTTCGGTCTATCGCTGGCGGAGCTTCCCTACCGCTTTGTTGTCACACAGCGCAATCGCCGATACGACGAAGGGCGTTGCGAGATTCAACGTGTACCGGTGCCGGTCGTCAGCGTTGGCAATCTGACGTTGGGGGGAACCGGCAAAACGCCCATGGTAGCTTGGCTGGCGCGTTGGTTTCGTGAGGATCACGTCCGGGTAGCGATCGTTAGTCGGGGTTATGGAGCCGGACACGAGGCGACGAACGATGAAGCTCGTGAATTGGAATCCCGGTTGCCGGATGTGCCACACATACAGCATCCGGATCGCGTCAAGGCGGCGCGGATTGCGATCGAGGAACTCGGATCGCAGCTGATCCTGCTGGATGACGGGTTCCAGCATCGGCGATTGGCGCGGGATCTGGACCTGGTCCTCATCGATGCCACCGAGCCGTTCGGCGGCGGACGCGTGTTTCCTCGGGGTTTGCTGCGTGAGCCGCTGGACGGACTGCGGCGAGCCAATGCGGTCGTCTTGACGCGTAGTCACTTGGTTAGCGAGGACCGCCGCGCGGAGATTCAGCAGACGGTCCATCAACACGCACCGCAGGCAGCCTGGATCCAAGTCTCTCATCATCCCTCGGGATTGTTGACGGCCAGCGGACGGCACGAGTCGCTGAAGGCCCTCGCGGGCGCACGAGTGGCCGCGTTTTGCGGGATCGGCAATCCCATGGCCTTCCAGGCAACACTCGTGCAACAGGGCTGGCAGGTCGTGCATTTCCGAGCGTTCCCGGACCACCATCGATTCACGCGAGAGGATGTCGAGTCGATCACCGGGGAACTAGGACAACTCAACGACATTCAAGCGGCCGTTTGCACGCACAAGGATCTCGTCAAGCTGGGCACGGACCGTCTGGGGCCGATCCCCTTGTTCGCGGTGCAGATCGACCTGACGGTCGACTCCGGTCGAAGCGAACTGGAAACCCAACTCCAGCAGGTGCGGTCGGGCTGTGCGCGTCTCGAAGAATAACCACAACATTCGCTGAGCGGATCGTTCGCCAGCACTGGCAGCAAGTCATCCGCGACTGCGGATTTTGGCCTTTCGGACGATTTGTGCTCCCGACTACACTTCGCCACCGTTTCCAACGACTGCCTGCTTTCGCTCGGGACCTGTTGCCGTGAACCTGCTGACAACGCTGGACCATCTACATTCCCCTCAAGTTCTGGTGTTGGGGGACCTGATGCTGGACCGTTACATCTGGGGGTCGGCCGACCGCACAAGCCAGGAGGCGCCGGTCCCGGTCCTTCGCGTCCAACGGCGCGAGCACCGATTGGGCGGCGCGTCGAATGTCTGCCATATGCTGCGCGTGTTGGAAGCGAATGTTACGTGCGCCGGAGTCGTCGGCGCGGACGAGACGGGCACGATGTTGGTGAGGCTGCTGATGCAGTCGGGCATTGATGCGCAGCTGATCGTGCAGGACGTCGAGCGGACGACGACGCTCAAGGAACGATTTGTCGGACGTTCGGGATCGGGCGTTCCCAGTCAGATGCTGCGCGTCGATACGGAAACGCGGAAGGCGATCTCCGGAGCGGTCGAGGAGCAACTGATCGAGGGAATCCGTCAGCGCGTAGCGGATCACGACGTGGTACTGATTTCTGATTACGCCAAAGGGGTCTGCACGCCGCGTTGCGTTCACGAAACGATTCAGGCGGCGCCGCGCCGGGTGTCCTGTACTGGTCGATCCCGGCCGCCATCGCGATTTCAGCAACTATGCGGGCGCGACATTGATCAAACCGAACCGACATGAGACAGAGACCGCGACGCGTCGAGCAATTCGCACGCCGGAGGATGCATTACGGGCCGGGGCGCAGTTGTGTCAGCAGTTATCGCTGGACATGGCGGTGATCACTCTCGATGCAAGCGGCATGGCACTGGTCAAACGAGACGGCGGAGGAAAAGTCTTCCCCGCCAAAGCGCGCTCGGTGTATGACATTACGGGAGCCGGCGACATGGTATTGGCCGTTCTGGCGTTGGGATTCGGCGGCCGCCTCGCCCCGGAAGCGAGTGTGCAATTGGCCAACGTGGCGGCCGGGCTGGAAGTTGATCGATCCGGCGTCACCGCACTGACACGCGAAGAAATCCGCGCCGAACTGAACAGTCATCCGCGACAGTCGTTGCGGAAACAACTGACCGAGGAGCAAGCCGGGCGACTGGCCGAGGAATATCATCGCCGCGGCAAGTCGATCGTGTTCACCAATGGCTGTTTCGACCTGCTCCACGTCGGCCACGTGACCTATCTCGAGGAGGCCGCCTCACACGGAGACATCCTGATCGTCGGCCTCAACAGCGATCGCAGCGTGCAACGCCTGAAAGGTCCCGAGCGACCGGTCATCAAGGCGGGCGAGCGTGCGGCGATGCTGGCATCCCTGGGCTGCGTCGACCATGTTGTCGTGTTCGATGAAGACACCCCCCACGCGCTGCTCCGTCGCATTCGTCCGTCCGTGCTGGTCAAGGGAGGCGATTACCAGCCGCACGAGGTCGTCGGCCATGAGATTGTCGAGAGCTACGGTGGACGCGTCGAAGTCACCGACCTGGTTCCTGATGTATCGACCACGAACATCCTGAAATCGTTACAACAACATGACGTTCGCCGCGCCGGATGAATATCCCCCCGCACAGCCCGTGGGATGGCCTTCCAGGCCGTCCCGTTAAGTCGGCCTTCCAGGCCGATCCGATGTTCCCTCCATGCCAGGCGAATCCCATTCCGCCATGCCCAGCCGATCTCCTTCATTGCCTTTCCGGCCGATCCCATTTCGCCTTTTCCGACGATCCTTGTCCTGCGCATTCCAAACCGTGCGTGGCAAGGCCCGTCATCGGATCGCGCCTGTTCTTCCACTCCATCATCTTCCGGTTCCATGAAACACGGCACCGCTGGCCCATCCGATCGCCGCTTGACGGTTTTGATTCCTTGCAAGAACGAAGAAGCGAATATCGCGGCCTGCATTGCATCGGTGCATGGTCTGGCCGATGAGATTCTGGTGGCGGACTCCGGTTCCACCGATCGGACGCTGTCGATCGTCCGTGACTTGCCGGACTGCCGGATCATTCAGCGGGAATACATCGACTCCGGCAATTTCAAGAACTGGGCAATCCCCCAGGCGGCGCACGAGTGGGTGTTCGTACTGGACGCGGACGAACGGGTCACGCCCGCCCTACGAGCGGAGATCCGCACCTTGCTGGACGACCGTCCGACGCGAGACGCCTTCGCGGTCTACCGAGCGAACCATTTCATGGGTCACCCGATTCGCCACACCTCCTGGGGTCGGGACCGGGTCACTCGGCTATTTCGACGAGACGTGGCGCGGTACCGCGAGTACACGGATCACACCGAGGTCGATCTGCCGGCCCGCCAAGTCGGCCAGTTGCGGCAACGCCTGGTGCACTACACCTGCTGGCAGTATGATCCATACCTTCGCAAGCTGCTGCATTACACCGAACAGCAGGCGGAGCTGTGGTACCAGCAGGGCCGACGTCCGAGCCTGCTGCGATTGATTGGCCAGGGCCCGCTCCGTTTTCTTCGAAGTTACGTCGTGGAACTCGGTTTCTTGGACGGTCTGCCGGGTTTTCAGGTCAGCATGCTGACCGGTTTCTATTCATTTCTGAAACAAGCGCGTCTTTGGCAGAAATGGCACGGTCGCGCTCCCCAGTCGGTTGCCTGAGCCGCATCAGCCGTCGGTAAGCATCCAGCGTACGATCGACCATCACGCTGGCACGGAACTGACTTTCCGCGCGCTGACGTGCCCTGCGGGCAAATTGCTGGCGCAAGTGGGGCGACTGCAGTGCCTCCCGGATGGCAGCCGACAGCGCCGCCGCATCTCGCGGAGGCACCAGCCAGCCGGCCGATTGCGACGGAGAATCGGAACCTTCCAGCAGATCGGGAATGCCGCCGGCCCGAGTGGCAACGACGGGACATCCCAGGAACATCGCATCGATGATCGAACTGCAGAGACCTTCCAGCCACGAAGGTACGACCAGCAGGTCGGCCGCGGCCAACAGATCCGGAATTTCGGGGCGGTACCCCAGGAACCGCACGTGATCCACCAGATTCAGCTGGCGAACCTGCGCGGTCAGGGCATCGCGCTGCGGTCCTTCTCCGGCGAGAGCCAGCACGGCGTTTGGGTACTGCTGCAAGACGTGCGGCAGCGCATCCAGCAGGTACCGATGTCCCTTGTGATCGGTCAGTTTCGCAACGGTCAGCAGCAGCGGAACGTGGGGCTCGATGCCCAGCAGCGCGCGGCCCCGTACCGCATCCGCCTGCCCCATCCGCAGTGGGTCGACGCCGTCATGGACGACCGGCAAACGCCCCGGTGGCAATCCCGCCGCAGCACACATTCGACGGACGGCCTGCGAAACGCAGACGACCCCATCGCAGAACATGCGGTAAGGCATCGCCGACCGGAGCGGAAAATCGACTCGGCGAGCGGCGATGCGTAAGGGGATGGGCAACCCCAAACTAGCCACCCCGGCTGCGTGCATCGCATGCGGATCGTTGTAGTGCAGCACGTGCGGACGAAAACTTCGCAGTTCTCGGCGGATCCGCCACAGCGATGCTGGTCGACGGCCTCGTCCGGAAATGGTCAGCACGGGCAAACCGCGCGACAGAGCACGTTCCACCAAGACCCCATCGCGTCGCGCGACAAAGCGACATGCATGGCCTCGGGCCTGCAAGCCTTCAGCTGAGCAGCATGGCCTGCAATTCGCCACCGTGCCAATTGCGCTGCGTCGTGACGAGCAGGACGCGCAGTGGTCCGTCACTGATGCTATCACCATTTCGTCTCATCGATTGCTCGCGACCATGGATCGTGCTCTCGATCTGCCTAGGGCCCTACAGCGCGTAGCACTCACCGGTAGGGTCTTGTCACCCTTTCTGATCGCAAGAAACGGCGTCACGACGCCACATGTCTATGCGACACGCGCTAGAGTAGCGTCGATCGGGATCTGCGGTCAAAGGCAATCTGACCGAGTCCGCGAAAAGCCGGCCGATTGGCATTTGCCAAAACTGGCGAAAATTCTATAGTCCGCGGCGCGATATCGATTCCCCAATCCTGGATGGGACAGGAGTTGTGTGATTAAGGTCGGAATCTTTCTGCCGAATTGGATCGGCGACGTGGTCATGGCCACGCCGACTATCCGCGCTCTGCGCGATCACTATGGTCCCGCGGCCACGTTGATCGGAATTCTGCGACCGTATGTCGCCGAGGTCCTCGCCGGGACGCCCTGGTTAAGCCAATCGCTGATTTACGAGCGACAAGCGGGCAACCCAGAGCGGGGTGGTTGGTCGCTGATACAGCAGATGCGCGAGCAGCGATTGGACAGCGTAATTCTGCTGACCAATTCACTGCGGTCCGCGATCTTTGGCTGGGCCAGCGGGGCGCCGCAGCGAGTGGGATATGTACGCTATGGCCGAGGACCGCTGTTAACCGAACGTTTGCAGCCGCCGCGGGAGGGGCTGCGACTGCAGCCGGTTTCCGCGGTCGATTACTATCTGCAATTGGCACAGGCGGTGGGTGCTGCTACGCCCTCGCGCCAATTGGAATTGGCGACGCAACCTGGTGACGAGCAGCACGCCGATCAGCTGTGGGACAGAAACGGTTGGCGCCCCGAACAGCCGATCGTGGTTCTCAGCAGCGGGGCGGCCCACGGCAACGCGAAACGGTGGCCCCCGGAGTACTTTGCGGAGCTGGCACGCCGACTGACCGTGGAATCATCGGTGCAGGTCCTGATCATTTGCGGACCCGCCGATCGCGAAATCGCGGACTCCATTCAGCGGATGAGTCGCTCGGATCGCGTCCACAGTCTGGCGAACGAAAAACTCAGTGTGGGCCTGAGCAAAGCGATCGTGCGGCGAAGCCAGCTGTTGATCACGAACGATAGCGGCCCGCGACACTTTGCGGCCGCGTTTCGTATTCCTTCGATCGCGCTCTTCGGCCCGACCGATCCGCGGTGGAGCGAGAACTACCACCCGCTGGAATGGCATTTACGTCGCGACGTCCCGTGTGGGCCCTGCGGCCGACGTCAATGCCCGCTGGTCCATCACCAATGCATGCGCGACCTCACGGTCGACTACGTGTGTCAAACGGCCCAGGAACTGCTCAAACGCCGTTCTTCACGGGCCGCTGCCTGAATTCGACTCCAACGGAATCAAACCGCCATGCAACTTCCCGAGAAGTTCTGCGTCACGCTGCAACGGATCCAACGCGATGTTCGTCATGTGGACGGTTGGCTAACCGATCGGGAGCTATCATTTCTGGCTCTGCTGGGAGCCTGCCCAACGACGGCGGGCGCGGTCCTGGAAATTGGCAGCTACCGCGGACGATCAACCATCGTGCTCGCACAGGCCGTCCGCCTGACGGACCATCCTCACGTCGTGGCCGTGGACCCGCTGCCCGATGAGCAGCCGATGGCGCGCGACGAAACGGGACGGTGGACGGCCCGTGCCCTGCTGGATGCCAACCTGCGACAGGCGCAGGTGGAATCGGTCATCGAGTTCCACCAGATGCGTTCCGCGGAACTGGCTCCCGGCTGGTCCGATCCGTTGCGGCTGTTATGGATCGACGGAGATCACCAATACGCATCGACAAAAGAAGATTTCGACCTGTTCGCCCCGTACCTGGCCGACGGTGGAATTCTGGCAATGCATGACGTCCTTTCGCGGTACGATGGGTGCATTCGCGTCTTCACAGAAGAGGTGCTCGCCTCTCCCCATTTCGGCGCCGCGGGACTGTGCGGCTCGATTGGCTGGGCCCAGTTCTGGAAAGATCCGGCTCGCGCGGAAGTTCATGCGCGGCGGAAGGAACGGCTTCGAGCGCGATTGCGACCGCTGGTGCCGTACCACTGCGCCGCGGAGGACCCACGCGGTTGGGCCAAGCTGCGGTACCAATTCTTGCGTGCCCAGGTGCCTCACCGACGCGTGCGGCCCGCGGAGTGGGTACGGACCGTCGCGTTGGCAGGGTAAGCATTCGGTGGGCTGGTGCTCGCGGTGCCGACGGCTGGTGGGCTGGCGCTCGCGGTGCGAGCTGAGCCCATCCTACCAGATGCGCCCCTACCAGATGTGCTCCGTATTCGGAGTCCGTAGGGTGGGCTCAGCGAAGCGCAAGCCCACCGACTCTCCGGCCCACACCACCGTTTTCCGAGCCAAGCTCCCCGGTCCACCCGACGGCATGTGGCTCCTGGGGGGGTGTTGGCAGGACACCAACCTAGCGGCGCGTCCCAAACCGCTCAGCGCACGCCCATCTCGCAACTGAGCCCACCGGCGGCGGGCACGTAGCCGGTTCGCGTGTAGTCCATCACCATTCGATCCGCGCTGAACCGCCAGGCGAGCGAGGCGATGGAATTCATCATCATGCGAATCCACTGCCGTGGCAGACCGTCGATGTCTCGATGGTAGTATGTGGGGATTACATTCTGTTCCAGCTGGTCGAACAGCGACTGCGCATCGCGGAGGTCGGCGATTTCGTCCGAGACATGGGTGCGCCCTTTCCCGATGGCAAACCCGTTCCGTCCGTCGTACGCTTCCGCCCACCAGCCATCCAGGACGGAGAAGTTCAGTCCTCCGTTGAGGATCACTTTCTGGCCGCTCGTTCCGGACGCTTCGAGGGGGCGTCGGGGATTGTTGAGCCATACGTCCACGCCCTGGATCAAGTGTCGGCAGACATTGATGTCGTAGTCCTCGATGAAGACAACACGATTCATGAAGCGTTTGTCGTGCCGCGTATTGACGATACTGCGAATCAGTTCCTTGCCCGGCTCATCCTTCGGGTGTGCCTTTCCGGCAAAAATCAGCTGCAGGGGACGTTCCTCGTCGGTCAGCAGCTTCAGCAGCCGATCCACGTCGGTCAGGAACAGATTGCCACGTTTGTACGTGGCAAATCGGCGGGCGAACCCAATCGTCAGCACATCCGGATCGAGCAGGTTCCGCGCCGTCTCGACGATCTCATCGCTCTCGCCGCGACGGCGACACTGTCGGCTGATCCGTCGACGGACAAAGGCCAGCATCAAGTTCTTCAGGGCATTGTGCGTTTCCCACAGTTCGCCCGGGTCGACATCGTAAATGGTCTGCCAGACTCCTGGTTCCCCCATTCGTTCCACCCACCCGGCGGGGAAGTTCCGGTCGTAAAGTTGGTGCATCTGCCAGGCGAGCCAGCTTTCGATGTGAACGCCATTGGTGATGTGTCCGATGGGGATTTCCTCTTCCGATCGCCAGGGCCAGAGGTGAGCCCACATGCGACGGGAAACCTGTCCGTGCAGGCAGCTGACCGCGTTCGCACGGCGAGACAGTTTCAGGCCGAGCACGGTCATGCAGATCGGCTCTTCCATATTGTGCGGTTCCACACGTCCCAACCCCATGAACTGTTCGTAGGAGATCCCCAGAGCATCGCGCAGCGGCCCCAGGTGCTCTTCGATCAGCTCGGCGTGAAATCGGTCATGACCGGCCGGAACGGGCGTGTGAGTGGTAAAGACGGTTCGCTGGGCAACCTCGCGCAAGGCATCGTCGAACGTCAATCCATCCTCGTGCATCCGCTCACGAATCGCTTCGAGCGGTGCGAACGCGCTGTGGCCCTCGTTCAGGTGATAAACGCCGGGCGACACGCCCAAGGCCTGAAGCGCCTTGACACCACCAACACCAAGGACCAGTTCCTGCCGGACGCGGGTTCGCTCGTCGCCCCCGTACAGACGGCTGGTCAGGGACCGGTCTTCCGGGCTATTGCCTTCCACATCGCAATCCAGCAGATAGAGCTTCACCCGACCGACATTCATCAACCAGACGCGGGCCAGCAGCGGACCATTGCGAGTATCAATCGAGACCGTCAGTGATTCGCCACTTTGATCGACGGCCGGCTGCAGCGGCAGATTCTCGACCCGCGTGTCGAGGTATTCCTCTAATTGATAGCCGTCCTTGTCCAGACGCTGCTTGAAATAACCCTGGTCATAAAAGAGTCCGACGGCGACCAACGGAACGCCCAGACCGCTCAGCACTCTTGATGTGGTCGCCTGACAGGACGCCCAGACCACCGGAGTAAACCGGGACCGACTCGTGGATCCCGAATTCGGCCGAAAAATAGGCCACCGGATGAGCTCCCAACACGCCGGCGTGCGTGCTGGCCCAAGGCGGCCGGGAGGAGGCCATGTAGGCTTTCAGCTGCCGATACGCATGGTGAATCCGGCTGTAGAGCACCATTTCCGTGGCGCGAGTTTCGAGCCGAGCCGGAGTGAATTCCTTGAGCAGCGCGATTGGGTTATGGTCCAGCTGTCGCCAGCGAATCGGATCCAAATCGCGGAACAGATTGACGACCTCGGGCTGCCAGCTCCACCAGAGGTTGCTCGCCAGCGAAAGGCACTTGTCGTAAAGGACTTCCGCGGAACCCTGGTGGCTGCGCAACGAGCCGGATGTGGATTCTGGTACAACAGTCTGCGTTTGAACCATGTTGGTCCCCTTTGATTC
Source organism: uncultured Planctomycetaceae bacterium (assembly GCA_963776055.1). Classification (GTDB taxonomy): domain Bacteria; phylum Planctomycetota; class Planctomycetia; order Pirellulales; family Pirellulaceae; genus CAVZLD01. The sequence goes on along the minus strand of CAVZLD010000007.1, from coordinate 133,809 downwards.
GGCGTAACGCCTTAGCTATCGGCCTGCCGACCTTACAACTTTTGCCGACTTTTTCAAGCCCGCATATCATAGATCGCGGGAGAAGGTCGTCTAGACCAAGCTTATCGGCCGCATCCCAGCCCGCCGCGGATCCGGCGGGGCCGGCCCCGCCGGCGGACGTTACGGATCCCGGGCCCGACCGAGTGCAACCCATCATCGGCCAAGCGGTGGGGCGTCTGTAGGATAATAGACAAACGGGGACATCCGTAAGGCGTGTCGGCGTCCGAGACCATTTCGTCGGAAGATAGGAAACGCGAGGGGGCAAGTATGACGCGAGAGACGCAGGTGACCTGGCATCCGACCTTGGTTTCCCGGCAGGATCGCGAGCGGTTGGGCGGGCACAGCGGATGCGTCGTCTGGTTCACGGGCCTGAGTGGTTGCGGCAAGAGCACGATCGCGAACCTGGTTGACCGGCAGTTGTATCAGCGTGGCGTACATTCGTTCGTGCTGGACGGCGACAACATCCGCCATGGTTTGAACGCGAGCACGGCGATGCTCCAGGAGGAGTACGGACAAGAATTTGCCGATCGATTTGGCTTGGCCTTTGGGCCGCTCGACCGCCAGGAGAATATTCGCCGCATCGGATCCGTGGCGCAGCTTTTCTGTTCCGCCGGCCTGATTACGCTGACGGCGTTCGTCAGCCCCTATCGTCGGGACCGCGACGCGGTGCGCAAGCAGGTCGTCTCCCGGGGACGCTCCGACGATTTCATCGAGGTCTTTGTGAACGCGCCGTTGAGCGTTTGTGAAGCTCGAGATCCCAAGGGACTCTATCGTCAGGCTCGGGCCGGCGCGATCCGACAGTTCACTGGCATCGACGATCCGTACGAACCGCCCTTGACCCCGAACTTGTGTTGGACTCCGCCCAGAAGCCCGCCGGGGAATTGGCAAACGAGGTGGTCGCGCACCTCGAATCGCGCAGGAAGCTGGCTCGCTCTTGACAGCAGGGCGGCGAAAGGAGTACCGTAAAACTTGTTGAATGGCTGGACGGGTCCGTCTCCTGTTCGCAAGGCTGCTCGTTGGATGAACGGCCTTTCCTCGAAGTTTTCGATCCCGTGAACCATGGAGGGACGTTTGTCATGGCCGAAATTCTGGCCGCCACGACGCACGACCGTGCGCAAGGGGCTTTGCTCGAGTAGTCCGATCCATGCCCTACGCGAGATCAAGGTAGAACAAGTCGACGATGCACTGGTGCTCTCCGGCCATGTCGACACGTTCTACCACAAGCAACTCGCTCAGGAGCTCGTTCGAAGTGTCGCCGACGGCTGCGAACTGATCAACTCGATCGACGTGCAGTACGCGGCGAGCCGAACGAACGACTGGCAGCGCAACTGGCTCCACTGACGACTCTCGATCGGGTCCTCGTTTCCGAGAAAACTCGAAAACATCCCGCCCGTTCGCTGGGAAGCGATTCCGTCTGGCGATGGGCAAGCCCTGCCCGGAACCGTGGGCTAACGTCCGCAGCGGCTCCTCCGTGATTGACAGGTGTTCGATCGTACGCGCTTCGTGGAGACGCTTACGCGGTTCGTTGGAACTGAAGCGAGTACAGTCGTTCGTACAACGGACAACGTTGGATCAGATCCCGATGGGTCCCCAGGTCGGCCACCCGGCCGGCATCCAGCACGAGAATACGGTCGGCCAGGGCAAGTGTCGAGAGTCGGTGGGTGACGATAAACACCGTCCGGTCTTTTGCAAACTCCTCGAGCGCCTGGTGAATCAGCTGTTCGCTTTCCAGATCGATCTGGCTGGTTGCTTCGTCCAGGATCAAGATTTCCGGGTCACGCAAGATGGCTCGGGCCAAAGCCACGCGCTGCCGTTGACCGCCTGATAGCCGGCTGCCTCCGGCGCCAACCACCGTCTCGTATCCATCCGGCAGCTTCTCGGTGATGAAGCGATCCGCCCGCGCACATCGGGCCGCGCGGTGGACTTCCAGCGAATTGGCCTCCAACCGTCCGCTCAAAATGTTGTTGAACACCGTATCGTCGAACAGCGGCGATTGCTGCGTGACAATCGCCGATCTTGCGACGCAGCTCCCGCAACCGGGCCTCGCGCAGATCCACGTCATCCAGTCGAACGGCTCCACGAGCCGGATCGAAGAAGCGGGGTAGCAGCTGCACCAACGTCGTCTTACCACACCCATTCGGGCCCGACGATGGCAATCGTCTCCCCAAACTCCACGGTAAAATTGATATCGCTCAGATATCGGCACATCCGCCTCGTACTGAAAGTCGACATGTTCAAAAGTGATCCGCCGATGTCGCCGGGGCAAGGCCCGTGGATGGTCCGGATTCTGAATCGCGGGTTCTCGATCCAGAACTGGAAACAGCCGATCGGCCGCCGCCATCCCGGCCTGCAACGAATTGAAGATCTCGGACAACTTCCGCGCCGGTTCCGTGGCCCCGATCAACAGGCCGTAGAAAATCAGCAGGGAAGGAAGATCGAGCGGGCGATCGCAGAGCCGAACCCCCAGCAGGTGTGTCTCTTGGTTCAGGGTCAGGTACGCACCGGCGGTCAGCGCCAGCGAGATCACGCCGATCCCCATCACTTCCGTCACCGGTTTGGTCAGCGAACTGTACAGCGCGATCCGCATCCCTTTCTGGAGACATTTCTTCGAGACCTGGTGAAACCGCCGGCGTTCCCGCTGCTCCAACGTGTAGGCCTGGACCGTCTGAATCCCGTGAACGTCTCCGTCAAGACACCGAACAGCTGGGTGATCTCTTCGAGCACTCGACGATTCGCACGCTTGATGGAAGCCCCCAGTTTCCGGATCAGCAAACCGACCAGTGGGGTGAGCAGCAGCGAGAACAACAGCAGCCGCCAACTGATGTAGGACGCGCCGATCAGGCACGCGATCATTTTGAGCGGTTCCCGCACGGCACTGCCGAACAGATTGCGGATACCGGCGGAGAGACATTTGATATCCGAATGAAAACGGCTCATCAAACCGCTCGCTCGCTCCTCACCAAACGCTGCCAGATCCAGTCGCAGCGCCTTGTGATAGAACTCGCGACGCATGTCGAAGGTCACTCGTCGAGCTAAGCGATCGACGCACATCGCATTCGCAAAGACACAGATCCCCTTGGCGACAGTGGCCACCATCAGCATCGAAACGATCAGCAGCACGGTACGGAAGGGATCCCTCGGCAGCCAGCGATCCATCCAAGGGCGGACCCACTGACGCGTCTGCAACACTTTCTGCTCCGCCTGCAGGTCAAACTGAGCCTCGCGCAGCTCACGCTGCATGGTCGGGGATCCGTGATCGCCGGCTGCAAGCTGCGCCTGCAATGACTGCACTCGCTGCGCATGCTCATTCACCATCTGTTCCGATTTCTCAATCTCCTCGTCCATCCAGGCCTGCAGCGGCCGACCTTGAAAGGCGACTTGAATTACCGGGTAGAGCGCCCCGATGTTGCCGCCCCAGAAGATGGCGACCATCAAGGAGAAGACGACGGTGCCCGCCACCGTCCAACGGTAACGAAGCGTCATTCGAACTGCGCGTGCAAAGTTATCCATGGCTGCGTTGTACTCGGAAACGCGGGAAGGAACGGAGCGGGTTGTAGCACAGATCCGCGGAAGGAGCCAAGAGCGTCTGCTCCATCAGGCCGCTCGAAGGCGACCCGTCGATCTCTGGAGCTGCTGCAGGACCGTGTGGAATTCTGCGACGCGAGCCGTCCATTCGTGGTGGACCGCCACGTACTGCCGCGCAGCGCGGCTGACGTGCTCGAACCGCTGCGGGTGCTGCCAGAGACAGCACAGCATTTCCGTCATGCGAGTCAGGTCTCCACCGGCACAGAAGCCGAGCCGATAACGAGTCAGCACCTGATCGGGATTGACGACGAAAGAGAGAATCGGACATCCGTACTTGGCAGCCTGCAGGAAGGTGTTGGGAAATCCTTCGTGGTCGGAAGTGTTAAGCACCGCTCGAGCTTCGCGGAACAGTGCATCACTTCGCTCCCACGACACGCGTTCGAGCATTCGCAGATTTCGCGGAGCGTGCTTCACGAGCCAATCGTAATCTCGGGCGGCCATTCGATTCATGACAGCAACGAACCGGACGTCCGGACAGGCCTTAGCCAACTCGACGCATCGATCGGCGCGCTTGCAGTCTCGGTCCGCTCGACCAACCCACAGAACGTGGCCACGATGTTCCAGGGATCGTGGCGGTTGCTCTGCCGAATCCACCTCGATCGGGTTGCGGATCAGAATCGCGTCGCGCCGAGCGAACTGCTGCACGAGTTGCTGTTGGGAGCGGGTCTGCGCAACCACCACATCGGCCTGCAGGATCGCCAGCTTGTGCATCCGCTGTGCATGGACCGAAGGAGATGAGGCCGCAGCAAACGCCTGTTCTACGTCGCGGTCCGACGTGAGGAACAGCACCGACGACTTACCCGAGCGGCGAGCCGCCTCGATGACCGCTGCGGAGGGATCCTGCACTCCAAACGTGGCGAGCACATCCACCGGCAAGCGACAACAGAGCCCCCAGGGCAAGGGCCGCTGTCGAATCCGGCGATGGAGAGAACGGACGAGTTGCTGCGAAAAATCCCATGGAAGCTGCCAGACCGAGGGAAAATCCCACCGCCGATCATTCGGCCGACGGCGATCGGTGACCCGATGGACCTGCAGTCGATCCTGAATCGGCTCGATTCCACCACGACGGGCGCAAACGACAAAGATGACCTCGTGATCGGTTTGCTGCGCCAGACCGCGCGCGAAGAGAGCCGCTCGGACATCAGTACCGCCAAACAGACCGGCCGACGGGGGAACGAGCACCGGGGCCGCTCCCAGTCGAATAATCCCGATTCGCATGGCGCACTCCCTTCCGGCGATTCTCGCAGTGCCGGAACCTTATTCGGGGAAGCGGACGAGCGTCAAGACCGACTGACGTGTTGTTTCGCGGGCTCGATCGCGAGCCAATCCCTTGCGGCAGAAGACAGGTCGATGCGGAGTCCGCAAGTAGGCAACATTGCGTCCCTCCCGCCAGGTTGTCGGATTGGACGGATCTCGCGAGTGCCAAAGATGATAGGTTCGGGTCCAGCGCAGAATCGACTCGATCCGCGTGCCGGCGCGCCGCAATCGCCACCGCAGATCGTCATCCTCGCAGCCCCAACCTTGAAACAGCTCGTCGTACCCATTGACCCGTTCGAAGTCGGCCCGGTGGATTCCAATATTCCCGCCGAAGAGCTTCGGTCGACGAGGATGCCGCAGGAAACGATAAAGCCGCGCTTTGCGGTCCATCCGAGCGAGCTTGCGGTATTCGGCGGGGTGGACCGACGCGAGGTAGCGTTGCCGGTAAACATCCGCGACGGTCAGTCGTTCCGTCGCCCGGCGGTCCAGCAGGCAGCAGTAACCGGCCATCGCCACGGCTCGACGTCGCCGGCGTACGTGCTGCCACACATGATCGGGGGGGATCAGGCAATCGCCATCCAGGAATAGGAGGTAGTCAGCACAACTGGCGGCGACGCCTTCATTGCGGCAGCGAGCCAGCTGGAAATCGCAGTGCTGGTGCGTCGTGAATTGGACCGGAAAATCGACTCGCCTCGCGAAAGCCGCGACCACGGCGGCCGTATCGTCCTGGGAGCCGTCATCCGTCACGACAACTTCCATCTGCCCGGCGACGCCTTGCTGACATTCAATCGAAGCCAGCACACGCTCCAAGTGCCGTGGTCGTTGATAGCTCGAGACGAGAATCGCAACGGTCGGGGACGTGCGTGTGGTCGAAATCATCGGTACCAACCTTCCGTGCCGATCTGCTGGCAACCGACCGGAGCCCGCCGGGAACGTCGCGGCAGGTCCATGTCGACCGGCCGACGGAAAGCGTTCCGCGCTGCATGTGCTGCCGATCCCCGCCGGCTTGGATTCCCCGATACGGGAGTCAGCCCCGCCGCGTCAAGAGCAACGTGGCACGTCGTAAAGGGGGGGGCGTCGGTGAGCCCCGCCAACGCGCATCCGCGGCAGCTCATCCTCCCATCCGCACTCGTCCGCAGGTTCCGCGTCTTTTCGCGGTCGGAGCCGCTGCGATCTTCCCCGAACCGGCCCGCCCTGCCCTGGGGCCGCTACCAACAAAAGAAACGCCGAAACCGAAGCTCCGGCGTTTCTTCAGGGGAAGGATCCGAACCGATGCCCGTGTGTCACATCACGCGGGAGCCGTCTTTTTGCGTCGAATGAACCGGCCGATGCCCACCAAACCGACGGCAATGGCGCCGAAGCCCAGCGCGGAGGGTTCCGGCACGGCGGTGATCGTGGCATTCATCTTCGTGGTTCCCGGGTAGCCCGGAAGTTCGGGACTTCGTTGATAGGTCCCATCTGCGGTGAAATCAGGCAGCGGGCTGCCTTTCACGGAATCGGTGACGCCCGGAAACGCCATCCACACCAGTCCACCGGGATTCTTGAACGTCAGGCTCACAAAATCATTCAGGACACCGACGGTTTCCAGCGAGAAGTATTCGCCCAGCGGTTCCAACTGAATCTGCATCGTGTTGCCAGAATTCGCATAGAAGTAGCCGGGAAACGCCGGTGGCGAGGTATCCGCCAACTCAAAATCCGGCTTGACGACCGTGAAACCGGGATCATCCACCGAGTTCAGTGTGAAGGTGTGCAGCGATGCGGTTGCGGACGAAGTCAGAGCGATGACAAGCAGTAGGCACAATGCCCAACGAGACATGACAGGTCCTCCCAGGTGTAGACTCAAACGGTTGGATTGCGAATCGAATCGTACTACTCAATTTTTGAGTCTAATTGGGCACCTACTGCTCGCAACGAACAACCAGGAAAGATTCCGGGAATACAATGTGTGCGGATTTTGCCGTACGCAAAACGGCAAAACCGGGGCACCGCGATCGCACATTCCCTCTGCGCGGCGTGCCCCTGCAGACGAGATTCGCCAGTCATCCGGCGCTGTGCGCATCGCGGAACCGGTAGCCAACTCCGCGCACGGTCTGAATGAGTTCGGCGTAGGGGCCCAGCTTTTTGCGCAGCGAACGGATGTGGACATCAATCGTCCGTTCCAGCACGACGGCATCATCGCCCAAGGCGGCATCAATCAGATCACCACGCGAAAAGGCCCGCCCCGGTTGTCGAATAAGGGCATCTAGCAAGCTGAACTCCGAACGCGTCAAAGGTAGTTCCTGATCGCCCACGGTCGCGATGTGTCGCCGACGATCGATCAACACTCCCTGACTGACGACCACCTCCTGCTGTTCCGCCGAGAGATCGCGCCGTCGCAGAAGAGCTTTGATCCGTTCCAGGACGACTTTCACGCTGAACGGCTTGGTCACGTAGTCATCTGCGCCCACGGCGAAACCGATGATCTGGTCCATTTCCTCGGCCTTGGCAGTCAGCATCATCACCAGCAACATTTGCGTGGTCGGGTCGCTGCGCAACCGACGGCAGACATCCAAACCATCCATGCCGGGAAGCATCAAGTCCAGCAGGACGAGATCAGGCGGATGTTGACGAGCGGCGTCGAGGCCCCGCCGCCCATCCTGTTCGGCCCCCACTTCATAGCCGGCCGCCCGCAGATTATAGGAGAGCACATCGGCCAGCGATCGGTCATCCTCGACGATCAGGATCCGGAAGCCACTCATTTGCAATCACTCCTCGTCGGCCATTCCGAGGGAGGTTCCGCGGATCGCGTTGGGGAAACGAGCTGCTCCGGTCGGGCTTCAGCTCTCCTCCGCCTCTTCGGTGCACGCTGTCTGGTGCCGGATATCGCGGCCTTTGACCATGTAGACGATTTCCTCGCTGACGTTTGTGCACAGATCGGCGATCCGTTCGAGCGCGCGGGCGATCAGAAGCTGCGAAAGGGCAGCCGCGATTTCATCTGTTTCGCTAAGAACCTCGCGGACGCGTTCCAGGTTCAGCAATTCCTCCAGAATCTGGTCGTTCAACACGTCGGCCACGTTGTCACCGGCGATCGTCGCTTGCGCTTTCTGAATATCGCTTTGCACGAAGGCATTCAGCGCGTCGCTGACCATCGCCTTCACGATGTCCGACATCTTGAACAGCGCCGGCATCACCAGCACATCGCTCTTGGCGATCATCAGCTGCAGGCTCTCACAGAGGTTCACCGCCTGATCGCCGATTCGCTCCAGTTCGGCGGTGATCCGCGAGATCGACATCACGGTCCGCAGGTCGGCGGCGACCGGGCTGTAGATTGTCAGCAGACGGATGGCTTCGCGGTCGATCTCCAACTGCATCAGATCGAGCTGGCTCTCGTACTCCATCACCTGCTGGAACCGCTCCGTCTTCTGCGGTTCCGCCATGCCTTCGATTGCCCGCAGAACCATCTTTTCCGTCAGGTTCCCCATATCGATGACCTTCTGCCGCAAGAAGGCCAATTCTCGTTCCATCTTCTTCATCGCCCGAATCTCCTGGTCGAGTATGCATGAACCGGCCGGCAACCGGTGGTGTTTTTCTGGCCGAGCACGATCGGGCCACTGCGAGATCTTCTGTCCGGCGAGTATCAGCCGTAGCGACCTTCGATATACATCTCGGTCTCTTCTCGCTGCGGATTCAGAAACAGATCGGACGTATCCGCATGCTCGATGATCTCCCCCAGCAGCATGTAGATGCACTCGTCGGTTGCTCGCCGAGCCTGCGCCATGTTGTGGGTCACGATCACGACCGTGTATCGCTCCCGCAGACTGGCGATCATCTCCTCGACCCGCTCGATTCCTTCGGCGTCCAGCGCGGAACAGGGTTCATCCATCAGGATCACGCGCGGTTTCAGCGGCAGCAGTCGAGCGATGCACAGCTTCTGCTGCTGTTCCAGCGTCAACGTCGTGGCGCGCTTCTTCAAGTTGTCTTTCACGGCATCCCACAGTTGGACTTCCCGCAGCGATGATTCCACCATCTCATCTCGCGAAGACGCCTTGACTTCTTTCCGCGTCGAGTGGATCCGCAGGCCAAACGCAACATTCTCGTAAATCGAAATCGGCAACGGGTTGGGGCGTTGAAAGACCATCCCCACCGTCTTTCGCAGCTCACTGAGGGAGATATCGGCATCGTAGATATTCTTGTCGAGAATCGAAATTTCCCCGGTCGTGGTGACGTTGCCGTATCGCTCGTTGATCCGGTTGAAGCTGCGGAGCAAAGTGGTCTTTCCGCATCCGGAGGGTCCAATCAGGCCGGTGATCTTGCCCCGGTGAATATTGATCGTCACCTGCTTCAGCGCCTGGAAATCTCCGTACCACAGGTTCGAGATCCCGAGTCCGAATACTGAACTGATCCGACCGGGGCGCCGGTACCGCGTCCCCCACGGACGCACTCTGGGAGGCTGCCATTAACCGAACCCTCCCGTCACGTATTCATAAGTCAGCGGGTTGTTCGGCTCGGTGAACATCATTTCGGTTTCCCCAATCTCCACCAACTGCGAACGATTCAGGAAGGCGGTCTGATCGGCAAGGCGGTGTGCCTGCTGGACCAAGTTCGTCACCAGGACGATTGTCATTTTGTTTTTCAGTTCCAGCAGGACGTCTTCGATCTTCATCGTCGTCACCGGATCGATGGCAATCGAGAATTCATCCAGGCACAGAATGTCCGGACGATGCGAAAGGGCACGGGCCAGCGTAAGCCGCTGCTGTTGGCCGCCGGACAATTTGGTCCCCAACGTGTGCAACCGATCCTTGACTTCGTCCCACAGCACGGCCTGACGGAGGCAGGTTTCCACCAATTCGTCCAACTCCTGCCGATCGTGCAGTCCGGCCCGACGCGGGGCGTAGGCCACGTTCTCGTAGATCGACAACGGCAAGCCCACGGGCAACGGAAAAACCATGCCGACTCGTCGGCGCAACTGGTAAACACTACGCATCTTTCGCACGTCCTGGCCGTCCACCAGGACCCGCCCGCGAACGTTCGCTTCGTCGATGAAGTCAATCGTGCGGTTGATGCATTTCAGCAGTGTCGTCTTTCCGGCATTCGCCGGACCGATGATTCCCAGAATCGTTCGCGGTGGAACCTGCAAAGAGACGCCGTCCAACGCCACCTGCTGTCCGTAGGTGACCGTGACATCGTCAAATTGAATCATCAGCTTTTCCATCCGCGATCACCATTTCTTTCGCGAGCGGAGGTAAACGCGCAAGGCAATCGCGACGCTGTTGACAGCCAGGACCAGCCCAATCAACACGACGGCCGTTCCGTACACGATCGACTCCGGCGCGTTGTTCACCTGCGTCATCAGCGTGTACAGATGCATCGACAAGGCCATCACTTTGTCCCACACCCCGTAGGGAAAGAACGACTCCCAGCCGGTATCTGCCACGCGCTGGTAGAACGTGGCCCCGGTAAACAGAATCGGTGCCGTCTCGCCCGCAGCGCGCGCTACTTGCAGAATCACGCCGGTGAGGATGCCGCTGATCGAATTGGGCAGAACGATCGTGCGAATGGTCTGCCAGCGACTGGCTCCCATGTTCCAGCAGGCCTCGCGGAACGACATCGGCACGGCCGCCAGCGCTTCCCGAGTGCTGGTGATGATGACCGGCAAAGTCATCACCGCCAGCGTGCAGGAGGCCGCCAGCAACGACTCGCCCATCTTCGCCGCCAGCACGAACGCACCCACGCCGAACAGCGCGTGCACGATGCTCGGCACGCCGGCCAAGTTGACCACGGCCAAGTTGATCAGCCGCGTGAACCAGTTGTTCGCGCGCGTACTCGTTCAGGTACACCCCGGCCAGGATTCCAATCGGCGCCGCCACCAAAAGCGAAAACAGCACCAGGAAGAAGGTGCCGACCAACGGGGCCCAGATCCCGCCGGCCGTCATGTAGTCGCGGGGATTCTGGGTCAAGAAAGTCCAGCTCAAAGCAGGCCAGGCCTTGTACACCAGGTAGCTGAGAATCGCCACGAGCGGAATCACCAGCAGCAGGGCCATCAGCATGAAGATCTGCTTGGCGAACCACTCCTTCCATTCCTTGCGTCGTTCGTGCGTCGTCGCCGTGAAGATCTCGCGGCGATCCAACCAGATCCCGCCACCCGGCCGCAGTCGCAGCGCACCCTGCTGATCCAACGCGGCGATGCCGGCCACCGCCGAGCCGACATCAGGCCAGGGATCGCGTTCGGAACCATCCCCGTCGGCACCGATCAGATGCGTGTCGTAATAGAAGCGGTAGGTCGGCCGCCGAAGCGATTCGGCCCGTGGGGAAGCGCCGCAAACGGCGATCTCGAAGCGATCAACGGAATTTGCTGCGACGACCGAACCGCTCGAGGCGTGCTCGCGCTGAATCGCCTCGAGTGCCTTCTCCAGCGATCGGAAGGTCGTCGCCGACGAGCGCACCGGCTCTCCGTTCTCGCCCTGACAAACGAGATAGCGTTGCACATTCCGCCGTTGTGGTTTGGCCGATGCGGCATCAGGCATTTTCGTTACCCCGAATGCCCTTCACCACCAGATCAGCCGTCAGGTTCACGATGAAAGTGACCGCGAACAACACGACGCCGATCAGAAACAGAACGCGATAATGCTCTCCGCCGCGGACCGTTTCCCCTAACTCGGAGGCAATCGTAGCGGTGAGAGTCCGTGTCGGATCGAAAACACTCGTGGGAATCTTGACCGCGTGTCCGGTGCACAACAGGACCGCCATGGTTTCGCCGATCGCTCGGCCAACGCCCAGCAGCACCGCCGCCAAGAGCCCATTCTTCGCCGCGGGAAACAACACGCGATAGACGATTTCCCAGCGACTGGCCCCCAAAGACAAGGCGGCTTCGCGATAGGAATCGGGCACGGCCTTCAGCGAATCCTCCCCCACGGAAACGATCACCGGAACACTCATCAGTGCCAAGATCAGGCTTGCGTTGAGCACATTCACGCCCACCGGCGGCCCGCGCATCCCAAACCAGGTGGGGACTTCGATGATCAACGGCCCCAGCACCACCACGCCAATGAAGCCCCAGACCACGGACGGAATCGCCGCCAGCAGCTCGATGGTGATCTTGAGCGTTTCTCTCAATCGTCCGGAGCAGAACTCGGAGATGTAGACGGCCGCCCCCAGCCCCAGGGGCACCGCCAGGACCATCGACCCCAGCGTGACGGCACCGGTGCCAGCCAAGAGGGCCAGGATGCCGTACTGAGGAACTTCCGAATCCGGTCGCCACTGCTGACTGAAGAAGAACTCGCGGAAATCGAACCCGCGCCACACGACCGGCACCGCCTCGCGAAAAACGAAAGCGAAGATCGCGAGCACAAACAGGATCGCGCTCCAACCACACAGGCGGATGATGAATTCTACGCCCGGTTCCGTGACGTCCGCCAGCACGCGCACCATCTGTAGCATCGATCCGCGCGTCGCCGGAGTTGTCCCCGGGGGGTTCGACGCATCACGGTTTGGCATCGCCCGACCAACCCTCCACTTGAGACCATCGTTCGATCGTCCCTTGGTCTCCGTAGATTTCCGCAAGGTCCGCGAGTGTGATCGAATCCACCGGGTTTTCTTTGTGCACGTAGACCGCCAGGGCATCCAGGGCAACGGTCACTTCCTGCACCTCGGCGCCGCCGGCATGCTCGCTGGCCTGTTCGCGTTCCTCTTGCTTCATGTCCCGGCTCGCGTTCGCCAAGTCGACCGTCCCGTCAATCAGCTTGGCGATGCCGACACCCGATCCACCGCCCGAGACTTGCACGTCGACAACATTGCCGTACTTCTTGCCGTATTCCTCCGCCCAGGCCTGTGCCAAGTTGACCATCGTATCCGAGCCGGCCACCTTGATCGTTCCGGCTTCCGGCGGGTCCGTGTTGGTCATTTCGATCGGCGTCGACCGGCGACGTAGCCGATCTCTGCGACGATCGCCTGGCCCTCCGGCGAACGGACCCAATCCAGGTAATGTTTGATCGCCCCGGTCGGCTCGCCCATGGTGTAGATGTACAGCCCCCGGGCCAGCGGATACGACCCATCCGCCGCGTGCTCGGCGGTGGGAGGGACCGGCTCGCGACGCGGGATCCCGTGCCACACTTCAGCATCTTCACTTCATCCGTGGCATACCCCATGCCGCTGTAGCCGATCGCATTGGGCGTTTTGGATACGAGTTCCACCACGTCCTTGGATCCACTCTGATCGATCGAGCCAAGTCGGAACTCCTGCTCTCCCAAGACCACTTCGCGGAAATAGGCGTAAGTCCCCGAGTTGTTCTGACGACTAACCCGAACGATCTCGTCGGCTTCCCCGCCGGTGCCACATCCTGATTGCGTACCCAAGACCAGCAGCACGCCGGTCACCAAAAATCCCCAGCCACGATACATCGTTACATGCCCCCCGCACGAGCTTGAAGCAGGCCGCCGACCCCCTTCCGCAGAAGGTCGAATCTGATCACCCGCAGAATCCTACTCACAAAGTTCCCCGGTCTGCCTGGACGAGCCGAAAGGCAGGCCAGTCGCGAGGCTACCAGAGAATTGTGAAAGTACGATGAAGAACCAGCCTTGTGTACGAAAAACCGATGGATTTATTGCGAAGTTGATGTTAGCGGAAGTCGCACCCAAAACATACTCCCCTTACCGGGAGTACTTCGCACCCCCACACTTCCACCGAAGAACTGCGCCAGATGCTTCACAATCGACAGCCCCAACCCGGTGCCCCCAAGTTCCCGGGAGCGGGCCTTATCCACGCGAAAGAACCGTTCGAACAACCGCGGTTGGTCTTCCGCGGCCACGCCAATTCCGGTGTCGCGGACTTCGATCAGGGCAAAGCGGCCGTCCGCGCGCCAGCGCACGTCAACTTGGCCATCGGACGGCGTGAATTTGATCGCGTTGTTGACGAGATTGTCGAGGATCTGTCGCACCGCCTCTTCGTTGGCACAGACGATCACGGGCGTGGCGGGAGCATCTGCCTGCAGGCGCAGCTGTTTCGCTGCGGCACTGTCTTGGTGGTGGTGCAGACAGGCATCCACCACCATTCCCAACTCCACATCTTCGACTTCATAGGTCCGCTGCCCCGATTCGATGCGTGCCAAGCTGATCAGATCCAGAATGAGCTCGTGTAACCGATCCGCCTGATCCTCGATTCTGCGCACGAATTCCAGATTGTGCTGCGGGTCATTGATCGCTCCTTCCCGCAACGTTTCGGCATAAGCCTTGATGGAACTGAGCGGCGTTTTGAGTTCATGGGAAACGTTGCCCACGAATTCCTGCCGCAACGACTCGAGGCGTCGCAGTTCCGTCATGTCATACAGCACCAGTACCACACCGGGGCAAGGGTCGCCGGGCAAGGGTGTCGCGTGCACCGCCAAGGTGGCGCTGGTCGGACCGATCAGATGAATCTGCGCATTCACGACGTCGCGTGTGGCCATCGCCTGTTTCATGGAGCGGTGCAGAGTCTCGTTGCGAATCGTAGCCAACAGCGGTCGGCCGCGGGATTCGGAGGCCACGAAATCGAATAACCGTCCGGCCGACTCATTGGCAAACAGGATCCGCGCTCGATCATCCACCGCGACGACGCCTTCTACCATGCCGCCCAGAACGGCCGCAAGCTGATCGCCACGTTCACGCAACTCGGAAATTCGAAATGCCAATTCATCACTCATCCGGTTGAACGACCGGGCAAGCATCCCCACTTCATCTCGATCGCCCATGTGAATGTGCTCCGGGAAATCGCCGGCCGCCATCTTTTCCGCGGCGTGAGTCAGCGTGGTCAGTGGTCCCGATCATTCGAGCGACCAAATAGTACATGCCGACGACGGCAACGCATCCGGTCAGGACGGCGGCGAGCCACACAAGTCGCGCGACGCGGTCGATTCGCGATTGAATCAGGCTGATCGGCAGCGAAACTCGGGCGAACCCAAGATCTCGCCCGTCTTTCTGTAGCTTGCACGGCATAATAGACGAACGGTTCTCGGATCGTCACGCTATGCCGCTCGGCACGGCCGAGCCCCCCTTCCAGCGCCTGCTGGATTTCGGGGCGATCCAGATGGTTGTCCATCGCGGCAACCTCCGCTGCCGATGGCCGATCGGAATCGGCCAGAACGCGGCCGGTGGGATCCATACCGTCAGCCGCGTACCGGTGTCCTGACCGAGTCGCTGCATGATCGGTTGCAGCGTGTCCGCTTGGTCTTCCGCCAGCGGGCCGATCGCAGCGGAGGCCAACAAATATGTCGAAGCCCGCAACCGGTCATGAAATTCCGACCGCATCGCCTCGGAAAGTTCCCGAGTGACCAGCAAGCTGAACAAGCCCGCAGACACGACCATCAAGAACACGCAGGCGAGAAAGACCTTCCAGAACAGTTTTGTGGACTTCATAAGTGGCATTGCCCGTTCCGACGTTCGCTAGCCCCGGACTCCGACCATCGGGAATTGGCCGCTCCCATAATAGCCGGACAAGCGACGCACGGCAGCCGGTCCATCGGTCGGGATGGTGCTACCGAGAAGAGAATGGCGGCAGAAAACGCCCCAGCGATCGGCGAGATCGCGTTGCGGATGAGGCTTGGTGGGCTTGCACTCGCGCGCTCGTTGAGCCCACCCGCGAGCTCGTTGAGCGCCACCCTACTGAGCTACCGAGCTCGTTGAGCCGACCCTACCAAGCGATCGATGAGAGGGCGGGCATGCGCGGTTCTGGGAGGGCGGGCTCCGCGAGGCGCAAGCCCACCAGTCCTTCCCACCGCATGCCGAACATCGCCCCGCATTCGACAAACCCGGATGCCCTGAGAAGCTGCCGCGGCATCATCAAAGGGGGCTCTGCCAAACGGGGCCGCGTTCAAACGTGGCCGAATTCGGGACGGCGGCGGCCGAGTTGCGTTTGCAGACGCTGCACGATGCTGCTGTGCATCTGGCTCACGCGACTTTCACTCAGATCGAGTGTTGCGCCGATCTCCTTCATCGTCAGTTCTTCGTAATAGTAGAGGATGATGATCAGGCGCTCGTTACGATTGAGTCCTTTGGTGACCAATCGCATCAGGTCGTTCTTTTGAATTCGTCGAGTCGGATCTTCGCCCTTCTTATCTTCCAGGATGTCGATTTCGCGTACATCCTTGTAGCTGTCCGTCTCATACCATTTCTTATTGAGGCTGATGAGATTGACCGCATTGGCTTCCAGAATCATCTTTTCCAATTCGGGCAGGCTCAACTGCATTTGTTCGGCCAGTTCGTTCTCCGTCGGCGAACGGCCCAGGCGGGCCTCCAGTGTCTTGGTCGCTTCGCCGAGCTTGCTGGCTTTCGAGCGTACGAGACGGGGCACCCAGTCCATCGTGCGCAGCTCATCCAACATCGCTCCACGGATTCGCGGGACGCAATAGGTTTCGAACTTGACGCCCCGACTCAGATCGAAGGCATCGATCGCGTCCATCAGGCCGAAGACACCGGCCGAGATCAGGTCATCCAGTTCCACGCCATCGGGCAAGCGTGCCCAGATGCGTTCTCCGTTGTACTTGACCAGTGGTAGATAGCGTTCTACCAGGCGGTTTCGTAGCTCCTTGTTCGACATGTCGGCCTTGTAGACGCGCCAGACGGCCTCCATGTCCTCGTCTTGCTGTTGCCGCTTCGTTGGTACAACCTGTGTGGCTGTCGTGACTGCCATGCAATCCTCCATGATCTCGTGAACCGGCAATCTTCCCATGTGCGGCACCGCACGATCCCTCATCCTGGGGCTCGTCATCGGACCGCGGTGATTCGGCCCCTGCGGGGTCCTCAATCCTCGTCTGAAACCTTCCATCGAGCGGTGGCAAACCCCGCGAAGTCCGCGGACTCGACCGCAAAGCTTCGGTAGTCGCTACATTTTGACCTTCTGCGAGCGCAGACAGGCTGGGGCTGGTTATCGGCAGTTGTCGAGAGCTCCGATGAGCCTTTTCCGACTTTTCGTCTGCGCTGCCAGGATCCGGTCGATGTCCGCGATCCTGTCCACGCAATCCGCACCGCGATCCGTTCCATTTCTCGTCCAAACTGCCCACGCGGCGCAAGCAACCATCCCGCGCCCTGCGCGGGTCGACCTCGGCGATCTGGGGATCCGTCGGCAGCGCACCGGCGGCACAGACCTCCAGGTTCAGGAAGCGATCAGCCGCCAGTTGCAGCTTGGATTGCCCTGTGCCTGCGCGGTCGCAGCGTCGCTGCACCTGATTGACGACCGACCAGATTCGGGCCCTGCGAGCGGCCGGCTCCGATCGTCTTGCACCGCGCGTAGGCCATTCGCAGACACTCGCTTTCCGCCGTCGTAACGATCAGCAGGACATCCGCCAGCTGGATCAATTCCTCCCACACGTCGCCCCCACCTCGCATCGATCACCAACCAGTAGCGCCGCGCTAACCGTTGCAGCGCACCGGCCAGGGCAGCTCCCGCGCCGGGGATGCCGACGGCTGCGTGGGATCGGGCGCACCCGCCCATCAATTGCAGTCCGCTCGGCCCCGATTGCAGCACTTCGCGCACTGTCCGGCGACCGGTCATCAGTTCGGTGAGGCAATCCTGGGAGCGGAATCCCCAGCGTGGCAGCAGTTCCGGCGACATCCAAATCGGCATCCACCAGGACGGTTGGCCGATTCTCCCGGCGGAACGCCAAGGCCAGGTTTTCGCTCACCGTCGTGGCACCGACCGATGGGCGTGCACCGACAACCAGGACCACGCGGCCGGTCGACCGGTCCGTGGTACTGTCCGTTCGCTGCACGAGTTGGCGCAACGCTTCCGCCTGATCCGCCATCGGGTATTCTCCGGTTGTCACTCGGGTCGCCAGGTCCTAGGTCAGCGATGCCATCGACTCTTGTCCGAGCAACGCGGGAATGAGCTTCTCGGATTCCGCGACAACGATATCGTCCGGGACACTCTGCCCACAGGTCAGATAACTCAACGGCAAGCGGGCCGACCGCAGGACCGGCAGAAGGTGTCCCAACCCGGTCGCCTCATCCAACTTCGTCACCAGCAGGGCCGTCGTGCCAATCGAGGCGAATCGTTCGACGATCCGCTGCAGGTGCGAGGTGGATCCCACGGCGCTCAGCACCAAGTGCACTTCGTGGGCGTGCGACTCGTGCAGCATCACCTTCAGTTCTTGCAGATGCACGGCATCATGCGGACTGCGGCCGGCCGTATCGATCAGCACAATTTCCTCCTCCGCCAGTCGCACAACCGCTTCGCGCATCTCCCGCGGCGTGGCGACGACTTCCATCGGCAGATCGATGATTTCGGCGTAGGCTCGCAGCTGTTCGACGGCGGCGATCCGGTACGTGTCGACGGTGATCAGACCCACCCGACGATGTTCGCGTAATCGGAGATTCGCTGCCAGTTTCGCGATGGTTGTCGTCTTGCCGACGCCGGTCGGACCCACGAGGGCGATCACGCGCCGCTGCCCGCTCGGGACACTGATCGGACCGGTCGTTCGCCAGTTCGCCCTCCAACTCTTGTCGCAAGCGCGGCTTGCAGATCAGGCAAGCGAGCGAAGTTCGTGGACGGTCGCCTTGGACCGAACCAATTCCAACAGATCCCGCGCAACGCGTTCTCGGAAACCTCGGCGTCGAGTAATTGCGCGAACAGTTCGAACAACGGCCCGCTGGTATCCGCGGTATCGGGCTCCGCCGGGTCGCTGGCCGGCGGTTCCAACAGCGGCCCCCGCTCCGTCTCGCCTTCGCGCAGCTGCTGCAAGCATCGGGCGCGGAAATCACTTTCTTCCCACGCCGGCGCGGTGGGAACTCCGGCTGCAGCAGATTCAACGGGCAGCGGTGCATCGGGGGCCAGCCGGGCCACTGCGACGGATCAAATCGATCGGCCGACGCCCGCGGGAGGCCAGCGGTAACGGCGCCTCCGTCGGGTCGGACCGGCCGGCGGGCCCGCACTTCGAACTGCCGGCCGCGGGAGAGACGTTCCCACCAGCCGGTTGGCAGCTCGCGTGTCTGCAGCACTTTCGCATCCGGCCCCAATTCGTACCGGACCATCTGCAGCGCCTGCTGCAACGTTTTCGCTCGATATGTCCGGATCTGCATCACTCAGTTACTCTTCCGTGTCACTGACGATTCCCAAAGAAACAACCTTTGTCTCCGCCGTTATTTCGGCGTAGCTCAGCACTGTCAGGTCCGGCAACGCCGCGGACGTCAGTTGTCGAACGGCCGGACGAATTTCCGGACGCACGAGCAAGACTTCGGGCCGTTCCTGCTGCCGTAACAACTCCAATCCGCGGTCGATCGCGCGACAGAAGCTCTCCGCCTCCGCCGACGACCACCGGACCATCACCTCGCGGTCGGTTCCGCTGCACCGCCCGCTGCACTCGCTCCTCCAATGCCGGATCCAGCGTCACGACTTGCAGTCGATCCCGCGCGTCACGAAAGCGAGCACAAATCGTCCGCGCCAGTCGGCGGCGCACTAATTCGGTTCGTTCCAATTCACTGGTAGTTCGCGTCGCCTCGTCCCCCAGGGCCTCCAAGATCATGCTCAACTGACGAATCGAAACACCTTCGACCAGCAGTCGCTGCAAGATCCGCTGCACGTCCGCCAACTTCATCACTTCGGGGATCAATTCCTCCACGACCGCCGGAGTTGACCGGCGCGTTTCCTCGACCAGATGGCGCGTCGCGTCCCGCGTCAGAAGTTCGGAAGCATGACGTTTCACGAGTTGCTGCAAATGGTGCAGCAAGATCGTCGGCGGATCGACCAGAGCCAACCCAGCCGCTCGAGCCGTCGGAAGATCCTCTTCGTCGATCAGCAACAACGGTTGGGAATACGCGGCGTGACGGAGTGGCCGACCGCGCACCGTCGCGCGCGATTCCGGATGATTCAACACCGCCACCATTCGAGACGGCAGATGAGCTGGTAACGACCGGGTTTCCGTTGATCTTGATTCGGTACTGATCATCGTCCAAACGCAAGTTGTCGCGAATCCGAACCTTGGGCAGCACCAACCCCAATTGCGTCGCCAAGGTCTGGCGAAGCTGTGTGATCCGTGACAACAGATTGCCGCCACGCCGCACGTCCGCCAAGTGCAATAACGCACGCCCCAATTCCAGTTCGACCGGATCAACGGACAAATATTCTTCGATCCGCGGCTCCAGCTTCTGAGGCTCCGCCGGCTTGATCGCCTGGGCACGCGCGGCCGATTGTTCCTGTTGGTGCTGCTTTCGCGACACGAGGACGGAAGCCCCCAGGCAGCTGCGTTCCGAGCAGCACGAGCGGTGTGGCCGGGAAGGTGCGTCAGCAGCAACAGGCCGAGGAAAACACCCGCGACCGCCAAGACTTGCGGACGGGCCAGCAGCTGAGTCCAGAATACGACAGGGCAGATTCGCACGCTGCGTGCTCCGCGTTACCAGCAATCCCGCGGCCAGCGAAATCAACAGCGCGGGAATCTGGCTGACCAATCCATCGCCGATCGTCAATTTCGTGAACACCTCGACCGCCTCGGTCGGAGACATCCCATATTGGAAAATCCCAATCCCCAAGCCACCGACGATGTTGATCATCGTGATGAACACGGCCGCGACGGCATCGCCACGGACGAACTTGCTGGCCCCGTCCATCGCCCCGTAGAAATCCGCCTGCTGCGGATACCTCCTCCCGCCGCCGATGCGCCTCCGCCTCGTCGATCGCTCCCGCCTGCAAATCCGCATCCACGGCCATCTGTTTGCCCGGCATGCCATCCAAGGCAAACCGCGCAGAGACTTCACTAATCCGGGTCGCTCCCTTGGTGATGACCACGAACTGAATCGTCGCGATAATGCAGAACATCACCACGCCGACCACGACCTGGTCGCCGGCCACAAACTGGCCGAAACTCTGGATCACACCGCCCGCGGCACTTAACCCCGAGGAAGCCCCCTCGGTCAGAATCAGCCGCGTCGTGGAGACATTCAGCACCAGTCGTCCCAGAGTCGTCGCCAACAAGACTGTCGGAAAGACGCTAAATTCGAGCGGAGCCGCCACGTAAATCGTCGTCAACAAAACGATCGCCGAGAGGGCAATGTTGCCGATCAACAACAGATCCAACACCGCCGCAGGCAGCGGAGTCAGAATCACCAGCAGGCAGACCATCAAGCCCACGGGCAGCAACAGTTCGGTCGCTCGTAATCGGAACATCAGCGTTTCAGGCCTCTTGCCATCCGGGAACCGGGCCAAGCGGCACACCGTGTACAAAAAAATGAAGAAAATCCGATGTGCGGCGGGAAAGTACTCGATCCCCGGTCCACTGTCCAGGGCGTTTTGAATCAACGCTATCCTGTCAGTGATGGCAGCACCCACGGGCCACCGCCCACGAACCGAACCGAAGGGAATTCTTGATGCAAAAGCCGGCCAATTCACCGGTGGACTACCCCGCCTGGGCACCCCGTTTCTGGCATGGAATGCTCTTCAGCGATTGGCTGCGACTGCTGGCCCGCCACCGCTTCCGCGTCCATCCCGCGCGGTGGGGACTGGCGACGACGATCACCGCCGTCAGCACGTTCAATTCCACGATGCGCCTGGTCAGCAATCTGCGGTACGGCCGCCAGCGTCCGCGATGTAGCCCTGGTCGACGACCCGGTGTTCATCCTCGGTCACTGGCGCAGCGGCACCACCTATCTGCATGAGTTGCTGACCTGCGACGAACGTTTTGCCACGCCAACGACCTATCAGTGTTTTGCAGCGAATCATTTCCTGCTGACCGGACCTTGGATTCCGCGGCTGTTCTGGTTTCTCGTGCCCTCGCGTCGGCCGATGGACAATGTGCAGGTGGGCTGGCAGGCACCGCAAGAAGATGAGTTTGCCCTCTGTTCCCTCGGAACCCCTTCGCCCTATCTGCGGATCGCTTTTCCCAACGACGAAGTGGATTACCTGAAGTACCTCGACATGCAGGACGTCGATCCATCGACCCTCGAGGCCTGGCAGACCACTCTCCGCAGCTTCTTGCGCGACATGACCTTCGCCACCGGTCGGCAACTGGCACTGAAGTCGCCCGACACACACCGGTCGACTGGCTCTCTTAGCGGAGATGTTTCCCCGTGCAAAATTCCTGCACATTGTGCGTGATCCCTGGACCCTGTTTGCGTCTACTCAGAAACTGTGGCGTGTACTGGATCAGGCCCAGGCGCTGCAGCGGCCGCATTTTCGCAGATCTGGAACAGTACGTCATCGAGGCCTTCTGCCGAATGTACCAAGCCTTCGAACGAGACCGGCAGCAATTGGCCCCCGACCGAATCCATGATCTGCACTATGAAGACCTGGTGCGCGATCCACGTGCACGAACTGCAGTCAGCCTATCAACGACTGCAACTGGGTGACTTTGGACTCGTGCACGAGGAGGTTGACGGCCTTCACCTCCAGCAAGCGCGAGTATCAGACGAACCGATATCAACTGGATGCCGCCGATCGTCGCCGCGTGCGAGAGGCGTGGGGATTCTACGCAGAACGCTACGGCTATCGCGATCCGGACGCGTGATCGCGTGCCGATCCCCTCCGATCCAGCCCGCGGTGTTCCGCGAGCCGCTCCCGTTCCGAATCATCCGGCGAAAGGAATTCCACACCGCGCCGAGCGCGGCGCCTTTGCAGCGACGAAACATCGTTGTGCACGGATTTGACATCCTCGCGCCGAGTCCTCGGGAGCCATACACAGGTCGCGCTCGTACCGCCATCGCTGCCAGGCGTAGTCCACCATTCCCAACAGCACGAGCCCGAGCCCGATCCAGAGCGTCATCCGCATCAGCATTGCGGCTCCCACCTTCAACAGATCCGCCGTGGGAAGTTCGGCCAGGAGCAGCACGTCCGGCAGCTGTCGCCAGAGCAACCAACCGGCCAGCCCCAGGACGCTGATCAGTTTCGCGGTCAGCATCAACAACCGCAGGAACTGCGCCGGTTCCAACAGGCGTTGCAATCCCCGCCCGGGTGCGACGCGCTGCAAATTCGGAGCAATCTTCTGCGGTACCCACAGCCAACCGGTCTGCGCGATCTGAATCCCGAACGCGGCCAGACTGACGAACAGCAACCAGGGTCCGAGCATCTGCAGGATCGCCCACACGCTTCGCCGACCGTGCATCACCTGGGTTTCCACATCGTCGGCCGTCACACAAACGTGACTCAATTGTTCCCGCAATAACTCGCTCATACTGCGCAACAACAGCGGGCCACTCAGCAGCAGCACCACAACCGCCGCTAAACAGACAAAAGCGGAAGCCAAATCGTGGCTGCGCAACATGCCCTTCCTGCCTCGCCAAGTGTCGGCGTTGTGGAGTTGGCTCGCGCGTCGTTTCTTGCTCAGAACTCGCCATGCAACTCACGAACCGGAAAGCCCGCTTCCGGTCAAGGCCTGCGTCAGCAACTGCAGGCCGTCGGCCAGGTGTTGTTCGAAAATCCACGCCATACCGCCTAAGGTCAGACAACTCATCGCCAGCAGGACGGTCAAGTTCAGACTCAATCCGAGTCCGATCGAATTCAGTTGCGGGATCGTGCGCGCCAGCAAACCCATCACGATCATCGCCAGCAGCAGCGCGAACCCGATCGGAGCAGCCGCTCGAAACCCCAGCTGGAAGCTGCGGGTCAACAAGTTCGGCCAACAACGGCGCCACGTCTACCGAGGGCGGTCGACTGCCCGGCGGAACCAACTGAAAGCTGGCCAGCAGGGCGCGAAACGATCCGTCGGTGCCCATCCAAGGCCAGCAGCGAAACCAGAGTCAACAGAGTGAAGAACCGATCGACGGCCGATGCACCCCAGAACCAAGGCGGGGTCTCCCAAGTCGCTGAGCGAGAGGCCCGCCAACTGCCCAATCAGGCTTCCAGCAAGCTGCAGACCGGTCAGCAACACGAGGAATCCCAGAGCCAAACCCAATCCCAGCAGCAGTTCGTATCCGATCCGCAGAGCGAATCCCGCGAGTTCACTCGGGGCATTCCCCACAGCCGTAATGTGCAGCGACGCAATCCAGAAGGTCAAGACGATCGTCAACGCAAGACGAATCCGCAGGGGCACGAGCCGTCCGCCAATGCCGGGCCAGAGCAGTGTCAACGGCATCAACCGCGCACTGACGCAACTCACCAAGAATACCAATGCCATCATGCCGAACTCTCTCACCAGTGCGGCACGCGCGTGAATAGCTCGGTCGAATACTGCATCAATTGCTGCATCAACCACGGCAACAGTGCGCTCAGGACAGCCAGTATCGCCACCAATTTCGGCACAAAGGAGAGCGTCGCGTCGTGGACTTGCGTCACGGCCTGGAGCAAGCCTACGGCCAGGCCGATGACGGCGCCCGTGATCAATGCAGGAGCGCTGAGCATCAGATGCCGTCAACAGCGCCTCGCGCGCCAGATCGATCACGGCTGTCTCTCCCATGTCCGCACTCCTCTCGACCGCGATTAGTGGCCAACCGAAAACTTTCCAACAACATCCCGATCAGGAGATGCCAGCCGTCGATCAGACGAACAGAGCAGCTTCAACGGCATGGAGATCATCGTCGGTGGCAGCATGAACATGCCCATCGCCGTGGTCACGGTGGCAACCACCAGGTCAATCACCAAGAACGGCAGATAGATTTGAAAGCCAATCAGGAACGCGGTCTTCAGTTCACTCAGCATGTATGCCGGCAGCAGCGCCCGCAACGGCACTTCGTCATACGTCGACGGCGCTTGCTTGACATCCGGAAGGTACCGCATGAACAGCCAGACATCATCGCTGTTGCCGGTGGCCTCAATCTGGTGACTCATGAATTGGCGGATCGGCTGCACGCCGGCGTGCCAGCGTCTGCTCCAAGGTGACCTCCGTCTGCGATCTCCGCCGGAGCGACAACGGCCTCATCGTAAACCGATTGCCAGGTGGGCCACATGATCAGTACCGTACTGATCAATGCCAGGGAGGTCGTGACTTGAGCGGGCAGCACCTGCGGCGCACCGAATGCCTGCCGCAGCAGTCCGAGCACGATCGCGATGCGAACGTAGGCTGTCGTCATCAGCAGCAAGGCAGGAATCAGGCCCAGTGCCAGCATCGTGACGACGAGCCGCAAGGAAGACGCGTTCCGCTCGGAGGTGATCCACTGCCGACTCTCGGAGGCAACGAAATCGATCAGACCGGAGCGGGCCGTCGGGGGGGATTCGCGCGTGACCGTGGCCGACGGATTCCCTGCCGGATTCGCCGCTGCCTCGTTCTCGCCACGGACCGCCCCGTTGCTCGACAGCAAGAGCATCAGACCCAGACAGATCGACCGCCAACCGCGCAACGGTCGTCCGGCGATCCATCCCGTCCTGGGGACCCCTGCCCGACTCGGAAAAACATGGCGGAAACGAATCATATCAAGCTCGGCGGTACGCGTCGCCCACTCCCATCTGGCTCAACAACTCGCCCGCCAATCCAGCGGAACCGGCCGCCCCTTTGTCGGGAAGTTGCTCCAACAATCGCGCCACTTCCTCGGGGTCAACAATTTCAGCCAGTCGACCAATTCCCTGAGGCGACTCCAACAGGACCAGCAACCGCTGCCCGACTCGCACGAGAAGCAAGCGTTGTCGAGGATTGAGTGGAACACGACCGTACACGCGAATCACGTCCGTAGGCACAGATTCCCGACGGGGCGCATTCAGCCACCGCTGGACCAGCAGAAAGCAAGCAAAGACCCCCAACACGATCGCCAGGCTGCTGCCCAATCGCACAACGGAGGAGCCCCCGAGAAACCGTCGGTGCGAGGCCGCTTGTTTCATCGCGGGCGGAGCCAACCGCAGGGCTTCGGTCGGTCGCGGCACGGCAGATTCCAACGCAACTCGCGTTCCCGGCCGCAGCGGTGGCGGCGCAGATTCCACCGTGGCCGCTCCACCGGCCACCAGGAGGCAGCCGGTCAGCCACAGCGCACTCGATCGTTTCGGCAACCAAGGTCCCATTCGATCCCCTGTCGGACTCCACTCGCTTTCGAACATCACACCGGACTGTCAATGGATCGTGCTTCGTCAACTCAGGCCGACGCCCGGCGAGCCGGTTGGCGCCGCACGGTCACCTGCACAGCCAACTTGCCATCCACCAACACGACGCATCCATAACCCAGCAAATGGCGGCCTGCCCAAATCTCCACCGGTTCATCTAACGAATCATCCAGTCGAACGACCGATCCACTTCGCAATGTGCGCAACGCGTCTGCTGTCAGATGAGTCGCTCCCAGGCGAAGCCGGACTTCGGGTGGCCCTACGGTCCCCGTCAATTCACGCCACGTGAACGGGCGCAGCGGGGACTCGGCCGACTCAACCACCTCCGTGGTGGCGTCCACCGGAGGCTCCGCTGACGAGAGAATCGCCGGTTCGCACGCCTTGTCAGATCCGTTCGCCATCGCAACCTGTCCTCGGTGGACTACTCGGCAATCAGCATCTTGCGGCACGCAGAATCGGCACGGCGATCCCGCATCCGCGAGCGGATCCGCACTCCGGTTCCGCGGCAACAGCTGCACGCGACACGCAGTGGACCCGTTTCTTTCGCGCGGACTGTCGCTGAAACAGACCACCAAGGCAAGGCCAACTTGGGCAGGCGGGCAGCGAGACGCGATGTGAGCTGTGCAGCTCATGCCGGGTTACTGCACGAATTCCGGTACCGATGGCTGCCGCCCGCAGCACTTCCCGGTAGCGTCTCGTCGTCCTTGCTGCTCGAGCAAAACATCGCCACAAACGCTACGTGTCCGTGCGGTACGCACTAGCATTGCCAGTGCTTCTGCATCGATCCGGTCAGACACGTCCGGCCGAGCCCCGTGACACCGCCCACGAAGACGGCCTTCGGCGGCAGCACTACGCTGTTCCGGCCAATCGATGCTGCAACTCCTTGGCGAGCCTGGAGTCGGTCTGGCTCACGTTTTCCAGGATGCATTCGCGTGCGCCGGCGTGCGTCGCTTCCAGAATGGCGGCCAGGCGGGCGGCCAGTTCCGCTCGATGCAGGGACCGTTCAATCTGGTGGTTCAACCAGAGTTGGAATTCTTCGCGGATCTCCGGCAGTTGCAGCGGCGCCGCGGGAACATCCTCCACCAATCGTTCCAAGACTTGCGTCTGCACCGCGGCGGGAAGGTGCGACACGACTTCGGAGGCTCGTTGCGTGGAAAGCTGACCGAGAGCGATCGCGATCGTCTGCGGCAGCTCGTCACAGAGACATTCTGCGATGAGGCGTTCCGAAGCGGAATCGAGCGGATTCGCGGATCCGCTGTCGCTAGGAGACTTCAAGCAAGAGGAGGAATTCGCAGCAGTGCGTTCCTTCGTACGTGAGGCAGCGGCTTCGCGCGCTCGCGAGTCGTCTGATGCAGGTCGAGAAAGTCGCGAATCACCGACAGTTCCTCCCCGGGATGCACACCCGGAAGCATCAACACAGCGGACCGCACGGCCTCCGCACGGCTTGGTTCCATCTGTTCCAGCAGTTGGTCTGCCGCATGTCGATCGAGGCTCGCCACCAGAACGGCCGCCTTGCGAAGGTCCTCGGTCATCTTCATCAAGTCCTCACCTCTTCTTACCCCGCGGGCAATCCATCGATTCAGAATCTTGGCGGCCTTCCCGGGATCGTCGCGGACCAAATCCGCCAACGTGGCGCGCAATTGTTGTTCTTCCGCATCGGGAAACGGAATCTGCATCTGTGGCGGATGGCCATCGTCGCCGGGCATTTCCGCCAGTCGGGGTTTCGGCTGCGCCGCCCCGACGGCACGACGACGGCGGCCGCGTTTCGCTTGCAGCTGGACGGCCACCAGACCCAACAGTCCGGCGAGCACGATGGCCAGACCATATTGCTGACGCACCGACCAGTTTGTCAGCCAACCCGACGGCGGCGACTCTGCTCGAGCGACTACGTCGTCGAACATGGTTACCGTGACGGTGGATGCTGCCGCGTCCCATGGGACCGGCGCAGCGCCAGCACAGCATGCCGAATCTGTTCGGTCACTTCGGTCTGCAAGGGTGTTAACTGCGCGGCCGTCGGTGTGATCTCTCGCTGATCGGGCCGGTCCGCGGAACGAGAGCGCCAGACCCTCATCAGATAGGTCCGCGGCACGCCCGACCGACACGTTCAGGCGGCGTGGTTCCCAGCGGGCGGGCCGGGCTCGCGCCGGGCGGCGTGGCCGCCTCTTCTTCGGCGTTGCGATGGCGCCGAAAGCTGCAGATCCACAGCCACCTCCACCGCGGGAATGAAATGCAACACTCGCTGTAGTTTCTGCTGCCAGTGCTGCTCGAGCGATTGTTTCCGCTGCCAGTAGAATTCGGCGGCTTGCCATTCGTCCTGGTCGCCAGAACCTCCCAAATAGGCCCGTCCACTTCGCAGGTCTGTCAGATGGACATCCTGTGGCTGCAATCCCGCTTTGGCGGAGGCCACCAACTGCCGAATCGTCCGAATCCTGCCCGCATCGATCGGTGCATCTTTGGCTGGCAGAACCGCCACCGAAGCGGTGACCAGTTGTTCCGTCTGCAAACCGCGCCGTTCCGTCTCGTCGAACTGCACGAAAGCATCCTGAATTCCCTCCATCGCACAGATTGCGTCTGCCAAATCACGTTCCCGTGCATGCCGCAAGCGTTGACGGAAATCTCGCTCCGACTCAAGAAAACCTCGCTGCTGCAGAGCCAAACTCGTGTGATCCTGCAACCCTTTCGGTAAGGCGTCATGCTCGGCCAGAGCGGCCAAGTATTGCGCGGCCAGTCCCGGTGGCACATACACGCGGCGATCGCGAATCGAGAACCCGCTCAGTTTCGCTTTGGCAAAACCCTGCACAACGGCCCCCAGTTGCCCGTCATTCAGCTGTTGGCCATCCAGCAGAACTTCCGGGGAACGGGCGGGGGTTCGATCCCACACGGCCAACCCGACGGCCAGTAGAACGAGGGGCAACACGAACAGCGCGAACCGCAACGTGGGTGAAGTCCGTTGCAGCACCTGGCGGATTCGGGCGAAAACTTCCCGCAAGTCGACCATGCGTTTTTCCGTGCGGAGCAAGCGAGACCTTTCAGGCGGCCGCCTTCATGCGCGGCCAGGGAACAAACAGAGTTCGTGCTGTGCCCCCTTGGGGACAGCGTAGCGTATCGATCCGCATCTCCGAAAACGCTTCCGGAGGCGTGCGGGACGCCGCGACGGCGGACTGACCAACCAGCCGCAGACCGAACGTCGGTTCGAAACCGATCCCCGAATCCGCTACTTCGATCTCCAGCCCTCGTGGACAAACCACGGCCATCACATCCAATTGGCCGCCTTCCGGCATCGCACGCAACGATTCGATCACCATCTGCTCGAGCAATTCCACGACGCGCTGCGAGTTCAAGGGGAAGCGCAGGCGGCGATCCACCTCGACGAAGCAGGAAATGTGCTGTCGGCGAAGTTTGCGCGACAGCGTCAGAAAGACAACTTGAATCAGATCGTGGAGGTTCGTGTCGCAAACCTCGGCGGCATCCTGCGGCCGATACGGTGTGACATTCACGCTGGGGCTCCTGCTGCTTGAGTCATCCCCGTTCGGTGAGGCCAACTTCCTCCTGAAGAGCCACACCGTCCTCCGGGGCCGGGAAAAGCGGCCGAGTTGTATCGCAAAGCCTCCCACGTGTCAACGCACGCCCGTCGGATCAATTGCGGCTGTCGTACAACCGTTGGTCACTCGTCGAACCGGAGCTCGTGTCCACACCGGTGACCAAACCCATGATCCAGACATTGAGGTCAATCAGCATTTGCGTCGTGAGTTCGTCACCGCACGGGTATTGCCGCAAGTTCAACGACATCCCGGCGGCATGAAATAAACGCAAATCGTCGCAGAGGCGACGGACCGGATAAGCCTGACTTTCGCGCCCATGAGCAATCATCACCGGCAAGTGCCGAAGCCGATGAAGCTGCGCCATCGGGTTCTGACCTCGAGGGAAAGCTCCGCCAAGCGAAGCGACACCGGCGAACAACTCCGGCGCGGCAACTCCCAAACGCAGTGCCATCATCCCGCCGCGATCGTAGCCCGCGAGAAAAATGCGGGAGGGATGGATATGAAATCGCTGCTGGGCCAGCTGCATGCACTCTTCGACACGCTCCAGCGTGTCGGCAATTCCTGACTCTTGCCGCGGCCAACGCCCGTGATCGGACGGGGTCGTATCGGCCGAGACGACGAGCCCGCCGCCCGGCGACGCACC
This sequence comes from uncultured Planctomycetaceae bacterium, assembly GCA_963776055.1. Classification (GTDB taxonomy): domain Bacteria; phylum Planctomycetota; class Planctomycetia; order Pirellulales; family Pirellulaceae; genus CAVZLD01. The sequence continues at coordinate 103,851 of CAVZLD010000007.1, read as the reverse complement.
CACGTAGTTTCGGAGACTGATATGTGGCATCACCTGCTTGAGCTGGTGCGCACCGTGATCCCCCTCATGCAACCAAATCAACAGCGGGTAGGCGTAGTTCCGCTCATAGTGCAGAGGGACCAGAAAGTTGGCCTCCCGCTCCCGGGCTGTCTTCGCTGGCAACAGCGGATTGGGAAGCGACGAGGAGGCTGTCGAGGAGAGCGATTGCGAATTCTGTTCGCGCAGGTGAAGACGATTCATACGTTTCGACCGAACAATGCTGCCGCCGGCCACGGTTTCGAGGGCACGGTCATCGACGGAGTTCCTTTTCAGCAGGAGCGTCGCAACCGCCTTCGATCCAACAAGCCTTCGGCGGATCAGCACCGCCTTTGGTACCACCTCCTGATGATCATCGTGAGGTCACGGGGACACGTGCGTTTCGGTGTTGTGTTCCGGCGGAGGGACGTGTTGTTCCGCACAAGACACAGCGATCGCGCTGGACTGTACCGGACCGGCAAAACGGTGTCAATGCGGCGCGGAAGCAAGGAAACGACCGAGCGACAAGCGTATGGCAGAAGGGATCACGCCGCTCACGAAGACGAAGTCGACCCCGAGGATTGGTTCGGGGGCATGCTGAGCATCTTTGATCACTTCGGGGTCATCCTCCTGGCTCCACTGCCAGGCAAGTTCCTCATCCACGACGACACGTTCAATGGATCGAGCGTGGCCGGTTTTGGGACAGACATCCACGATCGTACCGTGCAAGCGCAGGTCATGAGTCGCCACTTCGAAATGGGTCGGCCGGAACGTAATCGTCGTCTCCAGCACGCGATCGACGCGGCGTCCCAGGATGCCATCGTGGGGGCCGGTCATGCCGATATCACATTGGAACGCCGTGCCACCGGGCAGGATCTGCTCATCGGCCGTGGGCACGTGGGTATGCGTGCCCAGCACGGCGGATACGCGTCCATCGAGATGGCGCCCCATCAGTTGCATATCGCTGGTCGCTTCGGCATGGAAGTCGAGCCAACGGATTTTGACCGAGTCGGGGATCTGCGGCAGCAGTCGATCGGCAGCCTGCCAAGGGCAATCGACCGGCCGCATGAAGACGCGACCGAGCAAGCTGAAGACCGCCACGGAAACGCCGTTGTCGTCCGGAATGACGGTCCACTCGCGTCCTGGGGCCGAAGGCGGGAAGTTGGCCGGACGAACGATCGCCGATTCTCGCTCCAGCACCGGAAAGATCTCCCGCCGCCGGTAGATGTGGTCCCCCATCGTGACGCAGTCCACCCCGGCTTGCGCGTAACTCGTAGTAGATCTCTGGCGTCAGCCCGGAACCGCCGGCGGCATTTTCTGCGTTGGCGATGACCATGTCGAGTTGCTTCCGGCGCCGCAGTGCCGCGAGAGATCGCCGAACGATCTGCCGGCCCGGTTTGCCGACAATGTCACCGATGTGGAGGATACGCACAGAGGCCTACTTTCGCACGAGAAGGGAATGCTGAGCGAAGCCGTTCAGCGCGCGATTTCCGTGAATCGCGACTCACGGACGACCGTCACCTTGATTTCTCCTGGGTAGGTCAACCGCTCTTCAAAAGCCTTGGCGATGTCGCGGGAGATTTTGGCGGCCGTTTCATCGTCCGTTTCCCGCGCGTTGGCGATCACCCGCAGTTCACGGCCCGCCTGAATGGCAAAGGCTTGATCGACCCCCGAGAAATCACTGGCGATCGATTCCAGTTCTTCCATCCGCTTGATGTAGCGTTCCAGCGTCTCGCGCCGTGCACCGGGTCGTGAGGCACTGCAGGCATCCGCCGTGGCCACCAGGACCGTGTAGGGATACTCCGTCACGATTTCGTCGTGATGTCCGAGGGCGGCGTGCACGACTTCGACTCCCTCGCCGTGGCGCTTCAGCAGATCGGCTCCGATCTTGGGATGGCCTCCCTCCATCTCATGGTCGGCCGCCTTGCCAATATCGTGCAGCAGGCCACAACGGCGGGCGAGTGTTCCATCCAGTCCGACCATCTCGGCCAACATCCCGGAAAGAAACGCGACTTCGATCGAATGTCGCAGCACATTCTGGCTGTAGCTGGTGCGGAAGCAGAGTCGTCCGAGCATATTTGTCACGCGCGGGTGCAGCCCCACGATGTCCACTTCCCGCGCAGCTTCGTCTCCCTGCTTCTGCACGTACTGTTCGATCTCGTTCCGCGTCTCGCCGACGATCTCTTCAATCCGCGAGGGATGGATCCGACCGTCGGCGATCAGCTTGATCAGCGACTGCCGCGCGGTCTCCCGTCGAACCGGATCGAAAGCACTGACGATCACGACCCCCGGTGTATCATCGATGATCACATCCACGCCGGTTTCCTTTTCGAACGAGCGGATGTTGCGCCCTTCGCGGCCGATGATCCGCCCCTTCATCTCGTCATTCGGAATGTCGACGCTACTGGTCGTCGATTCGGCCGTGTGGGCCGCGGCATAACGTTGGAGCGTCGTGATCATCAGCTCGCGGGACTGCTGGCGACAAGTTTCTTCGATCTTCTTCTGGTGGCGCAGGATGACCGCCCCCGTTTCGTGCTGGAGTTCCTTTTCCAGCATCGACAACAAACGCGTTTCGGCCTCGTCGCGACTCAAGCCGCTCAGTTCGTGCAAGGTTTGCCGCTGCAGATCGAGCAGCTTCGAAAGGTCGACGTTTCGCTTTTCGGTGTCGGCGATCTTCTCGGTCAGTCGTCGCTGCGTCGCCTCGACAATGCGTTCCTGCTTTCGCAGATACTCCGTCTGCTGTTCCACCGCCTCCTGACGCTTATCCAGCGAGCGTTCGCGTTCGCGTAATTGGTCGCGCAACTTGTTCAGTTCGCGATCCATCTCCGCTTTTTGCTGGATGCTCTCTTCCTTGACGCGTAGCTCCGCTTCCTTGATCAAATTGGCACTATCGATTCGAGCACGCTCGAGAATCATCTGCGATTCGGACTCGGCGTCGCGACGACGTAGGCGGTCCAGGAGTTTCACACCGATAAACGCGAGCGTAACCCCGACGACCGCGCTGATGGCGCTGATCACGATCGGATGCATGGCCGCGCCAAGAAGGAACGGGTTGGACACTTCGGCCTCCTTATCACAACGTCCCCCTCGCGTCACCGGCGGAAGAAAACCGGCACACGACTGCCGTCCGTCCCGCCGCAAACTCGCAGCGTGAAGGGCGGAAACAAGCCGCCCCGACGGTCCGACATGACGCGAGGAAAAGAGAAGCAGGAAACCTTTGCGGTGCAGCCGGTTTATGCGACTGCACAACACGGCACGCCGGGACCACGGAACCGGTCAGGGACCGAAAGTCGTCGCGTTCCTGTTGGACGGCACGCGTCCCGCGAGTCCGGCGGGATCAGATCCCGTCCACCGCAATTCCAACCCACTTTAGCAATCACGACCACCGAGCTCTCGTTGTTCTGATTGCCACCGCATTCCGGTCCGACCGCCTCCCACCGTCCCGCGCCGACGGCGCCGGGCATTCGTCGAGAGAGCCAGCCCACCAATTGGGACAGCAGCAGCAACACACTCCGCTCAATCACCGTGAGTTGGTTCAAGGTCACATTCCTGAGCATGTTTTCCAATCGTCATGTTCCCGTTCGCGAATCGCAGGGCAATTTCCCGCCACGATTCTCACGCTGCCGGGGTCGTGGGGCAGAAGACAAGGGAGTTGTCCACGCCACCACTGTTAGTATGTTACCAGAGCTCCTGTAATCTGCAACGCGTCCGCCAGGGGACGGCTCACCGAACGAAGCCAGGCCGCGCAGGTCCCCCGCAACGCCAATTCCACCCGTCACATTCATGACCAAGAACGAACAATGCAATGGCCTCGATCCGCTCGAAGCCCGACTCGCCCAAGCCTGGCCCGCCGCTCCGTGGCAACAGACCAAGCTGCTGGTCGCGCTGTCCGGGGGCCCCGATAGCCTGGCTTTACTGCATTGCCTGCTGGCGCTGCAGCCCGATCGCAGTCGGATCGTGGCCGCCCACTTTCATCACCAGCTACGAGGCAGCGGCAGCCGACGAAGATCAGACTTTCGTGCAGCAAACGTGCCGAACGCTGAATGTGGAATGCGTTACCGGAACGGCCGATCCGACCGACTTCGGACGAAAAACGGCCAGGAGTCGGGTGGGAAGCCGCGGCACGCCAGATGCGGTATGAATTCCTGATCGAGACGGCGCGGCAGCGAGGCGCTCGGCTCATCGCCACCGGCCATACGGCGGATGATCAGGTCGAAACGGTCCTGCACCACGTGTTGCGGGGGACCGGCCTGGCGGGTCTGAGCGGGATTCACGCCATTCGAAAAGCTAGTGAAGCGGTAACGATTATCCGTCCCCTGCTCGATCTCTCCCGCGCGGAGCTGCTCGACTACCTGGCACGACGCAAACAAACGTTTCGGACGGACGCCACGAATGAAGATCGCCGCTTCACGCGAAATCGACTGCGACATGATCTGCTGCCCATGATCGAGCAGCAGTTTAATCCCCAGGTGCGAGATGCACTTTTGCGTCTGTCACGGATTGCGCGCGAGACACAACAATCGCTTCTGGATTGCCTCACGCCCCTGCTTGAGCAGCATGTCCGGTCGGACCAGGCCCTCCACGCCCGCGTGATCGACGTCTACTGTGATCCAAGCCTTCAGCGACTGACACCGCATCTGCAGCGGGAACTGTTCGCCGTTCTTTGGCGACAGCAACAATGGCCGCTGCGGAAGATGCGGTTCCAGCACTGGCAGGAGTTGGCCGCCATGCTGAACACGCCCGACGCGGCCACCATCATCTTGCCCTCCGAAATCCGCGCCGAACGCCAACCCCACCGCATCCACCTCACACGACCCTAACCCCGTGGGACGGACTTCCCGTCGGTCTCGTCCCGACGGACTTCCCGTCCGACTCTATCCCTTCTCTTCCCTCCCGCGCAAACACCCAATCACCCCAAGCCAAGCAAGCCGCCCCCTCGGCGAATTCTCCGCCCTCCTCCTAAACCCGCTCGCTCACCTCAAACCACGAAGAAACCGATGCCGCGGCATCCGCTCGGCAGGCCCGACCGAGACCAGCGCGTCCGCACGTGGGGGCGAGCGGGCCGTCACTCTTGACCCTGCCCGGGCGGATCGCCTACGATTCGCCGCTATTTTTGCGCCGGTCGGTGCCAGCGGCGACCAAGTTGTCGCGGGGCTGCCGATCGCTCAGGTTTCGGCATGGCCCTATTCCGACGATCCTTTCAACTCGCTTGGTCTTTGCTGACGTGGATCACGCTCAGCGCGCTGGTGGCTGCGCTGTGTGCGGGCTGGTACTACTATCAGCGGATCCACGAGGAGATTCGCAGTCTGGTCGAGGCTCGCGTGGCGGCGCATTACCAGCATTTGGACGTACGACTCGATTCCGCACGATTGTTGAAAGGAGAGGGTCTCCGCCTGCTGCATTTGGAGCTCTGGGACCCCAACGCTTCCGGATGCGTCGGCTGCAGCGCCGATGGTCCAAATCGACGAGATCATCGTGAAGGGCAATCCGAATCTTTCCGAGCTGCTGCACGGAAGTCTGTCGGTTCAACAGATTCAGATTCGGGGGCTTCATGTCCGCGCGATGCGCGGACGGGACGGGCAGTGGGACATTGCGACGCTGTGGCCGCTACCACAATTCACACCGCCCCCAGCCCCGTTACCAGAGGTGATTCTGGAGAAGGCCCAGATTGAGCTCCTGGACGGGTCCTCCCGTACGACCGTCGGCTGAAGCTCCGCGACTTGAACGCTGCGCCTGCGAATCAAACGATTGAACGAGCGGCGGGCCGATGCGATTCTGATCGGCATGCAGGGCTCGCTGACGACCGATCATTGTCGGCAGGTCAAGTTTCAGGGTGCCGCTCGAACGTCGGATGGCGCGTGGTCACTCAAGGGCGCGGTTGATCGGCTGCAATGGTCGCCCTCGTTTCTGTCTTCCTTGCCGGCGGAGTTAGCCAGTTCCTTGCAGGGGTTAAGCGAGCTGCGGGCCAGCACGGGATTCGACTTTCACGTGAACCATTCGCCGTCCATTCCGGGGATCACAGTACTGGGTGGGCGGCCAGGTGTTTGACGGACGTTGGCAGGCGGACGCGTCGCAGGTGCCGATTTCGAACCTGCAAGCGGAATACCAGATCGATCAGCAAGGATTGCTGGTTCCCCGGTTCGCCGCCCGCGTGGGGAAGGGCCAGGTGCATGGTTCGCTGCGAGCGATCGGTCACGACCTGGCAGGCCCCCTCACATTATCCTTGGCCGCAGAGCGAGTCGAGTTCACGCCACGGTTTGTACAATGGCTGCCGGAGCGACATGCAGGAGGGGTGGCAGAAGTGTCAGATTGTGGGTCCGTTCAGTGGCACGCTCGAGCTGCTGTACGATGGTACGCGATGGGACACCACCGCAGACCTGACCGGTCATGACCTGACGTTAGTGCACCGGCAGTTCCCCTACCCGGTCACCAAATGCCAGGGCAGCGTGCGGTTTCAGCAGCAGCTCTTGAGTTTTGACTTAACCGGCATGGCGGGCAGCACACCGATCACGATGAAGGGCTCGATCCGACAACCGGGCCCCAGCGCGACCGGTTGGTGGGAAGTGAAATCCTCGCGTTGGAAACAGATCGACGATGTCTTGCTGGCGGCACTGCCTGCGTCCGTTCAGCAGTTTCTGACGCGGCTGCGGCTCCACGGTCAGATCGGTTTCTGGGCGCGGTTTGAGCGAGAGACCCCCACAGCCGGTCCGATGACGCCGCATTTGGTCTTAGCGATCGACGACGGATGGGTCAATTACGACGCGTTCCCGTATCCGATCAGTGACATTCAAGGGCGGATCGAATGTCGCGACGGTCGTTGGCGGTTCTTGGATCTGCAGGGGTGGAACGACAGTTGCCGCATCGAGTGCGACGGAATCTGGATGGCGGACCAGCCGCAGCGTCCGCTGCAACTGGAATTTCGAGCGCGGGATGTGATCATGGACGGTGATCTCCAGCGAGCCATTCCGCCGACGGCGCAGCAACTTTGGCAGGATCTGCAGTTACAGGGCACGCTGGATGAATTGGCCGTGGATTTGCAGTATTCGGTGGGTGCCGGCGCGCCCCCAGTTGCAGGTTCGGGCTCGGCAGGCCAAACGCCCCGAGAACGAGTTGCATCCGAACGATTTGCGGTTACAGCCGGTTTGGTTTCCCTATCGAATCGACAAGGTCTCAGGCGACTTACGCTGGGCAGACGGGCAACTCTCGATTCAAGACCTGTCCGGACAGCACGGCAAGACTCGTTTGCGAGCCAACTTGACTGCCGACCTGACGCAACCGCCACGGTGGCGTCTTCAATTCACAGACCTGGCCGTGGATGGCATGCGAACGGACGAAGATTTTCTGAGTGCATTGCCGCTCCGTCAGGCGGAGGTCCTGCGGCAACGGAACGTGGACGGAACGTTTTCGGTCGCGGGAGCGCTCCACCTGACGCGCCCGGGGGTGGGGCTGCCGGTCACCAGCGGGTGGGACCTGTTGCTGAACGCGGAGGAAGCGGGTTGGTCGGCCGGTCTTCCGATCCAACATGCGTTTGGCCAGGCGCGTCTGCGAGGCCATTATGATGGCCAGCAGTTCTGGTCGCGGGGCACGCTGGCGATGGATTCCTTGATCTGCCGCAATCTGCAGGTCACTCGCTTGCGTGGTCCGTTGTGGATCGATTCGGAGCGACTCCTGTTGGGCGACCGCGTTCCGCGCGACAGCACGCCGGACGGGCCGAAACCGTTGGTGGCAAGCGTTTACAACGGTCAGTTGGCCATCAACGCCGAGGTCAGCCTGGACCCCGAGGCACGCTTCGATCTGCAAGCGAACTTGACGAGTGCCGAAGTGGCCAGCATTGCTCGCGACGCACAGCTCGGGCAGGGAAATCTGGCCGGCCAAGCCTATTTGGAGCTGTTGCTCAGTGGTTCGGCGCGGGGCCGCCACACGCTGAAGGGTCGCGGCAGCGCCCATTTGCGTAACGCCAATCTCTACGAACTCCCGCTCGTCCTGGCGTTGCTGAATCTGCTGAGCTCTGGCAAACGCAATACGGCCGCCTTTTCCTCCAGCGACGTCTCCTTCCAAGTGCGAGGGGGACATGTCTATTTCGACCGCTTCGACCTGGGAGGCGACGCGATCACTTTGAAAGGAATCGGCGAGATGGGTCTTGATCGCCGACTGAACCTGGACTTCTATTCGATCGTTGGACGCGAACAACTTTGGAGTCCGATCGTGCGCCCGATTCTGGGAGAAGCCAGTCGGCAGTTTCTCCGGATCCACGTCGACGGCACGCTCGAACACCCGGTGACCACGCAGGAGGTCCTGCCGGGCCTCAACGGAACCCTGCAACAACTGTTCCCCGAATTGGCGACCCCCACAGCGCGACGCGAATCGAAGCCCCCGACGAGCACGTCTGCGGCCGCGCGCCGGTGGTGGGACTGGACCCGCTGATCGCGACAATGCCCGGAAACGCCCTAGGCGGCCGTCGCGAACCATGGCAAACTATGGCTCGGTTGCTCGGCTGGCCGAGCGGGAGAAGCACCGGCTGGGAGGCCGGATCGGGAATCATGCGGGTCGTCGTGCCCCGCGGCGGTGCGGCACTTCCTCGCGCGGCCGTCGGCAGACTCCTTTGCACTCCTCCCCGTATGATCCGCGGGAACCTGCGATGCAATTCACAAAAATGCACGGTATCGGCAACGACTACCTGTTTGTTGAGGCGACAGCATCAGTCTCTTCCCGAGAACGTTGCCGAGCTCGCCCGAAGAATGTCGGATCGCCATTTCGGCGTCGGGTGCGGACGGGCTGATTCTGATTCTGCCATCGGACCGCGCGGATGCGCGGATGCGGATGTTCAACGCCGACGGCTCGGAAGCTGAAATGTGCGGGAATGGCCTCCGCTGCTTCGCCAAGTACCTGCACGACCACTCGCTCTGTACCAAACCACGAATGCAGATCGAAACCGGCGCCGGGATCCTGGAGGTAGACGTTGAGACGAAGGAGGGGGCGGTTTCTCGTGTGCGGGTGGACATGGGACCTCCGATTCTCACGCCGGACCAGATCCCCACGCGAATCGCGGCGAACCCGGTGGTGGAAGCTCCCCTGCGCGTGGACGAACGAACACTTTCGGTCACTTGCGTTTCGATGGGGAATCCGCATTGCGTGACATACGTGGAACAGTTAAACGACGAACTGGTGCTGGGGCTCGGGCCACGGGTGGAAAACGATCCACATTTCCCGCAGCGTGTGAACGTAGAATTCGTGCAGGTGATCACACCCAACGTCGTGCGCCAGCGAACTTGGGAGCGTGGCAGTGGTGAAACGCTCGCCTGTGGCACGGGTGCGAGCGCCGTGTGTGTAGCCGGCGTGCTGACCGGAAGAACGCAACGCCAGCTGACGGTCCATCTGCTGGGCGGCGACCTGGAATTGGAATGGAAGGAAGCAGACAATCACGTATATCTGACCGGACCAGCCGAAGAGGTCTTTCACGGCGAGTGGCCCACCTCTTGATGGGGCCTTCCGCCAGAATGCAAGTGTCGACACGGAGGTCAACATGTCGGCGTCACAACGCTCACTCAAAACAAAACTGGGAGGCCTCGCGGCCTCCCTAGCCGTCCGCGCCTGGATGCGATCGATCGATTTCCAGTCCGTCTTTTACGACGCGACGGTTGACTTCGCGCGAGAAGACTTTGCGGGACCGCTGATCTGCATTTTCTGGCACGAGTATCTGCTGACTCCCTTGTATCTGCGTGGCGGTCCGGAGACGGCGATTCTTGCCAGTCGGCATCGGGATGCCGAATGGCTTTCGGAAGCCTCGCGGCATCTTGGCTTCCGCATTGTCCGTGGTTCCACCAATCGCGGCGGCAGCCAGGCTCTGCTGGAAATGATGCGCAGTCACGGCACGCGAAATCTCGGGAATCGCCTGCGACGGTCCGCGTGGACCTCGCCGACGTTTGGCACCAGGACCGATCTACCTTTCCTCACGGCTGCAATTGCCGTTGGTAGCCTTCGCGGTCGGGTATGATCGCCCCTGGCGGACCCCCACGTGGGACCGCTTCGCCCTGCCCCGCCCCGGCCGACGCGGTCGCGTGATTGCAAGCCCCCGCATGCCCATCCCGGCCAACCTCCCCCGCGATGGGATCGAGCATTATCGTCAACGCGTCGAAGCTGTCTTAATGCGTCTGACGTGGGAGGCGGAGGCGTGGGCGACCGCAGGCTCGCGCAAGCTGCAACAGATCCCGACGCACCGCCAACCACCACACCGCAGCTGCCCACGGCACGCACCGCCCTCCGCGGCCCACCCCGCGCGGATGCGGTCGGCCGCGTGACCATTACACCATGAGTCCGAGCCCCTCTTCACCATTCGCCGACGATCCCCAGCGGCCGCTGCTGAACGTTTCTCAGTTGAACGCGATGATTCGCGATACGCTGCAAACGGCCTTTCCGCGCGTCTGGGTTCGTGGCGAGATCGGCGATCTTTCGCAACCACAGTCGGGCCATGTCTACTTGAGCCTGAAGGACGAGCAGGGGCAGATCCGCGGCGTGATCTGGCGCAGTACCGCGCAACGTTTGCGATTTGATCTGCAGGACGGGATGCAGGTCATCTGCGAAGGCATGGTGGATGTCTACCCACCGCGAGGCACGTACCAGTTGATCATCCACCAAGTGGAACCACAGGGCTTGGGCGCGCTGCAACTGGCGTTGCTACAACTGCGGGAACGGCTGACGGAGGAGGGTCTGTTTCGCCCGGAACACAAGCAGCCGCTACCGCGTTTTCCCCGCCGGATTGCGGTGATTACCAGCCCCACCGGGGCGGCAATTCGTGATTTTCTCGAAGTGGTCCGGCGACGATGGAACGCCTGCCAAGTACTGGTGATTCCCACGCGAGTGCAGGGCGCGGAGGCGACGGACGAGATGATCCAGGCGTTGCGGACAGCCCACCAACTGCGACCACCCCCAGACATCATCGTGTTGACGCGCGGCGGCGGCAGCCTGGAAGACCTGTGGTGCTTCAACGAAGAGCGGTTGGTGCGCGCTATTCACGCGGCCCAGATCCCCATCGTGTCCGCCGTGGGGCACGAGATCGACGTCACGTTGGCGGACCTTGTCGCCGATCGGCGCGCTTTGACACCGACCGAAGCCGGGGAGCATGTGGTACCCTCGCAGATCGAGATGCGCGAGCTACTACAGGGCCTCCGACGGGTGATGCTTTCCAGCCTCCAGCGACGTTGCCAGACCGCCCGAACCCGTGTCGAGGCACTCGCACAACGCCGCGTTCTCGCCCGACCGCACGAATGGATTCGCGACGAGATGCACCGGCTGGATGAACTGAACGACCGCCTGACGCGCGGAGTCGATCTGCGACATCGCCACTGGCGGCAGGAAGTGAGCCAGTGGACAGGCCGCTTGGAATCACTGAACCCGCTGGCCGTGCTTCAGCGTGGCTACAGCCTGACACAGCGGGAGCCGCAGCAGACGGTGGTCCGCAGTTATCGAGAACTTCGCGTTGGCGATGAAATTCGAACGCGGCTGGCGGAAGGCCAGGTCATCAGCCGCGTTCTGGCAACGCGGAATCAGAACGTCCTCCACGACCCCCAGAGTGATAACACGCCATGAGACAAGCCCACGGACAAGACGCCTTCCTTCGAGGAGTCGCTCGAAACGCTCCAGCAGATCGTGCAGGACCTGGAGCAGGGCGAGTTGAGCCTGACCGAATCACTACAAAAGTACGAAGAAGGGGTCCGCTGTCTGAAATTCTGCCACCAGCAATTGGAATCGGCCGAGCAACGGATCGAAATCCTGACCGGCATGGATGCGGAAGGCAACGCGGTCACCGAGCCATTGGAAGAGCATTCCATGACACTGGAAGAAAAGGCCGATGCGCGCGGCCGACGACGCAGTCGCCCGGTCAAGCGGGCCAAGAAGAAAACACGCGAACCTGATCGGCAGAACGACGATGACGCCGGCCTGTCACTCTTCTAGTGTTTGTCGCACAAACATGCAGCGTTCGTGGCGATGTTTCTTCCAAGCCCAAAGGGCGACGAGACGCTACAGGGGATTGCTCCGCGCTGTCGTGCCGCGAGGCAGGACGATGTTCGGGCAGGATTCCAAGCCGGCACGGCCCGACGGTGTCTTCGCACTTCTCACTCCGGCCCTCTTTCGCTCCCCGATTTGTTCTTCCCTCCGGTGCCCGGATCCGATCGGCCGGTCACTCGGCGGTTGTCAGCCAGGCCGGAGTCGGCGTACGATATCTCGTTTTCTCCCCGGCACGGGCGGCGATCGTGGAAATTCCGCTTTTCCGAGAACGGACCAATTGACGTAGAATAGTCCGTCCAGGCAGCGGGACGGAGTGCAACCAGCTTCATGACAGCATCCAACAGCGACCCATTTCAGCAGTTTGCCGCGCGAATGCGTCCGGAGATCGAGCAGCGGCTCGATCAGTACAGCCGGTTTGGCCCGGGCTGCCCGGACCGACTGCAGGCAGCCATCCGACATGGTTTGCTCGCCCCAGGCAAGCGGCTTCGGCCGCTTCTGGTGTTGTCTGCGGCCGAGATCTGCGGTTGCCCCCCTGGAAAGGCACTGCCGGCCGCGTGTGCCGTGGAAATGGTCCATGCCTATTCGTTGATTCACGATGATTTGCCGGCCATGGATGATGACGATCTGCGGCGAGGCCAGCCGACCTGCCATGCCGCGTTCGACGAAGCCACGGCGATCCTGGCGGGAGATGCTTTGCTGGCCCGGGCCTTCGAACTGATCGCGGGCGAAGATCTGCCCGCCCGGGTCGCCTGCCGCTGCTGCCTGGGAATTGTCTCAGGCCGCGGGTGCCACCCGACTGGTCGGCGGTCAGGCGGACGACCTGATGGCCGAGCAAACCGGGGGAAGCCTGGAGGTTTTGGAGCAGATCCATCAGCGAAAAACGGGAGCGTTGCTGGTGGCTCCCTTCGAATGGGAGCCCTGGTGGCGGAGGCCCCGGATGAACCGTTATCGCACCTGACTGCGTACGGAACTCGTTTGGGCCTTGCTTTTCAGATCGTGGACGACCTGCTGGACCTCGATGGCGATCCGGCCCAGATCGGCAAGCGGACCGGACAGGACGCCCACCGTCAGAAACTGACCTTCCCCGCGTTGCTGGGGCGAGAAGCCAGTCGCCGGCGAGCGGAGACTTTAGTCGAAGAGGCCATGCAGGACCTCGCGTCGCTGGGCGCAAACGCTGCGGTCCTGAATCCCTCGCCCACTATGTTGTCGAGAGGAACCACTGAAACGATGGCGAAGCTCCTGAAAAGCGTCACGTCCGCAGCCGACTTGCACGGCATGTCCGTGCCCGAGTTGAATCAATTGGCCGACGAAATCCGGGAAGTGCTCTGCCATCTCGTCGCGACCCGCACCGCCCACTTCGCCTCCAACTTAGGCGTGGTGGAACTCTGTCTCGCGCTTCATTCCGTTTACGACTTCCAATCGGATCGGCTGATCTGGGACACCGGGCACCAGGTGTACCCGCACAAGCTCGTCACCGGTCGCTACGCGGAATTCAGCTCGATCCGCACGAAGGGCGGACTGATGGGTTATCCCAATCCGCAAGAGAGCGCGTATGACCTGTTCATGACGGGCCATGCCGGTTGCAGCATTTCGACGGTGCTTGGATTGCGCAGCGGCGACCAACTGCTCGGCCAGGAAGACCGGCACGCGGTCGCGGTGATTGGCGACGGTGCCTTCCCGTCGGGAATCGTCTACGAGGCGATGAACAACGCGAAGCCGTACGGACGGAAGCTGCTTGTCGTCTTGAACGACAACAAAATGTCGATCTGCCCTCGCGTCGGTGGCGTGGCGGAATATCTGGACCGGCTGCGGACCAACCCGTTCTACACCGGCTTGAAGTCGGAAGTCGTCCGGATTCTGAACCGAGTGCCCGTGCTGGGTGACCCCGCCGAACGATTTCTGGCGCAGGTCAAAGGAAGCGGTCAAGGCGGGGCTCCACGGCGGAATGCTCTTCGAAGATCTCGGCTTCCGTTACATCGGACCGATCGACGGCCACAACATTGCCCTGCTGCGAAAATACCTGACGATGGTGCGGGAGATGCCAGATCCGGTATTGCTGCACGTCGTCACAGAAAAAGGACACGGCTTTCCGACCGGCCGAAGAAGACCCGGTTTTCTACCACACGCCTCCCGCATTGCGACAGCTGGACGACCAGACGGTCGCGAAGACGCGATCCGAGCCTACCGGCCTACACGCAGGTCGCTCGCGACGCGATTCTCGCCCAAATGCAGCAGAACGAACGCGTCACGGTGATCACCGCGGCCATGTGCCAGGGAAACAAACTGGAACCGGTGCGCGATCAGATTCCGGATCGGTTTTTCGACGTGGGAATCTGCGAATCGCACGCCGTGGCGTTCGCGGCCGGACAGGCGAAGGCCGGACTTCGCCCGATCGTCGACATCTACAGCACGTTTCTGCAACGCAGCTACGATCAGATTTTCCAGGAGGTGGCGCTGCAGAATCTGCCGGTCACCTTCATGCTGGACCGCGCCGGACTGTGCGGACCGGACGGCCCCACGCATCACGGCAGCTTCGACATCGGATACCTGCGAGTCTTTCCCAACCTGGTCGTGATGGCACCGGGCGATAGCACGGACCTGTCGCAGATGCTGGACTTCGCCTTGCAGACACGACGCGACCCTGCTGCATTCGCTATCCCAAGGCCTCCGCCGAGACCCTCGGCGGCGAGCGCGCTCCCGTCGAATTGGGGCGAGCGGAAGTGCTCCACTGGGGCCAGGACGGCATCCTGTTGTGCTGCGGAACCGCCGTGACCAGTTGCCTGCAGGCTCGCGAGAAACTCGCTCGCGACGGGATCGATGTCGGCGTCGTGAATATGCGGTTCATCAAACCGCTCGATCGCGCGGTCATCCTGCGGGCACTTCGCGAATGCCCCTTCGTGGTCACGATCGAAGAAGGAACGCTCGCGGGCGGGTTCGGCAGCGCCGTCCTGGAAGCGGCCACGGATGCGGGAGTCGGTGCCCACCATCTGAAGCGTCTGGGAATTCCCGATCAGTTTGTCGAACATGGCGAGCGGGCAGAACTGCTGGCCGATCTGAACCTGGATCAGGACGGAATTGTTCGCACTTGCCGGCAACTGGCCCAACAGTTTCCCACCGAAGCCAATTCGCAGGCCGCGGGAGCGGCGGAAAGCTGAGCGTCATGGACCACTCGACCAATCCGCTCCATGGATGTCGCCCCCGCGTGATTCTCCTGGGTTCCGCGGATGCTCGAGTCCAACAGGTTGTCGACACGCTCCGCCCCATCATCTCGGCGCAGGCCGAAATCGTCTTGGAGGACTTCACGTTCTCGCCAAAACCTGAACGATGTCGAGGCAGATCTCGTCCTGGTGCTCGGCGGCGACGGCTCGATCCTCCGTTCGGCTCGTCAGATGGGAGACACACCAGCGGCCCGTCCTGGGCGTCAACCTAGGGAAGCTGGGTTTCCTCGCGGACCTTTCGGTCGAGGAACTGCTGCATGTCTTTGAAGATCTATGTGCGGGAGAGTACCGGATCGTCGATCATCTGATGCTCTCCTGTGAAATCGTGCGAGATGGCCAGCGGATTCGGGCAGCGGTTGAGCTTGAACGAAGTCGCGATTCTCGGGGGCCCCCCCTTCTCGATCCTGGAGATCGATCTTTACGTTGACTCAGAATTGGCGACTACCTATAGTTGCGACGGACTGATCATCAGTACGCCCGTAGGTTCCACCGCACACAACCTGTCCGCCGGAGGACCGATCCTGCAAAAGACATTGCAGGCCGTCGTGATCTCGCCGATCAGCCCTCACACCTTGACGATGCGACCGGTGGTGGACAGTGCGGAGCGCACGTATGCGATGGTCGTCCGTGAACCGCGCGACGCGACGTCGGTCGTGGTCGACGGCGACTTGACGCACGTCTTGGCGCCATCGGATCGCGTGATGGTCAGCCAGGCACAGTCCGTGTTTCAGCTCGTCGAAGTCGCAGGACACGGCTACTACCGCACGCTTCGCGAAAAACTCGGCTGGGGAGGACGGATCCGCCAGCTGTCTGACCAATGACCGCCCGCTTCGAAACGGGCACGCAGGGAGGCCAGAACATGAACGCCGGTCGTCATCTGATTCCGCAAGTTGCCTGTCGATTCGGGCTGATTCGTCGCCATCACGGTGGCTGCATCGCTCGTCCAACCGCGCCGCGGAGGCGACTCCGTCGAGCACGCAAACATCGGACTCGACCCATCTGCTGCTGTACAAGTATCGCGTGGGTGAAATCATCTCGTACGCGATTGAGCACTTGGCAACGGTCGATACGACGATCGCCGGCAACACCCAGAAGACACAGATGCGGTCCAAGTCGACACGCACGCTGCGCGTGCAAGATGTGCAGGCCGACGGCACGACTCGCTTCGTGCACACCATCGAAGAGGTCGACATGTGGTCCGCCGTCGATGGCCGTGCGGCGATTCGATACAACAGCCGCGAGGACCGTGAACCGCCCGCAGAATACAAACACGTGGCCGAATCGATCGGCGTACCGATCAGCGAGATCACGATGTCGCCCAGCGGCGAGATCCTGGACCGGAAGGACCATGTGGTGCACCCCAACTTTGGGCTGGGAGGAATCTCGATTCCGCTGCCGCCGAACGCCGTTCCCATCGGCCATGAATGGTCAGAACCGCAAGAACTGCAGATCCGACAGGAAGACAATCGGATCAAGACGGTGAAGACCCGCCAACTCTACCGGCTGGAAAAGGTCGAAACCGGCGTCGCCACGATTTCGGTCAGGACGCAAGTTCTCACACCGGTGGAAGATCCTCGCCTGCAGTGCCAGTTGGTCCAGCGGATCTCCGAAGGGGAGATCCGTTTCGATGTCGATGCCGGTCGACTGTTGTCCAAACAGCTGGACTGGGACGAAGCGGTCCTGGGATTCAACGGTGCCGAAAGCAACATGAAGTATCTCGCGCGATTCTCGGAACAGATGCTCGATGCGGCGCGGACCGCGCAAAGTGATGCCGCGACGGACTCCGATGCCCGGTAGACCGCGTTGTTACGTCACAAAGTTGCCGCGGACGGCATCCACCCAAGGATCGGCCCAATTTCGTAACCGATCCTGCGTCACCCATGCCCGGTGTCGCAGCCGGGCGATCGAGTGTGGCGCAGCCACGCGGAGATGACGCTGGCCGACCGGCCGCGCCCCCAAGTCCAGCTTGTAACGCTCATCGCCGCGCAAGTAGTCGCAGCAGTCGAATCCCTGCTCGATCAGTTCACGGAGCAGCAATACATTCAGCAACCATCCGGGCTGATGCGTTGCTTGTTCCGGATCCATCCCACATTGGTAGACGCTGCACTGGCGATCTCGCACCAGGCAGAAGTTGGCGGCTGCCGGTTGCCCGTCAATCTCCAAGCGTGTCAGAAGCAGCTGGCCGGCCGAATGAAAACGCTTGCCGCCGCATGCAAGAACTGAGTAAATCGCGGTTCGACGAAGCATCCCGCCTGCCGTTTCCCCGCCCGGCGCCGTTGATGGAAGTCGACCAGACTGGCGTAGTAATGATTCACTTCGGCGGCGGTTTCGGCACGCCGTAGTTTTGCTCGCCCCGACTCCACGTATCGCCGTTGCAGCCGCTTCAATCTCCTTCGTTTGGCTGACGAACGGCGCGCCTGCACGAACGCTTCCCAGTCGCTCTCCAGGGGAACTTGCCAGCAGGCTGAGTTGCGGACGCCACTCCACGGCCAGTCCCTGCTGTTGCAGCCGATCGACCATCCGGTCCGTCACGGGGTCCTCCTGGCAGATCGCCTCCAGATCCAATTCATCCCAGCGATCTGTCCGGTTCTGAGCAGCTTGGATCAGCCAATCGGCCATTGCCTCGGCGACGGCACGCTGATGGATCGGCGTCGTCATGAGGGACTGGTAGTCGCTGCAGGCCTTGCCCGATCCAATTTGTCGCACTCGACATCCGCGGGCGAGCGACCGTTCGAGAAACCACGGCGCGATCCCCGCCACGTTGCCAGCATGGTCGGTCGCCCGCAAGACGTACAGTTCGCCACAACCGGAAAACGCCTCCCACCAACTGTAAAGCCACTCCCATTGTCGAAACGGGCAGTCCGCAGCCAAGGCATTCCACGCCGGTCGGATCGATTCCAGTTCACCGATCGTTCGCAGACGTTCAATCTTCAGGGTTCGATCAAGCCTGTCGGCCATTCCCTTTACTTTCGTAACCAACCACACCGAAAGGGACGATCCGGATTGCGACGCAGGACACACTGCCAGGCGGGTCGCGGCTCCACGACATCGCCGAGCGGTAGGGTCGGAATCGACGGCGATGGCCCACTGGGGGGAATGGAATCGAGCGGCCTGGGGGCCCTTCCCATAGAATCAACAACGTGCAAACGTAGCTTCTGCGGTAGGAGCACTGCGAAACTGTGTTGAAAGTGTAAATTGCAGGACAATTCCTTGACCGGGCGTGCGCGTTGGAAACCGATTGTGCTGGCGATAGCGCTAGGTCTGGCTGCCGCCTTTGTGACGGCCTCGCCGCGAACGCGGCCCTTGCTGCAAAACACGCTGTGGTTGGCGTTGGGTGCCATCGCCATCAGTCTGCCCGTGGGCACCGCCCTGGCCTGGCTGGCCTACCGCACGAACGCTCCGGGAGCCGCCGGCTTTCGATGGCTGCTGACAGCCCTTCTCTTTCTGCCTCCCTATCTGCAGGTCGCCGGCTGGGACGCCGGTTTTGGATTGCAGGGATGGTTTCCTCGATGGTGGTCTCCCGGACAAGTCACGGCCCCACTGACCGGTTGGCGCGCCGCAATCCTGCTGCATGGGGTGATTGCGATTCCCTGGGTGACGCTGCTCGTCGGGTTGGGATTACGACGCATTCCGCGCGAGTTGGAAGAACTTGCGCTCTTGGAGGGGCGCACCGCCCAAGTACTGTGGCACATCAGCCTGCGCTGGTCTGCCCCCCTGATCGTAGCGGCCGCCGTGTGGACGTTGGTCCTGACCGCCGGCGAAATCACGATCACCGACCTGTACCAGATTCGGACTTTTGCGGAGGAGATCTACACCGGCTTCGCCTTGGGAGATAGTCTGGCAGCGGCCCACCGCCGCGCATTACCCGGCGGATTATTGATCGCGAGTCTGTCGATCGGCGTACTATGGATCGCGCATGTCTTCACCGACCGCTTCCTTCTGGTCGGTTACCAGCGCCCGTTGCAGTTTGACTTGGGCGGAGCCCGTTGGGTGGCGAGCGGCATCCTGCTGCTGGCGGTGCTCTTGCTGCTGGCCGTGCCGTTGGCCAATCTCGTATTCAAAGCGGGGTTGGAGGTACAACAATGGGGCGCAACTCGGGTCCGCTCCTGGTCGCCACAGAAGTTTCTCGCAACGGTACTGGAAAGCCCATCGCGGTTTCGCGAGGAGTTTTTCTGGTCGACGATGCTGGCACAAGGCGCGGCATTGGGAGCCTTGATGTGCGCATTTCCGTGGGCTTGGAAGGCACGCGGGTCCCGGTTCGCCGCGGTTGCCGGATGGAGTCTCACGGCGCTCATCCTGGCGATTCCGGCGCCCCTGCTTGCCTTGGCACTGGGCCGCATCATCCATGAAATCCAGGCAGATTGGCTGTTCTATCTGTACGACCGCACGCTCTTTCTCCCTTGGTTGGTGCTGTTGTTGCGGAGCTTCCCCTGCGCGTTCATTCTGGCCACAATCACGGTGCGGCAGATCGATCCGTCGTTGCTGTCCTTGGCGCGTGTCGACGGCGCGGCGACCGGCTGGCCGCTACTTCGCTGGCTGGTTCCTCTGCTGACTCCCGCGCTGGCCCTGGTCTGGATGATTACGCTCGCACTCGCGCTGGGAGACCTTTCCGCAAGTATCCTCGCCGTTCCGCCGGGTGTCACGACGATCGCAATTCGCGTCTTCAATCTGATGCACTATGGCGTGGAAGACCAGCTGGCCGGGCTCTGCCTGTGGACCACGGTGCTCTTTGTAGGATTAACCGCGATCACGCTCCAATTGGTCCGTCTGTCTCAGCGGTCACGTGAGCCCATCGTATAATGGAGCAGCAGTCCGTCCCGCTCAGGAGAGGTTCATGACATTGTTTGCTACGCGATTCCGCTGGTCTTGCCGCGGATGGCTGGCCCTCGCGGTCATTCTGCTCCTGCCGCCCAAGCTGCTTTCGGCGCTGGATCATTTGCATTTTGAGCAGAAGGGAGTCCAACATCACGTTGCCGGGCGGATCCTGGTGGAGGCCCAAGATGGAGGGCTGCTGTTGGAGGGACAAGACCATGTCATCTGGGTGATTCAACCCGATGAAATCCGCAAGCGGCGATCCGATGCAGTTGGCTTCAAGTCCCTGGAGCGAAAGCAGCTCTCCCAGTTGCTGCTGGCCGAAATGCCGGCAGGCTTTCGCGTTCACCACACGGCACATTATCTGATTGTCTATAACACGTCGCGTGCCTATGCCCAGTGGTCGGGTGCTCTGTACGAGCGACTACATCGGGCATTCTACAATTTTTGGGAAGGTCTCCGGATTCCGCTGCAACCAGCACCGCCGTTGGTTGCCGTCGTGTTGCGCGATGAGGCATCGTATGCGCAATACAGTCGCCAGGAGCTCGGGGATGCTGCTCCCGCCATCATCGGATACTA
Source organism: uncultured Planctomycetaceae bacterium (assembly GCA_963776055.1). Lineage (GTDB taxonomy): Bacteria > Planctomycetota > Planctomycetia > Pirellulales > Pirellulaceae > CAVZLD01. The sequence continues at coordinate 83,221 of CAVZLD010000007.1, read as the reverse complement.
CAGTCTCAAAACGAATCGCATCAGCACCTACGATTTGACGGGAACGGAGGGGCTTCCCACGACCGGCAGGCGGGGCAATTCGCTGAAACACATCCAACGGATCCTGTCTCAGCCCGCGGCGGAACGCACGGTGGCAACGGTGATTCACGAAGCCACGCACCAATTGGCTTTCAACAGCGGACTTCAAAACCGGTTTGCCGACAATCCCCTGTGGCTGAGCGAAGGAGTGGCCCTGTACTTCGAATCTCCCGATTTGGGCAGCCAGCGCGGGTGGCGGAAGATTGGCGCCTTGAATCATGTCCGACTACGCCATTTGCAGCGATACTTGCCGCGCCGCCCGGCCGACTCGCTGATGTCGCTGCTTTCCACAGACGATCGATTTCGAGATCCGCAGCAGGCCGACGACGCATACGCCGAAGCTTGGGCGCTGTGCTACTTTCTGATCCGCAGTCGGCCCGAGGCGTTCGCTGACTACTTGACACAGATTGGTCAGAAACCCCCTTTGGGCGAAGACGAACCGCAGCAACGGATCGAGCAGTTCCAGCAGGCCTTTCAGATCGATCTGCCGACTTTGGATGCCGAATTTCTGCGAGCCGTTACCCAGTGGCGCTGACCACCGAGGACCGGTCATCCGGACGCCCCCATCCCAGAAAAGCTGGCGTTTCGAATTCACGGCCGGTATCATAAGGCTCGCCACCGAAAGGCGGACGCGAAACGTCGCGCGGTCATTTCGCCGACCGGCGCGACGTCTCCTGCACAGGCCCCCAGGGTGCGATCCCCTCGGCCCTTGCCGTGCAGCCCTTTGGTACGATGATCCGAAATTGATCGGCAGGAACCCACCATCGAACCTCGGTCGGGTTGCTTCCGATTCCCACCTATTTCCAGCAAGAGGAGCTCTCATGTCCCAACCGCCCAAGACAACCGCCGATCATTCTCTTGGTTCGCGACGTGAATTCATGCAGCGCGGGGCCGCCGGACTTGTTGGCGGCGCGGTCGCCAGTTCGCTCGGATCCACCCGCATGGTGCACGCGGCGAGTGACGATACGCTGCGAATCGGATTGATCGGTTGCGGAGGACGCGGCAGCGGGGCCGCGATCAATGCGATGAAGGCCGATCCCGAAGGTCAAACTGACCGCGATGGGGGATCTGTTCGAAGACAGTCTGCTGCGCGGAAAACGAAACGTTCAGCAATCGGCAGAAGCGAACGAAATGGCGGAGAAGTTCGCCGTCGATGACGACCATTCCTTCTTTGGATTCGACGCCTACCAGAAGGTCATCCAATCCGACGTGGACGTCATTCTGCTCGCCGCCCCCCCGCACTTCCGATCGATGCATCTGGCCGCGGCGATTGACGCCGGAAAACACGTGTTCTGCGAGAAACCGGTCGCGGTCGATGCCCCCGGCGTTCGGCGGGTGCTGGAGACCGTGCGCAAGGCCAAAGAGAAGAATCTCAGCATCGTGTCGGGACTCTGCTGGCGCTACGACCTGGGAGTGCGCGAAACCGTCCGTCGGATCCAGGATGGAGCAATCGGGGATCTGGTTGCGATTCATACGAACTACTTGACCGGCACGCTCTGGCACCGCGGCCGGGAACCGGATTGGACCGAGATGGAGTATCAATTGCGCAACTGGCTCTACTTCACCTGGCTTTCCGGCGACCATATCGTGGAACAGCATATCCACAGTCTGGATAAAGCCGTCTGGCTGATGAATGACGAACTACCCGCCCGTTGCTTCGGCCTGGGTGGCCGACAGGTTCGCACGGAAGAGAAATGGGGCAATATCTTCGACCACTTTGCCGTCTGCTATGAGTATCCCTCCGGCCTGAAGGTCTTTGCCTACACTCGGCAGATGGGAGGATGCAAGAACGAGGTCGACGATTTTGTGTACGGCACGCAAGGCTCGGGCGTGCTACTGCAAAACCGCATTCAAGGCAAAGACCAGTGGAAGTACGAAGGGCCAAAACCCAGCATGTACGACGTGGAACATCAAGAGCTGTTCGCGGGAATCCGGTCTGGCAACATCATCAACAACGGCGTCTACATGGCCCATAGCACCATGATGGCCATCATGGGCCGCATGGCCTGCTATACGGGGGAACTAATCGAGTCGGAAAAGGCGCTCCAGTCGACCGAGGATTTGGGACCGGAGAAATATGAATTCGGTGACGTTGAAGTCCCCGCCGTCGCGATCCCCGGCAAGACGCGCATGACCTGATACAGGCACGCGGCCAAACGCAAGCGATTCCATCCGCGCAGCGCCCAAAGAGTGCCGCAGCATTCCCGCAGCGTGGTGCATGCAGTCCGGCATTCCCGTAGGGTGGGCTTAGCGAAGCGCAAGCCCACCAACGCCCTTACGCGCGCAGACCGCGTTCCAACCGTTTCACGACATCGCGCACGTCGCATTCTCGATGAGAACACTCGAGTTGTCGTCCATCATGCACCCAACTCTCGACTTTGCTTTGTGCTGAGACCACCGTGCTATGACTGCGACGTCCGAAGAACTCGCTGATCTCCGTCAGCGCCGCGCGAGTATGTTTTCGCGCCAACCACATCGCCAACATCCGCGGATGGCTGACCTGACGAACTCGACGATCCGAACGCAGCGTCTCGGGCTCGATGCCAAATTCATGACAAACAACGCGTTGAATATCATCCAGTCGAACCACGGCACACGACTGCGGAAACAACTCCTCGACGGTCGACTCCGCCATGCGGACCGAGGGAGTTTCGCCCCGTGACATACAGGAAGCCCACAGACGGTTGAGGGCGCCGGCCAGTTGCCGACCATCGCCGGGTGCATGTCGGGCGAGGCAGTCCAGTACGGCTGCGATCGACCGAGAATTCTCGCTGCGCAGCGAGACTGCCGCAGCACCTCACGTCGCGTTTCGAAGTCCAGCGGCTGCATTCCACACGCCAATCCGCCGGCGGTTCGCGCTGCGAATTCGTTGCCCAGCCCCCGTAACTCCTGCAGCGGTCGATCCGCGGCGAGCACCAGTTGCCGCGACTCACGCAAGAGGGCATCGATCGTGTGCAACAGTTCGATAATCGTCGCCTGTTTGCCCGCAAAGAACTGCACGTCATCGATGATCAACAGGTCGACTTCGCGGTATTTCTGACGAAAACTGGGCAAACCACTGCCACGAAGAGCCTGCAGGAAATAGGTCGTAAACTGCTCCGCCGCCAGGTAGATGACTCGTCGACCACCGCGGCGCCGCATCTCCGACCAGATCCCCTCCAGGAGATGCGTCTTGCCGACGCCGGTCGGACCATGGACGAAGAAGGGCGTGACTTCCCCGGGTTGCTCCACAATCATTCTGGCCGAGTGATACGCCAGGTGATTGCAGGCACCTTGCACCAACCCATCAAGCTTGGCGAAGCGGCGACCGCGACGTTTCGATCGCAATTGAGAGGTGGTGGGATTGGTCATCGACAGCGTCATCGTCGCGGCATGCTCCGCCGTCCCCTCGTGGTTTCTGCATCCGACACGGTCCGGTCGCCGGTTGCTCCGCGGCGGACACCGCCAACGTCGCATCCACATCGAATTCGACGGTCGCCTCCGGACCGATCAACTCCCGCGCGACGGCTTGAATTTCCGCCAACAAGCCCTTGCGCACTCGGTCGAGGCGGAAGCCATTGCTCGCTGCAATGCAAACGCAACTTGGCTGCACGGAAATCCGCGTCGCCGCGCCGAGCCAAAGTTCGTAACGATCGACGCCGAGGCGTGTCTTGAGTGCAGCACGAATGCTGGACACGATCTCCGTATCGCGATCAATCACTTCCTGCTATTCCTTATCCGCATTCGCGCACACGTTGAGCGCGGAGAAATACAGAAAAGATTCCGCTCCCATATCCGAATGCGACCGGGAGCTCCGGAAAAACTGACACCCGCAAGGCCCGCACCTGGGCGTCAGTTGAAGGTTTGATTAACGTCCGAGTCGTCGATTGTACTTGCGCGGACCATGCTGTCAAACCGGTGACCAACTACCGTGGTAGGTTTTTGAAGATCAGCCCGGAGAGTCGCGTTTTTCTCCGCAGAATCGGTGACAATAGCCAAACCAAATCTGTGAAGAACCGTGGACCACCGAGGTGGAAAACTGTTCGCTGAGCATCGGTCGCACCTCCTACCACCCGCTCGTCAATTCTCACGAAACAGCGGGAAAGCAAACGTTTTCGGCGTTGCCGCAGACGTTTCCCCAGCCCGACGACGCGGGTTGCTGTGTGTCGTGTATTCGCAAACGATTTCTCACGATCCCTTAAGAAAACCGTCGAATGTGCAGCTGTCGCCGAGCAACCTCGACGAACCCGGCGCGCTGAAAGCTCTTCAACGCAGGCTGATTCGCCTGGTCAACACACGCAACCAGTAGTCTGCGTAGACCGGTTGCCCGCTGCAAAGCCACATTCAAGAGATCGAGACCGACGCGCCGCCCCCGCGCCACGGGAATCAATCCCCAGTACAACAACTCGCTCAACGCGTCTTGCTCGCACCAGCACATGAGCAGACAGCCGATGATTTCGCCCGCAACGCTCACGAAATACCAGTCGCGCTCGGCCGGACGACACCGTGATTCGTGCGCCGCTAAGAAATCCGCCGGCTCCAACCATTCCGATAACGCAGCACAGTCCAACGAGTCCCAATAGGTTCGCTCCAGTACGGACAAGAGTTGCAGCCGTTCGGTCGACTGATAAGGTATTAGTTCGAGCGGTGTCGACGGCGGATCGGCAGGCCGCGGCATGCAGGCAACCCAGGCAAGATCGGCAGCCCATTGAAACTCCAAATCCCGGGCGATGGCGAGCACGTCTTCGTCGGTGGGATCAAGCATGGTCTGCGCCATTCGCACGCCGGGAATGTTCCGCAAGTGTTCTCTCATCATTTCGCCGATCCGCGCCGAAAGATCTCGGTACGGATTGCCCCGCATGTGGGGCAGCGTCACCTGCAGCACGTCACGACGCGAGCCCGGCCTGACCCATGCCACCGTCAGAATCTCACGATTTGTGTGGGCCCAGTACAATCGCTCCCCGACCACCGGCTGCTCGAGCGTCGTCAGGTCGCGACATTCGCGGAGCGTTTCACTTGAGTGCGCATCACCGAGCAGAAACTGCAACGCGACCGATCGCGCCGCAGCGGGTACTGTTTCGATGACCACCAAACCGTGCTCGTGCAACTTCGCAGCCTCCGGCCTTGCCCCAGGAAGGCCGTTCCGCTCTCGCATGCGGGCGGCGCACGGCGGATACTGATTCAGCAACCGCAAGCGCTGGCGCACAGATTCCCTTTGCCATAGGATAATCGTTGCTTCTGCCGCTGGGCACTCGCCCCGGTTTCCACCACGTCTCGGAAATCGGCAATCGATCCCCGCGACTTCTATAGGGTCGGGGGCCGATCCGGAGCTGGCGGAAGCTTGGCCGGTGTCGACTGCTGTTTTTGGAACTCCAGCAGAGTGCGCCAGCGTTGTAGTCGATCCTCGCTCAATTTCGCTCCTGGCCGAGGCAGGTTCATCTCCCAATCCACTTCATACCGCGTGCCGGTCTGCTGGGCCTCCTGCAACGGCATATTGCGAATTCGCAGCATACTGAGCGGTTCCTCACCGTAGAATCCCATGAAGAGCACACCCACTGGCGAAGGGTACTGTCGCATCCCCAGGCGTTGTTCGGCGAAGGCGGTCAGCGGCTCGCAGTCGGAAGTAACGCCGTACAGGTGGATCCGTTCGAGCTGTTGCTGCATGTTGAACGAGTAGCTCGCCGTGCCCGCCAGATCGTCAAACTGGGAACCCGTGACGACGGGGACTCGAAAGCCCTGCCATTGCGGCTCGGTCAAGCAGGTTGTCATTCGCGCCCAGTTCTGGGCCAACCAGCGAGGCGTGATGTCGAACCGCAGCAGATCGGCGAGCGAAATCCCCGGCGGCCCGCTGATTGGCGGCTGACTGACCGTCCTTCCCGGAAGATCCGGCAAGGTCATCGGCGCAGTGGCGCCCATGCCCGCGGGAACACCGGGAGGCAAGATTCCCGTCGGCGGAAGCAAGCCCGGCTCGGACTCGATGGCCGGCGGGGTGCCGGTCGGACTGCTCACGACGGCCACCGGCTGTGCAACGATCTCCGATTCGGCTGCCGAAGGATCCCAAGCACGCGACGCCACGTACGGACCGGTCCCCGCAGCGCCCAGTGCGGCCACCAGCAGGTAGGTTTTCCCGGTCATTCGAAGTTTCCCTCCTGGATACCTAGCAGAGGAAAGCGTCCATCAGCAACGCACCGCGAAGCTACGAGCGGGCCTTGCCGTGGCACCGGAGCGAATTTTCTTCCGCGCAACTGGTGGAAGACGCTGCCTGATCGAACATCGACCGCGGAACGCTCGCCAGTCCATTTCTCACAGGCCGGACCCTGCAGTCGTCGCAATGAGAGGCGAGTACCTTGCCCGAGAGATCCTCAGATCTGGTCCGGATTCGCGTGACCGTACAATCGATCGAGTTCGACCGGAGTCATCCCCAGAATGGCGGCGGCATACTCGACATCGGAGTAATACACATCCCGCTCGCGGGCCATGACCAGTCCCAGCGAATCCAGCATCCGTTCGGCTTTTTCGGTCGGGTATCGCCGCCGAACCTGCTTCAAGAAGAAGCGAAAGTCCTCATCCTCCAAAGCCTCCGCCAGGTTGGGCCAGCGACGGACCAGATGGCGCGGATTGTGCTGCAGAATGTGGTCTCGGCAGTAGTTGGCAACCGAGGGCAACCCAATTTCGGCGGCCAGCACTCCGGCGAGGACCAACATCCGGTCTCGCATGAGCGGCCGTTGACGCCGTCGGCAGGCCTGGGCCAAGTGAAGAAAGATTCCGAGCTGTCGGGAATGAACTCTTGGCATCTTGCCTGCATGTCAGTAAAGATAACGTCTCTGCCCCAGTCCCCATCTTCGCCTTCTGGCCCAGAAGTGCAAGGGCCCCCCAAGGGTTGACGCGAACGGGTGAATCGCACGGCAACACTGAACGACTACCGATGGTTGGTCGAAGGCCCAGGACAGGACTGGCTGCGGCAGGCCGCGCAATGGTCGCTGCCCTTGCACGCATTGGCGGGCCGCTTGCGACAGCAACTGACCGCCTTGCAGTGCCATTTGGTGCTTGAACAACTCGAATTGCGGAGTCGGGCACGACACCGTTTTCCGCAGGCCGATCGGATGTTTTTCACTCGGCAGGGGTTGCAGCAGGCGACGGATGCCGCACTGGCTGCCTACAAGGCACAGCAATTCCCCGCGAGTCCGCTACGCCTCGATCTGTGCTGCGGGATTGGCGGGGATCTTGTGGCGTTGGCCGATCGAGGCGCAACGGTTGGTTACGAACAAGCCCCGATCGAGGCCTATTTGGCCGAGGCCAATGGTCAGCGACGGGAGGGCTCCGAAGTGCACGTGCGACGGGCGGACGTCACGCAGATCTCGTTGCCTCCGCAAGCGACCGTACACATTGATCCGGACCGGCGTCCCGGGAACCGACGATCGGTGCGGCTGGAGCATCACGAGCCCGGGCGGGACTTTCTACAACGAATGCAGAAGAAGCACGAAGCGATGGCATGGAAGCTGGCTCCTGCCACCGATCCATGCGATCCACTCTTGGAGGCAGCCCAACTGGAGTGGATCGGTCATCGACGCGAATGCCAGCAATTGGTGGCTTGGTTTGGGACGGCCGCGGCGCATCCGGGATGTCGCGTGGCCACCGTGCTGGACACGGCTGACGGCTGTCAATCGCTGGTGGGCGCCGGCCATTCGCCCCTGCCGATGGCGGATGACATCGGACCGTTCCTCGTCGAACCGCACGCCGCCGTTTTGGCCGCTGGTCTCGCCGCCGACTTGGCCGCTCTGTGGGACTTTCAATCGGTGACCATCGGTGGCGGATATCTGACCGGTCCGGCATGCATATTCCATCCACTAGCGGCAACATTCGAGGTGCTGGGAGTCGCTTCGCTTCGGCCCCAGAAATTGCGTCCGCTGTTACGGCACCATCAAATCGGCCCGCTGGAAGTGAAAGTCCGCGGTCTCGCGATAAATCCCGCGAAATTTCGCAAATCGTTGCCCCTCACCGGCGACCAGCCCGCCGTCCTGCTGCTGGCTCGACGACCGGACTCCAGCGTCGCGATCTTGAGTCGGCGGGTGGCCGAGCCCCGCGGTTGACAGCAACGAGCGGATGGCGTCTGATTTTTGGTTTCCACTCGGCGTTTCTTCCGAGGATGGGGAGCTCCATGGACCCGCACCCGTACGGCTGGCTGAGCCTGCTACCCTCGCTGGCCGCGATTATTCTGGCGATCGCGACGCGGCGCGTCGTGCTGTCCATGCTGATGGGCATCTTCGTGGGTGCGCTGATGATGAACCACGGGAACCCCATCACGGCCGTGGGCGACACGTTGGAGATCCATCTGTGGAAATCTCTGGTGGAGGAAAACCGGCTGCGCGTATTCGCGTTCACGCTGTTGATGGGCGCGATGGTGGGGGTCATCGAACGCTCGGGGGGGATGCGAGCTTTGGTCGAATTGGTATCACCTTGGGCACGAAATCGACGGCGCGGCCAGCTCACCACCTGGCTTCTGGGAATGGTGGTATTCTTCGACGATTACGCGAACTCCGTGCTGCTCGGGCAGACGCTGCAGCCGCTCTGCGCCAAACTGAGAATCTCGCGCGAGAAGCTGGCTTACCTGGTAGATTCAACGGCCGCTCCCGTCTCGGGTTTGGCGCTGATTTCAACCTGGGTTGCCGGCGAGATCGCGTTTGTGCAAGCCGGATTAAGTAGCGTACCGGAGGGCGATCGGATCAACGCCTTCGCATTGTTCGTGCAGACGATTCCGTACCGTTTCTACGTCCTGTGGGCCTTGGCCTTTGTGTTTCTGATCGGCCTGATGCAGCGTGACTTTGGCCCGATGCTGGCGGCGGAGCGCAGGACGCTGCAACAGCCGTCGAATCCGGCGTTGGATGCCGAGTCGCATCGCGGTACAGCACAAGGTTGGTGGAACGCGGTGCTCCCGGTGCTCGCCACGGTGCTCGCGGTCTTGGCCTTCTTGCACCAGACGGGACTGCATGCGGCCGTTGCCCCCGAGGGCACTCCTCTCACGCTGTGGATGATCTTCGGGGCCGCGGATTCCTATTTCTCGCTGTTGTGGGGTTCGATGGCGGGCCTGGTCACCGCGATCGTGCTGGTACTGATCCAACGACTACTGACGTGGGAAGAAGTGACCGGGGCCATTCGCTACGGGATGGTCCTGATGATGCCGGCGCTGGCCGTGCTGTGGTTGGCCTCCGCGTTGTCGGCGATGACCGGCCATGACCCGCTGCCGCACCTGGCCAGAATGGCGCAGGAGGGGAGTTTTCCAGCTGCAGGAATATCGACTCTACACCGGGGAATTCCTGGCCAGTCTGTTGGCCGGGACTGCCACCGATCCGGAGGCGGCCGGTCAGTTGGCTCGCTGGCTGCCCACGATCATCTTTCTGCTGTCCGCGGGTGTCTCATTTGCCACGGGAACAAGCTGGGGCACGATGGCGATCGTGATGCCGGTCGCGATTCCCCTGGCCTATGGAGCTCTCGCTCCGCTAGGGCTCACCGCCTGGCATGAACACCCGATTTTCATCGGCACGGTGGGCAGCGTGCTGGCTGGATCGATTTTTGGCGACCACTGTTCCCCGATTTCCGACACGACCGTGCTCTCTTCCCAGGCCTGCGGCTGCGAGCACACCGCGCATGTCTGGACGCAACTGCCGTACGCCGTCGCGGTCGGAATCACTTCGATCGTGTTGGGAACTCTGCCGATCGGCTGGGGCTTTTCTGTGTGGACGGTTCTGCCGTTGGGCCTCGTGGCAATGGCGGTCACCATTCGGCTGCTGGGGCACCCCACCCGCGACCCGTCCGACGTTCCCGACACAGCGAAGCGTCAGCGATCCGCGTCTTTCGGCGGATGGCTGACGGCTGGCGAGCGGCGACGCCCCGCCCAGCGCGGGAGACGTGCACAAGCTATCCTTGGGACACTGACATTGGATCAACCGATCAGGCGAAGAGCACCATGTCCGAGCGAATCCGAGGCATCTTCACGCCGAACATCGTCCCCTTGGACGGTCGGGGCGAAATTCACGAACAAGAACTGCGTCACTACGTCGACTGGCTGATTCAACGCGGTGTCCATGGACTCTATCCGAACGGTTCGACCGGCGAATTCGTTCGCTTCACCGCCGCCGAACGCCGTCGAATCGTGGAAATCATCACCGATCAAGCGCGCGGCCGCGTCCCGATTCTGGCGGGAGCCGCCGAGGCGAATACGGCGGAAACGATCCGCGCTTGCGAACATTACGCCGGACTCGGCGTGCGCGCCGTGGCCATCGTCTCGCCGTTCTACTATCGCCTCAGCTCCGAAGGGGTCTACGCTTACTTCAAAGAGATCGCCGACCATTCCCCGGTAGATATCACGCTCTACAACATCCCGCTGTTCGCCTCCCCGATCGAAGTCGGCACGGTGATTCGGTTGGCAGAGGAATGCCCCCGGGTGGTGGCCATCAAGGATTCATCCGGGGATGTTCCGAACATGATGCGCATGATTGCAGCGATCCGCCCGCGTCGAGCAGACTTCAGCTTCCTGACCGGCTGGGAAGCGGTCCTCACCCCCATGCTGCTGATCGGTTGCGACGGCGGGACGAATGCCACCAGCGGCATTGTACCGGAGGTGACTCGTCGCCTATACGATCTGACCGTCGAAGGAAAACTGCAGGAAGCGCTCGATCTGCAATTCCGCTTACTGCGTCTGTTCGACGCGATGCTGTTTCCGGCCGAATTCCCGGAAGGCTTTCGCGTGGCCCTGAACTTGCGAGGAATCCGCACCGGCCCCGGACGGCAGCCGCAGTCCACGTTACAACAGCAAGACCTGGCCAAGTTGCAGCAGCAACTCTACGGTCTATTGACGGAGGAAGGCTGGACGGAAGGTCTTCCGACCAGCGAAGATCAAATCGCGCAGATCGTGCGGCAGGTGCTGGATGACCTGCAGCAAGACAGCACCCACGACGGATCGCCGCGCGGCTCGTCCGTCAGCGTACGCTAACCGGCCAGAACCGACGCCGCGCACCGTCGCTGGCAACAGGAGAGTTACCTTGTCTATCAAAGTATTGCTGGCGAGTCCCCGAGGATTCTGCGCCGGTGTGAATATGGCGATCGAGAGTCTGGAGCTGACGCTCGATCGCTTTGGCCCGCCTGTCTACGTCTATCACGAAATCGTGCATAACAAATTTGTCGTGGAATCTTTCCGCGCACGGGGCGCCATTTTCGTGGATCAATTAGACGACGTGCCGCAGGAAGCAACATTGCTCTTCTCGGCCCACGGTGTTTCCCCCGAGATTCGTCGGATCGCGCGCGAGCGAAAGCTGCGCGCAATCGACGCCACCTGTCCGCTCGTCACCAAAGTGCATCTGGAAGCGATCCGCTTTGCCGAGGAGGGTTACACCATCGTGCTGATCGGACATGAAGGGCATGATGAGGTGATCGGTACGATGGGGGAAGCACCGGAGTCCATCGAGTTGGTGCAAACGGTGGAAGATGTTGATCAACTGCAGGTGCCCGTCGGCGCGAAAATCGCTTACTTGACGCAGACGACGCTTTCCGTGGATGACACGCAGCGGATTCTCGAACGACTGCGAAAACGGTTTCCACAAATTGTGGGGCCTCCCAAAGAGGACATCTGCTATGCGACGCAGAATCGGCAGGAAGCGGTCCGCCTGCTTGCGCAAGAGGCCGACCTGGTCATCGTGTTAGGAAGCCAGAACAGTTCCAACAGCCAGCGGCTGAGAGAACTCGGTGCCGAAACGGCAAAACCCGCCCACTTGATTGATGGCCCCGAAGATCTGCCTCCGAATTGCTTCGACGGAGTGCAAACCGTGTTGGTCACGGCCGGGGCAAGTGCCCCGGAGTCTAAGGTCAACGAGTGTCTGCAGTTCCTGCAGGAGCATTATCAGGCAACGATCGAACTGCGAGTCGTTCGACAGGAACAGGTACACTTTCCTTTGCCCAAGGAATTACGTTCTCCAGCGTCGTAGCGTGCCCACCGATGGCAGGCAGCGGCGTCCGGTATGGGGATGGGGACATCGGTAGGAACTGGGGCACGCAGCGTCTGGGGAAATGATCAGCACTCCGGCGCGGTGCAACGGACGGTGATTCCGCCGGGACAGAATGCCCCTTTCCAGTACCGTGAACCGGCAGACACAGACGGAACGTCGCGCCGGGACCCTCGTGCTGGAGGACTTCGATCCGTCCCTGGTGCAGTTGCACGATCCGCCAGGCCTTGGAAAGTCCCAGGCCCAACCCTCGCCCTGCCTCGCGGCCGCTGTAGAACGGGTCGAACAGGTGCTGCCGCTGCTCCGCCGACAGACCAGGGCCGGTGTCCTCAATGACCACTTCCACCCAGGGCACCGGCAGCGTCTCGTGTGGTTCGGTGGGCAACGGTCCCAGCCGAAATTGCAGCGTTCCGCCTGCTTCCATCACTTCGATCGCGTTCTGTCCGATCGCACGAAGGGCCACAGCCAGTTGTACCGGATCGGCTTCCATCCGACAGACAGGTTGCTCCGAATGCCAGCGACAAACCAGTTCGGGGCCCGCCTCCTGCTGGAGACGCTGCACCACTTGGCGTAACAGATCCACCAGATCGATCGTTTCTCGCACCAGCGCCGGTGGCTTGGCGAACAGCATCAGATTTGCCAACATCTCGTGAGCGCGGAACGCCTGGCTACTGATCGTCGACAAACTGCGCCGCCGCTCGGGGTCCGTTTCATCGCGCAGCAACAACTCCGCGCGAGGAAATGTTGGCCAACGGGTTGTTGATTTCGTGACTGGCGCCGTAGGCGAGTTCTTTCATTGCCTGCAGCTTCTCGGTCTCCAACCGCTGCGAAAACTCCTGCTCGAGTCGACCGGGTTCCAGCAACCGCTGCAACATCGGGAGCAGCAGCGGTCGTATCACCGGACAAGTCGCCTTCCAGGCGGATCGTTCTTCCGCCGCAACCCACCGACGGACGGCGGACCGCGGATGTTTTTCCACCACGCGCGCGGCACGCTGCACACACCGATCGAGGGCGCGCTGTTGGGCAGCGTCTAACACATCCTCGCAGCAGGAACAGGACGCCATTTTCGGAAGCCGCGGTCGGACCGGTTCCTCTCCTGCCAACGAACACTCCCAGGTCTGCTGCAACAGCCCCCGCCAATAGGCCAACCGTGGTTGGCTCAGCCTCCGCTTGGATGGCCCGATGTTGTGCGCAACGAGCACGAGCGACGCTGCGAATCGACGAACGAGCCAGTTTCCTGGATACGTTCGGCTTCGTGGGAAAAGTAACGAGAGATTCGATCAGACGCCGCCAGAGGTCGTGGCAGTCGATGGACGGCAACCGGTCAAGATCGGCAGCATCGTCGGGCCAGGGCAGCCCTTGATCATGCCACCAAACGGCCAGCGACGGATCGCAAGCGACCCGGCTGGCGACGCGATCAGCGGCAGCGGAATCGAAACCGTCCAGTGCTGCGGCAAGCAGCGCCAGCACCGTCGCATCCGAGATCGGAAGTCCACGATCCGGCGTGCGTCGCAGTGCGGGCAGCCAGACCGTTGCGGTAGGTTCCTTCATCGTTGACGGATCGTCTCGGCCGGCCACTCTTGTTCGCAGGTTCGATTGCCCGAGCCAGGCCCCCGAGCCGATCGCTCGGCAACCAGACGGAACCGCCAGCGCCCGTGCCGGGCACGGATAGCATCGACCGCATCCACCGGACGTCACACGCGGGTTCCACCGGCCCAGCGCCGGTTAGGTCGTGGCAGCCTCCAGCGTCAACAGCTCACAGGATCGTTCCATCAACCGATCCACAGAGAACGGCTTCTGCATGAAATCGTTGGCCCCCGCCGCTCGCAGGTCGGAGACCTTGTCGGCCTCGATCATGCCGGAAATGCAGATGATGCGAACTTCGTCCAGCGATTTGTCACTGCGGACTCGCACGCAGACTTCCCGCCCGTTGATGTCGGGCAGCATCACGTCCAGCACCACCAAGTCGGGGCGAAATTCCTTGACCAGCATGCCCGCGTCGAAACCGTTGTTGGCCGTCCGCACGTCAAAGCGGCCATCTCGTTCAAAAGCATCCCTGATCAATTCGACCAGATCTTCGTCATCGTCGACGATCAAAACCTTCCGTTTGCCGCTCTCCAAAGCTTCGGTCGGAATCCCATTCTCTTTCATGAATGCAAACAGCTGATCCCGAGGAATCCGCCGAAATCGGCTTCCCGGTACGCGAAATCCCTTGAGTTGTCCCGAATCGAAGCAGCGAATGATCGTTTGCTGACTTACCTTGCAGATCTTGGCCGCTTCGCCTGTCGTAAAGACTGTTTTCATGGCTACGAATATCCTTTCCTAGCCTGTCGAGCTCACTTGCAGCAGCCAGTAACTCATCCGCGAACGGTCCGTCGTCGCTGATGACCCCACCGAAGCAAGCTCTAGCTTCCTCACCAAGCAAGCTTCCTCTGTATTCGCAGAATACACATTCTCTTGCTTCCATCCATTCGGCCAGCCATGCGCGATCCTTCCAGCTTCGCCGAATTTTCCATCTGTACGGAATTATAGATTTTTCCGAGCCACCGTCAAGATCGATCTCTTTGACGCAAAACCTTTGTTTCAAATATGTTACGACAAAATACCAGCCAGAAAGCTTCGTCGTAATGGTTTATCTAATCGGTTTATTCAGCCCTAAAGTGTGGTAAATCTCCAATCCAGCTTCATCGCTGCCAAGCTAGTGATTCCACCCAAAGTGCGCTGCATGCCAAACGAATCGCGGGGCAAATGCCGAGATACTCCCGACGATATCGGTTGCCGGTTGCCTGATCCCCCTCGTTTCACCGGCTGTTAACCTTTCTCGACGCCGGATCCGGATGCGCCGGGGACGCGCGGCACTCGGCCTTCGAGGTAGGCCATCAGCAGGGCGATATCGGCGGGCGTGATCCCGCTGATTCGACCGGCCTGATCCAAGCTGGCCGGTCGCACGCGGGTCAGTTTTTCGCACGCCTCGACGCGCAGGGAGGTAATTTGGGCGTAGTTGAGATCTTCCGGGATCCGCTTTGCGGACAGTCTTTTTTGCCGCGCAATCTCCACTTCCTGCCGAGCCACATAGCCAGCGTATTTGATATCGCACTGGACCTGCCAGGCGATGGGCGGTGGCACCGATTCCAGCTCGGGCCGACGGATCACAAGATCCTTCCAGTCCATCTCGGGACGGCGAAGAAACTTGCTCAACGGCACGCCCTCAATTCGTTCTCGATGAAGGCGTTCGGTCAGATCGGTGATCGCTCGTTCCTTCTCACGCAGCATCGTCAGGCGACGCGCGTCGACGAGCCCAACCTCTGCGGCTCGGGGAGTGAGTCTCCGATCGGCCGTATCGTGACGAAGCCGCAGCCGGTATTCGGCCCGACTGGTGAACATTCGATAAGGTTCATCCACGCCGCTCGTGACCAGATCATCAATCAACACACCGAGTACGCTTCGTCGCGTGAAAGAACGAGCGGATCTTGGTCGCGGAGTGCCAGGGCGGCATTCGCACCGGCCAGCAATCCTTGGGCAGCGGCTTCTTCGTAGCCGGTCGTCCCGTTGATTTGTCCGGCGAAGTACAGTCCCGCTGACGCGTTTCGTCTCGAGACTCGGCCACAGCTGGTCGGGCGGACAATAGTCATACTCGACGGCATATCCGTAGCGCAGAATCTGGGCATGTGCGAGGGCGGGAATCTGACCGAGCAATTGATCTTGCACGCTCCGCGGCAGACTGGTCGAAATCCCATTTACATAGAATTCGCATGTATGGTAGCCCTCCGGTTCGAGAAAAACCTGGTGCTGATCCTTTTCGGCGAAACGGACGACTTTCGTCTCGATCGAGGGGCAGTAGCGCGGCCCGCTTGACTGAATCTGACCGGTGTACATCGGCGCCAAGTGCAAATTCTGACGGATCAATTCGTGCACGGCAGGATTGGTGTAACAGATCCAGCAGGGAAGTTGTTCCACCTGCAAGCGATCGGTCAAGAACGAGAACGGTTGTGGATCTTCATCCCCTGGCTGCATTTCGCAGCAGGAAAAATCGATCGTGCGACCGTTGATGCGCGGCGGGGTGCCGGTCTTGAAGCGTTGCACTCGAAAGCCCAATTGTTGCAGAGCGGCGCTGATGCCGCGGGTGGTTCCTTCGCCAGCGCGGCCCCCCGGCGTTTGTGTCTTGCCGATGTGCATCAAGGCCTGCAAGAAGGTTCCGGTCGTAAGGATGACGGCGCGCGCTCGATAGATCGCATCCCCGCGAACGGCCACGCCCGTGATCCGGGGACCATTGGACGTCGATTCCCACAACAGGTTTTCGACGACTTCCTGCCGCAGGTGCAGACTGTCCTGTTGTTCGATCCGCAGTTTGACCTGTTCCTGATACCGGCGTTTATCGGCCTGGCGCGGGGGCTGTGCATCGCCGGCCCTTTGCGCCGGTTCAGCAGTCGAAACTGCAGGCCGGTCTGATCCGTGACCTGCCCCATGATCCCGCCGAGGGCGTCGATCTCGCGGACGATCTGTCCTTTCCCGACCCCACCGATCGCCGGGTTGCAGCTCATTTGCCCGACCGTGTCGAGGCTGGTGGTCAGCAGTGCGGTCCGGGCGCCCATCCGCGCGGCAGCGAGGGCGGCTTCGGCGCCTGCGTGGCCAGCCCCGACAACGACCACATCGTAGTCATAGTCGATCGGAGACTCCGTTCCCCTCACAGCAACGTCCTCACACATCACTCGCCGGCCTACCGTGGACTGCTTGCGCTACCAGATCCAGCAGGTCTTCTTCCAGGAGCTCTTCCCCGTCGAGGTTTTCATCGAAAGATCGGTCCTGCCAGAGCACATCCTCTGCCCGCAAACGTGAGCCCGACCGCGCGCGCGGCGTTCATCCGCCAAGGTCGCGTTCGGATCCAGCAGGATGCGATCGACCGCTTCCTGTTTCGTGGCGGACGGTTGGAACCGGGGTTCGATATCGAGCGCCGCACCGATGACGTGCGCGTCGTTCCACGTGGCCTGCCGTTCCACCGCGGCGGGGACCGCAGCCACGGCCGCCGCAGGCTGCGGCGTATTGAGGTAATTGATCACCAGCAAGGCATCCAGCGGCGAGACAAAACCGTCTCCGTCGGTATCGAAGTAGCCGACTTCGTCCGGGGTATTCGGTGGCACCGGCGGATTCGGCAGCAGCCCCGTTTCCGGATCGCTGATCTGGCGATTGTTGATCTCGTTGATAATCAGCAAGGCATCCAGGGGCACAACAACGCCGTCCCGATTCACATCCAGCGGGTCATCCCAGTTCTGCCAGGGCGGCCCGGCGAATTCCACCGTCACGGTGACGGTCGCGACGTTCGACACATCGTTGAAGTCGTCACGCACGGTGTAGGTGAACACATCCGTGCCGATGAACCCATCGTTCGGCGTGTAGGTCACCGTTCCGTCGAAATGGTTTTCCACGGAACCGGCTGTAGGATCCTGCACGATCGTGACCGAACCGGGGATGATGATGCCATCGGGATCGGAATCGTTACTGACCAGGTCGATCCGCACCGGTTCGCCCGGTGCCGTGGTGGCTTCGTCATCTTCGGCGATCGGTGGCAGGTTTTGATCGACGACGTTGACCGTCACGACCGCCTGATTGGAGAGGGCTCCCTCGTTGTCCCGTACCGTGTAGCGGAACGTGTCGGCACCGAGGAATCCGGGCGATGGTACGAAGGTCACCGTCCCATCGTTGTTCACTTGAACGGCGCCCCCCTTGGGATTGAGGGTAATCACCACCGACGCCGGATTGATAAACCCGTCCACGTCGTAGTCGTTTTCGATCACGTCGATCTGTCCCACGCGGCCCTGCAAAGTGGAGTAGAAATCGTCGACCGCCACGGGCGGATCGTTAACCGGATGGACGACGATCGTCACGGTGGCCACGTTCGATACGGCTCCTTCCATATCCTTGATCGTGTAGCGGAATTCATCCGTACCGAAGTAGTTCGGATCGGGTGTGTAGAGCGCCTTGCCGTTGCCGTCCAACACGACTTCTCCATTGGCAGGCGGCTCGACGATCTCGATCGAAGACCGATCGAGGGCACCATCCGGATCGTAATCGTTCGCTACGAGGTCAATCAGAACCGGCGTATCCTCATCGGTCTCGGCGTAATCGTCACCTGCCACGGGCGGATCCGGCACGCCGATGACGGTCAACGTCACGACGGCAAGATTCGAGGGCAGAATCTCCGTTTCGGCCCGGTAGGTAAACGTATCGGTTCCGAAGTAATCTGGATCGGGAATGTACTCGAAGGACCCATCGAGATTCAGTGTCAGCGAACCGTGCTCCGGGCCGGAAACAACGATTGCCATCAGGTCCCCGGTTCCAGGATTCTCATCATTGACCAGTACGCCTTCCGCCACCGGAACGGTCAGCGTCGTATCCTCGTCGAGTTCGTACTGATCATCGCGAGCGATCGGAGCGGGAATGCTGACGATCTCGATCTGGTAATCCTCCACTTCCCCGTTATCAGCTCGGCCGGTCGGCTGGAGACTGCCAATCGTGCTGAAGCGGAAGCGACTGAAGGTCGTCCCGACGACCGCATCCGCGGGGACGGTAACATCCAGCGAATTGGCGCCGCGTTGCACCGCGGCACTCGCAAGAATTCTTTCCTGCGTCGGGTGAAAAACTCCGTCGCCGTTGAAGTCGATCCAGGCATCCACAAAGCCTTGTGTGTTGGCGGAGATCTCGATCGACACGCGACCGGTCGGCGTAACCGGCCCGCCGAACTGCACCCCATCGTCAAACAGGTCGCCATCGGCGTTGGGATCCGTGTTGGCATCCAGTTCGTCATCCACTCCCTGGCCGAGATAGATATTGGGCACGAGGACGTGTCGCGGCCCATCGCTGGTCAACAACGTCGCGTAGGGCAGATCGGGCGTGTCGCCAAAATCCAGCGGCGCGGGCAATTCGATGTAGTAACGCACATCGAATGGAGCTGCGTCCTGATTCGTCTGCAACAGATTACCGGCCAAGTCGCGGATGCCCAGCACGTCCTCCAAAGAGATGACACCTTGGACCTGCACGTCGTCGGCGCCCTGGACGATCAACTGCCCCGATTCGTTCACCGCCGCAGTCACGCCGGTCAGGGAACTATTCTCGACAGCCTCCTGGATCAGTTCCGAGACATCGGCGGAGTCCAGTTCGGTCGACGGCACATACACGATCGGCACCAGTTGCCGCGCGCCGGGCACGGACTGCAAGCCGGGCTGGCCCACCACCGTCAACGACGTATTCTCCACGCGAACGACCACATCGGGTGTCCCGCCGAGATTCACTCGCCCGTCGCCGCCGTTCACAGCATTCAGGTTCAGCAACGTCCCGCTGATCGCGGTCGCCAAAGCATCGGACAGTTCGTCCTGCGTATCATTGCTGTTGAAGGGAATGATGACGTTGCCCAGGTTGGTGTCTCCATCGTCGTCAAATTCAAAGCTGACGATTCGTTGCGCGTTTTGAATGCTGAAGTTTTCCCCGTCCAGAATCGCACCGGCTGTCCCCAGGGGCACCAGGGAACTGAGCGCGGTATCCAGCTGCGTGTTGAACGGCCCTCCGATGTGCACGACTCCGTCGCCCAGACTCTCCGGTTCCAGTCCCAATTGCGCCATGTCGATCGCGGCGACAATCGATCCCGCGACCATTTCGGGTGTATCCGAAACGGTGAACGGCACGCGGATCCGGCCCGGGCTAATGGAATTGTTCGAATCGAATTCAAATGTCACCAGCCGCACACCATTACTGAGCGTAAACAGATCGCGGTCGGCTACATCCGACAAGGCGGCTGTGCCGGGTGGCACGAGCAGTCCGAGCGGCAACGGAACGTTCAGCGTGTAGCCGCTCTCGAACTCAAAGATGACGGACCGACCGGTTTCGTCGGTGATCGTGAAGGCTTCCCCGTCAGGAATCAGATCGGCGGACGTCGGCGAGATGACAAATTGGTCCGTATTCGCCAAGCGAATCTCGTACGTGTAGCCGGTCAGCCACACGCCAGCCTGCGGCGTCAGGCGAATCTCGTCGTTCGTTTCCTGGTAATTGAAGCGATAGTCGACACCCTCCACCAGCGGCACGCCGTCGCGGAGCACGGTCACGGTGTCACTCGTAACAAGATCGTCGTCGATTCCGGTACCGGTCGGTGTTCCGGCCTCGCCGATGTCCTGCAGCTTGATCACGAACTCCTGCAGGTTCGCACCCTCAATCCGCACTCGATCTTCTTCCGGATTCTGATCGATTCCTTCCCGGTCGTTGTCTTCCGGCTGGACCAATTGCGAACGCGGACCAGAAAAGTCCACTCGGTCAATCGCTCCCCGATCCTTGAACACATTCTGCCCGACGCCACTCGGCGGCTCGACACGCGGATCGTCCGCCCGCAACTGCCCGAGGACATCGAAGTTCGGCGCGAGAATCGGGGAGGGCGAGATCCCCATCGGGGCTTTGATGGTGACGTAGGCCGGGCGGTCTTCGAGCGAATCGAGCGAGCTGTCGATCGCCGGTGAGTCGGCTGCCGGGTAGAAAATCCCCCGTTCCCGATCGACGAACAATTGCACGTCATCCGGCACCAGCAGCGAGAAATCGCCCTGGTCGATGTTTCGCGTATCCTTGACGTTTCCTTGGAACAGCGTGCCGCCCAAGACGACCGTCGTCGACGAGAGATCGGTCGAGATCCCTTCCTCAAAGTTCACGATCACGTTATTCATCAGCGTCGGGTCTGCATTATGCTCGATCCGAATCCCGACATCCTGGTAGTCGAACTCGTTGAACAAATTGTTCGAGGGGAGCGTCCCCCCCAGACCGACGATCGTGTTGTTGATGATCCGTCCGTAGGGCACCACACCGCGCTGCACTGTCACAATGTTGTTTTCAATCCATGACGTCGGATTCACTCCGACAATTTGTGCCGCACCTTCGACGAAGATTTCATCCCCGGTGCCGCGTAGCAAGGTCACCGCCAGGTTGGAGCTATCGATGGCATGCATCAGAGCATCCGCGATATCTCGCTGCAGCGGATGATAACGGTTCGTGCATTCTTGCGTTCCATGGATGGCATTACACGGCGTTGGCTGCCCTTCGGTCGGCTCGTAACGCACCGGAACGATGTCGATGTTGGGAGGAATTACGCCCGTCCCGTCATAGCGGAAAGGAGGTCCCACCTCAAACATAAACCGCACCGTCAGGCCATTATGATCCGTGATCTCGAATACTTGTACGGAACGACGTCGTTCACCTCGAACAACGGCGGGTTGGAACTCGGATGTGCCACCGGTGCAAATAGCAGGAAGCCGTTCGGATCTCCGCCGAAACGAATGCCTCCCTCTCCATTGAACGCCAGCACGTTATTGGAAATCGTCACGCCCGGCGCCAACGCTTCCTGATTGATTTCACTCAAATTCCGCACCGCGCCGGCGTGCGGGATATAGTCGCCATACGTGAACTGAGCATGCTTGACGATGTCGGCGACGTCATAGAAACCGTACTCCGGCAGGTCACGCAAACCGTCCTCTACGATAATGCCGTACTGAGCGGAGTGGGTGATCGTATTCGAATGAAGGATGATCTGCCCCTGATCGCGCTGCGTATTGGAATCACCGAACCGATTCGGATCCAATTCCACCGTGGCAATCCCGTGCGGTGATTCCTCCACGGAGACAATCGCATTGCCAAACAGGTCGACACGGTTCGTGGTCGTCCCTGGACCCACGACAATACCATCGGATAGCGCCGCCAGGATCTGCAACTGCGCCTGGACCGGGTCACTATTGATCGCATCGCGGATTTTCACCGCCATCACATGCGCCAGGTCGGCGACCTCGAACTCGATCGCCACGTGCCGATCGGCCACGCCGTCGCCGATCGTCAGATCCTCGTATTCGAAGACGACGGTCTGCAGGCCGTCACCAATCGAGAAAGTCTTGCCGTCGAACACTTCTCGACCGGCGGGTGCGATCAGGCTGGTGTACAAATCGTGGCGATCGCGGGCATCGAGGGCCCCGGGCATCACAGAACTACTTGGCCGCAACTCGACCTGATATTCCCCCACGACG
Organism: uncultured Planctomycetaceae bacterium; assembly: GCA_963776055.1. Classification (GTDB taxonomy): domain Bacteria; phylum Planctomycetota; class Planctomycetia; order Pirellulales; family Pirellulaceae; genus CAVZLD01. The sequence continues at coordinate 61,125 of CAVZLD010000007.1, read as the reverse complement.
TTCGTATCCGTGACGGTGATGAAGCGGAGGTTGGCGGGGTCCGAATCATTGATAAACGGATCGGGACCGTTGGGAAGCGGCGGGCTGTCGTCGCGCCAAGTTTCACCACGTTTGGGAAAGCCGATGATCAAATCATCGACGTAGACCCCTTCCTGGAACACCGTGAAGTCGAACTCGTCGTCGTCGAAGATCGTAGTCGACTTGGGTGTTTGCCAGGAATCGATCCCGCGCGTTGAACGTTCCGTTTTCATCTCCGGGAAGATTCGCGACGTATCCCAGCGGACCGGGATCCGCGACATCGTGCCCGATGACGTAGACGGCGTTTTCGTATCCCTTGATGACCTCGACGACGCCTCCCGCGAAGGCATCGGCCAGCGGCTGACGCATACTCTCGGCCACCTCCGTCGCGGACATCTCGGAATGCACGACGACCGGCAGGTTTTCCGGCGCCACGCCGGGTGCTCCCTCCAGAATGATCGCGGCGTTGGGGCTCTGCGTAACGGCGGCCGCGGCTTCCAGATCGATTCGCTCGCCGTTCTGATGCGGAATCGCGATCGGCATCCCCGCTCCTGTCAGGGCCGCAAAGAGACTGTCGGCGACTTCGAGAGCGGAGAAATCGTCGGTGATGGGAACCGGGACGTTCCCCGGGCTGGCGTCGCCGCGTGTGAACTCGAAGACCATGCCATCGACGGCGATCGTTTCCCCATCGGGGATCATCTGTCCGGTGACGGCCACGACCGTATAACCCATGTCGAATTCAAAGACCTGTTCGTCGATCGTGAACAGGTCGCCGTCGCGCAACCGGGCTCCTGCGAGGGCCAGCAGTTGGGAACCGCCGGTCGTCGACGCCCCGCCCATGTCGAACGAGGCGGCCGTGCTGAAGTCAAAGCGAAGGCGGATGTCACGGCTGCCCGCATAGGCCGACAGATCGAGCTTCGCCTGTCGCCAGACCGGCAACGTCTCATTCAACGACTGGGCGTAGGGATCCCAATTGCCGGGCGCCGGATCGAAGGGGCGGGAGCCATCGTCATCCGGATAGGGGAACGGGTCCCGATCGCCATTGCGTTGCCAGGCGAGCGGATCTTCCGGGTCGATCCAGAACGGAATGTCGCGCCAGGTGTTATCGAACAAGGGTGCGGCCCCCAGCCCTTGATCTGCCGCCTGGTTCGAAGCCAGCAGTTCCCACTGACCGCGCGTGTCTTCGCGGCCGTTGTCGGAGACGTACACGCGGAACGCGTCGCGACCATCCGTCTCCTCGGTGATCAGCAGGTAATTGAAATAGAGGCTGGGGACGTCGGTCCCGGCGTAGCCTTCCAGGCTGAAGGGATTGGTCACCAGGCTTCCTTGCGAACCGCCCAGCAGGTCATAGTAACGCGGTTCCCCGGCGTGTCCGGGCAGAAGACCATTCACATCTTCTCCGAAGTAGAAGCTATTGGCCGGCGTGTGCCCGGGATCCCCCCCTCGTTCGGTCGTCACATGCCAGAGGTTCATGTCCACCGTGGCGAATTCCAACCCGACGGCTCCGCGCGTGCCGGTGGACACGAAAGTCTGACCATCCACGAAGATCGGCTGCGGCTCGCCCTGCGTATCAAACGCATACAGATCGCCACCGCCGTCGATACCGAACAGCACATTGGCGAAGCGGCCGTCTTCGACATTCTTGGGGCCGGCCGTGAGTCCCTGGAATTCCACGCCTTCGCCGTCCTCGTCGGTAATCGTCGCGACATACCGCGCGCTGGCCCCCGGACCATCCTGCCCGGCAATCGAAAACAGGTGGCCGAGGTTCGTGATCCCCAACAGCGATCCGCCCACGAATGCCAAGCCGGTGATGTCTCCCCCGAATTCATCTGCTCCGGTATCCGGATTGGGGTAGGTCACGGCCAGCACACCGGATTCGACGAGTTGCGTACCGGCATTCGGTTGCTCGACAGGAAATGCCGGCGGAGGCGTCGGGCCAGGATTGGGCACCGGGATCCGCTCCGCCTCTTCTCGTTCGGCCCCGGTCGCGCTGATCGCCGCGCCGGTGGCCGCTTCGAAGCGGAACAGGACATTCGGAACGTAGCCGACACCGGTTACCGGGGGAGTGTATCCCAGGTCGATCGGTGGATCTTCCTGTTCGGCTACCGGTCGGCGCCCGATCGCATAGCCAAAGTCGATATCCGGGGCCGGTGCGGCGAAAGTGATCGCCTCGAACACAATCCCTTCCCCGGCGCCGCCATTGGAAGCCACGACATCCGGGTCGCCCGAATCCGGATCGAAGCCCGCATTGTGGAAGGTCAGAATCCCGTCATCCGTCAGCGCACCGTTGTCACCTACGCCACGAATCAGCGCGACGTCATCGGGTGGCACTTGATCCAGCGGGTCCACATCAATCCACAGATAGTTCCCGGCGTTCGCGTCGCGTGATGATGCCATCGCCCCGATCGACCGTGTAGGCATACAATCGTTGGCGGCGGGTCGCATCCGTATTGACTGGATCATCGGGGTTATTGGGGTCGTCGACCGGCCGTTGGAATTGCGGGTTATCGCGGAGTGCAAAGTCGGCGATCGTGGGTCGGATGTTTCCCACGTTCGGAAAATCACCGGCGTAATCCCCGATGTAGGTTTCCGCCAGGCCGGTGAAGGGATCGACCGTCGAGAGCGACGTGGCGGTGCTGACGAACAGCTGCACATCGCTCAAATGAAACGGCACCGCGGCGCCATTCGGATCGACCAGCACGGGGACTTGCGGCGGCAGTTCCGGAATAGGAATCGAGGGCGGCGGGACATCGAAGTTCACGCGATCTTCGGCGATCCGCATCATTTCCGGAATCGGTTCGGCGCGCATGTAGGGATTGCAGGCCAAGCGTTCGGTGAACTGCGCCACTTCGCATGGAACTTTGTCGCCCGAAGTCACCAACAACAAATACTCGCCCGGCGGCAGCGCGATCGGCCCGAGGAACGGATCGAACGGCGAGATACTCCCGCGACTGAGGTCGTCCAGGTCGTCACCATTCAAGGGCGCCGGCATGTCATCGGTGATTCGGCCATCCTGGCTGCTGTACACCAGCGTTCCCGGGGCGATCCCCAGCTGGAGATAACCTTCCGACCCCATGTAGCCTCCGGCCCCCGAGGGGTTCAGGTCATCCACCAACGCCGCTTCGTAGATCCAGAAGGAGGCGTTCGCCCGATTCAGTCCGCTGGCATAGTCCAGATCCATGACGACCGAGCCGCTGGTCGACATGTAGAAACGGTACCAGTCGACATCGATGAACGAATTCAGATTCCCTGCCACGCTGATGGTCGCCTGATCGGTGGCCATCAGATCGCCCAGGTAGTGTGCATCCTGCAGCGAGCTGAAGAGCACGCTCTTGGAATTCCGCGGCATCTCCGTGTCATTATTGCGACCGATGCCGAAGGATTCTTCCAGCAGCGCGTCTTCCGTCTGTTCCCCCACCAACGGCGAACGACGGGGCAAACCTTTCACTCGGATGCCATCGGTGGCGTAGCGGATGTCCGCGAACTGGACGGTGGACCCCGCGTGCTCATCCAAGTCGCGCAAGCGGATCTGCAACTGGTAGGCTCCGGAGGTCTCTCCGCCGGTCAGTTGATCCAGGTTCTCGCTGCTGCTGCGAACGCGGATATTGTAGGTGCGAGTATCTTCCGCCGGTCCCGGCAGAATCAACCGCATCCCCGCGTCTTTCGGGTTGACGGACCAGAAATCTTCCGGCCGAAAGACGGACCGTTGCAGCCCGTACGCGGAGATTCCCGGCGCGGCGAAGAGGAACTCTTCTCCCAGGTGCTCTGCCAGGGAGTTGTCACTGCGAGCCAGCAGGCGACCATTGGAGTCGATGACTTCCACGACAGAATCCAACGCGGAACTGGTGCGGTCGATATCCAGCCAGACCTCGGTTCCGCCGGTGGCGGTGAAACTATAGACATCCACATCCGAGGGTCGTGCGAGCAATCCGTGAATCTCGAATCCCAGGCGAAGATTGTCGTCGCTGTTCTTTTCCCCTTGCCCCAGAATCCCCAGGAATTGCGACGTCGCGGGCAACGCGTTCGTGCCCGCTCCGGACGTGTCCGCCGGCTCCAATTCCGTGACGACCATCACATTGCGGTCATTCGAGAACTGCTCGAGCGTCACGCCGCGCCAGTCCGCGGGAATCCCGCCGCCGACGACGTCCCAGCCGATCAGATCGAAGGCAACTCGGTCCATGAACGTCAGATTGGCTTCTTCCGACGGATTACCGAAGGGATCCATCAAGCCGACATAGACTCGATGCATCAGCGCGTCCATATCGTCGCGCCAGTGGCTGGCTTGCCCACCGTTCCCGTACGTGCTTCCGGTGGACAAGGGAATGTCACCGCGCTGCAAACGGGCGATGTCGATGCCGTACGGATCGAACGTACCGCCGTCGTAGAACACCTGGATCATCGCCGGATCCAGAGCGCGCGGCGCGTTCGTGAAGTCGACCGAGCCATCCCCCGGCTCCAGCCGGAACAAATCCAACGGCTGCAACTGAATATCGCGAGGCAAGCGCCGGGTCGACCAACGCGCGGTCGACGTCATCGACCGCACTGATGAACCCGAGCGCATGCCCCATCTCGTGCACCACGGTGGCGATGAAATCGAAGTAGCCCGGCTGAATCCCGTCGGAGCGATCAAAGTCATCAAACCAAGGCGAACCATCGCCGGAATCGAGCAGGATCGGATCCAGGTTGAAAACGATGTCGGCGTCGCGGAATTCGTTCGGGTCGTATTGCGAGGGCACCAAATTCAGGAAGGCGGGATCGAGGTTCAGCGCCTTGGCGTTCGCGTTCGTCAACCGGATCTGATTGGAGATGGTAAATGGGTTGTTGGGGTTGTCCGGCAAGGTGTAATCCAGCGTGGCGAAATCCGGCAACAGCGGCAGTACCGACTCATCCGGCCGCCCGTCGTCGATCATCGCCTGGCGGACAATGTCATAGTCGACGTTCGTAAACTCGGCCAGCGCGCCACCGAGGTTGCCATCGCCGGAGTCCGCCAATTCAAAGTCGAAGGTCACGGTGATCGGATCTTCCACCAGTCGTTCCCAGATTCGCGCCGCTTCCTGGACCGCAGTCCATAATGTGGGGGCGCAGTCGAATCACCGGACCGAAGTTCAGGTCGATCTGGAAACTGCCCGGCAACTGCGTTCGCTCGGGCCGCTGCGGTCCATCGGTGTCAAATTGCGGCCGACCGGCCGGATCGAATCCGGCGCCGACCGAATCGTCGCCGAGAGAAGTCAACACGACCGGGTGCCCGGGTTGCCCCAGGATGTGCAGCATTCCGCCGATCCGATCTTCATAGTCGCTGGCCATCCCGGTCGCATGGAAGCCGGCGTCGTTGCCCTGCATTTTGACGACGAGGCTTTCGGTGGAACTGCTTTCCAACCGCAGCCCGCCGAAGGTGTGTACGTTGGGAATGGCAATATCATCAAACAGCACGTGCACGATGTCGGTGTCGTCCCAGACGCCCTCCGTCGTCAGTGTCGCCGCGCGAACTTCCATCCCGTTGAGGCTGTTGTTCGCTAGTTTGTTTTCCCGAATCAGCGGGCCATGATTGTCGATATACGCCGTGATCAGATCGACCGGACCGGTGGACCGTCCGTAGTCTTTGACCCGTTCCTGATTCAGGGAGTTCACATCGATGTTGATCACCGGCGTCTGATAGCCGACGGTATTCTGGATCACGTTGTTGACGATGATCGGCTGGGCACCGCGAATGAAGATCGCGCCCTCGCGGTTCGCACCGCGCCCGCGCGGCCCGGTTCGGCCTGCCCACCGCGTCCGTCCTCGTTGTTGTCCAGCAGGCTGTTGGTCAGCCGCAAGTCGCCCTGGCGGGATTCGACCACGTTGAACGCAGCGAACGAACCCTCCACACGCGTCAACCCTCCGCCATAGGCCAGGACGGCGTGGTCGATACTACCCCGCGCTGCCGGGGCGATGTAGACGCCGCCCCAGTCGCCTGGCGCCGGCTCATTGGATGGCGAGTTCACCGCGGAGGGGTTGGTGTCAAAGGTGCCCCCTGCTCCAAACCGTTCGTCCTGGAGCGAAGTCAGGACGATGTCGTGCCCCGGGACGCCTTCGATCAGCAGTTGCGTTCCGACGGTCGTTTCGATCCGGGAGCCGTCCAGTTTGACGACCAAACCGGGATCGATTTTCAGTCCGGCGTCAAGTTGCGCCACGTGCAGCCCCGTTTCGGCAGACAGCTGAGGCCCACCCGGCTTGCCGCCAATCACCAGGTTTTCCGCCACCACATGCACGACATCCGTATCGTCCCAACGTCCGGTGACATTCATCCGTCGGAGCCGATCGCCGGCGGGCGTGCTGATCCGCACGAAGAGGCCGTTCATCGTGTTATCCAGCAGAACGTTCCCCCGCAGGTCCGGTCCCACTCGATCGTAGTCCGGCGTAAACGGTTCGACCTGGTAGTTGATGCCGCGCGAGTCGGCCGCGTGAAAATTCGTTTCCTGGAAGCTGTCCGGATTGGCCGAGAGGGCAGCATCGGCGCTGAAGGAAATCGAGTTGTATCGGATCGTGGGACGCGCATCGATCATATGAATCGGATCGACGACCTGCTGGCTCGCATCCACATTCACATTGCCGCCGCCGTAACGCAGGTCGGCCTGGCCGACGAAATTCAGGAAGATCCCTTCCTGCTCGTAATTGAAACGTCCTTCGGCCAAATCGATGTCATTGCGGAAGATGATCCCGCCCCAGTCGCCCGGCTCTTTCTGGCCGGGTCGCGGGTTGGAGTTCTGTCCAATCTCGCGATCATCGAAGGAGGTGAAGATGACGTTCTCTTCGGGCGTGCCCAAGATTTGCAGCGCCGCTTCGCTGCGATCGATGGCCGCCGAGGAACTTCCGACCTGAAGATTGCCCTTCAGCAATTTGAAGATCGCCCCGGCATCGATCATCACCGTGACGCCCTGCGGCACGACGAGTCCGGTGCCGTCCTGCCAGTACGCGACCGTTCGCCACGCCCAGTTCGTAGGCGAGATTGTCCTGCAACGTCGTCAGATCGCCATCGTCGCCGCCGTTCCCGACAATCCGCAGAATCTCGCCCGACTGCACTTGCGGGTCCATTTGGTTCAGCACGACCGCCAAGTTGTTGAAGGGACGTTCCAACGATCCGTCGGCGGGCAGCGTTCCGCCTTGTCCGTCGGGAAACTCCGTCGGCGCTCCCTTGTCGACGAACACATGCTCTTCCGCCGACATCGCTCGGAACCAGAAGTTGTACACACCGCCCGGGACTCCGTTGCCGTCGCCGTCGAAAGCCGTGCCGGTCGTGTCGATCAGGAAATTGTCGACTCGCGGCCGGAAATCCAACCGCAGCTGGTAGGGCCCTTCACTCGTACCGCCAAACCCGGAATCCTCGACGGTCGGATCGAAATCCACGTTGCCGGTCGAGCTGACGACGATGTAATAGGTCCCGGCCTGAAGCTCCAAATCCAGCCAGGAATCTTCGCTGAAGTAATCGTCGTTGCGGGCAACCATCTCCCGCTGGCCCTCCGTCTCGCGATACATCGTCACGACGGCATCCAGCAGGCTCGAATCCTCCAGACGCTCGGCGATGATCTCGGTGGTCAACACGCCGGGCTTCGGAAGCACGATCTGGTACACATCCAAGTCGGTCGATTCCGGGCGATGCAAGTGTTTGCCCTGCACGAGATCGAAATCGCCGGGATAGACGTGCTCGTTGCGGACAAAATTGGCCTCGCCAATCCCCGCGTTTTGTACCTGCAGCACCGTGTGCGGCACCAGATACTGCAGCTGCGGATTCTGCCCCATCAGATTGAAGGGCGGCGCATCCGGTGTAGGCACCATGCCCAAGGCCGTCCCCACCTGCCGCATCGCTTCTTCGAACCAGCTCAATCGGGCCGTGTCCAACGTTTCGCCGAACGGATCGCTGGCCAGCAGCGCCTCGCCAAACCTGTCATTCCAGGGCTGCAGCCCGTCCATCACCAGCACATCATCGGCGGCGTACCGCGTGTCACCGGTCGCGATCGTAATCCCATCTTCCGCCGTCTCGACAAACGCCACGCCGAGATAATAGGAATACAGTTCGAAGACTTCTCGGGCACGTAGTTTCTGCGTTTCGGTGATCAAGTTGAACACCGGGTTGCCCAGATCGTCCGCGCCAATCTGTTCTTTGAAGTTGTACTGGATCACCTCGATTCCCGGCGATTCATCCTTCGCCGCCAGGTGATCTCGATGCCCTGGTTCTCGGCTGGACCCGGGGAAATCGAGCGGAAAACCTTCATTCTGGATCTGCCCGGAAACCAAGAGGCTCTGATCGAGCTCGCCCAAGACGCGCGCCGTCTCGAAGCTCGTTCCCGGCGGCAGTTGCTCCGGATCCTCCTCGGCGGAAACCGGCAACGGCGGTTCGGGACGCGCCTCGTCCGTGCCGACGCGCAAGCGATAGGTACCCGGACGAGTCACCTGCCCCGGCTCGTCCGGTCCTCCTCCGATGTCGCCCGCAAAGGTCAGCGTCGCCTTCCCGGTTTCCGCATCGTAGACCACGGAAATCGGCGTGTACGTCTCGTCATCCAGGTTGCTGACCGTGCCGTTGGTGTGGATCAGCTGATAGAAGTTGACGTTGGCCGCGGAAGCAGGATCGAGCTCATCATGATTGAAATAGATCTCGATCTGATTGCGCGCCTGGCTGAGCTTGACAAATTCCTTCGTCTCCGGATCGATCTCCCGCTGCACCGGCTGCGGAACTACCGCGATGATCTGAGCCCCCAGGTCCAAGCGGAAATTCAACGTATCTCGATCGGTCCCTTGCACCTTCGGCTGCAAGGAATCGCCCTCGACGTTTCGCAGAGCCACCACCCCGGCGCTTACGTCGTCGACGGCAAAGACTTCCAGCCGATAGAGATCATCCGGCAGCGACTCGGCAAACCGAACGATCACCTCGTTGGGTTGATCCGGATCCACCCCGATGTACCCCGGCTCGACGATCACGTCCGACACCCCGTCGAATGCATTGTCAAACCCGGCTCGTTTCACTCGAATCCCATCCAAGGTGTCCGAGTCGATCGACTGGCCCTCATCGAAGACGAACAACAATTCGTTCGGGGCTACGTTGCGAATCGCTCCGTCCAGCAAAACACTGCCCACGTTCGGCTGCACGGAGATCAGCTGCGGCCCGACCGCCAATAAGACGCGGTCTTCCAGATGCTCCAACCTCCCAGCCGCCCGATGTCCCAACCGTCCCGCGTGGGAAGAACGACGATGCCGCGGTCGCGGCGTCCAGCCAATTCGTTTGGTCTTCATAACGACGAGCGTGCCTTTCGCTCTAAGAGCAATAACTTCACGGAGTGCGCGGACCTTCGCCCGGTTGACTCAGGTGATGTTCCACAATCCGATTTTCATTCGGCGAGAGATAGCCACCATCCCCAGATGGACCGCCAGGAGGTTGGGGTCGTACGCCCCCCGCATATCCACTACTCCTCGCGCGGTCGCTCTAACTGCAATCGGTGTACCGCAATGGGTTCGATCGCTCATCCGGGCGTTTACTTCTTTCAGATCAACAACTTACCGCGCGTGCCCCGTCCCCGGACCGGTGTCGCATTCTGCAACACTCCGCCGCGTTTCAGGCCATTGCCCCACCACGAACGATCAATCGATCGCGGCTGGTCCGCTGAGCACACCAAACGCCGGCTGTGGCCCCGTCCCGAGCGAGCCACCCCCAACGGGGGAACGCTTCAAACCACCAGAATAACACGATTTACACAGATGCCGATTATAATTCCGGCATTTTCAACCTCAAGAACAGAATCAACACAAACCACCCAATGCACCCAAATACTCCAATCGTCTCAAGCCGTACATGCGGCTGATTGCCTGCCGTGGCAGGTGCATTCGGAGGGCGTTCGGAGGGCGGCAAGAAGAGCTCCCGTGCCGCGCTTCGTCATGGACCGGGGGCGGCATGGCTCCACGCATAACAGGCCGTGGCAAGAATGGCGAACCACGCGCACCCCGTAAACCAGCGAAACTCGGCTGGCGGGGGGGCCTCGTGTCGGGTTCGGGACGTCGGCGATCTAGGCGCGATGCGAAAACCAATGCAAAGGACGCATGTGGCCGCAGCATCGGCATCGGTAGGGCCAGACAAAGACCGCCAGCCCCAAGGTCAGGGACAAGATCAGGGCCCGCGTAAACCAGTCGGTTTGCACTGGCGAGTGGTATTCCTCCCGCCAGCAGCTACTGCAGTAACAAACCTTGCTGCTGCTCATCGCTGTTCACTCTCTCATACAGTCTCAACGTTGGCAAACTATATAATGGCGCAGCGTGTTACACAGTTCAAGACGCAACCCCAAAACTCGAGCGAAAGGGGGAGCGGGCGCGGGCAGAAGCCCCCGGCGCCCGGTTCAAAACCAGCTGGGGCGCAGGGACTTGAACCCCAACTAACGGAGCCAGAATCCGTCGTGCTACCAATTACACCACGCCCCAATCGGAGCCTGAAATGTATCATTCTCGCTACCAGGGCGGTAGACCGGCGCACAAAAAGACGGCCAGATTCGACGCTCGGTTCGCGGAAAGCCAGGTTCCCCTTGGCGAGCGGGCTACCAGCGAACCACCGGAGCGGGACGGTTGACGCTACGGCGGAAGCCCCACTAGAATCTTCGTAACCATTTTCAAAACTGAAAGTTACGGATTTTCGCATGGCCTATTTAACGGTCAATAGTGGAAGCCAGACCGGCCACCGCCACCTGCTAAACCGGCCACGGGTCGTGCTCGGCCGGCACCCGGATTGTGACATTGTGGTCGATGCCGGGGCGGTCAGCCGGCACCATGCGCAAGTTTTGCAGATTGGCGACGAATGCTTCATTGAGGATCTGAACAGTCGCAACGGCACCTTTGTCAACGACCGGATGATCTTCGGGCGTCAACGGCTCGAGGAGGGGGACCGAATCCGAGTCTGCGACATCCAGTTCGCCTACCACGGCCAAACGACTCCCCCAGAAGGGGACGAGTCGGGGCACGCGATTCTTGTCGACGACACGCAGGAGACGACCGTGTCGACCATCATGTCGAAGCTGGAGGTGTCCGCATCGGACGAAGGCAGTGTGCACTTCACGGCCACATCCGACGCCAAACTGCAAGCTCTGCTGGAGATCACCCGCAGCCTGGGACGCTCTCTCTCCCTGGACCAGGTATTGCCCCAGGTCCTGAACAGCCTCTTCAAGGTCTTTCTGCAGGCGGATCGGGGATTCATTGTCCTGCGAAACGAAATGGGGGAGTTGGTGCCGCGTTGGACCAAGCTGCGGCACAACAGCGAGAACGAGACGATTCGCATCAGCCGCACGATCATGCACGAAGTGATGCAGTCCAAGCAGGCGATTCTCTCGGCCGACGCGCCGAACGACCCCCGCTTCGAGATGAGTCAGAGCATCGCCGACTTCCGCATTCGCTCGATGATTTGCGCCCCGTTGATCAACAGTGACGAGCAGGTGATCGGGGTGTTACAGGTGGATACCATCGACCAACGGCATCGTTTTCGCAAAGAGGATCTCGAAGTCCTCGTCAGCGTGGCGATCCAGGCAGCGATTGCGATCGAGAATGCGCAACTGTATGAGTTTCGACTCCGACAACGCGAACTCGAGCGGGATTTGGAGGTAGCGCGACAGGTGCAACTCGGATTTCTTCCCGATAATCGTCCGACGTTGCCGGGCTATGAATTCTTCGAGTACTATCAACCCGCCAACCAGATTGGCGGCGATTATTACGACTACATCATGCTGCCCAACAATCGACTGGCCATTCTGGTGGCAGATGTTGTGGGCCACGGGATCGCCGCCGCCCTGCTGATGTCGAAACTGGCGGGGATCATGCGCACCTGCATTGCGCGGGAAGAGCGGGCTGACAAGGCGCTGACCGAATTGAATCGCACATTGACACCCGAGACTTTCGACGGCCGCTTCATCACGCTGGTCATGGTCATTCTGGATCCCGGGCAGCACAGCCTGACGGTCGTGAATGCCGGACACATGCCCCCCCTGTTCCGCCGATGCAACGGTCGTTTGGAACAGATTGGCGATGAGGCTTCCGGCTTGCCCCTTCTGGTCGACGCGGAGATCCAATATCAACAGTACCAGGATGCGATCCAACCCGGCGACTCTTTCCTACTGTTTACCGACGGGGTCACGGAGATGATGAACCCTGGCGGCGAGCAGTTCGGAATGACTCGCATCGAGAGCTGTGTCGACACGGCCAGCCCCACGCAATGGGGCGAGAAGCTGATCACGGAGTTGCAGGACTTCGGCGGCGGTCGTCCTGCACAGGACGACATCTGCCTCGTCTGCTGTGGACGCGCGGGCCCGTAGGCCGAAGTCTTCGCCCGAGCGAACGTGCGGCGATCACTTCCACCGCGGATCGTCATCATCCGGCCAGATGATCAGGCCCGCCACCGACGACAGTTCCGGCCCGAAAACCGCGGTTGCCCGAGCCGCGGCGGCCAGTTCGTAGCCGCCGTGCTGAAATGCGAACACGATGTCACTACTGTCGAACCGGCCATCGCAATCCCAATCACCGGTCGACCAGTCCGCGCCCCCCGGCAACACCGATTCGTACCATCCACCTTGAAAGACCGCCACGAAATCGGACGAGTTGAATTGTCCGTCAAGATTCGCGTCCCCGATCTCGGTTCCGAGCAGATCCCGGACGAGGAACAGCAGGTCGGCATGATCGACGGCGCCATCCGCGGTCAGATCGTACACCAGATTCGGCCGACCATCGCGAAGCGCGTCGCAGAACAGTTGCAGATCGGAGGCGTCCACCTCCAAGTCGTCGTTGAAATCTCCAACCGTGTTGGCCGGACCAGCGACTTCGAGCCAGACCGTGGCAGGCGTCGATAGCGATACAAAGTCATAGGCCTGATACTGAAAAGAATCGGTACCGACAAAAATAGGATCCGGAATGTAAGTAAAGCCACCGTCTGGGTCCAGCAGCAACCGACCGTGCTCCACATCCGACACCAGCACCGCGGCAATCGGTCCCGACTCCGGATCCAGGTCATTCGCCAGCACACCTTGTAGTGCATCCACCACCAGCGTTTGTCCGGAGTTCAAGACATACTCGTCCTCGATCGTCGAGCGCCGGTCCGTTCTGTTCCTGCTGCCCCCAGTACCACGACCACCAATCCGCGAGCAACAGATCGATCAATTCGGGCATTGTCAGGTTCGGCAGTTCGGGTAGTGTATCCACGAACTCGTCCCAGAGAATCGGGTCTTCCGAGACGACGCCGCCCGGATAGCAGAAGACGTCCTCTTCTCCCGGGCAGACAAAGACCGGATCCTCCGTCGGATCGATCGGGTCCACTCCCAGGGGATCGGAAAAAGCGACGCCCCGCAACCGAAAGGCCATTTCCGTCGGAGGAACATCATCCAGGTCGACCAAGAACAGTTGCACGTGGTATTCGCCCGGCGAGAGCATCAGGCCCGGTAACGTCCGCGTCTCGCCCCACGAAGGTGCCAGTCGTGTCAGCACCTCCCCCTCCGAGTTCAGAAACTGCGCCACCAACAGTTGCGGGGAAGGGTTGTCCGTTGGTGCCACCTCAACAGCCAGGTGCAGCAACTGCGTCTGCGCGACGTAGAGCGATTGGGCGATCGCGGGCGAGTCAAGCGCGACGGTCGCCGACAGATAGGTATCCAGCGGAAACCACTCGTCGACCAGGTTCAGGGTGAGTCGGTAGTTGCCCGAGACAAACGGAGACTGTGGATTGGCGGCTTCCACTCGAACAAAATAGGTCTGATCCGGCTGCAGTGCAGCTTGGATCACGAATTCCCCCTGCCCATTGACCAACACCTCGACGGTGACGACTTCCAGATGTTGGTTCAAAACGACCGCTCGGGGAATCAGTCCCCCCGGATCGAGCGAGTGGACGGTCAAGTTGAGGATCAGCGGATCGCCGTCATCCCACTCGTGCGTATCGAACCGATAATAGTCCACGTCCGCGACATCCGAGATACTCGCCACCGCTTCGTAGCGGCTTGACAGCGTGTATTCCTGGCGGCGGGACAGCAATCGGGCCTGTGCCGCGGCGTCATCGGCGTGTCCATCGCCGTTGTATAGCTGGCGTTCCTCGATCATCAGTGACTGCACTTGCGCCGAACCGAGTTCCCGTTCGCGTCGCACGACCGCCTCTTCGACGCGTTTCGCATTCACCGGCGGCAGGCCTTCGTAGGTCACCACCAGGGAATACGCGCCGACAGCAAACGCATCGGCCCGCGCCGCGGTCACTTCGATGAAATAGCGTTCTCCAGGATCCAACTCATCGATCCGCGCCAGCAACGTCGCACCGCCCGCCTGCGTAGAATCGCTACTGGCAATTTCCGATCCATCGCGTGTCAAAACGCGCAGCGCGGGGAGCGAGCAGACTGATCGCTTTGGACTGGAGCCGGACGGTGACCGGCCCCGATTTCCGATGGTTTGAGGGGAGGACAAAGAAATCGATGTCGTCCGCGGTGGTCAGATCCGCATACACGACGATGGGTGGCTGGGGCTGTCCCACCCCTTGGTTCGAAATCGACAGAGGCACGGCGGTCGCCGAGGTCTCATTGCCGGAATCGCCTTCCAGTTCGTCCGGCAGCCGCATTCCCTGGATGCTCTGAATCTCTTGGAGATCCCCGTCCGTTAACTCCGTGTGGGTCGGAAGTCCGTGCACGTACATCGGCGACAAAGGATCGTCACTATGAGACAGCCCCAACACGTGCCCCGCTTCGTGGAGCGTGACCGCGAACAAATCCGCTAATGATCCAATCGCGGCATTGCTATTGAAGACGACATCACCGGACCACGTCCCGCCCACGATCGCATCTTGAGCGACGCCGATGGCCAGGACATCTTCGGACAATGGTCGAGCGGCAATCCGAATATCACCGAATCGCGGATCGTCCGTCCGAGGACCAGCGGTCCCTAGCGGAAATCCCTCGTCGGCGACCACCCCCACGTTGGCCCGCGTGGTGACGACCCACTGCTGAAACGCACTCAAAATCGCTTCTTTCCATTCGTGCGGTTCCCCCAGCTGTTGAAAGGTCTCGTACAGCTGGCTCGGTTCGCCGCCGACATCCGTACCGTCCGGCGCAAAACTCAACGTCAACTGCGACGTATCGTGCCATACCGCGGTGGACGACAGCGCCAGTCGAGGCTCGAGACCCTCCCCGCGCAGCGCGAACCGCCGCGAACGAGCAGCGCGGTTTCGCGGCGGTTCGCGTCGCGTGCGCCACGAATCAAATGATCTTCGCCACCAACTTGTCGGTGACATATTCTTCCCCTATTCGCTGCTGGGGTCGTCGGTCGGATTGCCTCGATCGGGCGCCGCTTCACCGATCGGCTTGGAATCTGGAGCCACTGCCATCTTTTGAACCACGGTGGCCGCTCCGAGCAGGGAGCGAAAGCCGGTCTGATCACGCAACGCCCGCAGATCCGGGTCGGCGATGGCGGCTGCAATCCAACGCGGATTCTGCCCGATCGCCTGGGCCAGATGCGCCAGGGCTGGCTGCACATCCTGCGGATGCTGCTGGCAATTCAGAGCGAACACACAAGCGAGCTGAAACAGCAGTTTGTCGGTCGATCGGAGCTGCAACGCGCGTTGGCCATCGGCGACGGCGGCATCGCGCTGACCGCAACGCGCCCGCAGGACGCCGCGTGACATCAGGTCATCCGCCTGCGTGTCTCGGTCAATCAGCTGGCTGAGGACCTGAATGGCCTCCTCCGGTTGCTGCAGATGTTCGGCCAACACGAACGCTCGATTTCGCAATGCCTCGCGAGAATCGGGGGCCAAGCGTTCCGCTTGTCGAAAATCGGCCAGAGCAGCCTCCGGGTCGCTGTCTACGCGGGCCAAGCCGCGGGCCAGCCAACCGGCCGGATCATGCGGTCGACACGAGATTCCTTCCTGCCGGTCGCTTTCCGCCCGTTCCGTCTCTCCCATCGCATCGTAAACCCGAGCTCGAATGAGATAGACCCGCGGATCGGGCCCGCCCAGCTGGAGTGCTTGGGTCAGATCCGTCACCGCTCCTTCCTTGTTGCCTTGGGACTTCCGGCACAGCGCCCGATTCACCCGAGCCGCCGCCAGGTCGCCGCGCAACTGCAGGAAGTGGTCAAAATCCTCTTCCGCCTCGGCAAATCGGCCCATCTGCATGCGGCAAAGACCGCGATTGAAATAAGCCATGTCCGCTTGCGGCCACAGCGTCAGGCAAGTCGTATAGCAACCTTCTGCTTCACTGAGACGCGTTTGCCCCGCGTAGGCATTTCCGAGCAGAAACCAGGTGGAGTAGTCCAACGGCTCGCGCTGCCGAAGCTCCTCCAGCAGTTCCGCGGCCGACTCGAAACGCAACTGTCGGAGATACTCTTGGGCTGTCAGATACTTCTCGAAGGGCGCGTTCCACAGGGGCCGCCTCTCAGGCAGGCTCGGCAGCGGGTCAGTCGACCGATCGCCGCGCCGGCGAAAAGCGGACGCCTGCCATCGGAGAGCGGCCGGCACATCCCCCGAGGCGAACAGTTCCTGGGCAAGTTGATTGGTGCGAATCGCCTCGGACAGGCCGGACAGATCCAATCCGTCCGCGCCCGCCGGAGCGTCCGATTCCGCGGCGGCCAGCAAATAGAGGAACTCGGCGAGTTGTTGCTGCAGCTGCGGTCGCTCGTCCGGCGGCAGAAACCGGACCAGGTCGTTCTTGCGCCAGTCGGTCGACTGCGTGAGGCCGTAGGGCGCGAGCAATTCCCGTATCGTCGCGGTAGCCTCGGAACGCACTAGCGGAACGACGGCAGCGGCGCTGGCGACCATCCGCTGGGCGGGCAGCTGTTGCTGCAGATGATCCAACTGCCGCAAGGCTTCGGATTCTCGCAACTGCCTTCCTCGCCACAGAAGCAGCGTGCTCACCGTCACCAGCAAGACCGCGGCGAGAAGACTGATCGTCGTTCCCGAGAGCCATCCCGGATGTCGGCGGGCCCACTTGGCCATCCGCTCCGACACCGACCGATCGGGGGCATGACGCAGCGGCTGATGCGCAAGATGCCGCTGCAAATCATCCCGCACGGCGGCGATCGACGATGGCCGACGCTCTGGCTCGATTTGCAGACAGCGTGCGACGAGCGCGGCGACGCTTCGAGGGACTCGTGGGTTCTGCTGTCGAATCTCGCGGGCCTGCACTGGGCGAACGGCCGGCATGGGCCCCCACGGAAGTTGTGGCGACTGCCAATCCGCTCCGCCCGATTCATCCGCCGGCGATTCCGCCCTGTCCGGCCGTCGCCCCGTCAGTAGCTGGTACAACAGGACCCCGAAGCTGTAGACATCGCTGCTGGCATTGATCCGGTCACCGGTGACCATCGCCCGCCGTTGCTCCGGGGACATATAGGGCAGCGTGCCGCCCATCATCCAGGTGGCAGATCCTTCGAGTTCCTCGGAGATATTGAAATCCAGCAGCATCGGCCGACCATCGTCGGTCAGCAGCACATTGGCCGGCTTGATATCGCGATGCAGGATTCCTCGCTGATGGGCGTGCGCCAGCGCATCGGCCAAGCTGGCGGCAATTCGCAGACAGGCATCAACGTAGCTGAGCCGCGAAAGCTCCTGCCATTCCGACGTCTGCGGGGGCGCCGCGACTTCCGAGCGATCGGCCGACGGCGGCGAGTTATGCGACTGCCCCACCTCAGTGAGGAACTGGCCGCTTGTCGGTAAGGGTTGCTGTGCGGAGAGACGGCGCACGACGTCGGCCAGTGTGGTGCGACCGAAGTAAGGCATGCACAAAGCGCGAAGCGTATCACGTTGATGGATCGAGTAGACCGGAACGATGTTTGTGTGCTGCAACCGCGCCATCGTTTGCGGCTCGCGGGAGACCCCCGCGGTGATCTTCAGAACGACGTCCCGACTGGCTAAATCCGCCTGCCGCGCGCGAAATACCCCTCCGAATGTCCCCTGCCCCAGTTTTTCTAGCAGGCAAAACCCGGCAAATTCGTCACCAACTTCGGGAAACGGTTGAATGGCATCGACTAGCCGTTGCGACGCTTCCCGCAGGCTCTGCACGCTGGTTTCCACTTCCTCGGGAGCCAGCGGACGATCGGTGTCGGAAGGCCAATCGACCGTATCGACGGCATAACGGCGGCTGTATTCCGCTGGAGCGACCGGCTGACCGGCCAAACACCGGCAGCGGTAATCCTCAAACGCCAGCTCCTCCAAGCGGCCAGGAACCTCAAGTACGTCCGCAAAGCGAACGCGATATTCCTCCAACGACAGGGGCGTTCCCTTTCGCCAACTCTGTTCTAACTCGATACGCATCAACTCCAACGCCACCGTCCCGCGTTCCGGGTCGGAAGGCGCCGGCAAGAACTGTTCGATCTCGGCGGAGCCCCCCTGCTGACACGCCATCTCGTAGAGTTCAACGCACTCTTCCACAAGATCGTGGCGCGACTCAATCGATCGCAATTCGCGCGGACTGCGAGTCATCGATGAGCTCCGACAAACAGAAACGAAACTTCTGGAGCACGCGTTCCACGGTGCGCTTTCGAGCGCCCGGTAATTTCGGCAATCTGAGCAACTTCGTGGCCATCGATCCGCAATTCGACCATCTGCCGCTGAATCGCCGGCCAGGGCCCGAGAACCTCCTGCACAACCAATTGCAGGATCTGCAGGGGCGTCTGATCGCCCGTCCCGCGGTGTGCTTCCAAGCTGGCGTCGCCCGCCGTGCGCCGCACGTCGCGGCGCTGGGCCCGGTGATAACTCGCCAGGGACCGGACCTTGTTCAACGCCAACACCAGCAACAACTGCCACAACTGCTCCCCCGGTGGAACGTGGTAATATCCGTCCGCTGCTCGGCGAAAAAACGTGCGAAACACGGACTGAACAACATCTTCGGGATCAAACCGGGCCGACAGATTGTTGGCGGTCTGTGTGCGGGCCAGCGCCTGCAGACGACTCGCGTAGCGCAGGTACAATTCCGTCGCGGCATCCCCTTCGCCCGACCGAAACCGCCTGAGCAACGTTCCGTCCGACTGCTCAACAACGCCTCCGTCGGAGTAGTTCATCCGATGGTCCTCTGCCCAGAAGAGTCGATTTCGTGGTCCGCGACCGCCAGGTCGTGAGGGGGAAAGCCAAAAGCAGGTCGTACATTGTCTCCACGGAGAATCGAAGTCGGCTGGCAACCTACGCCACATCGAGCGATGACACGACAGCCAGCCCCCGGCGCCCCACCCCGCCCAGTCGACCGGGTCACACCTTACGCCTCTCTCCCTTAAGCTTATTCACGAAGCGACTTTACTGCAATTCAATGGGCCCCGAGCATGGTGTTTTCCGTCCCCAGTCGCCGTCTCTGCTCCTGCCCACGTTCCCATCTTCCCGCGTGCCTTCCGTTCCTATCTCCCCCCCGGGCGAGCGTATTCGTCTTCCCATACCGCTCCACACCCCACCCGACCGGCGGAGCATCTTCCTCACCGAGTATGATTCGGTTTCCAGACAAGCGGTTGTGGGTCACCCACTTTTTTGCGACGGGCCCAGCAGTCCCACTCCGAGGCGACGGTTCAGGGTCGCCACTCTCCCGCAGCACGCAGACGCCCCTTTCCCGGCCAACAGATGAGGGAATCAAACGATGCCAAATCTCCCGACGCGAAGCTTCTTTCCCTGCATTTTGGAAGAGCCCTCATGATCGGCGCCGCCTTGTGCCGTCTCGGGCGGTGTTGTGCAGGCGGAGCAACCGTTCCGGGACTATCTGATGGCCTACTTCGGCCCGGAAGAAAAGCTCTACTACGCCGTCAGCGACGATGCTCGTATTTGGACCGCGCTAAACGGTGGTCGCCCTGTACTGGACGCGGGCGTCCGCTTGCGCGACCCGTTTCTGAACCGCGTTGGCAACAGATTCCACCTGGTCCACACAAAAGGCTGGGATCATCCGACGATCTTTCATTGGGAATCGTCCGATCTGATCCATTGGAAGGGCAACCCGATTGACGTTGTGGACGAGTCCCGAAAACGGGCCTGGGCACCCGAGTTCTTCTTCGAACCACAACAGGGCCTGTTCTATCGTCTACTGGGCATCGATCGTCGACGGTCACAATACGATGCATGTCGTCACGACGCGCGACTGGACGGACATCACGCCCGATCATTCGCAAGTGTTCTTCGATATTGGCATCCACGACATTGATC
Source organism: uncultured Planctomycetaceae bacterium (assembly GCA_963776055.1). Classification (GTDB taxonomy): domain Bacteria; phylum Planctomycetota; class Planctomycetia; order Pirellulales; family Pirellulaceae; genus CAVZLD01. Next base: position 40,982 of record CAVZLD010000007.1, on the reverse strand, counting down.
TGACGATTGTGAAGTACCGAGACGTCTATTACGGATTTCATAAACCCGGAGATGTCGACGACCGATTAGGCAATCGCCTTTCGATCTCCTCGACTCTCGACCCCGAATCGGAACACATTCGCCGAGCACGGAAAGGGGAAAGATGTCTTGCCGGGGCAATCCAAGCCGACCGAAGGACCCGAGGTGATCAAGTTGATCGGGCAAAACCGGTGGTATGTTTACGGCGATCCCTTCCAGAGTCCGATGCAGGCATGGGAGACGACGGACTTCGCAACGTTCCATCCGATCGAAGTCAAAACGCCACCTCGGCAGCAAGCACTGCAGCATGATTCCGATTACTGCGGAGGAGCGAGAACGACTGGAACAAGCGTTCCCGCCGAAGTAGAAACGCGAAGCAGGAAGATGTGCGGGAAATCACCCGCGCCGGATCGGATCAACAGCAGCAGACCCACGAGTGCGGACAGCAGATTGCCCGGTTCGGGGACAGCTCTGCACGGCGTCCCGAAGCCCCTGTTCGTATCCGCCATCCTGGAAGGCGGTCACGAAGTCCGCGGAATTGAAATCCAGATCGGCGTTCCAGTCCCCAGTCTCCCAGGTGGAATTGTCTTCGACGCCATCCTCATACTGTCCCATTTGGAAAACCTCGACGAAGTCACTGCTGTCGAACAGCCCATCGAGATTGCCATCGCCGAACCAGGTCTGCTTGACGATCCACCACCCAGATTTCTAGATCGTCCAAGTCGACCGACTGATCATCCGTACAGGTCAAACGCAAATCCGAAGAACCGGTGGCAATCGCCTCGCTGAGCAATTGAATGTCGTCCGCTCCCAACTGGCCGTCGCCGTTGAAATCGCCATCGACGGGCGGCCCGCAAGCCGACGCACGACACCATCGTGCTTGTTCAGAATGAATACTTCACCCGGCGTATCCAGCTCCGAATCGCAAGTCTGTACGCGACACGGATGACAAACCTCGGTCACCGCGAGCCTGATTGATCAGACTCAGCAGACCGCACCGGCTGACCGTTTGCGTCGAGGGGTTGGAGTTCTCGCAGACCATCTTGGCCGCCGTCCAACGGATCGTCGTCCACGTCCAACATGAAAATCAGACCGGTGGGAAAATCGCTCAGCAGCAACTGCCCGTCCAAACCGGAAATACCGGTCTCACGGGCAACTTCCCCAACGGTTACGGCGCGGTTGGAAATGCTCGTGGGCGGATCCATTACGACGTCTCGTGTGATCGTACTCCGCTACCGGGTCGGTCAACCCTTCCGTGCGGTTACTCTCGAAACGAAAACTCCCTTCGCGATCATCCCACCCAAAATTGGCCCCATTGACCCCGAGATTGATCTCTTCGACCGCGTTTTGTCCGATATCGGCGATAAACAGCTTGCCGGTGTCGGCGTCCCAACCGAAACGTTGGGGATTCCGCAGCCCGTACGCATAGATTTCGCCCAGTGTCTGGGGGTCGCCATCGGTCGCCAGAAGATTCCCCGGCACGATCCCATACTGGCCATTCTTTCCATCGAGCCCGAGCGGGTCGATCCGCAGAATCGCACCATATGGATTGGATGCATCCTGACCGTTCTCTTGCGGGTCGCCGCCTGACCCTCCGTCGCCGAGTGCGACATAAAGCTTTCCGTAGTCGACGTCTCCGCTGCCCACGGTCGGATCAAACGCAATCAATCCGGCGTTGTGGTTTCCGAACGGCTGATCTGAAGCGGAGAATTTCCCGGTAGGGCTGCGTCGGATCCATCGGCTGAAAGTTGGCGGCCGAAGGATCCTCGGTCTGCCATTCCAACAACACGGTATGGAAGCGACTGCCGCCCCCCGGATCGAAATCGGGACTGTGCTCGAGATGTTGTTGGAACTGTGGATCGTGTAGAAACGGCCGAAGCCGGCCGCTCCCAGTTGGGCCGACTCGGGATGCCAGGCGAAACTCTGAAACCCTGCCTCACTGGAACTCGTCAGCGACAAATCGGCGAAGTCTCGCAAATCGAGATACTCCGTGACCTGACTGCCGGTCGGGTCGATCGAGTACAGCGGACCTCTTTGATCGTTGACGAACCAACGCTCCGCGGGACCGGAGGTGATGACGCTCAGCCGAGGCGGTTGCCCGGGATTTGAATCCGGAACGGCTGCGAAAGGTTCGATCCGCACCGAGACTTCCGAAGGAGGAATCGGCGTCGGAAATCGATCCTGCGCGGGACTGATCGACGCCACTATACTCAGCCAAACGGAAGCGAGCGCGAATCGTCGCATATCGGATCTCCTCATTCCGGGGCCCCGATCGACATCGTAGGCTCATTTCCGAGATGACCAAGGGCAGGCCGAAAAAGGGGCGAGGGGACGATCCCGATCTTCGCACGGCGAACTCGAGACCGCCCCCTCTCAAGGCAATTCCCTTGTCAGCTCGATACTCCAAGCTTTCTCACTGCGAAGCACCAGGCGGATCCCCCCGGTCAACGAACGATCCGCCACTCAAAACCAGTCGTCGTCCAGCGGGCCATACTCGCTGCGGAGGGAGAACAAGCGGTCGAAGCGGCCCGCCCCACCGTCGAGTGTCGCGCGGCCAGCGACATCGGAAGCGATCACACTGAGAACATCGGAATCGTCGCCGAGATCGACATCCGCGTCACCGCTCGACGCGCGTGCGTAGCAACGTGAACCGATCTCGCCCAGAACGAGTCTCGGCAAAAAGCTGTTCCACGCGGCTGTTCCGTACGCTGAATCGATCCAGACCGGAACCACCGGACAAACTCAATGTTCCCACGTGGACGTCATGCAGCGTGGCCCAGTTGAAGCGATCCCCTCCCACGTCGACACTCAGTCCCCCCTCCAACGAGACACCGTAAACCCGGACAGAGTCGCGACCGTCACCGGTCGCAATCGCCAGGCTCTCCACATCGAGCGAGGGGAATGCAACCTCGCGGGACCCATTGACGGTCGTCTTTCCGTACATCGCCGTCGCCTTCACCTGAATGAGCGGTAAGCGATGCGTCAATTCCGCATCAATCTGCGCGTCACCCACGTCCGCGCCGGTCAAATCTCCCACGCCCAGCACCGAGGTCAGGACACCGGCGAACTCGGGCGAGACCAACAGATCCGCCGGCCCCACACTGAGCTCACGACCGGTGTAATCGAGGCCCTGCGGAGCAGCGACGTCGAACAAGATGCCGAGTCCACCGACGGTGTCGGCGACGTAGAAGCCACTGACCGCTGGCTCGGTCGGATCCGTGGAATTCGGTCGGCGTCAAAGCCAATCGAGAAATCACCGACGGTGAGTAAACTGGGCCCCTCCTCCCCTTCTATTTCGAACGTGACAGTGCCGGTGTGCGTGATCAAACCGCCGAGCGGCAGCAGGTCGGAACCATCGGAAGCGATGAGAAACTGGAAGGTGGAACTGTCCTCAATGCGGAAGCCGACTCCGCCATCCAACGCCGAATCCGCCGTCGGATCAGCCCCAGCGAGCTTCAGACCGACGGATTCCAGGAGGGGGGCATCCAGAACCACGCTCGTGGCGCCGTCATCGACTAAACGCTGTTGCCGCACGCTGGTCATCGCATCGACCGAAGCATCACCCACATCCGCACCCGTGAGGTCCGCATCAGCCAGCCCTAACTCCAGCAGCAGACCAGCAAATTCCGGCGAGACGAGCAGGTCAGAATGGGAAACGACCAGCGAGGAATCGCCCACGGTCAATTCCGGCGATCCAATGTCGAACAGAACACCCAGATCGGATACGGTATCTGCGACATAGAATCCGCTGGCTACGTCGCCCGCTCGCGTCGCATCAAAACCGATGTCGAAATTCCCTACGACGATCGCATCCCCGTTGAAGCCCACTGTTCCCTCGTGAGCGATTTGCCCGAGGATGGGGAAGCGACTATCGTCGCTCAGCCGAAAGTCGCTGGCGGACGTGATCGGAAACGGAACCGTCGGCTCTGCGTCGGGGGGCAGGGATACCGACTCGCCGTTCACGCTCGAAATGGTCAAATTCGCCGCATCCGCCAGCAGCGGAGCATCCAGCGTGACTTGCGTCGTTCCACTCCGCACGACGGCAGCGTCCGGCACCGACTGGTTGACCTCGCGAATCAGCACACCGTTGGAAGTGTCATCTCCCTCGATCGACAATCGTCCGTCGGGCCCCAGGCCAGCCACTAGGTCTCCCGCCAAAAGCCGGCGTCCTTCCAGGGATTCGAAGTGGGGTCGTCGCAGAGAAGCATGTGCGGTTTGGGCGCGTCGCATGGCCGTGTTCCTCACTCAATGGTGCCAAAAAAATCGTCCAAAACGTTCAGGGTAAAATAGACGGCAGTCCAGCATTGGCAAGCGTATGAAGGGAGGCGAAATGGGAATCGGGAATGCGACGGTGGGAGGAAGCGTCTTCTGGGATTCGCATATCCCGAGATCGGCGAGGGGCGGAGGGGGAGCTAGGACGAATGCTCTGTCTCGCAAGAAACGGGACGAGCGGAGAAGTCGCCCCGATGAGAGTCGCATCGATGGCCGCAGGGCGGTCAGTACCAGAGGAGGGACTCGAACCCTCACGTCCTTAACGGACACTGGATTTTGAATCCAGCGCGTCTGCCAATTCCGCCACTCTGGCAAGTGGATTTTTGCCCCAAGGACAGGGCCGGAGCCGGGATTCGCCCACCTCCGAAGGTACTCCACCTTCCCCTTCCGGCTGCATAGGAGCGGGGCCCGGGTGAAACCGGAGGCATCCTCCAGCCGAGCAGCCCTATTTTGGGACCATCTCCGCCGATTGGCAAGCGGCCGCCCCCCAGGAATTGGAGCGGCCGGCTGCTTGGCTTGCGGGCCCGATTTGGCTCACCGCGAAGCGGTACGAAGCTGGGCGGCGTCGAAGTCGGCGTCGGTCAATCCCACGTTGATCTTCACCTTGGTATAGGTGTACTCGCCCAGCAATCTCAGGCTCAGCCCCCGGTTGCTTGGGCCAGTCATACGCTTCCACTCGAGCGGGCAAGTGATATTCGTTATCGACGAAGAACAAGGCGCGGTGGTAAACGAGCCCGTCCGCCTTCTTCGGGATGAGTAATCTCCACGTAGGTGCATTCGCGACCGTTGATCTTGGCATCTCGAACGACTTTCACCTGTGTATTCTCGCCGTTCGGATCGACCTTGGCATCCTGTCGGATGTGCTCGATGATCTCCGCGATCATTCCGTCGAGGCCCAGATGCGTGATCTGCATCAAGCTTTCTGTCTTGGCCAGGTCGCTGTTCGGATCGACATTGACGACGACATCTTGGAACCGCCCTCCACCTCGCCGCACAGCCAACTGACCGTCATTCTGCCCTTCGACGTAAATCACGACCCGCCCGGCAGTTTCCTTGCGGACGCAGAAATTGCATCCGGACCGCCATCGGCACCGGTTGTCCACCGTGCTCGCCAGCCGCTCGAACCTTGACGTCGATAAAGCGGTGTTCTTGGAGCTGACCGTGAATCCGCTCACGCTTGACGAGCAGACAGGTGTAATCGCGAACGGTCTTGCGGATCTCTTGCTCTCGTTGATCGGCAATCGTCAGCAACTCTTGCAGCGGATGCTCTCCCGAGTTCCGGGCTCGACGAGACCGCCGTCGCATCAGCAGCCGACGCGGGTGATGAAGCCGCAAATCCAATCGCAAACAACAAGACCAGTATGATTCCGAATCGCATGATTTCTTCCTCCTTCATGACGACAACGCTCGACTTCAACTCCTACGGGAAATCAACCTGTGCGGAACCGCTCGGCCACGACTCCGAGAGGGCGACCGCCAGGCCGTCATACAGCGTCGAAATCCCGCAGGGCTGCGACTCATGTGCGGGCAAGATACCATCTGAAGCCGTTACGGCAGAGAGCAATTTGCTGGCGATGCTTTTGCCTGAATCCGCCATCCTCGCGGACTCGGATCCGAGGGAAGGTTCACCGCACACAAGACGCGTCTCAAAAAACGGGGGCAGAAAAGCCCTTGGCGCACAGAAACTGGCGCTCCCGGACGATAGACGCAGACCGATCGACCCGTAGAATCGACGCGGCCTGCTCGTCTCCTGTCGGCGTCCCCGGGTCGACTCGCGAGTCGCCCTACCGAGCTACGTTTTACGGACGCTCCGCCGCTGCGTAGCAGTGGCGTTTTGGGACGTCAAGACGGAACATGGAAAACAATGATGCGAGTTGTGCTGTTTGAAGATCCGGTCGTGTCGCAGCTCTATCCGGTGACGCTCGGCCGAGCGGCTTTCTGTGTTCGCTGTGGTGGAGACTGTTTGGCGGATTGGGCGGTGCGTCTCGACCGGCCGCTGCGGGGCTTGGTGCGTCCTTATTTGCGTGCCTGGCAGGCGGCCCATTTTCCCTCCTGGGGCGATCCGGCGGAGGGCTCCGCGCCCACCTTGTTGGTCAACGCTTGCGTAGTGCCTTCGCCGCACACATTCGACGTCCTCTGTCGCCTGTGTCACAGTGGCGAGTTCGGTCAGCTGCAGTTCGACGGCCGTTTAGCGGTGGCCGTGCTTCCGCCGGAGGTCGCCCCGCCTGAGTCGCCCTGGGATGCGGAGGGCATGCGGCAATTCCTGGATTCCGCGCCGGTGCGGGTTCTGCCTCGGTTGGAGGAACAGCTACCGCTGCTGGCCTACCCACACGAGATTGTGCACTGGCATTTGGCAACGCTGACCGACAGCCTGAACTACCACATTGCTCGTGGAAGCTACCAAGAAATCCGGGACGGCGTGTTTGTCGGCCGCGGTGTGCAACTGCACGAATGGGCGTACTACGGATACCTCGCAGGGCCCGATTGTGATCGACGATGGCGCAACGGTCGCGCCGTTCGCCTGCCTGAGCGGGCCGGTTCGCATTGGCGAGAATTCACGCGTCAACGAGCACGCTTCGATCCGACCGGGGGTCGCCATCGGATCTACCTGCAAGGTCGGCGGCGAGGTCGAAGCCAGCATTCTGGAAGACTACGCGAACAAGCAACACTACGGCTTCCTGGGACATTCCTACCTAGGATCCTGGGTCAACCTGGGCGCGGGCACTTCCAACAGCAATCTGAAAAACACGTACGGCACGGTCCGCGTGGAGATCGACGGCCAACGTATCGACAGCCAACGGCAACTGCTCGGATGTGTCGTGGGCGATTTTACGAAGACGGCCGTGAATACGAGCATCTACACGGGAAAGCAAATCGGCGCCTGCAGCATGGTCTATGGAATCGTGACCACGAACGTCGCCAGTTTTGTCAACCACGCGCAGTCTCTGGGGCAGATCACCGATCTTCCGCCGAACATCATGGCGGAGACACAACGTCGTGTATTCCAACGGCGCGGAATGGTCCAGCAGCCGTGGCACGTGCAACTGCTGCAAGAAATGTATTCCGAAGTGGCAGCACACCGGGAACTAGCCGATTGTCCCCTTTCGCTATAAAGTATCGCCATGAGAATTTCTGAAGCGTACGGACCCGACCGTTTCGGGCTATCATTCGAATTTTTTCCGCCGAAGACGAACGCGGGATGCTCGGCCTTGTACGAGCAGGTCGCGGACTTGATGGCGTTCCAGCCGAGTTACATCACCTGCACCTATGGAGCGGGGGGAACAACGCGGCATCGAACACTGGAGGTTGTCCAGGCGTTTCGTGAGCGATTTCGAGTGCCGGTCGCCTCGCACCTGACCTGCGTCGGATCGACAGTTGACGAGCTCCGGGAGTATCTCCGCCAGGCGCGAGCGAGCCAGGTCGACAACATTGTGGCCTTGCGAGGTGACCCGCCGCGAGGAGAAACGGAATTTCGTCCGGTCGAAGGTGGATTGCGTCACGCCAACGAACTGGTCCGTCTCATCCGGACGGAGTTTCCCGAGTTCGGCGTTGCGGTCGGAGGCTATCCGGAAACGCACCAGGAGGCCCCCAGTGCGGAAGCCGATCTGGAGCACCTCCGGCAAAAGGTGGCGTGTGGCGCGGACGCGGTGATCACGCAACTGTTTTACGACAACGAGGACTTCTTCCGCTTCCAGGATCAATGCCAGCGGATCGGGATCGACGTACCGATCGTGCCCGGGTTACTGCCGGTCACGAGCCTTGGTCAGGTCCAACGGATTACGTCGCTCTGTCACGCGAAGTTGCCGCACGACCTGGTCGAACGATTGGGCGCTCGCGAGGATGAGGAGTGGCAATTCGCGACCGGAGTCGAACATGCCTCACGGCAGCTCGAAGGCCTGCTGCAACGGGGCATTCCGGGCGTGCATTTCTACGTGCTGAACAAAGCCCGCGTCACGACGCAGATTTTACGCGCCGCCGGGTTCTCCGAAAGTGATCCTTCAGCGGTCTACTGACGAACCGCTGGTCCCCGGGGACGCCCAGTCCGCTCTTAGTGCACTCCGTTCTCGATCGATGCCGGGAGATCCACTCCCTCCAAGAAACCCATTAAGCCGCGGCAGCGGTAGGGTTGCTGTAGCTTGCGGACCGCCTTGGATTCGATCTGCCGGACGCGTTCTCGAGTGACCGAAAAGATCTGTCCGACTTCCTCGAGCGTGTAGGAATACCCGTCGGCCAACCCGTACCGGAGCCGCAGGATCTCCCGTTCGCGGTGGTTCAGGATCAGCAGCGCGCTTTCGATCTGCTGTTTTAACGCTTGCTGATTCGTGTCGTACAGGGGATCGTCGTCGCGATAGTCTTCGAGGAATTCGCCGAAGTAACTGTCGTCGTGATCACCGACCGGTTGATCCAGGGAGAGCGGTTGTCGCGACATTTTCACGATGCAGCGTGCATCGTCCAGGGAAAGACTTGCCCGATCGGCAATCTCCTCCGCCGTCGGTTCGCGACCCAACTCCTGCACCAGTTCTCGTGACACGGTCCGCACCTTGCTCATCGTTTCAATCATGTGCACCGGCACGCGGATCGTGCGGCTTTGATCGGCGATCGCTCGCGTGATTGCCTGCCGGATCCACCAGGTCGCGTAGGTCGAGAACTTATATCCGCGAGCATGTTCAAATTTATCCACCGCCCGCATCAGGCCGGTATTGCCTTCCTGAATCAAATCGAGAAAGGTCAATCCGCGGTTGCGGTACTTTTTCGCGATCGACACCACCAAACGCAGGTTGCCGGCCGAGAGTTCTCGTTTGGCTGCATCATACGCTTTTTGATGGGACTTGCTCTGCGCCATTCGCCGCGCCAACGTGGCCGGGCTTTCCAGCGTGATTCGCATCAGATACTGCAGTTCCGCTCGCAACGCCGCCACCGAATGGATGCCGGTTTCACTGCCCACCGATTGATCGATCTGCTGCTTCACAACGGTCATTCGATGCGAAATCTCTTCTAGCTTCTGCAGCAGCGGCAGAAGACGCTGCGTACGAAGGTTGAGTTCTTCCACCAGCCGCACCGCTCGATGGCGTCGTCGGATGAGTCGTCGCCAGATTTCGCGACGTTCCCGCAACGGTTGGTGTCGGCTGACCGCTCGCCGAAAATCCCGCTGGTTTGCCACCAGGATCCGACGCAGGGTCGCCACATTCGGCGGGATCCGTTTCATGATCCGTTTCTTCTCGACCGTGTTGGTGACCGAAACTTCGATCGTGCGATCCAGCCGAAGTTGTCCATCGCGGACCTTTTCCAGAGCGGAAACGGCCGCCTGCAACAGAAAATCGGTGGCCAACATGCAGTGCCGGAAACGGGTTCGGGTGTTCTCGATCTTTCGAGCGGCGGAGATCTCCTGCTGTCGATTCAGCAACGGGATTTCGCCCATTTGCATCAGGTACATCCGCACCGGGTCGTCCGTCGCAATCGCGGATTCCCGCGACTCGGTGGTCTCGTCCGTTTCCCAGTCCAGGTCATCCTCCGAATCGTCCCGCAAGTCGCCTTTGGACCGACCGGGGTGGGCCTCCTTCCCCTTCGACTTCATCGATGAAGCACCATTCTTGGCGGGAAAGGTCGGGCGGGATGATTTCCGGCCATTGCCATTGACGGAAGAAGCTTGCAGTTGACGAGATGCGTTGCGTTTGATTCGCGGCACAGTTGCGGTCCTCGTGTTGCCTGGCAAGGAATGCCCAGATGAGCGATTGCAGAGAGTATGGGCCTCCAGTCGCACGCCCGGTGCCAATTCCCCGCCAGTTCTGCCCCACAGTGCCAACCCCTATTCAAATAAGCACTTACGGACAGCGTTTGGACTCATCCTCATCGGCAACTTGATGTATCGAGACAACACATGTGGTCAATCGTCAACCGGCAGCAGATCCCCTTCCCCGCCGCAGTTCGGCCCCGGTAGCCGCTCTGGAGAGGGTTTTTCCCAATTTCGACTCTACAATGGCGAGCACGAAGCAACGCGACCTCCCACTTCGGTCCGTTCCCCGCTGCTTGCCGGAGCCATACCATGATCCCAACTTCTGAGCCGGAAAACGCGTGCGTCACCGTCCGAGTTGACGGGCCGTGCGGCACGATCATCCTGCGACGCCCTGATCGCAGGAATGCACTCTCACGCGAGCTGACGCGGCAATTGTGCGAGGCACTGCAGGATCTGCACCAGCATCGGAATGTGCGGGCGGTCATTCTGACCGGTGAGGGAAGCGCATTTTGCTCCGGCTCGGACCTGAATGAACTGCAGGCCAGCCGCGGATCGAGCGAAGAGCATGCCCAGTGGTTTGCCGATTTGAGCGCGGTGCAGGAGCTGTATCTGGCGATTCTGCGTTTTCCGAAACCGGTCATTGCAGCGGTCAATGGAGCAGCCCTGGGAACGGGCGTCGGCCTGGTCACGGCCTGCGACTTGGCCATTGCTTGCCCGGAGGCCGTATTCGGGTTTCCCGAGTCACGACGCGGCTTGTCGGCGGGAATCACCGTTCCGCTGTTGCATTTTCGCCTCGGCGCCAGCTGGACCTCGCAGTTCTTGCTGCGTCCCGAGCCGGTCACCGCCGAGCAGGCCTACCCGATGGGACTCGTGCAGGAACTCGTCCCCCACGATTTATTGTGGGCACGAGCAAACGAATTGGCCGGCGAAATCATGCGACTCGCACCCGAGTCGGTCTCGCTGACGAAGCGCGTGTTGAACGAGACCGTAGGCGAATCGCTGATCACGCAACTCTCTGTCGCCGCGGCCGCCACAGCGACCGCTCGAACAACGAGCGTTTCCGAAGAAGGAGTCGCCGCGTTCCTGCAGAAGCGGTCACCGGATTGGAACCGCCCGATCCCGTAGCAGAAGTCGGCAAGACTTGCGGCTGCGCGGATGCGCTACCGCCTTGGTGGGCTTGCGCTCGCGTGGCTCGCTGAGACCACCCTACCGTTCCTGCACCCACGTTCTTCGCCGTTTTGCAGGATGGGCTCAGAGCAGCGCAAGCCCATCGGCGGATCTGGTCCCGCCATTTCGTCCCCCCGACTCGCGACCACCGCCGTGGAGGAAGATTCGCCTGCGAACGATTCGGACGCTTAAAGTCGTTCCATTTCCCGCAGCGTCGCTGCGTTCAGTTTTCCTGTGTGCAGCATCGTTCCAATCAGCACACCGTCACATCCCTCTTGTCGGAGTTGCCGGACCTGTTCGATCGATTGGATGCCCCCTCCACAATACAACTCCACGACCTTGTTTCGGCGACGAATCTCGCGCAGCAGCTTTCGAGTGCCGACTCCAGCTCCACGACCAACTCGCGAAACATCCAACAAAATCATTCGCTCGACTCCCATGTCCAGTAGGTCCTTCGCCACCTCGATCGATCGACCTCGCCGCCACGTTTCCACCTTGGTCCATGGCCGACCGTGGCGCAGGTCCAGGCTGACGACGACACGTTGCCGCTCGACCGCATGGAGGATTTCATGGAGTGCCTGCCGTGACGCGAGAGTCTCCAGCCCAACGATCGGCTGGAACGGCTGTCCGGCGCCGGATCGGGCGGCGAGCGCAGCAACCGACGCCGGAAGCCCGGCCCCGGCATCGATCCACAGTTGCAGCCCTTGCGCCGCGATCTGTTCATAGATGGCCCAGGCCGGCGCTGCACCATGAATTGCGTCCAGGTCGGCCACGTACACCTGGTCGAGTTTCAGTTGGGAGGCGTAGGCAGCCGCGATGGACTTCGGTCGCGCGTCGTTGGCCAGGGGACTCTGCAGCGGCTGGTAGGTCGAACGTCGACCGGCTCGAGCCGCAACGACTTGCCCCTGCAGAAGATCGATGACAGGCAGTATAAGCACAACGGCCATCCAAGGATCTACGCCGCTTCTGCGTTGCGAGCGTCCGACTTCTACCATGCAGGACGAGCCGGGGCTCGTGCACGCCCCTCATCAGCCGCTGAGTGGTAGCCCGCGCTGATTCACAAGTGCTGCGTGAAGCGGAAAGTCCGAGGCGCCCCTGCCGCGGCCAATGGGGCGACGAGACGGATTACCAAGCCTGCGCACTGGCAAAGCCAGATCGTACACCATCTTACGTTCGAACCATGACGAAGCGCTACAGTTCGAAGTCATCTTCGGTGGCCTGCTGACGATAAAGCGGCAAATGTCGGTAGTAGACCTCCAAGATCATCGTGGCCATGCAGGTGCAATACAAGCGACCCCCGGTGACGGAGGAGTGGTTTTTTCCCATGTACCAGCTACCGGTCATGATGGCCACTTTGTTCCTGTGATTCGACCAGGAACTCACGCATTTTCTGGTTCCATTTCTCCCACGGCTCGCCCTCGTAATGTCGCATGACCTGGGTGGCGTAGTAGTTGTAGTACATGTCGACGCGGGACGGACCGCTCTTGGCCAGTCGCTGCACGCCGCGTTGCAGCGCGGGTTCCTCTCGTCCCCAGCCGAGGTACATGCGGCACAGCAAGCCCACGGCGGTCGTTCCCAGCGAATCGCCGGGATCCATATAGCCATAACCGGATCCCGAGTCGGTTTGCACGGAATCAAGGAATCGCGAGGCCCCCGTGATCAGCGCCGGATCGGTATGCAGGTAGGCCATGCTTCCGGATTTGACTGCCATCAGTTGCCATCCGAGCACCGAGGTGTCCCCCGGACTCTTGGCAACATACCGCCAACCGCCGCCGACCGGGTCCTGCGCGTAGGCGATGTAATTGAGTGCGGCTTGGGCGGGACGCAGCAGTGCCTGGTCTTGCGTCATCGCAAAGGCTTCGGACAAGGCGATCGCACACAGTCCATGAGAGTAGAGATTGCCCCCCGGCTCCCAGAAAGTGCCGTTCGTCTTCTGGCGACTGAGAAGATAGTACAGACCAGCCTGCACTTCGCGCTGATACTGCCCTTCTTTGTGCGTGTGGCCGGCCCCCAGAAACGGCAGCAGCGCCATCGCGGTCCCTCCGTTGAAGGCCGCATCCAGCGTGCCCAGGTCCGGACACGGACAGTTTCCTCCCAGGTGCTGGAAACTCCAGCTCCCGTCCGGATTCTGGTGATTTCGGATCCACTGCAGAGCCAGCTCGACCGCGCGCTCACTTCCCTCGGTTCCTCCGCCCTCGCGAACCAGTTGTGCTCGCGAGGCCGGTCCACGTCCTTCCAACCCCATGCCGCCGAACGCACCGATCTGCGTCAGCAAATCGCTCTTCGGCCCCACTTCCGGTCCGAGGGGATCCAGTGAGGTGGAGTTCGGTGGCGGATCCAGGTCATCTGGATTCAGGACCGGCGGCGTATCGGTGATCATGTCCGCCGGCTGCAACTCCAACGGTTCGCTGGGCGTCACGTCGGTCAGTTGCTCGGCCGGCTCCAGTTCGGCCGAGGGGACCTCGAACAGCGGATCGTCGTTGACTTCGGCCTCTTCGACATTTCCCAATTCAATTTCGTTGTCTCGCTCGAACACCTGTTGCGGCATGGTCGCCAGAGCCAGCGCGAACAGCAGGAAGATGTGCAGCAGCATGCTGAGCAGCCAGCTGGGGACCGCCGCAAATAGCAGGAATCGGGTGCCCGGATCCTTGGCCATGGTGCTCGGCGGCGGCCCGCTGCGGGCATCGGCCGGGGACGCCGGGCGAGCCCTGGAGGATCGGTGGTCTCCACAGAATCCTGCGGATCGGCGGGCGAATTCGGCGCCTCCTGCATCATCAGGAGCGGCTCGCTTCGCCCGGTCCCCCGGGGGCACCATCGAGTCGGACGTCGAACGGGGCTGATCAGCCATAGAACTCTCACTGCTTCCGATTCGGCTGCTACCGGTCGAGATGACCAGCGGCTACGGGCGCACGGCTTCGGCATCTTCCGTTGGGGACGCACCGGTTCGCACTGCGGGGCCAGGTCCTGGATCAAGGCCCAGGCCGAAGTCCCTGGGAAAAGAGCCAATCACCGTGCGATCCATCTCTCTATTCTACGAAGATTGCGACAAAGCCCCAAACTGCGCGGCAACTTTGCCTCGCAACGGGAACTTAGCGCTCTCGGAAAGGCCCTCTGCGGCAGCACGATCACGGCCGTTCCCCGGACCCGGCGGATGCACGAGCCATTGGTTCATCGTCATCCTCCGGGAGGCTGTGCCGGGTCCAATCACCTTCGCTCGGGGAGGGTCGCGGCGCGAGCCCAAGCGAGCTTTCGCAGGCAGGGCGGCTCGAGGGCTTCGGCTAATGGGAGACTCGCGAGGCAGCCCGACCGCTCTGCCTTCCTCCAACCGCCAAGCGAAAACGCCAGGCGATCGCGGGGATTCTCGATCAGCCCTGGAATCTGGGCCCCCGTTCCGATTACAATGCGGGGCCACTCCTGCTGCGTGACGGATCCTGGCGGGACCGCCGGAGGTCGCAGCCCGGTCCTTGCTTGGCCGATCATCCGACCGAGATGCGCAGGAAGGCGGCTGACGGGCAGGCGATCGCAAGCGCAGGCATCGTGGGGAAGAGTCGTTGCGACAATTTTTTGACGAAACCAAGCAACAGAACATGTAAGGAAGTCGATCGATGGCAAAGGGCGGCAGAAGCAAGAAGAAGGCCGAAACCGTGTTTCTGGTCTGCCAGGAAACGGGCGATTACAACTATGTGCTGCGCCGCAAACCGGGCGGGGAGAAACTGAAGCTGAAGAAGTACTCGCCCCGGTTGCGAAAGCACACCATGCACGTCGAAAAGAAGAAGAAGACCGTTCCCGAGGAATCACGGCCCGCACCACGGTCGACTACCGTAGGTGTGATCCGCCTCCCGCGGGAGCACGGGGGAAGGCAGCTCGCGACCGCCGTGCTTCGATTCCACGCCTGTGTGCTCGGAGTCGTCCCCTGAATCCGCCTCTAGGATGACATGGAAAAACGTTGGCGAATTCGGCCACACGATGCGGCCATCATCACGCAGATCGAGCGTTCGGGAGGATTCCCCACGGTCCTGGCACGGTTGCTGTACACGCGCGGAATCACCGACGCGGAAGCGGCCCAGCAGTTTCTGGAGTCCAAACTCAGTAAGCTGCGCGATCCGGAGCGACTTCCGGGTTTAACGGAGGCGGCCGATCGTCTTCACGCCGCATTGCAAGGCAAGCAACGAATCGTCGATCTATGGCGATTACGATGCCGATGGGATGACGGCCACGGCCATTCTGCTGCGTTGCCTGCAACTCGCCGGCGGCGATGTCGGCTACTATCTGCCGAACCGGCTGGACGAAGGCTACGGACTGAACGACGATGCACTCCGCAAGTTGGCCCGCGAAGGGACCGATCTGGTGGTTTCGGTCGACTGTGGAATCACCAGCGTTGCGGAAGCGCAGACAGCGCGGCAACTGGGGTTGGACCTGATCGTCACGCGACCACCACCAAGCGGCGGATGAGCTCCCGGACGCGATGCTGGTTCACGCCCAACTGCCGGGCAGCGACTATCCGTTTTCGGGACTGTGCGGAGCCGGCGTGGCCTTCAAGTTGGCTTGGGCGGTCTGCCAACGAGTCAGCCAAGGCAAGCGCGTGACCGAGCCCTTGCGGGAATTCTCTGCTGACGGCATTGGGACTCGCCGCACTCGGGAACCGTGGCCGACGTGGTTCCGCTGATTGACGAGAACCGCGTGTTGGTCAAGCACGGACTATTCAGCTTGAAATCCCGCCCTACGCCGGGCTTGGCGCAATTGCTGAAAGTCGCCGGGCTGGATCGCAAGTCGCAGCTCAGCAGTGAGGATTTGGCGCTTCGGTCTGGCCCCCCGGCTGAACGCAGCCGGTCGACTGGGGCAGGCGCAGCTGGGCGTGGAGCTGCTGGTGACGGAGAACGCGGAACGCGCCGAAGCATTGGCGGCCTACCTGCATGAGCTGAACGAGAATCGGCTGCATCTGGAACGCAGTATCTATCTTTCCGCAACCAAGCAGATCAAGGAGCATTTCGACCCGGTCAACGATCCGGCCTTGGTGCTGGCCGATCGCGGGTGGCATCAAGGTGTGATTGGCATCGTCGCCGGTCGGTTGGCCGAGAAACACCAGCGACCGGTGGTGTTGATTTCGCTCGACCAACTGGGCGGCCCGCTGGGAACCGGCTCGGCGCGCGGCGCGCGGGATTGACCTCCATCAGGCATTGGCGGCATGCAGTGAGCATCTCGTGCAGCATGGGGGGCACGCGGCAGCGGCCGGACTGCGGATCGATCAACAGCATCTGGAAGCTTTTCGGTGCCACTTCTGCGAACAGATCGATCAGTCGCAGGCCGGCTTGGATCGGGTGGTCGATGTGGCGATCGATGCAGAGACGACGCTTGGCCGAATTGACGTTGGAGGCGGTGCAGCAGATGGAGCGATTGGCGCCGTTCGGCGCGGGGAATCCGCGCCCGCTGCTGTGCGCCAGTTCGGTTCGTATGGCCGGTTCGCCGCAACCGCTGGGCAAGGGCGGCCGTCATCTGTCGGCCGCAATTCGAACAGTATGGGACTCGTTTTCGCGGCTTGGCCTTCAATCGACCGGAGTGGCTGACGGAACTTGCCGAGCCGGAGGGCCTGCTGGACATTGCCTTTCGGCCCGTGATCAACGAGTTCCGAGGTCGGCGGACGGTGGAGCTGCACCTGGACGATTGGCGTCCCGGAGCATCGGACAACGTCGCCGTTCCGGCCGAAGAGCCCGGTCCACCACCGTAACCACCCGGGTCGGGCTCGACGATGCGTCCGCGGGCCAAGAGCAAGCTTGTGGCGAACGGCCCCGCAGTCCGCTGTGCGAAAACCGCGTCAGCGACGAAGGGGCACCGCACCGCTTCCACCATTTCCGGTTGACCCATCCGGACCGGTGGGAGTACGATATCCAGCTCAACAGATCCCACCTCGGGGCGTGGCTCAGCCTGGTAGAGCGCTGCGTTCGGGACGCAGAGGTCGCTGGTTCAAATCCAGTCGCCCCGACTTGTCTTGACATTGGCCGTTCGGCGAAAAAGTCGAACGGCTTTCTCTTTTCCAGGACTAGAGTTACGTCGCTCAAGTGCGGTTCAAACAGACCACGTCGAGGATCTCGCGTTTCTGGACGCCATTGTTTGAACCGCGCCACAGATTTCCGCGAGATTTTGGGTCCAGTCGAAGAGCCGCAGACGCCATGTCGGCGTCGAGCCGGGTCGATGTCGCCGCAGTTGCTCCAACGTCTCTTCGGCTTTGCGCGTCTCGGCCTTGCAGCTCGGTCGACTTGGCCGTGTATGTCGCCTCGTCGACCGTGCCGCGCCAGGTAGGCGTTGAGCAGGCGGTCCTGCATGGTCGCCAGCTCGGTCTTCGTTTGGTCAGCGACGCTGCGTTGCCGCTGCGTCGTCGACGTCGACGTCGGTGAAGGCCGCGCGTGAGTGCTTGCGGAACCAGGTCGCAATTTCGGGCGTGGGCGAACCTGCAGGCTCTGCAGATCGCTCGACGATCGCCGTCTCCAGGTCCTCTGCCTGCCAGCGAACCCGCGGGTGGTCGGGGCCAGGGTGGTTGTTGGCGCAGCGGTAGTAGATGTGCTCGCGCACGCCGCCATCTTCGCAGCTTGCGGCGGATGCGTCTCGCCCGTGATCGCATGGCCGCAGATGCTGCACACGTGAACAAGCCGCCGGCGAACGGCAGGTCAGGCGTGCCCGTGCGCCGGTTCTTGCCGCTCAGAACATCCTGGCAGAGCTCGAACGTGCGCGCGGTCGATGAGCCGCCGGTACTTGCCCTCGAAGACCTGCCCGTTGCGATGCAATTCGCCGATGTAGAACCGGTTGTTCAGAATGTACGACAGCGCCGTGCGGTGGAATCGTGGCTGGCTTGGTCGGTAGACGTGCCCCTCGGCGGCCAGCTGGTCGGCAAGCTGTCTTGAACGTGATGCTGCCCGGCGCGTACAGCTCGAAGATGCGGAGCACGCGTCTTCGACTGTCTCCGGGTGCGGGCTGGACCGGTTCGTTCCGGTCTTCGACATTGATGTATCCGTACGGGGCCAGGCCCGGTGGGCCAGCCTTGCCGGACCTTCTCGTCCATCCCCTTGAGCACTTCGGTCCGCAGGTTGTCGCTGTAGTACTGGGCCACGGCCGCCATCACGTTGAACGACAGCGCGCCGGCCGCACCGGGGCCGAACTGGTTGTCGACGAACGCCAGCTGCACGCCGCAGGTGTCCTCGAGTTCCTGCAGTCGAACCGCGTCCCGCATGTTGCGGCAGACGCGATCGAGCTTGTGGCCGAGGATCGCGCCGATCTTCTCCCGTCTGGCGTTGCTCCGGACCCACTTGAACATCTCGTTGAAGACGATCCGCTCCGCGCCCCGCTTGGCCGACTCGGCGACGACGAACTCGCGGACGCAGTTCCAGCCCGCCTTCTGTGTTTTCTCGCGGGTGGCTCGCAATTGCGCATCAATCGAATAGCCCTCGCGCTGCTCGCGGGACGACACCCGCGCCCAAATCACCACATTCATGTTCTTCCGTTGCTCCGCTGGACGTCGATCAAGGTTTCCGCGAGTCGTTTGACGTTTGTCAGGATCTCCATCGCCTCGTCCTGCGAAACATCCCGGCCGTAAGCCCGCGACCAAACCAGGCGTGTTTCCCGCACCAACTCGTCGGTCATCCAGGAGCGGGACACCACATCACCGCAACCACCTCTGGACGTGTCCACAGGAGGCTCAGTTTGGGCGAAAAGTCCAGCGGGATGAGGCGATCGATTCACGACTTTCCCCGGTGTTTCCAAGCGAATTGACTACTCCAGAACCGAATCGTCGATTCCCGCCTGTTCGAAACACTGGCGAATCGTGCGAACCTGCCGCTCGACGGTGTGCCATCCCATGCCGAAGCGCCGCGCAATCTCATTCCGCGATACACCCTCGGCCAAGGCCTGGCAGATTTGTTGCGCCGTTGGCGACAGTCGCGCCATGACGCGTTACGACGTCGCTGGCAGCGAGCAGACGCTTCGCATCGAGACATTCGATCGCCAGCGCGGGGTTATCGCTCAACTTGTCATCGTTTCCGGAAACGCGACGCCGGTAACGATCACGGGTGCCGCCGCAGCGACAACAGTTGATGATCGATCAAGGCCGTGACGGCGGTCTCTTCGGTCGCACCGTTGGAGCGGGTGGGATCAAACTCAAATGACAGCAACTCGACGACGATCTGTTGCTGGGCATCGTCCAAATCCTGCCGCCGAAATCCCAGTCGCCGCGCCCGCGAAACGATCAGGTCCACCTTCCACTTCTCGATCACCGATGCGTAGTTGTTCTTGAACATCGCCCTGCCCTCTGGGACTGGTTCGCGTTGGATTGGGCCAGTTGCCTGGGGGCGATTGTCGCGAGGCTTGCAGGGACACGTATCTAGGCTGTGACCTGCGCCGGGAAACTCATATGCGCCACAGATGAGACACATTCCGCGCATATGAGTCACATGTGTGGCGCATTAGTGGACCACGACGGCACATATGTGTTTTGCAGAATAACGGCGAACTTGAACCGCGAGCGGCTAATAACCCTATGGAGGCCAAGCACAACACACGCTGGAGACGAAGGAGCCACGCATGTCTACCGTTGAAAACGCCACGTTTCTGATTCGCGAACCTGCGGACATCTATCATGCCCAGGCCCGCGATTATCTCTCCAGTCACCAGTTGGCCGAGTTCCGCCGATGTCCGGTGCTCTATCAGCGACGCCAATTGGGCTGCTGGAAGATGTAGACCGACCGGCATACCTGCTGGGCCGGGCGGCGACCACACGCTGATCCTGGAGGGTTTGGATGTGTTCGATGAGACCTTCACGGTCGGGGACCCATCAATCCCCGCACGGGGCAGCCGTTCGGCTCGGGCACGAAAGCCTGGTCCGAGTGGGCCGACATGCAGGCCAAGCAGATTCTCTCCAACGAACAGTTCGAAACGATCTCCCGGATGAACCAGGCGGTGCAAACGCACCCGGTGGCCATGACGCTGCTGGCCGAAGGGAGTACCGGAAGGGGTCGTGCGGGCCGACTACTGCCACATGCCCTGCCAGATCCGCCTGGACTGGTTCGAGGCGCACACGGGCATTGTGGACCTGAAAACTTGCGACGACCTGACTTGGTTCGAAACGGATGCCCGGCGTTTTGGCTATGTGCATCAGATGGCGTTTTATCGCGCCGTGCTCACGGAGGTCGTCGGTGTCCGCATGCCGGTGCACATCGTGGCCGTGGAGAAAAAGGAACCGTTCCGCTGCGGTGTGTGGAAAGTCGATGCCGACACGCTGACCATCGCCCAAGCAGGACAACGAAGCGGCGATCGATCGGTTGCGGCAATGCCTGGCCGAGGACCACTGGCCCACCGGATACGAGGAACTGCGCGTGTTCGACCTGATCGTCTGATCTGCCTGCGGCGAGCGGGTGGGATGGCGTGTCACTGCTACGTGGCCCATGGATGCGGGCGCAGACAGACTGACCGGACTCCCTGTGCCCACCCGCTTGTCGCTTTTTCGATTTGGCGCGGCCCGGGCCGTGGAAATCACACTCAACTTGCAGGGACAACTCCATGGGACTGATGCAGCAAATTCAGAGCGGCCGCGTTCACACGCCGCCGCGAATTATGACCTACGGAACGGAGGGGATCGGCAAAGCCCAGCCGCTCGATGCCAAAGTCTTGACACCGACAGGCTTCGTCGCGATGGGCGACCTTCATACTGGGGACCTGGTGATCGGCAGCGACGGGAAATCCCATCGAATCCTCGGTGTCTATCCCCAAGGCCAGCGAGAAGTTTACCGGGTGGAGTTTCGTGACGGATCTGCCACCGAGTGCTGCGACAACCATCTGTGGTTCACCCAGACCCGGTGCGAGCGGGATCAGAAACTGTCGGGCGACAGTCCGCAAATTAATGGACATTCGCCGGACGCTCCGCTACGGGACTCATTTCAATCACGGTGTGCCACGCGTGGCTCCAGTCGAATTCAGCTCACTGGGCAGTCGATTACCGATTGACCCATGGCTGCTGGGAATCTACTTGGGTGACGGATGCTGCGGCGACAGTGTCCAGATCACGAATCCGGAATCGGACATTCAACAGCGAATTTCCGAATCGCTCAGTCGTGATGACACCACCGCTGATTGTGGCGGCATCGCCGTGCGAGTCAAGCGACGGCAGCGTAACAATCAGCCAGCGGCAATGAAGACCGCTCTGGTCGAATTGGGACTTGAGACCTGCAAGTCTTACAACAAGTTTATCCCGTCCCCTTATTTGCACGCGTCGATCCAAGACCGTCTTGAATTGCTACGTGGGCTTGTTGACAGCGACGGCTACGTTACGAAACCAGGGGCCTTTGAGCTCACAACCGTCAGTCGACAGCTCTGCGAGGACGCCTGCTTCCTGATTCGCTCCCTCGGTGGCTCAGCCAGGGTAACCACCAAGACGGGATCGTACGTCAGCGAGGGGAAACGACACCGATGCCGGCTCGCATTCCGCATTTTTGCCAGTTTCACCAACGGGATCGTTCCCGTCTCTTCGCAGAAACACCGGGCGAAGTGGGCGTCGCCACAATGGACGATCCGCCACACGATCCGGACAGTAATGCGGGTCGGCATCAAGGCCTGCCAATGCATCCGCGTCGAGTCCCCCGACTCACTTTATGTCACGGATGATTTCATCCTGACGCACAACAGCACCCTCGCCGCCGGCGACACCCCGCCCGATCTTCGTGCAGACCGAGGACGGCCTCGGACAGATCGACTGCGACAAGTTTCCGCTGGCCACCTCGTTTGACGACGTGATGGCTGCGCTGACTGCTCTGAACACGGAGGAGCACGACTACGAGACGGTCGTCATCGACTGCTCGACTGGCTCGAACGACTGATCTGGGACGCGCTCTGCGAGCAGTACGGCGTCAATTCGATCGAGAAGGTCGACGGCGGCTACGCCAAGGGCTACACGCACGCGCTGACGCTACTGGCGCAAGATCCTCGACGCACCTCAACCAGCTGCTGCACGACCGCGCGGCATGGTCGTGCTGCTGATCGCCCACGCCAAGGTCGAACGATTCGAGGACCCCGAAGTCGCCGGCCTACGACCGCTACTCGCCCCGCCTGCACAAGCACGCCGCGCGCGCTGGTGACCGAGTGGTGCGACGCGGTGCTGTTCGCCACGCGGAAGATTCGTCACCGCAGACCGAAGACGCCGGCTTCAGCCGCAAGCGGACCATCGCCGCACGCGATCGGCAACGGACGGCGGCGAGCGGATCCTGCGTACGGTCGGCGGGCCCCCGTGCGTCGCCAAGAACCGCTACGGACTCAAACCCGAGACCGAATCTGGCCGCTCTGATGGCCGGCATCGTCGGTGATGCGACCGAGCCCATTCACACCGAACACACCTTATCCACGAAGGAGAATTGACCCATGGCTGATCTCACATGGCTTTGACGCCAACCAAGTGGAACCGACCAACGATTTCGAACCGATCCCCGCCGGCAAGTACGTGGCGGTGATCACCGAGTCGGAAATGAAGCCGACCAAGGCCGGCACCGGCAGCTACCTGCAGCTGACCTTCCAGATTCTCGAAGGCGAGCACAAGAACCGCCTCCTCTGGACGCGGCTGAACCTCGACAACCCGAACGCCACTGCCGTTCAGATCGCACGGAGCGAATTGTCGGCCATCTGTCGGGCCGTCGGCGTGATGACGCCAAGCGACTCGGTCGAGCTGCACAACCTGCCGCTGGTGATCCACGTCCGGTGCAAGACGCCGGGTCGACACCGGCGAGATCACCAACGAGATCAAGGGCTACGCCAAGAAGAGATTCCACCAACGGCAAACCGCAACAGGCAGGCAACAGCACGCCGCCGTGGAAGCGGACGGGTGATCGAACTCGAACTGCCGTACCCGCCGTCGGTGAACCATTACTGGCGGCGGGTGGGAGCACGGACGCTCATCAGCCGCGGGGGTCGGGCATTCCGCCAGACAGGTCTGCTCGATCCTCGCGGCGCGCGGCGTGCGCGCCGATCAGTGGAGCCTTGGAGGTCGCGATCGAGTTGTTTCCGCCCGATCGCCGCCGGCGCGACGTGGATAACGTGCAGAAAGCGTTGCTCGACGCGCTGGCCCACGGCGGTGCGTATCACGACGACAGCCAGATCGAGCACCTCGATACGTGGAAGCGTCCTCCCATCTCGGGCGGGATGGTCACCGTACGGATACGGAGATTGGAGAAATGACCCGGCCGAAACGCCGCGGACGCTGCGTGTCGTGCGGCAAGTTGATGGAAGTCGCTGAGTCCGGGCTGTTCAACCACCACTGCAGCCCACAACACGAAGCGGCACGCGAGGCCGCGAACCGGCGCGAGAGCGACGGCCCTTTTCCTCGCTGGCCATCATGGCGTGAACGATTGACTCTCGGATTCCAGATGATGCGAGGCAGCTGGTGAACGACCCAATCGGCAAACCGCGTCATTACACATTCAGTCGCGTGGAGGTGATCGATGCCATCGAGGCCTGGGAGCTCGGCTTTCATCTGGGCAACGTCATCAAGTATGTCGCCCGCGCCGCACACAAAGGGCAGCGATTGGAGGATCTGAAAAAGGCCCGCTGGTACCTGGACCGCGAGATTCAGCGATCGGAGCAGTCGTGAAACTACGTCCCTACCAGCAGGATGCCGTGGACGCCGTGTACGAGCACCTGCGACAGCGCGACGACAATCCGTGCGTCGTGATGCCGACGGCCGGCGGCAAGACGCCCATCATGGCCACGATCTGCAAGGACGCCGTGTCGACGTGGGGCGGCCGCGTGCTGGTCCTGGCCCACGTCAAGGAGCTGCTGGAGCAGACCGCCGACAAACTGCACCATGGTCTGTCCCGAGGTCCAGTTCGGCATCTACTCGGCCGGGCTCAAACGCCGCGACACGACGCACCGGTGATCGTGGCCGGCATCCAGTCGGTCTACCGGCGGGCCTGCGAACTGGATCGTTTCGACCTGGTCATTGTCGATGAGTCCCATCTCATTCCGCTCGACGGCGACGGGATGTATCGGCAGTTCCTGGCCGATGCCAAGGCCGTCAATCCCGACCTTCGCGTCATCGGGTTTACCGCAACGCCGTTTCGGCTCAAGGACGGCCCGATCTGCACGCCCGACGGGATCCTCAATCACGTCTGCTACGAAGTCGGCGTCCGCGAGCTGATTCGCGACGGCTATCTCTGCCCGCTGATCACCAAGGCCGGGCGTCGCCAAGGCCGACATCGGTTCAGCTGCACGTCCGCGGCGGCGAGTTCGTCGCCGACGAAGTCGAAGACCTGATGGACGACGAGCAGTTGGTCGAGGCGGCCTGCCGCGAGATGGTCGAGTACACGCGCGACCGCAAGCCGTGCTGATCTTCGCCAGCGGCATCAAGCACGGCGAGCACATCGTCGGCATGCTGGCCGAGCAGCACGGCATCGAGTGCGGGTTTCGTCTGCGGGCGAGACGCCGACTGCGCGAGCGCGATCGAGATCACTCGCCCGCTTCCGGGTCGTGGCGAGCTGAAATACCTGTGCAACGTCAACGTGCTGACCACCGGCTTCGATGCGCCGCACATCGACTGCGTCGCGCTGCTGCGGCCGACGATGCTCGCCGGGCTTTATTACCAGATGGTGGGTCGCGGATTCCGCCTGCATCCCGGCAAACAGAACTGCCTGGTGCTCGACTTCGGCGGCAACGTGCTGCGGCACGGCCCGGTCGATCAGATTGAAGCGGATCAAGCCGCGCAGCGGAGCGGCGGCGCCGGCGCCGGCCAAGGAATGTCCCGAATGCCAATCGGTGATCGCGGCCGGTTATGCCACGTGTCCCGACTGCGGATTTCGCGTTCCCGCCGCCCGACGACAGAAGCACGACGCCGAAGGCGAGCGAAGCCGGCATCCTCTCGGGCCAGGTGACCGACACCGAATACGACGTGCGGGACGTCTACTACACGCGTCCACACGAAACGCGACGCGACCGCCCGACGCTCCCAAGACGATGCGCGTCGACTACCGCCTCGGACTCTCCGCACTGGCAAAGCGAATGGATCTGCTTCGAGCACACCGGCTACGCCCGGCAAGAAGGCGATCGCTCTGGTGGCGGCAGCGGTCGCCCGATCCGGTGCCCGACACGGCCGAGCGCGCCGTCGAAATCGCCGACAGCGGCGGCATCGCGATCCCCGAGAAGATCACGGTGCGCTCGATCGCCGGCGAACAATTCGACCGCATCGTCGGCTACGAGCTCGGCCCGCTGCCGGAGGCGGTCTCCACGAGCACGTTCGACTACGACGACGAGAAATCCCGTTCTGAGGAGCAAGCCATGAGCGAACACACGTTGATCGAGCATCCGCTGCGTTGGATCGTGCGCGACATCGGCGCCGACGCACCGGGGTTGTGCTGTCCGCTTTGCGGCATGGACTTCGTGCATCCCGAACAGGTCGCTGTCGACCAGGGCAAGACGCGCACGATCGTCCGTTGCGAGTCGACGAACGTCTCGGCATCCAGCCGGGAGGCGACCCATCGGGGCTCGCTCATCTCGCTCGACTTCTGGTGCGAGAACGGACACGTGTTTCGCTACCTGCTCGAGTTCCACAAAGGCCAGATGCACTGTGAGCTGTACGCCGGCAACCTGGGCGATCGGCCATGCAATGAAGAGCTTTGGCGGAGCTGACGCATGGATGGGATGTTGGAAGCGGCGCTCGGTTACGCCGAACTCGGCTACCGCGTATTTCCCTGCGCTGCCGAAGCGAATCCGGTGCCGCTGACCCGCCACGGCTTCAAGGATGCGACGGGCGACCGCGACCAGATCGAGCGCTGGTGGACTCGCCATCCGGACGCCTGCATCGGCCTGGCCGCCGACGGCCTTTTGGTCGTCGACATCGACGCCCCGCCCAATCCCTGGCTGGCCGACCAGCCCGACCTGGCGATGGATCTGATCGCCGCACCCACATCGATCACTCCCGGCGGTGGCCGACACCACATCTTCCGCCGTCCCGCGGGCAGGACCTGGGCTTGTACGGTGGGCCAACTCGCGCCTCACGTCGACACCCGCACCGACGGCGGATACATCGTCGTGCCGCCCTCGGCGCGGCCCGACGGTTCGTACCGCTGGCTCGAAGGCTGCGAACTGGACGTTGGTCCCGATCAGCTCCCCGAGCCGCCGGCGTGGCTGGTCGAGCAACTCGACCGATTGGCCACGTCGTCGCCCACGTTGCCCAAAGTCGCGTCCTCGACGCCCGGTACGAACCAGATTCCCAGCGGCCAGCGCAACGCGACACTCGCCCGCCTGGCGGGCGCTATGCGCCGGGTGGGGATGAGTCAGAGCGAGATCGGCGCGGCCCTGCAACGGGCGAACGCGGATCGCTGCGTTCCGCCGCTCCCGGCACTCGAGGTCGACCGAATCGCGGCCAGCATTGCGCGCTACGAACCGGATCAGGTCGCCGTGGCGATGGCCGAGAACCATTGGGAGCAGATGTACCTCGAGGAGTCCGAGGTCCCGAACGAAAATCGCGACCCTGGGCCGATTCCCGATCGTCTGCTGCACGTGCCCGGATTCGTCGGCGAAGTGATCGACTACACGCTGTCGACGGCTCCCTATCCCGAGCCGGTCCTGGCCTTCGGCGCAGCTTTGTCGCTGCAGTCCTTTCTCGCCGGACGCAAAGTCCGCGACGAATCGGACAACCGCACCAACCTCTATGTCCTGGGGCTGGCGAATTCCGGCGCCGGCAAGGATTACCCGCGCAAAGTCAATCAGAGGATCCTGCTGCAGGTCGGCATGTCCGACTGCATCGGCGACACGTTCGCCAGCGGCGAGGGAATCGAAGATCGGCTGTTCACCAATCCGACGGCGCTGTTTCAGACCGACGAGATCGATGGCCTGATGACGAAGATCAATCAGGCCAAGGATGCCCGCCACGATGGGATCATGAACGTGCTGCTCAAGATGTACACGAGCAGCAACTCGGTCTATCCCATGCGGGTCAAAGCCGGCAAAGAACACGGCGTGATCGACCAGCCGAGCCTGTGCATCTTCGGAACGGCGATCCCCAAGCACTACTACGACGCGCTTTCGCTGAAGATGCTCACCAACGGATTCTTCGCTCGGATGCTCATTCTCGAAACGCTGCGAGCGCGGGCACCGGGCAAGACGCCGTGGTCCGCGACCTGCCCGATTCGATCCTGGAAGTCGCCCGCTGGTGGGCGGAATTCCAGCCGGGTGGCGGCAATCTCGAGCACTGGCATCCCAGTCCCGATCGTCGTCCAGCAGACGCCCGACGCGCCGATCTATCCTGCGGCAGTTGCGAGTCCACGCGGACGAGCAATACGCGGTCGCCGAAGAACGCGACGACGCGATGGGCATGGCGATCTGGGCGCGGGCCAACGAGAAGGCCAGGCGTCTGGCGCTCGTCTACGCCTGCAGCGCGGACCACGAACATCCGGTGATCGACGAAGCGGCCGCCGCGCTGGGCGTGGGAATTCGTCGACCACCAAACGCGGCGGATGCTGTTCATGGCCGGCGACCACGTCAGCGAGAACGAATTCGACGCCCGCTGCAAGGCGGTCGTCGCCACGCTGCGGAGATGGCGGGAGAAGCACGGCGACGCTTGGATGCCATTCTGGAAGATCAACCGTCGGCATCCGTGGAGCGAGCGCGAGCACGAGGAGGTGCGGACGGCACTGCTGAACCAACGACTGATTGAATATGAGGACCGCAAGACCGGTGGGACACCCCAGCGCCTGTATCGGATGGCGTGAGCCGATCGCCGAACGCATTGCCGGTTCGGGACCGATTGCGCTGGGTAACGAGTGGGAAAAGTGCAAGTCATCGCCGCAATGGGAGGAAGGAAATGACAACAGGATGCGCAACAGGTTGAGAGCAAAAAGATGCGGAAAACCCACTTATTAAGAGAGAGAAGAAGAACCTATTTACCTATTGCGCCCCCTGTCACGCACGCGTGTATTTTCTGCGCGTACGCGTGCGTGTGAGGCTGTGGGTGTAATAGGTCAATGGGTTAGGTACTTCCAGGCCCGACGTGACGGAAGACGCCCGGGGGAACAGCCGCAATCCACGGCAGAGTTTGTTTTGCTGGTCCAGGATACCGAAGGACGCAGACACATGGACCGGCAACGTCGCGAGAATCACGACCGAAGCCAATCCGGCTGGCAGAGCACGTAACGTTCCGCGGGCATCATTTGATGCGCGTGTATGTGCTTACGATGTCCGGCTGTTTCTTCCCGTCCAGCACTCGCTGCGTCATCAGGATCTCAAATTCGTCGGCCGATTTGAACTTGAAGACACGATGCGAAGTCTCCACCTGGAACTTGCCGTCGATCAACAATGTGCCTTCCGCAGGACTCTCCCAACCGTCCTCCGTAATCTTGTGAGTCGCGATGAACTTCTCTCCGGTCGATGCGAAGCAATACTCGCGCAGCACCTTGTTTCGTCCGTCCCATCCGATGATGCCAGAGGAAGTCATGGGACGCTCGGGCGTGCTGACCAATGGCCCCTTCCAACACCAGACGAACACCGCATTGTCAGCTTTCCATTCGCCGACGATTTCTCCCTCCACGACGGTGTCACCAGAGCGATCCACACATTTCCAAGTGCCAACCAGACGATCGACCGATTTATGCTCCAGGTCGGGATGCCTTGCCCCCATGCGCTGCCAACAACAAGCAACGTCACCACGAACGAACCGACAACCAGAGATCTACTAGACATGACGACTCTCCGTTTCGAGTGAGTTTGTAGCGACCCCATCCAACGCCAGCATTTTCTCACGCGGCCTACCACGTTTCAACGGACCCACGACAACTTCCCGGAGCGAATAACAAGTCATGAAGACGCAATTACGACGGATCGGAGACATTCGGCCCTACGAGAACAACCCTCGCATCAACGAAGCGGCTGTCGACGCCGTCGCGGCATCGATTCGCGAATTCGGTTTTCGGCAGCCGATCGTAATCGACAGTTCGGAGTCATCATTTGCGGTCACACTCGCTTCAAGGCAGCGCAGAAACTTGGCCCGGAAAAGGTCCCCGTTCACGTTGCCAATGACCTGACGCCCGAGCAAATCAGGGCCTATCGCATCGCCGATAACAAAACGGCCGAGCTCGCCGAGTGGAATTACGACCTGCTGCCGATCGAACTGTCGCAACTGGGTGAGTGCGGCTTCGACCTGCAGCTGCTGGGGTTCGACCCGGACGACCTGGCCAAGTTACTGGATCCGGGTGTGAAGGAAGGCTTGTGCGATCCGGACGAAGTCCCGGAGCCACCCGACGAGGCGATCACGAAGCCGGGCGACCTGTGGATCCTGGGAGATCATCGATTGCTCTGCGGTGACAGCAGCAATCCGGAAGATGTCGATCGATTGCTCGACGGCGCGAAGATCCACCTGGTCAATACGGATCCCCCGTATAACGTGAAGGTCGAGCCCCGCTCGAACAACGCGATCGCCGCCGGACTCAGTTCCTTTCAGGGGACATCCACCACCAGAAGTTCGATGTGGAGCGGCATCCTGAGAAGTCGAAACCCACGCAGCAAGATGCGAGCCAAAGACCGGCCGCTGGAAAACGACTTTGTGTCCGACGAAGAGTTTGACCGGTTGCTTAACGCCTGGTTTGGCAACATCTCTCGCGTGCTTGACCGGCCGAGCCGCTATATTTGGGGAGGATACGCCAACTGCGCAACTATCCCGGGCCCTTCGACAGCCGGCTTGTACTTTTCGCAGGCGATCATTTGGGTGAAGGAACATCCTGTTCTTGACCCGCAAGGACTTCATGGCAACCCACGAGTGGTGTTTCTACGGCTGGAAGGAAGGGCGCTCACGTATTCTTGGTCCCAACAATGCCACCGATCTCTGGTCCGTAAGAAGATCAACCCCAACAAATGGTGCATTTGACGGAGAAGCCGGTCGAACTGGCCGTGCGGGCCATCCAGCACTCGTCGCGTCGGGCGAAAACGTGCTGGACCTGTTCGGTGGCAGCGGCTCGACGCTGATCGGTGCCGAGCAGACTGGCCGTCGGGCGTTCCTGATGGAACTGGACCCGCGTTACTGCGATACCATCTGCGACCGCTTTCAGCGATTTACCGGGAGTGCCGGCCGTGCTCGAACGCACAGGCGACCTCGCCGAATCCTCCACGCCAGCCGCGAGAGGAGACCGGCGATGAGGACTTATCCAACGCCTCGCGGTTACGTCACGGAGTACGGTTATCGACGAATCCTGCTAAAGAGACCGGACGCTCAAGTTTGAACATGTCCTCGTGCGGAAATCCGAGAACGGCCCGATACCATCCGGATCTGAGATTATCACATCAACGGTGACAAGCTCGACAACCGGATTGAGAACTTGCGGCTGTTGACACGACTGGAGCACAAACGGATTCACAGCGGTTGCTGTCGAGTGGGCAACACCTGGCTGAAGCGATGTCGCCGTTGCCAATGGATGCGTCCCATCGACACGGACTTCTACGAGTACGTCGGACGCAACGGCGTCATGGGAATCTGCCGTCGCTGTGCATTAGCAGTGGCTGTCGGCAAACAAACGCCGGCGCCAGGCTCGCAAGCGTGGTGCGGAAGGGGCCAGCAGATGATCTACCTTCTTGCAAGCCCATACTCACACGCCGCACTGGCTTTTCGTGAGGCACGCTTCGAGATGGCCTGTCGCGCGACAGCCCAACTGATTCGCAATGGGAAACCCACGAACTCTTCCATCGTGCATAGTCACCCGCTGGTGAAAGTTCGGTTTCCAGACTGATGGGGATTTCTGGCAACGCCGCGACCAAATCGCCGACGAGCTGTTGTCAGGAGATCGTCGTGCTGCAACTCGGCGGCTGGCGTGAGAGCCGGGGCGTGCAGGCCGAGATCGACTTGGCGATCGAGTTGGACCTTCCGATTGGTGATCACTGGTGTGGCAACGATGGAACCTCGTGTGAAAGCAACAACCGTCCACGTAAAAACGCCCCACGGATGGCGGGGCGTGTGTTGGCGTTGGTGGAAGTCAGTTGCCGTCGCCTTCGGATGGCGAGACCGTATCGAGTTGTGCACAACGAGGATGAGCGTCGTCGATGCCGATCCGACGACGGCGGTATCGGAGAGCGCATGATGATTGGATGTACAAGGAGAGCACGGTCCTGGCAAGCGACACAGCCAGAAGGATGACGAAGCCGATGACCAGGAAGGATGACACCACGGTCCTCCCAGATCAGCTGAAGGATCTGGACGAAATCGTCCCGGCGAGGAAAGAAATTATTACTGTTGTTCTTGACGATGTAGTTGGAAGATTAATGAGATGTTTATTAAATGATTACTAAAAAAGGTTGGAAAAAATTTCCTTTATTAAATTGATTATAAATATAGGATTTTTGATTATCTTTTAAAAACATTATTGTTTTATTTTTTTTTAGTATTGTTTTGTTTTTTGTCCATTTGCCACTTATTATTATTCATGCACATATTTGATTTTGTTGCATTGAATATGTTGCATGTGTTGTATATATTGCAAAGAATGGCTTTTTGAAGTATTAAAGGCCATGCACGAGAATATTATTTTTATTGGAATGGTACTGTAACCTACCGTGTAAATTGATTTTTTTTACCGCATCAATTCCTTCAGACTATTTAGCGGTTGGATATGGATTTTTTGCTTTTATTACTGTCATAATCTTTATTCGCATCTCTTCTGTTTCGGCAATTTATTGCAGGGCTCTATGTATTTATTTTTCAGGTATATTTTTCCTCATCAGAAATGTTATTTCAGAGGGTACACTGACGTGCTTTATGGATTAATATTCGTTTTTGAATCATACTATTTTTATAAAAATCTTTTTATTTGGAGCATCGTTTCAGGAGTTCTCCAAACAACGAGCAACAAATCAATTACGTTTTAGTATCTTTGACGACGCAGGAGATTGTGACACTCGTTGAAGTATACGACGAATTTTAGTTAAGGTTCTTTCTATGTGTCAGATAAGTCATCCCGCATGATCTTTTGCATTAGGGAGCGGACGCGTGGCCGGACAGATGTGAAACATAATCATCTGGATTTTTGGTATATTGTACTTGAGATATGTGAGACGCTTTTTCTGATATCAGTTGGCGTTAAAATTGGCGGTTGCAGGCTCCACTGTAATTATTATTTTCTCATGACTTGTTCACGTTTACCCTGTGAGAGGTCGCCATGCAATGAATCTGCCTTGTAACCCCTTTTGATCAACTCATCGCCTAATTCCTGGGTGCTGATCTTTGTGCGGGCAAAAATCAGTGCGTTTGTCACCTCTTCTGATTCTAACAACCGTACTAGAGCCGCAAGTTTTTTATCTTTGTGGATGTAATAATAACGTTGTTCAGTTTCAGTAACAGTTAATTTTGACGGATTAATGATAATTTCTTTTGGATTATTGAGATACCTGTCAGCAAGTTTGCGGACTGCTTTTGGCAAAGTCGCTGAAAAGAGAGCAAATTGACGATTGTCAGGAACAGTTTTCAATATTGTTTCAACATCTTCAATGAAACCCATTCTTTAACATCTCATCAGCTTCGTCCAATACAAGATACTGCACTTGAGCTAGATCAAGCACTTTTTTACGCATCAGATCCATAATGCGCCCAGTTGTTCCAACAACAATATCTACCCCCTTCTTAACTGGCGGATTTGTATGGTATAGGATTGCCCACCATAAACGGTCATAACTCGAGCATCTGTGTTTTTCGACATGCGTGTGATCTCGTTTGTGACCTGGATAGCAAGTTCACGGGTCGGGGTTAAGCCAACCCCTGGACTATACCAATTCCGGATTGGATCTGCTGCAGCATGGGTAATACGTATGCAGCTGTTTTGCCGGTACCAGTCTGAGCCTGTCCCATGATATCTCTAGATTCTAATAATGCCGGGATAGCCGCATTTTGGATGGGTGTAGGTTCTTCAAATCCCATTGTTTCTAAAGTTTGCAGTAATTCTGATTGCAAACCTAAATTTTCAAACTCTGAACTCATTCAGTAATCTCCTTTAAATAGAAAAGCACCTCGCTGAAACCGGCAAGGCACTTCAAACCGAGCACGATATCTGCATTGATGGAATTCCCATCAAACACAGCATTATAACACATCATTTTTGATTATTTTTTTCTGAAAATAACTCTTAACTATCATTAATAAAGTCGAATTCTATAAAATTAATCGAAGTGTTTGATGAAACACCTTCTCCTTTTATGTTGTCGGGTCTCATAAAATTTCCATTGTCCCTGTACATTCAAGTTGCTTTCCAATTCGGGATTTGATTCGACTTTTTCAACCCCAAGTTTGTTGAAGACCTCATTCATTTTGTTGATTAAGAGAGCGTTAACGCCTTTACCCTGGTATTCTTTCTTTACGGCAACCAGGTAAAGATCCGCCCGGTTATTGTTTTTGAGCGCCTTTAGGATATGGATAAATCCAATTGGAAATAGTCTGCCATTTGATCTCTGCAGAGCTTTTGACAGTGAAGGCATCACGATGCCAAACGCTATCATCTGCCCATCTTCATCAAGAACAACCGGTATGAACTCAGGTGATACAAAGCCAATATACTGATCTATATAATTGTCCATCTGTTTTTCTGACAATGGAACAAATCCATACAAGTGTTGGTACTCAACACATAGCAGCTGGAAAAGGTCGGGAGCATACTTTAAAAGCTCCTTCTTGTTTTTTGCATCGAGTAATTTGAGATTGTTTCGTTTCATGACAATATTTGCTGCTCTGGCGATTTTTTCATTCGGTTTCGATGGCACATTGATTTCGTATTCCACCCAATCTGTGACTTTTACATATCCGAGTTTGTCTAAATGTTCAACATAATATGGATGGTTGTAGATCGGTCACCAGAGTTCCCAATTCATTAAATCCTTCAACTAGCATTCCCTCAGGGTCCAGATCGGTGAAACCTAATGGTCCATGTACCGCCGTCATTGCGGAGTCTCGAGCCCAAGTTTCCACAGTCTGCAATAAGGCTTTTGATACCTCTATATCATCTATAAAATCAATCCATCCAAAGCGTATATAGTTTTGTCCCCATTGTTCAGCGTGTCCGGGCACAAAATGCCTGCAATACGCCCCACGATTTCACCATTTTGATATGCAAGCCAGTATTTGGCATCACTATGTTCAAAAGCAGGATTTTTATCCCATCTTAATGTGTTGTAATCATCGAAGAACAATGCTGGAACATAATATGGATTGCCTTTGTATAGTTTTTGTGGGAATCGGATGAATTCTTTAAGTCTTTTTTGAGTGAATTTCTTTGATCTGGACTGCCATAGAATAAACCCTTCTTGTCACGGTGTTTTCTTTAGTTTTGGTTTTATGAAAAGCTTTGAGTTTTTATCGCTCAGCATTTAGGTTATAAATAGTTATAACCCGTTATAAAAACATTTGTTACGAGTTCAAAAACTAATATTGTAACTCAAAATAAGTGGTAGCTTCTATAAGATGGCTTAAATTTTAATTAAATGGTATGATTGCATAAGATATTATCAAAGGCAAAAATTTCGCTTTAAAATTATGACGCCAATATGATTACTGGTAAAAAAGAGGTCTTTATGGCAAACAAAATAGCTCTGATAACTGATAGCACCTGTGATATTCCTGATGAATGGATCAAACAATATGATATCACTGTTGTACCACTAACCATAGTTTGGGATGGAAAAGAATTCCTGGATGGCGTCGATATGAAAGCCAAAGCGTTTTATGAAAAACTGGATAAAGATCCACAGCATCCGACGACATCCCAACCCACACCAAGAAGTTTTCTTGATGCATATCAAAGTGCTGTCGATAATGGATACAAGGAAATAATTGTGTTTACCATCAGCAGCGCAATGAGCGGTACTTTTAAATCCGCCAAACAGGCCGCTGAAGGTTTTGCTGCCCCTGTTCAGGTGGTTGATAGTAAAAATAATTCGATGGGTTTGGGGTGGCAGGTTATAGCCGCTGCCAGGGTTAGGGAAAATGGCGGCAATTTAGTTGAAATGCTGGAGGCTGCACAAAAAGTGTGCGATAACATTTATTATTATATTTCTCTGGACACAATGGAATACCTCACAAAGGGCGGCAGGATTGGAGATGCTGCAAAATTCCTTAGCTCAGTCATAAAGATCAAACCATTGATCTGTGTTAAGAATGATACTGGTACTGTGGGTGCCTCAATACCTGCTCGTTCACGGAAAGCCGCAATTGATGGTCTTTATAAACAATTCTTCAAACATATTAACCCTGATCTGCCCCTGCATATCACAGTGCTGCATAATGCCGCATTGGAAGAGGCCCGACAGTTGGCGGAAAGACTGAAGAATACAATCCCAAAGAGCTTTTCATCAGTATTGTATCCCCGGTTTTGGGTGTGCATACTGGAACGGGAGCCCTCGCTTTGTGCGGCTACAATGAGCTTTAAAAGAGTATTACATGTGTTCTCTATTAACAATCAATAAAATGAAAAAAACACCGGCCAATCAGCCGGTGTTTATGGTATTTAGCAAATCGCTTACTTTTTCACTTTTCCCCAGGATATCACGCAGAGAGACTGTGCGATTGAAAACGAGGGCATCAGTTTTGGAATCCTCTGAATCTAAACAGAAATAACCATGACGGATGAATTGAAAACGGTCCTCTAACGAAGCATTTGCCAATCCTGGTTCTACCAGACAACCATGGAGAATTTCCAACGAATTAGGATTTAGATGCATGGTGAAATCTCTTCCCTCGGGAACATCGTTTGGATTTTCAACCAGGAAGAGTTTATCGTACAATCGCACTTCTGCTGTTAGACAATGGGCTTGCAGATAGCCAGTGTAAAGTACCGCGCACTTTACGGCTATCCGGAGATGTGCCCCCGCGTGAGTCTGGATCGTAGGTGCAGTGCAGTTCAACCACATCCCCATTCGAGTCTTTGAAAACCTCCTGGCAGGTTATATAATAAGCGCCCATCAGGCGCACTTCTTTACCTGGAGCAAGTCGGAAATACTTTTTCGAAGGATTTTCCATGAAATCGCTGGCTTCGATGAATATCTCCCGTGAGAAGGGCAGGGTTCGCGTTTCATCTCGGGATTTATCCTGGGGATAATTCTGCAATTCGAAATTCTCAACTTTATCTTCTGGATAATTTTTAATGATGATTTTGAGTGGGCGTAAAATTGCAATAACGCGTGGGGCATAATCGTTCAGTTCATCACGAATAGTGTGTTCGAGAAGTGCCATATCAATGATGCTGTTATTTTTTGCTACACCAACACGTTCGGCAAATCGCCGGATTGATGATGGGGTATAACCTCGCCTGCGGATACCGGAAATAGTCACCATCCGCGGGTCATCCCAGCCGTTCACATGTCCTTCATTGACCAACCTGATGAATTTTCTTTTGGACATGACAGTGTAGTTCAGGTTCAGACGTGCAAATTCGATCTGCTGAGGATGATATATGTCCAACTCATCCAGAAACCAGTCATATAAAGGACGGTGGTCCTCGAATTCAAGTGTGCAGATCGAATGGGTGATGCCCTTCTATTAGATCCTCAATGCCATGAGCAAAATCGTACATAGGGTATATGCACCATGTATCACCGGTATTATGGTGTGATCGATGCAGGATGCGGTATATGATTGGATCGCGAAGATTGATATTGGGTGAGGCCATATCAATCTTCGCGCGCAGGGTGCGTGTGCCATCCGCAAACTCACCGGCGCTCATGCGAGCAAAAAATCAAGATTCTCATCTATCGTACGATTACGATAAGGGCTATCGCGCCCCGGTTCAGTAAGGGTACCGCGGTATTCGCGCATTTCTTCCCACTAAGGTCGCAAACAAAGGCTTTACCTTTTTTGATCAATTGAACCGCATACGCATGCATCTGTTCGAAATAATCAGAAGCATAGTAAAGGCGATCCTCCCAATCAAAACCTAACCAGCGGATGTCATTCTGGATCGATTTAACATATTCAATTTCTTCTTTGGAAGGATTGGTATCATCAAAACGAAGGTTGCATAAGCCACCATAGTCAAGTGCAATACCAAAATTGAGACATATCGATTTTGCATGGCCAATATGCAAATATCCGTTTGGTTCTGGTGGAAAACGGGTGTGCACCCGGCCATCATACTTACCACTAGCATTATCCTCATCGATGATCGTACGGATAAAATCTTTTGAAGGTGATGAACCATTTTCAGCCAATATAACAACTCCCGATTGCCACTGGTGCAAGATGCTCAGGGCGTGAAATTTTCTTGATTATACAATAAGACGATAGATCTCTAGGTAATGGGATATAAAAATATTGCATCATTCAGCCTTCCCGTGTAAAAACCTCATTGTTTTGATTATAATAATTGTCTGTTTGTTTAATAATGAATAGCCATAAATCAGTGATTTATGGCTATTTAGTTGATAACAGTGTCACTTTGGCTTACATAAAGCTCATCTATACTTTGTTTGGCTGTAGATCGCTACTACAATTACGATGATCAGGCCATGCATGATGGTTTCCATTCGAATCCAAGGCTGGCCATGACCAACAGGCTGTTTAGTATTGCGATAATGATGACACCAAGAAAGGTTCTTTCGACACCGCCTGTTCCGCCTGAAAACATTGTGCCGCCGATGACAACTGCTGTGATCGTTTCAAGTGTTAAATCAGCGCCAACACCCCCGCCGCTCTGGAAGGTTTGGTAAGGTTTGCGAGCCCAGCCAAGGTAGAACAAACCGGCCAGACTGGATAACATACCGCTGAGAGTGTAGACAATAATTTGTATTCGCTCTACTCGGATGCCTGAGCAGTAAGATGCAACCATGCTGCTGCCTATTGCTTTGATTTTCCAACCAAACGATGTTGATTTTAGGACGAGAAATAATATGATCGTCAACAGGATCCAGACGATGGTGATAATCGGAAACTTGAATATTCTACCGGTGCTGAAATCCAATTAACTGCTCAGTTGCCCGGCCTTTGAGACCACCACCAGTGGATACGTAAATAATACCTGTTATGGCGATCATCATGGCCAGGGTCATAACGACGTGTGGAATTTTTAATTTAGCGATCCCAACCCCATTTACAAACCCAAAAAAGACCGCCTAAAAAGGCAGAACACAACTGGAATAGCAGTTTGTTCACTATTGCCCATCATCACTGCACCAACGGTGATACTGATCCAGTAAATTGAACCGACTGACATATCCAAACCACCGGAGATAATAACAAGGGTTTGTGCAATTGCCAGTATACCAAGCATCGTATTGGCATAAAGGATTGTTGTTAGGTGCCTGTAGGTCAGGAAGGCAGGCGTGATGAAGCCGGTGATGGCGATAAGCAGAAAAAGTGCGGCTACTAAAATTAATATCTGCGAAGAGGATGAGTTTAACATTTTTCGTAGTTGCATTAGGCCGGTCTCCTATTCTTAGCAATGTATATCTGAAGGCCAGCAACGATGGCCAATAACGATCCTTTAATGATGTATTGCCACCAGATATTGACTTCTAGGTAACTGAAGGCATTTGCCCGAACGATGAGATTATCAATGTGGCGCCAAGTGTGCCAGAGTAACCTCCGACACCACCAGTAACCAGGGTGCCGCCCATAAATACGACAATGAATGAGTCGAAGAGGTATTGTGAACCTGCAGCAGCATTGCCGCTTCCGATTTTCCGCCGCCAGGAACAAGCCTCCCAGAGCACAGAATATTGCACTCAGGATATATGCCATCCTCCAATCCGATTCGTGTTGATTCGCAACATCTTTGCATAGTCGGGATCGCCCCCAACGGCATATATGTCCCTTCCGAAATTCCTTCGTTAAGAAGTACATAGCCAAAAATTGCTACAATGACTAATATCATGAATGCAACGATAGGGAAGTTGCCAACATTATACAGCATCGCATGTTTGAACGTATCTGGAATAAAGCCGCCTGAACTGGGTCTGATGATGTAATTGATACCAGTAAGAAAGAACATCATACAAAGTGTCATGATGAAAGGATCAATTTTTAATTTTGTAACTCCATAACCGTTACATCGCACCAATAATAATAGCTATTATCAGTACGAGAATGATGCTGGGGAGGATACCATAGCCCATCGTTACAGAAGCTACTGCTGTTGCCATACTGGCAACAGCTCCAACGGAAAGATCAAATCCTCGGCTTAAACAAAGAGTGTTTGCCCGAGAGCGATCAATGCAATTGGAACAGCGCTCTCAATGATATTTGAGAATGTGTCTATCGTCCGGAAAAATGGTGAAGCTGCAGATGAGGCAATCCAGAAGACCACTAAAATTATATAAATATATTGTTTAATAATTCTTTCCACAGTCGATAGATAAGGGGTCCATTGTCTTATTATTGGTTTGGATTTTTTTATTGTTAGCCATAATATGAGTCGAGAAGCTCCTCTTCATTAATGGTGTCGCTGGAAAATTCTTTTGCGATCTTGCCTTCATGCATTACAAGAACACGATCTGGCAGGTTTACCACTTCTTCACAATCGGTTAGGACAGTTAATACGGGAATCCCCTCATCAACTAATTCTCTGATCAGCTTGTATATCTCCATTTTTGCACCAATGTCTAATCCGATGGTTGGCTGATCAAGCAGCAAAATTTTTGGTTTGGAAAGCAGGCTTTTGCCAAGCACAACTTTCTGGCGGTTACCACCGCTTAACTGCTGAACAATTTTTACAAGCGATGGCGGTTCAATGTGTAAGTCTGTTATCATATTAAGAACTACCGCTCGGTCCTTTTTTAAATTAACAAAACCAAGATTAGACCGAGAACCTACGCTGGCAACGGAAATATTTTTCCAGATATCATGTGTCAGCCATAGCTCTTCTTCGTCTCTGTGGTCTGACACATAGTAGATCCCGTTCTTGATAGAATTAAAGATGTGCCTGATCTTGAGGGATTTCCCATTGAGAATAATATCTCCCTCAATATTTGGGTGCAGCCCCGCTATTGCCCGCAGTAAAACGCTCTGTCCCTGGCCATCCAGTCCTGCCAGCGCGACGATCTCACCTCTTTAATATCAAGGTCAATGCCATGAATGCGTGGTGTTACTGAAGTTTCTGATGGATAGTATGGTCTCTTCATCTGACTCTATTGATTTTTGATTGGGGAAGGTTAATCCCTTTTCCGAACCTGTCATCATGCGGATGATTTTTTTACGAATGGCAGCTTGATCTTGTTTTCCTGAATTATCAACAAATCCTTCAAAGTTCCCGTCTTTTAATACAATGATCTCTTCGCAGATATCAAGAACTTCTTGCAATCTGTGGGAAATAAAAAGGATGGTTTTGCCTGATTCTTTAAACTCGAGGAGGATCTCGAAAAGCTTGTCAACAACACTGCTTACCAATGGGGCTGTCATCTCATCAAGGATGAGATACTTTGGTTCATTGGATAGAGCTTTTGCCAGGTCAATAAGGCTCCTCTCTGCTTCGCTTGTATTTTCGATCATAATTCAGCAACATTAAGATCTAATCGAACTTTGTCAAGCACCTTGACGGCTTCAACTTCTAAACGACCTCGGTCGATCAAGCCATTTTTGTAAAACCTTTTTAGTTTATCGAGGAATACATTTTCCGCAATGCTCATTTTCGGGATCAATGCATGATCCTGAAAAACTGCATCAATCCCGAATAAATGTCGTGCATGATATGGGCTTTCTACATGAAGGGTTTCTCCAGATAGAAATATCTCGCCTTCATCAGGCTGATGCAAGCCCATTAGAATTTTGACTAGCGTTGATTTTCCTGCACCGTTTTCCCCTACCAGTCCATAGATCTTGCCG
>CAVZLD010000006.1:0-330511 GCA_963776055.1 uncultured Planctomycetaceae bacterium | reverse complement strand
GTTGCAACCCGGCGGTGGAGGCGACGCGGGTGGGCCCGATGGTGACGCGGCCGAGGACGAGGCAATCTCGTCGCCCTTCCCCGAGGGCAGCAGGGCCTACGTGGGCACGCTGACCACGGATCAGCCGGAGGGCCTGCCGCCCATGGAACTCTCGTTGTATGTCGATCGAAACAATGGCAGCGTGGCCGGTGCGATCGTTGCCGGCGGTCTGATCGGCTATCCGGTGATAGACCAGGGTGGCGATGATGTGGCCCGCGGACCCCAACTAACGGGATCCATTGTGGAAGGGGAATTGTCGCTGGTCAGTGAAGAGTTCGCGGGCGTGACAGGTGACATGAATCGCCAGCTGAGCCTGACCACCACCGAGGTGAGCGATGACGGCAACACAGTCTCCGGCGTCTTTCAGGAAATTGTCACGGGACTGGTCCCAAGCACAATGACAATCACCGGTACGTTTGAGCTCAATCTGGTCTCGGGGCCTGCTGAGCCTGTTGTGTATACGGCAGGTGATGCCAACCGCGACGGACTCTTCGACTCCCTGGACATGGTCCAGGTTTTTCAACACGGTCAGTACGAAGACCAGATCGAGGGGAACTCGAGCTGGGAGGACGGCGATTGGAATGGTGATCGGGAGTTCGACTCTGCCGATATGGTTCTGGCATTCCAGACCGGATTGTACGAGCAACAGCCCCCCGCTGTGCATGCCTCCATCTTCGGTGGTGACCGATCTGTGACAGACCGATCTGTGACAGACACAGAGGCCCCCGATTCGATCTGCCCCGAGCTTCTCGATGCGTTCTTTGCGTTGGAGGGTAGTCGCAAAAAGCCGCGTGCATTCGTTGCCTGATGAGCGTTACCTCCAGCCACTTGCCGGTGAGTCAAAAAGACGTAGTCCCAATCCTGTTCGGCACACGAGTTGTGGGCCAAGGCGAGCGCATTGCGCGGGTCGCTCCCGAAGAGGGACCGAGCCGCGGCCCACCCTACAACTGGCTCAGCAAATCCCGTGCCGAACGGGATTGACGTAGTCCCTTCATCAAGTCGGATCGTGGTCTTGCGCATCGAAAAAGACCGTAGCGGCTCGTTCCTGGAAGCAGCCGCGTCAGGGGCCACGCGCAGGCCGAGCGACCCCCTTCCGCCAAGCCACGCATAGACGTAACAGGCGAGGCGAATGATCCGCCGCAGATCGAGGATGAACGACCGATTAACGGCGACGCGCCAAGCCCAGCAAGCCGGCCAGACTCAGCAGAATCAGCGTCAGACTGCTCGGTTCCGGAACGGCCTGTACCGCGCCGGGGAATTCGCCAATTTCGTAGCCGCCGTCCACAAACGCCGACACAAAGTCGCCCGAGTCGAATACCAGGTCCGCGTTCCAGTCACCTTGCGCCCAACCGGCTGCCTCACCCGTCTCATACTTACCCTCGACGAACACGGCCACAAAATCCCCGGAGTCGAAGAGACCGTTCAGATCGGCGTCGCCGACCCAGGTACCCTTCAAGTCGTGCAGCCAGAACACGCGATCATCTTCGTTGACCACACCATCCGCTGTCAGATCGAATTCGGGCGGATCCTGCCCGCCGGCAATGGCAGCCGCCTGCAGATCCAGATCTTCGACATCCAATTCACCGTTGCTGTTGTAATCACCAATCAATCCGCCGGCCCCGAAGGTGACGAAACCGGTGTTGGAATCGAAAGCCCACGTGTGTGCAGGATTGCGTGACGTGATCGTCGGTGTCCCCAGAATCTGATCCGCGACGATGATCTGAAAACTGTCACCGCTCGAGAATTCACCTTCGCCCGCGATTTGGAACGTCGCGCCATCAATATCGAGGATGGTCGTGTAGACATCAGGATCGGGATTCTCAAGGACCATCTGATCCGCTTCGTCCGTGCCCCCGTCCACATCAAATCGATATACTTGCGGAGCCACGACCTCGGCAGATAGATCGGCACTAAGCAGAGGATCGGAAATGGTGGTTACCGACCAGTCGAACACACCATCCCCCAACAATACCCAACCTTCATCCGCGTTCGGGGTCTCGACTAACTCTTCATCAATCACCGCGATCTCGAAACTATCGCCACCACCACGCTCATAGAACTGTCCCGTGAGCGTTGTCTCCAAGGGCTCATTCAACGTGAATGAACCAACCGTCCATCCGTGGGCACGGGGTTGTTCGAAGCGAAGCTCGTCATCGTCGATTGAGTCGTTGTTCAGCCAATCGTCGAAGGAGATCCCCGGAATCCTGATGCTCCCGCCATCGTCCGACCCGAACCCGATGGTCCAAGTACCCGCAGGAATCACGACATCGGCTGTAACCTCCACGGCGAAGTCGCTTTGACTGTCGTTGTTAACGCCATTTGGATAGGGGAGGTCTTTGCCAAACGTTCCAGGGAGGCCCGCCATATC
Organism: uncultured Planctomycetaceae bacterium; assembly: GCA_963776055.1. GTDB lineage: Bacteria > Planctomycetota > Planctomycetia > Pirellulales > Pirellulaceae > CAVZLD01. Next base: position 328,104 of record CAVZLD010000006.1, on the reverse strand, counting down.
AACGACGTCGTATGCCCCTGTAGCGGTGATACCTTCATAGTCGTCCAGTACCTCTTCGGCGATTGTGTGATTACTCAGCGTGAAGGCGTGTTCATCGAATGTCACGATTCGACCGCTGAACCCGGGAACGACTTCCTGCGGCGTGCCAAATACTTCGTTGCTTCGGCTACTGTCGTAAATATCTTGGCCGATCGTTCCTTCACCGCCCACAAACAACGGCGGTAATGGAAAGTCGGGAACCACGGTCAACTGGCCGATCACCGTCACGGAATCGATTTCCCAATTCGGTACCGTCCCGTCCGGATTGCCTCGAGCGAATTCGTCCCAGGCACCCAGGAATTCAATTTGGACATTATCACCGGCGTTAAAGTCGCCAAGCTGAACAACGCTGGTAATGTATTCTTCGTCGAAATATCCCGCTGACACGTCGCTGAATCCTTCCAGCCCATTCAGCGCATTATTTCCGGTGATCACATCCACATAACCTTCTGTCACGAATTGACTGCCCTCCACATAGCGAAAACCATTATCGTTCACTCGATACATCAGCGCGGCCCCATCCCAGCGCGTTCCGTCCCATTCGATGCTGTATCGATGATCGAAGCTTAAATCAATGGAACCAGCTTCGTCCAATTGGTAGGTATTCGTAAGAAGTCCCGAGCTTGTTGGCGCACCGACGTCGGTGCTGCCCCCCACGCTCCACGTTTCCCGTGCCGCAGAATAGACCCAAGGATCTTCAACGCCACCCTCATTGGCCACGGTAAAACCACCGTCGTCGGCACCAAAATCGTAGGAGAAATCGGCCAGCGCGTGCGGCTGCGCCATTCCGAAGGCAAGTGCGACGCAGACGAAAACCCGCAACAGTTTCATAATTTCGCTCCATTGATGCAGTGACTAGAGAAATGTGATCCTAACTGGACCGGGCGCGGCTCGAGCCCTTGCGTCAGCCCACCGTATCCGACCTCGACAATCCCCCTCTACTCCATCTTCGCGCAGCCCATCCACACGGTGAACACCAGCGGGCCGCGTGAAACAATGCGTGCCTTGGCAATCCGCGACCTGCCCGATGTTGGGAAAAACATCGCCGGCAAGCGTTTCCAAATTCACGGAAGCAGCCAGGGTCGCCAGTTCCTGCCCTGCCGTCTTGGCATCTGACAGATAGCTGCGCAGCGCAAGCTTCCGCAGGCAAATGCGGGGTACGATTCCGTGCACCAGCACCCGACCGCGGTTACTCCAGGTCTCGGATGTCTGCATTGGAAGGGAGCTTTGCAGCGTCTGTCAACATTTTTCCTCCGACGATTCACGCCTTTTTCGCCTGCGTGAACGGCGCGGAACGGCGACCGCCACGAGAAGTTCGTGTCAAGGCATCTGAACCTCATCGCGAAGATCCGGAAAGGAACTGCATTGCAGGCACGCGAATCGGCGGTTACAAAAACCTTGTGGAGAAAAGGTTACAAAAATCAGTACCACGGATTCGACCGAAACCATTCGAGGTAGGGAAAGTAATTATGAGACGGACGATACTCCGAGGGATGATCTGCGCTAGCCTGTTTTCTTTCGTAGGTCGCGTCGACGCCATCGAAGTCGCGGGCGTACTGTTTGTGGATCTGGATGCTTCCACGTATACGACCGGTGACACATTCTGGACGAATGCAGGAACCTACACGGACTTCGAGGCCGTCGCAGGTGCGCCGATCGGTGGCCTCGTCGAGACGACTCCCGCCGTATTTCTGAATGGTTCTGACGCGTTTCTGGCGCTCGATTCCGCACCAGACGGATTGGTCGGCGTGGACCCAACGTCAACGGTCGAGGCGTGGGTCTTCAATGAATCGATCGCCGGCGAGGAAACCGTGCTCTCCTGGGGTCGTCGAGGAGGTCCTGATGGGTCGAACATGTCGTTCAACTACGGGTCCGACCAATCTTTCGGAGCGGTTGGTCACTGGGGCGATTTTGATGTTGGATGGAATGGAGCGCCCAACGCCAAGCAGTGGCACCACTTGACCTACATTCATGATGGCGAGTCCACGCGCGTTTTCGTTGATGGCATCCCGAACAATGAGCAGAGCACGATTGGCCTCGATCCACACTCTGACCCCGAAATGGTGATTGGAGCCCAGTGGAAAAGCGACCTGCTGTCATTCGAAAGGTATGGAACCTTGGCGATTGGCCGCATTCGAGTTCATGACGACGTGCTCACGGACGCCCAAGTCCTGGCAAACTACGCCGAAGAAAGCTCGTACTTTGTGGGTCCGCCACCACCAGAGCCCGAGAAACTGCCGGCGTTTCCGGTTCATCGGTACGATTTCAATAATCCGCCAGGAGCGGCAGAGGACACCACGGTAGCGGATCTGGCAGGTGATGCCGACGGCCAGGTGCTAGGCGACGGCGCACGTTACACCGGATCGCAACTGCAACTCGATGGTGGAACGTCTGATCTGGCAGCCTACGTGGACATTCCCAACGGGATCATCTCAAACCTCAACGACGCCACGATTGAGACCTGGGTGACGGTGGAAGGCGCCACCAACACGCCGCGGTTCTTCTCGTTTGGATCAAGCGAGGAGGGTGAAATCGGTGGTCCCGGTGGGGAAGGCAGCTATCAGGACAACTTCACCCTCTCGGTAACTCGTGGCACCAATCTGGGCCGACAGGAACTAAGAATCGCCAACCTGGACCCCGCATTCGGGGGCAGTGAGGAGGGTGTGGTTGGCCAAGATGATTTCGAGAACACCTCCATTCAGACGCCCTTGAACGAGGCGATTCACATCGCTTTCGTGTACGATTCCGACGGCGGACCGGAGGGCACTCCCGCGCTGCTGCACTATCGCGACGGCGAGCTGATGACCGTGGTCGATGGCATCAGCGTGGAGCTCGGCAATCTGAATGACGTGAACAACTGGATCGGCCGGTCGAACAACCTTTCCGAGGATAATTTCCAGGGTTTGTTCGACGAGTTCCGCATCTACGACTATGCGTTGACCATCAATCAGATCTTGGGAAACATCGCGTCCGGTCCGGATACCGTGAATTTCGTCGATGGGGACTACAACAATAATGGTCAGTTGGATGCCGAGGATTTGGACTTGCAGGCGAAAGCCATCGCCGGCCGACAAGATCCGCCGGAGTTTGATCTGAACAACGATGGCGTCGTGGATTACGAGGGGGATCGCGTCATGTGGCTTCACGACCTGAAGAAAGCCTACGTGGGCGATGCGGATCTGAACGGCTTCTTCGACACGGCAGACTTTGTGACGGTTTTTGTCGCGGGAAAGTACGAAACGGGGGAAGAAGCGAGTTGGGCAGAAGGCGATTGGGATGCCAATCTGCTGTTTGACACGGGCGATTTCGTGGCGGCGTTCATCGATGGCGGGTACGAGCAGGGCCTGTTCCCCAACGCGGTGCAGGCGGTTCCGGAACCGTCTTCGCTGGCACTGCTCCTGCTCGGCGTCGTCCTGCTGCGAGCTCATCTCCTTCGTCGGGCAAGCGGATCGGGAAAGTAGGTTGCGTGATCCGCCGGTTCGTGACCGAGCAGCGCAATTCGGCAGCGTGCCATGGGCCCGTTCGCACCCATGCTCCTGGAGAATATGGAGGTACTGACATGGCAGCGAACCAAATGATCCGTGTTCCACAGAGGTGGGAGTACTCCGTGATCACTCGGAGCACAGAGACTTTTCTCGTCCAAGATCTGAATGAACGCGGACAGGATGGCTGGGAACTGGCAACCGCTTACTGTGGCAGGGATCGCAAGGGCGAGTTCCAGTGGACCGCATTTCTCAAGCGACCATGCGGCAAGCATGATGTGTCACGTGTGGATTCCGCTCTAAACGAACAAATCCGAATCGAACCAACAAAAAAGTAAGACAACTCGGGAGTTGTTGCCACGATTCCAGGAGCACAGCCGGTGCTCTTGCGGCCCGATCCGGCTCGTGAGACGGGAGTTGGACGATGCCCCGCAGGAAAACGTATTGCTTCGTGACGCCGGCCAATCGCAGGAAATCGGAGCTTTCGACTCTTGACGACAGACATGCGGGGGAATAGCCTGCGAGACGACCGCAGGTCGAACCGTGTGTGTTTTCGCGATCGCGTCAGATTCATTTCGGTCCGCGGGACGTCAAACCCGCCGATCTTTCTTGGAGCTTGCCCGCTGACGCGGTGGCAGTGCGACTCAGTTCGCATTGAGTGCTCATTCCTGGCAGATGCCCTAAAGCTCTGGGAGGCAAGATTCCATGAAGTGGCTACGGCTTTCTCTCATCGTGTTGTTGTCTTGTTGGCTCGCGACGCCGGGCGCCGCGGACCCAACGCAGCAGGATTTCTCCGCCGTGTTTCAGGGTACCGGTGACGCACCCTACGTCCTGGTCAAGAGCACCGTAGAAGGCGAGAATCCGATCGAGGTTACGGACCGAGGTGTTTGGGATGGAAATGCCCTTTGGCTGACCCAGAACATTGGCAGCCAGAACAACGCCGTGGCCTTCAACGAACTGGTCTCCGGCCCGTATGACCAACTCGTGATTGGGATGGACATGCAGTTTTCACTGGTTGACCCTCCCGATGGTGGCGGGGCCGACGGGTTTGGCCTGGCCTACGCGAACAGCGAAATCTGGGGAAGTGACAACAGCTGGCCCATTCCCTCGTTCACTCCGCTTATGCAGAAGAGCCCAATCTCGCGGGGTCTTTGGGGGTGGGCTTCGATATTTACGCCAACGGATGGGATGACGGTGCCCAGAATTCCGTGTCACTGCACTGGGATGGCGCCCTCGTGGAGACGCGAAGCCTGGATCTCGAGGAATGGGGCGACCTCTATCTGCTGGAAACCGGAACACCGCTCCGCGCGGAAGTTACGATTACTCCCGCTGGAACCGGCTCCGAAATCACCGTCATTCTCGTGGATTTCGACGGCGGATACAGCGCGACGCCGTTCGAAGACTACTTCATCGAAGGGATGACGGCCTACGACGGCCGCCTCGTGGCCCAAGCTCGCACGGGAGCCGTGTTCTCGGAGCAGTTTGTTGACAACATCTCGCTCTCACATACGCCCCAGGGCGGAGGTGCCACGTTTACCTTCAATGAGGGCTTCGAGGACTTCCCCGTGGGACCGGTCGAACCACCGGAAGAACCGGATCCGCCCATCCTGCAGGGAGGCACGCCCTTCTCGACTTATGAGAACCCCGACAAGGGGCCCGGACCACAGGTGGTGAGCGACGGTGCTCCCACGGGGGCTCAACCCGGTCATCTGTGGATGACGATCGCGTCGGACAGCTTGACGAACAGTATTGCCTTCGACCAGACCGATGCAGAGGCCGACAACATCGCCGCTCGTTTCCGGATGAAGATCGATCCCACCGGTGCCGCGGATGGGATGGCGTTCGCCATCCTGGATGTCGATTCCTATTCCGATTCCGGTCCATTCGAAGCCCCACTCGAAGACCTGATCTATTACGAAGAGCCCAACTTCCCGGGCACTCTCGCCATCGGCTTCGACATCTACGACGGCGACGAAGAAGCCGATCCCAACTACATCGATGAAGTCGATCCCGACGGCTGCGGGGGAGATCCCCCTGGCGTCTGCGTCGACAGGCGGGCAAACCACATTTCGGTTCATTGGGACGGCGCCCTGGTCGGTAAGGCCGCACGCTTGGATCCGACAGAATTTGACCTGGTCAACGGCCAATGGAACGACGTAACCGTGCTTGCCACCGAGGTCGAAGGCGGAATGAACGTAAGCGTGGCCATCGAGGACGCCGATGGGCAGACATTCCTGCCCTTCACGGATCTCTTCGTCGAAGGGGCTTCTTTCCCCAACGGAGCGCGGGCTGCCTTCGGCGGCCGTACCGGCGGTTCGGTCTCCAGCCAGCGAATCGACGACGTGTTCATCAGCTGGACCGACACGGCAGGTCTCGAAGGTGATTACAACGAGGACGGCGAATGGAACGAGCCGGATCTGGATCTACAAGCCTCGGAAGGCATCGCCGGCGGCGATCTGAAGTATGACCTGAACGGAGACGGCATCGTCGATTTCGATGGGGATCGTGTCGAGTGGTTGCACGAACTCAAGAAAGTCTATGTTGGCGACGCCGACCTGAACGGCTACTTTGACAGCAGTGACTTCGTGACCGTCTTCACCGCCGGTAAGTATGAGACCCAGGAGCTGGCCGCCTGGGCGGAAGGCGATTGGGACGGCAACGGTCAGTTTGACAGCAGCGATTTCGTGGTCGCCTTTGTCGACGGCGGCTATGAGGGCGGCCTGTATCCGGGAAATCCCGGCCAAGTGAACGCGGTACCCGAGCCGAGCGGTCTGGTCCTGATCTTGCTGGGCCTGGCCGGCCTCGTGGCACGAACCCGCCGCCGGAGAGGCTCGAGCGTGTCGCACTGACAGTGAGCGTTCGTGGCGCCGTTTCTTCCCAACGGAAACGGCGACGAGACGCTACAGGAAGACGCTACGCGTGTCAGCAGCACGGGAGGTTCGGCCAGCCGGACCTTGAAGAAAGAAGCATCAACAGGGCTCACCGATGCGTTTCGGTGGGCCCATTTTTGATCCTACGCGCTGCGTTCGCCATGCCGCGAATCACGCCTCTGGCGACGGGGCATCAGTAAGGACATCCCCAACAGCAGCAGCAACCCGCCTCCCGGTTCCGGCACGGCCTGGGCTCCCGTCTTCGGCCCTTGTTCGTAGCCGCCATCCACGAATGCCATTACCATGTCGCCGGTGCCAAAGATGCCGTCACCATCCCAGTCGCCTTCGGCCCAACTGGCCGCGGCACCCGTCTCGTACTTTCCTGCCACGAAGACCTGGACAAAGTCCCCCCCACTATCGAACTCGCCGTCAAGGTTCGCGTCACCGAAGTACGTGTTGTTGACATCATGGACCCACGCAACGCGATCGTCAGGATCCACTTTACCATTCTTGTCAATATCGAATCGGGGATCCGTCAGCCCCAGATTGATCGCCGCTGTGAGTTCATCGATATCCGGGATATCGACTTCGATGGAATCACTTGCCCAAAAATCATCGAAGCTCACTGCAATCAAGGTCCGCTCAAATTCTTCTCCCTCGTCGTTGATGGCAGCACCAAGCCCGGCCCATCCACTTTCGTATGAATCTTCTTGGACCTCGACTTCGCCGAGCAAGGTCATTGACTCGTCATACACTCTCCCAGAGAGGATGTCGTCGACCGCCGACAATTCCAGCGTGTAGGTTCCATCTTGTTCAATGCCTTCAATGTCGTAGAGAATCGAGTCGTCACCCAACGCGACAATGGCACCGTCATCGACCCGCACCAAATCAATCGCGGCACGCTCGGCATCGAGTGAAAACACGTAGCCACTCAGACCTTCGCCACGTGCCACAAGGTACACGTCATTGTTGCTAAGTTCCGAATCCGCAAAGCCGAGCGTCATGTTCTCGAGCAACGAAAATGTGACTCTCAGGTGCACTTCGTTGTCGAACAAATAATCGAAGTCCCCAAAACCGACATACCCGGTTGTGCTCAGGCTCAGCTCGAGGTTCTCATCGTATTCGGTCGCCGAGCCAATGAACTTGAGGTCCTGATCCGCGTCGTTGAACGTGACGTCGGTGAATTCCGGTGGCGATTCGCCGAGGTCGTCGAGGAAGATCCAGGGAAGGTTCAGACCTCCCGTGAAGTCGTCGCTGAGATCGATTGCCTCCACCGTCGCAGGAAACGAGCAGACTGCAATGAAGCTGACCGCTGCGGCAAGAAACACTCGACCTGACATCGCGAAACCTCCCAAAAACAGTACAGAACGCTGAATGGCTCCATGATAGTCCGGCGGGGACTTCTTGCCAAACAAATTGATCTGTAAGGGCCTGGAAGGTCAGCCCACGGGAACTCGAACGTTCCGGAATCGCTCGCCGCATTCCCAGAGTCGAGCCGATAGGACGGCGAGCATGCCGAGCGAACCGGGTTCCACTCCGAGAAACGCGATCTCGCCGCACGACGCCGCGAACGGATCCACATCGGTACGCAACCAGACCAGGTACAATCCCGTCCGACCCGAACTGCCTTCTTGAACGGGGCCTGCCAATTCAACGGGAGGATCTTGGCGGGGACCGTTGGATCTCTCTGTCACGGCACCGTGGCGAATGGCCGCCAAAATGCAACGCACAAATGGGAGATTTCGGAACTTCCTTTGGTCGCCCTGGTTCATTCGCTGGGCCGCCGCCAGTAGTTCACGGCATCCGGCCGTCTGGCGATTCCAGAAACGCGACCTTACCCGTGTGCATGTCATACACCGCACCCAGGATCTTGATCTTGCCAGCATTAATGCTTCGGCGCAAATCGGGGACGCGCGATAGACGACGAACGGCTCGTTCCACGTTCCGTTGAACGGCTCGTTCGATTCGTTCTTGGCGTGGCACGTCGGCTGGGATCCCGAGAATCGCCGGTTCGATTCGATACAACAAGGAAACGACTTCCGCCGGCTCGCCATCGGGATTCGAAAGGTGGTCGACCGTGGCAGTCACGGCACCACAGAGGGAGTGGCCCATGACCACAATCAATTGTGTATCCAGGTGATCGATCGCGTATTCGATGCTGGCGGCAACATCCGTCTCAACAACGTTGCCAGCGACACGAACGACAAAGAGATCACCGAATCCCTGATCGAATACAAGTTCCGGTGCGACACGCGAATCGCTACAACCGAGTACAACGGCGAATGGATGTTGTGCTCCTTCCAGCGTGCGTCGCCAATCCAACGTTTCGTGTGGATGCTGCGGCTTGCCCGCCACAAATCGAGCATTTCCATCCTCCAGGCGTTTCAACGCCTGCACTGCGTCAACGGCGGTGTCATTCCCTGCCGTGCGATCCGCAGCCGCAGCGGCTGCAGAAGCAACGAGCACGATCTGGATTGCGGTAATGATCGTTTTCATGCGGACAAAATCCCTGTGGCATCCCCTGATGATCTGAACGAAGTAGTCTGAGAATACCCGCTGCAATAATCTCAGTCCAGGGGATCCGTGGCGACGTCTTCGGGCGTGCGGATTCGCCGCCCCCTTCTTGCGGGTCTCGCTCTCGGTACGGCCAAATTTGCCTGATGCGCCCCGGAAAAGGATGAATGGCCGCCACCCCGCCATGCCTGGTCGCAACCGACGCAACATCAGGAAAGCAGTCGTCGCAACTCTACCCCCGTCGAGCATCGCGTCATGTCACGGTTGGACGACTCGCGCCGAATGACCACCGACCGCCCTGGGATGCGTAGAATCCGTGCAGTGCAATTGCAGCAACCCATGCGACGGCGAACAGGCCGTGGTTGAAGTACCACGCGTTGGCGTCCATCGTCAGCGGAAAGTTTCCAATCACTGAAATCGTCAGTCCTTGGGCAAGGTAGGCCAGGATTCAAACCGGACCAGCATCGTCAGAATCAAAGCCACATGGAATGCCACGGGGACGGCTGTCATGGCCGGAGTGCCCCCGCGAAGCAACGAGATGATCGTCACCAGAACCATCGCGCAGCCGATGATCGCCCGACGTTCGGTCCGGAGCAGTTCAGATGCGCGCTGTGCCAGACCGCCACCGCATTCTGGTGGGCCACCGCTCGGCTTGTTCTCCGCAATCCGCCACATCTTGGACTCGTTGGGGCCCACCCTACAAGTCGTGTGCCGAACAGGATTGCGACGCTCGGCCTCGATTCTCAACCCTTTTGTTTCCGATCACGACATTGCGCGGCTTCCCGCATCGCCTTCTACTTCGTGTCGCGCCAGGGGGGCGGCGGAGCAAGCACAAGGGCATGCTGAGCAGGGCAATCTCCCTCTCCACCAGGAATCCAGCAGGCCGGTAGATGCCGAATGCCATGTCTCCACAACGCGACTTTGCGCGTGCGTCGCAGAAAAAGGGCCGATTCACTCGACACTCATCTTCTTGACGTTTTCGTCGTTCAGCACGGCGGCGCTGACACCGGCCAACAGGGCTCGATCTTCGTTGGTGTACGTTGTGTCGCCAGCGAAAGTCTTGATGTTGGCATCGATCTCGGCTGGATAACGCATGCCGATCGTCAGGAGGTCGACGCGGCTGTCCTGGAGCAGGTAACGGATGGCCGCACCGGGAAGTCGTTCCAATTCCTTTCGACCGAAGCCGCCGAGCATGCCGGCGCCCAGGACTTTCATCGCGACAATGCCCATCTGAAGCTCATGTGCTTTGGCGAGGCACGCGTTCCGCTGCTCTGTCGTCTGAGGGGAAAAGAGTCGACTGTTCCCCCGTGGCAGGTATCCATATGCCAGCATGCATAGATCGAACTCGCCCGTGGAAATCAGGGCCAGTGCCTTCTCGAAGTAGTGGTGTGCCGAGAACCCCACAAACCGGACCAATCCCCTTTCACGTGCCTTGACGAGTTCCGCCTGCACTTCCATGCACTGCTCGACCGTCATCTGTTCCACCCCGGGTGTGCCGTGGATCAAGATGGCGTCGATATAATCTGACTGCAGCTCCGCAAGGTTCTTCTCGACCTGCCGGGCCACTTCCTTCTTGTCTACCGTCGTGATACGTCCATCCGGTTTGGACAGATCCCAAAAGTCCACCTTGGTCGTAATGAACACATTGTCGCGAACATCCTGTAATGCTTCTCCGATAATCGCTTGACTGTCACTGTAGGTGTAACTGATGGCGGTATCGAAGTAGCGAATTCCACTTTCGTAGGCATAGCGTACCAGCTTGACACGATCTTCGGTCGACAGGGTGTTTCCCCACTTTTTCGGCAGGGCAGCCCCGCCGTACCCCAGCATCGGCAGCTCCACTTTGGTTTTTCCCAGCGCGCGAGTGGGCAGAGCGTCGGTGAAGGCGATCTTCTTATCCGCCGGCACGTCGGCATGAACCGTGTCCGTGTCCAGTGCGGTCGCTGCCACGGCAGCGGTCACCTGAGCACCTCTCTTGATGAAGCCGCGGCGATCGAATTCCTGATTTACCGGATGCATGTTGGTCACTCCCGTTCCCAAATGATCGAACCCGAGGTGGCTCGCCTGTCCAGAATCCTACTTCGGCGTCGCCTCGCAGTGAGGGTAGCGGTAGTCGGCTCCATCCTTCGTCGACACTTTCACCGTCGCTCCGTCCCTCACCTTGTACATATAGAGCGATGGGCTGGCGTGGTAGACGATCGCTGTCTCGTCCTTCGTCCAACGAGGATAAGCGAACCAGCGATTGGCTGCCTCCTCATTGGCGAACGCCTTGGCGTTGGTGATTGACGGCCTGCCAGCGTCGAAGTCGGCGAAGTACAGAGTGCGGCCGCTGTCCTTGTACTCATATCCCTTCTGGTACTCGAAGCAGACCTTCGTCTCGCTTGGCGAAATGCTGACACGATCCAGTATTCCTTTCCTCGCCATGGAGCATTCGATGCGTTCAAAACCGGGCTCGGCGCCGGGATGAGGCGTCATCAGGAAATAGCCCCAGCCGCGCTCCGGATGTGCGCACTGGACGAGAATTCTGCCGTCAACCAGGCAGCTGTAGGCCCAAGTGTGGTACCGCTTGTCGGTCAGAGGAACCTCCTCCCCCGGCTTGTGCCCACCTTGCTCATCATCACACAGAAACCGCCCGTCTCCGGGTTTTTTCGGTTCCAAATCGGCGTGTTCGTTCCGTCGCGCATCCACGTCTGATTAAAATCCGTGTGAGTGCCGTCGGTTAGTTGGTGGAAGCCCGTACCGTCGGTGTGAATAATGCAGATCGCGGTCTTCCAATTGGTCACAACAGGATCGTTCTTCAGTCGGCGAAAGAAGACAAGCATGTCGCCGGTCTTTGACCAGGAAGGCTTAAAATCCTGGTGTCCGCTCGTCAGGGGCTTGCCCTCGGGAGTACCGTACTCGTTGACGTGGATTTCTCCGTTCACGAAATACGACCCCCGATAGCCGGTGCCCTTCACTTCCCCCGGTCCACCCTGCTCTGCCAACAACGCGGCAATTTGTGGTCGCGCGGACCGGATCCGTTCGAAATCCAGATCCAGTCGCAGAGCTTCCCCGACTCCCTGGTAGACTTCCTCTATTTCTTCGCTCCACGCAGCACGTACGGTGTCCAGCGGAGTTTCCGACCTGCTATTTCGAATATTCCCATCTGCCCCGGCAGCCAGCAGAGCTTTCACGATGTCGAGATGTCCCAAAAATGCCGCCGCATGCAGTGGCGTCGAGCCTTCCTTGTTGCTGATATCTGGCTTGGCCCCCTTCTGCAGCAGTAGTTCCGCAGCATCGCTTTGCCCCGTAATCGACGCCGCCATCAGCGGCGTAAGGCCCAAGACCGGCCCCTTTGCGTTGATGTCCGCTCCCGCCACGAGGTGTTCCTTGATCGCAGCGAGATTACCTGTCGCAGCGGCCATCCAAATATCAGCTTCTCCTTCGGCGGCTGTTGACGGGTGCCCTGCCACACCAAAAACGGAAAGCCATCCAACTGCCAGAAGAAATGCAGTAATTCGTCTCATGAAAGTGTCCTTTCCCGAAAGCGCAACACTTACCTCCGTCAAACACGCTTTCACGCAAGAAGCATGTACCCACCGCTCGATCAACGACCGTCCTCGGATCACCTACAAGCATGGTCTCTTTCGATTCCTTTCACAAGCTTTTCGACCAACGGCAGCGACAGATGGTACAAACAGATACTCACCGTCGTGAATCGCTGCGGGCACCGTCAGGCGATTGACGTGCGGCGATGCACAAAGCCAAGACAGAAGATTGCATTTCGCAGACTTCAGTGGCGAACGAGGCCGTTGGAATGAATGCCGCGCGAGCATACCGCACGCAAAGGTAAACCGATCCCTTCCGGCGCACGCCCCGTTCCGATTCCCAGCGATTGCACTCGGAGCCAGCTCGCTTCTTCCATCCCAGCGAGACTCATTCCTGGCCCTGAATGTCAATCGATTCGACCGAGAGCTCGATCGCGACTGGCTCTGTGGGGACATCCGTAATGGCAACGGCGTGGTCGAGGTTGACCCAGGTTGTGGTGGTCGGCAATTCGCGTGACGCGGCCTCACGCAGTTTCTTCAGTCGATCTGCGCCATTCGGGTCCGCCTCCAGCTTCGCGACATACTGTCCGGTCAGTTGAGCCATCGCGCGTCGCTTGCCCGTCCACTTGGCGAAATCATCCGGAGACGACGGATGTTCCAGCAAAACCCACGATCCACCGCCAAACTTCACGACGTGAAAAATGTTCACGGTAAGCGTCATGGTCCACGCTGCCGGCTTACCGGCACGTTTTTCGCCGTCGTCCGTTGTATAAGAAGTGGATGTGACGCCGCTCTTACTGGTCTTGAAAAGTTGGCTGTTCTCTGCAAACCGAATGATGTAGTCATGACCAGCTTCGAGAAAGCCAAGTTCTGCTGTCGGCGACGAACGGTTTGCCGACGTCTGATCGGCGTACGCTGTCGTAAGAGCAAAGCCGACGATCAGGCACGGAGTCAAGAATCGCGTTCGCATGGCATCTCTCCCCCAAGGGTAAGCTTTGAAGTTGCACATTTCCGAATTTCCCTCCTCCGATGTGCGGAATGCCCGCGAAATCCTAACCCGAAGCGTCAGCGAGGGAGACACGTCCCAACGGTTCGAAAGTGTTCCCTCGCTTACGCTTCGGGTTGAGAAAGATCGAAACGTGCAACTTCAAAAAGCGTAAGCGGTGTGTGTGGCAACGACCTGGCAAACCGGCTGTGTCCGATTCCCTTCCCGCGTGCTGACAGTCGATCACCATGGGCTATTCGCGTCGGCGTTGATGTTCTTGAGCGTTTCTCATCGACCGGCATGCATCAATTGCCTGCGGACTCTTCCCATTTTACAGGGCATTTCTCGTGCTGGTGGCAATCACCAGCGACCAGGCTGCCTATTTGATCTCGGCAAACTTAGCTCCCATCTGATCTTTCCAGCTCAATAGCTCGGCGAGCAATTCGTCACGTTTGACGACCTCGATCGCGGCAAGGTGATTCCGTTCGCCTTCGTCTTCCGCCAAATTGTAGAGCTCGACCGCCCCATTGCCTGGCAGACCCTCGCGGCCACCATCGAGCAACCATTCCTCGTGATACAGATGCAGCTTCCAGTCTCCCCTCATGATGACGGTGCGAAGAATGGTCGGGCTTGGTTCGGTTCGATGAATTGACAAGCTCCTTCCGCGATCGAATAGACACCTTTTGGATCCTGCGGTCCGCTTCCGTTCCAGCCAGCATGCAGGCTGCCTATCGTGTCAAATCCTTGTTCGTCGGGGGTCGAGCCACCCGTCTTGTTGCCATTGGCAGCAATCCGCGCTGCGTTTTTCCCCGACCCACGCGTCCCGGGGCAGATGTCGGCGATGCCGTACCGTACCCGGAGTAACTCCCTTATTGCAGCGGCTCATCGGTCTCGATTGTCACCACGCCAAATCCGCCATCGCCGGCCGAAACACCGATCTGGGTCGGGTAAGGTGCATCGCCGTTGCCGAACGAAAGGGCCGGCGCAGTATTTCGAGGGCATGGGATGAAGGAAGCAACCGTCCTTCTGTAAATCGAAACTGCCCCGCCGAAAAATTCAGCGGGGCAGTAGAATTGCTGCGGTCTCGACACCCAGGCTTTATCTCTGCCGGCGTCGCTGCGTGATAAGCGCCGCAAGGGCAAGCACACTCAATACAATCGATGATGGCTCAGGCACGACGGTGAACTGAATCTCGGCAACGCCGGTGCGGAATGTGCTGCCATAGTTCGACGCCATCTCAAAGCCAAAGTAACGACCAGAAACACCCGTCAGATCGACGACCGCATCGGCCGGAGTATCAGCCGCCGTCGCTTGCGGAAGAACTTGAGGCCCCAGCGACGTCCAACCACCGCTGGAGAAATCGTACGGACTACCGGTCACCGGCAGGACATCCGGTTCGGTTGCCACGTAGACAACAGAGTCCTGAAGCCCGCGATCGAGAATTTCACGAACATTCCAAACGTAGACGTCCGCCAGATCGGAATGCACCTCCCCCAGATCTGCCACAAGCCATGCTCCGGGAGTCTGTCCGTCCACGAATTCGCCCTGCCCTTGCCAATTGTCCTGCCAAGCCGCGTTGTGCGTCCACGTACTGGAATCGTTCGGGTCGCCGACTGTCAGTCCGGAACCGTCAAAGATTCGCGAAATCGAGCCGTCACCTGGATCGGCATTATCGCCCTGGTGAAACGCGCTGCCGGTTACGCCAACGATCGCGTTCGGCAGCATGTCCGCTGAAGCGGCACTCGTGAATAACAATACCAGCCCGATGAGAAGAGCTGATCGGATCGCATTCAATAATGGCGGGAAGAGGTCGTTGTCGTTCGCTGTCATTCGTCTCATGCTTGGTGCTCCTCGTGTGCAGAAAATCGGAACGTCAGCAACGACACACCACGCCCGCAAATCGACGCGTGGAAATGGGCGGTGCTGGCGTTCTTCCGTAGCGTTCTCCAAGAGTCACAATGCGGATCCCCTGAGTCTCGCAGGCCAAACAGTCGCCATCAAGTACCTATTTTGCCACAGATGCGAAAACGGCGACGCGAGATTGTTCAGATTTCGAAGCATCACCTCCAACAAGCACGTACGTCGGAGACCTCGTCGAGCGATCCAGAATCGCGCTCGGCCATTCCGAGCCGGGCTACTACGAGGGGCACCTTCACGGAAGTCAGCTCACTCTTCCGCTCGTCATCCCAGCCACTCCTCCCGATGAGCGAGTACGAATTCGTCATCGTTCCAATGCGGGTAGGCAGCGTAAACCCGATCGATCTCCTGCGATTGTCCCGGCGACAGAACTTCGTCAGGATCCAGGCACCAGGTTCCCTGCAGCAATCCCTGGCGACGGAGCACCTCGTGAATTCCAGGAATGCAACCTGCAAAACCATTGGCCGCGTCAAAGAAGGCCGCATTGCAATCCGTTACCTCCATGTTGCGCGTCAGCCACTGCGAGCGGATGCTGCCGCCATCCGCGAGCTCTGCGTGGATTTCGTTGAGCATCTTGACCGCAGTGTGGGTCCAGCAGGACCAATGTCCCAGTAGTCCGCCTTTGATCCGAACGCGCTTCGTGCCGCGGTCGGTCACGATTCGGTATTCCGTGAGCAAGTCCGCGATAATGTTGTCATCGTTTCCGGTATAGAGCGTGATCGATTCTTCCCGGCCCGCATCGCAGATTGCCCGTACAACATCAAACGTCTGGTAGCGATTGAACGGTGCCATTTTGATCGCGATGATGTTGTCAATGTCGGCAAATTGCCGCCAAAATTCGTAGGGCAACACGCAACCACCGACGGCGGGTTGCAGATAGAACCCGATCACCGGCATGACGGCAGCGACTTGACGACAGTGCGCCAACTGCGCATCACGACCTTCCTGCGCCATGGCCCCCAAACTCAACAGACAGGCATGATAGCCGAGCGCCTCAGCGCACTCGGCCTCGGCCAATGCCTGCTGCGTCTTCCCGCAAACTCCCGCGACCCGGAAGATCTCGCGTCCCTTCGCAGTTCCGTATGTTTCGATCACCTCGGACACCAATTTGAGTACCGGCTCGAACAGTCCAATCGCCGGATCCCGGATGGCAAACTGCGTCGAATGGACTCCCACGGCGATGCCTCCGACACCAGCGTCAATATAGTAACGCGTCAGGGCCGTTTGATGTCGTCGGTCGAACTGGCGATTGGCATCGAGTGCGAGGGGTTGAGCGGGAATGACAATTCCTCGGCGAACATGAGCCCGAATTGTTGGAGGTATGTCGCTGATTTGCATTCCGCTAGTAATCTCCATCGCTGACTTCGAAGTGCGTCGGCTTACCCAGCGAGCGACCGCCCTGCATGACCCAATGTGCCTGCCACCGGATGAGCTGATCCGCCGTTACCGACGGTGATCCAAACAGTTTCGTCGCTTTGGAACTGTCACTGAGATACGACAACTCGCCCGGAGTTGTCGCGAATCGAACTGGCTTCCCCATCAGAGTCCCGAACTGCTTTGCCACAGCCTCAGTGCCGAGCGTTTCCGGTCCGGTTACATTCATGATGTTGGCGGGTGTCGTGCAATGCCCCAGACACATGAGCGCCTGGTGATTCGCGTCGCCCTGCCAAATCACATTAAACGTACCGACGCCGTTGTTGACCGGTTCCTCGCGCCAGACCTGTTCCGCAATGTCGTACAAGACGCCGTACCGCAGGTCAATCGCGTAATTCAGCCGAAGAAGACAGACCGGTGTCCGGTACGTATCGCTGTAGTACTCAAACACTCGCTCGCGCCGAAGACATGATTCGCGTATTCACCAATCGGTTTCGGTTCGACGATTTCATCCGGTGTGTTTTCCACGCGGACCAATGGGTAAACACAGCCGGTTGAAAATGCGACGATGCGAGACGAGCGAAAGTGATCGGCAACGTTCGCGGGCACCATCGTGTTCATGGCCCACGTCAATGACTTTGCGTCAGCGGTGCCAAACTTGCGTCCGGCCATAAAGACGACATTCCTGGTCTGCGGCAGTTCCGACACCGACTTTCGATCCAATAAATCGCAGCGGATCGTCTCGACTCCGGCGGAGTCCAATTGTTGCCGTTTCGCGGGATCAGAGAACCTTGCCACCCCATAGACCTTATTCTTCCCGCCCGCCTTTTGGATCGCGGTGACAGCAAGCTGCGCCAGACTGACTCCGATCTTGCCAGCAACTCCAAGGATCAAAAGATCCCCGTCCAAGGTTCGCATGAAATCCACTAACGCGTCGTTCGGCGAAGCCAGGATCGCGTCCAATTGCGATTCGTCTTCGATCAGATGGGGGAAGATTAATCCGGGCATACTTCTCTCGTTTCGGAATTCGCGTGTGATAGCGGCTTAGTGTATCGACGGCTTCCAGGAACGTCGATCGAAAGTCTGTTTCCCTTCCCGGCCAGTCATTTGTGTAGAAAATGCTCAAAGAACGCATAGATCACGGCGTTTGACTGTTCGTTGGGTGAATGTTCGGGCCGATTCGTCATTCCGACTCGGTCTTCATACCCCAGGATGCGATTGACCTCGATGGAGTGATTCAGCGCTTGCCAGCGGCTCGGCGGATCCTCGGCCCCCCCCGAGACCAGGAACGGGCGCGGTGCCATCAAAGCGTGAAGTTCGTGGAGGTCACGCCCGTCGGCAACAAGTTGGGGATACACACCACGGGCCGGATTGTCGTCCGTGATAACGCCTCGCGCTCGCCACGGTTGCGGGTGAAACCCGAGATACCAAGGCTCCCAATAGTTGACGTTGGGACGACTTTCGTCAAAGACAACTCCAGGATCCGACCAAGCGGCGCAGGCAAACTTGTCAAACAGACACGAGGCGAACATCGCCCACTTTCCGCCAAACGAGTGACCAACAATGCCGATCCGATGGGCGTCAACTTCGGGACGTTGGGCAAGGACATACCAAGCGTTGGCGGCCGCATAAGCGAGCATCGATAGCGGTTGGACGCTGACGTTGTCCATGCTGGGGTAGTAGAGCGAATAGGTTTTGGCCTGGCTGGCCTCGGATGTGCCGATGGAAAGTGCCACAAACCCTCGCCGAGCCAGTTGCAGCGCAAAATCACGATGGGGTTTCCCGCAGCCGATGGCGGTCTCCGGCTCATAGTACACCGTCAACACCGCGGGATGCTGCCCCTCGCCATCGGGGACCAACAGATACCCCGTCGTCTTTTCGTGCGGCGTCCAGCGAAACCGGACCTGATGCTGCATGAAATTCTCGCGTCGTGTCGAAGCGAGAATCTCGACTTCTGGTCGAGTAATCAACGGCGGCCACTTGCCCAGTTGGCCTTCCCATTGGTCCACCAGTTCGCTTCGGCGACGTTTCCAATCCGACGGAGTCTGCACGCGCGTACCCATCAGCGAATTCGAGTGGCGATCGATAATCCCCCAACTTTCCTTGCCAAGCAGCGGGTGGCGAAAAGTACGGTGCCAGCTCGATACCAGATACGGCCCAACCCACGGGAGTCGTGGGCTGTCCGTCCTGGCCGGCAGCGACATTGATCGTTGGCAGAAAAAGCAATAGGGCAAAAGGCGCTCTCATAAGCTCGGCCCTTCAACGGTAAGAACCACCACAGGCGCCGGGTTTAGCTTGTGGTAGACCTTGCTTGCTGTCAAACATGCCAGGAAACACGAAAGCAGAAAGCCAATGATTGCCAGCAGAAGCATCCAGCGTGGCACCCTGCGCGAACCGGTCAGTTCCTTCCGTGTCCCCAGATAAATGATCGCCCCGGCCAACGCAGGTATTCCCAACACCGTGCACGCCTGGGCAATCGTTATCAGATGAACCGTGCTACCCTCCTTTGCAAGTGATGCGATCGCGACGCCCATGCCCACTAACAGTGCGAGCGTGGTGAGGTGCAGCGGCCACTGATCACGCAGCTTCGCCCCCTTGCCAAGCGAGTCGGACAGGACGGTCCCACCGATCAACGCATTGACCATAAAGGAACTGAATGCACCGGCGAGAATCCCGACGCAAAAGATGACTTTCGCCGCCGAGCCAAACAGGGGCTCGAGTTGTTTGGCTACGTCTCCGACGGACGACAAGGTTGCCGCATCGGGGTTTCCATAGAACACTCGCCATGACGTGAGCAGAATCATGACGGTCACCAGCCCGAGCATCGTCATGCTAATGATCGAATCGGTGACGCCTTTCTCAACGTCGTCGAGCGCCCAGCCTTTCTCCTTGACCAAGTAAGCTTGGTAGAAACGCGCCCCCTACGGAAAACGTCGTGCCGACTAGCCCCAACAGTGCGAACCAATCCAGATCGGCCGTAACGACAACCCGCTCAGA
The DNA here is from genome assembly GCA_963776055.1 of uncultured Planctomycetaceae bacterium. Lineage (GTDB taxonomy): Bacteria > Planctomycetota > Planctomycetia > Pirellulales > Pirellulaceae > CAVZLD01. The sequence continues at coordinate 308,399 of CAVZLD010000006.1, read as the reverse complement.
TTCCGGCGGATTCACAAAGACGACCACGAAGTTAAACAGAAAGGCGACCGTCATGAGGCCGATCAGGATCTTCATCAACCATTCAACACGGCGGTACAAGTCTTTCAGCAGGTACAGACTTCCGATCACCAGGGCGTTCACCAACAACAAGATGGCCGCGCGGCTGGCAAACGGCAGCGTCTCGTCACTTCGGATCGGTTCGAACCCGCCGATCAGGGCGATGTTATTCGCTGACTGAAAGAAGGCGACGAGCGTAAACAGAGTTAGGCCGATGGCCACCGCGACTCCCCGCCCTAGCCGACAGGCCAGTTCGTCGCACAGGCTGTTTTCGTAGACAACTCCAAGCCGCGCTGACAACGCAACCATCGCGATCATCAGTAGCGAAGACATGATGATCACGGGCACCCCGAGCAAACCGAACGATGCACCCACTTTGGAGCTTGTCAGAATCGAGCCCGGACCTAAAACCACAGCGGCTACGATAACAGCCGGACCAATCGCTTCGAGAATTCGTTTCATGGCGGTTCCGCAACTGGACTTCGCGACAGCGCCTGGCACTTCCCTGTAGCGTCTTGTCACCCTTTCTACGCGGAAGCAACGTCGAATCGCTGTACACCCAGTGGTGAACGAATGCTCGACTGCGTGACAGAATACGCGTTGGCACGGCGATCACCGCTCGGGCAGTTTCTCCGGCGCCACAACGGGCTGGTTATCTTTCCAGTCGATCGGCAGGACCGACAGGTGCCAAGTTCTTCCGTTGGTGTTGTTACCCTGGTAGAAGAGGTAGTCTTGCCCGTCGTCATCCTGAAAAAGGTACGGGTGGCCGGACTCGCTCGAATTCCAACTGCCAGGCGGTCCATTGGGCACTAGCGGTTTGTCCGACAGTCGTTTGAAATGCATGCCATCGTCGCTAACCGCTACGCCGATCTGCTGCGGGTCATTGTTATAGCCCCCCGCGTAGAACATATAGAGTCGACCGTTGTGTCGAGCCATCGCCGCCGCCTCGATACAACGCTTTTCCCAGCTCAGGTTCAGGCCGGGTTCATCTCGTGCCGTCGGTACGGTCGGGGCCAGAATCGGTCCGTCGAGGTTAAGCTGAATCCAGTCCTCGCGTGAAAAGTCGCTGTCGAGCGGAGCGGCCGCCACACCCAGCATTTGGATCTCCATCTTTGGATCCCGTGTCGCCCAGTACAGCAGAAGCTTGTCGCCCTGCTGTATGACGTCTGCGTCGATCGCGCGACCGACGGTCCAGGGTCCGGTTGGGGAAAAGACGGGATTGGCGGGATCGCGAGTAAAGTTCAGTCCATCGTCAGACCATGCATGACAGATCGCATCCCGCTCTCCGTTTCCGTAGGTTTGGTAGAACAGATGCACCTTGCCATTCAGCACAATGGCGCCCGGAGCCGTAAAGCCCTTCGCCTCAGCTTCACCCGTGTTCTGCAATTCGCCGCCTTGGTCCAGTCCACCAAATTGTTGCTGGTCGCCACGCCGATGCTCCAGCCGGTAGTCGATTTTCCCTCATAGGGTGGTACAGAGTAGTACAGCCAGTACTTACTGTGGAATCTCACGACAGCGGGATCCTTCGAAAACGGTTTACCGCTGACGTCGTCCGCGAAGTACATGCGTGGGGTGACTCGTGGCGGGGCAGCTGCGCCTACGCCAATCGCTGACAACACGGGGATCAAGGCAAAAACGGCGGCGATACTCCGGACGCGTCCCATCGTTTCTACCTGGTTTGTACCCATCCTACCCCGATCTACGACAATTTGCGGGCAGCCACGGAATCGACTCCATCCGTTGTTCGCAACGCCTTCCCAACGGGCGCACGATCCGCTGCGACCATTCACGGTACTCTCTGCCACACGATTCTACACGTCTTGGCACGAATTGTTGCACACGTGAGTGGCCAAATGAATACCTTGAGTCTGGCGTCACCTGTCCCCAGATCGGATGTCGGCGATTGGCTGAGAAATCATAACCGTTCGCCAAGGAAGGTCTGATCGCTCACTCGTTCATCACGACAGTTTCACGACACCGTTCAGGCACACCCACAGGCAAGTTGAGGCTGCATCGCACCGCATGTCAACCACACAAATGAACAGCTAGTGGCTGCAACGTCTGGCTTTGATACAGAACGCGATGATGCCCAGCAAGCAGAGGACCGATGACGACGGCTCCGGAACGGGCGCGAAGCTCCAGACGTCGTTGTCCACGTTGAGGTAATTCAGCGGATCGAAGGGATTGAAGGTTTCCCGGTCGCCCCCAAACGTGTAGATCACATCCGACCCGTCGGATGCCACTAAAGCATCGAAGTCGTATTTGATCTCATCGGGTAATTCTGCATTCCATGGGACCTGCTCGAGAAGTTCCCAATTGGCGCCGTCCGTGCTGGCCCACATGTCCATCGGATTGGATGGCTTGAACGGATCGGTCGGATCTGTGCTCAAGCCGAATCCACCGAAGACGACAATCTTGTCATCCACGACGACAGCCTGGTGACCTGGCCTTGCCGGCCAGTCGGCTGCATCGTCCACCTCTTCCCAGGTGATTCCATCTTGTGTGCGCCAAACGTCGTTGAAATATGGTGGGCAACGCGACCCCGACTCGCAAGTGAAATCCATCCTCTCCGCCAAGCAGATAGATGTAATCGTCCTTGACGACTACGGCGGCTCCGGCACGTGGTTCCCACGGCGCTGCGTCGCTTACTTGCTGCCAGTCGACGCCGTCGTTGCTCGACTTCCACACATCGTTGAAGTAAATGCGAGGAGGTCCACCCGGGCCGACGATTGCTGAATCGTCATTTGTAGAACCGCCAAAGACGTAAAGTTCATCTCGAAATACTACGCTACTCAAACCCGCCCGGCCTTCCCAACCGGCATCCATGGTCTTCGGCGACCAGGTAATCCCGTCAGTACTACTCCAGACATCGTTGAAAAAATCTGAAACCGATATCTGAGGGGGACCCGTGGGGTCGGGGTTATCAATCACACTGAAGTTCTGTCCCCCCAACACATACATCTCGTTGTCCTTCGTGACCGCTTGAAAGTAAGCACGTGCGGGCCAATGCCCCGCAGCATCGGTTGCGAGGATCAACTCCCAGCTGTCTCCTTGGTCATCGCTCCTCCAGACATCCGCCCAGATGTCACTGGCTCCGAAGACCGGGAGCACGGCGGGATCGATCGGAGTACGACCGCCCATCAAAAAGAACTGTTGATTCAGATCGATGACCTGGAGCCCTGCGCGAGGGGCCCAGTCAGCAGCCGGATCAACGACACTCCACTGATAGTCGCTCAGGTCAGCAGCGACAGCTGCTCGTTGACCAAGCAGCCCCGAGCCAAGAATCGTCAACACAAAAAGAGACCATGGCGTTGCCCGGAGAAGTGGAAGCATGTTTCACCTCAAAGTTGTCTGATTCTCTGTCCCGTTGTCTTGCCCGTGCGGCGTCGCAAACGACGCGAATATTGAGTTTTAACCTAATCGGCACAAGCCATTCTGTCAAAGCTTTGACCACCCTTCTCGGATCGGCGGGGGAACGCAACAAAAGTTGCTGTCAGCATTATGCGGATGGAGCGGCCCTTCCGATTTTGTACAGATCTAGGGCCTGCTGCCAAGATGCTGGCTGAGACCGCACCAAGATAACGCCGACATCAACGGGGTGAATTCCGCATCAGATGATCCTTTCCTCCGGACCACTGAAGGTTAGGACGCGCTCCACACGGGCGCTGCCGTCCCGAATTGGTGTACTACCATTCGCGCCGAAGTTCGATGGCCCCCTTTACCGCAGCGTGCTGATTACCATCCCAGCTGCAATCGGATCGTCTTGTCGAGTGAAGCCACGAGCCACCGCTGCGAAGCGTTGATTTCTTCCAGCAGTTCCAGCAGCACACGATCGACGCCCTCCTCCGACCGTTGATTCTGCAGACAGTATTGCAGGGTTCTACAGACGGTTTGCATACGCTCGCACACTGGAGCATTCCGTAGGTTCCGCGCAGACGGCGAGTGGCTGAGCCGTGTGCAACTCACCCCCGATGGCACCGAGAACAACACGGAGGTTTTCAAGGAAGTTCCAGTTGCATGGGAACATCAAGTCGATGGCCACCGCCAAAGAGATATCACCCGCCTCGCCATTCACAGTATCGTGGATGCGAGTCTGGATGGTCTGCTTCCAGAACTCTTCGTGCTCACGATAGTACTCGGGGCATTTGGCATCGCCCCGTGGCTCCCAATCAGCACCACACTCCTCCATGAAAACGTACACTGCATCATCATGCAGCATCGCGCGAGGCCAGCCGATGAACTCGCGAATACGTTCCACCACGCGCTGAACCTGCCACTCCTTGCAGGCCGTGCGTTTGCCGAGCTTACCCAACAGATGGCTCGCGGATCGGCCGCCGAGCTTGATCTTGGCGGAAGCGGCCGGTTGTCCGGCACACCAGGCGGAAAGCGCCGCACATGCGTTGATCCAGTCACGCTCCGCCGGATGGAGTTCACCGGCCATTCGAGTGCCGAGCCCCTTGCATGTATCTCCCTCGCCGATCGCCACGACAATATTCGTCACCCAGCGGTCGGCCTTGTGATGGCATAGCTCGAGAGTCGAAATCAGCTTTCGGACACGCGCAATATTCTCAGGAAGTGGCGAGAGTCCGTCTTCCCATTGGTCGATTTCTCGCATCTCCTCGTCAGGCTCGACACCACAATTCGCCCAGCATTCCCTGCACGGTAGTGTTTTCTCCGAATCAGCGTTCCCATCGGTCGCCATGGGTATGCTCCTGCCAACGTGTGCGCAACGCCTACTGATAGTGACATGGGACGTCACCGTTTCCTACCAGTCCCCTCCCCCGTCTTCTCCATAATACCGGACATTGCATCCTTATCGCGAATCTGTTGCTCGCTCGTATGCGGCGAGTAGGAATGCCTGCTGCTGGAATCTGCTGTGTCTGGCTGTATTCCGCTTGCAGCTGGTTGTACCTGGAACATCGCCAACCAATGACCGCCCGATGCTTGCGTTCGCGAGTGGAGCCATCGGCGAGGTGTCTCCGTTGCACCTGGTCGGACAGGGCACGGGCGGAATGGACGTTCTAATCTTCGCCGTGCAAGTCGTTACGGTATTGCCGTGGCGTCTGCCCCACGATCCGGCGAAAGAACCGAACGAAATTCTCGGGCGAACAAAATCCCACTCGGCTGCCAATTTTGCTGACCGGCCACGTGGTTTCCAGCAACAGTTTCTTGGCGCGTTCCACCCGCGCGTGGCTGATCGCTTCGGCCGGTGTGCATTTGAGAGTCTCGCGAAAACGTCGCTCCAGAGTACTGCGCGACAACAACAGCTCTTCGGCGATCGCTTCGACGGTCAGCCCCTTCGCCGCCTCCCGATCAATCATTTGCATCGCTTGGTGCAGTTCAGGGTCGAGGATCGCAATGCGATTGCTGGATTCTCGCGCAACGACCCCCTGGGGCGGAATGAGGACGGGAGGGTTGGCACGCCGCCATCTCTTCGGTACGCGAGCACGCATCTTTTGATCCAAGAGCGCCGCGGCCCGATACCCAACCTCGGCAGCATTGAGATCGATGCTAGACAAAGATGGCGACAACAAGCCACACACGATTTCGTCGTTCGTGGTCCCCAGGATTCCCACCTCCGACGGAACATGCAAATGCCGCTGTCGACACATTTCCAAAATCCGGATTGCCTGCGAATCCGCCACCGTCCAAATCGCGACCGGCTTGGGCAAACGATCCAGCCACCGATCGAGCGACTGCTGGTACGCCTTCCGCCACATGGGATAAGGCTTGTTGGACCCTTTGTAAGCGCCGGGGAACACGTGCCCGGAAAGCTTGCGCGATCGCACCACTTGCTCAAACGCGTCGCGGCGTGCGTTGGACCACCACGAGGTAGCGAACGAATAGAACGCCAGATGCTCGTAACCTTGCTGGGTCAAATGATCAATCGCCATTTGTGCTGACAAGGCTTCATCCGTCCGCACTTCGGCGATCGAAGTCCGGCCGTCGCCAAGCAACTCGACAACCGGGCAGCCAAAGTCCGCGATGGACTCGGACAGGGAGGGCGTGGGACTGCGGGCGATCACCCCATCGCCTTGCCAATCACGCAGCCACGCGGGTAGGCTTTCCAGAATGCCGCGATCTTCGAAACGAAACACCCAATTGGCGTGTTCTTTGGCGTACCGCGAAACCCCATTCATGATGCCGCGGCCGAACACCCGAGACGTTTCGATCAGCAGCAGGACCTGCTTCGGCTTCGCCATATTCGTGCACTACCGTCCTACGCAAATCGAAAGGAAAGGCAGCCCCCCAACGACGTGACGCGACAAGGAAACCGGCGCACAGCACGACGCCAGCGGACCTGACAAGATTCTACCATTATTTTGGCAACATGCGTCAATGACTCCACGCGCACCAAGAATTAAACTTCCGGAGCACGGTCGATCAGGCGTTCTCGGGTTCACTTTGTGTTAACAAATTCAGCAAGAGAGAGTGTTCATGGGCAAGGTCGGTATTGGGTTGAACCTTGAAGCAATTCGGACATCGCACAAATCTTTCGAGTGGGGCGTCGCGTTCGCTGCTGACCTCGGCTACGAGTACATCGAGCCGATGGTGCACTGGGGACGGGAACTGCTCAGTGAGGCAAGGTACTTTCACAGCGTCTCGATGTTGGATGATCCTTTTCGAGTGCGAGACGAAGTGGAGAAGCGCGGCCTGCAATTGTCGGCGTTTTCCTCGCACAGCCAGGCGTCCAAACCCGAGATCGCGGTCGAGTATTTGAAGCAGGCCGCCCGCTTCGCGTCGGAGGCCGGTGCTCCGATCATCAACACGCACGAAGGCCACAAGCAAACGTGGACGACCATGGAAGAAGACTTCGTGCTGATCCGCTATTCACTCAAGGAAGCACTGAAGGTATGCGAGCGACGCGGCATCAAGATCGGCTTCGAGATGCATCAGACGTATTCGCTCAAACCCGAACTTTACGACCGCTGTCTCAACCTGGTCGATTCACCCAATCTGGGTGCGAACTTTGATACCGGCAACGCGTATCTGGGTGGCGAAGACCCGCATGAATGGTTTGAACGTATCAAAGACCGCGTGATTCACATTCATGCCAAGGACATTTCGGTAGAGCAATCGGATGCCGAAAGAGGTAAAGTGATGGGTACCGCGGTCGGGTGTGCGTGCGGTGACGGCGTCATCGACTGGCAACGAATCGTCAACACCTGCCGTTCGGTACCCCAGGACCTCGTGTTAAGTGTTGAGTGCGGAACTCTGGACCAGGCCGCGCGCGAGCATTGAGCACCTCAAGTCAATCATCGGATAGGGCGAAGATTCCGTTTCGTAAATGGTGAGATTTCAGATGGACAACACAAAAAAGAAGAGCACAAAGTCTGGCGTGACACGACGGCACTTCCTGGGCAAGACCGCGGCCGCATCCGCGATCGGGCTCGGATGGGGATTCCCCTCCATCATCCCTCGTTCGGCTCTCGCGCAGGGAGATCGCCCCGGTGCGAATGACCGAATCACGCTCGCGGGGATCGGTGTCGGACGTCAAGGGTCGGCGGTGTTCGCGCAAGCGGCACGTGATCCGCGGACACAGGCCATCTGCGTTTGTGACGTGAATCGACCGCGAGGCGAAGCAATTGCCAAACGACACGGTGCCGAGGAGGTGTACCAGGATTATCGAAAGGTGCTCGACCGCCAAGACGTCGACGCGATCGTCACGGCCACGCCCGAGCATTGGCGCGCGAATATCTGCATCGGTGCCGCGCTGGCGGGAAAGCACATCTACGCGGAGAAACCGGTGTCGCTGACTATTCCGGAAGGCCGCTTAATGGTGGAAGCGGCCCGCCGCACCGGTATCACGTTCCAGGTCGGTTCGCATCAAAGATCGCAGCGCGAGAACTTCATCGGCTGCGAGTTCATCCGCAACGGCGGCTTGGGCGAAATCCAGGAAGTGTACGCGGCCAACTACGAGAGCCCCTGGTTGTGCAACTTGCCCGCTCAGCAAGTCCCCGAGGGCCTGGATTGGGAAATGTGGTGCGGCCCCAACGAAGTCGTCCCGTATCACGCAGAGCTTTACAAGCCCCGCGGCAATCCGGGCTGGCTGTCATTCCGCCCTTACAGCGGTGGCGAAATGACCGGCTGGGGGACGCATGGCTTTGACCAAATCCAGTGGGCCTTGGGAACCGAACTTACCGGCCCGACCGAAATCATGGTCGATGGCGACGCCCTACAGATGCCGACGTATGACAAGCCCGAATCGATAGAACGCGGCAACCGAATCTGTGCCCAACCGCGGCTGAGCTATCGTTACGCGAGCGGCATCGTCGTCCGCTTGGACAAGGCCAACCGCGGCGGCGGGCTCTTCATTGGCGACCAGGCGAAAATGGAAGTCTTTCGCGGTGCCTTGGGCTCGAATCCCAAAGAACTCGCCATCGATCTGCTCGCCAAGCATCCGCGCAAAAATGAAAGCCATGTTGGCAATTGGCTGGACTGCTGCATCTCGGGCGAGCGTCCCATCGCGGATATCGAGATTGGCCACCGCAGCGCCACGATTTGCCACCTGCTGAACCTCGGCCGTTTGCTGGGGCGCAATCTGAAATGGGATCCCGATACGGAGACGATCATCGACGACGAAGAAGCAAGCTCCATGCTGACGCGGCCCGCCCGCAAGGGATTCGAACAGCCTACCGTGTAACGATCGCCTGCTGTCGAACGACAGCGAGTAACGATTCCAGTTTACGCCCACGGATCGACGGCACAAGCAATGGGATGAATTGTGTCTTGATGGTCGTCGATCCGTTGTCAAAACGGTACCAGCGGGAGCTCATTGCGGACCAGGCGGAAGGTGCTCGATCAGGTACCGCGCCATGAGCATCCGCAGGTGTACCGCAGTACCACGGCCTTCGCGGAGTCCGTGGTCACGGTGGGGATACGCCATGTAGTCGAAATGCTTGCCTAATTCGATCAGGCGGTCCACCAGCCCTTCGGTGATCTGAAGATGAGTGTTGGTCTCGCCCGTGCCGTGAATGATCAGCAGGTCTCCCTCCAAGCCCTCCGCAAAGTTGATCGGTGCGGCCCGGCGGTATCCCTCCGGATTCGTTTCAGGGGTCTCCATATAGATCTCCTGGAACCAGGCGTTGTAGAGATGTGGTTGCGGCTTGGGTGCCACGGCGATCCCGACGTGATAGACATCCGGTTTGCGGAACATCGCATTCAGCGTGTTCGAGCCGCCACCACTCCAACCCCAGATGCCCACCCGAGACAGGTCGACATACGGGCGGTTGCGGGCGAGCTCTTTCACCGCCGCCGCCTGCTCTTCCGTCGAGAGCGGACCGAGGCTGCCGAAAATAGCCCGCCGCCACGCGGCCCCCTTCGGTGCCGGTGTGCCCCGATTGTCGAAGGAAACGACCAGGTAGCCGAGATCCGCGATCAGGCGATGATAGTCCGCTTGGACCCGCCCCCACGCATCCAGCACGGTCTGGGCGTGCGGTTCTCCGTACACGTAGACGAACAGGGGGTATTTTTTCGAAGGATCGAAGTCGCCTGGCTTGATCATCCACGCGTCGAAAACGATGCCGTCGCCGATTTCGAGCTGAAAGAACTCGGTTGGCTGGACAATCAACGACTCCATCTTTGTGCGTAGTTCTTGATTGTCTTCCAACATGCGCACGACCCGATGTTCCGGCAGCTGGACAAGTTCCGTGATCGGCGGTGTGTCGAAAGTCGAGTAGGTGTGGAACGCCCACTTGGCATCCGGGGAGAAATCGTAGTCGTGGGTACCGGGCTGATCCGTGGGCGTGACTCGTTCAGGCTCGGCGGACCCTTCCAGGCGTACTCGGTAGAGATACTTCTGCGTGGCATTGTCGGGCGAGGCGTAGTAATAGAACCAGCCTCCTGCCTCGTCCACGACGGCACGTTCGATAATGTCGTAAGGGCCGGGCGTCAGAAGAATCACTTCCTGGCCGTCGCGCGAGTTAACATAGGCGTGCCGCCAACCGTCCTTTTCGCTGAGCACAATGAACGCTTGGCCGTCGCGAATCCAAGTCAGCCCGGCATTCGTGCCGTAGCTGGCAACGACCCAGGCCGAATCGAAATCGTGGAAGATGCGGCGGATCGCACCGGTGTGAATGTCGGCCAGAAGGAACTCGCGCTCGTTCCGGAATCGGCTCAGCTTTTCAATCAGCAGTTCATGCGAGTTTCCAGCCCATTCGACCTGCCCCAGATAGTAACCCTCAGCGGGTATGGAAATCGAGAGCCAGCGCGTCTCTTTTCCCTGGGCGTCCACGACACCGACACGCAGCGTCGGGATGGCCTCACCCACTCTGGCAAATCGGACCTCCTTGACTTCGGGATACGTCGGGTCGCCTGGAACAAGAAACGGCCTGAGCCTCACTTCGGATTCGTCGGACTGTACGAAGGCGATCCATTTTCCATCGGGGCTCCAGACTGCCCGCCCGTGCGAAACGGCGCTCTCGGCTACACCGCGGGTGAGGCGAATTCTGCCGTCGTGATTCCGATCGCGCACGTACAGATTCCCCTGTTCGACGAACAGGACGCTCTGATCATCCGGCGAAACGCTGCTGGATCGGGCGGACGTTTCTTCTTGCGGTGCATCCAGCACGGTGCGTTTGCCGCTGGCGGCATCGTAGCGCACCCGTACCTGGTCGTTTCCACCGGGGAGTGACTCCAGGACCGTGTACCCCGTGCTATCCGGAAGCCATTCGGCACGAAACCGTCTGGCGCGAAACTCGTCTTGATCGTAGATGGCCCGCAGTCGCGACTCCGCTCGCTTCAACAGGATCTCTCGAGCGGTCTCGGCACAAGTCTCGGGGACAGCCAAGGTACCGAGGGGACTGACCAAGAGGACACACATCAGGAGAATACTGGTTTTCATTGGATGACCTCCCGTTCCCATTCGAGCGCATTTCCAAGCCCCACCCTGGGGACGAGGCTTCTGCTGATTCTGTCAACTGCGATCCGTCATTGCAGCTGAATCACCATCGACACCGACGACCGCTGGGGAGTGTGATCGTGCGCTGGTTGGCAAGATCCGCGGGGCTCACCCTGGCCACCCCGTCGATGACGGAGAGTTGAGCGATCTGGAAGGGCAATTCCAGGATGATGTTCTGGGGCCGGTCGGAACGCAGCGTGACCGCGATCTGTTTTCCGTCCCACTGCAGGCTCTGAATCTCGATTGCCCCTCGGCACAGCACGCCTTCGATCCGGCCCGAGGGCCAGGCTGCAGGCAGGGCGGGCAGGAGCTGGATCTTGCCAACGTCGGAAGCCACCAACATCTTGATGATCACGGCCGGCATGCCGCCGCTGATGTCCATGTTGAAGAGCGAGCGGTGGTTGTGCATCGAGGCCAGGTTATTCAGCCAGAAGCGGTTCACCAAATGTCGAAGGCAATGGTAGGCCAGGTCACTCTCGCCGAGGCTCGTGGCCGCCTGCCCCAGCTGCACCAATCCGAAGGACATGAAGCCGCGTTGATTGTTCTTCCAGTGTTTGTCCAGCTTGTACTCGATGCTCTTGCGGAATGCCGCTTGCAGCTCCGGGCTGCTGCGCAATCTCTTCCGGCATCCCGTCGAGCAGCGGGTAAAGCTGTGACGAATGTCGGTGGCTGTCACGGTTCTCGAGCCGGGGCGTGAGCCACTCCTTGATGATGCCGTTTTCGTCGATCATGTAATCCGGCATCTTCTCCAGCATCGCTTCCCAGACAGGGACCTTGTCCTCGTTTCGTTCCAGTTCGCGAGAGGCCGAGATCAGGTTTCTGAGCAACTCTTTGGCGACCGCCACATCCATGGTGGCGTTGAAGGATGCCTGGGAGTTCGAGTTGCCGGGCGTGTTCTCCGGCGACTGGGTCGGTGAAAAGACGAACTTTCCGTCCGGTCCCTCGTACAGATAATCCTCGAAAAACAGAGCCGCCTTTTCCATGAACGGCAGCGCGTGTTCGGCGAGGAATTCCCGGTCGCCCGTGTAGAGGTAGTAGTCGTAGAAGAAGTGGGCCGCCCAACCAGCACCGCCAACCCACATGCCGCCGGCGAAGTCGGCGTTGAGGGCGTTGTTGAACCCGTGGGTAGTCGAGCGTGACGGCAGTACGACGCCACGAGCCCCGAATAAGTGCTTGGCGTTGATTTCCAGCCAAGGAACAATCGACTCGATGTACGACGTGTAGGCCAGCATGAGCTCGGGCGTGTTGCCCATGAGGTACGACGCGATCGCCGAGGGGACATTGCCGTTGTGGGTGAAGTCGCTGGCCCAGCCGGGAACGTAGGTTCCGCCCCAGACTCCCTGCAGGGTGGGCGGCAAATCGCCGGTACTCGAAATGATGTTGTAGCGGGCGGCATCGAACTCCTTTTCAATGAGTGCCCGATTCGGATTTTCGTAGCTCGAGAGCTCCAACAGTTCCTCGGTGGTTCGCTGGTGGTCGGCGCCGCCGCCCAGGTCCAGCCGCATCCGGCTGAACAGCTCACCGTGGAGCTGCGCGTGGCCATCGAGCAGTTGGCCGTAGTCGCCAGGAAGCTGTCCGAGGGATCGCTTCATTTCGTCGATCAACGATTTCTCCGGATCGTATAGTAAGCGAATGTCGACGAGCAGCAGGATGCGATCCGCGCCGCTAACGACGAGTGAGCCGTCGTCCTGCGGCACGGCCGTCCCCCCCATCACCACCGCTCGCGTATAGCCTTCGAGCGCGTGGACACTACCTGGATAAGCTTTGATAAAGCCGTTGCTGTAGGTCAACCAGTCATCTCCGGCCGCACTCTTGATGTCAGAAACGTGTTCCCGAAAAACCTGGTCGGATCGTTTGTTGATGTCGGAATCCGAATTGAACTCGCTGCTCGGTTCCCGGGGTTCCATCGCCAGCCGGCAATCGAGTGCGGATTTCGGGGCCGTCAACAGCAGCACCGCCACGCCCGCCGCTCGAGAGACGAACATGCGTCTCTCGAAGACGCCACGGTCGTCGACCCAATGCACCGTCGCTTCCCCCGTCTGGAAGTTCACCGACCGGGCATACTCGCGGACCTCTCCCTCCGCCTCGGTGCGGATTGTGAGGTCCAAGGCGGGAACAAAATAATCCGGGTACATGAAACCGTCCTGCCCGGAGAGATGGAACTGTAACTGGCAGGCCTGCTTGTAAAGCCCCTGGTCGATCAGCCGCCGGATCTCGAACAAGCGTGCCGACTGATCGACCGGCATCACCGGAGCGCCCATCGGCAGAAAGAGACGCTCATGGGTAAAGATGATTCGCTCGTTCAGCGGGCGGCTCAGGGCATTCGCTCCGATCGTGCCGTTTCCGCAAATCAGGCCTTCCTCCCAATCCTGCGCGGGACGGGAGCTGACAAATCCTCGCTCCGGAACCTGCAGAGGTTCCGAGGCGGTCGGAGAAACTTGCGATCAACGACAAAAATGCGGTCAAGACGATCCGTTTCATGTTTCGTTCTCATCCGTTTCAAAGTGCACCGATGATTTGCTGCAGCTCAAGGTACTCTTCGTCGGCTCTTCCTAACAATCATTTCTGATCAACATTCGTATCAATGAAGCAGTGTGTACAGCACGCCCATGATGATGAAGAGCACCGTCGCCATGACGCGTGGATCGGTCAGCGTGCCTTCCATCTTGCCTCGCACCGCGTCGAGCGGGTGGGTCCAACAGAGATTTTCGAGCCGCTTTCCGTCGGGTGCGGGGGTCATCCAACTGACGATAACATAGACACCGCTGGACATCAGGAACAGATACCAGCCGACCTGCATAAAGGGGATGCCAAGGCGTCTGGCAATCACTTGTTCAGTACCGATTAGCGGAATATCGATCGCGAGATACACCAGGCCGATGACTACGTTGAAGAGCAGCGCGGCCATGGCGCCCTGCTTATTGCCGCGGGGCCAAAACACACCCCAAAGGAAGATGGTTGTGATCCCCGGCGCAAAGGCCATCGGGATCTTATTGATGGCTTCGAAGATACTACCGAACTTCCCACCCTGAGTGGACCACAGCATGGCGAGAACGACGACGACACCTGCCGTGATTCGACCAATCAACACCAGCCCAGCGTCAGATGTGTCCGGTCGTAAACGTTTGACAATGTCCTCGGCCGTCAGCGTCGCCGTGCTGTTCAACGCCGCCTCGATCGTGCTCATCAAAGCCGCCAGCAGCCCGGCCGCCATCAGACCGCGGACCCCCACAGGTAGCAGCTCTTTCATCATGATCATCAGGGTGGCATCGTTGTCGTCCCCGATCTTCTCCCGGAAGAGTACGTAGCCGATCACGCCGGGCAGCACCATCAGAAAGACCGGGAGAATCTTCAGGTAACCGGCGAAGATGGCCCCGTCACGACCGTCTTTCTCGGTTTTGGCGGCCAGGATCTTCTGCACGATCGTTTGGTCAGTACACCAATACCAGATACCAAGCACCGGATACCCGAACAGGATCGAGTACCAGGAAAACTCGCGAAGCCCCAACGTGCCCGGTGCGGCGGCGTCCCGGATGGGCTGGATCATGCTGAGTTGCTCCGGGCGACAGGCTGCCTTGAACTCGGCCCACGATTCGACACCCACTCCCGGCAATGCCAGAATGCCGGCGGAAGTCAGAATCGCGGCGCCCGAAAGCAACAGCACGGCCTGGATCGCGTCCGTAATCATCACGGCCTTGAGTCCGCCGAGAATGGTGTAGATCGCTGTAATCAAGGAGATGGTAATAATCGAAGCGACGTACGGGACCCCAAAAAACTCCTCCATAACTTTGGCTCCCGCGTACAAGCTGATGCCAATATGAACCAGCAGTGCAGACAGCACGAAAATGAAGGCCAAGAAGGTCCGCGCGCCCGTGCCGTAACGCTTTTCGACATACTCCGGCAGCGTACTGATCTTGCTGCGAAAATAGAACGGCGCAAAGACCATTCCCAGCAGGATCAGGCAGAAGGCCGCCATCCACTCGAAGTTCCCGATCACGAGCCCATCTTTGTATCCCGACGAAGCCAGGCCCACGAGATGAATCGTGGAAATATTCGCACAGAACAGCCCCGTGCCAATCAGCGGCCACCGCAGGGAACGGCCGGCAAGAAAATACTGGTCGGAGGACGTATTCCTCCTGTACCCCGCCAGGATGCCAACCACCATGATCCCCAGCAGGTAGGCAACAACAATGACCGTGTCGATTGCCGAAATCGAACCGTCTTCCATACCTTGCTCCTTCTTGACAAGGGAACTGCTGCACAGGGCTTCAGTCAACATGCAACCCTTTTCACGGTCAAGATGCAACCCTGCTGCGTCAAATATTCAAGACCCGTGACGGAGACGCCATGTCGGGCCTCTTGATCGCTTCCAGATGTCCGAACGAAGGGCCCCTGTTCCTTGTGTTACTTATGGATTCATGGATGATCTGTTGGGCCTCCCCGAAATTGCGTTTGAGCCTGCATGCGAGAATCGAGGATCATGGCGTCGCTGCCATCGTGGAGCGATTCGTTCAAGTACCCCAAGAAACGGGTTTCCGAAGCCTTTCCGGCTTCGTGCCTGGATCTATGATATCGTCGTGAAGCAAAGAAAAGGCAATCACGAGCGATTACGGGGTGCCCTTTGGGGCATGTTCGTCGGCGATGCGCTGGCCATGCCTGTCCATTGGTATTACGACGTCGCGGCCATCCAGCGAGACTTCGGGACCCTGCGCGATTTTGAGGCCCCAAGAGATTATCATCCGAACTCGATCATGGCACTCGCCAGTACCGGACAAGCCGGTCGCGGTTCGCAGCAGGGCGAAGTCGTCGGACGGGTTATTCTGCACGGGAAAAAGCATCTCTGGGCCCGCCCCAACCGGCATTACCACGAAGGCCTGCAAGCCGGCGACAACACGCTCAACTTGCTGTGCGTACGTGTGCTTCTCCGCACGATGAGTGCAGCAGGCGGCTATGACACGGCGGCGTACCTGCGTGAATACGTCGGATTCATGACGACTGCCGATAGCCACAAGGACACCTATGCAGAGTCGTACCACCGCGACTTCTTCGCGAACTATGCGCAAGGCGTTGCTCCCGAACAGTGTGCCGGGGCCGAAGGTCATGACACGGCATCGATCGGTGGCCTGGTCGGATTGCCCCCGGTGATCCTCGCCGCTTTGCGGCACGGCGATTCACTCGCCACAGAGCGCGATCTCTTGTCGCACATACGGCTGACACACCGATCCGCCAAGCTGGAACGCTATGGTATCGCGCTCGGCCGACTATTGCCTCAACTCTTGCGGGAGACGCCCTCCTCCGCTCGGAAGCTCGCCTGCGCAACCGCCGAGGAGCTTGGTTTCCCTGCATCGCGGATCGTTGGCGCATGGAGCGTGGTCGACGATCGGACCGCGAAGTCATCGGCGGTCTGTTGAGCCCGGCATGCTATATCGACCAGTCTTTTCCCGCCGTGCTCTACCTCGCGGCCCGATACGCCGACGATTTCGAGGCCGCCATGGTTTCCAACACGAATCTTGGCGGAGACAACTGCCATCGCGGCGCAGTCCTCGGCGCATTGTTGGGCGCAGCTCTTGGATTCGACGCGATTCCCGACCGTTGGATTCAAGGCTTGGCCAGTCGTGACGAACTGGCCGAGGAAATTGAAACCTTCCTCGAACGCTGTGTGTGAATGGTTGTGGACCAATGAACTGCCACGGAAGATGGCGTTCTCGATTTCATCTATGGCCGAATGGATGAACCAAGGTCCCATGTTCCTTCTGCGCCGGCGAAGCCTGGCGATCGCGATCCCGCACGACGAAGCACATCGATTCGCGCTTTCTCTGTCTCCAGCGCGGGCGAACGTGGTCCTCCGCATGCTGTCACGAGGTTCGCAAGAGCCACACCCACATTGCGGCGGCGGTCTGATTAGCAGACAATGTCGGCAGCGACCGTGACAATTTTTCCAAACGAGGAGGAAGTCATGTCGGAAATGACACGCCGTACTTTTCTGAGAGCCACGTCCGGTGCGGTGGGCGCCTGTGCGTTCCGTGCGCCAATCGCTTCCGGCTTCCCGAGTCCGACACTTTCGAATGGTGGCCTCACGAAGATCTACACCGTGTTCTTCGGGACAGCGCCGTCTCGAGACGACACAGATCTGACGCCGACCAGCAACACGGCCCTTGCGCAGCGGTTGCAGCAGGAGTGCCCCGGGGTGGACTTCGTGACACGCGATCTCACGCAGGGCGCCACGATGCAGTCGGTGCTGAACGAGATCAAAGACCTGAAGAAACAAGGCTACGACGGCGTAATGATCTGTGGCTGGCCCAGGGACTACGAGTTGCTGCGAAGCGGCTTGCCGACAATTAACGTGGCGGTTGTGAATGACTTCATGAACATTTCGTATCCGCTGCACAAAGAACACCGAGTCACCGGTGCATTCTTGGATCCCTGGCGATTTTGTGCGGATCCGAAAGTGACCGAACAGATGTTTCAGGACCTGGTGGCCAAGGTCAAGTTGATCAAGGCACTCAAACGCATGAAGGATGAACGCATTTTGACGGTGACCGATTCACCGTACGTAAATGTCACCTACGGCGACGTCCAAAGAAACATGCCCCCGGATTACAACGAGCAGATTCTCGGTGCCATCGAGGAGACGTTTGGTGTCAAGGTAACGAAGATCGGCACCAAGGAAGTTGCTCAGGATGAGGACATCCAAAACCTATGGCGAAACAAGAGCCCGGAAGCAGACGCAATCGCGCAACGGTGGATTCGCGACGCGGAAAGAATGATGACGACGATTGAGTCCGAAGTTGTCCGTTCCGCCAAAGTGTATCTGGCGATGAAGATGCTCATGGAAAAGTACGGCGCTGGTGCGATGGCGTTCCATATCCGGCACCTCATCGACAATCCGCGTCCTGAAGACTATGTGACACCGGCCTTGGCGACCTCCGAATTCCAGCTTCACAACGTCGTTGCCAAGTGCCAGTCCCACTTGAATATCGTGCTTTCCGAGATGCTGCTGCAATACGCCTACGGCATACCCAGCATGTTAGGAGATTACGCTGTGGACCCTTACGGCGGAACATCGATGGTGCAACATTGCGAGGGCCCCTGGAATCCTTGGGGTGACGAACGACGGGTCCCGTACCGCCTCGTCGATCATCGCGAGCGTCCTATACGAGGACGCAATGTCACCGGCGGCAGCGCGGCTTCCTGGATTCTCTATCCGGGTGGTGAGCCTGTAACCATGTGGCAGATCGACGTACAGAGCAAGGAGATCCTGGTGCACACGGGAACCACAATCCCTATGCTCTCGGAATTCGCCGTCTACCGAGATCACTTCTACGAAATGATGTGACGGACCAAAATTGTGGCGTCAGTTGACGCCAAGCGAGTGCTGCGTTACGTCGACGCGGACAAGTACGGTGTGCACCGATGCGCAACGTTCGGTGATTTTCGGGAACGCATGCAGGATATCGCTGCGTTCATCGGGTTCACGGTGATTGAAGAGGATGGCTCGCCATGAAAGGCGTGATCCGTATCTCAGCGTTTTTGGCGGTGTTGGCGTTCGTTGGACACGCCATGGCCAGCGAAGACTGGCCTCAACTCCAGGGAAATGCATTCCGGTCCGGGAACGCTCCGCAGGTTTCCCTTGGGACTCCCCTGGGACTGATGGCTGCCGTTCCTATGACCGACGGAATCTATGCGTCGCCGGTGGTGAGCGGCGGAATCGTTTATGCCATCGATGGCGCAGGGGTGGTCTGTGCGATCGATATCAAAACGCAGAAGGTGCTCTGGAATTTCGCCACCAAGGGCGGACCTGGCAACTGCAACAACGTCGCAGCGCCGGCGGTTGCCGGTGACTACCTGCATGTGGGAACGACAGCCGGGTATTACTACGTGCTCGATCGCCACAACGGCGACGTTGTCAGGGAAATCGACTGTCGCGAACCGGTGTTTTCGGCGCCGGCAGTTGGAGCAGACCGCGTTTATTTCGCGACACTCGGCGCGCAGGTATACGCGGTCGAACCAGATGGGCAAATCATCTGGACCTGGGATTTTGTGAAGGAAGTGATTCAATTCGATGGCGATCGCTGGAGTGGCCAGGAATGGCTCGAGTACAAGAAGGAACGCGTCTCGTGGCGGGACCACTTCGTTTGTTCACGGGATATCTGCCTGGTGGGGGAAGGGGAAACCGTCGTCATGTCCGCTGGCGGTCGTACCGTATTCCTGGACGACGATGGAGACTCGCCAAAGTTGCGCACGGTGGGCCTGATTCCCGAATACTTCGGTTCCGAGTACCCCGCGACCTTTGGCCAGAGTGCCGATGAGGCGGGCAATGTCTACGTCCAGTGGCACCGTCGTGACAACGCCGGTCGTGTGGAAATCATGCGATTGGACGGGAACGATCTGAAGACCGGCATCGTTCCCGGAACGGAAACATCGATCCGGTCGCTCGGTCTGCTAAGCTTCACGCAGGTCAGTATTCGCGGCAACGATATTTATCGAGTGCGGCCTGAACATGGTGTGGGCTTGTGTCGGCACACGATCGATGGCGGGCCCCCGGTCGCGCTCAACGCCGCCGCTGCGATCAGTCCGCCGGTCATCACCCGCGACCATGTTGTCTACGGCGGGCTCGATGGCAAGCTGCACGTCGTTCGATTGGACGGAAGCGAGAAGTCGTCGTTTGCCACAGCCTTCGGTGCTCCCATCACGGCACCACTCGCAGTCGCACAAGGTCGAGTCTACGCCGGTTGTGAGGACGGGTATCTCTACATCCTCGGCGCCGGTGGTACAGCCACTTTGCCGACCGAGACGCTGGAGGTCTCGAGAATCCGCAGCCCCTTGACGGGACCGTTGGCTGGCGAGCAGTTCAACTGGTACACGAACTACGGCGACTTCAGTGGATCCAATGCGAACAACCAGGGACTCAGGCCGCCGCTGCGAATGCGTTGGGCGAGGCGTCTGGAAGGAACCGTCAAACATCTTCCCGTTTGTGGCGGCGGTCGGATGTACATCCACACGGCCGAGGGCCAGATCATCGCCGTCGAACAGGACACCGGCCGCCTGCTGTGGCGACGGCATTGGCCCGACGTGTACTTGTCATTCACTTCGCCGCTCTACATTGATGGCAAACTGCTCGTGCCCCAGGCCGGAATCAAACGATCCATGATGCGCTGCCTGGACGCGGACACCGGTGAGTTGCAATGGGAAGCACCGTTTACAGGATCGCCCAGTTGGAGCCGCCAATTTCCGCCGGTCGTACATGGAGACGTCGCCATCTATGCATCGGGGGCAGGCAAATACGCGGCCCAAGGCTCGGAGCAGTACTTCACTTTCAGTGGTGTGCCTGTCGACCACGACGGTGAGGAAGTCATGAGTTGGATTTATTCCAACGACAACCCGTACTACCCGAAGGATCACCAACCACGTGTCTGGGCGTGGAATCTCGATACGGGCAAAGTCGCTTGGGAAAAGGACTTCTCAACGTACGGTCGAGGCGGAAATGACTGCGGCATCTGCGTTCATGACGGTAAGTTCTTTTACTCCTCGTTCTTTGGCTACTCGGTCAGTCAAAAACGACGCCGCGGACTGCCGGCGAAGAACAACGGATTGACTGCCTGCCTCGACCCAGAGACGGGCGAAGTACTCTGGCTCACGACCGACTATTTCGTCACTTCGAAATGTACGCTCAGTGCACGCGATGGCCGCCTCTACCTTGGCGGCATAAACTGCGCACAAGAGGGTACCGATGATCGCTTTGTGTGGTGCCTGAATGCGACAGACGGCTCGCTTGTGTGGAAATCCGACCCTGTGACTTCGGCGCTGAACGTCGTTTCGGTCGGCGAGGAATATATTTTCTCCAATGCGCTGCGCGGCAAGGGAAACATCTACGATCGGAAGACGGGCGAAGTGTACGCTGGCATCCAAACCAACTACGCCTGCTGCCGCTTCACGCTCTCGGAACCATACGTGTTAGGCGCAAATATGGACATGATCGACCTGAGTGCCAATGGCCAACTTGTCTCGACGGGCCCGGCGATCGATTCGCGCGAGTGTTTAGGCGCTGTCGTCTCGAACGGCCGCGTTTTCTACATGTCGCAGGCAAGCGGATTCGTTGTTTCCCAAACGTACGGGCCAGCCTCTCAGGAATTGCCGCCGGTGTGGCAGCGGCGCTGAAGGCAACCGTGCGTCCGCGTCACCAACTGTGAGACAACGGAAGACCATGGATCGCCGGCGGAAATGGCTGTGTAAGACACCGTCCTGTACAAATGGAATACCAGCGCAGGAATCGCGTCCGACCAAAGAACGCCAGCCAACCGTAAGACAGGCAACCTCGGATGGATTTGTGCCAACGTCGAGACTTCTTGCGACGGAGATGCTCCACTGCGTGTTGTGACCAAAGCGCATTTCCAAATCGCCGAATCGTCGAATGCAATTCCCTCAGGATCTTCGCCATTGAAACGTGCGGGGCAATTCATGGTCGAGAAATCACAATCTAGAGCGGGGATTTCCATCCTCGTGTCGACGGCATCCTTCGTGGTGATTGTGGCCGGAATGCGAGCTGCTCAGGCCATTATCGTCCCGTTTCTTGTCGCAGCCTTCCTGGCATTGATTAGCCTGCCGCCACTTCATTGGTTTCAAAGAAAAGGTATACCGACCTGGATCGCTTTGCTGGCAATCACTGCCATCATCCTGCTAATCGGGCTGGGGATCGCGGGCGTGATTGCGACGTCCGTCGACCAGTTACGGATTCAATTGCCTCACTACCAACAGCGCATTACAACTTTTCAGAAAGACCTCGGCGAATGGCTCAGGGCGAAAGACATCGACATCGGGACCAGATTCCCTCCCGAGAGCTTCGACAGCAACCGATTGATTTCCTTGTTCAGCAGCTTCCTAGCGGGCCTCGGCTCCGTGTTGAACAACGCCTTGATCATCATCTTCATGCTTGTTTTTATGCAACTGGAAGCGGCAGAACTTCCTGTCAAACTGCGAGCGATTCAGCCCGATCGCAGCGACCTTACGCAGCGTCTGGTGCGGATTCAAGACAGCGTCTGGCAATACGTCCGGCTGAAAACGCGAATCAGCCTTCTGACAGGTGTGCTCGTAACGGCGTGGCTGTGGCTTTTGGGCGTGGATTTTCCTCTGTTGTGGGGGTTACTGGCTTTTCTGTTCAATTTCGTTCCGAATATCGGTTCGATCATCGCCGCCCTGCCTGCGATCCTGGTTGCCCTTCTCCAGACGAGTGCCACCGGCCAGCCCGTTTCGGTGATGACTTCCGTCTTGCTCGCGGTCTATGTCGCGTTGGGTCTTATCGCCATCAATCTGGTCATCGGGAATGTGATCGAACCGCGGATGATGGGGCGCGGGGTCGGACTCTCGACACTTGTCGTCTTCCTATCTCTGGTCTTTTGGGGATGGGTGCTCGGCCCCGTCGGAATGGTTCTTTCCGTACCCCTGACGATGATCGTCAAGATCGTGCTCGACCACAGCGAGGACCTTCACTGGGTCTCGATTCTGCTCGGATCAGAAGTACCCAAGGAACCGAGTCAGATAACTCACGGACCGCCCGTTTAAGTCAATCGCGAATGGTGACATAAGAGACGGGGCCGATACTCGCTCGCTACGCCCAGGTACTGTTTGTGCGAACATTACGAGTCATCGCACGACAGGTGCTACCCCCTTACGGAAGTCGCTTCCGCTCCACCGCTGTTGTCAGAAATCCCTTTTGAAGAAAACGCAGCGCCATTTCTTTCGATTCGTCACGGTCCATCAAGAACGTGTGGACAGAAGGGATCACAGCGAAGTCAGCCGCACCCGACAACTTCGTCTCTTCGACTCGAACAATCAGGTCGTCGTCGCCGGCGAGTAGCGGATTGTAGCCCTTCTCGTCACCCTTCCCGCCAGCAATGATGGCAAACTCACACGCAGGAGTGATCAGACGCGTGTCCAGCTTCCTCCACTCCGCACCAAGGTCCTTGCCGCTCGAGCCGGCGATCCAGCGAAACGCGTTGCTCTTCTGCAGGAGATTCGCCATCGCGCTGCCTTGGTTCGGTGGGCCGAGCATCACGATCCGCCCAACCTGCCATGCCACCTGCGATTGCTTCGCAGCATCTCGCTCCATGTCGCTGAGCACCTTACGGATGATGATGTTGCCCAGGCTATGGGCGATGAAGTGGAATCGGATGCCACATTCGCTGGAATCGGTCGACTGGAGTCTTGCATCCTGTTCGCGTTTGAGCAACGCGAGTTCGTCGAGTGCGTTGCGGAGTGATTGAGCGTTGCTGGTGATCTCGGAGCGTGTACTGGCATAACCGAAATTGATCCAGCCAAAGTCACCTCCTTCAGCAACGTAGTTGCCGATCGGCGACATCGAGTTCCGCGTTCGTCCGAGGCCATGTACACTAACCAGGACCGTTGACGATATCGGCGGGAAATCGCGTTGTCTACATACCGCGTCGAATGCCTGACGACAAGACTCGTATGTGCCGGTCTGGGCGACTCGATTGGATGGCTTCAGCAAACGAAACTGTCCGAACTTGACATGGCGTTGGATTCGCCACCCGTGACACACGAGGTGATCCGTCCAGTATTGCATGCCACCCAAAGTCACGCGTCCCTCTTGCTCGCATGTCTGATCGGGGGCAGGCATTTCTTCACCTTGGCAGAGCGTGTGGGCTAGCAACGCCACAAAAAAACAGATGCCCTTCAGCATGGTTTGGTCAAGTCTCCGACGTTGAAAATACACTGTTGCATGATACAGGATCCGGCGGGCCAACACAGATGGGAGACTCAATGCCATCCATGGTTGCCCCCCGCACAGCCCTCGTACTCGCGAACCGATGCGTAACGCTGGATGCATGCGTTTCCTATGAACACCCACCCGTGAGCATCTCCGGAACTCGACCGACATCACTTCGCCGTGGCCATCACAGCAGATTGGTGGGCCGCGTCGCACTTACTCAGATTGTTCTCATCCGGTAGCCAGTATACGTTGTAGACGGAGCGATGTTCGGCCCACAGTGCGGGCCACGATCTTCTGACACGATCGACGTAAACCGTCTGAAGTATGGCGTTGGCAGGCCGCGGCGTGTCGACCACTGTCGGACGGACGGGGCGGTACTTCCACCACACGGAAGAGTCGCCGCAACTCGGCGAACGACACGACCGGAGGCACAGCGTGAGACGTACCCGATCGAGAATACTTGGAGTCTTCACCGTTATTTGGTCCGCCGCTCTCCTTTCGCCGTCGCACGCGAAAGAAGCCGGCATTTTTTACTCAACGCTCTACGCAAAGACGATGGAGCCGGAGCGAATCAGTGGCTTTGCGGGTGATGCGACCGCGTGGTTCCTCCAGGATATCAATGGCGATGGCCGCGACGACGCCGTCGCTTTCTTTGGCGAGCGAGTGAAAAACGATCAGTGGTGGACGGCGCTCTCCAACGGCGAGACGTTCGGCCAACCGCAACGGTGTGCGCCGCTGGACGACAGATTCGTGGAAGAGGTCCGCATGAAGGGTGACTGCAACGGCGATGGGGAATCCGACACGATCACGTTTGCGAGGGACACGGGCACTTGGACGGTTGCACTGGCCGGCCAGGACGGTTTCGGCGAAGCCACGATCTGGCGAGAGGATTTCGGCGTCGATGCCGACTTCGGTTTCGCCTGCGATGTCGACCAGGACGGCCGCGCGGACATCGGCTACTGCAAGGATACGGATTGGTACGTGAGCTATTCGGACGGCCGCGAGTTCAGTTCGTACAGGCACCGCTGGATCGCTGGCCTGGGCGACCGCGGCACGGTCGATCGTGGTCGAAACAAGCAAAACCCGCCGCCGGTCGTGGCTTGGCTCACCGGCTCCATCGATGGCCAGAATGGGTGCGCGTGTATCGTCGACACCTGGGGCCGCTGGTTCGCGGTCAGCAATCCGCAGAAGCACAAGACATTCAACCTGACAGAGCAGAACACGTACGTCGCGTGGCGATGCTCGTATCGGCCGCAAATACCCGGACACGAGGGAACCTACGACTCGGGTGATCCGGCCGTGCATGATGTGCAAATCCAAATGCTGCACGACGCGGGCTTCACGTTCGTCACGATGGACATTACCAATGGCCATAACGCCTGGGTCGATGATCGGGCGAAGAACTTCTTCGAAAGCGTGCGCCGATGGAATGCCAATCTCGAGGTTGGTCAGCACAAGATCTACGTGAACATCGCGCTCGGCCGCACACGCGGCGTCGAAGGCGAACGAGCGTTCTTCGAGAAGCTGAATCAAGAAGGCCAGCGCGCATGGAAAGAGTTTTGTCTCCCGTACAAGGATGTCTACTATACGCTCCACGGCAAGCCGCTCGTGATCCACATGATTTCGAATGGTCTACGAGACGGCTATTACGCGAAAGTCGACGAGTGGAACGGCAACCGTGAGTACATCGACAAGGTGACGTGTCGCTGGATGACCGGCTGGGGTGGCTGCACCGAAGAGCGCGCGAACTTCTACGGCTGGGATGTCCGCGACAAGTTCGGCAATCCTTATCATCCGGAAATGATGCCCGTCATGCCGGGCTTCTGGAACGGTGGCAACTTCGTCGACCGCGAGGGAGGCGACTTCTATCGAAGCCAGTGGATGCGGGTCATCGACCTGCAACCGGAAAGCGTCTGGGTCAACAGCCTGAACGAGACGTGGGAGCACACGTCCATCGAGCCGTCATACATGTTCAACCACCGCGAGCCGCACCCGGGGATCACGACGTGGACTGACCTCCACGGCGACCGCATGGATGGCTTCTATTGGTCCATGACGCGGCAGTACATGAAACTGTTCATGGAGAATGTGCTTCACGAGGAAACGTTCTTCCAAGAACACGTCGATGACAGCGAACGTGGGCCCGTCTTCAAGGTAACGCGCACCGGCTTCGTCGAACAAGATGCGCCGCCTCGTCAATCGCCCGTTTTGCTGCTGCCAAAGGGATTTCGTGATCACTTCGACGGCAAGATTCTGCCGCGGTGAACACCCGGCCCGCATGCCGTAAGAGAGCAGCAAAAGTCGATGCAGTGATCTGTTCGAGAAAGTCGCCGGAGACTTCCCCCTTGGTGTCGGCTCTTTGGGATCACAAGGAGATCAGAAGAACCGTACGAAAGCACAATCCAAGACCCCATCCTGGAAGGGCGAACTCCTGAGCCGTGTTTCTTTCGAACTCTCGGCTCCGCGGGATCCGCGCCCTCCCGGTTTGGAAATGCGCTGAGTGCGTACCGCACGGACAGGTAGCGTTCGTCGCGAGGTTCCTTCCGAGCAGGAAGCGCGACGAGACGCTCCAGGGAAGCGTTACGCGTTGCCGCGGCGGCGCAGGCCAGCCAGCGTGAACAAGCCCAGTAGGCTGAGCACGATCGCACTGGGTTCTGGAACCGCTTGCACCGCACCGGGAAACGCACCAATCTCGTAGCCGCCGTCGATAAATGCGGCGACGAAGTCGCCCGAGTCAAACACCAGGTCGGCGTTCCAGTCCCCTTCGGCCCAAGCGGCTGCCTCGCCCGTCTCGTACTTGCCCTCCACGAACACAGCCACGAAGTCCGCCGAGTCAAAAAAGCCATCCAGATCGGCATCGCCAACCCAGGTGCTCTTCAGGTCGTGCAGCCAAAAGACGCGATCGTCTTCATTGACCAGCCCATCTCCCGTCAGATCGAAGGCAGGCGGATTCTGCCCGCCAGCGATTTCGACTGCCTGCAGGTCGAGGTCTTCCGCGTCCAACTCCCCGTTGTTGTTGTAATCGCCCGCGATTCCTGCTCCGTACTCGACGATGGCCAGGTTGAACAAGCCTTCGGCGGTGGCCACGCGAGCGACCAGATCCTGCGTGCCGCCTGCCGTGAAGGGCTTACCCAAATCCAGAGATTGCCCGTCGGCCAGCGGCGTGACGCCAGCGAAATTCGATTCGACCAGCTGACTGGTGTTCGAATTGTTCTTCGTCCAGTCGCCACCCAGCCCACTCCAACCATCGACATCCAGCGCACCGCTTTCCGACAGGATCTCATAGTACTTCAGGTCAAAATCGGTCCCGCTGTTGTTGACCAGCGATGCCGATCCACCGTCGCTGACTTGCAGTGTCAGCCGAGGCACGTCAACCTGGACAACATCTTCCCAAGTGGTGCCCATGACCACATCATCCCAATAGATGCGTTTACCCGCACAGCATGCCGTATCATTCCGCCCCAGTCGCAGCACTCCGTCCAGATCGTTGACCGAAGTGATTACGTCGGCTTCGATCGATACGCTCTCGTCGCCTTCCTCGGGTCCTGTGGGGTCCTGCCACACGGTCAGCCGTTCGTCATCGCCGTCGGCATTGATCTCCAGCTTTCCGACAAAACTATGAAACTCGCCGTCGTTGATCGGATCACCGAATGAGGAGTCAAAGTCAAATCCCAATTGAGCAAACACACCATCAGCGTCGTATCCGATGGCGATTTGTGTCTCGTCGTTTAGCGGAGCATTAATCCACAGGCGTGGGATATTGATGACATCGATATCAGTACGCGAGCGAACGGAAAAATACAGCGTCTGCTCATCCGACAGCCCGTTTAGCTGATAGCCACGTTGCAGAAAATTGAAATTGACCGGGACACCCAACTCGGCCACGATGGCCATATATTGGTTTTCCATTTCCGCAAAATCAGGGCCGGTGATCGTAGCTTCCCCGGAAACGCCCCATTCGCCGGTCCACTGACCTACCGGTCCATTCTGACCACCTGCGTAATCCTGCTGCGTGAAACCGCTGAGTACTCCCAGCTCCTTGGTCGGTTGGTTATAGAGAAAATCGTCCGCCACAATCACGTCGGCCGAGGCGACGCCGGGCAAAATGGCACAGCTGAGCAGCGCCACGAAAACGGTCCACGTCGCGTTTCGTATCATCGGTGTATCTCCCGGATCGAGTAGTCCATGTCTTGGATTTGATGTATTGGTGATTGTCATGGTGTCGTACATGCCATTCTCAGGCTCGGCGCCGCCGCAGAACATTGAGGCATAGCAGCCAACCGCCCACCAATAACCACGCGGTCGCGGGCTCGGGGACCGCAGCCAGATCCAGTGCGGCTCCGGCCGCGGCGGCCTCGTTCGCAATCACCTGAAAATCAAAATAGTTAATCCGGCCATCATCGTTCACATCACCCAGCAGCAGTGAGGAGACATCGCCCGATCCTTGACCGTTGTCGAAGCCGGCATTGTCCGACCAGATCAAGTAATCGCTCACGTCAACGAGCCCGTCTTGATCCACATCGCCCAACACGCCGCTGAAGTTGTCCGGATCGAAGAAATCGATGTCATTCACGGCGTCAAAGCTGCCATCGCTGAAGCCGGCGATGTTAAAGTCGTCAATGATCCCGTTAAACGGTTTCGTTCCGTCCGCCGCGGCTCCCACGGAAACCTCGCTCGGCCCGTTCCACCAGTTGCTCAGTTCCAACGCCAAACCGCCGTTGACATACACTCGGGCAGGACCACCCGAACGAAACACGGCGACGTGAGTCCACTCACCGAAGGCTACCGGAACGGGCGAAGCGGTGTCCGGAATGATGGCGGAAGCCCGCAGTTCCCAGAATCCGTCTGCCGTGATCCCCAGGCCGCCGTTGTCGGTCCCCAGTCCCCATACCGCCTGCGCAAGCCCTCTCCTTCCAGGGACGGATATACCCAAGCTTGACTCAATGCGGTGAAAGTGGGAGGGCCCGGTCGCATTTCTCGCGGATCGAAAGCCCCTGACGTCAGTTGATCATCCTCACCATCAAAACGAAGGGCCAACGAACCTTCGCCCAGCCGTCCTACGACATACGTGGGGGCTGCATCATCGTTGACTGCCTCCAGGGTGACGAAGTCGCCTTGACTGTCAAAGATGGCCGTACCGTCGATATCTTCAATAGGCGGTTCCTGAATGTCCTCCGTGCTCAGCGCGACGCCGCCCACAACCGCACCGATATCCGCCTCGCCCATCGGGTAAAAACGGACCTTCTCGGCGCCGATTGCGAGGGAAGTCATCAGAACAGCTGGCAGGACGGCGCAGCAGATCTGCCAAACCAGCGTCGTCGGTTTCTCCAAATGCTCATCGTGTTCATCATTCTGTACCCACGTGCCGCGTGATGAAGTAATAGGGGAATTCGCTCAGCTACTAACTCAGCCGTGCGTTATATGATACCCGAAGTCACGTGGCAACCGACTTTGTGGGGATCACCACCCGTCCAGTCAGTCAAGAAACGCAGCCGAATGTGAAACGGCCACCATGCCGCGAGTTATGCACTTCGCAAGTCACGAATTTCGACCCCAAGTTGCCAGCCACAATCCTCGCCGCGACAGACCCATCCCTATTGGAGCGCATTTCAAAACCTAATCATCTTCGTAGCTACGCTCGCAGAGCGTGGGTCTTTCGGAGTTCGTCCGCCGCCTCGCAACGGTGGCTACGGTTTCGAAATATGCTCTAGGGATTTTTTTCTTGCGCTGGTTGCCACGAGGAATTCCAGGAGATGCAAATGCCTCGATTGTCTGCTGCACCAGAGCCCGGCCGCCTGCGCAATGTCCGATGGATGGAGTCCGTCATGTAGACCTTCCGCAGCCCGAAGGCGGGCCACGTGCCGATGGCATTCGGGCCGATGAGCCGGATGTTCGACGGTGGCGGAGGTGCCATGCCATGCCCCAGGAAGAAGCTGGGATGCGGCGGTTTGTTGTACACGACATTCTGCCAGGCAATGCTCAGGCGATATTGCGGGTCGTGCATCAGAGTACGAATGCGGTGTTCGGTTAAAATCGTCGTGGTGTACAGCCGTAGCGACTTGCCATCGGGTGCGGTCATGAGCAGTTCTTCTCGCCAGTCGCCCAGGATGTCACCCATGAGATTGGGGCCGCGACTGCCGCCACGAGCGCCGGTTACGAACAACCGCTCTTCGCGCCCTTCTTCCCAATTCCACTTGTACACATCGGAACGGACCATCAACTCACGCAGCAAATCGCCGTCCCACCAAATGGCAAAGCCCGTCGCACGTGGCTGAGGACCAATCTCTTGGCCGCTGGAGTCGCGCAGCCCACCTGGTCCGCCCCACGCTTCGTAACCGCGATGACGGGGATCGATGTCGGCCGCCAAGCCGGCACCAACGTCAACGCTGGGACTATGACTCCAGAGCAGCTCTCCCGTGCGAGCATCGCGCATGGCCACGCCGGGCGTCATGAAGCGGACGGTGCGACCTTCGTTTTCGTGAACGGAAAAGACTTCCAAGCCCGGCCGGTCGGGGTACATGTCGCTGATGTGCATCGAGTCTCCATGACGGAGTCCGGTGGAATACAGGCCGCTACCATTGTCATCCACCACCATCGAATGGTAGACGATCTCGTCCTTGCCGTCTCGATCGACGTCGGCAACCGACAACGAATGGCCGCCCATTCCGGAATACGGAGACGCATCCTCGAACGGTGGGGCGCTGATGCCCGAATCGAACACCCAACGACTCGTCAGTTCCCCATCGCGCCAATCCCAAGCCGCCATGACCGTGCGGCCGTAGACGCCGCGGCACATGACGACACTGGGGCGCTCGCCATCCAAGTACGCAACGCAAGCCAGAAAGCGATCGCAACGGTTCCCGTAGTCATCGTTGCCGCCGTTGCCGCCGATGCCACCCCAACCGTCAATCGGATCGCGGTTCGGTACGTAATCCACCGTTTTCAGCGCTGCGCCAGTCAGTCCATCGAAAACCGTGAAATACTCAGGACCATCGAGGATGCGACCATACCGGCGACTTCTCTCATCCTTGATCCGCCAGTCCTTCGTCTTGTCTCCGATTACAAAGCCTTGACCATCCGTCGTTCCATCGGCCGTCTTACAAGCGACTTCCGCTCGGCCATCGCCATCCAGGTCGTACACCATGAACTGCGTGTAATGCTCACCGTCGCGGATGTTGATCCCCAGATCGATGCGCCACATGGGTGTGCCATCCAGCTCGTACGCATCCAAAACGGGAGTTCCCGTGATGCCGGCATGCGAGTTGTCTCGCGGGCGTGATGTCTGGTGCAGGACGATTTCATATTCGCCGTCCCCATCCAAATCGGCAACCGATGCGTCGCCAGGCCGGTATTCGGGAATCGGCTGGATGGGAATCTCCAAGTAATGATCCTGCCACACTCCAACCGAATTCGATGGGGCAAGTTCCTGTCCGTCCACGACAGGACGAACAAAATATCGGAGCGTGGCGTTTGTATCAGCCTTCCGGTCAACGAAGTTCGTGGAAACAGAGATCGGTGCCGTGTTGACTCTGACCGCGACGTCGTTGTCTTGGAGTCGATACAGGTGAAACTGAGTGGAGTCCGGATCGGTCCCCAGAAGCCGCCAGCTGACGTACACCTCGCCCTCAGCAAGCTTCACGGCTACGACTCCGCGCGTGAGATACTCCATCTGGCGGCTCGCGGCTGTCGGTGCTGCCAGGATCAGGGAAATTGTCAGGCAAAGTGCGGTATAGATCGCTCGATCGGTCATGCAAGCCGTCCTGGTCTGTAAATGGAAGAGAATGCCGGCACCTGGAAGTACGCACCGCTTTCCAAAGCGCAGATCGCCGATCGTCCGCCACACAGCCTGCTGGGCTTCTTTACGCTGGCTCGCCTGCGCCGCCGCCAGTTCGTATCGCACGGACATACAGCGTTCGTGGCGACGTTCTTTCCCAGCAGAAAGGGCTACGCGCTGTCGCGGACTCTACGTCTTGATCTCGTAACCCTTGCGGCTTTCGCGTTCGAGGAATGAATTTGCCTCGGCGTCACCGATGATCTCTCGCTTGGCCGGGTCCCAGTTGATTTCCCGATGTAAACGCATCGCGATGTTCGAGAGGTGGCATATTTCGAGCATACGGTTATGCGACCAAACATCCGAGATCGGCTGCTTTCGAGATTTCATCGAATCGATGAAGTTCGCGGTATGGTTTTCGCTGATTTGTCCCACCATAGACCTCTTCGATCGCTCCTTCCGGTAAGGGATTGTCCTTGAGATCCTCGATCGGCTTGCCGGAGATCCGACCGCGATTAACGAAGAACCGACCTTCCGTCCCTTCGAAAAGAATGCCGTTGTCACCTTCGCTCGTGATGATCATTTCCACGTCGTCGGGCATGTCGGCTCGGATCCGAAAGTTGGTTGCGATGTTGTACCGATCGTCGACCACCGGATATCCATCCTTGTATTCGCAAGCCAATGCAAATTCGAGCGGCGTCACTTTGCTGGGCCCGGTGTCGGTGGCGCCGAGTGCCCAGCAGGCAATGTCGACGTGATGGGCACCCCAGTCCGTCAGCTTCCCGCCAGAGTACTCGTGCCAGTTTCGGAAGGCGTAGTGCGCATTGCTATAGAGAGGTACGCCGCCCCCGTAGCCTGTGCGTATTTCGGGTAGCGCCCGATAAGGAACTTTCGGTGCTGGGCCGAGCCAGAACTCCCAATCGAGCTCTTGCGGAACAGGAACGATGGGAATGACCGGTGAAGGCGAAAAACCGCCGATGCCGCAGGTTACCTTCTTGACCGTGCCAATGCGTTTATGCTTCAACAGCGCGACGGCCTGCAAGAAGCGATGTCCGCACTCGGTTCGTTGCATGGTGCCAACTTGGAAGACGCGGCCTGTCTCTTGCACGACCTTCTCAATCAGTTTTCCTTCATCAATCGTCAACGTGAGCGGCTTCTCACAGTAAACATCTTTGCCTGCATACATCGCTTCCACCGCGATCTTTGTGTGCCAGTGGTCGGGTGTAGCGATCATGACCGCGTCGATGTCCTTGCGATCGAGGATTCTCCGGTAGTCCTTGTAGGCATCAGGTTTCTTGTTCTGTCGCTTTTCCGTGTTTTCGACGTTTGTCCCAAGCACTTTCGAGTCGACATCGGCAAGTGCTGCGAAATCGGCGAACTGAAACGACTTCTGCGTGATGGCCCAGCCTTGGTTTCGCAGGCCGATGGTGGCAAAGACGGGGCGATCGTTCGGCGACTGATAGCCAAGGGCTCGGCTGGTCGACGGGAGCATGATGCCTGTGGAACCCGCAGCGGCCATACCTTGAAGAAAGCGACGGCGTGTCAATTGGCGAGACGTCAACATGGGGCGAAGTCCTTCGGGAGAAATAAAGCGGGAGTACTTACCGGTAGGGTTTGCTGGGGGCAACGTGCCGGACGCGAGCTTGTCTGGTAGCTGCGCAGGAGCATTCAGCCCACATTCCTTCACAGCAATTCTAATCGCGAGTACCCCGCTAACCATAGCGGAATTGCCCACCGCTTGCACTCGCGGGGCCCGATTTGGGGCGTGCAGGGGGAGCCAAGACCCCTGCCAGAGGCAAAGCTGGTGGCCGTCAGACAGACCCCCGAGGGTCCTCACTCGCTTCCCATCCGTTCCATGACGCGCTGGACCAGATCCTCGAAGCGTCGGCCAAGCGTCACCGAATTCAAGCGTGGACCCACGTCCGCGCTCTCGTGCTGCGAATCCATCCCGTGGACGCGAAACTTGAAGACATGCTCACTGATGGCTGGGACGCTTCTCATCCGAAGGACATTCCGCCCCATCGGTTTGAGGAACCTCGCCGGCAAGCCACGCGGCAACGCGAACAACGAAAACACCGCAGATCACGCCAGAAGAAACGCCCGAGATCACCTCGATTCGGCTACGATGCGGATGGGCAAGCCGGACGCTCACGGCTCCCACGAGTCCTTGGGATTCTGATGGATGAGATGGCAATTCGGGGCGGCTCAGCGTAGACTGTTGCCTGATCAAAGGATGGGGCGACGGAGCCGAGAATAGGCAACGATCGCTGAGATAGCCAAGCCGTCGCCATCATGAATTGGGACGACAAGTTACAACACACTACGGAGCGGAAAGCTGACACACCAGACAAAACAAAAAGACAGCTGGCGAATCTTCAATCCACCGGACGAGTTGGCCGATATCCTCGCCCAATCCCCTTGCGTGCACGTCGCCGGCGGGAATGACGATCTATTTCGCTTGATCGAAACGCAATGCGAACAGAATAAGATCATTGTCACATCGGACCTGCCCGATGGTCGGCGCTGCGAAGAGGCTCACGTGGCCCGAACTCGCAACGGCATCGTCGTCAACTACACCGAGCCCTACATGCGCCGGCGAGATCCGGATTGCATGGTGATCGCCGACGACATGCCGTCAGACAAGCCCCGGTATCAGGAACGGTTCGGCCGCGACTTCGCCGAGTTGCGACGGCAGACGCTGGACTGGATGTCCCAGCAGGAACTGGCGATGTTCGCCTTCCGCAGCGGCTGGGGAACGCTCGGGACGGAAGCCATCGCCATCGCTCCGGCCAACGCGGCGTTCTTCCCGCTCGGACTGGCCCTGCTACAGGGGATCCTGCCGCTGGACCAGATCCCGACCGACTTCTCGCCCAAACTCTTTCTCTACATCGCCCCGCCGTTCCGTCACACGAAATTCGACGGCAAGCAGGTGGTCGTCCATAACCGCCAGCCGTCCCGGTACGAGATCTTCTCCTACAATCTCTATCCTGGACCGAGCGCGAAAAAGGGTGTCTATGGCTCCCTAATTCATGCCGGCGACGAAGAGGAATGGGTCGCGGCCCACTGTTCGGCCGTCCGCGTTGTGACACCGTACGACAACATCGTTACCATCATGCACGAAGGCGCCAGCGGCGGCGGCAAAAGCGAAATGCTGGAGCAGCCCCACCGCCAACCCGATGGCCAACTCTTGAAGGGACGCAACCTGGTGACGGGAGAGAAGCGTTTCGTCGAAATCCCCCGGACTTGCGACCTCGAGCCGATCTGCGACGACATCGCCCTGTGCCACCCCGACATTCAGCGCGACGACGGTAAACTCCGAATCGTCGACGCCGAAGACGGATGGTTCGTGCGCGTCAACCACATCAACGAATATGGCACGGACCCGGCTCTAGAGAAACTTTCCGCCCAGCCGCCGACTCCGCTGCTGTTTCTCAACATTGACGCCGCGCCCGACAGCCGCGCCCTGATCTGGGAACACACCGAGGACGAGCCCGGCGTCCCCTGCCCGAATCCGCGGGTCATCATCCCGCGTTCCATCGTGGCCGACGTCGTCCAAGGGCCGGCTTCCATCGATATCCGAAGTTTCGGCGTACGCACCCCACCTTGCTCCCGAGAAAAACCGACCTACGGCATCATCGGCCTGTTCCACATCTTGCCGCCGGCCCTGGCCTGGCTCTGGCGACTCGTCGCGCCTCGAGGCCATGCCAACCCCAGTATCGTTGAGGAAGGAGGGATGAGCAGCGAAGGGGTCGGCAGCTACTGGCCCTTTGCCCCCGGCCGACGCGTGCGGCAGGCGAACCTGCTGCTGACCCAGATCCAGCAAACGCAGCATACGCGATACATTCTGACGCCGAATCAGTACGTGGGCGTGTGGGAGATGGGCTTCATGCCGCAATGGCTGACGCGCGACTACCTGGCGCGCGCGGTATCGCCAGGTTCCGCAAAGACCAGATCAAACCCTCCCGTTGCCCGCTGCTCGGCTACGCACTGCAATCCATGCGCATCGAAGGCGTCCGCCTCGCCAATTGGTTCCTCGAAGTCAACGAGCAGCCGGAGGTCGGTAACGAGGGTTACGACCAGGGCGCCGCGATCCTAAGAGACTTCTTCCATGAGCAACTGTCGCAGTTCCTCGAAGAGGACTTGCTGCCCCTGGGCGCAGATAATCCAAGCCTGCCTCGATGACGGCGACGTCGCCGACTACGAAGCGCTCCTGGGCGCCTCCGAATGACGTAGCGCGAGGGACCAGGGACTTTCGCCACCCCCCCCGCATCGAATCCCAACCATCGAAATACGCGAAGAGAGAAACCCCTTCTCAGATAACCTCCTGTTGCCGCTTTTCTGCATCGGGGGCAGGCGTGATGCCTCCTTCGCTGACGCTTTTTGAAGTTGCGCGTTTCTGATCCATCTCAACCCGAAGCGTCAGCGAGGGAACACCTTAGACCCGTTGGGATGTGTCTCCCTCGCTGACGCTTCGGGTTAGGATTTCACGGGCCCTCCACACAACGGAAGAGGAGCACTCGGGCGCTGTGCATCTTCTGGTCGGTCTCACGATCCTGCTACCGGCTGCGCAGTGAATGCACCAGGACGACCGACGGGAGTCCGGTACTCGCCGGTTTCGCGTGGCTTTTCGAGGACCTTTGACCGCGCCGCAGTGAATAGAAACAGGAAGGTGTGAAGGATGTCAGGCTTGACGTTCGCAGCGGTGGGAGGATACCTGGCCTATGCTTGTTGGTTCTAGCCGATCGCCTCAGAAAACGGCCGAACCACCGCACTCGCCCTGGCGAGCGGTGCCATGCTGCCAAGAACCGGTCGGGAAGAAATTGTTCGGACACATCGAGATTTGAGCGGTCGCAGCTGCGTCGAACCGAAGGAAATTGGATTTCTCCTACGTCGTGAGCCTGCCAGGCTGGTCTACACACGACTGCGGAATCGTCTTGCAGTCGCCAGGCGGCTAAGTAGGTTGAAACGTCAGTGTAGAATATTCGTCTGAAGATGTGACAAAATTGTCAAGCAGATGTAGTGTGGCAGCAGCTTCGTTTCCGGTTACTCGGCCTTAACTCGTCGCACAACGTGTCCAATCGCCTTCCATGGGCTACCGTTTGCTGCTGCCTTACCCCACGACGAAAGACAGACAATGGTCAAAGCTACTTCAGGATCCAGGTTGGTCGGAAACGGAATCTGCATGGTGCTGGTGATTCTGGGAAGTAGTGCAAGCTTTGCTGACTCCGTGCAATTCCGTCCTGGACAAATCGCCCCGCCGCTCGCCATCAATCCATCCTCACCAAATTCCTCGGACCTGATTCGTTTCACGACACCGCTTGATGGTAATGTCCACGGTAACCCATGCGGCGCCGAGGCAGTCCTCGGTGGTGGTCTCCTCCTTGTGCGCGACGACGCGCAACACACCATCGAGATCGTATACGATGGAAACATACCCATGATCTGTCCGCGCAACTGGGCCCCAGTCATCGGTGCTGAAGGCGACTTTGGCCCATTGGCCTCAGGGGACTGGATGTTGCGCGATCTGCACAACAACTCGCTTCGATTCACGGTGGTTGCCGAAACGATTGGCGATTTCGACGGAGACGGCTTGCTGACCGTTACGGATATCGACATGCTGACGACTGCAGTGCTCGCTGCGACCCACTCACCCGAATATGACCTGAATGAAGACGCCCTTGTCAATCGGCTGGATCACCGCATCTGGGTCAAGGATCTCAAACACACCTGGTTCGGCGACGCCAGCCTGAACGGCGAATTTGACTCCAGCGACATGGTCCAGGTCTTCACCGCCGGCAAATACGAAACCGACCTGGATGCCAGCTGGGGCGAAGGCGACTGGAACGCCGACAGCATCTTTGACAGTCGCGATATGGTCAAGGCATTTAGTGATGGAGGGTATGAGAGGGACCTAGGGACCGGTGCCGAGGCGGTGCCGGAGCCGGATGCGTGGTTACTGCTCTTCATCGGTTTACTCCCCTGGCTACGGCACGCGACGCCTGTTGTCCCGTTTCATCACCGATAACGACACGGCCCGACTCCCCCGGCGAGCACACGCCTGGCGGGTTAGAGGAACTTACCAAGAGCAGGCCTAACGCGTCCGATGAAAGAACCATCTATCAGGGACAGCCCCACCCCTCGGCGGTCCAGGCGTGCTCGCCAGCCCGCCGGATGGGCCGAATGAGTGCGTCGACACGCCGCGACTCAGAAATCGTTTGCAGACGATCGTCGACGCAGGCTGCTATGATGATCTGGAAAAGTCACCGCCCATCATAGGATCGAAAGCCTCGCGAATCCCACATCACGATCGGGAAAGATCGGAAGCGGCGCATTGAGCCGCACATTACGCGATTCTTCGTCCACCGCGACACGTGCGTCGATCGGCATGCCAACGTCTCATCTGCTAAGGATCTTGTTGTGAGCTACACCTCGGGTCTTCGTCTGTCAGGTTGGGTTCTGTTCCTACTTGTCGCGCCGCTGCCGCTACGCGCTTCAGGCACCTTCGGAATCAAGTCCGCCGTTACCGGTCATCGCAGACGAGCCGAAGACGATTGACCCCGGCGAAGTGCTACCTCCCCAGCTGGCTGCACCGGCGACTCACGATTTCTCTGATTCCTCCTTGCGCGAGGTCGTGGCCTGGCTGCAGGATGAACGACAGATGGTTGTGCTTCTCGATCAGAAAGCACTCGCAGAGATCGGAGTAACAGCCGCCGAACCGGTTTCGGACCGTCTCCTGGAATCACCACTCTACCTGCTTCTCAATCGCCTTCGAGTGCTCGGGATCGACTGGTATTATGACAACGAAATCTTGTATCTCACATCTCGCGAAGTGGCGGAGGAGCGTGCCACAACGCTGACGTACAACGTGGGAAGCCTGCTGGATGGAGGCTTCGAACTGGATAGGCTCGAAGACGTCATCACGAGCACGATCGCCCCGGGCACCTGGGAGGATGTGGGTGGCGAGGGTGTGGTCAGTTCGTTGGGCGATGTCCTGTTTGTCCGTCAAAATGATGATGTGCATCACGAAGTCAAGGCGTTGCTCCAGGCATTGCGCAAGCCAGCTCGTCAGACATACCTGAACGATCCGACACAGCACCTCCGGTTACGTGAGAAGCTACAAGAAAACATCAGCGTCGATTTCCAGGACACCCCGCTGGAAGCGGCTGTCGAACAAATTGCCGAACTGGCGAGCATTGACATTCGCTTGGACGTCTCCGCGCTGCAAAGCGCACGGATTCGAGAACGCGAGCCGGTGACGCTGAAACTGGTAGATCGCAGTTTGGAAACGGTCCTTCAGGCGGTCGTGATGGACCTGGAGTTGACATGGGTGATTCGCGATGGAGTCCTTTGGATCACGAGCTTAGACGAGGCGGAAGCTTATCTGAAGACGGCCTTCTATGATGTACGAGACCTCTGCCGCGACGCGGATGAATCGGAGGCGCTGATCAGCGCGATCAGTCGCAAGCCGAACCGTCGTCCTGGAACTACGTTGGTGGCGACGGCAGCATCCAGTACGCAAAACCCGGCATTCTTGTGATCGGACACCGTGAGCAAATCCACCGGAAGGTGCTCCAATTGCTCGAAACGTATCGCTCCGCGTTGCGGTCATCCAAACCACGACAGCGACGTGGTGATGGTCCCGACGAAGTGATCACCGTCTATTATCGCTTGCACGCCAATGTGGCTGAGCGATCTGTCGATAGTGCTGCCACAGCTGGTGCGGCCCGAGTCCTGGAAGTCGGAGCAGCAAGTGGAGGCGCCGGGCACGATTCTCGTCGTGTCGTCCGTTCCCGAATTATCGGCGGCGACCGGCGCGGCCCAAAACGCGAAAGGAGACGGACCAATCCCCCGCGCAATTATTGATCGAACGCGCGGTGTTGATTGTGCGGCAGACCCGTGCGGCACACGAGGAGATTTCCAGGGTCATTGCCCGCGTCGAGTCAGGTGACGCGAGATCGTTCGGCACGACGGGTGCGATGGGCGGAGGAATGGGCGGTTTCGGTGGAGGCTTTTTCTCCATCGATCTTGAAGCTGTCCACAATCCGCTGAAATAAGTCCTCCCGGCGCGAGATCGAGACGCGGGCAGCGGAAATCACTCCGCATGACCTCCCGTCTTCGCGTTGCCTGCTGAGGACCATTCGCCATGCCACCGCGAATAGGAGGGAACTCAGATTAATCGACTTGTACCAACCACAATGCTGCTCGTACTCACGGTGCTTCTGACCGCCGTCGTCCGTGACGCGCGAGCCACCGCTGAGGAAAGCGACCGCGGCCGGCCGAACGTGATCTTGATCCTCACGGACGATCAGGGCTACGGCGAAGTCGCCGCACACGGAAACCCGATCATCCAGACGCCGAACATAGACAAGCTGTACTCAGCCGGCGTGCGCTTGACCGATTTCCACGTCGACCCCACCTGCTCGCCCACCCGCGCCGCTTTGCTGACCGGCCGCTACTCGACCCGGACCGGTGTCTGGCACACGATCAACGGACGTTCGATGATGCGTCCTGATGAATTGACGCTCGCCGAAGTGTTTCAGGCAAACGGTTATCGCACGGGGATGATTGGCAAGTGGCACCTGGGCGACAACTATCCCTGTCGTCCGGAGGACCAGGGCTTCGACCATACGGTGCGGCATCAAGGCGGTGGCGTTGGCAACGGACCGGACTACTGGGAAAACGATTACTTCGACGACACCTTCAAAGTCAATGGCCGGTGGCAACCGTTCAACGGCTATTGCACGGACGTCTGG
Source organism: uncultured Planctomycetaceae bacterium (assembly GCA_963776055.1). Lineage (GTDB taxonomy): Bacteria > Planctomycetota > Planctomycetia > Pirellulales > Pirellulaceae > CAVZLD01. Next base: position 268,191 of record CAVZLD010000006.1, on the reverse strand, counting down.
TTTCGCGAGGCGGCGAAATACGTCGAAGCGAACAAGGATCACCCCTTCTTCCTGTACCTGGCCACGAACGCGCCGCACGGACCGTACTATGTCGAAGACGAATATGCCAAGCCCTACGAGGCGGCGGGAATGCCGCCAAACATGGCCAAATTCTACGGCATGATCGCCAATATCGATGAAAACCTTGGCCGATTTCGCACTCGGCTCGACGAACTGGGACTGACCGAGAACACGCTGCTGATCTTCATGACGGACAACGGTACGACGGCCGGTTGGATCGACAGGCCGTCGGGCTTCGAGTACTACAACGCGGGCATGCGAGGATGGAAAGGTTCCCAGTGGGACGGCGGACATCGCGTGCCCTGTTTCTTCTATTGGCCGGCTGGCGGAATCGAAGGCGGTCGAGACGTCGACGCGCTCACGGCGCACGTCGACATGCTGCCGACGCTCGTCGATCTGCTCGGCCTCGACGAACCTCAGGGCCGCCCTGTCGACGGCGTTTCGCTGCGAGCTGCCCTGTTGGGCGAACAGAGCCCCGCGCCTGAGCGGACGCTCTTCGTGCATGTGCAGCGGGCATTCCTGCCGCCCAAATGGGAACAATCCGCCGCGATGACGAAGCGCTGGCGGCTCGTCAACGGCGAGCAGCTGTATGACATCATCGCCGACCCGGGCAGGAAAAGGACGTTGCCACGGAGCACCCTGACGTCGTCGAACGCCTGCGCGGAGATTACGAAACGTGGTGGACGTCGCTCAAGCCCGCGTTGGAACGGACCGTCCGCTATGGGCTGGGCGGCGAAGAAAACCCGACGACGCTGGCCAGCCACGATTGGCTAATGCCCGGCGTTGTGCAAGCGGCGTGGCACCAGAGCCATATCAAACGTGGAGCGCTGATCAACGGCGCCTGGGCGGTCGACGTCGAACGGCCCGGGAGGTACGAGGTGACACTTTATCGGTGGCCGCCGTATCTGAATCGGGCCATGGGCCTCAAGCAGGCCCGTCTCAAGATCGGCAAGGTAGATGAGACGATCGAGTTGGAGGCGGACGCCGCCAGCGCCGCGTTCAGCGTCCGTCTTAGAAGGGGGCCGGCGATGCTACACACCTACTTCACGCGGCCCGATGGCAAGCAGCACGGCGCCTACTACGCCCGCGTCCGCTACGTCTCGGCCGAGTGAACAACACCACTTCTTGCGCCTGGGTCATCCAGGCGTGGATGGCGGCAATCGATTCTTATCTCGCGTCATCAACTCGTTAGAACGGTTCCTTGTTTCTTGCGATAAATCACGGAAGGACAAAAGAAACCGCCCACGGACGGATGAGGCCTAATCGTCGTACGTCGTCCAGACCAGACTCCATGAGTGTCTTCCGTGAATGCGTCTTCCGTGAATGCGGTTCTCCCTCGCTGACGCTTCTTGAAGTTGCGCATTTCCCGAATACCCCTCTTCCGTCGTGCGGAAAACCGGTCAAATCCTAACCCGAAGCGTCAGCGAGGGAGACACACCCCAACGGCTCTCACGTGGTCCCTCGCTTACGCTTCGGGTTGAGATGGAGTGAAACGCGCAGACTTCAAAGAGCGTAGTCGACGGCAGAGCGGTACAGCCGTCTCCGTCGCCAAAGCGGTTCTTGCTACGATCGCGGTGATGGACGATCCGATTGGCTTTTTCTTGACATGGGCGACGTACGGCACCTGGTTGCCGGGGGATTCCCGAGGTTGGGTTGAGTACCGGCATGGTTGGCAACTCCCCGACCCAGCGCTCGAATTGGAAGCCACTGCCAGAATGACCGAGGATGCGTGTCGATTGAGCCACGAGCACAGGAACGCCGTCGAAGAACAAATCTCTGAGACCTGCTCCCACCGACGCTGGTGTCTGCACGCCGTCAACTGTCGAACGAATCATCTCCATGTTGTCGTCTCCGCCCCGGAGGTCCATCCGAGAAAGATCCGTGCTGATTTGAAAGCATGGGCAACTCGCCGCCTCAAGATGCAGTTCGATCGTCATCGTGAGAACTGGTGGGCAGAACGCGGGAGTATTCGTTGGCTCTGGGATGAAGACGATCTCGTTGCAGCAATCCAGTACGTCACGGAAGGACAAAAGAAACCGCCCACGGACGGATGAGGCCTAATCGTCGTACGTCGTCCAGACCAGACTCCATGAGTGTCTTTCGTGAATGCGTCTTCCGTGAATGCGGTTCTCCCTCGCTGACGCTTCTTGAAGTTGCGCATTTCCCGAATACCCCTCTTCCGTCGTGCGGAAAACCGGTCAAATCCTAACCCGAAGCGTCAGCGAGGGAGACACACCCCAACGGCTCTCACGTGGTCCCTCGCTTACGCTTCGGGTTGCGATGGAGTACTAGCAGAGCCGTCGGTAGCCGCGTTCACGGCCCTGACCTGGCGAGGCTCGGAGCGACTTCAGGGCACCGGATATCATTCAAGCGGAAACACGACGAACGACCGACGGGTTACAATGATTCAAGTTGCGGTGACGCCACGCCTGCGCGGTATCCTGAAACTTCAGTCTGGCAACATCGTGCGGAGGGCCGACATGAGAGAATACGAGGTCATCGACACGAATGCCGCCAACATCGGCGGTTGTGGCATCTGCCGCTACAAGAATGCCAAGAACGAGGGGCGTCGTCGCAAGTTGGATTGGCTCAAGCAGCACTACGCGGAAGGCGTGAGGTTCAAGGTGCTCCGCTCACGCGAATTCGGCGATATCGGGATGATCGAGTATGCCCCTGGCAGTCATGCGTGGAGACCTGTCGAGGCGGAGGGTTACCTTGTGATCCATTGCCTGATGGTCGATAGCAAGCACACGGGGAAAGGACTGGCGCTGCTCTTGCTCGATAGTTGTCTGAGCGACGCGAAGAAGAGCAAGTGCCGAGGGGTCGCCGTTGTCACGAGCTCCGATAGTTTCATGGCCGAAAGCGATTTGTTCATCAGGGCCGGTTTTGTCGCGGTGGAGAGCATTCCTCCCTACGAGCTGCTCGTCAAGAAGTTCAAGAAAGCAGCTCCTGATCCTCGTTTCGTCGTTGAAAGAGAGCGAGTATTGAAGCGGTACAAGAAGGGCCTCACGATTCTCGCTGCCGATCAGTGCCCTATGGTGCCAAAGTGTGTGAAGGATATTGCGGAGGCTTCCGAAGCCCTGGGGCTGAAGACGAAAGTGGTTCGCGTCAGGAGCGCCAGAGAATCGAGGGAGCTTCCGACGCCCTATGGCGTGTTCAGCGTTATCTACGACGGAACACTGATTGCCGAGCGTCCCATCAGCGGTAGGAGATTCACGAACATCATGTGGGACTTGAAGCGCGGCGTCTTCAGCCCGCGGGAAGCGGCCGATCCGCGATAGGAAATTCGGCCCCTTCCGGGAAGGCTGCAAGAAAAGACTTTGGGAGTACGGGCCGGGTGGACACGTTTTAATTCGTCGCAGCGCACTGCACGGAGAGTTTCACTTCATTGCCCGTGTCATTGTATTGAACTTCGTCCATCAGGTACCGCATTAAAGCCGTCCCGCGGTGCTGTCCTTTTTCGAACACATCCCGTGGATTGCGATTGGGTTGCCACACGAACGCTCGACAACCGCGGCCCTCATCGCGAATGACGAACTGCGCCCGCTCTCGTGTGACCATCATCTTGAACGTAATTTTGCGGTAGCAGTAGGGTGATTCACGCCGCCGATATTGAGCAACCTGTTCACGGTCTTCGAATGGCAGTGAATCGTCGTGCGTCGATCCCTCGATTCCCAAGTTGCCGTGATAAAGGGCGTTGCGAAGTGCCTCTTCCAGTGCGATGCCAACTCGCACCTGTTGGTTTTCATCACTCAGCCCGATGCTGGCGAGCGTGCTCTCGACCTTGTCCAGTAGCGGTTTCAGCAGCGAGGCGTCGCTGTCCAGAATGTACGTGGACTCGATGTGATGGAGACACTGGTCGAGTCGTTGACGTGTCTGGACGGCATCAACCCGCTCCAGCACCTGTCGGATTGCTTGCCTCAGTGTGGCACTCCGGCGAGATTTTGGAACGTAACTCACTGCGCCCTGTCGCAGAGCCTCCGCGGCAATCTCCTCGTTTCCGTGCGCCGTCATCAGGATCACAGGGATCTGCGGAAAGCACTGACGAACCGCTCGCAACAACTGCAAGCCGTCCATTCGCGGCATTACGAGATCGGTGAGGACGAGAGTCGGAGGCGCGCGTCGAATGAGCTTCAACGCCTCCTCACCGTTCTCGGCATACTCCATGACAAAATCGGGCAAGCCTCGCAGCAATCCCCCCGCCAAGCTCCGCTCGACGGCCGAGTCATCCACAATTAGGATCGTGGCCATGAGAAGTCCTCCGATCATGCAAATGTATCAACAGAAAAAAGCCGCCGATCATCGGGGTATCTTGGACGAGAAAGACGAGAGAGACGAGCAGGTCGACCACCAGCTGTCCAAAATGCGATCGACGAGATGAGCAGTCTGAATTCTAGGTCGTGACCGATTCGCGGCAACCGCTCAAACAGACCACTTTGCCACGCTTTTTGGCACGGAATTTGTGCAATGCCGCGTGTTCCGAATCCGCAACCACCGCCAAAACCCGCAGGATTCCAGCACTCGCCGCACTTAATTGCACTCCCAACGAACGCAGAGCGACTCCAGGCCAGATGGCGTGATTCTCAAACACGCGTCGATTCGCGCTCCTGCATCGGCCTAGGAGTATTGGCCTAGGAATGGAGCGGCGAGTAGATCGGCGGGGTCGCACGGAGTAGATCGACGATGCGCGAAGGAGTGGTGAGTCCCCTCGCACTGTGAACAGGGTCCCCCGCCCCGTCTACGGGTTCCCGTCGGCAAAAGAATCGGAGAGCACACGCGAGGAGGCGATCGATGAGACGAAACTTCATGACGAAGCGCAAGGCACCTCAACTCGGTAAATAGCGTCTGCATTCACGAGAGCGCATTCGTCAGAATGGATTCCAATTCGCGATCGGACAGTTGAATCGGATTCGGTTTCATGCTGCTGGCGACAGCGGCCTTCCGAATGACCGGTTCCAGGTCGTTGTTGGTGACGCCGTACGTGCTGAGAGGCGGAATCGACAAATCGGCGACCAGTTGCCGAACCCATTCCACGCCATCTTCTGCGGCGACATCGGGATGGCGCAACAGTATCTGCGCTGTCTCCTCGTAGCGGTTCAGCGCGTCACTTTCGGGCTGGCGACTCCGCAAGGCCTGAAGATTCGCGGCCATCACATCGGGTAGCAGGACGGCGCAGATTGCGCCATGAGGTGCCGAAAACATGCCACCCAGGGGGCCTGCCAAGCCGTGAACGGCACCCAACCCGGCATTGGCCAACGCCAGACCGCCCATCAGCGCACCCAAAGACATGTTTCCTCTGGCTTCCAGATCACGCGGTTGATCACACGCCTGGCGCAGCGAGCGACCGACTCGGGCGAGCCCATCTCGACAAAACGCATCCGTCATCGGGTTTGCACGCAAGCAGACAAACGCTTCGATCAACTGCGTCAGAGCGTCCAGGCCGGTCGCGGCCGTCATCGAGCGTGGTAAATCACACGTCCCTTCCGGGTCGACGACTGCCAACGCGGGCAGCATGGCCGGGCTCCGCAGGCTGACCTTCACTCGGTGCTCCTGCGACGCGAGTACGGCGTTGCGAGTCACCTCCGCGCCGGTTCCGGCGGTCGTGGGCAGAGCGACAAACGGCTTCGGAAGGTGAGTCAGTGGCCGCCCAGCGCCAATCACCTCGAGATACTCCAGCGGATCCTCTCGATTGGTCAGCAGCGCCGCAATGGCTTTGCCGGCGTCAATCGCACTTCCTCCGCCCATGGCCACCACCAGGTCACAGCGGTGATCGGACGCGATTCGTGTACCATCACGCACGGCTTCGACCGTAGGCTCTCCCGACACAGGATAGACCGTACAGCGAAACTCGTGGCCTTCCAGGTCCTGCAGCAGCGCGTGAGCGCACGTCGGATCTTTGCCGGTCACGACGAACAGGCGGTTGTCGCTCGCATGGCCGAGCAGTCCTCGAATCGCGGAGGGAACCTCACGGAGTGTACCTGGCCCAAAGATGATTCGCGTAGCCGTGGCGAATTCAAACCGCATTGGGATACTCCCAGCCGCTTTGGTCAGGAAACACACTCCCATATTGGACGCTTGTTCGCGGCGCCGCCATCATGTCGGCGACCGTATCACGCCAGGTTTGGTAATGTTGCGTTTCCTTGTGGCGAGCGGGATCTTCGGTCGTGCGGTAGATTTCCATTAGCACAAAGCGAGTGGGGTCATCGATCTGCTGGCAGACATCGAAACGGACAACCCCTGGTTCCTTGACACTCGCGGCCGCATTGGCCCGCGTTGCCACGCGAAAGGCCTCGATACTTTCCGGTTTTACGTGTACATGCACATGCACCACAAGCATACTTCTGACTCCTTCGTGCTGATTCACGGCGAAATGTGGTCCGATGTTGGATCGGTCGCATTTTCCAGCTGTTGCAGTCGCCCAAGAATGTGAGAATGCCCCGGCCGTAGTCTCAGCGCCGCGGCGAATTCCGATTTCGCGGCGTCGTTCTTGCCTTGCTGCTGATACAACGTGCCCAGTGCAGCGTGACCTTCGAAAAAATCGGGTTGTACTTCAATCGATCGATGAAAGGCGGCTTCGGCTCCGGTTGGGTCGTTGAGTCGCAGCAGACAGTGTCCCAGATTGTTGTGGGCCATTGCCATATTCGGTTTCCGATCAATGGCCTGTCGGTACCAGTCGACAGCCGACGGCAGATCACCGCGCAGCCCCAGCACGACAGCCATTCGAAAATAGACCTCAGCGCACTCCGGTGCCAGCCGGAGTGCTTCATTCAGCGCCGATTCCGCTTCGCTCAAGCGACGCAAGCGGATCAAACCACGAGCGAGATAGATTCTCGCCCATTCCGATTCCGGATACTCCTGCGACGTTTGCTGCAGCAACTGGACGGATTCCAGCACTTTTCCGTTGCCGAAGAGCAGGTCTGCCCGAACCAACTGCGTCTTCAAGCCGACGCGCAGATCCAATACTTGTTGATAGTAGGGATCAGGCCACCCTAAATCGGCCAGAGTCATGGCCTGCGCCCGATACTGATCTGCGCGCTCAAGTTCTCCTTGACGTCGGTAGACCTCCGAAGTCAAGACCATCCCTTGCCGTCGTTGCACGCCATGCTGTTGGGCCAATTGCAGGTTTTCAAGGCATGCTTTGTAATCCTGCTTCATGAAGCTGAGCTGTCCCAGATGATAATATGCCCGGCCGTTTTCTCGATCTCGGCGCAAGACGGCGTTTAGCTCGGTTTCCGCTTCCTCGATGCGCCCTGCTTGCAGCAACAGATCGGCGAATCGAAGACGCGGCACGACGGATGCATCGCCAAACAACGGGAGTGCAGTTTGCAGCAGAGCAATCGCCTGCTGCGGGTCGCGGGGCCGAACGGCGTTCGAACGAAAATAGGGCCACCGCGGCTCGGTGGGATCAAGCTCCGAAGCCACACCGAAACAGTCTGCTGCGGGGGAAGAGAGGTCATGGGCCAAGAGTGTCATCCCTAAGTTCCCCCAAGCCTCAGCGAAAGCGGCTTCGGACTGGACGCGGTCACTTGCCTCTCGGATGGCACGTGCCACCGCTGGATCCACCTGTTGCAGGTCGAGAGCGGCAACTCTTTTCAGCAGATTCGCTGCGGGTGTTTCCTTTTCCTCCGACACGGCCGTCGCATCCCGATTGTCCTCCGACCGCTGCTGACACCCGAAGCCGATCAGTAGCAAAACAATGATAGCTGCGACACTTCTGAAAAATGGACGTAGGCGAAATGACCGAGTGCCAATCCGCTCGGGCTGGTTGTGGTCGCTGTCGACGAAGCACGGATCAGGAAGACTCATTTTCCGCAGCGGGCCGCCGAGATCGGGAATGACGCCTTTCTCGGCTGGCCGTGAAAAGTCATGCTCAATCATTTCGGTTGTCTTTCGCATCGTTCGACAATTCCTGCTGCACCGCCGCACCTTCACCGCGGCGAAGAACCAGCAGGCGATTCGTTTCGCCACCGGGAAAACGCTCTTCCGATCCATCGGGCCAGATCACGTGGAGCGAATCAAATCGGGGTGCGGGCCCCAGACCGAAGTGAGCCCGCGGGTCATTCGATGACAAGAAACTGAATCCAGGATTGATCGCCCGCAGCCAGGTTCGCGATCCGACTGTCACTCGAATCTCTGCTCCGTAGGCGTCACGATGCAACTCCGGGTCAAGAGCTCGGACGATCAGCCAGTTCCCTTCGCTTTCCGCAATATTACGAAACACTCGTGCGGAGTCCGCTGTGCAGTTCACCACGACATCCAAACGGCCATCGTTATCCAAGTCGCCGCACGCGAGTCCTCGGGATATCGCAGCAACTCCACTGAAGTCTGCGTTTTCGTAACTCGCGTCCCGGAAGATGCCGTTTCCGCGATTTAGCAGAATCTGGTCTCGCTGCGCATACGGATGCCAGAAACTGTCGAGTTCGGGGGATACGGGAGGCAAGGGACCCGACGTCTGCAGAATATCACCGTTGGCCAGCAACAGGTCCAGGTCTCCGTCGTTGTCCAGGTCGGAGAAGGTGGTTCCAAAGGCGGTACCGCGCCAGCCGATCCCCAAGATTCCCGCCGAGGCAGTACAGTCAAAGAAGACTCCCGGGAGTTCCTGCCGCCACAAAGTGTGGGTTTCAAAGTTCCGGTGGGCGATGAACACGTCGAAGTCTCCGTCTCCCTCGATATCCCCAACCGCAATCCCCATATCCGATTCTGCTTCTCCCATTCCGTTGTAGGCAAGGCCACGCTGGGGGGCCTCGTCAATGAAAGTCCCATCCTGCTGGTTGATCCAGAGATGGTTCGGCCGAGCATCGTTCGCCACAAGAAAGTCCGGCCAACGGTCCGCATTGAAATCCCCACAGTAGACCCCCAGTCCGGTGCTCGGTTGGTTGGCGAGTCCGGAGGTCAGCGTAACATCCTCGAAACGGACCTCGGCCCTCCAATTCGTTCTCGTCATTGGCTACATCGGCACTCCGGTTACGAAACAGACGCGCCACCAGAGGGCCGAACGCCCGCGGACCGCAGAAATCCAATCGACCGCCCGCATCGCTACATCGCCGCGTCGGATCGTAGTCGACGTAATTGACGACGATCAGATCGAGCCACCCATCGCGATCGTAGTCGACGAAACTTGCCGACGTAGCCCAGGACGGATTCTCAAGACCGGATGCCTGCGTTGCATCGATAAACTTTGGCTGCGTTCCCTTGCTGTCGTTCACGTACAGTCGAACTCGTGCGTAGTCGGTCACGACCAGATCCACCTTTCCGTCATTGTTCACATCTCCGACCGCAACTCCCATGCCGTAGCCATCGACGTCGAGACCGGAGCCGTCGCTCACGTTGTCAAACGACCCACGGGAATTCTGATGAAACAGTTGATTCTTGGCACCCGAGCCTGGACCGGCGTCATGAATCAAGTAGATGTCGAGCCGGTCGTCATCGTCGTAGTCAAGCAGCGCGACACCGGACCCGATACTCAGCGGCATGAAGAACGGGTCGCGACCACCAACCCGGTGTCGGAACTGAAGCCCCGATTCGGAAGTGATATCGGCCAGGATCGAATTGCCCTGGAATGGAGATCCTTCCGCCTTCTCCGTTTCGGTACGCGCTGGTGCAGCCCGCGTATCCGGCGCACGCTCGCAGCCGATCAAGACGGCCAAGCTCAATCCGATCGACGCAACCACAAAGCGGCTTCGATCACCGCACGAGCTTTCCGTGTCGGTGGGTACAGTGCACCGGCTGTCCAGGAATCTGATCATCGGGACGCGTCGATCGGTTAAGGAACCTTAGCAACAGAGCACATTATGCAAGAAAAAAACGAACTTTACGCAACGACTCGATTGTACTTTCAACGAAGTCTTCTAGGATAGGACCTCAGGTAATGTTCGATTCTTCCGGAAATCGCGGTGAGTCTAACGAATTGAGTCCATAACCGGCAGTCCGTCGCAAGTGCGTGACAGCCAAAATGTGTTGTGATGGAGAGCACAGTCTTTCGGCTTCGATACCCAACAAGGAAGCGACGAGATTGTGCTCTTTTTTTTTGTGTGTTTTTTTCTTCATTCGCTTTGAGTCTGCCTCATTGAAACTTGTCTCTGAAACGCAGGAGTGTGCAACTATGGGACGACGAGTCGTTGTGTTGGTAGCTCTAGGAATCTTAGCTCTGCCGTCGTTGACGCAGGCGCAGATTTCCGAGGGTTTTACCGCGGAGTTTTTCGAAGACACCATCCTCCCCGCCACCGTATCAATGGTGTTAACTGATCACGAGGGGACGGTGGTTACGCCGTTCACCGACCTCGAGGTGCCCGGCCTGTTCAGCTACGTCGGTCGTCCGAAGTTTGATGCCCGTACTGGTGGAGCGACGGCAGACCAGGATGTGGCAGATATCTCCTTTACCTACATGAACGGTGGGGCCTCGACGACGGTCGACTATCCGATCGAGCCGGTGGGTGCCGCACCAGGGCCGCAGGTGTTCACGAACACCACGGCACCGGCGCTCTCGGGCGATGGTTTCTTGCGAGTGGGATACAAGGCCCACGCCAGCACGACCAACGCCGCCGCCTGGGACACCGTATACACAGACGCCTGGGATAGCGCCGAATTCAATTTTACCGTTCGCTTCAGCGAAGGAGCAGCCGCGAATGACAACGCGGACGGATTCGGATTCTCGTACGTCGATACGGCAACTCATGGCGACTCAGGTGCCTTCTATTCGAGTGGCGAGGAACCGTCGGCCGCGGGATTGGGTGTGGGGTTTGACATCTGGGACAATTGCGATCCATGTCCCGTGGAAGGCGGAAATTCCGTGTCGATCCACTCGACCGGTGCGCTGATCCAGAGTGTCGACATTACGAGCGCCAGCCCCAATCGCGAGGCGTTTTTGGAGAGTGGTCAGCCAATCGATGTTCAGCTCGCCGTGACCGCGGGGGCCGGAGATCACCCGACTCCCGTGTTGCAGCCGACGTCCGTCTTTGCAACTTCCGTTACGGGCAGCCCAGCCGGGTTAGGCCAGATTCCATTTCGTGATGACTATTCCTCCGCCGTCGGTGTGTTGGATGGCTATTGGCGGCTCGCCAGCGAAATCAACAGCCAGAGCAACTTTCTGACGTTTGATGCAGTTGCTGAGGTAGACGGTAAGCGGCCTGGTTCACGGCCCGGTTTCGGCGTCCGTACGGGTGGAGCGAACCATGCGGCCGATCTGGACAATATCGCCGTCGATTACGAAGAGGGAAAGGTCGATGCCTCGTTCGATTTCCGGCTGACCAACACGAGCGGAGTTCCCGCTGACGGTTTGTCCTTCGTCCTCGCTTCCACCGAGCTGTTCGGCGACACCGGCGTCGTGGACAATGCGACGGACGGCAGCGGCTGGGTGGTTGCGGAGGATCCACTCTTGGCCGGTTCGTTGGGATTCGCCTTGAAGACCTACCAGGACCAGGAACTGCGGGTTCGTTTCGACGGCGCAGCAGTGGCGACCATTCCCGCCGCGGATTTGGGCGGGATCGATTTCGTCGACAACGCTTGGCATACCGTCAACCTGTCGGTAATGGACGTCGGCGATGATGCCGATGTGACCATCACGATGGACGACAGTGTGTTGTACAGCGGACGCATTGCAGGTGCCGCCGGATTGGGCCTCGTACCTGAACCGTCAAGTTTCTCGCTGTTGGCGATGGCACTGCTGGGTGTCATTGGCCTCGCGCGGCGAAAACGCTAGAGTGACGAAGGCATGATCAGGGCCGAGCCGGAGCATCTGTCTTCGGCTCGGCCTTTTTTTGTGGAAAAGTCGTGGAAAAGGGGACGCAGCTCTTTTCACGGTTATGTGGTAAACTCGTCGCCAGACGGAAAGCGAGGCAAGATCGAACATCGACCTCCGAATGCGCCACCCAGGAGCTCAAAGCGATGAAGACACATGGGGCAACTTGTTTTTTACTGGCCACCTTCTGGATGTTGTCGGTTGCAAACTCCGGGAACGCCGAACCTCCGGAACCGTTCGACCCGGACCTGATGGCGCCGGAAGGATCGCTGCCTGGGACGTATCCCGAGTCGGTAACGGCGGCGAACGTCAACATCTCGCCTTCTCCGGGCAGTGTCCTGGATGGAAATAACTCGAACAATCTACGAGTGACGTTTCCTGCGGCGGGGCCGGTCCGTTGGACGGAATCGCGACATAATGAAGGAGATGTCGCCTTACTGATTGGCCCGTTCAATCCAGATGATGCCAGTTATTACCCGCCGAATACATTCGTCAACGACTACAAACCGTTGGCAGACGGGCAAGCCTTTGCCGACACAACCTTGGCATGGCGTGTAAGTCGAGACAGTGGTGCGCTACTCGCAACCGTGCGTCACAACGGTGTCAATCAGCAGGATTCGGTTGGCGGTTCGCAGTTGGGAATCAAGCATGGTGTGGCGTATTTCAATGCGGATTTTGGTCAGGGATGGGGCTTCCGCATGGACGACGGCCTATTCAGCAACGGAGGATCGGCGTCCGCCGATCTGCAGATGGGCGTCGCGGGGAATGACGGGGGCGCCGGAGAAGCGAGCTTTGATGTCGCGACGGCCTTCTTCCCTTACGAACAAGGCTGGCTGGGCGCGTGGGTCGCGGCTCCCGCGGACGAAGGTGACGCAACGTTCAGCCACGGAAATCCGGAGTTGGATGCAGAAACGGTTCAATGGTATGCAGTGGATGGTGAAGACGTGTTCGCCGGAGCTTTCGCACGGGTCGATTTGCCAGACATCGACTCAGCGAACGACGGAATGCTGTTTGTTGCGCCGACCAACGGCGACAACAGTACGAACATCGCCGCTGGCACGCCGAACGATGGGGGCTGGATTGTCGCAGTTCGCGAAGATAACAACGCCGATCTGAGCGGACAGACCGTGGCGGACATGCCCGAATCAGAATTTCAATTCCTGTACGTGCCGTATTCGGCCGGCGGACTCATCGGTGGTCAGGTGAGTGGAGTGGATGGATCGCTCGTCAACAGTGCCGGGGACTCCAGATTCTCCCTGGCACGCAGGTCGGCGGGCGAGTACGCCTTGTCCGTACTCACGACAGACGGCCAATCGAAGCTGTCCGAGGACGACGGCATGTTGATTCTTTCTGTTGCCGGATCGATCGGCGATGATCCGGTGCTCGCCGACCGGGCGTTTCTGTCTTACGAGTTCGAGCCAGCCACTGGGGACTTCATCATTCAGTCACGGGAACTGATTGAAAGGAACAATCCAGCGCAGAGTGAAAATGTATTTGGCGACGTGCTGGCACTCGAGGACACGGATTTCTATTTCGCATTTGTCGATTTCCAGGCGCCCCTGACACCCGAACCTGGGTCTTCCGTGCCGGGAGACTACGATGGCGACGGTCAGTTGACGGCGGCGGATCTGGATCTGCAGGCGTCGGAGGGAATCGCGATGCAGATTTTGACGTATGACCTGAACGGAGACGGTGTCGTGGATCACGACGGCGACCGGGTCATGTGGCTGCATGACCTGAAGAAGGCGCCAGTGGGCGATGCCGACCTGAATGGCTCATTCACCAGCAACGACTTTGTGCAGGTCTTCATCGCCGGCCTGTACGAGACGGAATCGGCGGCGAAATGGGAAGAAGGGGATTGGAACGGCGACCTGGTGTTCGACAGCAATGACTTTGTGGCCGCCTTTATCGATGGCTACTACGAGCAAGGAGCATTTCCCGGCAACAACGCGGTGGCCGCGGTGCCCGAACCCAGTTGTGCGGTGCTGGCCGTGTTGGGCGTGGCAAGCTTGGTTGGTTTGCGCAGGCGACGCGATTAGCGCCGCGCAAGTTTGAGCATCCCGCCGTCGAACGGGTCATTTCCCCTGGCGCAGGTAGCCGGCTTGCATCATGGCGATCTGCGTGCGGCGTGAGTGACATCTTGCGGAACGCGGTAGTTGCCCCGCACGCATTTCCGACAAAACGGATTGGCTGAGAGCTGCTGGCGTGCCGCAGGTGGGCCCGAAAGGCCGCATTTCACAAAGCGTTGCGACAGACACGGTTGTCGATTGTCGGCTGCCTGGAGGCCCCCGAATACAGCGTATCACACCTCCCTGCAGCGTCTCATCACCCTCGTCTACTCGGAAGAAACGTCGCCACGAACGCTACCTCTCCGTGCGACACGCGCTAGCAGTCGTCATCCACTAACCCGACAAGCTGCAGCAGCTTCAGAGCGTTCGTTGTCGTCGCGAGCCCGGATCGCATCTTGTAATCGAAGGTCATTCTTCGCTCTGCACCCTGGCCATGGATGGTCTCGCGAAAATGGGCAGTCTGACACAGCGGCGAAAGCTCTGGACTGCGCCCAACTCCAGATCGTGAGTTGATACGGCTCCCATCGCACCGTTGCTGAGCAGGCGTCCGATGACGCGTGAGACCGCGATATGTCGTTCGGCTGAATTCGTTCCCTGCAGGATCTCATCCAGTAGAAACAACAACTTGGTTCGGGAGGGTGGCCGATATCGCAGCGACTGATCGACAATTTCCTTCAGCCGTTTCAATTCGGCCATGAAAAACGACACGCCCTCTTCCAATGAGTCTTGGATCCGCATGCTGGACGCCACAACCACAGGCGGCAGGGACAATTGTCGAGCGCAGACCGGTCCACCCGCTTGCGCGAGCATGACATTGACGCCCACGGCCCGCAGCAATGTGCTCTTGCCCGACATATTGGAACCGGTCACCAACAGAAACGTGCCAGGTGGCCCGATTTGCACGTCATTTCTCACGCACGCCTCGTCTGGCAGCAACGGATGTCCCAGTTGGCGTGCTTCGAGGGTGACTTCGTCATCGCCGGACGGCACAGGCCATGCCCAGTCGGGATGATCGTGGGCCAACGCAGCCAGCGATGCCATGCACTCCAACTGCCCAACGGCTCGAAACCACCGGCGCACGTGACAACCATTTCGCCGCTGCCAAAACTCGAGCAGCGTTAAGATGTGAAAGTCCAGCAAGAAGACGATCTGAAATACCATGTGTAGCACACCAAACAGACCCGCGCGTCGCAACATGGCCAGCTTCATGATACGACCTAAGGCCTTCATGTGACGCAACGATTCCCCCGGCACCGAGCCCATCTCGCGTTTGAGCCGAGCACACCACGTGGATTCTTCTGGCAACGTGTCGACGAGTTCAAAAAGCCGATGGTAATGCACCACTTCATTGCGTTTGGAATCGACCAAGTCGAAAATCTCATGGACTTGGCTCGTGAATAGCACGTTGACGAGTATGCTGACGAGTATCAGCCCCACGAACACCACGTAGGCGGAGATCGCCGAGACGACACCCGTGAGGCCCAAAGTCAAATTGGTGACAATCACGAGCAGCAGAATTCTGGTCGTCCACTTCAACCAAGGACGCGCAGATAGCCAGGGCGTGCTCTCGGCCCATTCCAGAAAGGACGCCGGCCCGGAGGCGCTAGCCGCCACGAGGTTTCCACGCAAGTCGAGTTCTTCTCGAAAGTCCCGCATGCCCGCCAATTGCTGCGCCGCCTGTTGGCGCAAACGAATTTCGTCCACGGACGCGGCGTGCAGCAGCCAGTCCCGCAACTCGGCGATCCCTAGCGGCGTGTGAGCGCAACAAATCAGTTGAAACAGCGAGGCATCCCCCAGCAGATCAAGGTCTCTGACCACGGGCCCATCACGCTCCGGCGTCGACACGGAAGGGACCGGAACGCGACGCCAGTCTCGCTCCATGCGGTAGAACTTGACGCAAGTGAAATCGACGACGAACGGACAACCGGCTCGCGCTTTCGATGACCTTTTCATGGTACGCGACCAAACCGATGAAGCCGGCCAAACTCAAAGCCACCCCCGCCCAAAACCAGCGTTGGTCGACCTCACCCAGCCAAGCCCAGCCGAGTACGATCAGAGCGGTGAAAAAGGTCACGCCGCGCAAACGAGAGATCGTGATGCTACGCCTTTCGAGAGCAGCCAGATCCCGATCGCATTCTGAAATTCGCTGACGATAGTAATCCGCCAGCGAGTATTGCTGCCGCTCGGAAGAATTCTGTGTTGCCAAAGTGGATACTCCCGCAGAGAAAGAAAGCACAGAGAAGGGGGAACGCAACTCCTTTGACGACGCGAACCAAGGCAATTTGCGGATGTGCGAGCCGGGCCGCTACACAGATGTGATGCATGCTGAGCCGAGACCGGCAAGTGGGTGGCTACCGGTGCTCGGCGCGGACTCCTTTCTGTGGTCGATCCAACAGGGAGCGTCGATCGAGCTCTTTTCACGCTGCGGCGAAGAGAAGGCCGGGAGACGGGGGCCATGCGTCGCCAAGCCCCGCGACTGTCCCGGCCGGTTCTCTTGCGTTTCTTACAGCGTGACCCAGCGCCCTGCCTTGGCACTTTGCAGCACGGCGTCGCAGACCTTCTGGGTCCGCAGGGCGGCTTTCATGTCGGGCTGGAACGGCTCGCCGCCTTCTCCAGGCTGGCCAGGAAGTCGGCGAAGCTGTTGATGAACGTGTGCTCGTAGCCGATCGTGCAGCCGGGCACCCACCAGTTCTTCATGTAGGGGTGCTCGAAGTTGGTCACGTGGATCCGCTGCCAGCCGGTCAGGTGGTCTTCGATCTTCTTGCCCGTACTCGGGGTCGGCGTAGCGGAAGAACTGCAGGATGTGCGGGTCTTCCAGGTCGAAGAACAGGGCGCCGTTCTCGCCGTTGATCTCCATCGTGCTGTAGTTCTTTCGTCCGCGGGCGTAGCGGGTGCTCTCGAAGGTGCCGATCGAGCCGTTCTCGAAGACGGCCAGGAACATGCAGGCGTCGTCGATGTCGACCTTTTCGACCTTGCCCGTGTCGGCGTGCTTGCGTTCCTTGATGAACGTCTCGGCGTGGGCGCACGACCTTGCTGGATCGGGCCGTTGAGCCATTCGGCCGTGTCGATCGAGTGGGCCAGCAGGTCGCCGGTCACGCCGCGAGCCGGCCACTTTGCGAGTCGAGCCGCCACAGGGCCATGCCGCCCTGGGGAACGTCGGCGCCGATGGTGTAGTCCTGGTTGTAGGTGGCCCGATAGTGGAACGGCCGGCCGACGCGGCCTTCGTCGATGACCTGCTTGAACAGCGCGATGGCCGGCACGCGGCGGTAGTTGAACGAGACCATGTTGGCCACGCCGGCCTTCTCCACGGCGGCGACCATCTCCTCGGCCTCGGCGACGTTCATCGCCAGCGGCTTCTCGCAGACGATCATCTTGCCGGCCTCGGCGGCGGCGATCACGCAGTCGTGGTGCATGAAGTTGGGCACGCAGACGTCGACCAGGTCGATGTCGTCGCGCTCGATCAGCTTTCGCCAATCGGTCTCGATCGACTCGTAGCCCCACTTGGCCTGAAAGTCCTTCGAGCTTGTCGCGGTCCTCCTCGCGGCCGTAGCAGGCCTTCAGCACCGGCTGGTGCTCGCGCGGGAAGAAGTGGTTCACCTGCAACTAGGCATTCGAGTGGGCCCGGCCCATGAAGCCGCAGCCGAGCATCGCAACATTAAGGGTCTTGGGCATCTTTCGTATACTCCTCATGAGCGGTTGACGTGATGTGATCGGGTTGGGAACCGGTGGGGCGTTCCGGCCCAGCAACGACGGAATCTCCGATATAACATATCGACGAGTGCCCTCTTGATCCAGTCAGGGACAAACAGGGGACACAACTCCTCTGCGGAGGGAACGGTCCGGGCAAATCGTGCGGTGCCCCGACATGCTCTGTATTGCCCCGCCGGAACCTGCTTTCACACGTTCAACCGTTCCGTTGGCAGCAATGCGGTACGGCCTGCAAAAGGGGTCGCCTTGCACGAGTGATCGAGGGGCCGGCAAAATGCATTGGGACGACAATATGGCGATGACCCGACTGAAGACCACAAGCCAGAACAGTGTGTCTTTCGGGTTGTTTGTCAAATCGCAGAATTACAACTCCCAAGCGTCGTCGACGAGTCAATTCTCCCGGAAGCTCTCGCTGACGCTCCTCGAAGTTCCACACGGGGACCTTGGGGACGACCTGTGTGGCCAAAACTGCGCATCGCATCGTAACCCGAAGCGTCAGCGAGAGGTCTTTCGCGGTCGTCACAACCGATTCCCTTGCTGACGCGTCGGGTTTCGATGCACGCCAAATGCCCAACTTCAGAGCCGACGCGTTAGTTTGGAAGTTGCGCATTTCCCGAATCCCCCCTCTTCCCTTGTGCGGAAAGCCCACGACATCCTAACCCGATGCGTCAGCGAGGGAGGACACATCCTAACGGGTCAAAAGTGTTCCCTCGCTGACGCGTCGGGTTAGGATGGGTCGAAACGCGCAACTTCAAACAAGCGTCAGCGAGGATTCTAAGCGGTCATCGCAACCGATTTCCAATTCGTGCGTCGGATACCCAAAGTGCTACATCGTCGCTTGCTGTAATTGACCGATCGACCGTGATCGCTCACTCGTTGGGTGTTTCGACACGGAGAAATGGTCGTCGAAGAGAAGTTGGCAGAAAACCGGGCGGCCGAACTCGACTGGGTATTTTCACTCGACCGGTTCTTCTTACGGATCTTTCCACAATGCTGCGGCGTGATAACCACCGTCCTGGAAAGCAAGCACGAGGTCAGCCGAGTTGAACAGGCCATCTCCGTTCCAGTCGCCTTCGGCCCAACCCGCGCTGCCGGCGAGCCCGTTTTCGTACCTACCTGCCTGAAAGACTTTCACCACGTCGGACGAATCGAAACGACGGTCGAGATTGGCATCCCCGAAATAGGTATGCAGTTGATCCTTGATCATGAAACGCCAGTCATCTTGGTCGGCTTGGCCGTCACCGTTGAAGTCAGCTCTGGCTTGCCCATTTGCGATTTCGGCAGCCACCTGATCGATAACACGGGCGTCCATCGGATCTGCCAAGCCGGGGGATCCGGCTGGGTAGTCGCTGGGGCGCCAGTTCGATTTCAGATTCCACGCGGCCGGATCAGCCGACGGATCGACGACAACCAAAGAGTAGCCATCTCCGTCCGTCACGGGATACCATTCGTCGTCATATTGGAAGTCAAGCACCGTCTCGCCAAGCGGCGTGATGAGACGGATCGATTCACCACCGTTGCTCAGTTGCCCGCCGTATTCGCCCATGACTCGGGCGTCCGAGCCGTAATGATTCAGGTATTCCGTTTGATTGCTGACGATGACCACGTGTTCCGCGGGGGCCAGCTTGGCGTTAGGAAAGACAAATTGGATACCGCCGGTCAGTTGAAAACCGTCGAGCTCCAGCGGTTGCTCGCCCAGGTTGGCCACTTCCAGGAACTCGAGATCGGTGGCCTCTCCGTGGGCCGAATCGGCCGGATGATACATCAACTCGGTAATCCGCACACGAGGGCGAACGGCTTGCACGAATGTCGCTGCCGTCAAGGCACTCCATTCGCCCTGATCGATCAGGTGCGCCCGTAGCCGAGACGACTCGGTCAGTGTCACGGGCTGTCCATCCCAGTGTTTTGCGGTAATCGATGGCTGATCCGTAGCGGCATCTCGCGGGTCCGAACCATCGACCGTGTAGTAGATCTCCCCAGCCGGCGCGCTGATTGTCACGTCCAGACGGTCTTCAAACGTGCCACCGTGCTGACTGAACGACGGAGCCTCAACGTGCGGGTACAATTGGTCAGCTCGCCATTGACGCAGGATGACGTCGTGACGACGCGGGAAGAAGTACTCCAGCAGGCGATCCCGCTCCCGCACCCACTCTGTGTCGCGCGTGTACGGGCGCGTGCTGCGGCGGACATCGCCCCAGCGCGCTGACTCGCCCACGATCGCACGATCGATTTCCGTGGCGATGGCCCTGTATCGTTCGACACTCGAATTTACAGTCAAGGCACCATCGTTGAAGAAATGCTGGTGGATCCGATCCGCAAATCGCAAGCGGAATTCTGCCGACGATCGCAGTTCGCCGTATAGTCGCGCGGGAGTGTCGTCGGC
Source organism: uncultured Planctomycetaceae bacterium (assembly GCA_963776055.1). GTDB lineage: Bacteria > Planctomycetota > Planctomycetia > Pirellulales > Pirellulaceae > CAVZLD01. The sequence goes on along the minus strand of CAVZLD010000006.1, from coordinate 248,234 downwards.
GTTTCGGACGCCCAACTCGGTTCGATCGACGCTGATCTCCGACAGGGAATGTTCGGAATCCCAAAGGAAGAACTGGTATTGTCCTCCCTCGGTGCGAGGACGGATCGCATAGAAATTGCGAGGAGCGGTAGTCGATCCGATCAACACGGGGGCGTCGACGTTTCCCGTGTAGTGGATCATGATCATGTAGTCGATCAAGTTATCGATATCCAGGTACTCTTGAATATCGATATACTTCTGCTCCGCGCTTCGCTGCCCGTCTTTGGCAATCGCAAACATGGCATCCCACGCGACCCGATCACCGTTGATGGCTTCTGGTGGTTCGCCATGCTGGATGACATCATAGTCTTCCTTGTCTCCGCCAAAATAGGATTCAGCGAACGACTCATCGGGACGCTCGACGACATTGTACATGCCCCAATACAGGCCATTCAGATACAAGTGCACGTAACGCCCGTGTGACGATGGCTGTCCCATCGCCAACTGACTATTGCGTGAGAACTGATCACGCATGTATTGAGCGCGATACTGTTGAGTGCTATCGGCGTGGGTCCATTTGTAGTTATAGCCGCCGCGTAGCATGAGTCGGTCGAACTCCGTGACCGAGGAATCCTCAAAGAACGGGAATTCGAGTTTGGCGGGTCCGTAAATCGATTTGAACTGCAGCCGGAATGATTTCTTGGGCGTGCGATCGAGTCTACGGCTCACGCCTCCAAAAATCCGAAATCCGGCATTCGCCTGAAACGCCTCCTGACCGGAGAAGTTCAGGATTTCCATCGACACCGGCCGTTCCCATTCCACGCCTGCTTCCAACGGATTGACGTAGATGCCCGTGTCGCGATCAAACAGGTGCCCAACGTCTGTCACCAGCGAGATGATCGGGATCGAGGCTAAATCACTAACGAATGTATCCCGATACCGCGGATCCCCGGTCACATCGCGATCGACTTCATAATCCGCGCGATTGCCAGCCCAATTGGTCGGATACCCATCGGGGAAGGCAGGCTGATCAACCACGTCGTCCAGGAACAAGTAGCTATGCGTATCTGTGCGCGTGGGCTCGTAGTGCGGTTTGATGACGGTCGCCCGCAGCGTCATGGTGCTCGGCACGTGAAGCGTAACCACGGGCGGAGTGTTCCCATCGATCGCCGGTACCTGGATCCCGTTGGACAACGTCGGTTGGCTGCCATCGGTGGTGTAGATAATCGTCGCGCCAGGCGTCGCGGATGTGATCACCGTATCCAGTGGGGCCGAATACAGGCCTCGCTGGATGGAAAAATGAGGACCATCGACGAATCCCTGAACCGAGACACCATTTGCCATCCCCGGGCTGGGTGCGGGGAAGTAACCGACGTCGGCAACCCCGTTCACGACATCGGCAATCAACTCCGGAAGAACCAGGAAGCCGGAACTGCGGCGAGTGCGATTGATCCCGTGAATTGCCAGAACATTGTGACCCGGCATCAGCGCCGCGACATGTTCCGAAACTTCGAACGCTTCCCATTGATCAGCCGTGTGGTTGATGGTGGGAACGGAGGTATCCCAAGTAGGACTTCCTGTTACGTTCTGCCGGGCAACTTCGTGACCGTTCAGGTACGCAACGAACGCGTCGTCATAGAGCATGTTCAATGTCAAGCTCGTAATGCGGCTCGGCTCATCCACGTCAAAAGGGATCCGCAGGTAGGCGGAAGTGCCCACCTTGTACATGCTTTCCGAAAGAGACGTGCCAATCAGTTCGGCGTACTCCGAGTTTCCATCGAAGCCAACACCTGTCGTGGTGCCGGTGCTCCAACCGACGAGTCCCCCCGCACGCTGAAAGCCAGTTTCATCGCCCCCTTTCCAACTGTCTCCGTAGTCGAAGTCTGTCGCTTCCGTGGGGATGATGACATTCACGGATGCTCCCTGAGCAACCAACGGGACTGCCGTCGCGGCATACCCCAGTCCGTAGGAGACGTCCTCCCGTTGCTGCCGGGTAATTCGCTCCATCCGGGCCGTATTCCGACACGACCGACGTACCATCCGGGCGTACCAGGGCGAGGTATTCCGCTTCGTCGTTGAGTCGAAAGTTCGTGTGTAGGTAACCCGCCGGATCGGGGGCACTCGAGTTCTGTCCGGAGGCAAACACAACAAGGTATTCTCCCGCTCCCAGCGACCCGCTGGATGGATTGGGGAACTCCCATTTGGCCAATTGCTCCTGGTCGTCCGTCAGATACCATCCGGACAAATCGATGGCTTCGTCACCCGCATTGTGGATCTCAATCCAATCCGAAGCGTTTCCGTAGCCATCCAGCAAGGTGTTGTCATTGTCCGCCATGAACTCGTTGATGATCGGATGGCCAGCGAGCAACCGGCGTGATTCGAGCGGTTCCAGGCGAGGAGGGCGGATCCTGGTTTTTCGCCGAGATGGGGGGCGGATCCGTTTACCGAGCGTGACGAGACATCGGTGAATGTACGATTGGCACAAGCTGTTCAAGAGAACCATCTCCATGGTCACATGCTGCGACCGGAATGGACGGCCGACGGAGCTGCCCACCCCACAACCAGCCAGCCGTAAGAGTCAGCGACCACACACCAGAACAAAAGAAGGACGACAGGGGAAGTGGTTTCGTTCGCAAATCAACCACGTGCGGTGAAACAAGATTGTCACCGCACGTGGCTGATGTTGTCGTCGTCTATGGGTTGGCCAAGCGCTCGATCACCCTTGCCGTCGCCACCTGAGCAGCCCGAGCAATGAGATCAGCAGCAGGGCGAGACTGCTCGGTTCCGGGACTGCCTGGACCGCTTCGGGAAACTTTCCCATTTCGTACCCACCATCGACAAACGCCGCCACGAAATCGGCGGAGTCGAACCGCAGGTTAGCATCCCAGTCCCCCTCGGCCCAACCCGCTGCTTCCCCCGTCTCGTACTTGCCTGCGACAAAGACAGCCACGAAATCGGCACTATCAAAGAAGCCGTCCAGGTCCGCGTCGCCCGCGTAGACTTTTTTCAAATCGTGCAGCCACATGACCCGATCGCCGGCGTAATCCACGACTCCGTCGGCATTGAGATCGAATTCTGGCGGATTGAGACCGCTGGCGATGGCGGCTGCCTGCAGGTCCAGGTCACCAGCATCCAGCATTCCATTGCCATCATAGTCGCCGACGATGCCTTTTTCGCCAAACAGGTAGAGCAGCTCACCGGCGTTCAGCGCCGTGTCATAGATCTTGAATTCGTCGAAGATACCGGCGCCGTAATCGTTACCCCCGTCGCCACCTCCGATGAAGAACGTCTCGCCCGGATCAATCCAGCCCCCCGAGGCCTGTCCTTGGAATTCGCCATCGACATACAGTTCTACCGCGACCGAGTCTCCCTCGCGCTGCCAGGTGAAAGCAATCTGATACGTGTTGTCGAGGCCGCCACCCGCGTTCAGATCGAAGGACAACGGTGCATCGGCGTCCACGCGTCCGCGGAGAATTCCGGTATCGTAGATCCACATCTCCCAATCGTTCGGTTCAACCGAGTTGGTCCACAATGACTGGTAGTTGTAGAACTTTTCAACCGCGTAATCGAAGATGATCGTACCCTCATCGGTTAAAACGTAGTCCACGCTAACCGCATCGCCTCCACTGGTCGCGTCTGGATTCTCGCGCAAGTCCAGACCTTGGCCGACCGACCCGGGTCCGTAGGGAGGTTCATTGATACCCGGCGTATCCAACAGCGTGCCATCGAGGGCGGCGCCGCCAGAACCTGCGTTTTGCAGATTGCCCTCGAACGCGTAGTGAATCACCGGTTCGACCGATGGTTCCACGGGCATCACATCGGGCAGCGAGGCAATGTCGGGATTCGCCGCACCAATCGCATTCCCCGCACCCTCATTGTACAGATAGACTGCCTCGCCCCGACCAAGTGGTCGATTCCATACGGCCACGTCATCGATCGCGCCCCAAAAATAGTACTGGCCCGACACTTCGTCTAACGCGTTGGAACCAATGCCTGCGATCTGCCCCGGGAGCACCGGATCGATCAGTCCGGCATTCGTGTGGACATCGATGAGGTCGCCATCGAAGTAAATCTTCGCCGACGCATTCGCGCCATCATAAACGCCCATCACGTGATGCCACTCTTCGGTGGTAAGCATGTCAGCCGGAACTCCGGGACGTTCGGCGGTGTCGTTTTCATCCGTCACCTTAAACCGCAGTTCGTTGTTTCCTTGGTCGAGGTACAGGACGTAGGCATCTTGTTGAGAATCGTAGATACCCGCATAGCTCTCCGTCAACTCGCCAGGTAGCAAGTCCGTGCTGAACCACGCGGATAGCGTCACGGAATTGGTCGCCATTTCCAGGTCCATGCTGTCGGTAACCAGCACGTCCTGCAAGCCTTCAAAATACAAGGCACTGTTGCCCAAGATCGCCTCGTCGGCATCCATCCAATCAGGCGACTCCCGCAAGAGACCATTGTCTGCTTCATCTCCAAACGTATCGAAGGCGGTGTCTCCTTCGCCTTCATCGAATGCCCAGTAGGCCACAAGACCATTGTGAAGAAGTTCGGCACATGCAGGCCGAGGCAACAACACGACACTGAGAGCGGCGACAACCAGGAAAGTCCGGCGCGTTCTCTTCGTTCCACAGAAGTCTGACGATGCGATCATAGGACACCTCACCAAAAGATAAAATCCTCGGCCAATCCAGCGAAGACGTCACGGCGGGCTCGTGCACGGATAGAAACACCTAGCAAAATGCGAGCGCAAGTTGGCGAGAGTCCTTCGCGACCCAATGTCAGCTTATGCCCTGAAGCACTTCGATCCCGTCCGTCTTTGTACCAAAACGGGAGGCCAGTCTCAAGAAGAAGTCATGTAGACTTAAACAAGATTCCGTGAATTGTCGCTGTTGATTTCCTAAGCAAATCGGATCACGGCGAGGGCCCTATATTCCTCCCGCATCGAGCGAGTGGATCAGCGCATTGGCGGCCTTCAAGGCCGTCTCACAATGCTCAGGCCGAAACTCCTTGTCACTTCCCACGAGTTGCGCAAGCACTGCCGTGGCGATTCGCTCGCGCCGCTCACTAAGGTGAGGGTCGATTCGCTGCTTCTCCATGTCTGTCATGTTTGCTCCCATCCCGCAGATAGTCGATGTGTGTCGGACAACACAAGTCTGTAGTATCTCACGATTCAGATGGCATTGAAAAGGCTCCAACTGTTCAAGACGAGGGGCGTGGAGTTTTCTCCGATGACAGGGCCGTTTTTGCGGTGGGCGGGACACGACCAAAGCTCCGCAAATACGATGCCAGCGACACGAGCCCACAGACGTTGACCATGATTGTGCAAAGCGACGGTCAGAGAAGAGTGCGACTGACGCTGGCACGGTGCGCTGCAACATCTCTCGAGCCGATGAGGGTCATCCTGCCCGGCTCGCGCTTCTTCCACTCCTCGGACAATCCCGATATCTCATGCCAAGTCGCGTGCAAGGAGCGGTCGTGACATCTTCCTGATCGCTGCTTGCGGCGAGCCTTTTCGCGCACTCACGGCGCGTAGCACTTTTCGGTAGGGTCTCGTCGCCCTTTCTGCTTGAAAGAAACGTCCCCACGAACGCCACATGTCCGTGCGAGACGCACTGGAGCACAACCCGGAAACACGGACTACGACCAGTTACGGTGCCGACCATGCCAGCCTGTCTGTTATCATAGGTCCATTCTCACGAAAGGAATGTGCCCAACTTCCGGGGGTATACGAAGCGACCTCATTGATGTGATCGAAATCAACGCGGGAGTCGGTAAACAAAGAAGGCACGAAGCTACTGTGGGCTCCACAGCAACGTGGACCAACCTCGTCAGCAACTCGAACGAGATACGCAGGGATGAAGCCGCGTCGGAAAGCTATCGTTCCGAAAATTGACGAGCCCAACTCACCGGAGAATTTCGATCGGCAGGGAGATCTCAACTTCGTGGATGGGCAGCGGTTCAGCCAGCCAATTTCGGAATCATAAAAATGAGACATGTGCTGCTGTGTATGGGATTGGCATCGGCAAGTGTGACCGGTGCGTTGGGAGGAGACGACTGGGTCACCGTCAAGCCGGAGGAGTTTGAGGGGGCTATCAACAATCCGCTCAAAGGGTTCCGTAGCTATCATAGTGACGGATACGGCCTCCTGGATCGTCAATACATCGGTTGGAACGCCATTGAGATCAGCGCCGACGACACGGTTGAACGCATTATCGCTCGCACAAACGAAATCACGCGCCGCGGGGAAAAGAGTTTCGGCGAACTGAACGTCAAACTGATTCCACGCGTGTACCTGGACTGGGACGGTACACTAGGCACGGCGAGGCGCCCGAAGCAGCATTGGCCTGCTGACATGGCTGAGTTTGACTACGATAGCCCCGCGTTCCACGAACGCCTGAAGCGTCTCATCGCGAAACTGGGGCAAGCCTGGGATAACGATCCGCGGATCTTCGCCGTTCAAATGGGACTGATCGGCTACTGGGGTGAGCACCATAGTCCGGCCCCGACCAGGTCACAACGACATCTGTTAGTCGATGCCTTCAAGAAGGCGTTCAAGAACAAGCCGATCCTCGTAAGGCATACCGACGCGGAGTTCATGGAAGCTGGATTCGGGATCTACTACGACACCTTTGCCAACGTCAACCGTGAACCGCCACACGGAGACAAGCATCAGCTTCCCTGGCAGGCGACTCACATCTACCCGGACATCTGGAAGCACGCGCCGATCGAGGGCGAGGTCGAGTACAATTGGCAGAAAGAGCGCAAGGATGCCGATCCGGAAGGGACATTTGGGCGCACCCCGGATGAAACGATGACGGTGCCCGCCTACCGCCGATACATGATCGACAAGATCCGCCGTTATCATGCGACCTATCTGGGTTGGATTTCGAGTTATACGTCGGCCAATCCGACTGTGCTCAAGGGCGCAGCCGAACTGCAGAAGGCCTTCGGATATCGTTTTGTGATCGACTCCCTCAGTTATCCCTCGGCGTGCCAGCGCGGCGAGGACCTGTCTCTCCGGATGACGGTCCGGAATACCGGAAGCGCCCCGTTCTACCTGAACTGGCCCGTGGCCGTAGCCCTTCTCGATCCGCAGAAGCGGCACCCGGTGTGGTCGGCCCCGCTCAACGGGATCGATGTTCGCCAATGGCTCCCCGGAGAGGACTGGGACAGCGACGCCTTTGCCTATCGAATTCCGGCGAAGCAGTACGACGCGTTCGGGAGTGCCACGCTTCCGAAGGAACTCTCCCCCGGGGAGTACATCCTCGCCATCGGAATCCTTGACCGCGAAGGCGGCATGGTGCCCAGCGCACGCTTTGCGATTCAAAACTATGTAACCGGGGGTTGGCATCCGTTCGGGTTCATCGGCGTCGGCGCCGCTCCGCAGGACACGGCCCTGCAAGGCGTTGCGTTCGACAGTCCCGCCTTCGACCGCACGCTCTCGTACCAAGTCCCGGAGGAGCTTCTGGCCGTTCAGGCGCCGCTGGCGCCGAAGGTCACTCCCGTGCCCCGCTGGGCACCCGATCCCAAGGTGGAACTGATCAATCCGCGGCGCTATTGGGTGCTGATCAGGCGATCTGACACCATCGAAAAGCGAGTCAGCGCGGACGGCCCCGTGGAGGGTCTTGCCGGACGACGTGTGATCAGCGTGGTGGGCGACTACGGGCGAGGAAGCAATCTTAGCTACACGTTTTTCAACGACGGCAAGATTGCCCCCGGCCGCTACCGGTTTTCGTGTCGCGTCAAGGGTACCCCGGGGCTGACCGTGCGGTTCGATGTCGCCGACGGCTGGCGCGGTGTTATCAACGGAGTCACCATACCCCTATCCGCGAAATGGCGGGAGCATGAGATCGAGTTTGACGTTAGGGTCGCTTTTGAAAAGGAGACTCGCCTGCGCTTTGGTCTCCCGCCGGATGTCGGCGGCGAGTTTCACCTGACCGACCCCCATCTCCGGAAGACCGATTGAGAGCAGGAAAGAGGAGCGTGGTGAAGTAAATCAGTGTCTTTCCACGTGAAGGCTTGCACAGGCTGCCGCGCGTCAACGTTGAATCGGAAACCGAACGTTATTCGCGTTTGGCGTGCTCAGCCCTGTAACCCGAGTTGACGCGTGAGCGACTCGAGCCCCGCCCCGGAAGCCGGCAACGCCAGAACCAGCTCGCCGGCGTAGGGGTGCAGCCACTCCGGCGTCATCTCGCTGGGGCCCAGACCTCCCTCGATCCCGAAGATCCTCCGCCACTCGGCCAGCCGTTGTTGACCGTACTCCTGTAGATGCACACGCGCGCCTGGCTTGCCCTCCAACTCGTCGGCCACGAGCGTAGCAAGATCGTGCGCCTTGCGCAGCCCGATGTTCATGCTCTGCACCCCGACTGGACTCGTCATGTGGCCCGCGTCGCCCGCCAGCCAAACCCGGCTCGCGCCAAAGGCTTCAGCGAGGCGTCGCTCGAAACGCACCACCAACCTCCACTCGATGTCACCGATCTTGCCGGTAAACCACGGCGCGCGTTCGGCCAGCAGGGCCCGCAGGTCGTCCTCCTCAAGCATCGGGTAGCGAGCGAGGCCGAGTTCTACAGTGAGGCGGTTCTTCTGTCGCTCCTGTTCGGGATGGTTGTAGTCGGGCAGCTCGAAGCTCCAGCGGCAGCGACTGTCGGGCAGCGGCCAGACGACATTGGAGTTGGTCGGATTGAGAACCACTCGCATCTCTTGCTCGAAGTCGAAGTCGGTAGTGAACTCGAAGACTGCAAAGTGTTGGGCCTTGCCGACTTCGGGAAAGTCGAGCTTGAGCTGGCGGCGTACTAGCGAGCGGTGCCCATCGGCACCGATCACGAATGGCAACTGATACTCCTCCGATTTGGCGATCACCCATGCGACATCGCTGACCGCGTAACCGACCGAATCCTTTTCGAGTCTATCGATGGTCACCTGCACATCGTCGTCGGCAGATTTCATGTGCGCCATTTGGTGGTTCCACTGCACCTTGACGTGGTGTTTCGCCAGCGCCTCGGTCAGCAGCTCTTCCAGCAGACTCTGCGGGAAAACCGTGAGGAATGGAAAGGACTCGTCGAGATCGCCCAAATCCAGTTGCATCCGGCGCTCGGTGTCGCCATACAGGCCCAACGAGTTCACCCGGTAGGCTTTCTGCAGGATGGGCTCGACCACGTCGAGTTCTCTCAAGAGCTTCAATGCGTCGGGATGCAGCGCTAGACCGTAGGTGTGGGCCGCGGGCCGCCACGCCTCGTCGATGATCCGGACACGTACACCTCGTCGCGCCAGTGTGAGGGCGGCGACCAACCCGACTGGACCAGCCCCCACAACGAGCACATCGGATTTCTTCTTACCGAACATGGCAGTTCCTTGTCGCTGCGTTTCTCGCCTGACGGCACCGCCGCCGATTGGCCAAGCGATTCTATTCACAACGGCGCGGCGAATGGTCCTCAGGAGGCAACGCGAAACAGGGCATCACCGGACTCTCGTCGGTCGTCCGGGGCCATTAGGTGCGCCGCCGTCAACAATCGGCTTTCTCACAGCCTCACGTCGGGGAAGTTTGCACTGATGTCAACTCGCTACGCGGCGTGCGCAACAATTATTTCATCTTAATCCAGGAAAGCCCATACCCCGGATGTGGGGCGGTCCACCCAGTTGCCTGCGCGGAAAGGACGATGGCTTCCCACAACTCGACGCTTTCGGGCAACACGGTGTACTACGGATCCTGCCATTCTTCCGACAAGCCCACGCATCGTACTCGGTCGCCGACTTGTCGTTTCCTTGGGTCCGGCATCGGCCATGGTCGCCAAATACCGATCCTTTGTTCGGACACACGGCCTACGTCGGGCCGCTCGGCTTGAACCGGATGAACATTTTCGTTCGGAGAGTGCCGACACTGACTGCGGAACACGTGCAAATACCAGATGTTCGGCGGGGATCTTCGCGGAATGCTCAGCACGAAGTTTTCCTCCGCTGTGTCAATTCGCGTCGACACGAATCGGAGTCGATGCACGACCTTCGTCGCCCGGTTCTCTCGGCTCGGGTCGACCTTTGCATGGATGTTTGAAAGGCAATTGGCCTCCGCTCCATTTGCCCTTCGCTTCGTGTTTCAGATGCGTGTACTTTTTCGCCAGCTGAATTACGGCATCTTCGCTCTCATCCACATACAGCTCAAACCAATAGCCAGTGATCCCTTGTTTCGCGACTCGAATACCTGCCGCGAGTCGACCACGGTGGTCTCCGCCAGCGCAATCGCCGGCAATCAAGGCTGCCATCAGTCGATCGGTTAGACTTCCTTCGGTGTCTTCGTAGCCCTCGGCCATTGCCGCGATCACTTCTCGCCCCTGAAGCGTATTCCCCTGGCAGGAGTAGAATCGGCCTGTCATTGCGCCCAATAGCGACTCTGTTTCGGGGCGGCCGTTGGGTTATGAACCGCCGCTCGCCCTTTCATGTCGATGATGGCCAGTTGACGTAGTTCGGGGTCTGTGTCGTTCTTCAATAGTGCCGAGAGTACCGCTTCAGGGCGATTGCCTGCCTCTAGCAAATCGAGGGCCTGTTCACCCCATTTCGGCACGTGATAATGTTGCGTGCAGAATCCACCGATTCCGGCGCGGACGTAGGGCACGACCTTGCCCACAGCAGGGTACTTGCTGGCGACGGCGGCACCACACTCACCGCTTTCCGGATCTACGGCTACGATCGAAAACGTTGCCGTAATCTGGTTGGACGTCGTGTCGCATGGTTGATCTGAATTGGCGGCGTTGTACATTGCGAACACTGCGACAAGGGACCAGCCGATAGACAATGGACTTCGCATGTTTGTTCCTCAACGTCGTGTTCAGAAGCATCATATCATCCGCTGGCAGGCTGAACGAGTCTCGAAGGGTTGCGCGACGAAGATTCGTCGGGCCAGTGCACCGCTTGAGATTCAACGGAATCTTTGACCCGACGCGTTTTCGCTGCGGACAGGGGGAACTGCCCCCCGCCCCACACCAGACGGCTTTCTTCCAACTACGGGGATTTGACAAAGATCTCATTGCGAATATGCAATAGTCCGAAACGTGAGACCGTCCGCTCCGCGGCGACCTTCTGCTCCAACGTGTCGACTTCACCTGAAAGAACTGCAGCGCTATCTACAATGGCGATGTTGACACCAGCTTCCCGGAGGCCACGAGTCCGGCTGAGTGCGGCTTGAATCGCGTAGCTCAACTCCTCATCGCCAATCTTTTCGACCAAGTTGACCAGTAGTAGATTGTTGACGTCCTTCACACCGCGAACGGACCTTGTAACGTCCTCCGCTACGACGCGTTCCCATTGGCTACCACAATTGCCCTCAAGGGTGACGGTTCCTCCAACGACCTTAACGCTGATTGCCTCCTTCGTTACATCCGCGCTCGCATCCAGGGCATTGCGAACACGGGCCGCAACCTGCTCATCCGTTGTCGGCTGATCCGGTTCGACGATTAGATTGTTTACGACATCGCGAACGCCGTCATAACACGCGGCCATTTCGTGCGCCGCCAGTTTTCGCCGATAGGAGTGGACGGTACCCGTGAGCGTCACAATACCTTGCTCGACGTTGACCTTGACCGACTGAGACGAGAGTCGCGGATCGTTGAGCAAGTCGGTCAAGATCATGCCTTGGAGTTCCTTGTCTGGGTCTATCATTGAGTTGTCCATTGATTCTCCACGGTTGGGTGAAGTTGCAGCCAGGCACAGACGGCAAATGTCAAAGCGGGTGACATGATTTTAGGCCTTTGGCTCGATATGGGGAAGCGGCGCGCCGTCTCGGGACTCGGACGTACCGATCGACATTCCCACCTGATCCGGCGTCAAAATCAAATCCAGAGCATCGTTGCTGACTTGTGCCTCAGCGGACAGGTGCGTGAAAGGTTCGACGCCAAGCGTCACCACAATATTCCGGAAACGCTGCGTTTCGCTCTTCTCATCCTGCACCTCGACCCTTCCTTTGGGTTCGTTGTCTCTGACCGCTGGCGATCCTGCCGGTGGCGGTGCGGCCATCGCCCGACAAAGCGGCTTCCGTAACGCTCAAGGCTTGTGGGAGGCCTTCCAGCGCGAAGAGGGCATTGCCCCGACTCGATTCCGCACATTTGGCCGCCACGCGCATGACATGAATATCGGCAACGGGAGCAAGATTCTCTTATCTTCGCCGAATAGTACGGGTCCGAGTTGATTCGCATAGACGGAGTCACCAGTTTGGACGTTCATCCCACCGGCCATCTGATCCACCTTGACCGCCTTACCAAGGACTATGGGCGATTTCGCGCTGGATCAGGTGTCATTAACCTTAGATGGTGGTGTCACGGGACTGCTGGGGCCCAACGGGGCGGGAAAGACTACGTTGATCAAGGCTCTACTGGGCCTTGTCCGCATCACGCAGGGCTCCGCCAAAGTCCTGGGTTGCAGCCTGCCCAAAGACAATCGAGCGCTTCGGGCCAGGGTGGGGTACATGCCCGAAGATGACTGTTATCTGGCGGGGTTGACGGGTGTGGAATCAGTTCAGCTGGCCGCGCGGCTCTCGGGACTTCCGTCGATTGAAGCGCTGCGTCGCGCCCATGAGATCCTGGATTTTTGCGGAGTCGTGGAAGAACGGTACAGAGCTGTCGAAACGTACTCCACAGGCATGCGGCAGAAGGTCAAATTCGCCCAGGCGATCGTTCACGATCCTGAACTGGTGATCCTGGACGAGCCGACGTCGGGGCTGGATCCCGAAGAGCGCGAATCGATGTTGCGACGCGTGCAATTGCTCGCTCAGAAGACGGGGAAAGCGGTCCTGCTATCCACCCATATCCTGCCTGACGTGCAGGCAATCTGTGACATGGTTGTGATTCTAGCCCGTGGGCGTGTCCGGTTGGTGGATCGACTGGGTGTACTGAATCAGCCGGCGTCGCCGTCGTTTCAGGTGGGTGTTTTTGGCGACGCGGAAAAATTGGCCAGGCGAATGCAGCAGCAAGGAGTCGAGTTGGAGCCGTGTGGGAACAACATGCTGACGGTCAACGATCCGGACGGTAGCGTCGTGGAAAATGTATGGCGGTGGGCACGAGAGGAAGGCGTCGGTATTCAGAAGCTGACACCTGCCAGGAATTCACTGGAAGAGATTTTTCTGGATGCCGTGAAGGAGGAAGAGCGTGCCGATTCATGACCTTGGCTATCGAGGGTGGACTGGATCACGGACGCCTCCCGTGACGCGGTTTCTCGCGATCACAGAAACGGGAATCGCCCTCGCCTGGCGGAACGCCTGGGTCAGACGTCTGGTGCTGGTAGCCTGGCTGCCTGCTCTCTATTTCGCGATTGGCTTCATGTTGTTGGAGCAAGGGCATCGCAAATCGACGGGGGGCCGAGTTGGCGACCGGCTTCCTGACGCAGTTTCCACAGGCGCAATCGGTACTCGAGAGTGTGGCAAACGGTGATCCTCTCAGCGCACGGCACCAAGGCTGGTCTTGGCTGCTGCTGACATTCTTGCGATACCCTCAGGGATTCGTGATGGTGATGCTGGTCGGACTGATCGCACCCGGTCAGATCGCCAAGGACGTGCAGAGCAAAGCGTTTCTGTTGTATTTTTCGCGGCCGCTGAGCCGGATCGAATACATTTCAGGGAAGTTTCTCGTTCTGGGAGGCTACCTGTTTCTGATCTCCGCAGTGCCCGCTTTGACGTTGTATGTGCTCGCCATACTCCTGTCGCCACCGGAAATGGCCGTGATTGGTTCCACGTGGGACTTGCCCTTCCGGATCCTACTCGCGTCCGTCGTCTTGATTCTGCCGACTGTTGCTCTGGCACTTGCCTTTTCCTCTATGACCAGCAAGGCCTAGCCACGCAGGATTTGCCTGGTTTGCGGTCTGGTTCCTGGGCTTGATTGCGTACGTGATGGTCTACACGACCGTCGACAATCTGCCCCATGATCACTGGAGTATGCTGTCGCTCTACCACACGCTGGGCAAGGTGCAAACGGCGGTTTTTGGACTAGACGCCTCCATGGGTCAACAGCTCGGCACCGCCAACGTATTCCCGTCGGCGTTGCTGTTAGCCGGAATCACGATCATCTCCCTTACCGTCGTTTATCACAGAGTTTCTTCGCCGTTGAGGATCTGAAACCGGACCGCCGAGCGGCCGGATGCGTCAAGTCGAGCCAGAACCATGATCGAGTTCCAGCACGTCACGAAACTCTATAAATCCGTGATTGGAGTTAACGATGTCACGGTATCGCTTCCGGTCGGTGCCTACGGGCTGTTAGGACCCAACGGCTCGGGAAAAAGCACGCTGCTGAACTTGATCACGGGGCAACTGCGGCCCACCTTGGGCCACGTGCAAACTTTGGGCCTGTCCCCTTGGAATAACCTCGAGATGCGAAGACAAATCGGCGTCTGTCCTGAGCATGATCTGTCGTACGCGAATGTCGTCGCGGTGGATTGGCTGACCTACTTGCTCAAACTGAACGGTTTCGGCCGCCGGGAATCGCGCCGCCGCGCAGAACAGGCATTCGACCAAGTGCAGACTCAGCGATGTCATGGGGCGACCGATGGGCACCTTTTCGCGTGGCATGCGCCAGAAAGCCAAGTTGGCACAAGCCTTTGCCCACGGTCCCGATTTATTGATCCTTGACGAGCCGTTCAGCGGCCTCGATCCGGTTGGCCGTCGCTTGATCAAGCAGTTTCTTCTGCAGTGGATCGGCGATGGGAAGGGGTTGATCATTGCCAGCCACATTCTGCACGACGTGGAGTCGATCACGCAGTCCTTCCTCTTGATCTGCAACGGTCGGCTGTTGGCCGCAGGATCGGCCGAGGAGATTCACTCGCTGCTAGCTGATGTCCCCAATGAAATCTATATTCGCTGCAGCAATGCCATTCGTCTTGCCCAAACGATGCTTCGCACGAAAGTCGTGGAATCGGTGCGGTTGAATGATCGAGAGGAAGAGTCTGGTCGTCGGAACGCGGAGCCCGGTGGCCCTTTACCAGCAGCTACCCGAATGGATGCTGGAAGCGAATGCTCAGATCCACGAGCTTCGTTGTTCTGACGACTCGCTGCAGGCGCTGTTCAGTTCGTTGTTGCGAATTCACCGAGGGAGAGCGTGATGTGGTTGTCCAACGTGTGGACGGTGTTTGAGTTTGAGTTTCGTCGCAGCCTTACGTGGCGCAGATCGCTGGTCGCCCTTGCATTGACCATGTTTCCCGTGTTCATGATCTGCTTGGTGCAGTTTCAGGGAGCTCATCTGGAGCGAGACGACCGTGGTGAGTTGGGCCTATTCTTTCTGATTCCCGAAGTTCTGTGCGTGCTGGCTCTGTTGTTGTGGGCAACCGGCGTAGTCCAGACGGAATTGGAGGAAAAGACCTGGGCCTATCTGACGATGCGGCCGGTGAGCAATGGAGCGATTCTGATAGGCAAATACTTGTCAGCCGTTGCCTGGACCATGATCTGTGCGATCACCAGCCTGGTGCTCTGCCTCGGCGTTCTGGCGACCTACAACGATGTGATCACTCCCGGTCCCATTTTGGCGCTGTTGGCACTGATCTCTACCATGGCCTACGGTGCCGTGTTTGTGTTGCTTGGTGTGCTGTTCCCGTCACGGGCCATGGTAGCGGCCGTGGCGTATACGGCGTTGATGGAGGCCGTCGTCGCTTGGTTGCCAGCAGCCATCAACCGGTTTAGCATCCTGTACCATATGCGGTGCCTGTTCGCACGCTGGCTGCTCCTCGATCCCGGCATCCACGGACCCAATTTCGATTCCTTGTTCTTCGGCGACATGCAACCGTGGCAGCACCTTGCGCTGCTTCTAGGGATGACGGGAACCCTCCTGTCCCTGGCCATTGTCGCGTTGCGACGCCGGGAAATGAGCCTGCCGGCCGAGATTTGACCGAGCTTTCTGGAGGTCGAGCGAGAGGTGGCGCGGTGGCTACCTTCGTGAAATCCGCAGAGACAAGCGGCTATCGGTGTTCAACTCTAGCCAGATCACCTTCGTTGGAATTCCATCGGCATCGTATACGATTCCTTGGCGGAATTTCTTACCGGGCGTGATTCGCTGTCCGTTGACCGTGAGCTCAGCATGTTCGTCACCGCCCCAGTCTTTGAGGATGACGCAGGGATTCACGACTGGCGAGTCGACGGACGCATCGAGAGTCAGCGAAATGTCTTTCTTTGCGCAATCCGCCAGTACAAAGGCACGTTGTTCTTTGTCGAATCCCAGACTGTTCGCCCCGTCGACGTTGATCACGGCCGGTGGGTTCCGCCACATTCTAGCCAGCGGCACGAGCGAAAGGATGGACTGCTGGGTGAGACCGTACAGCACCATACTGCCGAATTCGTTGGCATCACTCCCGCCCAACGCGAAATGCGTCACGCGGTCGGCAGCAACGGCGAACCGCCCGTCGGATGGCAGAAGATGAACCGGCCAATGGTTCCAGGGCCCAGCGAACGGATCATCGGTGTAAGGCGATTGCTCGTCTCTGCCCCAGGGGTGTATTCCCTCACACTGGAAGATGGCAAAAACTTGGTACTCGGACTTGGAATTGAACAGCGCGAGGCAGGAACCCTTTAGCCTGTTCCGCGGCACGTAGTTCGGCGCTCGCCACGTCAGCTCATGAACTTCGCCATCAAGGTTGGCGACCGTTACCGCTTGAAGATTCATCACATCGAGTGCGGTTTCTCCAGGGTTGGTGAGGAACTGAATATCTTGGAAGCCGGGCGGGTCGTATCCCTTGTTCCACACGACCTTGCGGATGCCGGTGCCATCCGGGTAGATCGTGTGGTACTCATCCGACCAGTGACGCCGGTCGGTACACAGGTAGCTGACGTCCACGCAGGGGTACCGCCAGTGCACAACGACGCGGGCGGGAGTATTCTCGATGATTCGAGCGTGGCAATGACGGAGTTGTTTGTCCGCCATGTGCTCCGAGCACCCGTGTTTTGTAAAGATCTCGGAGCTTTGGTCCGCCATCCAACGATTGTTGTCCGTGACCCAGTTTGCCGCGAGGTTTGTGCCGCGCCAATAAACCACGCTACACGGGTTATTGTCGAACTTCACAACGATGTCGGCGTAGTCCGTGACACGCCACCTCTTGTCCCAGAGTTCATGAAATTGGAGTGTCTTGTAGGAGGCTCCGAAGGCGTCCGCCACACCGAGTTCTCCGGGCAACACGGCTTGCGCCAGATCTGATTTCGAGTCGGCAGGCTTCAGGGCTTCGAATGCCGCTTCGATCTGCCGATCCGTAAGGACCTCGTCGTAAATCCTAACTTCATCGAGCAACCCTTCAATGCCGAAGAGAGCAGGCAAATTCTGGGCGTCGCCACGGACAGGGTCTGTGCAACGACTTGCTTCTGTGTTTCGGCCGATCACCAGTGGAACGTCGGGCGGCTTGACTTGTCGGCTACAGGACGCGGAGTCGATTTGCTCGCCGTTTAAGTAAAGACGTGCTATTCCTTCACTCGCCGTGGCGGCCACGTGTGCCCAGGCGTGAAGGGGCAGCGCGACCTTGCCCGTAATGGTCGTTCCGTTCAGCGTAAACAAGGGATGACCGTAAGCGTCAACGCCCAAGTAGTAACCGTGCTCGCCAAAACCTGTGGACTGGTGCGCAATCGGCACAGTGTTGTATGGAAACACATCCAACGCCACCCAGGCCTCCAAGGCCACTTCGTCTGAGACATCGAGCGCATCGTCGCCGATGGTTACGCCTGTATAGTAGCCGTCGAATGCCAGCGCGGTTCCCGAGACGCCTTTCTTATAGACAGTCATCAAGCCTTCGATGGGGGCTTCAATCTGATCGATACTGTCCAAGACCAGGTCTTCGTGCTCTCCGGAATCATCGTACTCATCCAGACCTTCATCAAAGAGCCAGGCCTGGCACGGCTCGGGCAGCCCATCCACTTCCTTCTCTTGGTTGCCTCGCACAGCCGGGCGTTCGTATGGCCCCTTGTTCGCCCAGGCAACTGTTCCGTGCAGGATCCCATCATCCGACAGCCTGATCGTTTGCCGCGTTCGCGCGTTCGGGATGTACCCACTCCCTATATCGGGTTCCCTTGGCCTCGCGGATTTCACGCTCAATGGTCCCGTCAGGGTGGATTGTGAACAACTCGTGGACGACACCCGTGATCCCGTGAATAGCAAGTGGATCCATTTGGCGATTGGCCATCGCCAACACCTCGACATCAGGCACGTATCGCCAGTGCACTACAATCTCTTCGGGCGTATTCTTGATCAGCCGGACGTAGTTGTATTCGAATCCGTAGTCCTTTCCCCGGCCGGGGAAGAAATCATCCACTGTGGCGACTGTTCGCGTCGTGCGCCACTGTGGCAGGAAACCAGTTTGACGCGTGAACTCGAGCTGTCTTCCCTCACCGATGACCACAATGATATCCGTGTACTTGCCCATGTAGTCCGTGCGCGAATGATTGACTTTCGTGTAGTAAGCAAAGAAATCACGACCTACACCTGCCGACGGGATGCCAATTCCGATCGCGGTCATTGTGAAGAACGCCAATACCACGTGTGCTCGCGCGCTGAACATTTGACAAACTCTACTTCGCTACCACCGGTGAGTCGAAACGCACGATTATACTGCAAATCGCGTGCGCCGTCCGAGGGTCGACGCCCCTGTTGGGTGCCTGTTTTCATCATGTCGTCAAGTCCGATAGACTAGGGGCGCTTTGAAAGCCGGGAGGGCGAGGCTCCTGCTGAGCCCAAGACGCGACAACAACCGGCTCGGCAAGATCCTCACCCTCCCGAATCATGGTTTGGGAATACGCTGTGGGACCTGTATCGGCGAATCGCCGACACACTAGCGGCTGATGCAAGGAGTCACCGTCATGAAATCCGGTAAAAAGCTCGCCCAGTGCACGTGGTTATTTGTCGTCATCGTCGCTCACACGCGGTTGGCTGACGTGACACGTGCGGATCAGCCATCGAATCCCATGGATGGCTTCCATGCCTACTACACGAGAGTCCAGTCGGAAAAGCCATTCGAGCGATTCTGTCGTACGGGCGACGAAGCCGATATCGTTGTGAATATCAGGCAGCCGGAAGGTCACGTCGTTTTCTGGCGTGGCCAAAGTTACTTACCGTACTGGCAGACCGCCGCCGGCCGCTGGCCGTTTCCTGAAGTTGTCACTCGTCGCGGAGATGGTGACGGAGCGATGCCTGACCGAGTCAACACGTTTTCGCATGTGCAGATCATCGAACAACTGCCGGATCGCGTGCTGATCCACTGGCGCTACCTGCCTCAGTTTGGTGGCAACAATCCCCACACGGGTGTTGACGCGACAAAATTCGTTGAGGAACTGTTCCTGATTACCGACGATGGACAGATTACTCGCACGATCAGAAAAGGAACGAAGAAACTGGATGACTGGAACGACGCGCACAACCGAACGACGCAGCAGCTAAAGCTGACGGCGGCGGGTGTCGAGTTGGTCAGGCAAACGGAACCCAGCACCGTGCGTGAACGAGAAGCCGCGCAACGTAATCCTGTCCAGCGGAAACTCGCCGCGAATCCTTGGCGGTACTGGAGGTTCGACGAAGGTCTCGGTGACACAACCGCTGAAGGCGCAGTCGGGCGAGCGTTGTGACATTGTCGGACACAAGACGTTGTGGAAGCAGGGCGTCTCGGGCACCGCACTCCAATTTGACGGCTATAACACGTTGCTTGAATTGCCGGCGGCCGAGACACCCAGGATCGACGACGCCTTGACCTTGGAAGGTTGGGTGGCGATTGCCGCCTACCCGTGGAATTGGGCTCCTGTCGTGCACCAAGACGACGATGACGGGTACTTTCTGGGCGTCGACGGCCACGGTCATCCGGGGCTGAAGGTGAAAGTCGGCAATCGGCGGTACGAACTGGTCGCTGATAATCGCTTACGACGCAACCGGTGGTACCACGTGGCCGGCACATTTGATGGAGCGACCGGGCTCGCAAAGGTCTTCCTGGATGGTCAACCTGTGGCGACAAGAACCATGGCCCGTGGCAGCATCCCAAAGCTCGACGCTCCTGTCCGCATCGGCAAAGGGAAGAACCGTCGCCCGGTCGATCCCGTGCGGGCCAACACATTCATCGATTCCTATTCGTTCGATGGGTTGATTGACGAAGTTCGTATTTACGACACGGTCCTCAGTCCGGAAGCCATCGCTCAATCCTACAAGCTGTTCCTACCAGAGGAACGGATCGTTTCCAAACCGGATATGGACTATCGACTGCTACCGCGGGCAGACACCGATGGCAAGTTTGGCGCAAAATACACGCACTTGAAATTCTACGACAGCTGGGATGTGCTGTGGCGGTTTGGCGACTATCCCGACGTGGTTGTGGGCTTTGATACGCAGCCCACGCATTTCGTCTTTTGGCGCGGTACCGGTTTCATCCCCATGCTGGTGAACGAAAAACAGCAATGGTACAGCAACGAGTTCAATGAGACGTGGGGCCGCACAGGCGGCCAAGGCTGCCAGGAGCCAATGTCGGATAAGGAAGCCTACACGAATCACGTCCGTGTTCTGGAGAACACAGATGCACGAGTCGTCGTGCACTGGCGATATCCGCTGCTGGATGTCTTGCACGTGAGCGCAAATTACGACGAGCGGACCGGATGGTGCGACTATTCAGACTGGTATTACTACATCTATCCGGATAGCGTAGCAGTCAAGCGAATGCGCTTATGGACGAACGGACCGAGGAATCACGAATGGCAGGAGTCGATGGCGATTCTCGGCCCGAATCAACACCCGGAGCAGGTGATCAATACCGATCCCGCATTGGTCCTGGGAGATTTACAGGGGAACGCCACGACCTACCCATGGACGAATGGACCGCCCAAGGATGTTGACTACACGGACCAGAAGATTCATCTGGTCAAATACAAGGCGGACTACAGTCCCTTTACGATCGGCGATTTCACCGGCGGTAATGTCTACGGCGGCGAGGTCACGGATTACTCTGTGTTTCCATCATGGAATCATTGGCCCGTGGCCCAAATGCCTTCGGACGGTCGATATGCCAGCTACCCGGATCGCACCGCCCACAGCTCACTCACCCATGTGAGCCTTCCGGACTATCGAGCTGAGCATGGCGATCGGCCATTTCAAGAGAAGATCCTCATGGAAGGAATGACGAATCAGTCGGCGCAACAGTTGGCCGTGCTGGCCCGGTCGTGGCTGAAAGCGCCTCGGCTTGAGGTCGTTGACGGGTGCCGAAGTGGCGGCTATGAACAGGCCGAACGTGCCTACAAACTGGTTGCGGTCGACGGCGACATGAGTTTCCGCATCATGGCATCAGACGATCAGCCACTGCTGAATCCGTGCTTTGAGATCGCTGATTGGAGTTGTAGCAACCCCGCCACGCTCACGATCAACGGCGAAAAGCGTTCGACCGGCTCAAGTCTACGGCAAGGCATCGTGCGCGATCGGGACGGCCGTCAAAAAATGCTACTCTGGGTTGAGCTCGAAAAAACCGGGCCCGTCTTGTTTACGATCGGCGGCGCCCAACCCGCACTCGCCGCGAGTCCACCAGCTCCACTCGAATGGGCCACGGAACCTCAAGCTGTCGATGGTAAGCTGGAGATCACCATGGCCGTAACGCCGCCGAGCGACGGAAAAGTGATCGAGTATCTTTACGAACGTACGAGCGCCGACGGCGATCGATCCGACAGCGGCTGGGTAGCCACAACCTCCTATGTGGACAGACAGCTGCTGCCGAACACCAATTACCAGTACCGCTTCAAAACCCGAAACCGCTACTTGCAGGAAACTCAATGGGCGCCGGCAAAATCCGTCCGTACGGGTGACATGCCTGCCCCGGTGACTTGGAAACTGAACGAAGGAGAGGGGAAGCGCATCGTTGACACGAGCGGGCAACATGCAGGTCGCGTGAACGGCAGCGCCGACTGGGTGACCGACCGTCTCGGTTCATCCCTTCGCTTCGACGGCGATACAAGTATCGTTCTGGATAACGGCAACGAATTCCCCACTTCCGGTGATTTCACTTGGACGGCGTGGATCAAGTCACAAGTTGGCGGTACGATCGTGGCGCGAGCAGGTCGCGGTGAAGAATGGAAGGAGGGCGGCAAGGTGCTTTTTATGGAGGGAGGTCACCTGAAGTTTGACGTTGGCTGGGTGGGCGCCGTTGAGTCGGAGGAAGCGTCACTGGACGATGGAGAGTGGCACCACGTGGCGATCACGGTGCACGGGGCGGGCGAAACGTCGAACATCACATTCTATGTGGACGGACGTCGCGCCGGCGAAGGCCAACTGGACGTCAAGCGATTTCCCGAGTCTCCGTTGCCGCTGAAGATCGGTTACTGCAATGAGGATTTCCCGGAGAGGCAAACAGGGTTTGTGGGCCAGATCCGAGACGTTCGGTGGTACGGCTACGGCTTGGCCAGTGACATGATTGCGAGAATGATGAGAGACCACGACACGCCAAAAGGGTCCGACTGACGTCGTGCAGACGTTCGTGACGCCAGAACATTGGGCCTGACTTCCATTCCCTGCGCTGGCCCGACGAATCTTCGTGGGCGCGTTTTCGAGCGATTGGGCAATTGCGAGATCCAGCGACGAAGCGAGAATGATGGCAGCCATTTCCTTTGTTGGGTTTGTTCCTTTTTTACCCCACGAGCGCAGTGGCAATGAAGGCGTTACGATTTGCCTGATGTCCGCGGATCGTCTCTTGCTCCTAAGGAGCGTTTCCTATAAGTGGCTTGATGGGGATTGGGAAGCCGTTACGATCCGATGATTCCGATCGGCGGAGTCGTCTTCCAGCGACCGCGTGTGAAATCGGGAAAGTCCATGGGGCGGCTTCTGTCGGCGACCGACTTCTCACTTAACTCGGTGATGCAACTCCACGTAGCGGCGTCATAGACATCCATGTCTGGCGGCGTGCCGGTTTGAAGCGCGCGGATCAGACGGTGTATCTCCAGCCAGTCGCCGCCCCCGTGCCCCCCCTGCTTTGACGCTTGCTCGCCCAAGGCCTTCCAGAGAGGATGCTCAAATTCGTCGTAATATGTGTCCATCGGTTCCCAAGTGTCGAATTCGGGGCTACGCCCCTCGATGTAAATCTTGTTCGCGGAAGCCATGCAAATGCCCTCTGTACCCTGCACGCGATAGATCAGGTCGTAGGGCCGCGGCAGCTTGGTGTCGAAGTAGAGAGTAATTGTCTGACCGTTCACGGTGCGGATGAGGCTGCTATTGATATCGGCGCTTCGGTTATTTCGTGTCCCGTCGGCGCTCATCGACACGAGATAATCGAAGCGATTGCCGCGATTGATATCCATCCATTGGGCGACCGGTCCGATGGGATGCGTAGGATAGCTGTTGGCTGTCCAAACGTCTTTCGTTCTGGAGCTGTGTGTCGCTCCCGCACGCACACCGCGTAAATAGTGTTGGTAGCCCGCCTCGCAATGTCGCAGTTCACCAAACAGACCGTTGCGCAGCATGTTATGGACCAGCATCACCTCGCGGAAGTAGCAGCAATTCTCCAGCATGACGCAGTACTTCTCTGTCTTTTCGGCTGTCTCGACCAACTTCCAGCATCCCTCGACCGTCTCGGCTGCCGGAACTTCGGTAGCCGCGTGTTTTCCGGTCGTCATAGCAGCGACCGAGATCGGCACATGCCATTTCCAAGGCCGTGTAGCGTTGACCACCAAGTCCAGTTCCTCGGTCTCACATAGACGCACGAAGTCTGTCTCACCGCGCGAGTAACCCGTCGGCTTGGGTTGTTGGGCCGCGGTGACCAACTCCTGGGCCTTCGCAACACGTTGGGGAATAAGATCGCAGACCGCCTTGACCGTAAGCCCTTCTTGTTCGAGCAGGAGTTTCAGCAGAAACGTTCCACGATTGCCGATGCCTACCATCCCGACGCGGACGTGTCCAATTGGTCGGGCCTTCACATTCGAATCCTCCGCGGCGAGCCCGGTCCGCCCCATGGCCCAAGCTGCTCCCGTGACCATCCCGGTCTTCACGAAATCTCTGCGATCGCATTGGTCATTCATGGTTTTGCTTTCCGATCGAGTGATGGCGTCGAAGACTCGCTTTGCAATCAAGCCAACCTTCGAACATTTTGTAGTGTCGATACCGGCGTGTGCTTTGAAGTCAGCGGCTCAGAAAACGCTTCTTCTTCAAGGCTGCGCTGCCAGTGAGCCTTGGCGAGCAACGCGAAACCGAGGAAATCCGAGCTCCCGTCGGTCACCCGAGGTTATTTGCTGCGGAAAGATCAATCGTTGTCTGTGTTAACGGGAATCTTTAGGAGCTTGATTGTCCCCTCGCCAAAATCGCTCCATACGAGCGGGACATAGTGCGGGGGGGCATACGATGGAACGGAGAATCCCGGAAGCGATCGACGAATCAGGAACCCTGTCGAACGCGGCAAATCAGAATGCATTGATCTCCTCCCGACAATCACAGTTCTTGTCGATTTGCCCGTTGGTTGTCTACGGCGACGCTGTCACGCTCACTCGATCGAACACCTGCAGTTCGGAAAGCCCCACGCCTTTCCCTTCCAACGGGATGCAAGTGAAACGCACGTAACGCCCAGCGAGAGGTGTGTCGAGAACGAGCGGATAGGTGTAGGCCAGTCGACCTCCGGCGCAGAGGTGATCGTAGCTCGGATCGTCGTCGTGCTCCCAAGGCTCGTAGTCCCCCGGAGGTTTCCAGAGATCGTCGTGGCAAATCGTGCCGGCTGCGTGCCAATCCTCCCCATTCGCCGATACGGCAACGTCGACTCGCTGGGGATGGCAATAGTCGGCGTTGGGTTGATGACTGCTGATTTGAACACCGGCCACTGTCTGTGGAATCGCCCATGTCCACAACGAATACGACGGGCTCGTCGCCAGCCCAAAAAGCCGTGGCAGCTTGGACTTTGTCGCTCGCGGTCAAGTCGGTCGGCGCAATGATCACGCCGTTGGTCAGTTCGCGGCCGTCGGTATCGGGATTCTT
This sequence comes from uncultured Planctomycetaceae bacterium, assembly GCA_963776055.1. Lineage (GTDB taxonomy): Bacteria > Planctomycetota > Planctomycetia > Pirellulales > Pirellulaceae > CAVZLD01. The sequence continues at coordinate 223,353 of CAVZLD010000006.1, read as the reverse complement.
CGAAGCGGAGCTTGACGGGCGACTCGTCGAGTAGAGTTTCTCTTTCGCCAGATTTGTTCCCCAGACGTAGGTCACTGCACGATGCTCAAAAGCCAAGCCAACGTCCTGGCCATCCGAGTAACCATAGGTGGAATTGCTGTTCGGAGGGCCGTATCCGCTCAGGTTCATGCGGACCCAGTTCATGGTCGGGTCGCGGAACCCGGCCGTGTTGATGACGTATTCGTGCGGCAATGAATCGATGAGTTCCGTGTGGGAACGAGTCATGTCGCCGGACGCCCGGTGCTCGGTCCAATTGTAGGTAACTTCCAGTGGTTCGAAGCGTGAATCACGCGGCTCGTGTTGCGCTCGAATCCACAGGTCTTGAATACCGTCCATGCCATAGGTCGCCGCGCCGCCTCGACAGAAGAAAGCACATTGGAGATATGTCCGGCGGGTCTTCGTCGGTACTTCCGCCTCGTCGACCGTATGGAGTACCTGCTTGTCGAAAGGGAAGCCGCCGTCGGACTTCCGAAAGAACTCGTGGAAATTCTCTCCGTCAAAGCCGTACCGAAGAGAAACATACGAGGCCGACGATCGATTCGTCGCGACCACGCCATACGTTACGCCGGTAATGTCGGTCGGAACCTCCAGACGCCACGTCGCAGAACACTCCTCGCCATTGACCGCTGACCCCAGTGTGGCCTTGTAAATCCCGTCCGGCTCTTGGGTCCCATGGACGCGGTCCTCCTGAAAAACCGTTTCCCGGATAGAGCCCCGCGTGCAGCGACGGCCATAGCAGCGTACTGTCGGTCTGTTCGTCGGCGGACAGTCGCACGCGGTTGGTACCCAGCGTAAGTTTGGGCAACGTGCGGCGGTTAAGTTGCGTTACCGTGGTCAGTCTCAGCGTGTTCGAGCCCGACGTTCGTACTTCTTTTGGCGGCCTGCATCTCCACTTTCACCAAGCACTCGGTCACACCGGCAACCTCGTCGCGCAATCTCAGGCGAATTTTCTGCGTTCCTGTGTCTGGCGATTCCCAGACGGACGTCCATCCGATTCCGGCGTTGCGGCTGACTAGCAGGCGAAAGACATCATCCGGCTCGGATCGTTCGCCGCCGCCTTCAATCTGCATTGATGTGATCACATTGGCCGCGGAAACTTTGAAGACGGCCGAGGCAAGCTGCCCCGGTTCTTTGGGGCACAGATTGGGAGCCGCGCCGTCTTCGCTTCGTGTCCGGATTCCTTGGAAGTCGTAGAAGAATCTTTCGGCCGTCTGCGTTGGCAAGATCGGGCTGGAAAACCCAAACGCCATTGCCTCGGATGTTATTGAGTCCGTGTTGTTCGTCGGGGTCACGGCCCCCGAGCGGACGGTAGTAGTCACGTCTCTGCTGGTCGCCTACGTTCGGGTTGTCGCGGTCGAGCGGCTTCCAGTAACGAGTGTACGACTGGTGCGGCAGGAGATTCAGCGTATAGCGCCGCCCGAAGCGCGCGTACTGAGTATACGGGCTCACGGAAAACCCGTCCGTGTACGATGACGCCCCGTTGATCAAAGTCCGCTCGTATGCCACCGGTTGGTCGCTTGCTTTACGCCATCCGTCGGCTCCGATGTGCGAGACGCACTGTGGAGCACCGTGGTACAAGTAGTAGTGACCTGGCTCGCTCTTTCCGCCCGAAAGTTCGCACGCGTGCGATTCCTTGATTTCCTGGCAACTGGCAACTTCCCCGGCATGGTTGTAACAGATAGAAACTCATGGAAGAATCAAACAGATGCCACGACTGACCGCCGTCCCATGAGACCTCGCTGACCGTGTGGTCGCCCAGTTGCACGTAGCGCGCCTGGTAGCCGAGTTGGAGAAAGCTCGAAATGTTCAGTGCCGAAATCACGCCACAGTTCATCGTGCCGTACGAGTTGTAATGCAGGATGGGATCCCAGATCAGTCGTCCGTCGTCATCGGCGCAACTCGTCTGCCGGCGGCTCCGCCGACCCCATCTCCAGATGGCGATGCATTTCTCCTGGGGTGTTGACCAGCGCTCGGTCGCACTTTGCACGAAAGATTGAATGTCTGTGTAGTCCGGCCCGTTGTCGGTGACCAAGTGGAGATTGTAGACCGCCGCCTCGGCTCGGCCTGTCAGACAAACGGTCGATATGACCACGAGAAAGAGCGTCAGCGCCCAAGCACGAATGTGCCCTCGGTGGGTGCCTTGAGGCGGGGTGCCAGGCGTCTGCCTCAACACCAAGAGAAAGGGTTTCAGCAACCTGCGACAATTGCGATGTAACGACATGCGCCACCGTATTCTGCACTCATGGCCTTCACAAGATATTCCGACACACCAGCTCATGCGGCCTGATTGACAGATCGAACATGGCAGGTGTGTTTTGTGAGTATAGCGGCACACGCCGCAAGACGCTCCCGGCTGCGTGTACATTTTCATGTTTCGTGGATGCCAGCATCGCACCGGTCGACACGGGTATCGGGCACAGCTGGATTGCTGCCGAGAACGATTTTATCTATACGGCCGGAAAGATGAGATGCCCAAGCGAAGCCTTGCGCAGCAGCAGCGAACGCTGTCCGCGCTTCGCACGCTTCACGCAGCACTTCCCTGTGGCGTCTCATCACCCTCTCTGCTCGGAAAAAACATCGCCACGAACGCTACATATCGGTGCGACACGCTTCAGCAGTACCCATATGTCAAGATGCATTTCTGGCCATGTCGCCTATCTTGTGAGCCAGTTCTTCATCTGTTTTGTCACGAACTCAGCCGCGTCGTGTTGAACGAAGTGGCCAGCGCTGGGATGGGTGACCAGAGTCAAATCCCTTTCCAACCACTGCCAAGTATCGTTGAGTCCGCCGGGCAAAAGCGCAGTGTCCTTGAGTCCGTGGATCATGAGCACGGAGCATTTGACTTTGGGCGTGTCGGCTGGTTGCTCGTACGGCTCGCGAGGATAGTTGGCTTTGTAGTAGTTCAGCATTGCCTCAAACGACGATCGCCTGAACGCCTCGACGTACTTCTCGCGAGCGTCCGCATCCTTTACCCAGAACGCCAATCCTTCGGCGGTCAATTGCGAAGCGGCATCGGGCTGCTGAAACCGCCGAGCGTACGCTGATGCCTTTTGTTGTTCCGGATTGTTCGCCAACTCGCGGCGTAGCGCGTTCGGATGCGGAAGGTTCAGAATCACCAGCCGCTCGGTCATCTCGGGATGTTCCATGGCGAACGACCACGCAATCGCTCCTCCCCAATCATGCCCGACGATCACAGCTTGCTTCTTTCCGAAATGCTCGACGACCGCTTTCACGTCACCGACCAGTTTGGGCATCGCGTAGCTTTCCACACCTTCTGGCTTGTCGCTCTTGTTGTAACCCCTCAGGTCAATCGCGACGACTTGAAAGTGCTCCGCAAGCGCCGGCATCTGATTTCGCCACGTATACCAGTAGTCCGGGAAGCCGTGAATCATCACCAGCAGCGGCCCCTCGCCCTTGGCGACATAGTGAATCTTCACGCCACCCGAGTCAGCGAAGCCGTGTTCGCTGCCGATCGACGAAAACAACGGCCGCTCCGGCTCCGCCGAACAAACCGGTGACCAGGCTGGGCAAAGCACGGTCAGACTGACCCAGAGGGCGGCCGACGGGACGCAATCACTCACGTTTCTTATCATCGCTTTTCCGTCCTTCCTGCAGGTTGCTCTACGGTCCAGCACGCGTAGAGGCTGACGCAATTTCGGCCAGTATAACAGGGTCTGGCTGGCAGGAGACTTATCTGTTCCCGATCAGGAAAAGGGCAGCTATCGACACGGAACGGGAAAGGTCGGATGATGAGAACACGCAACCGGCCGAGAATCGGTTTCATCGACGTGCACTGGCATCCAAACCTCAGATCCTCGCAGTGGCAGCGGACACGCGATGCTCAGCGTGTCCGCTGCAAGGGTCCCTTGCTGGACAGGGATGCCGTCTCCGCGCTATCCACTTTGTGCCGGTTTCCCGTCGTAGATCGCTCGCGAAGTAGCCCCGCGAGCACTCATTCCAGGCTGCAAGCTTCCATCAATTGCATGGCGTAGTAATAGACGCTGTGCTCGCAACCGGCGGATGACACCGGCACAATGCAACTACCGAGCAAACTCGCTGCCGCGCGGAATCATAAACCGACGCGTAGGTTCTGAGGTTGCGCCTTGGGCCTGCATCCTAACCCGAAGCGTCAGCGAGGGAGACACATCCCAACGGTTCAAAAGTGTTCCCTCGCTGACGCTTCGGGTTAGGATTTCACCAGCTTTCCGCACAACGGAAGAGGGGAATTCGGGAAATGCGCAGCTTCGGCACTGGCGTTTCGGCTATCGCACACGACGCCGGAGCTACTCACCTATGATACTCACAAAGCTCCCGTTCGCCATTTTGTGGATGGCCGTAGTAAAGATAGAGGGCGCCATAGGTCCATCCGATCTGACGCGTGTAGTTGGCGCGATCCATGGAGAGTGCGATGTAGGGTGCCGGATAGCCCGTGAGTAAAGAAGATGCCAACTCAAGGACTAACCAAAATCAAATGTGCGCATCTTGACGGACACTGCCCAGACGGAGAACGACGCCTAGGAGATGCACAACGCGCGACGGTAGTGCAAGCATTCCGCACGAAGATGATCACGCCGCTCGCCCGTGTGGCGGAGGCGCGATCGGAGTAGAGTTTAGACGACTTCTGCCTGCATTTTCGCTCTGCTCTTCTGCGAGATTCTAATGAAGAACAGACTCGCTATCAGGCCTACACACGAGAAAGCCGTGATCACCAGGAAAACGTGACGATGGCCACTCGCTCCGGGAGAACGATCCAGCAGATATCCCATCAAAGGGCCCATGAAAACGTCTGGTGTATAGCCGATCATTGAAACCAATCCCACCGCACTTCCCGTGTAAGCAAGAGGCATTTGTCCTTCTTCCATGATGGCAAAGTAAAGGCCTCGCATCGCGAAGATTCCGAGGCTGGCGCAAACGATGGTAACGATGTAGGGGACATACATCGATGCGGTCAATATTTCGGAAGCCAGAACTGCACTCCCCAGGATTAAGAATAGAAAGCTGGCAACCGTCATTCTTCCCGCCCCAAATCGGTCGGCGAGGAAACCGGCGCCGATAGCAGCCAGAGGGCGCATCCAAAGCGAATAAGTACCGATTTGTGCCGCTTCGACCTCGTTCACGTGCAGCACTTCTTTCGCGTAGAGCGAAAAATCATCTGTCGCTTTGAAGCCGGCGTAAGCGCAGACAATGATGAGAGATTGAAGCCACACAGCAGGCATGGCCGCAACGTACCACGTGCCGCGAAGCGATAGCCTGTGAGTGCCCCGTTTTTCGTTTGAGGATCGCCTCGGAAGAAGAAGCCAACTGAGTATCGCGGCAACGAAAGTAATGCCGGCGAGTATGACAATCACGCGCTTCAAGGCAGTTGCACGAACCGCTACGGATGCCGACTCAACATCCACCGGTAACAAAGATGCGTAGAGAGCAACAACACATGACCCGGTCACTGCCGTGAGTAGTCCGCGTCCACCGTCAAGTAAGCCAAAAGCAGACCCCTGAGCCAGTTGCCCACCCCACTCGCGGGTCGCTCGAATTAATGCCGCCCAGAACAGGGCAATCGTTGTGAATCCCCAGTAGGCATACAGTGACTTGAGTACCGCGAACGAAGGGATTTGCCAGAGCAGAAGTCCTCCCAATGACGTCGTCACCAGGGCAATCGCGAGCAGCTTCCGCGGACAAAAAAAGTCAGCCAGCGGTCCGCCTAGAGCGTACGCAAACATGGCTACAAGGCCATACGCGGCGAAGGCAGTCCCCAGTTCGTAATTCGTGAGTCCGAAGACTTCTAAAACGGTTGGTCGAAAAACGCGCGGAAGTACGAAAGGCAGGAAAAAGATCGATTCTCCCGCGAGAATCAAGACAAACAGCGCTAGGGCACGGCGAGATTGGGACGGCTTTGAAGCTTCAATCTGTCCGTTTCTTCTTGTCAATTGCTGACGACTCCAATGGTAGTCAGGAAGTCTAGCGGAATGGATGCCGTCAAGCGTCCTACCAGCGCGAAATACTTGAGCCGGACGCCCTCCATCGAAAGACGGTGAGTGTAACGTTCGAGCTGGTAAACGTCCAGATACTTGGAGAAGATCAATTCGCGAATGAAGCGAGAGAAACCCGTATTGTCTGTGTGATCGAGGAATGTTTCCTTAATATTGAAGGCGACCCAACCGTCGGTTTTGAGGAATTTCAACGCTGCAAAAAAAGCTTCGGGCGGGATATCGCCAAATCCCAAAGCGGCGACCGACGTGAGGCAGTCAAAATGCCATTCCGCAAGTTCTTCTCGCCGATTGTCATTCAAATCTGTGAAATCGGCCACGACGTAATCATCATACGCTGTCGGGCGGTCGCGATAGGCTGCGTCACGGGCTTCGGGTATTATGTCGACCCCCACAATCCGGGCCACGCCGAGGTCTCGAAGTCGCTCCGCCATCATGCCGTTACCCGCTCCCAAGTCGAGCACTCGCAGTTCGCTAAAGCTGACCCATTCTGAGGTCAGACTGCGTTGCAGCAATTCAGACACTTTTTCCGGCGATGTGCACTTCAGCCGTTCGTAGAAGAGTTGCTCGTAGAGTCCAGGCTTCGAAAAGATGCGATCGTAATCATGGAAGAGAATTCTGGACGTTGTGCCTTCGTCAATCAGAATAAAATACGCTTCATCTTGCTCGAGGCCGTGTGCTCGCTCAGGCGGAAACTGGATTCGGTATCTTTGAGGCATAAAATTTATCGTCGATCTGTAAGGTCGCGGTTCAAACCGTCTGAAATGTCAAGTGCCGTCTATGTATACAGGGCCAAGGCCACCTATTTCGCGAGAATGTAGAGGCGATCCTTTGGGCCAGCTGACCACGATTATACGAATTCTCGTGTGCATCTGTAAGGTGGACCAGGTCCGTTCGCTATACGGTACGCACGAGTGAACACGGTGTGAATCCGTGTATCAAGAAGCCAAATCGGAATTGTGCAACGCACACACCGACAAGTGGTGTATTCAGATTCTGTCCACTAGGCTGCGAGTCTGTTGGCGCATAATCTGCGTGTCGTGACGACATCCACTCTAAGCTGGCGGGCGTCATTCGAAGAAATTCGGGAAGCCTGTTGCAGGGCATCCGTCTCTGCTGCGCGTCACGACCTACAGGTCCCGAATGCTTTGCTCTACCGATCGATCAAACGTTGAGAGAACGAAAGGGCCGTTACGGACAAGTACCGATGCCGGCCTGGCTGCCAGTTAGTTTCGGTAGTTCCAACGACTCTCATACGTATATCCATCGCGCGGCGCTACGAGCATCCAGCCGAACAGCGAACCGTCGGCCATTTGAAAATCGTACGTCGGCTCGATCGATTCCACATTGACCGGCGCCTTGGAATCGTAAGCGATGACCTTGAAGCTCTGATACGGTCGTCCGACCGGCAAAAACACCCACATCGTAGCCACATCCGTCGGCGCGATGATAGCGAAATCGAAATGATTTGCATCCCCGAGTCTTCCTTGAAGGCCCACATCGGTTAACTCGAACCCGATATCGAAGTCTTGCCCCTCGGGAACAGATGATAGATCAAACTCGATCTCGTAAAGAAATCCTTTTCTGCCCATTTCATTTACTGCTGGTGCGACTCGCAGTCGCGGGCCCAAGCCTTCGGCGTCGCATCGGACCGAGACCTGGTCCGAGAGACTAAATTGCTGCAAACGGAACTTGTTGTATGCCTCCTGCTCGTTCGCTCCTTGCTCTTCCGACGGCATGGCCACTCGGCGGACCTGCATGCGACGGTAAACAACAAACTGCGATTCACGCCCGCTCGATTCAGGATTCCATGCCCGAATATCCGTGACACGTGTGTCGGTAATCAATCGAAACCCTTTGGAAACCACCGGATCCAGCGAGGGAACCGTCTCCGCAGTTAAGGCCGTCCAATCTGTTCCAGTCGGGTTTCTGCGGGCGAGTTGGAGCACATGTTGGAAATCTGGATTGCTGAACGTGATCGCATCCACAATCATCTCAGAACGGTGCGCTCGCCGGTATGCCTGGTATGCAACAAAGGGTACTCCGATCAGCAGAGCAAGCAGCATCGGCACGAAAATGTAGGATGGCCAGTCCCGAGGGGTGAGCAAATGCGCAAAGAGTTTGCGGTGGGCGGACTCCCGCAGTCGTCGCGCCTGTCTCGTCACTCGGCTCGGAGCTCCTGTTGCAGTTTTTCCCTCGACGTTGAGTTGAGGTGCAGGATCCCACGGGGGATTGTCTGGACGGTGTTCGCCGAATACGTCCGGCCGGCTTCGGCAGACACTTCTCATCACGCCGTAACCGTGTTGGATCAATGCACTGATTTCGAGTTCGCTGAATCGGTCCAGGTCGGTGCGAATGCCTTCCACCTGTTGTTGCAGCTCGGGGTGCAGCGCTGTGCGGTCCTCGGCAAGAGCGACGCGTTTGGCAATTGGAGCGAACAAGAAGTCAGGCTCCGCGTAAAACGTGTCACATTCCATTTGCCAAACACGGTCCATAAGGATGTCGCTCGCCCTGAGCGCCACGCCAACCAGGCCGCCAGCTTTGGTTCGTCGCGACACCGCGAATTGTCGCCCGGCATCACTCACAACGACAGCCCCAAATTGATTCTTCGTTGAGCGGAAGAGAGGCCCCGCCTCAGCTGACTCGAAAGCGGCGTGCACTAAGTACCGGTTCAGCCACAGATGATCGCCCAGCTCGAGATCACGCCCGCGCTGGGCATAGCGCTGCAAATCAGCCGCCTGCGTGTCGGAAAGGTTCAAATTCGAAAACGCCGGGTCTCGATATAACTGCTTGTGGACGATGATGTTCCAGAGCCTTTCCGGAAGATGGTTGGCTTCGGAAGATTCGCCAGCACCACCAACGTGGCTTGCTTCGAATCGTGCAAGTTTCGCCAGCTGAACGAAGGCTTCGCTCTCACTATTGGCCGCCGCAGCGAGGGCACGCGCGGCAGCATCGACATCGATACAATCATCCTCGGTGAGCGGAGTGTCATGGCCGATCCACGAATTCTGCAGGTGGCGAAACATCCGCAACCCTAAGTTGTCGTACACGCCGCCGTCGGTGAAGAGATGTGGCGGGAACTTACCCCGACGTCATGTGCGGTCAGCGGCAACGGCGGAAAGAAGCCCGGGAACGCCGAAGACGCGGCAACGGCCATTGCGACCGTCGCTAGTCGGGTAGGCACGAGCTCGAATGTAGTCCCACCGCCTGGCTGACGCCTCTCAACAACCAGCCCCGAACGAGTGAACGAACATAACCGCCCTTCGTTGATGTTCGTCGCCAACATATGCAGCTGCGGCCGATGGGGCAGTTCATACAAGCACTTGTCACCGTAGAGGTACTTTTCGTATTCGGCCTCCAGCAATCCAGGTCGGCTCCACCTCCGATTGCGGTTGCGTCCGATCAACATCCGGAAGCCGTTTCCGGCGAGTGCAAACGGAAATCGACGGACGATTCGATTTCGGACGTCGAGGCGAATGAAGTCAAGCAACTCCTCAGCGGCCTCCTCGAACTGCTGCTCCGAACCCGTATAGCGATCCCAATTCAGCACGAAGTGAGCGGCTGCAATGCTACCTCCGGAAACCGACGTGATGTGGCTCACGCGGGACAGCGAGCCCGCGTCGTGCAGATAGCGTATCACTTCCCAAGTGATAGAGAGTTGCGCGAAAGCCGCCCCCAGAGAGGGCAAGTCCAAGGTTGTTCATCAGAATTCCTCTCCACTCCGCGGGCGACGTCAGCGTTCACCTGACCCCTTAGAATTGTAGTTGACCGATTGAGAAATGGAGCCGTCTTTCGCGGTCATAGCAATTCCGTGGGCCGAAAAGCTCCGTTCAACTTGGAAACTCTCAGATCATCGGGGCAGTTTCTTCTGCCACGAGCAGCCGTATCCTTCGGCAATATATTGACGTGCATCTCCTCGGAGGCCGGGTGAAATTCGTGGGACGGCTTCACCTGCGGCTGGCGTGGATCGCCCGTGCCTCTGACTACCATCTGCGGTGTCAGGTCCGTTATCTCCAAGAGCAAACTCAAATCTCTCGGGCACGCATCGCAGGACAACTTCAGTCGCCGGACGCTTGTTCCGCAACTTTTCTGGCCATGGGACGGAAGGCAAGGAAATAGAGCATCTCCAAGTAGCGACGAACTTCCTCTCGTTCGATATTGGAGAAGTATTTCCAAAACCCGTAGATTCGAGCCAATCGAAGCAGTCGGTCGGCATACAACTCCCACGTGTAGTGGCTCGCCACTCGCTCCAACGCACCTCGAGAGATGGTTTCCCAGTACGAGCTGTCATCCGAGCAGCGCACGAAGAAGTCGAGCATCTTTTCTGCGGCTTCTCCACCGTGATTGGGATCGATATGGAATCCCGAAACACCATCTTCGATTGTCTCCAAAGGTCCCCCGTAGCGAGTTGCAAAAGTGGGCAGCCCGCTGCTCATTGCTTCGATCACGGTCAAACCGAACGCCTCAAACAAGGCCGGTTGCACGAACGCACCTCGCCCATCGGCGACGTAGCGGTACATCTCCCCGACAATCTGTTTGTCGGTTTGCATCCCGATCCACCGCATCTGGTGATCCAATTCATACTGGTCCATCAGCTGATGCAGCTTTTCGATCTGCCCGCGTTCCTCGTGATCATCGCTCCCTTCCACGTCTACACAGCCGCCAACCAGCAGCAAATCGGCCTGCTGCCGCAGCGTCTCGTTCTGCCCGAACCACTCGACAAGTCCGCTCGGATTCTTGATGTAATCCAGACGCGACATGGCGAACAACAGCGGCTTCTCTGAATTTACGAGCTGACCGCGGGCCTCTTTTCGGCTGTCACCGTGAATCAGGTCGCTTACGCGCCGACGAATCTCCGAGTCACGACGCGCTTCTTCGTGCGGGGGGAAAAAGACCGTTGGATCGGCTCCAGGGGAGACAATATTGAACTTCGGATCAAATACGTCGATGCCGTAGACGACACGATAAAGATCCGGCAGCGTGTATGCCTGGTAACTTTCATATTGCCCAATGGAGTCCGGTGTACCGGCGATCTCCTGATAGGTGCTCGTGACGATGAAATCGGCCGTGTTAATCGCGATGAGGTCGGCCGTGTATTGACAGGCAAAATTGTGCGTCCCTTCGTGCTCCTTCCAATACAGATCGGAATAGAGGTATTTCGTTTTTTCGAGTGCATGGGCAATGTTGCACTGCGTCACTCCTAATTGATTCGCCATAATCGAGGCGACCAAGTTGCCATCGGAATAATTGCCGATGATGAAATCCGGATTCTGTCCCACCTCTTCGTGGAACTCACGCTGCGACTCGATCGCAAATCTCTCCAAATAGGGCCAGACATGAAATCGAGAGATCCATTGAGGAATCACGGCACCGTTCGCATCCCGAAAGGGAATACGGAGAATCCGGGCCGCCTTGGTTCCTTCGATCGGCTCAAGTCGCTGATCGCAGGTGGTCCCTTCCGCTTCGGGAATCAGACGTGAAATAACCAGAATCCGCGGTTCAATGTCCAACCCTTGTTGCTCAAGGAACTCGTACATTGCGCGTTCAATCGCGCGTACCTGGTCCAAGATATAGACAACTTGACCACCCGTATCGGGTTTTCCCAGAACATTCGCCTGCCCGAAGTAACCATGCGGCGATATGATCGCAATCGTGAATACCATTGGCAGGCGACTTAAGAATCTCGCAAAGCTGTCCGGCGCAGGCGCTTCCAAGATATCGCTCAAGAAACCCATCGTCTCGCGCACGCGTTCGACCGTCCCGCCCCAGCCTGGTTCGAATCCCATCTGGCTGAGTCGCTCCGCAATTTCGGACCACGTACCTCCCCGCGGCTGTTTTGCCAAGAAGCTGTCAGCGGAGCGAAGAGCATCTCGCAGCACTTCCAAATCGCCGATTCGCTTGTTGAGCATCAACGGAATTCCCCGCGTCTGGTGCAGACTCAGAAACTGGAACAACCGTTGCCCTCCATTGTCGAGCTCCTGAAACAGGCGGCTCGACAGGTAACGATTCAGGTACTCCGCTCCGTGCCCAATCGAGCGAATTTCGCGCAACCGGGGAAATCCCCGTTCGAACGGATTCAGGTCAATCTCCAGGAGCGGTTCGGGGTGTGATCCGTCGTGCAAAACACGCTCCTTCGCTCGCAGATACCCAGCGGCCGAGATCCCATTGAGCATCATCGTATCTGTCCGAAATTCCACATAAGACCAGCGCGCCACCGACCATCGAATCGCAAAACAGATGGCTCGTTCATGGACGACCGCCTCCTGAGATGCGCAAAGAATGTCATACAACGCGCTTCCGCTGAGGACATTTCCGTCATCCGTCTGACAAAACTCCTCCAACAACGTGGCCAATTCATCTCGCAACAGCAACGGATTCTTTCGAGACAAGTATCGGCGGATCAATTGATCGGACAATTCCGGGTGTTTCGCCAGAAAGTCGTTCGCTGGGTCAAACACGATAGATCACCTCTTGGCTTCGTAATTTGAAATCGCGAGCAGATTAGCACGGAACGCGTGAAGGCTGTTCACTTCTTGTACAATAGTGCGTGTGTCGTCCGGCCGCGACGGTAATCGTCGGCGCCCGGATGCGGAAATCTCGAGACAACAGCGGCTCGGGCCGTACGGCAGGCATGTTCGTCGCAATCAACCACGCTCCCGGACGCCGCCTGCCAGTCGCTTCGTCGGATCGCAAGAAAAGGGGAGCGGGCGGTCGTATGTCGATCGGAATCCTTTGCTCCGTTCTGTTGTCGCAGACATCAGCACTCGGGAGGAGAAAGGGACCGATTACGACGAAGCCCCGGCCAGACTCATTGATCGGCGGCGAGGAGCCATCCCGGAGAACGATGGCCCCAACCGGCGTCTTCCATGGTAAAGTCCCGTAACGGCTCCCCGAAAGGGCCCTCTTCGTGATAATGCGCTGCTTTTCTCGAGTCGCAACCCGTTACGCAATCGAGAATTACTGATTCCGATTCCCTTTCGGTTTCTCCGTTGGTTGGAGCTCGAGACTCTCTCGGTATGCCTGGCACCGTCGGACTGCAGCGAAAGCGTGACCGAGGGCGTTGCTTCGAGTTCGATCGCCCCTTGGCACGCGAGGTTCGGGCACTGATGTTCCCATTGTGACGCGGACGTCCTGCATAGAATCGGGTCAACAGATTTGAAGTTGTTTCATCGCCTTTACACTACCGGTCGTTGCTCAGCAGAAGTAGCGAGTCATAACGCACACACCACGCAGCCCGCGTGGCCTGCATGATCGGTGTCGCACCGAGGCCAGGAGTTCTTTGCCCCCTTCAGCGGATGGTCCGGATCCGCCCGCAGTCTTTGCGGTGGGATCCCACATCCACCTCGCAGGGCCAAATGACGTGGGCCAACCGTATGACCCGCAACAACGATCGCAACGGCAGGGCCGGGCGAGATCGCTCAATGGCACGCAGCAGCAAGCGTTTGCCTTTTCCATCCGGCAGTCTCGAGTGATTCAGTGAGTAGCCAGACAACTTGAACACGACGAGCAACACGCGCGGGAGAGTCGTCAGTGTTTGCATCCGAGCACGAAGCTGCAGAAGTGCCTGCTGCCCCGAGATGGTGTCCATCTTGCGGACATCGACGGTCACGGCTTCGGCAGCGGTTGCCTTCAGCCAGTCGCAAGCCGTTGAGAAAGGGACGCCATCCTCGACGGCGCGGCTGATGTCTTGTGTCGATCGGACAAGCTCTCTCAGCCGATGATCGTAACGCTTCTGCGTACGAGTTGCTGTAGCCATGCCCCGATCATGGTTCCGCACACCGATCCACCGGTCGCGAGAAATTGCGGAGCCGGCAAACATCCGCGCGACAAAGTGTAGAATATCGTGACGGAGAGCACGACCGAAGGTCATTGCGATCTGCATTGGAACAATCGGGGATCCGAAGGCCATGAAGATTGAGGTTCGGTCGCTCACGAAGAAGTACAGCGGCGACAAATGTGCATTGGACAGTGTCGGTCTGACCTTCGAGAGCCCATCGATGATTGGACTGGTCGGTCCAAACGGAGCCGGCAAGACGACGTTGATGAAGCTGATGGTGGCCCAATTGCTGCCAACTGCCGGCGAGATTTGCATCGACGGAGACTCGCTGGTAGACCAAGAGCAGGCGTTCAAACGTCGCCTCGGTTACTTGCCGCAGGATTTCGGACTCTACGAAGAACTGACGGTGACTCAGTTCTTGGATTACCTGGCTTGTCTCAAGGGGATCAATACAGGGCGGAGCGAAACGATACGCCGCAGCGTAGAGCGGACCGGGTTGGAGGACAAGGCAGGTGCCAAGATCAGAACGCTTTCAGGTGGCCAGAAGCAGCGAGTGGGCATTGCCCAGGCTCTGCTGAATGACCCCGAGCTGTTGATCATTGACGAACCGACTGTCGGCTTGGATCCCGAAGAGCGTATTCGGTTTCGAAATCTGTTCTCTCGGAATGCGAGTCGTCAGCTAGTAATACTATCAACACACATCATTGATGATGTGGAATCCGTGTGCGATCGTCTGATTGTGCTGGATCGCGGAGTTGTCCTTTTTGACGGCATGCCTCAAGCGCTGATCCAGCGTGCGGAAGGACATGCCGCCATCGTCGAAGTGGACTTTGCAGCTGACAGCCAGATCGAGGATCGTTTTCGACTCACGTCCCGTGTCATCACTCCGAAAGGAGCTCGTTGCCGCATCGTTGGAGATGACTTGCCGCCCGAAAGCCGTGCTGTTACTCCGACGCTGGAGGATGCGTACATCTATTGCATGATGCAGGGTGAGGCGAAGGGATGACGATGGGACGACTGTTCGCAAACGAGTTCAGACTGCTTTCACGCTCTGTCTTGGCGCGTACCTTCTTCTTGCTGACCGTCGGCCTGGGCGTGGTCGGGGTGAATTCAGTTCAGTACTCCAATCAGATGGTACTGCACGGGATGATCCAGAGTTCTGCACAGACGTCACTTGGTTCGGCACAGTACGCCGCTGTGGGCGGGGCTGCTTTCTTTGCCATGTTGACCTTGCTGAGCCTAAGTCGTGACCAGCGGACAGGCTGCCGAGATCTCTTGACCGCCAGCCGCGATTACCGACAAATTATCCTGGCTCGGATCGCTGCCTTGCTGGCATGGGGGTGTCTTGCTGCCTTCATCACAGTATTGGCCGGATCGTTGGGCCATTTCGTGCTCTGCGATGCTGCATACGACGCACGACTCTACCTGTTCAATTGCGCAGCGATCTCGCTTCCGGCCCTGGTGTATTCTGTCTTGATCTGCAGCGGACTCTATCTCGTGTGGGAGAGTCTCGATGTTTCCTTCCTCGCCTTTGGTATTCTCTTCCTGATGGGATTGAATTCGCCGGATCACCTGCTGCGATGGATGGATGGCGGCGTTGCCCAGTATTCTGATTTTGGCGGCATCGAACCGGTGACACGGTATGTAGTCTACAACCGCCTGTTCTGGTTGTTCGCCTCACTGGCTGCCCTGCTGGCCGGCCTGTTGCTGCTGCGCCGATCGGGTTGTGGCCTTGCCGGCTCACTCTGGCGGAATAGTCGGGGAGTGGTCGTGCCACTCGCATTGGCCGCGTCGCTCACCGCGGCGGTCGTCGTTCATCAGCGAGAACCCTATCTTGATCCTCACAGTAGCGCGCTCGAAATCAACCTGCCGGTCACCAGCGCAGCAACGTTGCTGAAAGTGGAAAGCCGGCTGACACTGAAACCGGCTGAGCGGAGTATGGCGGCTGAGGCCCGCTATACCTTCGCGAAAGAGACCGAAGCGGTGGACATTATTTTCGTCGCCAACGCGGGGCTCGCCATCGAATCGGTGAATGTCAACGGTACAGCTAGTCGGTGGCAGGCAATTCCGCATACGGACCATATTCGCGTCACCTTGCCCAATGGAGGTCAAGCGGAAGTGGCGGTTACGTACGCAGGCACGATCAAAACGCCTCGTGCAGGATTGTTCTCTGGTTACATCTGTTCGCAGAGTGTGTATTTGTTGGAGAACACTTACTGGCTGCTGAGGCCGTTGACGGAACATCGCTCTGCTGTTGATGTATCCGGTTCCATTCTCGCTCCTCAGAAACTGACGGTGGTGACGCCCGGGTACTGCACGTCGGTAAGAGATGTCGGCCAACAACGCGAGTGGAGTTATACAGCAACAACGACAAGTTGGAACCTGGGAGTTTTTGCGGCGGAGTATGATGTTATCCGTTCACAAGTGGGCGAACTTGATGTGGAATTCTACGTCAGCTCGCGTCACGTGGACGCTTTTCGGGCAGCCAAGCTGAATGAGTATGCTGTGGATATTCTGGCGTATTATCAGGCCACAGTCGGTCCGTATCCGTTCGACCAGTATCCGCTGAAAGTGGTGGAGATGCCACTCTATAAACCGGGCGGTCATTCGTCACTCAATGTGGTCACGGTGGCCGAGTACATGATCCATCGTAGGCCGCCGGTCACACCCACCGACGAGATGCAGTTCCTGGTGCATGATCTCAGACTAGTCGGTCATGAATTGGCGCATCAGTGGTGGGGTTCCGGAGTGGAAGTTGCGGATCAGGACGCCTGGACTTCCGAGGGACTGGCCCAATATGCCGTCTATCGGTACCTTCGGGACAATTACCCAAAGCCTGTCTCCGATTTCATCGTGCGCAGTTGGCAGACGGCCGTCGGTGGGAATCGCAATAACTACTACGTACGACATCCGGATGTGCTGAAGCGAATGCGACCAGAATTCGCCGAGAGGGTGGCCGCAGCATCGTTGATGACGGATGTCTACAACACCATGCCGCTAAGACTGATCAGGGCGGAAGAGCATCTGGGAACGGAGCTCTTCTCGGAAAAGTTGTCGGCGGTCTACCTGCGGCACCGTCGAGGTGTCTTACGTCTGGACGATTTCCTTGCCGAAACCGGCCTTACCGAGGAGACGCTGTCCCTTGAGTAGCCTCGCCGCGACATCGTATGAGTTGCGGAGAATCGTATTCAGCCGCAAGTACCTATATCTCACACTGCTGCTGGGATATGTGACGTACCGCGGGCTAACGGGCAAGTTGTCGCACGGCGTGCACGGCACCGCTCCGTTCTCGCGATTGAGCTACACCAGCTTTCTCGTGTCGATTAGCCCATTCCTGCTAGTGTTCTTGATGCTCCTGTGTGCCAGCGTGTTTTCGGATCGGGAGATCGCGGCGAGGAAGATCATCTTCTCCACGCCCATTACCCCAAGGGGCTATTTGGGCATCAAGGGCGCCGCCATCATGGCCGCGTTCCTATTGGTGACCGCGCTGCTGATTTCCGCCAGTTTTGCGTACATCGGCTGGCAATTTCGCTACTTCAGGTTCCACGAGTATTTGCACCCGATATGTGTCTTTCTGGTCCCTCCACTGTTGTTGGGTTTTGGGCTCTCGATGGCTGCCGGGAGAATCAGTGGCAAACTGATCTATGGAATCCTTCCCGTCCTGTTTGCGAATGGAGTCCTCAACCTCGACCTGCCTGTTTGGCTTGACTTGTGTGGAAACAACTTCCTCACAAACCTTTCCAAGTTGGTGTTTCGATCACTCGGCACAATGGAGATGCGGTATTTCATTCCCGCGAATTTTATATTGAGCCGGCTCCTGTTTGCAATGATCGGCGTCGGATTGCTGGGCCTCGCCTGCCGTAGATTCAGAAGCTAGGGTGAACTTCTTGAACAAATTCTCTCCGCCACGAAACGGGGAGCCTCTCCGTTTTTGTGGCAAGATGCGGGGGCTGAGGAAATCGTCAAGAAATTTCAATGTCGATGCGCGCACGATGTCCGAGCAACAACGCAGGTTCGCCCTCCTGACACAACAACGGGGAGCCTCCCCGTTGTTGTGTCAGGCAGACGTGGCAATTCCGCTCACCGTCTGTCCTTAGCCAAAGCTCCCGGGCTTCGGACGCCGCTGATTTCAGCTGCTTCGAAATGTCGGCACCCGTTCCGAAGTAAAGGGAAACGTTCCACGACGAAGATGCTGCCGTGCGTCCCGACCATTCCGAATCGCGGCAGGATGTTCTTCGCATCGCACCAGACGTTCTCGAAATGTCTTACCGAGCACTTGCAATCCAGTCTTTGGTCCACGATCAGGTGTTTCGGGCGAATTCGCTCCGCCGTCATCATTCGATCCAAGGCCGTCGTCACTTCCTCGGATGTGGGTCTGCACGGGAACACCGCGAATCTCATAGACCGCCGGGAAGCATGTCGATTACAAGTCAGCAGCCACCGGTAAAGCCGGTGGCATGAGGCGAGTTCCTAGAAGGGCCCTGGAACATGACCGAACTCCGAATCTTTGAGTGCACATCGAACTGTCCGCACCAATTTCCTCGCGGAATCCCAACCCGAAGCGTAGGTTCTGAAGTTGCGCATTGGGCCGGCATCCCGACCCGAAGCGTCAGCGAGGGAACACTTTCGATCCGTTGGGATGCGTCTCTCTCACTGACGCTTCGGGTTAGGATTTGACGAGCCTTCCGCACAACGGAAGAGCGGAATTCGGGAAATGCGCAATTTCAAGACTGACGCGTCGGGCTGAATGGCATTTCGAACGCAGGAGCGCCAATCCTTCGGAAGCGGCAATGAATCGATATCTCGCAAGCAGCCTTCGTTACACACTGGAGGACACTCGGAAATCACCCACCATAGCAATTAACAACTGCCGAGTTGCCACCGAGCCGACGAATTCAGTCACCCGCTAACTCTCATCAAATCTGCCTGTTGTGCCACTGACTCCCGGCTTGAAAAGCGGTTCGCAACTCCACGGGAGGGCTGGTGAAAGCCGCTGGACGACATCAACGAGCTGGCCTGCCAATAAAAGAACGTTCCGCGTATGTCTGGATGCCGCGACGGACATCATCGAGCAGGTGACGATGAGCGTCCGCAACAAGATTGACCCGAAAAACTATGGGGTCGCGCCGGGTCCGAAAGACGATTTCATCTCTTCGATTAGCGTAACGAGGCTGCTGTGATCAACCTGTATGAAGCCTCGCATCATGATGTCGTAGTCGAGAATGAGGTACATCAACGAAGCGACAATGCAGGCGAATAGCGTCATTCGCCCACGAATCACGTGGCCATTCACACTTGAATGAAATGCCCCCACACCCAGCGACGTTCCTGCGATCAGCATCAGCAGAATCAGCACGGCTGTCGGCAGACGATCATAGATGACGGCCATTCGGCTTGTGTGAGAATCGAGGACGTCGTTGACGGCTGACACGAGTAAGGCCTTTTCCGGCGCAGCAATCTCTCGATCTTGCCGTATTGCGGTTCTTGTAGCAGGCCAAATCGTCGACTGGATTTCTTCCGAACGAGCAACAACTTTCTCCGTTTCTTCCAGCGTGGTGATCGACCCCGGCTCGACGTGCCGCGATTGGGCATACTCGTAAAGCCGTTGGCGAACTGCGGTTCTGCCAGGCTCGGACAATAAGTCGGCCCGCAAGAAGGCCGTCCCGATCGCGTTGACCTCGGTGACAATCGCCGTTTTGCGCAGGTCGGCGCGGCTCACACAAAACGAATACGTAAACGCAAGCATCAGAGCGAGTAGGGTCAACATTCCATTCAGCGTTATGTCGCCGCGAGACTCAGCTTCCGAAACCGGCTGCGACCTCCTCTTTCGAATGCCCAACCGGAATCCGACTTCCATCGGGATGAGCAACAGAATCAGAAAGAGAAAGAATACGACCCACAAGGGAAGTTGATACTGCCAGTATGCGGTGAACACCGGTTTCCTCTCGTGCGTTGATTGGGAACGACGATCCGCCTGCGGGCCGCGTCTGGTGGATGCCCAGGGGCAGCCCCAACGAGAAGACCTCTCGTGATCCATGATAATTTGGGCCACCGTGGAAGCATAGGGCGAGCGGTGCCGGTGGTTTCATATGAGCCAAATTCAAGTTCAGGCGTTTGAATGCCGAAAGCGAAAGCGGAAGGAGAGCCCCTCTGCCTTGAGATCAATGAATCTACCGCTGTTTCTCCGCTTTTCTCAGACTCGCCACTTCCACTGCAGCATTCGCAATCCCGTTGTCGCCTGCCTGATCGCCTGTGGGATCGCGGCATCTGCCCATTCGCAGGAACTCGAGACCCGTCGTTGGAGTCATCTGCCGATTGGTGCCAACGTTGGAGGGGGTGGCTACGCGCCACACTTCGGCTGATATCGCCTTTGATCCAGTGCTGTTGCTGGACGACGTCAAGCTGGAGATGGAGTCGTTTCCGCTGAAGTACGTGCGGAGCTTCGAGTTGCTAAACAAGTCAGCGCGTTTTGCAGTTTGGCAGTCGTATCAGCATGCCCGGTGGAAGGGAACACTCGATGGAGTTCCGGCCAGCACGAGTCGCAGTGGTTGGTCTGATATGTCCCTACGTTTGGCGGTGAACGTGATCGGGGCGCCGCCGTTGAAAGGTGAGGCCTTCACCCAATATCGTGAGGCAACCCCCGTGGAGACGATCGTGGGGCTGGCGTTGATCGCCCAAGTCCCCACTGGCCACTACATCAACGACAAGCTACTCAACCTCGGCAGCAATCGATATACGTTTCGGCCACAAATAGGAGTCATGCATAACCGAAACAAGTGGTCGTTCGAGTCCACGTTTTCCACATGGCTGTACACCGACAATGATGATTTCTTTAGCGGCAATTACCTCGAACAATCGCCGTTCTATACGCTTGAAGGGCACGTTGACTACACGTTTCGACCGGGGCTGTGGGCGGGAGTCGGCTTAGGATACGGGCTGGGATCGACAACCACCCTCAACGGCATCAACAAGAATGACGAGCGAGAAAATCTCGGTTGGGAAGCCAGCCTGGCGTATCCTCTTTCGAAACGAGTCGGCATCAAGTTGGCCTACGTCGGAATCCGCACACAAGTACCGGTCGGAGCGGACTCCGATAGTCTTGTTGCGGCACTATCCGTCCTCTGGTAGAGCCGATTTACTCAACACTGCTTGATCAGAGCCCGCTCCTTCTCTTTCTCGCTCTCGTTCGGTTCCGTTGCGGTCGTAGGCGCCGAACAGTTCTGGATCCCGCCCCTTGCGTGCAAACAGCCCTTTCAGCGCGATGTTGCTCATCTGCGGATCGACTTCGGTCATCGTTACGCACATGATGTGATCCACCTTGCCCGGACCTTCATGGTCGAAAGAGGCTCCAGCAGGTCCCACCGTACTGTGCTTCTGGCGGTCGATGATGTCCTAGCCGTAGTAATGAAGGTGCCCGGCGAAGAAAGTGGGGTCTCGATCCTTCAACAGCTTCTGGATCGCCTTGAAACTGTCTGAGGGGTTTTCCCGAACCGGCTCGTCTGGCAACGCGGCTGTGCCATTGGAAAAAGCAGACGCCGTTCTACCTTGTTGCCCCTCTTTCGCCGGAGCGTCCTGGGGCGGCGCAGTGAATGACATACCAGTCATCAAATCGCTCATCAAGGCGATGGTCAGCTTTCGAGGCAAAAGTTTCATTCCACAGGAGTCAATGCGTGATCATTCCCTCGGCCAAGCTCGACACGGTTCGGACAAACAGCACAACAGGGCGATCGTCGGTGTAGTAGGTCAAGACTGGCGCGGATTCGCCGACCCTATTCTGACGCCCGGTGGCGAGGTCAAGTCCAACTTGCCCAACACAATATATTCACCCGACGGGCGACAACTCGCGTAGAAAAGTGCAGAATGTTAAGGAAGACAGCTCTGCTTACGGATTCAATGCGCGATGGATGGCGGTCGCGCCACGGGAAGGCCCCGATAGAACCCCGATCAAAGAAAGGTCGCTGCCATGTCGAGCAAGCAGTTCTCCTGTGTCAAGATCTTAGCCATCCTGTTCGCGTTTGGGTTGACGAGTAACTCGGACGCCTTTGCGGCAGAAGGTAATGTCTTCAACGTGCGCGACTTTGGAGCATCCGGTGATGGCAAGAATGCCGACACTGACTCGATCAACCGTTCGATCACGTCCTGTGCCGCAGCGGGCGGCGGGCAGGTCCTGTTTCCTCCCGGCCACTATCTGTCGGGGACGATTCACCTGAAGAGCAACGTGGCTCTCGTATTTGACAGAGGTGCCACATTGATCGGTACGGATGACCTCACACAGTACCAATACTTCGAGCCACCACGCGATACTCACGAAGCGAGATTCCGTCCCCAATGGCATGCCGGTTTGATTCTCGGAATCGGCGTCGAGAACATCTCGATTACTGGAGACGGCATAATCGATGGAGCCAAGGTATTCGATCCCAAGGGTGAGGAACGGATGCGCGGGCCTCACACAATCCTGCTGGGTGACTGCCAAGATGTGGAGCTTCGTGGCGTGACCATCCAGGACTCCGCGAATTACGCCGTGATGCTGGAACACTGCCACAACGTCGATATTCGCAGCGTGCAGATCACAGGTGGATGGGATGCCATTCACTTTCGCGGATGGGCAGGCCGTCCCTGCAAAAACATCAGCATCTTGGATTGCCAGTTCTTCACCGGTGATGACTGCATCGCGGGACGGTATTGGCAAAACGTTCTTATCAAGGGTTGCGTCATCAACTCGTCATGTAACGGGATTCGCGTAATCGGACCAGCAAAGCACCTGATCGTGAACGACTGTCTCTTCTATGGTCCAGGACGTTTTGAACATCGCACGTCGAATCGAAACAATATGCTGGCCGGTGTTATCCTGCAGCCCGGCGCGTGGGATTCGACGGAAGGGCATCTCGGTGATGTCCTGATTTCCGATAACACGATGCACAAGGTGACGACGCCGCTGCAGGTCACGCTGAGCACCTGGCAACACGGCGGGTGAAATCACGGTCCAGCGACTCGCCGCGACGGGTGTCTATCAAGCGGCGTGTTCCGTCGAAAGTTGGACGGATGAACCGATTGAGCGGTTCGTCATGCGCGACGTGTCCATCGAATACGCTGGCAAAGGAAAACTTAATGAAGCGGCCTCAGCCATCTCCAAGCTGCGCTTGGACGCGCGACGTTTGCCAGCCTGGGGATTCTTTGCCCGGAATGTCAAGCGCGTCGATCTGCAGAACGTTCGCTTGAGCACAAAAGAACTTGACCAGCGCCATGTCCTGATCTTTGATCGTGTCGATACGCTGGCAGCCGACAGCCTTCGCTTTCCCGTGCATGGCGAGGCCGCGGCCCCCATCGTGCTCAATCATGTGAAGAAGGCCATATGGCGCGATCTGCCAGACGATTACCTGCCACCACCTCGTCCATCTCAGGGAAAGAAAGGGGACGCAGCTCATTAAATGCAAAAAGAGCTGCGTCCCCTTTCTTTCCCCGCGCGAGCGAATCATGACTCGTTCTCATTTTCCTTTGATGTCGTTTCGTCGGCTCTTGCCCGTCCTAATCTGCTGGCTGGCCGTGCGGGGTATCGCATGGGCGTCCGACTCGCAAACGGCAGACTCGACGATTCCTTCCGAGGGAGTATGTGAGATCATCGTCGTCTTCAAGACGCATTTCGACATTGGCTATACGGACCTGGCGAGTAACGTTTTGCGGAAATACCGCACGACGTTCATGGATGATGCTCTGGAAGTTGTCGAACAGAGCCGGTCACTTCCGAAACAGCAACAGTTTTCCTGGACGATTCCTGGCTGGCCCATGCACAAGATCCTGGAGGACTGGCCGGGACAGACGGCAGAACGGAAACAGAGAATCAAGCGGGCGTTTCAGGATGGGCGATTCGTGGTCCATGCGCTGCCGTTCACGACTCATACTGAATTATTGGAGCTCAGTGACCTGATTCACGGGCTGGACTATGCGACGAGACTGACGCGCGGGTGGGAAATCGATCTGCCGCGCGACGCGAAGATGACAGATGTTCCCTCGCATAGTTGGGTTTTGCCGACGCTGCTTCGGCATGCGGGTGTGGATTTCTTGCACCTCGGCTGTAATCCCGCCAGCAGTTCCCCCCGTGTACCGTGGTTGTTCTGGTGGGAAGGTCCGGACGGCGCGCGCTGCTGACCATGTATTCCGCTGCCAGCTATGGATCGGGAATCGAACCGCCTCCCGATTGGCCCTTTCGCACCTGGTTGGCGCTGATTCACACGGGTGACAATCATGGGCCGCCGCGTCCGGACGAAGTTCGGGAGATGTTGGCCCACGCTCGCAAGCAGTTGCCTGACGTTCGCGTGCGCATCGGGCGATTGTCTGACTTTGCTGACGCGATTCGGGAAGAAGGGCGGAGCATTCCCGTGGTGCGGGGTGACATGCCTGATACCTGGATCCATGGCCCCATGGGCGATCCTGCCGGGGCTCGTTTGGCTCGCAATGCTCGGCCGGCGATCGACACGGCCGAGCAACTGGCATGCCTGTTATCCTGCTGGGGAGTCGATTGTCCGAGTCGCTCGGCTGCGCTGCATACGGCTCGCGAGCAAAGTCTGCTCTATGGTGAGCATACGTGGGGTGGCGCGCTGAGTTGGGTGACGAGTTACTCTCAGAAGACGCCGTTCTGGTATGGTAACGCATGGCAAGCGGAACGTGACGCAGGTCGTTTCCAGCGGCTGGAGAAATCGTGGGCTGAACACTCTGCGTATATTGAACAGGCCAATGAGCTTGTCCAACCTGTGCTGCAAGAGCAACTCGAAACACTGGCTCGCGCCGTGAATGTCCGAGGCGAGCGAGTTGTGGTGTTCAACCCTTTGCCATGGCAGCGGAGTGGTCTAGTCGTCGTACGCGGCATGATGCGCGACGGTTCTGTCGCGCCCGCGGATGGGGGCGAGGTCGCTGCGATTTGGTCGGATGGCGACCACTCGAGTTTCATCGCCCAAGATCTGCCAGCCTCCGGCTACCGCACGTATCAGTTCGTCGATGCCCGCTCCCCCGTGAATGAACTGCAGATCGATCGAAGCATGCGGCGATTGCAAAACCGCTACTTCTCCGTGACGCTGAATCCGTCACAAGGCGCTGTCCAGTCCATTGTGGACCGGCGCACGGGGCGAGAACTGGTCGATGCGTCCGCGGCGCATGCGTTCGGTCGATATCTATATCAGCGTTTCGACGCGGATCAAGTCGCCGCCTACGTGCGGGACTACGTAAAGATCGGCGCCGACTGGGCATTGACGGAGTTGGGTAAGCCCGATCTACCACCGGCAACCGAGATTCCCTATCAGGCCGCGTTTCCAAAGAACTGTTCCTTGTCGTTTGCCGAATCACCGGGGATGGTCCGGGGAATCATGAAGTCGGCACCCGGCGGGGGCCTCTCGCACGCCGTCACCACGCAACTGACACTCTACGCGGATTTGCCTTACGTCGACTTGAAAGTGACGGTCCATGACAAGGCGGCCGACCCCTGGCCGGAAGCCGGTTGGATCTGCTTACCCTTTCAGTTGGATACCCCCGAAATTCGACTCGGCCGACTCGGCGGAATTGTCGACCCATCGCAGGACCTGGTGCCGGGAACGAATCGCGATCTTTCGGCCGTGCAGAGTGGCGTGGCAATGCTCGAAGACGGTGGCTTCGGCGTGGCAGTCTGTCCGCTTGACAGTCCGCTGATCAGCCTGGAGCGGCCAGGTTGCTGGCGATACTCGGATGATTTCGTACCGCGTGAGCCAACGGTTTTTGTCCATTTGTTCAATAATCAATGGAGCACGAATTTCCGCTTGTGGAATTCGGGGACGTGGACCTCACGTGTTCGGATCTGGGCGGACGATCCCCTGGACCTGGACGCGGGGCTCGTTACCCCCGCATTCGAAGCGCGCTATCCGCCCGTGTCCGCATCTGTCACGGCAGACCCGGGCATACTGGGAGTGTCACGTCAAGGTCTGCAGTTTTCCAGGAAGGGTGTCGCCCTCGTGGGATTTGGCCCTTACGCGAATGACAGTGCGACGCTGTTGCGACTCTGGGAACTGGCGGGTACATCGGGGCGAGTAACGATTACGCTCCCGCGCGGTATGAACGTGACCACCGTTCAGCCAGTCGATCTTCGTGGACGTCCGACCGGTCAGCCGGTGTCGATGGACGGCGACGCGTTCACATTTGACCTCCGTGCCTTTGCGCCCGCAAGTTTTTGGCTTCAAGAGTAAAGGGAAAGGGGACGCAGCTCTTTTTGCAGTTAATGAGCTGCGTCCCCTTTGTTTGCTCATGCGGTGGAAGGAAAGCATCTTTGTTGTCTCCTTTCGTGGATTTGCGCAATCAATGAATTGGGTGTTGTTGAAGAAGGAAGCGGCTGTCATCATAACAGTAGGTCTCTGGACGCTGGCATTCATCGGCCGAAATCCAGGAGGAGTTGACCATGAACAACATTGGCGCTCGCTTCTCGCTAGTCGTCGGCCTCTTCGGCGTTCTCTTCTCTGCCGTTCTCCTCTACCAGACGTGGAACTCGGCAAGGGCGCAGACCGAAAAGGTGATGGATACTCAGGCGAAATTAGCCCTCAAATTCGAGACGGCGATCCGAGGTTACGTTGCCGACGAGATCCGACCGGAAATGCGAAAGCGAATCGACCCGGATGAGTTTGTCATCGAGGCGATGTCAACTTCGTATGTTGCCCGACAGATTGTCGAGGAGGTTCGGACGGAGTTTCCTGACTACATCCTGAAGTTCTCTTCGGATAACCCTCGCAATTCAGTGAATATGGCTGGTCCTGAAGAAGTGAAGATGCTCCAGTATTTTCGCGATCACCCTGACGAGTCCCGCTGGCAGGGAAAGCTCAATCTTGATGGCGAAGAGTACCTCGTCCGTTTGAATGCGATGCGCATCGAGCAACGCTGTCTGCGCTGTCACGGACGTCCCGAAGATTCGCCTCAGTCTCTCCTCGACCGCTACTCGGACGGTGGCGGTTTCTACCGAACGGTGGGGGATGTAGCCGGAATGGACGTGATCGGCATTCCGATGGAAGCCGTGAATGCAGAGATGGCTTCAACTGTTGCTTCGAATCTCACGGCCACAGCCGTTGCCCTTCTCTTGTTGCTCGGCTGCATTCTCCTGACCTTCCGGGCCATGGTCAGTCGGCGGCTGTCAGCGCTTACGTCACACTTTCAAACGGCTGCGGCACAAGCGGGCGACAGCCCACTGACTTCCGTTCCCGTAGTAGGTAACGACGAGATCAGTGTCCTTTCTGACAGTTTCAACATCTTGGCGGCAAAGCTGCGTGCCTTGCATGAGTCACTGGAGGACCGAGTGCGGCGACGGACCTCCGAATTGAAGGAAGCGAGAGACGCCGCGGAAGCCGCTAATCGTGCCAAGAGTACGTTCCTCGCCAACATGAGCCACGAGATCCGAACGCCGATGAACGCCGTCCTGGGCATGACGGATCTGGTACTGGATACCGATTTAGATCCTACTCAGCATGATTACCTCAGGGTCGTGCAGGAAGCGGGCAACTCTTTGCTGTTGTTGATCAATGATATCCTCGACTTTTCCAAAATCGAAGCGGGAAAGCTCGAATTGGACAACCTGCCATTCGGTATTCGAGAACGAGTCGGCGATATCATGAAGTCGGCTGCCCTCCGGGTACACTCCAAGGGGCTGGAACTCGCTTGCCATGTTGAACCAGAAGTCCCCGACAAGGTGGTCGGCGATCCGGCTCGACTCGGGCAGGTCATTGTCAATCTTGTCGGCAATGCCACCAAGTTCACCGAGCGTGGCGAGATTATCCTGAACGTGGGCGTGGAAACGAAATCGGATGCCAAGGTCGTCTTGCACTTTGTTGTGAGCGACACGGGAGTCGGTATCCCCAGCGATAAGCTGAACTTGATCTTCGATGCTTTCACTCAGGCCGATGCGACCACGACTCGAAAGTACGGTGGAACGGGACTTGGCTTGGCAATTTGTGCTCGACTCGTGGCATTGATGGGTGGGCGAATCTGGGTCGAAAGCGACGTGGGTAGCGGAAGTCACTTTCATTTCACCGCCATCCTACACCAGACTACGCAAGGGCCGCCTGCGCGCCCACGGCAGCACCGGCGGAGGTGCAAGGAACTCGGGTTCTCATCGTAGACGACAATGCCACAAACCGCCTGATCTTGGAGGAAATAGTTCGCAACTGGGGAATGATGGCCGAAGCCGTTGCGAGTGCAGAAGATGCCTTTCGTGAGCTTCGGCAAGGACAGGATCGAGAAGAGCCCTATCGAATCGTATTGTCCGACGTGAACATGCCCGAGGAGGACGGTTTCTCATTGACACAGCGGATTCGACAATCATCGTCTCTAGCGGATACGATCGTAATTCTCTTGACTTCAGGAGCACGCCCCGAGGATGTCAAGCGTGGCAAAGCCATGGGGGTTGCTGCACATCTGATGAAGCCGGTGACGCAATCTGAATTATTTGACGCCGTCGCTGTTTCCCTTGGTTTAGCGACAGCAGACCACCAAGAAACCAATGCGTTTTCACAGGTACCGAACCCATTACAGCCGCTGCGGATTCTGGTGGCCGAAGACAGCTTGGTAAACCAAAAGCTGAGCGGTTGTTCTGCTGCAAAAGCAGGGGCACTCTGTGACAATCGCCAACAACGGCAAAGAGGCCATCAGCGCCGTCACATCCCAGCAATTCGATATCGTGCTAATGGACGTGGAGATGCCCGAAATGGACGGCCTGGAAGCGACAGCCGCCATTCGTACTTGGGAGAAGTCGAGAGGAAGACATGTGCCAATCATCGCCATGACCGCCCATGCGATGAAAAGCCACCGTGAAATGTGCCTAGAAGCAGGAATGGACGACTACGTATCCAAACCAATACGAGCCCAGGAATTGTCCGAGAAACTGCGGGAAGTCTGGATTCGCAACGGCGCATCGTGAAATGACGATCAACACCGGGCTTTGTCGCAATACAGCCAATCGCCAATCGACTCTGCCTCCTTTTTGGTAGGCTGGAAAGACTGGCAATTACCCAGATTTCCCAAAAGGAGGCAGATTTCGGACGTTCATCTTACGGCACCTTCCACAAGCGAAACGCACTGGGGATGTGGAAGTCCGGCTTTGTCGACGTCGGCCGAACCCAACTCATCCAGTTCGTGGCCGACTCTCCACGCGTTGCACCGGGTGGGCCGAAAAAGTCCGCTCGAAACAGACCGACGCGAATGAACGTGCCGGGCTGGACGGGTTGTCCCAGTAGAGTGGCAAGAGTCTGTAGCGCCACGCTGCCGCTTACTTCATAGCCCGTGGCCGTGCGCTTCGCCGCAACTTGGAGACCGGGAAGGTCCCAACCGGAATCAAACTTCCGGTAGTGCCGCGCGTGGTAATCGTGGACTCGGCCGAGCGGATCGATTTCAATACACCAATAATCCGCCAGGGTCTCATCCTTGGCGATGAAGATCTCCACGCGATCCTCGCCATCCAGAGTCGATTCTCCCGACCATGTCTCCTGAACAACCACATCCGAGTCGTCGACGATGAAGCGGAAATGAAGTCGTTCTTCCTGGGTATGCACCGAAAAACGGTCCGGGTAGCCGTCTTCTCGGCCCAAGGATAGCTGAAGTCTGCAATCTCGATCTGGGGGCACGAAGTCGTGGCGCCATCACTCGCGGGCGGGACCATCGCTAGCGCCAGAACGAACTGGAGAAGGCAATTCATAGGTTTTGAAAGAATCGAAGCAAATTCCCGGAAGATCCCTTCCTGCAGCTTGATCTGGCCGGAGTCTGCCACCGGCTGATGTTGGCTCCTACGCAAGAGCGGCGCCTGCCGCTCAACAGGCGGACCGCTCGTCATTCTTTCCGGTCGCGAAAACCCCAAGCGAGTGGCTTACTCAGGTCGTCGCCGCAGGCCTGTCAGGCTCAACATGCCGATGAGCAGCAGGGCCAGTCCGGCCGGCTCGGGCACGGCCGAGACCCCAGCCTTCGCGCCGAATTCGTAGCCGCCACTCTGGAATGCCGCAACAAAGTCACTGGCGCTGAAGAGCAGATCGCCGTTCCAATCCCCTTCCTCCCAGGTGGCATTCTGTTCCGACTCGTATTTTCCCGCCTGGAAGACCTGGACGAAGTCCGTGCTGTCGAACTGCCCGTCAAGATTCGAGTCGCCGACGTAGGAATTGAACATGTCGGGATCTTCCACCCACATCAGCCGGTCATCGTAGTCGACCAAACCATCGCCGGTCAGGTCGTAGGCCGGGTCGTGGGTCTCGGCGGCGATCACCGCAGCCTGCAGATCCAGGTCGCCCGCATCCAGCATGTCGTTGCCGTTGTAGTCGCCGAGCAGACCGGGCGTCAGATACGCCGAGAAGTCACCGCTCATGATTTCCTGCAGCTGGTCGACATCAAGTGCGATGTTGAACACGGCCACATCGTCCAGACGACCGATGAAGAACTCACCCCCACCACACCAGTCACACGTGCGTCCGACGGCGAAAGTCTGTGGCAAAGCGTTGTTGTCGCCGGGCTCATCCGAGACGAGTAGCTCGCCGTTCAGATACAATGAACGTGTTTCCCCATCATAGACTGCGGCGATGTGATTCCAGCTGCCATCGTCCAGGTCCACTCCGGCATCGTCTACATCGAGGTCCGAGGCGTCGAGATCGGCTCCCCACCAATAGTGTCGAAAGCCGTTATCTCCCATCGTACGCAGCGCGTTGACGGTGCGTCCCGACCCGTAGGCACCCCAACCCACGATCCCCCGGTCTCCGGTGATCTCGGGCTGAATCCAAGCCGCCACCGTGTAGCTGCCGTCTTCCGTCGGGAGATCAGAACCGATCTCACTGGACGTCAGCATCCCGTCGACTCCATCGAAGAAAGCCGACCCGTTGCTAACTCCATCCCCATCGAACGTAACGCCAATTGTTGGTGTCAGGTTGTTTTCCGACAGACTCGAATCAAGCCCCAGATCGTCTTCATCATCAAACCGCCACAGACCCACCAGGTCCGGTTTGGGAGGGGGAGGAGGTAGCTCGGGAGCGGCGGTGAACGAACCACGCTCTTCGTCGTAGTTGGTGGCGATCTGAGCTTCTGTCAGGACGTCGTCGTGAATGCGGACACGGGAGATGAACATGTTGGCGCAAGCCCGCGTTCAGCGTCACTCCGTCCGCCTGCCACTGCGACCCAACGGCGATGCCCGGGTCCGGCCAGGTTTCCAGGCCTCCCCACTGAATCATGTCCTCTTCGTTCCAAAGCTCCCCGTCCGAGTAGACCTTCGCGAGATCGCCGTCGAACGTGTACACCAGATGATGCCATTGTTCTGTTTCGGGAGCGCCGACGGAGCCATCACTGGTCCAACTGACGTCCTGATCACCCCAGTGGCCAACCGCGCCCCAGGTTCCGTTGTCGCTGTAGTTGAAGGCCATATTGGTTCCCGTCGGGCCACCACGTTGCCCCCACGCGACCATCGTCTCCTCGCCGACGATCGTCGGGTTGTAAGCCCAAACCTCGATCGAACGGCTGGCGTCGAAGCCTGTCAGTCCTTCCGGTGCGGAATCCAAGCTGTAGAAGGCGGATGCACCATCAAAGTAGACGGCCGGAACCGGATCCAACGTCACGATTGGGTTGCCATCCGCGATGAAGTCGGAATAGCTGCCCGCGTTAATCCAATTCGCATCACCGACTGAAAGAGTTGCTGCGTCGAGATCAACAAATAACTCGCCAGCAGTTTCGATGCCCTGAACAGGCAGGACCGCAACCATCCACAACAACAAGAAACTCAACAGTGGAGCGCCGGTTCTTCGCAATTTCAGATGTCTCATCGAGATACGTCCCCCATATTCCAGATGGTGCCCGAAGAAGCAAAACCACTTCAATTCTTTCGCTGAATTTCAACCCGACGTCTCCGCCCACAACGTTCGTGAGAGGACTGCCAAGTGACCATTCCTTGGCACTGCGAACAAACACCTTAGCATTCTCAACCACGTATCCTACAAAGTCGTCGGACCGCAAGCAATCAATTCCTCCTGGTTGATCGTTGATCATCCTGATCCGAATCGATTCGCGGAACGAGCTGAGAGCCGGCGAAATGGCGACATTCCTTCGGGAGAGACGCGACGAGCAGACTACGGCGGAAATCGGAGATCGACGACCATCGTGGCCGCCTCCGGCCGCAGGTGGACCAGCTCACGCTCGCGATCAATCCGCTCACACTGGCCGCCCGTTACCTGGCATTCCGCGATTCGCAGGCGCTCGGGGTGGCGAAGGCGGAGCAGTACGATCGGCTGCTCCTCGGAATCGATCGTGATTCGAACGGCGAACCGTCGCAGGTCGTCACTCGGCTTGAGGTCCAGGCTGATTTCCCCCCAGCGAGTGGACGCCCCGTGGAAGAAAAGCTCTTGCCGCAGCCAGTCGCGGGGGACGGCCCGGCAGAGCCAGAGGACCTCGGCGTCGCGCTCTTCGAAAGCGAGCATCTGGCGGGTCATCATGGGCACGGTCAGCTCGGCGGGGACGCAGTAGTCGGCCGACTCCCGGCGAAAACCATAGCCGCGGATTGGCACCTGTTCGTAAGCGGTGAACGTGCCCGGTGTCTGGTGATGGGCCAAGTGGGCGAAGTAGCCGAGCAAGTACTGGGAAATCCGGTCGTGACATACGAGCCCGTCGGCCTGGTGCCAGAAGGGCCAGTCGTCCAGGTGTCCGGTGAACCGGGTCATGGCGAGCAGCTCACCGCCGTACGAAGTGCGATAGTCGAGGATCATCTGCTCGTACTTCGGCGGGAGGCAGCGAGCCGAAAGCGTCTCGGGCCAGTAGCGGTAGTTCGTGTAGGAAGCCAGAATGTCTTGCGTCATCGATCGAAACGGCTCCGTCTGACCGGCGATCGGGGGAAGAAACGTGTCTTCGCCCGAGTTGCTCACCGAACGCGCGAGGGCTCGAAGAATGTCCTCGCGCAACGCATCGGATGCGTCGATCAACTGTCGGCCGTGGCGAACCAACTCGGCGTCGTTCCGCCGGTCCCCGAGTCCGGCAAGCAACCGGCCGAACTCGCGCAGCCCACGCCAGGCCCAAGCGCTTCCGGAAAAGTAGTAGTCGGTCTGGTCTCGGGTGTCGGCCTCGGCGCCGCCGAACAGAAGGCCATAGCTCGCCGCATCGGTTGATTGCGACCGGCGGCTTTCGCCGCGAAGCTTGAGCAGGTGAGAAGCGATTGCGTCGAGCGCCGGACGACGCGCGTCCAGCCAGGCCGTGTCACCGCTGCGACGGACGTACGTGGCCGCTAAGTCCAACAGCTGAGCGTATTCCGCCACGGCGGGACCGTAATAAGTGAGCGTGCCATCGGGCCGCACGAAGTTGTCGAGATAGTAGCCCAGTCGCTCTCCGGCGGCCTCGTGAAAGCCCCAATCCATCAGGCACGCACCCAGGCTCAGCGTGGTGGGGGGGAAGCCGTCGTGCTGATCGTCGGCGCCCCAATAACCACCCATGCCGTATCTTGGATGCAAGTCGATGTAGCCCGAAAGCGCTCGGGCGATCGTCGCGCGAACGGCGTCCTCGGCGCGCCGGTCACACGTCTGCCACTGCATCCCCCTCTCAAAGAACCGTTCCCACGATTGCTTCAACCGCAACAGCGCGGTGAAGAAAGGCTTGCCGTCGTCGAGCCGTTGGAACGGCTCGAGTTGATAGAATTCGGTGGTGCCGTCCGTGCATCGCGCGCGGATGAACGTTGCGCACGAATCGCCCGTGTCCATCAGCGCACAGAGCTCCCAGCCGAAGCGATCCTCGGCGTTCCAAAACCCGTAGTTGACGGCCGGAAGATACCCTCCGAGTACGCCCTGCTTGACCGTTCGCGGGTCGGTCGCGGGGTTCCATTGCGGCAGCACTTCGTTCGGGTCGAACAGGACCGTCTCCAGCGCCTTGTCCGCGCCCCAGCGGTTGGGAAGTGTTCCGATCGCGCCATCGGGCTGTACGACGTACTTCTTGGCCGACTCGGGCGAACCGAGGAACGTGTAGGCCGCCAACGGGGCGAGATACCCGGCCACGTTCTCGTAACTCGGGTCATCGCCCGAGGCGAGCACTTTGCGGGCCAACACGTCCTCGTTGGAAGCGAGGAGCTGCTCGAAGTAGTCGGCTGGAAAGCGAACGTACGGCTGCCGAATCGCCTCCAATCGACCGACCGCCTTGCGGACCTCGGCCACCACGCCTTGGCGACCGAGATAGACGATCAGGCCCCAACGGTCCAATTCGCGTTCCAGGATGGCAATCGGTTCGGGCTCGTGGAGCGTTTGGGCGAGCCGCCAGCCCTGAAATTCGTCACCGACGGTCACGCGTTGGCCGGTGACACCTTCGCCCGCCGATAGTGACGCTCCGTCACGAGTGATTGCGATGAGCTTCGGCATCGAGAGGGCTGCACGCTCGGCCGGCTCCTCGCGGGGGTAATACCAGTCGTCGACCGAGGCCGTGAAATCGTCCAACGAGATGGACTCGTCAATCCAATCGGGACCGGGGGCGTCTGCTGCCCGGCGAAGCAACGGTTGCGGAAAGGCCTCAATTTCACCCCTCGTGCCCGGCGGTCGAAAATCCGCGGGGGCGAGGAAGAACCCATCCACATTCGTGTTGTTCTCGTCCGCCAGCGAAACCATCTTCAACTCGTGCCATCCGGCCTCGAGCGGACCGAGCGGAATCGACTCGTATTGCCACTCCTCATTCTGGAGGTGGCCCCACCCGCCGCTGCTTGCGAGAGCCAGACGCTGTGCGACCTGCTTCGTGTCGCAAAAGACGTCGAAGAACGAATCGGGCTCGAGACGTCGGGCGTATCGCAAGTAGACAACGGCCTCGGCAATCGGCCGTTCGAGCCGGAAGCGGTACACGGCAAGATCGCCCTTACGCCCGGCCCAATGGGAGCCCAAGCACGCACCCCTTGAACCGAACGGCGGCCGATCGAGCTCGACCGATCCGGCCTGGGCGTAATAGGCTTCCCCCTCGATCCAGAGTGCGTCGGTACCATTGTCGGCGGACACAGCAGCCACAAGGAGCACGGTCAATATGGTCGTCATTATTCCTGGCAGCCTGATGCAAAATGACATTCCTTTTCTCCTTCAAAAAAACACCGGACGCGTTTGGGGAACGCGTCCGAACTCTGCCTCCTTTTGGGAAATCCGGGCAATCGCCAATCTTCCCAGTCTGCCGAAAGGGAGGCAGAGTCAATCCTGTTGATGGGCCTTCTTCGGGTCTTCCCGACGGAGAACGAACAGGTATTGTTTATCGCCTTCCACCGAGACAAACCGATCTGGTCGTCGTCGCTCTTCCCACCACGACGACTTACAGAGTACCAACTGTTCCTCGTCGAATTTGTAAACCCATCGATCCAAGAAATTGACTTTGCCTCCTCGGGTGAACTGCGTCAGCCACTTTGGGCTCCTCGCAGAGTCGATTTCCCAAGTCGAACTACCGATGAGTTCTCCGTTTTGTCGCAGCGTCCAACTGTCTTTTGTGAGTGTGATCGTCTTATTCTTCCCGACGTCAATTGGCTTTCCTTCATAAGTCGCCGACACGTATTCCCACGTCCCCAACAGTTTTGAAATTTCCTTTGGATCATTCAACTTGCGTAAAGCCGGCGAACTTACTGCCCGTTTCTCCAAGTCCTTCAATTTGTCGAGGTGCTTGAGGCCTTCGGCAGTGAAGTGGTCTGATGCGATCGAAAGGGACTTCAGCTTCTTGCATCGATCTGCGAGCAGTCGAAGTGATTCGTCCGTCAATTCCGCCGAACTTAACGACAATTCTTCCAAGTTTGACAAGCCCTCAGTGATTTTCGCCACAAACTTGTCCGTGAACTGCCCACCCTGGATCACCAGGCTTCGAAGCGTCTTAGCGGAGCGAAGATGGTCGCCGCACCGATCCGTGCAAATCGGTGGCATGTTGTCATACCCATTATCGGCGTTGAATTCGAGAGTTTGGATCTTCGGTAATTGGGCGACGAATTTGAGGTCATCATCGTTCAGTCCGCCTGTGCACAAATGAACTTCCTCCAGGTTTTTTAGTCGTCCCAGCTTCCAGAGATCGCCTTCAATTTCGACGTATTCTGAGTCTGATCCCGCGTATCCCATGACGACTCGAGTGAGACTCGTACACCTTGAAAGTTGATCGATTTCCTTGGCCGTCAGTGCCGTGCCGTAGACGAATGTAACACTCTCTGGTCTTCCTTTCTTGTACGCCCACTCTCCCTGGGAAATGGGCTGCTGGGAAAACGCCATTTGCGACCGGCCAACGATCGTTAGCGAGGCCAAAAGAATTGCTGGGATATATCTCATGGAATAAGCTCTTGCGTTTGAATCGTCTTAGGATGTCCAATTCGAGGCACCCAACGTGTGAGACAGGTTTCGATGCGGTCGCCTACTGGCAACCGACGCCAATCTGGAACAGCCCCCTTTCCGCAACCCGCTGATTTTACAGCATTCCCATCGCGGCCGGCGACGCGACTTGTCGCAAATTTCTCTACACGTGCACCAAACGCACATGGCCCGCCAGCGTTGAATGACGGCCCTTGTGGGAATCGAGACGTGTTGTGCAATCCAAGTGAGTGGAGGCGGCCACTAGGCCTCGCAACGGGGCTCGATGGGGCTCTCCTCGGTGAACAGTCGAGTTCCAACAGACGGTCTTTGAAGCCAGCCTGCGACCACCGTCGGCCACCCCGTTCCATGTAGTTCGCAGCGAGCGCAGTCACATGGAGATGCGCCGTTGAGAAACGACGCACGTACCATCCGGGAAAACCCCGCGATTGCCGAAAGCACGCTTGTCGATGGTTCCGGAATCGGTGCCGTGGCAGCTTGAGCGAAACGATACTCTGCCCAGTGCGTATCTGGTCCCGGAAAGCTTGCGAGAACCAAAGGACCGGATGCGGATGTTCGAGAAACCGTGTCGGATTCTGGTGGGCCGTGGCTCGGTCCCTTCGGGAGCGACCCGCGCAATGCGCTCGCCTTGGCCCTACAACTCGTGTGCCGAACAGGATTGGGACTGTCCCGTTTTTCGGTCAAAAAGCCATCGGTCAGCAACCAGCGTGGCCCGAAAACACGGGACTGTCCCCTTCGCGTCGGGCGGGGACTGTCCCACGGGCGTTCGGCCCGCCCCGTACGCGACGGCCTCCGGTATCAAATGTCAGTGCG
The DNA here is from genome assembly GCA_963776055.1 of uncultured Planctomycetaceae bacterium. Taxonomy (GTDB): domain Bacteria; phylum Planctomycetota; class Planctomycetia; order Pirellulales; family Pirellulaceae; genus CAVZLD01. The sequence continues at coordinate 186,439 of CAVZLD010000006.1, read as the reverse complement.
ATCCGGTGCTTGCCATCAGGTGTCACAGGCTTTTCGAATCTGAGAGCCAATTGATGCGACTGGACACTTTGTGTGAACGCCGGAACCGTCCATCCAGTATCCGTCAGGCAGTCGACGCAATCGGCGGTTGATTCATCGGCAGGGTTGCCAAGGTAGACGCAGGATGAGAACTCCGATGATGTCGCTTGATCAATGTGGAGTTGCGATTCGCCACTCAACCGGCCCTTCAAAGCCGACGCCCAAGGCACCTTCAGATTGGTCAACGTATTCCCCGTTCCGAATCCAGGAATTCTCGATCCAGTGCCCCGTCAACTTGCCTGACAAATGAAGGTCGTGAACTTCGCGGTGAAGCTTCACAACCTCCTGTTCCAAAGCGTTTACACGATCCACCAGGGCTGTGTCATCACGCGTCTCTTTTTGCGCACAAACTTCCGCGCAGAAATACACTGCGACCAGACTCAAGACAAATCCAAGCAGAGACAGGAACTGCGTTTTCACGTCATTTGCTCCGGATGCAAATAACGTTTGAAATCACCGGGCTGGGCGGCGAACGTGCGCGAGCGACAGCGCGGCATTTCCGGCTCCGTTGCATTTCATTGTGATCGTGTCGCTGCGCTAAGGAAAGCATTGATCAGCGGATGAGGCTGATCCGGACGTGATCTCGCCTGCGGAACGTACAGTGTACCAACGAAAAACGGATGGAGCGGCAACTCCATCACACGGCACTCGCCATCGCCATCGGAGCCAGCAATGGCCAAACCAGCGGCTGCAAGCTGATCGACAAATTCGGGATTCACGCCGAAGTTGCAGTAATATCGTTCAGAAACCGAGTTCACGCTGTAGGCCCTAGCGGTATTGGAATCAGGTTTAAGGGAAATTGTCATTTCGCGGCCGGCGAGCGAACAAGCCAACCGCGACACGATTAACCGAGACGCGTACGGATCGTATTCGGCGTGCTGAGCATCCTTGATGCCAGCGACATTTCGGGCGAATTCAATCACCATGTGTTGAAAGCCACCACATGTTCCCAGCGTCGGAACTCCATGTTCGCGAGCATAGCGAATGGCATCAAGCGTGCGATTCAGGTTGAGATAAGGACTACCGGGCGCAAACCACAGTGCATCGAAAGGGGTCAGATCGGTGACCCGGTCATCCGACGTAGACAGCCATTCGGATTGAACGTCCATTTTAAGTGCGAACGCGGAATGGGCGATCGCAGCGTCCGTTTGGACATGCGGCTCGAATTCCGAGTCGTATTCTGCGATGACTGCGAGCCTCATTTTTGTGCGATAACGTCCAGCGTAACCGGACCGCCGTATTCCGGCCATCCACTTGCAAAACGCAGGACCGGCGGCTCCGCGTTCATCTCTTTGTTCTATCGCCTTTTTGTTGCGTAGGGCTGACTTCGACCGCTGCTGAGTTGGCCCAATAGCGTGAGTTCGGATTGGATGCGGGGTGCACCCCAGGTGGGATTCTCCATCGACATTTGTTGAATCAGGGCACGGACCACCGATTCGATCATGGGGCGCCCCGCTCCACGAGCCCCGGACTTCCAACGCCAATAGAGCTTGAAACCCTGGCGATGCCAACGGACCACGGTATCCGGCTTCACGATGAATGGATTGGATGATGCCCACGCTCTGCCGCTCCCGCAGTCGCCAAATGGGCCATCCTCCTGGAATGCATGCGGTTGAGTAAACGGTCGGCGGAGAAGCCCCTTTCCGCGCACCACAGAATCCCCAGCTTCGAATCTTGTCCTGATGGAAGAATCCGTGATCCTGACCCAAGGGGCCAATCCTGCCAAATGATGTAACACCTTACGGGGCAACGCGGACGGAGTTTTCGGCAGGGACAGCCAAGCCCCAGGTCGATATTCAAGGCGATCCTGGCGACGCGATGATCCTGGAGATCGACTGTCACGAAGGTCGGCGTCACCTGCCGGTCATACGCGCTCGACGGGTAGCGTGCTGCGTCATTCGAACCTCTGCGCTACCGCTCCGCGCCACAACCTCTTTAATACGTATCTTGTGATTCTGGTTCCAAAGCCCGAGGCTTCCTTCGACCGCCTTCGATGCCTTGGAGCCCTCGGATCTGCCCTCGTTTGCGTGTGCACACATTCACGCCGAACGTCGCTGGGCTCCTTCATCGGTGCGTCAGGCTCTGGGCGGGATCTTCATTTTCTGCTCTGTTATTGCAGCAATCCACAAGACGTATGCAAAGATGAAATCGCAGCCATTCAGAGCTGTCGGCGACGCGGCCAGACTGCGCCCCCAATCACGCCGATCAGTGCCAACAGAACCGACGTCGGCTCCGGCACGGCCACTGAATCGGTGCGCGGTCCTTGCTCATACCCACCAGCCATGAACGCGAACACGAAATCACTGGTGTCGAATTCGGCATCAGCATTCCAGTCTCCCGTGGCCCAGCCAGAATTCATCAGTACACCATCTTCGTATTCACCTGCTTGAAACGCAGTCACGAAATCGTTGGTATTGAATTCGCCGTCAAGGTTGGCATCACCGAAGAACGTATAGAAGCCATCGGGCATTGGCTTATGGGTCAACGCCGTCCAGTCCTCCAGAGTATTGACGCCGGCGAGCACATTTTGCGTCATCGCGTCAATGTCATTGGCGTCACACGTACCATCCCCGTTGATGTCACACGGATTCGGAAGACTTGCGACACGAAAACCAAGGTCGCGCTGCTGATTCGTTGGGCGGTCGGTGAAGACGAATGACGAGGACAAGGGCAAGGTGGAGTTGAACCACCAACTGCCGCCGATAGTACGGCGATCTGCCGATACGTCGTCGTTGATGCGGTCGAATTCGGTTTCCTGCCATTCGCGGACATTGCCCGCCAGGGCCATGACGCCGTAGGGACTCAGGCCGCCTGCCTGCGTGATGTCCGCCGGGCCCTGAGATTCGTCCTGAAGATAGACGGCCGTCGCCGATTCGGTCCCACTGGCTATGGCAGTGGGCTCCGTATCGCTGCCTGTCGGGTAGTCCCAATAGCCACCGATGCCATCGTTGGCGTTCGGGTCGTAAAAAGCCGCCTTGTGCCATTCATCCGCACTCGGCAAAAAGTAATGAGCCAAGCTGTTGCGATACGGATTGGCTGCGTCGAAGCCGGGATCGCTCTCTTCCCAAAGCAGGATGTCGTCGTTTGGTCTGTAGCCAGGGTCGCCCAGCATCGCATTGAACTTATACGCAGGCGAGTAGCCTTCGTTTGTATTCAGCCAGTTCACGAACCGAGCCGCCTCATTCCAGCTCACGCCGGTCGCAGGCATATCCGAGCGCGGAGCGGGCGTTCCCCCGTCCATGCTAAGTTTCAGATCGCCGTCATCATTCGCCTTGGTAATCATGTCCCGGCTGATTTCGAACTCGGCCATGCGGTAAAAGTAATCCACCTTGCCAGGTTCGGAGCTAAAGGAGTCGGGCGGATTGCCTGGATTTCCAATCGTGACGAAGTCGATGCCGAAGGAGTTGGCCCCGCTGCCAAAAGTATCGGCCGCGGCGCCGTTGAACGGAGTAAAGAGCAAGGCAAAACAGCCCATCATGCATACGCATTTCATCTATTTTCTCCTCATCAGCGTTGTCTTGTCGAATAAGACTCTGTGAAAACGCTGGCCTACTGCGAGTCTGTCGGTACGGGTACTGGCGTAAGCACAAATCCCCTCGTCACGATGATTTGCCCGCCGCTAATACCGAGCCACTTGAATCCCGCGACGAACCCATAACCGGTATTTATCTCGGGTTCCGAGATGGCTGCCGGCTCATTGCTCAGCACGGCCAATTACGTTTTGATCGCCCCACATCCAGAGTTCGCTTCCAGCGGAACCTTCCGGGATCAGATCGTCCACTAGCCAGTAGCCGTCCTCGGGATCGTCGACGAAGACGGTCCACGGACTGTATGTTTGCCTTGCGCCTGGGCGCCCCGACGATCTGTGCCCCCTCGGCATTCTCATCAATGTCATTTATGGCAAGCGCATAGCTGCTGTATTTCGATGGCAGTTCCGTCCACGCGAAATTGTTGGATGGATTGCAGTATGCCGCGTGGTAGTACTTCTCCCTCTTCTCTGGAGCAGGTGTTCCAACAATCGTGCCCGCGTCGTTGATGTCCGGCCCGGTAGCAGGGTTGATTGCGAAACCGAAACCGATGGCGGCTGACTGCTCCAAGAGCACGGGTTCTTCGTAAGGCCAAGCAGAGTAGAACATGCCTTGGCCAACGATGTCGCCTTGGTTGTTGATCCCAGTAACAGTGCCGACATCGGGAGACAACACGATGGCCTCTGTCCCTGGGATCCAGATGAATCCCACTTGCCCAAAGTCTGGGACGTAGATATATCCGACGACGGTTCCGTCCTCGGCCAACCTCATCGCGCGCTGACGATACTCCTCGTAACCAGGAGGGACTTCCATCACGTGAACGACACCTGTTTGCGCTACGTCATCGTAATCGTAGGCAAACACCTTTCGAAGACCTTCTTCCGACTTACATTGTCCCACGATACGTCCCTGATCGTTGATTCCAATTGCCTCATAGGCGGTCAGATCGGATGGAAGCAGATCGTCCACATACAGGTAGTCGTGGACCGGCCGGTTGTCGGATTCGTCAACGCAACCATAGATTGGGCGCGTCCGTGATTGTTCGGTGGGATCGACGTTCCACTCCTTGCCAACGAACTGTCCGACCGCGTTTACGTCGGCCACCAGTGTTGCGTCACTCGGAACCTCCAAGCCCGGGATCCAAGTAACTCGGTAAAGGACCGGACGATCCGGCGGGTAAGGATTTGGCACCGGTTTCTTGGCGTGCAGAGTTTGGCTGGTATATCCGAGAGCAACCAGCAACGCCACAAGAATGGCAAGAATCAATCGTCGACTCGCAGTTCGATACATGACTTTCTCCCTTGGCAGCGAAAGACTCCAACGCCACCGAAACAATCGAGAGACACATCCTCCCCGCGGACGAGCCACTTGCTGCGTGGCCTTCCCTATTTCCCAAGTCCTGACCGTCGTCGATGCAGGGCTCTATCTAGGAAGGCGAAAGGCAGGTCGGAGATCTGCGCGAAAAACGGCGAAGAACTGAAAGTTTCGCCAGCGAGGTTGCGTGAGGATCGACGAGAGCTGCCCGAGCGCAAGCCTAATTAACGTGCGTCGCGCGATTCATTTGCGCCGAAGGCCTCGACTCGGGCACGCAGCCGCTTTGCGGTTAAACCCCACTCAGCCTGGTGGGTCTTATCCAGTGCCGCGACCAAGTCATTCAGGTTTTGGGGTGGGACGAACCACACTTTGAGAATGGCCTGATCGATCCAATCGTTGACGGAAGCCTTTTCGTCGCCGGGGAGCAGCGTCCAAGAGCAATTCTTGTCTCCATCGCACCAGACCTGCACGCTGTCGGTGACGTCAAAGACGATCTGGGTGCTGCCTCGGTCATGGCCCCACTGCAGGGGCTCTTCATGCCTCCAAGGTAGGTCAAAGAGTCCTTCGGCGAGCGTCGATTCATGCCTCAGTCGACGCAGATGTGATGTCGCCGCAGTCCGCGGAATCTGAAGTTCCGCCCGCAGGATCGCGCTGCGAGCCGGAATCTGCTCGCCGCCCTTTCCGGTCGACAGATCACAAGAAATCGTTTCCGGATGCGGCACGGACAGGCGCAGGTCGAGGTCCAATTCGGTGGCAAGAGGCGTGTGGCGGTGGACTTCCACGGCCAGACAGTTCTTTCCGATTCGCAACCTCGCTGGACGGAAAAAGCTCGATCCGGTGCCGCGTCGAAGCTCTCGGCGGTCCGCGAGTGTCTGGTTGTTCGCGTCCCAGGCCAAGTTTTCCAGCACGATCCTTTCATTGTTCACGTACACGGCCACTCCATCACTGCAACGTAGGTCGAGCTGAATCACTGGAATACGCCGCAGACTGTCGAGCTCAAAACACTGCCGGAAGTAAGTTGTCCTTGGCTTCGGTAGGCCGTCGATCTGCCGATCGAGGGCATCGGTCTTTCCGTCTTCGTCTTTCAGTGGCAGGCATACCGTTCTCCATGTGGATTCATCAAAATCCGTCTCTCGCCATGCCCTGCCTTGATCGGATCCATCATCCAAGCATTTCCACGCGGTGCCAAAGGAGATCAACTCGATTGTCGGTGTGCTCATTTCGGGCTGAACCGCTTCACCGCCATTCTGAGCATTCTGAGCATTCTGCGTCACGGGAAAGCTCAGCTCGCGGGGACCGAGATCGCTTGCCAGAACCTCGACATCAAGAACCGCCGCGGTCTTTGCATCGGTGGACGGGGCACGTTGCGAATCGCCGGCGAAGAGCGACACGCGGTAGACGCCTTTCGCAAATCGCCCATCACTCGGCCTGATGGTAATCAAGCGGCCGATTGCATCCACTTCGACAAGGTAGTCAGACGCGGGTAACGCTTGGTTGTTGCACCATAGATCGACTGGATACGGACCGAGAGGCTGAGACTTGTCGGGCTCTGGCAATGGCAGACGAATGCGAAAGCAGGGCTGAGAACATGCCACGACCGCGCGTCCGACTGCCGGATCGAAGTCCGTTGGTCCATTGTCGGCGGGGGTTACAAGCCACGGTCGATGCAGAATTTGCCCGACTTCCCTGAAGGTGGACTCGACGTTCAGTTTCCAAATCCCCTTCCGTTGAAAGTACCCGCGCGTCGTGGCCAGGTCGGTGGCTTTATCGTACCAGTACTGGGCCTCGTCGATCCTGCCCAGTCGGGCATAGGTCAGTGCCAGAAAAACAGCGCTCTCGCCAACAATCCCGTTGTAAGATGCACGAGCTCGTTCCAGCTTGCCTTCCGATCCCCAGGTCAGGCAGATCGAAGGACATGTATTTCTGTAATAGAACTGCTCGATCTGGAGGGAATTCCGCAGTGTCTCCAGCGCCAATGAATACTCTCCCAACTGACACAGAGCGGCTCCCGACAGAAAGCATCCCGCATTGTCGCTTCCGCTGGAAGCCTCGACTTCACTTCGATAATCTTCCATCGCCTCCTGATACCGATCCAGCCGGTGATAGGCCATACCCCGGAGTCGATAGCAACCCCACAGTTCCGGACGGGAGTCCTGCTTCGAGGATTCTTGTTTCTGAAAAGCCTGGATCGCGGTGGAAAAGTGCTCGATCGCGGACTCGTAGCGGGCACGAGAAAGATCCAAGACGCCCAGATGCATCTGGGCTGTTGCGGAAGCCGGATCCAGGGCCAGCACTGCTCGAAATCTTGCTGCGCTAATTCATACTCCCCTAACGCGTGCCAACATCTTCCTCGATTTCGGTACTGGGCAGCGTTGTCCGGGTCGAGTCGGATCCGTTCGCTGAGCGTGCCGGCTGCGGCAGTGTAGTCATTCAATTCCAATTGGCACATCAATTGCTCAAACATCGCGTCCTGCAACAAGCCGGGACCGCTTCCACCCTTCACGTCGACCAGTTTGCGTGCTTGGGAAATCGACTGAGCGATCACTTCGAGCGCCTCTTCCCGGCGGTCATTCGCACGCAGCGATGCGGCATGCTGGCGGAGAGAGAGTGAGAGGTCGTGACGGTATGCCAGGCTATCCGGCGCGTCTTCGACCAGTTCGCGGCACATCTGTGTCACCTGCCGTACTGCCTGTTCCTCCTCTTCCCGGCGATCCAACAAGCACCAAGTCTTACAGAGTTCCTGGAAGGAAGCCTGCAGCTGCAAGCGATAACTGTGGACGTCGGGAAAGTCCCGAGCCAATCTCTCCAGGATGGTGATTCCCCGCTGCCGTATTGGCGGCGATTCGTCGAGTTTTCGAATACGAAGCAGGTCGGCTTGTTGGCCGTAACAGGAGGCCAAAGTGCTTTGGTGCTCGGTTCGCTGTGGATATGCGGCAACGAGTTCTCTGGCCATCTCTGTCGCTTGACTAATCAGCCCAAGAGCCTCTTCGTCCTCTGGGATCTGCGTGGCTAGGTTCCCCATGGCCCGAACGCGGATTTCCTGACATTGCGGATCGTTAGGAAACACACCCGTGAGTTCAATGGCCTGTCGAAGATGCCCAACGGCTTCTTCTGGATTGCGAAGCTTTCCCAGAACGCGATGGGAAAGCACGAGGTGACACTTTGCCAACAGACGTGTCGCTTCTGAGTCGTCTGGCTTTTCCCGAATGACCTGGGAGAGCTCTGCGATTGCCTGTTTCGCGAATTCATCGCGCAGGCTCGGTCTTCCTTGCCAATAGCAGACCTGACCCAGGCAATACAAACACGTTCCCACACCGCGCCCAGGGCGGCTATCTTGGGGCGTATCCCGCTTCAACTGGCGGAACTCCGTCAGACTCGTCTCCAGCTGCTGCCTGGCCCGTGCATAGTCGCCGAGCGTCAGATAGATCCGCCCAGCTCTCAGGTGCGCCTCGGCTCGCTCCCGCCTCACGGCTGGGTCGCGAGCAAGATCCTGGGGAACACTCTCGTAGAATTCCGCCGCCTTCAGCAGAAACTCCTTCTGCGTTTGCGACATGTGCGGCTGATCTCGCAGCCATTCCTCAGCGACCTGGGTATACATGTCGTCGACCGATTTCCGGGCCAGTTGCCAGTTCGCTTCGGATTCCGTCCAGGCGCAAAGAGGAAGATGGTACTCATCGACAACGAAATCAGCAGCGTGACGGCCACGGCAGCGATGATCGCCACATGCCGTCGCGACCATTTTGCGGCTCGGCGGACGAGTGACGGACGCCGAGCCGAAATCGTCTTGTTGTCCAGAAACGACTGCAGGTCATCCGCCAACTGCCGCGACGTGGGATAGCGGTCTGCCGGGTCCCTTTGCACGGCTTTCAACAAGATCGTTTCCAAGTCCGCGGGAATCGATCCGTCCACCTTGCGAATGCCCGAGGGTTCTTCATGCAGAATCTGTTTCAGGAGTTGTTCGCGCGTGTCGCCGGAGATCAGAGGCCGCAGCGCCAGCAGTTCGTATAAGGTCGCTCCCAGGGAATAAACGTCCGTGCGTTGATCGAGCAAGGTGTGATGGCCGCTCGCCTGCTCCGGACTCATGTAGCGCAGAGTCCCAACCAGATCGCCCGACAGAGTCGCACTGGCTTCGGTTTCCAGAAGGGCCAATCCAAAGTCGGTGATCCAAACATGGTGGTCAACATCCAGTAAAAGATTGGCCGGTTTGATGTCGCGATGAATCACTCCATTGGAGTGCGCATATCCGAGAGCTTCTGCTGCCTGAATGCCCAGCTGCACGATCTTCCGCACATACGCGGTTTTGTCCCCTGACAGTCTAGTCGTAACGAGCGCGTGCATGGCTCGATGAGTCGAATCATCGCCAAGGTTCTCTCGATCGCCAGTGGGAGGGATGTCCGCGCTGAGGTCTGTATCAGCGAGGCGTGAACTCGACCGCTCCCGACGAATCTCGGCGAGCAGTTGCTCCAAGCTGCAACCGACAATCAACTGCATCGCGTAATAATAGACGCCTTGCTCGCAGCCAACGGAGTAGACCGGCACGATGTGACTATGGTGCAAGCTCGCGGCCGCATGCGCCTCGTTCTTGAATCGCTGAAGCTGACGTCGGTCCAATAGAGCCGCAAACGGCAGCACTTTCAGAGCGATCAACCTTCCCAGCGACATCTGTTCGGCCTCATAGACAACCCCCATCCCACCACGGCCAAGCTCGCGCACAATGCGAAACTCTCCGAGTCGCGCGAGTTGGCTTGGAGGAGACTCTTGCGTGGTTGTAGTCGGGGAAGGGATCTCGCGGGCGGTGCTCTGAACAAATCGCAGACTCGCCAGACAATCTCGCAATTGGCCACTCAGATCGGGATGCGCAGCAATGATGTCCTGCTCTTTGGGTTTCCTGCCGGCCTCCAGATCTGCCAGATACGCGTCGACGATCTCCGCCAGTTGATCATCCAGATCCTGCCCGGTCGATGGTTTGCCGGTTCGGTTCATTGCAGCTTCTGAAGAGATTGTCGCAAATCTTGCAGGGCGCGAATCCACCACCGGCGAGCGGCGTGAGGGGAACATCCGATCCTGCTCGCGATTTCCGAAAATGTCAATCCCGACAGCTGGCGGAGTATGATCACATTTCGGTATTTCGCGGGCAGACCCTGCAACGCATCCGCCAACAACATGACATTCTCCTGTCGGCTGAGATGTTCGCTCGGAGTGCTTCCGCTCGCTGCAAGTAGGCCATGAATATTGTGTGCCGACTGATTAACCAATTCGTGCAACGACTGCTGACGGCGAATGTCACGTTTCTTCGCTGTGTGTTGGCGAAGACTGTCGGTCAGGTTTCGCACCAAGATCGTCCGTAGCCAAACTAGGAATTCACTTGCGCTGTTACCGCGAAAGTCGGGGAAACCCTGAAACGCATCCAGCATGGTCTCCTGTACCAAGTCGGATGAGTCAAACGGAAGTCCTTGTTCATTGTGCACCTGAATTTGTGCCAGCAGCCGCAGATAGTTGCGGTAGAGTTCGAGCAGCGCATTCAGGGCAACGCGGTCCCCACTCCGCGCCCGGACCATGAGGTCTTCGCAGGTATCACGCATCTTCATGACGTAGATCACCGGAGTTTCCAAAGGACATCCTAACCATTTAGGCGAAAACCGGCGGACGTTGATGCGCAGAAACTCGACGAAAACACAAAAAAAGCTGACGAGGCCGTGCCGTGGCCTTGGAGCGGCAGCAGCAGACGGAGCAAGAGCTGGTTTGGTGCCGCAGGATTTCGGCGGGCTAAACGCAGCACGAAGTCAAAAATTTCTTGCGGCATACGCGCCCGACTCGCATTCTCTCGCTTCTTGCTGTCACCTTTTCACTGGCATTTTGCCTATGTGTTATCCTCGCGACGCTGCGACCCAACTCGACGCTTGTGCGCAGGGCCGAGTTGTCCGGGTTGTGGAAAGGGGACGCAGCTCATTAACTGCAGAACGGCAGAAAAAGCTGCGTCCCCTTTTCTTCCCTTGAATGTATACGGGGAAACGAGCGCGCGTGTCACGCCGCGCAAAACAGTCGCCAAAGCGATTCAGGAAACGCGTCAACTCCGGCTTCAATCGACGAATCTGGTGGGCATCCATGCCATATCCTCCTTGTCCTTCATGGAACATGACCAGGACAAGAGATTCGCCAATTTAGCCAATTTAAGCAATGCCAACCCTGCGCTGTAGTAGTAGTACGATTCTACAAGCTGGATGATGCAGAACGACCGGCCCGCCATCTCACCTGCGGTAGATGTAATCTTCCAGCATCTGGATTTTGAATTCCTGGTGCGCGATGATTGTCTTGACCAGATCTCCGACCGAAACGAGGCCATCCAATTGGTCGCCCTTGAAGACCGGTAGATGTCGACACCGTTTTGTGGTCATAACGGCCAGGGCGTTGCCCACAGTATCATTGGGTGTGATCGCCACGAGATTGGGGGACATGACGGATTCCACTGTGGTCTCTCTGGACGACCGACCTTTGAGGATCACCTTGCGAAGGTAATCTCGTTCCGTAATGATCCCAACCACGTCTCGCTCGTTCATCACAATTAGCGCACCAATATTCCGAACATCCATTTCGGCTATTGCTTCATATACACTCTTGGTGACCTGAATAGAGTGAACATCGTGGCCCTTTTGGTCGAGCACAGTTCCGATCAAAGCTTCCATTCCGTACCTCCCTCGCTTGCACGTGGCTTGTCCTCATCAGATTGAATTCAGCAACTCGGCTGATGTGACCCGAGCGCTAGCCCAAAACACTTTACCGTGTCTTGGGATCCATTGGCATCGTGTCGTAGCTCTACACCACGATACGCCTCGACAACCGGTGTACCACGATAGACTACAGGATTGACGGGATCGAAGTCCATCCCTCGGCGTCTGACGGGAGATCGAGAGGGAAAGGAGCACGGCAGTGAACGTGGATTTGGCAAGGGGCACTCCCGCCCTGACCGAAGGAAATTGCATGCGATGATTTCCATACCTCCCCATCATCGCTGTTCTTCCTGGACGCGCAAGGCGCTGGGACGCGGAGCGAGAGCGGTTCGTGGACGCCCCGGCCGCCATGCCCTGCTGGACCGGCCACGCTGCAAGGGATTTGAACTGCCGGTCCGTTGACGGTAAAGTTCCGCAATTGCCGCCACTTGGGTCGGCAAGTCCACCTCCGGTTGGGCCCGATCAAAATGGTCGCTCTCTTGGGAGAATTCCAGTGAAACCGAAGAATGCACGCAACCTCGGCATGCCCATATTGGCTCTCGCGGTGTTACTATTCCCCCCTGTGCTCGCTGCTGGCGAGGTCACGATTATCGTGAAGTCCGACGCCAATGAGATCGTCAGGTTCGCCGGACAGGAACTGCGCAAGCATCTGGGGCTCATTCTTGGACAAGCGCCACCGATCAAGCCTGAACCTGGGCCGAGTGGTGTGACTTTTTATGTGGGTGTCCGCCCGCCGAATGATGCTGGGCCGTTCGAGCAGATCGAGGAAGCTCGCTATGCGATCGACGACGAAGCGGTGTATCTGTACGGTGATGATGAGGTTGTCGTCAGGTACGAAAGGCTGAAAGACAATGTCACCAAACCTGGCGCCATCGCTCACAACCGTATGGGAACGCTCTTCGCCACCTATTTCTTCCTGGAAGCAGAGCTAGGTGTGCGTTGGGTCGAACCCGGCGATGCGGGCATCTCGTATGAGCGGCAACAACGACTCGAGCTAACGCCCAAACGTCGGGTCTGGCGCACACACTGTCCCTATGAGCGCGGGATTCGCTCGTATGTCTGGAATGCGGCCAGTCAGCCCAGTCCAGCCGTACCCGCCGCCTTCTTAAGCACCAAGGCCCAGGCGGCGGAGCGCCGGGCGGAGCTCGAGATCTGGCAACGGCGGATGCGTCTGGGGACCGGAATTCCCCTGCGCTTCGGTCACGCATTCTCGACGTGGTGGGAGAAATATGGCGAGCAACATCCCGAGTACTTCGCCCTGAACGGAAAAGGTGTTCGGGGACCGATGGATCCTCAGCGTCCCGATCGAGTGAAGATCTGCCCCTCCAGCCCGGGAGTGGTGCAGCAGGCTGTGACCGATTGGCTCAAAGCCAGGAAGCGTCAGCCGGCCTCCGCTCACGAAGCCCTGTGCGTGGGCGTAAACGACGGCGGCGGCCAGGGTGCTGATGAATTCTGCCATTGCGAAGCTTGTCAAAGCCTGGACGTGCGACGGCCGAACGAACCGTTTGGCCAGCACTTGACCGACCGCTACATGTACCTGGCCAATCAAGCCCTGGTCGCCGCCAGGAAGCATGATCCCACCGCCTTGGTGACCGCCTATGCCTATGCCTCGGTACTGCAGCCACCCCGCAGGGAACGCCTGCAAGAAGGCATCGTTCTGCAGTTTGTTCCCCGGTACAACGAGCCATTCGAACGGACCGCAGCTCTATACCAAGGCTGGCAGGACATGGGATGCCGTACCATGTTGTTCCGTCCGAACGACTGCTGCTCGGATTTTGGACTTCCCCTGGGTTTCGAGCAGCGTCTTTTTGAGCACCAGCAACTGGCCATCCGGTATGGCGCCAAAGGCATGGATCACGATTGCTGCTACGGCTTCTGGACGGGCATTTCGAGTCTCGCCTACTACGCCTTAAGCCGGGCACATATCGACCCAACCAGGGATTTCGCCTATTGGGCGGATCATTATGCCGACGCGTTCGGCGCCGCCAAGGAAGACGTCAAGGCTTTCCATCGCTACTGGAGGAACAAGTTCGACACCGTCATCTTGCCCGCCGATCAAAAGGCACAAAACATCGTCGATGGCATTCCGGAAGGGAGGGGATTCCTGCGCTGGTCGGGGCAGGGAACCATGGCTGCGTCCATTCATGAATTCTATGGCGACAGCGATTTCGATGTCACGGATGCCATACTGCAGCGGGCACGAGGGCACGTCGCGAACGATCCAGTGCGAAGCAGGCTTGTCGATCGCTTGATCGTGGCAAACCAGCACAGTCGGTTGACCTTCGAGGTACTCCGAGCCGTCGCCCTCGCGGACATGGTGAGCGCCACGCTGGCGGCCGACAAATTGATGGAGTTCAGGACGACACACCAAACCGACCTCCGCATGAACTGGCGGCACCTGTTCCATTTGCATGCCGGCACCTGCGGCGTGGACGTTGCGGCTTTGGACGCCACCTACGATGCCCTCACCAAGAAGGGCCAAAGCTTGACTGCTGTGGTAAACTCCGCCGATGACATGACGAGCAATGGCGGATTCGAAGACGGCATGAGAGGCTGGAACCGTGGACGTTGGCACGCCAATCCGGAAATGCGGAAACAGCAGTATGCCCGCGACGAGGAAACGAAGATCTCCATCGATGGTGCGTTGGAAGGAAGCCACTGCCTCATGGTCCAGGTGAAACCCGAAAACCAAGAGTTTGTCTATGGCGTCAATCAACACGTCGGACCGTTGGAACCCGGGACGACTTATCTGTTTCGATTCGGCTGGAAGCGACGAACCGCCGGCGACGTAGACGACCTTCAAAGCCTCGAGTGGCCGAGGTTTCGTTTGACCTTCATGGACGAAAACAAGCAAGCAACAGACTATGGGGCGATCCAGTCACCGCGCCTTTGGGGCAGCGCTGGCAATACGAAGACAAATACGGAATGGATCCAGGTCTCCAGGCTCATACGCCTCAGTGCCAAGTCGCGGATCCGTTGGGTGGATATCACCTTTCACTTCTCCAGCCAAAGTTTGAACATGATCGACAACGTCCGGTGGCTGGCTCTGACGCCGTGAATGGTGCGGCGTCAACACCCGAGGGTTTGGCGTACGAATCCTGTCATTGCAGTCGATTCCTTGATAGCTCATTTACGCGGGCGACGTTCACCGAGAACTCGGTGATTTCGCGAATCCGTGAGATACACACATCATGAAATGTACAGCCCGAATCCCGTTACTTCGCGTATCACTTGTGCTCGTGCTTTGCAGCGTGTTCTCGCTGACACCGTGCAGCGGCGTCGAACTCCAATTTGCCGGCGTCTTGGGGAACTCCGGTGCGTCGGGTGATGCGTTGGTCACTTATTCCGGCAAGGTCGCGCCGGGCTTGGGCCCTGTGTTGGATGATCACCGCGCACTTTGGGAGCGAGGAGGCTCGAACCGGCTCAATCGATACGCGCTCGACGGCCGTCTGCTGGCGAGTTATCCATTGCCGGACAGTTCGGACCCACAAGATCAAATGACGCGAGTCGGCGACCGGCTCCTGCTGGAGATCAGGGGCGCCGCTCTTCACGCTTCCGATGAATGCCGCGCCACGGACGAAGCCCGCGACGCTCGGCATCGAGGCGGACACCATTTCCTCGAATGCATACGGCGGACGGGTGGCCGCCTTGGCGGATGGCGAACTGTTCTGGCTCAATCCCGCAACGGGCGAGCGTGCTCCGATCGTGTCAACCGAGGCTCGAATTGCCTGGCTCCATTTGGGAGACGATGGAACGGTATACGGGTTCGGCTCCGGACAGGTTTTTGCCTGGAAGGATGGCGGGGCGGTCCGCGGCTTCCCGAAGGGCTTCAGCGGAGAACGGCCTTGCCGAATCGGCAAGCACTGGTACAGCCACGGTTGGCATGGAACCATTCATCGCATGAATGCCGCGTTCGAGCCCGACCCGGGCGTTGTGCTCGGAGGGGCCTCCGGCAGCTTCATTGGGTACCTGCCCGAGAGCGCGGACGTTACAAATGGACGCGGCTTGGTGCATGTTCGTGACAATCTGTTCGCCGTGTCCGGCCTGACGGGAGTCGTCCAGATCCTCGAGTGGAACGTGGCTGAGTCGCGGCTCCATCCGGTTCGTCGGATCGGCGCAGCGCGGGAGCTGACTTCGCTGGCCATCGACGCGGAGGGGAATGTCTGGACCCCGCAAGGAAGCTGGCGATGGGACGCGTCGCCGGAAACGCCGCATACGCTGGGAGACGTCGAGCCGGCTCTGGCCGCGCAGGGCGTGGTGCTTGCCGGGGCGAACATGTGCCTTCTTGAAGAAGCACTACTCCTATGTCCAACTGGCGCACGGGCCGCTGATCGATAAGAGCGGCTGGTCCCATTTCGAGACGCAGGCGATCTCCGATCTCGCGCTGCCGGATGCAATCCACGGCGCCACGGCATTTCCCGATTCACCAGGCAACTTGGTGCTGATCGCGACGGATCCGGCCGGCACCGCGATCGAGTTGCGAATCTCGCCCATCGGGCAACTTACCGGGCAGCCCAAGCCGACGACACTTCCCGGGCTGGAAACATGCACGAGCCTCGCTTGGTTCGAGAATCATCTGATCGCGGCCGATCAGGGGCAATTGGTCCTGTTCAATCGCTGCGACAACGGCGATTGGGTGGAAACGGCGCGCATCGGCGAGCCTGGCGGGGAATGCTACATCCACAGCGACGGCGATCGGCTCGTCGTAAGCGATACGAAGACCGGCGCCGTGGAGGTCTATTCCTCGCTGGCGGAGCGAATCGCGGACTATGCGAGGCTAGATCGCCCGACGCACGTGGCCATCGCGGGCGATCGCGTCGTTGTCTTCGAGGCGGGGCGGCAACGTCTCGTCAGGCTCGAATTGACGGATTCGGTTGAGCGTCCTCGTCGGCGCACCATCGTCGTCGGCGAGCCCGTTGCACGCAAGGCGACCTTCTCCGAGGGCGACTACTTGGAGCTTGGACGACCGGGCGGGCTTTCGGTGCGCGCAGCGATCCACGAGGTGCCGGAAGGGCTGACGCTGTCGGTTCGAGCCGAGGCGGCCGATGCGCGCATCGGAGTCGCCAACGCCGAGAAGGCGTTTATTCTCAACACCGCCGGTGACTACCAATTGCCGCCCGGTGATTGGTCGAAGATGTGTCTGGCCATTTCGCTTGCGACGCCGGAAGAGCGCGACCGCATCGGCTTCACTGACGATCGTCCGATTCATGTCCCGTTCTCAGAGAATCCCGATCACTGGGCCGCGTTCGACCTCGACGGCTATCGCCAAGTCATCGCGGAACGAAAACTCGAGATTCGGATCCCTTTCGTTCAGCCGCGAGATGGCGTCGCCACGATCGTCATTGAAAACGAAGCGGGCGAGCGCGTCCGGAATCTCGTCTCTGGCCGAACCTTCGAGGCGGGACGTCACGTTGTCGTATGGGATGGCCTGGATGAGAACGGACGACTGGCCGCGCCGGGGAAATATCGATGGCGCGGCGTTGTTCACCCGGGCGTCGAGCCGGAATTTCGGATGTGTTTCAGCAATGGTGGAGAAGACACGATCGCGCCGTGGGGGCCGAATCATGGCGTCCTGCACGACGCGGTATGCGCCGGCGATCTTGTCTTCCTTGCCGCGCCCGTCACGGAGGGCGGCTGGGCCCTGCTCGCGGTCGACGTGAATGGGCGCTTCGTCCAAGGTTACGAACACCAACAAGGATTCGGGATCGGTCACAACGCCATCGCGGCCGACGATCGCTACTTGTATTGCGCCCAGGATGGATTCGGCTGGGGCGGCACACGCGGCATCGACTTCGGCAGCGACGACTGGACCGCGACCTGGACCGTGACCGTCGCACGCTATGATATCGTCACGGGGAAAGTCGTGGAATTCCCCGGCAAGAAGCGGGCGTTTGATGCCGACGCGATGCAAGTTGGCCCGGGCTCGCAGCACCCGGATTTGGACGACTACAACCTTGGCGGTCTGGCCGTTCTGGACGGCAAACTCTATGTCGGGTCACGCGATGAGAAGGCCGTGCTAGTGTTCGACGCCGAGAAGGGGGGGCGATTGCAGTCAATACCGCTGGCGGGCGTGCGGCATCTTCGACCGGCCGGAAACGACATCTACGCCGCGACCGACGCGGGCGTGTTCCGGCTCAGCGACGGCAAGCTCCTCGTCGCAAGCGGAAAGATGGATCTATCGGGGCTCGCGATTGCTCCCAATGGCGACATCGTGCTGAGCGACCGGCGTTCTCATCAAGTGCATTGCTTCGATCTGAACGGTCATCAAGTCGCCGTGATCGGCAAACCGGGAGGTCCTTACAAGGGCGCCTACCTCCCAGAGCGAATGGTCAATCCGGCTGGACTGACGTTTGGCCCGGACGGCAAACTGTGGGTTACGGAAACGCGGTGGAATCCGAAACGCGTGGCGGCGTGGGATCTGGAGGCCGGGCGCGTCGTATATGAGAAGTTTGGAATGCCCCACTACGGCGGCGACGGTGCAGGCTTCGATCGGGAGAATCCGCGCCGCTGGATTGGTCTCGGCTGCTTCTGGGATGTCGACGTCGACACGGGAACGGCACGGCCTACGCATATCATGGCTGATGACGAAGGGCACTTCGAGTACTATCACCCGCACAGCTACTCGTTCTTCCGCGAAGCCGGTAGGACGTTCCTTTGCGCGAGGAAAGATCGCCCTCTTCTCGGAAGTCCTTCCCGATGGCACGATTCATGACATCGCAGCCGCCGCGGGCACACACCATTTCGCGTACGGCTGCAACTGGAAGCCACCGCAGGCGTATATCGATGCGTTCTATGCGAAGTGGCCGGAGAAGCGAGCGAACGAAGAACCCGGGTCGCGACGCCCAGGGCAAGCCCTGGGCCGAACGTGTCGCCGGCGTGCTCTGGGTCGATCGCAACGGCGATGGGCGTCCGCAACAGGAGGAATTCGATTTCAGCGAAGAAGGCGTGACGTTCGCCGACGGCGCCTGGGGGCATCAGCAAACGTCCTTAACATTCTACTTTCCGACGGTTGTCGGCAAGCAGACGAGGATCGTCGCGATCAAGCCCAACGGCTTTCTGCCGAATGGCGTCCCGGATTATCCGACGCTTGACGAAGCAATCGCCGACGGTCTCGATGTCGACCTGACGCCCGGCTACAAGCGCAACGGAGTGGCCACGGTCCGGGATCGGTTCGGGCGATTCCTCTTCATGTCCGATCCGGAAATGAACGCCTACGGTCCCAACGGCAAGCGACTGTGGACATACGCCAACCAATGGAGCAACGTCCACGGCTCCCACGACGCGCCACTCCCGCGGACCGGCGTGTTGCAGGGCGTGCTTGGGATTCTCGGCATCGCACGGTTCGACCATCAGGCGGATGTCTTCTTCCTGAACGGCAACCACGGCCGGTGCTTCCTGATGACGAGCGATGGGCTCTATCTCGACGAAGTGTTCTCCGATGTCCGGGTAAGCTACTTGAAGAATGAGTATCGGCTTGGAGGCGAGATCTTCGGTGGCTGCTTCGGTCGTTTTGGAACCAACGGGGATTACTATGTGCAAATCGGCCACGGTCCGTATCGCATCTATCGACTCAACGGGATTGGGCAGGCCAAGCGAATCTCGGGGAAGATCGATGTGTCCGCCGAGCAAATCGCGGCCGCCGAGCGACGAAGCCTTCGGGAGGTCGCGGAGACACGCGCGGAGAAGAAGCTCATCGTGCCCGGTACGATCACCTGGGACCAAAGCGGACGATTCAAGGCGGGACTCTCCATTTCGCTTGCAGGGGACGCATTGCATCTCGTCTGGCGGGTCCAAGATCCTTCCCCGTGGATCAACACCGGTCGCGATTGGCGGATGCTTTTCGCCACCGGCGACACGGTTGATTTGCAAATTGGCGCCGATCCCGCGGCGGACCCGAAGCGTACCAGGCCAGTCGTCGGCGACAAGCGGCTCATGATTGCGCCGTACGAAGGGAAAACGATCGCCGTCTTGTATGAGCACCGAAAGCCCGACGGGAAAAACCCGGTCGATTTCACCTCACCTTGGCGCGGCGAACGCGTCGACAACGTCGTTCGGATTGACACGGTGAAAATCGACGTTCAGACCTCCAACGGAAGATATGTCATCGATGCCCAGATTCCGCTATCGGTCCTTGGCTTAACGCCTTCGGAGCAAACGCATCGCGGACTTCGGCGTTACGTTTGGCGATGCCCAAGGCCAGGAAACGCAACTACGCTCACATTGGGCCAATTCTGCCACCATGCTCGTCGACGACATACCGGGCGAGATTATGCTCCACCCGAACCTCTGGGGCGAACTGAAGTTCCAAGCGGAAAAGGGGAAAGGGGACGCAGCTCATTAACTGCAGAAAGAGCTGCGTCCCCTTCGCCACAGGCGGGCAACAAGTGACAAGAATCAACCCGGATGATCGCCCAAAGCTCGTCGCTTGCCTGCAAAATTCGCCATGTCCCCTTTTCGCCCTTTTCTAAGCCACAGGACAGGCATCTACGTTCGTATCTCCTTGGTCACCACCATGCACCTTGTTGTCATCGCCGCAGTCCTTGATCGTCATGTCGCGATGACTTCCTGCGTTTACGACGTTGTCGTAGGAGGCAGGTAAAACGTAGGGGATGCCGAAGCGATATGTGTCCGGGGTGAGTTCAATGTCGTACAATCCATTTCCTCCACCCGCGTTGTTCGTCAGGATATTGTTGTTCGAGCCATCGATCACCAGATAGCCCACCGTGATGTTATGGGTGGACGTGTTCCCTTGAATTAGCCAACGGGTTGCCGGGAGATCTGCTCCAGATAACCTGCCGTCAGGTAGTTGGATGCTGACGGGAAAATTGCACAGATTGATACCTACCAAGTTGTTGCTGGTAGTATTGTCCAAGAGTTTCCCGTTTGCGCCGCTGACGAAAATTCCGAACGTAGCTTCGCTGACGGTGTTGGCACGCACCTGATTACCGAAGCCATTGACCACGAGGATACCGAATGATGGCGCGGGCAGCATTCCAGACGACATTCCGATGTTGTTGCCACCGATCGTCGAATGATCGGCACTCTCCACTAGCACGCCGTACTGGAAGTCGATGATCCGGTTGTCCTTAATCGACACCTGCTCCGACCCTTCGATGAGGATCGCGGTACTTCCCGCATCGTTGTCTCGAATTTCTAAGCCCTGGATTTGGACCCGCCGCGTGTTCTTGATATGGAATCCGGCATCGACGACGTTGGGACTCACGGTCGCTACTTCGCTGTCGAATTCGATCACGGCCCCTTCCTCGCCGATGATCGTAACGGGTTCGGTGATCATCACCGACGACTCGGAGTACGTACCGGCGGCGACGACTACGGTACCGTGCGGGCCGGCTGCGACGATTGCCTCAGCGAGGCTAAAATCCGAGTCGGGGGTAAGCCGGACTGTCTTCTTCGCTCTGTTCGTGTGCGCGTCTAAGGAGCTCCCCGCCTGAGGCACTTTTACAGGGCCGGACCGATAAAGCGCCCCGTCACTTAGAATGAAGGAAGGACTACTCTCATCATTGGCAGTCGCGACACCCGCGTCCGAGATGGGTGCAACGTCCGCCGCCAGCAACATTCGCGTTTCAAGCCCCTCAACCCGTAGTTGTCTTCGTGAATGCAGTTTCATCGTTTTCAGCCTTTTTCTTGATGGTGGTGATCGAACTTCGCTATAACCAAACTCACGGTGCCTGACCAAAGCGGGACAGGACCGGCCCCCTTTTCTTCTCCATTTGTGTCACCAGCCAACTCGCGCTGACGCAGAGTTGCCCTGATCCACGCAGCCGAACGACAACTCGCCCTCGAAAGTTCAGAATGCTGTGAGAAACAGCATTGCCAAAGCAAGCTGCTTCGTCCTCATCGAACCGGCGCAGGGAAAGGCCCACACCTCTGGCGGTTGCGGGCCTAACGGTTCTCGTCGGCCTTTGACGCGAGCCTCTAGCGACGCTTTCGCAAGGGACAGAGTCCGATCATCCCAATCCCCAGGAGAATCGCATATGATGGCTCAGGCACGGCGCTGACGGCAGCACGCGTTCCCCCCAGCTCGTAGCCGCCATCTTGAAAGGCAGCGACCATGTCGCCACTGTCAAATCGGCGGTCTCCGTTCCAGTCTCCTTCCGCCCACCCCGCTTCCATATCCAACTCGTAGTTGCCGGCCTGGAATACGTCAACCATGTCGCTGCTGTTGAACTTGCCGTCGAGGTTGGCATCTCCAAACCACGTGCTGGCAAGATCTTTGACCCAGACGCGGATGTCTTCCGTGTTGACAGCCGCATCGTTGTTGAGATCGTAGGTTGTGTGATTTTCTTCAGCTGCGACTCGACTCATCAAATCGTCGATATCGGCAATGTCTAAGACTCCGTTGTTGTCGAAATCGCCCAACAACTCAGCGATCGTCTCCGGTTCTGCACGCCAGATTCTCAGGCCGCTCGTCCCTGACCAGTTGTAACCGTAGTAGAGCGAACCGTCTGGCGCGATCCTTGGGGCCACATCTCGTCGACTTGAGTTGATCGTCGTTCCGAGGTTTTCTGGTTCGCCGAATGGCGCGTCCAAAGAGGTGCGTCTGGCCACGAAGACATCATCGCGGCCAAATTCACCAAGCGCCGTGAAGTAGAGAGAGAGTCCATCGGCCGACAGAGTTGGAGAATGTACCGCGCCCAATTGATCTCCTCTCTCGGATGGCGTCATCTGCTCAGGGGTCGTCCACTCGCCATCCAGAGATTCACGCGTGCTCCGGCGCAGGGTCGAGGGCGGGCATCCGGGTCCGGTGGCGCAGCCTTCATTGAAAATGATCTCCAAGCCATCGGGTGAAAAGGTTGCTGTCCCGTCGTGGCCTGGCGTGTTGATTGTTGGTCCCATGTTGACCGGCTCTTGCCAGGGGTCCTCACGACTCGCTCGCGTCGATTGCCACATATCGAGGCCGCCATGCCCGCCTTGTCTTCCGTTGGAAGTGAACGTTAACGTCAGGCCGTCGTTGCTCAAATAGGGGGAGTTATCGACTCCGCTCGTGTTGACAATGTCGAGCGGTTCCGGGTCCTCCCATGGAGAGTCGATGCTGTCTCGACTTGACCACCAAATGTCCCAAACCATTACATTGTCCAGATGGAGATCTGCCGACCAAACCACATCAAGCATGTCACCCGAAAATGCGGCTGATAATGACGAATCCGCGTTTAAACCGATGTCGGTCCTTACGGGAGCCTTGAATTGAGCCCAGCTGGATGCCGGCAATCCCAATATTGCCACGAGGGATATCATCCACTGCCCTTCAAGTCGTAGTTGTCTTCGTGAATGCAGTTTCATCGTTTTCAGCCTTTTTCTTGATGGTGGTGATCGAACTTCGCTATAAGTAAACTCACGGTGCCTGACCAAAGTGGGACAGGACCAGCCGTGTTTTTTGTTTTTTCCCGAATCCACAGGCCGAATCGCGTCTCTATTGACGCTTTCGCAGATCCAGCCGCTGGCTCCTCGCAATGCAACAGAAATGGGCGCACACGTCGACATTCCCGTTCCAGCATCCAGACGTTTGTCGAACTGGTCTGCATTGCCAAGCTTTTTTCATCATTTCCGAGAAAAGTTGCGGTGAATCTGTCCCGATCGACGGCTCAAATGCGTGATCTGATATAGGGAGAGCTAGCGCCATGGCATTCTCGACCGATTCCCATGACACGACCGCGACGCTCGACAAGGTCGCCGCCGGAAGTCCGGCTGCACTGGAACACTTGCTTGCGCTTCACCGCCCCTATCTGAAGCGAGTCATTGAAATGCGGATGGAGCCCGCGCTGAGGACTCGCATCGACGCGTCCGATGTGGTGCAGGAGACGCAGATCATGATCACCAAGAACATCGGACAATTCGTCAGATACCGTCCGACGTCGTTTCGAATTTGGATTCGGCAAAAAGCGCTCGATCAGCTCAGAGATCAGCGACGACGGCACATTGCCACCGCGAAGCGGAGTGTCGTTATGGAGCAGAACATTACCGACGTATCTTCGATCCAAATTGCTCGCAAGCTACTTGCGAATTCGCCCAGCAAGATCCTTGGTCAGATTGAACTTCGCGAGCGAGTGTATCGCCTCATTGAACAATTGGGGGAGATCTACCGAGAGGTACTCGTCCTGCGTCATGCGGAGGAGCTGACAAACGCTGAAGTAGCGGAGCTTCTCGATATCGCTCCGGATACGGCCCGGCGACGCTATGGAAGAGCCTTGCGGAAGCTTCATCAGCTATTCGCTGAAAATGGCATCGGCATGGATGGAGCAAAGGAATAAGGGCCATGGTTCATACCAACAGTGTTCATCCCAACAGTGAAGATGAAGCCGACGATCTTGTGGCCCATGTTGTCGAAGAGTACTTCCAACGTCTGAAACAGGGCGAGCAACCACAACTCGAAGAGTTTGTGGAAAAGTATCCCGCGATCAGCGATCTGTTGAGAACGGTGATTCCTGGGCTGCAAGCCGCTGAGCAAGCTCCCGACGGCAGAGTCTCTTTCGAACAGCACAGGCAACTCGGTGACTTTCGGATTCTCCGCCAAATTGGTCGGGGGGGAATGGGTATCGTTTACGAGGCCGAGCAGGTTTCCATGAACCGGCGGGTGGCCCTGAAGGTGCTTCCGCTCGCGGGGCTAGTGGATGAACTGAAAATCCGAAGATTCCAGAACGAGGTTCGGGCGGTGGCGGCCCTTAACCACCCGAACATCGTGCCGGTCTTTTTTGTTGGCGAAGAACGCGGTGTCTACTACTACGCGATGCAGCTGATTCGCGGTCGCAGTCTGTCGGACGTCATTTCATCGCTGCGGCATGTTCGTGATGAAGGCAAAGAGTTCGATGGTTCGTCCATCAGTCAAGTCACGAGCTTGGGTAGAGTAGACGATGTCGCCGAAGCGGGAGTCGTTACGGCAATGGAGTCCGTCGGAGCGGATGCCGATCGCGAGGTCAGTGCGGAAAGCGTCGATACATTCGCCAAAGCCAATAGTTCCACGATTCCCCATTCGTCACGTCGCGAGTACTATCGCAGCGTGGCGGCATTGGGGATTCAGGCCGCAACCGCACTCCAGCACGCGCACGATGAGGGCGTCATTCATCGTGACATCAAGCCGGGGAACTTGCTGCTCGACAGTGCATCGAAGTTGTACGTGACAGACTTTGGACTGGCCCGCATCGAATCCGATGCCGGTATCACGATGACCGGCGACCTGATCGGCACGCTGCGATACATGGCTCCTGAGCAGGCGCTTGCCCATCGCGTCGTGATCGATCATCGAGCTGACATCTACTCCTTGGCCGCCACGCTTTACGAACTCCTCACGCTGCGGCCCGCCTATCTGGCTGAAGATCGACAGCAACTGCTCAGGCAGATCGCCTTCGAGGAACCGGCGCTGCTACGTCGTATCGATCGGGACATCCCTGCGGAACTGGAGACGATCGTCCACAAGGCGATGTCCAAAGACCTGGACCAGCGGTACGCCTTGGCACAAGAGCTGGCCGATGATTTACGATCACACCTGGAGAACCGGCCGATCCAGGCCAAACCGCCAACGACGTCCGAAAAAATCAGCAAGTGGACGCGTAGGAACCCAATCCTGACTTGGTCTGCCATCATCACGTTGGTGCTGGTCACGGCGACGCTTGCCGTAAGCACGCTGCTCATTGCAGATCAGCGGGACATTGCGAGAAAGGCTCGCGATGAGTCGATTTCCCAAGCTCGTGAATTGGCCCGTCGTAACTATCTGTTGCACGTCGCTAACGCAAATGCCGCTCTGCTAGATGAGGAATACCTGCGTGCTGAAGTTGAACTCGACGACGTGCCCTCCGGAACGGAGAGGGTGGGAATGGCATTACCTGGTCGAACGCATTCGTGCAACGTTCCGGCGGACTCTTCCAGGTTCCCAGCAACCGATCTTCACCCGCGATGGCAAGCGACTGATCGCAATCGGATCGTCTGGAACACCCGGAGCTTCATAAGGTCAAGACGTGGAGCTTGGAATCGGGCAAGGTCGAGAACGAGCTAGAGACATGATTTCAATCTCACTCACCATGCCGTGTCGGCCGACGAGCAGCGAATTGCGGCTGGAGACGAACACGGAAACGTGATTCTCTGGGACGCCCAATCAGGAAAGAAACCGTGGCCGCCCGTCAAGATACATGAAGGACTAGTCGACGGCCTGGCATTCAGTCCAGACGGTCGCCTTATCGCAAGCTGCGGTGGTAATGACGGTACGCTTGTCGTCATTGATGCGAATAGTGGCCACACGAAGTTCCGTCTTCCACGGTTCAAGGGCTGGGCACGAAAGGTGATGTTCAGCCCAGATGGCCGCTGGATTGCAGATCGGACCGAGGGGGACCATGCCATGCTGATCGACGCGGCAACGGGAGAGGTTGCCACCAAGTTCCCAGGGGAAAAAGAGAACATACTGCCGACGTTTGATCCCAGTGGTCACCGAATCGCCACGGCGGGAAGAAACGGTACGATCAAGCTGTGGGGATGGGATGGTAGCCAACTTCGCCAAATCTCATCGTGGTATGCGGGCGAGGGAAGAATAAAGAGTCTCTCTTTTAGCGCGGATGGGACGCGATTGGTCTCGACCGCAATCCATCGGAATGTCAATACGGTATGGAATGCCACAACGGGAGAGCCGATTGACGCGTTCGAAAGCAGAGACCATGTCTACTGGTCGGCGTTTAGTCCCAGCGGCGACGAGGTGGCCCTGTTTAGTGTTTCGGGCGGCATCCGTATTTGGCGGTATGATGCTCGCGAGCATGGCCGAGCGATCAAGCCGCTCGACGGCGCTGCGGAGGTAGCATTCAGCCCGGATGCGTCGCGTATTCTCGCTTCCACGCCAATGTATTATGATGCAGCGGGCCTTGTTCATCGTACCCGGCCTTATTACCCGCTTGAACACGCCATAATTCTGGACGCGGAATTTGGCAACATGGTCGGAACGACGAGTGAAGCCATCTACGCGGCGTCGTGGTCACCGGATGGCCGAGAGATCATCGCGACACCTGCATCTGGTGACGGTATTCGGGCGTACGATGTCGGAAACAGGTGAACCGGTGCGTGATTTTTCTGGCAACACGGGCCAGTTTACCATATCGCGAGTTGATCCTTCTGGCCGCCGCCTTGTCTCCTTCTCGACCGACGGATCGATTCGTGCATGGAATTATGTGTCGGGTGAGGAAGAGAGTCTGGGCCATGTCGAGGTATCAGAAAACGGATTCACCGGGTTCAGTGCGAACTTCTCACCCGATGCGAGTCTTATCGGCCTGGGCCGCGTCCAACCGGAGATTTGGGACACTCGAACTGAGACGCAAGTGAGTGTGCATTCAGAGCCCGGACATTGGGCGAAACGATTCGCGTTTTCCCGTGACGGAAATCAAGTCTACGTTGGTGGCAGCGGCGGGCTGTTGACGCAACTCGACACCGCGACAGGTCGGGAAACAAGGCGATTTGCTGGCCATTCGGGCTATGTGCGCGATTGCCATTGCTCCCAACGAAAAACAGATCGTTTCCGGTGATACCCTTGGCCGTATCATCGTCTGGGACGTCGCCGACGAACAGCCGTTGATTACACTGGCCGATACCGGCCAACTCGTCACGTCTGTCGACTGGAGTTCTGACGGTCGGCGCATCGTGGCCGGTAAAAATGACGGTACGGTTCAGATCTGGACGCTACCTCGCTGGCCATGATCCAGCCCATCGCCGCGCCGAACATCTTCCTGTGACGTGCGTTGGTGAACAGGTCCTTCGTGATCGGTCGAGCCAAAGGGGACATTCCTCAATTGCGAGGTAGCCGTCACAATTTGGGATGACTTTCCAGCAAGTTGTCCAGTTTCGCGATCGTTTCTCCGTTGCTTCCGGTCGTTGTTGGCATCGCCTCGAGGAACCGATACTGAATTGCCCGCCTGCGTTGGATATCGGTGTTCCAACTCTCACAGCAACGGCTCCCCCTTTCGTTCGCTGGCTGCATTACGCTGCAGGACCAGGTGTCGAGGGTCGCCAGGGGGAGCCGATGGATGCACTGGCTGATGGCCATGCTGAACCTCATTGGAGCATATAGCCTTTCTTTAGCGACTCCATCGTCTGCCTTAGCTCATCATCTGTCAGCGGGCGCTCATACATCAAGAAGCGAGCCAGTGCCCCGTCAAAAAATTCCTTCCCCGGATGGTTGGTGGCGTCACGTTCCTGGCCAATGGCCATCTTCGATGAATTTGCCTCCGGGTTGACCGGGAATGGCTTGCTCGCCACCGGCAGAGGCTCGTTGATGAAGAGTTCGATTGGCACTTCCCCCGTACACGAAGCCATCCGTCCTGCCACGACGTAATACTGGGTCTCCTTCAAAGACCTGCCGGCCAACACCATCGGATTGTTGGCATCCCGAGGAAGGTAGGAAGGGCATGAAAATCAGCTCTTTCTACTTCGCATGCTCTCGTGCTCTGTGCCCTCCGTGTTCTCTGTGGTTCACTTCAACCCGGTCGACCAAGAGAGCTTCCGTCTAGCTCCAGGTCAGACAGTCGAGTTAGTATCGATCTGCGTTCGGTCTTTAGCGGCCTTCTGTGATCCATGAAAACTTCGCCGTTGCTTCGTGCTTAGCCAGCATCCTCTGCAGGTGCTGAGTATACGAACCAAGAGTATTTCATCTGCAGGAACACAGATGGACAAAAAACTGGGTTATGATGATTCATCAGGTGGAGGGACTACATTCGTTTCGCTTTGCGGATGACGTTCGCCCGTTGATGGACTCTGCAAGCGTGTGATTGCGAGATCAAGTACGCATTTGATTTCCCAAGAATTGAGGTGGAACGACGATGAGCACGAAGATCGACCGGCGGACATTTCATTTGGCGGGCGCCGCGACGACGATTGGATTGACTGCTGCTCCCCGGATCGGCAGGGCAGCGAGTGCGAATGACCGAATTCAATTGGGTTTCCTCGGTGTCGCAAACCGTGGCAGCCAATTGATCGACGCGTTTCTGACGCACGACGATGTGGAGATCGTCGCGCTATGTGACGTCGATCAGTCGACGCTGGCCAAGGCGAAGGAGCGATGCGGCGGAAGCCAAGCTACTTATGGTGATTTTCGCAGAATGGTCGAACGAAACGACATTGATGCAGTCGTGATCGCCACGCCCGATCACTGGCATGCGATCCAAACGATCGATGCCTGCAACGCCGGCAAGGACGTCTATGTAGAAAAGCCGCTCTCCATCACGATTCATGAAGGGCGCAAGATGGTCGAGGCAGCTCGACACAACAAACGCGTCGTCCAGGTCGGTACGCACAGACGGAGTTCCCCGCTCTACCACGATTTGGCGAAACGAGTCCAGCAGGACGAATTCGGCAAGATCTGTCTCTCGCGCGCTATCGGCTTAGCAACATGTTTCCCGAGGCATCGGACGCCGCCACTCGAAGGCTCCGCCACCCGAACTGAATTGGGAGATGTGGCTCGGACCTCGACCGACGCGACCCTACCAGGATAACATCGCACCTTACCGGTTTCGCTGGTGGCAACTGTATTCCTCGCAAATGGGCAATTGGGGTGTCCACTATCTGGACGTAATCCGTTGGTGTTGTGGCGATTTCGCTCCAGCATCCGTCTGTGCGATGGGAGGACAATTCGGGATCGAGGATGATCGGACAATCCCTGACACCATGGAGGCGACCTTTCAGTTCACCTCCGGTCGGCTGGCCGTCTTTGGGCAATACGAGACGAGTCAGAACGCTGCTCTGAAGGCCGGCGAAGTGGAATTGCGGGTACTCAGGCGACCATCTACGTCAGCGCAAACGGGTACGAGGTGGTGCCTGAACGCCCGGGGCAATTCCAATCGTGGCAGTCCCGCTGCCAACCAGAGACCGTAAGCGCAACCGAAGGAAACGCATCGTTAACGTCCTTGCATACCCGCAATTTTCTGGACTGTATCCGCACTCGGCAGAAACCCAACGCCGATGTTGAAATCGGACACCGTTCCACATCGATGTCCCTGATGGCCAATATCTCTCTGGCAGTCGGGCAGCGTCTGGAATGGGACGCCGAATCGGAGCGATTTATCAACAACGACCAAGCCAATCGAATGCTGCATTACGAATACCGTGCTCCATGGAAACTTGGTTGAAAGTCCCTCCGAAGATCATCCTTTTGGAGAACGAGGCCCGATGATGTTTGTGCCAACCTGTGCAATCGCCATCGTCCTGGCGACATCGAATGTTCCCGATGGCTGGAGCCACACGGCTCCGCGCGAAGAGATTTCCCCGGACTTTGTCTATGACCCTCGGGGAGGGCCTTCTGGGGATGGAAGCTTCATCCTTCGGTCGGATGAATGTCCTGGTCGAATCGGCTGTTGGACGAAGGCCTTCCCGGTTCACGGTGGTGAGTACTACCAGTTTCGCGTCCAGCGGCATGTCGAAGGGGTCGCCAATCCGCGCCGTACTGCCGTCGCCCGATTGCTCTGGCGCAACGCGGAAGACCAGCCTGTGCAACGCGACCAACCGACATTTGCCTCCTATCGACCAGGAACGCCGCCGAGGGCAGAACCTGAATTTCCACGCGACCGATATCGCAATCCGAATGGCTGGACGGAGGTGTCCGATGTCTACCGTGCTCCCCAGCGAGCCACTCAGGCGGTAGTGGAATTGGGGTTCCGCTGGGCCTCCGGTGGCACGGTGGAATGGAGTGATGTCTCACTTCGCCGAGTTCATCCCCCAACTCCACGTACCGTCCGATTGGCTACCGTTCATTTTCAACCGAAAGCAGGTCGATCCAATTTGGAGAAGTGCCGCCAGTTCGCACCCTTGATCGCCGAGGCGGCCGATCAGCAAGCAGACCTGGTCGTTCTGCCCGAAACACTCACCGCCTACGCGAGTGGCCGATCGTCCGCCGAATGTGCAGAGCCGATACCGGGGCCTTCCACTGATTACTTCGGCCGGTTGGCGAAACAGCACGACCTGTATATCGTCGCGGGGCTGCACGAGCGGGCAGACAACCTGGTTTACAATGTGGCCGTATTGATCGGTCCAGAAGGTCGTGTCACGGGAACGTACCGCAAGGTCTGTCTGCCGCGCAGCGAGATCGAGGGAGGCACAACTCCCGGTTTCGATTACCCCGTTTTTGACACGCGTTTCGGTCGAGTCGGAATGATGGTTTGCTATGACGGGTTCTTTCCGGAGGTGGCCCGCGAGTTGACCTGCCGAGGCGCGGAAGTCATTGCTTGGCCGGTCTGGGGCTGCAATCCCTTGTTGGCCCGCGCCGCGCCTGTGAAAACCACGTCTATCTGGTCAGCAGTACCTACAGTGATGTTTCCCTGAACTGGATGATTTCAGCGGTGTTTGGGCACGACGGATCAACGTTGGGCCAAGCTACCGAATGGGGGGAAGTGGCCGTTGTTGAAGTGGATCTGAATCAGCGCACGTACTGGCATAGCCTTGGAGATTTCAAAGCTCAGATTCCCCGACATCGACCAAAACGCGAAGGGAGCCAAAGGGGACATTCCTCAATTGCGCGGTAGCCGTCACAATTTGGGATGGCTTTCCAGCAAGTTTTCCAGTTTCGCGATCGTTTCTCCGTTGCTTCCGGTCGTTGTTGGCATCGCCTCGAGGAACCGATACTGAATCGCCCGCCTGCGTTGGTTATCGGTGTTCCAACTCTCACAGCGACTGCTCCCTCTTTCGTCCGCTGGCTGCATTACGCTGCAGGACCAAGTGTCGGGGGTCGCCAGGGGAAGCCGATGGATGCACTGGCTGACGACGACCCAGGCGAATCACGATCGTCGCCGATACGGTGGGATCGGGCATCTTTGGCAGGGACGATTCGAGCCGTCTGCCATCCAGCACGATGACCACCTGCTGACGGTGATTCGTCACGTGGAACGAAATCCGGTGCGCGCCGAACCTCGTCGACAGCGCCGCGGACTAGGCTTGCTCGTCCTTGGGCTCTCCCCCGACCGATGGTGGGACGCCGGCCTTGTACCCAGGTCCGGTGCCTCGCCGTGCGAATTGGCTCGAACAGGTGAATCAACCGTTGACGGACGCCGAACGGACGGCCGTGCGACGGTCGGCGAAGCGTGGCACACCGTATGGATCGAGCCCTTGGATCGAAACCACCGCCAAAACCCTCGGGCTCGAATTCACGCTGCGCCGCGCGGACGACCGGCACGCAGCAGCCGATCACCCGGGCAACAAGTGACGATAATCAAACCGGATGATCGCCCAAAGCTCGTCGCTTGCCTGCAAAATTCGCCATGTCCCCTTTTCTTACGCTCTAGTCTGAATCCAGCGATACATAATTCATCACCGGCTCAGTTCTCGATCGAGAGGAAAGCTCAAGACCATTTTCTCAATGGATTTCGCGTCGATCGAGTCCTTTCACCCCACGGGGTAGCGTCCAGATCTGTATTGTTCCGTCAGCTTTGCCTGCCACGATCCGCCGATCATCCACGCTCCAGTCCAGTGAGGTCACATAGCTGTCCGATTCAGGCAGCAGTGTGAACAACGGTTGAGTGCTATCTACATCCCAGACGATAACGCGCCCGGTGCAGTCACTCGAAACGATCTGGTGTCCGCTTGGGCTGAGGGCGATGGCTTTCATCCCACAAGTGTGGCCGCTGAATTGTCCAATTTCCTGTCCTGAATCGATATCATGCAGCGTGAGCGCACCTCCATCGCTACCAACGTAAAGACGTTTGCTGTCGGCGCAAACACAATTGGTGATGGCCAACGCCCCGGCGTGGGCAGCGATTTTACGATGCGTTTCGTCTGGGCGTCCCAGATCCCAACGCTATATTCTTGATGATACGCGGCTGCAAAGAGTTGGCCGTGCCGGGCAACCGTAGCAGCTATCAGCCAACCAGCGCCCAATGTGAATTCATCTCGCAGCTGTGTGGTCGAAAGATCCCAGATTCGGACCGTGCTATCCCGAGCAATGGACGTCAATGTACTCCCCGTCGGATC
This sequence comes from uncultured Planctomycetaceae bacterium, assembly GCA_963776055.1. Lineage (GTDB taxonomy): Bacteria > Planctomycetota > Planctomycetia > Pirellulales > Pirellulaceae > CAVZLD01. The sequence continues at coordinate 153,852 of CAVZLD010000006.1, read as the reverse complement.
GACGTACGCTTGAGACTGATCAGCTGATTCAGTGAAGCAACGTACAAAATCACCGGTTAATGCGTTATACAACTTGTGTTGCGGCGGATCGTAGACAACGACATGCTGGCTATCTGGCAGCCAAGCAAAGCTGCGACACCGGATGTCGAGCGTCCTGATCGGATTGCCAGTTTTCGCCTCCAGAATCACCAGCGGACTACCACCTGCATCCTCGTCTGACCGTACGCCGACCTTCTCGCCATCGGGACTGAACGTCGCAATCGCGCAAGACGTATTCGTAGGCGGCTCGACAGTAAGCCCCTCCTCCTTACCTGTGTAACGCCACAGGCGAATTCCGTGGACGCTGGTGAAGACGGCCACCTCGCTTTCTGCAGGGCTCATCGTCAGCCAGAATGCAGCGGCTCCCGCATCAAATGAAGCGAGCTTTTGCCCCGTATGTACATCCCAGACTTGGACCTTGTTCATCCTCGATGATGTCGTCAGACGCGTACAATCGCGACTAAAGTCCAGGTCCCAGTACTGGTCGTGTCCCGCCAGCCATGACCTCGCCGCACTCAGCTTTTCACCATCCCAATCCCAAAGAGTAATCGTCCCGTCTTTTCTTCCCGTCGCGATCCACCGTCCGTCCGGACTGTAGGTTGGAGCCACATATCCATTCGGCGGAAACCGCGCTGCGATCGTACCAGTCAATGAGTTCACAAGCACGGGAGGCTCACTTCCCACGACGATCCAGCAACCATCGGGGCTGAACATGACCTTTCGAGGTCCGCCATCGAACGAAAGTGAGTATTTCACCGTGCCGCTCGTTGTGTCAAAGACCTTGACTGTGCGATCCCAGTTCACGGTCGCAATCAAGCTTCCGCTTGGACTGAAGGCAATTCCATCGAACCTGCTGGTGTGTTTCCTCACGGACCACACTTTCTCTCCTGTTCGACGATCCCAAAGCACTAGTTCCCCATCGAAGGCACCGGTCGCGAGCCATCGTTCATCCTCGGAGAGTCCCAGGCTGCACAACCGGCTAGTATGTGCCATCTCCTCGACGCGACGCCGAGAAGTGAGATCCCACACAAGCACTCTATTTTCGTCCTGAGAACCGGCAACACCGATGGCTACCAATCGGCCGTCATGCGTGTAAATCGGCTTTTCGGCTCCGGGAAACTCCGCGACGATTGTGTTACGAATTCGCTCATCAAGAAATGTGTGTTCCCATCCCCGCTGCGTGTCAGCACAGGCATCGAGCTCGTTGCGAGCAATAAAGTACTCGTTGCTTCGTAACGCCTCGTCGGCATTGGCAAGGTGCATGAGGTAATTCAGTCGAGCCAGTGAATTTGCCCGTGCCGTCGCTTCTTCGCGGAGTACGTCAGCCTTACTTCGTGCGCACACCGCTGCGTCACGTTGCATGGTTACGCCCGCCAAACCCGTCAGCAACACGACCAGCAATGCCAGGGCGAGGCTGGACACCGCGGGATAACGCCGGCACCATCGCCAGCCGCACGAGAGTGGACCGATCGGCCGGGTCTGAATAGGTTCGCCGCGCAGGAACCGCCGCAATTCCTCGGCAATCTCGCGTGCGGAACCAAACCGCTTACGAGGATCTTTTTCCAAGCATTTGAGGCAAATCGTCTGCAAGTCAGGCGGGACGTGGGTGTTGAGTCGACGGGGATGAGGTGCGTCGTCGTGGACGATTTGGTGCATGAGCATGTGGACACTGCCCCGAAATGGCACTTCACCGGTTAACATCTGAAACAAAATGACGCCCAGGGAGTAGATATCGGAACGACCATCAGCGCAATGAGACCGACCGTGGGCTTGTTCAGGCGACATATAGGCAGGTGTACCCAAGATCTGACCGTCCGCAGTCATCGTCACCTCTCCTGACTGACGACGAGCGAGACCAAAGTCCGTCAGCTTTGGCTCACCATGGCGGTCAACAAGGACGTTTTGAGGTTTGAGATCGCGATGGACTACCCCGGCCTGGTGCATATGGTACAGCGCATCGGCCATCTTGGCGCACAGTCTCGCTGCTTCGGGAAATGTTGGGCGTTGAGTCTCCAGCCAATCAGACAATGAATCGCCAACGACGAAGTCGCTCACGATGAAAACTGTTTCCCCTTCGCGTCCTACTTCGTGCACGGAGACAATGTTGGGATGGTTCAGCTGCGCGACAACGCGGGCCTCGCGCAGAATCTGTTCGGCATGCTTGTCATTGTGTGGGAGCCGACGCGGTATTTTTACGGCGACAAGGCGATCCAACTCGCGGTCCCAAGCCTGCCATACCGTTCCAAACGTCCCGGAACCCAGTTTCTGCAACAGGTCGAAGTGCCCCATGCTCAATCGCTCTGCACGGTCGTCACTGCTCTGTCCCTCAGACAGGAGACTGATTGTGCTGCCACACGATGGACAACGGACATCGACGATCGTTGCGTCGCTGACTAAATGGATCGTGCCGTGGCAATGCGGGCATCGGACGTACAGACCCTTTGAGGAGCGCGTCCGAGGCAGTTCCGCATCCATCTGACGCAGGGCATTGCGGAGCTCACAGGCGCGCCTTGGGAACCGCGTCAAGTAGTCCCCATGAGTCGGCTGATCACCCCAACGGTGACGCACACGGTATTCATTTGTGATCAGCTCGATCGGAAGTTCCTGCAATGATCCGAGCTGGGAATACCTTTCGATGTAGTCTTCCAAGCGCGGTCGTGCTCCGATATCTCGCGTCCGGCTGTCACCCGCAGATGGGCTAATCGTGGACCGCCAACGGAACTCAAGGTCGATCATCACGAGTTCCGTCAAGAGTCGGCGACACTCTTGAGGAACGAGGATGGACGAGCCCTGTGGGGTGAGAACATCTTCGATCTCCGGTACTGTGCCGCTATGCCACATCGTGTCAAAGCGATCCACACGGCTGTCAAACTCGTTGGGAATGTAGGCGGATTCGCGGGTCATTCTGACACGCCAACCTTGTTCTCGGATCCGTGGTTGGAGGAGTACGGGCGCGGGCATGTCTTTCTTCCGCTGAAAGTCGCCCGAGTACTTTACTCCCGCACGAGACCTCCTCCGATTGGGCTGCGCTTAAGTGATTCCCTTTTCGACCTCATGTATGACAGAAATTCCAACTCAGGGCAAATCACGTTCCGCGTTCTTCAGCAATCGCTCCTCCAGTCGTGTTCTGACGATTGACGTGACCCGATGCACCGTGCGTTCAGAGCATCCCGCGTGCGTCGCCGTCTCTTCGACCGTATGCCCCTGCAGACGCAAGTGCAGCACCTGCCGTTGAAGTGGTGAGAGCAGACGCATTGCGAGTTCCGTCTCTTCGATCAAACCGGCTGCCTCCTCAGGAGAGGGTTCGCTGGCAATCGATACCGGGGAAAGAGTCTCGTCAACGATGTCCCGGCCCAAACTACTTTGCTCGGCGTGGATGGACCGCTTGTGGGCGGTGTGTCGTCTCACCGTGTGCCGGAGTTTTCCGATGGTGATCGCCGCAAGCAACCTCCACAAATCACCACCATCCTGGCGACCGTAACGGCCGGCGCGGACGTGGCGAAAGAAGCTCCTGAAGGCCGACTGCACGATGTCTTCCGGATCCGTCCGACGAGCCAATTTCGGTGAGAGATGTCTGCGAGCCAAATGGATCAGCCGATCAACATACCGATCGTGTAATTCGGCGGCGGCTCGCTCATCTCCCTCGCGCGCCGCGCCACCAAATCGTCCACGTCGTGTGAGTCCATGACAGAAGTTCTCGTCAATGCCACTACAAATCTGTGGCAGTCTGCTGCCGCCAAACGGAATCTACTAAATAGGACGAGGTCAACGGAGCATGGCTGATCGGTGTCACCCTTCGGCGGCTGCCGGCTTGGTTCGCCGGGAGACAAACGCCAGCCTGCCACGCGGCTCCATTCTAACACAGACCGGGAGAATGATGTTTCAAGGCAACAGTTAGCGATCGCCGTAACACTCCTATTCCTCCGGTTCCGGGAGGCTAGATAAAAGAACGGCAAGCAGGCGTCGATCACTCTGTTGATGTTAAGACCGCGGTGTCTGTCGCATGGGCGATCCCTGCCGTCGCCGGACCGAACGGCCAGGAACTTGGCCTGCGTCACTCCGCCAGTGCCGCACCGGATCAGGTGTGTGCCAATTTGCTCGTGATGAGCTCGTGTCCGACAAGAAGCTTCCATGCATCGCCACGAGGGCTCAGCAGTGAGTCGCACGTAGCGATTGTGACCCAGTGATTGCGTCATCGTTTCGCAGTCCGACTACCGGCACAAAGGGGAACGCCATGAACATGATGAAGTCCATCCCGCTCGCAGTGTTCACTATCGCGAGCATCACTGTGTGGGATTCCGCCTCGGCTCAAGCGATTAAGACCGAATACCAAGGTCGTGAGTTCTTCGTCGAATCCGTGGCACCCGGTAAGCAATGGGTCACGGCGGATGGCATCGTGCACGTGCGAAACGCTCAGACACATTATCGCGATGAAACGAGCGATCCACGGATCTCCGGTGAACTGTTGATAACGGTCCGAGGCAATTTCAGACTCGCACCGCCTCCCGTTATGTTCTACGGTCCCATGGGAGGCAAAATGGACCTCACCAATTCAGGCGGTGCCTGGATCGGGACTTGGGTTGGTATACGTACGCCCGACGGCATTAGCCGGATTCATGCTGTCCTGAGGGGCGCGGCGCAGTACAAGGGCCTACAAGCACGGGCAACGTACGTCACGGACCCAAGTATCCCGAGCGAATTTATCATCGCCGGTGAAATCATACAAACAGCAAAGTAGCCGTGAGCAAGAAAGGGGGACATTTCCAATCCCGTTCGGCACGGGATTTGCTCAGCCAGTTGTAGGGTGGGCCCGAGCGAGTCCAAGATGTGGCGGATTGCGGAGAACAAGCCGAGCGCTGGCCCACCAGAATGCGGCGACGGTCTGGCACAGCGCGCATCGAACCGATCGGACCGGATGCGGATGCTCGAGAAACCGTGTCGGATGCTGGTGGGCCGTGGCTCGGTCCCTTCGGGAGTGACCCGCGCGATGCGCTCGCCTGGGCCCATCACCCTACAACTCGTGTGCCGAACAGGATTGGGACATTTCCAATTCTCCGCCCAAGTCACACAAGCTGGAGCAAGCGGTCAAGATGGATCGCACTTCCGACAGCCACCAAGAAGAACAGAAAGTCAATCCTCCTCAGTTGAACGTCAACCCCGTTTCGCCAGATCCCCTGCGAATTAAGGAATGTCCCCGTTCTCGTTCCCTCTCGCTCTGCAAACGCTGCATTCTGGTAGGACAAGTCGTGCTCCGGCACGACGAATGCCGCGGCGATGATGTTTGTAGCCTCACGTCCTAACATGAGGCGGAAGAAGCCCTCCGCAGCTTCGTCGAGATAGCGGGCAAACGCCAACCCGTCATCAGGGACAGGGTTGGCCGATCGCATGATGATCGAATCTCGACCCATATCTTCCCTGTACCGAACGCCTGCGGATCAGGCGCGGCTATTTGCCGTCGTTTGCATCCGGCTTGTTATGTTTACGTTGTGTAAGCGGCTTGCTGGTAATTAGGCCGATGCCGCGGCCCTGGTTGCCGACGGCATCGTAGAACATGTAGTAGGTCTCGTTAGCCGGGTTCCAGACGAGCGAGATCTTGTGGGCGTACTGCCTGTCCAGGCCGGACGGGTTTCCGCGGGCCCTGTAGAGCGGTTCGGGGTCGACGGTCCAGTGGTGCAGGTCTCGGGAGAAGGCCGCCATGATGTGGGCGCCGCCCTTGCCCACCCCGAAGAAGAAGCTAATCCAGTGATCGCTGTCGCGGAAGACCTTTCCGTCGGACGAGAATTGCTCGTTGTAGCTGCCCTTCGGCCCGTTGGGGATCACGGGATTGTGCGGGTGGCGCTTCCACTCGAGGAGGTCGTCAGACATGGCCAGCCCCATCTGCTCGATGGACCCGTTGGCCGCATTGTAGAGGTTGAAGTACTTGCCCTCGTGCTCCACCAGCCACGGTTGATAGATGCAGGACCTCTCCCATTCGGCGCAGTCCTCCTGGTGGACTGATAGAATGGGTTCGTCTTTCGCCCGCCCCCAGGTGAGACCGTCCTTGCTGGAGGCGACGCCCTCGTAACCCGGGCGCAGTTCGTATCCGCCCTGGCGCGGGTAGGCCCCGTAGAGGGACCAGTACGTACCGTCCTTCTTCTTCAGGGTCCGCAGCGCCTTGATGTCGTAGGACTCGTAAAGATAGGCACCCAGCACGACCCCGCCGTGATCAAATGCTCCCTCCGGCCCGTAGCCCATGGCGAGGCGCCGGTTGGTCCAGTTCACAAGATCCTCGCTCTCGGCAATGAACGATTGGTATCCCTTGCCGTCGAATCCGATGAAGGTCATGTACCACTTCGGATCGCCCGGGATCTGGAAGACGGTAGGAACGTCGGTCATCTTGACGTCCTCGAAGCCCTTGATCTCTGGCTTGGCTGGGATGACATGGTCCGGATGGTGATGCCACCCGCGGTAGGGCGCCGACCATTTCTTGACCGTCTTGTCATCGATCGTCATGGGCTCCTCGGCGCTCAATGTCTGCACAGCCCCCCACAGGAGAGTGATTGATAAGGCAACAAAAGTAATTGAGGCGTGGATTGGCATTCTGTGGAGCTTCATAATCGGTTCTCTTCAAAAACATAACGATCAAGATCACCGGGCGGAGAGTTCGATTGTATCGAGCGAATGCGAGCGAGCAAACCTTTGTCCGCTCCGGTGGATCGCCTTGTTAAAGTGCGAAGAAATCCTCACGCGTTTTGATGGACAAGGCCTGCGCGGATTGCTGGCGGCACATCCCGAGGACGTTGGCGAATTGGCCTTCCATGACGCCGGAATCCTGGACGATCTTGACTACCCCGCAGACTACTCACGCGCCACTGGCAACGGCCCAGACTGAACGTCCGATTGCGAGGAGATGTTTCGATCCCTTCACATGGATCACGTTGCCCTCGCACGCCGTGTTTCGGCAACTGGGCGGACACGTTCCTTCGGCGGACGACGAATCCCCCAGCTTGATCTTCGCGCGACGGCGGCGGACAATGGCCGCCGTCGGCTGAGTCGAGGGCACAGCCAACGACAACCGCGTCTCCGACAGCGGCGGTTTTCCATCGCAGTTTCGGTCGACGATTGCCAGTAGGGGCTGAGGACGGATGCCAAATCCATTCTATTCACGACGGCGCCGCGAATGTTCCTCAGCAGACAACGCGAAAAACGGGCGACTTCCGGACTCCCTTGAGTCGTCTCAGTTCATTCACCGCGCCGCCGTCAGTAGAACCATCGACGTAGATACGGGCCGAGCGATCGGTAGTCTGCCTGCGGGAGTCTCATGGGAGACATTGTGCTATTCCACTTCATGTTCATGTGAGGAGCTCAAACGATGTTAGCGAAGCAAGCCTTGACCCTGGTATTGGCGACGATCGTACCGGTCAATGTCGCCTCGGCGGCGTATTTTGATGACGATACCGGCGACGGGATGTGGACAACCGATGAAAACTGGGATTCGGATTTCGTGCCCCAGAACGAAGACGCGCGAATCAATTCAGGCTTCACGGCGATCCTCGACGCGCCCGTTCCGAACGTCAACCGCGTTCGAGTGGGCATCGCGGGTTCGTTCGGCGAGTTGTATATCGTGGAAGGAGCCGAAGTCACGTCGACCGGCGGCGGGGGCCAGGACTTTGTCGGGGAAGGTGGGGGCACAACGGGCAGCCTCCTCGATCAGTCCGGCGGCACATACACGATCGCCAATCAGGGTCTGAACGATCAGAATCCCGGCTACTACGTTGGCCACAAATCAGGCGGCGATGGTACCTACAACATGTCGGGTGGTATGTTGGATATCCAGGACGGCCGCCTGATTATTGGCGCCGGTGATACGCGCGACTTGGGCAACTCGAACGGAGTCATGACGATCACCGGTGGCACGGTCCTGGCGGAAGCGGGCATTGAAGTTGGTGGCTTCGAGACAGAAGTAGGTCGACTGGATGTACGTGGTTCCGACGCCGACCAAATTGTGGGTGGCCATTCCGGCGCCAATGACAACGGAGGGGTTTACATTCAAACGGATCAGGGCACTCTCGCGGTCGGTATCGACGCCGGAGGCATTACGCCGATCGAGATTCTGGTCGGCGACTCTCCGCGAGGGAGATGTCACTTTCGCAAGTGGCGCGATTCTGGCACCTTACGACGCGGGGGGTGCCGTCCCCCAAGTTTGGCACACCGTAATGACCTGGGATGGCGAGTTGTTCGACGACGGACTGACACTGATGGCGGAAGACAACAACGAATGGCAATTTCGATTTGAAGACAACATGTTGCAGGTATGGCTTGATTCCGGGGCCGGTCTGACAGGCGACTACAACGGCAACGGGGAATTGGACGCGGACGACCTGGATCTGCAGGCGATCGAGATTGCTGGCGGGCAAGATCCGCCAGCGTTCGATCTGACCGAGGACGGACTGGTCAATGAAGACGATCGCGTCTTCTGGCTGCACGACTTGAAGAATACGTGGGTCGGCGACGCCGATCTGGACGGATTGTTCAACTCGGCCGACTTCGTGGCCGTGTTCGTGGAGGGCAAGTACGAGACGGGGGAAGCAGCCCTCTGGGCATCCGGTGACTGGAACGCAGACCTGGTGTTCGACTCGGGCGACTTCGTCGCGGCGTTTGTGGACGGTGGCTACGAAATCGGCGCGTTCCCGGGCGCGGTGCGAGCGGTTCCGGAACCAACGGGCCCATTGCTGCTGTTCCTCGGCGTCCTGCTGACGTTCTGGCAGCATCGCCGAACGCAGGCCACTTGAGCAGGAAAAAACGAGGAAAAAACGGGGAGGCTCCCCGTTGTTGCGGCCCCGGTGGAAGTTGAGGTAATCGATGACGCTAAGATGGCCGCCGCCCAGATTATACCCTGGGCGACTGTGTATGTTGTATTGGTTTTCATAGGACGATCTTTGGGGAATAGGGACCGTGTCGACGAGCATAGCGTGATGCGTTAGTAGCGATGCCTACAGCCACAGAACCGATCAGCCGGTGAAGGAAACCGGGAGCCTCCCCTTTTTTGCGGCAAGACTGCGCAGGCTAAAGTTGACGTCAACGAATTCTGGTGTCGATGCGCCCGCACGATGACGGAAGGACAACCTACGTTTGCCACTCTTCCTCAATAACGGGGAGGCTCCCGGTTGTTCTGTTGTTGTTGTGCAAACTGCAGGCAAGAGCTGGCGTTTATGCCAATCCCCGATGATGCATGGCGAATGCGCACGGCACGTCGTATCAGTAGAAGCTTGCGGCGAAGAATCTCGGCGTATTCCTGCCACAACGCCATTTTTCATTGACATTCGGCGTCGAAACGTTCCACAATAAGGGCTGCTTCAACACGATTGGAGGCAGCTACTGAGAACGCCACCATCGTCCACAAATTCGCGCGGTCGGCAACGCGTTGCATGTCGTGGATGATGGTGGCGTTTTTTTGTCGCGTGAGAGAAGCTACCGACAGGAGGACGTAACGATGTTCCGACGAACGGTCATGTTCATCACGCTCGGGATTCTGGCACATCCGTCGCTGACGCAAGCCCAAATCTCGGAGACGCTTCACTGCTGAGTTTTTCCCGAATACGCGGAATCCGGGAAGCCTGACAATGACACTGACGGATCAAAAGGGGAAAGGGGACGCAGCTCATTAACTGCAGAAAGAGCTGCGTCCCCTTCTCCACAGGCGGAAAAGCAAAACGATGGAAGCTCAGTCGTTAGTTAACGCAAGAAGCGTCCACCATTGATATCCAGGGTGCTGCCTGCCGCAAATCCACAGAGCGGGCTCGCCAGAAAGGCAATCGCAGCCGCAATTTCGTTCGGCTGAGCGAAGCGACCCGTGAGCAATTGGGTGCGGGCATAGTCGGAAGGAAGAGCCTCCGCCGAGTTTGCCCCCATGGCAGTGAGTGTCATGCCGGGCGCGACGCAGTTCACCCGGACCTGCGGCCCCCACGATCGCGCAAGGCTCTTCGTTAAGTTCACGACCCCCGCCTTGGCCGCGGCATAGTGTGCGTGGTGCGGCACGCCGGTATGCGCAGCCACGCTTGCCACATTCACCACGGAACTCCCGTCGCGCAGCCAAGGACGTAGCGCACTGAGCAAGTAAAACGTGCCATTGAGGTTCACCTGTACCAAGCGGTCCCACTGCTCGGGCGACATCTCGTCGACCGGTAACACTTCGCTCGCTCCTGCACAGTGCGCCACCACGTCGATCCCGTCGATCCCCAGGCCGTTGGCATCGATCGGCGCCGCAAGTCGTTCAACCGCTCGCTGAACATCGACCGCAACGCCGATGTCGAATCCCAAAAACCACGCCTGCCGGCCAGCAGCCTGCACTGCTGCGACCGTTTCTGCCGCGCCCTGTCGGTTGCCTCCGTAGCACACCACCACGTCGCAGCCTTCGGTGGCGAGCAACGCGGCCGTAGCCTGTCCAATGCCGCTTGATGCGCCGGTAACTAGAGCGGTCTTTCCACTGAGTTGCAGATCCATATGGGCCTATTGGAAACGGTTCCCTTGGTATTCTTCCATTGTGCCATAGGACGTCAATGCACCGCATGACGAATGCGAACGCGGAGACTCATGATCAGCACTCGGACCGAACGTGTGGCATTTTCGCCGGATTCGAGAGCGATCATAGTCCTGACACGGTGAAGCCTGGGCAGCCGGTCCCTTTCGCGCCCGAAAGGGACCGGCCTGTTAACTCCAGAGTCCTCGTCCCCGAGAGACTCTGAGAGTTTCGCCACGCAACTCCGGGTCTCGGGAGGAACCCCCTGGGTCCCTCTCGAACCCCGATTGCCCTCTGTCAAAACCGAGAGCGCCGACCGGCTCACGTCCTCACCGCAAATCCTTACAGGCAAAGCCCCCAAAAGCAACAACGCCCGGCAACCACTCTCGCGGCGTCGGGCGTTAACTGGCGGGTCAGGATGGTTCGTAGAAGTGAAAAAGGCTCCCCGAAGACAACCCTCTTCGTAACAATACTCTCTTTTGCGAATGACGTAAGCCGTTGAGATAAGAGTGGTTGGCGAGTTCGAGTCCCTTTCGGTCGCACCAAAAGCGAAAGGGACCGCCTACGAACCGAGCGACTTTCGGTTAACAGAAACGTCGCGCAAGCTGTGAACTGCTCGGTCAGATTCTGGGGGGTATCGAACTTTTGACAGCGGAGTTAGCAGTTTTGCGTGAGCGTGCGGCCGACCCCGACCTTGGCACTGCCACCGGAAGGCGACGTATGGCCAGCCAGAAGAGCGATTTGCACGTCGTCCGTCCTATCTACCATCGCCGCCACGGCGTAATGGCATTTTGAATTCACAGATGGCAAGATGGATATTCTTTGCCACGGAAGCGGACAAGGCATCGTGGCTCCGACCAGGAGTGTTAGAAACCGAACGTTAGTTGAAACAGATTCCTTACTTCTTGGTGTTTTGACAATGGTATTGTTCAGGTGTTATTCCCATGCCGCGGGATCAAACGTCGCGAACCGCCGGTTGATTTCTTCAGCGGTGGCAATCCCCCTGATGAACACGACTCGGTAACGAAGTTGCAACTCTTCGCCAAGCTTGATCGTATAATCGCCGGCATTTTTTGCTTGGCCTTGAAAATATTGCAGGCCGAACGGATTCGCGGCGACCAAGCCGTAATCACAAGCGTGCCAAGTCGTTGGGTGCCTCAAATTGGTCGGGGGATCAAGTATCGCAACGCTCATCGGCGCGTTGTCGATGGGGCCGCTGTACAAAACCCATTTGGCTGCTTTGCCCCAAATCGCCTTACCTGATTCACCACCGACTGGCAGATGCGAGAGGTTGGCGATCGCCTCAACTAGGGTTGATTTTCCATTGCCATTTTCGCTACCCATAACCTATGCCACATTCTCCGCAGGCAGACAGATTGCAACCTCGCTGGGTTTCACGCTTCGTTTTTCAGGTTGTTGAGCATCCGCGACAAAACGTTTACCAGGGTCTTCGCCTCTGCTTTGGAGATGCCCTTCATCGCCCTGCCGCGCAAAGCGAGTATCAGAGGTATCGTTTGTTCCACGAGTTTGGAACCTGCCTTGGTTATTGTCACAACGGTTGCTCGACCGTCGTCCGGGCAGGGAGAGCGCTCAAGCAATCCCGCCTCCTCAAGGCCGGCGACTTGGCGACTGACCGTCGTCGCGTCTCGGCCTAGCTTCTCAGACAGTGGTTTCATCCGCTCCGGTCCATCCAAATGAGCCAGAACCGTCAGAATACTGATCTCTTCGGCGGACATATCAATCCCCGTGTCATCCAGAAACTCCTGAACGCGGAGCTTCAGAGCGTGGGCGACGCGTCCCACCAAAAAGCCGGCAGATTCTGTTGGATCGAATTCAAGCATTCGTCATTACTCCGCTCATTTGCATGTGCTATACACGTACTATACACTGGGGACTTCTGCGTGCGAACGACTCGTCGGAACAAATCCAAAACAACAGAACTCAACGCCGACCGGTCCGCAAACAACGAGGAGATCACCAAGCGAACCTTGCCAGCTTTCCTACACTCTGATCCAGATGCGGACCTATGTCACGGGCGACGGAGCTGCAACAGAAACCCGGACTGTCATGGGAAAAGCATTCCATGGTCCGTCGCACCTTGAACCAATCGGACACGCTGAAGATTGCCGCTCAACTTATCGTTAGCAACTATCGAAAAACACATTGTCTCAAAGCAAAAAATTGAAATGAGAGTATCTATGAAAACTAAAAGACTCCTGAGTTTGGCATTATGCGCTGTCCTCAGCGCTGCGTTATTTCCTTCGGATTCACGAGCCCAATCAAAAGAATCGAGCGATGGGCCACTTGAATACATCGGTGGATACCCCACCAAAGAAACCGCACAAAAACTATACGATGAGCTCGATTTGCAACGCGCGGTAGAGGCCTATTTATGGGCGTTGCCGATGGCTTCTTACGGTGCCATGTTCGAGGAGACGATCAAGCTAGGGGGCGGCGATCATGCCGTCCTCGTGGTTGACAAAGCGGCAGAATCCCAACAGCTGGTCCTTACCGCCAACCAGGACACGATTTACATGTCTGGTGCACTGGACCTCTCCAAAGGCCCGATGGTGATGGATGTCCCGCCAGGTCTACTCGGCACGATGAATAACATCTGGCAACAACCATTGGTCGATATCGGTGGACCATTTTCTCCTGAACAGAACAAGGGTGGCCGCTTTCTCATTCTTCCTCCGGGTTACGACGGCCCCATGCCTGCGATCGCTTATCACGTGGTCAAATCGGATACGAATACCGTGATTTTCTACCTGCGGGCAATTCCCAAGTCGAAAGATGACTTGCCGCGACTCCAGAAGCTGGTCCAAACCTTCAAGCAGTATCGTTTGGCCGAAGCCAAAAATCCGCCTGAAATGACATTTGTATCCATGACAGGGAAGAAAGCTGATTTTCTAACCAACGAGGGGTTTGAATTTTTTGAATCGCTTTCGCGTTACGTCAACGCCAATCCTCCACGCCCTCAGGATATGGCCATGCTGGGCATGTTGGAGACACTTGGAATTGCGCATGGTCGTGAATTCAATCCGGACAAGCGGATGCGGAAAATCCTGACGGTGGCGGCCAAGAAGGGACGTGCCATGGCAGAAGTCGTGGCCTGGCATCCACGCGTCCCGGAGAAAGATCTGCATCCCTATGATGGAAGTCCGTGGAAGAAGATTTTTATATCTGAGGATCCCACCTTTCACTCACCGGACTACCTCTTACTTGACCAGAGGACTCGATACGGGTTTGAAGCGATTGGAACCTCGAAATCCATGACCGTTGCGGCACCTGGAGAGGGATCGCAATACGTTGGCGTCTATCAAGATGATAAGGGTCAGTGGCTGACAGGAGACAACACCTTTAGTATTCATCTTCCCAAAGATATCCCCGCAGCGAATTTCTGGTCGCTCTCGGTCTACGACAATCACTCCCGCTCTCTCATCCAGAATGATCAGGGACTTGCCACGGTCGGCACGGTACACGGGACGGTTCCGAACGCGGATGGGTCAGTCGATACCTATTTTGGACCGAAATGCCCCGACGGCGTCCCTGAAGAAAATTGGATTCAGACCAAGCCTGGCGTGGGTTACTTCGTCTATCTCCGACTCTACGGACCCTTGGAGAGCTTTTTTGACAAAACCTGGCGGCCCGGAGATCCCAAACTTGTCAAGTGATTTGGATGAGAGTTTACCGGCAAGATCGAAACACAGGTCTAATTCCCCAGCAAGAAAAAACAGCAATGAGCATCAACAAAAAACGAAATCGAACCGCGTAGTCTGTCTGGTTGGTTTACTCTTAGGAGCAACGCAACTTCAAGCACAGGACGTCTTACCATTTCCGGAAACGCCGACAGCAAGTACTACGGGCAAAACTCTTGCGGACTCTAAACACCAGTCGCGCAAACCTAAGAATCACCTACCAAAAGATGCCCCCAACATCGTCATTTTTATGACTGATGATGCAGGGTTTTCACATCCCGAGGTATTTGGTGGTCCGGTACATATGCCGACGATGGCTCGTTTGGCTGAGTCAGGTATCACCTACAATGCGTTTCACACAACGGCCATGTGTTCTCCGACGCGAGCATCATTATTAACCGGTCGTAACCACCATCGAGTTGGTAATGGACAGGTTGCTGAAGCAGCTACTGACTGGGATGGCTATGTGGGAAAAATACCAAAGTCCACCGTAACCTTCGCAAGGCTCCGGCAACGCTCACAATGAAGGTCAACGGGAAACAGGTTGCTCAGGGACGTATCGAACGCTCGGTTCCCGGGAGTCACACCGTATCAGATACCTTTGATATTGGCATGGATGCAAATTCACCAGTGTCACTGGATTACTTTGATAGAGCGCCCTTTAAGTTCAACGGCAAGATTGAGAAGGTCTATATCAAATATTGGAGTAGAGAACTCCCAAAAAGAGAGAACGCATGAATACGACCAAAAAGTACCGGCGCATTGCTTTGACATTGTCGGCCCTGACGCTCGCCTCTGCAGCCTTGGCACAAGAGCCAAAATACGCTGCCGATGTACCAGAGTTCCTACTCACCCCGGACAAGGTGGAGACCGATCTTCTCGGGGATCTCGAGTTCTTCGATGGGATGCCCAGCGAATCGACGGTTCAGAAAAGCCTATGACTTTCTCGACCTGTCGCGAGGCGTGCATGCGTTTCTGAACGGAATGCCGGCAACCTCCACCTACGCCTTTCTGGAGGGACTCAAACAAGCGGGCCTAAAACCAGGCGACCTGGGGCTGACCGAAAGCTTGCTGGATGCCCGAGGCCTACTGTTGACGGCCCAATCAACAACTCCGTATGCGATGGCAGAGATTGACCTGAAAAATGGCCCGGTTGTCGTCGAAATTCCCGGACCTGTGCTGGGAATCCTTGATGACGCATTTATGCGTTACGTTTGTGACATTGGGTTGGCCGGTCCCGATCAGGGCAAGGGCGGTAAATACCTTCTTGTAGGTCCAGACTACGAGGGGGATATCCCCGAAGGCTACTTTGTCGCAAAATCCACGACCTACCGTCAGTGGTTGCTGATGCGTGTTTTTGTGAAAGACGGCGATTTGGAGGGCTCTGTCAAAGAGCTCAAAGAAGGCTTCCGCTGCTATCCACTCGCGCAAGCCGACAATCCACCCAAGCAAAAAGTCGTCAACCTCTCAGGCGTCAAGTTCAATACGATTCATGCCAGCGATGAACACTTCTATGAAGAGCTGAACGCGGTGATTCAATATGAGCCTGCGGATGCATTTAATCCCGAGCTTGTGGGACTTTTTGCCTCCATCGGTATCAAGAAAGGAGAACCCTTTGCACCGGATGCACGCATGAAGAAAATCCTGAAGGATGCAGCGGCAATCGGCAATGCTTCGGCGCGAGCCCTCGCTTTTAGGCCACGCAACGCAGCGCTCTATTACTATCCGGATCGTCGATGGTACACCTCCTTTAGCGGTGGCCATGACTTCATGAACAACGGAGAGATGGTTCTCGATGATCGCATTATCATGCACTTTGTGGCTACTGGCATTACCCCTGCCATGGTCACGCCGAAAGTAGGCACAGGATCGTCCTATGCGTTTACTCCCCATGACGCGAAGGGCGACTACCTCGATGGCGGAAAGACGTATAAAGTCACCTTGCCCGCGCCGATTCCAGTGAACAACTTCTGGTCCTTCATGGTCTATTCCGGCCAACATCGTTCGATGCTCGAGACCGATCAAAAGTTAGCGGGTCTGGACAGCAACAGTCCGTCCATTAAGCCAAACGATGATGACTCTTATACCGTTTGGTTCGGGCCAAAGGCGCCAGCAGGGCACGAGGGCAATTGGATCCAAACGATTCCCGGAAAAAGCTACAACGTCCTACTACGCCTCTATGGCCCACTGGAGCCGTGGTTCGACAAAACCTGGAAGCCGGGTGATTTTGAGTTGGTGAAGTAGTCACCATCCATCCCAACTCTCCTTATTGACCAATCGAGCCATGAAATACCACTTACTCTGCACCCTCCTCGTACCGGCAACGCTCTTCCTAAGCGGCTGTGAAAAACCGTCTGATCCAGCTGCTGCCCAGAGCGACGTCACGCCTGAGCAAGCCCAGAACATCGCGAAGGAAGCCTACCTCTACGGCTTCCCCATGGTCATGAATTACAAGACCATGTGGAACTACGCCGTTGACAAGGACAACCCGGAATACAAGGGGCCTTTCAACGAAGTCTCCTGCGAGGCGAGGCTGTTCACGCCGGAAGACAAGGCGGTGGTCACACCCAACGCAGATACGCCCTACTGCATGTTCTGGATGGACCTGCGCGGAACCGCTCGTCCTGTCCGTTCCCAAGATGGAAGGGGAACGATACTACAGTTTCCAACTGATCGATCTCTACACTCACAACTTCGCGTATGTCGGCAATCTGACGACGGGCAATGAGGCGGGCCACTACCTGCTCGCCGGACCGGGCTGGGACGGAGAGAAGCCGGAGGGCATCACCGACGTGATTCGATCCGAAACCGACGTGATTTTCAATGTCACCCGGACGCAGTTATTTGGTCCGGATGATCTGGAGAAGGTCCAGACCATTCAGGGCCAATACAAGCTTGAGCCGCTGAGTGCTTTCCTAGGTGAGGAAGCCCCGGCTGCCTCGGCCAAGCCCGACTTCCCGGAGTGGGTCGAGGGCTCGCAGTTCGACGAGCGCTTCTTGCTCTACTTGGACTTCATCATGGACCTGCTCGAGAAACCTGGGCAGGGAGAAGATGCGCTTTGGCAGGATCTCGCACGCCTCGGCGTTGGGCCAGGTAAGACCTTCCGCCTCGATGCTCTGCCTGACGAAACCGTGCAGGCGCTGAAAGCCGGAGCGAAAGAGGGGTTTGCCGAGATCGAGGCCTTCATTGCCAGTAATGCCAGCGATCCCCTGGCCAGCGGGAAATTCTTCGGCACGCGGGAATTCCTGAACGAAAGTGCCAGGGAGAACTTCGGACTGGACCGGCCGGACATGCTTCGCTCCGCGGGTGCCCAAGCGGGTCTCTACGGCAACTCGGCGAAGGAAGCGATCTATCCGACCTATTTCACCGATGCCGATGACGCGCCGCTGGACGCCTCGAAACACAGCTACACGATGACCTTCCCGAAGGGGACGCTCCCGCCGGTCAAGGCCTTCTGGTCCTTGACCATGTATGACGGAAAAACCCAACTCTTCATCGAGAATCCGCTCGACCGCTATCTCCTGAGCTCGGAGATGATGGACCAATTCAAGCTGGAGGAAGACGGCTCCTTGGTGTTGCACATCGGAAAGGACTCTCCCGGCAACGACCTGGAGTCCAACTGGCTTCCCGCGCCGGGCGGCCCCTTCTACATGACCATGCGACTGTACGGACCAGAGAAAGAGGCCCTCGAAGGTCGCTGGTCGCCGCCCAAGGCAAAGAAATCTGAGTAACGTGCTGACACGAAATCTAACCACATAAAAAGATCGAATCATGAAAACAATCATTACCTCAAGCATCGCCGTCTTCGCGGCGACAATCCTTGGTTCAACGGTTCTCGCCGACGACAACAAGGAACCGGTCAACGTGTCCAACTTCGTGCGGGCCGAGTCGGATCACATGATCCGCGAGAACATGAAAGGGTTTAACCTTGGATTTGATAAGTTCTTTCACCTGCGGGAACCCACGACGGCGGACAACCAACCGACGATCCGTATGAACCAGGACACGCTCTACTCCTCGATGGCCTTGGATCTCTCGAAGCCCGTGAAGATCACTCTGCCGGAGGTGGGTGGGCGTTACATGTCGCTGCTTTCCGTCAGCCAGGATCACTACATGATCGCAGAGTCAGAACCGGGGACTTACGAACTGACCGAGGATTCGGTGGGCACACGCTTCGCCCTGGTGACCATTCGAACCTTTTATGACGCGGGTGATCCCGACGACCTTGCTAAAGCTCACGCGGCCCAGGACAAGATCACGGTAAGCGGTGGTGGGAAAGGGCCGTTCGAGGCACCAAACTGGGACACGGAGCAACTCACGGTGGCGCGCAAGGCGCTCAGCGATCTCTCCACCCTCGGGTTCGACAGCACCTACGCGTTCGGTAGCAAGGAAGAGGTCCGGCCGATCGACCATCTGGTCGGCACCGCCGCTGGCTGGGGCGGCATGCCACGCACTGCCGCTTTCTACCTTGTCGACAGTGTAGAAAAAAACGACGGCAAGACGCCGCATGTCGTCACGGTGAAAGATGTGCCCGTGGATGCCTTCTGGTCCATCACGGTCTACAACGCCGACGGGTATCTCGAGAAAAACGACCTGGGCCGGAACAGCTTCAACAACTCCTCGGCCAAGCCGAACGAAGATGGCTCCTACACGTTTCATTTTGGTGGAGATCCGGAGAGCACCAACTACCTGCCCATCACGGAGGGTTGGAACTACGCGATCCGCATGTATCAGCCGCGCAAGGAGATTCTTGACGGTGCCTGGACCTTCCCGGAAATCAAGCCATCCAATGGCAAGTAACCGAAGATGCCGAACAAGACGGTGCTGGACAAGACGGTGCTGACAACCGCTTACCCGCCGCGAGTTTGAATGATCGCTTAACCCGAAGTCGAAGGTGTGCTCCCGGTAGGCGGTGCCAGACCTTCTGGCGTTTTGCAGGGAGTTGAAAAACAACCGGTCTAGTGGCGGCGCAAAAACAAAACGCTGCCGCTAAACCGGAACAATGACGGGAGAGGCGTGGCTGTTCCCGAAAGTAACGCAGAACCGCTTGTCAGAAAGGAAGTTGTGTCCCCAAAGTGAACGAGTTAGGGGCAACCTGATCCGCCACCCAAGGCGTCCGGTGATTCGCCCGATACCACTCTGGGAAGCCAAAGGGGGCATTCCTCAATGGTAACGCAGCTGGCGTAATGTGGGATGGTTCTCAAGCGAGTTGTTCAGTTTTTCGATCGCTTCTTCGTTGCTTCCCGTCGTCGTTGGCAGCGGCTCGGGCAGCCGGTACGAAAGCCCCCTCCTGCATATGATGTCGACGGTCAAACATCGAGACGTTACGTAGCTGGCATCCGCTGCGCTTTGCGGTAAGCCGTGCTCTCCGTCACGACATTTTACACTTTTTCGCGCGAGTTTTCGCCGGCACGGTTGGCCAGATCCGCGATTCCTCGCGATCGGTTGATCCACGTGCGACCGGAACCATGATAGGGTCATGGCCACAGCAACTCGCACGCAGAATCGTTACGATCACCGCCTGAGAGAGCTTGTTCGATCGACACAGGACATCCGCTACGCCGTCGAGTATGGCGTCCCTTCCTCAACGGCTCGCGGCTGGCTGAAGGCTCCCGCGGCCGAAGTCGTGACGGTCGATGTCCTCAAGATGGACACCATCCGGCTGCAGCAGGAACTCCTGCAGCTTCGTGCTCGGATCCAGAAGCTGACTGCTCTCCTGCGTGTATTGCTCGTCGTGTTGAAGTTGTCTGGCTACTCACGAAATCAGTCGAGACTGCCGGATGGAAAAGACAAACGCTTGCTGCTGCGTGCTATCGAGCGATCTCGTCCGGCCCTACCCTTGCGATCGTTGTTGCGGGTCATACGGTTGTCCCAGTCCCGGTATCATGCCTGGAATCGCAAAGAGCAGTGTGAATTGGATGACAGCCCATCGTGTCCCCGAATCTCACCGCATCAACTCACGCCCGCTGAAGTCGCCGCCATAGGGGAGTTCGTGACTTCCGAGGAGTACCGGCATGTACCAACTGGGACTCTGGCCATGTTCGCTCAGCGAATGGGCAAAGTCTTCGCCTCGGCAAGCTCCTGGTACCGACTGGTCCGGGAAAAGGAGTGGCGGCGGCCCCGGCAACGTGTGCATCCCGGCAAGCCGAAGGTCGGGATTCGAGCGTCGAAGTCCAACGAGATCTGGCATATTGACACCACCGTGATCCGACTGCTCGACGGGAGCCGAGCTTACCTTCACGCCATCATCGACAACTTCTCGCGCCGCATCCTGTCTTGGAAGGGAAACTCGACGTTCGACCCCGCCACCACAGCGGAAATCCTGCTCGCCGCCTCCCCGGCAGTGGGCAACGATCAACCGATGTTACTGACTGACGGTGGCGTCGAGAACGTCAACGGTGCAGTCGATGAACTTGTCGAATTGGGACTGCTTAAGCGCGTCTTGGCCCAAACGGAGATCACGTTCTCCAACTCGCTGATCGAATCCTGGTGGCGCGTCCTCAAACACCAATGGCTTTACCTGAACACGCTTGACACGGTCAGGACAGTCGAGAAGCTGGTGGCGTTCTACGTCCGAGAGCACAACTCGCGACTACCACACTCGGCGTTTCGCGGACAGACGCCGGATGAGATGTACTTCGGTACGGGAGGGAAAGTCCCGAATGAACTGGAAGCTTCGCGGCAAAAGGCACGCCAGGCACGAGCAGAGGCCAATCGGGAGAAGACCTGCGGTGCGTGTGAGACGCTGGTCGTAAGCGCGTCGTGAAGCGACGCGTCATATCACCAGTGGCCGAGTCACCTTCGCAGCTGTGAAAACTGCGAAGACGCGACCGAATCGAGCAGACTTTACGCCACAGCCAGCGGTTCCGTTCACACCTCAGCCAATGCTGGCTGACGGTGCGAACAAACTTGCGAGAACTCGCGCGAAAAAGTGCAGAATGTCGTGACAGACTGCATGGGACAAAATCGCGGCCACTCGGCGCAAGGGGAAATGGTCCGGCGGAATGCCGGTGCTGGGATACGATGTGGTGGATACACGGCTCGTGGTGAACCTGGATGAGGCGGATCAGGTCCGGCAGATCTTCCAGCTGTATCTAGACCATCGTTCGCTGACGGCCGTCACGCAGGAACTGGATCGCCGCGCTGGCGCAACAAGGCGTGGGAAGCTGAATGGCGGAATGCGTGACCAAGCCACGCCTCCTTGGCGATGCTCGAGTTTCTACAGACGACCAGGATCTGAGCCTGCAGATCGATGCCTTGAAAATGCAAGGCATCCCCAAGACTGCCATCTTCTTGGACAAAGTGTCCGGGGCGAAGACCGAGCGGCCGGGACTTATGAAATGCCTTCCGTCGCTCAGCAGCGGCGACATCCTGGTCGTGTGGCGATTGGACCGTCTGGGACGCAGCATGCGGCACCTGATCACACGGGTCGAGGATTTGCGGAGTAAAGGGATTGGGTTCCGCTCGATCAACGAGGGAGCGATCGACACAACCTGTGCCTCGGGCGAACTGATCTTCAACATCTTCTCCGCGTTGGCCCAGTTTGAGCGTCGCCTGATCCAGGAGCGGACCAAGGCAGGCCTGGCTGCTGCCCGAGCTCGTGGGCGCAACGGGGGACGACCGAAGGTCACGGCCGAGGAAGCCAAAGTCGTTCTGGCGAAGAAGCTGCACGCCGATCGGAGTATGAAAATCGATACGATCTGCAAGACGCTGTGCATCTCGCGCTCGACTTTCTACCGGTACGTGAGGCTCTGACAGGAAGTGTCTTCTTCGGGTCGACATTCGGAATGTGCGAGGTCATCCATACCTTTGATGACACAAATCAGGTCACGCCACGTAAGCTCGTTGGCGAGAATCACGATCTTGCTGGGCAAACAGCCAGTCGATGGCAGCCGCGATCTTACGGGCGTTGGTTTGCGATTTCACTTCGTACAGCCCGGTCTGGAAGGCCATCACCATGTCGGACGAGGTGAAGTCACCGTCGCAATCCCAGTCGCCTTCTCGCCACTTGGAATTGCCGACAGTATCGTCTTCGTACGTCCCACTCTGAAACGCTAGAACTAGATCCGCGGAATTGAACCTGCCGTCCAAGTTGGCATCGCCCGCATCTGTTCCCATCACCGATTTGACCAAGAAACGATGGTCGATCACATCAACTCGACCATTGTGATCTAAATCAAAGCGAGAATCCTGATCGCGTTCGATGACTGCGGCACACACGCGATCCAGATCGTCGCCGTCGATCACACCGTCTCCATTGACGTCGGCGTTGAGGCCGACCAGCCGCTGGTCCACCGGAACAGACTCCAGTCTGCCGAACCTCACGTTAGACACGTTCACGGATGCGCCATCGTCGTCCAGAGGATCCAGCCTGAATTGCAGGACATGCGAGCCGGGTGGAAGCTCATCCGCCAACAACAACGGACCTGCATCAGAAACCTCAGACGGAGCGTGAGTTCCGAACCACTCGTATCGAAATAGTTCCTGGTCGTTGAGAATTACGGATAGAAGACCTGAAGATTCGCCAACAAAAGCGAAGTCGAATGTCATTAGTTCGAACGCATCCGTCGTTTCAAGGGGCACGGTCAGGATCGCGGGCGACTGGGTCGATAAGGTAGCGGTTCCATCTGGACTGATCTCGACACTGCCAAACGTTGTGATTGGATCGGGCCAGAAAAACGGCATCCACTCGCTCAGCATCAAAAATCACTTCGGCACTATCGCCATCCGGATAAAGGACCAGATGATTCCCTCGTGCAAACGGACCGTCTGCCGGGTGTTTTGGAATGACTCCAAGTGCTTCCTGCGATAATGGAAAACCAAATCCACCACTTGTAAAGTCTTGCGTCGGCGGCATCGCCGTTCTGATGTACCACTCGTAGGGAAAGGCGTGTGATGCGATAGGGTTGAGGATTGGTGTATGCAGGAATGACGTTTCGATGTTGACGGCATGTTTTAAAATCTCTTGCGTATATCCCAGCACATCGCCGCCCCAACCGCGATCGAAATACTGCTCCGAGAAGTCGGCCGATTCGCCGAGACTTGGGCGTTTCGTACCCTGGCGGAAGATCTCAAAGGGAGCGATCGGATTCGCAGGCGGAGCAAACGAATCAAATAAGGTCAACTGCACCTCATTGGCTGCAGGAAGCCGGTCGCTGATGGCGTTGACCAACCAGGAACCTGAACTGTGGCTAACCAATTGCACTTTTTCGTAGGCAAGTCCAACCGTTTGCATCCATTGCACGAGACTCTCACCAATATCGATACCGTTACTGGCCGACATGAAGGGATCAAAGCCGTTCCACCCGGCAAACGGGCGATTGTCATGCTCGTCGAATGCACCGCCGGCGAAGAAACGCCAATCGAGCGTTGTTACATCCCAGTTGTCCACCGTATTATCATTCAGACGGTCATTCACAAGACCCGCGAGCTCTGCTGGGAAATCGTCGCCGGTGGCGTTCGTCCCGTGGGCGATGAGCACCAAGTTCTCCCTTGGATTCGAAGGGATCCCGACGTCGTCTACCAGATACGGAGTGGGGCCATTCACACGAAGGGGTGTTGCTTGAATGATGATCTCCAGCACTTCCACACTGACTCCTAGACGCGGTACATCATGTCGATAGTTGAATGCGGCAAATCGGTCGGTGACGCCTTCAAGGATGGGGAGCTCAATCTTATCGACGCGACCCTCAAGTTTGTTCGCAGCAAAGACAATAAATCGATCGCCAATTTCCGGAAGTTCGCCCGACGGGTCTGCAAAAGTAACCGTCACAGTTTGTGGCAATTGAACGACATGTTCCACGGTGATTCCGGCCGAATGTCGTACCCCCGTCGGTTCTAGTTCGTGGCCTTTGCTCAATTCAATGGAGACACCGCTTGTTGTGTCCGCGCTAATGCTGCCGTCAATGTGAATGGCGCTGCGGTAGTCCTCGTAGCCACTCCCTGCACGTTCTGAACGTGCCAGTTCGATACTTCCACTTAAAGCCACGTCGACTGCGAACGTCCTTGAAGGTTCAATACGTCCGGAGCCCGTGAGCTTACCGTCCGTCAGGACCTGCAACTGGTCGGTGGCCAGCAACGCCAAGACCGACTCATCAACATCGCTCAGATCACTGTTGTCCGAGGCAAGTATTAGTTCTGCTCCTGGTCGAATGATCGTGATCCCGTCCGTGCCGAATTCACCGACGCGAACCGAGGCATTCGCGCCGATGCGTGAAACGCCTGCGAGAAACACCAACATGTCCGATGCGAGCACGCGGGCCGCTCCCCCTGCGACTCGCAATCGCTCGCCTGACATCGGTTTGGAGACGTCACCAAAGTTCAAATGCGAACCACGTAGGACCGCTCCGTCCTCGACGACCGTGGTCCCCGCACTGACCAGCGTTCGCGTTTCGAGTTCAGCATTGGCACCCCGTACGCTCATGTCGCCATCATTGCGAGTCGTTCGCTGCATGATGACTTGCGCGTTGGCGTTGATGTCCAGCTTTCCCGTGTCGCCTACTTCAAGAATCTGGCCAACGAACGTTTCTCCACTGACAGTGGCGTGTCCTGCTTCGACAAGCAATGAGCCGAATGCGTTATCCAGGTCACGAGATCGGGTACGATCGAGCCCGACAATGTTGCTTCCGAGACTCGCTTCGGTTGTATCACCCGAGACGCGGATGCCCACGAAGCCGTTCGCGGCGATCAGATTGCTGTGCGAAATATCGGCTCCGGCCATACCGCCGATTGGGTTGCTCTGTGCGCCGTCCGTGATTCGGATTCCGTCGAAAGCGTTGCCGACGATCGCTGTTTCCTCGAGTCCCATGCCGATCACGTTGCCGGCCACGATATTGCCTTGCGTCGTTGTGCCGGCAAGGCGAATCCCCGATTCACCGTTTCCGCTAATGACGTTGCGCTCGGACCACTGACTCGCGCCTTGTCCCGCTGTTCCGATAAGATTGTTCGACGCTCCCGCTTCAATCAGAATCCCGTTAGCACTGTTGGCCATCGCTTGATTGCCGCTGGCGTCAACTCCGACGAAATTGCCGTAGACGCGGTTGCCTTGTGAAAGGGGGCCAACAATTGCGATCCCATGCAGACCGTTGCCGGAAATGACATTTCGATCACCTGCGGCCAAGCCACCAATAACGTTGTTCTCGCCGTCGAGAATTCCGATCCCATCAAAGGCATTTCCCGCCGCCCTCGTTCCGTCAGGTGCGACGCCAATGTAGTTTCCGGCGATCACGTTCGAGTTCCCTTGCAGGATCTCGATTCCATCGCCACCAAGTCCATTAATGGCAAAGCCTCGGATTTCATTTTCGTTAGAACGAATTCGAAAACCGTGTTGTGCAGATCCCGTGAGTAGCACTTCGGGGCCTAGCGGATTCGTGTTGGCAAGTGCTGCGGCGTTGATTACCGTTCCGCCCATCATGTCATCCAGGTCGGGCAGTTCGGAAAGCAACGAGATCGAGAAGAATTGGCCGTCAAAACCTGGATCATCTGCCGGAATATCGAACTGGATTGTATTTGGGCCGGGAATCGAATTTGCCGTTTGGATAGCGGTGCGCAGAGAGCCGGGACCACTATCCTTCGTATTTGTCACGACGGTCAATGGCTCGCAGTTGATAATCGAAACTGCGTCCTCGCAAGCGTCGCGGCCCGCACCACCATCAATGAAATCGCTCTCGCCGCGAGCCCTTAGCTCGTCGTTCCCTGCGTTTCCGTTGATTGTCAGAGTCCCTGCGAGGATTGACGTACTGATTCCAGCCATATCAATCGAGTCGCCGCTGGAGTGGGATCCGTCCCCGCCCAACTCATCGCCACCGTTGACGGTTAGCGCTTCAAGCACAATGCCGTCATCCAACATATCAAGCCGCCCATGAATTGTGTCGCTACCCGTGTCCCCGTTGATCGTCAGTTTTTCGCTCGCACGCTCTGGCCAATTTTCATCCGGAATTCCGCCGTACATATCAACAAACACACGCGCCTGGTTCGCATGGACCAGGAAGCCGTCGGTCAATCGAAGACCGGCAATGTCCGAGCTGTCGGCTGCCGCTTCGAGTGCAGGTGAGTATTCTCCAGGTAGTATTTTGTCTGCTGACTCGGGGTCCGGGCTGTTTGGGTCCCGATCGAGTTGTGTCACAAAGAGTCGATCGCTCCCTAGCGTGCCCTCGACTATTAGTTCGTCGTCGCCGCTACCGCCCGCAAAACTGACTTCGACGGGATCGCCGTCGGTTGGTGCAGCAAACAATGAGAACACGTCGTTGCCGCTTTCCCCTCTTAAATCTATCGACATTCTGTCTCCCGACATCTTAGGAATGTGGACACCCACACGATCCTCACCGGGCCCCGACTTGACTGCTACAGAATTCACGCCTGTGTTTGAATCGGCTGGCCAAACCTCCACCGTGTCGTTGCCGCTGTCGGTGAAAATATCCATCCTTGAGACACCCACTAGGTTCTTTATGGTGACGTTTTGATCCGGCGCAGCTTCGTTGTCATCAATGCTGGTGTCATCTAGGAAGATGGAGAGTCGCTCGAATCCGAACGCCGGTGACATGACGCTATCCATCGTAACGTCGAATCCGGGATTCGATTCGTCCCCTTCGCTGCTCGGCCCCAGGAGATCGAGTGCGGTAACCACATCTCCTTCGATCGCTTGGATTGTCAATCGGTCGTAGCCTGAACCGCCGACAATCGACACGAATGCGTCGCCGACTTGCCAGCTTATGGAATCGTCACCTTCTCCTAAATCGACGGTATCCGGCGCACCGTCGCGCGGCAAATCAAAGTTTCTCATAGTGAACACGCAGTCGTTTCCTGGGCCGCCGAAGATCATGTCGGCGCCGGTTCCACCGTAGATACAGTCGTTGCCCGCCTCACCGTAGAGCATGTCGCTGTCCTGGTCGCCATGGAGAAAATCTCGTCCTTCGCCACCATAAATCGTGTCAACGCCTTGCTCGCCGTATAGTTGATCTCCTCCGTCTCCACCCTCGATTGTTTGTGGACCTGGACCACCGTAGATGCGATCTTCGCCTGCCCCACCACGAATTAGTACCGTGACGGATGGACATTCGAGCGAGTTGTAGAGGACGTCATTTCCGCTCAGAAGCTCGATTGTCAGTGAGTCGTAGCTGCCAATATCGTACGTCTCCTGATCAACGACGATCTTGGAGCATGGATCGACCACGTCACTGCTTACGGAGATGACATCCCGATCCTGAGTACCGGTGATCGTTACATCGCCATTGGTGACGGCAAGAGTCGCGGCAAGCACACGCCGCGCTTCGAGGCATTCGAACTTGAGCGAGTACAACCATCGTTCGGTATTCAACATCCGTCGCCGGTAGCGGTTTTGATAGCGTGTTTGCATTTTTCTTGAATCCGTATCATCTAAATGGAGTCGACGTTATGCATTCGTTCAACGTATCCGAGAATCACTGCAGGAATACTCCCCACACACGAAGCTTGTTGACCGCGGAAAAGTCTGCTAGGACCTCGGACCAACCGTGTACCCGAGCGCTAGCAAGATTCCTACGTGAAAAAAAAGAGTGTTTCCATCGGCGGATAGAAAGGCGGCGCTCGAATTGGACACGGCATCGTTGATAGGAGCCGGAGAAGCAGAACGCGGTCCCCAAGGACCCTCATCGCCATCTCGGAATAGCTGGCAAATTGTTGCTGGTTGGTTTTCTACCAGTCCATCGCCACAAAGGAATGTACGCGCATCGGCGGAAATGAAAGGGGCGAGCTCATCGGCTGGAGTATTGATTGCAGAGAAATTCTGAACTGGATTCCAGTCTGCGTGCAGTGATTCACGGGTTGCCATCCAAATATCAGCATTTCCCGCACCGCCTGGACGATTGGAGTGGAAATACAATGTCTTTCCGTCATTCGACAGGACAGGACGGTTCTCGTTAGCCTCAGACTTGACGATCGGTCCAAAGTTGACCGGTGTGCCCAGGAGGAATTCAGCCTGCGCATGCTGCAGGTCTAGGAAACCGATTGAAAACATCAAGACAAGAAGTGGAACGGCGAATGCTGAGGCGCTATTCCTGCGCATCATTGGTATCTCTCCCAACAAGAGGTGTGTTACTCGTTTTGAAACGGTGCACGGCTCGTTGGCAGTGATTCCAACGACCCAGCCAAGTGGGTCACTAGCAGCTTGTTCCACGCAAAGAGAGAGATTGGTCGGGCATACGACACGATCCGCGTCGTACTTTAGGCGGCTGCGCGGCTCTGACAACCCCGGCCAAGAGGACAGACACGAAAACGGTGCCGCATTACGTTGGGTTTCCAGCACGGGTTGGTGCGGCGCGTCGACCCTCGCCAACCTGCAGCCCAGCACTGTCATTTTGCCATCTGCGAATTCAAGATGCCAACGTGCCGTGCCGCAAGACGTAGATGGGATCCGAAAGACATGCCCACTGGGTTCATCGTTCGAAACCCACTGATGGGATGTGGTTCGTTCCGGGGTCCGAATCCAACGAGGTTGTAAACCCAAACGCCCTGTTAAACGGAGAAAGCGCAGTTTGGGCTCAGAGTCACGACCAAAGGCGGCCCGACGGCGCTCGCGCTCCCGACGTAGAGAACTCTCTCGGATTGACCGGTCGCCCCAAATCCTTGCCAGACAGGCGGAAAAGACAAAACGCCGGGAGCTCTCACTCTCGGCGCTTTCTGTTAACCCGCCGGTCGCGGCATTTCGTAGAAGTGAAAAAGGCTCCCCAAAAGGGACCCTCTTCGTAACAATGCTCTCTTTTTCTCACGTCGCAACCCGTTTCGCCAGCGAGGATTACGGATTCCGAGTCCCTTTCGGTTTCTCCATCGGTCGGGACTCGAAACCACTTCCATGAAAGGTGCGCACCTTTGGGCTAAGATAATGCCCCGGAGGATGGGCGCCAGGTTCTCGGAAGCCTAGTTGGCGATTTCGCGTCTCTGTCGCTCCGATAACGCACCGACGATTTGTACAGTGGCGTCCGGTTGACATCCAAGGCCGAATATACCAATATTCATATACAGGAGGTTGCACGGATGCCCGAGACGCAGCTCTTCTTCTACCAGGAGAAAAATGGGGATGCCCCGGCACTTGACTGGCTAGTGAAACTGCGAGGGCGAGATACCAAGGCCTACGCAACATGCGTTGCGAAAATCCGGTTGCTCGCAGCATTCGGACACGAGCTTCGAAGACCAACTGCTGACCTTCTTCAAGACGACATTTACGAACTACGAGCAAGACGCGGCCGAGTGAATTACCGCATCCTCTATTTCTTTCACGGAAAAGACGTTGCGGTACTTACGTGCGGCCTGACGAAAGAGAAGAAAGTGCCAGCCGGCGACATCCAGCGGGCCGTCATAAGGAAAAAACGCTATGAGGAAGCCCCGGACACACACCGAGCAACACGGTCGCCGGAAGACCTCTGATGCACTAGAGATTCTTGATGCAGTTACCGGAGATGACACAGCTCTTCGGGAGGCGATTGAAGAGGCAACTGTAAACGCGATGGTTGCTCAGGCTATCTACGACGTGAGAACAGAAGCCGGACTCACGCAAAGCCAACTTGCGGAACGCATTGGGAGCACCCAGCCCGTCATTTCTCAACTTGAAGACGCAGACTACGACGGCCATTCGCTCTCGATGCTAAGACGGATCGCTGATGCACTCAACCAACGAATTGAAATCCGGTTTGTGCCACTGGAGCATCAGCACGCTTGATCCTCGGAGTTCGACCACGGCTGAGCCGGTCCAGCGACTTTCACCAGCCCCACGGAGGACGTGCAAGTCCCTGCTCCGGGCGAGAGTCGGCGGCACAACCGGCAGACTTCCCTGAATTGCCGAGAGGAAGAGCGACCGAGCCGCTCAATCGTGTCGGTTTCATCCCGACTTGGCAGTTAGGACCTGTTATGGTGGGTGATTTCGAATTGCTCCCATGTGTGATGTAGTCTGCCTGAATGATGTCGAGTCGTTGCGACTTCCGAAGGGGTGGCAGTCGTTCGTTCGAAATGCGGTGCTCAATGTGATTGGGATCTTGCGCATCGCTATGCTCGTGGGTCGCGAATCGCTGATCAAGAACGGCGATGTCCAAGAGGCCAGGATTCATCAACTCGAATCCGAAGTCGCCATGCTCCGAGAGGAACTGCGAATCAACGGGGCTCGCATCCAGAGGGTTCCACCCCATCGACGGCCGCAATATACAGCCGTCGAGCGGATGGCGATCCTGCAACTGCGTGCCATGCGTGGCTGGAACAAGACCGAGACGGCTCGCCACTTCTTTGTATCAGACGACACGGTCCGAGCGTGGCTCCGACGAGTGGACGACGATTCGTTGGTTGACACATTCACGCCGGTCAATCGATTTCCCGACTTCGTCCGTTACGCGGTCCAACAGATCAAATTGGTCTGCCCGACGCTCGGCAAGGTGAAGATCGCCGACATGTTGGCCCGAGCAGGAATCCATATCGGCAAAACAACCGTTGGGCGGATCCTGCAGGAAAAACCTCTCAACGCCCCGAAGCCAACGACTTGCGATGCAAACAAGCCGTGCCGAATCGTGTCGAAATACCCTGGCCACACCTGGCATGCGGATCTAACGGCGGTGCCCATCTCCGGCGGCTTCTGGACCCACTGGCTGCCCAACGCCATCTGGCAACGATGGCCCGTGTGTTGGTGGGTACTGAATGTGATCGATCATTTCTCACGACGGTCGATGGGATTCGCGGTGTTCCCGTGCAGACCCACATCGGAGGAAGTGACAACCGCCTTGGATCGCATCATGTCGGCGGAACAGGTGAAGCCCAAGCACCTGATTGTCGACCAAGGTCCCGAGTTCAAGTGTGAGCACTTCGAGAACGTCTGGTGCAAAGCCAGGAATATCCTGCCGCGATTCGGAGCGGTTGGGAAGCACGGCAGCATCGCCATCGTGGAACGCTTCCACCGAACGCTCAAGGAGATCTTGTGTCTGATCACGGTACCCGAGCACCAGCCTGATTTCGAGTACGAAGTGGGACTCGTCATCGATTGGTACAATCAGCACCGCCCTCACGAGACCCTTGGCGGAAAAACACCTAACGAGGTGTACCACTCACGGCCACCGGCAAACGAGCAGCCGCGCATCGAACCGCGACGAAGATGGCCGCGCGGCTCGCCCTGTGCGAAGCCGCAGGTCGAGATCAACGGTGAACCCGGCGATGCGATGCTTCTTGAACTCGACGGTCACCAAGGCCGTCGCCACCTGCCGATCATCCGTATTCGTCCGGCCGCGTGAACGACGAGACTCTGAGGCGTGCTGCGCCACCGGTCTGCGCAGATCGTCGAATCTGCGCGCCTCGCGTTCGTCTGCACGGACAATGATTCCCTCTTCGCTTTGCCTTCGACGCAGTACCGGCTACGATTCCCCTTCAATGTGCGTGT
This sequence comes from uncultured Planctomycetaceae bacterium, assembly GCA_963776055.1. Lineage (GTDB taxonomy): Bacteria > Planctomycetota > Planctomycetia > Pirellulales > Pirellulaceae > CAVZLD01. The sequence continues at coordinate 122,231 of CAVZLD010000006.1, read as the reverse complement.
ACAGGCATTCACGGCGAAGGTCGGTGGACCCTTATACACAGGCGGAAAAGACAAAACGCCGGGAGCTCTCACACTCGGCGTTTGCTGTAAACCCGTGGGTCGGCGGGAATTCCGCAAATTGAAAAAGGCTCCCCCGGTAGGACTCGAACCTACGACCCAGCGGTTAACAGCCGCTTGCTCTACCAACTGAGCTACAGGGGAATGATGTTGTCGGATCAGCCCAGACCCGGAGGCAGGATGGGGCCAACCCGTTTTCCTTCGGCTCCGGATGCATCGAAACTTGAGGCGTCGAGCTCGACCCGGGCAAGCTCGCGGGAGCCGGTGGCTCGGTTCGACCTCGAATCTCGTATCGTACTTGACGGTCCAACGTCGTTCAAGGGAATGCCGCCAAATCCGCCCGTGCGAAGGGGCCAGACGATCGGAAGACGCTCCGCACCTTCCCCGGTTCACCGACTTGCCGGGGCCAGCTCACAGCATCGGCTTCCGGCGAATCGGAAGGGGGCTGCCAACCCCGAGTCGGCCTGGGACGCGGGCCATTCGGGGGCCATCCGCGCGAACGGGAGCTTCATTCGCGCAGGATCTTTTCCATCGCGACGCGGTTACCCCGTTTGTTGTATTCGACCCAGCTCATGAAGTTTCGCATCAACTTCAGGCCCCGTCCGCTCGGTTTGTCCAGGTTTTCGTTCAGCGTGCAGTCGGGCACTCGGTCGGGATCGAACCCGCGGCCCTCATCCTGGATCTGGATCCAGCACCGATCGGGCGAAAGTTTGCACTGCAGCTGGACGTTCTTCTCGGGATCCTCGCCATTGCCATGCTTGATCGCATTGACGAGTGCCTCCTCGAGCGCCAGGTGCACCGCAAAAATATCTCGCTGACGCCACCGGTGCTGGTGCAACTGACCGACAATCTCCAGAATCAGGCGGTGTCCTTCCTGAGGACAACTGGGAATGACTCGCTCCATCGTCCACGTCCAGCGTTCTTTGTTCATCTTGGTGCCGTCGGTGAGACGCGAGCCCCCAGAACCGCTGATCAGTGTTGGCTGCCGGCGAACGTGCGAAACAGGCATGGTACCACCAGACGCTCGATCGGGGAGCACGCGTGACCGAATCGGCCTCGTTCCTGCACCGGCGTTGGCTATCCCGCTCCGGCAAATTCGGCCAAGGCCGCTTCCTGGTCATCCTTGATATTGAATTTTTCGTTCAGTCGCGTGATGCGGAAGACCTCAAAGATTTCCGGACGAATGTTGCTCAACTTCAGTGTGCCACTGGCCCGCTCAATCTTCTTGTGCAGCGAAATCAGTTTGCCGAGTGCCGCGCTCGAGAGGAACTCCACGTTCGTAAAATTCAAGAGAAGGTTGCCACGACTTTCGTTTTCGACCAACGAAAATAGTTCCTGCCCGAGCTCCTGAATGATCAGCTCATCAAGGATCTTGCGATCGGCAAAACGAACGACCGTAACATTCTCGACCTCGGAAACTTGAATACGCTGATGCTCGGCCATCTGAGCGGCTCCCTGGAAATGACCGACGGTTGTCGACCTACTCGCAGCGGCAAAGGGCGGCACTGAAGCGTCATATTCTAATAGGTCGGCCGGATCAGCGAAAGCCGGAGCCAGATAGCCCCCAACTCGGGGGCTGTTCAGGATCGGTAGCAGGGGTTGGTCAAAATCAAGACCGCTCCGATCGAAATCAGCGATAGTCCGACCCAACCGGGCGGCGAAAAGGACTTCTGCGGCGTGGAAAGGCTGGGCAGATCGCTGTCCCAAGACGAGCCGAACGGATCGAAACTGGTCAGGGAGGTGTTCTGCGTGGCGTACAGATCGGCCGTGGATTTTCGCTGCAGCCGCTTCTCCACGAATCGGCTGGCCTTGCTGTTCAGTACGAACGTATCGACGACCCGGAACTGGATTCCTATCAACAGCAACACGACTCCCAGTGTCACCAATCGTTGCGATTGCACTGTCCGACTCCCTGTGGTTGGCCCGTCAGCGACCCCTGACCAGAATGCTTCGGTACCCGACTCGGGCGATGCGAGAACGACGGATCCCCGACAAACCTGACACGTCCGCCGGCAGCCCGCGTTTCGCGCCACCGCCCCCTCATCAATTCATCGACGTCAACTCTGAGGATTCTATCGCCCGGCTTGCGGCGGAAACTTGACGGCAGCAGGCACATTAACGATTGTGGCGAGTTGACGCGTCCACCCGATTCCGGCCAAACTGTGCCATCCCAAACATCACAACGAACTGGATTCCGAGTGCCCGCCATGTCGCGTCGAGCCCCTGCCGCAGATTCGTCGCCATCATCCTCGTCCGGCCGCAGCAACCCATCCGGCTCCGTACCCAAGGGGCTCGATCACCGCCGCTTCGACCGGCCGCCGGCTGTGCCCATCCTGGTGGCGGGTATCGTTGGCGCCGGGCTGCTTCCTGGATCCGCATGGATGACTCTGCTGGTCCTGTTCCTGCTGGGCTTGGGGACCTTCGTCGCCTGCTGGATCATCTTCCCCGTGCCCACGCTGCGGTTCGTCGTGTGGGTGCTCAGCAAGTTGTTCTATCGCATCCGGGTCGAGGGTTACGAGAACGTACCGAAAGAGGGCCCCGCGATGCTGGTCGCCAATCACGTTTCCTGGCTCGACGGCATCCTGCTGCTGCTGGTCAATCGGCGAATCGTCCGGGTGATGGTCTATGAGGGCAATTTCCGGAACCCGTTCATGAGGAGGCGAGTGGAGCAGTGGGGAGCGATTCCGGTCGGCTCCGGGCCGAAGAGGATTGTCCAAGCCCTGCGAACAGCCCGCGATTACCTGCGAAACGGCGAACTCGTGGGCATGTTCGCCGAAGGGGGCGTGACGCGATCGGGCGTCATGCAGGGATTTCGGCCGGGAATGATGAAAGTCCTTGCCGGAACGGAAGCGCCGGTGATCCCCGTCTACTTCGATGGGCTCTGGGGTAGTATCTTCAGTTTCGAACGAGGAAGACTTTTCTGGAAGATTCCACGTCGCTGTCCCTACCCGATTCATATTCGTTTCGGTGAACCGATTTACGGTGTCGAGAATGAACAGCAGGCGTGGCAAGCCGTCCAGCAGGTGGGAGCAGTGGCCGTGGAAAAACGCATCGAGAATTACGAAATGTCTCTGCTGGAATCCGCCATCCGCGCCTGCAAGAAACGCAAGTTTCGATCCAAGGTCGCGGACTCCGCAGGCGTCGATCTGCCCGGCGGACAACTCCTGATGCGAGCTCTCATTCTGCGGCGGTTGCTTCGGCGTCACGTGCTGCAGCCGGACGAACAATACGTGGGAGTACTGTTGCCGCCGAGCGTCGGTGCCACCATCGTGAATCTTGCCTTGGCCCTGGACCGGCGCACGGTCGTGAATCTGAACTATACGGTTTCGTCGGAGATCGTTCAGGAGTGCCTTGAGCAAGCCAAGATTCGGCGTGTGCTGACCAGCCGCAAAGTCGTCGAAAAGCTGGATTTGGAGATCGACACGGAACTCGTGTACCTGGAGGATCTGAAGTCCCAGGTCGGGTTGGTCGACAAGCTGATCGCTGCCTCCTCCAGTTACCTCGTCCCCGGGCGGCTACTGGCCGGTGCGATGGGACTGCGAAAGATCGACGCTCACGAAGTCCTGACGATCATCTTTACCTCCGGATCGACGGGCATTCCGAAGGGCGTCATGCTGACCCACGGCAATGTTCGGCACAACGTCGACGCGGTGGAACAGGTGATTCACATCCAGCCGCAGGACTCGATCCTGGGCATTCTGCCGTTCTTTCATTCCTTCGGCTACACGGTGACGCTGTGGGGTGTCCTGACACTGAACGGAAAGGGAGTGTATCACTACAACCCGCTCGATGCACGGCAGGTGGGCAAGTTGTGCGCACGGCATCAGGCGACCATTCTGCTTTCGACCCCGACCTTCTTGCGGAGCTACATCCGGCGTTGCGAACCGCAGGACTTCAAGTCCCTGGATACGGTGGTCACCGGTGCTGAAAAGATGCCGAAGGAAATCGCCGACGCGTTTGAGGCAAAATTCGGTACGCGGCCGGTCGAGGGATACGGAACGACCGAACTGTCACCGCTGGCTTCGGTGAACATTCCCGTCAGTCGATCGTCCGACCGACAGATGGATCGCAAAGAGGGCAGCGTGGGACGCCCGGTGCCGGGCGTGGCGGCGAAGGTCATCGACCTCGACGACCAGCGCGACCTGCCCGCGGGCCAGTCGGGAATGCTGCTGATCAAGGGCGCCAATGTCATGAAAGGGTACCTCGGTCAGCCGCAGAAGACCGCGGAAGTGATACGTGATGGCTGGTACGTTACCGGCGACGTCGCGATCATTGACGAAGAGGGGTTCATCCACATCACCGGCCGAGAGAGCCGCTTTTCCAAGATCGGCGGCGAAATGGTGCCGCATGTCAAGGTCGAGGAATCTCTGCAGCGGGCGTTGCGCTTTGATCGTGACGATGCGCCGGCCGTAGCCGTTACCGCGGTACCTGATCCGAAGAAAGGGGAACGACTGGTCGTCGTGCACACCAAGTTGGATCGGTCGCCCTCCGATCTGTGCTCCGATCTGAGACAGCAGGGACTGCCGAACCTGTTCATTCCCGCTTCCGATTGTTTTTATGAGGTTCCCGAGTTGCCTGTGCTCGGAACCGGAAAGTTGGACCTGCGAAAAGTCAAACAACTCGCGGAAGAGCAGTTTGGCCCTTCCGCGTCCGAATGAAAACACTAACCAGAAGGGCTCGCGCCACGACCATGACACACACATTCCCGCAGAACCGGCGACGCTTCCTGCAGAATTCCGCCGCGGCATTGTGTTCCGCCAGCGCATGGTCGAAGGCGACATTCGCCACTGCGCAATCGGAGACCGATCCGTCGAAAGGGGGCCCGACTCCATCACACCCCATTCGTCTCGGTGCTCCCATTTTCCAGACGACGGATGATCCCGAATCGCTTGCGCTGGCTCACCGAAAACTTGGGTACCGAGCGGCCTACTGCCCTGCCGTCGAATTGGAGGATACGACTCGCATCCGCGATCTGCAGCGCGCGTTTCGGGAACAGGACGTGGCCATTGCCGAAGTCGGACGGTGGGTGAATCTGCTGGATCACGATCCCGCAAAACGTGCCGAGAACCTGAAGCTGGTAACCGACGGACTTGCCCTGGCCGAAGCGATCGATGCTCGCTGCTGTGTCGATATCGCCGGTTCCTTCAACCGCAAAGTCTGGTACGGTCCCGATCCGCGAAATCTCTCGGAAGAATTCTTCGATGCGGCCGTCGAGAATGCACGAAAGATCATCGACGCGGTTCAGCCGCAGCGAGCGAAGTTCTGCTACGAGATGATGGGCTGGGCGTTGCCCGATAGTGTCGATGCCTATTTGCGAATGATTCGCGCCGTCGACCGTGACGCATTCGGCGTCCATCTGGATCCCTGCAACCTGATCAATTCACCCGATCGTTTCTACAACAACACCGAATTACTGAACGATTGCTTTGATCGGCTGGGCCCCCACATTGTCAGCTGCCACGCGAAGGATCTCGATTGGGAAGTGGAAATGAATGTGCATTTCGTAGAAGTCACACTGGGTACCGGTGCGTTGGACTATACGACCTATCTCAAACGGCTCGCCAGCCTGCCCGGCGATGTGCCGTTGATGATCGAGCACATGCGTGGCGAGGAAGAATACACTCAGTCGCGACAACATCTGTTCGAGTTGGCGCACAAGATCGACGTCCACTTCTGAGGAAAGGCTCTGTCGCAATCGGTCCGCGGGATGGCCTTCCAGGCCGTGTTTTTCTCGCCGTCTGCTTCCCGGCGCGTATCCGTCTGCTTCCCGGATATCTCTCCGAACCGACCGCCCTCCGCGTAGTTCCCTACGGGCCCATCTCGCAATTCGGAAGCGCCGTTTGCAGTTCGGCCAGATCTTCTTCCGAGAGTTCGAATGGTTGAATCGAAAGCCGTTCGAGACTCGTCAGCGCTCGCAGGTGCTGCAGCCCCGTGGAAGTACACTGCGTTGCGTCGAGCCAAAGTTGCTCCAGCGCGGGCAGATCCTGCAAATGGGACAATCCTTTCGCCGTTACATTGGATTGCCGAAGATCCAGACACAACAGACCGGCATGTTCGCGCAATATTCTTCAAGTCGGCATCGCCGAACGGCTTCTGCGTTCCATTCACGGGTGCCCGAAACCAGTGCGAGCAGTCAATCTGGTGACTCTCGTCGGTTTTCCCAAGCGTTTCGTAGGGCGGGATGTCGTTGACGCTCAGCCAGACCACATTGCCATCACGCAATCCAACGGTCGAAGTGTAATTCATCAGAATAGGATCAACCGCTTGCGCGACCTTGAATTGCTCGTAGGTGTGACGCCATGTCCAAAGATTGAATGCGAGGCAGATGCCGAGGACGGCTGTGGCAACCAGCAAGGCACTTAAGCTGAATTGCCAACGGCCAGAGGGCTGCGAATTCCACCAGCGAGGGCGAAGGAAATAGAAGGTGATGACACCAATTGCCGTCAGGGCTACCGCCAGGTACCAGTTGTCGTCGTCGCCCGGCGCAGCGGCAATCAGCAGTCCACTTCCGATCAGACTCATGCCCGCTATCCGGGCGAAACCAGACTTCGTGTAGAGCAGAAGAAAGCCGGCGAGAAAGATCACCGGCGACGCAAGCCAAAGATTCATGAGGACAGTCCATCGGTTGCCAACGCGACATTTCCTGGCGATTCGCCAACGCCGTTCTACTTGGCCGAATGCAATCTGCACGATCTGGTACGCCGTGCTGTGATGATGCACAGCGCGACGGCCGGCGATCATTTTTCGGCTCGTGTCGGATCAAGCCTTCGTGCGGATTCCGTTACCTTCCGCCAGCGACGTGCAGCAGCAGGAGCCCATTCTATTCACTGCGGCGCGGTCCAAGGTCCTCGAACAGCCACGCGAAACCGGCGAATGCCGGACTCCCGTCGGTCGTCCTGGCTCATTGACTGCGCCGCCGCCAATAGAACCAGGAGGAGTCTTGCAATGCGTTCATGGCAGGTGTCGGATCCTCGGTGATTTCTTGATCGACTGTCTTGCTCCGCCTTTTCCCTGCGGTCGAAGCGATCCGCGTTGGCTAACGCGGGAACTTTCACCGGGCCGATCATCGCTGCCGACCTTCGATCGCTGCCAGCAAAACCCCCAGGGCCAGAATAACACCCCGATGCACCGTGGCATCCGGCTCGATGAATACCTCCATGTTGTAGACAAACGGGTTGAACCGCACCTGCAGCTCAGCCTGCCGCCGGTCGCTGTTGTCAAGAAGCTCATAATGCTGCGGGATCAGGTTGCTGAAAAAACGTCGCAGCGTCGCCAAGAGCATGGAATCCTCGCTCAGCCTGGCGACTGGTTGATCGTACTCATCGAGGATCTCCCAACTGTCGCGGACGATGGAGCTCCATCCCTTGCGCCGGCACGCTCCCAACTTCTGACCCGTTTGGCTGTCGATGACGTCGTACGCCGCCGCAAAATCGATCACTTGCCGCGCTTGAATCAGCAGTTTTTCCTGCGTCATCGTTTCATCAGTGTAGAAACGAATGTCCTCCTTCAGCTTGAACGCCTTCTGCTTAGAGAAACCGAGCAGCCTGCCCTGTCCGTCGAACACATGGAACTTTTGACCGAGAATGGTCAGCACCTTGCGGCGGATCACATAACGGTTTTCCTGGATACTCACGAATGCACACTCCATTCCGTGGATGCACAACGATGTCAAAAGGCCGTATGATTCTCGGATGTTAACCGTTACATCGGCGATCGTCGACCAACGGATGGCCCAGCGCCTACATCGGCACCGGCTTCCCATCTGTGAGCTCGAAGGCTTTCTGACTGATCGAACCGACGGCGTTTTCACAACGAAGCAAATGCCATCGGCGGCTCCGTCGTATCATGCCACAAGATGCCGCTGCGAACAGCTTGTCCGAATGACGGCGCCTGGCACCGTGCGACACACGTCGTCTTCACAGCTCACGAGTGTATGCACGGAGCCCGCCCACGGGCTATCAACGCCTACGTTGCCTTCTTGAACAAGCCAATGACAAAGAGCAGCAGCACGGCCCCAATCGTTCCGCCGATGATCTCGTTAATCAATGGCGAGCTTAGCAGATTGAAGTTCCCGAAGAGAAAACCGAACACCAAAGCACCCACAATGCCGACGATGATGTTCCCGACGAGACCAAAGCCGTGTCCTTTCACAATTTGGCCAGCCAGAAAACCAGCGATGGCCCCGATCAGCAGTGCGATCAACAAGCCCCAAAGATTGAACGTCATTTCGCCACCTCACAATGGAAAGTTGAGAATTGCGAGAACCGTTGGGTCCGCTCCCGCCCAATGAGTCGTGGTCGCTGGATCCTGTCACTCGCTTGCGACACCGCCTTGCGACCGCGGCAGTTTCAATGCATGGCTCCCTCACGGAAATGGAACCAATCCACTTTCAGATGAAAAGATCGCCTGGTGAAAGACGTGAGAATCCGTGATGCTGGTTCACCGCCTGCGGCTCGTACCGACCGCGGCGTAGTGAATGAACCAGGACGACCAGCGGAAGTCCGGGAACCTCCCGTTTTCGCGTTGCCTCCCGAGGACCATTCCCCGCGCCGCAGTGAATAATGTAATGCGTTGTGGCATAGACGTCTACGCGGACTTTCGTCAATTACACAATCGAGATTCGGAGACCCAGCCGGTCGTCCAAGCCAAGAGAGCGGCCCAAAGAAACGGGCGATGGCTGCGGCAAGTGGGCTGCCCCAACGGTCGCGGTGACGACCGAACAGAAGTCGCCCCATCAGGGCCATGGACTGAAGTCAAAGAGTGGCAATTCGCCGGACCACGACAAAAAGCCCCCCCCTTTTTTGCCCAGTGGCACCCGCACGCGGGGCACCCGGGGACTGTCCCCTTCGCGTCGGGCGGGGACTGTCCCACGGGCGTTCGGCCCGCCCCGTACGCGACGGCCACCGGTATCACCGATGATCTTCGATCCGTTGCAAAAGCTCGAAATCAACGATCGCATATACGGTCCGACCATGCCGCTCGATCAATCCCTTCCCGGGCTCGTGGCGCGTGATGATGTGGTTCGGTTTGGTGTCCAGAACGCGGAACCCCTTGGCGGCAAGATCGTCGACCGCACGGGTCACCAGACGCGCCGTCTCCTCGGCCGACACTCGCCCCTGCTGCATCAGCGTCTCCAAGTCGGTACCACGGACCCAGTGGAATAGGACGATATACTGCCGGTCCCGCGACAACTCCACCGGCGGAAAGCGTCCGTCGTGGCGTGCCTGATCGACCTCCATCCGTCGACGATGCCGGGCGAAACGATCCTCCGTACGCCCCAATTGCCAAGCGTCGAATCTTCTGGCAGGGGAATAGATCGCGAGCGGGCGCTTTGTAAGGATCCGCAGGTCGGGCGGGCCGAGCCGACTTTGGCGCAGTTGTTCGAGCAGCGAAAACTCCTGGAAAGGGTCATTGAAAGTGACACCCTCGTGGACATCCGCGGGCAGGCTCCCCGGGAAGTCTTGCGGAACATCCAACCGCACTTCCTGCGCAAATCGCGAAAACTTGACCACCAGATCGATGGACCGCCCGTCTTCCAATCCACTGCTGACGCGGAAGACGGCCCCCGTTCCGGCCGATAGGTGCTGACCTCGGCGGTCGTACTGCCTGCCGTGGAACCACCGAGCCGGGTCGAGATGCGGCAAATGCCGCCACCCGTGCCGCGTGACCCACATCCGACCGCCGTCGGCGTCACCGAATTCCACGTACGGAACGCCGTAAACCTGTCTTCGTAAGGCACTCGGGAGCATGGTCGAAATCGCGATCCACGAATCCGCGAAACGTCGGCGCGCTCCAGGAATCCACTTCGGCGGTGATAGGACAAGTTGCCGGAGCCATCAAATCGAACCCTTTTGCAGGTCTGTCTTGGAGAACGTCGAGTCTGCTAACGCTTCGAATGTACCATCCTCCGATACACCGTAGAAGGGCTCCGCCAGATTTCTTATATAGAATCCACAGCTGAATGTCATAGAAAAATCCGATAGCCGCATGTGGCCCGAGCGTAAACGCCAGAACATGCCACGGCACACAACGGCGCACAAAAAGACCCCGCCGAGGTTGGGCTCCCGGCGGGGTACTTTGCAAACGTCAGAAGCGGGTTTCCGCAGTGGGTTCCGCTGTCTACTGCCTACTTCCGGCGTCTTTGGCCCAGCAAGCCCAGCAGACCGATCGCCGCCAGCAGCAGACTCGACGGCTCCGGAACCAGTTCCCAGCACCATTGTTCTAAAGATAAGCTACTTCATCCGTGGCGAGGACTCGACCCCAGACCTCGACCTCGTCGATGTCCCGTTCCATGCGCGACCCGGGCCGTTCCGGGTTGCTCACCAATCAAGAGGTTAGTCAGTCATCGCCGAGATTTCCTGACCGATCGTCGGCGGACCGCCCGTGGCAACCAGTCGACGTCAACCAAGAACCGCGTGCTCACTTCGTTCTCCGTGATGGCGACGACGTGGTGCCAGTCTCCGCCGGTGACTCATGGCCCCGGAGTCATCCGCCGGAATGTCTCCGGACCCTCCAGCGTATGCCACCACGTTGTCGCCGCCCGTCGTGCAATCACGCCACTTGTCGCTTTCGCCCTTGGCGATCAACGCCTGCCAACCCTTGTCGAAGTATCGACCCGAAACCAAGCGGAGATGGAAATTCGCCACCGGCCGCGAAATCGGAAGTCACCATTGTCTCCGGCGATCACATTCGCTGACTTCCGCCTTGTCAGGTCAATCCTGCCCCGCCTTACTGGCCCGGTTGACAATCCGGTTCGCCCGATACCGATCACGTCCCATCGTGTCGCCGCCGTGCGTTGGTCAGCTCAACGTCCATGAGCCAATACCCCCACGAGTCATCGGAATGCCGGCTTGGACGGGGCTCGTCGCGATCGCTGGCAGAATCGCAGCAGACCGCAGCCAGAACTAACACTCGCTTCCTCATCAGTTTGCACCTCTCGAAATGAAAAAACCTGACTTGTGAATGGCAGCCTGTTGCCCCATCTGTTCTCTGTGTGTTTCCGCGTCATTCCTCTCGACGAGCTTCGTTCCCTCTCGCATCGCCATACAAACGGAGAGGAAAACTCATTCCATTTCTCAGTCACGCAGTCTCTTTTGTCACCAGCAAAACGCCTGGACATCCGAGACAATTCATTCAATACATTTCATTCGCATCGACTTATCGACCTAGATTACCCGGACAACCAGCAGTGTCAAGCCACTAAGTGGGGGGCGCAAGAGAAAAAAGCTTTACATGGCTGGCAGGCCGCCGGCCCGGGCCACGAGCGGGAGGGCGCGTCAACTCCTTTCGAATCGGCCACTCTACGATCCGCTCGATTCTCCTGCGTGGGACGATGTTTCAATTCCTTTTCATTCCAACCATCGAGCCCGAGTGATTGACGCACCGCCCAGCGTTGTGCCATCACCCTGCAGGGAAAAGCAGTTACGGTGTTTTCTCGCCAGCGGATCAGATATCGGGCGGGCGCCCCACCTCATCCGTAATCCAGAACAACACAACGGGAACCGTCAATTACACTGAAGAGGATTCGCAATCCTTCCCTAGCAGCCTACTCTCTTATGTCTTTCCCATGTCCAAACGAACGCTGCTTCCTGTTTTCCCTGATTGCGTGTTTGACACCGGTCCTGGGAGCCATTCTTGCCCGAGCGCCCTGGCGTGCTGACCGGACGCCCCACAGCACAACGGTTCAGCCGGAGTCATCGGCGTTCCCGACCGAACCCCGGTCCCGCTGGAGCAGGATCATGCCGAGACCGACATGCCGCTGGCGGAGCCGTTACCCGACGAGCAGGTGCCCGCAACGCAGGTCGAGGCGGAGGAGTTGAAACGGGAGGCCATCCGTTTCGCCAACGAGCTGATCGAGGCCTACCCCGAGGATGCGGTGACCTTTGCCTTATTAGGTGCCGCTCATCACAACAACGGCGACTCGGACGAAGCGGAAAAATGGCTGATGAAATGCCTTGCTCTGGACCCCGATCGGGCTGACGCCTACGGAATCTTGGCCTTGATCGCCTCGAAACGCGGAGATTTTGAGCGGGCGGTTGCGATGTGCCGGGAGGCATTAAAACGAAACCCCGCCATGCGCGAGGTTCAGCATCGTCTGGGGCAGGCGTTAATGGACCTGGGGGACTCGGACGAGCTGATTCGGACGATGGAGCAGGTGGTCAAGATTCCGCCGCCGTCGAGTGAGAGCTACTACCTACTTGGGGCAGGGCTACTTGCAGGCGGGCGAATACGAGAAGGCGAAAGAATGGCTGGAAAGGGCCGTCGAACTCCGACCGGACCACACGCAGGCCTATTTTGGGCTTTTCACGGCGTGCAGTCGCCTGCAGCTGCGCGACGAGGCCGCCTCGTACGCGAAGCGATTTCAAGGAACTCGAGGCCCGGGACCGCAACGCGGCGACCGATCGCAACGTCGGGGAGGACACGCTGAGCGGACTGCCGATGGTTCAGAAGACCGTCTCCAAGACGTACACCGGCGCGGCCCAGATCTACCAGGCGCATGGCGAGCTCCGCCGGGCGGAAGAGCTCTGGCGACAGGCGGCTCAGCTCGACCCATCCAACACGATCTGTCGCGCCGAACTGCTGTCACTCTATATGCAACAGAAGCGAGGAACGGATGCCCGAAGCCTTTTTTGAGAATCTGGTCGCAGCAGCAGCCGGAAAGCGGCGTGAACCAGTTCTATCTGGGCCAGTTCTTGGAACGATCGCGGGTCAGGTGCAAGCCGCGGCGCAGGCGTACCAAAAGGTGATGCAGCTTGCGCCCGAGCGGCCCGAGGGATATCGTGCCTTGGCAGAGCTCTACCTGAAGACGAAACAGCGTCTGCCGGAGGTCGAGTCGCTCGTCGAGCAGGTCGTGCAACGGCAGCCGACGGCGGCCAATTACTTTCTTTTGGCGGTTGCCTGTGCGCAGAACGAGAATCTCCCGGGTGCTCGTGAGGCGATGGGGCGGGCCGTTGAGCTGGCTCCGGGCAACGCCGATTACCGACGCTTCTACGAACGACTGCAACAGGAACAATGATGAACGGGCCCTCGCAGAAGGTTTCCGATGGGCGCAGCTGCTGTGCTGCGGTCTCCTCGCTTGCCTGGCAGGCACACACCTGCTGGCGGCCGCCGAATCTCCTTGTCCCATCCAGCTGCGTGACGTAACGGACCAGTCCGGAATCTCCTTCGTCCACACCGACGGCAGCTCGGGCCGCCGGTATATCGTGGAAACCGTTTGCTGCGGGTTGGCTCTGCTAGACTACGACCGCGATGGTGACGAGGATCTGTATTTCCTGAACGGCGGCACCGTTGCCCGGCACGGAGGTCGCAGAAGCACCGCGGAACGCCCTCTATCGCAACGATGGCAATTGGCGGTTCACCGATGTCACAGAGGAAGCCGGGGTGGGCGATCTCGGATATGGGCTCGGCGTGGCTGCGGGCGACTACGACAACGACGGCGACCTGGATCTTTACCTGAACAATTTCGGCCCGAACGTGCTCTACCGCAACAACGGCAACGGCACGTTCACCGACGTTACGAGCCAGGCCGGCGTGACGGCAGGCCGTCAGGTGGGCGCGGGCGTTTGCTTTCTGGATGCCGACAGGGACGGTGACCTGGACCTGTACGTTTCGAACTACGTCGACTTCACCTACGCAAAACACCACATCGCCCACATGAGCGGTTATCCGGCGTACGTCGGACCGATGAACTATCCCGCCACCGCCGACGTGCTCTATCGCAACAACGGTGACGGCACGTTCACCGACGTCAGCGAGGCCTCGGGAGTGGGAGGGCACAAGGGCACCGGCATGGGGATGATCTGTGCCGACTACGATGCCGACGGAGACACCGACATCGTGGTGGGCAACGATCTGATCGCCAATTTCGTCTTCCAGAACGACGGCACCGGAAAATTTCAGGAAGTCGGTCTCCTGACCGGCATGGCGTATGACCTGGAGGGCAGCGTACATGGAACCATGGCGGTCGAATGCGCAGACTGGAACCACGACGGCCAGCTCGATTTTTTCACTACCTCCTACCAACGACAATTGGCCACACTCTATCAGAACAGGGGCGACGGACTGTTCGAAGACGTAACACGCCGAGTCGGCGCGGCGCGGGCACCTACGCGCAAGTCACATGGGGAACCGGCTTTTCCGATTTCGATAACGACGGTGACCGCGATATCTTCATCGCTTGCGGGCATCTGATCGATAACGTCGATCACTTCGATCGGACCACGAGCTACCGTGCGCGGAACATTGTACTGATGAACACCGGCACCGGGAAATTCGTGGACGTTTCCGACCGCTGTGGCGACGGACTTCTCCCCCAACATAGCAGCCGTGGCGCGGTCTTCGATGACCTGGATAACGATGGAGACATCGACGTCGTTGTACTCAACTCCCGGCAGAAACCGACTCTTTTGAGGAACGATTCGCCGAGCCAGAACCACTGGATTGAGATCTGCCTGCGGGGTGTCGGCAGCAACCGCGACGGGATCGGAGCACGCGTGGAAGTCACGACGCAAGACCATACTCAAACCGACGAAGTCCACAGCGGTCGCAGCTACCAGAGCGACTATGGCAAGCGTCTCCATTTCGGCCTCGGCCGACGAAGCACCGTCAAGCAGATTTCGGTCCATTGGATCGGAGGCGGAGTCGATGTCGTCCGCAATGTGCCGGCAAACCAAGTGGTGACAATTACCGAAGGCAGTGGATCCGTTACCACGACAGCACGAACCGGAGGGCGAGCAGAATGAACGTGCGCGGCGGCTCGATCGACTCACGCTCCGTTTGCAGTCCCGACGCCGGACCATGGCTCCGGTGCGGCTTGATCGCTTGCCTGGTGTTGACGTGTCCATCCGTCGCGATCACCGCACAATGCCCCATCCAGCTACGCGACGTAACTCGCGAGACCGGGATTACCTTCGTTCACACCGACGGCAGTTCCGGCCGGCGATACATCGTCGAAACCGTCTGCTGCGGACTTGCACTACTGGATTACGACCAAGATGGCGATCTTGACGTGTACTTTCTGAACGGCGCCCCTTTGCCCGGAACGAATGTCACGGTTCCGCCGAAAAACGCTCTTTACCGCAACGACGGCAACTGGAAGTTCACGGATGTCACCGACCAGGCTCGAGTTGGAGACACCGGTTATGGCCTGGGCGTGTGTGCCGGCGACTACGACAACGACGGTGATCAGGACATCTACCTCAACAACTTCGGGCCGAATGTGCTTTATCGCAACAACGGCGACGGCAGTTTTACGGATGTCACGGCGTCGGCCGGCGTGGGCAATGGAGACCAGACGGGCGCCGGCGCCTGCTTCCTGGACGTAGACCGCGATGGCGACCTCGATCTGTACGTCTCCAATTACGTGGATTTTTCCTTCGAACAGCATCAATCGCGGACCGTCAACGGCTTTCCCGCCTACGTCGGACCGATGCATTACGGGCCGGTCCCCGACACGCTGTACCGTAACAATGGTGATGGCACGTTCACGGACATCAGCGATGAATCCGGAATCGCTGCGCATCCCGGTACCGGCATGGGGATGATCTGCGCCGACTACGATGACGACGGCGACACCGACGTCGTTGTCGGCAACGATGCCGCCGCCAATTTCGTCTTTCAAAACGACGGCTCCGGCAGATTTCAGGAAGCCGGACTTCTAACCTGCCTGGCCTTCGATCTACACGGGATCGGACACGGAACAATGGGCGTGGAATGCGGTGACTACAACAACGACGGCCGACTGGACTTCCAAATGACGTCCTACCACGAACAACTCGCCACGCTCTATGAGAATCTCGGCGCCGGTTGTTTCGACGACGTGACTCGCTCCACGCAAGCCGGAACCGGCACTTTCTCGGCCGTGACATGGGGCAATGGCCTGATCGATTTTGACAACGACGGTGATCGTGACTTGTTTATCGCCTGCGGGCATCTGCAAGACAATATTGAACAATGGGACAATACCAAGACCTACGCTGCGCGCAACCTGCTGCTGATGAACGATGGCCGCGGAAAGTTCGTCGACGTGTCCGATCGTTGCGGAGACGGTCTCGCGCCGAAGTTCAGCAGTCGCGGCGCGGTCTTCGGTGACTTGGACAATGACGGTGACCTGGACGCAGTGATCCTCAACTCGCGCAGCGCACCAACCGTTCTGCGCAACGAATCGGCTTCTACCAACCATTGGATTCAGATCCGCCTTCGCGGCACAAGCACCAATCGTGACGGCGTGGGTGCACGAGTCAAGGTTGCGGCCGGAGGCCTGACGCAGATCGACGAAGTCCACAGCGGGCGCGGCTACCAGAGTCATTCCGGAATGTGTCTGCATTTCGGCCTGGGACAAAACAAGCAGGTCGACCGCATCGAAGTCCGTTGGATCGGAGGCGGAACGGACGTCTTCGAAAACGTGCCCGCTGACCAACTCGTCACACTGACAGAAACAGCGACATCTCCCCGGGGTCCGAATCCGCCCGACTGAAGGATGCTCCATCACGTTGGAGCAAGCACGTTAGACTCCAACTGCCCGACCTCCTTGTGGAAAGGTCGGACGCGGTGGTGGCCACAGCGGGCCCGGTTCCGGCACGCACCCCGGTCCTCCATCTGGTACCGCGGGAAGCGTCTGCTACGATAGCCTCCCGAGTGCGTGCCAAGGGGCCGCTTATCGGTTGTCGCATGGTGTGAGCCCGTGATTTCCGGCGTTCGGCAGGCCTCGGTCCCCTACGAATCGCCTTGGCGGGTCCACACGATAAACGTTCATCGCGATCAGTGGGAAACCCGCCGAGCACCGTTCCACCAGCCATCTGTCAGAATCCGGGGAGATAATCATGATGCAACGATTCCTGTCAAGCGTACTGGTGTGCTGGTCCTTCTGTTCCGCGGGATGGTGTCAGACGGAGTTTCAGAGTGACTGGCCGACCACGCTGCAGCGCACCTGGATCGGCCCGGCGTACTGGGCGAACCGCCTTCAGGATTGGCGCATCGTCAACGGTCGGTTGGAATGCCTCAACGGAAAGATGCAGCAGCGAACGGTCCATCTGCTGACGCATCGCGTGACGCGACAGACCGGCACCGTCCAAATGGCCGTGCGGCTGGGTTTGGTCGATCCGCAGTTGCCGCCCGGCCCGGATTCGGCAGCGGGCTTCCTGATCGGTGCGGGAGATCCCGACTTGGACGTGCGCGCGGCAGCGCTGGTGCAGATGGCGCCCGGCCCGGACGGCGGATGGTTTGCCGGGCTAACGGGTGACGGTCACCTGCTGCTGCGAGAAAACTCGCGACCCAAGCAACCGCGTTCGGCAATTTCCGAGAAAGCGATCGCCCTGCAGGACGCCGTCTTGTCGCTCGAAGTCCAGACGACGGAAGAATCAACGCGGCTGACCCTGAAGGCAACCGCACCAGACACGGAACAGCTGCTGGCGACCGTTACCTGCGACGGGATCGAGCCGCGTTCCGTACGGGGAAATCTGGCCCTCGTGTCCCACCCCGGTAAGGCTGCCGGAACACGGTACTGGTTTCGCGACTGGCGCGGCGCTGGATCGCAGCTCGAGATGGACAGGAGCCAACTGGCGGGACCGATTCTGTGCTCGCAATACACGTTATCCAATAACGTGCTCAAGATCACGGCCCAGCTGATGCCGATTGGCGTTCAGGACAATCAATCGGTCCTATTGGAAACGCAAGAGGGCGAGGACTGGGTCGAGCGTGCCCGCGCAGGTCGTCTACCCAGGCTATACGGCCACGATGCGCGTGACGCCGTGGGATTCGAGTCGCGATGTGCGGTACCGACTTCGATACGATCAGAAACAGGTCCGCGGGAGGCCAACACCTCAATTCTGGCAGGGCACGATTCGACGCGATCCCGTGGATCAGACGACGATTGTCGTGGCAGGCTTCACGGGCAACCACAACTGCCGCCACGGGTTTGGCAAGAATGGTTACCCTTGGAACGCAAGCGCCCTTTGGTTCCCCCATACGGACTTGGTGCACCACGTTCGGCAACATGACCCCGATGTGCTGTTCTTCTCGGGCGATCAAGTGTACGAGGGTGCCAGTCCAACCTACGCCGACCGTGCTGGCTACGAAGACAGCTACTTGGACTATCTCTACAAGTGGTACCTTTGGTGTTGGGCGTTCCGCGATCTGCGCGAGATCGACCGTGCATCTGCATTCCCGACGATCACGACGTTTACCAAGGCAATCTCTGGGGGCAGGGAGGCCGGAAGTCACCGGCCCGCGATCACGACGGTGGCTATGTGCTGCCGGCCGAATTCGTGCGGATGGTCGAGCGGACGCAAACCGATCACCTGCCGGACCCCTTCGATCCGACACCGGTGGAACAGGGGATCGGCGTGTATTACACGTCCATGACCTACGGTCGGATCAGTTTCGCGATTCTGGAAGATCGGAAATTCAAGTCTGGTTGCCACCGGGACGATATGCCACCCGGCAACGCCGGACGGCCCGACCATTTCAACAACCCGGCGTTCGATCCCCAAACTCTCGATATCCCGGGCGTTCAGCTGCTCGGCAACCGGCAGCTTCAATTTCTGGATGCATGGACACAGGATTGGCGTGGTGCCGACATGAAGATCGCGATGTCGCAAACGATTTTCGCCAACCTGGCGACGCACCATGGTGGGGGTCTCCAACGCCTAATTGCCGATCTGGATTCCAACGGTTGGCCGCAGACCGGAAGAAATAAGGCGCTGGCCGCCTTGCGCAAAGGTTTCGCCTTTCACTTGGCCGGTGATCAGCATCTGGCAACGATCGCTCACCACGGGATCGAGCAACAGGAAGACGCCGTCTGGTCGTTCTGCGTCCCCTCGATCGCCAACTTTTATCCGTGCGCGTTCGCGCCCGAGTTAGAGGGGAAGTATACCTGGACCGGCCCGAAGGGGTTTGCCGGCCGCCGGCGAGACGGACTGGGAAACCTGGTGCACGTCTATGCGGCGACCAATCCCGGACGGCCCATGGGCCACGAGCCACAGGCGTTACACGACAACATGCCCGGATACGGCATCGTCCGGCTCAACAAGGACGAGCGGACGATTCGGATGGAATGCTGGCCCCGCTTCGCGGATCCGAGCGATACCAACGCAACGCTGTATGAAGGCTGGCCTCACACGATCACTCAACTTGACAACGACGGGCGGGAGCCGGTCGGCCATTTATGCCACCTGCAAATCTCCGGGTGGGACTCTCCTGTAGTGCAGGTGATCGAAGAAAGCTCGGGCGAGGTGATTTACACTCTGCGGATTCGTGGCACCGAATTCACGCCCATGGTCTATGCGCCGGGAAGCTACACGGTGCGCATTGGTGAACTCGGAACGAGCCGGGAACAGGTGCTGCGCCAGCAGAAGCCGCAGCGGAAAGAGAACGCGCCACGCCACGAGATCGTTTTCCAAGAGGGCGAGGAGTAGTCCCGCACTTGGTGCTACGCGCTGTAGCCCACCTTCTTCGGGCGAACCCAATACGAAGGCGAGAAAAGCACTATGGCAAGCGCTTCTGGTCGAGCAGTTGGTTCATCAGCCGACTGCTGCCGCGTTGGCCAGCGTACGTCTGGATCCCCAATCGCAGCACGTCTTCGGCCAACTCGCGATGCGCATGCCGCCACAGCTCGCGAGAAGCAATGGAGAAGACGTACACCCCCACCTCGCTGGTCGGAAATTCGTTGGTGAAATCCCGCAGCTTCGCGAACAGTTCCGTCTGATCGGGGTGCTGAAAGTCCAGATCGTGCAGAAGCTTGAGTGCCGTGGCGTGCGATACGACCGTTTCATCCGCGTGGTGAATCGCCTCTTCGGCTACCGTGTGAAACTGATCGGCAAAGGAAGCACGCGACATATCGGCGGCGACATACAGCCCGTACAAACGCGATAGACAAGCTTCCTTGCGTTGTGACTCCGACGCATCTTCATCTGCTTCCATTCGGCTGCACAGTTGATCCAAGACCTGGACCAGTGCCGACAACTCCTCATCGGACAGTCGCTGGCCGACCAGTCGTTGGCGATTGCTGGACTCCAGCAAATGCGCCTGCACAACTTTGATCCGATCGAGGGCTTCCTTCCGAATCTGCTCCGGCGAAAGTGACTCCGCGGCGTTCGCTCGTCGTAAGGGTTCCCAGAACCGCAGCGAGAACTTTTCCTTCTCCTTCTCCAAACCGTCCTGCTCCGGGACCTTTGCGATGTCCGTATCGGCCGCCTGCGGCAAGAACGACTGCAGCACTTGCGGGTCCATGTTGAGGTAGTAGTTCGCGGCCAAGCCGAGAAGTGCAACCATCACGGCACCGATCAGACTACCTACATTGGAGGGTCGAGCAAGATCCATAATCGCCAGGTCTCAGGTACGGTTCCTGGTTGCGCGGCCAATGAGCCAGGAGGATTGACGGGAGCCCGTGGTGTTGCGACTCGGCGCGATTTCCTGAGGGACTTTGGCAGCGTAACAGTCAATCAATAGGGTTCGATACGCCGAGTGTGCGACCAATTTATTGCGGCGTGCGCAACGCGCCCCTTGTCGCCTCGTTTCCATCTCGTGCAGAAGCCACACGACCGGCAAACTGATCATCTCCGCGCAGAAACGCGATTCATGTCCGGTCATCGCCTCTTGCTAAAATAGCTCACACAAAGCCGCGAGGGGCCTCAATGCGCAAGTTGGACAACCGGTCTTCCCCAGTCTCCCGGCGTCACTGCAACCGGAACAAACGGAACACGTGCTTCGCTATTCGATCCCTAGCCGCTTCTGGATTTGCTCCAGCGGGATCCCCTTGGTTTCCGGCATGAAGCGAAGCACCCACAACAATTGCAGCACCATCATGACCGCATACAGGGCAAAGGTGTGCCCACCGGACCAGTCGGCGATGATCGGGAAGGTCCAGGAAATCACAGCCGCCATAAACCAATGCGTGAAGCTGCCAAGAGCTTGTCCACGAGCCCTCACGCGATTGGGGAAGATCTCGCTGATGAAAACCCAGATGACCGCTCCTTGACCGAAGGCGTGGGCAGCGATGAACACGAACAGGCCGATCAACACGATCGTACCACCGACGGAAGCGGCCGACGTTGCCTGCTGGACAGCGGCCTGAGCCTGATCGACGATCGCCCAACTCGCAGCGTCCGCTGCTTCCAAATCACCGACCTGTTCCATAACCGCGTCGAGATTCTGGAAAGCCTCGCGCGCCGCGGCAAACTCGCCGGCATAGACGTAAAACGCCGCCGCCACCGCCGTCAGGCTGAGAATGTAGCCGACCGATCCGACGAGCATCAGGTTCTTGCGGCCAAAGTGATCAATGATCGCCAAGGCAATCATGGTCACGATCAGATTGATTCCGCCCACAGCGACGGCCTGTAACAGTGCCGCATCCTCCCCGGCCCCCGACATCCGAAAGATGTGCGGTGCGTAGTACATCAGCGCGTTGATGCCCGATAGCTGGTTGAACATCGCGATCGCGACGGCCAACAGGATCGGCGTGCGATACTTCTGCTGGAAGAACGGCTCGGTCATGCTGTGATGTGTCAGATCGAGCGATTGCTGAATCTCGCGGACCTCTTCCTGCACGCTGCCGGCGTCCGTCCCCAAGCGACTCAGCACTTGTTCGGCCTCGTTCGTCCGCCCCTGCGCAACGAGCCAGCGTGGACTGCGCGGTGTCAGAAACAGCAGCACAAAGAAAGCCGCCGCCGGAAACGCCTCGACCCCGTACATCCACCGCCACTCGGTTTCCCCCCAATCCATTCGGGCGATGACATAGTTGGAAAAGAACGCCAGCAGAATTCCCAGCACGATGTTGAATTGCGTCACCGCCACCAGTCGTCCGCGAAAACGAGCCGGCGAAATCTCCGCGATGTACATCGGCGCAACCACGGAAGCCCCGCCCACGCCGATTCCGCCCAAGAAGCGAAAGACCAGAAAGGATAACCAGTTCCACGAAAGGGCGCTGCCCACGGCCGAGATGAAATACAGCAACGCGATGGCCACCAGCACCGTTCGTCGCCCATGCCGATCGGCCGGTCGGCCGGCGATAATGGACCCGAGAATCGTGCCGATCAACGCACTGGCCACGGTGAACCCCAAGCTGAAGCTACTCAGCTGAAAGACCTCGCGCAGCGCGGCTGTCGTTCCCGAAATGACAGCCGTATCAAAACCGAACAACAGCCCGCCCAAAGCCGCAATCACGGTACTCGCGATCAACGCCGGTCGCAATCCAGCCGAAGGGGAAGCCCCCGTGCGCAGGTCGCTATCGAACCGGTTCGATCCGGGATCTCTTCCAACCGAATCTGCCTCGTGACCGCTGGACATCCTGACCTCCTGCTCGTGTGACGATGGTGACACGCAGAGACGCTCGCTCGCGGAACAAGTGCGACGCACTCAGAACGTGTTTCGAAATCGCAGAATCCGCTCGCACCGTGATTCCTCTTGCCCCTCGCCCGCGGAGCGGAATGGCGTGAGGGCAGATCGAATTGCAGAACACGTACTCCGAGGAAGCGCCCTTGAAAAGACGAAGCTCGTACATTCCCGGGGGAAGCGTGGATTGTAACGATCACGATCCTCGCTGACAATTTGGCAACGGGCGCTTTGAACGAAACCAGAGCATCAGCAGCGCAACAGCGAAGCCCCATCCGGTCGCCGGCTCCGGCACCGCCAACACATTCCGCCGCGGCCCCTGTCCGTAACCGCCGCCTTGAAAGGCGATCACAAAATCGCTGCTGTCAAAATCAAAGTCGCCGGACCAGTCTCCTTCGGACCAGGTGGAGTTGCCGGGCAGTGCGTCTTCGTACTCACCGATTTGGAACACGGCTGTGATGTCGCCGGTTCCGAAATGGCCGTTCAAATTGGTGTCGCCGAACCAAGTGTATTTCAACTCTTCCACCCAGACCCGTCGGTCTTCAAAATCGAGCATCCCGTCGCCGTTCAGATCGTAAGAAGGATCGGTTCCGGCTTGCGTCGCGGACGTCAGCAGCGTGATGTCCGCCTCGTCTAGCCAACCGTTGCCGTCGAAATCGCCAGGCAGAATCGTCGTGTATTCGAAGTGGAGTTGCGGCCGGAAATCGGCGGTCAGATGCTCGCGCGAGGCGAACCCGCGCAGACTGGATTCATCGTCGCCCTCGACCAATTCATCGCCTAGCAACATCCACCCGGAGTTGCGATCCCCTTGCAGCCACGCCCGCAGGTCTGCCTCCAGGCTGTCCGCAACCAGCCGCACCGCTCCCTGTTCACTGGGAATGACCGCCGCGGGTTCGCCATACAGCGTGTACGAGTCGAGCGGATCGGCTCCCAACGCGCCCACCTCACTCCAAAACCCCTGGCCGCCGGGAACAAAGGGAACGCCGTCGTGCAATACCGGGTCATAGCTCGTATGCCACCAGGTCGCGTCGCCGACTTCCGCCTGCGCTCCGCTTCCCGCCCCGCTGACGCCGGCCGACATCGCCGAAGCACCCTCGCCCCATTCCTGATCGGGAGCGGGAACGAGCCAGAACGGTCGCGGACTCGGGTCCTTACGTGGAACATCGACAACATACAGATCCAAATAGCTGGATCCGGGAACGACCGTTACACCCGCAGGAATCTCGGAAAAATCAAACAGCAACAGCCCGCGCCGAAGCTGGCTGCGGCTTTGCGAACGACCGGCAGAAAAAAAGTCGCCGCTGCCATTGCTGTTCAGACGATTGCTCGGATCCTCCGGATCGAATTCGTACAGCGTGTTGTCCAGGATCGGCGTCAGAGTCACCGACTCGCCGAACAGCGGACCACCGCATGCGATGAGCGGAATGAGGATCAGGAACACCGTGGTCAATCTCTGGATGAGGTTCATCGTGAGCTCACTAGGGGAGAAAGGCCGGCGTGTCATGACCGGCTCGCGTACACATTGCCTGCAAGCATTCCGGAACGATCGAATCCGATAGGAAATGGACCGAACCATCGACAAAGGCAAACATCGCACCGCCGGAGTGTCCACTGCCGAAAGTGCCTGTCCGCCAGGCTTCGTAGAACAGGAAAGCGCGGGATGTCTGCAAGGGAGGATCCGCTGACAACCGCTGATCGTAGGGGTATGGCATCTGGTAATTGATCGGTGCCGATCCGCTGAGCGTCACGTCCAGAATTCGTCGACGCCCCCCGATCGCCGCCCAGCGTCCCAAGTATCTCAAGGATTGCGTCCAATACCTTCGGGCAAACGTTTCGTAATGGGGATCGTCATGACACCGCTCGCCGAAGAGGATCGTCTGACTGGTCCCGTCACGAATCTGCTCGATCCGCACCGGTTGCTGGTCCGGTCGCGGCTCGGAAGCGGGCCCTGTCGTGTGAAAGATGCCATCGGTCGGGGCATCCGCCGGATCACTTGAGCGACTGCCGCCGTTTCCTCCATAGCTGGTGATGCCGAAGTACCGCTCGGCGACTTGGATCGGATTCGACTCGATCGGATCGGAGGGGCATAGTAACACGGGCGGTACGATTGCCGTGCGGGCCTTTCGTCCGCCGTCGGCGTTCCGCAACGGACGTTCGTAGTCCCAGTTCTTCGTCAGCTGGCCTTCTTCCAAGAAAGGCATCAAGAACGCAAACAGCGAAGTCCCACGAAAGCGCGGTGGCGTCGAAAACCGGGACTGCTCCAAGCCCGGCGGGAAACACTGGCGAGCTTCGTGGTACTCCCGGCCAGCCAATGCAAGCTGTCGTAAGTTATTGGCACAGATCGTACGTCGAGTGGAGCGGTGCGCCGCCTGCAATCCTGGCAGAAGGAGAGCCAGCAAAATGCCGATGACGCTCGCCACGACGAGCAACTCCAGCAGGCTGAAGCCAAGTACTTTGTCAGACCTACGTTCTGAAGTGGGGCCGAAAAAAGTGGCAGAAGCCAACAGCCGGAACGGCCCTTCTGGTGCTCCGCACTCTTGGCTCCCGATACCTTCTTCGAACTTCGCCAACGCCCCCAAGTGCTGACGTGGACCAAGCACGGGGGAACCTCGGCGGTGCCACTCCTGACAAATCATGGCAATCGCACTGCCTTCCACAGATTGGGCGAGGCACAATCGCCGGCGGCGGGTTCGACGAACAGGACAGCCCGATGCCGACGAAAGTTGGGACGGAGATGTTTCCCTACATCAACCAGGCCATCGGCGATGCCCCTTCCACTGGCCAAGCAGCGGCACTCGACGCCACGCTGCTGCAGTTGCCGTACCGGCTGAATGGTCGCCAGGTCATCCTGACCGTCGATCTGTACGATGCGACCATCGGATCCGGTGGCTGCCAATCCCACGGCTGCCAATGCACCAATCACACCGTCTTCGCTACCGGCCAATCCCGCCAGGTAGATGCCGTGATCGCGCGCGATTCGGCGAGCCTCGTCCTGATCGGTCACTTCGTTCTGGCAGCAGCGTCCGTAGTCGCGCACCGTTTCGGGAACGGAAGCCTCAACCAGGCACAATCCCGGATCGCTGCCCACGGCAGCCCGTTGCCGTACGAAACTCGAGATCCGCTCGATCAGCACGGCGGGTTGGAACTCACTTTTTCTGGGGGTCAGACACAGCGTCGCAGCACTGTTGTGTCGCGTGGACGCGATCCGCGGGTCATGCAGCAGTTGGTGCCGCAGGACGAACGAGCAGTGGTAGTCTGCGGCCAATTCCGAAGCGAGGGCCTTCGCCAATTGATTCGTGCCCGGTGTGGAGGGCATGTCCGTGTCGTCCAGGCCGACGTGGATCATGCGGTGTGCCCCTTTGATTCGCAGGAACG
Organism: uncultured Planctomycetaceae bacterium; assembly: GCA_963776055.1. Classification (GTDB taxonomy): domain Bacteria; phylum Planctomycetota; class Planctomycetia; order Pirellulales; family Pirellulaceae; genus CAVZLD01. The sequence continues at coordinate 96,473 of CAVZLD010000006.1, read as the reverse complement.
TCTTTCCGCGCTGGCTCGAAATCCGATCCAGCCGCCCAGCCAGCCCGCGGCCAAACCGCACACGGCATAGGAGCCTAGCGCCAGCAACACCCAACTGCTGAATGGCCGTCCGCCGCGTGCGTCCCAACCGAGGAACTTCGGAGTGGAACGCACAAGAAAAGCGCACGTGTTACTGGCCAATCCTGCGAATGCAAATGCTGCGTGCACCTGCCAACCCTGGCGGGCCGACCGCACCGCGCGATCGATCAGCGGACCGGTTAGCAGCAAGCTGGTAGTCGAACCGATGCCCGGCAGGCGTCCCCCACCGATCATCAGCACCAGCAGCGAGGCCAAGGCGCCGCCACTCATCACCGCCCCGGCGTGCTTTCGCGGCACGAGTGCCAAACCGATCGCCAGGGGCAACATGGTCCGCAGAATCGCGTGTCCGGGAATCCGCAGCGGAAGATCAAACACGGAGGTGCCGACGGCAGCAACCGCGCCCATTCCCAGCAGAATCGCCACCTCCCGGGATGACAGCTCGTCATCCCGCACGTGCCATCGAGCCCGCGACGAGGCTTCGAGCCCCGGGTGGACGGACCATCGCAGCGTCCAAGAAGTTGCTGGCATGGGATTCTCTCCCGCATCGTGTTCTAATGGAACGCTCGTGCAATTTGCCCGTGTTCTAACCTCTCTCGCCGCGGGGAGCAACGGGGCCACGGCGCCGGCGTGACGAGAAGGGGGAGGAGCCCGTGTGCACTCCACCGTCTCCGGGGATTCAGCTGTTTATGCAATGAAGGGGATCCACGATGGGAATAAGCCAGGCGAAGGCCGGCGGCCGGGGACACGCGCATCGGTCGCCGATTACGCCGCGAGCCAAAGTGTGGCTGGAAGTCGACGGGCAATACGTGTTCGGGTTGGGCATTAGCAATATCCTGAAAGGGGTCGAACAAACCGGTTCGATCAAGGAGGCCGCCCAAACCGTGGGCAAGAGCTACCGGCATGTCTGGTCGCGGATCAAAGCGGCGGAGCGGTCGTTGGGGATCGTGCTGGTCGAGACGCGCGTGGGGGGTGAGCAGCCACGGCGCAGCCAGCTGACGGACGCAGCTCGGCAGCTGGTACGGGAGTACGATCGCCTGCGGGAACAGTTGTTTCAGATGGTCGAGCAGCAGTTCGCCGCCACCGTGCGTTCCGTGGTGGAACGGGGAACGGGCTGAGCGGGAGAAATGCGGCGTCCTGCTCTGCGTCTTGCGCGAAGCTGCTCGCGGCAAAAAGCAGCGACTACCGGCCCTTCGTCTCGCAGGGCTTTGCCGATTCTGGTGGAGTGGCTCAGTTGATGAGAGCAGCGGAATCATGAGGGAATTCGAGAGTGTCCAGGTCCCCTGAAAAACGCTGTTTTCTCAAAAGAAAACCGCATCTGACAGCCATCGGAAAACGCTGCAGCATCCTGCCTGCGGTTGTAATTACAGCTCTTCATCACCAGCCTGATCCATCGCGTTCAGCCAGTCCTCGACTTGCTCCCGCAGGTCGTCGGGCATCGCCTCGGAGATTCGACAGATGGAATTCTTTATAAAGCGAACCATCACTGGGAAGCAGCAGGTGCATTACGAATGCCCCAAGTGCAATGAGCCTCTCGTTAGTGATTTTGCAGAAGCTGGCCAAGCGGACACTTGCCCTAACTGCGAATCCGGCTTTCGAGTTCCCGGAAAAGAAGAACTTCAGCGAATTCAACGGGAAGAACGAGAGTCCGTTCGACAGCGTGAAATAGCAGCCGAGAAAGAACGCCTCGCGAGTGAAGAAGACGCAGCGTCCGCTGCAGTGGAACGTGCCATGGCAGAGGCTGCGAAGATCCAGCAGCATCGGCTGGCCGCTCAGCGAGAGCGAGTGAGAGCATGCTCGGAGGTATTGGGGTCAGGCCATAACCTCGTTGGGCAAGTAGTCCGGGCTCTGGAGGTCATGGTGGTTTTCCTGACCTTTGCATGCTCTATCGGATTGATACTTTTTGTCGTGGGGTGGATTGCGTACGCGACGCTTGCGAGCTCACCAGAAGGGCTATCCAACCCACTACCATGGGTTGCGTATCTGATTGGGAGCTTCGCCTTGCTCGGGGTCGCTGCGGCGGTCCTACGCATTGAGAAGAGTGCGCGAGCAGCCGCCATGGCCGTCATTGAGATTGCGGAACTGCTAACCGACTGGTCGGAGCGTAAAGAATAGAGTTACGGCTGGCGGGCGTCCATTTCCACCAGCCGCTCGCCTTCACGAAAGTAGATCAAAACCGTCGGCGACTGGCAGAGAAGATCGCAGCCAAGACCACCAGCCACCGACCTTCGCCAAACGTCTCACTGGGAATTGTCAGGAACCAGGTCGACAACGCTCGGCGTGCACCCGCCGCCGACCACACACGTTCCGCTCAGCCCAAGTGTGTGGAAGTGTTTCGACTGTGATCGAGAGCGACCTGGACTCCAGAAATTGAAGGCCCAGCAACCGGCCGAACCGCTCGCGGCGCGGTATCCGAAGCGGGGCGCAAATCCACACTCATACTTCGCGTCGTGAGATCAAGGCGTGTAGTCATCGGCCGGGAACCAACCCGCTTTCTTGGCCAGAAACGCCCCTCGCGATCGCTTCTGAGACATTCCGTGGCGAGTCAGTCCGGATCTCCAACTGGAGCCCAGGGCGTGCGACACGGGGGGCATCGCGGGTCCTTCGTGGCCCGCCCCGTCCGGTGTGGTAAGGTGGGGGCAATAACTTGGCCGCTGAGGAACACCCCACACCCGGCAAGTTCCTCGCGTTCAAGCACAACAACGTGGAGAGAAAGTATCTGCTCTACCTTCCCAAAGACCTTCCCGACAATGCACCGCTGGTGTTCTTGCTCCACGGATACCACGGAGCTGCCAGGGATTACATGGGCGAGCTCGGAAGGAACCGAGTGGCAGACGCCAACGAGTTCGCGGTCTGTGCTACCCGCAGGGGGCCAAAGACGACGAAGGGACGCCCCACTGGAACGCCCGGCTCAAGATCAGCAAGGTGGACGACGTCGGCTTCCTGTCGGAGTTGACGGTCTACCTGCAAGCACGGCACAGACTATTGCCGGCGGCTGGGGTGACGTTCCCAACCAGGACGTGATCATCGATTTCTGGACTCGGTTCAACAAGACCAAGACCAAAGAGGTCGTCAAGATCTCAAGCAAGACTACGGCGCACTTCTACAAGGACGGCATAAACGACAACGAGGTCTGGCACCACAAGATCAAGGGCCTCGGGCACAGCGTACCGGGGAAGAGAGATACGGGGATCAATGCGGTCGAGGTAATCTGGGACTTCTTCAGCAAGTTCTACTGACGGCGCACGTGTCTGCTCAGCTAAAGTGGCACCGACGGAATTGCATTGACATCTAGATTCCGTTCGATACGTTCAAGTAATGAGACTGAAAGTGGAGCAGGCCGATTGAGACGTCAATGGCATGAAGTCTCTGTGGACGGTCACGAGGGCCTCGAGCTTTCTTCGTCGATAAGCCAATGCCGCCGACATGCGGTCCGTCGCGTGATCGGCGAGTGCGTTCGGTTGCCATTCGGTGCTGGCTGATCGAGTTGTGCATCTTTTGGCGGGAGGAACCAGTGATGCGGGCCTCTGTCTACCTGCTGTTCGGTTTGCTCAGCGTTTCCACGGCATTTGCCCAGCCTTTCTCGGTTGTCTCGCCGTCGGGACTTGAGGATACGGACGGTAACTACTCGTATGTCCCCGAGAACAGACCCTATCCTGCGACGCTTCCGGTCCATACGCCAAACGGTTGGCGTGGCCAAGGGTTACACGTCAGTGCAGCGTTTGAATCGCTTGGCCCCGGCCCCTTTGAGATCACTGGATTGGCGTGGCGGCCAGATATCAGTGTGAACGCGCCTGTTACCGCCGTGTGGCAGATGACTGTGCTGATGTCGACGACTGCCAGAGAAGCGGAGTCATTGAGTAGCACGTTCGCCGACAACTACGGGGCTGACGGCGTTACGCAGGTCTTTTCCGGATCAGCGCAATTTCAAACGGATGGGGTGCCTCGCGGCGACGGACTACCTCATGAATTCGATTATGTTGTTGAGTTCGATACGCCCTACGTCTACGACCCCCAGAAAGGCAACTTACTCCTGGATATGGCCTCTCCCACGGACATAGGGACTGTCTTTCTTTGGACTGATGGCGATCTTCGGACAGTTGCGCATGTGCTGGCGTTGTCGGAAGGCGCCGAAACCGGAGTGCCGGGTCCCGGAGAGTTCGTCACGAAATTCATGATCGATTCCGAACCTCCGACGGGCGACTTCAACATGGACGGTGAGCTGGACGTTGAGGATATCGATTCACTCAGTGCTTCAGTGTGTAGCGGACTGCACTGGGAGCCGTTCGATCTGAACGGCGATGAATCGGTGGACAAGACGGACGTTGGCATTTGGGTCCACGACCTGAAAAACACCTGGTTCGGCGATGCTGACTTGAACGGCGAGTTCAACAGCAGCGACATGGTCCAAGTCTTTGCCGCGGGCAAGTACGAAACGGGTGAGGAAGCCGGATGGGGCGAAGGGGATTGGGATGGCAGCTGCGTCTTTGACAGCAGTGACATGGTCGCCGCGTTTGCGGATGGCGGCTACGAGAAGAAGGGACCGCGGCCGCCAGCGGTCGCCGTACCGGAATCGACGTCAGTTCTGTTGCTCGTAATGGGCCTCGTCGGACTCGTGATTTTCCGACATTCCCGTGGATCGTGAACCGCAGCTGTGTCGTTTACGCATACGATTCCGGAGGCGCTGCAGAAATCGACCCAAGTGCGTTTCCAACTTCGGCCGCTGGTACTCCAATTTTCGCGTGACGTCTTCGCCGATGCATTCCATTTCGCGTCCACAGCACGAGCACTTCTGTTGAACAAGGTGCATTCTTCATTTTCAGCATCAGACGAAAGGGGGGTTCTCATGCTTGGCCAAGTTCGCACCGTAGTTCTGGCCTTCTGGGTGGTCAATTCGCATCAATTCGCTCCGGTTGTGCAACCAGCCGATGTGAATCATCGCCGTGCTGACAACTCGGCGCGTCGATCTGTCGCGATGTCGCCCCACGGCGGCGTGGTGCAATTGCGGGGCGTCGAAACCGTCGTCGCCGCGACGCCGGCCAACGAGTCGCAGGAACCTGTCGACCCAGAGCCCTCGCGGCACTCTCAGCCGGTTCGCGTCCTCGACGCCGAGACACAACCCCTGATCGAGCAGTTTCTCGAACGCGTGGAGACGCTGCCGGCGCCTCGCAAGGGACGCCGATCGCTCCACACGCGCGATGGCGAAGGACGGATCACTGCGCTGCGTCTGAAGCAGGTGGATTTGGTGCCTGGGGACTGGGTCATCATCGGACAAATGCACGAGCTCGTATCGCTCGACCTCAGCAAGACCAAGGTTTCGGATGGCGACCTGGAACGACTCGGTTCGCTGAGCCAGCTTGTCGAGTTGGATTTGTTCGGCACGAAGATCGTCGGCTCCGGACTCCAGCATCTGGCATCGCTCGACAAGCTTGAACGTCTCAACATAGGCGATACGAAGCTGACCGATGATGCCCTGTCGCATCTCGCTACACTGAAATCGTTGCGTCATCTGTGCTTGTGTCGCGACTTGGTCACCGACGACGGACTCAAGCGTCTAACGCCGCTGAAGAACCTCGAGACACTCAAACTGGGTGAAACCGAAGTCACCGACGCGAGCATTTCCACGTTGGCTTCGTTTTCCAAGCTTCGAAGCCTCAGCCTGAACGAGACGGCCGTCACCGAGGCGGGACTTCTCGAGGCCGCCAAGGCGTCGAGGCTGGCTTGGATCGATTCGCCCCGAGAAACCGTCGACGAGTTCGTCCGGCGCATGACTTCCGGCGACCTCGCCGGCGCAAGTGACATGGTGACGATCGGGCTCCTGGTCCCGGAACGGGGGACCTTCGGCTCGCCAGTCGTCAGACCGCGGGAAGCGACCGATCGGGATCGCCAACGGGGGTGGCGTCGTTTCCAGGTCGTGTTTGACTGGCGCCAGCCCGATATCGATGACTACGACGGCCTGCGCTTCGAGCTGGCCATCGACCGCGGCGGAGTGTTCATCCAGGAACAGGCACTCGCGAAACGCGGCGCCGAGCAGCTGATCAATCCGCGGCCCGCAGCGGAAACGGGGGAGTAGCCCATTTGGGCACGAGCCTAAAGGATGCGGGTCTGTTTGAGGATCGGGCCAGACGCGCATTTTGCACTTTGCAGCCAAGGCACGAAGGAACCGATTTCGTGATCCGCTCGCAGACTTACCTGCTCGCAATTTCCAGTCGAGAATGGCGAAGACGTTTCGAAGACATTCACCAGCACAAAACGATGTCGCGGTCGGATTGGAATTGGTCGCCAGGACAAATAGGTATCACATAGATCTCGGAAAACGACCCTCACGTGAAACAGTCGCGCGCCTCTCTGGATGTATGCCCCGCAGGCTTCCGTTCGGCAGCGGTCACAGTGACCGATTCAGGACCTCAGGCGTGCCCCGAGAAGGGAACGGAATCTGAATCGCTCAGAGAGCCTTGCGTGGCAGGCGTTGTCCGAGGCGAAGAGGCTCACAGCTTGGCCGATGGTCAACCGCGGAATCCCGTTGCTATCTCAGAGGCCGTGTTGACTCGGAAAACGGGCGCGTTAGGCTGACCGAAGCGTCGCTAACGAGGCGAGGGCTGCTCATCCAAACAAGCACGGCACGAGGTTCCTTAAGCTAATCGCGGAACCTGCGTGCCTTTTTTGTTGGGATTCGGATGACGATCCGTATCGATCTGCATCGTCCATCCCAGCAACCCGGGGGTGATTATGAGACAGCCAATAATCTACCGATTCGTTTCCCTTGCATTGGTGGTCTCTTGCTGCCGACCCGGGATCGGCCAGATTGTGTTTGACGATGGCCAGGAGCACATTCTAACCGAGGACATCGATCAACTGGTCATCGTCAGCAATCAGAGCCGCCTCGACGTACAAGCACGGATGAGCGGGAACCTCCAGGTGGATGATGCGAGTGTGGGTCTGAGCACCGGCGGGCAAATCAGGGAAAGTGCCTCTTTCGACAACAACGCCAACCTAATCGTCAACGGCGGAGGAGACGAATTCCTAAGTTTTTCGGCCAAGGTCCACGATTCCAATGTCGTCGTTAACAGCGGTTATGGTCCCGACAACCTCGACGCCGATGGCAACTCAGTCGTTACCGTCAACGGTGGTTCACTGGGCCCCACTTCCGCGAAAGATGCGTCGTTGGTCGTCTGCAATGGTGGCTATATCGGCACCCATTTAGAGGATCAGTCCACCGGACCTGCTCTTCGACTGGAAGATTCAGCAAGGCTGCAAATCCTGGATGGGGGCATTGGGGGTTACTTGGGGGGAATGCGGATGTCCGGCCTGTCTTCGGCGCAAATGTCGGGTGGTTCGATTGAAAGCTGGACTCATGGCAGTTCTGGAACAGGCTTGGCGATCTCCGACGGTGGCGTCTTTCAAATGTCGGGAGGCAGTATTTTCAGTGACTCTGTTGGTGTGGTCGTTTCCGGCGTCTTTCAAATGTCGGGAGGCGTTGTCGAAGTAATGAGTTTTCTAAACGAACCGGCGTTGGGGTTGGCCGTCGCAGGTAACGGCCAACTGGAGGTAACGGGCGGACAGATTCGTGCACAGGACGATGGCGTCTGGGAGTGGGAGGAGGGATCAACTCTGGAACTTGCACTCAGGGACAACGCGACAGCTACGGTCATTGGCAACGATTTCAATTTTCCTCTGTTCGAACCGGTCCAGCCGCTGGAAGGAACGCTCGTTGGAACACTTCGAGACGGCACTTCGATCGAGTGGCGATTCCGGCAAAGTGAAACCGCCACGATTATGCTGGTGCCGGAGCCGAGTGCGTGGCTTCTGTTGCTGGCGGGATTGTCCGTTTGGATCGTCGCACGCCGAAGTTGGTGTCGCATCTAGGGACCGTATGACGGAACGGCTAATCTGAGCCAAACAAAGACGTATCTCGGTCGAGCTGCGAAGGTTAAGATGCGTTGACTGTCGGCGAGCCGGTCCCCTTTCTCCGGAAGGACGCGAGCTTTCACCACGGAAATCCTTGGATGGCCTGTAGCGCTACGGAGAAACTGGCCAGCGCTCTGGAAGGCGGCCAGAGTTGAGTTATCTTCACGGACTTGGGAGATGCAGCGATGCAGCGCTTTGTTGATCTGTTGGGCCGATTCATCTTTGGTGGATTCTCGATTTTAGCGGCGATCGCTTTTGGCGCGATCTTCGTGGTGCTAACGCTGGCGAATCCCGCTAACATTTGGCAAAGTCTCGCGCGATATGTCTTGATGGACCTTTGCGTGATCGTGGTCATCTTCTTGATTCTGGCCGCTGTCAAGTTCTGGTCGTCGGCGAAATGGGTCGATCGTTGGCTTGCCAGCTACACGCTGAGAGCAGGATTAATCATTATGGGCTTCGCCATGGCCGTCATGGCTGTTGGGATCTCCGAGCAACTTGCTGGGCGCTGAAGTCCGCCGTTGATCGGTGGCTGTCCCGCCGCGGCTGTTCCATCGAGTCTTTTTCTCGGATGTGTCGGAAACCGACGGCCTGATGAGCACTAGGCAGAAACTACCCATCACGCGGAAATGGGCGTGGCTATAGAGCAACCGGTGTAGTGGCCCATCGACCTTCGCCGTGAAAACTTGTCCACGCAATCCGGGCCTCAGCGTTAGATGCCACAGGACCGAAGACAGGGCGGAGCACGGCTTGGCGCTTGATCGCGACCGAGAGACGCGCGGAACGACGTTCCGCGTGGACAGGTGGCGTGACATGTCGTAACACCTGGACAGTCATGCAACGCGGCGGACGCGATTGACCGGCGTGTGGGAATCAACCAACGAATCATCGTCCGCTCGACGCGGCGATGCACGGATGGTGTCATCGGAAATCGAGAAACGGCGAGACGTTTCCGCTTTGTTCCAGCCGCGCGTGGCACGCAGTTGCAGGATCGCCATCCGCTCGACGGCTGTATCTTGCGGCCGTCGATGGGGTGGAACCCTCTGCATGCGAGCCCCGTTGATCCGCAGTTCCTCGCGGAGCATCGCGACCTCAGATTCCAACTGGTGGATTCTGGCGTGTCGCGAATCGCCATTCTTGATCAGCGCTTCGCGGCCGGCGAGCATGGCGACTCGTACGATGCCGACGACATTCAGCACCGCACTTCGAACGTACGAGTTCCAGTTCCTGGGAAGTCGCAATGTCTCGACATCTTCTTCGCAGATTCTGGCAGACATGGAACGTCCGGAAATCACCCACCGTGCCAGGTTGCCAATGACAAGGTGCCACGCGGCCGACACGATTGACGAGTCTGGGCAGGCCAGTTACCGGCACGCAACGGAGTCGATCGGTTTTGCCGCCGACGGCCGTCATCGGTAGGGGCACGGATGTCCGCCCGGGGGCTGGTGAAAGTCGGTGGGCCGATACACGGGAACGGAAACTGTTGGTGCGTACCGAACAGCTTCGGGTAGCAGATTCAGGGCGCAGCTGCCAAGGGCACGAGAATAAGAGAACGCAGCCGGTAACCTGCTAACGACTGCAGCACGTGGCAGCGGTGATTGGTCTGGCGATTGGGCACGCTACGGTTCAAGGAGTTGCAACTTCAGCGCCCAATCGTTGGCAGTGCGAGCTGCGTTGTCGGGAAAACTGGGTAGGCGGAAATGGCCTTCTTCGTCGGCGGTGAGAACTCCCGCCGCAATCCATTGACCATTTCGTGGATCGAACCATTGAGCTTGATAGCGTCCCCGCGGCGCAGCGCGTGAAAGCTCGGCCCGTGGACAGTCGCGCTCGAAGTAAACCAGGAACAGTCGACTGTCATCGGTTCGGGCACAGTAAGCCCAGCCCACACAGCCGTTGGGTTGGCCGGTCCGGTTGGGATGGATCGATTCATCGCTGGGGATCAGGTCTTGGTAACGTCGACCCTCACTGAGAACAAACGTGGCTAGATGCCTCAACTGATCAGCCGAGGGCCAGCGCACGACCTCCCAAATGGGATAGGGTGAATCCTCCTCAACCTCGCCGCTCCACATGCCGCCCTTCCAACCGCCGGCGCCGTAGATGTGCCCGCCGAGGCCGCCGGAGAGCACGCTGCCGTACATGGCCGACCGGCAATAGAGCGCGGCCAATTCGGAACCGGGTTCTGCGTCGAGCATTCCGTCGTAGTACGGCTCACCGTTGATGCCGGGTACCGGCGGTGCAGTGTGATAGATCTTGGTGAGATGCTGGTATACGTCATGTGTTCGCCGATTGCCGATCTGGTGAAAAGTGAGCCACCGGGCCTCTTTCACATGGCCATAATTCTCCAACGAGGACGGATTCGCATTCGTTCCGCACATGGTGCCGAACGGTGGGGGGCCGTAGCGATCAATCACACGATTGGCCGCGTCACTCCATTCGGAGGCCGGGATGCTCTGGGCCGGCGTGTCGAAATGAATCGGGCTGAAAAGGCAGATGTTGGCCTGATACCGGCTCCATACATACTGGATGTATCGCGAATAGGATTCGGGCCAATCATAGAACTTCCTCCACGCTTGGCCAATGTCCCGACGGGTCACCTCGATGAAGGGAACGATGCCGTGAGCGTTGAGATAGTCGATCTTCTGGTCCATGCGGTGGAAATATTTCGGGTTGATCTGGTCGAGGTTTGGAAACTCATCTTCGTAGCCGGGGATCTTGCCTGGCATTGGGAAGGGGCGCTCGCCGTCTTCGTTATGCATGTCTTTTGCGCTTCTGGTGCCAGCCTGCCGCCATGCTGCGCGGAGAACGGTGCCATCATCCATTTGCACCTCGTTGGGCAGTCCGTCATTGGCCCAGAAAGGGAACGCCGCAATCATCGCGATGCAGTTGTATCCCTGACGTTGCCGGAACTGAACCAGATCCTTGAAACCCACCCCAGGCGTCATAGGCCGTAGACGATCACCATCGAACCATGGAAAGCGAAACGTGGGCGTTGCCCACCAAGTGTCACCAAGAAGAAAGAACGGCGTTCCGTCGGCATATTCGAAAGCGTGCCCATTCTCGCTGGCGCGGATCATTCCACGGCGAGTCGGATTCTGTTGCAGCTCGGCCTCCGTCCACGCGACCGCCGTAAACGAGCCGGTCCGACCGCGGAGCCCGGGATCATTCCGATTGGAGCCGCTTTGCCATTGCCAAGTTCCGGGGGCAGTGGCGGTTATCCGCACACGGAAGAGATCATCCCCGTCCCAGAACCCAAAGCAGCGGCGACGGACGTCCGGGCCTTCGAGATCGACCCATACTTCCACATCTCGGTACGGATTCGCACCGCTGTCTTCTGCCTGGAGGACAATTTCGACTTTCTCCCAGATGTGGCGCGTCTGTTCGGCCGTTGCCTGCCGAACCGCCCATGTCGTCGGTGGAGCGGACAAGATCGCGAGCAAGACGAGAATGCGTGGTTGACCAGCGAAATTGAGCAGTTCAGTCATGGCAGGCCTCGAAGGGGTGATAGGCTCGGCCGGTTCTGATCCGGCGCCAACCGTTTTAGGTCCACGTGAACCGAGATGCAAGCGATCGGCAATGTCCGCATGGATGAATCTCACGAAGCGAGAGCGATTTCGATTCTCGACGCGGGCAGCTTGGATCCAGGTTGAGGATCGAGCCGAGCGCTACTGTCGGTGTTGTCGGATCTCCGTAGGTCGACCATCTGACGATATACGGCGATCTGGAGAACCGATTGTTTTTGCGCATGAATCGTCAGCTGTACCGCATCGGGGATCGTGACACGAGGTCTTTGCGATAAGAAAGACAGACAGGTCGGCGAATTGCCGTGAAAAGCTCCGGTCCGTTCTCTCTGCACTCACCGACGCTCGGAGTGACCGCCCGGGCTATGATGTGCCCGATTCCAGCGACGCCATGCAGCCAATCCACCAGCAGTTCCGAGGATCGTCAGCCAAGAAGACAACGACGTAGGTTCAGGGACCGCTGAATTGCCGGGATATGTGATCAGAGCCGGTGCGTGGTAAGTTTCATTGCGGTAAGTGAAAGATTCTCCCGCCTTACTCTCCCGCGCAAACATCTCGTAATAAAAGGTCTCGCCAGGCGGGTACTCACTGGTCAGTCCGTGGTGATCCGGATCTGCTGTGTGGTCGTACAGATCCATGATACCAGGTAACCGTTGCCAACCATCGTCAAGTAGGTCTTGTTTTGTTCCATATGGCCACTCTCGGTCGGGCCAACCCCGGTTGGTCGCGGCAAGAATGACGAGTCCATCAGTTAGGACGTTGAAACTGACCGTCGCCCAGCCCTTGGAAGGACCGGTGGGGGTCTGCCAAATGTACGGCTGTCCAAAGTCATTGAGATAATCGGGGAAGGAAGCCCCGCCGAAAAGTAGTCACTCTGGCTGCCTTCTGAACCTCCTCCGTTCTTGTCAAGCCCGCCCCTCACCATGGCTCTGATGGCGCTCACATCGATGCCTGATCCAGACTCCGGATTCTCCGTGGCCGAGGCCACGCCCAACTTCGAGCTACCGTTCGATCCTCCCTGGTTTTCAATTGCTTCGGGAGACGTCGAAAAGCAACTTCTCGTGAAGGCTGCCGCCGCCACATCCGATACGATCAGTAGGATTCTCCCTGCCCGGTAGGCCTCCATCTGATAATTCGGGAGTCAGTCTCATGCACAGACGCCTACGGACTGCGCGGAGACCGACCGGATCGCTCGTTCGGTTCGTCGCCGCGGTCTGGTTCGCGTGTCAGCTGCAGATGCTCAGCAGGGCAGGAGACGATCGACGGCAGCGCGTGTCGTGCCCACTGTGGTCGTCCTGGGGAGGCCATATGGGTTCGGGGTGAGTACCTGATGTGGTGGACCCAGACTATGTCGAGTCCTCCGTTGGTGACGACCAGCCCACCAGATACGGACAGAAGAGACGCAGGCGTCCTCGGCCAACCGGGAACGGAGGTGCTGTTTGGCGACGAAGGCCTGATTGACGGCACGCGTTCGGGCGGTCGGATTCGCTTGGGCGGGTGGCTCGACAACTGCCAATGCTTCGGTCTGGAGGGTGAGTATTTTGGATTGTCCAACCAGACCGACAATTTCTATGCTTCCTCCGATGAGGAACCGATCCTCGCGCGACCCTATGTGCGGCCCTACGTGCACATCTTGGCCGAAACGCAGAAGGCGCAGCTGGTCGCGTATCCAGATGTGATCGCAGGATCCGTTGCCGCCAGTGCTTCCAGCAGTCTGGATTCTGCCGGTGCGCGGCTGCGGCTCAATCTGTACCAGCGCGGCGGATATGGACAAGGACTGAGTCGATCTCGTCTCGACCTGCTGGGCGGATACCGTTTCCTGGGACTCTCGGAAAGCGTTTCGGTTCGCGGGCAACTGACATCGCTCGTATCGCTGGCTCCGGCAACATTCGATATTCGTGATTCGTTCGACGCGAGAAGTGACTTCCACGGCGGCGAGTTGGGGCTGCTGTACGAGGCCCGACAGTGCCAGTGGTCGATTGAGTTGCTGGGGAAGGTGGCGCTGGGGAACAGCCACCAGGTGGTGACGATCGACGGATCCACAGACCGCGTCATCAGTGGCCAACCGGACTCTTTTACTGGGGGACTTCTGGCGCAGCGCACCAACATTGGGCGGCTTGATGACGACCAGTTCGCCGTCCTGCCGGAGGCCGGCATCACGCTCGGCTACGACTTGACGCCATGCCTCAAGGCGACCTTTGGCTATTCCTACATCTACGTCAGCTCCGTGGCTCGGGCGGCCAATCAGATTGACACGGTTGTCAATTCGCTCCTTCTGCCACCCGAGACGGGCTCCGCCCCCGGCCCGGCCCGTCCGGCCTTTCCCAATGACGACTCCGGATTTTGGGCGCAAGGCCTGGCCTTCGGTCTGGAGTGGCGCCGTTGAGTTCTGCACCCCGCTAACCTGTCCCTTTCTGTCGAAGCGGGGGCTGTCTCCGTGCTGTCCTACAGTCGAGAACACTGCGTAGACTGACGGACCGGCACTGGCATAGTACTCTGTCGGGGCTGAGAATTGGCGTGCCACTCTGGCTTTGCCAGTGCGACGATGGAACATGCTATTCACTTCTGGGCGGCCAATGAGCTCGAACACGCACCGGAAGGCGGAGTTTCCCAGGCTCCCACTGGTGTAGTGGCCCATCGACCTTCGCCGTGAAAACTTGTAATGGGTATTCACCACGAAGGTCGGTGGCCCCGCTCACCCGATGGCTCTGATCCATCCTCACGCGCGGCATGCGCTCCGAGGCGAATCCCGATCCGTAGCCGCAACTTTCTGCAGTCCGCGGAGCTACTCGGCGGAAGTCGCCCAACGGAGTTGCCGCTAATATCGACTTGTCAAAGAACTTTCGCGTCGGCTCGATATCGTGACTGTACGCGATCAGCTCACCACTGGGCGCCCCTCCAGAATCGAACGGCATTGTCTCGCCCTCCGGTGATCAGCGTGTTGCCGTCTGGGGTCATCGCCATTGCAAGTATCGCGCTGCCCACAGCCAATGAGAATTGTTGTCTACGTGCTGCCATGTTCCAAATTCGTACGGTGTGATCACCTCCCGCCGAAAAGAGGAACCGACCGTCTGGAGAAAACTGAACCTGCGAAACCCAAAGTGCTTGCTTACCTAACCGTTGATCGGCCCCGGAGCGTTCGGCATCCGTTGTGTTCCAAAGTCTTACGTCGTTATCCCATCCACCAGTGGCGAGGATTCTGCCGTCTGGTGACAGATCAACGCACATCACCGCGGCCCGATGCCCGCTACATCGGCGAACAAGAGCACGGCGCGACGGATCCCAAACTGTTGCAGTGAAATCATCACTACCAGCAGCGAGTAGACTTCCGTCCTGGGAAAACCTAAGATCTCGAATCGGTTTATTGTGGCCGAGGAGGTGACCTACGCGGTTCCCGGTTTGCGTGTCCCAAAGTGTAATGCTTCCATCTTCCTGCCCACAGGCCAATAAGTCATCGGTTGATCGAAAAGCAATTGAAGATGCGGTCGCATCCACCGCAAGGCACGGCCCTCGCTTCTGGCGGCTCTCCAAATTCCACAACTGTACCCCTCCTGTCAGGTACGCCACGGCGAGGCAACCGGAAGGCGAGACGGCAATTCTTGTCGGCAGGTCGTCGACCGCAATGGGAGTCGCGTGTTCATGCCGGGACATATCCCAAACCATGACCTGACGTTGTTCATTTATCCCACGGTCACCGGCATGTTGCTCCAGCCCGGGGGCAATGTAACACAACCACCGCCCGTCCACTGTCAATGCCATCTGTTCCACGTAGAAGGTCGTTGCGATTGTGTCAGGCGCAGCATCCGGATCAAAACGCGTCGCAGCAACGGTGTAATCATCACTTGCCGAAGCCAACTTCTGCCCGTCGTCTGAGATGGCGATCGCTGCTACGATGCCGGAATGTCGCCTGAGCGTTTTCACCTCGGTTGTGTCTTTTGCCAGCCAGATCTTCACGTCTCCGGCTCGACTGGCGGATGCCAAGAATCTGCCGTCCGGCTCAAACCGGACACAGAACACACTATCGGAATGCATCATGCGGTTACCCAGACGCTCCCCCGACTCAACATCCCATAACAGTGCGGCATGATCTAATCCGCCGGAAGCCAGAATTCGACCATCCGGTGCAAAGGCAACTGATTCGACGGTTCCCTCGTGAGCTGAGAGTGTGTGTAAGACCTGACCGTCAGCCCATCGCCAGATGTGGATGAGTCCATCTTCGCTGCCTGCGGCAATCAGTTGTTGGTCGGGTGACCAGGCGACTGACCACAGCTGGTGGTCCGGATAATTCAGCGACTGCAAAAAGCTACCATCATCCATCTTCCAGATGCGGATGTGGCCGTCCAACGACACGGAGGCTATGCGGGCATCGTCATCTGAAAACGCAACCTTAACTACGGTTGACTGATGGCCCTGGAGTACGCGGGCAGAGTTGTCGCCTTTGCGGTCGGTGGACATGACAACTACGTTTTCATCTTGCGAAAATGCGACGGACTCCCCCATCGCGGACAGCGATACAGATGTGAAAGCCCAATGCTGATCGCCCGGACCGTAGGTTGCTAATGTTGCGCCGCTGAGTAGATCAACCAGGACAACTGAGTCATTTGACATACCTACTGCTGCAATCGCTCCGTCGCGTGAGATGTCGAGCGAACACGCCTTATACGGAAGTGACAGTCGGCGAGCCTTCTGATGAGCTTGGCACACACTGAATAGATACCGCAACTCGAAACCGGCATCCACTGGTGTCGACGTGAGGTAGGAACTGATAATCCGCTGCAACTCACTCATGTCGTTTCTAAGCAGAGCCTGCTCAGCAACTGCCATATCGGACACGTAGAGTTCAGCAGCCAACACACCCGCCACTCTTTGCTGCTCGCCGGGCCTCACCAATAGCCCAGAAAGTTGCACAGCTAGTCGCCACAATGCCCGCGAGTAATGCAACGATCGTTGCAGCTGTACCGACTACTAACGCCGTGTTTCGGCGAATGAATTTACCCAGTCTGTATCGCACTGTAGACGGTCGCCCTTCAATTGGTTGACCATGCAAGAATCGCTCAAGATCTTTTGCCAAATCGCTTGCGGTGGCGTATCGTCGCGCTCTTTCCTTCTCCAGAGACTTTCAGGAGGATCACATCCAAGTCGCCGCGGACGAATTGAGCGACCTGCCGCACCGCTGAACGCCGTTGCCGAGAAGATGCCATCGCCGATTGGCGCAGTGAGCTTATGCTGGTGCTTGGCCGGGGAGGTTCCTCTTCGCGAATGACCCGCAACATTTCGTCGAAAGCAAGAGCTCTTAGCCGATCCCGAGGAAAGGGCGTCGATCCCGTTAGTAATTCATACAGAAGCACGCCAAGCGAATACACATCACTACGAGTGTCGATGTCCAATTGGTTGAGATGAGCTTGTTCCGGACTCATGTACTCGCATGTCCCGATGAGCTGACCGTATTCAGTGAAGAGGGTCCTCTCGGTAAGCCTCTGGGTGAGTGCCTTTGCGATGCCAAAGTCGATAATCTTGGGAACCGACTTTCCGTCGAACATTGCCACGAGCACATTCGATGGTTTGAGATCGCGATGAATCACGCCTTTCTGATGCGCGTGTTGAACTGCTTCGCAGACTGGAATGAATAGCTCTAAACGTTCGCGGCTTGACAAGCATTCGTTGTCACAGAACTGAGTGATGGGCAGTCCTTTGACAAGCTCCATTGCGAAGAAAGGATGCCCCGAGTCTGTCTGGCCTGCGTCAAGAACTCTGGCGATATGCGGATGGTCCATCATCGCGAGTGCTTGCCGCTCGGCTTCGAAACTGCGCGAAAACTTCCCGCGTGTACATGCCGGGCTTAATGATCTTGACAGCGACGCGACGGTTCACGGGGTGACGTTGATCCGCCATGAATACGACGCCCATTCCACCTTCCCCGATTTTCTGAAGCAGTTTGTAGGGGCCGACAGTAGTTCCGACTTCTGCGACGACCGGCCTGTTGGTAACGTCAGCGACAAACTCAAGGGCTGGCATCTCAAAGAGACCGTCAGCTCGTCGGTGGGCATTGAGCAGTGATTCGACTCTTGACCTAAGGTCCACATTCCCCTCGCAGGCCTCATCGAGAAGTTTGGCCCACTCATCAGGGGGGCGAGCTACGAGTCTGTCAAAGATGGATTCTTCGTTCATTTGGCCAAAAAGGAGACGGGATGGGTTCTCGCAAGTCGTTACGCAACATAATGCGAAAACAGCGAGAGAACTGTATCACCGAAAAGGACAAACCTATGGAGTTCTCCACCCGTCTATTTCCCGTTGAAGCCACGCCTTGGCAAAGGTCCAGTGCCGATTGGCTGTCGCCACGGAGACCCCCGTTGCCTTAGCCGCCTCGGGAATACTGAGACCTACAAAGAACCGTAATTTGACGAGTTCAGCCTTTCCAGGATCGACCTTCTCGAATTCTCTGAGCGCTTTGTCAATGGCAATGAGCCGGTCGGCACGTTCTGGCGAGACTATGTCGGATCGATCCGAGTCTAGTCGGTTCCAATTTCCACCTCGCTTCTGCGCATTCTTGCGACGGGCGGCCTCGATGAGAATCCGACGCATCGATTCGGCGGCAGCAGCGAAAAAGTGAGCTCGCCCGTCCCAGGACATCTCTGTATCCGAGCCAACAAGTGCAAGTACGCCTCATGAACGAGTGCCGTCGCCTGGAGCGTGTGATCGGCTCGTTCTCCCGCAAGCTTCGCACTGGCCAACTGCCGCAATTGGCCATAGACCAGCGGCAGAAGCTGCTCAGCGGCCGTTGGATCTCCCTCAACCGCCCGCTGCAAGATTTGGGTCACTTCGTTCATGGAGTCATGACTGGCTCGAGTAGCTCACTTCGGTTGAACAACAATCGCGATTGTCCAGCAAATAGCGGGTGTCTGTGCTGCCCGACAGTTCGACAAGTGGTTCACTGGCATCGAGTCCCCTGAATGGACCGCCATCCGCCATCTGGCCAGCGGTGCTGAGAGGGAATTCCTGAATTATGACTGAGACGATCGGAGCCTCGAATTCGCATTATACCGCGAAGCGACGCATGCGGATGTGCAGGGAGCGTAAATCGCCTTCGTCAGTCAACACAACCTACTTAAAAGAAGTGAGGTACATCATGTTCAGATCAAGACCACAGGTGCTGTTGTTCGCTACGGTGGCCGTGGCCGCGGCGGGCTCGTGCGATCGGTTGATGGGACAACACTCCTTTGGAGAGCCACGTCAGTTGCTAAGCGATTGGGAACTCTTCAACCCGTCTCTTAGTCAGGAAGGGCTCACCGTCGTCTTTCGAATCGGGGCTAGACCTCTGGGAAGCCACGCGGCCCTCCGCTTTAGCATGATTTCGACGCTCCCGCTCCACTGACCGTGCTCAACAGCAATTCCCATGATGGGGCACCGGACATAACAGCCGACGGCTTGACGATGGTTTTTGCCTCCAGAGCGACCCGGTGGATTCGGACAATTCGACCTTTATGGGGCCACGTGCAAAACGGTACATGATGAGTGGGAGACGCCTGTCAATCTTGGGGATTCGTTCAATACGTACCGTTTGGAGCGTGATCCGGAGATCTCGGCCGATGGACTGTCCATCTACTTCAGCCGCGGCGACACATTCGATGATGGTGAGTCGTACGATCTCTGGGTATCGACCCGCGAGACAACTGACAGCCCTTGGCAACCTGCCCAGCGACTTGATTCGACAATCTGCCAGGACAGTATCTGGGAAGGCGGTCCGTCGCTTACTGCAGATGGGCTGATGTTGGTGTATGACTCTACACTGAACCTGGACGATACAAACGTAGACATTTTCACAGCGAGTCGGCCGACCGTGAATGATCCGTGGTCAGATCCGGTTGGTCTCGGCCCGGAAATCAATACAATCCAGGCTGAAGCACAAGCGGATCTCGCGGTGGATGGGAATCGTCTTGTGTTCACTCCGCGGTGACCTCTTCGGCCCAGCAAAGTTCAGGATGTGGGAAACAACCCAGCTCGGGGACCTTGATTGGGACGCTCAGTTAGGTGGCGAAGACATCGACATCCTGTCATCTGCGGTACGTTCGGGCAGCGACGTGAAGAGGTTCGATCTGAACCATGACGGCGTCGTGAACACCGAAGACCGCACTTACTGGGTGGCCTACTTGAGGGGAACGTTCCTTGGCGATGCCAATCTCGATGGCGAATTCACCAGTGGCGACATGGTCCAAGTCTTCGCTGTCGGGAAGTACGAAACCGAAGGGGAAGCTGGATGGGCCGAAGGAGACTGGGACGGCAGCGGGCTCTTCAATAGCAGCGATTTGGTCGCTGCATACGTCGACGGCGGCTATGAACGCGGACAACGAGCTGCTGTGGCCACCGTGCCGGAGCCTGCAGGCGTGGTCTTGATCGTGGTGGGAATAGTACTGTGGTTGGCTGGTCAGCGAAGATGTCGCCTGCTCGCCTGACGACCTCTCGATTCAGCTGGCGATTCGCATCACGAACGGCCTTCAGGCATTCTCGCATTTCACAGGGTGGAATGGGCAGCACAGGACTCAGCGCGGCGTGTCGCCAACCGTCCGAGCGTTGCGCTGGATCTCTGGCAATGACGCAACGTGGCCGCCGGTGCTCTTGACCGATCGTCAGCCAGCGACCAATGCTCTGCTCTCCGATGTTCGGTTCAGCCATATGCTGAATCGGCGATTTCCCCCGATGCTGTTGCCCTCACCATCGCTGCCATCCCAGATCTGATGTCCTGCGACAGGTACTGCCAACACTCGACAATCAGCGGAAGGTTCAGAAATTCCGCTGCAGATGACGGTCAACAAACACTAGAACGCCAATCCATCAGCAATGATGTTCCATCGAATCGACGACCTCCGAGAACTCGGAGGGCCAGCGCAGGGCCGTGTGACACGCAATCGCGGTCACCGCGAGCCCCTGGGCCCCGCCCGATACAGGATCACCGTTCCCTCGCGTGTGCCGGCGGCGATAATGCGGTCATCGGGCGACACGGCCATGCAATTGAAGACTGCCGGCCCTTGAATGGTCAGTCGCTCGTTCAGTTGCCGACTGCGGATGTCGGTCAACCGAATCGTCCGGTCACCTCCCAGCGAAACGAGCGTGCTTCCATCCCCGAGAAACTCCACCTCCTGAATCGTGAATGTGTGACCGTAGATCCCACGCCGCGTCTTGAGGTCACGATCGTAGACGAAGACCCTCTGGAATTGTAATTCCGGGGATGCCTGGCCGAAGAGCCCGAAGGCCACTTCCCCGCTGTCACTGCACGACAATCCGCGAAGCCAACACTCCTGGACCCCCAGATCGTCACTCAATCGACGCCCTGTCGCAGCATCACAGACAAACAAAGTGCCACTCCCGCCGCCCGAGACGACTCGATCGTCGCCCAAGAAGTCGACTTCTGTGAACGCGCTCCGCATGAAGGGAATCGACCCAGGCTGATTCGTCGCTGTCACTCTGAAGATCCCAGTAGACGACCTTGCCATTGCCCAGGCCGGCGACGATAGAGTCGCCGTCGGAGGAAAAAGCGATCGACGAGATGTATGTATCGTCGGCGAAAGCCCGCGTGAACAAGACTTCGCCGAGTTCCATGTCGAGGATGGCGATCCGCGGGGAATGCAGATCGCCCACAGCCAAGAGGTCTCTCGATCCCGCCTTCGACGTGGCAATGGACGAAGCCGCAAACGCCAGGCTCGGCAAGCCGGCCTCCTCGTGACGATCGCCGGAGAGCCGGTAGGCAGTAACAATCTGCGGGGCCACTTCCGGATTCGACTCCTCGGTGAGATTGTGTAGGACCGCCAAGTACTTGCCACTACCGGAAAAGCGAACGTTCGTGACGTACCCACCGCACGAGATGCGGTCGCGGTTCTCGGTGCGGATGTCGTGCTTCACGATGAGACGGTCATTCATCCCCCAGTATATGAGCTCCCCAGCTCTCGTGAATTCAAGACCGTACATGCCACCATAGTCCCGCAGCTCTTCGAGTTCTTCGAAGTTGGGCAGGCGCAGATCTTCACCTTTCGACTCCGCAGCCCGGCAGCAAGCCTGCGAGTTCTTGGGTCGTAGGTCAGCTTTCGGACTTCCTCGTCGAACGGTCCCAGTCGTATCACCGGATCGCCGGTTGTCATATCCCACACAATCAGCGTTTCGTCGCGGCTCGCGGAAGCTAACCATCTACCCTCATTCACGAAGACCATAACTCGCAATCCGCGCGTGTGGCCACTCAGTTCGAACAGCCGCTGGTCTCGCTCTACATCCCACACTGTGATCGGCTCACTGCTGATGGCAAGGTATCTTCCGTCCATCGAGAACGCCAGGTCTTCACACGTGCTAATGCCCTTGAGGGGGATTTCGGTCACGACGGTCTTCTGGTCGCGGTCGTAGATCAGCACGCCCCGCCCGTTCAGCGATAGTGCCAACCGATGATCATCGGGAGAGAAGGCCACTGCCGACACGTGAATCGGACCGCTTCTAATCCAGGAGGCCACGTCCAATTCTCCTATGACATCCCATGATGTGGCGTCCCGCAGAATGATCTTGGAGAACGTCTCGTTTGGGTGGGCCAACGTAGATCCATCATGTGAAAAACGGGCAAACGAAAAACGAAATGCCCCATGTTCGAGTTCGCCAATGGTCTTCTGCGCCCTACCGCTCCTGTCGGTGATCACTAACATGGGCCCCCCGCGAGAGTGTGCCGAGACGACTTGATCGCCTGACGGCGACACGGCCAAACGCACGGGCTTCATGGGGGGGCCCGGCTGAGACAGATCGGTGACACTGGGAAGAAGATTGGACAAGTAATACCATTTCCCACGGCGCAGATCGCTGGACTCATTCTTCTCAGGAGTCGCTCCATCAACCGCACATCGTTTCGCTGCCACGCTGCCATCGCGTTCTTCATGTCGGCAGCGTAGAGTTGCCTTGTCATTTCCTCGTTCAGCTGCGATAGATCAGCCGTCTTCTCCTGCAAATTCACCTGCTTCTCTTGCAGTTCGTCATACTGCCGGCTGCAGCTGACGCTTCGAAGCAGCCGTCTGGAACCAAGCCGTTGTCATACCGACGATGCTGCCAATGAGCAGCAGGAGAATCGCGAGCGTCACGAGGACGGGCACGGTGTTCCGCTTCGCAAATCTCGCGAATCGGTAAAGGTGCGAAGGAGCTCGAGCCTCAACCGGCTCCAAACGCAGGAAACGCTCAACGTCCTCCGACAGACTGCTCGCGGTGTCGTAGCGTTGCTTCCGATCCTTGTCCATCGCTTTCATGACAATGCAGTCCAGGTCTCCGTGGACCGTCTTCTGAAGGCGGTCAGGAGTGGAACTCCTTCGTTTCGCAATATCCGTCAAATTCTCTCCCGATGAACTCAATCGCGTGCTGGGCTTTGGTGGTTCTTCCTCGCGGATGATCCGCTGCATCTCCGCATAGCCAGCAGATCGCAGTCGCTCGCCTCCAGCGGCGTCGTCCCTGTCAGCAGCTCGTACAGCAGCACGCCAAGCGAATAGATGTCGCTTCGCGTGTCGACATCCAGGCCGCTCATCTCCGCCTGCTCGGGACTCATGTACTGGGGAGTGCCGACCATCTGACCGTAGGCCGTGAAGAGTGTCTTGTCGGTCAGCTGCTGGCTGATCGCCTTGGCGACGCCAAAGTCGATCACCTTCGGCACCGGTTTGCCGTCGTGCAGCGTGACCATGACGTTGGACGGCTTCAGGTCCCGATGAATGACCCCTTCTGGTGGCGTGCTGAACGGCTCGGCAGACCGTCACGAACAGCTTCAGGCGATCCTCGCGTGGAGAGTGAGTTCCGTTGTCGCAGTACTCGGTGATCGGCACGCCTTGCACCAGTTCCATCACGAAATACGGTCGGCCGCTGTCGGTCGCTCCCGCGTCCAACACCTGGGCGATGTTCGGATGGTCCATCATGCGCCAACGCCTGCCGTTCCGCCTCAAAGCGGGCCACCACCTGCTTCGTGTCCATTCCGGGCTTGATGATCTTCAGTGCGACCTTGCGACGAACCGGCTCCGCTGCTCCGCCATATAGACGACCCCAAACCACCTTCGCCGATCTCCTGCAGCAGCTTGTATCGACCAATTGTCTGGCCTGGACGCTCTGAGAGAGGGAGTTGGCCTCCGTGGCGGATCCTGTCAATGCAAACGGTTCGCCATCGTGTGCAGCGGTCACAAGTCGCGTCTCGACGCCCGCTGAAGATTCAGATCGCCTTCGCAGATCTGGTCGAGGTAACGACGGCGTGCCTCGGGATCTTTGATCATCTGAGCTGTTTGAAGATTGACCTCTTCATCGATCTCTCGGTTAGGCATTCTTCAACTCCGGACTTTCGTTCGGTATGTAGCAAGCTATCTTGGCCTCCAAGGTATCATTCTAGCCGTCTGGGCGAGGACACGTGTGAGGATTCCTGATTCAACCACTTTGTCGACGGCCGCATGGTAGTTTCCACGCCGCCGTCCACGACGACGGTGGGCTTTCCAGCGTGCATCGTATTCCACGCATCGAGAAGTAATTGAGCGGTGATGCCCGGCTGGAAGCGATCCAGCACACGCCACGCGAGTATCCGACGTGAGTAGTTGTCGATCACCGCATGAAGGTAGACGCGGCTCCCATCAAGGATCCGGAGGACCGTCGTGTCGATGTGCCAAAAGTCATTCGGTTTGGTGGCTCGCATCCCCAGCTTGGGTTTCGCCGGATGAACAGGCTGTCGTGGTGGCCTCCAGTGGTGGAGCCGCACCAAGCGGTTCCGGGTCGATGCAGAAGCGAAGACCTTTCCCCAACGTTCCGCCAGTCGTGCCAGTGTCCCGGTGGGGACATGCCGATCGGACTCGGATGTCACCATGTCGCGAATCAAGTTGACTTCGGAGACCGTCAGTTGCTGAGGAGAGGACTTTGGGCAGAAGGGCTGGTCTTCCAGGCCACAGGGCGCTGTGATCCACGCGTGAAACCGTCCGTGAGTCAGTCCGCTCATGCGCAGAACTGCTCGTGCGCAAATGGACGCGTGCCTGTTCGATGGCTCGGAGCACACAGATCTTCTGGCTTTCTTCCGGCAATCGCACACGAGCCATGGAGAAGCCCACGACCTTCATGACGGTCACGACGAGCCTGAGCAGAGCAACGAGTCTCGCATTTCGGCGTCGAAGCAGGATGACCTCCCGCTGCAGCTCAGCAACGTCTTTCTCGCACACGTCAAACGAGACGACCTCGGCATGCTTAGGCCGTGGATCGAGGGACTCCGCTCTCCAGAGCGATAGGGACGTTTCCCGTTGTTCGGACCAGCTCCTTCAGTCGATGGTCGTGACGGCGTTGGGTGCGAGAGGCTGTAGACGTGCCACGATTCTGGCCGCGTTAAGCTCCCCAAGCGAGTGGTCAGACTGGGGCCCGTTGGGGGCCGACAACTCAGACAGCAGATGTCAGAATGTCCGGGCAATCAGCACGGTTCTCGACCCGTTCGCCCCAGAACTCCCGGCCTCGGATCTCCCTTTGATTGAGGGATTCGTCATCCTGACGCAGGCTGCCAGTTCTGCCAAATGATGTAATTCCCTACACGCCAACGCGGACGGAGTTCTCGATAGCGACAACCGCTGGCAAGAGTATGAAAAGCTGCTACCATACGCGGGGTCGTGGGCATGAACGCGATCCTCGGAATGCGGGTGACACGAATTCCCAGAGTTGTGTTTCCCAAGGATTTGTCAGCGGAGAATTCTCCATGTGCGGGTTTGCTTGTCTATGGCAGCATGACGACGAAAGGCTCGCGAAGCGGATGATCGAGAAGATCGAGCATCGAGGGCCGGACGAGACACAGGTGTATCGCTCGCCAAATGTGCCCGCGATCATGGCGCATTGCCGGCTGTCGATCATCGGTCCATCGGACGGTTCACAGCCGATCTATTCTGCCGACAACATTCTGGTGGCGAACGGCGAGATCTACAACTACAGTGACCTGCGGGCGATACTCGGCGAAAGCGCCTTCGAGACTCGTAGCGACAGTGAGACCATTCTCCACTTGTTTCGTTCGAACCAATTGCGATGGATGACAAAGCTAGACGGCATGTTCGCGTTTGTGCTCGCCACGCCAGAGCGGGTCATCGCCGCCCGCGATCCGCTGGGCATCAAACCGCTTTATGTCGCACGGCTTGATCACGGCTTGGCGTTCTGCTCCGAGCTAAAGGCGTTTGACGGCCTGGGCCTTTCCGAAATCAAAGCAATTGGCCCCGGCGAAATGTTGGACAGCCTCGACGGCACGAGACGATGGTTCCGCATTCCGCATGGTGCTGCGGAGGCGGAGCCGGGGCTTGACGTCGAGTCGGTATGCCGCGAGCTGCGGCTCACATTAGAAGACGCCGTGCAAAAATGGATGGTTGCCGACGTCGAGGTGGGATCATTTCTATCAGGTGGATTGGACTCGTCGATCATCGCAGCGATAGCAGGCCGATCGATTGATCGCCCGCTCAAGACCTTTTCTGTGGGACTGGAAGGTAGCCCAGATATTTTTGCCGCAGCGAAGGTCGCTAACCACATCGGCTCCGAACACCACCAGATGACGTTCAACGCTTCAGACATTGCGCGGGCGTTGCCGCACGTGATCTATCACCTCGAAAGGCTGACGTCGACCTCGTGCGCAGTGCGATCCCAACCCACTTTGCGACCACGCTTGCGCGGCAACACGTGAAGGCCGTGCTCACCGGCGAAGGCGCTGATGAGCTTTTCGCAGGATACTCGTACCACCATGACTACGCCCATTCACCTCGTGAACTGGCTGACGAACTGACACGATCGCTGACGACGATGCACAACATTAATCTGCAACGCGTGGATCGTCTGACCATGGCACAAGGTCTTGAAGCCCGCACACCGTTCCTTGATCGCGATTTGATCGACTTTGCACAGTCGATCCCCGCGTCACTGAAGATGCGGATTACTGACCAACAAAATGGGAAGAAGACGACGGAGAAGTGGATCCTGCGGGAGGCCTGTAAGGACCTCCTGCCCCATGAGCTTGTCTGGCGGAGAAGGCACAGTTTGACGAAGGCACAGGCACGGTCGACGCACTGAAGGAAGCGCTGTCGATCGCGACCGGCACGTCATCCGCTGTCGACCGCGAAACGGAAGCGCGACTCTACCGTGAAATCCTGTGTGAACAGTTCGAGAGTCCGGATGTGATTCTTCAACATGCCGGAACCTGGGGCCAGGATCGAGTAGAGATCACCGACTAGAGAAGTGTGCGACATCATGGACGAGCTCAATACGTTCCGATCGGCAAAGCTCGCGTTGCGGCTGCTCAAATTGAGCCAACGGAAGCAGACATTGGTGAGAACCTCCAGAAGCACTTTCACTTTATCGATATGGCTCGAGAGAAGGGCGTGGAATTGCTTGTCTTTCCCGAGCTGTCACTTACCGGCTATCAGTTGCGTTCGAAAACGCCAGACCTGGCAATCATGCGCGATGATCCGCGGTTGTTGGAGATCGCTGAGCGCGCTGGTGACATGACCGTCGTCGCCGGATTTGTGGAGGAGAGTTTGGCGGCTCAGTTTCACAATTCGGCCGCGGCCCTTCGAAGCGGGAAAGTGCAATTCATCCACCGCAAATTGAACCTGGCGACCTACGGCAATCTCGAGGAAGCCAAGTATTTCGCTCGCGGACGCTACGTCGATGTATTTGTTCACGAGCCGCCATGGACTGCCGCGATCTTCATCTGCGCGGACTCTTGGAACCCCGGCTTGATTCATCTCGCCGGCCTCTATGGGGCGACGCTGCTCATCATTCCGGTCGCGTCGTCACGTGAAGCGGTTGGGCTCGATTTCTCCAACCCTGACGGATGGAACACTGCGTTGTCGTTCTACGGGATGCTTTACGGCATGCCGATTGTCATGGCGAATCATTGTGGAACACGCGACGGCGAAACGTACTGGGGCGGTAGTCGTGTAATCGACCCACACGGCAAGACACTTGCCATTGGCGGAGACGAGGAAGAGCTGGTCGTCGCTGACCTCGACTACGGTGATGTACGGCAGGCTCGCTTCCAGTTGCCGACGGTGTGCGACTCGAACCTTGACCTGATCCACCGTGAAATCGAACGTCTCAACAATCGCATCGGTGTTCCGCGCGGCATCGTTCCACATAGCCGTGCTGGCCGGTGCGACATTTTGCAGTGGCAGTAGGGCGTTCGCTCCCTGTTCATCCAAGCGCTTCGTCCAGGAAGCGATCGTTTCTGGTGTGACCAAGAACGCATCGGCCGTCTGTTGCAGTGATCACTTGCGAGCCGCACGGAGTTGTAGGATCTCCAGCCTTTCGACGGGTGAGTAGTGGGGCCGCCGCGGAGCAGGAACTCGGGCCATCCGTGCGTCCTTGATCCTGGTCTCTTCACGCAGCTGGGCGACTTTCTCACGCAACTGATCCTTCTCAGACAGTCCGGTGAAGTCTGGCTATACAGTCCAGCCAGCCACAAGACGTCTCACCATGGGCGTGACTGCCGCCGTGGACTGGCTATTCTCCCAGGGCCAGCGTCCCGCTCGACAGCGTGCGTACGTTGCATGATCGCCTACGTGACGAGATTTGTGTGATCAAAGATATCGCCGAGATGAGATGCTCCGGAGAAGGACCGTATGACGGGACGCCGTCTGCCGCGGGGGAGCCTGCTCAACCGTCATGGTCTGGGTTGGAATCGTGGTCGGCGGGCGAACCGCTCCTCCGTGAGCATTCCGCCTCGTACTGCCGGTATCATGGATTCCGAGTGCTGCGTGGCGTAGAATCGCATTGAGGAGGGCGACGATGGACCTACACATCCCAGACGATCTCGCCGCTGAGCTTCACAAGAAGGCCGCCGCGAGCGGAAGTGACCCGGCCGAATTGGCTGTTCTGGCGATCCGACGGACGATTTCATCGGACCGACGGCTCGAGGATCTGCTCCAACCCACTCGGGAGGCGTTTCGCAGCTCCGGGATGACCGAAGACCAAGCCGTCGACCTGTTCGAGGCGGAGAAGCACGCGATGCGCCAGGAGCGAAGTTCGTCCGCATCATGAGCGACCCGCACCGCGTCGTCTTTGACTGCAACATCTACTTCCAGGCACTCCTATTGCCCCAGACGGACCGGCTGGACAAGCATTCCTCGCCGCCGAGTCTGGACGGTTAACCTCTGTACACGTCGAGGATCGTGACTGGCTGAACTGCGCGACGTGTGCATGCGTCCCCACTTGGCCAGGCGATTTAGGTTAAGGACGGCGCAGATCGAGGGTTTCATTGAACTTACTGAATCATTCGCCGTTGTCCTCGACGACGTGCGACATGTGTTTGACTACCCACGCGATCCAGATGACGCACACTATGTTGACCTCGCCGTCGCCGCCAATGTCTCGCTGATTGTAAGCCGTGACAAAGACCTACTGGTGCTTCAAGATCCCGAGTACGCCCGAAGGCCTGAACTTCAAGGCTCGCTTTGTAAATCGACGACACCAAGTTGAGTACCAATATGTTGGCACCCCTCCCCCTATCCTCTGTGAGAAATCCCAGAATTTTTTCAGGCCCATGGCCCAGTACCCAGTAACCCAAAGCCAGACCTCCTGACTCGTCTACCGGTCTAGATCGTCGCGAGGATTAGGAGGCAGTTCATTGCAGCTTGTGATACCTTCGGCAGCCAGGCCTGAGTCGCCAGACCAGCCGTCAGGGCACTGTGCACTGGCCTGGCATCTTGTTTTCCAAAGCATTCTTCCGTGTTGTGTTGGTGACGATAAATCAGCTCGGATTCATGGTTGAGGGGACGACGAAAGGTGGCAATGCCGAACAAGCCGATCACGAAGAGCAGAGTGGATGCCGGCTCCGGTACAGGGGCGACTTCCTGCTTCGGTCCCAGTTCGTAGCCACCGTCGATAAAGGCGGTCACGATATCCCGGTGCCGAAGATATCATCGCCATTCCAATCGCCTTCGTCCCAGCCGGCCTTTTCGCCGGTCTCGTACTTGCCGGCCGTAAAGACGTGCGTGAAATCGCTGCTGTTGAATTCGCCGTTTAGATTGGCGTCACCGAAGTAGGTGTTTTTCAGCTGATGAACCCACGCGACTCGGTCGTCGTCGGTGACCAGGTCGTCATCCGTCAGGTCAAACCGTTTGGGGTGGTGCCTTCCTGAACGACAGCCGATAGCTCGTCGATATCGAGTGCGTCAAGTTGGCCGTTCGCGTTGAAGTCGCCGGGCAGGTTCGGAGATAGGTCGACCAGAAATGCCTCAGCTTCCCCATCCGGATTGATCCCCCGCCCGACGAGAAAACGTCCGTCGTTGGTGATGTCGTGAACGCCATCGAGCCACCACCCTTCCAGTGCGTCGCCCAGTCCATAATCGCTCACGAGAAGGTCCTGCAGTGGTATCATGCCTGTCGGCTCGGTCCATATCGTCCCTGCCGACTCTATACTTCTCCATCGATCCGTAGGCTGCAACCCCCGACAATGCGGCTGCCATCGGTGCTGACATCAACCGCTGCGCACCCTGTCCATCTGTTGTCATCGAAGGACAGCGGCTCCGGCGGCGAGAGACCATCCCATCGCACCGGAATCGAAGCCCTCATTCGCGGCGGCCTGCGTTGCAGCACCGTCCCTGCCGACTGTCCAGCGACCATCACTGGACACGCCGAAGACGTACATAGAGCTCTCAGGGGTCAACGAGGGCAGATCCTGTCTTCCAGATTCCTTTGTCCATCGCCAGGCAATACCGCTGCCATAGCCAACCACTACGTCTCCTGTTGCGGAAACGCCACCCAACCGTAGTAAGACGGGTCACCACTTATCCAGTCCTCTAGAATCTCAGGAACCCCCTCCTCGGTCCAACGAACGAGGGCCAGTTCGAGCACCTCGCCGTCGGTATAGACGTTGCCAACAACTGTGCTACCGTCCTGAGAGATTTTAGCCCTATTCGTAGATTCGTAACCACCAGGCAAAGGCAACACTTCAACTTCCTCGTCGGTGATCTTGACCGGCTCCGAAAACCTTCCGGAGTTTTCCATCTGCCGACAATTGTCGAGCCGTCACCGGACATGCTCACGCCGACATAAGAATAAAGATCATCGATCAGGACCTCAGCGGTGTTCTGGCGGGACCACCGCAGCAGAAGAGGCCCCGCGTCGCCAACGACGACGGAGCCGTCTTCAGAAACCTTCAAGAACCCGGTGCCTAGGCCCGGATTCGGAACCCCAAACCCCAGCGGCAGAAACTCGGCGGCCGGAAGAAGATTTGCCGCCAACAGCAGGAATCCCCAAGCGGTAGGAAATCGGAAAGATGGTAATGTACGCATTGGTCGTCCCTTCGCATCGTCAAGATCGTTGTACGGAATCCCGCCGCCACTGCTTCGAGTCCCCGGTTGCCATCGGACATCGGCCCACCGACCGCGGACCGAGTTCGAACCGCAGGTGTCGAGGCATCTCCAGGCCCCTATTCCTATCGGGCGTAGTGGGAAGACTGCAGACGCCCTGAAAAATGGAGTTCAGGTGAAAATAGGCCAAAATATCGCGAAACCGAGCACAACCGCACATGAAACGGCTCAGAGCCGCGATATCGCACTCCCCTACCAGCCGCTTTCTTTCCGCGGCAGAGAAAAAGTACCGACGCCGCGGTCGCATACGTCCCGACAAATTGACGTTCTGATCTGCCCTTTTTCGTAGAATTGTGGGCGTCCCGCTGGTCGGTTCTCCGCCTAATGAGATAAGGGATCTTCGTATATTACGGCTCGGGAGACCATTTGCCGTGGCTCGCTTCGATGTCGGAATGTCACTCAGCCAGTCCCACCGGGGGGACAGGGCAGCGCGGCAGAAGCTGCTGAGTCATTACCGCAACTATCTTTCCTTCTGGCTCGGCTGCGGCTGGATCGTGATCATCAGGTTCGCATCGACGCATCGGACGTTGTTCAGGAGACGCTCTTGCGAGCTGTGCGAGATTTCCCTGCCTTTCGCGGGACCACGGAGGCGGAAATGATGCAATGGCTGAGGCGAATTCTGTCCTGCACGATGACCGACCTCCTGCGACGACACCGGGCCGACAAGAGAGACGTTGGCGTTGGAACGTCGGTTGGACGATGAGCTGGAGCAATCCTCTCGCATGCTCGCCAACATGCTGGCGGATTCCGCATCCTCACCCAGCCAAAAGGCGTTGCGACGCGAAAGCGCACGACTGCTGGCAGACGCAATTTCGCAGCTTCCCAGCGATCTTCGCGAAGTCATCATCCTGCGTCATTTCGAAGACATGTCGCTGGCCCAAGTCGCCGAGCGGATGGGCAGAGCAGTAACAGCGTGCAGAAGTTGTGGTCGCGAGCGTTGATCAAGCTCCATCGATCATTTGGAGATCCAGACATGAATCGTCAGGACTCAGAACACAGCCACCGATTTGCCCGAGGACGCCAAGTGCAGATGTTATCGCGAGGAAGCGCGAACAACGAATTGCCACAGCCATGCAGTGGTACATGGCCGAGTGTGAGCAGGGACGCATTCCCGGACCGCCGATGTCTTCTCAGTGAGTATGCCGATGTGAAGGATGAGCTGACGACCTGTCTTGTGAGTCTTGACTTCATCCAGCAATTGGCTCCAGAGATCCAGGCGAACGCGACAAGGCGATGACCAGGCCATCGACAGGATGCTGTGACTCCGACCAGTTTGGGTGACTTTCGGCATCATTCGTGAGATTGGACGCGGTGGGATGGGGGTGGTCTACGAAGCCGAACAGACTTCTCTCGGGCGGCGAGTCGCTCTGAAGGTCTTGCCGTTTGCCGGCCTACTGGATACCAGGCAGTTGCAACGCTTCAAGAACGAAGCCCGTGCTGCAGCCACGCTCAGTCATCCCGCACATTGTTCCCGTTTACTTTGTCGGTGTCGAACGCGGTGTGCACTATTTCGCCATGCAGCTGATCGAGGGCTGCAGTTTGGCTTACGTCATTGACCAGCTGCGGCGTGCGCAAGCAGACGGCGAGCCAGTTGACTCGCCGCGGCTGTCACCCAGCTTCGCAGGGGCCAGGCCTTGCGAGCGTCACTCGTTACCTGCGATGTCTCACAGCTACTGGTGAAGTGCCAGCGAGGTCCGAGCAAGATCACACGAATGAGCATAGCCGGCCAGCCCGCACGGAAGAAACTCGATCGAATCGTCCAGGCATTCATCTCCACGAAGGCCGGGCACCACAGTGCCGAGTACTTCCGTCAGATTGCGCGGATCGGTTATCAGGCGGCCGACGCCTTGGAATATGCCCACTCCCACGGAATTGTCCATCGGGACATCAAGCCTGCGAACTTGTTGCTCGATGTGGAAGAGAACGTCTGGCTTACCGATTTCGGCCTAGCACGATTGGAGAGTGACGTCACCGCCACTGCGACGGGCGATGTGTTGGGGACCCTGCGCTACATGAGTCCGGAGCAGGCCGCGGGGAATCGGCGACTGGTCGACGCACGATCCGACGTTTATTCGCTGGGAGCCACGTTGTACGAACTCCTCACCTTGCGTCCTGCGGTCGACGGTCATAGTCGTGCGGAGATCCTGAAACGCATTGAATCCAGCGAACCTTGCCCGCCTCGTCGGTTAATATCTGCGATTCCCGTCGACCTGGAAACGATCGTGTTGAAATCACTGCAGAAGGACCCTGCGGACCGCTATGCATCGGCCCAACAGCTGGCCGATGACCTCGATCGCTTTCTGCATCACCGCTCCATTAAGGCGAGTCGCCCCTCGGTCGCCACCCGGCTGCGCAGAGTGGTCCGTCGAAACGCGGTCCTTGTCGGCGTGATCGCCCTGTGTCTGGCTCTCGTGGCCATCGTGTCATTGGGTAGTTCCATTCTGTTGGCGTACAAGAATGCTGTCGCCGAACAGCAGCGATCCAGGCAGAAGACGAACGCAACCGCGCCGAGCAGCATTTGACCATCGCGCGAAAGCGATCGACACACTGCTCACGCAATCAGCGACTGAGTTGAAACAGTCACCCGGAACATCGGAGCTGCAGCTTAAGCTG
The DNA here is from genome assembly GCA_963776055.1 of uncultured Planctomycetaceae bacterium. GTDB lineage: Bacteria > Planctomycetota > Planctomycetia > Pirellulales > Pirellulaceae > CAVZLD01. Next base: position 63,005 of record CAVZLD010000006.1, on the reverse strand, counting down.
CTGGACAATGCGGTTCGTTTCTACGAACAGTTCCCCGCCGATGTCACTGCGCGACCGGAGATCCGATTCGAAACGTCGAAAGCCTATCTTCGCGTCGCCCAAATGTGCATCGAGATCAGTAAGACGGAATACCGACAAAAGAGCGTCGGTGTTGCTGGAACGAGCAATTACGATTCTCGAGTCGCTTATCGAACAGGATGGCGATCGCACCGACTATCAACTGGCCCTGATAAGGGCACAACTTCAGGTCGCCAGACTGCAGAGATTGATCGCACAATTTGACCACGACTACAAAGGCTTTGAATCGGATCTGACACAACGAGCCGTGGAGTCAGCAGAAAAGCTAGTTGCCTCGCAGACCTCCTCAAGGGCTTACCGCGAAATATTGGCGGAAGCGATCGAAGAACATGTCCGTTACAGTACGTTTGATCCAACGTCGGGTCGTCACCGCAGGTTGACGCCTGCCCAAGTCTCGTATCTGGCTCAGGCATGTGATCTTCTGGCCGGATTGGCGAAGGAGTTTCCCAACGAACGAGCACTATCGAGTTCGTCTGGTAGCGTCTTCTGCAACCTACGCCGGCGTGCTTCAACAATATCGGCGAGTCAGATCGAGCCGATGCTCATTTTTCAGCAGCAATTGGAAACCGCCAGGAGCCTCGTGTCGCTGGCGCCAGGCAATCGTGATTACCAATACGAGTCTCGTGGAGTTGCTTAGCCTGCGGTCCTGGGTATTCCACGGCAGGGGACACCACAAAGAGGCGGATTCCTTGTTCGAGGAAGCCCTCCCGATTCAAGAAAACTTCGCACAACTCGACCCTGACAGCTTCGAGATGAGAGAAACTCTCCTGGGTCTCTTAGGCCGCCAAATTGATTCTCTGATAGCAAGGCGAATGTTTGCCGAGGCGAGCCAACTGCAGTCGAAGTTTCTCCACTACCGTCGTCTGGAACTCGCACGTGATTCAGGACGTCCCCCAGAGAGTACTTCATGCTGCGACTGAGTCTATACAAATACGCAATGTGCTTGGAAGAGCTCGGTCACGAAGAGGAAGCCCGGCAAGTGTATCGGGAATGCTTAGAGGTTGCCAAGCAGTCGCTGGCGCACCCCATACGAACGGGAAGAATGTCAGGAGGAGGGAATCGTTGTCTACAGCGTGATTTGTCCATTTCCCGAATTGCGAGATGACCGGGCATGTACGAGCGGGCGCGAGAGCTCTTGCAGGAGGCGGAATCGAAATACCCGGGCTCTCGATGCACAGGGGATCTGATCAGTCTGGGCTGGGCCGCGTGTCGGGTCGGACGCTGGGAAGAGGCACTGGAGGCTTTTGCGAAGGTCAACACGGATGACCATGCTTCAGCTTGGACACCCGAAGTGGACGTGGAAATCGGCAAAGCCGTGGCCCTGTATCACACCGGGCGGCAAGAAGAATCTCTCAGGCAGCTTGTGTTGGCTCACCACAAACTTCAGCGTGGAAATGAGACTGGATGGTACCCTCAAAGGACGAAGTCTGCTGCGACAAGCCCTAGCCAGCTGTCAGCTTGAAGAAGCCGGACACGTTGATCTGCGTCGACCGTCTTGTCCAGCCACGGGATAACGACAATCAGGATTTTGATCCGGCCCAGCGAAGTGTTGCGATTCGCGACTCCCAATCCTGCTTCCAAATTGCCATGCTCACAGCACCGATCGAGATTGATGGCACGCCCGTCGTGCAAGTGGAAACGTTCTTGACGTGCGACGGCAAGGCATTGCAGGAAGGGAGCGATTACACTGTCGATGTCGATCCGATGGGCGAGATTCTGACAATCCGCCCCGTCGGCGGCACATGGGGCGACGGCTGCTACCGAATCTCCGTTCAGCAGACGCAGTTTGATGTGGTCATCAAGAGCACACTGCCAGAAGTCCACGAGTTGCGACTCCAGTCAGATTCAGACAATCGTGCGCCGCTCCGATGTCGTCTCCTCCAGCAGGCATCCGTGTTGGTGTCCAAGGGAAGTGTGTGGAAATACCTGGATGATGGCACGGATCAAGGGACCGCTTGGCGTGAGGCCGCGTTCGATGACTCCCGCTGGAAATCGGGACCAGCCGAACTGGGGTTCGGGGAAACCGATCAAGCCACTACGATCAGCTTCGGAGCCGACGAATGGAATAAGTATCCAACCACGTATTTTCGACACCAATTCGACGTGGCGGATCCGACAAGCCTTTTTGCACTCCAATTGCACGTACTACGAGACGACGGGGTCGCGGTTTATCTCAACGGCCGAGAAGTGTTCCGGGACAATCTGGTACCGCTTGCCGATCACCGCACTTACTCACAGGCTGCAATTGACGATCTGGTGAAACTACAGTCCTAAAAGCCACCATCAGCCCCAACTTCCTCGTGCAGGGCACCAACCATCTGGCTGTCGAAATCCATCAGTGTGACCCAACCTCGTCCGACCTCAGCTTTGACCTGATGTTGACAGCACCGAAGACGATCGTTGTTTCCACGGAGGCGCTTTTTGGACCCGAAAACGACCAGATTTCGGAGGGCTCGATCATTACTCAGGCGTCTCTGGAGGTTGCAGACGAAGTCAAAGTTTCGGAGACGAGTCTGATTCCGTTATCCGAGCCGGAATCTCTTGGCGACAACTTCACTGCGGAGCAACGTGACACGAGATTCGCCAGCGCATTTGAGGTTCAGCACATGCTTCAGACATGGTCTGACGGCGAGCCAAATCACGGTTGGGCACTATTGCTGTACGGCGACGCCGGTGAACAGGATTTGCAGCTGACCGTGCACTTCCTTTCTCCGCAGGACGCGGCCCAAGTGGCCTGGTTGCTTGCCACCTGTGCGGATTCTCCCACTCGCGATCCGGCTACAGCACTGGAACTGGCGGAGCGAGCAGTCAAGTACGCCGATTCGGATGCACTCAGCTGGGCCGCGCTCGGAGCTGCACTTTATCGCGCCGGACGATGGGAAGAGGCCGTCTCCGCGTTCGAGACCGCAGAGGGACTACCCGATGCCCCTCCGCAGCGCAAGTCATCCGAGCCATGGCCCAGTGGCAGCTGGGCAATCACGAGGAGGCACGTCAGCTCTACGATCAAGCAGATGACGAGCTTCATTCACCCTTGATGGCGGAAGCCGCATCGCTGATGGGCATCGCCGGTGAGTGACGGATCGCAATGATCCAACCAGAATCGTTATCAACTCAGGCCCAGTGATCAGTGATCAGTATCCAGTAACCGTTCATCCATCCACTCACCGCCTCCTGCACGGAGTATTGATACAGCAATCCGTCGGCGACGGATCTCGTGGCTTGGTTGGCACGGTACTATGCACTGGCCCGTGCTTTCGAGGAGCCCGATCACATTCACTGCCATGGTCGTCATCGTCATGCCACAATAGTGTCACTGTAAGGCGGAAAGAACTGTCGGGTGCGCTTTGCGAAAAATGCGAAGTTGGCGAATTTCCAAGGTGAATCTTGACAGTTGAAAATGACGGCGTTAAGCTACGTTGATATTCTAAAACTGCAGTGTATTTACAACCGATCGTATTTGCCCGAAGCTTTCCGAAATATCTTCTAAATCGTGGAGTCGGCAGCCGACTCCCGCTTATTACCGGGCAGCACCGTTAGTATTCCAATCTGATGTGGCCTCGCTGTAGGCCCTCTATTCAACACCGTCGCCATATGTCCTTGGTCCGGCCGCATTCGTTTCACGCGAGGACACTCGTCGTGACATTTGAATTTGTCGTGAACCGCAACGTTCGGCGCGGCTGACCCTCGGTCGAATCCGTCAGGGCAGTCTGCCGATGCCAGCTCGCGCTGGCGGTGCGCAGAATCCCATTTCCTTGAGACACGATTGTCGTATTTCAAATTCCACCGGCAGCATATGGAGAGCAGAACAATGCGCTGTGCAAACTACATTCGCGGGCCCCCCGTTCGACGCTTCGTTCATTCGTTGGTTTTTGAGTTTTGACAAGGAGTATGTTCCATGAAGAACAAGAAAGTAGTCAAACGTGTTGTTGAACTTTACCAAGAAGTCCCGGAGTTCAGAGAACCGCTCAAAGGGTTTCTGGACAATGAACGTCGAAAGGAGGCAGAGATGCACTCGAAGAAGATCCGCAAAAACGCATCGATACAGGATATGATCCGTCAAATATGCGAGCACTGGCATAAATACGGGGAAGCATTACGAGAAGATGCCGACTACGTCACTGCTCAGCTTCTCTCGAAGATAAATGGCTCGACTCCCATGGATTGTGCCGTGAAGGCCATCCTCAAAAACGGGTTCTTGGCAGAAATGCTGTCCGAAGGATGGGTAGATGCCATGGAGTGTTTGTTGGCAATCGCGGATGCAGCAGAGGAGGATGCGTAACCAGCTCTGTTGTGATCTTTTGCGAAATCTTACCTACGGCAAAGCGCCCGCAGCATCAAGACGTCGGTTCCCTATTACGTGTTGACGCAACCGGTTCGGCCTGATGGCGCTGGCACTCTTAGTCAACAACGATATGCAACCCGGAGAAGCGGGAACAAACCGAACTATATAAAACTCATCGCATTTCGAACTTATCTAAATCTCTCTATATCGCCCGCTTCTCCGATTTTCTCTTGGAGAGATTTTTCGATGTGCGAAATCAAGAGCAAGGCTCAATGGGTCTGGGAGTACGTCAAGCTAGGCTGGTACGTTTTGTCGTGCCACTACATCGATGACGGGGGATGCAGTTGCGGGCAAAGAATGCAGGTCACCTGGAAAGCATCCTGTTTCTCCCAAAGGCTGCAAAGCGGCGACGAACGATGCGGATCACGTGAGGGCTGTGTGGGCCGAAAACCCGAAGTTCAACATCGGGATTGCCACAGGTCCAGAAAGCGGCATCTTCGTTGTTGATTTGGACGGTGAGGAAGGCATCGAGGCTTTCCGGAAGCTTGAGGCTGAACACGGCCAGATTCCGAAGACGCCGATCGCCTCAACGGGTGGCGGTGGCCTCCACTATCTACTTCAAGTATCCGAATGATAGGGAGGTCAAGAACCGCACTAAGATTAACGGACATCCGATCGATGTACGCGGAGTCAGAGGATACGTTCTCGCACCACCGAGCAATCACGTCTCTGAACGTGACTATGCGTGGGTGGACTCACCGCTTGACACTCCAGTAGCAGAAGCTCCCGCAATGGGTGCTCGAACTGGTTACCACCAAGCAGACTGTCACACCGGCAACGGACGCCGGCCTGGTTGACTTCGATTTGAATCTCGAAACAGCTCCCGGTGTTCCGGAGGGCCAAAGGCACAGTCGAGCTTGCCAGCTGATCGGTGCACACCTCGCACGCGGTGAGTCACCGCTTGATGTTCTGGATAAGGTGTACGCGTGGGCTGACAAATGCGATCCACCCATGGAGAGCAGCGAGACTAAGCGGATTGTCCGCGATCTAGATCGGAAGGATCGGGCAACCGCGTTAGCGGAACAGGGGCCCTGGCCCGAGCTCGATGAAGCTGCTCTCTACGGCGTTGCCGGTGAATTCGTGAAGCGGATTGAACCGCACACGGAAGCGGATCCGGTGGCGATACTGATTCAGCTGCTCGTTTTCTTCGGGAACATGATCGGCCGACAGGCGTACTTCGTCGTTGAGGCGACTCGCCACTACCCCAATCTGTTTGTGGTGCTGGTTGGCCAATCCGCCAAAGCCCGCAAGGGAACGAGCGAGGGCCATGTGCGAGATGCGTTTTATCAGATCGATGAGGTCTGGACGATGGATCGTATCAAATCTGGTCTATCGAGTGGCGAGGGCGTAATTTCATCCGTCCAAGATCCAAACCCTCAGCACCAAGGGGATGCGGATACTGGCGTTGGCGACAAACGGTTGTTGATTGTCGAAACCGAGTTCGCGTCTCCTCTCAAGGTGATGCGGCGAGAAGGCAATACACTATCCCCCGTCATTAGGCTGGCCTGGGACAGTGGCCACCTTGGCATCATGACCAGGCGAAATCCGGTTCGAGCTACGAATGCCCATATCTCCATCGTGGGGCATATCACCCACGAGGAGTTGCAGCGGGCTTTGGATGATGTGGACGTGTTGAACGGTTTCGCTAACCGCATCCTGTGGACCTGCGTCAAACGGTCCAAGCTGCTCCCGGAAGGAGGCCAGCGACCAGGTATGAGTGATATTGTCCAGCTGCTCAGAGCGGCCTACGAGCACGCACAATCGGTTGGCGAGCTGAAGCGTGATGACTCGGCCCGGGCCCTCTGGGGGGATATCTACCGTGAGCTGGCGGAACCGCTTCCGGGGTTCCCCGGCGTGGTCACGAGTCGTGCTGAAGCTCAGCTGCTTCGGTTGAGCATGCTCTACGCTCTGCTGGATCAACGATCCATCATTACTGCCGAGCACCTGCGAGCTGCTAAGGCTCTGCTGGACTATGCAACAGCTTCCGCTCAACACATCTTTGGGCGAACCGTCGGGGACACTCTGGCGGACAGAGTGCTCTCGATACTGGGTACTGGACCTAAGAGCAGAAAGGAGATCCACAAGGCTTTGAGCGGCCATGCCAAAGGGTCGGAGCTTGACCGAGTCCTGAAGGACTTGGAGCAACGGGGATTGGCCGAGTGCCAGAAGGTTGGCACAAAGGGTCGTCCAGCGGAGGTGTGGTCGAGGACTTAGTTCGCTTAATTCGCTTTGTTCGCGATCGAAGTGGATACTTAGTTCGTTCGCTCGCAGCGCGTTCAGTGGTGACGATATGCCGTTCACTAATTGCTAGTCGATATATGGACATTAGTGTCGTCTTACCTTCGTCACGTCGGTGCCCCGTCTCGTCGCGCGAGCGAACGAACAAAGTCCTCAAGCCGGCTCGACAGGCCGTTTTTCCCTTGTCTCAGCGCTCTCCTGAAATCCCCGTCTTTCCCACTGCGCGGTTCAGGGCCAAAGAGGTGTAGTCAAATTGACTACACAGGTTTACCCCTCTAAATGACAAGGAAAAAACGGCCTTTTTTGCCGGCGGAGACTGACACGCCAAAATGATTGTCAGCTGACAACAGCGAAAACGACACCAACAACCGCTGCAGCTACGCACGGCAATGTCGGCTCGTTCATGACAACCCCTTGGCAGCCATCTGAAGCCCAGGGCCCAGGTTGCAGTCTCCCGTCGCATGACGACCAAGACGCAATCCAATCCGTATGCTCAGCCGCGTCCAACGTCAATGTGCTCTCAGCGCGGCACACGGTGGTTTCCACTCTCCTACGGCTACTGAAACCTGGGCCCGGGCTTCTACGGAGAATCTACGGAGGAACGTCCGTAATACTGTGAATCAATGCGACGTTTTGTAACTAAGTGTGACGTTTTGCGAAGGCTGTTTCTTCGTGTAAAATGCTGTTGTCCAAAGGTCTTGGGGCTTTTCGGCAGGTCTGGACCGAAGATTTGACATGCAAGAGGTCACTGGTTCAAATCCAGTATCGCCCACTTGACGTAAGTCCTGCCGAAGAAACAACTTTCTACCTGCCGATGGTCGGCAGCGCGGCTGCTTTTTCTCGGAGCCAAAACCGTATATACGGTTTTGCGGCACCAACCGAAGGAGCTGTCGCGATGCCCCGTCTCTCCAAGTCCGTCCCCCGGTACTGTAAGCACCGTGCCAGCGGTCAGGCCGTCGTCACCCTCAACGGGAAGGACATTTATCTCGGCCGATACGGGTCTCGCGTGTCGCGGATGGAATACGACCGCCTGATTGCCGAGTGGCTGGCCCACGGCCGACGACTTCCGGACGAGGAAGATCAAGAGCCACTGTCGGTGGCCGAGATGGCGCTGGCATATTGGAAACACGCTCAGCGGTACTACGTGAAGGATGGCCGACCGACCGGTGAGGTCGGTGCCTACCGTGTCGTTCTCCGCGATCTTCGACGGCTCTTCGGACGCACGCGAGCCTCCGACTTTGGACCGTCTCGCCTACGGGCACTGCGGCAGAAGTGGATCGACCGAGACTTGGCCCGGACGACGATCAATCAGCACACGAATCGAACCGTGCGGATGTTCCGCTGGGCCGTGGCGCACGAGATGATCGAGCCATCCGTCGTCCATGCTCTGGGTGCCGTCGATGGGTTGCGGAAGGGCCGATCTGCCGTTAGGGAACCGGACGCCGTGAAGCCGGTCGACGAGGCGACTATCGAGACCACGCTGGAGCAATTGCCCCGCGTCGTGGCTGACATGGTCCGCTTTCAGCGATTGACCAGCTGCCGGCCGGGAGAGCTGTTCATTCTGCGATCCTGCGATATCGATCGTGGCGGGGACATCTGGACCTACCGGCCGGCCAGTCACAAGACACAACACCACGATCATTCTCGCCTGGTCCACATTGGACCTAAGGCCCAGGCCATCTTGCGCCCATACTTGCTGCGAGGCGCAGAAGAGTATTGCTTCTCGCCGGTTGACTCCGAGCGGCAACGACTTCGGGACCGCCACGAGAAACGCGTCACACCTTCATCATCGGGCAATACTCCCGGCTCGAATCGAAGCCGCGATCCCGTGCGCCGTCCTGGTGCCCGATACACCTCGGATTCCTTCCGACGCGCAATCCACCGCGCGTGCAAAAAGGCCAACGTCGCGCCTTGGTCGCCCAATCAACTTCGCCACGCGGCCGCAACGGAGATTCGCAAACGCTACGGCCTCGAGGGAGCTCAAGTAGTCTTGGGACATGCGCGAGCCAACGTCACACAGGTTTATGCTGAGGCAGATCGAACATTGGCAGCCCGCATTGCAGAAGAGATCGGATAAGGGCAATTTGGCGGGAGGCACATCGCCTTCGGGCTGGGTTGGCCCGTCGAGGCTTCCAACAAACGGAGCAGTAAGACACGCTACGGAGAGATGCCCATTCCAAGAAATTCGTACTGCGAACAGCCCCTCTTCTCAACACGCTGTTTCATCCTGGCTCGCAGCCAAGTCCCGACGGGCCGCGACACATGCACGTGAGGACAACTATGGATTTGACAGTCCTGGCGACTGGTTTCCACGAATTGGCATCTCGGTTCCGACAGTTGGGAAGGGAGACAGGGTCGGATCCCCTGCGACGTGTTCATCTTCAAGAGGAGGCCGGACAATTGCTGATCTCCGCAATGCGCGATGGATGCCTTCGGTGTGAGTCAGCCACTAGACTGTTGAAGTGGTACGACGGCGCTGATCTGACAGAGATACCGCCGAATCAAGTGCGACATCCTTATAACGTATGGCTCATTGCCATCGGCAGTGTGTTGTCGGAAATCCAGCCAGACCTTATCTCGTTTGGACGCAGTCTCGAGTATTACCGGACAACAAAGGATCCGGGTCATCTCAGAGATTTTGTCCACCAGGAGTTGCGACAGTCTCTGATCGCATGCAAGTTCTTCGCCGAGCTGTTCGAGGAGCGGAAACCGTTTCCATTCTCGCGACTGCAGGACGATATCTGGGATACCCTGCACCATCGAGCCCTGAAGAAGGATGATCTCGCCGCCGAGGTCTGTGGCGGCGACGGCTCACGACTCTACCGCAAGAACGGCGTCCAAGAGATGAGAGCGGCCGGTTGCATCTGTCACGCGCCAGGCGTGGGCTTTTTTCGCCCCGACGCCCCGCCCGAGCGCAAACGAATGAGCTCACCTGTGCCGACAACCCAGAGACATAATTGACGTCGAGCGATTGAGGCTCCCACCAGCCTTCACTACCCCCACTATGGGCTACCAGTAACCTCGCATTTTGCGACTAACGCGCCCCTGACGATTCACGACATTCTGAGATTATTTCAGCAGTCCGATCAAGAACGCGAACTGCTGCGAGGTCTCACGAATGATCGATATTCAGCAAGAGCGGCTGCTTTCTTTTCCCCAAGCCGCGGCGATTCTCCCCTTCCGCCCTCATGTCTCCACTCTTCACCGCTGGCGTCTCCGCGGCATTGGCGGCGTACGCCTTGAGACCATTCGTTTGGGTGGTCGACGCTTCACCTCCGAACAAGCACTGACGCGGTTCTTCCGGGCCACCACTATGCAGCAGACGGTGCGGACTGTCTGACGACACCAACGACTGTCTGCGACTCCAAAGTCGAACGTGCTGAGTCGGAATTACGGCAAGACGGCATTTGAGCGATCCGAGGTCCGCGCACCTGTCTTGCGACAACACCAAGAATCACGGAGGTCTGCTACGGTGAAACGTCACAGCGGTCGAGTCACGAGAAGAACCGGACTAGTCTGGAAATCCACATCCAAGGTCCACCCATCGCCTGAAAACAATCTGCTATATCGTCCGGTCGTTCGCGACGACCCCGAGATCGTGAAGCTCGCCGAGAGCATCCGAGAGCGTGGCGTTCTTGAGCCGTTAATCATTAGTGAGGACGGATTCATCATCAGCGGGCACCGCCGCCATCTGGCTGCCTGCTTGGCCGGAAACAAGAAGGTCCCTTGCCGCGTTGCAAAGGGTGTCTATCACGGCGATGACGAGTTCCTACGGCTTCTCCGCGAGGCAAATCGCCAACGCGAGAAGACGAACGAAGAGCGTCTGCGGGAAGAAATCGTCAGTGTTAGTACCGAGGACGCATACAGTGACTTGTGTACGTCCCGAGCGGCGCGGTCAGAAGTACGCGTCGTGCAAATGGCCCTGAATGGGCGGAAGCGAAGGTCAGCAATCAGCGAGGCAAAATTGCAGATGCTCAGCGCGGTCAACCGTATCATAGCCGAGCGTGCAGAGTACTTGCCAATTAACCTGCGTGCGATCCATTACGCATTGTTGAACGACCCGCCGTTGCGGCATTCTGGTAAACGCAACAGTCGTTACCAAAACGACAAGAATTGCTACCAGGATCTGTCAGACCTCGTGACGAGGGCACGGTTGACGGGCCAAGTCCAAATGGAGGCGATTGAAGACGAGACTCGCCCCGTCGAGGTGTGGAACGTATACACGACAGTTCGGCAGTATATCCGCGCAGAACTGGACACAATGTTCAAGCACTATTGGCGCGACTTGCTGCAGGACCAGCCAAATCACATTGAAGTGCTCGCTGAAAAGCTGACGGTCTGTGGAATCATCAAACCTATCTGCGCTAATTACACAATTCCACTGACGATTGGGAGGGGCAACGCATCCATTCCACCCCGCGCGTCGATGGTCGAGCGATGGATCGACAGCGGTAAGGACAAGCTGATTGTCATTGGCTTGGGCGACTTTGATCCAGATGGCGAGTCCATCGTTGAGTCCTTCGTCCGCAGCCTGCCGCGATGATTTTGACTTGCCGCCCCTGAAGCTGGTCGGGATTAGGGCGGGGCTGACATACGAGCAGACGGAGCGGTTGAATCTCCCGCACAGTCTTGAGCCAAAAAAATCATCGACCAACTACCAGAAGTTCATAGATCGCTATGGGGCTGATGTTGGAGCCTATGAACTCGAAGCGGTGACACCTGAACAGCTCCAGCATTTGCTTGACTTAGCCATACGGAGTGTGCTGGACACGGACGCTTTCAACGCGGAAGTCAAGAGGGAACAGGCCGACGCGCAATTCCTGCAGGGCGTCCGCCGCCGTGTTCTGAAGAGTCTCCCAAACCTTGATTTTGCAGAATAACCGCTGTGCCGCTGGGAACGGAATCGTGTACTCGACAACAACGCACAACACGGCCCGCTCGGGTTCCGTTGGACAATCCGGAACGTCACACAGAGTTTCGAGATGCATTATGTCGACGGGATCGACCGGCTGGCAATGCGATTTCGCGGATTACGTCGTCCAACCAACAGCTTCTGGATATCGAGTGGCGTCATGAGGATCCCGCGATGGCGAGTCGAAGCGCCGTGTCGGCTGTTTTGAAGTACGCGAGAAACATCGCAACCGTCACGGATGACGCTACGCGAAACCGTGGGAGGGAGCGATGAACGGCAATAACTGCGACCCCGACAAGATCCGCGAGGCAGTCAAACTGATCGTTGGCGGCGGCGTAACGGAACTCCGGCGCTTGACGCCAACACGAAGACCGATCGATATCGCCGGACGATATCGGGGTACTTCGACAACGCGGATGATTTGGCCAATGCCGTTGGCGAGATCTGCGAAGCAAAAGGAGTCTACTTCGTCCCTAACGCGGTGAATCCATCCCTACTTGCTCGCGCGTTAAACCGGATCCGAATATGCAAGGGAAAAGAGCCGTTAACCAGCGACTTGGACATCATTCGTCGCCGCTGGTTGCTGATCGACTGTGACGCACAGCGCCCCGCGGGGATCTCTGCGACCAAGGAAGAACACGAAGCGGCAATGGCGCGGGCTCGCGAAATCTTCGCCTACCTGCGTGAAGATTGTTGGCCCGACCCGATCGCGGCGGACAGCGGGAATGGTGCCCATCTGCTCTATCGCTTGGATCTTCCGGCGGAAGACGGTGGTCTACTTTCGCGCGTGTTACTGGCGCTGTCCCATCGTTTCGACGATGACGCGGTGAAGGTGGATACCGGCGTCTTTAACCCAGCGAGAATCTGGAAGATGTACGGCACGCTGGCGTGCAAAGGCGATTCAACGCCCGATAGACCACACCGGATAGCCCGGATCCTGTCAGCACCCGATACGCCGGAAATCGTGTCACAAGAGCTCTTGGAAGCTCTGGCGGGAACCGCGATCGCGAAGGTGAAAGAACCGCCGAGGAAGGAAATCAAGCCTCACGACGTCAGGTTTGATCTGGACTCTTTCATCGCGAAATCAATTGGAAGTGGATGGACCAGAGCCGTTTCATGGTCAAGATGGACTTGGACGGAAATGGATATTCCGACATTCCCCGCTATGCAATCACCATGAAGGTGCAGCGTTCCTAATCGAGCACGCCTCCGGCGCGATCACAGCGAAATGTCATCACAACTCGTGTCTTTGGACGTGGTCGGAACTGCGGGATTCGTTGGAACCGCGGAGTCACCGGCCGGTGACAGATCTTGCCCAAGCTAACAGTGATAATGTCACGGTTCCCGCCGGGAAGCCGGATTCCACTGCGAAGTTTACGCCGTGGAAATCCATCATGGATGAGTGGAATGGAGCATTCCAGCGGGACGAACGGCCGGTGATCTATTCGACCGGGTTTGATTTTGAGATCGGACCGGGGCTGTTGATGCTGATGGGTGGCGGGCCTGGCAGCGGGAAGACCACGCTAGTGCTTCAGATGGTCACCTCAGCGATGTTGATGGACGATGACATCCGCTGCGTATACGCCAGCGTGGAGGTCCCTGGCCGCGAACTTGTCGAACGGCAACTGGCGATCGAGGCCGATGTTGATTACCACCGGCTGCGATATCGGGAGGATCTTCTACAACGCGATCGCGACAAGATCGAAGCGAAACGCGAGATCGTCTCAGACGCTTTAGGAGGCCGGCTGTGCGTACTGGACCGCCCGCACGACATGCGGAACGTCAAGGCCGTTGTGGACGCGATCGGCGCCAATCTGGTGGTTCTGGACTACCTCCAGAGAATCCCGCCGGCGGTGGATTGCAATCTGGAACAGCGTCACGCAATCAACGCCACGATGGATCTGGCGCGTGAGCTTTGTGATGCGGGCTGTGGTGTCATCGCGGTGAGTAGCCTAAGCCGCCCAGCGAAGAAGACGACCGGCTACCAAGAGGCATCCATCACTAGCTTTCGGGAATCTGGTGAGCTGGAGTATGGCTGCGACGAAGCCTGGATTCTGACTCGAAATGGCCCTGCGGTGACCCTTCGCCACGAAAAGGGCCGATACCGCCGCACGAACGACCTCGAACTAGAGCAGGATGATACGCTCCGATTCTCCCCGCGGGTTGTGGAATGGAGCCCCACCTGATGGCCTTCTCGCCGCCACGTCGACCGTCATGGAGAACGGACATCCAACAGCCGACGCAACACGTGTCGACGAACGGGAAGCCGAAACGGAATCGGTCGGCGAGGTTTGATGTTTTCAACCACGTAGTTGATGTGGTCCAGCGCGATCTTGAACCGACGCAATTCTCGGTTTGGGTGACGCTGTGGCGGCTGGCGGATGGCAAAGGTCTGGTGGCCAAATCACACCAACAGATTGCCGGTTTGGTTGGTGTCCATCGGGATACCGTCAAACGAGCGGTCGCGGAGCTTGTCAGCCGGAAGCTACTGGTCGTGATCGAGAAGGGAAATCCACGGGAGAACACGCCGAACAAATACCAATTGACAACAGGAACCTAGGTGCATCCATGCCCCCAGCCCTAGGTGCATATGACTACCAAACCTGGGTGCACCCATGCCCCCCTATTCAGAATAACAGAAGGCGCGGCTGGCGCACGCACGCCCTGGTGGGCTACGTGCTGGCCGCCACAAAAGAGAATGATCGTTGCCCGATTGAGACTCGAAACGAAACCCGACGGCACGCGGTACTTAACCGGCACCACGCTGCTGGATGACGGCAGGGGCTGGCCGTTGGCGCTGCGGCGGACGAGTGACGCCGAATGGACTTTGTTTGAGATTGGACCGAGGCGGATCAACACGGATGAACAGACGGTGCCTCTCATTTGCGGTGGAGGAAACGGATGCTGCACCGGAATAATCGACGTTGTGGTGAACGAGAACCGGGGCACCAGATCTCGCGGACGCGAACTGCACCATAGCTACCGCGACGCACGGAGACCACGTCCACCATTCGACGCCAATCTGCGGCACGCCTTCGCTGCCTGGAACACTTGGGAAGATCTTGGTTTTGCGGCAACAGTGCGCTGATGGTGAAGAGCTGTGGCGCGACGAAAACGCGAGTTGGAATCGCATCGTGACGGCCGAAGCCCACATCCAGCCAGCCTCTCAGAGCATCCGGCCAGGAGGGGGGCACCTCGGGTCCTTCTTGCCCAAGCTTCCCATCTTATAGGCCGCGAACCACGCGGGATGTGTATAATGATTTTGGATATCAGTTAGTCATGTTATAGGTATTTGCAATGATTGGATTCGCTGCCTGCACTGCGCCGGACCTACTATTGCAGGGCATCATGGCACGTCGCGATCACATTCTGGCCGAAGTGGCAAAAATTCCAAATTGTCCACCGTGGCGACTCCGTGAAGAAGCGAATGCCTGTCGCCTTGAAGGTTGGGTCCGCTGGACGCCCTCCCGCTGGTTTAAGGAAGCACTCACGCCTCACCAGAAAAATGTCGCCGCCGCGACGATTCGGAAGCTGGAGGGTGATGGCCTCGTCGAACTCTTGCGTTCGACGCGGACTCGGATCTATTATGTCAGGTTGACACCGGCTGGCGAGGAACGTGTTCGTGCGTGCGCGACGACTGAGTTCGCCGCGTGCTGTTGAGCTTCTGGGCGACCGCGGCGCAGACTGCTTCCGAGGCATCGACAGCTACCCCTCGACTGGGGTAATGCCAACAACTGTTCGAGTGTCTCAATCGCGTCCCATTTTCACGAGTTCTCAGGACTTTGATTTTGAGACGGCAATCTGGAACTCAGCGCAGCATCCATTTGCCGCGATTTGTGTTACGACGCATCTGCGTCAGCAATGGAACCTTTGTTTGGACTCGCGACGCACCAAGACTTGTATGGTGATGTCGCCACTGCTGGAGTCCGACGGCTTCGACATTTACAATTGCGGGCATTCTGCCTGCCGAACATCGTTTCGGCTACCAAAGACACCAGGTGGTGCCTTGCTCGTCTTCTCCGAGATTGACGAGTGGGGTAACACCACCTGAATTCCTAGGTCGGCACGTCCGTGTACCCTCTTGTTGGACAACGATAAGATGACGCATCGCAATAAACTGAATCGAAGAAGTTTTGTCAAAACAGCATCGACAGGATTGGCGTCCATTGGACTTAGCACCGGCGGGCTGGCTCGTTTGGCCTTTGCCCAGCAAGATGGACCGGAATTCGAGAAGATTGACAATCGACTTTATTTTCTGACCGTCGACGGCTCACCGTACAACCGGGGACGCCAACATGGAAAGGCTTTGCGGCTATGTGATCCATCGCGGTATAGCAACGTGGAAGCAATGGATTGCTGAGTTTCTCGAACAAGCGAATCCAGACGTCGAGATCGCGGAGTTCGTACAAGGAACGGACTTCATGGGGGCAATTCGGAAACACACGCCTGACTTGTATTTGGAACTCCAGGGCATTGCGGCTGGCGCGAACGTCAATCTGAACGACCTGTACGCGTACAACATGTTTGACGAGTTCCTCTCCTTTAGCGTGCAAAAGTACCGACTCGGATTCTGCAGTGGTTTTGGTGTTTACGGCCGGAAAGACTTGCCGAATATCATTGGCCAGAACAACGATCTACCGCGTTTCTTCGATGGAACACAGACGTTGCTGCGTGTGATGGAGAGTGAGGGCAAGCAGACTTACGTGTTCACATTTGCGGGGTTGCTTGCCAACAACGGACTGAACAGTGCGTCGGTCGGTTGTACGATCAACATCATGCCGAGCCGCCTTTCGGGCGCACTCGACGGACTTCCCATGCCCTATGTGGTTCGAGGTATCCTTGCTCGCGAGACTCGTCGCGAAGCAGTTGAGTTCGTCAAGAGTGTTGGCAAGTATGCCGGCCCAATGGACTACATCATCGGTGACCCGACGGGTGTCACCGTCGTGGAGACAGGCAAGGACTACTTCAAAACCTTTGAGTCCTATAATGGCGAAAAGTATATTCCGCATACCAACCATCCACTCGACATGACCCCGCAAATGAAGCCTGGCGAGGCTTCCAAGAGCCCTGAACGATTGGATAAGTTGGTCGAGCAGATTGGTGGCCGAGTTGATGAAATCGACGTCTCCGAAGCGAGGAAGATCTTCCGCACGCCGCCGCTACTGAAGAACTACGAAACCGATCCAACCTTCCCGACGCTGGAGAGCATCATCATCGAACTCGATCCGGACAACCCGCGCCTGCAAATCGCACCGGGGCCGCCGGATCGATACAAGTATCACTCGTTTGATTTTGAGGTGGGTTACGTGGGGGCAGAAGAATAGTGCTTAAGCAGCCGCTCTAACCCCCGCCGCGCTCGAGCGCGTCAAGTACGTACCGAGATAAGGGCTTTTGTTTTCTGAATTGCACTGTAAAACCACCCATTGATGAGTCATTGTTCATCCTGGCAGAGGGCCGAAAATCTGGCAGCCGCTGGGACGCCGCGATAGAATGATCTGGAGCGGTCAGAAACGCCCCAACAAGGGGAAGGTTGATCGGATGGCCCTGGTGTTGTGCCGTTCCGGATGATGATTGGACATGTCGTGTAGCGGGCGAGAATCATGACTGAGCAGCGATCGTTTGTGGCGAGCGATTTTTCACTTCGGGACGTTCCTGGATTCTTGATCGTCTATGTCATTGTCTCCGCCATGTGCGTGGTGGCCGGACTTACGCTTGAAGCGTTGCCGAAATTTTGGGGCGGCGTAGTATGCGGAATCGGAATCGGCTTCTTGGGTGCGTTGGCGCTCTTACGCTCAAAGAGAGAGATTGATACTTCAAGCCTACCGGAACCATCCGCTGCGGTACGATCCAAGCTTGAAGAACCGAACTCTAAACTAGCCGAAGCAGTTAAGATGTACTGCGATGAAACGGGACTGGGCCTGTCCGAGGGAACGGCTGTCCTGCGGGCTTATGTTGCAGAGCAGAAGCTCAGCGACTAACGAACGATTCGCGGCATTGAAGCGGTTTGTACATTCAGGCGTGACAGGGCGTCTTCCAGATAGCGCTATGCCGGGTGACCCCGAGTAGCGCAAATTGAAATCGAGTTGTCCGCGCCCGTCAAACGACCCCAATCTGAAACAGTCCCATGACCCGGCGGAGGGGGCGAGCAATGGGCGAACTCGGCAGTCCTCCAGATGGGCTAGAATGAGTCCGTCGAAGCGCCGAGAATGGAAGTACTTCGGAACACCGGTTTGGGATTATCTCTCAGGCCACGTCGATGAGGCTCCAGTGACGGCCGTGCCGGCGGGTTGCCATAATCGCTATCATCCGTGGGTGCTGGCTCTCCTCCAAGAGCTTCCCGCCTGCATCCAGAAGGAGAACGAGATGTCGTGCCAGATAATTGTCTTCGCATTGGCCGGAGTCTTTCTGGCAGGAGAGGCAGATTCGCAGCAGATTACAGCCCCCGTTCGTGTGCATCTGCTCACGTCTACCGACGTCCCGGAGCTCAACTGCAGCTACACAGATGCGGAGATTCGGGAGATGTTAGCAGAGGTCAATAGGATCTGGGCTCAGGCAAAGATTCATTGGCAGTTGGAGTCGATCGTTCGAGAGCCGGCTCATGAGCAAGAACGCTTCCGTAAGGTCTTCAATGAGATCGCAGCACAGGACCGTCGCAATGAATCGGGAACCCTTTCCGCGATCTGTCCTGATGAGAAACGGCTTGAGAAGGGCTGGAATATCTTCTTTATCGAAAACCTCGGAGGGTTCGCCCAGGGAAAATACCTGAGAGACAAGGAAGCAGTTCTGGTCGGAAGACGAGGAGAAGACAAGCCGCTCAGCCCTCGTGCAGTAGCCCATGAACTCGGGCACTCGCTCGGCCTGGAACATCTACCGGTAAGAGAGGATTACTCTGAGAACCTGATGTTCACCGCCAGTGGTAAGACAAAGAACACCTCGACGGAACTGATCGCTTTCCAGGTGCGACTCGCGAGAAGACAGGCTCAAAGCGGGCGTCCGTATTCGGTGCCGGAATTCGCAGAGTCACTCTTTCGGATTGCTGATCGCAATCGCGATGGGGCCCTAACTCGGCAGGAGGCGACTAGACGATATATAAAGATCGCTTTGCTCACTACGATGTAGATCGTGACGGACGAATTACAGCCGAAGAACACCGACTTGGCTTCAAATTGGAGCATTTGGACGATGGAACTCCTACCCGGAAGATGGGGGTTGGCCGCGATAACGACACGAATCGGCCTGGCTTCGTTGTAGGACTGGTTATTCCGTCGGCACCTGCAGGAAAAGCCGGGCTGAAAGTAGGCGACCGCATCCTCCAGATAGACGGTAAGAAAATCGAGACGCTGGAAGATCTCCGTCGCGCTGTCAATAGCGGAGGGCGAAGCCAGAAGGTATCCGTCGAACGTGGAGAGAAACACATCACACTTGAACTCAAGTTTCCGTATTGAGCCCCTCAGTTCACAGCGACTCGCCTCAACTTGCTGTATCGAGCAATAAACCGGCGGGCTTCGTTTCTGCGGAGACGTGCGACTGTTTCATCTAACCACCGAAATTCGAAACATCGTATGCCCCGACAGAGGGTGCCGTCCGTCGACGTGCGATCCGCAGCTACTGACCGGCTAAAATGGGGCTGTCAAAGCGCCCCATCAAAGGAAGGAAATCGGCACCACAGCCCGTATGATCAGTTTGCCAACACGCCCGGGACGCGACGGCCGTGCCTATGGTCAATCCATACGAATCTCCTCAGATTCATGAAACGAACAATGATGGGCGTTCCATGCGACCGCGGCGCGGAGCCTGTTGGGCCGTCGGAACGAGTCTCGTGTGGATTGTATGTGTTGTCCTCGGTGCACCCACCATCCCACAAATGAATCTGCATAATCCAAAGCTACCGCCAGAGTACGTCCAACAGACTATCATGCAGAATCGCGTGATTGTCACCGCGACCACCATCGTGACAGCCGTATTTCTCAGCTGGATCATCCTGTCGATGCGTCGATCTGGCTTAACAATTAGGCACGCGACGATTGTCTCTTGCGGACTATGTTGGGCTGAGTGGCAGATTTGGGTGCTGTTTTCGGTCGTGGTCTAGGGCAAAGCTGAACATGTTGTCCGGCAGAGGCAGATCATTAGAGACCTTTTCCAGTCGACGACGCACCTACTTCGCCTTAACCATTATTGACCAGCAGGCCACTTAAACGCTGACTGGCATAGGAGCAAGTGACTGGTCACCATGCTCGCAGAAGCATAGATGGACCGGGGAAGAAGGGCGGACAGATGGGCGCATACGGACCTTCTGAGTATTCAGGCCTGATATTGTGCCAAATATCCACCCTTTGATGACGCGCAGACCGGGGCGTCCGGACTGCCTCTACCGGGTGGCATGAGAGTGAAATTCCGAATCACGCTGCCGGAGGCCAATCTGGGCAGATTCTGCGCCCGAGAAATGAAGGCATGTTAGGAAAGGGGCTCGCGCGATATCAAGGTTTGCTTCCCGGGATAACAGGCCGACTTCGCTGAAGTCCTGGCCGGAATCCGTGAGGCGACAATCGCTTGTAGCCCACCCGCTGCGCCGATATCCTGACTGCGGTTCGGGGATGTTGGTTACTATCAAGAACGGACTATCAACAAGTTATTCACAAGGAACAAAGCGCGATGTTCCTGCGTTCCGCCTGCGTACTGCTGCTGATGACAGTCGCACTGAACACACGTGGCGAGCAACAGCGACGACCTCCAACGGCCTATGGCGTCCTGCATGGGGAATGGAAAGCCGAAGTTGAAGCGTCTGGATGAGGTCGTTCCAGAACTGTCGCGTTCGGGAAAGCGGGACAAGAAGCGAGACATCAACGCCAAGTATACACCTCGCTTCCTGGAGCTTGCTAGAGACCACCTAGATGACGACTTGTGGTTGGACTGCTTGATTTGGATGTCGGTCGAAGGCACGCCGGGCGAAGCCCTCGACGCGATGTTCGACATTTTGCGGGAAAACGGCAAAGGCGTTCGCAACACGCTCCAGCTTCAACTGCTGATGTCTCAGTTCATCAAGTCTGCAGTCGGAACGAATCAACCCTGCATTATCCGCAATCGCTGAGACTCACGGAGACGCTGGTGTACGCGGTGCCGCTCTTTACGCTCTGGCGGCACGTACCAAGCGACGTGCCGAAGAGCGTGGCGATGTAAAGGGTTGCGCCACTGCTGAACGACTGCTGGAACGTGTCATTGCAGAGTACCCTGAAGTCCGCACCTATCGCGGCGAGAATCGCAAGAACGCGACGGCACTGCTTGAGGCTATGCGCAGCCCTGTAGGCATCGCCAAGACTGCGCCAAGCACGCTAGGCAAGACGATCTCAGGCGACGACTTTGATTTGATCGAGGCAACTCGGGGAAAGGTTGCTGTGATCTCCTTCTCGGGACATTGGTGCGGACCCTGTGTCGCGATGCATCCGATTCAGAAGGAGATCATTTCGAAGTTCCCCAGTGAATCGGTGGTCGTTGTGGAGATGAACAGTGACCCTATTGATTCACTTGAGAAAGTGCGCAGCAAGATAGAATCAGACGGGCTTGATTGGATTGTCGTCAGCGATGGCAGGAAGGGGCCCGCTGCTGATCAATGGCGGGTTACCTCGTGGCCTACATACTTCGTGCTTGATTCCGATGGGCGGATTAGACGTCGAGTTTCCGGCAATGTCGGGAGACGCCTCATCACGTGGGTCGAAGAGTTGCTGCCGGAGAGTGAATAACCATTCGTTCCACCGGGGCCGCGGGCGGCACGGTTCCGAACGTCAACGTCGTTCGCCGCGACCCGGTGAACTCATGGGTTCGGCCGTTGCCCCATCAAACCACCGTCGTGAGACACAGTCGACGTAGCGGCGATGATGTCCCTGGCGAGCGTTCCGAGAGCTCAATGACGGTTCAGGTTGGCCAGAGCCCGGTCGCGGCGGATTTCCTGTTCCGAGAACCCAAGGTTTCCGGAATGCTCACTGTACCTTCTCTGGTTGGCATTGTGCGTGGCTGGCAGGCTTTCAGTCTGGCGACGAACAACCGTGGAGTTTCCTTGCTTTTTCGGTCGGGCCAAAGAGAGTCAGTCGATGCGTGGCTACGTACCATACGGGCTGTCTTTTCTTGGGTGATTCTAATCCATGTTTACGCCGACATTGATGCTTGACGAGCGTTGCTTCAGGCGACAGATTTAGACTTGCAGTTTCGGTCACAGTGTCTCTGCAAACCGCGAGCCCTGCGTCGGCAATTCTCGAGAAGAATGGCTGCTGCTTTCGTACACTGGCCGAACTGGAGGTTTCATTAGGTTGTCGGCGGCATCCCGTCGAGCCTGATAAGAAGGTGCGGTGATCTATGCGAAGACGTCGTGAGCAATACTGGACAGGGCACGGCTGCGAGCGATTGGAATCAAGGAGGATGTTAGCGTACGTGTATGGTACAGGCTTCACTGGGACAGCCGGCGCAGGAACCAGACGAGCCAGAATGGGACGGCGTGACGGGGGGAACATGTGTCGTTGGGGGCTACCCGGCAAGCGAATCGTCTTCGTGCGAGATGGAGTTGACGTTGGAGAGTCGACTCAGCGAGTGGGAAGTGCCGCGTGCGCGGGAGTATGTGACTGTTCACACAACTTTTGATTCGATAAACGATACTTCCATTGAAAGCCCGTTTGTGCGCAAGTGTTAGCCTGGTCACGGCCGCTGGCGAAACGTACGACTACGAGCATGAATACCCCAGTGGCCCCGGTTCAAATTACGTTAGCAATGGGCTCCGCGCTGAAGTAGCTCCAGGAAGCAGCTTCGTTGTGCGTGCGCGACTGGAATTCAGTCAAGTTCCGGCGGCCGGAGACAGGGACCACCTGTCTTCGTCATTTGAAATCGGAGTGAGTGATGGCGACCCAGCCACTGATTTAAGTGTAGCAGCTTGGCCTACGCAGAACCCGGGTATATTGGTTCTTTATTATGTTGTTTACGAAGATATCGGCGGTGAAGACAGCATCAACCAGACACCGACGACGCTGAGCGTTTATTGGGCCAGCAGTCACCAAGCCTCCAGCATTCTGGGTGGTCCCGCCATGACAGTGCCGGTAGCAACAGAAACGGGCACTCACGATTTTCTGTTGTCGGTTTCGGATTTGGGTCCGCGACCACCTGCAGCCGAGTACCTGATTTTCGTAATCGACCCCGAAGATCTCGTGCGCGAGCCAGATGAGTCGAACAATACCGACTACTGGCGATTGTCTCCGTTGGAGCCCAAGGTGTATTCAGTCGCGTTCTCAGGGGACGGATTCAGCCCCGTGGCTCCCGATCCGACACCGGAAGGTGGTTCCGGTTATTCTCTTAGACCTATCGATGCACAGCATTGGTTAGATCAAGACTTCGACGGCGCGAACGATCTTTCGCAACGAAATGTTCCGATTTCGTACGTGGTTGGCTCGTCATATAGGATCGACGTGTCCATCGATCTCAGAGGCCAGCGTGCTGCAGATGAAATGTACATCCGCGGGCTTAGGAAAGACGGAACAGAGGCGGTGCCTGCGACGATTGCTGTCCTTGATGAGCACGGGAGGGTAGCTGCGGGTGTGACAGCGGCCATGGCATTTCCAGACACGATCATCGTGGATGACGACTTTGAGCATCGTTGGCAGTTGTCTCTAGATGGAAAGCAGACGTGGATCGACGTCGGAAGTACGACTCAACAGCTGTATACAACACGCGTAAAGCCGTCGCAGCTAGTTGTCTTCCACTCCGTGATTGACATCTCGAGTCGTTCGGCTCAAGGGGAATCCGGCGAGGAAGAGTCGTTTACGAAGATATGGGAGGAGTTCGAGGATCGGATGGTCTATCGTGTCGGCAGCGAAACGCCGATGACATATTATGGCGATTGGGAAGCGGCAGGTTCGGATTTTCGGCAATTGCTTGCTCATGGCGACGGGCAGTGTGGTGCGTGGGCAGGACTGCTGGTAAATACCATGATGGTCAATGGCGTGTGGAACGACAGCAGTCAGGTAAAGGTACTCGTGCCGGATGTCCGTATTCCATCAGACATCTACACGCCGACGCTTCGGAACTCCGTATACGATGTATTCCTTGTCAAGGAATGGAGGCAGGACGATCGGTACTTCACACCACAGTGGCACGTGAATCTCTTGGGATCGCCGATTGTCAATCATGGAAAGTACAATTTTGGCCACACTGAACTTCACGATGAGGTGGGAATTGCAGGGCAAGGCCCCAAAAAAAACAACGATCCTAGGTCCATATTCGACAGGCACATCGTTGTGGAACGCAATGGCATCATCTACGACCCCAGTTATGGAGAAGAATTCCCAGGAGGAATGCAGCAGTGGGCGACCGAGTCGCTATACGGAATGGGCGAGTTGATCCATAGGCAGATTACGCTGCGGGAATCTGCGCTCGAAAACGATTGGAATCGTGACTCAGATAAAGACGACGTGCAGGTTGCCGCAAACGGTGCCCTCTTCTCACGAGCACTAAGCGAAATCTCGGCGGATGGTAACCAACAACTGGTTCTTGGACACCGCTGGCCGGAGAGTTTTTACGATGGCACCAAGGATGCCCAAGACATCAACGATTTAGCAGAGGCTATTCGCGGCGGTCTGCAGTCTCTCGGTTTTGACCTAAATCAGGACGGACATGTCGACTTCGGTGACTTGGCAGAGCTTATCAGCAACATCTATCGTACAACGTTTGGCGACAGCGACCTGGACGGCGTCTTTGACTCGTCCGATTTTGTGCAGGTGTTTCGGCGGGGAGAGTACGAAGACGAGGTGTCCAACAATTCTGGGTGGGAGGACGGCGACTGGAACGGTGATGGGGACTTCGACAGCTCCGACATCGTGATGGCCTTTCAGACTGGCCTTTACGAGGTCTTGCCACAGGCCAACGCCAGACAGATTGCCGCTGCCGTCGACTGGTTGTTTGCCCAAGACCAGCGTTCTGCTCGACAGCGGGCGTACGTGGCGTGACATTCGGCGTGACCGGACTTGCGTCAGCAAACGTATGGCCCGGATGAGATACGCCGCAAAATGACCCTCCTGAGACACCGCCGAGCGAAAGGCCGCATGCCCCTGGCGGGGGACCCGAAGGCTTAGCGACAGGTCGGGTCGGTCATGGGCCGATCGCGGCGGGTTAGGTGCCCCGCAAACCCAACGTATTGCGAGGCGCAGGCATGGTTGATGGCACTGGTGCAAGAGCATGGCGGCGTTGGCGGTGGTATAATCGCCGTCCTCTCGATTCAGCCCTCTTTTGAGTGGCACACTCATGAGCGACGTCACGCGAATTCTCTCGCAGATCGAGCACGGCGACGGTCAGGCCGCCGAGCAGCTCCTGCCGCTCGTGTACGAGGAGTTGCGGAAGCTGGCCGCCCAGAAGATGGCTCAGGAGAAGCCCGGCCAGACGCTGCAGGCTACGGCGCTGGTGCACGAGGCGTACATCCGGTTGGTGGATGTGGACAAGGCTCAGCACTGGAACAGCCGGGGGCACTTCTTTGGGGCCGCTGCTGAGGCGATGCGGCGGATACTCGTAGAACAAGCGCGCGGGAAAGGGCGGCAGAAGCGATGGCGGAGACCGACACCCGTTCGAACGTCGATGCCATTGACCTCGCCGTGTACGCGACTCCGGACCAGCTGCTCGCCATTGAGGAAGCGATGGCCAGGTTGGAGCGAGAGGACACCGCTGTGTTCCGCCTGGTGAGGTTGCGGTATTTCGCCGGATTGAGCGTCGACCAGGCTGCCGCAGTACTCGGAATATCGCTCGCAACTGCCTATCGGCACTGGAATTACGCTCGGGTCTGGCTGCACGCCGAGCTGCTGACGCCTCGACGGATTCTTGACTCCGTTGCGAGTTTTCTTGGGTTTCTCAGGCTGCCCTGTGAGAAAACTCGGCGGAAATGTCGCACTGTCTTCTAGAGGCACGTCTCGACTGGAGCCCATGGAATGAATGCCGGAAATAACAGAGCTCGCGAGATCTTTCTGGAAGCCATCGAAATGGAGGCTCCGGATCAACGAGCGACCTTCTTGCAGGCCGCATGCGGCGGCGACCTTGCAGTTGCGAACCCGGGTCGAGCAGCTGCTTCGATCCTACGAAGTGCTCGGCACCTTTCATGAGGCTGATGCATCGCCGGGCCGATGAGCCCACCATCGACACGGGCTCCATCGCGGAACGCCCCGGCATGACGATCGGCCGGTACAAGCTCCTCCAGGAGATCGGCGAGGGCGGCATGGGCGTCGTCTACATGGCCGAGCAGCGGGAGCCGGTCCGCCGCAAGGTGGCTCTGAAGATCATCAAGCCGGGGATGGATACCCGCGAGGTCGTCGCCCGCTTCGAGGCCGAGCGGCAGGCCCTGGCGATGATGGACCACCCGAACATCGCCCACGTCCTGGACGGCGGCGCGACCGAATCGGGCCGGCCCTACTTCGTCATGGAGCGGGTCCAGGGAATGCCGATCACCGAGTACTGCGACGAAGCGGAACTCTCTGCCGAAGAACGGCTGCGGCTGTTCGTATCGGTCTGCGATGCCGTCCAGCACGCGCATCAGAAGGGGATCATCCACCGCGACATCAAACCGAGCAACGTATTGGTGACGCTTCACGGCGAAACACCCGTGCCAAAGATCATCGACTTCGGCGTGGCCAAGGCAACCAGCCGGGAACTCACCGAGAAGACCGTCTTCACCGGCCATGGTCAGTTGCTGGGCACGCCGCTGTACATGAGTCCGGAACAAGTCGGGATCAGCGGTCTGGACGTCGATACGCGGTCCGACATCTACTCGCTGGGCGTGCTGCTCTACGAGCTGCTTACCGGCACCACGCCTTTTGACAAGCAGCAGTTGCAGGAGGCGGGATTCGACGAGATGCGGCGTGTGATCCGCGAAGAGGAGCCGCCCAGGCCGAGCACGCGGGTCACAACCCTGGGCGACGCGGCCGACACCATTTCGCATGCGTCGTAGCACGAGTCCGGGCAAACTGAGCGTTCTGCTGCGTGGCGAGTTGGACTGGATTGTGATGAAGGCGCTGGAGAAGGACCGCGCGGCGTTACGAAACGGCCAACGGTTTTGCCAAGGACATTGAGTGTTACCTGAAAGACGAAGCGGTCGAGGCTTGCCCCCCATCGACCACCTATCGGCTCCGAAAATTCCTTCGCCGCAACAGGATCGCGGTGAGCAGTGCCGCAGTCGTGGTGCTGAGCTTGCTCATCCTGATGGTGGGCATCACGCTGGTCTCGGTGAGTCAACGCGAGATTGCGGAGCGGCGGAGTCGTGTCCAACAACAGATCAACGACGCCCTGACCGAAGTAGCGCGTCTGCGTGGTCAGGTCTCGACGAGCGGCGTTGGGCGACGAGACCAGCTCTAACGCAGGCCCGCGAGCAAATGCAGCGTGCCATGGCGCTGGCCGATGCCGGACCAGCCGACGCGCAGCTCGTCGCGCAGGTCCGACAACTCGCGTCCGAGCTAGACCAAGAACAGCGGGACCGACAGTTGCTGGCGGCCCTGGATGCGGCCTGGCTTGCGGAGCCGAGCCTGACTTCGAACAGACGCTATGCGAACGCGAATAGTCTTCCTCTCCTGCGCAGAGCCTTGACGGCTGATGGGTTGGCGGTCGGACGTGACGACCCGCAGGCAGTAGCGGCACAGATCAAGAGTAGGCAAGAGGAGGTTCGGTCTGAAATCGTAGCGGCACTGTACGAGTGGTACACTCTGCTCTCGCCCCCCATCGGTGTTGACTTAGGAGAACCCCTGGGTGTCCCCTCGGTGCTCCACGTCTCGCCCGAAAGTCCGGCAGGGCGCGACGGACGCTTGAACAAAGGCGACCGAATCGTCGGCATTGGTCAAGGGCCGGGAGCGTCTGTCACAAACACTTCTGGGATGACGGCGCAGCAAATCATGCAGCTCTTGCGCGGCGAGCCAGGGGCGACTGTGCGATTGGAGGTGCTGCCCAATGCGGCCAAAGAACCGCGGACACTTGAGCTTCAGCGCGACACAACGGCCGCGTGGTTGGGGGCTGTCATCCAGGCAGCGGACCCAGATCCTTGGCGGCGGCGGGTGCGAGACGCTTGCGAGCTGGATGATGAGGCGCTACGCCGTGCAGAGCTAGAAAAGCTGGCCGACGAGGCCGACCTTCACGATCAACCTGTGCGGTTTCTGGCCCGGGTGGGGGGGAACTTAAGGGAGCCGGAGCGCTCGACCGCGCGACGGCCTTTTTGAAGAAAGTATGGCAAGAGCATCCCGACGACGTATCCACCAACATCACCCTGACCATATGTCTGCGCATAAACCAACCGCCGAGGCTTGAGGAATCCCTGCGTTATTACACAGCCGTTATTGCCCTGCGGCCCGGGAGCGCTTCGCTCCGCAATATACGGGGCAACATCTTCCACGAGCTCGGGAGATACGAAGAAGCTGTCGCCGACTATAGGGAGGCCATCCGATTGAAGCCGGATGACGCCGGCGTCCACTCCAACCTGGGCAACGCCTTGAGTGCAACAGGGGAAGATGGACGAGGCCATCGCCGAGTGCCGCGAGGCCATCCGATTGAAACCGGATGACCCCTTGGCCCACGGCAACCTGGGCAACGCTTTGTACGGTCAGGGAAAGTTGGGCGAGGCCATCGCCGAGTACCGCGAGGCGGTCCGATTGAAGGCGGATTTCCCCGAGGCCCACAACAACCTGGGCAGCGCCTTGAAGAAACAGGGGATGCTAGACGAGGCCATCACCGCGTGCCGCGAGGCCATCCGATTGAAGCCGGATGATCCCGGCTACCACTACAACCTAGGCAATGCCTTGAGTGCTCAGGGAAAGACGGACGAGGCCATCGCCGAGTGCCGCGAGGCCATCCGATTGAAGCACGACTACCCCGAGGCCCACACCAACCTGGGCAGCGACTTGGCCGAACAGGGAAAGCTGGACGAGGCCATCGCCCATTACCATGAGGCACTCCAAATCACGCCCTTTCGCCAGGCTTACATTGCCCACAGGAACCTGGGCGACGCCTTGAGGCAACAGGGGAAGCTGGACGAGGCCATCGCCGAGTACCGGGAGGCCATCCGACTCCAACCCACCGATCCCAAATTGCACAACAACCTGGCGTGGTTTCTTGCCACGGCCGCCGATCCCAAATGGCGTGCCCCCTCAGAAGCGGTCGAACTGGCCCTCAAAGCCGTCGAGCTGTCCCCGATGGGAATGCACTGGAATACGCTCGGTGTAGCCCACTATCGCAATGGCCAGTGGACGGAAGCCCTCGATGCGTTGCAGAAGTCCATGGATCTCAGCGATGGCGGCTTGGCCTACGACGGGTTGTTTCTCGCCATGGCCCATTGGCAACTCGGTCACAAAGAGGAAGCCCACCGCCACTACGACAAGTCCGTCGAGTTGATAGCGAAGAACCAACCAGCGGACGAAGAGCTAAAGCGATTCCGCGCCGAAGCGGCCGAGTTGTTAGGCATTGCCGGGGAACCGGACCAAACAGACGCGTCGGGAGCTTCTGACAAGAATGAGAAACCCCCGACCGAAAAGTCAGAAGAAAAGTCCAAACTAGAAGTCAAGCAGAACAAGAACGAGTCGTAGAGCTTCGGCTCTCGACGATTGAAGAGAACCGGCCGGTGAGGCCCCAGGCGATCACCGGCCCAACAGCCCCCGCGGCGTTCCTTGCGCGAGCCTCGGGAAGATTGCTGTTTGAATTATGGCTCAGACCACCTTCCCGTGAATCCGAAAGGAGACCCGATCATGTCCTTCCCCTCACTCCGAACGGCCCCCGCCCGCCCCCGTTCCGCCCAGGCCAGACGTGCCCGAAAGGCGTCCCGACGCACGCTTCGGTCCAGCGAGCTGCGATGCGAGCTGCTGGAAGATCGCAGGTTGCTGGCCGCCGTTCCCACGATCGCAATCGACGATGTTCAACAGATGGAAGGCGATGATGGCACGACTGATTTCGTCTTCACGGTTACCCGCTCCGGCAGAACAAACAAGCCGTCAACCGTTGACTGGGTCACGTCACCCGGTTCCGCTACCCCGGGTGTTGACTATCAACCGTCCGATGGAACACTGACATTCGAGCGTGGAGAAACAACCAAGACCATCGCCGTTCCTGTTTTCGGCGACGGAATCGACGAAGCCGACGAGACGTTTTTTGTCGACTTGACGATTATCGACAACGGGCAGTTTGGAGACAATCGTGGCGTCGGCACGATTGTGAATGACGATATGCCGTTGGCCCTTTCGATTAGCGACGCGACACTCGCAGAAGGCGGGCCCACATCGGAAGCATTCGTGACCGCCGGCAGTGGTGGCCTGGACGGGCCTTGCGGCGTCACCATTGGTCCCGACGGAAACCTGTATGTCCTCAGTCAGGGAAATGACTCAGTCATTCGGTACGACGGTTCAACCGGCGAGTTCATCGATGTTTTCGTCTCGTCCGGCAGCGGAGGTTTGGATTTTCCTCACGACGCCATGTTTGGGCCTGACGGCAATCTCTATGTTACCAGCCGTGACACCCATTCCGTGCTCAAGTATCACGGCACGACCGGGGCCTTCGTCGACGACTTCATCACTCCCGAAAGTGGAGGAGACCTCCAGAATCCACGCGGGCTGCTCTTCTCAGACGACGGATTCCTTTACGTCACAAGCGTTGATGGTGACGATGCCAATCAAGGTACAGGCGATGCGGTTCTTCGCTATGACGCATCCACGGGAGAATTTGACCGTATTTTTGTATCTTCCGGTAGCGGCGGGCTCGACAATCCAACACGAATGGCCATTGGACCGGACGACGACTTGTACGTGTCAAGCACATCAAGTACGTCGAATGCCGTGCTTCGCTATGATGGATCGAGCGGCACATTCATTGACACTTTCATCGCATCCGGAAGCGGTGGGCTCAACGGGCCGGTCGATTTGCTGTTCCACACCGACGGTTTTCTCTACGTGTCCGCCACTCGCAGTGATAATGTTCTTCGATATGACAGTGCGACTGGTTCCTATGTCGACACACCAATTGACTCATCCAGTGGAGAACTCGACGCACCAAGGGACCTGGTATCTGCCGCCGATGGAGGACTCTACGTCAGTTCGGCCGCCACCGACGAGATCCGCCGTTTTTCCCAGACAATAACGATTAGCCTTACGGCAACCAGCGACCAGATCGTGACGGTGGACTACTCTTCCGGCGATGGCACGGCTGTTGCGGGGAGTGACTACACCGAAGCCAATGGGACGGTGACATTCGCGCCGAGCGAGACCACAAAGAAGATACTTCTCGTGGCGAACGATGACATCGACATTGAGAACAATGAGACATTCACGGTGACACTTTTCAATGCCACCGGCGGCGCAACGATTGCCGACAGTCAGGGAGTGGTCACGATTACGGATGACGACTCGGCACGCCAGATTTCGATCGACGACCAAATTACCGCCGAAGGAGATGCGACACCTCACTATCGCGGCGCGTTTGTGTACAGCCTTCCCTCGGTCAACTTCAATGACAATACATTCGGGCCGGACGGCATGTTCTACGCATCACCCGGGCCAGGACCCCTGTCCAATACAATCAATCAGTATAACGGCACAAATGGCGCGTTCATCAGGCAATTCGTTCCGGCAGGGTATCTGTCCGGCGCACGAGACATCGTGTTCCAAGGTGACTATATGTACGTTGGGAGTGAATACACTGACGAAGTGCTCAGATTCCACAAGGGCACGGGCGAGTTCGATAGTGTGTTCGTAACGGCGGAAAATGGCGGCGGGATCGACGGTCCCCACGGATTAGCCTTTGGTCCTGATACGAATAGCGACAACATTCCAGAGCTATATGTAACAGGCCGTAATAGCTTTAACGTCATTCGATATGATGGCGCGACAGGACAACCACTGGGGGCTTGAATACGTCGGGCGACGGCGAGATAAGCTGGCCCGAAGGAATCACGATCGAGCCGGACGGAATCGCCTATGTCGCTAGTACTGGAACGCACACGGTTCAGAAGTACGATGCTTCAACCGGCGCTTACCTAGGTGCGGTTACCAGCAGTCAACTTATCGGTCCCAAAGCTGTTCGATTTGGCCCAGAGGACGGTCTCATGTATGTGGCCAGCTCTGGCAACAACCGTATTCTGCGTTTTGACTCAAACGGAAACTTCGTCGATGATTTCGTACCCGCCGGCAGTGGTGGGATGGACGATCCCTACCGTATCGAATTCGGACCCGACGGTGACCTGTATGTCAGTGCGCTTGGATGCAGCAAGATACTGAGATTCGGTTCCGAATCGGAGGCCGTATTCACGGCTTCGCTCTCCACTACAAGCAGCCTGCCAGTAACGGTTGACTTCCTCACGGCGGATGGACCAGATCCCGATGGTGCTGAAGCGGGCAGCGATTACACGTCCACCACAGGGATGATCACATTTCCGCCGGGTATTGCCGAGAGGACCGTCTTGGTCCCCATCCTGAACGACTCAGACCCCGAAGCCACCGAGACTTTCACCGTCTCACTCGATAACGCGATCGGCGGAGTTGTGGGTGACGGCCAAGGTATTGGGACGATCGTAGACGACGATGGTAATCAGCCGCCCGCAGACGTTCTCTACGTCTACGACATCCGTTTTGAATCGACACGCGCCAACAGGGACTGGCGAGCTGTCTTCGAGATCCGTAGTGACTCGGACGGAGACGGTGAGGGGACTGCCGCAGACGACGTTGCCGCTGGAGTCTGGATCAGGGTGGAATTTGATGGCGCGATCTACGAGGGAACGACCGATGCCGATGGCGTTTTCCGCACCAGTTGGATCAAAAATCTCAGTAGCGGCGACCACGAGGCCGAAGTCGTGGATCTCGTACTGGAGAATTACGATTGGATTCCGCTGACTCTAGATCTCGAAGGCGATTCGGACGGTGACGGACTGCCGGACAATATCTTGTCCCGATAACCTCCAATCCGGAGGTTCCAGCCAGCGGATACGCCCACTGGCCGGGATGCAGTTCCGACGAAGCATCCCGGCCATTTCTCTCGATGAACTGAACCGATGCACGACACCCGCCAAATCACCTCCGCCATCGACGCCGTCCGGTGTCTCTACGTCGCCAGGGTCGCTGAATAGAAGGGCCACTCCTACCGTACCTGTGCCAGAAATCCACCGAATTTCGGAACGCACGGCCGAGTAGCCGTGATACCTCTGTCGGGGCATCTCAATGGTCGATTCCTGGCCGCGTTGGACGGAGCTCAATCGAGGCGAGTTCTGCGCTCCGAGAATCGAACGTGTCTTGGCACACGGCGGTCGATCGTACTGGATTATTGTCCAAGATTTCCGCAGAATGCTGTGCTAGTTGCGATCTGCTCCATTCCGAACAAAGGACGCAAGGATGGCATTTGAGGCAACAGAGCGAGCGGATCGAAGTCACATCGACGTGCCTCCGTCGGAACGGGATCCGCTCAGGGATGCCTGCGAGGTTGTGCGGAACTTGCAGAACGCGTCGAGCGTTTGGAGCGGCAGCTTGCGGCGAGTACCGCGGAGGTTGCAGCTCCAATACTCAGCACAACGGGCTGCTACTGGATCTGCATCGGTGTCCATGCCTTTGTGACCTTCGGCCTCTTCAGCAACCCAATCGGCGTCCAGTTCGGAATGCCAGCGATGGCAGGAGCGATCGGAACGCTTGCCGTGTGTCACGTCCTATCAACGCGGCCAGTTCATACAAAGCTGCTGCGCAGTCTCCTATCGATTACAGTCGTCGGCACAAGCGCGATTATCGCAATAGCGAGCTTGCTGACCTAGGTGACGCAGGTGACATGCTGACAACCATCTGCGTGTACGTGCCGTTCTGCCTTGGTAGCACGTGGCTCGTCGCCAAGACTGCCGTCTGGGCGCTCGGTTGGAGGGTGGTTCCACCGAAAGGAGGGAACGAGTTCCCAAGGCTGCAAATCTGGCACCTGTTGCTCTACACGTTTGTTGCTGCGCTCTATCTGGCACCCGTTCGGTTACTGGTCACGGGCAGGGAGGACTTGCTGAGCCCTGAGATGGTGCGTGTAGTACTCTACGTAACGCTACCCACTGCGGTCTGTTCCGCGTTCGCCTGTGTCCTCGCCAAGACCATCCTACTGCGGGACAATTCCAGGGTCTTCATGAAGGCCACAGGGCTCATCCTGAGTGCCCTTCTGGTCAGCGTTTGTGGGTGGACTCTGGTCATTGTCCTCTCCGGAGGAGTCGATAGTATCCTCGATGCGTCGCTCGTACTCGCACTGTATGCACTGCCGACCGTAGTCTGCGTCTTCGCCTCACCTTGCTTCACTTTTCTGATGCTGCGGATCGCCAATTACCGTTTCATAGTGCCCCGAAGGTAACTTGAATGCCAATGCGATTCGTTGGGCAGCGTTAGCTGAGAATCGGTTTCCTTGGCGACAAGCTGAGTCGGACGGTCCGAA
This sequence comes from uncultured Planctomycetaceae bacterium, assembly GCA_963776055.1. Classification (GTDB taxonomy): domain Bacteria; phylum Planctomycetota; class Planctomycetia; order Pirellulales; family Pirellulaceae; genus CAVZLD01. The sequence goes on along the minus strand of CAVZLD010000006.1, from coordinate 29,019 downwards.
GGGTGGTTCCAGGGACCCGTGGGAAGGCCTTCTGATCTACGATCTGCGCCGCAAAACCACCCATTGATGACGCACAGTCAGGAGTGCCCTGACTGCGTCTACCGGGTGGCATGAAGGCGGGCTTCTCAACTACGCTGCCGGACGTCAATCTGGGGGAGATCTGCGCTCCGAGGAAGGAACCTCTGACGAAGCACGGGGTAGAGAGATCAACCTGTCGTCATTGCCCGTGTTGGCAGCTGAGGTGCCTCAGCCATACTGCGGGACGACAATGGACGCCGGACCTGTCTCCCCTCACCGCCAGAGGAACCCGCCATGGTTACCCGCGGTCGTTTGACTCTGGTTGCGCGATCCGCCATTCTGGTGGGCCCTTGGCTCGCGCCGACATCTACCGCAGGAACACGGGCGAGGTGATTCTGGGGACGGAGGGGATTGAGCCAGGGCCGGGGGTGCAGGTTGTTCTTCGCGGCCTTGAAATAGGGACTTCGGCGGAAACCATGGACCTCCCGGCTCGCGGCATTTGAATGCGATGCAAGATAGGAGTCAACAACATGCGAGTTCCGCGACTAATGCTGATTGCTGCGGCAACGGTTGCCATGTTCGGCTCAAATTCCAGTGGAGGGATCCCAGCAGTTTCTCGTGATTGATGCAGGAAGAGTCGTGGATCGCAATCGCGTTGTCGGCTTCGAACTGCAGGTGAATCAACCGATCACCATTACGGGAGCTCGGTAAGTTCGACGCAAACCAGAATGGCAAATTAGATGATCTGACGAGTCCTCGCGTCGGCATCTGGCAGGCGGATTCGCAAGAGCTGATCGTGGCGTCCACGATTGACCTGAACAGCACGGCCGAATTTGATGCATTCTACCGTGCGATTGAACCGACCACGCTTCAGCCTGGCAACTACGTCGTTGGCACTCGAGATGTTTGCCGAGCAGGAACCGTACGCCTATCTTGGCCTGATTGATACGGTTTCCACGGTCGACTGGATTCGGGGGCGATACGTGACGGGCGATACTTTCGCGTTTCCCGAGTCGTCCTACCGTCGGCTGGCCTATTTCGGCCCTGCCTTCAAGATTGATCAACCGACGGTGATGTACGAGTCCTCGCGATTGGCGAGTTTTTCAGCGTGACGAAGACAACACGGGTCGTGTCCCAATCAATGCAGACGTATCCAGCGGTGTAGAGAGCTTGGAGGCTCGTGCCGTCGTGATCGATGGCTACTCCGGCATGAAGACCCAGCATCCGGGCAACTGATTCACGTTCACGGAAGTTCATTTCAAGGCGTCTTGGACATACCGGCGGGCGGTTGGTACCGACTCGAAACCCGTGTGCTGCAGGCTGGCCAATGGCGAGTCGCGAGAGGACCAAATCGAAGGCGTCGGTGTGGGCGAAGTTCTTGTGACCGCCGGACAATCGAATTCTGCCAATTTCGGTTCTCCTCGATTATCACCCAGCAGCGATCGTGTGGTCGCAATGAGCGACCCAGACTGTCTGGCAGCCTGCGGCGGACCCACAGCCTTGGGCGAAAAACCTAACCCTCACGGTTCTCCTTGGCCCGCTCTCGGTGATCTGTTGGTGGAAAGGCTCCAGGTGCCGATTGGCCTAGTGTCCGTGGGTTGGGGAGGAACGGCGGTGGGAAGAACGGCTCCTGGACGGCCGGGTCCCACACTGCGCCCTGATGATCGCCTGCAGAAAGCACTGGAGATGCTCGGACCCAACGGGGCTCGTGCCGTTTTGTGGCACCAAGGTGAAACCGACGCCTGGACTGGTACATCCAGCGAAGAATATCAGGCTCACTTACAAACGATCATCTCCCGGTCCCGACAAGACGCAGAATACGACGTTCCATGGGGAGTTGCCCTGGCATCGTTTGCACGGCCATGGACAACTGTCGAGACCGAGGCTCAGATTGTGGCCGCAGCTTGCCGTGGTCCGCGATGATTCGCTGACGTTTCGAGGACCACTGACCGACGACATGAACGAGCTTTCCATTACTTCCAAATCAATGGCTACTCCTCCTGATGTGGCTCTGAATCGGCTTGGTCAAATTAAGGGCGATGCCGCTACTTGGGGCCCTGGTGCTGCTGGTGTAGACAAAGATCGCGCCCTGTTGCTCAAGCTCGGCTCTGCCGAGGTGCTTGATGCCTTCATGACCGCCTGCCTGTTCAAGGGCAAAACCCGTGAGCGGAACATCCGTGGCGGCAAAAGCGTTGCTTTCCCAATCACCGGGAAAATGGCGGCAAGGTATCACAAACCAGGCACCCCAATCTTGGGTGAAGGCAACGATCCTTCCGACCTGAATGAGCGGGTCATCACGCTTGATGCTCTGATGATTGCTGATGCAGCGATCTATCAGATGGACGAGCTGATGACCTACTTCGACGTTCGGCAGATCTACACCACTGAGCTGGGCCGGGCCCTGGCTTACGAGTACGACAAGCGCGTGGCTCGCATGATCTATGCCGCTGCCAACACCGCTGTGGAGCCTCTGAACAAGGACGGCTCTGCCAAGCCCAAGGGCCCTGCCGACAACACTGGCCGGGTTGGCAAGATGATCACTCTCGGCACCGGCTATACCGCTGCTGGTGCCACCCGTCAGGCCAAGGGTGACGCCCTGGTGGACGCCATCTTCGACGCCCGCATTGCGTTGGAGAAGAAGGACGTGAGCATTGACGGCATGTATGCGATCTTCACCCCGTCAGCGATTACTACGCCATCACCGCGTCAAGCCGTGCGATCAACACCGACTTCAACGGTGGCGGTGGCAACGGCACGATCGCTCAGGGCACGACTGCTCGCGTAGCTGGCATCCCCATCTACTCCAGCAACCACGTGCAGCAGCCCGCCTACACCACGTGGCTGGCGACGTGAACCCTGACTACGCCCAGGACCTGTCCAAGTGCCACGGCTTGATCTTCAACCGGGAGGCTGTAGGTGTGCTGACTCTGCTCAGCCCTTCCCTGCAGATGACTGGCCCCGAGTTTCGGCGTTCAGTATCAGTCCGATCTGATGGTTGCTCGCCAAGCACTTGGCATGGGCATCCTGCGGGCTGAATCTGCCTGTGCAATCGTCACCGCGTAGACTTCAGACGGTGAAGGCTCGGTGATTACACACTGGGGGTCAGGCCACAGCCTGGCCCCTTTTTTGATGCGCTCTACCATTGGGCTACACCGGTCGTAGCAGTCCATGGGCCTGTCGAATCAAGGGAGGACGCCCGGCAGGACCACGCTGCTGGAGGCGGTCAACGTCTTGCTCGAGAACATTGGCGAGCAGCCAGTAGACACGCTGGACAACGAGCAGATCGGGGACGCCCGCATTGCTGAGCGCACGCTCCTCGAGATCCACAAGGAAGGCCAGACCGAGGGCTGGAGCTGGAACAGCGAGAAGCAGTACCCGTTTGAGAAGGACGTAGCCAGCAAGGAGATCGTGGTTCCGGCCAACGTGGTGAGCTTCTTCCCTGATCCGTATGCCACGGCCAGGCGCTTTGTGCTGCGTGGCCAGAAGGTCTACGACACCTGGGAGCGGACCACCAAGTACGACGACACCATCACCGAGGTCCTAGCCGATGTGGTGTGGCTGCTGCCGTGGGACGAGGTGCCAGAGGTCTTCAACCGATGGGTGACGATCAAGGCGGCACGGGTGTTCTCGGATCGGGTGCTGACCAATGACTCGCTGTTCAAATACACGGCGATGGACGAGCGAAGCGCCAGGGCGGCGCTGGAGTCGATGGAGCACAACACCAACGGCTACAACCTGCTGACTGACGGCTATGGCCTGAGCCCCTTCCCGACCTACACCCCGGGCATGGGCCTGGTCACTCGCCGCCTGGGCGGGGGGCTTCGTCTCTGATGGCGCTTTCTTCAGTTGTCATCCCCAACCTGATCCAAGGGGTCTCGCAGCAACCTGATGCCCAGCGGGATCCCAGCCAGGGCGAGATCCAAGTCAATGGCATGTCCTCCATCTCTGAGGGCCTGCGCAAGCGTGATGCCAGCAACTGCCTGGCACGGGTCAGCACCACACCGTTCGGTGATGCGTTCGTCCACAGCATCCTGCGGGACAGCACGGAGGAGTACCTGGCGGTCATCACCAAAACCGTGATCCGGGTGTTTGACCTGTCAGGCAATGAGAAAACGGTTAACGCACCTGGCGGATATGGGTACTTGGCCAACGTGACGGATGCCCGGCAGCAGATCAGGGCACAGACCATTGCTGACTACACCTTCATCCTGAACACCAACACTGCGACCGCAATGGATGCGGCAGTGGCACCCGTCACCGCCAGGCCCCTGGCCCATGAGGCGCTGGTGTGGGTGAAGGCTGCGAACTATGGCCAGAAGTACACGGTCAACGTCAACGGCAGGCAGGTCGAGGTGACCACTGCTGTGGCCCCTGTGGTGAGCAGCGGGACCACGGTGACGGAGAACCGGATCAGCAGTGCTGAGATTGCTGAGCAGATCAAGACTGGCCTGAGCTCCGTGACCGGGGTGACCATCACCCGCTCTGGTTCAATGCTGTGGCTGCAGTCAGCAGCGCCGATCACGGTGGCAGCCAGTGATGCCAGGGCCAATGCCGACATCACAGCCATCCTTGGCCAGGTGCAGGCTTTCACTGAGCTGCCCACCATTGCCCCGGCTGGGTATCAGGTGGAGATCGTTGGAGATCCAGGCAACAAGTTTGACGGCTACTACGTCGAGTTCAAGCCCAAGAGTGGGACGTTCGGGGAGGGCACGTGGTCTGAGACCGTCAGCCCTGGCGTTGAGTACAAGGTCGATGTCGGCAACCATGCCCCACCTGTTGGTGCCGTCTGCCCAATGGCACCTTCTACTTCGGGCCAGCAGATGGCAGCACCCAGGGCGGTGTTGAGATCCCCAAGTGGGGGCAGCGGACAACGGGTGACTACAACACCGCGCCAGACCCCAGCTTCATTGGCTATCCGATCAATGACGTGTTCATCTTCAAGAACCGGCTGGGGTTCCTGGCTGATGAGAACGTGATCCTGAGCCGGACCAGGGAGTTCTTTGAGTTCTTCCCTGAGACGGTCACCACGGTGTTGGACACCGATCCCATCGACGTGGTGGCCAGCAACAACCGGGTGTCAGTGCTGCGGTATGCGGTGCCGTACCAGGACGAGCTGATCCTGTTCAGTGCTCAGTACCAGTTCCGGTTCAACGCAGCTGAGACGGTGCTGACGCCAAGGACAGCGCAGATCACGGTGCTGACCCAGTTCGAGACTGATGTGCTGGTGAGGCCCCAGCAGGCTGGTGGCGGGATCGTCTTCTGCCAGTCCAATGGCCAGTGGTCGCAGTTTCGGGAGTTCAGTGTTCGTGGTGCAGGTACTGCCCTGACTGCTGATGCCCAGGACCTGACGGGGTATGTGTCTAGCTACGTCCCGTCTGGTGTCTTCAAGATGACGGTGAACGACACCAGCAATGGGCTGTTCCTGATCAGCAGCCGCTCGGGACATCGAGAACCGGATCTATGTCTACAAGTATTTCTTCCGCAATACGGGGCAGGGCGCAGAGCGAGCCCAGGCCAGCTGGAGCCACTGGACATTCAACGGTGCCGACGAGGTGCTGCAAGTCCTGTGCGTGAGGGAGACCCTGTACTGCCTGATGCGGTACGGCGACTGAGGTGTACCTGGAATCCATCCCAGTGATGGACCGAATGAGCGAGACCGCTGGAGGCTCCTACCCGCTGCTGTTGGACCGGATGGTGAGCACCACCACCGGCACGCCAGTCTCGATGCGGATGGCCAAGGGTGTCTATGACCCTGGGCTGAAGCAACACCACCTGGACGCTGCCGTATCACGATCCGCGCCAAGACCCAGCTGTGGTCCAGCTACAGCAATGCGCCAGGGGCCAAGGCCGGAGCGGTGTTGCTGGGTGAAGCGGATAGCGGCACCACGATCAAGGCCAGGGGCGACTGGTCCACGGCTGACGTGTTGCCGGCGAGGTCTACGACTTCCGCTATCGCTTCAGCCGGTTCAAGGCGATGTCTGAGATCGGTGGCGGCAAGGCTGCATCCAACACCACCAGGACTCAGGTGCGGCAAGCCAAGCTCCGGTATCACGAAACTGGCTACTTCAAGGTCATGGTGATGCCTGAGCATCGAGCGAGACCCAGTACGTCTTTGACGGCACGATAGCTGCAGTGCGAATGCTGTGATCGGTCAGCCCAATGACGCTGGATCCCGATACTGCAGCGGTACTTCGAGGGGGTGTTCAACATCCCGATCATGAGCAAGGGGGAGCGTGCATCGTCGAGATTCACAACCCGACACCCCACCCCTGCAAGTTCAGCACTTGTGAGTGGGTTGGGCCTGGCATCCAGCAAGTTGGGGAGAGGCTGATGCGCTGGGCTGATCCAACCGAGGAGCGGGCGTATACTTCGCCAACCACGTCCGGTCTGAGGATGAGACGGAGGTATGGCTGAGCCACCGCATCACAGGGCCTGAGGCGGTTCTGGACAGCTGGGCCGGCAGCGACATCTGCCGTTGCATCGAGACCAGTGACGGCGAGCCAGTGGGTCTGACGGGGGTCTGCGGTGATCGGATCTGGCTATTGGGGACAGAAGGTCTGACCGCCACCAGGATGCGACGCCTGCAGCTGTGCATAGAAGGGCGAGAATGGGTGAAGCATTGTCTTGAGAGAGTGGGTGGACCAATCGGCAATGACGTGTACGCAAAGAACAAGCGGTCCATCCGCTGGCTCAAGCATCTGGGGTTTCAAGTTGAAGCGCCACGGCCCATTGGGTTGAGTGGTGCCCTGTTCTGTCGTTTCTGGAGGGAGGTCTGATGACCATCGATCCCATCTCAGCTGGCGTAGGGATTCTGTCTGGCGGCCTTGGCATCTTTCAGGGCCTTGCCCAGGCCAAAGCCCAGAAGCAGCAATACCTCAATGACGTAGCGTTCTCCAATGCCACGGCGCAATTCAACAAATGGCAAGCTGGTCTTAACTACAAAACCAGTAATCTCAACAATCAATATGGCTACTGGCGAGATACTGTCAACCACAATCAGCAACTTGCCTATACCAATCAATTACGCAATTACGAGTTCTCCAAAGAGCTAGCCCAGGCTCAACGTGTCATTGAGGCAAGGACTGGTGCCGGCACTCAATTTGTAATCTCATCTGAAGCAATTCAGCAGCAGATGCAGGAGCGGGGGATGCAGGAGGCTGTAGCCATGCAGCAATACCAGTACCGGGGACTACAGGCTTCTGCCGCTTATCAAGCATCAGCCCAGGAGGGCGCAACAATGGATCGATATGTGGCCAACTTTGCCCGCCAGGTGGGTGATTTCAACACACTGCAATCCATCAATCAACAGTTTCAGGCGCGGCAGTACAGGCGTGATCAGCTGTCAGCAGTGACCACTTATCTTGAACCAATACAACAGCCAGCAGTTTTACGAGCCGTCTCCGTACATGGATCCAGTAGCACCATTCCCGCCGCTGCCATCGATGATGCTGCCTCCGGCACCTTCAATGGTTGGCGCCAAGCCAAGCAGTGGCGCCGCCATGCTCAATATCGGTACAGCGGTGCTGGGTGGGGTGAACGCCTACAACAGCACCAAAGCAGCAATAGGAGGGTGGCTGAAATGGCATCTGAAACAGAGCTTCAAAAAGGTCAACTCAACCCAGCTGCCAAGCCAGTTGATGCGTTTATCCAGCCAACCAACTATCAGGTGGCAGAGCCTGGCCGCTTGTCAGAGCTGCCTGGGGTTCGCGGGATGGATCTCATCGGCACTGGCAGCAAGCCCAACGTCCAGGGCTTCAACCAAGCTGCTCAGCTGGCCGAGGCTTTGGCTCCATTCAGCAAAGCCCTTGTCAGCACAGCTCAGACAGCTGGCTTGCAGTACGCCTCATGGCAGGCAGGGCAGGGTGAAGCTGAGTTCATGGCGGCCTATCGCAAGGCCCAGGTCCAGGTGGACCAGCAGACCGAGGTAGGCGAAACCAATTACGCCTCAGCGTCCAGGTCGATCTACGCCAAGGACAAGCAGGCCGGCATGGGCATGTGGCTTGCCAACCCATATCGACAGATGGGTGCTGAACGGGCCCGCAGCCGAATTGCAGGGCAGGAGATCGCGTGGAAGATGGCTGGCATTGAAGGCCAGATGTCGCCTGAGGACTACGAGGCCCCTGACCAAGGCTTTGCCAAGCTCCAGTCACTGCGAGCTGGGTTGATCTCTCAGGTCACTGAAGGCTGGGGTGTCAATGAGAACAGCCCTGGCTTCCAGAAGTACACGGCACCTGCGATTGAAAAGGCATCCGAGAAGGTCGGCCAACAAGCTGATCGAAGATCGGCAAAAGTATTTCGACGAGATGAAGCCAAAGCAGTTGGCGCAGCTGCTGAAGAACACTCTTTTCCTGCAACTGCAGTCAGGCACATTTGAGTACCAGGGCAACACTTACAACAGGTCAACTACTCCTCCTGAGCTGTATAACTCAGCCCTTGGGCTGAAGTTGAACTACATGGCCAGGGATTTCCTGAGCAAGGCCGGCCCTGGTGGCATGGCAACCAAGTGGTCGAAGGAGGCTTACGAGATCCTTTCCGCAGAGGCCGACTTTACTGATGACAGAGACTTGCTTAATGCCATAGGCGTAATCAGGTCAGGGGAGCCATTGCGCGGGCCTGATGGCAAGCAGGTCATGGGAGCTGATGGCAGGCCGGTCTATTTGACCTGGCGGCAGCTGTATAGCAAGGAGACGATTGATAGCCAGATCAAGTACGAGCAGGCTGGCTTCAACAGCAGAAACGCCAGGGCCGAAGACGTGGCCAAAAGAGTTGGGGCGGAAATGTTCACGGCCACTCAGGGTCTCCCCCCAGGGATGGACCGAGAGCAGGCTGGCCGTCAATACCTTGCAGCGATTTGCAGACGGCTGAACAGCAAAGGCTTGGCAGGCCGCTTACGTCGGTCGAAACCGTTGAAATCATGGAAAAATGGGACAAGTTGAACAAGCTGAATAGCAGCCTGGTTTCCTCGCGGGTTGATCCAGCATTCGAGCGAGACTACCTGGGGGCACTGGAGCAGAAGTTCGGCACCCAGTTCAACGCTGCAGCAGAGCGGGCCCAGGTGACGCGCATTGCTGCAGGGATGGCAGCCGCTCGATCCAGAACGTGCCAATCGGTTCCAGGCAGCTGCGTTCAATCAGATCGAGCAGAAGGAGAAGGAGGTCAAGGACTTCAGCGGCTACACGTCTGCTCGAGACAAGGTGATCAATGACAACATCAATGCCCGCCTGCTGCGGAACTACCCAGCTGCGGTGCCCGGTGGGATCGACAGGCGCAAGGCAGATCGGGAGGAGTCAGAGCGTCGCCAGCGGTTTGCGTTGACGGGGCATGTGAACAGCCGGATTCGAGAGAAGGAAGCCCAGCTGGGCCGGAAGCTGAATGACAGCGAGGTGCGAGGTGTCACCCAGCAGGCGGTGGATGAGTACGGCAAGACCGACAAGGATGCGTTGCAGTACCTGTTCCCTGGGAGCCAGGCATATCCCGACAGTCCTTCAGTGGACCCACGCTTGACGATCAAGCCGGTGCCGCTAGGCCCTGATGGCAAGCCCAAGCCAGCAGCAGGGGCCAAGCCAATCTCCACCTTTTCCACCCAGGAGCTGGACGACATCCCCAACCGGAAGGTGGTGTTGAGGCAGTACCGGACCCAGCCGGTGATGCCGCTTAACTCGCTGCGTGACGTGATCTTTGATGGGATTGACGGCAAGAGGCTGCCAATGAAGTTCGAGCGGGCCTGGCGCGATGCAGGGGCACCCAACGCCTATGAGTTCCTGATGAAGCAGCTGGAGTTCTATCCCAACTACAAGCCGGAGTGGAGACCTGCTGATATGAACAGGCTGAAGCAGCAGCAACAGGCTTCAGCCCGTACTGAGCGGGCATCCCAGACCCATGCCGCGCTGATGCCAACCATGCCAACCATGGCAAGCATGATCACGTTTGGGTTGAACACCCTGACGGGTACAGCCCCTGCTTCCGCCGCCACCCTGGGAGGTGGTGGTGGTGGGCGCCCTTTTACGGGTAGCGGAGGAGGCACCTGGCGGTCATCTGACAGTCGTGGCCAGTCCTTGATTGCAATGGCTCAGCGCAATGGCTGGGACCCTTCTGACATTGCTGCGATTGCCAGCTTTGAGACAGGTGGCACCCTCAACCCATCAGAGCCAGGTCGTGGTGCGGCATCTGGTCGCATTGGCCTGATTCAAGCCGGGCCCAACGAGCGAAGGGACTATGGGCTAGGCACTGGCAACTGGGAGCAGGAAATGCGTGGCATTGAGAAGTATCTGAGGGCGCGGGGCGCCAAGCCAGGGATGGGATTGGCTGACCTCTACGCCACGGTGAACGGCGGCAACCCGCGAGCTGGTTACACCGCTGATGGCAATGGAACAGTGGCTAGGTCTGCTCGGACCTTGAAGCAGCTAGAGGCGCATAGGCGGGCAGCAATGCGAAAGCTGGGACTCGGCAACTAATACACCCCCGGACAACTCCCGCGTGATGCGTTGGAATGGGGTGAAGAAATGGATTGACTGGCAATGGCTGAACGCCGTCGTGGCTTGACTGCAAACGAGGCGACACCCGTTGCCAAGCCAGTTGCCAAACCCAAGCCCACTGCTAGCAAGCCCAAGTCTCAAGCAGCTGCAGCCAGGCCCTGGTGGTGGTACGCAACGCCTGCTGGCATTGCCAATGAGATCAAGTATCGGCAGAAGCAGCAGGCACGAATCAACAAGGGCTACACCCGTGTACGCGGGTTGCCGGGTGTGCGTGGGTGGATGGGGCCTGATGGCAATTTCACCACCTCCCTTCCGACTCAACGAGATGTGGTCCTGGGTGCCGCCAAGGTTCCTGCCAACGTGGCCAATCTGGCAATCAACGCGGTACAGCGGGTCGGCAATGGCAACAAGCCTGCCGACCCGGGTTCAACCCCAGCGGGCCGTGTGGTCACTGGCGCCCAACGTGCTCTGACATCTGCGCTGCAGATGCCGCAGCCTGAGCAACGCAACCCCGAGGACCTGTTCTGGCAGGACATGGGTCAGGAGTTCACGGCTGGTGCCATTGGTGGTCTGGCTGCCGGTGGTCTGGTGAAGGCAACTGCTTTCACTGGTGGGGCAATGGCCAATGCCGCGCCCTGGGCCCAACGGGCATTGCGTTGGACCGCAGGTGTCGGCACTGAATCATTTGTTGCCACGCCCCTGGTGGACAACACCAAAGGGAACCTCGCCAACGCCTTTGGGGAGAACGCTCCCCTGGCTGTGCAACCAACGGATGACCCGTTGTCTGCCACGGTCAAGTCGTTACTGCCCAATGCGTTTGCTGAGATTGCAGCGGCTGGGATGTTCCTGGGTGCTGGCGAAGGGCTGGGAGCGATTGGTCGCCAGGCCAAGGCTGCCCGTGACGTGGGAGACGCTGCCAAGGCCCGCAACTGGACGGTTGACAACGGTTTCCAGACCGAAGCGGATGGGGACTTTGACTTCGCCTTTACAGAGCCAGCGCAGCAGCAGGCGACGCAGCGGGCACAAACAATCCTTGACGATGCGGGGCACCGCTGCAGCACCTGCTGCGGCGACCACAGCAGCACTGAGCCTGCGGCAGCACCTACAACCGCTGAGCACCTGAAGCGGCTCCAGCGCCTGAGCCAGTAGCCCCCACCAACTTGAAGGAGGCTGAGAACCAGCTTCTAGGGCCAGACGATGCCGATGTTGATGTCGAAGCACCTGTCTATGACGCAAGCCTGCCGGAGGTTGATCTACCTGTTCAGGCCCTGGACCGTCTTGATGATCAGCATCTGGTAGCTGCAGCGTCAGGGGAAGGCCCAGCCCTTCCTGAGATTGAGCGTCAACTGCAAGACCAGCAGGCCACGTTTCAGGTGGAGGAGGGCCTGGGGCTGGAGCGGGTGTCAGCGCCAACCCAGAACCTGGCCAACCCAGTGGTGGACTACGAGACCCAGTGGCAGCAGCTACCACACAACACGCTGATCTCGCTGGCATCTCCTGCGAATAACCCGCAGCTGTTTGACCGCATCCATCTGATGACAGGTCGCAACTTCGAGGAGCTGACCCGCACCGATGTCATCGATGGGTTGAAGGCCGTTCGAGAGGAAGGAATCACAGTGCTGCCCAACCGCCTGCAGAGCGGTGCAGATCTGTTTGATGTCAACTCGATTGCCGTTGATCCACCTCGTTTCCAGTTCAAGGACAACGTGAACGCCCAGGGCCAACAGAAGGGCAACTCACTCGAGGGGGTGGACCGTTGGAACACTGATGCCGAGGGTTCAATTCAGGTATGGGATGACCCTGCTGATGGCCAGACCTATGTGGTGAATGGCCACAACCGTCTGGGCAAGGCCAAGGAGCTTGGTGTCCCAACCATTCGTGGTGAGCGGCTGCTGGCGCAAACAGCTGAGCAGGCCCGGGCCCAGGGGGCAATCAGCAACATCTCCTCCGGTGGTGGCACTGCATTTGATGCAGCCAAGGTGATTCGTGAGCTGGGCATCCAAGACCCAGCTGGCCTTGAAGCAGCTGGCATCCCACTGCAATCAGGGATGGGGGCCCAGGGCCTGGCATTGAGCAAGCTGCCTGGCGATTTGTTCCAGCAGGCAGTCGATGGTGCGCTGCCGATGGGTCGTGCCTTGGCCCTAGGTGGCAGTGGCCTTGACCCAGCAGACATGATTCGTGTCGCATGGCCTGGGCTCTCAAAAGGATGTCAGCGAGCGTGGCTTCGCTGAACTGGTGCAGATGGCATCCTCAGCGCCGAAGGTGGCTGATGCCGACCAGGGCGGTCTCCCTGGCATGGATGAATGGCTGAAGGATTCGAGTGTGCTGGAAAAGGCTGAGCTATCGGCCAAGGTCCGGGCTGAGTTGATCAGCAACAAGAACCTGTTCGGGAAGGTTGGCAAGAACAAGGCAGCGCAGAAGCTGTCTGAGAAGGGCGGCACCCAGGTCAACCAGGAACAGGTGCTCACCGCTGCTGACGTGGCCCGAGGGGTGCTGGATGAGTTCGACAGGGACAAGTACCTAGGCGGCACACCAATCAGCGAGCTGCTCAACCAGGGGGCAGCTGACATTGCAGCCGGGGGCAAGCCTGCTGTGATCGCCAAGCGCATCCTGCAGCACCTGGAGAAAGCAGCTGAGCAGGCACCACCTGTAAAGCCTGAAGCGAGTGTCCCAAGTGCGGGAACACTGGAGGAGCGGTGGGCAGCGGAGCCCCCAGAGAAGCGTCTGGCCAGGGCTGAGTACGCACGGGGGCAGCTGCTTAGCGGGACCAAGCTGAAGAACCGCCTGGACTACGAGGCTGAGTGGACGGCTAACCAGTCCCAGGTGAGCGAGTACCTGGATGAAATGCCTGGTGCCAACTCAGGCAAAGAGTTGAGCGAGGAGGAATTTTTAGCCAAGTACGGGGCTGACGAAAGCCAGCACCCGCAGCTGATGACCAAGGGGAAGGGCACACCCAAGCAGCTGAAGGAGCTGGAGGAACACCAAGCTGCGGAGAAGTATTTGGCCTGGTACGACCAGCAGGGCCTACTCCCTGCCCAGCGGGAGGAGCTGAAGAAAGCTGTCATCCAGAAGGCCATCGCCAATGGTGAGGTGCGCCCTAGCGAGACCCCCCTGCCTGAGGTGCCTGAAGGGCCTAGGGATCTGACCAGTGTCCAGGCAACGCTTGAGGACGAGATCCGCCTGGCCGAGCACTACGGCGCTGAAGACGCCATCAGGCAACAGGTGGAGATGGAAGCCGCCCGTGCCCAGATGGGTTGGGACCGGATGACGCTGGAGGAGAAGAAGGCCAACGGGATGCTGGATACATGGAAGGACGACCAGCCAGCTGCTGCCCCAGGGCCTGTCCAGCCTGCTTTCACCTTCCCCGCTGACCTTGCCAAATCAAACCCTCGCTATGGGATGGCCACTGTTCAGTTCGGCAGTGACTACGACCGTGCGGCCTACATGCTGCGGAACGCAGCCAAGAAGTCCAAGGGCGAAGACAGGTTGATTGCTGCGCTCGAGGAGGCGGGTTACGACATCGCTGAAGTGCGCAAGCACGGCCAGGCGGTGAATGAAGCCCTGAAGGCCAAGGCCAAGGAGCAGACCGGATCGGCCAGAGCACCACAGTCGCCAGCAGAGCTGCAGCTGGATCAACTCTCAGACATCGCTGATGAGGGCATGTTCCAGGGGATGGACGGCCCACCGCTGACGATCCTGGGCAATGGTGCGGCTCAGGCCAGGCAACGGCTACAGGACGCATCCAGGGAAGCGATTGAAAGAATCACTGGAGGTGACATTGCTGACCTGAGCTTTGAGGATGTCTACAAGCAACACATCACCCCGCGAGAGCATGGCGGCGATGGTGTCAAGTTGTCTTACCAGGCTGGATTTTATGAGCCGTTTAATGACGCTATTAAGGTGCGAGGCTTGATGAAGGCAGCTCCGGCCAGTGTGATGGAACACACCTATCACGAATCCTTCCATCGATTGCAATTTGCGTTGATGTCTCAAAAGGAGATGGAAGTTTTTGATTCAGTATTTGGCAAGATTCGCGTTGATGACCTGGCGGCCATGCGTAATTCCAGGGGAAAGGCAACCATCGAGAAACAGGCTTACGCCTTCCAGGTGTACGCCGCAGCCAAGGCCAAGGGCATGAACGTGATTCCCGATCAGATTCGGATGGAGGTAGTGGACGCTTTGGATGAAGGGCTTCCCCGCAAGAACGGTGAAAGTTGGGGCGGGACACTACGAGGGGAGGCAGCGGTCAGGATCTTCCAGGCGTTTGACCGCGTGATGGAGTACCTGGAGCGGCTGAACAACGCTGTGCGGGGTCGTGGGTTCACCAGCGTCGAGGACCTGTTTGAGAAGGCTTACAGCGGTGAGCTGGCCAAGAGCAGAGCATTGGACTTTGCGGTTGATCAGGTCACGTCGGATCAGGTGAAGCGGTATGAGACGTTAATGCGATGGACATCGGACAACCGCGTAGCAGTTGCTGAGATCTCTCAGGCGACTGTCAGCATTGACATTCAGATCAATGCTCTCAAAGCTCAAGCCATGGCCGGAGGTTGCTGATCATGCCTAATTGCGACGACATCTTTCAACAGATCCAGGCCCTGGAGGGCAAGAAGCAAGGACTGAATGAAGCATCAGCACAACTCAGTGCTGATGTGGAGGAGCCAGATCCTGTTGGCCGGTTCGTCTTTCGCGGGAAGGACGGCCAGAACTACGAGGCCAGCTTCGATGAGATCTGGAAACAGGTCAGCCAAGACCCCCTGGCCACCAGGGCCCTTGCCGAGATTGCAGCTGAGGGTCGGGTCAAGCCCAATGGTGCCGAAGGGCAGTTTGAGAACTTTGCCCAGCTGGTGGATCGGATGGGCCTGGACAGTGCCGCCGACCTGGGGGCACTGCTGTTCCGGTTCACGGGTGACTGGGAGAAGGCCAACCCAAGCGACTTCAGCCGGGTGATTGCTCAGCAGGACCCTGAGACATTCAAGGCGCGGCTTGCAGCAGCGTTTGGTGAGGCTGGGGTGGCGATCAATGAGGACCGCCTGGCGCAGATGGTGTCTCGCAATGTGGCGCCCTTCCTGGGGGTGCTGGACAACCAGAACCGGCTGCGAACGCTGGAGATAATCACCCGCAACAACGTGATCAAGAAGGTTGAGGCACTGCGCGATCAGATCGCCGAGACGGGTGTGGCCCCTACCCGGGAGGCCAAGGTCGCTTTCATGAAGGATTACTACACCGCGATCTATTCCCACCGTTCGGCGCGGATTGCATCACGGCGTTCTGGCCAGCTGCTGCAGAACTACCAGCGGCTGATCGACGAGGACTCAGGGGCAACAGATTCCCTGTTCCGCACGACTGGGGCGGAGGCCAAGGCCGAAGCCGACAAGGTGGCCCAGGAGCTGATTGCCATGACACCAGAGGAGCTGGTGCAGGAAGGCAGCTTTGCCAAGGCAGTGATCGAGGCAGCCGATAGGGGTGCTGCTGGCAAGGAGGACCTGGAGCAGTTGATTCTCACGGGTAAGACCGAAGGGATTGACCCCGCTGACGATGGGTTGGACAAGGGCTGGGAGAAGACCTGGCGTCGCAATGCAAGAGCTGCATACAAGGACTCGATCTTGTTCAGCCCACGGACCCAGCTGCTGATGAACTACGTCAGCCAGAAGGTGGTGTTTGCTGCTGAGGGTTACAAGCGCCTGACGGGTCTCAATGCCTGGAAGCTCTATGGGGCACGGCAGAAGGCACGGCAGCTGGCGTTCTTCGATGGGCAACCTGAGCTGCTGGAGAAGGCAGCAGGCCAGCCCACTTACATCAACCCGCTGGCGACGGACTTCTTCCGCGAAAGCATGAAGGCCCAGCTCGATGGCGCTCGTATCGCCTGGGCTGCTGGCACGAAGGCTAATGACGTGATCAGGCAGACCTGGGGCGAGTCACTCCAGAAGCACTTCATGGACGGTGACACCCCCTTTGCGGGGAACGTGGACTCCTTTCAGGACAGTGGGCAGATGTCCATCAAGGACCAGTACCGGATGGCCCAGGAGGTGTGGGATGAGCCTCTGAGTCGTGATCGCTTTCTGTTCCAGTTGAGGGACAAGCTGCACCTGAGCTTGAAGGTGTTGGCCAACCGCAAGATCGAGGCTGCAACAGGCAAGAAGCTGCCAGTGATGTCAGCACTGCAGCTGATGACTGCTGTGGATCAACGGGCTGGCCTGAAGGTCTTCATGACTGCCAGGGCCAATGACCTGATGCTTGAGCAGGCGGCCAAGTTCCCTGATGGGAACCTGAAGCAGTGGACCGATGCAGTCGATACGGAGCTGCGGGAGCAGATCTACCAGGCTGATCCAAGCCCTACTCAGATCGAGGCAGCACGGTCGCAGTTCGGCCTGGAGGAGCCTGGCGTTGGCCCTGATGGTGAGGTTGCTGGCCTGACTGATGACGAGGTAGCAGCGTTCATTGCCTCGGAGAAGCTGGGCTACCCGGTGCTGACCACGATTGAGCAGTACCAGGCCAAGGACCTATCGATTGCGCTGCGGATGCAGCAGCGTCAAACCGAAGGCATCCCTGGTGCAATCGACCAGGCGGTGTCTGGCCTGAGGCGTAGTGAGGTTGGAGATGTGATGGTCTCTTTCTGGCGCTCTCCTTTCAACCAGCAGCTATGGGATCTGTCACTGGCAGGCAGTCCATTCTCAGCCGTTTACAAGACAGCTCAGGTGAGCGGGAAGCTCGTCCAGGGCAAGCTGACCCCTGAGCTACTGGCTGAAACCCAGTCCTCCCTGGTGGTTGCTACCACCATGCTGGGCATGTTTATGGCCCTGAAGTCCCAGGGGGTGATCACTGGCAATGGACCCGTGGATCCCAATACGAGGAAGCAGTGGACTGAACGGTTGAACGCTGAAGGCAAGGTGGCCAACAGCGTCTTTGGCATCCCCTTCAACATGGGTGGGGTGCCGGTATTGAACAGCCTCTTCCTGATGGCTGACATGGCTGATGTCGTGGACCAGGGCGGTGTCAGTGACTTCGACCAGCAGTTTGCTTTTGAAGGAGCACTGCAGCTGGTAGCTGGGCAGATCATGCGTACGCCTGGCTTCCGTCAGGTGCAGATGCTTTATGACGCCCTGGCCAATGGCAGCAGCAATGCCTGGGAGAAGCTGGCTCGCTTTGGCGCCTTCATGGCCAACGGCCAGATGAACCCTGCATCAGGTGTCGAGCGCCTGGCGGAATGGGGGACTGGCTCCCAATGGCAAGACCTGATGCCACCACAGCCTCAGTCCAGTGCTGAGGAGCGGTACGCGATGGAGCAACTGCCTGATGATCACCCGCTGAAGAAGCTGGAGAGCAGCCTGCGCAGCTGGACCTACATGAGCAACCCAGGGCTTGCCCACTGGGCTGGCTTGCGGCTGAAGGAGACCACTTGGCTGGGGCGGTCACTGCGCCGGCCTGATGGGATCTTCCGTGGTGAATGGCCCATCGGTGTTCCCGGTGTCTGGGAGTTCAACAACGGTGAATACCGTGTCGAGCAGGGCCTCGAGGGCCTTGGTCTGCTCAACCCACCCAGGCAGCTGATGTTGGGCAAGGACAGCCATGGGGTGCAGATGACCCCTGCTGCCATGGAGGAATACAACTCCTACCTGGGCACGGTCACCCCCTCGATGCGGTACTCCGATGACCCCAAGCACGGTGGTGCAGCGGTGTGGCGCGGTGCCCAAACCACTGTCATAGACGGCGGCGAGGTCGTACCTGCAGGGCGGGTGACGTTGGACATGACCGACATGGTGGACCAGGCAGTGCAAGGTCGAACCGTGCGCGAGGCGCTGGATTACGCCATGCAAAGCCGTCAGTACAAGCGATGGGACGCAGACCCTGAGTTCACAACCAATCCCAAGGTGCGTGACATGACCAAGGAGATGCGTCGCAATCAGCCAGGGCCCACCCTGCTGAAAACAATCAAGGACTACTACGCCGCCCTGGCGGAGGACAAGTTGGATGCCAGTAACTCCGAAGCAGCCCAGCAGTTGAGAGCAGATCGAGAGGCTCTGCGTCGTGATGGCAGCGGCCTGGAAGGCAGTCAGATGCGCTTGCTGGAGATGTCGCGGTAGCTGATGGACCAGGAGCCAGTCACAATGATGTCTACGCCCCTGTAACGGCCTATGGCGATCCCCACCCCCTACTCCTATCGCCAGTACGCCGGGGACGGGTTGGCAAAGACCTTCTCTGTCCCTTTCCCGTTCCTGGCACGGGCTCATGTCCACCTCTACCTGAACAGCAAGGAGCTGGTTGATGGGACGGACTACACCTGGACCAGTGGTACGCAGGTGCAGCTCACCACTGCCCCGCAGGCTGCAGTACCTGGCGCTGTGCCAGTACCAGCTGAAGTGCTGACGGTCAGACGCATCACCCCTGAAGACGGTCAGATCGTCCAGTGGAAAGACGGCAGCTACATCATTCAGGACGACCTGAACGAATCAGACCTGCAGTGGCTGTACCTGATCCAGGAGCATCACGATCAGTTGATGCTGCTGCAGTGGGGGCAGGGCACCATCCCTGGTGGTGGCAGCCCTAGCCAGAGCCTGGCGTTCTGGAACACGCTCGCTCGCAACGCTGATCCGAACAAAGGCACAGCGACTGAACTGGCCAACACGGTGGACACCAAGGACCAGAAGGCTGGTGACTGGGTGGCGGATGACAAGCACCTCGCTACCACGGGTGCGATCAGCGAACGACTGGACGTAATCCTGTCGGACACCAGACCACCCAATCCACCAATCACCGAGATCCGTCAGCCGGGGAAGCTATGGGTTGACACGCTGCAACTGCAGGTCAACTGGTGGTCACCGGATGCAATGGCATGGGTGAACGTCAGTGGCACTGGCCCACCGGGCCTGGCGGGAACCATCACTGCTGGATCAACCACAACTGGAGCCCCAGGAACCCCGGCGGCAGTCACCAATAGCGGCACAGCAACTGCAGCGATCTTCGACTTTGTGATTCCCCAGGGACCGCAGGGCTTGCCTGGTTCAACCGGGCCGGCTGGCCCGCCTGGCGGTGGCTTCACCTACACGGGTGTAGCTCCCATCACGGTGACTACTGCTGGATCCACCGTCACCTACGGGTTCGATCTCCTTCCACTCTCAACACTTCCCTGAAGACCGATGCCTATTCAAAACACCGACCTGATGGTGATCCAGCAGGGCACCAACGCTTACAAGGTCAGCACTCAAACCCTGCGCACTTACTTCCAAACAGGCGTCACTCTCAACCCTGCTACTGCTGCAGTGTTGGGTGGCATCAAGGTTGGCACCAACCTGAGCGTCACGGCTGACGGCACACTGTCAGCCAACATCACTGGTGCTCTCACTTACAAGGGCGTCAAGGACATGACCGCCCCTCCTGGCATCACGCCAGCAGTGGGTGACCTGTATGTCAACAACAAGGCCGGCACGATTGACGCTGGTTGGACTGGCCTTGGCGGCACCACCGGCACCGTTGGTGAGATGGTGATCTGGGATGGTGCCAAGTGGGATCTGGTTGGCGCTGGTTCAGCAACAGGCACCGTCACGGCGGTCACTGCTGACAGCCCAATCAGCGTTACCAACACCAACCCTGCTCAACCGCACTTGAGCATCAGCCCTGCACTGCCATCCACGGGTGGCACTGGTGGTGCGCCGGGTGTGATGACTGCTGCGATGGCAGAGAAGTTGGCTGGCATTGCCTCTGGCGCACAGCCAGGCACTGTCACCAACGTCACCGGCACGGCTCCGGTGCATGTAGCGACTGGTGGCACCACCCCGGTGATCACTGTTGATGCTGCCAGCACCACTGCAGCGGGCATCGTCCAGCTGGCTGATGCTGCTGCGCTTACTGCTGGTACGGCTGGCTTGGTGGTGACAGCTGATCAGCTGAAGAACACCAACGATGCACTTGCTACCGCCACAGCTGGTGGTCTGAGCAACGTGACGGGCGCAGCGCCCATCGTCGTGACAGGGACAGGCAACAGTCGGACGGTGGCCATTGGTGCCAGCTCTACGACTGCTGTTGGCGCAGTGCAGCTGGCTACTGGCGCGGAGACCGCGTTCAGCGTGGCTTCACCTCTTGCCACCAAGGCTGTGACACCAGCTGGTCTGAAGGCTAATTACATGCCTCTCGACATTTCACTGCTGACCCTGCTGCCCTGATCATGAGCACTCTTCAGAACACGGACCTGTTTGCCGTCCACCGTGGGACGGAAACATACAAGGTCAACTACGGGGACATCCTGGCGGGGGTGACCCTGCCTAATGCCCTTGAGTACCAGGGGGTCGCCAACCCAACGCAGCCTGTGCCATCACCAACTGGTGGCCTCAAGGTTGGGATGGTGTACGTCCTATCCCCCAGCGGCACGATCCATGCCAGCTGGACTGGCGTGGCTGGTCTTGCTGCACGTGATGGGCAGCTGGCTGTGTGGGAGGGCGCGAAGTGGGAGCTGATGGGAGAGAACGGACTCTCTCAACCTGATGCAACCGAAACAGTCAAGGGCATTGCGGAGATTGCAACGACTGCTGAGGTCGCCGCTGGCACTGATGACCAGCGAATTGTTACCCCAGCAAAGCTGCAGGCTTATGTCACCGATCAGCTGAAGGCAACGTGGCTGCCTGGTGATCACATTGATGCTGGTGGCATTGGCACTTCAACGTGGAATGGTCCTGCTGACACGCTTGTTGCCAGTGGCAATGTAGAAGTCAAGATTGCAGCAGGTGCCTGGGGTGCTGGTGGTGCTGTTGCGCCTGCAGATCAAGTTCAGGTGCGTTGGATTGCTAGTGCAGTAGCAGCGGCTGCTCATGCTGCCACGTTGACTGGACGTGTTGAAAACGCTAGCGGCAGTGTCGGCGTTGATTACAACCTCACGATTGACAAGCTGCCTGCTAGTGACATCACCATCAATGCCAAGCCTGGTGCGGCTGCTGGTGCTGTTTCAGAGTCGGATAGCAGCACCGCTGTTCATGGCATCAATGCTGCTGTGCGGTTATGGCTTGACTCATCTGATGGAACGACACCTGAGGTAAGCATTGCTGGTGGTGCTTGGACTGCTGTACCCGCTACAGCTGCTGCTGGTTTGCCTGTTAATGCAGGGGAGGTGTTCAAGCTGCGGCATACAACACAGGCCGGCGCTAACACTGTGACCACGACCACGGTTCGTGTTGGCTGGGATGCTGCTAGTAGCGTCGCCGCGTCTTATGTGACTACAAACGCCGCTGTGCCACCGCTTGTCGCGGACGTTGCCACTGTTATCGCTGGCGCTGCTGAAACTGGCGCAACATTAACCGCAACGCCTGGTACTGCAACTGGTGGTACTGCTCCTCTTGCTTATGCAACAAGATGGCAAGCCAGCGCAGATGGCACAAGTGGATGGGCGGATCTGCCCGGTGCCACGGGAAACACGTATGCCATTCAAGGTTCAGATTTAAACAAGTATCTCCGGGCGGTCACTACTGCAACGGATTCAACAACACCCACGGCGCAAACACTGGATCTGCCATCTATCGCATCGGCCAAAGTTACTGCGCCTGTTGCAGTGACGCTTGGCTGGAACGCGGATACCGATGTTTACACCAGGGATCCTGCCGCTAACAGGATTATCGACGTTCACGTTCGCATCCGCCGTTGTCTGCTTACTGATGCAGGCGTGCCCACGTATCTAGACGCCGATGACAGCACTAAACTGGCCGGTGACTGGCTGCGGCTATGTGAGACGACAGAGCTGAACGCCCCGTATACGGGTACGCATGGCGCGGAGGTTGCTAACACCGCACTCAGGGCTGCTGCCCCAGCTTGGGCGGCTGGCACGTACACCAAGGGCCAGCGCGTTACCAATGGGGGCAGCGTCTGGGAGTGCATTGCTGCTAATACGACAGCAAGACCAACTGCCGGTACTACTGCTGCGACCTTGAGCGGCGGTGCTGGTCAGGTGATGGTTGAGATCCCACGCTTTAGCGTTTGGCATGAGACGGCACCAGCAGGCAGCTATCAGCAGCACACGTTCCACCTGGCCCGTGGCACCAAGGTGGATGGCGGCTATGCTGTTCACCCGGCATTTATCAAGCCGGATAACAGCTACCGCGACTTCATCTATGTCGGTGCCTACCAGGGCACTGGCACAATGGCAATGGTTCCGCCAGTGGGGTGAATAACACCGTCAACATCACGAGAGCGACCTGTCGTACAGCCTGCTCAGGTCGTGGTGCTGGCTGGCATCAGCTTGGCTACTGGGAGAACAATGCCCTGCAATGGCTGCTGATCACTGAGTACCAGGACATGAACAGCCAGAAGGTGCTGGGTAATGGGGCAATGACTGGCAATGTGTACGTTGTTCCTACGGGCTTGAGTAATGCACGTGGCAATCGCAGCGGTAATGCTTATACGACTGCAGGGGCAAACAGTGACTACGTGTCCTATCGGGGCGTTGAGAACTTCTACGGCAGGGCATGGCAATGGATCGATGGGATCAATGTGAACGATCTGGCCGTTTATCTTTCCAGTAACCCTGCGCAGTGGGCTGATGACACGGCGACCAACTACACGGCGTCCGGCTCCGTGCCTAGCGGAAGTGGCTCTTACCAGCGTGATGTGATGAATGGCATTGCTTTGCTTCCGTCTTCTGTGACGGGTGCAAGTGACACTACCTTCACTGGCGATGCGCTGTATACAAGCTCCGGCTGGCGCGTGGCCCTTGCGGGTGGCGGCGCCAACTATGGCGCTCAGGTGGGGGCCTTGTGCGTGTCTCTCAACAGCGATTCGTCCGATGCGGGCGCGAACATCGGCGGCCGGCTCGCCTACGCGGCATAATTGAGAATCAATACCCATTATTGAGAACAGGAGGTGATCGTCATGTGAGCGCTACTTGGGGTCTGACCCAGTTTCTCCGGCTGGCACGTAGCCAATGCGGGTGGCAACGCCAACAATGGCACTCAAGTGGGAGCCTTGTACGTGAATCTCAACAACGATTCGTCCAATGCGAACACGAACATCAGCAGCCGGCTCGCCTTTCCCCCCTCGGTTTAATGGCCATACTGGGCAGACCCGACCACTCGGTCAAAAACACACAACGCGCAAGGGCTTAGTAGGCATCTGCTCGAACATCCCGCAACGACAGGGGGGTTAAAAAATGAAGCGTTACGGCCACCTATTTGAGAAAGTCTGTGAGCTAGACAATCTCTGGGTGGCCTACCGCAATGCCAGGAGAGGGAAGGTTCGCTACCGCCAGATCAGTGACTTTGATCCTGTTGCGGAGCAGCGCATCCCAGATCTACGCAGGATGCTGCTGGACGGGGAGTATAAGACCAGTCCGTACAAAGTCTTCAGCCTTGTGGAACGGGAGAAGCTACGCACGATTCATGCGCTTCCCTTTTACCCAGATCGAATTGTCCATCACGCCATCACGCAGATTTGCTCTCCGTTCTGGGAGAAGTCACTGATTCGCAACACTTTTGCTGCATTGCCAGGGCGTGGAATACACGATGCCGTCAGGCGTGTAACTGCTGCAACCTTGGGGAGTGAAGGGCTTTACGTTCTCAAGATGGATGTGAAGCAGTTCTACCCATCAGTCGATCACGAGATTCTGAAGGCAATCATTCGCAAGCAGATCAAGGACAAGGTCCTGCTGCGGATGATGGATGAGATTATTGATTCAGGTCCTGGCTTGCCGATCGGCAACTACCTCAGTCAGTACTTCGGGAACATTGTTCTCAGCCCCGTTGATCACCTCGTGACTGCTCGCCTCGGGTTTGGTAGCTACTACAGGTACTGCGACGACATCATTGTTCTGCATCACAGCAAGAAGGCTCTTCATGTCCTGCGGGCCCAGGTGGCTGATGAGCTTGCGTTGCTCAAGCTTCAGCTCAAGGGGTCATGGCAAGTCTTCCCCCTTGCTGCGCGTGGTCTTGACTTTGTGGGGTATCGCTTTTGGCCCACGCATGTTCTTGTGCGGAAGAAGACTGTGCTGCGTTTGAGGCGACGGTTACGGGTGAAGCGTCCAACACTGAATGAGGAGTTGCGGGTTCAGCACGCCGCCAAGAGTTTTGCTGGATGGTTGCGTTACGCGGACACGGTTAAGCTGAGGAGGACTGTCGTATTTCCAGCTTTAGGCCATGTCAAGCAGTACATTCACCGATTTCGGACCCGTCAAGCCATCGGTTCAGCCTTACCAAGGCGGCTACAGCGTTCCTGTTGCGCTGAAGCAGGTTGAGCGTCCTGGTATTGACGATGGTGTGGTTGAGCACAGCTGGCAGGGTTACCTGCTGATGGTGCCATTCCTGTCTGAGTTGGAGCTGGATGCTGCCATTGCTGCGTTGCCAACTGGTGACTACAGCGCAGACAAGCAGGCTGCGTTGACAGCGGCAGTGCATGAGGCGAGGCGTGCTGCCTACCCACCGATTGAGGATTACATCGACGGTGTGGTGAAAGGTGATGACGCTCAGATGGCTGCTTACAAGGCGAAGTGCCTTGAGGTGAAGAAGCAGCACCCTCTGCCTACAGTTAGCTAGTACCCGCAAGGAACTACTTCCCAGCTGAATAGCAGCTGCACTCTGCAGCAAACTTGCCACCAGCTTCTGGGAAGTCCATCCCACAGCTGGTGGTTTTCCAATGGATGCAGCCATTGCAGCTGAGTCTGGGCTTGGGTTCGACTGGAGCCTTGCCTTTACGGAGGCTGAAGTATTCCTGTTGCGTGATCTCGTATGTGGTTTCACGATGACCACAGCGGTCGCAGTGTTTGCGTCTACGTTTTGCAGTGCCCGTGTTTCTGGTCTCAAGGATAAATACCGCTAGGGATCCACATTCAGGGCAGGTATTGGGTAGCCCGTGCCGGGCACGAACTGCTTCGATGTTGCTAACGGTCATGGGTAAGGGGAAGGGTGTGGTCTTGGTCTCAGCGGCGGTCAGTCATGGACGGTGGCCTCGTAACCTTCAGCCATCAGCGATGCTGACAGCGCCATAGCCAGCCGTTGGGTGTATCTCTTTGTGCCACCGGCAACCATGTCAGTCACGGTCCAACGCTTGTGGTTTGTCCAGATGACAATCTTGTCGCCATCTTTCTCAAAGAAGACGGCTCTGGGGGTGGTTGATTCAGTCATGGGCCAGGAGGATGAAGCTAGTCATCGGGAGGATCATTGAGATGCGCCATGTGATTCCAAATTAGAAGGACAAACATGATTGCCATCCAGGCCGCTACGACCAGGAGGGCGGTCATCACTCCACCCACATCATGTAGCCATCCCCGCCAGCAACCTCCCAGCGGGGCAGCCAGTTCTTCCAGCTGTAGTGGACATGATCACCACCGCTGCCCTGGTGGGCCCAGGTGCCGTTGACCACGTTCAATTCACCGTAGGGATCGAGGGCGATCACACCGCTGTCATCCACGCCAGCAATCAGCATCCAGTGCCCACCACCTGATGGTGAGCTGGCCATCCCGTGATGAAGGATGCCCGTGCCAACCGGGATGCCATGGCTGATCATGTCGATCAACTTGGCCTTGGTGCCATTGGTGCTGTAGTGAGCCTTCAGCCCCAGCTCAGTCAAGGCAGCTATCTGTGAGCCAGCCACAGTGGAATCACCATGCTTCTGGCGGACGTGGTTGTACTGGTTCTCGTTTGAGACCTTGCCCTTCCAGGCAGCGAGCATGGCGCAGGTTGCTGAGAAGCAATCACGCCAGCCCTGGCCGTCATCCATCAACAGCTGGTTGTAGTAGGGCACCGGGATGACCTGCTGTTGAACCTTGGGCTGGCTCTTGCGGTAGTTGAGGGACCAGCTGGCCGTCTCAGTCAGCAGGGTGGGATCTGCCTGAAAGATGGCCAGGCGAAGTTCTTCAATACCAGCCCGCTGCTGCGGTTCACCCTTGTAAGCCGCCCAGAACTGGGACCATCGCTCGGGGGAGAAAGTGACTTCAGAGATTGTCATTGGGGATCAGAGGGTGGGTTAGACATCAAACCAAGCAAGGTGGCCAGCAGTCCGGTGAGTCTTGAATGGCGTTCGAATCTGCTAGCAGACGTTGCTAGCATTGAACTTATGGCGGCTATCGTCTTTTGTCCGATCTTCCTTACGCTAGGTGTTCAGTGTCTGGAAGTCTCCCATTTGTGCGCTCATACAGAGACACGCCTTCAGATCCGCCCAGAACTGACTATACCGCAGTGGAGAATAGACATAGTGATAACCCCCATAACTGTTACCAGATTGCCACTTGGCCAGCCATGGGGATTTCATCCTCAGTTGATCTTGATGAAGTAATTGACGGAGTAAGTCTTGGGACGGGTTTCAGCATCACCGCCGCCGGATGATCGTGGCTGTGTGGGCCATTGGTGCTGGTATAGGGGTAGTATTGCTGGATGTGTTCCAGCCGTTCACAATTGCCGTACCCCACCCAGCGGTTCCCATTGAGATTGACACTTGATTGATACATCCGCGAATCAGTGTCCGTGTGACTTCCCGTCGTGTTGGTAGCGCCAGTAAATTGCGTACTTAGGCCGTGCAGTGCTGTCTTCCTGGAAGGTGGCCAACGTGCCGCCATCCCAGCTCGCGTTGGCACGTTCTTGCCCTGCCATTCGCATGTAAGCGCCACGCAGGTCAGGGATTGTGTTGTTGCCCGTCAGCGTTGCGTACTTGGAGCCGGTCACATCACGACCATCGGCAAGAGCCCATTTGCTGGCCTCTGCGCCAAGAGCAGTAGCCCACTGTGGTTCAGTCAGTATTGACTGCTGAATAGAACCGACCGTCCAGATGTCACCAGCAGCAGCAGAACCACTGGTGCTAGCCGTTGCAACCTTGACCCATTTGGTGCCGTTCCACGAGTACGTGGCCAGTTCAGCCTCGACAAGGTGAGCTTCCTTATCGCGGGGAGCATCAAACACCCAAGCTGCACCATCCCATCGGGCAAGGTTGTTGTTCTGCCCAGTCCAAGCGCCAGTCGGGGTAGCACCAACGATGTAGACCTGATCCAGTGTTGGGCTTGCTGGAGGGGTGTCGGCAATAGCCAGCACCGAGATCTCATGCTCAAGACCCGTGGCCAGCGCAGTCAGCTTGTTATCAACTTCAGTCTTGGTGTAGCCGTTGGTGGTATTGAGGAAGTCAGGCGTCCAGTTCTTCCACGATGTGCTCACCAGGTCGTACTTCAGGATCTGGTTATCAGCCGTGCCAGTCAGATCAACGTTGCCCAGGTCGCCAAGCGTCAGAGTGCCTGCACTCCACTTGGTTCCTACGGCGTTGTAGAGCAACGTCTGGCCTTGGGTGGGTGGCGTTGTCAGGTCAACGTCCGTCATCCCAGCGATGGCCGCTGCAACCTTCTTCGGCAGCCAGCTATTGCTTACGTCATCCCAAGCAATGAACTCACCATCAGCTGCGGCAGAGAGGCCCTTGGTGTCCGCAAAGTCCTCCAGGTAACGGTCGTCCACATAGGTGGTCACCGCTTCACAGCTGGGCACCTGCGTGGTCAGGGTCTTGTTGGTCGCCAGGTCGCCATCCATGAAGCCCAGAAGGACGGAGCCAGGGCCAGAGGCATCGAACTCAATGCCATCAACGGTGATGTCGCGGGAGACAACAAACTCACCGTCTATCTCGGACCAGACCACCACCCCGTCTTCACCGGACAGAGCAGCGTTGTCGTTGACATCCGCTAGCTGAGCCAGCTTCATGCTGGGCAGTGGGGTGATGTCCGTCCACTTGGAACCAGTGGCATTAGGAGCCAGGTCACCAGGGGAGATCAGTGCATTGGCACGGAAGAAAGACTTCTGGTAGCTGACAACAGAACCTTTCTCCCAGCTGGTATCAGACCAAGGCGCAAAGCTGCCTAGGGAATCCCAGCGTTGTTTGGAGAGCAGGTCACCAGGGACATGGACCCACTTGGCACCATCGCTTTGGATCCAGTCACCAACCTGCAGCACTTCACCAAGAAGGTCGCCGCCAATGCCTGCGTCACCAGCTGCAACGACATGGCCAGGGTTACCCGTCCAGCTGTAGTAGTAGCCCCGGTTGGCCGCGGCCGGGGCCGGCAGGGTGTTCAGCGTGGCCTCCTTGACCACACCACGGAACAGGGAGCCAGCTGAGATCCACTGCTTGATCGTGTCCTCGCCAAACACCTCCGTCCAGGTGGTGCCATCCCATGCCTTGATTTCCTTGTGGAGTTTCTCCAGGGTGGTCTGGAGCATCCCTGCCACCAACGGCTTGCCACCTCTGACGGTGGGTTGCTGGTATCAGCAGCGGCCTGGGTGGGCTTTACAAAAGTGCCGCCCGTACCACCGCTCTGAGCAGCAGGTGCCTTGGCCACCCATGTATTGAGCGCCTGATCCCAGGTGATTACCTGCCCATCAGCACTGGCGGAGACATTGATCGGTGGGGTGCCAGTCAGTGGCGTTGGGGCTGGCAGCTGTCGGTTGACGATCCACTCGTTCTTGGCCTGGTCGTAGGTGGCGGTCAACACCGAGCCATCGGGCTGGGCCTGGCTGACCTGCTGCCCATCGACTGGGTTAAGCGGGAAGGGAAAGGTCATAGGTAGGGTGGGGAGTGCTACATCCCTGTATGT
>CAVZLD010000005.1:0-619212 GCA_963776055.1 uncultured Planctomycetaceae bacterium | reverse complement strand
GATCGACCACGGATACACCAGAAGAACTTCCCGCTCCCGGCACCCGGGTCTACGGTACGCTCTGGTCCAAAATGCCCGAGACCGTCGGTGTTCTCGTACCAACCGATCTTGCTATAAGCAAAGTCGGTCGAAAACGCCACGAGGACATCCAGATCCCCGTCGCCATCGAGGTCAGCCGGGTGTATTGAATCGGCCCAGTCCAGTGGACCGGTATCCGAGGTAATCACCTGTTCCGGTCCGAAATGGCGTCCGCCGTCGGTGTCCTCGAACCAAACAACATACGCCCGCAATGGGTCTCGCTCGACATAGTGCAAAATGATGTCCCAATCTCCGTCGCTGTCGAGGTCGGCTGTGACAATATTCTCGGGCCCGTAGTCAGCACCTAAATACCCGAGAGAGATAATCACTTGCTCGGATCCGAAGTGGCCCTTTCCTGTCGGTGTTCTCAAACGAGACCAATGCATCGACATCCCGGTTGTAGGAGAGCACATCCACGTCACCATCTGCATCCACGTCGGCCTGTAAGCCACGGAGTCCAGGTCTCCGTCCCGAGTGGCCTAATCACTTGTATTGGCCCGAAGTTGCCAAGTCCATCCGTGTTCTCTCGCCAGGCAATCCCTTGAGGCTGATAGCTATCTGAATCACCAAAACGAACTAAGAGATCCAAGTCGTCATCACCATCGATGTCGATCGCCTCCACGGTGCCCGAACCGTCTTCGCGCTTTGTGCTGATTCCGGCCCGCTGTGGTCCAAAATGCCCGAGGCCATCCGTGTTCTCGTACCAAGAGATTTGCCTTCCGGTGGCTGAAATTGCCACCAGGATATCCAGGTCCCCGTCCCCGTCCAGGTCCGCTGCGTGCGTTTCATTCACAGGGCCCAGATCCACCGTAATCTCTTGAGCCGCAAAATCTGTCGCCAGTAACAAGCGGGGCTCAAAACGTTCAACACACAGTCGTCGCCCGAAACGCCGTTGTGGTAATTCACTGGTCATCCTTCGCACTCCGCAACTTGGATCGTGACTCGATGAAAGGAGCAGGCGACTGTCGCGGCCGCCCACTGGATTGATTACGAAAACGGGAGAATCAGCTTCCCGCGACTGTGCAGGTTGGTGATCGGTGGATGTTCACGTCAGCAGTTCACAGGGAGGCTGAAGTGTTAGCTTGACCTTCGTCTCCGCTGCATAATCCCAACATCCCTAACCCGCCTAACAGCCCCGAACTTGGCTCAGGGATACTTGCGACGCGAAAACCTAAGTCGGACTCGCTCCGCCGGGCCGAGGCCGGCTGCGGTCCGACGCGGCCAGGATCAGCCGGAGAAGTCGTACCAATCGCCGCCCCGCAGAACCGCGGACAGACGAACTGTAGACGGCCTCATTCCACTCCCAGACGTTTCCCCCCTGGTCGAAAGTGCCGTAGAAGCTTGCGCTCAAGGGGCCTGCGCTGCCCACGGTCGTCACGTTGCCATTCTGCCCGTTCCAGTCCGCGCCAAGACCGTAGTTGGCGACGTTCGCACCAGGGTTGCTGATGTCGCCGACTGCATTCGCCGTGGCGATGGTGGGCGCGGAGTTACTCGCCGTGGGATAGAGCCAGTAGTTGTCAGCGTCGCCCCCTTGGGCTGCCGGCTGATAGTAGGCCGCCTTGTACCACTCGTCCTCGCTGGGAATGAAGAAGGTTGCGCCCGGTGCCCGCGTCTCATTCAATCCGTTGCCGATGGTGTAGACCCCGCTCTCCGTACCGCTCCCACCCGTGGGTTGGCCGTTCTCCAGCCAATTCACGAACCGCATGCTGTCAAAGAACGACACGTAGTTGACGGGCTTATTGCCCATGTTGGTCTTCGTGGAATACTTCGAGCCGCTGGCGGCTCCCGCGTTGAAGGCGATTCCGCCGCGTGCATTCGTCGCCCATGAAGTTGCTATAGACGCTGTTGGGATTGGTCCCCATCGGGTCCACGGCGTTCAGGAACTCGGTGTACTGGTCGTTCGTGACTTCGTGCTTGCTGATGCGGTAGGTGTCGGCGACCGCAGCCAAATCGAAGGTTGTTTGGATTATTATTCGTGTAAAGCTGGTCCGGCGCATTGCCTGGATTGCCCACCGTGGCCCAGTCGAACGTGACCTCGGCGTGGGCGGTACCGCTACAAAGAAAGAGCGCGAGAAATGCAATCGCTGCGTTGGTCTTCATCCTTGGTTCCTCTCTCACGATTCGTTTATCTTGCCCCCGGCCTCCTGCTGACGAACGCACATCAATTCAAGAGACCGGTCGGTCAGTTACGAGACGAAGAGGTTGACATCGCGAGGGGCCTATGGTCTGGTTAACTTCCTCCCCTATTACTTACATTTGCAAAACTCCGAAAAAGTAACGGTTTGAGCGAGAGAATCTCCTTTTTTCCGAGCACCGTTTGGTGGGAGTCCGGTGGAGCTGGAGTGATTTGCTCGCCGCGTCGGGCGCAAGACAGGCAGCGACTGCCGCACCGGTCGATGTGGAGCTTCGATCGGGAGGGACGACGTGGCAGATCAGTGGTACCGCAGCCGGTGAGCGGGTAAGGCCAGCGACGTGAGACGGACGGGGATACGATCTCCCCCTCCCAAGAAAAGCCAGTCGTCGCAACATCCAGCCCCGCGTAGTGTTACGTTGTCCGGAGAACGGACTGGCGAAAAAATTCTGAGAATTACCGATACTTTTTCGGAGTTTTGCAAAAATCTATAGATATAGGGATCCTCGATGCACGACGACGCGACGACTGAGCATCTGATACGGCGCGTCGAAGGGGGTGATCAGGCCGCGGCCGGTGAGCTGGTCGACCGCCATCGGGAGCGTCTGTGGCGGATGGTGTCCTTTCGGCTCGATCCGCGCGTCTCCGCGCGTCGATGCGTCGGACGTAGTCCAGGACGCGATGGCCGAGGCCATCCAGAAACTGCCCGAGTACCTGAGTGTGCGTCCCGTGCCGTTTATTCTTGGCTGCGTCGATTACTGGCAGAGACTCGTGCGTCCGCACGAGCATCATCTATATCGACAGAGGCGTTCCATTTTGATCGAGCAGGACTTCGATGCACGCCTGTCGGATGCATCTCGCATCGAGTTGGCTCGGCAACTGGTGGCGAGCGGCACGGGTCCCAGCACGATCATGCGGCGAGACGAGCAATTAGCACGTGTCCAGCAGGCGATTGGACGCCTGCGATCCAATCACCGAGAGGTGCTGATTTTGCGTATGTCGAGCAGCTGACGGTGCCAGAAATCGCCGCCGTGCTGGATTCTCAGAGGCAGCGGTCAAATGCGTCATATTCGGGCTCTCGAAAGACTGCGGGAGCAGTTGCGCCGGAAGATTCATCCGCGGAGTCATGAGCCATGGCCAAGTCGGTAGTGTCTGATCAATCCGATTCGGTCATCGATGCTGCATTTGTTGATTTGGTGGAGCGTCTCACGCAGCTACTGCAGTCGGGCCAGACGGTGAACGTCGAGGAATTGGCGCACGACCATCCGCATCACGTGCCACGGTTGCGGCAGCTATTGCCCGCAATGCAGGCAACCGCCGAATTGGGACTCGCCCTAGCGGTGTCGTCTCACGAAAAAAGAACCCAATCAGGGGTGATAGCGATCCGAAGTGCCTGGGGGACTTCCGACTCATCCGCGAGTTAGGGCAGGGTGGGATGGGTGTGGTCTACGAGGCCGAACAGACATCACTCGGGCGGCTGTTGCGCTGAAATTCTGCCGTTTGCTGGCCTATTGGATACCCGACAGCTACAGCGTTTTAAGAACGAAGCCCGTGCCGCAGCCACGCTCAGTCACCCGCACATCGTTCCTGTTCACTTTGTTGGTGTGGAGCGTGGCGTGCACTACTTCGCCATGCAGTTGATTGAGGGCTGCAGTTTGGCCTACGTGACTGATCAGTTGCGGCGCGAGCAGAACGACAGCGGATACTCCTGAAGCGCCAGTGACTACCGTACCACGCCTGAGGGCATCCAAACGCCCAGTCAAGCGCTGGTGAGCGACAGCAGATTCGTGTCCAACGCGATTGCGGCAGCCAGTGCAGCCCGGGCGGCAAAGACCCGTCGGATCGTCCAGGCACTGGTGTCCACCAGAGCCAGCTGCCACGATGCGGAGTACTTCCGTCAGATTGCGCAGATCGGTTTTCAGGCCGCCGACGCCTTGGAGTATGCCCACTCCCACGGAATCGTCCATCGGGACATCAAGCCTGCGAATCTTCTGCTCGACGCGGACCAAAACATCTGGCTCACTGACTTTGGCCTGGCGCGGCTGGAAAGCGACGTTACCGCCACCGCGACGGGCGACGTGCTGGGAACACTGCGTACATGAGTCCGGAACAAGCCGCCGGCGATCGGCACTTTGTCGATCCGCGATCCGATGTTTATTCCCTGGGCGCAACTCTCTACGAACTGCTCACCTTGCGCCCCGTGGTCGACGGCCCCAACCGTCCAGAAATCCTGAAACACATCGAATCCAGTGACCCCTTTCCGCCACGTCGCATTGCGCCGGCAATTCCGGTCGACCTGGAGACGATCGTTTTGAAAGCACTGGAAAAAGAACCGGGGGATCGCTATCCGTCCGCGCAGCATCTTGCCGCGGACCTGGATCGCTTCCTCCAGAATCGGCCGGTCGAGGCGAGTCGCCCCTCCATTGTCGATCGGCTGAACCGAGACATCCGCCGAAACGCGGCGCTGGCAGGTGTTATCGCTCTGTGTTTGGTCGTGGTCACGATCCTATCGGTGGCTGGGTCCATTCTTCTCGCTTACAAGAGCAACGTTGCCGAAGAGCAGCGAGTCCAGGCGGAGATGGAGCGGAATCCGTGCCGAGCAACATTTGAAGATCGCGCGCAACGCCATCGATACGTTACTGACACAATCGGCTGCCGAGCTGCGAAAGTACGCCTGGAACATCGGAGCTTCAGCTAAAGCTGCTGGACAATGCGATTCGATTCTACGAGCAGTTTCCCGCTGAATCACCGCTAGGCCGAGATACGTTATGAGACCTCCTTGGTCTACATCCGTGTCGCCAGAATGTGCCTCGCGATCAACACAGCTGACTACCGAGACAAGGCATCGAGCTCCTGAATCGTGCGATTGGGACTGTCGAGACACTTGCCGCGGAGGATCCGCGAAAGCCGACTACCGACTGGCCTTAATTCGAGCACGAATGGAACTGGCTCGACTAAGACGGCTGATGGCTGAGGAAGAATCCAGTGGATAAGGTCTCGGACCCCAGCCTAACCCGAACGGGCCGTCGAATGGGCCCGTGTGATTTCGATTCCGACTCGTCCTCGGAAGTCTACCGGGATACGTTGGCGGCAGGGCTTGTGGAACACTACCAGTACAGTATCTTCGACCAAAGTTCTGCAAGCCGCAAGTATCGTACGCCGACTGCCGAACTGGTGGCCCAACTGTCCGAGGCACGCGATCTCTTGGCAGGACTCGTCGAGGAGTTACCGAATAACAAAGACTACGCGAGTCGTCTGGTCGACGTGGAGGCGATCCATGATCAGGCGATTGCTTCCATCGGTGAGCTTGCCCAAACCAAACACGCTCTACAGAGCAACAGATCACCCGCCGCGAGAAGACTCGTGGCGATTTCCCCGGACACTCTGGCCTATCAGGCCCAGCTCGCGAAGTACTTAACCCAGCGTGCTGTGTTCCTCTTTGGCTCGATTTTTTGCCGAGGCGGATGAGCTTTTTCAGGAGGCGATTGCGATTCAGGAGCAGTTGTGTCGCATCGAACCAGACATCTACAGCTATCGACGTGATTTGCTAAATACCCTGAATAGACAAATCATTTCTTTGGCGGAGAGGCAAATGTATGCGGAGGCCAGCCCAACAGCATCCAAATACTCCCACTACTGCCGTCTCGCGAAGGAACACGATCCCGGTAATCCGGGGGGAGGATCTTCGCCTCATCCGGCTTCCTGCGTTGGTACACATATTGTCTAATCGAGCTGGGCAAGGATGCGGAGGCCGCACGACTGTTTATCTGGAGTGTTTGCAGACTGCTAGTCGCCTCACCTACTCGAAATACGACGGCTACGTCGGATCCGAGACGTCATACCTTGCCTACCGCGCGATGTGTCCATTTGCGGATTTACGCGATGATCAGGCAACCTACCAACGAATGCAAGAGCTCATGGCTGGACGCGACAAAGCGACTGCCGGGTGTCTTGAGCAGACCGACATCTTGATCGAATCTCGGATGGGCCGAGTGCCGCGTGGGCTACTGGCAGGACGCACTGAAGAGTTTTTCGGACGCGAAACTGGGCGACTCATACTCATCATTTTGGACGAAGGAGCAGGTTGCATTGGGCGAAGCTGTGGCTCTGCACCATCTTGGACGCGAGGAAGAATCGATTAGGAAGCTCGTGCTCGTGTCCCGAGCATTTCGCAACGGCGATCTCACGGGGCGAGGTTTGCTCCGCGAGGCGATGGCAATGTGTCAACATGAAATATCAGAGCCCCTCGTATTCCGTCGACAACATCACAGAGCCAAAAGACAACGGAATTCAAGATCTCGATCCAGCGAAGCGGAGAGTTCTTACGCAAGACGTACAATCTTGTCTCCGTATTCGACTGCTCGCCGTACAAGGGTTCGGGGATGTTTTGGCTTCTTTTCAACCTTCAGTTCAGCTCAGTCGAGACGGAAAACAGTTGAAGGAAGGAATCGACTACCTCATCGACTTCGATCCAGGACGAAGACAACCTCACGATTCAGCCGATGCAGGGTACGTTTGGCAACGGTTGCTACCGCATCACGGTTGAACAAACAGAATTCCACGTAAAGTGTCAGGAGTACTCTGCCGAAGACTCGAACGCTCGTCCTTCAATCGGCCGCCGGCGATGGTTCCCCAGCTCCAATGTCGGCCGATCCAGCAGGCATCCGTTTTGGTGCCGAAGGAAGTGCGTGGAAATACCTGGATGACGGCACGGATCCGGGACCGCTTGGCGCGATCCCGCGTTCGACGACTCCCAGTGGAAATTGGGTCCGGCCCAACTGGGGTTCGGCGAAACCGATCAGGCCACCGTACGATCGGCTTTGGAGCCGACGAATGGAACAAGTACCCGACGACGTATTTTCGACATCGTTCGACGTGGCGGATCCACACGACAGTATCTTGCGTCCTCGAGTTGCACGTGTTACGAGACGACGGGGTCGCGGTCTTCTGAACGGTCGAGAAGTATTCCGGGAAATCTGGTACTCCGCCGCCAATTACCGACACCTATGCTCAAGCGGCAATTGGGAATCAGACGAAACGACATTTCTTGAAGTCCCGATCAGCCCCAACTTCCTCGTGCCGGGCACGAACTCATCTGGCTGTCGAAATCCATCAATGTTACCCGACTTCGTCCGACCTCAGCTTCGATCTGATGTTGACGGCACCGGAGTCGATCCTTGTATCCACAGAAACGCTTTTTGGACCCGGCGAGGGCCAGATTCCGGAAGGGTCGATCATTACCCAGGCAACTCTGAGGTTGCAGACAAAGGCGATGCCTCGGAGATCAGTCTGATCCGATTATCCGAGCCGGAATCTCTTGGCGACAACTTCACAGCCGGAGCAACGTGACACGGGATTCGCCAGCGAGTTTGATGTCCAGCGTACGCTTCAGGCATGGTCTGACGGCGAGCCAAATCACGGTTGGGCACTGTTGCAGTCCGGCGACGCCGGTGAACAGGATGTGCAACTAACCGTGCACTTCCTTTCTCCACAGGACGCGGCCCAAGTGGCCTGGTTGCTTGCCACCTGTGCGGACTCTCCCACTCGCGATCCGGCTACAGCACTGGAACTGGCTGAGCGAGCCGTCAAGTATGCCGGCTCGGATGCAGAGAGCTGGGCTGCATATGGAGCTGCACTCTATCGTGCCAGACGATTTGAAGAGGCCGTCGCTGCTTTAAGACCGCGGAGGAACTCCCCGATGCGTCCCAGGCAGCGCAAGTGATTCACGCCATGGCCCAGTGGCAGCTGGGCAATCACGAAGAGGCTCGTCAGCTCTATGATCGAGTCGCGGCTGTCGCGGACAATCAGTCGGAAGACACCGACAATCTTTCGCGTCTGCTGGTAGAAGCCGCGTCGCTGATGGGGATGCCGGCAACTGAACAGTAATGCATTTCTGCGTCACGGCTAAACGCCGGGCTGAAATGTGTTATCCGGCACCGATCAGGGCCTCCAATTCGGCCTGACGTCCCGTCTCGATCTCGAGATTCGACCGTCTTTCTTACACCTCCCCTCCGTCACCTCGCAGCGATTCCGGGTAGTTAAGGAATAGCGGCCTGCATTGCGGGCCGCTTCGTGGACTCGCACCCCTGCCGGCGAGGTTGCCACGCTGGTTCCTTCTTTTCCACCCACTTTCCCAGGAGTCGCTGCACGCATGGCTGCGTCCGATGATCCGAAATCGATGACTGCTGGCGAACGTCTGCAGGCGGTGGCCGCGATTCTGGCGGGCGGCATTCTGCGGGGCATGCAGCGCCGGCGGGATTCTGCGAAATCCCGGGCAACTCCCGAAAACGATCGCCGAGCACCTTGAGTTTTCCGGCCCGTCGAGGCTCACTGTCACTCGGTGTTTACAAGCTGGCAGTTGTTCGGACAGGAGGCAAACCGGTGCCCACAACTTCGGGAGTCGCACAAAAACGTGCTGCGGGCCGGGTGCCGTCGGTCCTGCGGCAGGTCGACCAGTTGCAGCAGATGTCGCTGCCGCAATTGAAGCAGCGGTGGGCCGATCTTGTGGGCACCGATCCGGGCCCCCACAGTCGCGACTACCTGATCCGGCGACTGGCGTATCGGATCCAGGAACTGGTCTACGGCGGCGTCTCGCGGGATGTGCGACGAAAGCTGCAGACGCACGGCGACGCTTTACCTGCCGATGCCACAACCACGGTACACCGCCAGCGGAAACGGGCGTCCCGCTTGCAACCGGGAACGCGACTGCTGCGTGACTGGCGGGGCCGACGGTACGAAGTCATTGTGCTGGAGCGTGGTTTTCTCTACGACGGCAAGAAGTACCGCAGCCTGAGTGCGATCGCCCGCGTGATCACCGGCTCCGGCTGGAGCGGCAATCGGTTCTTCGGTCTGCCGGCCACCACGAAAAAGAAAGGAACGCACGGAAAGAAAGGAACTCCCGATGAATTGCCACAGCAATGGCCAACGGCAGATCCGCTGTGCGATCTACACGCGGAAAAGCCACGAAGAAGGGCTTGGACCAGGAATTCAACTCGCTCGATGCCCAGCGCCAGGCCGGCGAGGCCTACATCGCAGTCCCAGCGACAGGAAGGCTGGCAGTGCCTGGCCACACGGTACGACGACGGCGGTTTTACCGGCGGCAACATGGACCGCCCGGCACTCCAGGCGCTGCTGGAGGACATTCGAGCCGGGCAGATCGACTGCGTGGTGGTCTACAAGGTCGACCGCCTGAGTCGTTCGCTGCTGGACTTCTCCAGGCTGATCGACCTGTTCGACGAGCACGAAGTCTCCTTCGTCTCGGTCACCCAGCAATTCAACACCACGACGTCGATGGGCCGGCTGACGCTGAATATCCTGCTGTCCTTTGCCCAGTTCGAACGCGAGATCATCGGCGAACGGATCCGCGACAAGAAACTGGCCACGGCCCGGCAGGGCAAGTACATCGGCGGACAGCCGGTACTGGGCCTGGACATCGTGGACAAGAAGTATGTGGTCAACCGGGCGGAGGTTCCCCTGGTGCGACGCATCTTCGCACTCTTTCTGGAGCTGGAGTCCTGCCGCAAGGTGGCCGAGGCACTCAACGCGGAAGGCCTCGTCACGAAGCAGTATCGCACGAAGACCGGCAAAGAGATCGGCGGCGGGCCGTGGAAGGGACGCACGATCTACGACCTGCTGACCAACCGCCGGTACATCGGCCAGATCGTGCACAAGGGTCAGGCCTACCCGGGCCAGCACGCGGCGATCATAGAGGCCGAGCTGTTTGAGCAGGTGCAGGGGAAGCTGCGGGCCAACCGGACTTACACGCACCGGCATCAGGTCCAGCGGTTTGCGCTGCTGCGTCGGATGTTGCGCTGCGGACACTGCGGCAGCCTGATCCAGCCGGTGTGGGCCAAGAACCACGGGCGTGAATATCACTACTACACGTGTGCCCGGCGAATCAAAACAGGCTACGACAACTGTCCGCTGCCGGCGCTGCCCGCCGGAGAGATCGAAGCCCGGATCGTGGACCAGGTCCGAACCTTGCTGCGGCATCCAGAGCTGATCGCACGGACACATCGCGAGCTTCAGGCCCGGGCGGCCGAGGGACCGTGTGAAGAAGCCACGGCCCGGCTGGTGGAACTCGGCTCGCGGCGCGACCAGACCCGGCAGTCGATTCGAACGCTGCTCGGCATAACTCAGCCGGACGACGATTTTCTGGCGGCGGAACTGAAGCGACTCAAGGGCGAGCTGCGGTGGTTGGAGCGATCGATTCGCCAACTGGAATCCGCAGCGAACTCTGTGGAACCCATCGAGCTCAGTCGCATCACCGACGCCCTGCAGCGGATCGATCCGGTGTGGGACCTGCTCTATCCCGAGGAGCAGCACCGCGTGCTTCAGCTGTTGATCGAACAGATCCGCGTGTTCCAGGACCGCATCGAAGTCCGCTTCCGCAGCAACGGCATCGAGCAGATTGTGGAAGAGCTGCCACCCGCCGACGCGGCGGAACCGTTCGACCACCGCCCACACCCGCTGCAAATTATCACCAGCGAAGCCAGCAAAACCCGCTGTGACGATCTGCCGCGAAGACGGGGCCGTCGTCGTCCACATTCCGGTCCATTTCCGTCGTCGCAACGGCCGCCAGATGATTCTCACCTGCGACGGACAGCAGCATCCAGCACGACAAGACCGCACTGTGAATAGCGCCCTCGTCTCCGCCGTCGCCAAAGCCTATCACTGGCAGGAGCAACTCGAATCTGGCCAGTACGCCAGCCTCGAAGAATTCGGCGGCGCGCCCACGGCGTCGACCGTTCGTACGTCGGTCGGATTCTGCGGCTCACGTCGCTTTCGCCCGAGATCGTCGAAGCGATCGTCGACGGGAACGAGCCCAAGGGACTCACGCTCGCCAAGCTCCGCAAGAAGCTGCCGCTGATCTGGGCGGAACAGAAGTGGGACTGACAGCTCTTCGCCACAGATGGTACACGGGACGCGGGTTTTCCGTGCGGACGCATAGGGCAGAGGATGGTAAAACCGTCCAAAACGGTCATTTGCGTAAGTTGTTGTGCTGCTGCTACTTCCATCGCGGGACGCGTTTGCACCGCGTCCCGCCGTTGTGAGACTCTGAGACGATTTGGACCCGATTTGGGCCGTTTTGGTCGGACGACCGCGTCCCGGGATTTCGTTGCGGCCGAGCACACGAAACCGCAAAAATCCCGCGATACGTAGGCCAAAAACCAACAAAGCCCGTCGGGATGAGCCGGCGGGCCTTGGGCGAGTTGAGACGAGTTGTGGGGTTGGTCGAAGTGGAGGCGGCGGGAATCGAACCCGCGTCCCGAGATGTTTCCGCGAAGGCTTCTACGTGTGTAGCCGACTGTTTGAGTTTCGCCGAACCAGCCCCTGTCGACCGGGTATGGACACGACTAGCCGAGAACAAAGGTTAACCCAGGACGTGCTCGACATGACCCTGAGCGATCCGGATTTGACGACCGACTTTTGAGCCTCTCCGGCTAAAACTCGCAGTCGGGGCTACCGCTTGTTAGGCAGCCAGTGCGAAGTTACCTTCGGCACATAAAATTTGTGATCAGCTTTTTGCGTGGCCTGCTGATCAACCACGACACGCCACCTGCACTTCAATCCATCCGGTCGAATCCAAATTCGCCCCCAGTACGCTGGAGATCTTCCCGTCCCAAAACAGCAAACAGGCCGACCCTCCCCAATCTGCCCTTCATTGTAGACGATTGACCGCCGCTGGTGGTTCGCGATTCGGTAAGAATTCGCCGCCCATGCCCAGGGGATGTGCACCGCCGGGGACCATTCACCCAACCGATGTCACGGCGTGAGATAACCGCTCAGCAGCCCTGCGGCCACCGTCAGCGCCAACAACACGCGATAGTAGCCAAACAACTCCAGCCCGTGCCGTTTCAGGTACCCAACCATCCATTTGACCGCCACCACGGCGGAGGCCCAAGCGGCGATCGCGCCCAGCATCATCTCCCAGCTGCCGTACGCCTGTAACATTTCGGGCCCGGCATCCTTCAGTTTATAAACCGTCGCGGCGAGCAGTGTCACAACACCCAACAGGAAACTGAATTCGACCGCCGCCGTGAGGCTCAACCCCACGACCAGCCCCCCCACAATCGTGACCAAGGACCGACTCGTCCCCGGCCACATCGCGATGCATTGCACCAGGCCAATCACAAGAGACAGCTGCCAAGTCAACTCCTCGAGCGGACGACCCGTCAACTTCGTTCCCAGCCGCCGCCGTCGCCAAGCAACCGCCAAGATCGCCACCCCTCCCACAAACCACGCCACAACAATCGGCCACAGCCCGAACAAAACCGACTCGATCCAATCGTTGAACAGAACCCCGATGAAGGCTGCCGGAAGGAAAGCCACGACAATATTCCGAAATAGTGCGAACCCATGATCGGCATCCGACCCCATCCCCAACTGCGCACCAACCCCGCGGAACATCTGCCAGACTCGCTCTCGGTACAGACCCAGGACCGCCGCGATCGCACCGGCCTGAATGCAAATCGCATAGGCAATCGAAGCCTCATTCTCGGTGATGCCCAGCAACCGTTGCGTCAACACCAGATGGCCGGTCGAACTGACGGGCAGATACTCCGTTAAGCCCTCGACGATCCCCAGAATCACCGCTTCCCACCCATTCATCGCGTACTCCCAATGGTCCGCTCGTCCGCTGTGCCATTACGCCGAGAGAAACCGTACCCCGCGAAACGGCTTTCGGAAAGCGGACCCAGGGCGAGCGGTCGAACCGTTTCGCTCGTCGGCCGGCGTAGGAAACCGTGCCGCCCCTAGGAAGACCGACCGAAGTCTGACATAATGCGGAGTTTCAAGGGAAATCGCGAGTTTGGCTGGATCAGTACCTGACGAACTCAAGAATCGGCAGGGAGAGAGCATGTACAAGAACCTGAATGCGGAATCACTCGGAATCTCGGCGCGCCAAAATGAACTGATCGAGCTGGCATTGACCTATCGATTCCGCGGCCTGGATCTCGACACCGGACCGCTGATCCGTCAAGTCGAACAGCACGGCCGAGATCACGCGATGCGATATCTGACCAGTGCCAACATTAAGATCGGCGGATTTGAACTGCCCGTTCGCTGGGATGGCGATGACGAAACGTACCAGGAAGATCTGCGTTTGCTGCCGCAAATCGCGGAGGTGGCTGCTGATCTCGGAGCCACCGGTTGCACGACAATGGTATTGCCGTATTGCGACGACCGCGCCTACCACGAGAACTTTGAATTCCATCGCGGTCGGCTGACCGAAATCGCCGAGACTCTGCAACCCCATGGGATTTGCCTGGGATTGGGCTTCAAAGCACCGGCCTGCGAATGTGAAGGACATAGCAGCCCCTTCATCACAACCCCAGACGCGATACTGACACTCATCAAAACGATCGTCTCCCCCAATGTTGGACTCTGCCTGGATGCTTGGCACTGGCACGTGGGAGGGGGCACCATCGAGCAGATCCAGGAGCTCTCGGCCGACCAGATTGTCTCTGTTCGCCTC
The DNA here is from genome assembly GCA_963776055.1 of uncultured Planctomycetaceae bacterium. Taxonomy (GTDB): domain Bacteria; phylum Planctomycetota; class Planctomycetia; order Pirellulales; family Pirellulaceae; genus CAVZLD01. The sequence goes on along the minus strand of CAVZLD010000005.1, from coordinate 605,527 downwards.
GCCGACCTACCCTCGGACGCCAACCTGCCGGAAATCACCGAAGAGCAGCGGATGCTGCCCGGCGTTACCGGCATCGTGCCGGCCGCGCCAATTCTGAGCTGGCTTCACGAGCTGGGCTACCAAGGCCCCGTCACGGCCTATTGCCATGCGGCTCAATTCAGTGGCGTGACACGCACTCGAGCCGTCGAACAGGCGGCCCAATCTCTGACCAACCTGATGAGTTTCGCGTCGGAAGCCGCGGATGTGGAATCGGACGAAGCCGCGGCGGCTACCGAACAGTCGTAAGCCACATTCCAGAAGCCCACGACGGATGACCCTCCGCGCTCGCCGACGACTGGTGGTGGCGGAAACGCCGGGCAGCTCGTGTTGACTGGGTCGGCTGAGATGGTCTCTGACGTATGTTCCAGTCGTCCAACCGGCAGCGACTCCCAGGGAGTTGGTTTCTTTCAGCGCCGTCGCCTTCGTAAGTCGATCCAAAGTTACACGCGTCTATGGATAGAGTGAATGGTCGAAGTGGACTCGGTCCGCTCCGGCCAAAACGGTGGCGAACGAATCAGGGATGATCAGCGACAATGCGGATTCTGCATGCTCGGCTCCGGCGCATCGGTCGCATTTTCGCCTGGGGCGGCGTTGCCACACTAATTCTCGCGACAAACGTCTCCCGTGCTGAGCAATCTGCAAAGCCCGCCGCCAGCACATATCTCGCCAAAATCACAAAACCCCCAGGCAACGAAGGATCTCCATTCTGCCGGCGGGACGCCAGTCGTTAACTTGTCTCCATTGCCCGCGTCCGGTCCGACAGCGCGCCCGGCGCAGCCTCGTGAGCTGTACCGAACCCCTTCAGTGGACCAGCCCAAACTCGCACCGCAAAACACTACAACCGCCCACTCCACCCACGTTGACCTCTCATTTCCCGACACCTACGCAACTCAAAACACCCACACCCCCCTTCGCCACCGCGCTGGCAACGCATTGCCTGTCCCGGCGTTTCGGGCGCCGGCTGGCGGCCCCAACGCATTGCCTGTCCCGGCGTTTTCTGGGAAGAATTTGGGGGCGCCGGCTTCACCGAAGGGGCAGGATGGGCGCGGTGTCTTGGTACCTCCCGTGCCGCCAGCCATAGCCAGCCGGGCTCGACAACACATCGAGGACGGCATCCGCCTTGCTGAACGCGGTGCGATCTTTTCGGCCCGGGCCCGCTTCGTGATGGGATTGCGGTTGATCACGCAAGCACTGGATGCCCAAACGAAAACGCCGCAGTACAGCCAAGCCCTGGCGAACGGTCTGCTGAGCACTCGAGGAGGCCGGAGATTTCCAGCCGCAAGGCACGCGGCTCGAAGCCGAACTCGACCTCGCCGCTGTGATCACCACGCATCGAACCTCGATCCTGCAACAGGCCGATCTGAACGGATGGACAGCCGTGTCGGCGATGCAGCACTACCACGCTTATGCCGAACAGCAGCTCAGCCAAGCCGGTGGCCAGGAGATGGCCGCAGCCGACGCCCTGTATGGCTTGGCCCGGCTGCAACCCTACTTGAAATCGAACACCCAAGATCCCCATTCGCGATCGGGCCCCATTGCGATGTCGCTATATCGCTCGGCCTTGACGATCCAGCCGCAACACTACTTGGCTGCCAATGAGCTGGGCACGCTGTTTGTCCGGTACGGGCAATGGCAGGAGGCACGTCAAGTCTTCCGGCAGGCGGTAAGTGTTCGGCCGGACTGCCCAGTACTTTGGGAGAACCTGGCTCGGATCCACGATCAACTCGGGGAACGCGACCTCGCCCAACTGGCGTTGCATGAGTGGCAGGTTGCCCGCCACTGGACCGGATCTTCGGTGACGGACTCGCGCGCGCCACCGGTCGAATGGCTCGACGCGGCCACCTTCGCTCGACGACCCCACGGCGAGCAAGCAGACAGCAACAGCGGGACTTTCCGCAACGACCACCGCTCGGCCGCCTTGCGGGCCCAAATCACCGCGCCGAAGCGCAGCGACAACGATCAACTGCTCCCCCTTCCATCGCTGAAGGTCCAGCCGCGTTCCCTGGGGCAGCGGCCGCTGCCGCACACTGCGCCACGACGTTACTGATCACGGCGCGGCACACGACCACGCCTCAAACGAACGACACGGGAATGGCTTTCGGCTTGGCTTTGCTTAAGGAGGCCCACGTGATTTCAAATTGCCTTCGAGCCGATAGGCTCCGATTTCTTTGCTGGGCCAGCGTATCGGTTATATTCAGCACCTTCGGTTGGGCCTCGTTTCTTGCCGCGCAACCAGGCGCTCATCTGCCACCAAACGTAGCACCAGGCCGATCGGTTCCTTACCCTTCTGCGCCTTTCCTGCAGGAGCCCTGTCAATCACCGGCAATTCACGGTGTCGACTGCCTTGACACCACATGTGGTCCAGAGCCCTGTTGGAAGCAGCACCGACCATTGCCCTGGCAAGTGTTTGCGCAGGGCGAGTACGTGGGGCCACACCGTCCGGCCCATGTTCCCGAATATCGCTTGCGTGTCGACGACGCCCTGGATTTCGCGTATCGCATCACACGCGATGTCGATCCGGTTGCGTATGAGTTGAATGTCGGTGACACAATCCGCGTGGAGTCCGTGGGGGACTCGCAGCTCGACCGCGAGTTGATCATTCAACCAGATGGCAACGTTACGCTTCGGCTGTTGGGCCAAATCCGAGCGGCCGGTCGAACAGTCCAGCAACTGCGTGAAGATCTGGAAGTGCGTTACAGGCCGTATTACAAGGAACCGTCGATCACCGTCACGCCGATGGAAGTCAACACAAAGCTGAACGATTTGCGGGCGGTCGTGGACCGACGAGCGGGATTTGGGGGGCAGTTTCTGCCCGCGACAGTGTCACCCGACGGAACGGTGCAGCTACCCGCATTGGGCTCCGTGCCGGCACAAGGTCTGACGCTTGACGAATTGAAGCTCGAGGTCGACGAACGGTACCGTTCGATCGTCGAAGGAATCGAAGTCACTCCAATCCTCACGCAGCGCGCGCTGCGCTACATTTACGTTCTGGGGGAAGTGCGCCAGCCAGGCCGATTCGATCTGACCGGTCCCACGACCGCGATGCAGGCGGTCGCACTCGCCGGCGGCTGGGTCAACGGTGGTAACTTGCGCGAGATGGTCATCTTTCGCCGAGCGGAAGACTGGCGACTGATTGCGACACGGCTGGACTTGCGCGCCGCGCTCTACGGAAAACGGCCGATTCCCGCGGATGAGATCTGGTTGCGCGACGCGGACGTCGTGTTGATTCCACAGACTCCCCTGCGCCGCGCCACTGATCTAATCGACCTCGTTTTCGCGCGGGGCGTGAACCAGATTATCCCGATCGCCGAGGGGCTGGAGATCCTGACTCCCAGCCGATTTTGAAATCAGGTAGGCGGTCAGTCCTGATAGACGCGCGTGCTTTCTTCCTTCGTGACCGGCTCCGACATTTCGTCGCTGGTCAACTGGACGCGGAAGCGATGATCACCCGGACCACCTCCCTGGACCATGACTCGGAATGTGGCTTCCTGTTGCGGTTCCAATCGACTTAACGGCTCGAACACGATCTGCTGTCCTTGAATCTGTTCCACCGTTGGTCCCTGCGCACTGAGCGGCTTCAGGCCATCGGGAACCAGTGCGGCCAACCGCACGTTGGACGCAGCTTTTGAGCCCTGGTTCACGACTTTAATCTCATAGGAACTTTGACCGCCGACTTCGATGGGGTCCAACTGATCCGACACGTTGAACAGCAGCGCGGCAATGCCTTCCACGGCCAAGGAAAGCTCCTCGACCGACTGCAAATCCATTTGCGCCTTGCCTTCCGCCCGAATTCGTTGTTCCCCCATTTCGGTGGCCAGCGCCGTGAATTGCGCTTTTCCCATTTCGCCGGCCGGCAATTTTTCCAGGCTCCAGATCACGGCATGTCGATTCTGGTCGTAGTAACCGGAGTTGTTGGTGCTGACGAACTTCAGTCCGGCGGGCAGTTGCGCCACGAGTTCCACGCCGTGGGCCGGTGCTGTCCCGGGATTGGCCACGGTTACCGTAAATGTCGCCTGCCGATCCAAGTAACGCCGCCCTGGTCCCTCGACACCGACCTGAAGCTTGGGCGCCACCACATCGATCTCGACCGTGTCTTCGACGGACAACCCCGCATCCGCGCGCGCCGTCAGCTGGTTCAACACGTGTCCGGGTTGCGCTGCCTGAAGTGTCAGTTCCAAGTGCCGTGTCTGACCCGGCTCGATCCGACCGACTTCGTATTCCAATTTTGCCCCGGACGAATGAGCCAAACCGGGAGGCACGTCTTCCTCGAGCACAACCTGCGTTGCCGCGCCCGTCCCCGGGTTGGACAATTTAATCTGAAATCGAACCGGTTCCCCTACCAGGACCTCTTTCGGCCCGGTGTGTTCCAGCACGAGTTCCGGCTTCGTGGAACGGCTCCGCGCCGTGGCGGATGCCTCGAACGAGACCGTTGCCACACTGCCGACTTGCCCTTCGGTCACCGGCAGAAGTTCCATCGTCACCACGGCTTCCTGACCGGGAGCCAAGTTGCCGACGTCCCAGAACACCGCTCCATCCGCCGTCCGATCGGCTTTCGGGTTGGCATCCACGAAATTCGTGCCGAGTGGGACTTCATCTCGGATACGAACGTTCTCGGCCGTGACTCGGCCAACATTCCGAACATGGATTTCAAACTTGGCTGGCAATCCGACTTGCACTTCTTGCGGCGCCAGCTTCTCAAGCGTCAGCGACGGCGTCTGGGGCCCCTCCAGCGTCTGCGGGCCTGGTTTGCCGGTCGGCGGAATCGAACCTTCGTCATAAGCCATCTCACTCGGAACCGGCGATGGCGTGAGCGGATCTTGATACACTGGGTCGCTGTAAGTCATCGTGGAAGGTGCCGCGGCCGCAGGCGACGGTTCGAGGGCAGCCGGCGGTGCGGTTGCTGCAGGCAACCCGCTTGGATACTCGGCTGCGGGCGCGCTGGAACTGATCGGATTTGATTCAAGCAACTCCTCCACCGGATCGGATTGCGGAACGGAGCTGGCCGGTTCCCTAGCGGGATCGATTGACGGTTCCAGGGGCTCAGCCGGTTGCGGTTCGTAAGTAGGAGCTGGTGCCTCAGGTAACACTGGCGGATCCTGGTAGGTCGATTCGGGTAGCGACTGGTCCGGCAACATTGGACTGGGATCATCCAACACGGGTGCCACTGGCCCGTCGCTCTCCTGCACCGAGTCAACGGGTGGCAGACCTGGAGGCGCGGCGCGATACGGATTGCCGGGAAGATCGCTGCCGACGGACTCGGTGGGCACCGATTCGTAGGTTTCTTCCGGCAACAGCGGCGGCGGCTCGGCAATCGGGGGATCGGCCGCGGTAAGTCCCTCGTCTCCCGGCAGTCCCGGGTCAAAAGCAACGGTGGTCTCCGCCGCCGACGGCTGGTTCCAGGCTTCCGCTGGCCCGTCGTTCATCGGGAATTCGGCACCGGCCGGACGAACCTGTGACGGTGTGTCGTAAGCGGGCAGCTCCGCAGGCGGCATCGTGCTGACCACCGGAATCGGTTGCGCCTGCGTGCTGATCTGCGGGGAGATCTCCGCCAATTTCGGATTCGGTTCGACCGGCTTGTCTTTCTGCCCCTGTGCAATCGCAATGGCGGCGAAAACCGCTACTGCTGAAGGAACCACGACCCGCGTGTAGTTTCGTTTGACCGATGCTTTGATATCGTTCATTGTTCTTCGTCCACCTGGACTCGCGACGACCGCTCCCTGGTTCCCGTCCGATCGTTGTGTCCATACAAACGATCTGCCGGGCCTGATTACGCGCCGGGGTAAGTACCAAAACCGGGCTTGCCACAAAAGGCCAATCGCGGGCCGGGAGAATAGATTCCCGGAAATCGGGCTGAATTCGGCCTGATTCACGAGCTATATAGGTAATACGTGTGCATGCATTGACGGCTGTCGCATCCCGCGGCGGCCCCCAGTTTTTGGCCCCGGCCCCGGAACGCTGCAGAACTCATGAACGAGGTCATTTTGGTCCGTGCGCTTCGCCTGCCGCTCATCACGGCTTTCACAGCGACGATGGCGATTGTACTGATTGCTCCTTTTTATCGAATGCAATCAGCCACCCAAGAGGATCACTCCAAGGTCGCGACGGAGGCACCGCCGAAAAGTCGACCGGTGACTTCCCCTCCCGCCGAAGAGTCTCTCCCCGCCGAGCAAGTGCCACCGGCACCGCTGGCGGGCAGCATCAACGTACCTTCCAATGTCCCGTCGGCTCCGTCCGAAGGTGCCCTACCACGAAACTCGAGCGAAGCCAGCGACGATCCGGCCCCGGAAGCGGTTGCCCGTCCGCTGCTGCCGACACCAACAGCCCCCCTCCAGGCTATGGGAAAAGGCCTCGGAAGACTCAATCGCCAAGTCAATCCCGTCCATCGCTCCATCGCCCAAGCCGCGGGGCAGATGTCGGCATGGATCGCAAGACGAGCGACGGCCACGTTCGAACAAGATCAAGCCCCCGCAGAACCATCTCCGCTGCTGCGGCCTGTGACTGCACCGCGAAGCCGCGGAGGGCCCGCGGACGACGATCGGATCGTACTGCGAAATCCGGAAGAAAACGACCTTCCGGTTGTCTTCCTGGTCAACAATCGAGTGGAAACCCTGTCACCGGGGAAGGAGTTCGTCGTACCGGATGAACGGGCGACCATTCGCTTCGACCGGGGAAGATCGTTCGGCGAAATGCAACTGGATTTGCAGGAAGGCGTCTACGATTTCACCGTGAGTACCAACGGCTGGAGCTTGCGACGGCAGGAGCCGTCCCTCTAGAGCGATTTTCAAAACCGCGTCTCGCGCGTTTCGCACGGATATGTCGGGTTCGTGGCGACGTTGCTTCCGAGCAGACTGGGCGACGAGACGCTGTAGGGAAGTGCTCCGCGCTGTAGCTGCACCACTGAGCGTCAGTTGGAGCTGCACCGCAGCGCCTGTACCAACCGAGCGGTTCCCACCTCACTCTTCGCACTTGCGCGTTTGACGCGTAGCCGGGGCGGTTCCGGAGCGACACGTTGGGCCACAACCGTTGCACCACTTGGTGCCAACGACCTGGCATTCGGATCATCGTCTGGCACGTCATTCTGCGGGACGGTGGGGGCAGGTTGTGGATCCGGGGGCGCAACAGGCTGCTCGGGAGTCGGCGCCAAGAGGGGAACGACATTGTTCTCTTGCGAACCACTGTTGCACCCAGAAGCGGTCGCCGGATCCGCGATCGGATCCGCCCGATTTTCCGCGCAGCACAGGCCCGAATTACAGGAGCCACATCCGTCCGTGGCCGCCAGCCCGTGGCCGAATCCGATCGGTATGCCACACTCGCCCCAGCGTGCCAGAAGGGAGCAACAAGATCTCCAGCAACTCAGCAGTCGCCGCGGAGAAATCGAGTCGCGGCATCCACACCGTTCATGGCAGTAGCCTTGCCAAAGTTCCAGGCAGTAGTCGCAGTCATCTGCGACGCCGGGCTGAAAAGCCGGTTCGCACGCTGCATTGGCGGCGGACGAATGCAGGGAATACACTGGCGGTGCGCCCGGTTTCGTCGGGCGCTTGATTCGGTGTCAGGTTGCGCGGCAAGGGAGCGGGCGCCGAGTCTCCTTGACCGAATGCCGACGGCAGAAAGATGGCGAATGAAACCGCCACAAGCCATCGCCGAGTGACCGTGCCAACAGCATGGAACGGCGAAACGAGAAGAGCATCTTGGAACATCTGAATTGCCTCCATGCTTGGCATGAGTTGAGCGTCCCGTATGCGGCCCGACATCGTGACGGTACCGCGGCTACACGGCTTGCATCGGAACACTCACGCTGTGGCGATTAGTTCCAGCGCTGACTGAGTTACAGTTGTTGTCGTCGTTGCGGCGGTTGAAAAAAGTAGCAACCGGACATCCGACACAATGGGAGCACTGGGGCAGCAGCGGTGGACTCTACGCTCGTTCGGATCGTAGGCCTCATGCCGCTTCGATCGCGTCAGGCGTCATGTCAACCGCGCGACGATCCGACAAACGATCCGTGCGACGAATGTAATGCCAGGTCGACCAAGCGGCCTGTCCCAGTGTCAGCAGGGCACAGCCATAAGCGATCGAAAACACGCGTTCACTCATCGTGGAAAACAACAGGGACGCCCCCATCGAAACGGCCGCGATCAGCAAATCGGAGTAAGCCTGGCGCACCGTGCTACGCGCTTCGTATGCCTGCAGAATGCTATTCGCCGTCAGATTCGCGGCTTCTCGCAGTTGAGACAAGTCGGTCGACTTCACCTGGGTCCGCGGAACTTGACGTGCTTGTGCTTTCGGAAAAGAACGGGGAAGGGCTGTTTCTGAAAGGGATGATTGTTGCGGGGGTGTCGGATTGCGTAAGTGCCGCACGGTTCCTATTCGGATTTGCAGGCCGGTTGGCCGCTGGTTGCGGCTCGCGCGGCGGCGACTTCCTGTCAGCTGGCGTTGCGGCTTTCGAATCCCCCGAGATGGCCGTCTCTGCGGGGCTGTTCATACGGGCGATCAGCTGACTCACGTATTCCATCGCCTCCGGACATTGTTCTTCGGATTCCGGGGCGTCGGTGGGGACACACTCCGGACTCAGGGCACGTCGTTCGGATTCCGGTTCGGATTCCTTCCGAGAAGGCAGTGACTGGCTCATGGTTAGTTGATCTCCTATTCTCGGAGGTCGCTCCAAGTCTTGACTCTTTCAGACAGGGAGTGCAGTTGGTTCATTTCTTGCTGGCTGAGCGACGGATCGATGCGCGATTGCGAATCCATCAACGCCACCTGCGCCTCGAACAGTCGTTGGTCCAGCAGGTGGAACGTGTGGTCGGTGGAAACAAGACGATTGACCTGCTGCTGCTGGAGCGGCGAGAGGGCGTTCAGGTAGAGTTGCGACACACGCCGCCGTCCCAACAGTTGATCCACTTGATCCATCAGTAACTTCAGTCGCTCGACAGGCCAGGGTCCCGGTTGCGAAAGCTCGCTCTCGATCTCGGACCATGTCAAATTGAAGGCCCGAATCCGGGATGCCAAGACGGCTAGGTCGACGTCAGGAGCCCCGTCGGGATTCCACTGCGGTGACACCGTAACTTCCGCTCGTTCGAACGGCGTTACCGCCGGAGACTTCTCGGGCAGCGTCGAAGCGAGCCGCTGAGGATCGACGCGAAGAACGACGCGAGGAGGCGGTGGATCCGCCGGAGTCGGCTGCGATCCTGCCAAGGCGCGTTGCGATCGAAGCTGCGCCGGTGCGGTGGGCGGCGGCGGAATGACCACACGGGCAGGTGGCGGGCTCGTCAAACGGGATGACTCCACCGGCGGGGACGCCGCTGGGGAGCTCGCCCGATCTGGTGCAACTTGGCGGCGATCGATCAACACCGGCATCGACGTGTTTTGCTGAGACGCGCGCGTGGCGGCACGAAACCATTGGATTAGCGTGGCCACTTCGTCCTGGGATGAACCGCGTTTCCGCCAATTATCCAGCATCCGCCCGGCTTGCTCCGCCCGACGATCATACTCCGCTCGATCATTCCGATAGGTCGCATAGATTTGCAGCCGGAACAATCGCGCCGCTCGATTCAATTCGCTTTCCTGCAACGGACGCGGGGCCGCCGCGGAATGGTGAATCTCGCCGGAGAAGATGAGCAGTAAGCCAAGTAAAGTCAAAAGCGGTCGAATCATTGTGGGCTCAAAGGGTAGCCGTCACGGACCATGCGGCGAAGATCATCGCCGAAAAATTCGTCCGGGAGACGTTGTCGGAACGATTGCCGGCCGGCAGAGAGTTTCCGGTATTGAACCGTAGGTCGCAAGCGGGCACGGTCAATTCCGAACCGCAACGGAAGCCACGAAATGCGGCCGAAAGAAAGAATACCTGCCGCGCGGCCACGTGTCAGGACAGCACGCGGGCCGCGTGGCAGGACTCGGGAGACCCGAGGTTTCAGCTCAATTCCCCGCCGGAGAAGGCGCCATTTCCGGTCCGGGGATGGTAGCCATCGAATCGCTGCCACCAAGGTAAGTGGTCGTGTCCGTAATGATCGGACGCTTCATCACCTGACCGTCGCTTTCCACAATCGGAGAAGTCGGAAACTCCTGCACGACGGTCGGTTCTGTTTCGTACCCATTCGGCACGCAGACGTCGCTCACCGTCGAGGGGTACGCCATCGCCGAACTTGTCGTTGGTGGCGAACAGGTCGTCGGGGGTGAACAGGTTGTCGGGGGGCTGTAATTCTGCGGCGGCGGGGCATACGATTGCGGCGGCGGAGCGTACGACTGCGGCGGTGGGGCGTACGCCGGCGGCGTCGCGTATGTCGGGGGAGTGTAGGGAGCCACTGCTACCGGTGCGGTTTTCGACCGGCAACGCGCGCCTCGCAGACGACACAGGCGGTTCTGGCAACCGGTCACACCGACCAGGCTAACCGCCAACACGAGTACGACGATTTGCTTTTTCATGTCCATCCTCTCTGCTAAGACAAGCCATCCAGCGTGCTCAGCCATCAAAGCTCCTCAACTCTAACCCGCGGCTTACGATGTGCAAACGCAACCGGTGATTTTTTTCAACAGTCACGTTGTAACACGGTTGCAGAAACACCTCATGTTCTGCATCCCCTTCGTCGATAGACGTATTCGTCTTTCGCGGGTGAACGCAAACACGCCTCACTCGATCGACGAAAACATCACCAGGGATGAAAGCCGTTGGCAGGATGCGCGGTCCATTTCAAGATCACGTTTTGACAGACTGACTGACGTAATCCTGTCAGTTTAAGCGCCACCGTGAAGTTCTATCGCATCCGCATCTCCTCCCTGATCCTGCTGGTCTGTTCGCTGTTGACTGGAAGCACCCGCGGTGCGCCGGTCCATGCCACGGAGGCGGTGACGGCACCGCGGGAAAGCTGCCCCGCTCCCGACATCTGGCTGATCAACACACGGCACCTTCCCTGCCCGCGCAACCAGCGGAGTGGCCATCGAGAAGCCCTGTTTTTCCGGCGGCAGTCGTGTCGCTGGTCACGGTCGACCAGCGAAGACTTCTTCCGATCGCTGCCCTCGGAACAGGGACTCTGCATCTACATCCATGGCAATCGAATGTCGTCGGAAGATGCAATCAAGCAGGGAATGCAAGTCTACCGACGAATTGCCTGCGCGGCACCCGCATCGCGCTTCGTGATCTGGTCCTGGCCGAGTGATCGGATCCATGGGGTCATTCGCGACGCCGAGGTGAAAGCCGCCCGGGCCGACGGGGAAGGGTTCTATGTCGCCAGTCTGTTGAACCGCTTGCCGTCGGATACGCCGCACCAGCCTGATCGGATATAGCTTCGGCGCACGTGCCGTCACCGGCAGCCTGCATCTGTTGGCCGGAGGAACCTACTGCGGAAATTCCTTAGCACCCCGGGCCAACGCCCCCCTCCAACCACCCCGTTCCGTGTTACTCGCCGCCGCCATGCCGAGTGGCTGGATCTCGTCGAACGGACCCCATCACCAGGCACTTTGTGCGACAGAGGGCATGCTGTCCATGTATAATCCGCGAGATCCGGCCTTGAAGCTGTACCGATTGACCAAGGGCAAGCGAAAGCCGTTGGTGCTGGGCCACGATGGAATCTCGGGACGATGTCTCGGTCCGTGTCGTGAACGGCTCTGGCAGTGCCGCGTCGACGAAGCGGTCGGTTGCAGCCATGACTTGGATCGCTATCTCGCCTCACCCTCAGTGATGAGTCGAATCCGCAGCCACAGCTTGTGGCTCGACGCCCGTTGAGATCCGATCCCGCATGAAACCGTCCCGCTGATTACGATGCATCCGATCGCGTATTGCAATGGCCGCTACATACCGTTTGCAGAACTGCGCGTGCCGGTCTCGGATAGCGGTTTCATGTTGGGGATCACGATCGCCGAGCAACTACGAACGTTCGGTGGTAAGCCGTTTCGCGTTTCCGACCACTTGCGACGGATGCAACGGGGCTTGGAGACCGTCGGCCTGTTACAGATCTTGCAGGAAGTCGACTTCCCAGCCGTCATCGAATTCCTCGTCCAGCAAAACCATCGGCTGCTCTCGGCCGGAGACGACCTGGGGATCACGCTGTTCGCCACTCCCGGGCCGTATCGATCCTTCGCGACGGAGATCGATCCTCGACCGACGGTCGGTGCCCACACATACCCGCTGCCATTTCAAAGGTGGTGTCACAAATACTCCCGGGGTCAGGCACTCTGGGTGTCCGACGTCCAGCAGGTCTCATCTCGCAGTTGGCCGGCGGCCATCAAATGCCGCAGCCGCATGCACTACTTCCTGGCCGAACGTCAGGCGCAGGCAAATGACGCGACCGCGACGGCGGTTCTGCTGGATGAGACCGGCTGCGTCTCCGAAAGTCCAACAGCGAACATCATCGTTTTCCTACCCAAGGAAGGGCTCGTCTCGCCGCCACTCGAGAGGATCCTGCCGGGAATCAGCTTGCAGGTCGTTGAGGAACTGGCTCGCGCCGCCGGCGTGCCGTTTCTCTATCGAGACTTGCACGCCGACGAGCTATTCGCCGCCGCAGAAATCCTGTTGACGAGCACACCGTATTGTCTGCTGCCGGCTACGAGGCTTAACGGTCGCCGCGTCGGAGACGGAACAACCGGGCCGGTCTACCAGCGGTTGCAGAAAAGCTGGTCTCAGATGGTCGAGGTCGATCTGGCCGCCCAGGCGCTGCAGTTCGCGCAACGCGAGACCAATGCTTCCTTAGCGGGCGGTCTTTGCCTTCGTATACTCGCGCGGTGTCACCAACCCGTCGTTGTCGAGATCCATTCGAGCAAATTCCTGCACTTTCTCGTTGGACCATGAGGAAGCGAACTCAAACATCGCAATTTGACCGTCGCCATCACGGTCCTTTCCGAGGAACCAGTCCAGCAACTCGCGCGGAATCGTCTTGGCGACCCGTTCGGTAGCCGTCAGAAAGCGATAGCTGCGGGGGGAATTCGCACCGGTCGGACTTCCGTCGCGAACAGACTTCGAGCGGCGATTCGAAGTGGAATCGCTTGCCGATGTCGGCTTTGGTGTCGCCGCTGCCGAGCGACCACGATTGCGACTGTACTTGGAAAGGTGGACCACCAACTCGTCGACCGTCAAAAGGCCATCTCCATTTCCGTCCGACGTTTCTGGATTCCCCCGCATTCGGCTCCATTCCTCCTTCTCCAGAACTCCGTTCTTGTTGCGGTCGTATCGTCGCAACATGCTCTCTGCTGAGCGGACGAATGCGCTTCTCTTCCTCCGAACGACTCGGGCGGCGATTCCGGTTGCTTCCCCTCTTTCTTCGAGTCCGCGGCCGATGGCTCGGATCTGGTCCTGGATGCAGTCATCGGAGTGGAGGAGTCACGGCCTCCAAAGCCTTTGGCGGAACGAACTTCGACTGACGCACCGAAGCCGGCGGCACGGCGGGGCGGTGCGCCGGATGGTGCGCCCGTCGAGCGAGTCTCGGGTGGGGACTCTTCTTCTCCTGCCGGTTCGGCTTGCGAAGCGGCCGTGCGCGGGGCACCGGAGTCCTTCGCTTTCTCGCCAGGCGAAGTCTCCCGGCGCACTTGTTCGAACAAACTGTCCAGCGGCAAGCCTTCCTCGGGATTCAGACCGGCCTTCCGCGCCAGCTTCTGGATCGCCGGCCGCGCCCGGGCCGGGATCTCTTCCTGCGTGAGTTGCCCATCCTGATTCGCATCCCACCGCTGCATCATCTGGATCGCTACCTCCTCACGCGGCCGCTGCGCGGCAACATGGCTCGGGTCAGCCCACAGTACGACGACCGCGCATGATCATGACCAGCGGCAGCGCAACCCGTGAGCCGCGACGCCCGGCTCGACTCCGAGAGACTCTGATCTGCCCATGCTCTTGGTGGCGTACTCGCGTTGCCGCCACGTCTCGGATCGTTTTTCGCATGTTTCTCCCCCCGAACGGAAGATGCGGACTCCATTCTATCCGCCGCTCGGTGCGAAACGAAGTGAATCCGCCGGAAGCGATGGGGCCTGGGCCACCGAGGAGGAAGAGTGCGGACGGGCTGGCGACGACGGGATATTGATGTTCAAGAGCGGAATCGCGTTGACCGGCCCGGATCGGCCGAGGATAATCAAGGAAAACACGGGCATAACCGGTACTCTGCCTCGGGGCGGAGTGGTTCGTTGGCCTCCCGCCGAAACCTCATTGGCCCGCCCGGGTTAGTATAGATGTGTCTAGCAAAGGTTTCCTGGGCGATCGTCGGTCGCCCGGCTCCTATTGCTTCGACGGTGCTCGCCGAGACCATTGTGCGGCATCGCAGGGAACAGATGGGAAGGAATCGCCTTCCACCGGGTCTTGCCATGGGGTCGGACTACCTCCGTTGACACTGCCAGCGAGTCCGCTGGTCCGGCCAGCGGAAAGTTGCCAGAAAGAAACCGTGGCATGGGCCGCCGCGAGCTTTGGGGAGAACCCAACCGTGCTTGACGTGGTGGATCCGCGCCGCCTCGCTCGGTCTGAACCTCGCCGCAACTTCGATTTTTGGGCTGCGTCGTCACGGGAACAATGAGTCAAGAGAAATCTCAAAAACTTCGATCCGAGCGTTGAGTCATGGAAGCTGGTGAGATCTTAATGCGTCGCGGGCTGCTGAACGAACAGCAATTACGTCTCTCGCGTGAGGCGCAAACGAACGGTTCGAGCACGATCGATAAGGCGGTTGAGCTGGGGTATGTCAGCGAGGAAGACGCGTTGCGGGCCTTGGGAGAAGAGGTCGGCATCGAGTATGTCGATCTCAATGACGCACAGATCGATCTTTCTTTATTGCCGAGCTTTCCGCAGCGGTTGATCTATCGCGACACGCTGTTTCCGCTGCGCCGGGAGAATGGCACGCTGGTTGTCGCCACGAGTGACCCGTTTGACCTGTATCCCTTGGATGAGGTCGGCGCGGCGACCGGATTGTCGGTGATCCCGGTTCTGGCCCCCCGCCAGGACATCGCCAAGCTGATCAAGACGCACCTCGGGGTGGGCGGGGAGACGATTGACGGTCTCCTGAAGCAGACTCGACGACGCGGTCGAGCTGCTCGACGAGATTGAAACGGACGGCTCCGAGTTGTCGGAGATGGCCCAGGAGGCATCGGTTGTCCGGCTGGTGAACGAGATCCTGTTGGAGGCGATTGAGTCACGGGCCAGTGACGTCCACATCGAGTCGCAAGTGCACGGTCTGGTGGTTCGCTATCGCATCGACGGCATGCTACAGCCGCAACCGGTGCCGCACGAAATCAATCGTTTTCAGGCGGCGATCATCAGCCGCTTGAAGATCATGGCCCGGCTGAACATCGCCGAAAAGCGGCTACCGCAGGACGGACGGATCAAACTCCGCGTAGCAGGCCGTGACATCGACGTCCGCGTGTCGGTGATTCCGATGATCCACGGCGAAGGGATCGTGCTGCGTATCCTGGACAAGGGTGCGATGGCCTTTGAGCTGCAGAAGCTGGGCATGAGCCCGGCGGTGTACGCCACGTTCCGCGAGTTGATTCAACTGCCGCACGGCATCATTCTTGGTCACCGGCCCCACCGGTTCCGGTAAGACGACGACTCTGTACAGTGCGCTGCTGGAGATCAAGAATCCGGCGACGAAGATCATCACGACGGAAGATCCGGTCGAGTACCAGCTGGACGGAATCAACCAGATTCAAGTGCATCCGCAAGATCGGCATGACGTTCGCAAAATCGCTGCGAGCCATTCTGCGGCATGACCCGGATGTCGTGCTCGTCGGCGAAATCCGCGATCTGGAAACGGCGGACAATGCGATCCAGGCGTCGTTGACCGGCCACCTGGTGTTCAGCACGCTGCACACCAACGACGCCGTCGGGGGCCTACACGCGGTTGATCGACATGGGAGTGGAACCGTTCCTCGTGGCCAGCACCGTCGAGGCGGTCATGGCGCAGCGACTTGTGCGAACGCTGTGCCGCGAATGTGCGGAAACCTACGAGCCGCAGCAGGAGGAACTACCGCGCGATTTTCCGTGGTCGGAGTGGCAGCAGCTGGGTACGCCGATGAAACGCCCGCACGGCTGTCGAGCCTGTCGTCAGACCGGTTACCTGGGCCGGATGGGAATTTACGAGTTACTGGTTAGCACGGAGCCGGTGCGAACGTTGGCCCATGAACGTCGCAGCACCTGGGACATTCGCAAGACGGCTCTGGAAGAAGGAATGCAAACGCTGCGCCAGGACGGTTGGCAGAAGGTCCTGGAAGGCCGAACCTCCGTTGACGAAGTAGTCCGCGTTACCAAATCCGATCGCATCTAAACGGTTTTCCTTTCCTCACATCATAGAACGCCCGCACCACGTCGATGCCTGACTTTGCTTATGTTGCTCGCAACGCCGAGGGAAAGCGCGTGACCGGTACGATCTCCGCGGCCAACCCGCGTGAGGCAGTATCACTGCTGTCCGGTCAGGCCTTGTTCCCGGTGGAAGTGAAAACCGATCAGCCGGTACCGACCTGGCGCCGTGGTCGTCGGATCAGCGGTCAGCAGATGGCGGTCATCTATGCGCAGCTATCCGGTCTGCTGCGCAGCGGCGTACCGCTGTTGCGAGCCCTTCAGGTTCTGCAAACGCAGACCTCCAACGTGCTGTTGCAGGAGACCTTAGACGATGTCCACGACCGAGTGGAGGACGGGGCCACGTTGGCCGAAGCGATGCGTCACCATCCGCGGGCCTTTAGCGAACTGGCCGTGAGCATGATCCGTGCCGGAGGAGAAGGCGGGTTTCTGGAGGACGCCCTGGAGCGCATTGCACAATTCACCGAACAGCAAGAGGATCTAAAGAGCCGGACGTTGGGGGCGCTAGCGTACCCAATTTTTCTGGCGGTTGTGGGCGCGCTGGTTGTCTTCGGCCTGTTAATCTTCTTCGTACCGAATTTCGGACAGATCTTCGACGATTTGCGCGAGGCGGGAAAGCTGCCGGCGTTAACTCGTGGATTGATGTGGATCAGCGAGTCGCTGCAACGTTACGGACTGTTCCTGCTGCTGGGCCTCGGGTTGCTGGGCACCTATGCGCGTTCGCGACTGGCGACACGGGCCGGCCGCCGGTGGTCGGATGTGTTGCGTTTGCGTCTTCCCTTACTCGGTCCCATCTTCCGCAATCTGGCGGTGGCCCGTTTCTGCCGCGTGCTGGGTACGCTGCTGCACAATGGCGTTCCCATCCTCAAGTCACTGGAAATCAGCCGCGACGCGGCCGGCAACCGCGTACTGTCGGAGGCCGTGGAAGCAGCCTCGGAGAACATCTCGTCCGGTGACTCACTGGCAAAACCACTCGCTGCTTCCGGCCACTTTCCCGCAACGGTGGTGGAAATGATCGCGGTGGCGGAAGAATCGAATACTCTCGATCGAGTGCTGGTCGAGATTGCCGACGGGTTGGAGCGGCGGACGGCCCGACGACTGGATCTCGCCGTACGATTGCTCGAACCCGTGATGCTGTTAATCCTGGCCGCGATCGTGCTGCTCGTGGTCATTGCTTTGCTACTACCGATTTTCATGATGACTTCCACGATCTAGGAATTTCTCGAGAACAACCTGGAGAACGGTCTGCGTTTCGCGTCGCGGAAGACAGACCGACTCCGTTCCGCATACCGGAGTGATTCTTGAGTAAATGTGGCGTGGGTCGTCGCCCTCAATGACAGGAGTGAGTGTTATGGATCGATCTCGACGCCGTTGTCGCAAGCGTCAAGGCTTTACGCTGATGGAAGTATTGTTGGTCCTTGTGATCCTGGTAATCCTGGGTTCGATGGCAGGAGTCTTCATTCGTGGTGCGCGAAAGAAGGCCAATGCGGACGCTGCTCGCTCGCAGATCGGCATGCTGGAAAATGCCGTCAAGCTGTACGAGTTGAACGCGCAGGCCTATCCCAACACGACGGATGGGTTGGCCGTGCTCATCACTCCTCCGGCCAACGCAACCGCGGATACCTGGGCCGGCCCGTACCTGGATAAAAGGGAAGTCCCGTTGGACCCGTGGCGGAATCCGTACCAGTACGAATTAATCGACGTGGACACCTTCCGCATTTGGTCAATCGGCCCCGATGGCATCGACGGGTCCGACGACGACATCAGCAGCCAGTTTTAATTCGAGTCGTGCATGTCAGATTTTGTGCCTTCGAAGACCGTATGCCCCCCAGGACAGACTTCTCAGACTGTTCGTGTGGGGCAGACTTCCCAGTCTGTTCGTGTGGGGCAGACTTCTCAGACTGTTCGTGTGGGACAGACTTCCCAGTCTGTTCCCGTACGACGGACTTCCCAGTCCGTATCCCCAATGAGGACTCCCTCTTCCTTCCCCTGCTCATCTGCTTATCCGGCTCCGGCCGGTTACGCTCATCACCATTGCCGATCGCGTGGTTTCACACTCTTGGAGATCCTGCTGGTACTGGCGGTAATGGTGGCAGCTGTGGCGGTCGCACTGCCGAATCTGCGGAGTTCATTTCGCGAGCAGCGACTGCAGAAGGCGGGCGAGCAGATTCGGGCGGAGTGGACGCGGGCACGCGTTCAGGCGATCAAGACGGGTCAGACGCACGTTTTCCGACACCTGCTTTATTCTCGCCGTTTTACCACGGAGCCCTTGGTTTCCTGGGAGGACGAACTGGAAGGCGCACCGCAGTGGAACACGTCGCCGTTGGGTGGCGTGGGATCGGCCAACGGTGTTTCTTCGCTGCGAAACCCGATGAGCCAGAATCCGATGCGTCCGGACTTGGCGAATCGAAGCCGTGCCGCACAGGATCGGGCCGGGGGGCCGATGTCTCCGAACGACCCCTATGCCAAGCGGTGGCGAGAGTTGCCGGACGACGTGGTCTTTGTCGGCGCCGACGTGCAGTTGGACCAGCGGACGTTGTCCCAGATGAGCACGATGCCGCAAGATTCGATGCTCGACTATTCCGCGTTCGAGCCGGACGAGGCGCAGCAGCTGACGGAAACGACCAGCGGCACACCGATTTTCTTCTTCCCTGACGGGACGACGTCCTCCGTTCGTTTGCTGCTCGCCAATGACCAACAACGCACGGTCGAAGTCTGGCTGCGCGGTTTGACCGGCACGGTGCGTGTGGGCCAAGTGCAGTCGCTCGACCCGTATCGTTCTCCGGAGGTACCGCTCCGATGAAAGCCCATGAGAAATCTCGTTCGGTCGCCGGATTGTCGCTGTTGGAAGTCGTCCTTGCGATGTCGATTCTGGCTGGGTCGGTGGCGGTAATGTCGCAGTTGGTTGGTTTGGGGATGCGCTGCTGCGCAGGCGCGGGATCTGACGCAGGCGCAGATCCTGGCGGAGAGCCTGTTGTCCGAGATGACGGCGGGAATCTATCCGGCGGAGCCGTTCGGTCCGATGGAAGTCGAGCCGGGATGGATGGCATCGGCGTTCTTGCAGCCGACAATGCACCAAGGCATTGTGCAGATGATCGTCATTGTGGAGGAAACTTCGCCGTCGCGCCGCGCCGCGCGATACGAACTTTCTCGCTGGATGCGCGACCCGACGCTGGAAATCCCAACCGAGCCGACGGAGGAAGCGAGTCAGGGATCGGCGGAGTCGGGTGGCGCGCAGGTGGGCTCCGATTCGCCACCTCCTTCTGACTCCGATACTCCGCCTCCCGATGTGGGTCCGCCTCCACCCGGTGGTGATGCCGGAGACCGGAACGCAGGCGGCCGCGGCGGTAACGCCCGGCGTGGTGGCGATGACGGAGGCCGAGGACGTGGCGGGCGCGGCGGAGGACAGGGCGACATGGGACGCGGTCGTGGCGGAGGAAACGCGGGCCCCGGTGCCGGGCGCGGGGCGGGCGGCGGCGCGCGGGACGAGGCGGAGGGCCGGCTGGTGCCGGTCGAGGCCCTGCGGCCGGTGGTCGTCCGGGAGCAGGGCAGCCAGGACGCGGATCGGGACAACCCCGGGGTGGTCGTCCGGGGGCTGGCCAGCCGGGACGCGGAGCAGGACAACCGGGCGCGGGTGCCCCACCGGGCGGTGGAGGTCGGCAACGATGATTTCGATGCCACGTTCCAAATCGACGAACGCGTTCACGCTGCTTGAGGTGATCCTCGCGGTCGCCTTGACGGCCGTGATCATGGTATTGATCGCTGGCGCGATTGACATGCACCTGCGACAGTTGACGACGCGTCGAGCGGGGATTGAGGAAGCGCAGTTGGCGCGTGCGATCCTCCGACGGATATCGGATGATTTGCGAGCGGTGGTGGTGAACCGGCCGGTTGACTTCGGAGCGACAGAAGAACTGGACGACCTGCTGCTCGGCGGTGAATCCGGAATGGATGGCCTTGCACCGGAGGATGACTTGGGGCTGGGACTGGACACGGAAACAGCCGACGAGTTGGCTGCCAGCGGTATCCTGCCGGACAGCTTGGGAATCTACGGAAATCTCTACGAACTGCACATCGATGTCAGTCGCCTGCCGCGGTACGAAGAGTACGAACTGGCGATGCAGATGGGCGACCTCTCGGCGGCGGGGTCGCTGGGCGATGTGAAAACCGTGTCATATTTCCTGTTGGGCTCGGCGAATACCACCTACGGTAGCGGCTACGGAGCGTCGTCGCTCTCCCCGGGATCGACCGGCTACGGCGGTTCCCCGTACGGCGGCTCTACGTATGGCGGTTCCACGTACGGCGGCTCCCCTTTCGGACCCTCCGGCGCCGGCTCGTTCGGCTATGGTGCCCAGGGACTTGGCACCGGAGCATCCGGGACGGCAAACTCCGGCTGGCGCGATCCCTATGGTACGGGGGCAAACACCGGTCTGGCGCGGCGAGTGGTCGACCGATCCTCGATTCGCTTTGCCCAAGAGAATGGGGACGCTCTGTGGCTGGATCAGCAGGCGGAACTCTTTGCGCCCGAGGTGGTTTCCCTCGAATTCGCCTATTTCGATGGTATCGAGTGGTTACTCGAATGGGATACCGAACTCAATCAGGGATTGCCGCAAGCGGTTGAAATCCTGCTCGTACTGCGTGGCGACGATGACCGTCAACCGGCGATGGCACCCTTGCAAAACGCAAACATCAGCTACGACCAGACGGGCAATGAGCATCTCTATCGGCTCGTTGTGCACCTGCCTTCCGCCGAACCGGTGACCGAGGAGATGCTGAGCGAAGATCCCCTGGCAACGGAGGAATCGCTATGAACCGCCGGCCGATCGGATCGATCCACGCACGAACCTCTGCCGCGCAGTGCGCGGCAAGCGGCCGCTGCCGGCACGCGGTTCGCCCGACCGGGTTCGCCTTGCTCGTCGTCCTGGTCGTGATCGCGCTGCTGGCGCTGACCGCCTACACCTTCTCCGACCTGATGATCACCGAGAACCAAAGTGCCCAACTGCATGGCCAGCAGCTTCAGGCGCGCGCGCTCGTGGACTCCGGTGTCTCGCACGTGCGTTACTTTCTGGAATTGGACCCTCTCACACGTCAAGAATTGGGCGGCACCTATTTCAATGCGCAGACATTCCAGGCGCAACTCGTGATGGACCATGTCAGTCCCGCTCGGCGTGGCCGTTTCACGATTGTTGCACCCGAACAGGATTCGCTCGGTTATTGGGGTGGTTGGAGATTTGGTTTGGAAGATGAATCGGGTCGACTGAATCTGAACGCGCTGGATCTGGAGATCACCGACATGTTGGGTGGTGCAATGCCGGAAGAATCCCCGCCGGACGTGCCCGGAGGCGACTCGGGCGGGGCAGGTGACGCAGGCGCGCCGGATGCAGCAGCGGACGCGGATCCGTTGGACCTGATGGACAGTTCCGGACAGGCGCTATTGATGAGACTCCCCGGAATGACGATTGACATCGCCGACGCGATTCTCGATTGGATCGACGAGGACGATGAGCCGCGTGAGTATGGCGCCGAGATCGACTACTACTCGAGTATGTTTCCGCCGTATGCGCCGCGAAACGGTCCCTTCGAGACGGTGGAAGAGCTGTTACTGGTTCGCGGCGTGACACCAGACCTGCTGTTCGGTCGTGATGTCAATCGCAATGGGATGATTGACATGCATGAGCAGGAATTGCCGTTGTACCTGGAAGCGGACCCGGGCGATGGATCGATGGATCGCGGATGGTCGGCCTATCTGACGCTGTACAGCATGGAGAAGAACGTCGACGTAGACGGCCAGCCGCGGATCAACTTGAATGGCGACGATTTGCAGCAACTGTATGACGAGTTAAGTGTCGTTGTCGATCCTTCCTGGGCCACGTTCATCATTGCCTATCGACAGAGTGGACCGTACAGCGGCGACAGCGACGAAACTGAGCCGGTCGAAGGTCAGGTCTTGGACCTGACTCGCCAGGGCGACAAGAAACTGACACAAGTTCTGGACTTGATTGGCGTCCGCGTGGAAGCACAACTGCAGGACGGCGAGAAGGTGATTCTGGAAAGCCCCTTTCCCGAGGACCCGATCTCGATGTCCAGCTACCTTCCCGAATTGATGGACCGATGCTCCATCCAGTCGGAAAAGGTGATCCCCGGTCGCGTCAACATCAATCAGGCTCCCCGCATCGTTCTGGAAGCGATTCCGGGCATGACGCCGGACATTGTCGAGGCGATTCTCAGCCAGCGGGATCCGGGCAACTATCAACTCGACCCGGAACTGGAGCACGAAACCTGGCTGCTCAGCCGCGGTCTGGTAACGCTGGACGAAATGCGAGCGCTGCTGCCGTTCATCACCGCGGGGGGCGACGTCTACCGGGCGCAAGTAATCGGCTATTTCGACCAGGGCGAAGTCTCTTCGCGGGTGGAAGTCGTGATTGATGCTACCCAGGCTTACCCCCGCGTATTACTCTGGAGGGATATCAGCCACCTCGGACGAGGGTTTGCCCGGGAGACGCTGGGAATTGATCTGATGTCACAATGAGCGCTGATCTCGAATGAGTTGTTGAAGGAATCGAACCGATGCCACGCATTGTTGCCTTGGACTGGGATGATCAAGAATTGCGGTGGATCGTCGCCCAGCAACAGGCCAAGGAACTGACGCTGGAGGCGATGCAGGCGGTGCCGCTCGGCGCACCCGATAAGGCGCCCGACGGCACCGTGGCTCCCACCCGTGATACCTTGATCAAGCAGATTCGGCAGGTTTTGGCCGATCATCGGTGCCGCCACGCCGACGCCGTCGTTTCTGTACGTCGCGCCGACGTGGAGTTGCGCCCCCTGAAACTGCCTCCCGTGCCGGAAGAAGAATTGCCCGACATGGTTCGTTTTCAGGCGCTCCGGGAATTCTCGGAATTGGCGGAAGACTGGCCGATCGACTTCTATCCGGTACAAGCTGCAGGGGATCAGGAGGAAACCACCGTCCTGGCCGCGGCGATCCATCCGAAGCAGTTGACGGAATTCCAGCAGGTCGCCGAACAGGCCGAATTCAAGTTGCGCAGCCTGGTGCTCCGCTCCTGTGCCGCCGCTGCCCTTGTCCCGCGATCGTCGGAAGCGGAAGTGCAACTGATGGTCGATGATTTCGGCAGTGCCATCGAGTTGTCGGTCCTACGCGAACATACCGCCGTCTTCATGCGGACGGTTCAGCCACGGGCGTCGGCGGATCCGGCGAGCCCGGATCGAGTGAACTATCTCGCAGGTGAGATCCGCCGCACGATTTTGGCGGTCCGCAACCAACTGGGGGGACATCCGGTAGAGCGGATCGTGCTGTTCGGATCCGGCGCCGCGCATGAGGAATTGTGTCGCCGGTTGCAGGAGCGGCTGCAATTGGATGTCCAAGCGGTCGACCCTCTGCACTCCTTTCGGATGGGAGCGAGCCTTCGGCAACGACCGCCGGATCAGTCTGGCCGCTTCGCAGCCGCCTTGGGAATGCTGTGGGAACAATCGCAACAACAGCGTCCGGCGATCGACTTCCTGCATCCGCGACGCGTCGCGCCTCCGCCGTCACGCCACCGCCTGTGGGCTGCGGTCGCCGGCGGGATCAGCTTCCTCGCGATCTGCGGCGGATTGGCCTTCTGGTGGTACTTGCGGTCTCTGGATGGCCAGATTGCCACATTGCAGACCGAGCTGCGCCGATTGGAGCCCGAAGTGAAGATCGCGCAACAGCAGATGGCCGAAGCGGGTTCCGTCCAGCAGTGGACACAGGGCGACATCAACTGGCTCGAGCAACTGAAATATATCTCCGAGAAACTGCCCAAACCCGAACAGGCCCGAGTGGAAGAATGGCGCGCCGCGGTCACCGCCAGCGGTGATGGGAACTTGGTCCTGGAGGGTTTGGTGGACGAACAAAGTACGATCGCCCAAATCGAACAACAACTGCGTGGCGAGGATGACCGGCGACGGATTCGCGGGGAAGGAGGAACCTTCGAGCAGCAGGACGAAAAATACCCGTGGCGGTTTCGAGAAACGGTTACCATCCTAACCACGGATCCGAAACAGCGGGCGAACACCGCATCCGGTGCGCAGTGCTGTTGGGGCCTTTCCACTTCCGCAGCGAGGTACGCAACGATGAACCCACGTGAGCGGATTTTGGCAGGTCTCATCGGAATGTTGCTGCTGCTGATGGTCGCGGCCTTCGTGTTCCGCCGGGTGTCCGATGCCGTCGATCGTCGCCAACGGTCCGTCGAAAGCCTGCAAGCTGAAAAGACGAGGCAGGAGACAATTCTGACCCAAGGGAAGAAAGCGGAACAGAAATTGGAGGCTTATCAGAAGCGCTCCCTGCCAAACGAGCGCGAAACCGCCCGATCCCTGTATCAACAATGGTTGCTGGATCAAGTCGACCGCGCGGGTTTTCGAAGTCCCACCGTGCGCGCAACCGACCGGACAACGCGCGGCCGATTTTACGATCAATTGACCTTTCAGGTGGATGCCGATGGAAGCCTGGAACAGGTCGTCGACTTTCTGCAGGAATTCTACTCGACCGAAGACCTGCATCGCATCCAACAACTCACGCTGCAACCGATCCGCGGTTCGCAGAGTCTGGATGTGATCATGGTGATCGAGGCACTGCTTCTTCCCAAGAGCGATCGCAAAACCGTGGGCGATCTCATCGCGCCCGACGGCGACGCACAGTCGCTGGCCGATCTGCGAAATGTGATTCTCGAACGTAGCATGTTCTTGCCCGCGAATACTCCCCCCCGTCTCAACAGCATCTCGGATCAGGAAACACCTCGCGGGGAGCCCTTCTCGTTCAACGTCGTGGGGTCGGATCCCGACACGCTGCAAAGACTGTCGTATTCGGCCGTCGGTGATCTGCCCGAAGGTGCCCAATTGGATCCGGATACGGGCGAGTTGCGGTGGACTCCCCGAGAAAACGGGCAGCACGATTTCACCATCCGCGTCACCGACGACGGGACACCTCGCCGCAGCGACGAAGTCCAATTCCAGGTCGCCGTGGTCGATCCTCCCCCACCCGACGATGGTAGCGACGAGCCCGAAGAGCCCCGCTTCGACGAGGCCGATTCGACCTATGTCGTCGGTACGATTCTGTCGGGCAACCAGCAGGAACTCTGGCTGATGGTTCGTACGAGCGGAGAACTGCAGAAGCTGTCCGTCGGCGACCCGGTTCGCATCGGATCGATCACCGGAGTCGTGCAGCGGATCGGGGAGAAGGAAGCCGACATTCGCACAGAAGACGGCGATTTGCGCATCCGCGTAGGGCAGAGCCTGAAGGACGGCAAGCGTCTGAACGACACAGCCCAACGGGATGCCTGACGAATGGTAGAGTGCCTCACAACGTGCAGGCAAAATACCCGTTGGTGGACTTGCGTTCGCCTGGGAGGCTGTGCCAGCCGGTCCATCTTCGACCTCTTGGGGCCGGCCCACAACGTCTTCGCGCCAACCCACCTGTAAGGACGCAGTGCCGTTCTGCGGTCCTCGCGGTGCAGGAAGGGACACGCACTACTCTCCTTTCGAGGTCGTGCAGTTTTTAACTTGCTGGCTCGGAAGAAGTTACAACACCCTCCCGCGCGCTGCGGGAGGGTCGGACGCGGAGCGGACGGGGAGGGACTTCCTGCACAAGCAACACGCCACGAGTGCGCCGCCCCTCTCCGGGCCGGCGGCCCGACTCTCCCGAAGAGAGAGTGACTCCGGTTCGTAATCGCTTGTGAAACCAACCCTTCTAAGACTGCACGACCTCCAGCGTACCGGTAACCAACCGCCCGGACAGAAACGCGGGTCAAACCCGAATCGCCGATCGGTTTTGTTGTAGCGATTGCGCAGACCCTACCGATAATGCTGATCGAAGGACCGCGCGACTCGCCCGCTGTTCCGTTGCGGTCATTGTCAGACGCAGCTTACTGCGCAGCCGGTAGGCCTGCGGGTTGGGGGTTTCGTATCACTGCTATGACAGCAGTGTTGCGACCGTAGGACGAATATTCTACTGACGAACGGACGTAGCATGATGATGCACGGAACGGAACGGAGCTCCGAAGCGATTGGCCCACGGCCGCCGCGCCATCATTCGCCATGTGGCAGGGCGAAGACGGAACGGAGTGTTGCCACACTCGTTCGGGAAACCGCTCCCGTGGGTCGCTCGCGTCCGGTCGCCGCAATCGGTTTCGGGGCGCTTGCCCGGCAACGGACGACAACTCTTGGGCAGAGCACGATTGTGCACGTTGGCCGCAGAATCACGGCTTTCGCCTTCGCCTGCTGGTGCGTGCTGAGTTTGCCCCTGGCGCCGGTCTGCGGCCAATCACCGCCGGCCACGCCCCAAGGCTCGCCCACCAGTTCACTCAAGTGGGTCCAGACACCGACCGGTCCGGTGTTGCAGTCGCAACTGCGTCATTTGGGCTGGCAGCGACTGATCAAGTCGGTGCAGAGCTTGATCCCCGACCGAGTGACTTTGACGCAGATCGACAACAGCCCCGATCTGGCAGTGAATCTACCAGCACCCGGTGGTCGCACGACCTTGCGCATCAACCCGCAGACCGGCCACTATCAGTTGCAGGGCGAACTAGCTCCGGCCTGGCTGCGCGTGATCCAGTGGCTGGATCGAGCCCCGGCGGATGAATCGGACACCACACAGTTAGTCTCCGTCGGTGGAGTCGATCCGAAAACGATTTCTCGGACCGTCAACTTGTTGCGAATGACCGGTTCCGATCCGCAACGCGCCGCGCGATGGGGCGGGGATCTGTTGGGAATCGGAGCGGCCGATGAGCAAGCCGCCGGCGCGGGAAAACCCACACGGACGTTCATCGAGCTGAATCGCGCCGACACGGACACCGACACAGACAACGCACTCGCGCAAGCCGACTTGCAGGAGCCACCTCCGACGCCCGAAAGGGAAGATCCAACCCCGTCCGCTGACCCCTTGGCGCCGAACACCCCGCAGACGCTGGACGACGAGGGCATGGGTGTGGAAGGCGAGGCCGAAGGCACCCTGATGGGCCCGGTGCAGGTTGAGTTCGTCGAGGGCCTGGACGCGATCATCGTCCGCGGCCGGAAACCGGATGTCGACCGAGTGCTGCAGATCATTGAACAGCTCGAGCAAATCAGTGAAATCACCGAGCCAGCGGTGGAGTTGCACATGCTGGAGCATGTGAACAGTCAGTCCATGACCGACCTGGTAAACGAGCTGAACAGCACGCTGGCCGCACGGCGGGGAACGATCAGCATCACGGCGCTGATCAAGCCGAATGCCATTCTGTTGATCGGCCGCCCGGAAAGTGTCGAGGCGACATTGAAGCTGATCGAACAGCTGGACCAACCGGTGGCGCCGGCATCGCAGTTCCAGATCTTCCGCTTGAAACATATGCCGGTCACTGACGCCGAAGAGACGATCATTACGTTCTTCGAGGAACGTGGCGGCCTGGGTCCCAACATCCAGGTGCAGTCGGACTTCCGGACCAACTCGCTGATCGTCTACGCCAGTCCACGCGACATGGAGGAAGTCCGGTATCTGATTGAAAAGATCGATGTCAGTGAGAGTGAGGTGGTCAATCGCGTGCAGGTCTTCAAGTTGAAGAACGCACTCGCCGAGGAACTCGCGCCGGTGCTGGAATCGACACTGCGCGGAGAAGCGGTTACCGGACTGGGCGGCGGACCGGGTGGTGCTGCGGGCGGGCAAGGCCAGGCGGCCACGCGTTCGTCGATGCTGACGCTGACGCGCATTGACGCTACCGGCCAGCAGACGCTCCGCTCCGGACTGCTGACGGATGTGCGCGTCGCGGCCGACGCGCGAGCGAACTCGCTGGTGGTCACTGCGCCGGAAGAGAGCATGGAATTGATCGCCGCGTTGGTGCAACAGCTGGATGAACTGCCCACTTCCGAAGCCCAGATCAAGGTCTTTACGATTGTCAACGGAGATGCTTCCTCGCTGGCAGAAATGCTGAACCAACTGTTTGGTGAGGCATTCAATCAGCAGCAATCGGGTCCGTTTCCTTCCGGCATCGGCGCCGGAGAAAGCAGTCTCGTGCCGCTGCGGTTCTCGGTCGACTTGCGAACCAACAGCATCATCGCCACCGGTGCGGCGCCCGATTTGGATGTCGTGGAAGCGATCCTGTTGCGACTGGACGAAAGTGACATCCGGCAACGCAAGAACCGCGTCTATCGCTTGTTGAACGCTCCCGCGCAAGACGTGGCTCTGGCCATCAATCAGCTGATTGCCTCCGAGCGGCAAGTGGAGTTGCTGGCTCCGGAAGCGATCAGTCCGTTCGAGCAGATCGAGCGCGAAGTGATTGTCGTCCCGGAAATTGTCAGCAACAGCCTGCTCATCAGCGCCACCCCTCGCTACTTTGATGAGATCGCGGAACTGGTTCAGGAGCTCGATGAGCGGCCACCGATGGTGCTGATCCAGGTGCTGATCGCCGAAGTCGATCTATCGAATACGGATGAGTTGGGTGTCGAACTGGGCATTCAGGATTCGCTGTTGTTCGACCGCAGCTCCGTGGTCGGTGGCTTGTTGGAACCCGGATTCAATTTCAACAACCGGCCCCTGGGCAATGCCAACACACCGGAAGCATTGTTAGGACGCGAGAAAACGGCCGGGCAAGGGATCACGAGTTTCGCGGTCGGGCGCACGAACCAGCAGCTGGGCTACGGCGGTCTGGTCCTCTCGGCCAACAGCGAGTCGATCAACATCCTGATTCGGGCCCTGCAGGAGAGTCGCCGCCTGGACATCCTCAGTCGACCCCAGGTGATGACGTTGAACAACCAGCCCGCATTCGTGCAAGTGGGCCAGCGCGTTCCGCGGGTCACCAGCACTTCGCAGACCGCCGGAGTGGTGACCAACGCGACCACCCTGGAAAACGTCGGCTTGCTGCTGGGCGTCACGCCGCGCATCAGCCCGGATGGTCTGGTCGTGATGGAGATCGACGCAGAAAAGTCGGAACTGTCGGACGAAGGCATCCCGATTTCGATCAGTGCCACGGGCGATGTGATCACCTCACCGATCATTGATACCACGGTAGCCCAGACGACGGTCAGCGCCCGCAGCGGTCAAACGGTGATCCTGGGTGGCCTGATTACGAAGAGCCGCGGGCAGATCGAACGCGCCGTCCCTTACCTGAGTGACGTTCCCCTGCTCGGCGCACTCTTCCGCTATGACTTCGCATCGGAAGACCGTAGCGAACTGCTGATCATTATGACGCCGTACATCGTCCGCAAGCCGGAAGACGCCGACTGGTTGCTGCAGATGGAAAGCGAACGGATGAGCTGGTGCCTGGCGGACGTGATCGACGTGCACGGCACCGATGGCAGCTTCTCGCTTCTTCCGTCGGGGATGTCTCAACCAGAAGTCATCTACCCGGACAAACAACCCACGGCGCCCCGCGAAACGAATCCCGGCAACGGGGAGATGATTCCGACGCCCAACGCGGCTCCGAAATCCACCACACCCTGGCAGCAGCAAGACTTGATCCGGCCGCCCTTGACCGGCGAACGGGAGCTGCCGCAATCGATGGAAACCGAACCGATCACGCAGTCCGCTGAGCGCTCGATCGCTCCAGTCCAATACCTGAACTCGAACGAAAAGGGCGAGTCACGATGGCCGACTCAACGCCGATTTCTGCCGCGATCCCGATGATGCTCCGCGGAGTCTTGTCGGGCCGGGCACACATCTTTTGCTGCAGCTATCTACTGCTGGTATTGCCTGTGATGTGCGGATGTCAATCGATGCGTGAACGAACCACGGCGATATCGCAGCAAACCAAGGATCTGTTGACTTGGAACGACCAGAAGGAACCGGATCCGGCGCTGCAGCCGGCCAAGATGGTCGCGATCTGGAGTGAATCGATCATCTACGGCCCGGACAGTCGGCCGACGCGCGGGCTGGGTGGAAGGGTCTACTTCTACACCGCAGATCACCAAGCCGTACCGGCGACGGGAGAACTGATCGTCTATGCGTACGACGATGAAGAGGGCGAAGAAAAGCCCGAACCGGATCGCAAGTACGTGATCACCGCCGAGGAATTCGAGGAGCACTTCAGCCCTTCCGAATTTGGACCTTCCTACAGCGTGTGGGTTCCATGGGACGCCGTCGGTGGAGAACAGAAGTCGATCAGCCTGCTGCCGATATTCAAGACGGAAGCGGGCCAATTGATTACCGGTGACTACGCGCGTAACGTGCTTTCCGGGAAACGAAAACTGGTCCGGCGCGGCAGCCCGCCGCGTGGACTGCAGTCGGAGCAATCCTACGGTCCGAGTTCGTCCGTACAGCGCGCTTCGTTCTTCACTGGCGCGGAGGCGAACTTGGAACGGGGCGTCGTCGAGTCCGTCAGTGAGATCGAAGAACCGCGCCTTGCGATCCAGCACCTTTCGCGTTCCCCCTACGCTGCGGCAACGTCTGCTGCTTGAGCAAGCCGCGCAACCGACGCGTTCCGATGAGCAAGCCGACGAGCCACCGGCTCAAGCGGCCCGGGATTCGGTCCAGCAGCAACAGGTTCCGTTCACGGATCCTGTGATTCGGGGGTCGTCGTGGTCTCCTCCAACGCTGCCACGGACAACTGGTCGACAACCTCTGAAATCCCTGGCTCCAGCCGCGCCATCCGGATCGCCAGCGCGCGATCTTCCTCTGTGGCAACGACCCCGCGCAACGTGGCGGTCCGATCCGACAACTCCATCTGCAGAGGTCCCCGTGTCTGGATTCGACTCGTCGAGTTCAGCCGCCGCTCGATCGTAGTTCGAATCTGAGGCGCCTCCAGTCGAGGGTACTGGAAACCGACCGTCATCTGGGTTCGCAGGTTGACGGTCCGGCGTCCCCCCATGCGTCCCAGCTGATTCATGCCACGGGCGTTGCCGAATTGGTTCATGCCGCGCTGATTCATCCCGCCACGCCCCAACATGCCCTGCTGGCCGAGACCCCCGTACATGCTTGAGCCACCCAGCAGGCCGCCGCCCATTCCGGTCATTCCTCCCATCATCCCGCGCCCGCCGAGGCCTCCGGTCGAATAGCCATTGGCGGAACTCATCGCCCCAACGAAACTGCTCTCGCTGCTGTCGGACCCGACGAACTGCCCCGGTTGTCGCGCATCGCGCACGAAACGCTCGTTGCCGGTGATCTGCCCGATTCCTTCCTGCTGCTCCAGCCGCGTGCCCGGCGTTCCCGCCGAGGACAGATTATCATTGCGGCCAGCTATCGAGCCTCCCAGACTGCGATTGCCAAACATTCCGCTGGTCGAGTATTGACCCCACGCGGCGCTGGCCGCCGTCAGCCCCAGGCCGACGGTCAGGCAGGATACCAGGAAATGTCGCACGGTCATGTCTTGCCTCGCCATTTCTGCTTTCTCCCTCGTCCCATCATCTTCCACGGTCGGGGAGGTCTGTGTGCTCTGCCCTGCTGGTTCACGCCCCACCGCGCGGTTGCGCGATCACTTGGAGGGAAAAACCGTATGATTTCCCTTCCGAGCGGGTCAAACAAGAACCCTCGCATTGCAATAACTCGACCAGGCAGCGGTCGAGAATTGTTCTTCGTCGCGGAGTCTGTGGCGCAAACCCCGGCAGCGGGCCGCAACGCCGAAGAATCCTGCACAGCTTACATAAACCATTATAATGCTCTCTGGTTTCGCCGCGCCACCATCCACAGGGAAAATCACCATGAAACATCCGCTGTTCTGCCTTGGCCTGCCCCTGTTGCTCATGGCGATCATCCCCCAACCGGCCCAGGCAGAACGTGCGGCATCGGAACTGCTCCCGGCCGACACGCTGAGCTTTCGTCTCGATCGCCGACGCGAGCGAATTGGCAGCCCGGCTGAAGGAGACTGCCGCGGGCCAGTTGCTGCGGGATGAACAGGTGCGTCCCTTGTACGAGCACATGTATTCTTCGCTGACCCCGGTGTTCGAGCAAATCGAGCAGCAAGTGGGAATGACGGTTGAGGAGCTTTTAGCGATTCCAGAGGGCGAGCTGGCGATTGCGTTTGTGTCGTTGCCAGACGCTCCTCTCGCACTGGTAGTTCTGTTGGACACCGGTCAGCGGCAGAAAATGGACGGGTTGCTGGAGCGGGGGGACGCGGCGCTGCGGGAGGCAGGTTTTGCGGCATCGCGACGAAGAATGGGAAGGGGTTACCCTGCGCGTGTTCACTCGTAGCGAGCAGCCGTTCTCGGAGATCGTCCAATTTCAACTCGATGAGAAGCTGTTGATCGCGACGAATCTCCGCCTGGCGCAGCAGCTCGTGGGACACTGGAAGAAAACAACGGACGAGCCGACGTTGGACACGGTCGACAACTTTCGAGCGGTGATGTCGCATTGCCGCGTCGGCAGCAATCCGCCGCAGTTGACTGCTTATGTCGACCCCATTGCTTTGATTCGGTCGCTGTCGCGCGGCAATCCCGCCGCCGCCGCCGGTCTGGCGATACTCCCCACGATTGGCCTCGACGGGTTGCTGGCCGTAGGCGGCAGCCTGTACCTGGCGGAAGGCGACTTTGACAATCTGCTGCACGCGCACCTTCTGTTGGACCAACCGCGCGACGGGGCGCTCAAACTGATCGCTTTGACCAGTGGTTCGAGTCGGCCCGAGACATGGGTACCGGGTGACGTGGCGAACTATGCCACGTGGCATTGGGATGTGGCGCAAACGATGCAGACGGTCACGGAACTGTTCGACAGTTTCCGTGGTGAAGGGGCGATGGACCGAGTCCTGGAACGACGGTTTGGCGAACAATGGGGGGTCGACTGGAAAACCGAGTTACTGCCGGCGATCGACGGGCGTTTCTCGCGAATCATCTGGTATCAGCGACCAGCGACGGTGGACAGTCGATCGATCCTGCTGGGGATCCGGTTGCGCGATGGTAACAGCTTTCGACCGACGTTGGACAAGATCATGGAGAAGTTCTCCGAGGCGTTTGAAGTCTCGGATTTTGGCGGAAACAGACTCTATTCGTTGAAGCGACCGCAACCGACCGAAGAAACTTCGGACCAACCGACCGACCCCGATGCAGCGGCGGCCGCAGGAGAGCACGTGGTCCCAACCTGACCGTCGCTCTTGTCGGAGATTCCCTCTTTCTTGCGAGCCAATCGAGTGTTGTCGAGCACGCGATTCTGGCCGAGCGTGATTCGGTGCCTCGATTGCGTGACGAATTGGATTTTCAACTGATGGCAGAACGCCTCAAGCGACAGCTTATCGAACGAGCAGCCTGGATTGCTGTCGTTCGAACGGCCGTCGGAGGGTCTGCGGATCGGCTACGAACTGCTGCAATCCGAAGATGTCCGGCAAACGTGTTCGCGAGCAGCGCGAACAGAACCCCTTTTTCGCGCGGTCGATGAAGCGTTGGAGCAGCAGAAGCTGCCTCCGTTTCCGGTCATCGCGCGATATCTTTCGCCGGGTGGCTCCTCTGCTGATCAATGAAGAAACGGGACTGCACTTCATCCGATTCAGTCTGCGGCGGCAGCCAACATCGCCCTGACCCAGACAACTCCCGTGGACAGTCTCCCCCGTGGGTCATTCTTCCCAGACTGCCCCGTAAGACGGTCTTCCAGACCGTCGCCGTACGATCTCCCTACCCGGATCTCCCGACCCGACGCTCAGCCGCCGGAACGCCATCCGATCGCGCTCGTTCCCGGCAGCATTCGAAAGTGTCTGCTATCGTCGGATGCAGGCTGCTTGCCAGGAACAGAGCCGCACAGCCGACCGATCGCGTCCGACATTCGGCACAATCGGCAACCCTGCCCGCTCGATTGGCGGATCACGGCCGGGGGATGGTCCTTCGAATCAAGTGACAGGTGGACCGCGTACCGCCAGCTCGGTATCCTGAAAGAGGACGGGTGGGAAGTTTTTTAAGGGTGCCATCATGGAATCTCGAACAAGTGCCACGGCCGCTGATTGGTGGAGCCGAATCATCTCGATCGCCAGTTTGGCCATTGCCATCGGCTGCGTCGTCTATCTTGCGATGGAACGAGGGCCAAGTGGCCGATGCGCCGGAACAGCTCGTAACGGATTTCCAGAGTCGATTGGACCAGCAGTTGACCGAATACCGCCGGGCTTTCGAAAAGAAGCAGGCGGAATTGGACGAGCAGTATCGAACAGCGCTTCAAACGCATGACGATTGGCTAACGAAGCAGTGGAACGAGCAGTTAGGCAAAGCACTGGAGGGTTTCGAGCAGGCGGGCACTCAACTGTTGCAGCGCATGGAAAGTGACGAGGAGGCGGCCCAAGAAGACCGGGAGCTCGCATTCCGCCGGGCGCTGGATGCCCTTGACTCGACGCCAGAACTCGCGGACGACGAAACACCATTCGGCGACGATCCTCTCACACCATCGCCACTATTGCAATTGGCCGACACGCGGATGCGACCGGGCAGTAGTGACCGGACTCTGATCCGGATTGAGAACAGTGGGGCGGACGACGCCTTGATTACGCGTGTCCGTTTCAAGCCCGAAGCGGATTTCCAGGTAGACGCGGCGGAGCTGGGCAGTTCGATCCTGAAAGACGCCAGGAAATGTCGTCACCTTGGCCTACGATTCGTCCGACAACACCTCCGCGAAGCCGGACATGCACGGAATCTACGACCGCACGATCACTACACCGATTCGGGTTCCCGGCGGGTGGCGACCTGACGATGCGGGTGCTGATTGAGGACGGGACGCACGTCTGGCTGGGGATTCACCGGCACGCTGATGATTGACTACAACGGGTCAGCACCGTTGACCGTCCAGGCAGCTCGAGTGTCTTTTCAGCGCCCTAGTACGGCGGAAATTGCGGCCGATAGCTCGACGTAATCCGTGACTGTCCGACGGGCGGTCAATCCAACGTTTCCACAAAACGTTGCAGGCGGGCGTCAAACATCTGCAAGTTGGAGCCAAATACTGCCTGGAAATCCTGCAGCCGATCCGCGGCTTCATACCGCTGAAACGGCTTTTGCTTCTGCAATCTCTTCAGATACTGCCCGAATCGCCGCGGCTCCCGCTCGGTCAGGAAGAAGGTCATCGCCCAGGCGTGCGCATAAGCCACATCCGGGGCAAGCCGGAACAGCCGATCCGACTGCAGCTGTAATCTCAGCACCTTGCTGGACTGTGGCGGGCGGAATCAGTTTGCGGAAGGTCTGCAATTGGTGTCGATTGATCCGCTCTGTCGGCGACGGATGTTCGTGAGCGTTCCACACCCCTTCCGCTTCGAACATCGTCCCGATTCCTTCCACAACCCACGTGGGCGATGTGGCGAAACGCGGATGAATCCCGATATTGAATGCGACTTGATGCGCCGCCTCGTGGATAATCGTCTCGGCATTCACGTACCAGAGTTCCGAAGCAGTCTGGTCGGCAGTAACGTCGTACAGATGAATCCGGTTGGTGACCGGATCATAGTACCCAAGGCTGCCGCTCACCTCCCTGGACGTTGTTGCGACGCAGATGCGCCAAGTAGTCACCGCGGGAGCGGAACACAATCGCCACAAGAGGAAACTCGGGGCGGCTAACGGAGAAGCCGCGGGCTGTGAAATAGTGCACCATCGACCGATACAGCTGTTCAAACCGGTCTGCCCATCGATCCCGCTGACCGGCCGGGTGTACGACGAGATACTGCCCGGTACCAGACACATCAAAATCCCGCCCGTACTCCCGCATCAACTGGCCTCGCAGGGTGGACTGCGAGTAACTGCGAAACGGGTCGGAAATCTTGCGGAACTGTTTTGCTTCCGAAGGAGGGAAGGTGATGTACTGACCATCGCGCATCAACAGTGCCACCATGTTCTGATCCCAGTAGACGGGCTTGCCTTCCACCGACTGGTCGGTCAGCGACACGGCGATGGTCTGGGCGTGCCCCGGTGAGCTACCGAAACCGAGGGCCAGGCAACTGCAAACACAAAGCAGGCAACGAATCTCGGTCATTGTTCCACCCTTCTTGGAGAGAGTCTTTTTCAAGCGTAGCCCGACTTTCTCGGATCGAGTTGCATTCCATCGGTCTGGAACAACTTGGCTTGTCGCGAAGCGAGCCCGTAGAATGGGGGCAAATCGCCCTCGCAAGAAAGGGAGTTGCGGTCGTGATCATGATGCCTATTTTGCTGACATGCTGCCTGGCGACCCCTTCGGAGGTTCCCGCCGGTCCCGCAGTGAACTCGGAACAGGTCGAGCGGCTGGTGCGCCGCTTGGATGACACAGAACGGGCCGAGCGGGAGGCGGCGGAACAAGGACTCCTCGAACTGGGAACGGATGTGCTGCCGCTTCTGCCCGTCGCCAGACCGCAGTATGCCTCCGGACATGCAGGAGCGACTGCATGCGCGTTCGGCAGAAACTGGAGCGAGCGACACGTCCGCAAGGTCACCGACGCGACTCGGCTGACCATCCAAGGTCGTCGGACGCTTGACGAGTTGCTGCAGGAGATCGAACAACAAACCG
Organism: uncultured Planctomycetaceae bacterium; assembly: GCA_963776055.1. Lineage (GTDB taxonomy): Bacteria > Planctomycetota > Planctomycetia > Pirellulales > Pirellulaceae > CAVZLD01. The sequence continues at coordinate 568,871 of CAVZLD010000005.1, read as the reverse complement.
GCAATCGAATCGTCGACTATCGCGATCGCTTTGGCCAGTCCGCGGATCCGCTGCGTATTGCGGTCGATGCAGACAAGACACTGTTCTGGACAGCGATCGATCGGATCCTCGACCAGGAGAACTTATCGGTCTACAACTATGTCGGTGAACCGCGCACGCTGGGAATCGTCCAGCGTGCGCCAGGCGAGCAATCGCGAGTTGGTGCCGCTTGCATTCAAGGTCCGTTCCGGATCGAACCGCTCGAACTGACCGCCGTGCGCAGTCTTCGCAATGCGATCAATTGTGCTTTGCGTTTGCGGCTGGAGGTGCTTTGGGAGCCACGGCTTGCGCCATTGCTGCTGCGCCAAGATTTAGAAGACGTGCGCGTAATCGGTGACGATGGTTCGCCCATCGAGATCGTGGCCGGCCAAACGAGCATCGAGATTCCCGTGCAGAGCACGGTCGCGGGAGTCGAGATGGTCTTGCCGATGGAATTGCCCACGCGTTCCGTGCAACGGATTCGCCGGATCGAAGGTCGTTTCACTGCGGTTGTCCCGGGCGCGAGGAGACTTTTGAATTCCGAGACCTCGCCGAAGCACGGAATGTGGTTCAGCAGCGTGGCGGTTTGACCGTAACGCTGGACCGCGTACGCAAGAACGGTTCCCTTTACGAATTCCGCATCCGCCTGCAGATGGCCGATGCACAGGAAGCATTCCAGTCGCACCTGGATTGGACGGTCAATAACGAAATCTACTTATTGGCGGCGGATGGGACGCGGGTCGAGAACCCGAACTTCGAAAGATATCTGGAACGCAGCGACGAAGTCGGCTTTGCGTATCTGTTTCCCCTTGCGGGAGAGCTCACCGACTATCAGTTGATCTACCGATCCCCCGCCGCGATGGTCGATTTGCCGGTGGACTATGTATTGGAGGAGATCAAGTTGCCTTGAGCCGGAGAGGTCCAGCGATGCGGATGCGGATGGCACATGCAACAGGCGCGACATGACACAAGTCTTTGCTGTCGGGCGGCGTGAGACGCGTGAATACGGTGCAGGCCGGACGGAGGCCGACCGGTCCATTGACTCCCACGATATGGTCACGGCCTTGTCGGAGAAGAGGCTTCAGATAAGAAGAGGCTTCGGGAAGAGGAGTGCTTACCACCAGAGGACACAGAGGACACAGAGATTTGAGAGAGGGGTGAGAGCGGATTTCGAAGGGCTACCGCGCTAGCAATTCGTCCACCGCCGGTCCGATCTCCGCGGCCGCCATCAACCGTTCGCCCACCAGGATTGCATCGACACCGCCCTCTTCCAGACGCAAGACATCCTGGCGACTGTGAATCCCGCTTTCACCCACCACGAGGCACTCGGCCGGAATCCGCTGGCGCATCCGCAGCGTATGGTTCAGATCCACCTCGAAGGTTCGCAAGTCGCGATTGTTCACCCCGATCAGCGTTGCTCCTGCCGCCAGGACGCGCGGTAGATTCTCGGGATCGTAGAACTCCACCAGCGGTGTCATTCCCAGGGCGATGGTCTTGCTGGTGGAGAGTCTGCAGTTGGTCATCATCCAGGCACTCCGCAATCAGCAGGACGGCATCGGCGCCGTGGACCCGGGCCTCCAGCAACTGGTACGGATCGAGGATGAAATCTTTCCGCAGCAGCGGCCGCTGGACGACCTGTCGAATCTGTTGCAGGTATTCGAGCGACCCTTGAAAATGGGGCGATTCGGTCAAGACACTGATGCACGTGGCCCCGTGCTGCTGGTAGGTCTCGGCGATGGAGACCGGATGAAAGTCCGCGCGAATCACGCCTTTGGAAGGGCTGGCCTTTTTGACTTCGGCAATCAGTTTGATTCCGCCGGGAGCGGCCAGTGCATCGCGGAAGGGCCGCACGGGCGGTGCGGTCCCCAATGCCTCGCGCAACGCCGTCTCGCTTCGCCGCCGCTTGGCTCGCTCAATTTCCTTCCACTGGATCGCAACAATCCGCTCAAGAATACCGGGCATGCTCTCTGCATTTCGCGAAAAGGACCGTCGCCGTTTTGCGCAACGGAGGCGGAAAGAAAACCTGCAACGACTTTCTGTTCGGAGATCAATGCTTGAAGTGACGGCGTCCGGTGAAGATCATCGGCAAACCATGTTCGTTGCAGGCCTCGATCACTTCGTCGTCTTTCTTCGATCCCCCGGGCTGAATGATCGCCGCGATCCCTGCTTCGGCGGCACGCTGAATCGAATCCGGGAAGGGGAAAAACGCATCCGAGGCCAGCACGGCACCGCGGGCACGGTCACCCGCCTTCTGCAGTGCGATCTCGACCGAGTCCACTCGACTCATCTGGCCCGCACCGGCCCCGCAGAGTGATCGGTCACGAGTGACGGCAATCGCGTTGCTTTTGACGTGACGCACGATCGCCCAGGCGAATTCCAGTTCTTCCTGGAGTGCGTCCCCGGGGGTCTTCTCCGTCACGACCTGCCACTCGTCCAGCCCGTCGGTCACAACATCGGCGTCCTGTACCAGCAATCCGCCCTCAATCTGCCGGTACTGCGTGCGGCTGACGGTCGAATCCAGCGGATCCGACTTCCATCAACCGCACATTGTTTCGCCACTTGGGACGGGTGGTCAGAATCTCCAACGCCTCCGGCTCGTAAGCGGGCGCAACGACGGCTTCGATGAACAGGCCGGGCGTCGCGAGCACTTCCGCGCGTGGCCGCGTCGACGACCTGGTTGAAACCGAGGATCGATCCAAAGGCGCTGACCGGATCGCCGTCGAGGGCCTTGCGCGTGGCGTCGGCCAGCGTTTTCGCCGAGGCGGCCCCGCAGGGGTTGTTGTGCTTGATCACCACCGCGGCGGCATCGGGCAAGGACCGAGCGATGCACAGGGCACTGTCCAGGTCCAGGAGATTGTTATAGGACAACTCCTTGCCATTCAACTGCCGGGCGCTGATCAAGCTCGGCCCGGGAAATGTCCCGGCACTGTAGACGGCGGCTTTTTGGTGCGGGTTTTCGCCGTACCGCAAAACGGAACGACGGTGCAGCGACAGGTTCGTCCGTTCCGGAAAACCCTGTTCGGCCGACTGTTCCTGCTGCAGAAAGAACTCACTGATGGCCTGATCGTACGCGGCCGTTCGCGCGAAAGCCGCCGACGCCAGGCGCCGACGCAGTTCCGGTTGTGTGCCCCCGCTTTGCTGGATTTGCTCCAGAATCTCGGCGTACTGTTCTGGCGATGTCGCCAGGGTCACGAAGGCATGATTCTTGGCGGCCGCTCGCACAAGACTCGGCCCACCGATATCGATCTGCTCGATCGCCTCGGCCCAGGTAACGCCCTCGCGGGCCACCGTCGCCTCGAATGGGTACAGGTTCACGACGACCAGATCCAGTGAGGCGATCTCGATGATCGTCCAACACCTGTTGGTCGTCGGTTCGATCGCGGCGCCAGAGAATTCCGCCGAAAACCTTGGGATGCAACGTTTTCAGTCGACCTCCCATGACCTCCGGAAAACCGGTGTAATCTGAGATTTCGATCACCGACACGCCGTTGTCGGCCAGGTAGCGCGCCGTACCGCCGGTACTGTAAATCTGGACCTGCGCCGCTGCCAGACCGCGCGCGAAATCGGCCAAACCCAACTTGTCACTGACGCTGATCAACGCCCGTTCGATCCGGGGGGAGGACATGCATACCTCCTGCGTAAAAAGCAAACCTGATTGCGAGAGCCAGCCGCTGTCGCTTCCCGCGAGTTCGCGACGAGTCCCCCTCAGGATTCGCCTAACGCACTCTTCCACCGGCCGATTGTCGGTGATGAAGGCCTCGCTCGCAACGCCCCGACTTCTTCCGCAGGTCGTGCGCCGGGCAGGATGGCTTAGCCGAAATCGAAGGGGTCGTCCGCGGCACCTGCCTCATCGGCACCTCCCGCGGCATCCTCCTCGACACCGGTACCGAACGGATCGTCATCGGTTCCGCTGCCGGCCGGTGCGCTGTCATCGGCGCCCCAATCGAACGGATCGTCTGCGGCCCCACCGTCGGCCGGTTCGTTATCGAAGACTCCGCCCGCGAACGGATCATCGTCCATCGTCTCGGAGGGATCTTCTCCGCTCCCGGCAGCTGGATCGGCATCCGAAGGCAGTCCTGTCCCGGTGGATTCCTCGGTCGGAGGTTGCGGCAGAGGCAGATGGACGAGGGGCCAATCCGATCCGATCGTTTTCAGGCAGATCAACAACCCATCGCGGGTGCCCAGGTAGAATCGATCGGTTTGGCCGTTGACGACGCGAACATCCAGGCCCGCGGCCGGGAACGATCCCAGCTCGCCACCGGTCTTCAGGTCCAGGGCGGCGATCTCGCCCAGCCGGCCAGAAACGTACAGTTGATGCTCGCTCGCCCCCAAGATGCCCCGAACATGCGACGCGAACCACTGCTCGGTTCCGTCTTCGGCAGAGAGGCAGTGGAGGTTGTGGTGCTCGGTCAAGGCAAACACCAAGTCGCCGATGGCGACGGGCGTCTGTCGAATCGCCTCTCCGGAAGAGAAATCCCAGTGGAAGTCGCCGGTGGTTTCGTCGACCGAGAAGATGTATCCGTCGGTCGACGCCACGAACAACGTGGAGGGGGGCAGGGCCACCGAGGAACCTTGAATGGGGCCGCCCGTGTCGAGTCGGAAGCGGACTTGGGGGTCCACGGTCTGGGCGACGTACATTTGGCCAACACTGGTCGGCCAGCTTACGGTGGTTGCGGTCACCGTCGGCAGGCTCGTGATCCGCCCAGCGGAACGATAGACCCAAGGCGGTCGGCCGGCGTTCGAATCTTCGGCCGTCGGCAACCAGTAGCCCTCAATTTCTCCGTTCAACCCCGGGACGAACACCATTTCTCGCGCCATCGCCGGACCGAAGGCAGGGTTGCTTGCCAGATCACGCTGCCACACGGTCTCGCCGTTTGTTCGCCGGAGCAAGTGAAGTTGCGAACCATTGACGACGGCAACATAGTGGTCATTGGCGGATGGTCGGAGGCTGGGGGACTGCGGTCGACCGACGCTGACAGCCCAGAGGGTCCTGCCGTTTTCCGCATCGATGGCGTGCAAGGTTCCGTTGCTGCTTTGGATGTACAGGGCGATCGCCGGCACACGTCGCAGCTTCATCTGCGGCTTCAGACCGCGGGCCTCCAGCTGAATCACAGCCTTCTCCGCCAGACGATGCGCCTCTTCCGCTCCGATTGGCCGCCCGGACAGATCCAGATCGAACTCGGCAAACCGACGAATGCCCCCCTCGTACTCGACCTCGTAAATCTCGCACGCCGTCTGGTCAAACGTTTCGTAGTCGCTCAATCCCAACACCTGCAGCTCGATGTCACCGACGCGAGCACGGCTGCGATCCATCTGGACGTGAGTCGACCAAGCTTGCTCGCAGACCGATCTGCCGCATTTGCACTTCGGCGGGAATCGAACCGAGTCGTTGGGCGCTGACCGGTTCGAAAGCCCAGGGCCAGCAGAAGGAGAGCAGGAACGATCAAGTGGCGGCAGCTCTGCATGGACGGACCTCGTGCGAATCGAAGAGGATCGGGTGAAGATGCGGCAGAAGAGGACGACGGCAGTCTCCGCGCGGAAACGACGTCACGCGCCGCAGCTCAGCCCCATCCTTTCATGATACTCGATCACCCCGGCAACTCATTCGAAAAACAGCGTATCGTCCGGTTTCCGCGCGTGGCAAACCCCGCGGCAGCCCGTGACGATCTGTTCAGATCGCCTAACATCCGAGCGGTGTCAGTCCCATGGACCGCGAAAGCGACCCACCGTACCATGAACGATTGTCAAATGATGAAGGGGTCGTGTCGGGGCCCCCCAAGGGCGATCGTGAGGAGTGGGGAATGGAGCTTCGAGATCTTGGGCCCGTCGGCCGGACGGCTCTCGAACAGGTGCTCGGTTACCTGAATTACTCCTCCGGAGCCGAGGATCCCCAGTTTCTGGGCAACCTGAACCAGTTGTACCGCCTGATCGAGGGGTCGAAGAAGCGATCCCCGGATGCGGCCACCTGGCTGCAACTCGGTGGAATTGCTGCGGAAGCAGCTGGCCAAGCTGGCAGGTCAGAGTCGCGGCCTTTCAGGATCCACAACAGGCCATCCGCGTGCTGGACCTGCTGCTGGACCACGTTCTGCCCGGCATACCTCGAATTCCACCGCGAGCTGCTGTTCCACCAGACGGACGCGACCCTGTTTCGGCCGTTTTTCGTGGGCCGGGTGGCGGAGGCGATTCTGCAGCATGGCGGACCGTGGGACGAACCGCAGCAGATTACGGAGCAGGTGATTCGCCGGCTGAACGACTTCGTCGGCTATCGACCGGTGGCCGTGCTGGAATCCCGTGAATTGGAACCCTACCCGCACGAACGGGTGCGTCCGATCCCGTTGTACATCCAGGGGGCGGGGGTCGCCGTGGGGGCCTACGAGGCGGTGATCCTGCAGGCATTGGAGATGTTGCGCCAGGCCGATCCCGCCATCCTGCGGGCGGCCTACTTCGAACCGGATCACCTGCAGGAACTGGCGCTCGACCCACGGGCCGTATGACTTTGATCATCCGGTCAACAAGCGGCCCAATTATCATTTTGGCCAGTGGGATCCGCACGCGATCAACTCGGAGGGCTACTACTGCCGATTCGTCGTTCAGCAGGTCACGCTTGACGCAATGATGAGTCGGCTGGGAACCGTGAAATCTGCAGCGGCCAAGCAAGCAGTTGCGCGAGGCCGCTGCGGTACTGGCCGGAACGATCCTGATGGCTTCTGGCATCAGCGGATCGAGCCCCGAATCGCACGATTCGGAGACAACGCTCAGCAAACTCCTGCCTGGCGTGGCCGCCTATCGCGATGCGTTTTACGAGCAGCTGATCGATCGCTTGGCCGAGGAGGATCCTCGACACGAACGGCGATTAAAAGCCGAGGCCAAGCGTCTGCGGCAGCCCTTCGGCGGTGCCCGACAGCACCTGAATGCCCAACTGACGGACTGCCGAGCTTCCCAGCTGGAACATGTTCGCCTGGCCAACCTGTTCGCCACGGATGGGCTATCCTGACGCGGCGCAACGGCAGCTGGCCGCCGTGCCCGTGGCCTCCGCCCGCATGCTCTGCCAGATCGACTGTCAACTGGCACTCTCCCAACAAGCGATGGCACGCGACGAGTTGCCAGCGGCCGGTCGATCGATTGCGCGAGGCGCGGGGCATCCTGCAGCGGGCGATCGAATGCGGCGCCGTGATCGACCCCTGGAACATCCTCGGGTTCGACGGCAACTTCAGTCTCTTTCCCGCGATGGAAAACAGTATCCATGACCATCGCGTGGATGAACTGCTCGAAGTCATCGAAGAGATCTTTGGCACGTACAGCCGGCTCTGGAGCACCGCTGCCGCCGCGGACAATCCCGAGGTGGTCGCGAAAAGTCGCCTTTGACCTGGAAGAACTGAGCCGATGGTGGCACCAGTTCGCCGTCCACGAAGTGAGTTGCGTGGATTGTGCCGACCCGCTGGAAATGTTTCGCTCGGCGGAAAACGTTGCGGATGCTTTGCACCATTGGCACAAGGCCGGCGAGGCACGGGGGGATATCGGGTTCTGGGCACCGTATGTGGAACGGTTCACCTCGCCCAAAGCCTACGGGCAGGTGATCGAACGACTCTTGGAACGACGTGATGTCGTCGCCGCGCGAGGCTTGCTGATCCACTGGCTGGGACAAGCGGAAACCGTCCCGCTGGAGCAGGCGGACGAGTCGTTTTACCGGTTGGCCCTGGCTTGGCTGTGCGACGTTCTGCAGTTGACCGAGGAGAGGGAAGTCACATCCGCCGGACAGCGATGCCCGGCGACCGATGAAGACTGGCGGCGGGTCCAGAAGTTCTTCGATTATCTGGAAGCGAACGCCGGTGGCTACTGGGAGGCGCCCGAGTTTCATCTCTCTTCCCCGCGTGATTCGGACGCGCCGGTCTTCGAAGAGGAAGAGGATGCGGAACTGAGCCTCGAAGAGGAGGAGAGCCCACGAATTCGAGGACCTGTACGAAGCGGCCTACGAGGATGTGGTCTATCGTGACAGCACCGACGATGGCGTCGAAGGCAGCATCTTCGACACCGGCAATCCGCTGAACGATCAGCTGGACGTAACGCACGATCAGATCGTCAATCGCCTCGCCTTTCTGAACTCGCTGGCGCGGTTGCGGCGATTGACCACCTTGGCCTGGCTGACTTCGCGAACGGACGACCACGATCCGACCGACTTCCAGGACACGCTACAACATTGGCTGCGACACACCAGTGACGTGCGGAATCAGTTGGAGCGACTGTTGCTGGAAGTCAGCCGATACCGGCTGGCCAATCCGACGCAGGATTATCTCTCGCGAGCGGAATTCGATCGCGAGCGAATGATCAAAGAATCGCTGATGGAGCACGTGATTTCAACGAGCGTCGAAACGGCGCTGACCGGTCACATCATTATCTGCGCTCTGCGCGAACCGCCGACCGATCTACCCGCCGACGAAGCCCACGCCGTCGCTCTGCTGCGTGCCGCGATCCGAGGTCCGCGGCAAGCCGGTGCAAGCCGCGTGGCGCGAGCTCAACGACGCGTTGCAGGAACAACCGATTCTCTACGTGCCGCTTGTCCGCGGCGGCAATCCCAAGATGATCGTCACCGTGCGGATCCGGCAACAGATGCTCCGCGTCCTGCTGGCCTGGCTGCCGCGTCTGGGCCTGCTGGCCGAGGCGCGGGAACTGATCGAAGTCATCCGCACAATGGAACGCTCCGCCCCTGCCGGCCCCGGAGCCGTGACGGAATTCGATGACCTGTTTGAAGTCGGATTCCGAGCACTCATTGATTGCGTCATCCGCGCGACGAATGTCGACGAAGCCCACGACCTGGCACCTTCAAGAATCGATGACGAATCTCACCCGCAGCTCGTCTCCTGCCTGGAGGGCATGACAGAATCGATGCTCGTCACCTGGCTGGCTCACAGCCGTACGCTGCGACTGTCGGTGCTCGAAAAGGTCAAGGCAAACGATTCATGGAATCGACTGGTTCGCTTCATCAAGAACTTCGGCGACGGACTGTTCACGCAGCAGTTCCTGAGCTTGGCGAATGTGCGGAGCATTCTGTTCCAGGGTGTGGAAAACTGGTTGGAAGAACTGCAGCAGCAGCCGCTTGATTTCGAGGTCCCGCTGCTGGAGGAGCTGGAAGATCCGCGGCAACAAGCCCAGGCGGTCCCGCATCTGACGCTGGTTCTGGAGGCGATCGTCGAGAACTACGCGGAATATCGCGACTACAACAGCACTACGACGCAGTCTGATCGAGGGGACCTGCTGTTCAACCTGCTGGATTTCCTGCGTTTGCTGAGCGACTACGAGCGCGTCGTCTGGAACCTGCGACCGGTTGCGATTGTCCACGAGCTGCTGATCCGACGCGGGCGCGACGAAGCCGCGGCACTGTGGCGTGACGCACTGACCGATCGGATCTCCGAGGAAGCGGATCGGTATGTCAAGCGATTGGAAGGCCTGCAGAAAACATACGCGATGCGCTTGTCAACCGTCGCCGACCGAATTCAGGAACGTTTTCTCCGACCGCTGATCATCGATCAGCTGCGCGGTCTGATCGAACCGGCCGTGCGGCAACACTCCATCGAGGCGTTCGAGATCCTCGAAAAAGAAACCTCGATCCTGATGGAGAAACCCTCCGGCGTCGGATTTGACCCGCCCGTCTGGCTGCTATCCCTCGACGAGGAATTGCGGCGCGTTCGAGCGGGTCAGCCAGACGAGCAGCGTTTGTTCGAATCGCTCTTGCCCACCGTCGAACTCACGATCGAAGAAGTCGAACGGCAGATCGAGAAATGGAAGCTGCCGCCCTACGGATAAAGCTGGGACACGTTCTCAGGCGTTCGAGAGCAGCCGGCTGATCTTCCGTCCGGTGACACTCAGCGGATAGTCTTTCAATCGCTCCGGCTCGACCCACTCCCATTCCACGTCGTCTCGCAACCTGCCCGCTGCGATAGCGGGCTTCGTGACAGGTTAACGTGATGCGAAAACGCGTCACGTCGTGCCGCAGCACGGTCAACACCTTGCCCGGTCGGACGGAAATCCCGGTATGTCGGCGCACCTGTTGCGCGAGTGCCGTTCCGTCGGCGGTTGCGTTCTCTTTGGGAAAGCGAGGGAAATCCCACAGGCCGGCCCACCGTTCCTTCCGGCCGCAGCGGCGCAGCAGAACGTGCGGACCGCGTCGAATCACCACCGCCAGCTCACGCACCGCTTCATAGACCGGCTGTCGCGGCGCAAGCGGAATCTCCTGTTGCCGTCCGGTCGCCCGCGCCGTGCAAAGGGCGGCTAAGGGGCAACTGTCGCACAGCGGACTGCGGGAACGGCAGACCTCGCTGCCCAGTTCCATCAACGCCTGGTTAAATGCGCCCACCTGCTTACGGGGCAGAATCGTCGTGGCAAACTCCCACAACCGACGCTGACCACGAGCGGTTCGCGGGTCGTCGCGAAAAGCCAACAGGCGACTGTAAAGTCGCACGGTGTTGCCCTCCAGGATCGGGTGTCGGTCATCCCAAGCGATCGACAGCACGGCCCCGGCCGTATAGCGACCGATCCCCGGCAACGACTGCAACTGACTCGATTTGGCGCGGCAACTGGCCGCCATAACGTTCGACGATGCATTGCGCCGCCTCGTGCAGTTGCCGTGCCCTTCGGTAGTAGCCCAGTCCCTCCCAGAAACGCAACACCTCCTGCTCGTCCGCCGCGGCCAAATCCGCGACAGTGGAAAACCGCGCAAGAAACCGAGTGAAGTAGGGCCCCACGGCAGCGACCCGCGTCTGCTGCAGCATGATCTCACTGACCCAGATCGCGTACGGATCGCGCGTTCGCCGCCAGGGCAAATCCCGTTGGTTCCGAGCGTACCAGCGCAGCAACCGGCGACGCAATTCTTGGCGCCAGACCGGGTCCGCATCACGGTCGCGAAGTGGTGTTGGCAGCTCCACCGATTCCCTCCGAAGAACCAAAAGCGGTGACCATCAATCAGGGCCTGCCTTGGCGCAGTCTGCCCCACGACCCCCGCATCTCACCACCGCTGACAGGCTGGCGGTATTCGCTCCATTGGCATACGATACCGGGAGCATGCGTTTGCATCTTACCGAATGGTGAGAGCGGGACGTAGTCCACTCCATCTGCGAGCAACCGCGTGCCGGCTTTCCGTACGATTCCCTTGCACAGGAGAACGTGTCACCGTGAAGAAGACCGTGACAGAAGATTGACTGGAGCTACCACCGGCCTGGCTGAAAAACTTGTGGCAAGACGCAAGAGTTTCTTGCGGAAGCGGGATTGGAACCGAAGGAGCAAGTGGACGCTCGGAAAGGAACGCTCCAGGAGCAGGACGCCCTGAAGCTGGCCGAGCAGGTGCATGAGATCTATTCCGCGAAGGGCAAACGGGTCGTCCATCTGGATTGCCGGAAAGATCCGCCGGACCGGCAGACTTTACGGCAGCTTCTGCTGGGACCGACCGGCAACCTGCGGGCGCCCACCTTGCGGATCGGCAAGACGCTGATTGTCGGGTTTGACCAGGATACGTATCAGCAGGTATTCGCCCAATAGCTCTAGCGGCGCAAGACCTCCGGCCACAGCGAATCGCTGACGAGCAGACCGGTGCGGGTCAACCGTAGCCGATGGTGTTGCTGTTCCAGCAGCCCCCAGTTTTGGAAGCGCTCGAGTGCGTCGCCGAGTAATTCGGCGACGTCGAACCCGCAATCCTGCTGGAATTGAATTGGATCGATGCCCTCCGTTCGTCGCAAGGCGAAGACGAGTCGTTCGCGTGCCCGATCTTCGGCGTCGAGCATTTCGCTTTCGGCGACGGGCGACTGATTGGCTAGGACGCGGCGAAGGTACGTAAACGGACTGCGATGATTGGTTTCGCGGCGCCCGGCCAGGTGGCGTGCCGCCCCTGGCCCCGCGGCGTAATATTCCCCGCCGGTCCAATACACTTCATTATGTTGACAGCGAAACCCGGGGCGAGCGAAGTTTGAGATCTCGTAGTGTTCCCATCCGGCGGCTGTGAGCTGATCCATCGCGGTTTCGTACATCACACGCTCATGCTCTTCCGCCACGGGTCGTAGTTGACCGCGTGCGCGCAGGCTCCAGAACCGCGTGCCACGTTCGTAAGTCAATCCGTAGGTCGACACGTGAGGCAGGTTCAGTTGCCGGATTTCGGCGAGATCGCGCTGCCACACAGCCGGAGATTCGCCTGGGACGCCAAAGATCAGATCGGCGGCCAGGTTGTCCAGGAATTGCCGTGCCACCTCCACCGCGCGGTAGATGTCGGAGGCTCGGTGGTCGCGTTCGAGTTGCCGCAGCTTCTGCGCGTGAAACGACTGCACGCCGAGACTGATGCGGTTCACGCCTCCGTCCACAAGTTGCTGCAATGTTGACTTTCGCACGTCCACCGGATTCGCCTCGACGCTGAATTCACCGCCCTTCGGCAAGAGGAACCACCGCGTCACAATTTGCAGGAGTCGCTCCAGCGCGGGCGGCGGCAGATGCGTGGGCGTGCCGCCCCCCAGGAAGAGCGTGTCGACCGGGCGCGGGGAATCAAGCCAACTCAGTTCGCGTTCGAGCGCCTGCAGGTAACGCTCGATCAGATCGTCGCGTCCGGCGACAACAGTGAAATTGCAGTACCCGCAGCGATGACGACAGAACGGAACGTGGACGTAGGCGGAAGGCATCCTCAGATCCACAAGTGAAGTCGGCCGTCCAAGAGGTCGGGTAACGCTTTCCGCACCAGGCGTTCGATCTGTCGCTCGTGGTACCGCGTACTGAAATGGGCGGCAATAATCAGCTCGTTGTGAAAGCGATCTTTCCGCGCAATCAGGTCATCCAAGTGGATGTGCCCGAGCTTGTGGATCTTTTGCCGGCGGTGGCCGGGTGCAATGAAGGTCAATTCGGTGATCAACACTTCGGCCTGGTACATTTCCGGATTATCATCCAGGCCCGCGGGCGTACTGTCGCCGAGGAACGCCAGCTTCGGGGTGTCGCCGTTCCTGGGTGACTTCTTGGCCACCGATCCGCAAATCGCGGATCTGTTCCCCCGAGAGATGCCGGAACTCTTCTTTGAGCTTCTGCCGCCGCTGCCACACGATGTAACCGAGTGATGGCAGCGTATGCGTAGTAGCGCAGGTCGTCACGACGAGCTCGCGCGACAGTTCCACTTCCTGACCAGGCCCCAGTCCGACCAGCTCACAAGGCAACCGACCACGATCCAGCCGGCTGAACGCATGGAGTACTCGCTTCACCTGGTCCACCGCCGATTCGGGCAGGTAGATCGTGGGCGGATCCATCTTCATCATTCGTCGACGGGCGACGTAGACCGGGATGGCGGCCACATGGTCCAGGTGCGTGTGTGACACAAACCAGGTACTCGTGCCCATGAATTCCCACGGTTGCGCACCCAGGTCGAACCCCAGCTTCATTTCGGGGATGCGCCAGTAGGTTTGGACTGCCGCGCGCGAATAGCCTTCGATGGTGAGACCGTTATGAACGAGCGACTGAAAGGGAACGTTTTCGATCATCGTGGTCTGCCGGCACCTGGATTCGCTCGGGAGTTCGGTCAACGGGAAAAACGGCTGAGTCTACCGGCCCTGTGGCCTGAGAAAAAGGGGGTCGCGAAGGCATCTGCTGCTGGAGATACTCGATCGCTTTCTGCAATTGCGGATCGATGAAGGTTTCGGTTGAGGACGATTCCTCTGCGTCGCTCGTATCTGACGCCGAGGGCTCCTGTGCGGTCAGCGGAATGTCGCGCTGACGTCGTTGTTCGAACAACTCACGGTATTGTTCCGCCGTAAGGGATACCGCGTACTGCGGCGCCGGCTTGACGCCCCATTCGTCTTCCTCCGTCGCGTCTCGATGTCGATGAATGTTACTTCCGCTGGGTCGCCAATACGTTTGCGTCGTCAGGCGGATCGCGCTGCGACCTCCCTCAATCTCGAGCACGTTCTGCACGGTGCCCTTTCCCCAGGTGCGTTCGCCGATGATTTCGGCTCGGCCATAGTCTTGTAGGCAAGCCGCAACGATCTCGCTGGCGCTGGCGGAGAAACGGTCGACGATCAGGGCCACCGGCAGGTCCGGTTTCACCAGCGGCGGATGGGTTGCCAGGTAATCTTCGAACTGCGCCGGATCGCGGCCGCGCGTACTGACGATCAACTGATCCGCCGGGATGAACATGTCGCAAACATCGACCGCCGCATTCAGCAGTCCGCCTGCGTTGCCGCGCAGATCCATCACCAGTCCGTCAATGCGACCTTGCAGAGATTGCAAAGCACGCTGCAAATCTTCGACCGTGTGGTCGCCAAAGCTGTTGAGCCGGATGTAGCCGATTCGCGGATGTTCTCGCAACACGAAATCCCACTGGCCGTCGGCCAGCCGAGTGTCGCCGCGAATCGAATCGACGCGAATCCGAGCGCGAGTGAGCGTCAGTTCGGTGGGTTCTTCTTGTCCACGGTGGAGCACCGTGATTCGTACATCGCTACCGACGGGCCCCCGCATCCGTTCGACGGCGTCCAGCAGCGTAAAGCCTTCCGTGCTGCGGCCATTGATCTGCAGAATCGCATCGCCGGCGAGAATTCCGTTTTCATACGCCGGCGAATCCGGCACCGGACTGACCACCGTCAGCTGGTCGTCCAACATTTCGACTTCAATGCCGATCCCGCCGAATTCCTGCTCGATGTCGACACGGAAGAGGTTGTATTCCTCCGGCGGGATATAGCCCGAATACGGATCCAGTTGGTTGAGCATCCCGTTGAGCCCTCCCTCGAACAGCGCGCGGCTGTCGACCGGCTCGACGTAATACTCCGAGATCTTCGCGATCGACTCGGAGAGGATACCGGCGTAACGGTTGCGCCTCGCTTCGCCGTAGCAGATCAGCGAGATCACCGCGGTCAGTAGCAGAATCGTGAGATTCCTGGACGGCACGCCAACAGACTCCCCTCTACGTTCGTCGACTGCTCGGGCAACCAGCCGACGAAGATCTCGCGTATCAACCCCGGAACCTCCACCGGCCAGGAAACCGTATCGATCTCAGCGGCGGGAGCACTCGTCGACGAATCACCCGCCTCCGTTGATCATCCCTGGCTGCCTTTCCCTGCGCGATTCGGATCGGCCCTTTTTCAGGTTCGGCACCGGTACAGTCCGAGCAGTCGTCACCATCGCCCACATTCGGGATCAGATTCCCCGGGTGAGCGATCGGTCGACCGGTAGGGGTCCGGTATAATTCTGGGAGGTTTGAGCGCTGGGACGCCAGCGTTCCCGCCGAAGTTCGACTTTCCACCGGTTGGAGCACGGCAGGTTCGTGCCGTCCGCCGGAATCTCGATGCTTCGATGAGTGCTTCGTCGACGCAATGCCTCACGGACCCCTGGTTCGCCCTGCTGGATGATCATAGCAGAGCAGCTTGTAGTACACCATTCAATCGACGAGGGTCATGAGTCTGCGAGTCAGTTTGTTCTGCCTGCTTGCCATGGGTTGCCTTGCCGGCACTCTGGGGGGATGCGACGGTTTGAGTTTCCGTTCCCCGCCGCCGCCTCCTGCGCGGTCCCAACGCCAATCGGTATCGCCCGGCGACGGACGCGACCGGGACCGTGGTGGCAGCGGCAACGGACGAACCCTCCCCTGCCGCAGCGGACGAACCCTCTTCTTCGCCGATGACCCGGAGGATCATTCTTCCCTATCCGGAATGGACCCTGGCCGAATTGGCGGGGGATTCGCTGGGGAGAATCGGGCCGGCGGCCGTTCCGCAGCTTTCGGACCTATTGCGCGATGACGACCCCGCGGTGCGGCAGACCGCCGCGAAGATCCTGGCACGGATTGGACCGGATGCTGTTACCGCAGTCCCGGATTTGATAGAGTTGTTGCGAGATCCAGATCCGCAAGTGCAGCGCGCTGCCGTGCGGGCCTTGGGACAGATCGGACCGCAAGCGGGGGCAGCCGTTCCGGATCTTTTGCAGCTGCTGGAAGAATCTCGCGAATGAACTACTTCGCCCACGGTCGCTCGTACGTGGACCACCCGTACTTGATGGCCGGGACCGCCATTCCGGACTGGTTGAGCGTGGTGGATCGGCGAGTCCGCGTTCGCTCGCCCGCGGCACGGCGTTTCTTGGCCTGTCGCGACCAACGGATCGTGAGTGTCGCGGCCGGGATTGTGCGACATCATCACGATGACGCCTGGTTTCACCGCACACGCGCGTTCGCGGAGCTCTCCTGGCAATTCACCGCCGCGTTGCGTGATCGGTTGCCCCGCGATGATGGGATGCGGCCCAGTTTTCTAGGACATATTCTCGTCGAACTGCTGCTCGATGCGGAGTTGATTCGGTCGGATCCCCCGCTGCTTGACCGCTACTACGAGAGCATGGATGGAGTCGATCCCGAGTTGGTCGGGTGGGTCGTCAATCAGATGGCCTCTCGGCCCGCGTCCGAACTGGCGGCGTTCATCCCGTTGTTTTCCGCCGAGCGGTTCTTGTACGACTACGGTCAGGATGCCAAACTGCTGTACCGTCTCAACACCGTCATGCGTCGCGTCGGTCTGCCCGTTCTGCCGAGTGCGTTGGCTCGTTGGTTTCCTGACGCACGACAGCAGGTGCGCAAGCGCGTATCTGAGTTGCTGAACCGGTCAGCCGTCCCGCAAGACTCGTGATCCAGGAGAAACCCGATGAAGTACGGTATGAATCTCTTGCTGTGGTCCGGCGAGATGCACGAGGGCCTGCTGCCCGTGCTCGAGAAGCTGAAGGAGATCGGATACGACGGCGTCGAATTGCCGATGTTCGACCTGAACGTCGACGCCTGGGCCGCCTGGAAAAGCCGCTTGGATGACTTGGGGCTGGAGCGAACCGCCGTAACGGTGCGCGGCGCGGAAGATAATCCGATCAGTCCCGATGCTGCAGTTCGAGCAAAAGGAGTCGCCAACAATCGTCGAGCGATCGAGTGCTGTCAGGCCGTCGGGGCGACGGCACTCGTCGGACCCTATCATTCGGCATTGGGCGTCTTCAGCGGACAAGGACCAACCGCTGACGAGTGGAAGTGGGGTGTCGAGAGCATGCAGCAGGTCGCGGAGACGGCCGCCCAAACCGGCGTTCAACTGGGGCTGGAATACCTCAACCGTTTCGAAGACTATCTACTGAACTGCTCGACGGACACGATCCGCTTTGTTCAGGAGGTCAATCATCCGGCCTGCCGCATGATGTACGATACATTCCATTCGCATATCGAAGAGAAATCGCCGGCGGATGCCATTCGCCGCTCGGCTCCGTATACCGTGCACGTGCACATCTCCGAAAACGATCGGAGCACACCCGGTGCGGGGGGCGTGAATTGGAGCGCTACCTTCGATACGCTATACGAAGTGCAGTACGATGGCTGGCTGATGATCGAAGCTTTCGGTTTGGCCTTGCCGGAACTGGTCGCCGCCACAAAGATCTGGCGGAGGATGTACGACACGGAATTCCAGTTGGCCCAGGATGGCTTGGCGTTCATGAAGAACCAAGTTGCGATCCGCTGGGCCGAGTAACCCCGGTTCGCCCCATGCCCGACGACGAAACGCCGCGCGCAGATGCGGAGCCCGATGGCGCGGCGGCTCCGCAGTTCTCCGTCGACCAACTGACGCAGGCCTTTGCGCAGCTGATGGGCGAGACACCGGCCGAGGTCCCCCCCGGCGACGAACCGGTTGACTCAGCTGAGGAATCAGATGCCGCGGCCGAAGCAGCGCCCACGCCCGCCGCCGTGGTGGAAGCGATTCTCTTCGTCGGTCACCCCCAGAATGAGCCGTTGAGCAGCCGGCTGATCGCAGGCTACCTGCGAGGGGTCAGCCCGGGAGAAGTGGATGATCTGATCCAGGGGCTGAACGAAGACTATCAGCAGCAGTCCGCACCGTACCAGATCGTCTCCGATGGTGCCGGCTATCGGATGGCGCTGCGGCCCGAGTTCGAGCGATTGCGCGATCGGTTTTTTGGGCGAGTTCGACAGGCGCGACTCTCGCAAGCCGCCATCGACCTGTTGGCGATCGTCGCCTATCAGCAACCGATCTCGCAGGACAAGATCGACAGTCTCCGTGGCAAGCCGAGCCGATCGGTCCTGAATCAACTGGTTCGCCGGCAGCTGTTGTGTATCGAGCGATCCGGCAAGAAGCCGATTCGCACACTCTTTCGAACAACCGATCGATTTCTCGACCTTTTCGGCTTGCAGTCACTGGCCGACCTGCCCCATTACGAAGATTTCCTCCGCGACTAATCCCCCAAGCCTTCTCCCTGCCACGCCAACCTCCCCGACACCCCATTCCCTGATCGCGAACCCCGGCGAACCCCGGGACAGGCAATGCGCAGCGGTGCCTGACAGCGAACCATCACAAGGGGGGCATTTCATGCGACGACGGGACAGGCGATGCGGATAGGTGCGCACCCCCCTTTGAGGTTAACGCATAGAATGCGGGCCAACCCATGGACAGGTAATGCAACGGGGCCGTCGCCTGCTGCACCACCCCAAAGAGGGGCCCAGGTAACGCGGGGACAGGCCATGTATTTTGGCTATCGGCGGGAGCGGCGGTTGGGATTCAGCCGCGCTGACGTGGGTTGCGGTGGTTGCTAGAATTGGGGCCGCTTTTCACATCTCGTTGAGGAGAGTCCGACGCCCACTTCAGGATTCTGCTGTGGGGTCGGTCGGAACGGGAATCACGAGCGACAGCTTGATGCGTTGTCCGAAATCGGGCCACAGCATCCGCATCGCTCTGGCCATCCGACGGGATAGGGTCGCCTCCGATCGGAGCCATTTTCGCGTATGTCTCGCTCAGCCTGTTTGGACCGTTTTCGTGATGCCGCGCCGCTGGTGCTGCCTTCGATGTTGCTGTGTGACTTCGGCAACCTACACCGTGAAGTGCGTCTTCTGGAGGAAGCCGGCGTGGAGGGGCTTCACTTGGATGTGATGGATGGGCATTTCGTGCCCAATCTGACGTACGGCATGACGATCGTCCGAGCAGTCCGGCGATTGACCGACCTGCCGTTGGACGTTCACCTGATGATTAGTAACCCAGCAGATTATCTGACTTCTTTTCGAGAGGCGGGGGCCGACGTCATTACGATTCACGCGGAAACCGTGGCGGACCCCCGGCCTTTGTTGCGCGAAATCCATCGGTTGGACGCTGTTTCCGGATTGGCCATCGACATTCTCACGCCCATTTCGAGAATCACGGATTATTTGGATGATTGCGATCTTGTATTGGCCATGAGTGTCGCCACAGGCTTCGGTGGCCAAGAGTTCGATCGCGGCGCACTGGACAAAATGAGGGGTCTGCGAGAAACAGGGGGAACCGACCTCCTTCTGCAGGTCGATGGCGGCGTGAATCGGACGACGGTCACAAGCTGCGCCGAAGCAGGCGCCGATCTGCTGGTTGTCGGATCCGCCATTTTCCGTCAATCTGACTATGGTTCGGCGGTAGATGAGTTGCAGACGCTCGCAAGAACTGTCTAAGGGAGTTCAAACACTGATGATTCGAGTGATCTTAATCCGTCCGGGAATGACGGACTTGGATGAACAACGTCGTATCAAGGGCCGGCTGGATATCCCGCTGAACGATTATGGTACCGACCAGATTGTGCGGACGGCGAATGAGCTGGCTGACCAGGAAATTGAAGTCGTCTATACGGCGCCCGGCCGAGCGGCCGAGGAGACAGCCGCCGTGCTGTCTCAAACGTTGAAGGTCAAAGCCCGTCCGATCCGCAACCTGCATAACCTGAACCAGGGGCTCTGGCAGGGCAAATCGATCGACGAAGTGCGCGCCACACAGCGGAAGGTGTATCGGCAGTGGCAGGAGCAGCCCGAGACCGTCTGTCCGCCGGAGGGCGAAATGCTCGGCTCCGCCCGGCAACGTGTGCATTCGGCCCTGGAGAAGATCCTGCGTCGGCATCGGCAGGGCGTCGTCGCCCTCGTCGTCCCGGAGCCACTGGCCAGCCTTGTGCGTTCAGAATTGGATCGCAGTGCGTTGGGAGACCTCTGGCGGGCCGAGACACAGTGTGGTGGGTGGGAGCTGATCGAGGTCCCCTCGGCTCAGCTGTTCGCCCAGTCCGGATAATGTGCAGTGAGCCGTCGGGTGCCAGCCGGCGGATTTGCGAAAACAACAGACGTGTGCGTGCCGGCGGATGAATCATCCGCGGCCAGAGGCCCCGGTCCAAGGTACGATCGGAAGGCACCGATCGGGCGAGTCTCCCTTGCCGGCCTTTCCCCTTTCCGACGATAATCCACATACCGGGCAGCCGTGCAACGAGAAATGGTAGGGTCCCCGTTCGCAGCAGTGGTCTGAGCGACACCTGATGCCCGACTGCGTTGGATCCCTTGCTTGCCTCTTCCTACCCGGTGCCTTGCATGTCCACCAACGTGTCATCCTCTCGATCCATGAAACGACCCAAACGCGGTGTTCCCGAAGGACTCTGGCAACGATGCCCCGGTTGCCAAGCGGCGATTTTCCGCAAAGAGGCGGAAAAACGGCTCGGGATCTGCCCCGAATGCGACCATCATTTCTACGTCTCCGCCAGTGAGCGGATTCGCCAGGTACTGGACGATGGCACGTTCGAGGAATGGGATGGCGAGCTGATGCCCGCGGACCCACTGGAATTCCGCGACCAGAAATCCTATCGGGAAAGACTGTCGGCCGAGCAGCAACGGACCGGACTTCGCGACGCCGCGATCACCGGGACCGGAATGATCCGAGCCCGCCGCGTCGCCTTCGGAGTCACCGACTCGGCCTTCATCATGGGCAGCATGGGTTCGGTCGTAGGCGAACGGCTCACTCGGCTGACGGAACGAGCGACGGAGCAGCAGCTTCCGCTGATCATCGTCAGTGGCTCCGGCGGGGGAGCTCGAATGCACGAAGGCATCCACTCCTTGATGCAAATGGCGAAGGTCTCGGCCGCCCTCGCTCGGCATGCCGAAATGGGTGGCCTCTTCATCTCGGTACTGACCAACCCCACGATGGGTGGCGTCGCCGCCAGTTTCGCTTCGCTCGGCGATATCGTCTTCGCCGAACCCCGAGCGTTGATTGGGTTCGCCGGTCCCCGCACGATCAAAGCGACGATCCGGATCGAGTTGCCCGAAGGCTTTCAGACCAGCGAATTCCTCCTGCAGCACGGTTTTATCGATCGGATCGTGCACCGAAGTCGACTTAAGAGCGAAATTGCGCGAGTGATCGACTATTGTGGCAAGTGACTATGGGTCTGCTGGATCAGTTCAAGTCGATGCTCGAAGGCAAGCTGAACGTGAATCAGCGATTCGAGATCCTGCGCGCCGCCGTCACCGGAACGATGTCCTCCTTTTACGTGGTCCGAGACCGCAAATTCGACCGGGTCGTGGGACTCAAAATCCTCGATGGAGAAAAGACCGCCTTCTTCGAAAACCGCTTCAAAGGAATGTCCAAACCCTCGGAAGGCGAGATCGCGCAAAAGCTGAACCACCCCCGCGTGGTCTCGACGCTGGAATGCGGCGTGACCACCAACGGTCAGCCCTACATCCTGATGGAATACCTCGAGGGTCCGGTACTGCATGCCCTGGTCAAAGACCGAAGCCCCTTGCTCGAAGGTAACCAGCTGACGCTGATGCGGCAGATGGCGGAAGCGGTGGGAGCGGTCCACGCCGCCGGCTTCATCCATCGCGACATCTGCCCACGGAACTTCATCTGCAACAAAATAGCCGACGAGCTGAAACTGATCGACTTCGGACTGACAGTCCCCGCCACGCGAGAATTCATGCAACCCGGCAATCGGACGGGAACCCCCAGCTACATGGCTCCCGAGGTCGTACGTCGGCGGCCCACCGACCATCGACTCGACATTTTCTCGCTCGGCGTCACTTGCTACCAGCTCTGCGCACTCGAATTGCCCTGGCCCGGCCAAGATGTCAGCGGGATGGCCGCCATGCTTCACGATACGCAGCAGCCGATCGAGCTGTTGGAAACCTGCCCCTGGGTACACCCCCAACTGGCGGGTGTGATCATGGAGTGTCTTGCGATTCACCCGGCCAACCGACCTCAATCGGCCGAGGAATTCCTTCGCGCGATCTCCAACCTCTCATCGGCTCGACGGTGACCCAGCCGACCGGTCCTCCGGCCGCCGTTCCGCCGCAAACACCGGCCAACAATCGCCAACTACGGATTGAAGCGGCGTGCCTGTTTTTCTATAGTTACAGGTTCCCCCTGGCAGCAGGGGGATCTGTGGGTAGCTGCCGAACTGGAGTGACGTAGAGATGACGATCGACAAGAGCCTGAAAATCCGACGCGGATCCATCGCCAGCCGCAACGTGCTGAAACGGGTGGAACGCATCGCGAAGTTGCGCGAAACGGACCGCTGGGCAGAAGGCGACCCGGTGCTCGGACTGCCAAAGGTCCGCGTGCAGAAAATCACGCTGAAGAAAAAGAAGAAATCGAAGAAGGAGGAGGCCGAGGGCGAAAGCAAGGAGTAATCCGTTGGCCTCCGGCCGATCGGTCGACCTGCCTTCGGGAAACGCTCGCTCGATACCCCTCTGCTCCGGATTGCTTCCACAGCATGACAGGCGGCACGCCGCCGCGACGCCCGAAAAGAATCTTCCTTCATCGAGGTCGAACGAAGATGCGCATTCGGCTGGATTACGGTCGCGAGGGCCTGGAAGTGGCACTACCCGGGACCGGGCGAATCCAGCTGCTGTCCTATGGCGCCGTCGATCCGCTGCCGGACCCCGATCGGGCCGTGCGCGACGTCCTGCAACAGCCGATCGCTTCCGCTCCCCTGGCCCAACTGGCCGCTGGCCGCGACAACGCCTGTCTGGTCGTGTGCGACATCACGCGTCCGGTTCCCAACGAACAGATTCTTACGCCGGTCCTGCAAATCCTGGAAGAGGCTGGCCTACCGGCCGATCGGATCTCGATCCTGGTGGCGACCGGGCTGCATCGCCCCAGCACCAAGGACGAATTGCGCGAGATGCTGGGTCCTCGAATCGCCGATCGGTATCCGATCTTCAACCACCACGGCCAGGAACTGAGTGAGCACACGTTCCTGGGTCATAGTCCGCGGGGAGTTCCCATCTGGATTGATTCTCGATACGTCGAGGCAGATCTGAAGATCACCACCGGACTGATTGAGCCGCATCTCATGGCCGGATATTCGGGTGGTCGTAAGTTAATCTGCCCCGGACTGGCGGCTTTGGAGACGGTCAAGGTTTGGCATGGACCGGAGTTTCTGGAGCATCCGCGTGCCGACTGCGGCGTGCTGGATGGGAATCCGGTGCATGAGGAAAACACCTGGATCGCGGAGAAAGCCGGGTGTGACTTCATCATCAACGCGGTGATTGACGCGCAACGGCGTCCGCTGCGGTTTGTTGCCGGCGACATGCAGCAAGCCTTCCTCTCGGGCGTCGAATTTGTACGCAATGTTGTCCGCGCCACGGTTCCGCAACCGGCCGATATCGTGATCACGAGCAGCGCCGGATACCCGCTGGACACCACCTTCTATCAAGCGGTCAAGGGCCTCACCGGCGCACTGCCGATCGTGAAAGAAGGCGGTACGATCATCCTCGCCGCGAGCCTCTCCGAAGGGATTGGCAGTCCCGAGTTTCAACGACTATTCGCGGAGAACGATTCGATCGAGTCGTTCATGCAGCGAATCCTGGGCCAGGACTATTTTGTGATGGACCAGTGGCAACTGGAAAAGCTAGGGCATGTGCTGCGAAAGGCACAGGTCAAGGTCGTCAGCGACGGGCTGCCTTCCGAAGTCATCAACCGACTGTTCGTCCAGAGCGCTCCAACGGTCGAACAGGCAGTTCAGGATGCGCTGCAGCAGCACGGCGACGAAGCCACGATCGCGGTCATTCCCAAAGGCCCCTACGTGCTGGCGCAAGTCGAAGCAGCGACCTGAACGGTCTTGGCAGCGTCAGGGCTGCAACTCCAGCGTACCCCAGAGGCTGGGATCCGAAAGAAAGGGAAGTTCCGGACCGACGCTCAGCGTCTGCCAACCCATTTCGCGATCTGCGACGGCATAGCTGAATCCGATTCGCACTTGATCCGCCGGATCGAAACCGGTCAACGACTCCGCGGCAATCGACGCTTGCAGCACATAGCCGTCGATCCGTTTCTCACTGCGAATTTGCAGACCGCCCGGCGGCACCGGTTTCGGGTTCTCGCGTGCTCGCGGAATCTCAACCAATTGCGCCACCGGATCACTCAACAAGCGTCCCCCTCCTTGCGGCAGGAACACAAATCGATGACAGAAACGGCTGGCACGATGAATATTGTGCGTGTCGCGGGTATCGATCAGCAACGAAAGACCGTCGCTGTCTTCCATCCGCGATTCACGGCACCAGGGCGCCTGTTTCTTGCCGGTCGTGCGAAGGTTGATCAGCAAACCGGATTCGTTCCAGCCAATCCGCAGATCGGCAAACCGCGGTCCGTCCGCCAACTCGGCGTGAAAGCTGGGGATCAGGTAGCGGTTCGTCAGCTTCACGCCGGTCGGCTTCCAGCGGCTCTTCGTATGATTGACAGGCAATGCTGTAGCGAAACAGAAAAGCGGGTGAGATCAGCGATTCGGAATCCATCAAGGCTTCACTTTCGTGCGTGTCCTGGTCCGGCTGCGTCCCGCCTTTGTTTTTCGTCCTGCGCCGTTGCGAACGCCGTCCCAGTGTTCTCGTAAGAATTGCGCGAGGTCCTCCTGTTCCAGGTCGGCATCGTTTCGAAACTTGAGTTTCACGACATCGACATCGGTCGGCTGCGGCATCCAATTCCGGTTCGAACCCGAGGTGCGCGATGCGTCCAAGACCGAACTGGCTTTTGGGTCCGTGCAGGTTCAAATCAAGGGAAGCGGGTCGCTTCGTGAACAGAGTTGCCCACGGCTGTCGCTGATTCGCGGCACTGATGTTCACGGTCTGCTGATTCTGCCACTGGAAGTCGACCTGGGGTCCGGCGACATCCACGAGCAGTTGACACAGTTGGTCGAGCAAGGCGGGTTTCCAGGCAGCCGGATTTTCCGAGCGGAAACCCGCGTCGTGACATGTGCCAATGCACGCCGAGCTGTTTCCAAGGCATCAGCTCTTCCGGGTTCGTAGCCGCTCGTTTCGCATAATTCTGAAAACCCTGGACCGCCTTCTCCAGAAACTCCCAGAACGCTGGCTTGTCGATCTCTTCCCATGTGTGCACACGAAGTTCGATCTCTTGCCACGGACCGCGAAGTGTCTTGCAGCGGACGCGCGGGGCATTTCCGTAGATTGGCAAGTCATGCATCTCGTTCAGTGTCTTCAATTCCAGTTGACGCACGATCTGTTCGCGGCGAAAGCTGCCTTTCGTCGTGCGGAACTTCATTTTCAGCAGCCACGTTTCCCCGGTGATCGCGTGAAAGAACCAGCCATGACTCTTGGTCATCCCCGTGATCTCGACGATCGTGCGCGAATTCCAGTTCGTTTCGCGAAACGTCCCGAGTGCGTGAATGCGGTCGACAACCTCCTCGAGGATTCTTCCGTCCCAGCGACAGGGCTCCCCTTTCCGTCCCACGCGATCCCTCAGGTGCCAGTGCGGCCCGTCGACCTGCCAGGGCATTTTCGCTTGGCGCCCCACATCGGCAATCTCCAGGTCGCCATCCCGCGTTTCCCATGCACGGTGCGCGGGTCGAAGACCTCCCGCCGTTCATACGGACCGCGTTCCAGCACCGGGGCGAGTGCCTTGGCGGTATACGATCGTTGATCCGACGAAGCACGCCGCCGGCGGGAAGGTCGCTCCGCGGACC
Organism: uncultured Planctomycetaceae bacterium; assembly: GCA_963776055.1. Lineage (GTDB taxonomy): Bacteria > Planctomycetota > Planctomycetia > Pirellulales > Pirellulaceae > CAVZLD01. The sequence goes on along the minus strand of CAVZLD010000005.1, from coordinate 543,158 downwards.
GACCCACGATCTGTTCCGGTGTCCCGCAGGCCACCACCTGGCCGCCTGCCTGACCGGCTTCCGGACCCAGATCGATCACCCAGTCGGCCGTCTTGATCACGTCCAGGTTGTGCTCGATCACGACGATCGTATTCCCCAGGTCGACCAGCCGATGCAGCACACGCAGCAATTTCGCCAGGTCTTCGAAATGCAATCCGGTTGTGGGCTCATCCAGCAGGTAGAGCGTGCGGCCGGTATCGGGACGCGACAGTTCGGACGCCAGCTTGACGCGTTGCGCTTCGCCGCCGGACAGCGTGGGGGCCGGTTGGCCGAGCGTCAGGTAATCGAGTCCGACATCGCAGAGTGTCTGCAGGATCCGACGGATCTTGCCCAGGTTCTGAAACAGCTGCAGCGCCGCACCGCAGGTCAGCTCCAACACGTCCGCGATCGAGTGGCCGTGGAAATTCACCTCCAGCGTTTCCGGGTTGTAGCGTTGACCACGACAGGTTTCGCATTGCACCCAGACATCGGGCAAGAAGTGCATCTGGATTCGCAGTTGCCCATTGCCTTCACACGTTTCGCAGCGTCCCCCAGGAACATTGAAGCTGAATCGCCGCTGCGTATATCCCCGCAGCTTGGACTCCGGCAACTGCGCGAACAGCTCGCGAATCAGCTCGAACGCACCGGTATAGGTCGCCGGATTGGAGGTGGGTGAATTCCCCAGCGGCTGCTGGTCCACTCGAACAACCTTGTTGATGTGTTCCAGCCCCTCGATCCGCTCGTGCGCTCCCGGCAGCAGGTTGGCGCGGTGCAGCGTTCGCGCCAGGGCAGCATACAGAACGTCGTTGATCAACGAGCTCTTGCCGCTGCCGCTGACTCCGGTCACCGCGATCAGACTCCCCAGCGGGAAGGAAACGGTGATCTCCTGCAGGTTGTTTTGTCGTGCTCCAAAGACGGTGAGCAGTTCGCGGTCGGGTGACATTTTCTTGCCCGGCCGTCGCGGCGCCTGCAGCTGCTCGGCTTCCTCCAGCGAAATTCGCCGATTGGACGGAACGGGAAGGCTTCTCTTTCCCGAGAGGTACGGACCCGTCACGGACGCTCGACGACGCATCAATTGCGCCGGCGAGCCCTGCGCGACGATCTCTCCGCCCTGCTTCCCAGCGGCCGGACCGAAATCGACCAATCGATCGCTGCCGGCAATCACCTCCCGATCGTGTTCCACCAGGACCAGCGTGTTCCCCAGGTCGCGCAGCTTGTAGAGTGCCTGCAGCAGGCGATGGTTGTCGCGTGGGTGGAGGCCGATCGTCGGTTCGTCGAGAACGTACAGCACACCGCACAACCCGCTGCCCAATTGACTGGCCAGCCGAATGCGCTGAGCTTCGCCACCGGACAGACTGTTGGCCGTACGGGCCAGCGTCAAGTATTCGAGGCCTACATCGTTGAGAAACTGAACGCGGTTGCGAATCTCACGCACCAATTCGCCCGCAATTCTTTGCTCCCGAGCGGTCAGCTTCCAACCGTCCAGACTCGCCTGCAACTGACCGATCGGCTGACGGCAGAGTTGATCGATCGTCTGATCGCGAAATCGAGTGGCGGCGGCATCCTCGCGCAATCGGCTGCCACCGCAAGCGGAGCATTCGACTTCGTCGACCAAGCGGTCCAGCCTGCATCCGCAGTGTAGGCGAAAGCCGTGCGGCTTCCTCCAGCGCCGGGTAGAGTCCCTTGAATTGAAAGCGAAACAGCGGTTGCGCGTTCGGCCCGAGCGATTGCCGTGCGGAAAGACCGAAAACCAGTGTTCGCCGGCGCCGTGCATCACGATTCGACGCTGCCGGGCATCGAGTGATTCGAAGGGAACGTCCAGCGGCACGCCGGTCGCCTTCGGCCAGCGCGTCCAGCATCCAGCTGGGAAACGGATCGGTCCAGCGATGGCCAGAGCTGGACGGCTCCTTCGGCCAGCGTCAACTGGCGTTGGCGAATCAGAGCGGACGGATTGGCCCCGGTCTGCACGCCCAGACCTTCGCAGACCGGACACCAGCCCAGCTGGCTGTTGAACGAAAAGCTATGAGGAGTTAGGGCCTCGAAGCTGCGGCCGCACTGCTGGCAGACACGGTGCTGGCTGTGCGTCTTCACCGGCCAGCGTTGCTCCGACAAGTCCTCCGACGGATAGGCCACGTGCAGCACGCCGTGGCCCAGCGACAGAGCGCCCTTCGATGCTGTCGGCGATCCGGCGTGCGCGACGCATCGCGGACAACGACTCGGTCGACGATCACCTCCACCTGATGACGCCGGCGCCGATCGATCTGCGGCGCTTCTTCCAGGGAATGAGTTTTTCCATCCACGCGAACGCGGAGATAGCCATGTGTTCGCAGTTCTTCCCACAGATTCTCGTAGCGCTGCCCCACTTCGACGGACACGGGAGCCATCAGATACAGCCGTGTTCCCTCCGGCTCTGACCATACTTTGTCACAAATTTCATCGGGCGTTTGCGTGCCGACCGGCAGGTTGCAGTCCGGACAATGCGGCGTTCCCAGTCGGGCCATCAGGACTCGCAGATAGTCATAGATCTCGGTCGACGTCCCGACGGTGCTCCGGGGTGTATTGCCCAGGTTCTGCTGCTCGATGGCGATCGCCGGCGAAAGGCCCTCGATCAGCTCGACCTGCGGTTTCTGCATCTGGCTGACAAACTGCCTTGCGTACGAACTCAGGCTTTCCACATAACGGCGTTGGCCTTCCGCGTAGAGCGTATCCATGGCCAGCGAACTCTTGCCGCTGCCACTGGGGCCACAGAAGACCGTCATCTGGTCACGTGGCAGTTGCAGCTGGACGTCGCGCAGGTTGTGTTGCCGCGCGCCCTCGATCCGGATCTCCTGCGTTGTCCGACTGCGCTTTGCAGCCCGCTGCCGCGTGCGTCGAGCAGCCTTCTTACCGGATGTCTTTCGCCGACCAAGAGCATGTTTCAACGCCTGCCCGGTATGGGAGGCGCGGCAGCGAGCAATTTCTTCGGGCGTTCCCTCCGCCACGATCCGGCCGCCCGCAGCGCCGCCTTCGGGCCCAAGATCGATAATCCAGTCGGCGGTCTTGATCACATCCAGATTGTGCTCCACCACGACGACCGTATTGCCCGCGTCGACGAAACCATGCAAGCACCTTCAGCAACATTTCGATGTCGGCAAAATGGAGCCCGGTGGTCGGTTCATCCAGCAGATACAGTGTCTGGCCGGTGCTCTTCTTCACCAGCTCCCGCGCCAGCTTGATCCGCTGGGCTTCGCCGCCGGACAAGCGTGGGCGAGGGCTGCCCGATCTTCAGGTAGTCCAGGCCGACGTCGTGCAGTGTCTGCAGCTTGTGGTGAATCTTGGGATGATTCTCGAAGAACTGCAAGCGCCTCCTGCACGTCCATTTCCAGAACATCGGCAATCGACTTGCCTTTGAACTGCACACTCAACGTTTCTCGATTGAAGCGATGCCCCTGACAAACGGGGCAGGTGACCCAGACGTCGGCCAGAAAATCCATTTCCAGCTTCGTCGAGCCGTTTCCGTCGCAAGCGGCACAACGACCGCCGTCGACGTTGAAGCTGAACCGTCCCGGCTGATATCCTCGTTGACGGGATTCGGGCAGTTGCGTGAACAACTGCCGAATATCATCGAACAGCTTGATGTAGGTTCCCGGATTGGAACGCGGAGTGCGACCGATCGGCGACTGATCGATCGCGATCATTTTGTCGAGATGTTCCAGACCCGCGCAACGCATCATGGTCACCCGGTTGCCCTTCGCCGCCGTTCAAGTCGCGCCGCAAGGCTTCCACCAGAATGTCGCTGACCAGCGAACTCTTTCCCGATCCGGAGACACCGGTCACGCAGACGAAGCTACCCAGAGGGAATGTGGACGATCGACATTTTGCAGGTTGTTGTGCCGGGCGCCGACGACCGTCAGCCAGAGTTCGCCGGGTCGAGGAAGCTCATGTTCTTGTGCGGCAGTGGATCGCCGCGAGCCTTGCGGCGGCGGGGAGCGTGTGGGGGACCGTTCGCGGGGCGTGGGCGTCTTGCGGAATCTTCGTCTCGGCGGCCAGACGCCGCTCGGTCGGGCACCGCAATCTGACGTTGTCCCGACAGGAACTGCCCGGTCACACTGTTCGGTTCTTGTTCCACGTCCGCGACCGTTCCGGAGGCCACCAGGCATCCTCCTCGCACACCGGGCCCCGGCCCAAAGTCCAGTATGTGGTCGCTGGCGCGCATCGTGTCTTCGTCGTGTTCGACGACGACGACGGTGTTTCCCAGGTCGCGCAGTTGTCCGAGCGTTTTCAGCAGTCGATCGTTGTCCCGCGGATGCAGGCCGATCGACGGCTCGTCCAGAATGTACAGCACGCCGACCAGTCCGCAGCCGATCTGCCCGGCCAGTCGAATTCGTTGCGATTCACCGCCCGAAAGCGTAGGAGCGGAGCGGTCGAGCGAGAGGTAGTCGAGGCCCACATTGAGCAGGAAACCGAGTCGGCCGCGAATCTCTTTCAGGACCTCTCGGGCAACCAGCGTTCGAGTCTCGTCCAGCTGCAGGTCGGCGAAGAAGTCATTGGCTTCGGCGACCGTCATGCGGCAAACTTCCGGCAGCGATCGAGCGGCTTGCTTCTGAAATCGAGAATGCACCGTCGTCACCGTCACCGCACAAGCTTGCGGGTTCAGTCGTTTGCCGTGACACGCCGGGCAGGGAACGGTGCTCATGTAGCGTTCCAACTGACGGATCTGCATGCGGCTCTTGCTGCTGCGGTATTTCGACAGCAGATCGGGAATGATCCCTTCGAAGGTGCCGCCGTACTTCATCGGAGAGTTTCCACCCCGCCAGGTGAAGGTCACGTGCTGATCGCCGGTACCCCACAGCCAGACGGACTGCCATGCAGGATCAAGTTCTCGCCATGCGGTTTGCAGGAGCGTACCGTCCGGCAGATCATGGATTCGCTCGATCGTGTCCGCCACGCCTTGATAGATGTGTCGCCGCCAGCGTCCCAATCCCTTCCAGGGGCCGAAGAGTTCGATACAGCCCTGCTGGAAGCTGAGCGACGGGTCGGGAATCAAGAGCTGCGATGTCGAACGAGAAACACTGCCCCAGTCCGTCGCATTCCGGGCACATCCCTTGGGGGCTGTTGAAACTGAACAGTTGTGGCGAAGGCGGTTCGAAGCTGACGCCACACTCGGCACAGGCAAAGTTGACCGACAAGATCATGTCGCCTGCGCCGACTCACGACGCTTCGAGCGGCGCTGCTGGACAGGTTCCGCGGAAGCGCCGGCCGCCGGACCGCGCTGCACCGTCGACGATCAGCGTGCCTTTGCCGATTTTCAGTGCGACTTCCACCGCCTCTGCCAACCGCGGGCGCACGTTGGGCTTGATTGTCAGGCGGTCGGTCACGATCTCGATGTCGTGCCGCATCTGACGATCGAGACCGCAGGTTCGGACGAGAGCGATACGATCTCACCGTCCACACGAGCACGAACGAAGCCCTGCTTCAGGTAATCCTGGAACAGGTCGCGGTACTCGCCCTTCTGCCCGCGGATAACGGGGGCCAGGACCGACACCTGCGTATCCGGTGGCAGCGTCAGGATCCGCATCAGGATCTGCTCTCGCGACTGCGCGGTGACACCGCGACCGCACCGCGGACAATGGGCATCGCCAACTCGCGCAAAGAGCACTCGCAAGTAGTCGTAGATTTCGGTGATCGTGCCGACAGTGGAACGCGGATTTGTGCCGGCCGATTTTTGCGAGATGGAGATGGACGGGCTCAAGCCACCGATGAAATCCACGTCGGGCTTTGGCATTTGCCCCAGGAATTGACGCGCAAAGCTCGACAGGCTTTCGACGTATCGCCGCTGCCCTTCCGCGTAGAGCGTGTCGAATGCCAGCGAACTCTTGCCGGAACCGCTCACGCCGGTCAGGCAGATGAGTTGATTTCGGGGAAGCAGAACATCCACCTCGCGCAGGTTATGCTCCCGCGCTCCCTTGATCACGATATCGGTTTGGGGCATGCCAAAAAAAATTCAATAAGAGTTCCTAGCCAAAGCCAGATTCTCTGGAGCGTATTTGTCGCGCTCGCTGGAAAGCGTCAGAAATCAGGGGGATCGCGGTTTCCCAAAATCCCTTGAACTGATTCCCAGTCACCTTTCCCCAACACGGCGGGGAAGAATCTGGGTCGGCCTAATTGCTTGGTCGTCGCGCCGCATCACGTTGCGGAACACGTCGAGGATTCCTCATGGAGTCTGAACCTTGCCGCACCCTCGAAACCGCGACTCCGCGGCAGTGTGCCGTATTGTAGGGAAGGCGAGACCGCGAAAGTACCCCGCGAGCGTGAAACGCGGGGAGGATACCGACGGGCAAGACAAAATGACATAATGACATGGACACATAATGACATGGACAGGCCATGTACAGCCGCGCGCGCTGACACATGGACAGGCCATGTTTTTGATGTTTTTGCGTATTTGCCTGGGCAGTTCGCCGCGCCGAGCGCGGTGGAGCGTGGTGGCGCAGCGCGTCCCACCGGAAACGATGGGAAGAAGGCAAAAATTCGACCGCGAAAGGCGTTCTGGAAAGAGGCACGCTGGGGCGGCGCACCAACCGGCATCGACCGCGTCACGATCGGGCGGACGAGGATCGTCCCGCAGCCCGCGACGGCACGAAGGACCACGCGACGATCGGCGGGCAGCGCACCGCGCGTCCGGCCGTGGTCGAGTGAGAACGCGTTACGCGTGACAGCCGTTCAGATTTGCCAGGTGACGGCAGCCACGTTGCCGGGCGGCCGCGCGCAGTCGGCTCCGCTGGAAGGAAAAGGCCACGCCGACCAGCTGCGGTCGAGCGAACAGTTGCTCCAACGTGGTACGCCAGGTCTCCCAGCCGACCCCCAGGCGGTCCAGGAGCGCTTCCACCCGCGGATCGACCCGCGCCTTGCCCGGACGCAACAGGCGACTCGTGGCGTCCACCAACAGCAGATAGCTGCCCAACGAGAATCCGGCCAGCACGCCCACGCGCGTCTCTCCCTGCTCGCGCCGGTCGTCCAGCGGGCAGAGCCACAGTCCTCGTTCCATGCCCCGCGCCTGCTGGGCCGCGGGCACGGACCCCTCGCGGGCGGCTTGCAGGTCCGACATCCGTCCTCGCTTCCGGCACCAAGCCAGCCGCGCGGCGAGCGACGTGTAGCGTGCCTCTTCCGGCAAAGACACTTGGCCCGCCGCCAGCGGATTGAGATCGATGTAGGCACAGGTCGCCAGCAACGCTTCTTCCCCGTGAATCGCGATCGACTTGTACCGGCCCGCCCAGAACGGGCCCTGGACCCCGTCTTCTTCGTTGGCCTTGCGGGCCAGCGGTTCCTTGAGCGATTTCATGAACCAACCCAGATTGACCAGTCGCTTCCGCAGTTGCTTGACATACTTCCGGTCGCGGGCCTTTTCTTTCACCCATTGGGAGAGGGATCGGAGCGGCTTGCGATCCGGGCCACGCGGTGGGTGGAGCCTGGCCCACCGCCGCAGCACCTCTTCTTTGCTCCAGCGTCGCGCCTGCCGCCAGTCCAAATGCGTCAGCACATGCAAGTGATTGTCCATCACGGCATAGCCACCGACCTGGATACTGAAAATCCCCACCAGCTCTTCCAGCCGCTGTTCCAGATACCGTTTGCGGTCGTCCTCCCTGCTTCGTAGCAGAAACGCGCCGCGGACGGTTTTGGAAATGCAGTGATACCAAGGGGTGACGTGGGCGTCGACGATCTTCGAACGGGCGATGGTCATGGCAGATTCTCCCTCGCGCAGGACCCACCGGTCGTGTGGTGCGCCGCCCCGGCGGCAGCGACCGGCCCGATCCTAGCAATCCCCCCGACACCGATCAAAGTCGCGTGCAACTTTGAAACATGGACTGTCCCCGCGTTCGACGTCCCCGAGTTTGCCCTGATCTAGTCAACAAGTCCACTCAAGCTCTTAAAGAGGCAAAGTCGTGGCATGGCGAATGACGATGGCTTGTCGTCATCGATTGCGTAAGCGACACGGTAGCTCCGCGGAATTGTGCAAGCCGAATTGCCTCCTTGTTGTTGAGGTGAACCGAATTTGCCGATGTTCTCCTGACACGGGCTCGTGAATGGTGCCCATCTCTCTGAACACATTCACCTGTCCGATGTACCCGTGCACAATACGATGGAGACTGCAAAGACCGCGGCAGTCGGCTTGAAAAACGAGCGCAGCAAGATCGAGCAGGCGCTTCAAGGGTCTCGCTCAAGATATCGATCGTTTATGGACCTCGATCGAACGCCTCACGCCAGCTCGTCTCGAACCCAAGCTTGTGCAGATGCACGACTAGTCTTTGCCGGAATCCTGACGGATTCAAGTCGATCTGCCATCAGAAGCTCGTGATCGGGACCATTGTGCTGCACGCATTCCTCCGCCAGCAGGTCATCCTGATGCGGAGATTTCATTCAACAACATCGTGTCTGTACACAAATCGATATACGAGTGAGGGACAATCGTTCAGCGAACCGTCCCTCAGAAAGCCTTCCACAGATCAGCCAATCGGCGCAATCCAACAGATCAGAAAGTCGTCAGCGGTGTCGGAACATTCAGGCGCAAGCTCGAACGGGCCGGGAATAGGATCGGACATCAGTCTTTCCGAGAATCCTGGAAATCTGACTGAAACCCACGAATGGTCACGCCGCCTGCTGACGCCCTCCGCTCTAGTTCTCCAGCCTGCAACGGCTCTCACCGCAAGGCAGGAATCCTAATCGCGATCGATTTCGGTAGCAGATATCTCCCCCATCCTTAGGAAGAAGTGCAGTCAGTCATCACCGAAAACTGTCTTGACCACACATCCGGTTAAGCCTTGCGGATTTCGACGATTATCGACCATCGTAGGTTCGAGGTTTTTCCGGCGTTTTGCTTGCGTTCGCCATCGTTGCCGCGCATGATTCCTTGTCCGCTAACGGATTTCTAAACGGAATGAGGAACGGGGCCATGGCGTACAAGCGATCTCAGCCATCAACGATCGGCTATCTTGCAGTCTTGATTGTCGTTCTGTCCTGCACGGCCGGATGCGGAGTCTTTCGCAGCATTGAACAATGGAAATGCGACAATATGGGAATGTGCCACTTCGGTACAAAGCCAACGTACTTTGTAACCCCTCCGGTTGAGGCCTACCCATACTGCGAAGGCCCGTGTGAACCCACATGCGACCCCTGTGGTCCGTGATGTCTGAAGAGACATCTCGTGCGATCGCCACATCCCCAACGACCGATCGCACGGGAATCGTCTACTACCCTTCTCCTCTACATGTTGGTGCGGCACGCCTCGACCGAATGCGGAAAACACGATGGACAGTCACGCTGCGGCCGACACTTGACATGGCCTCGGTCCTCAACAGGGACACTTACCGTTTGGTGCTGAGCGAGCCGAAGGCCGCCGTTCTATAAGGCACGATTCGCAGTGCGATTTGAAGGGGCTCGGGCTGCGGATTGCCTGAGCATGCCGTGAACACCGTCCACTCGAGGGGCAATCTGCCCCCCCGACGATCAACGCATCGCCTGTCCATGCGTTGAGTCGCTCTTCGGCCAAGCGGACCAACGCATCGCCTGTCCCCGCGTTGGGAGGCCGGCAGGCGGCCGGACGAAAAAGAAGGGGAGGATTTCCTGTCCCCGGGGAGGGGCGGCTTTCGCTGAGCCCAGTATCGGGACGACGCAGCAAGGCCTCGGAGAAGCCAGGAAAGCGTCAAAAAATAGGAATACTGGCCAAGAATGTCACTTTGGAGACCTCCCATGAAGATTCGCACAAACCACCGCTCGATCGCCGCCATCTCGCTGTTCACGCTCTTCATCGCCACCCAGGTGCAGGCCGGAGCGCCCGCCCAACAGATCCGCCGAATCGTCCGACAGGCCAACCAGCGGATCGGCCGAAGTTGCCCCCAGCCGCAGCCCTGCCCACAGCCAGGACCGATCGGGGACCCTTATCCCGCTCCCACTCCGCTACCGGGGCCCTACCCCCAACCCAGCACCTACTTCCTGGGCGTCTACACCAGCACCGTACCGGTCGACCAGGGCGGCTCCCTTCCCGACGGCCCGCAACTCCAAGTGGTTCCCGGATACGGGCAGCAGGTCTACGGACAACGCGTGAATCAGATCGTCCCCAACTCCCCCGCCTTCCACGCGGGACTGGAAGAAGGCGACATCATCCTCCATGCCAACGGCTACCCGATGGACAGTCGACAGCAGTTGCAGGCCGCCATCGACACATCCGAGGGCTACCTGGAGATGCAGGTGCGCGACGCACGCAGCGGACAGATCGTGTGGGTCGTCGCCGAAACCGACCCGCAGAACAGCGTCCCGATGGCGGCGGCGAGCCGGAAACAAGCTCCGCAGAATGTGCCTTCATCGCGAACGCTCCGCAACTCCCAGCGGACCAACGCGACCGCCCCCACTACCAGTTCGAACCGCTCATCCGGCCGACCCGCCAGCCGCCTCCAGACACGCCCGACACCACCCCGCTCGAACGCCCTACCGACCGGCAGCCGAAGAGCTCCCGTACGGCGACGCTAAGCAACAACCAACCCGAACACCACAACAGCCGCCGAGCCCCAACGGGATCGGCGGCTGCTTCTTGTTGCGCTTCCGGCAAAACGACTCCCAAGACAACACGGTTGTACAATTCCCAGCCATCACCTACTCGATTGCGTGTTTTACCCATCCGGATGCCTGTGTCATCGGGAACACCGGTGCATTTGTAGCCGAAACTGCCCCCCGGAGTCCGACGTGCAACCTCCGAGTACTGGACAAGCAAATGTGCGGGTGAAGATTGCGAAAAATACATGTAGTTCTCAGCGAGGACGATCGTGTCCGAACGCCCGTCATCAGACGTGCCCGCGAACAGACGACCGATCGCTTGCTGACATCCAGCTCGTTGGAACAGCAGGCTTCTTCCGGCCACGGCATCGAGTTCCGCGGAGATTTTCAGATCCGATTCGTAGCATCCAAATCCGGGATAGGTCGTCAATCGTGATGAGAAGGATATTGAATCGGTCGTCAGCTGAGCCGTTGCACGTGACTGAAAACAGGCGCATAGCCAGAATGAATTGACGGATCTACCGGATGGATTTCCGTTGTTGGACAAGGGCGCGGGCCCTTTTCGCGAACTTCTCCCGCGTTCAACTTCCCGCCAAGCGCCTGCCCAGAGCAAATCCGCGGTGCAGCGCCTCGTCGCTGTTGATGTAGGCCCATTCCCCGAAGCGACCCACCGTGTGAATACGAAGGGACTGCAAATAGGCCTGGATTTGTTCCACCACGGCTTCACGTGAGTGCGTAGGCACCGGATAGGCTTGCGGCACATCGCGAATCTCGATTGAGAGAATCTCGTCCGACGACTGCACCACGCCCACCCGTACTAAGTTCATTTCGATCCAGGCCGGTATGTCGCGCCCAGAGGGTTCCTCAAAAGGCCCGACGGAGATCTCGAAGACCACGCCGTGGTGCGGCAGCGCACGCAAGTAGGGAGATGAATTGTGATTGATGACAATCTTGTGGGCGGCAATCTCATCTTCCGATGCGTAGATCCGCTGGATCGGCGTGTCGACTGGATGACGAATTACGACGAACACCAATTTCAGCGAGAGCGCCTCAAGGCTACGGGCAGCCTGAAGTAACCGCGCTGGCGTCTCCGGCAGCAGCGCCAACAATTGTGGCAGCGGCAATGTGGACACAAGCTCTCGCCACGAATAGGTATGCCCTGCAGCCGTGGTGAGGACTCGCGCCCGAGCGTCGATTTGGCGGACGTCTTCATTCCATCGGAGATCGTGGGTCTGTCGCCCAAGTGCCGTGAAGATCTCGCCGAAGCCGCCTCGCGCGGGATAGGCAACCATCGTATCGCTCTGCAACGGTTTCCGTTGGCCACCATCGTGTTGGAAACTCTCCGCTACACCTTCAGGCGCTGCCACGCGCTGGTTCGTCCAATCGGTGGCCAGTCTTCTCAGATCCCGCCGCCAGAGCTTCCGGTTGTACGGCAGCATGAAATGCCTCGCAATGCCCTCCCCAAACCGCTGCTTCAGGTATTCCTCGAAGTTGCCAGCACCGTTGCTGTCTCCGGCCAACCGCAGGCCACGGACACACTCGGCAACGACCGTTTCGTCCTGCAGCGAGCGAAAGTGTTTCTGGAAGGGATACTCGATCAATTGCCCGGATAGGAAGCACCTCGCTTCTCGCTTCTGTTCATACATTTCCAAGGCATTGAAGACCAGCTCGCGCACCTCGGGATGGGCGGAGTGAAACGAGTGTCCGCCCCAGTCGAACACGGCGCCTCGGCTTTCAAAACTCATCGACAGGCCGCCGGGTCGATCGTGTCGCTCCAGCACAGTGCAGTCTTCGCCTAGCGATAGCGACACTCCCAGGCCGGCGGGCCCGGCTCCTATGACAATCACCTTGGGGATCTTTGGCATCGCGTTCTCGTCACTCGTAAGTCATCTTGCGCGGAAGGGCACATCCGCACTGAGGCAGTCAGCTGCTGGGGGTTCCCCTCTCATGCCCAATCGAGCAAGCATCTGCGCGACAGCGGCAACGAATCCATTCTGCTCGTAAAAATCCGCGAGCACGCGGTAGGCTTTTTCGACGATCCGAACTCGTTCCGCTTCATGTTCGAGAAAGTATCGACATTTCTCCTCCAAGTCCTGGAACTCCCAATGCACGGGAACATACGTTTCGCCTGCGGAGTAGATGTTGGGAATCGTGCGCACGTGGCTCATATCCGGCTTGATCAGCAGTGAACGCATCAGAATTGCCTCGAAGTCCCGCCCACAGATCTCGCCGTACCCAAACGGGCTGACGCAGATCCTGGATCGCCGCAGTTCATCGAAATACTGCTCTGCCGGAACCTCACCTACCGGCAACAAGACCTTGATATCGCTGGGCAACGTACTCAGACACGGCGCGATCTGCCTTCGCAGGTGGTATTGCCACGAATCTTTGTGTACGGAAGCACGACAGACGACGTCGATCTCCTTCGGAATCCGTTTCGACACCGGCTGCTGCCTGTAGATGTCGCGAATACGCGAATTCAGTGCCAGGTTGTAACTCAGAAACAGCTTATGCAACTGCGAGGCGTCGACCGGACCGGACCGCCGAATCGGATCGTCCGCAAAAGACACGCCCCATCTGTGCGAAACATAGTCTGTTAAGTTCGACTTGCCGATATACGTTCGCCGGTAGTTGGCAAAATTGCGAAACACATGTTTCTTTACATAGAGATCCACATGGGGAAGGATTTCTGGCCACTGAATGCCCAGATCGTCGTCACCGTCGAAGTAGACCAGTTTTGCAGTGCCTCGTCGCTCATCGAGTGCACGAACGATCGACCGCACGTCTTCTCGAGGTGTGCGAAAAGAGATCTTTAGAAACAGCAAGTCGTGTCGCTGCAAGTATTGGCTTGACCGAGACAGAACGTCATCTAAGAGACGGTAGTCAAACACCAGGCCGAATTCGCGATGTAGAAGTTTTCGATCGGCTAGAAAAGGAGCGAACTGCTGCTCGCTGGTGAACTCTCGATGGTCGCTCACAATCAACAACCGAATGACTTGTGGAACTGAAGCTCCGCCTAGGCTTCCGCAGACTCGTCTCAATCGGACGCCGGCCAATTCCGTCAAGTACCTTGTCGGGTAGTGTATCCGAAATCGCAGAGTGCGCAACAGTCGCGTGCGCGTCGAAAGGTTGGGGTCGTGCCTGGTGTCGGTTCCTTTGAATCGAAACATGGGTCTTGCAGCGAGCGTTCACCGCAACTCAACACCTCCTTTGCCCGCCATTGCCAGTTCGTCTGGGCGAGATCTTACGTGCTCTCATCCTAGTTGCGGCGCTTCTGGATACAACGGCCGCGCAGCAGAAAAGCGTCCGAAGGTTGGCAACTACCGCAAAAGGCACAGCCACCGAAACAGTTGGAACGAGCCCCGCCGAGGGGACAGTCCGAGCACCGGCAGTCTCCCCAACATGCACAGCGGAACCGGGGCCCGCTTTCGGGTCGCACCCTCGGACGAGACCACCCCGAAGAGACGATGAGTCTTCCTCAGAATCCCCGCAAACCGTGCGGCAACCCGAGTCCGAATCGTGGCTTTCACGAAAGCTTCGAATGCGATCCCCCTGGGAACAATCGGTCCGCAGCAACGGTATTCCGATCACCGAAAAAACACTTGTGTAAACCGACCACTTTCTGGCATCTCTCGGGGAGAATCATCGGGCTGCAGCAGTGCGATTTGAAGGGGCTCGGGCTGCGGATTGCCTGAGCATGCCGTGAACACCGTCCACTCGAGGGGCAATCTGCCCCCCCGACGATCAACGCATCGCCTGTCCATGCGTTGAGTCGCTCTTCGGCCAAGCGGACCAACGCATCGCCTGTCCCCGCGTTGGGAGGCCGGCAGGCGGCCGGACGAAAAAAAAGGGGAGGATTTCCTGTCCCCGGGGAGGGGCGGCTTTCGCTGAGCCCAGTATCGGGACGACGCAGCAAGGCCTCGGAGAAGCCAGGAAAGCGTCAAAAAATAGGAATACTGGCCAAGAATGTCACTTTGGAGACCTCCCATGAAGATTCGCACAAACCACCGCTCGATCGCCGCCATCTCGCTGTTCACGCTCTTCATCGCCACCCAGGTGCAGGCCGGAGCGCCCGCCCAACAGGTCCGCCGAATCGTCCGACAGGCCAACCAGCGGATCGGCCGAAGTTGCCCCCAGCCGCAGCCCTGCCCACAGCCAGGACCGATCGGGGACCCTTATCCCGCTCCCACTCCGCTACCGGGGCCCTACCCCCAACCCAGCACCTACTTCCTGGGCGTCTACACCAGCACCGTACCGGTCGACCAGGGCGGCTCCCTTCCCGACGGCCCGCAACTCCAAGTGGTTCCCGGATACGGGCAGCAGGTCTACGGACAACGCGTGAATCAGATCGTCCCCAACTCCCCCGCCTTCCACGCGGGACTGGAAGAAGGCGACATCATCCTCCATGCCAACGGCTACCCGATGGACAGTCGACAGCAGTTGCAGGCCGCCATCGACACATCCGAGGGCTACCTGGAGATGCAGGTGCGCGACGCACGCAGCGGACAGATCGTGTGGGTCGTCGCCGAAACCGACCCGCAGAACAGCGTCCCGATGGCGGCGGCGAGCCGGAAACAAGCTCCGCAGAATGTGCCTTCATCGCGAACGCTCCGCAACTCCCAGCGGACCAACGCGACCGCCCCCACTGCCAGTTCGAACCGCTCATCCGGCCGACCCGCCAGCCGCCTCCAGACACGCCCGACACCACCCCGCTCGAACGCCCTACCGACCGGCAGCCGAAGAGCTCCCGTACGGCGACGCTAAGCAACAACCAACCCGAACACCACAACAGCCGCCGAGCCCCAACGGGATCGGCGGCTGCTTTCGTTGCCAGGGCAACCGACAGATGAACGCGATCGGATCATTTGGCAGGGCAAACTCATTGGGATTCAGCGTTCGCGGATTTCACGCCCCCTTGCCGTAATTCTTCATTCGTGACCAGTTCCAGATGCGAATGAACGCCAGGCTACTGGACCGGACGACGCTCCGCCGCGGACAAGAGAGGCACTACTCATGGAGCGGTACGGCGTCGGCTGCCGTCCAGGAGTGTCGAGACGCAGCTTCGTCTCTCCCGTAATGGGAATGACCGCCGGAAAAGCGTCTTCGTCATTGCGAAGCCAAGAAGGGAGCGGCATGGAGAATCGACTTCATTCGTCGCGGGAAGGCAACTCCTCGCTGATCGGTATCTCACCACGAATCAACCGCCGTCCTTGCCCGACCAACCAAAGATAGTGGTCGCTGGGAAGCCCCTCGTAATCGAGGAAGCGGGATTCACCAACAGGCGGTTGATTCGTGCATTTGAAGATTGCTGTCGCCTCGTCAACTTCGTCGAACATGGCTTGATAGACCATCGTCGCGCCCAGTTGATGAAGCTCGCGAAATTGCTTCCAGAGAAACATGCCGCGCCGTCGCGGGATCTGATCCAGCGGGGAACGCGGATTCATGTTGTGCCAGCTAAAACCGGGAAACACGACCGGCAAGTACTCAATGCCCTGGGACTGACACCAGGCCAGATCCGGGCTCCAAACGTCTCTGGCATACTGCTCGACATCATCGAGAGTGCGATAGCGACCCACCGACCAAGGACTAACGATGTGAGCGGCTTTGGCAATCTCGTGCACCTTGACGTCATTCACACAATCCCTCTTTAACGTGCGCCAGTAAGAGGGAACGCCGATCATCACCGTATTTCCACCGTACTCCGGATCATTCGCCAAGAAGTCGATCAATCGCCTACAATCGTCGAGTGTGTAACGACGATTGTCGTTGAAGCCAATTCCCCATACGGCTACGACCGGCCTTCCGTTGTGATGCAGGTATGCCTTATCCAGTTTGTCGCGACCGACGCGCATGTAGTCGACGAGCATCTTCCAATCTTCGATGACGACCTGCGTACCGCCGTTTCCCAGGCCGGACAAATCATACATGACGGCCCATGTCCGACCGTGTTGATTGGCGCCCGCACGACAATTTGCCAATACGGTATTGAAGTGGTAGAGCCCCGAGGTTCCGCGCACTTCGACGCCAAATCTCTGGACGAATACGCCGTCGATACCGTAATCCTTCATCCAGCGGAAATGGCGGTCCACCGACTTGGCATTCAGGGAACTGAATACCTCCGCGGCACGGCCATCCTGCAGGCGAAAGGCGGTTGCGTAACGTTCCCCGCTGCCCAGTTCGCGGACGTCCGGCCACAAGTCGATTGTGCAGTTGCCGGGTGAGAAACGACGTCCTTTCTGATAGTGATGCCAACCTCGGCCGGCCCCGTCACCAGGGCAGCTAAACCAGCCCTGATAGCCGCACATCACCTTCCCGGCCAGCGTCGTGACGTCCACGCCCGCTTCGCTATCGCCGTCGTAGGTACGGAGTGTTCGCTCGATGACTTCCTGTCGGGAGACACCGCGATGCATTTGAAATACGTCCGAAGGATCTGGTTGTTGCGCAGCCAACACCGGTGCTCTCAGGAGCATTCCCGACAAAAACAACGCATGAACTGCAACAGATCGCACGACCGATTCCTCACTGGTTACGAGTTCGTGGACGAGCGTGGGTCATGGTGCTTGTATTCCACATGTCGTCATGCAGCTTACTGTTGATGTGCCGCCCAAAGCCAACCTTGCGTGGTCGCGACGTACAGCGTGCCGTTGGCCGCGATGGGCGACGCGTACACTTTTCCACCAAGCGTAATGCGATCGAGAACCTTCAAATCCTTGCCGGTCGCCAGCACCGACAGACCTTTCGCGGTCGGCATATAGACCTTCCCATCCGCCACGAGGGTGGACCCCCAGGTCTCGCTCTGCATGTCGTGGATCCAATAACACTGTCCGGTGTCGGCGTCCACACAATGCAAGCGACCACCCACGTCGGAAATATAGACCAGCCCGTCGGCTACCGACACGGTGGAGAGTGTTCGATCCAAGCCTTGATAGGTCCAGATCTTGCCGCTGGCGGTGATGTCACCCTGGCCCCGAGCATCAATGCAGTGCAAAGCGCCACGCCCGCGGCCGTGCGCGGGGTCACGTCCAATGGCAATGTAGACGCGGTCATTCAGAAACACCGGAGTGCCGATAATCTCGCTCCTGCCGACAAATGTGCCATCGTGCTTGTTCAACGCTCCTTGAACTCGTCGATCCCCCAAGCAGTAATGAGTGATCCAGTCGTCGTCACCAGGTACTTTGTATTCCGGCGGAATACAGTCATACGACCACACCGTCTTTAGCCGCACCGGCTTGTCCGGAACCGACGCGAGGGCCTCGAAGGCATAACAAACCCCGTCACCGCCACCGTAGAATACGAGCGTGCGCTCCCCCACTTTTCCCAGGGAGGGCGAAGACCACTGCCCGTGGAGAAGGCCCTGCATGATCGGCGCATCGTCGGTGGCCACCAACCGGCCATCACGTTTGTCGACAACAATCAGGTTCGGCGCGAGTGGAGCCGGTATCTTGCGCTCCTTCTCCCTATCCGGGGCGCCAAACGTATTGCGGTCCACACCGTTACAGGTGGTCACGTACAGCAAGTCGCCGACAATCAGCGGAGAACCGTTGGACGCATCGCAGGGAAACACCCCGAGTTCACTCAGCATGTCATAGGTCCACAACACGCGAGCTTGCCGATCGCCGGGCTCGCTGAATTCACCGGCGACGTCCAAGCACATCAGATCACAGCGGTTGGAGACGAAATACACGCGGTCTTGTTCGACAGCGGCCGATGAGCAGACGCCGATCTGTTGGGGTATCGAGCTGAGGCCGATGGAAAAACCGTCGATGGTGTCTGGCACTTCGCGCGGCGGAGCTTGCCATTGCCACAGCCGCTTACCTGTCGTGGCATCGAGACACACAAAAACGCCCTCTCGCCCGTCCAATCCACCCACAAACACCTTCTCCATCGCCACCGAAGGCGTGGAGTAACATCCCGTTCCGATCTTCACGCCCCATTTGACGTTGGCTGCGGTGGACAGATCGATTGTCCCGTTGCTCTTTCTCTTGCCCCGCGCGAAGGACTCGGGAAGATTCGTCTCGGACGAAACCATATTCTTCCCGTCCGAACCGCACCATTGCGACCAGTCATCCGATCGAGTGGCCCCAATGCCCAGTGGGCCAGCAAGAAAAAGAACACTCGCCCAGGCGATTCGAAGCATCACGCGAAGACTCATGGCAAACCTCGATTGCGGTGGAATGCGCAGATCATACTCCTCCATGAGCATGCAACACATGCGCCCATGCTACGCTTCGCTCACGCGAGTGGAAAGTCTGCCGAAAGCGTGTTGCCCGGCCTCCCCTTCCGCGAGAGTTTCTGCCGAACCCATTTCATCAACCTGCCTTTCTCCGCAATCGGCAAGCATAAAACGGAATAGTCAGTCGTGTGGGCCCGGCCGCGTGAACGACAAGACTCTGCGGCATGCTGCCCCATCGGTCAGCGCGAATTGTCGAATTTGTTGTATCTCCCGTTCGTTTGGCTGAACAAAGTTCCGCTCTTTCCCCTGTCTTCGAGGCACGAATTGGCTACAGCTCCCTGCCAATTTCCGTGTACAGGCATTCACAGCGAAGGTCGGTGAACCCGCTCTGCGACGGGTTGCCGCCACCAGAAACTCCTGCGTTTTTCTTTGAGCGCTTCGTCGCGGTGAGGTTCTTCGCCAGACCTTCGCAGAAGAGGGACGAAAGGCTTGTTTCCCTGCGAATTCGCCCCCTTGATACGCTCATCATCGGCGGTATCAATGCGACGGTGACCACCGATTTGCGGACGGCGAATCCTGGCATACGAGGCCTGGGTCAACTTGAGCGAGACCCACCGGAAGTTCGACTACCGATGGCAGGAAGCGTAGAAGACACTATAAGTATTGTTTTGCTTCGGCAACGCGCCATCCGATGAGCGACGAACAAGTCTCAACTGTCTTCCCTGGACTTTGTTAGCGAATGCCCACAATGAAGCTACCACCTGCCGTCTGCGTTTCGGCTTGCCTGCTGCTCGTCGGCAGCGTTACTCACGGCGAGACCCTGCCACCGGATGGGTCCGTCTTGCCATTCCCTTCCACACCGATGGAGAGCGTGGTGAAACCGCGTTTGCAGGACTCGGTGATGCGGTGGCCTGACGAGCCGAAGCGTCTGCCGGACGACGCACCCAATATTCTGATTGTCCTACTGGACGATACGGGTTTTGGTGTTTCGGAAGTCTTTGGTGGCGAAGTCAAGACGCCCGCGTTTCACAAGTTGGCGAAAGAAGGCATCCGTTACAACGCATTTCATACGACTTCCATTTGCTCACCGACACGAGCCTCACTGCTGACCGGACGCAACCATACTCGCGTGGGCTACGGTACGATCGCGGAACGTGCCGTGGCATTCGACGGCTTTACCGGGATCATGCCGAAAGAAGCAGCAACGATCGCGGAGGTACTTCGGCACTATGGCTACAAGACATCGGCGTTCGGAAAGTGGCACAATACGCCCGCGACGGAGACAACCTCGATGGGGCCCTTCGATCGCTGGCCAACCGGTTATGGCTTTGACCACTTCTGGGGATTTCTGGCCGGTGAAACGTCTCAGTGGGAACCGCGTCTGACACTCAACACGAATCACATCGAGCCGCCGCAGGACGGCAAGTACCACCTGACGGAGGGCATGGCCGAGGAAGCACTGAAATGGCTCGATGACCATCAGGCCTTCTCTCCCGACAAACCATTTCTGATGTATTGGGCGCCGGGAGCGGTCCATGGTCCGCATCACGTGGCCGTCGAATGGTCGAACAAATACCGAGGCAAGTTCGACGACGGGTGGGACGCGTATCGCAAACGCGTTTACCGGCGTCAGCTGGCCATGGGGATTATCCCACCCAATACGGAGCTGACGGATCGCGACCCGACACTTCAAGGCTGGGATGAAATTCCCACGGAGCAACGTCCCTTCCAACAGCGTCTGATGGAGGTTTACGCGGGCTTCGTCGAACACACGGACACACAGGTTCTGCGATTGGTTGAGGGCCTGGAACAACGCGGTTTGCGCGACAACACGCTGATCATCTACATCTGGGGAGACAACGGGTCAAGCGCCGAAGGTGTCCACGGAACGATCAGCGAACTGTTGGCACAAAACCAGATCCCAACGTCTGTTCACCAACACATCGAGGCATTGAATCAGATCGGCGGCCTGGAGACCTTGGGATCGGCGGCAGTGGACAACATGTATCACGCCGGATGGGCCTGGGCCGGCAGTACGCCCTTTAAGGGCACGAAACTGGTCGCGTCCTACTTCGGCGGTACGCGAAATCCGATGGTGATTTCCTGGCCCAAGCGAATTAGGCCGAGCAGCGAGATTCGGTCGCAGTTTCACCACGTGGTCGATATCGCGCCGACGCTGTACGACATCCTGGGAATCACACCTCCGAGAACCGTTAATGGTCACGAGCAGATGCAGTTCGATGGAATCAGTCTCGCGTACACATTCGATGATGCCAACGCACCAACCCGGAAGAAGGAACAGTTCTTCGACAACTTCGCCAGCCGTGGCATCTACGTTGATGGCTGGATGGCCTGCACTTTTGGCCCGTTATACCCCTGGGATCCGGCCGGTAATCCGGCACGAATGAAGAACTGGAACTCCGATGAGGATCAGTGGGAACTGTATGACTTGCGTAACGATTTCTCGCAGGCGGTCGATCTCGCGGCAGCACATCCCGACAGGCTCGCGGCGATGAAGCGTCAATTTCTTGCCGCCGCCGAGGACAACAAGGATCTTCCCATCGGTGGCGGCATCTGGACGCGAATTCATCCTGAGGATGTCGTGGCGACGAAATACCGACGCTGGACATTCCATCGCAACACACGCCGCATGCCAGAGTTTACGGCTCCCGGCCTGGGGAAGAAGAATAACCGAGTCGATATGGCATTGCAGCTCGGTGAGCGGGCCAATGGAGTACTGTACGCGCTCGGCGGAGCGGCAGGTGGCCTCACGTGCTACTTGCAAGATGGGTTTCTATGCTACGAGTACAACCTCTTCATCGTCGAGCGTTACAGCGTGAAGTCGAAGGAGCGTATCCCGGCGGGAAAACACGATCTGGTGGTCGATACTTCACTTCCCAAGCCCGGCGGACCACTGACCGTCGTGATGACGGTTGACGGCCAAGAGGTGGCGAAGATGACCACGACACGCTCGGTTCCTGCCGCGTTCTCGGCCAGCGAGACCTTTGATGTTGGCGTGGATCTCGGATCGCCCGTGTCACCGAGTTATGAAGAGCACCGCCCCTTCGCATTCGATGGACAGATCGACGCGATGACGGTGGAACTGAAGTAGAATCAAACAACAATTCCCTGCAAAGGAATCTGACCATGGCCATTCCCCGATCGCTTCGTTTGGTGGCTCTCGCGTGTTGTCTCGTGCTGCATGTTCCTATGACACACGCACAGTCGCAAATCCCTCAACCAGATCCTGCCTTTCAAGGCAAGATCGGCAGGACATTCGCCGATTCGACGCCCAGCTATCCGCAACCGGTGACCGCTCCCAACGGCAGCCCCAACGTGTTGCTGATTCTGCTGGATGATGTCGGCTTCGGAATGTGTTCTACGTTCGGCGGCCCGGTGCCCACACCTCACCTGGACCAACTGGCGAAAGGGGGCCTGACCTACACGCGATTTCACACGACCGCATTGTGCAGCCCAACTCGCGGCGCCCTGCTGGCCGGACGGAACCACCACACGATCAGCACGGGAGTAATCACGGAATGCGGCACCGGCTATCCGGGTTACACCGGGATCATTCCCCGAAGCTGCGGACTGGTCTCGCAAACTTTGCGCGACAACGGTTACGCGACATCCATGTTTGGCAAGTGGCATAACACGCCAGAAATGGACATCAGTCCGGCAGGACCGTTTGATCGATGGCCAACCGGCCTGGGCTTTGACTATTTCTATGGATTCAATCAGGGCGAGACACATCAGTACTATCCGACTCTGTATCGCAATACCGTGCCGGTCGCGCAGCCCAAGAGTCCGGAGCAAGGTTACCACTTCACCGAGGATATCACGGACGAAGCAATTGCCTGGACGCGAAACGTCCGCGCGGCGAATCCAACAAAACCGTGGTTCTGCTACTTCAGTACCGGTGCCGTGCACGCACCGCATCATGCACCGCCAAAATGGCGTGAGATGTTCCGAGGCAAGTTTGACCACGGCTGGGACAAGCAGCGTGAATTGACTCATCGCCAGCAACTGAAAATGGGCCTGATTCCGCCGGGCACACAGCTCACGCCCCGCCCCCCGGAAATCGCGGCCTGGGACGAACAAACGCCCGACGCCAAGCAGGTCTATCTGCGCCTGATGGAAAACTACGCTGCCTTCATGGCGCATACCGACCATCACATCGGGCGACTCATCGACAGTCTGAAAGATTCCGGAGAGCTGGACAACACGTTGGTGATGTATATCGTCGGCGACAATGGAGCCAGCGCCGAAGGTGGCTTAGAGGGAACTTTCAGTGAATTGGCCAGCCTGCTGGGTGTCCAATTGGGGCTCGAGAGCACGATTAATCGACTCGATGAGATTGGCACGCCCAGCAGTGAACCTCACGTACCGGTCGCCTGGGCCTGGGCCATGTGTTCTCCCTTTCAGTGGACGAAACAGGTGGCCAGCCACTTCGGTGGAACTCGCAATCCGATGGTCGTACATTGGCCCCAAGGTTTCCAATCCGCGGGCGAAACGCGAACGCAGTTCCATCACGTGATTGATGTCGTGCCAACGATCCTGGAAGCCATCAACGTGAATGCACCCAAGGAGGTCAACGGGATACCAGCAGGAACCGATCGAAGGTATCTCGATGCTGTACTCGTTTGATGACGCTGACGCGAAAGATCGACGCACGACGCAATACTTCGAGATGTTCACGAACCGCGCGATCTATCATGACGGTTGGGTTGCCTGCAGTCGCTTTGGCGTGCCATGGCAAACCGGTGGCAGGGAGGGCGATTTCAATTCGGCGCCGTGGGAACTGTACAACGTGGAACAGGATTTCAGCCAAGCGAACGACCTGGCGGCAAAGAATCCGCAGAAACTGAAGGAATTGCAGCAACTCTTCCTGGAGGAAGCCGAAAAGTACGACGTCTTTCCGCTCGATCCTCGTTTGTCCGAGCGACTCGACCCCCGCAACCGACTGTCCGGCGAACCGAGAACCAGTTGGACTTACTACGGCAATCGCGTTTGGCTGCCGGAACCGATTGGACCGCTGCTGTTCCCGCAGGCCCACACCGTCACCGCCGAACTGACGATCCCCGACGACGGTGCTGAAGGAGTGGTTGCCTGCGCCGGTGCGTTCTCGGCCGGTTGGTCACTGTATGTGTCGGACAATCAGCCAGTATTCCGGTACACCTTCTTCGACATCGCAAATGTTACGATTCAGGGAACCGTTCCGCTTCCCAAGGGCAAAGTAACGTTGAAAACAGAATTCACACCGAATGGATCGAAGGCGGGCGGCGGAACGGTCCAGTTGTTCGTCAACGGAACCCCCGCCGGCGAGGGCCAACTCAAGCGGTCCGCCTTTCGACACGGCCTGGAACCGTTCGAAATTGGTCGCGATTCGATCACATCCGTGGATCCGGCTTATCAGAAGAAGGGGCTTTTTGAATTCACCGGCGGAATCGAGAAGATTGAATTTAACCTAGAATAACTACACAGAACCGGGGCTTCCGGCCCGACACCGACCCGCTTCACAAGCACGGTAACCCGGTCAGGTTGCGGGCCTGTTGCACGACCGGATAGACTAAAAGGGAATATCCGGGCTGCGGCGGCCGGTGCCGCGTTGTATCGCTCGCTGCACAACGAAGGGTGTGGGGAACGCCGTAACGACGGAAGTTGTTTCCGAGCCGTGGCGTGGCGAAATCCCTCGTTTGTTCACTTCGTCGGTTTCAAGAGTTTGCCTGCGCCACAAATCAGTCTCGGCAGATCAACGCGAGAGCGAAAAATGTTGGGCTTTCCAGCGTCGTCCGGGATTCCTTGTTGAGCGACCATCAATCGAACGCGGGAGAACTGCGATGCGATGCATTCCATTCGGTATGTTGATCTTGTCTCTGATCTGTCTCTTTCATGGGCAAAGATCCGCCGCGGGGGAAAACGCGGATGCGTCCGATAGCTCCAGCCAGATTGCGGCCGCGGCGAATTCGTATGCGGCCGCCTTCAACGCGCCGCAATGCCGAGAAATTGGCCGCTCATTGGTCTCCCGAGGGAGTCTACACGAGCCGATTGACGGGCGAGGAAGTCGTCGGGCGAGAAGCGATCCAAGCTGAGTTCACGGCGATGTTTGCCGAGGACAACGTCCCGACACTGGCAGTGACCACCGAAACGGTCGAGTTCATCTCGCCTAACGTCGCGCTGGAACGGGGTACCGCGACCGTGACCGAGGATGCAGACGACGCCGCCGCTCACGACTCGCTACAGTGTCGTCTACGTCCGCCGGGACGGAAACTGGCTCATCGATCGCGTTACCGAAGACGAACGCACCCGGTCCAAACACCCACTACGAACACCTTCAAGCCCTGGAACCACTGATCGGCGAGTGGTCGCACGAGGGCGAAGGCTTCTCCGTCGAAATCGCCTGCCAGTGGACAAAGAACCAAAACTACATCAGCCGCACGTACAAGATTCGGGATCGAGAACAAGATCAAGTCGAATCTTCGGGCCTCCAAATCATCGGCTGGGATCCGGCAGCCAAACAAATTCGAAGTTGGCTGTTTGATTCCGATGGTGGTTTCGTGCAAGGCACGTGGAACGAGCGAGACGGCGAGTGGGTGGTCTCTTGCGTCGCCACACTCGCTGACGGAGAGCGTGGCTCGTACACCACAATTCTTCGGCCGTTGGATGACGGCAACCTGTCCTGGAAGAAAATCAATCAAGTCGTCGATCGGGAGTTGCTGCCCAATTTCGATGAGATCATTTTCGTGCGAGAGTAATCCACGATGCGATCCTTCTCAGGTACACGACCCATCCGCCCAGAGCGGATGTTGCGAGATCAACGGAAATCGGGCTTCCGTCCGTCGGCGTGGCTCGTCCGCCGCACAGTCATCCGTCAACAAACCATTCAACACTTCGCGGGTGCAGAAATGACACGTAATCCGCAATCCTCTTGTGATTCTCATCTGTTGTTTCTGCCTTTGTCTGACGCTCTGCGATGACGGCAGCGCGCAGCGCGGCCGCGGCGGCGGCGGTCGAGCCGGCGGCGGTGCTCGGCCGGCCGCGGCCGAGCTGGCGGCCGATCCGCTGCTCGGCCGGCAGCACGCCCCTCCCCCTCGATGAGCCGACCTGCTGCTCGTCCCTCACCGCGACCGGCCCAACGACCTTCCACAGGACAACGACCTTCCACAGGACAACGACCCTCCACAGGACAACGACCCTCGACCGGACAACGACCCGCGACCGGACAACGACCCTCCACAGGACAACGACCCTCCACAGGACAACGACCTTCCACAGGACAGCGACCCTCCACCGGACAACGACCCTCCACAGGACAACGACCCTCCACAGGACAACGACCCTCCACCGGACAACGACCCTCCACAGGACAACGACCCTCCACAGGACAGCGACCCTCCACGGGACAGCGACCGGGCGACCGGCGGGCGGCCCTCTCAAGGGCAGCTCAATGACTTCTTAAATCTCGACCGTCCGACAACGCGGCCGGCGACGCGACCGGGTGGCGGAGCGGCAGGAGATTTCCTTCAGAATCGGCCCTCGGGACCGCAGACACGACCGGCTCCTGGTGGAGGCGATCGGCCAACGCAGTTACCTAGCGTCGGTGACCGTCCGGGGCAGCGGCCCCCCGGGGACCGCCGCCGGGGCAGCGTCCCCCGGGAGCGGGCGAACGACCGGGGCAACGGCCGGAACCGTCCCCGGGGCAGCGTCCCCCAGGACAACGACCACCAGGTCTCGGGAACCGCCCGGGGCAACGGCCGCCCGGCAATCGGCCGCCCGGTTACCGACCGCCGGGCCAGCGACCTCCCGGCTACCGGCCGCCGGGCTACCGACCACCCCGCCCGGTACATTTGCCAGCCTACGGCCCTGGCTATTGGGGAAGACATCCGGACTGGCGGTATGGCTGGAACAACTACAACCGCAATTGGTGGGCGTGGGCGACCGCAGGGGCTGTCACCGGTTGGCTCACCGGGGAGTCACCAGTCAACCGGTCTACTATGACTACGGAACGACGCTCTATTACGAGGGCGACAATGTGTACTACAACAATGAAGTGATTGCCACGACCGACGAATACGCAGCGCAGGCGCAAACGATTTCGGCGAACGTGCCGGAAGTCGATCCGGAGACGATCGATTGGATGCCGCTTGGCGTCTTTGCACTGACGCAGAAGGACGGTTCGGTGGAGGACGCCACGCTCTTCTTGCAGTTGGCCATCAGCAAAGACGGAATCATCGCGGGAACTTTCCAGAACACCGCGACGGAGAACTCGTTCGAGGTCGAAGGAACCATCGACAACGAAAGCCAGCGTGCTGCTTGGGCACCGGTCGGCGAGAGTTGGCCCGTTATGGAAACCGGCGTCTATAATCTGACGGAGAATGAGGCTGGGCCCGCTATTGCACTTTGCCGATGGCCAGACGCAGCAGTGGTCAATGGTCCGGCTAGGAGAGCCCAAAGAAGACGGCGCAAGCCCCTAGTGCTTTCTTGGCAGCCAACGGATGCCCAAGTCAGCATCGATTCACCGAGGAAGCTGTGAACCACCGCCCACCAATGCGGAACGTTGGTGGGCCTGCGCAGCCGAGCCGACACTACACCAGGGACCATCGTACACCAGAGGGCAACCGGCGTAGCCGTACGGCTACGCGGCACAGTTTCCATCTCATGTGTTTACGCACATCCGCATGATTCGGCCCTCTTCCCTGTCGCGACGAAAAGCACCGGCGTTCTTTGATGGGCGATGGCGTAGAGTGTTGGAATCACAAACAGAGTCAGTACTGTAGCGATCAGCAACCCGAAGATCATCAGCCAGGACATGCCGTTCCACAACGGACCTCCGCTGATGGCCAACGGCAGCAACCCACCAACGGTCGTTGCGGTTGTCAGGAAGATCGGAAGCAGTCGCTGCTTTCCCGCTGCAATCAGGCTTCGGTGGCATTGCGCCAGCGTCAGTTCGACACTCTTCCCCGAC
Organism: uncultured Planctomycetaceae bacterium; assembly: GCA_963776055.1. Lineage (GTDB taxonomy): Bacteria > Planctomycetota > Planctomycetia > Pirellulales > Pirellulaceae > CAVZLD01. The sequence continues at coordinate 515,475 of CAVZLD010000005.1, read as the reverse complement.
TGCCTGTTCTGCTCGCGCTCTCGCTCGGTCAAAATGTCGGCGAATTCAATGAAGATGATTCCGTTGTTCAGCACGATGCCGAACAACGAGAGGATACCCAGCTGCGGCATGAATCCCAGCGGATTTCCAGTCAGCCAGAGTCCGCCCAACGCTCCGATCAGTGCCAGGGGAAGCGTGGTAATAATGATGAACGTCTTGGAAAGACTGTTGAACTGCATGACGAGCAGTAACAAGATCGCGACGAATGACATAGCGAACGACCGCAGCATCATCACGGCACCTTCCTGCGATTGTTCCAGCGCACCGCCAACTTCCACATGAAACCCGGTGGGGAGTGAGTCCAGAAGTTGCTCCATTTCCGGGGACTTCATCATGCGTGTGACCACATCGTTTCCTGATGTCCCGGGCTCGACCCGAGCACGAACCTCGATCGTGCGGTTCATGTTCCGCCGTTCAATGACGGCCGGTTCCCATTGCGATTGCACGGTCGCGAACGATTCCAAGGGAACTTTACCGACCTGGCCTTCGACGAACGCATCGCGAAGATCGGCGGTTGACCGTCGACCGTCCGGGCGGAGTCGAAAGTATACGGGAACCTGATGGTCACCCTCGCGAAAAGTAGTCAGATATAGGCCGGCGAAGTACGCGTGCAGCGTGGAAGCGATCTGGGCATTCGTAACGCCCGCGTGGTTGGCGAGGTTTTCGTCTACTTCGACCCGCAACTGATAGCCATCGACACCCCACGCGTCATGAACGTTCCAAGTTTCCGGCTGGTCGCGTACGATCTGCCGGACGCGATCCGCAGCGGTCCGCAATCGGTGCATATTCGCGAAACCACGGCCCATCACGCGCAAGGTAACCGGCTCCGCCGGCGGGCCCAGCATCAGTTCGACGGGTACGACGCGAACGCCCGGCACCGCCTTCAGATTCCGCGATGCATCACCGCGCGTGGCAACTTCACGAATTTGCTGCGCATAGTCGTGCGTGTAGCGTCCGTCCGTCGTTCGCACGAGGATCTCGGCGTAGTTGGGCTTGCGCGGCTGCGGACTCCAGGAAAGGTACCACCGGGATCCGCCCGCCGCCTACCACGGTCCGCATTGCGCGTAGACGTTGCACTTCGCGTCCCGCGGCGTCTGTTGTTGTGCTGATCGCCTGGATCATCTGCTCGACTCGCCGCGCAGCCGCGTCGGTCTGCTCGATGCTCGAATGCTCGGGGAGCCAGACTTCGACGGCAAATTGATCTCGTTCATTCTGCGGAAAGAACTCGGTGCCCACCGGCAACTGCAGCGTCAGGACCAGCAACCCGGCGGCGATACTCACGGTCGCGAATTTGTGCCGCAGGGCCAGATCGGCGAGGGTTCCGTACCAGCGATCAACAGCATTCTCGGACTTGTGGGAAGAGTTCTTCGCCCATCGACTGTCGTCGCCGGCCGCGCATTCGCTGGCCCATCCACCGCAAAATGCCGCGGCAAAGGTGCGCCGTTCCGACCAGCATTTTTTGGCGGGCGAATGAAGGCCGCCGCGAGAATGACACAGAGCGTCATGGCCATCCACCAACTGACCGCCAGCATGACCGAAAGCGTCACCGGAAGACTGTAGATGAATTCTCGCTTTCCGCCCTCGATCGCGATCAACATCGGCACAAAGGCCGCGATCGTCGTCAGTGTTCCGTTCAACATCGGTGCCGCCAACATCTGCGCTCCGGAAACGGTCGCTTCGACCGGCGACATGCCCGCGATCTGGTTGGCCCGCGACTGGTCGCAGACCTGCACTGCGTTGTCGACCAACAGCCCCAGGGCAATGATCATTGAGGCCAGTGACATTTGTTCCAGCTGCACATCGAACAGCGTGATGATGCCAATCGAAGCAAGCACGACAAACGGGATGTTCGCTGCCATCACCGCCGCCGTGCGGAAACCGACGACAAGGTACACCACGAGGATCACAATCAGGATCGCTTCGACGACATTGACCACCACACTTCGAATGCGGGCATCCACACTCTCGGACTGATCCGAGACCGCCGAGATACCAAGATCCGGTGGCAGTTCCCGGTCCACTTCCTGCAACTGCTCCATTCGCTGCTTGGCGGCGTTGCAGATGTCGATCAGATTGGCGCCCGACTTCATCGTGACTGCAACGATGACGCACGGCCGCGAGAGTGTACGGTCGCCGTACCGGCAGATCAGGGACGGAGGATCTTGGTAGGCTCGTCGAACGCGAAGCCCAAGGTCCCGCAGATCGACCTGATTCGCGCTGTCTTCGGAAGGGACAAGACCGGCGACAATCGAGTGGATTTCCTGGACAGCGTCCAGCTCACCACCCGGCTGCACAAAGAAGCGACCGTCGCCCGTGTCAATCGATCCGCCCGATTCGATAATGTTCCGAGAGGCAACCAAAGTCTGCAGTTGCGCGGACGTCAGGTGCAGCTGCGACCATGTTCCGGAATCCGTTTCGATGTAAATCGCCTCTTCCTGGACCCCAAATCGGGCGACCTTGCCCACGCCGGGTAGCAAACGCAGAGCGTCTCGGACTCGATCGGAATAGATGTCAAGCTCGCGACCGAATAGACGTGGTCCGCTTCGATTTCAAGTTGCCCGGGCAATGGCCGTTGGTAGACGGCAAACAGAATAACACTCGTATCACCAAAGTCATCGTTGACCCAGGGCTGAATGTGAGGCTCCGGCATTTCGACCGTTCTCACGCGGGCTCGTACCTGATCCCACGCTTGGTCTACGATCGAAGGGGAAAGGCTCTCAGTCCAACTCGACAAAAATCGTACTCTGGCCGTTGATCGACATCGAACGCAGTGTGTCCACTTCTTCGATGCTATCGAGTGCCTCTTCCAACGGATCGGTGATGAGCTGCTCGACCTTTTCCGCCGACGCACCCGGCCATTGCGCGGTGACGACACAGGTCATGATCGTGAACTCGGGATCCTCGCGCCGCGGCATCGTCTGGAAGGCAAACAAGCCCCAAACGACTACCAGCGAGACGATCGTGATCACCATCGTCCGGTGGCGAACGGCGAACTCGGGAAGTGCCTTCACCGCAGGGACTCCTGCTGATCGACGACGGCAATCGCCTCGCCATCGACCAGGAAATGGGTGCCTTCCACGATCAACTGCGTGTCGTCCGCGAAAGACTCGTCGCCGATCGGTTGCACGCGTCGCATCAGATTCTCGCCGCGATCCGTTTCGACGCTATCGGAAAGAGTGACCTCCACCTTCCGCGCACGTGCCGACCCGGGTGATGATTCGTCGACCACAAAGAGAAAAGTCCGATCCAACTCGTGCCGAATCGTTTTCGTGGGAACATAATAGCCCGGCGTTGCCCTTCGGTTGGGCAGATCCACTTGGACGAGGTCGCCTGGCCGTAGGAGCCAGCCGGATCGATCGAGTACAACACGGTCGCCGCACCACGATTCGGCCGTCGCTTCGCCAACATAGATTTCACCGGTCACCATGTCGCGGTTCGGATCTAGTTTTTCTCCTTCCAAGACCGTAATCGGGGAGGAATGTCCACGTACCCAGAAACGGAACCGTTTGTCGGCCTGGAGTCACGCGGACTTTCGTTACATCCAGGAGGCGACAGGCTTCGGTGGAGACATCCCCGATATGACGGTTCGTGACCTTCCACAAGAAGGCGCCCTCCTGATCGCGGTGAATCGCGCTGGCCTCGACCATCAGCGCAACGCCACCTCCGACGATCGGCTCCACGTTCAACGGCCAGATTTCATTCGTGTGGGCAAACTGCTGCTCCGTCAAGTCCGCCGGTATCCACGGCGGCACCTTCTGGTTCCGCACCAATAGCGTCACGGTAAAGGTTCGCGTATTGGGATCCGCCACCGGATCGGTCATGTAGACGAAACCGGTTAGCGGAACTCGTTTGTTCTCGCTGCCGGCCCCGTACAGGCGGACCGTGTCGCCGTAACGGAATCTGCGCGACATGGCCGCCGAAAGCTCCAACTCGACCTTGATGGGATCCATCATCTGGATCGTCAGCACCGGTTGCCCCTCGGCCACATAGCTGCCGGGCACGACGTGAACCTGCGCCACCTGGCCACGAAACGACGAATAGAGCGTTGTATCGCGCTGATCGCGGGCCGCCTCGGCAAGCTGCTGCTCGGCCTGCTGGATCTGGGCCGCAGCCGAACGCAGGTCGGCTTGCTTGACCGCCAGTTCCGCCTGCCGGATGGAGACATGGGCGGCGGCGGTGCCGAGTGTCGTGCGTGCCTGATCCAGGTCACTCTGCGAAATCGCACTCCGGGTCGCCAGTTGATTGGCCCGCTTGCACTCCAGTTCCGCCAAGTCACGCTCCATTTCCGCGGCGGCAAGCCGCGCGGGAATGCCTTGTTCCACGTCGACTCGAATCGCCTCGCTCCTGCGCATCGCCACCTCCACCGCCGCTTGCGCCGCCCCCACCGCGATCCGGTACCGTTCGTCATCCAGCCGAGCCAGCGCCGTTCCCGGCGTCAGCACGGTGTTGCGCGCGGATCGAGAATCCTGCCCTCAATCTTCGTGCCCGGTTCCAGCACGGCCAGCACCCGCCCCGCGACCTCAAAGCCCACCTTTTCGGTCTTCCAGGAACCGACCGAACCGGTCATCGTCTGCCCCTGCACAGGGTGCCATCGCTGGAGCGTCGCCACGGAAACGGGCCGCGGAACCTTCGCGGCGAGTTCGGGCCGGCTTCCGGCGGCGGCGTCACATCCCGCCAGGACCACGGGGGCCAGGACCGTGGCAACCCAACCCACCCAAATTCGCGAAGTGGCTGTCATCCCTTGGACCTTTCCTGCTCACGAACTACACTGATCGGTGTAGTATACTTTCGGCCACGCAAAAAGTAAACCTTAGAGTGTAGTTCTAAAATGACAAGATCCAGTGCGCCGGTCCGCCTGACCGACCGCAAGCGAGCGGCGATCGTGCAAGCCGCGGCCCGCGAATTTCAGTCGCGGGGGTTCGATGCCACGAGCATGGATACGATCGCCGAAGCGGCGCAGGTGTCCAAGCGGACGGTCTACAACCACTTCGCCAGCAAGGAAGCGCTTTTCGCCGCGATCGTGGAAGACCTGGTGTCCCGCAGTGATCGCACCAACGAATACCCGTACGATGCGTCACGAACGCTCGAAGATCAGCTGACCGCCATCGGGAAGTCCGTGATCGCGTTACTCGCCTCGGACGATTTTCAGAATTTGGCTCGCGTGATTCTGTCGCGTTTCTTGCAAGTCCCCGAGTTGGCGCGGAAGATGACCGGTGAGTCGCGACGCCCGGACGCGGGAATCGCCGAGTGGATTGAAGCTGCCCGGCAGGATGGACGGTTGGAGGTGAAAAACCCGCAGCATGCGGCCAAGCAGTTCTTCGGGTTGCTCAACTCGTTCGCCTTCTGGCCGCAGATCGTCGGCAGCGAAGCCCCTCTGTCAAAACGGGAACAGACGGCCGTTGTCAAATCCGCCGTCACCATGTTCCTTCGCTGTTATGCGCCGTGATCTGATCGAGACATGCTGATCGCCAGGGCGGAACAGGCATCAGCTGACGACATAGTTCCGGTTGCCGGCGACCTTCGCGTTCGCTTCATTCCTCAGGTATCCGGCCTGTTCGCCCTGATGGACGTTGCCTTGCACGACATTCCCCGAGGATGGACTGCCGGCGATCAGAATGCCGTTGCTGCGAGTGACATTGTTGACGATCTTCACGTTACGGCAAGGTTGGCTGCCGCTGTTCCGATTCGCGACGACAAAGATGTCAGCGATCTTGCCGGGGACCGACACGTCATTCCCTTCGACCCACAGTCCGTCGATTGATCCGCATTTGTAGATCGAGAGATAACTATTCACTCTGTTGCCGACGAGTCGCGAGTCGGTCACGGTCGAATTGCAGTGATCTTCGTGCATCAAGCCTTCGCCGTCGTTAATCTGGTACGCTCGATCGGCAGCCCAGTTGCGGTGTACTTCGCAGTCATTGTCTTCCACAATCCAGCGCCAGCCGCGCATTTCAATCGCCCGATTGTCGTTGGTCGACGACCCGGAGGTCATGTCGCGGCCCGTGGCGGTCGGACGCCAGACGTCTTTTGCGAGTCGTGTCATGTTGCGTGAACAGATTACGCCATCACCGCAGAAACCGATCCCCATTCGGCCGGTGTGGTAGATATAGTTATCGACGATCACAATCTCTTTCCGAAAACCGTAGGGATGGCTTTCGGGTGTCCCATCGTTACCCGATCCGCCGGCGCCTCCGACGCAGAAGTGATTGACATACAGTCCCGGCCGGTTGTCGTAATCGAAGATCACGTCGAACGAAGGGGTTTTGCCGCGCGACGGCTTCAGCCGGTAGCCTTTCATTACGAAATTCTCTTCGCCGGATTTCGGCAGACGGTTATTGGCCACCAACAGTTTCTCACGGGCCTTGGCGTCAATCGCAGCATGATGCCGCGCCGTGAACCGCTGCCAGGGGTGCTGACCTTCCTCCCGGTAGGGAACATTTGCATCGGCGACCGCCGCATTGCGCAGCACACAGCCAAATACGATCCGGCTTCCCGAACATTGATGTTCGTTTCCTTCGCCGAAGTGAATGTGGCCACAATTAAGGGAAAGATTCACCACACCGGTGTGGGCCCCGCCGGTTGGGTTTTCGAGCTGAATCCCCTTGAAGGCCGTATCGATCGGTGTCCCGTCTTGCTCGAAGACCGGTTGATACTTCGGGAATTCGAACTTCGTTGGTGGATCATACGCGTCGCTCGTGGCCAACCGGACTCCCCGTGGTTCGGCCCCGCGAGGATCACGCCATCCTTGATCTTGAGGTGGTCACGAAAGGTGTAGGTTCCGGCGGGAAAATACACCACCCCGCCGCCCATTTGCGTGACGGCGTCTTGGGCCAAGGCAAGTTTTGCATGCCAGTCGCCACCCGGGAATTTCGTCACATCGACCACATTGCCCCACTTCAGGTGGCCGGTCCAACCGAGTTCCAGGTGAGCGGCGGGATCGTCACCGGGCGCGTCAGAATTGGCAAAGGCCCAATCCGGCAGCAGCAAGATCCCCATGCCGGTGGTGGAGGCTATCAGAAAATCGCGTCGTCGCAAATCGGCTCTCCGATTGGTCCCCTACTCCGGAACCGCACAGTCAACAACGGTTATGGCGAAGCCGGGTCCGTCTCTTCCGTATCCGGGCCCGGAAAGAACTCAGACAAACTCACTGACGATTTCGGGGCGCGGCGAGGGGATGACGACCCTGTCGACGAGCAAGCCTTTTCGTTCGATCAGAGCGGCGCCGACCGAGGCCGCTTCTTCCACCGCGGCGACTTCACCGGTGAAGGTCACGAACGCCTTGCCACCGATCGCCATCGCCAGGTGAATCGCAATCAACTGGATCGGTGCCGCTTTCACTGCCGCATCGGCCGCTTCGATGGCGGAGGCGACCGTAAACGATTCGATAACTCCCAGCGCTTTCAGTTCCGGCAAATGACTGACGCCGCTCAGCGCGGGAAAGATAGAAGAATGGACACGGGAAATCACGGTGTAATCCACGACCGTGTGTGCTCCCACACGGACGCCGACGTCAACACTCGTTTGCACGGCATCCACGCTTCCGCCGAGGATCAACATGTATTTGCCCGGGCAGATCGTGCGGTTGACGATCAGTTCGATGTTCGCGCTTCAGCACGGCATCCCCGATCTCGAATCCTTTGGCAATGCTCGATGTTTCAATCAGCCCGATGGCGCCATGTTCATTCATGATCTAACCCTGATGCAGAGGCAGCGATCTGAATGTGATCGCTCGTAATCTTGGTGATGTGTCCGTGGATGCTCGCATGCGCGGGGCAGCCCAGATCCTGAGACGGCACGTCGCCGATCAAATCGCCGACTGCCACGCGATCGCCCACTTGCACCGTCGGCGCCGCCGGTCGCCCGATATGCGATGCCAGAGGGACCGCGACGGCTGCCGGTCGGGGTGCAGTTTCGACAAAGTCGGCCTTGCGATCAAAGGGCGTCAGGCCCAGCCGTCGGTACAGCGTCGCGATCGGAATCTCCCGTCCTTTCCGCACCGGGTGTACCGGTCGGAACAAGGTCTCGAGTTCCTCTTCCGAACGCCCGAGTTGCAATTCCTTCAAGCGGCCCTTGGCGTCGCCGCAGATTCGAGCGGGATCGAGCTGTTCTGGACAGGCGAGCAGCGAGCAAACGTTGCACTCACAACAGTATTGTGCCCAAAGACTGGCCCGATCCCGATCGCTGCCGGTCATCAACAGCGTTCGCATCACCAGATGCGGCTGAATCGGATAGCCCATGATGTACCGGGGGCAGAGCTCGGTGCAAAGCGAGCACTGATCGCATTGCCCGTGACCGATCCGCGTGTAGACCGGTTTGGGCTGTGACTTGCGCCGGTACAAGTAATGATCATCGGGTAGCACGATGATTCCACCGATCACCTTGGAGATTGGCCGCGACAGATCGGTTGTCGTGCCGCCCATCATCACGCCACCGGTTAGAACGGCCAGGTGATCCACGGTGGCACCGCCGGCCAATTGGATGCAATCGGCAATCGAGATCCCCACAGGCACGCGGGTAGTCAGCAGATGGGCAACCGCTCCACAGACGGTCACATATTTTTCGGTAACCGCTGTCCCGTCGACAGCCCGCGCCACATTGACGATCGTCTCGACGTTGTCCACCAGACAACCGACCTTTAGAGGGATCGCACCCGGCGGAATTCGCCGGCCGGTGATCTCGTAGACCAGGACGTACTCATCGCCGGCGGGATACACATCCTCGTAAATGAAGATTTCAAAACCCCGTTCTGTCGCGGCGGCTTCCATCTGCTGGACGACATCCGCATTCTTTCGTTTCACGGCGATGCAGACGTGGGATGCACCGGTCAGTTTCTGCATGATCTCCAGGCCGCGCAGCATGTCATCCGCATCCTGCCGCATCGTCTCGCGGTCTTTTTGCAGCAACGGTTCACATTCCGCCCCGTTGGCAATGATCCAGTCGACTTTCGCGTCCAGCTTCTGGTAGGTGGGGAACCCAGCACCGCCGGCCCCAACGACGCCGGCCCGGCGGATCTTCTTCAGGAGTTGCGGTTGGTCCGTCATGTCTCTTGCTACGCTCAAGATGAAAGTTCCAATCTCCCCAATCATACCACCATTCCAGCGAAAAGGCGGCAATCAGCGGGGATGGGCAGAAAGAGGACGCTTCAGCGGATCATCGGGCGGATGCGCCAGAGGGGGTCGCCGCGGGAGCGGGCTATCGGCCGGTGTAGAAGCGAACGCGAGCGGTCGCGAATCAGGTCTTTTTCGGTTGCTTTTCTTTGTATCCGATCCGATGAAAGGGATTCACGACGCTGGAGAGAATATTCTTCAGGTGGGCGCTGATTCGTTTGATGTATCGCACGTACAGCACCAGGGCAGCCGCGTCGGCCGGCGTCAGGCTGTCGGTTTGCCCGCGCACAACGTTCTCGACAATCTCATCGCAGGCATCGGAAACTCGGCTCCGGTATTCGCGCATGACTTGCCGCGCCTTTTCTTCGTCATGTTCACGCAGAATGGAGACCGATTCTTCAAAGCCCTTCTTGATCCCGGATTCGATCTCCACGAGCACCTCCTCGTACTCGGGCACGAATAATCGCTGGGGGTGCGCGCTGGCAAGGTCCAGGATGTTCTTGCAGTAATCTCCGATCCGTTCGATGTCGATCACGATACTCACCAGAACCATCCCAGCGGGCAGATCGCTGGTGCCGACGACCGTGATATGCGTCATCACTTTCCGCCGCACGTCTCGTTCGTATTTATTGACTTGGGTGTCAAGCTTCTTAACCTCCAAGTTCACAACCGCATCATCACTTTCTCGTAGAACGTGAATCGCTTCGTTGAACATTTGTTGGTCGATGTCAAGCATCTGGTAAGACTGCTCCCATGCCTCCGCCAGCAGGTTGCTTGCTCTCCACGCTTTCATCAGTTGTTGCCACATCGCATTACCTCGTCAGGTAAATCAACGCCATAGGAACGGCAAAGAAAAAGATGAGAATGTAGACGGGGGGAAACCACCGGTGGACCACCGCGGTGTCTGCCATCCACTCCGCCAAATGAATGGGAATCTCACGTATTCGCCGAAATGGGACAATCACGGCGATTCCGCAAATGTTGAACAGCAGGTGGGAAATCGCCACGGCCACGGCCACGTCGAAGTGTTGCGTTGCCGCCAGCGACGCCAATAATGCCGTGATCGTCGTCCCTACGTTGGCCCCCAGCGTATAAGGATAGATCTGTCGAATCGTCAAGATTCCGGCGCCCGCCAAGGGAATGACCAACGATGTTGTAATCGAGCTACTCTGCACCGCCGCCGTCAACACCATGCCCACGACGAATGCCAAGGCGGGCGTGCGGAAAAGCGTCTGTTGAAAAAAGCCGCTCGCCTTCTCCATCACCACGCCGCGCAGCAGCTTCGTCATGTACTTCAGCGCCAAAAACAGCATCAGTCCGGCCAAGGCGAGCATCAGCAACGCCTGGAACTGCGGCTTTGCGACGACACGGCCGAGAATCCCCTGAATCAGATGCACAACCGGGTCGATGATTTCCTTGATCGGAGACTGAAACTTCAGATCCGCACCGCCCGTAAAGAGCCCACTGAGCCACATCGATGCAGTGCTCAAGAAACCCGTGGCACATTGCAGCGGAAAGAGGATCAACACACTCAAAACGTTAAAAAAATCGTGCACCAGTGCCGCTGAGAACGCTCTGCGAAACTCCCTGCCACGGGAAATGTGCCCCATGGACACGAGCATGTTCGTCACGCTCGTCCCAATGTTTGCCCCCATGACAATGGGCACCGCCTGTTCAATTCCTAACGTACCGCCAGCGACCATCCCCACGACAATGGACGTGGTCACCGAAGAGCTTTGCACCAAAGAGGTCGTCAGAATCCCAATAAAGAGTCCGCACAAAGGATTCGACGTGAACGCGAAGATCTGATGCGCCATGTCGTTCCCAAACAGTTTGAACGACGCCCCGATCAGACCAATGCTTACCAGAAATAGATAGAGAAGCCCCAATAGAGGCAGAAACAGAGTAACGCGCCGCACTGCACTACTTCCCTACGAGTCCGACCTCGATTGTCACCCCCCTGCGGCCGGCTACAGGTACCGTCGCCAATGTATCCTTTGGATTGTCCAGCGTCGAGTACCGGTTCAAGAAATGGAGCGAAGCGGGAAGTCGACAGCACCAGCGAGCAGAAACCGATCACGACCCGATGGCCCCGGATATGGCATCCCTTGCCGGGCATCAGGCTTCCGATTTCGCGGGCTGCTCGCGAGTGGGCGCGGATCGAAAACGAGCCGGTGGCTTCGCTGAACGCAAGCTGCGGCGCAAAACCTGGGTTGTTCTCTGACTGCGCTAAAGGACTGATCCCCCGCACGTCGAATCGACGAACTCCATGCCCGAGCATCGATACAAAATCGACGCAGATCGGATCATCTCGCGCCTGTTGGTTCTCCGGTGGCCACTCGTGCATCAACCAGAAGTCCTTTTCAACGTAGACAACGGCTCGTTCACGCGTGTCGGATCGCACACAAACACATCAGAGATCCGCAGCACGTTCGTATCCCAGTACTCGACAACATCCGGCGGTGCGGCGCGGAGCGACATTCTCAATTGCCCCATTGGCGGAGGTAGGAACGCGGAGAATGCGGATGCCGCGGATGAACGCGGATCGGAGCCAAACATGCCACGACGCAGCTCTCTGACCTTGCGGTCGCCGCTCTCTCCGCCGGCTCGTCCAAGCAGTTCTCTCCAGCTTCCGCGTGGTCCCGATTCATCAGCATCCCGTTGGCCAACGCAGCTTCTGCCCCGCAGTCGCCGTCCTGCTCGTCCGCGTTGTCGCTCGTTCCCAATTCCCGGCCCAAACACGCTTCTATCAAGGCGCTTCGCAAAGCTCTCCGCTTGCTGCCTCCGCTCTCCGTCCGGCCCGACAGCGTCTGCGGCGCCGTCGCGCGTTCGTCCACATTGCCCCATTGGCCGGCCGTCAAAACACGCAGCTTCTGTCCCCGCAGTCGCCGCTTCCGCCCGCGCTGTCCGCGTTCTGCCTATTCCGCGTTCCCAATTCCCGGCCCCGTCAAACCGCAGCTTCTGTCCCCGCAGTCGCCGTCTTCCGCCCGCTCGTCCGCGTTGTCCGCCTATTCCGCGTTCCCAATTCCCGGCCCCGTCAAAACACGCAGCTTCTGTCCCCGCAGTCGCCGCCCTCTTCCCCTCTGCCCGATTTCGTGCGTCCCCTTCTTCGCCTGCCCTTCGCTAAGTCAGACAGCGAGTGATTGCGAGTGCCGCATTCGGCCGCATCTCGCATCCCCGCCCGAAGGGCAACGCAGCCCAGACGCCCCTTTCAGTCACTGTCTACGAGAAGGAGAGTACGACCATGTCACGCAACTCGCTTACCATCATGTTGCTGATTCTGTTGGCCCTAAATACGGTGACGCAGGCCGCCACGCCGAAGCGCGCGGCGAATGCTCGCCGCGTCACGTCATCGGCCTCGACGGTTCTCCCGCGGCTGCAGCGCGATCCGCGGGGGCGAGTCCGGGGGCAGCAGTGGCACCGCCAAGCACAGGCTCACAGGCAACGCGCTAACACGCCCCCTCAGGCCGCGCAGCGCAGCCTGCAAGCCAATTCCCGCCGGATGGGCGGTTCGTTCACTGCCGACGCCTGGAAACGGGGTGGCCAGCGACTGAACCAGCCGATTGTTCGACACAACGCTTCCCCGCCCCGAGCGCAGGCGGCCAATCCGCGTCGCATGGCCGGCCAGTTCTCGCAAAATGCGTGGAAACGAGGTGCAGGTCGTTTTCCCGCGACCCAACCCGGGTCGAAGCCCCGGATGCCCCGGTCGGGGCGAGTCGCTGCGAGCTCCAGCGGCAAGATCCTGAAGCGGGCTGGTGCGGCGGGCGCCGTGGTCGGTGGCGTGGGTCTGCTGACGGGCGCAGCGTCGCGCAACGGGCAACTTCAAGCGGATCTTCGCGCCGGTCGCATCTCGCAAGTGGATTTCCAGCGAGCACAGGCAACGGACGCGGTGAATATCGCGGGCGGAGCCTTGGCAATCAAGAAACTGAATCCAACCACCGCGGCGATGAACGCAGCCATCGGAACTGATCCGATCAGCCTCGGAGTCGACATTGCGGGCGACCTGATCAACGGCACGAACAATGCATCCAAGTCGCTCCAAAACGTCGGAAAGACCTTGGAAGGCCACGCGCACGGCGTCCAAAAACTTGCCACCGACCCCGCGGGTTGGGCCAAGGATGCGGGACGAGATATTGAGCAGACCGCCAAAGGAATCGGCAAGGCCGTGGGCAACACCGCCCAAGGTGTCGGCAAGTTCGTGGACGGGGTCTTTGGCGGAAAGAAGAAGAAATAGCACTCGTGGACGACCCGGCCTGCCGGTACGACTGCTCTGGAGGCGAAGCGGGCGCTGCTTCTTCGGAAGTATGCGTCCGTTTCTGTTGGGAATTGGCAGGGACGGTCCGTTCGGCCGCTGCGACCGATCAGTCTTGGAGTTGAAAGAGCCGTTTGAGCGCTTCCAGCAACTCTTGGTGAGTGCCCTTTTCGGCTTCGTCACGCAGCGACTCGAGTGGCGGGTGCAGGAGTTTATTGACGAGGCGATCGAAAGAGAGTTCGATTTCGCCCCGCACTTGCGGGTCGAGGTCTTCACACTTGTTCAGCAGTCGCCGCAACTCCTGATGCTTGATCTCATCCACACTGGCTTTCAGCTGGCGAATCGCCGGACCGGTCAGCCGGTGATTCCATTGCGTCAGAAACCGTTCCGTTTCCCCCTCAATAATCCGTTGGGCACGTGGCCACTCTTTCGCCCGCAGTTTCCGGTTCTGCTCGCACGTCTTCTGTAAGTCGTCGACCGAATACAGGTAGACTCCCAGACAATCGCCAATGCGGGCATCGAAATCGCGGGGAACCGCGAGATCAAGAATAAACAGCGTCCGCTCGTATCGGGCGCTTTCCACCGCTTGATAGCGGCCCAGTGACACAACCGGTTCATCGGCTCCCGTGGTGCTAATTACCAGATCCGCTTCGACGAGTAGTGCATCCAGCTCGTTCCAGGCGGCGACCCGTCCGCCGAAATCCTCTGCTAATTGTGCAGCCCGCACCGGGTTGCGATTGACGATCGTGACGTTTTTCGCGCCGGCGTCGATCAGATAACGCAGCGTCTCGCGGCCCATTTCACCGGCGCCGATCACCAGCACCTGTTTGTCGTCAAATCGTTCGAAAATCTGGCTGGCAAAATCACCGACGGCCACGCTGGGAATGCTGATCCGTTTCTGCTGAATCGCGGTCTCCTTCGCGACGCGGCGGGCGACCCGCAGGGCAGACTGAAAGGCGGCGTGCATCACCGGACCGGCATATTGGCCTTCCGTCGCCAGCAGGTACGCTTCCTTGACCTGGGCCAAGATCTGGGCTTCGCCGACGACCATGCTGTCGAGACTGGCGGCCACGCAAAACAGGTGGCGCACGGCTTCTTCCCGTTTCCGCCAGAACATCTCGCCGGCAAACTCCTGCGTCCGCAGGCCATGAAAATCCGCCAGGAACTGCAGAATCTCCTCGTCACTGGGCGCGGCGATTCCGTCTTCGGCCGCGGTGTAGAGTTCCACGCGATTACAGGTCGAAAGCAATACCGCTTCCACATTCGGAAAATGGGTCCGCAACTGAGAAAGCGCTTGCGGAATCTGCTCCCGACTGAACGCCAGTCGCTCGCGCACTTCAATCGGCGCCGTGTTATGACTACAGCCGACCAGTTGCAGCTTCATGGTTCCGTCATCTCCACTCGCATCGGAACGGGAGGAGCATGAGTGGCGCGGTGCGCTGCCGCATCCAATCTCGGAACGGATCCGTGACCCGCCGGTCGAAGCAGAATGATTGCCAACACGAGACTCAGGAAAAAGAAGCTGACAACCGTTTCGTAGGCAATCTTTCGACCATGACGCGCCGGTCGATAGAATGCATTGAAGATGCCAATCGCCGCCAGCCAGGTCAGCCACGCCAAAGACGCCAGGATCACCGGGTCGGACCAGGGTATCACCGTTTCGCTGCCGGCGCGAATCAGGTTCAGTAGCACCCCGATGCCCAGTCCAAGCCCGGCCAGCGCGATCGACGAATAGAGTGCCCGTTCGTTCAGCTTCTGCAACCATTCCAGACTGGGCAACCAAATCGACGACCAGGGCGGCAGCTTGTGTTTCAGGCGATAAGACTGAATCAGGTACATCAGACCCGCCAGAAAGCCAACCACCACCAGAGCCGTCCCGATGGCAAGCGACAGCCCATGGATCAAGATCCAAACGCGCAGCGCTCCGCTCGATTGCGGAAACAAATGGGCGGCCGCGATTAACGCCAAGCTGGTGGGCAACAACAACAATCCCGCCGTCGGTTGGCGATGCCCTGCCACGGTCAGCAAATAGGCGACCGCCAGCACCCAGGCCAAAACCAGACACCCGATATACCAGGTCCCAATCGGTTGCCCCGCCGCCCAGTGCTGCCGCACCAGTACGGTCAGGTACACGCTGTGTGCGAAGACGCCGGCCGCGGCAAACCCAATCATCACGGCATTACGAATCTGCGCGCGAACAAAGAATCGCGTGAGTTCCAGCAGGACGGTAACGCCGTAGCTGGCGGCAAAACAAACGACAGAGATACCGGAGAGCACCGCAAGACCTCGGGCCAGACAGGAAAGAATCCCCTTATTTTACCACCCCCGACCGCTTTCCTTCCAGGTCCGATTTCTGAGTTCCATCGCTTCCCCTCGCCAATTCCGATTCTTTTCACCAAACGAACTGTTATGATACAAAATCCGTTCTACGGCTGATCGATGCGAGGACTACGGTCCTCCACCCCCCCCACCTTTTCGATCCTGCGTCATGAAGGAGTGCTCGAATGAAGGGGCGCTGTCTTTTGCTATTGTCGCTCGTCTGGCTGGTCTGGTCCGCCACAAGTCTTCCCGCCGAAGTTCGAACCTGGACCGACAACACCGGCAAGTACAAAACCCGGGCGGAGTATGTGTCCTACGCCGAAGGAAAAGTCACACTCCGCAAGAGTGATGGGCTGGAAGTGCAACTCCCCTTGAAACGCCTGAGTCGCGAGGACCAGCGATACGTACAGGAGCAGGTGCGGGAAGCAAGGGCCAAGGAAAAGGCAGAACGGGATCAAGCGGAAAAGGACAGCCAGGATCAGGATTCCGTGGACGACGAGCCGAGGGACGAAGTCGCCGAGGAGGAGGAAGAGCCGGACGACGAACCGCCGCGGACCATCGGTCGCAACCAACCCCCGCGGCAACCGATGACCGAAGAAGAGGAGGATCCTGTACAGAATCGACGGCCAGAGGAGCTGGAGGACGAAGAATTGGACGAGGAACTCGACGCAGACCGGAACAAAGACCGGCCCGCGCCGCCCGTACGTACGACCCCCGCGGTTCGCCCGCAGCCGCCGATTCCCCCGGTCAAAGCGAACAACATCCTCAGCTCCGTTCGCGGTGCGGTCTATCGCACGGAAACGATCAACAATCTCCGACAGATCGGTTTGGCACTCGTCCAATACGCTGAGCGAAAAGGACTCTTTCCCGGCGGCCTCCACCGCTCGGAGTCCCGATCAGGGCGGGTTGAGTTGGCGAGTGGCGATTTTGCCCTACCTCGGTCAGAACGTTTTGTATCGCCGGTTTCGGATGAATGAATCATGGGACAGCGAACACAATCGGCAGTTGATACCGCTGATGCCGAAGGTCTTCCTTTCACCGGGAATCAATGCCGAAACATCCGATGGATTGACGAATTACGTGGCGCCCGTCAGTTCCAATACCGTCATCTCCGATACCCGCCGCCGAACACGGCTCCAGGATATCCGCGACGGAACTTCCAAGACCATCATGGTGGTCGAAGTCGATGATGACCGCGCCGTGATCTGGACACAGCCGGCCGATCTGCCGTGGGACCCGGAACAGCCTCAGGCAGGTTTGGGCCAGATTTGGCCGGACCATTTCTTCGCCGCCCTGGCCGACGGTTCCTGCCGCCGGATTATGCTCGACGTGGGCGATGATATGCTCCGCGGCCTGATGACGCGAAACGGGGGTGAGGTGGTGCAGTTGGAAGAATAGGCACAACGGGAGATCGCAGCCCCGGGGAAGGGGACAGGGAAATCGGCACGAGAAAACAGTCCGAGAAAACGGCCTGGGAAGGCCGTTGAACGGGACGGCCTGGAAGGCCATCGCACGGGACAGCCTGGAAGGCTGCCCCACGCGTTCTTAGCCGCCGTTATCCAATTCGTACTCCTTCAACTTCTTGTGCAGCGTATTGCGGTTGATCCCCAGCCGAGCGGCCGCTTTGGTTTGCACGTTATTGCAGCTGAGCATCACCTGGGCGATCAGTTCCCGTTCCACACGGTTGACGATCCGAGCGTGCAGGTTGTCTTCTTGGGGGCCCGAGTCGTTCAAGCCACGCTCCACCACGGCGTAGGTCAAGGACTCCAGGTCGGCGCCTCCCAATTGCGGGTGGACCGCCGGTCCGCCGCTGATCACCGAAGGCGGAAGCAGATCGACGACCAGCTCGTCGCCGTCGGCCATCACCACTGCGCGTTCGATATAGTTCTGCAATTCGCGCACGTTGCCGGGCCAGTCGTAATCCTGCAATGCCTCCATCGCGGCCTTCTGAATATGAACCACATACCGATCGTTCGCCTCGTTGTAGATATTCAGAAAATGGGCCACCAGTTCCGGAACATCCTCTTTCCGCTGGCGCAGAGCCGGGATGTGAATCGGCACGACATTCAACCGCCAGTACAAATCCTCGCGAAAGCGATTCTCTGCGACTTCCTGCATCAGCTCACGATTGCTCGCCGCAATCACGCGCGTATCGACCCGAATCGTCTCCGTATCACCAACGCGCTCGAACTCCCGCTCCTGCAGCACGCGCAGCAGCTTGACCTGGAGCTTGAGTGACGTGGAGTTGATTTCATCCAGGAAAATGGATCCGCAGTGCGCCGCTTCGAACCGGCCGGTGCGGTTACCGATGGCGCCGGTGAACGATCCCCGCACATGACCAAACAACTCGCTTTCCAACAGGCTTTCACTTAAGGCCCCGCAATTGACGCGGACGAACGGTCCCCCGCGACGCAAACTCAGGCGATGAACCGCGGTCGCGACCAGTTCTTTTCCGGTACCCGTCTCACCCAACAACAACACCGAGGCGCTGGAGCGAGCGACGCGGCGCACCGTGCGGTACACTGCTTGCATCGCTTCGCTGGAGCCGATCAGCGTGGGAATGGGAGGTCCGGATTCGTGGTCCAAGGCGTAAGTCGACATGACGCAGCGGTATTTACGGTTGCGGCTTGGAAGTGCCGAAATCCGTCCGGCCCGAAGCCTCGATGGGATCAAGCAGAGCACGCAGCACCTGCCGGGATTCTTCGTCGAGATCAAACCTCGCCTCGTCCAGTTGCTGGAGCGTCTCCCGGGCAAAACGTGCATTTCGCAGGCGTTCGTCGGGATCCACCCGTTCGCGTCCCGCAAAAGCCAGCAACGTCGGCAGGCGAGTGAGCATGGCTTCCGCATCGACGGATTCCAATACCACGATCACTCGCGAATGGGCCGCGGCCACGCGCTCCGCCGTCGGCAGCGTCCGGGCGGTGGCCACAATGACGACCGGCAATTCCGCTGTGAACGGATCGACGCGCAACTCTTCCAGCCAGGACCAGAGGCTTTCCGGATTCAGGCGATCGCTGATCATCACCAATTCCACGTCACTGGAGTTTACCGCGTGACGAATCAGCTCCGTCCCATTGGCCGCGGTGATCGTTTGATAGCCCGCGTCGGTCAACATTCCGCCGAGCGTGCGGGCCGCTGCGCGGCGCGGATGGGCTACCAGCACCAATCGTTTTCCCTCTACCGCGGCCGTGCGGGCCAGGACCTGCACCCAGCGACTGATCCCGGCGAAGGGTGCTTCCGGTTGTAACTGGGCGATCGCTGCCGCCGCGGCCAAGCGGACTCGCCGATGCGGATCATGCAGTGCGGCCACCAGCGGCGCCAGTTGTTCCGGCGATCCGGCCAGCACGCGGCGATCGCCCAGTTCGCCAAGAACCTCTGCCGCTCCCATCGCGGCGGAGGGATAGCCGTCGCGCAGCGCTTCCGCCAAAACCGCTTGGACCTCGTCAGGACCCGCATCATAGGCGCGCTGATAGGCCGTACCGATCCCCCGTCGCAGAGGCCGGTTCAGGCCGCCCAGGGCCTGGTCGATGTGCAGTCGCGCGATCAGCGCTTTGCGCCGATCCGGCGTTGCGGTCGGTGGCAAGTCAAGCAGGTCGTCCAAGTGTCGCGCCGCGACGATGGCGGCGACATCGCGGCCCTGCAACCGGTGCGCAACCGCTCGCTGCGCCTCCGCATTCCAAGTCCACCACTCTAATTCGCCCTGCCGATCGACGGCCGCCGGCACTTCCCCCGTGTACGCCCGATCGGCTGCCTCGCGCAGAATCTGCAGCGCCGCGCCGCGCTGGGGCAATTGCCCGGCAACTCGTGGCCAGGCCGCCGTCGCCGCCTGCAGTTCGATCCCTTGTGGGTCTGGTGCAAAGTACGGCCGGACCAGGTACGGTATCGCGCGCGTCGACTTGGTGTAGCCGAGCAGTGAGATGGCCACCGCCCGCTGCCGCACCTCGGGGCTCGACAGGAAGGCCGACAACGGCGGCACCGCTTCGTCTCCCAGATCGGCGACGATCGCAGCGGCCGACCGCTCGATCGGCACGGGATCATCGGCGGCGGCGAGGGCGATCACCAGTGGGGGCACAGCATGTGATCCGGCTTGGATCAACTCCGCCGCAGCGGGAAAACGACTGTCGCCGGAAGCGTCTCCCAGTTGTTCGACCAGGCGCGCAAGTCGCTGCGGGTCGGTCGCCTGTCGACGAGCGGCCCCCAGCACCGAAAGCGCAAATTCGCTTCCCAGCGGTGCCAGCTCCTTCTGCCGCGCAAGGCGGATCAGCAGACCGCTTCCAAACTGCGCGTGCAATTGGGCCTTGGCTTCGTCGTCCAGATTCAAGTCGGCCAAACGCTGCAAGTAATCTTGCGCCAGGTCCATTCGCTCCAACGGGATCAGGAGGCTGACCGCCCGCAGAAGCTCCTCGGGTGTCGACGGATTCGCCTCGCGAATGGCCGCGACCGCCGGCGTGTCCGCCAGGGCCGTCGGTTCCTCCGGCTCGGCAGCCTCCAGTCGATCGCCGGCGAACCCCAAGATGCTCGCGATTGCCACCGCCCTGACCAGCTGCAGTATTTTGTTCATCGGTCAATTCGCCTCCGTCGCTCCTGTCGGACGCCAGATGCACTCCCGCAGGAAGGTCTTCCCCGACCTGCTCGTCCTTCTGCTCAACTCGATAGGCGTTCTCGCCATCGATCGATCTGCTGCCTGACCTGCTGAGGGCTGGTTGAGCCGTAGCTTTGAAAGGCGGCAATCGCCTTCTCTGCGCCGAGCACCTCGTACACTCCCTCATCCAGGGCCGGATGGGCCTGCTGAAAAAACTTCAGCTCCAGTTCACGCAGCGGCAATTCCCGCTGGTGGGCAAGTTGAACGAGTTGCCCCACCAGGTGGTGCGCCGTCCGTTGCGCGACGCCCTGCTGAATCATGAACTCCATCAGCGTGGTCGCGTCCAGGTAGCCACGATCCAAGCTCCGCGCGATCGCCTGCTCATTCAGACGTGCGTCGCGAACGATCGGCGTGGCCAGCTCCAAACAGGCGGATACGGTGTCGACCGAATCAAACAACGGCTGTTTATCCTCCTGCAAGTCCCGGTTGTAGGCCATCGGCAGGCCCTTGATCAGCACCAGCAGCGTCTGTAGGTTTCCCACGACACGGGCCGTCCGGCCACGGATCAACTCGAGCACATCCGGATTGATCTTCTGCGGCATGATCGACGAACCGGTACAGAACGCCTGGGGCAGCGTCAGAAAACCGAATTCCGTCGTGGACCAGAGGATCCACTCCTCGGCCCACCCCCCAAGATGCTCGGCCAGCAGCGTCAAGACAAACGCCAGCTCCAGGACAAAATCGCGGTCGCTGGACGCGTCGAGTGAATTCGCCGCGACCTGTTCAAATCCCAACCGCCGGGCCACGTCGTCTCGATCGATCGGCAGGCTTGTTCCCGCCAACGCGGCCGCTCCCAGGCTGCACACATTCACTCGCTGCCGGCAGTCCCGCAACCGCTCCCGATCTCGCTGCAGTTTCTCGCAATAGGCGAGCCAGTAATGGGGAGCGAGCACCGGCTGCGCGCTGGAGATGCGTGTAAGCCGGCAGAATGACCTGCAGGTCGGCCTCGCAGCGGTCCACGAACGACCGCTGCAGTTGCCGCACGCGTTCGTCCACGCGATCGATCGCCTCACGAGACCAGAGTCGCAAATCGGTGACCACCTGGTCGTTGCGACTGCGCGCCGTGTGCAGCTTGCGGCCGACATCCCCGAGCCGGTCGATCAACGCCTGCTCGACATGCATGTGAATGTCTTCCAGCTCGATCCGCAACGGCAACTCGCCCCGCGACAACTGTCCCTCGATCTCCCGCAGCGCCTGCTCGATCGCCTGACACTCCTCCGGCGTCAACAGGCCCGCCTGGGCCAGCATTTGCGCATGAGCGATCGAGCCCGCGATATCCTGGGCATACAGTCGCCGATCCACATGAATGCTCTCGGTGAACTCTTCCAGCCGTCGGTCGGCAGACTGCTGAAATACGCCGCTGCGTGATGGACTAGACACAGTGCCCGCAAACCTTACACTCAAAACTGCAGCAATTTAGATTCCTCAAAACGTTAATATTAAAAGGCTTACGTCAACGTGTCAACGATGGACCTGAGCGCCGTGCATACAGATTGGGCAGTGTCTGGAGGGCGCAGTTCACGCTGCGCTGGGAGGGTGGACGGGGCAGGCAAGACGGCCTGGAAGGCCATCCCAGGCGGCCGCAGCGGAAGTCGGCGACAACTTCGGGCGAGGAATACACTTCGATGAACATGCGACCACCGGGAGACTGGGGATAAGTGCTGGGGGTGGGTGAGTTTGGGAGGACGGCCTGGAAGGCCGTGGAACGGGACGGCCTGGAAGGCCATCCCAAACCATCCCAAAGGCGACCCCACAGGGCCATGCCACCCGTTCTGCCCCTTGCCGGCGCGGTTTTAGGCATGGTATCGTCGAGAGATTTTACCCGGTGTCGCCTGGAGACGGGCGACGTTCTTGTCCATTATTACCCCCAAACGGAAGGGCAGTGATCGTCATGCCGCGCCGTGACGACATACACAAGATCTTGCTGATCGGGTCGGGCCCGATCGTGATTGGCCAAGCTTGCGAATTCGATTATTCCGGAACGCAGGCGTGCAAAGCGCTTGCGCGAGGAGCAGTACGAGGTCGTGCTGGTAAATTCGAATCCGGCGACGATCATGACCGATCCGAACACCGCCGACCGAACGTACATCGAGCCGCTGACCTGGGAGATGGTCGCCAAGGTGATTGAGCTCGAACGACCCGATGCGCTGCTGCCAACACTCGGCGGGCAGACCGGTTTGAACGTCGCCATGGATCTCGATCGGCACGGGGTGTTGACCCAATTCGGCGTACAGATGATCGGCGCCAATGCGAAAGTGATCGCGAAGGCGGAGGAACGGGAGCAATTCAAAGAGGCGATGGAGCGGATCGGGTTGGAGTGCTGTCGGGGTCAGACCGTGCGAACGATCGACCAGGCGCGCGAGGCACTCAAATTGGTCGGCATGCCCTGTGTTGTCCGGCCAAGCTTCACCTTGGGTGGGTCCGGGTCGGCAGTGGCCTACAACCGTAGCGAATTTGACACGCTCGTCCGGCGTGGGCTCGACCAATCCCCGATCACCGAGGTGTTGATCGAGGAATCCGTCCTGGGATGGAAAGAATACGAAATGGAGGTGATGCGCGACCTGGACGACAACGTCGTGATCATCTGTGCGATCGAAAACCTGGACCCGATGGGAGTCCACACCGGGGACTCCATTACGGTCGCTCCGGCGCAAACGTTGACCGACAAGGAATACCAACGGATGCGGGATGCCAGCCTGGCCGTGATTCGCGAAATCGGTGTGGAAACCGGTGGGTCGAATATCCAGTTTGCGATCAATCCGCACGACGGTCGGATGGTCGTGATCGAAATGAATCCGCGCGTCAGCCGCTCCAGCGCACTGGCCTCCAAGGCCACCGGCTTTCCGATCGCCAAGATTGCCGCCAAGCTGGCTGTGGGCTATCGCTTGCACGAGTTGCCCAACGACATCACGCGAAAAACGCAGGCCTGCTTCGAACCGACAATCGACTACGTCGTCACCAAAGTGCCCCGATTCGCTTTCGAGAAATTCCCGGAAGCCGACGACACACTCACCACGCAGATGAAGAGCGTCGGCGAAACGATGGCGATCGGGCGAACATTCAAGGAGTCCCTGCAAAAGGCGCTGCGCGGCCTGGAAGTCGGCAGTTTTGGCCTGGGCTGCGACGGCAAGGATCTGTTTGGAACCGACGAACAACCGACGATGGATGTCATCCGTGCGCGATTGTCGAAGCCAAATGCCGAGCGGATCTGGTACCTGCGTTACGCGATGAAAGCCGGCATGACTCCGCAGGAAATCCACGAACTGACGCATATCGATCCCTGGTTCCTGGATCAAATTGCCGAGATCGTGGAGATGGAAGAGCGGCTGCGAGCGATCGAAGAACTCACCGACCTGGACGACGCGACACTCCGCCAAGCAAAGCGGTTCGGCTTTTCCGATCGACAACTGGCGGAGCTGTTCTCGACCAGCGAATTGGAAGTCCGTCGGCTGAGGAAGCTGCGCGGCATTGTCGCCACCTTCAAATCGGTAGATACCTGCGCCGCCGAATTTGAAGCCTATACGCCGTATTACTACTCAACCTACGAAGATGAAGACGAAACGCCGCCGAAGAAAGAAGGCACCCGAAGAATCATGATTCTGGGCGGCGGGCCGAACCGAATCGGGCAAGGCATCGAATTCGACTATTGCTGCTGCCACGCCAGTTTCGCGCTGCGAGAAATGGGGATCGAGTCGATCATGGTCAACTCGAACCCGGAGACCGTCAGCACGGACTACGACACCAGTGACCTGTTGTTCTTCGAACCACTCACGATCGAGGATGTGCTGAACATCTACGATCGAGTTCAACCGGACGGAGTGATCGTGCAGTTTGGCGGACAAACTCCGCTGAACCTGGCCCGCGCACTGGCCACCGCCGGCGTACCGATCATCGGAACCTCGGTCGACACGATCGAAGCCGCCGAGGATCGAGAGAAGTTCCAGCAGACTCTCCTGCAACTGGACCTCAAGCAACCGGCCAATGGCATTGCCCGCACGATGAACCAGGCGCGCAGTGAAGCGGCGAAGATCGGCTTCCCCGCGCTGGTGCGGCCGAGCTTTGTGCTGGGCGGCCGTGCGATGGAAATCTGCTACGACCAACCGCAGTTCGAACGCTTTGTTTCGGAAGCTTTCGTCGTCGCACAGGGGCAACCCGTGTTGATCGATCGCTTTCTGGAAGATGCGACCGAAGTCGATGTTGATGCGGTCTGCGACGGGCAGAACGTGGTCGTCGTGGGCGTGATGGAACACATCGAGGAGGCCGGAGTCCATTCCGGCGATTCCGCCTGTTCGATTCCTCCCTACAGCCTGCCGTACCTCGTGCTCGAGGAAATTCGGGCAGCCACCAAAGCGCTCGCCCGACACCTGAATGTGATCGGGCTGATGAACATCCAATTCGCCGTCAAACGAGAAGACGGAAAGACGAACGTGTACGTCCTGGAGGTCAACCCGCGGGCCAGCCGCACGGTTCCGTTCGTGGCCAAGGCCACCGGCGTTCCCGTCGCCAAGATCGCGGCAAAGGTCATGGCCGGTGCGAAGCTGCCGGAATTGGGGCTGACGCAAGAGCCAATTCCCGCCCACGTTTCGATCAAGGAGAGCGTTTTCCCGTTCCGCAAATTCGTCGGCGTCGATATCGTGCTCGGCCCGGAAATGCGCAGCACCGGGGAAGTGATGGGCATCAGTGAACGGTTTTCACTGGCCTTCGCCAAGAGCCAGTTGGCGGCCGGTGTCGTGCTGCCCAGCAGCGGAAAGATCTTCGTCAGCGTTACCGATCGACACAAGGAACAGATCGTTCCCGTCGCCGCGCAACTACACCAACTCGGCTATGAACTGCTGGCGACCGCCGGAACGGCACGCGTCCTGGAAGAAGCACAGATCCCGGTCGTGCGTGTCAAAAAGCTGGTCGAAGGTCACCCGAACCTGATCGATTACCTGATCGACGGTGAAGTTTCATTGATCCTCAATACGCCCAGCGGCAAGGGAGCACGCACCGATGAAGGTCGGATTCGAGCTGCTGCGGTGCAGCATGGTGTTTCGAGCATCACGACGATTCAAGCCGCAGAAGCCGCCGTGCGGGCCATGGTGGCCGTCCGCGAAAACGAGATGACCGTGCAGTCGTTGCAGGACCGCTTCGCCGAACAACTCGCCGCGACCACTCCCGCGCCACCACGCTAAAGCTTCCACAGCAGCGTGATGAAGTAGTCGAAGTCGTTGTGCTTCCGCCCGTTCGGCGTGCTGTCGTAACGGTCGATAATCCCCATCTTCAAGCTCAGGTTCGTTTCTTCATCGAGCAGGATTTCCCAGTGTGCATTGGTCAGTAACCGGTAATCGAGAAAATCCTCCCACGCCGGGTAGTAATCGGTTGTCAGCTTGACCTTCTGCCGCGCCGTAAGCTCATGCTCAAAGTCGAGCCCCAAGTTGGCCTCCGGAACCCAGCTGTTGTCGGGGCCCCCGAATTCGCGCGATACGCCCGCTCCCCCACGACCGGTCAATGTGGTGTCGTCTCGCTCAAGAAAGTGGTAACCCAAGCCGCCACTAAACACCAAACGTAGGTCGAAAGCCTTGAACTCGTCGTACTCGAAGACATCCTTGTTGTACAAAAACCAGCGCGGAGAAATATTCCAGTCCCAGCGCGAGTTGAACATCGCATAGTTCTGCGTTTCGGCACCGTTGGCTTCCGTCTTGCCGTACGTCAACCCGATGTCCAACGTGTTGCCTTCCGTCTTTCGCTGCAGGTTGGTCGACGCCAAAAGACTGAAGGATTGCGCATTCCCTTCCGAGCCGTTGACGCCCAACTCCATACCGAAATCCCACACCGGCGAAGTGAACCAGTTCGTGGGCTGGATCCATCCCGGGATCAAGTCGGCCGTCGGCAGAGGTGCCACCAGGATCTCGTCGGCCGTCGGCGGAGGAGTGTCCAGGATCTCGTCGACACTGGTCTCGGCCGACGGATCGGTGGCCAAAGGAGGCAGCAGCCGCAAGGGGACGTCGGTTTCTGCGGAAATGGCAGAGATGCCGACGACCCACATGGCCAATGCGCCGCAAAATGCGCGCAAGAGACCGCGAGACATCCTGCCCCATCGCTGGCCCCCAATGGCCGCTCAGCATTCGTATTTGGACGCTATTACTGTTCGTAGGCAATGCGTTTCCCTCAATCATCTGCTTCAGCAGCAAGGATCGCACGATCGTCTGCTGTAGACTACCTGACCGGTCGAATCGTCCCTCTACCAGAGTCGTCCAATCCGGGCAAGATCGACCGTCTGCACCCCCCCTTCGCGCAGCTGTCTCCCCGCACCCTGGTGGGAATCTGGCGATGTCCGGCATTTCTATCGTTTGGCGGCGCCGCAAATCGGTCGAGAACTGATCGGCATGTGTTGCCACTACCATGGCCCGTTGGGTCAACGTCTTGGCAACAATCCGACCTGAGATGCGTGAAGCGCATCGATCTCCGGGCTCATCGAGTGCGAGGTCAGAGACCCTCGTACAGCGGTCGCCTGGTGGGGGAGAGCGTCGCACCGCGGTTCTGTGGGACAAGCGGGGCAGACTGCGAAATGGACGCGTACTTCCAAAGAAGCTGCGTCCGTTGGAAGCCAGCCCCCTGTTCTTGACCCGGGCGAAAACCACCTCCCATTCATCGTGGGTTCATGTTCTAACGGTATGATCCACGTGGCACTGGTGAACCGGTTTGCCAAGTGATGCGAGGCATTTTATCGAGGGAGGAGAGAGTCATGCGATTCGTGATTGGTCTGAGCGTACTGGTGTTAGGTTTCCAAGTTGCGGTGGTGCGAGCCGACGAAAACAAGGAGCAGAAAGTCAGTGTGTCGGAGTGCCCGAGGGCAGTTCAAAAGACGCTGAAACGTGAAGTAAGAAAAGGCAAGATCGTCGACGTGGACGTGAGACAAGTTGACGGCGTGGGGATCTATGAATCGGAAGTCTGGCTTGGCGACCGAGAATACGATGTTGTCATTCGTGAAGATGGAACACTGCTCGCCAAACTCCTGGAAAGCGATGCCAAGGAGGACGAATCGGACGAAGCCGAGAGTGACGAAGACGAGGCAATCACGCCGGTTCAGATGTCCGAACTTCCAAGGGTGGTCCGACGGACGCTGAGAAGGGAATCCCGCGGCGGGGAAGTCGAGGAGATCGAAAAAGAACGCGAGGGCGACAAGGTTGTCTATGAGGCCGAAGTCACGTTCGATGGCAAGGCTTACGAGATTGATATTGCCGCCGACGGTACGCTTCTGTGCAAAATGCTCGAAGACGACGCCGACGAGGATGAAGGTGATGACGAGGATCAGAAAGTAGGCGACGACGAGGATGAAGATGAATCGGACGACGCCGATGACGACGACGCCGATGATGACGACGGTGATGAAGACGACGGTGATGAAGACGACGGTGATGAAGACGACGGTGATGAAGACGACGGTGATGAAGACGATGGTGATGACGAGGATGACGACGAGGATGACTGATTCCGCCTGCTGTGCGAGGCTCCTCGGTGGGATGGACTTCCAGTCCGTCCCGTTGGTTGGCCTTCCAGGCCGACCTTCCGGCATTTCGTCTCTGGCCAAAACCGAGGAGACGGTTGGTCGACGGTTGTGACGAGGTTGGAGGCGTGCACGGAGCGATTGGCAGTGGGCGGGCTGGAAGCCCGCGGTACGGGACAGGCTGGAAGCCTGTCCCACAGGAAAACCTGTCCCACAGGATCGCTGTGCGAGGGTCTATGGACTTCCGGTGGGATGGACTTCCGGTGGGATGGACTTCCAGTCCGTCCCGTTGGTTGGCCTTCCAGGCCGACCTTCCCGAGGCTCCGTCTCTGGCCAAGATCGAGGCGACCGTTGGTCGGCGATTTTGACGACGTGAGAAACCTGCACTGAGCGCCTCCAGAATCGCGCTCGGTCCTCAAAGTAGGGTGTTCACGTGGGGCCGAGGCAAACCGGCCCCGTGTGATTCCATGGGGCGAGTACATGCGTGTGCTGGTGGTGGAAGACAATGAACTGCTTCGCGATTCGCTGTTGCAAGGACTTCGGGAAGCGGGTTTCTCTGTCGATGTGGCGGCCGACAGCCAGGATGGGCTGTGGTTGGCGGAAACCGGCGACTACGATGTGATCGTACTGGACCTGATGTTGCCGGGGATCGATGGACTGACGCTATTGTCATCCTTGCGAGAGAAACAGAAAGACACGCATGTCCTGATCCTGACCGCGAGAGATACGGTGGAAGACCGTGTCATGGGCCTGAACCTGGGTGCGGATGATTATCTCGTCAAACCCTTCGCATTTCAGGAACTGCTCGCTCGAGTTCAAGCCCTCGTTCGACGACGGTATCAACAGAAGTCTCCCACAATCCAACTGGGAGACATTGAGGTGGATACGACTCGGCAGCAGGTCACGCGCCGAGGGGTCCTGATCGACCTTACGCCTCGGGAGTATGCCTTGTTGGAGTATCTTGCGTTTCGGACCGGGGAGATCGTTACGCGCACGGAGGTTTGGGAGCATCTCTACGAATTCGAGTCGTTGACGACCAGCAATGTCGTGGATGTGTTCATCAAGCGGCTTCGCGAAAAACTCGGCTCCCACTTGATTCGTACCAAACGTGGCCAGGGCTACGTTCTGATGATCGAGGAGCGGTGATGCGATCCTTACGCAACCGGCTCTTGGCGGCGATGCTTGCCGCGATGTTTGTGATCCTGATCGCCGCAGCATCGCTGCTATTCGCGCTGATTCGCGGCGCACTCGTGGTGAAATTCGACGAAGCGCTGCTCGCGAAAGCCAGGGGAATTGCCTCGGTCGCTGAATGGGATGAAGGTCGTTTCGAACTCGATCTAGAAGCGACACAGATGCCCGAATTCGAGCCGGGGGATCGGGCCGAGTACTTTCAGATCTGGTCGAGCGATGGGTCCGTACTGGTGCGGTCTGCATCGCTTGCCGGTCTTTCTCTGGATGCCTCGAAGGCGACGGAAATCGCCAGCTACCGCTTCACGGAACTCCCGAACGGACGTCCAGGTCGGCAGGTGACCGTTGTGACGCCCGTGCGCGCGGACCACGGCGGTGACGTTTCCTCCGGCGAGCCGGCTTTATCCAACTCGCAGGCCCCTGTTACCATCAGCATTGCCCGCGACACGGTGGATCTGAACGAAACACTTTGGCGTCTGGCGACTTTGCTTGGATTGGTCGCTGTCGCGACGGCGTTGCTGTCCGTATTGCTGGTCACCTTGGTCGTCAATTACGCGCTGAAGCCGGTCGATTTGCTGGCGAGGCAAATCTCAGAAATCGACCCGGCCAACGTCACAAACAAAGGGCGGCTGGTCTGCTCGATCCAAGAACTGGATCCGGTCGTCGATCGGCTGAACGAGCTTCTGGAACGGCTCGACGAAGCGTTTGCTCGGGAGAAGGCATTTACGGCGGATGTGGCCCACGAACTGCGGCACGCCGTTGGCTGGCTTATCGACGGCTTTGGAGGTCTGTGTCACGCGAACTCGCGACGAGACGGCCTATCGAGACGTCATCCAAAAATGCCTCGGTGCGACGCGCAATATGCAATCGTTGGTGGAGGACCTCCTGACGCTGGCAAGGGCCGATGCTGGTCAATTGACGCTGCAGAGCGAACCACTGGACCTGCTCCGCTTTGCCGCCGATTGTTGGCAGCCTTTTCAGGAGCGTGCTACGGAGCGAGGGCTTCAAGTCCGCTGGCCGATCGATGACGAATCGTTCAACATCGTGACGGACCGCGAGTTGCTTCGTCTTGTGCTTCGCAACCTTTTCGACAACGCCGTCCGTCATGCAGACCAGGGCGGCACGGTGATCCTCCAGGCCACCAGCGACGAGAAGTCCGTCTTCTTCGAAATCCGTAATACTGGCTGCGAGCTTTCCCCGACGGATATCGAGAAGGTCTTCGAACGATTCTGGCAACAGGATGCCGCTCGCACCAAGGGAGGCGAGCATTGTGGCCTCGGCCTTCCGCTGTGTGCCAAGATCGCCGAGGCGCTGGGTGGATCCATCCGTGCCCGTGTGCAGGATCGTGTCTTTCACGCAGAATTGGCGCTCTGGAAGAGTCTCCGAGTACCGCAAGAACTGGCTGAGTGAGAGATCGTTCGACGGGCAAGTGACGGGGACAGTCGGACTGCGCCGCCGTCTGTGGCGGCGCTCCAGAACGACCGCAAGGTCCATCTACCAGACTCGTCAGAAACGGGCAAGATCGCCCGGCCAGCCGGCCACCGGTCATGATCGCCCCTGACCGACCACCCAGCGATCCACGTCCATCCGCGTCATCCGCCCGGCCCGCGTTCCATGCTCCACCCTCCCGCTCGAGCCGCACCAACCGAAGTCCAACTCCCAAGCGTACGCACTGGTCCGGTTTCGACTCGAAAATTCACGGTAGAAAGGCTGCCTCTTCCGCCCCATAATGGTGCGGTCAACAGGACAACGTCTTCTGGCTGGATGCGTTCCGCCAATGAGTCGACTCTTGTTCGGAGGATTCATGTCGGACACAACGATTGGAATTGCGCGCTGTGTGGCGGAGTTACAAAATGGCGAGACGGCTGTTCGGGGCGAGTTGCTCAATCATGCTTACGCCCGGCTGCTGGCGATGACTCGCAAGATGAAGCGACAATACCAGCGGGTCGGCCGGTGGGAGCAAACGGAGGACATTCTGCAAAACGCATCCTTGCGGCTCTACGAGGCATTGCACGACGTGCAGGTCACGGATGTGCGGCATTTCTATCGCTTGGCCGCGCTGCAAATCCGTCGAGAATTGATCGACATGTGTCGCCACTACCATGGTCCGTTGGGGCAAGGCGCGAATCACTTCACGCAGCGCAAGCAGGGTGGCGACGAAGCTTCGGCGCAGCCGAGGCTCTATGACCGGGCGGAAACGACGGAGGATCCGCGAAAGATGCAAGAGTGGGCGGAGTTTCATGCAACCGTTCAAGACCTGCCTGAGCGGGAACGGGAAGTCGTCGATCTGCTCTGGTACCACGGTCTGACACAGGAGGAGGCGGCGCAAGTGCTGGGCGTTTCCTCACGCCAGGTGAAGCGGATCTGGCGTGCTGCGAAGCTGTCTTTGCACGATCGTCTGCAGGGGGAAGTCCCGGGCATTTGATCGATCTTCCAAGCATCCAGCTAGCGCTGATTCCATGACGTCGGAAAGCATACTCGAGGAAATCCTCGACCGTTGGGAAGATGCTCGTGAACGAGGCGAGCAGCTTGGCGTGGAACAGCTGTGCCGTGACCATCCCGATCTGGCCGCAGAAGTCCAAGCTCGGATCGCGGCTATTCAAGACGTGGAAGCTCGAATGCAGGAGGAGGATTCGCCAGCGAACGACGACGAACAGTTGACGCTCGTGTCCCATATCTCCCCGCTCGAATTCCACGCCAAGGGTGGTCTGGGGGCCGTCTTCGTCGGAGAAGACCGCGCGGTGCATCGCAAGGTGGCTGTCAAGTTTATCCACGCGAAACTGTCCAAGGATCCCGCCTCGCGCCAACGATTTGTCCTTGAAGCCGAAGTTACCGGGCGGCTCGAACACCCCGGCGTCATCCCGCTGTACGGCGTCGGCGAGGACTCCCACGGTCGACTGTTCTATGCGATGCGGTTCATTGACGGCATCACGCTGGACGAGGCCATTCGACGCTACTTCGAACAGGAACAGCAGGAGCGCGATCATCACAGTGTCGAGCACCGGCGTCTGCTGCAAAGCTTCGTGTCGGTCTGCAAGACGATCGCCTACGCGCACAATCGGGGTATCGTTCATCGGGATGTGAAACCCGAGAACATTCTGCTGGGCCGCTACGGCGAGACAATCGTGGTCGACTGGGGACTTGCCTCGTCGGTGCTTCGCGACGACAGGTTCCGCGTCAGTGGTGAGCAAACCTTGATGCTGCGGTCCGGGAGTTCCGGTAGCACGTCGAGCTTGGGCGCAGGAACGCCCGCCTACATGAGTCCGGAGCAGGCATCGGAGTTGGCGCCCACGCCGGCGAGTGATATTTACAGCTTGGGCGCGACACTGTTTAAGATCCTCTGCGGTGCTCCACCGGCGACCGGGAAGTCGCTGATCGAGATCAAGACCAAGATTGTCGAGGGACGCCTTCCTTCGCCGTCGGCCCTTCGCAGCGACGTGCCCGCTTCCCTGGAAGCGATCTGCAACAAGGCGATGGCACTGCAGCCGTCCAGCCGTTACCCCACCGCCCTCGCCCTCGCGGAGGACGTCGAGCGTTATTTGGCCGATGAACCTGTCAGTGCGATGGTCGAACCGGTGACGAGCAAAGTCTGCGCGTTTCGCTCGCCGACATCGCCTCGCCGCACAAGTGTCGCTACTGGCCCTGGCCGGCAGTTTTCTGCTCGCGGGAATCTCCGCTCTCTGGCTCGGCAAACTCGCCCGCAGCGAATACGAGGCGCGGACGATCGCCGAGACATCGCAACAGCAGGCCGAGATCGCGCGTCGTGAAAACCTCCGCTCTTCCGCACTGTTCCTGGCCAAGTCGATCGCCCAGGAAATTGACCTGCGGTGGAGAATCCTCGAGGCCGAGGCGGCCTCGCCGCGACTGCGGGATCTGATGCAACGTGTCAACCGCGAACTTCTGGCGGAAGAGGAAAACCAAGATTGGTCCGACCTGCAGAGTTGGCTTGAGAAGCGATACATCGCCAATCAGTTCGCCGTGAAGACATCCAGTTGGATCCTGAACGGCATCGAGGGAACGCAACTGGCTCGCGTACCGGAGGCCGAGAGTATTGGCAAGAACTACGCGCACCGAGATTACTTCCACGGTCGCGGACAGGATCTGGAACCCCGTTCGGCAGACACCCGCGGAATCCGACCTTTACCCGATCACTACGTCCATATGTCGGCAGTCTACGAAAGCACGAACACCGGCACCTTGATGGTGGCCTTCTCCGTGCCGATTTGGAGCGATCCGGTTGAACTGCCGGATCGGAAGAGAATCGGTATCCTGGGGATGTGCGTCGAGCTGGGCGAATTCGCGATCGGTCGTCGAGCGCGTACTGGCCGACACGCGCGTTGATCAACTGGAAGGAAAGCGCGGGTTGGTCCTGCATCACGAGAAGCTGACGAAACGCGGCAGAGAAAGTCTCTTGCCGCGGCTCCACCCCGCAATTCTCTCCGAGGCGTTTGAGTTGGGTCACGATCGGAATCGAAACGATCGACTGTACGGCGAAGCGAAATCCAACATCCTCGAAGAGTTCCTCGATCCCGTGGATCGGAAGCGTCATTTGGCCGCGATGGAACCGGTGATCATTGCGGGACGACCCGCCGAAATCGCCGACACGGGCTGGATCGTGATCGCCGAAGAACCGGCCGACTAGTGCGTGTCGCACGGACAGGGTCATGTCGCGTTCGTGACGACATTTCTTCCGGGCAGCAAGAGCAACGAGACGCTACCGCACGAGCCCGAAAGTAACCGCGACTCCCGATCACTCGAGTTCTTCTTCTTCTTCTTCCTCTTCCTCTTCCTCCCACTCATCATCATCTTCCCAGTCTTCATCGTCTTCCCAGTCCCCATCCTCGTCGTCGTCTTCATCCTCTTCGACTTCTTCCCACTCATCTTCTTCCAGTTCGTCGTCGTCGAGATCTTCCTCCTCCTCGTCGTCCTCGTATTCGTCGTCGTCTTGTTCAGTTCGTCGTCGTCGAGTTCGTCGGCATCGTTCGTCGGCATCGTCGTCGGCATCGTCGTCGGCATCATCTGCGTCCAGATCATCTTCTTCCACGTCGTCGTCTAGTTCTTCTTCGTCTTCATATTCCTCGTCATATTCTTCGTCGTCATCCTCTCAGCTCTTCGATCTTCCTCGTCGCCTTCCGGATCTTCCTCGAGCTCTTCCTCTTCCTCGAGTTCTTCGTCTTCCTCGAGTTCGTCTTCGTAATCGTCGTCCTCGCAGTCATCATCTTCGAAGTCGTCGTCTTCCATCCGGACGTGGCGCGGGTCCATCGGATCCTGCTCCTTCGCGGATCGGCTGGCTTCCTGTGGGTATGACCGCATCTCTCGTTCCACCAAGGCGCTCACGTCAGAGTCCTCCTGCGAGTGTAATTCTGTTGCAGATGATTCAGATTCAACCTGCGCGATCGACGCAGGAGCACGATTTTGTTGCGGTTTACTGAGCGAGCAATACAGGTCGGCTCGAGGCAGGTCCTCTAGGCTCTTCAGCCCAAACATTCGCAGAAAGCATTTCGTCGTATTGTACAGATAAGGTCGACCCAGTTCATCACTGCGGCCACCGACTCGCACCAGATCGCGGTTCAGAAGTTGGCTGAGGATCTCTCCGCAACTGACTCCGCGAATAGCTTCGATTTCGGCCCGCATGACCGGCTGGCGATACGCGACCACGGCGAGGGTCTCCATGGAAGGGGCAGATAGACGTTCTTCTGAGGGGACATGGTCTAATCGGCGGAGCCAACGTGCGAACTTTGGTCGCGTTGCGAGCAGAAACCCGCCTGCGACTTCCTGCACGCGAAACGAACGCCCCGCTTCATCCAATTCTCTGTTCAGTAGACGCACCAGTGTACGGGCTTCCGTACCGTCCGCCAAGTTGGCATACAGACTCAGTTTACGGCTCGATAGCGGCTCGCGGGCGAGGAACAGAATCGCTTCCAGTCGAGTCCGTTTTGCCGGGCTGCCGTTGGGGCCATCCTCTTGCTCGACCGAGGTGCCCAGCGGGGTGGACGGATGGCCGGGCGGCACGGCGACGGTTCGGCTGGCCAGCGGAATCGCTCGCGGACCGGCGTACCGGGCGGCAACACTGCGCAGGCAAACGGCCGGAATGGGACAGGACCAACGCATCGATCCGACTTCCTTCCTGAAATGAGCTTTGCCCTCGCGGGATGAGCACCGATTTCTACCGATCGGTCAGTAGCTTTCGGGACGTTGGCGCCCCGAAAGCGTCGTGGCGGCGGGCCCTTGAAGATTCCCATCGGAAACCCGATAGCGCCACTGGCGGGCGGCCAGCAAAACGTACTCACTGGCAACTTGCGCCGATCCGCTGAATGCTTCGATGGACGTGCGACTCGTCTCCTCCGATCCCAGCTCCAGATCGCATCGAAACTGGTAAACGGGGCAAATTCCTTCCCAACGTTCAAGGCGGATGTAGACGGCTCCCAGGTCCTGTAACTGGCGTCGGACGGCATCAAACCAGGGCTGCTGGGCAACCTCCGGCCGACTCTTCGCGAGTGGGTTGGCGGGCGCTGCGACCTGGCCCGCCGGCTCGGCAACGTTCCTCGACAACGCGGGAGCATCGTTCGACCGCGCCCCCCCGTAGCGTGGAAGGCGTGGACCGCCGACAGCCAGGACGGGTAATCCCAGCAGCAAGCAGAGAATCAGGGTGTGTCGGCTCGCTTCACTCATGACTTATGGCACGTCGCACATCGATCGCTTGTTCTTCGCCGGCGCAATCAGCGACGGTTCCGAAAACTTTGCGCGGATCGCTTCGGTGGCCGGACTCTCCTCGGTCGTCGTGCTCTTGTGGACGGCGCTACCGTCCATCTGCCGGGGTTTTCTTCGCCCACATCTCGGATCCCGCTGGGCAAGTCGGATCATACCGCGCCGCCGGTCAGCGCCCAATCGCGCTCTCCCGTATCAGTTGTCAGTCGCTCAGACGCGTCGATAATGGTTCTGTCGTCCTTCCTCCTCGGACTGCAATGCGAATCATGGCCCGCTCCCATCTGCTTCCCTTTGACCGACCGCCGATACAGCGTCTGCTGCAGTTGAGTCTGACGCTGATGGCGGTGGTCGGTGGCCTGCTGCTTTTCGAACTGTTTTTCGGCCAAGTGGTGGGGTCCGAGTTTTCGCCGGACCGATTCGAGCGAAGGCGATATCGGTTTTACCAGATCCCTTGGCTTGAGGTACAGTTTTCCCCGGTTGCGCGGACCGATATCAGCAATGACCTGGAGCGATACCTTCGGCGGAAGAAGCTGATCCAAGTGGCACCGGTAAGCCAACGGTGGGACCCGGTGAACGTCTCGGCCGCCCTGACCTTGCGGCCGGGCAAGGGACAGGCCATCGTTTTGTGCCGCTACCTCGACCAGCAAGACGACCAACGCGATCTGTGGTGGCTGGAATGGACAAAAGCCCATCCGGAACTGGCAAGACCACTGTGGTCGGCGGTGCAAGAAGCAGCCGATTTGCAAGCGTATTTCGTTCTGCCGGCGCTGTTCGAACTGGCCGCTCAGGCGAAAGACCCGGCCACCTTATCCGCCCAAATCGACGGTGAGCTCGCCCAGCAGTACGGGGAATTGGCGCAAGACTATGCCGCAATCGGCCAATCCGCTAACGCCCAACGCTTTCGAGCGGCTGCGCAAACGCGGGACCGCGGCGACGGCGGATCCGGCGGCTTCACGCGCCGAGTTGTCAGCGGCAGCGAAAGAATACCCCTGACAGAGGGAACTAGAAGAGGAACTGCTCGGCCGATGGAACCGATCTATCTCGATCATAATGCGACAACGCCAATCGACCCCGCCGTGGTGTCGGCGATGGTCGACTGTTACCAGGCTGGGCCCGCGAATCCTGCCAGCCCGCACGCGGCGGGACGGATGGCACAGCAACGGATTGAGGAAGCGCGTCAGGAAATCGCCCGAATTCTGGGGGGGGAGATCGGTTCCCGCACCGCGGATGTCGTGGTTTTCACGAGCGGTGGTACGGAGTCCAACAACTTGGCGATCCGCGGTCTGGCGGGGGATTCCCCCGGTCGGTTCATTGTCTCGACGATCGAACACTCCAGTACGCTGGCGACGGCGCAGTCGTTGCAGCAGCAGGGATGGCAGGTCGAGATGTTGCGCGTCGGCCAGACCGGGCAGATCGATCTGGATCATTTGGCCGAATTGCTGCGGGAGCCCGGTCCGGCACCGTGTTTGGTGAGCATCATGTTGGCCAATCACGAAACGGGGGTGCTGCAACCGATCCAGGAGGCGGCGAAAATCTGTCGCGACGCTGGCGCCGAATCCATTCGGACGCGGTCCAGGCCGCGGGAAAGATCCCGGTCGATTTTCGCCGGCTGGACGTCGACGCGGTCACGATCGCCGCGCACAAATTTCACGGGCCGGCGGGAATTGGCGCGGTGTTGTTGCGGAACGGTATTCGACTGCAACCGATCCTCTTCGGCGGTCCGCAGCAGATGGGCCTGCGACCTGGCACGGAGCCGGTGGCACTGGCCGTGGGCATGCAAGTCGCTTTGCAGCGGTGGGAACAGGAGGCGGCCGAGCGGGCTGATCGGATGCGCTCCGGTCGTGACGCATTGGAGCAAAAACTGAGAGAACAGGACCCCGAGGTGGTCATCAACGGCCAGGAACCACGTTTGCCTCACACCTCAAATGTCTCCTTCTTGGGCCTGGATCGGCAGGCCTTATGGATGGCTCTGGATTTGGCGGGGATCTACTGTTCCACCGGTTCGGCCTGTGCCAGTGGGGCCAGCGACCGATCCCACGTCCTGCGGGCCATGCATCTCGGTGCAGCGCGAATGGAGAGTGCGATCCGGTTCGGTTTGGGAGCAACGACGACGACCGGAGACATGGAGCA
This sequence comes from uncultured Planctomycetaceae bacterium, assembly GCA_963776055.1. Lineage (GTDB taxonomy): Bacteria > Planctomycetota > Planctomycetia > Pirellulales > Pirellulaceae > CAVZLD01. The sequence goes on along the minus strand of CAVZLD010000005.1, from coordinate 477,601 downwards.
GGCCGCGGGCCGTATCCTGAACACTGTCCAATACTTACGCCAGAGGAATTCGGCCGCGAAATCGGTCTCCTCCCGTCGCGAAAGTCGGCCCAAAGCGATATAATCGCCAGACGGTACGAAGAGGGAGTGGCTCTGTCATCACGTCCCTTCTATTCGCGCACCCGCACGGTCCCCGTCCACGGGGCAACCGGGAATTCGATGGACCGGGAAACGTGGCAAAATTTTGGTTGAGTTGTTCGATCGGTCTACTGTCCGCAAGTAGCGGACGATCCTTCACGGAGGCAGGGTGATCTCGGGAATTGCCACGTTGTCGATCGAGCCGCCACCTGGTTCGGCGCGTCGTCGTTTCGGTGCTCGCACCGATTCGCCTGCCGTCCTGCGCGAGTTTCTACTGGGACCCGAAAATCGATTACTGCGTCAAGGAATCGGCGGATTGGAATCGAGCCCGGAAACGCTCGATTTCCGCTGCCATCCGTTGGTATTGTTCGGACCGACCGGATGCGGAAAATCACAACTGCTCCACGCCTTGGCGGCTACCTGGTCTCGCCAGCAACCGGACGACCTGGTGCTGCTATCTGAGGCCACGGACTTCGCGCGAGGCTACGCGGCGGCCGTCAAGTTGGATGATGTAAGCCGGTTTCAGCAGCGACATCAGCGAGCCGGTTTGGTGCTGCTAGACGGCATCGATGCACTCGAATCCAAGGCGTCCGCCCAGCAGCAATTGGCGATGATCGTCGACCACCGCGTCCGCGCAGAACGGCCAACAGTCGTCACGGCCCAGCAGCCGTTGTCGATGCTGAACCTGCTGCCCCGGCTGATCAGTCGCTTGTCCGCCGGTCTGATTGTGCCCCTGCATTCGCCCGCTGCCAGGACTCGGCGAGAAATCATCCGGCGACTGGCACGTCAGCGATCGATTTTGCTCTCCAGCGAAGCGGAACAGTTGCTGGCGGACCAGCAATCTTTAACGGTTGTGCAGTTAATGGGCGTCCTGCATCGTCTGGGGGTGATCCATCCGCACGATCCCAGCACGACGAACATCGAAATTGCAGCCAGCCAGTTGCAGGACCTACTGGTGGATACTCCCCATCTGGAGGTGGAACCCAAGTTGATCATCCGCATGACCGCCAAGCATTTTGGCCTATCGGTCCGAAAGCTGACCGGAAGCTCGCGGCGGAAAATGGATGTCTTAGCCCGTAGCCTCGCGATGTTCTTGATCCGCGAGTTAACGGGCGAAAGTTTTCAGAAGATTGGTGATCGCTTCGGTCGCCGCGACCACACGACAGTGATGCATGCTTGTCGAAAAATGGAATTGGCGCGACACTCCGATCCTTCGATCCGAAGCGCCATCCAGCAGTTGCGGCAACGCTTGGGTTCCAATCGTACCCTGTCAACGTCGAACGCTGCGGCGGCAGGATCCGATCGGTCACCTGCTGGGGATGAGTGTGGATAACGTGTTGATCGAATGTCTCCCGCTGGCGATTGATCCGTTGGGGATTGTCGGCTCCCCAACTTCACGTTGGTTAACGACAATGCTTTCAGCTGATAGCGACATTCGGGAACAGGACACTGACAGGTTTTCCCCAGGCAAAAACAAAGGTGGAATGGCTGATTTCTCGGCATTTTCCATCCTTTCCGATATCGACCGAATGAACGATCGACAAACGACCGGCATCTATTCCTACTACTACTGAGAATTCAAGAAATCTATTAGGGAAATCATGAAAATCCAATGCAACCGCGAACAGTTGCTGGCGGCTTTTCAAACAGCGGCGATGGTGGTTCCCAGCCGCAGTCCGAAGCCGATTCTTCAGAGCGTCAAGTTGGAAGCTCAAGGGGAAGTAGGCACCCTAATGGCAACCGATATGGAGGTGGGAATCCGCGTCGACGTGGGAGGTCTTACGACGGAAGTCCCCGGTAGTGCACTGCTTTCCGTACTCCAATTCGGATCCATTTTGCGGGAGTCAACCGACGAGACACTTCATCTCGAAACGGATGGTCAAGCGGTCACGGTTTTGGGGCAGCGCAGTCGGTTTCGTTTGCCGTCCAGCGATCCCATGGAATTTCCGCATATCGCGCAATTCGACATGGAAAGCTATTACACGGTGGCGATTCCTTTGATGAAGGAACTGATTCGGCGGACGCTATTTGCCACCGACACGGAAAGCACGCGTTATGCGTTGGGAGGCGTGTTGTTGGAAATGCATCCGGAGAGCATTATCGCGGTGGCGACGGATGGTCGGCGACTGGCCAAGATGGAAGGCCCCGCGCAAACCGTGGGCGAACCTACGGCCGGTGATACGATGACCATCGTACCAGCCCGTTCGATGCAGTTGATTGAACGCGCCTTGTCGGCCGGTGATGGAGACGTCCAGCTTGTCTCGCGAGGAAACGATATCCTCGTTCACACCCCATCGGTCACGATCGTCACGCGACTTGTAGAAGGGCGGTTTCCACGGTGGCGAGACGTGGTGCCGGATCGACCGGATTCGATCCAGATCGACATGACCGCGGGGCCTTTGCACGCCGCGTTGCGCCAAGCAGCCATCGTATCGAAAGGCGAGAGCCGTGGAATTGATTTTACTTTGGGCGAAGGCAGTCTCGTGTTGACCGGCGTAACAGCGGATGTCGGTGAATCCCGTGTGGAGTTGCCGATTCCGTACGAGGGAAAATCGATCACGCTGAGTCTGGATCACCGCTACGTTTCGGACTTTTTGCGAGTGCTGGACCCGGAACACACTTTCCAGCTGGACATCGTGGACGGGGATAGTGCGGCGCTGTGGAAAACGGATGATGGCTATGAATGCGTCGTCATGCCATTGGCGCGGATCGAAAGAGGGAACAAGCGGGAGCAGGATCGGCCGAATGACGCCGTTCGAGTTGCGAGATAATCCGCTCGCGATGAAAACCATGGGCGGTGAATTCCGTGGTGGGCGAGTGTACCCCGCACGCCAGAAGGCATGTCGATGAGGAAAGCGTCCAGATCATCTCGTCGTCAACAGACGGAACGACCCCCGCGTCGTGCGCCGCAACCTTTGAGTGAAATCTTGCCTCAACTGATGGCTCGGCGCGGATACGCTCAACTCATCAGTGCCGATGATTTCGACGAGGTCTGGCGGGAAGCGGCCGGAAAGTTGGCGTCGGTGAGTCGCCCTGGAAGACTCCAAGCGCGGAGTACTGCAAATCACGGTCAACAGTTCAGCGGCCGTCCAGGAATTGACCTTTCAAAAGCGACAACTCCTGCGTGCGATGAGTGAGAAACTGCCCGACCAGAAGATTCGAGATCTGCGATTTGTCGTAGGTCCCACCGACTGATTGACGGTCACTTGGTGACTGTGACAAGAACATCGGTTCAGGAATACAGGAAAGCTATGAGCGACCAAGAACAAGACCAGAACCATCCCGAGCCGCCCGAAGGGGATTCCCCTTTGAGCAGTTCCGACTACACATCCGAGGATCTGCAGCACCTGTCCGATTTAGAGCATGTGCGGGAACGACCTGCGATGTATATCGGTGACACGACCTCCCGGGGCCTGCATCACTTGGTGTATGAGGTCGTGGATAATTCGATCGATGAAGCCATGGGTGGCTTTGCGAAGCGAGTAGGTGTCACCATCAACAACGACGGCTCCGTGACGGTCGAGGATGACGGACGAGGAATCCCGGTCGACCGACATGAGCAATTGTCGGAAGAACTGGGACGCGAAGTGTCGACGCTGGAAGGCGTGATGACGGTCCTCAAATTTGGTGGAAAGTTCGAGAAAGGGGCCTACCAAACGTCCGGAGGCTTGCATGGCGTCGGTGTCACCGTTGTCAATTTTCTTTCCGAATGGTGTGAAGTCGAAGTCTATCGTGACGGCCATGTCTATCAGCAAGAATTTCAGCGAGGCGTCCCACTCGGCCCGATCAACCGGATTGGTGGCGACGACCAAACTTGGAACGCGCGACGACGTTCAAGCCCGATGGCCAGATCTTCCAGGCCACTCGGTTTCGTCTACGACTTACTGCAGAAACGCCTCCAGGAGTTGGCATTCCTGAATCGTGGCGTCCGAATCCGTGTTCCGCGATGAACGAAACGACCAGGGCGAAGAATTCTGCTACGAACGGGGAATTGTCGAGTTTGTGGAGTATCTGAACCGAGCGAGCGAAGCTCTGCATCCCGATGTGATCTTCATGGAAGGCGAGACTGACGGAGTCGGCTACGAGATCGCCCTGCAGTATTCGGGGGAGTACACCGAGAACATTCACACCTATGTGAACAATATTCACACGCACGAAGGCGGCACGCACGTGTCCGGTTTTCGAGCAGCCTTGACGCGGTCACTGAACAATTACGGCCGCAAGGAAGGGTCTCTTCAAGGACGTCACGCCAACCGGAGACGACTTTCGCGAGGGGTTGACCGCCGTGATCTCGATGCGTGTTCCTTTTCCCCAATTCGAGGGACAGACGAAGACGAAACTGGGCAATGGCGAAGTCGAGGGCATCGTGAATTCGGCGGTCGGCGAGTTCTTGACCGGTTACTTGGAAGAGACCCCCAAGTCGGCGAAGACCATCGTTCGCAAGGGAATCCTGGCGGCTGAAGCCGCGGGAGGCGGCGCGGAAAGCGAAGGCTTTACTGCGAGAACGGAAAGGGGGCTTTGACCGGCGGGGGATTGCCCGGCAAACTGCGGGATTGCATCAGTAAGGACATGGAAAAGTGCGAATTGTACCTGGTCGAAGGAGATTCGGCGGGCGGAAGTGCCGAAGGGGGGCGACTCCGGCGAATACCAGGCGATTCTGCCGCTGCGAGGTAAGATCATCAACGCGTACAAATCGCGCGAAGACAAAGTATTGGCCAACGAGGAAGTGCGCAGCATCATTCAGGCCGTGGGAGCCGGGATCGGTGCCGAACAAGACATTTCGCGACGCCGCTACAACAAGATCATCATCATGACGGACGCGGATGTGGACGGTTCGCACATTCGAACCCTGCTGCTGTGCTTTTTCTATCGCCAAATGTACGAACTTGTGTCCAAAGGGCACGTGTACGTCGCGCAGCCACCACTCTTTCGAGTGAAGCAGAAGAACAAAAGTCTATTACGTGCAATCGGAAGAGGAAATGAAGAGCCAGTTGCTGGAGAAAGGCTCTGGGTGATTCGGTTCTCGATATTGGCGATGGTCGGCACTTCGAAGGCTCGAACAGATGGCACAACTCTGCCGCGATCCTCGCCGGCATGGAAGATGCCCTGCTGGTGCTGGAACGACGTGGCATCTCGCTGAAGGATCCACGCGGAACGCATTGATCCGGAAACCGGAAAATGCCGGTCTATCATGTGCTGCTCGGCCGACAACACAAATGGGTTCATTGCCGCAGACAACTCGATGAGTTGCTCTCGGCACGGGAACACGAAATCGGACAAGAAGTCACAATCCGGGATCGCGAGAGCGCAGGAGAACGGAGAATCCGCCGTCGAAGACCGCAGGAGTCGCGAGACCAAGTACAGATCACGGAATTCCACGAGGTGCGGACGATCAACTCGAGCCTGCAGGATCTGGCCCGGCATCGGATTCGATGCGCAGGCGCTGATTCCCCAAGACCGAACCGGGCATCGAAGACACCACGCTACGTCTTGCGTCGCGGCGAAAACACATTCCGCTGGAAGATCTGCGCGATCTCGCTGCCGGCGGTGCGTGCCGCGGGAGAAAAAGGCTTGCAGATTACGCGCTTTAAAGGCCTCGGGGAAATGAACGCGGAAGAACTGCGGGAGACAACGCTTGATCCGCAAAACCGCACGCTGCTGCAGGTGACCATGCAGGATGCTGGCGCTGCCGATGAGATGTTCCGCGTGTTGATGGGAGACAAAGTCGAACCCCGCCGGGAATTCATCGAGAAACATGCGCTTGGACGTCCGCAACCTGGACGTCTGATCCAGGCCGCACGTCGCGCAACCGGTTCCTTGCCGCGAGAGGTCGTCTGACGATTCGTCCACTTTGCCTGGGAGGTTGGGAGATGGAATCGAGGAAGATGCAGCGCCGAGAAATACTGGCGGCCGGATCCGCGGCCGTGATGGGACTTACCTCCTTCCCCTGGGGCTGGGCCGCAGCCGCCGAAACGCGGCGGCCGAAACTGCTCTACTTTACGCGGAGCGTGGGGTATGAACATTCCGTGATTAGTCCGAGCCGCGGATGGGCAAAGCTTCTCGGGAAAAATCCTCACTCAATGGGGTAAGGAAGCTGGATTCGATGTCGAGTGCTCCAAAGATGGGCGCGTGTTCGACGAGCCGCTCGATGATTACTCCGCCATCGTCTTCTATACCTGCGGAAACCTGTTCGAACCGAGTATGCGTGAAACACCGCCGATGACAGTCGACGGCCGAAAGCGGCTGTTGGATGCTGTGGCGGCGGGAACACCCTTCGTCGCGCTGCACTCGTCCTGCTACTGGGGACCGGATGCAGTCGATGATCCCTATCTGGAAATGATTGGTGCTGAGTTCATCTCGCACGGCGAACAGCAGCTCGGAACGATGCGCGTCGTGGCACCGGAATTCCCCGGAACGGGCGAGTCATTTCGCCTGTTGGACGAATGGTACGCGCTGAAAAACTTCACCGCGGATCTGCACGTGATTCTGGTTCAAGAAACCGAAGGGATGGTGGGCGACATGTATCAACGACCCCCGTTCCCCGCGACTTGGGCGCGAAAGCACGGTGAAGGCCGGGTGTTCTTTACGTCGATGGGACATCGAGAAGATGTCTGGACGAACTCCACCTACCGGCAGATCCTGCTCGGAGGCCTGTCCTGGGCTCTGGGGCGCGTCGACGCCGACATTCCACCCAATCTGGAGCGTGTGACGCCTCAGGCAGAACCGGCGCCCCGCTCGTAAGACCAAAGCCGGACCGGAAATTGGGAATCGGTCGGAATGCGAAAAAGTCGGGATCGAAAGAGATGGATCATTGGAAAGTGAAGAGCAAGAGCGAGAACCGTAGCACCGTCTTCCCGACTGTCCAGTTCCTCAGCCTTCCAGGCTGAAGGGTTCACCATCCAAGCGGCTCTCGGTTGCCCCCGTGTTGCGGAGTCTCGATTCGGTTTGGGCCGCAAGGATGGGTCCATAGCCCGGATCATGGTCTGGATTGCTGGAATACACGGTCTAGGAAGACCGTGGTACGGGACAGTCTGGAAGACTGTCCCACTTCCCACTTATCACTTATCACTTATCACTTATCACTTATCACTTATCACTTATCACTTATCACGAGTGGTTGTGAAACGGTTTCTTACGGGGTGACACGAAGCTGCTGCAGTTGCTCGATGGCGATAGCGATTTCCGCGCGGCGTTGATAGATGGGGTGGGGATCGGTGGTGAAAGAGGTCATGTCGCGCGTAATCGTTTCCGGGACGAGCAACAGGTGCTCGTAGTGCTCCAGCTGCTCGCGGGAAAGACGCATGTTGCTTTCCCGCAGCAGAGAGCGTAGCAAGTACAACATCTCATAGTCTTCGATGCCTTCGCGCAGCATTTCGAATCGAAGACTGCTGACCGGCGGTTGCAGCACCGGGTCGGGTCCGGATCGGCCGGGCACGGCGGCGCGCTTCCGGCGGATAGACAAAACGGCCGTCCCCGTTTCCCCAGAAGTTTCTGACGCCTGGCGCGGTCGAGTAACCGCTGACATAGCCCATCGGATCGTCGTAGGGGTCTCTGCGGTTGCTCGGGAAAAGCGGCCTCGGATGTCCAGTAGTTGCTCTGCCAGACGAGAATGCCTTGGAGATCTCGTTGCCAAGTCTGCCAGAGCCAGATGCGCAATTCGGTGGCCGGATGATCGATGAACAGGGTGCAAAAGGGTGCCTTGGGACCGGTGCACACGTACCACCAGAATCGATCGCCGGTCGCGCTTTCGAGGCTCGGCTTTCGCGGCGTCATAATTCGGTGTCACGGGACACCAGATGTCAACCAACGGCGCCAGGCGTTCATTACCAGGTTCTTCCGTCAACATCCGCCGTAGCTCGGGCGCCGTCCGCTGCAATCGGGCGAAACCGTCGGCGACAAATGCGTAGTCCTTCGGGTCCGGTTCATCAAACCAGTAAACGTATGGCCGATCCAGCCATCCATGATCGCGAAAGAAACGCTCCAGTTGACCCGCATAGCTGGCGAACATCGCCTGATACTCCGGTGTTTCAACGCCGAATTGGCCGATTCGCGGTTCCTTGCGTGCGTGAAAGGTACCTCCGCCCATCCCCTGAATCGGTAATCGATAGCCGGTGAAGTGGAATTTCTCAACATGCGCCGGAAGGCAGGTTCGAAGGCGGAGAAGTCAACGTCGGCCCGCGGAGGATTTGTATCGCTGCGAAACTCGACGCGAATCGGGTCAAGCGGCACGGGGTCGTAGGGACTGATGCGGTGATCCGCGAAACACTGCAGGTACTGATCCCAGACCTGTCGCTTCTGCGTCTCCGTCTGCAGTCCGTGGTACCGGACGATGTTGCCTAGAGACAACCCGAACGCAGTTTCGAGATGATTTGTTTGGGGCAGCGCAAAATCCCAAACGTGCAGCTCGATCGGAATCGCAAGAGTGACTTCCCGATTTCGCAATTCTATTTGGCCGCGATAGTCGCCGGCAATCGTATCCGACGGAACGTGGACCAGCACCCACAACGGTTGGTTGCGGCCGGCTGCCAAGTCCAGGGGGCTCGTCAGGGGTGGGAGCGCATCGGGCCAGAGGTCCACGACGCCCGTGCGATCGGTTGGATGGCGGACCATGTGATAGGCGACGCGAAGGATCGACACTTGATCGGCCGGAAGCCGAGCGCCGTGGGGACCCACAAGATCGCTGACCTGCACCCTCAAGTCTTGCAGATCTCGCTCCGCATGCAGCACGATCTGCACCGCTTCGAAGTCGTTCTTCGCGGCGGATAGTTTCGCCGCTGCGGATTCCCGCACGGGAACAGCGCGTTGTTGTGGAACCTTATGCGTGGCCGGACACCACCAGACCTTGAGTCCGCTGACATCGTCACACGGAAGCATGGCGCCATAATCCGTTCGATAGAAGTCCGGTAGCTCAAAGGGGATTGTCCATTTACTGGAGTCGGATCTGTCGCCGGCCGAGGTCACCTCCAGCCGCAGCTGATGGTCTCCGGGAGCCTCGGCGGTCAACGATCGAGTTACCTGTATCGCTGCGTTGGGCGGCACTTCCACCGTATCTCGCTGAGCGATCTGGGAGGATGGCACGACGTGCGACTGTACGATGGCCTTCACCATCTCGTTCGTCGGGTTCTGGAACTCCACCTCCAGCTGCGACGGCCTCGCTTCCGACGAGCCATCGGATACCAGCGCCATCTGGGTCACCTGCAAGGGGCTTCTCCCTTGATCGACATTGGCGAACAGCGTACGGCCGACGGCATCGGCGGGAGCCTGGTCCAGTCCGCCGGAAAATGCGATGCGATTCACTTGCAGCGACGTATCTTCCGCCAGCGCCTTCAGTCGCAACCAGAGCGACTCGGTGGGAAAGAGGTCCGCCGGTAGGTCGACGTCGCTGGTGCCAATTCTCGTTTGCGTCGCCAAATCCAGCCAGTCCGAATTGTCGGAACGGACTTGAGCGGAGCAACCGCCCCGAACAAAGTAATTGACGTGAAATGACAGATGTGCGTCACGAAACGAGGCTTGCGAAACGCGGAACCGATAGGTGATCTGTTGTCCCGTTCCCAGGACCCAACGGTCGCTGTTGAAAGACGCGGTGGCACTTTGGAGCGGTCGATGATAGTTGCTGCTCTCATGCTGGAACATTCCTGAGAATTCATAGCGGCCTGCTCGGATCTGTTCGCCTTCTCCCAGTTCGATCAAACCTGCCTCACCCCATCGCAGGTGAATGGGCTCGACGCGTTGCAGCCGCACCGCGTCATACTGAATGGTCCCCGCAGCCCGCCAGTGTCCCAATCGCAAGTAGGATTCGGCAAGTTGGTCTGGGGTGCGAAAGATGTGGCCGACCCAGGTCCAATCATGCGAGGGGGTACGGTAGTCTCGATTGGCGAACACCGGGCCCAGGACGGCCGAGCCGCCGGTGGGTGTTCCACGGCCTCGTGCTTCAAACCGGTACAGCGCACCGGGAACGAATGGATAGTCGCACCGCCAGTAGCCGGAATCCGTGCCGTCGCCGGTGACTTCCAAGATGTCGTCGTCGACCCAGCGGCCCTGACCGTCGGCCAAACGCCAATGGCTCGGCAGCGATTCCCCTTCGTTGAAATCGGCGTTCGGGATCGGAATGCTTTCGTCTGCCGCCGCAGGCCGAATGGAAGCACAGAAGAGCAAAGTCCCTGCGATCAACAACAGGCGTTTCCCAATCCAACGCCCATTCCTCCAAGACCGTGATTCGATCAACACTTGCTGCGACGTTGTGTTTCGCTCACCTGTCGTCTCGAATGGCCGGGTGAGTTGTGCAGTGTCCACGGGGCAGATTGCGCGGGGGCCGCGAAACATGGTCAACGTCTCCTTGATGCGTTGGATGACGAATCCAAAGAATCGTCAATTCTCGACAACGGGAGCGACCAACGGCAACGGGCCGGAAGTCGGCGATCGGCAGGGGGCGATTGTCTTGACGGCTCTGCCACTCCGTGGTCATTGCTGCGGATGGTGCCACAGCGATTTCCAGTAGGCCTGATCCAGCGCAAAGAAATCCTGCTGGACCTGCGGATTGTGTGAGAGCAGGCCGAAGCGTTTCATTTCGCGGAGGTACTGCGCGTTGGGTTGAAAACCCGGCTGAGAGTATCGCGGTCGGAATTCGATTTTGGCTTTTGCCGTTTCGATCAGCGACCGAAGTCGAAGGTAATCTGGGTCGTCATCACTCTGGAAGACACCGCCACAACTGCCCCATCCACCGGCGTCCGGGTCGAGTGGTCCGAGCAGGAGCGGCGACAAATGGGGTCGAGTGAGATTCAACAGAATATGGGGGCTGTACCGGGCAATCGGATCGTGGGGGAACACAATCCGTTCGTGATTGCCTGCGCGGTCGCGTCACTCCCCGCCCCTTGTTCATGTCGGGATAGAACGGCAGCGCGCGGCCATTTTCATTTTGTACATCGCCGACGGCGTGGCAAGCGATGCAGCGGCGTTGCAGGACCTCCATCCCTCCGACGAGGATACTCCCCGTGGCTTGATTCGCGACCTGTTGCTCCTCGAGGTTGCGCAGCGAGGCGTAGCTGCCCGCATAGGGTGCCCCACTTTCGATCCACATCCACACCAGCCGTTTTTCGGTGTCCGACAGCTGTACTCCGTAGTGGCTTTCATCGAGTTTGTCGAGAAGCGGACTCGCGGCACTGCCAACAGACCGCGGTGGCGAATTGCCTAACCCGTTGCGGCCGTCCGCTACTTGAAGGTGGGCAAACAGTTGGAAGAAGCTGTGCGACCACTGCGGCCCGAGGTCGCCGCTGAGGATCACGTGGCCCTCCCGCCGCTCGTAGTCGTGACAGGACACGCAGTGGCGATCCAGGATGGGTTGGATATCTCGCGGAAAATCCAATACGTCGGGAAGTCCAGCAAATGGTTCAATGACACTTGGCGGACGGCGAAAGGCGAGGCCGGTCGCCAAGTTGCCCGACGGCGGGCTCTGGGTTCGCTGTTCATGGCAACCAACACAACTCGTAACCTCGCCGGGCATGACACTTACAAAACTGTGCATCCGCTTGACGGAGCGGTCCTGCTGATCCAACGCCACGAAGAAGAAGGGGCGTCCGGCGGGCAGCTCGATGTTGGCGGAACCATCCTCTTCGACCGGCACCGTCCCCAAAACGCGTTCCAGCGAAAACGTTCCCAGCCAAGACACCAGGTCCGGCCCTCCGGAGAAATTCACGGGCTTGGGCAAGACTTCCAGCACCAAGAGCTTGCGAATTTCCCCGCGTTGCACGCCCGGCAAATTTCGCCCCTCATAAATGTCGCTCAACAACAACTGGCCGGTGCGCGACTGGGGCTCGATCTGTGTCGGGATCACCGGCTCCCGCGCCGGCGCAGCACCGGACGAGGCTCATGGACCCCGCCCGGTTGATTGCGCTCGTACAAGATGTGGCTCTTGCCGGAGCGATCCATCAGCAGAATCTGGTTGTTCCGAGCGGCGAGAATCCAGTCGGGGGAAAGAGGAAAGGGATCCTGAAGCAGGGGTCCCTTGTGTAACCGGTGGGCGCTTGCCAGACTGTCAGGTCCCTGGGCAGGTGACACGATGGTGGCAATTCCCTTATGATCCGTCACTCCATGCCCTGGCGAAAACGAGGAGAGCACTTGCGTCGTACCGGCGATCGGCCGGGAATCGATCATCACGATGCCCGGCTCCATGTTCCCGTAATACACCATCTGGGCTGTGCCGTCGGGGTTCATCGTCCATAGGTGATGGAATTGCACCTGACTGCGATCTACGTACTCCCACCGCGTGTACAAGATCCGGCCATCCGGCAACACGGCCGGCGTGTTGTCGTGCTCCGGGCTGTGGGACAGGCGCAGAATGTTCTGGCCGTTGGCGTCGCAACGATACAGCACGCCCACTTGCGTCTTCCAACAGCTGACCCAACACTGACAGCGAGTCGATACGAAAACAATCCCGCCGTCCGGTAGATAAGCCGGCTCGTAATCATCGAACGGTCCGGACGTGATCTGCCGCAAACCGGTGCCGTCGAGATTGACTTCGTACAAGTGATAGAAGTCGCTGCCGGCTTTGCGGTAGGAAAAGAGGACCTTTTCCGCGTCATAGTGAACTTCCGGATCGCGGACCGAACCGCCCTGCGCGTCCACGAGAACTGTTACCTTGCCGCTGGAAACCTCCAGTTTGCAGAGCTGTCCGGCGTCGGCCTTGCCGTTTCCCGCGTACGCTTTTTGGTGCTCATCGTCGCAGTAATAGCCAATGTTCGCGTACCAGTGCGGATCGTCGTAGCCGAGCCGCGCGGCGAACACGATCTCATCCACCGGATGCGCCAGACCCGACAGAACCGTATCCCGCGCGGCTTGGTCGTTGGGAGTGGCTCGGCCGCCCGTTCCCAGACAGAACAGCGATGCGAAAGACACCGCGAAAAGAAGTCTCGAAATCCGGCAAACTCGTTGCGGGGTGCCGAGCAACAACGGCTTGCGGCCAAGGCATGTAGCCATGCGAGGGCGGGACATCGGAGGCGCCTTTCGTGTCGGAGCGAAGCCAAGAGAGCCGCGTCGAGCCAATCGACGCTCGAGTCGATCCCCAAGATGGTTCGGTTATCATGACTTCGCGCGGGTGCGCGGGAGGGCTGATTCGGCAGGACGGTTCACCGCCAGTGTCCGCAGAACGGCAGACTCGCGGTGGAACCGCTTCAACCAACCATTGTCGGCTGTCGCCGACCGCGATGCCACCCCCCACCGAACCGCGGCGGAAGCGGACAAGGACCCGGGCCGTCCGCGGCCCACCAGAATCCGACACGGTTGCTCGATCATTCGCATCCGGTCCTGATCGGTTCGATGCGCGCTGTGCCAGACCGCGACCGCATTCTGGTGGGCCACCGCTCGACTTGTTCTCCGCAATCCCCCACATCTTGGACTCGCCGATCGTCGACGATGCCGCACGGTGCGACGAGAGACCGCACCCGTGATGACTTACCGCAAGAATGGGCCCTGTGACCGCAAAAAACTCCCAATTCCTGACCGTTGCTGCGAAATCGTCGCGACGGTCTGCAGTACAATAGCGACGCCCGCGATGAAGAAGTCAGACTTTCTTGTTGATTTTCAGCCTGCCCCTTGCATTCTGCGTTTCTCATGATGGATGCGACTCGACCAACCGTGCTGCTGACCGGTGCGACCGGCTACGTGGGAGGCCGATTACTGCCACGTCTGGAGCAAAGTGGCGTTCGGCTGCGCTGCCTGACGCGGCGCCCGGAGCATCTGCGCGGTTGCACAGCCGACGACGGAGATCGCGCAGGGCGATGTGCTGGACCCCGACTCCCTTACGCCCGCGATGCACGGAATCGATACGGCGTACTACCTGATTCACTCGATGAATGCCGCGGGTCGTTTGAACAGCATGACCGCGACGCCGCTGCCAATTTTGTCCGAGCGGCCCAGTCCGCCGGTGTCCGCCGAATCATCTACCTCGGCGGACTTGGTCAGGATGACGAGCAGTTGTCACCTCATTTGCGCAGCCGTCATGAAGTAGGCGAGATTTTTCAATCGTCCGGTTTGCTCGTAATCGAATTTCGCGCGGCGATCGTGATCGGCTCCGGCAGCTTGTCCTTCGAACTGGTGCGGTCGCTGGTGGAACGCTTGCCGGTGATGATCTGTCCCCGCTGGGTCGGTGTCCAAACCCAGCCGATTGCGATCGAAGACCTGCTGGATTACCTGCTCGCGGCTCTTGATAGCGAGATTTCGAGCAGCTGTGTGTTGGAAATCGGGGGTCCTGACCAGGTCAGTTACGGTGACATCATGCGCGAGTACGCTCGGCAGCGAGGACTTCACCGATGGTTGATCTCGGTGCCGGTCCTCACGCCGCGGTTGTCGAGCTTGTGGCTGGGACTGGTGACGCCGGTCTACGCGCGAGTCGGGCGGGAACTGGTCGAGAGCTTGCGCAACCCGACGATCGTGCAAGACCAGACGGCGCAGCAGGCATTCTCGGTCCGGCCGCGGGGATTACGGGCAGCAATCGCTCGGGCGTTGGTGAACGAGGATCAGGAACTTGCCCAGACCCGGTGGTCGGACGCGTTGTCCGCCTCGCGCGGGCTGCGAAATTGGGCGGGTGTAAAATTCGGAAGCCGCATCGTGGATTCCCGCACTCAGGACGTAGCTGCGCCGCCGAGCGAGGCGTTTCGGCCGATCCGGCAGATCGGTGGGCGCCGCGGTTGGTACTTCGGCAATTTCCTTTGGACGTTGCGCGGATGGATCGACCTGCTGGTCGGAGGCGTCGGAATCCGCCGCGGTCGGCGGGATCCGGAGCAATTACGAGTCGGCGACGTGCTGGATTGGTGGCGGGTGCAAGCGTACGAGCCGAACCGTCGGCTGCGCCTGTTGGCGGAAATGAAAGTCCCGGGTCGCGCCTGGCTGGAATTCCAAGTCGACGGCGACCGGGATCACGCAACCATTCGACAAACGGCGATCTTCGATCCCATCGGCTTGGCCGGATTGGCGTACTGGTACGCTCTGTACCCGCTGCACGCCTGGATGTTTCGCGGTATGCTGCGGCAGATCGCCAAGCGAGCCCAAGCCGAAAGCCAGCCACCATCGTGACCAGCGCGCGTGGGACAGCCTTCCAGGCTGTCTCGTTCGACGGCCTTCCCAGGCCGTCTTCTCTCCCACTTTCTTCCCTTCGCCTTACTTCTCGTCGGCTCCTTCTCTCCGCGGCTCTTTTCCCGTCTTCTCCGCGTCCCTTCGGCCTGTGCTCGGCTACTCCGATTCCGGTTCTGGCAGGAAAAAGCTGGCCAAAAAGCCCACTCCGTAGACGAACAGTGCCACAAAGGCCGCGGTATAAGAAATCCGGTGCGGCGCGGTCTGGCCGAACATGTGCGGTGCGACGGTGGCGGTGATCCACGCGAAGGAGGTGCCGAGCATTCGGCCGCCGATATTTGCCGCGAAACTCTCTCCTGTTCCGCGGAGGTGCATCGGGTAGACCCGGGGCAGGTAGTTCCCCCAGAAGCTGAACTGCGCGACCGTAAACAGCCCTGCCAGTAGCACGCCGATCGATACGGTCGTGACCGGCAGTTCTCCCAGGTACAGTGCGCTCAAGTTAATCTGGAAGAAATGCCGGTTTTCGATACTCAGAAAGAACCAGAAGACGAGCGGTACGATCAGCAGGCCGGGTCCCTGGAAAACGCGCAGCAGCGACCGTCGGCTGACAATTCGAACGGCGAGCAAGGCGAACAGGAGGCGGCCGATCAGCCCCCCGATTTCCTGCATCTTCGTGTATTCGGCGGCGGTTTTTTGCACGAGCGGGCCGGCGATTCGCCGTTGCGCCTGGGGATTGTCGCGCACCGAGGGATCCTGCTGTGCCGCCTGATCGATGGCCGCTTGGGTTTTCGCCTTCACGTCGGCCAAGCCGGGAATGATCTGGGGAATCTGCTGAATCTGCGCCGAACGCGGCGCCGTAGCTGCAAGCGAACATGATCGTCGTCACAATGGTCGTGCGCGCCAATTGAGGTGAGAAAAGCTCGGCGAAGCTGGGGCGTTTCAATGTTCCTGCCGCGCGCTTCTCCTGCCAAGCTGGTGACTCCGGCAGGAACGGTCGGATGATGATCAACGGGATCGCGGGAATCAAGCCGGACATGAGAGTGTAGCGCCATGCGGCATGGGGGTCCTTAATCGCTTCTGCGGATCCCAACAACCACTCCGGAACGTGGATGGGTGGCAGGTCGGCGGCGTGGACGACCAGCAAGCCGTTGACGACGGCGACGAGTAATCCACCGACGGACGAGAACGCCTGTGTGTATCCGAGAACCCGTTCCTTGCGATGGGGGTCCGGGAACAGCTCGGCCAGCCAAGCCACGGCTGCGACAAACTCAACGCACACGCCGATGAAGGTAGTGCAGCGCAGAAACAGCAACATCCAGATCGAGGTCGAGAACCCGGCCAGGAACGCCGAGACGGCATACAGCAGAATGCTCCAGGTCAGCACGCGCCGTCGTCCGAGTCGGTCGGTCAAGTAACCGCCCAGGAGACCAAACACGCCGCCGGCGAACGCAGGAATGAAGAACAGCCGGCCGACCCACATCTGAAACAAGGGCGTTCCGGGTGCCGCTTCGCTGCCGACCAGTTCCAGCAAGGCGGGCCGGACGACCAGCGGCAACATCAGCAGTTCATAGATGTCGAAGGCGAAGCCAATCGACGCGATGACGCAAATCAGCCATTGGACCGGCGTCAACCGGGATGAAGAACCGGGCAAAGATGAGGCGGGCATCAGGAGGCTCCTGGAAGGCGACAGAATCGGAGCGACCGAGTATATCCCACCTGCCAGGACGCGAGAACCCATCGGTTGGGCCACCGGAGGCAGCTCGCGCGCGCGACCGTTTCGGTTGACTCGGTCGATCGCGGCCAGGAGAAATGTGGAATCTTCGGCCTGCAGCAATCGATCCCGTCACGGCGGCAGGATGCAATCGTCGCGGTTGGGTGACCTGGGACCGAATCGCGTGAGCTTGGCGGGAGATGCTAGAGTATGGATGACGTCGACGCGCCCCGATACCGGGGCCATGATTCCGGCTGTGCGGCCGGCACGCCGCTCCCTCTATTCCTGCGCAGCACTTGGTGACGAAATGACGGATGCCGCTTGTGGACCGAACGAGGGCCCGATGGACCTGGAGATTCTCCGCTCCCGGTGCTTGGGCAATGCTGCGTTGTTGGAACGCGTGATTCGGACCTTCAAGACGCAGCTCGACGCGGATATGCACGAACTGCGTCGGGCTTTTTCCGAAGGCGACACGCCCCGTTGCGCACGGCTGGCACACCGTATCAAGGGAATGGCGGCGAATGCCGCGGCCCAGTGCCTGTCTCGCCATGCCGGTTTCGCGGAGCAGTGCGCACGAGAAAACCGTGTACTGGAACTGTCGCGGCAGATGGTCCTGGTGCAGCGGGAGTACGATCGCGTGACGCATTCGCTGACGCCTTTTGTCACCGACGAAGCAAGCGGATTGCATTCGCCACAAGTAAGCGCGCCCTGAGAGTTCCCCATGCGAGTGCTCGTAGTCGATGATGACCTCGTAACTGTCGAGATTGTGGCGGAGCAACTGCGCGCCTGGGATTATGAGGTCACGACGGCTCGGAATGGTGCCGAAGCCTTCGACCTGATCCGAACCGGCCGCTATCGCCTGGTGATCTCCGATTGGCAAATGCCGAAAATGGATGGGTTGGCCCTTTGCCGGGAGGTGCGCAAACGCGGATCCTACGGGTATGTCTACTTCATCCTGTTGACCTCCAACACGGGAGTGGGCAACATCGTCAACGGCCTGGACGCCGGCGCGGATGACTTCCTGACGAAGCCGTTTCACCCGCAGGAACTGCGGATGCGTGTCCGAACGGGGGAGCGGCTTCTGGGATTGGAAGGTCGAGATCTGCTGATCTTTGCGATGGCGAAGCTGGCGGAGTCGCGCGATCGGGAAACCGGTGTCCACCTGGAACGGATGCGTGAATACAGCCGCTTGCTTTCCGAAGAACTCTCCGGTTGGCCAGCGTTTCGCTCGGTGATCGACGGCGATTACTCCCAGTTGCTCTATCTCACCAGTCCGCTGCACGACATCGGCAAGGTCGGCCTGCCGGATGCCGTGCTGCTGAAACCGGGGCGGCTGACCCGGGAGGAGTTTGAGATCATGAAGCAACATACCCTGATTGGCGGTGAAACGCTCCGGTCCGTAGCCGAAACGCGACCGGAGGCGGTGTTCTTGACGATGGCCCGAGAGATCGCGCTAACGCATCACGAGCGATACGATGGCAGCGGCTACCCGCACGGTCTTCAAGGGGAGAATATTCCGCTGTGTGGACGAATCGTCGCGGTGGCCGACGTTTACGATGCTCTGACGAGCAAGCGGATCTACAAACCGCGTTACAGCCACGAGACGGCCCGGGCGCTGATCCTGAAGGGGAGCGGCAGCCAATTTGACCCTACGATCGTGCAAGCGTTCTTGAACCGGGAACAGGATTTCGTGGAAATCTCGCGAAGGATGCGGGATCGCTACCAGGAGACAGCCGAATCGGAAGAGCAATCGGAATTGTCTGTCGGTTCCGCGAACGATCTGACGGAGCTCATCTCCTGCTGAAAACCGGTGCCCCGAATCTGCGCAGGCCACAAAGTCTGCCAGGCTGTCGCTCGGGGTCCGAGTTTCGCGAGTGTTCGGGGTGCAGCGGTTGCGCTGGTTGTGTCGATTTCAGCTTACGGCGGCTGCTGGTTTCGAGCAGCCGTCGATCGACCCGGCCGCTGCCTTGCCTGTGCCGGCGTCGGAGCGGTTCCAGCGGCCACTGACAAGATCCGCACGCTCCGAAAGCCTGCTCGGTGGCAGCGCCCGGCCCGGATCATCATCTTGAACGTGGAAAGCTGCCGTCGAGGGCGTTCGCCATGCGTGTCATTCGGTTGTGTTGGTTGTGTTGGTTGGCGGTCGGTTTGCTGACGGGACGCGTCATGGGCGATGGAGTTGTCCTGGACGGGATCTCGCCAAGGTCCCTATCGCGCGGCGGAGCCAATCTCGCCCATTTTGACAACGGCGGGATCCTGCACGATAACCCGGCGGCGATGGGTAACCTGTCCAGCGGCGGACTCGTCGACGTGGGAGTGATCTCCCTGTTGACGGACTTAGGCTACTCCGATCCCAACCGCTCTGCGTCGGACACGAGTTTCACACCGCTGCCGCAGGTCGCGCTCATCCGCAAGAGTGCAGACGGTATCTGGGCATACGGACTGGGATTGTTCGTGCCGGCGGGCTTTGCCGCAACGTTCGACATGCCGGGACCGTATCCGCTGCCGCAACAACAACGGTACAAATCCTTTGGCACCCTGATGAAGATCTTGCCCGGTCTGTCGTGTCAACTGACAGACCGAATTTCCGTGGGCGGTACCTTCGGTGTCGGCGTCAGTCATGCGGAGCTGGAAGGCCCCTATTTTCTGCAAGGCCCCAGCCCCTTGGCCGGCACACCCACGTTACTGGATACACAAGGCACTGGAGCAACACCCGTCTGGTCTTTGGGTCTGCAGTACCAACTGACACCGGCCACGACAGTGGGTTTGTCGTATATCAGTGACAGCAATTTCACACTCCGGGGAAATACGCGGGTGGAGGTTCCCTTCTTCGGCAGTACGCTTTACGACTCCGAGCTGCACGTGACGTGGCCGCAGTCGGTTGGCCTGGGAGTCCGACACGCGTTTTGCCCCCACCGCGTCGTCTCGGCGGATCTGATCTGGTACGGATGGCAGAATGCTTTCGACGACTTTGGGATGCGCTTGCGGGATTCCAGCAACCCCTACTTTCCGGATATCGTAGAGCGGTTTCCGCTAGGTTGGCGCGATACGTTGTCTCTGCGCCTCGGATACGAACATCAGCTGGAGCACGGCGGGACATTGCGGTTGGGTTACGCCCACCATCGCAACCCGATCCCCAATTCGACGCTCACGCCGTTTATTCAAGGCACGCTGGAAAACTCCTTCGCGATTGGCTACAGTCTTCCCTGTCGCGATTGGGAGATCGATTTGGGTTACATGTTTCTCTTCGGGTCGGACCAAGTTGTCGGGCGTAGTGGCCTGTTGGGTGGAGACTTCGACGACAGCGAGCATCATGCCCACATTCACTCACTCTTCCTGGGCTTCATGAAGCGATTCGGCTGAACGTTCGGTCTTTTCCATCACCAGGAATGCTCGGTCGGTTCCTCGACCGGTTCGGCGCTGGTTACAATCCGAGGTGGGCGAACCGCCTCGGTGGCTTCGTCGACGCGAAAAGTCCTTTGCGAGGAGATGTATCCGGCGTAATTGAGAATCACTCCGGTCTGGTCACGTTGCATTTGCAGGCGGCCCATGTCGTACCCCGCCGCGGCGAAGAGTTCCCTACATTCGGACTCGGTGCGCTGCAGGAAGAACCAGTCGACCGGCCATTGATACTCCGTCGGGTCATAGCGCTGGGAGTCCTTGAACGCAACGTAGACGACCCCCCCTTCGCTCACAGACTCTCTCCAAGCCTTCAGCATGGGAACGAGTACGCGATCGGACAGGTAGTCACACAACCCGACGCTGTAGAGGATGTCCGGTCGGCCGAACTTCTGCACGTTGTGACGCGCCGAGATCATGCGGAGCGCGTTGTGTTGCACGAACTCGGTCTGGATCTTGTTGGCGACCAACGGGGCAACAACCGATCGGGCGTATTCGAGTGCCAAGGCATCGCTGTCAACTCCGATCAGACGGATCGCTCGCTCGTGCCGAACATCGAAGCGATGGGTGAATTCGCGGCAGGGGCCACACGCGACATTCAAGATGGTCACGTCGCCGATTCGGTGACCGAGTTCCTGCAACAAGAAATCGGTCACCGCTCGCATCCGACCACGCACTGCCCGGGCCAGGTCGGTCGCCAGGAAGTATCGATCGAGGTAGCCACCCAACCCGAGGGACTTGGTCATGCCGTCGTAGATGGCGACCAGCATTTCATAGTCACCCGGGTAGCCTCGGGGTTTCTCCAGCGCTCGACACATGAACCAGCTCTGGCCGAACCAGGGCCAGATCGCTTCTCGATAGGCCTGCTGGGCCGCCTTCAGGCTTGCAGCATCTTCGGTCCACTCCGATTCCAGTTCCGCGCACTTGGCCAGGGAACGCTTGATGCAGTCGGCCAGCTCGCGGCTAAGCTCGTCACTGTTCGGCTCGCCACCCGGTGGAACACGGCTTTCCAGTTGTCGCAGGGCACTGGTGAAGCTGGTTACATGTTCTTGGAAGAAGCGAGCCGTTCGCTTGTCCATGAAGTCACCTCGGTTGGGAAATAGTGGACAGCTTTACCCCCTGGTTTTTGCTGGCCTGGGTCCGCCGCACGCTGTATCCAAGTGCTTCTCGACGGCCAAAGAGCGCAGAACCGAGTGTGCCAGATGAGAAGCGACTTGGCGATACGTAAATTGCAGAAGGCAACTCGATTTTCGGGAGTCGCGTTGAGCGCAACCGTTATGACCTGCGTGGCATGGCTTCACGGATCGATCGTCATTCGCGTTGCGGCTTTCGAGGGTTCGCTCGCTTCTCGCGATTGCGTCAAGCTACACTTTTGGGGCAACCTGTAAAGCATCGGCGGGCCGAGGCTACCCATCGTTGGTGGTCGGCGCAATTGTTCCCGCCGCGATCTTAAGGACCGCGGGAGCGGCCCGAGGCGCTCGTCCATCGAGACGAACGGCGCGGAGATTACTTGGTGGACAAGCATCAACTCGAATCGGAAAGCCGCACAACGGGAGACGCACTGCCCGAAGTCGATGCACGCTTCGAGTTGTCGGAGCGGCTGGGTGTGCGCAGTTTCCTGGGAGTCGACCGCGAGACAGGTGCCGATGTCGTGGTGAAGACGATTCCCATCAGTCAGGTGCCGGGGGGGGCCCTGATGCAGTTGGAGTACGAATCGGCGTACCGCCAGCAGGTGAGTAGTCCCTGGCTCGTCTCACCGATCTATGTGGGACGCACAAACGACCAGTTGATTCTGGCATCCCCGTTTGTCACGGGAACCACGCTTGATTCGTATTTGAAGCGCCGGAAACTTACGATCGTGGAGGGGATTCGAGTTGGGCTGGCGCTGTTTTCGGCGTTGCGAGACCTGCACGAACACGGTTTATTGCACCGAGCGGTCCGGCCATGTCATCTGGTCGTCAATGATGAACTGCCACTGTTAACCGCTCGACTGCTTGACTTTGGATTGCCTCCGACCAGCCTTGGTTCCCAGGAGCGGGACGCGGCCGGGACGTTGGAAGCAGCGCATTACATTTCCCCCGAACAAGCTGGCTCGATCGACAAAGATGTGACCGAACCCGCTGACCTCTATTCGGCCGGCGTCACGTTGTTTCATTGTCTGGCCGGCCGCCCGCCGTTCACGGGAAGTGAGATCGGCGCAATCCTGTTCGAACATATGACCACGCGGCCGCCGAAGTTGCGGTCTTTGCAGATCGCGGTTCCGCGCGCCCTCGACGAAGTGCTGCAATACCTGTTGCGCAAGGATCCGCAAGATCGCTACCAGACGGCGGCGGCGGTGCGGATGGATTTGCAAGCGATTCTGGACGGCTTGGAACGGGGGGAACCCGACCCGCCCGTTGTCGTAGGAACGAAGGATGAGCGACAGACGTTGTCGGAACCCTCGTTTGTCGGGCGAGCACGGGAGCTCGGTCAGCTGGATCGGCAGATCGAGTGTGCGCAAGGGGGGCAGCCCGGATTGGTGCTGCTGGAAGGTGAATCGGGTGGCGGAAAAACGCGCTTACTGACCGAGATCACGCAGCGGGCCGCGGGACGTGGCTTTAGTCTGATGTGGGGCGAAGGCACCAACGCCGTTGCCCGTCGACCGTTCTCCCTGCTGAACGGCCTCGTCGACGGTTTCCTGCGCGGCGCGGTCCGATACCCATTACCTCGAGCGAGTTCGCGAGCAATTGGGCGAGCAGGCAGCGGCCGTTTGCGCGGCCTTGCCGCGACTGGAAGGCGTGCTGGGACAGCCGGATGGACTGCCCAACGGCCCCGAAGCAGCCGGAGAAGTCCGAATGCTGAATGCGTTGACTAGTTTTCTCAACGCACTCGGATCGGAGGAACGCCCCGCCCTGATCGTGCTGGATGATTGCCAATGGGCTGATGAACTCACCGATCGTCTGATCACTCGCTGGGCGAGCACGATGCGGATGCCGCAGGTCGAACGCCACGTGCTCTTGATCGTCGCGTTCCGTTCCGAAGAGGTTGGGGAGGATCATTCGCTGCGCCGCGTGGAATCGACCTTGCACTTGCGCTTGTCTGGGTTCGCTCCGGACGAGATCCGTCAATTGATGGAATCCATGGCGGGTTCGCTTCCGAGCGAAGTGGTGGAAGAAGTCACGCGACTGGCGAACGACAGTCCGTTCATGGCATCGGCCGTCTTGCGCGGACTCGTGGAATCAGGCAACCTGGTGCGCGATCGAGACGGTTGGAGGATCACGCGCTCGATTCGGAGTGAAGTCCAGTCCAGCGAACGGGCCGCGGACTTCCTGATGCGTCGCCTGGAACTGTTGCCGCCCGATACACTGCAACTGATCTCCACCGGTGCTGTTCTGGGGAAGGAATTCGAACTCGACATCGCTGCCTCATTGGCAGGCCAGACTTCCCCGCAGGCAGTCACTGCACTCCAAGTGGCTCGCCAGCGACACCTCGTCTGGCTTCGACCGGATGGATCGCAGTGCGTCTTTGTTCATGACAAGATCCGCGCGGCGCTGTTGGATCGGCACCCAGAGGAGGACCGCCGATGCCTGCATGAGCTTATCGCCCGTTACTTGCAGGAACACGAACCCGATCGAGTGGCGGACATTGCGTATCACTTTGACGCCGCCGGCGATTCGAGCTCCGCCTTTCCCTACGCGATGCAAGCGGCACAGCAGGCGCGGGCACAGTACGCTTTTGAAGCGGCAGAACAACAGTATTTGATCGCCGAACGGGGAGCCGTCTCCGGGACAGCTGCCACACGCTATCGGGTTGCGCAAGAACTAGGCGAACTGCTGATGCTCCGCGGTCGTTATGAAGCGTCCGGTGCGAAGCTGGAAGCCGCTGGCCGGTTGGCCAACGGCACGCTGGCCCGAGCGCAGATCCGCGGCAAGCTGGGCGAACTAGCTTTCCGCAGGGGGGATATGGAGCAGGCGATCGAGTGTTTCGAGACCGCTTTGCGTGAGCTGGGACGCTATGTTCCACGCAACTGGCTGATGCGAATCTTGTTGGCAATCTGGGAAGCACTGGTCCAGGGAGTGCACCTCGCCCTCCCCTCGTTGTTCCTGCATCGCGTGAACCGTCTGCCAGACGAACGCGAACGACTGGGACTGAAACTGTTCAGCAATCTGGCCCACGCCAATTGGTACTGCCGTGGCAAGTTCTATCTGTTTTGGACCCACCTCCGCGGATTGAATCTGGCCGAACGGTATCAACCGTCCGCCGAGCTGGCGCAATCGTACGCGGAGCATGCGCCCGGCATGACGTTGTTTGGCTTCTTGGCGCGCGCGGAACGGTACGCATCGAAATCATTGAAAATTCGACGGGAATTCAATGATCTTTGGGGACAGGGGCAGTCGCTGCATTACCAGGGAGTAGTGCTATACGCCAACTCGCGCTATCGACAATGTATCGACAAATGCCGTGAGGCAATCCGATTGTTGGAGCGAGCGGGAGACTATTGGCAGGTGCATATCGCCCGCTATCAGATTGCCGCGTCGTTGTACCGTCTGGGGAACGCCGATGCCGCGCTGAAGGAGGCCCAATGTAATTACCGATCCGGGATTGAATTGGGTGATGAGCAGGCTTCCGCGATTATTCTCGATGTTTGGGCCCGAGTGACCCGCGGTACGGTACCGGAGGAAATTCTCGAGCAAGAGGTCCATCGCCCACAGCGGGATGTTCAAGGTCGTGCGCAGGTCCTGTTCGCAAAAGGGTTATGCCTGGTGCGAAAGGGCGATTGCTCGGGAGCGGCGGAGATCCTGGAGCAGGCAATCGCCGAAGTGGATCAAGCGGGAATCTGCAATGCCTACACGTTGCCGTACCGGCCGTGGCTGGCGACCGTACTGCGATTGCAGGCAACTCAACTGCAGGATCATACTCCCGAACGACGAATCCGATTGCTGCGTCGAGCCGAATCGGTTGCCCGGCAGGCGATTCGCGAAGGTTGGCGGTGTCGCAACGAGTTGCCGCATGCGTTGCGAGAGCTCGCGGCACTGCGCGGATGCTCGGTGCCCCGCGGACCGTACGTCGGCTGCTGCAACGCAGTCTGCAACTGGCACACAGCCAGGAAGCTCGATGGGAGCAGGCCCAAACCCTTGTGATGATCTCCGAATTGGGCCGGGAGCTCGACTGGCCGGATGCGGATTCCAGCCGAGTGGCGGCCCAAAAACTCCTGGGAGAACTGCACGCCTTTACCGGGAATACTACCGATCTGGTGCCTTCCGCGGCACCGCCGACCCTGTCGCTATCCGATCGCTTCGATAGCGTGCTCGATTGGGGACGCCGCATTGCCTCGGCCCTTTCGCGCGAACTGATCTACGGTGAGGCCCGCTCCGCCGCGCTCCGCTTGCTGCGCCGAACATTGCCTGGTGTTGCAGCGAGACGGAGACCCGGAAAACGAAACCTTCCTTCCCGTGGCTGGCAGTCTTCCCGGAAAATGGAACGCGGATCGAGTACGAGAGGTGATTCGGACACAGCGCCCCCTGGCCTTTGATGAGAACTCACCCCACGATGGCACCGATGCCGGATCGTCCGCCCAACAGTCCGTACTCTGCGTACCGCTTTGCGTCCGTGGAGTTGCCACGGCCTGCCTGTACGTGACCCACCAGCAGGTGCGGGATCTTTTTGGACCGGTGGAGCAACGGTTGGCGGATTTCATCGCGACGGTCGCCGGCGCGGCGCTTGAAAATGCCGAGGGCTTTACGCAGCTGCAGACGTTGAATGAAACCTTGGAACGTCGTGTCGCGGAACGAACGGCCGCCGCAGAACTCCGGCGCAGGAACTGGCGAAGTCCAATCGTCAATTGGAACGACTCACGCAGGAATTGCTCTCGGCGCAAAAAGAGCTGATGGTGGCCAAGCAGGATGCCGAAGCGGCCAATCTGGCAAAGAGCCGATTCCTCGCGGCTGTCAGCCACGAAATCCGAACGCCGATGAATGGGATCCTGGGGATGACGGAGCTCGCGCTGAACACCGAGATCTCGAAGCGACAGCGCAACTACCTGACCATGGTGAAGGACTCCGCCAACTCGCTCCTGGCGCTGATCAACGACATTCTCGACTTCTCGAAGATTGAGGCCCAGCGGCTGGAACTGGAGTCGATCCCGTTCTCCGTGGCGGATACGGTCGAAGATGCCGTGCGGCTGCTGGCGGTCAGCGCGGCGCAAAAGGGATTGGAACTGATCTGTGCGGTCGACCCCAGTGTGCCCGCTCGACTGCAGGGAGATCCCGGTCGGCTGCGTCAAATTGTGATCAACCTGGTCGGGAACGCGATCAAGTTCACCGATCGCGGTGAAGTGGCGGTTCGCGTGCACTGTTCGACGCCTTCCGACGGAGCGACAACCGTGCACTTCGTCGTGGAGGACACCGGGATCGGTATTCCGGATGATCGCAAGCAGGCGATCTTTGAAGCATTTCGCCAGAGCGACAATTCCATGACGCGGCGATACGGAGGCACCGGCTTGGGATTGGCCATCTGCGCTGAACTGGCACGGCTGATGGGCGGCCGAATCTGGGTGGAGAGCGAGGTTGGAAAGGGAAGCCGTTTCCATCTTCTTGTGCAGATGGAAGGGCTCGACTCGAAGCCACCGACGATACCGGCCGCAACCGACCCTCCACAGCGAGCAGTACGGCTGGTGTCGACACATTCGAAATCGCGAGACACCTACCGCGAAATATTGGAACAACACGGCTTTCTGGTCGAAACGGGCGAAGACCTGCGGTCCGAAGACGATACCGCGCAGCGTTCGCCTGAGGTGCTGGTCATCGATTTGCCGAGTCGCCCGGGCTCACCGCAGGATCTGTTGCAGTCGCTGCGACAAATGGAGCAACAGGACCAGCGTTCGGTGGTCGTCCTGCTGCCCGCGGGACGCGTGGAAATCGCGGAGCAGTGCGAGGAGCTGGGGATCGGTTTCTGTCTCTCGAAACCACCCAAGACGGAAGAACTCGTCGCAGCCCTGCACGCGACCATGAAATCGCCCGAACCTCCGCCGTCGTTTGCCGGTCAGTCCTTGGCCAATCGCCCCCTGCGGTTGCTAGTGGCTGACGATAGTCCGGTCAATCAAGCGGTCGCGGCCGGCCTGTTAGAACTTGCCGGGCACGAAGTCGTGATCGTGGGCACCGGTCAGGAGGCGATCGACGCGTGGCAGGAACAACGGTTCGATGCGATCTTCATGGATATTGAAATGCCCGAAATGGATGGGCTGACAGCAACCGCTCGGATCCGGGAGCTGGAAACATCTCGCGAACAGCACACACCGATCATCGCGTTAACGGCCCACGCGCTCAGTGGATCACGCGAACGGTGCCTTGACGCTGGCATGGATGGCTACGTCTCCAAACCGCTCGAGCCGGAAGAATTCTTCGCCGCCCTGAAATCGGTTGCCCCCGAAACCCAAGCGATCTCGACCTGAATCCGCGAAGTCAAGTGTCTTGGGAATCCATCTTGTGGGAACTCACGACGACGGCCGGAGTCTCCGTGGAGACTCAACCCTCCCGCAAGCGGGAGAGGGTGTCAATTTCTGTCAAATCCGACACGCAAGATCGCACGCCCTTCCGCGCGGAAGGGCGTGCGACGTTGGATCCAGCCAACCACCGAATCGTCGTACCATCTCTGGCAAGAGTGTGCCCCGCAGCCAACCGTCCGTGGCCTACCGTCGACGCCAACCACCGAGTATCCGCAATCCCAGGAGCAACAGCGCCAGTCCGGTGGGTTCCGGAACGGCTCGCACTGCGCCGGGATACGAGCCTGCTTCGTAGCCACCGTCGATGAATGCGGCGACGGGCCGTCGTGCTTGATTCTAATGGCACGCCAGGAGGGATTCAATCTTCTTGACTGCCCGTTTTGTGCCGCATTGATTCGGCGGCGACCGGCATGATCTCCCGTGATCTGCTCACCTGGCTGGCCGGTGCAAAGGGAGGGATCATCGTGCCTGAGCGGATGTCCGCTTGGAAGCCCGCACGACCGCGGTCGAGACGACGCCCAGAACGAAAAACACCAGGAAGAAGACCGCTGCGGCAACGGGATGTCCCAGAAGGAGCAGCGCGCCGCTGTGCAGCACGGCGCTCACCGACCATACCAGAAAATTGCTGATGGCCATCGGGAATCGCAGCCGGCGTCGGAGCAACCTGTATAGCGGAAGAAACACGAACAATCGCGGCGGATAGTGATCGTACAGCACGAAACGCAGCAGATTCCAGATCGCTGCTTGCCGCGCATCGTGGTTCATGGCGACCCTTCATTCATCCGGCTTGACGAATCCGCGCTAGCCGGTGTGCCCTCCAGGATCTCTTGCCCGAGCCGCCGAAGTGTCGCCAATAGATTCCGCAAGTGATCCTCGCTGGTTAAGGGATTACAGACCGCGACCCGCAGGGCACCGATCCCATCGAGCGTGTTTTGCACAATGTAGAATTCGCCCGATTCAATCAGGCGGCGGCGCAAAATGTGTTGGAACGCTCCAACCTTCTCGGGAGTCTGATCCCGAATCGTCGCCGGCAGGTGTCGAAAGACAACGATGTTGCATTCGGGAACGTGCAGAGGCTCGAAATCGACCGCCTGATCCAACAACTCGTACAACTGCCGGGCGGTGGCAAACGTCACATCGACCATATCGGCGAATAGCTGCGGGCCAAACAGGGCCCAAGTTCCCCACAATCCATACACCGCGGCGCGCTTGGTGCATTCGACGGTCACCAGCCCACTGTCGAAATCCGCCATCCCCGGCGCGGAAGGGTCAAACAGATAGGGCGCGTCTTGTTGAAACGTTTCAAAGCGGTGCTGGCGATTGCGGTAGAAGACGAAGGCGCAAAGAGCCGGGACGAATAACATCTTGTGAGCATCCCAGACAACGCTGTCGGCTTGGTTCCATCCATGCACAAGGTGACGATGCCGGTCACTGAAGCAGACAGCGCCGCCGTGAGCAGCGTCGACGTGCAACCACAGCTCGTGCCGTCGGCACACATCCGCGATGTCGTCCAGGCGATCGAACGCGCCAATGGGCGTGGAGCACGCGCAGGCGACCACGCCTAACAGGGGTACGTTGCGTTGGCGCAGCTCGTTCAATTGGTCGTCCAGCCGTTGGACATCGATCTTGCGGGTCTCGTCCAGTGCAGCGCGAAGCACGTTTCGCGTGCCGAGACCAAGCACTCCGGCCGCGCGCGTGATGCAATAGTGTGCATCGGCGTGCACGACCAAGTTCGGCGTTCGCGAACTGCCGACGCCGCCTTCCCAACTGTCGGCCTGCACCACGTTCCGTGCTGTCAGAAGCGCGGTTAGGTTGGCCAGGGATCCGCCGTGTGTCGCCAATCCGGCGAAGGAGCCGGGTTCCCAGCCGATGCGCTGCCCCAGCTGTTCCACCACCGCCCGCTCGACCGCCGTGGCCCAGGGGCCCATCTCGTACACCGCCATGACCTGGTTCGTAATCGCTCCCAGTGCATCAAACAGTCCGGCGAGTGGCACCGGGGCAGGGACTTGGTGTCCGATATACCGTGGATCGTGCAGATTGTGTCCATGGTCCAGCATCTGTCCGATGCGCTGCGCGAAGGCGGTCACTTGCTCCTCCGGAGTGTGACTCGGCGGGGGAGCGGTGAGCGGCTGGCGGGCCGCGGCGATATTGTCGCCGGGCGACTGCCAATTCAACACGTGGTCCTGCGAAGACTGAATGCGACGGAAATGCTGCTCGAGCTGTTGAATGAGTCGTTCGCCAGCGGATTGAAACAGTTGCGGATCGTAGGCGGAGTGAATGCGTGCACGGGCCTCGGTCATCCAGGCCGAATGCTTTGCCGAGATACTCATCGTACGTCTACCTTTCGATCCGGTGATGCGTCGAGAAACTCGTGCACCCATGATACGAAAAGAGGAGTCAGCGGCACTAATGATCTCGCAGAATCTCTGTGGCCGCGTTCTTGCCACAAGCGCCGATCACACCGCCTCCGGGATGGCTGGCGGCGCCGCACAGATAAAGTCCCTTCACGGGCGTGCGATGGTCGGCCCAACCGGCGACGGGCCGGAAGCAGTAGAGCTGATTCAGATTCATGGCGCCCTGCATGATGTTGCCTCCCGTCAGGCCCCAAGTCCGCTCGAGGTCCAAGGGGGTGACAACTTGGCGATGCAGGATGGCTTGAGGCACATTCGGGGCGTAACGTGCCAACAGCTCAATACAGCGGTCGCCAAAGGATTCCTTGATCTCATCCCAACTGCCCTCCGCGAGTTGGTACGGCGCGTACTGCACAAAGATGGATGCGACGTGATGCCCTTCCGGTGCCAGAGTGGGGTCCACCGCGCTCGGCATCGTCATTTCCAGGATCGGTTCCTGGCTGGGCCGCCCGTACTTGGCATCATCGTATGCGCAGTTCAATGAAGTCGAGCGTAGGGGCAATGTGCATCGTGCCGTGGTGATGAGGGCCGAGTGCGTCGGTGGTTGCGGCCGAGAACCGGGGTGGTTCGGAGAGTGCCAGGTTGATTTTTGCCGATGCGGAAGCGTAATCGATTCCGGCGACTGCCTCACGAAACTTCGCCGGAAGATCTTCCGGCCGCAAGAAACGCTCAAAGGTATGGTGCGCATCGACACTCGACGCGACCACGGGGGCTTCGAGGATCCCGCCGCCGTGCAGCGTCACACCGAACACCTGTCCGTCGCGAGTCAGGATCGATTCGACCGGAGCTTCCCGACGGATGTCGACCCGAAGGTCAACGCAGGCCTTTTCCAGCGCGTCGGCCAAGCCTCCCATGCCGCCTTGCACATAGCCCCAGACACCTCGGGCACCACCGGCTTCGCCCATCACGTGATGCAACAGAACATACGCGGTGCCGGGCGCGGAGATCGACGCAAAAGCACCAATGATTGCATCCGTCGCCAGCGTGGCTCGCAGAACATCCGCCTCAAACCATTTTTCCAGGAGCGGTCGCGCCGCGCCGCTCAAAAGTTCCACCGCCGCCGGCGTATCGTCACCCAACTGCGATAGCGCCTGGTAGATCCCCAGGACTTTCCGCGCGTCGCGCATGCGCTTGCCGACCCCAATCGTTCGCCACTCGCGAGACAGCGGCAACGGGTCCGCGCAGATTGGTTCAGCAGCGGATCAAGTACGCGGGCCACGCGTTCCAGCAGCGCATTGTACTGGGGATAACGTTCGGCATCCCGCGCACTGAATTTCGCGATCTCCCGCTGATTCTGCGCCATGTCGTGGCCGAGCAGCAAGGACCGGCCATCCGGTAACGGCGTGAACGACGAGGGGTTGCGCGGCAGGATCTTCAGTCCGTACGGTTTCAAACGCAGGTCGCGGATGATATCCGGTAGAAACAGGCTGATTACGTAGGCGGCCGTCGACAAACGGTACCCCGGCAAGAGTTCTTCGGTGACGGTGCAACCGCCTAACAGGTGTCGTCGCTCCAAAACACACACGGATTTGCCCGCTTGCGCCAGATAGGCAGCCGTCACCAGACCGTTATGGCCTCCCCCGATCACGATGCAGTCGTATTTCGTTTGTTGAGGTTTCATGCGACTTTTCTTCCGCTCCCACAAGGACAATCGACCGGCCAGCAGCTGGGCGATCCGACTTACAACTTCAGTCTATTCCTGCACTGTCCGCAGGTGCGCCGAGAATTCCTGCTCATCCAGATAGATCCCTTCGCGGATTAACTGAAAGAGAATTCGGCGGTCAGGCCATGCGAGAGTCCGCAGCAGCGCTTCCCAACAGGCCACCGGGGCGTGCCCCTTCACTTCCATCGCCAGCAGGCCGGTGGGTCCATCGTGCAGCTGGCCGTCCAGTTGCCATCCATTCGAGGCGTCTTCAGCAACCCATACCCAGGATCCGTCCGGCTCGGCGAACATCCGCGGCCATTGCTGTAACTGCTCCAGCACATCGTCAAAAAAAACCGAAAGGCAGTCGGACAGGTCGGACGTTTCGATGGGCAGGCCGGTCCGCTGCTCTCCGTCCGGGGTCGTGCAGACGGTCTCCAGGAAACGTTGCGGCCAAGCCTGCATCAGTACGTGGACAGACATCCGCCAGACTCGCGTGCACTAATTGGTCGTCCGGCGGATATCGGCCGAGCGTTTGCCCATCCGACAGATGGCCGTCAGGCCAAGCACGACCGCCATGATCACGATGATGTAGGCGGGCACGTAGTTCTTTTCCTGAACCGCCTCCTGCGGCGCGGAAGCGGCCCAGCCGAGCGCCGTGAGAACCCAGCCATTCATCGTGAACGTGATCAGAGCGAGCCATAGCCGGCGGGCGAAACGAGGCATCTGCACAATCATTCCTGAGAGAAGAGTTGCTCGGAAGCGGGAAACGGTCGGCACCGATCCTCGGACGCCTATTGTACTTCAGATTTCTTCGGAAATCTGCCCGCTACTCGGCGGCGAGCAACCGGCCCACCGCTTCGATCAGGGCATCGCCCTCCAGCGAGACGTCTTCCGCGGTCGACGTCCGCAGATCCTTTACCTGGCAAACGCCCGCTTCAAACTCCCGCTGGCCGGCGATCAACGCCAGACGGAAGCCGCGCCGATCGGCGTGCTTCAGTTGCTGACCCAGCTTCTTCGGTTCGGGATAGAGCTCCACGCCGTAGCCCGCCTGTCGCAGTCGGGATGCCAGCCGAACGTAATCCGGAAGGCGGTCGCGGTCGAAAAAAGGGATGAAGAGTGGCGCTGGCGTGCTGACCTTTTGCACCAGCCCAAGTTCGTCGAGTGCGGCCAACAGTCGATCGAGTCCCAGCGAGGCACCGATCCCGGGCAATCGCTGAGAGGTGTAGGTGCTTGCCAAATTGTCATACCGCCCGCCGGAGCACACACTGCCGATTTCGGGAAGCTGCGTCAGAAACGTTTCCACGACCGTGCCGGTGTAGTAATCCAGTCCACGGGCGATCGAAACGTCCACCGCGATTCGCTGCGACGCAACACCCGCCGCAACGACCGTATTCAGAATCTCGCGCAGCGTCTGGAGACCCTGCTGCCCCTCCTCGCTGCCCGCCAATAACGGCTCCAGATCACGCAGCACCGTATCGCTCGAGCCGGTCAAACGTGACAGACCCAGGACCGCTTGCGCTTGCTCGGCCGTTGCGCCGGTGGTGGCCTCAATCTCCGCGGCAACCTTCTCCGGACCGATCTTCGGCAGCTTGTCCAAGGCACGCAGAATTGGCACCGACTGTTTCGTCAATTCGAGCTTCGCCAACAGCCCGGTCAAGATGCGGCGATTGTTCACGCGAACCACGAACTCCTCGATGCCGATGGTGCGCAGCAGATCGTGGATCACCAAGACCGTTTCCACATCGGCCGCCACCGACTCGGTGCCGATCGTGTCGAAGTCACATTGCATGAACTCTCGATACCGACCGCGATGCGTGTTTTCACCTCGCCAAACCTTGGCAATGTGATAACGCTTGAAGGGAATGCCCAGCTGACCCACGTGCTGGGCGGCGAACCGAGCCAGCGGAACCGTCAGGTCGAACCGCATCCCCACGTCTCGTTTGCCATGATCTTGGAAGCTGTACATCAGGCGGTCGGATTCCTCGCCACCTTTGCCCAGCAATATCTCCAGGTACTCCAGCACCGGCGTGTCGATCGGACTGTAGCCGTACGATCGGTACACGCGCCGCGCCGTGTCCATCAACTGTTCGCGCGGAATCATCGCTTCGGGCAAGAAATCCCGAAAGCCTTTCAACGTGCGTGGCGTGACCATAGCACTCAAACCACCACCGGCAGCA
Organism: uncultured Planctomycetaceae bacterium; assembly: GCA_963776055.1. Lineage (GTDB taxonomy): Bacteria > Planctomycetota > Planctomycetia > Pirellulales > Pirellulaceae > CAVZLD01. Next base: position 443,601 of record CAVZLD010000005.1, on the reverse strand, counting down.
ACGCAGGTTTGGGGCTGCGAATCCCCTTACGCCGTCGCGGCGGCAGCACGGCCTCGGCATATTCGTGGATCTGCTCCGCCGTTTCAAAATACTGATCGTAGGTCGCGTCCTCGTCATACTCGCAGTTGTCGGTCGAGTACTCCCGACAGATCTGCGGACGCGTCTCGTAGATTCCGCAACGGTAGTCGTCCTGCAAATGCTTGCAGGTTGTGTGCACTAGCAAGTACCAATCCTCCCCCTCGGTAAAGACGGTTGCATGTTCGTGCAGTAAGAACCAGCGCAGATAGTCGTAGTCCTGCGCCTCGTCCGGCGTATCCATCGGCAGAGCGAAATAGTGACAGCACTTGGCTGGGCAATAATCGCAGAGTACTTCACCCGGCTTCAGATCCTTCCGCTTCGGCTTGACCGGAGATTCCTTGATGGACTTGATGGAGACGAGTCCTTTGGACATTGCGCTTCCTACCCCCCCTGAGTGTCAGACATGGATACCGCTGCAGACTCCGTAGGGTATCAAAGAGCCTTCAGATTGACTATCCGTCCGTCCGGCTGGGGATTGAGGAACGCGGACCGGGGAAGAGATGAAATGGCGGGGCAGGCGATCTGTGGCGGTGGCGGCGCAGGGGATTGGGGACGCGGAAAGGGCGGAGAACGCGGAGGAACGCGGACCGGAGAAGAGGTGAAATGGCGGTGAAATGGCGGGACAGGCGATGTGTTGCGGTGGCGTGCGCAGGGGATTGGGGATGCGGAAAGGGCGGAGAACGCGGAGGAACGCGGACCGGAGAAGAGGTGAAATGGCGGTGAAATGGCGGGACAGGCGATGGTTGAGCGATGTGTTGCGGTGGCGTGCGCAGGGGATTGGGGATGCGGAAAGGGTGGAGAACGCGGAGGAACGCGGACCGGAGAAGAGGTGAAATGGCGGGACAGGCGATCTGTGGCGGGCGGCCGCGCCGGGCGACGATCGGCTCCGATCCGCGTTCCACCTCTTATTTTTCCTCTCCCTCTCTCCCGCTCTCGCGACATCTCATTCCCCCGAGGGAGCAGGCCGGATAGAGCTACCCGCATGAGGGAAGATTTGAGAGAAGCGATGCGGGAAGTGTGAAGAAACCATGAAAGAAGCACGAGCGGCCACCGATGCCCTTCCAACGTCCGATCTGCATTGCTAGGAAGGAGATAGGGAAACGTGTCTCGGGAGGTAGTGTGAGACTCGCAAGCCACGAGGAGCAGGGGGTTGGGTTGCCACAACTTGGGTCGCACGCCGGTTCGGCACGTAGCGAAACTGTAGAATAGAAGTGAACAGAGAGCCGAGCGAAGCCCTGACCGCGGTGCTGGAGCCGCAAGGGGCTTTACGGGAACCAGGGAAAGCGATGTCGTCGATGGTCAGTGGAATGGAGGAGTTGCAGCTGAGGATCCTCGAATTGGGTTCCTTGGTCGAGTCGGCGGTGGCCCGCTCGATCGGTGCCCTGACTCGCCGCGATACGCTTCTGGCCCAGGCCATCATTCGCGAGGACGCAGAGATCGACCGCATGGAAATCGCGGTCCAGGAACTCTGCGTCCGCGTCCTCGAAGAGGAACGTCCGCTTGGTGCCAACTTGCGGGCGGTCATCGCGATCCTGAAGATCAACGACAGCCTGGAGCGAATCGCAGATTTGGCCGAAAACGTGGCGGACGTCGTGGTAGAAGTCGGCGATTGGGAACGGTTTCGCCGAGTTGATGGAACCCTGGAAATCGCAAAAAAAGCGCAGCGGATGGTCGCGCACGCCTTGAAGGCGTTTCAGGAGCGGGACACATTCTTGGCAAGGCAGGTGATTCGGTGGGACGACGAAGTGGATGCGCTACAACGCCGCATCTGCGAGCGAATTGAGCATGAGGTCGATCGGATCCCGGAATACGCCAACCCGTTGATGAAGCTGGAACATGTCACTCGGCAGTTCGAGCGGATTGGCGATATCGCAACCAATATCGCCGAGGAGGTCATCTATTTCGTCGATGGCCGCATCGTGCGACACTTCTGAGGGCGAACCGGTCCGGGGAGCTCGTGACGGGTGTTGGTTCCCCCCACCGGAAGACCACTTCTTCGAGTTTTCTGCGAATTTCCGCTACAAGAGCCCTGGCGCCGTCGCAACCGGGCCGTGCCGCCCGTGCCTTCCCTATTCTGGGGGGTAGGCGAAATCTCTCTTGGCATGTCTTCCGGGCTGCGAGTATAAGCCGCGTGGAAGGAAGGTTTCGCCCGGTGTTGATGCGCGCGAGCAGAAAGGACGGATGAGGATGGAACTGGCAACCCACCAGACGCTTGCCGCTCCACAGGAGACCAGTGATCCGCAGGAGATCGCGGAAATCTGTTGGTTTCGGGCGCGTGTCTGGCGAGAAATCGGCCAACTCGCCGACGGTGCTTTTGCCCCCGAGGGCTGGCGAGATCCGATCGACCGCCACAGCCGGCATTGGCTGATCCGGTCGGCGGACGGCCGGATCGTGGCTGCGGGACGACTGAGTTTGCATGCCACGCTGGACGAAGTCCACCAATCGGAGGAGTACCGACGATACGGATTGCAGCTCGAGGGGCCGATTGCGGCCCCCGACCGCGTGGTGGTTTGCCCGTCGGCGCAAGGTAGCGGCCTGGGACGTTTGATCCTGGACGTGCAAGATGAAGCGGCCCAGCAACTGGGAGCTCGACACGCCGTGCGTCAAGCATCGCCGTCGATGGTCCGGCTGTTACGTCACCGGGGTTGGAAGATCTTGGGCCCGGCGAGTCTCGACCACCGTTTTCCGGGCGTCGAGTTTTCCGTCGCCGTCAAAACATGGGAAGGCCAATCCCGAAGGAGATGAGAGCATGGATCCTTTGATCATCAATGCAGCGATCACGGGGATGGTGCCGACGAGCCATGACAGCCCGTACGTGCCATTGCATCCGAGGCAAATCGTGGCCGAGGCCTGTCGTTGTCGCGACGCGGGGGCCACGATCATCCATCTGCATGCGCGGGACGACAACGAGAAGCCCACGTACAAGAAAGAGGTGTACGCGGAGATCTTCCAAGGCGTGCGTGAAGAGTGTCCGGAGTTGCTGATTTCCGGATCGTGCAGCGGGCGGTTGCATGGCGAGTTCTGGCAGCGAAGCCAGGTGCTGGAGCTTGACCCGGACCTGGGGTCTCTGACTCTCGGTTCGCTGAATTTTCCCAAACAGGCATCGATCAACGAGCCTTCCATGATTCAACAGTTGGCGCTGAAGATGAAGCAGCGCGAGATCGTGCCCGAAATGGAGATCTTTGACCTGGGAATGGCGGACTACGCACAGTATCTGATTCAGAAGGAGATCCTTGTGCAGCCGTTCTATGCCAATATCCTGCTGGGATCGCTCGGCACAATGGCGGCCACGCCGGAGAACCTGTGCACGATCGTTCGTGCTCTGCCGACGGGAACCACCTGGGCGGCGACCGGCATCGGCCGCTACCAGTTCTTTGTCAATTCCTTGGCGGTGACCATGGGTGGCCACGTGCGCGTCGGATTGGAAGATGCGTTGTATTACGACTGGAAGGACAAGCAGCTGGCGACGAATGCCGGGCTGATCGATCGAGTTGTGCGATTGGCTCGTGCCGCGGGTCGGGAGATCGCCACGCCGGAACAAGCAGGGCAGATTACGGGCATCCGCCCACGGAAGGCAGCGATGGTTCTCCTGGCCGGTTGAACGGCCCGGACCGAGTTTTTTGCGATTCGCTTTTGGAAAGGACCTGACACCGATGCACGTGTCAGTGATCGTGACAACTTACAATATGCCCCAGTGGCTCGAAAAGACACTCTGGGGTTTTGCCGCGCAGACGTACCGAGACTTTGAAGTCGTGGTTGCTGACGACGGCTCCACCGACACGACACGACTCACAATCGACAGGTCTCGCCGCTACACCGGGTTGTCGCTGCGGCATGTCTGGCATGAAGATCGGGGGTTTCGCAAGTGCGAGATCCTGAACCAAGCGATTCTCGCGTCCCGGTACGGCTATTTGGTTTTCACGGACGGTGACTGTGTCCCCCGCCGAAACTTCCTGGAGGAACATGTGCGGCTGGCACGTCCTGGACGTTTTCTTTCCGGGGGGATTGTCCGTTTGCCGGCTGAACTGAGCCGTCGCCTCAGTTGGGCGGATATTCGCGAAGACCGGGCTACCGACGTTGCGTGGCTGCGCGAACAGGGGATGCGCAACGGCAGAAAACTGTGGATGCTAACTCGTCGCCAACGATGGGCGCGGTTCCTGGATCGTGTGACGCCCACGCGGCCTTCGTTCAATGGACACAACTCGTCCGTTTGGAAAGGTGACCTGTTGCGTGTCAATGGATTCGACGAGGGCATGCAGTACGGTGGCTTGGATCGGGAGCTGGGCGAACGGCTGGAGAACGCCGGCATTCGAGGAAGGCAGGTGCGACACCGTGTCGCCTGTGTGCACTTGGATCACCCCCGCTCCTACGAGAGCAAAGCGGGTTGGGAGCGAAACAACGCGATTCGTGGTCAGACCGCCCGCTCGCGAAGCGTGTGGACACCTCGAGGAATCCGACAGCGCGTTAGCGGAGCCCGATGCGCACGAGTCGATTGCTGCCAGTAGCCGCATCCATGTTGCCGAACCGACGGTCAGCCCGGCCGCCGCGATTCAGCACGCGTTGATCGGCCCGCAGGAACTGGTTCGGCGATTCCCATCCGCCTGAGCCTCGCCACCGGTGGCAAGGCGTTTCGTCAACGGATGGACGCCTCGGGCAGCCGGGATTTCACGCCCTCGTCGAGCGGCATCTCATCCTGCTCAATGCCGGTCTCACGCATCAGTTGCGTCAATTCCTGCCGCAATTCGGCAATGAGCTGCGCATGCCGCGGATCGTCAATCAGATTATGATCCTCGGCCGGGTCACCGGCGAGATCATACAGCTCCGCGCGATGCCGATCGGCCTTTCCATCGCCGTGCGGATACCGCATGTATTTCCACCGATCGGTGCGCACGCCGCGGACGTTCGGTGTGTACGGGAACTGTTGCTCGTAATTGTAATGGTAGAACCAAGATGTGCGCCAATTCGGATCCCCTTCGATCACCAACCGGCGGAACGATCGGCCGTGCGTCTTTTCTAACGGCGGGGCTTGGCAGAGTTCCAGAATGGAGGGGGCCAAGTCCACGGTCAGAACCTGCTCCCGAATGCGCTTCGGTCGATCGGGTGGCGTGAGGCGCGGAAAGCGCGCAATCAGCGGAATCCGAATGCTGGGCTCGTGCATCGTTCGTTTGTCGACCATTCCGTGCTCGCCTTCCAGCAGGCCGTTGTCTCCCAGAAAGAGAATCAAGGTGTTGTCGAGAACGCCCATCTCCCGCAGCGTTTCGGTTAACATTCCCACACTGTCATCGACGGAGAGAATCGTGCCCCAATACGCTCGGACCATTCGCGCAAAATCCAACACCGCCGCGGCGGAATCGTCGGGAAACTCCTTTCTCCACTCGAACAACGGTCCGTAGATGCCATGCCAAGTCGACAGCCGCTGCCGAATCCATTCCGGCTTGTCCTCCAGCCGGAAAGCCGATTGCGGATAATTGACCGGTACCGAATCGAACGTGTGTTCATATCGAGGTTCCGGCAAGTAAAAGCTGTGAGGAGCCTTGTGGCCCAACATCAGTAGAAACGGCTTCTTCCGTGGTTTCTTCAGCCATTCCCTGGCCATCTCGGTGACGACCGTGGTGTAGTAGCCCGGCACCACTTTTCGCTCACGGCCATGAAAATGAAACTCCGTGTCGAAGTACTTTCCCTGTCCCTTGTGGGTGACAAAATAGTCGAAGCCCGGACGCGGCTCATCGTTCTGTTCGCCCATGTGCCATTTGCCGATGTAAGCCGAATCGTAGCCGGCCGCCTGTAACTGCCGCGGGAAACTGGGCAGTTCCTGCGGGTATTCCGTGAAGTTGTTCGTCACGCCGTGCGCATGCGCATACAGACCGCTCAGAATCGACGCACGACTGGGTGAGCAAAGACTGGTCGTGCAGAAGGTGTTTTCAAACAGGACTCCTTCGGCCGCCAGACGATCGATGTTGGGTGTTTGCAGGTGCGGATGGCCGGTGCAACTGAGCGCGTTCCACCGCAGATCGTCGCACAGGATGATCAACACGTTTGGCCGCGGCGGCACAGCTTGCGCCTCGACGGTACGTCCACTCCTGGCCAATAGCACACAGATCGACAGGCCACACAGGAAAATTCGATTCATCAGGAGGCTCCTTTCCACATTCGCAGCGGGACCCTGAGTATCCCTTGTTGAGATCCGGTCTGCCACCCTCGGCCGCCGATGCCACCGGACTTTGTCGGCGAATCGTTCCTCAGACCGAACGTTGGCGAACAGTCATCGTCAGTAGCAGCGGCAGGGCGACCGAAATTGCCAGGGCGGCGGGTAGCCAGTGATGATCTGCGGAATAGCTGCCCAGCAGCGAATAGGCGACGGCGATCCCCAGGTTGCTGAGGATGATCGGCGGCAGGAACTGTCTCCACGACATACGATGCAAGCCGACGAGTAACACCGCGGCTTCGGCCAAAATCGGAAGCGCTCGCGTCAGGACCAGAAAGAAGCTGCCGTAGCGTTGGCACAGGTCTTCGGTTTGCCGTAAGTCCCCGGGGCTCGACCATCGCTCCGCCAGCGGACGACCCAGTTGCCTCGCCAACACGAAACCAAACGCCGCGCCCAGGTTCATTCCAATCCAGGAAGCCAACACGGCCACCCCGACGGGCAACTGGCTGCCCGCCAAGGTGCTGACCAGGCTGGACGGGACGGGCAACAAAACGTCCGTTCCGAGCAGCCCGATGACCGTCCAAAATACGATCTGGCTCGACGGTGGATGCTCCACCAGGTAAGCCGTCCCCCGTTGGAGCGGTTCCTCAACCAGTAGGAACGGCAGGATCGGTACGAGTAGTACCAGGGCCAGCAGGAGCAACAGCCGCCTGAATCGCTTCGCCGATGGATCCGTATCACTCACGCGCGAATCCCCACGGCCAGGCCCGGATGATGCATGAGCCGCTGCGTGCCAGCCCACGGGAGCGTCCAGTCAGGGCTCCCCCGTGTCCCTGTCGCCGTGCCGCGGCGAAGCCCAATCCGTCAATTACAATAAAACGTACGCTGATCTTCGCCAAGGCCCGGCGTGGGAACAAGACTTCCATAGAGGGTTGCCCAGCGAACGGGCCAGGGCGGTACGCGGGCGCAGAAGCCGTCGTCCCATTGGAGCGTTCGACAGCGCATTTCCGAATCGGGAGGCGAGCCTTCCACCGAGCCGAGAGTTCGTCACGAACACATGGCTCCGGAGCTTCGCCCTCCCGGAAGGAGGTTGGGAAATGTGCTCGAAAGCGGATGGGCAGAGCAAAGAGTGAATCGCATGCGGTCGAAACAAGTGAGGTGTTTGCGGTGAGACAATCAAGTGGGCTGTCTTGGAGCGTGGCGATCAGCACGTGTCTGGTTGTAGTTTCCACAGGGGTCGCTCAGGAACTAGCCTTGGCGGACAAGGGAATTCGCCTGGGCCCCGAGCAAGTGCAGCGATTGCGCGTGGGCGTCAAAGTGCGCGCTCGAGGGCCCTGTCGCGGCATTCTGGCTTCCGTTCCCGTTCCGATGGATTGGCCGGAACAGGAAGTACGCATCGTGAACGAAGAATTCTCACCGGCCGTTCGCGATGTGAGCTACCGCGTGCTGGACGACGGCGTGCGACAAATGTTGGTCCAAATTCCCCGTTTGGATGCGAACGAGCAAGCCGACGCGCTACTGACCGTTGAGGTTCGGCGCAAGGTGATTCTGCCGCCCCAGGATCCTGATATCTTCCAGGCGCCGTCCCGTCCCGATCGGTCGGTGCGGCGGTTCTTGGCCGGCAGTCCGTTCATCGAAAGCCGTAACAGTCAGATCCGCTCCCTGGCACGCTCCATCCCCAAGGATCAAACGACCGACTGGCAGCGTGTCGAGGCGATCTACGATTACGTGCGCGAGAAGGTGCAGTATCGGGAAAGCGAATTGAAGGGTGCTGTGCAGACGCTTCGCGACGGCGTTGGCGATTGCGAAGCGATGACGAGCCTTTTCATTGCGCTCTGTCGCGCCGCCAAAATCCCCGCCCGGATGGTTTGGGTCACGGACCACTCCTATCCTGAGTTTTACCTGGAGGATGATCAGGGCGAGGGGCATTGGTTTCCGTGTCAGGTGTCTGGCGCGCGAGCCTTCGGAGAAATGCCGGAGACACGCGTGATCCTGCAAAAGGGTGACAGTTTTCGCATCCCCGAAACAAGACAACTCCGCCGCTATGTGGCGGTGCAGTTGAAAGCTGCGGCTGTGCAGGGTTCGACACCCGTCGTCAGCGAAGTGATGGAATTTGTGCCGATGGAGTGACACCGCCGTTGCCGCGATCCTGCCCCGAACACCGGTTCCCTCCGCCAGCACGTTCTCGCGTCCGCCGGTCGGGAAATTGGGCAGTCCATTTTTTTGCCTTTGCGTGGCGGTTGCTTGGCTTCGATCACGCGATGGACTGTAGCGCCTGTGGTCTGGCAGAGCCAGACCGGCGTCGGATGCCGGAACAGGCGCTGGGTACCGGGCATCCCAGGGGCCGTTCTACGCTGCCAACGCGCAATTCGACCCGGATTTTCGTCGAATCCCCTCGCCAAATCGCCGGGATGTCGTCGAGAAGCTTCCGCGGATGTCGGTTTGCTTGTGTTTTTTGGCGGCGCGAGAAATACTGGGGAAAAGCCTCTCCTGCGGACGAATCCTGTCCAACCGTCCTGCCGGCCCGCCCGGGTTTCGCTCCTCCGCCCAGCGTCAAGACAGAGCAGCATGGCCGAATCAAATCCTTCTGTTTCCCACGATCGATCCTCGAATGAGGAATCGCGGCAGCGAGAGGTTCGCTTTGAGCACTCGCGGGACCTGGCGGACGTACTCGAGCGAGTGCCGGCTTCCTTGTTGATTTCGACCTATCAGGCCGGAAAGATCGCCGTCGTCGGGTCCGACCAGCGTCAACTTTCCTTAACCTTCCACAACTTCGATCGCCCGATGGGGGTTGCTCTGAACGCTCGGGGCGACACGCTGGCTGTTGCGGCGCGTAACAAAGTCTGGCTGCTGCGGGATGCTGCGACGATCGCTCCGCAACTGCAGCCAGTGGGGCGTCATGACGCCTGCTTTCTGACGCGCAGTGCGCAGGTGACGGGAGAAATTCAGGCCCACGAGATGGGGTGGGCCGACGAGGAGTTGTGGGTCGTTAATACGCTTTTTTCGTGTCTGTGCACGTTGGATCCCAACTACAGCTTTGTGCCACGCTGGCAACCCGATTTCATTTCGAATCTGGCTCCGGAAGATCGTTGCCATCTGAATGGGCTGGCAATGGCCGACGGGCGACCGAAGTACGTCACGGCGATGGCCCTGACGGATGTCGCGGGCGGTTGCGCGCGAACAAGGTTCGAACCGGTTGCCTGATCGATGTGGCCTCGACCGAAGTGGTGGCTCACGGATTCGCCATGCCGCATTCGCCGCGGGTGCACAACGGTCAGATCTGGCTTCTGGATTCCGGACGCGGGACACTCGTGCGGCGTCGATCCCGCGGATGGCAAGTCGAACGTCGTCGCGCGTTTTCCCGGATATACGCGGGGCCTCGCGCTGTCGGGTAACTTGGCCTTCGTCGGACTTTCGAAGATCCGGGAAACATCAACATTCGGTGGAGTGCCGATCGCAGAGCATCCGGAGCGACTGAAATGTGGAGTCGGCATCGTCGATCTGCAGCGGGGTGTCTTGGTGGGCCAGTTCGAATTCAAGATCGGGGTCGACGAAGTGTTTGATGTCTCGCTGATCCCCGGAAAACGACTGGCTGCCATCCGCGGTCCGTTCTCGCTCGAGGACGGCGAGCAAACAATCTGGACCGTTCCCCAACCGGATTCGCCATTGTGCCGCGAGTCGAAACAGGCGGAAGAGAATCCTCCATTCCCAACACGGATCGGAAACAGCCATGCGTGACTCCTGGTGGCAGACCGCCCTGCGCTTACGCGACCGCCGAAGCAGGCGTCGTCGCACGCAACGCGGCAAACCGTCTCTGACGCTCGACTTGCTCGAACCGCGACAGTTGCTCGCCGCGACGCCGCAGCTGATTCCAATAAACCTCGAGGGAGATGCTCTGCCGAGCGAATTTGTGCAGGTGGCGAATCTGGCCTTCTTTGTTGCGGAAACCGAGGAACATGGTCGCGAGCTGTGGAAGACCGACGGTACGCTGGCCGGGACGGTTTTGGTGAAGGATCTCCTCACGGGCCCGGAATCTTCCGACCCGAGTGGGCTGACGGAACTGAACGGCCAGCTCTATTTCGCTGCCGACGATGGCGCGAACGGGCGGGAGCTCTGGAAAAGTGACGGCACGGCTGCCGGTACGGTGCTGGTCCGCGATATCTATCCGGGCGAAGGGTATCAGTGGCCCCGCGGCGATGGCCCGTACTGGTCGGATCCCCGATGGCTGACAAATGTCAACGGTCGCCTGTTCTTTACCGCCGATCAGGGCGAGACCGGAGCCGAACTGTGGATGACCGACGGCACGACGGAAGGGACTCGTCTGGTGAAGGACATCGCCCCGGGCAGCACGAATTACGGCTACTACGACTATCCCAACGCCTCTTCGCCCAGCCAACTGGCCAACGTGAATGGAACGCTGTACTTTGCCGCCGACGATGGCACGCACGGGGAAGAACTGTGGAAAAGCGACGGCACGGAAGCCGGAACGGTACTAGTTCGCGACATCGAGCCGGGGGCCGGCTACCAGTACTATTACGGCGATGGCCCGTATCGCTCGTCTCCGAAGCAATTCACGGAGGTCAATGGAACACTCTTCTTCACGGCGGTGACGCGCGAGCATGGTGAAGAACTGTGGAAGAGCGACGGGACGGAATCGGGCACGGTGATGGTCAAAGACCTGTCACCGGGTGACTTTGCCACCGAATACGGCGTCTACCCTCGTTCCTCGTACCCCCGCGATCTGACCGAACTGAACGGCGTACTGTTCTTCACGGCGTTCAACGTGGATGATGGCGAGGAACTCTGGCGCAGCGACGGCACGGAAGCCGGAACGACGATGGTCAAGGACATCTTTCCCGGGTCGGGTGACGGTACGTATCAAGCGGGCCTGACCGTCTTTCAAGGCGAGCTTTATTTCGCCGCGGAAGACAATGACCACGGCGTGGAACTCTGGCGCAGCGACGGTACGGACGCTGGGACGCTGCTGGTGCGCGACATCAGCTCCGGCGTCGCCAGCTCGGTGCCGAAATACTTCACCGTCTCCGACGGCACACTCTATTTTTCGGCTCAAACAAGTGATGGGACGGAACTGTGGGCTTCGGATGGCACGGAGGCCGGCACGCTGCAGGTCGCCGACCTGTTTCCCGGAAACCGAAGCGGCGACCCGCAAGAACTATTCGATCTCGACGGAACCCTGCTGTTCTCGGCCGACAACGGCAGTAGCGGATTTCAACTCTGGACGCTGACGCAGGAGGTTGGGATCGGTACCGTTACCGGAACAAAATTCGAAGACCTGAACCTGAACGGGATCCGCGACGAGGGAGAACCGGGGATCGCCGGGCTGACGATCTATGTGGATGCGAACCACGACGGAGAGTGGACGGCAGGAGAAGTTTCGACGCAGACCGATGCCGACGGCCGATACTCATTCGAGGTTCCGGCCGGAAACGTTCGGCTGCGCTCCACTCGCTCGTCCGACAAGATTCAAACGACTCCGATTGTTCCGGACGAATACGAATTGACGGTGGAAGCCGACCAAAGTTATTCCGATCTGGATTTTGGCGAAGCCACGCTGCCGCCGCCGACTGCCATCGACCTGGTTCCCGAAAGTGATCGCGGAACGGCCGACGATGATGACCTGACAAATTGGAATAACAGCTCGACCAGCACGGCGCTGCAGTTTCGCCTGACCGGAATTGCGACGACGGCGGAAGTACGACTGTATGCGTCGGACGTGCTGATCGGATCGACCACCGCAGATTCGAGTGAGATCCTGTTGACGACGGATGGAACAACCGTGATCCCGGACGGAGTGCAATCGATCACGGCGATCCAGCTGTTTCAAGGAGTCGAGAGCGCATTGTCTGCGCCGCTGAGTATCCGCATCGACACGCAGCCGCCGGCGCCCATCGACTCGGTGCCGCCCCTGCAGACGCAGGTCGACGAGCCCTTTCTGTATGATGTCGACAGCGCAGAGGAAACCGCAGCGGACACGTTTTACGCGCTGGCGGATGCCCCGGACGGCATGGCGATCGATCAGGACGGCGTGATCACCTGGACACCCAACTCGAATCAACTGGCCGCCTACAACTTTCAGGCGGTGTTATCCGACTCCGCGGGCAATTCGACCACGCGCGATATGACGGTCAGCGTGACAACCGGTCCGGCGAACAATCCACCGGTCAGCGCCTCGGATGCGTACGCGGTGGATGAGGATGACGTGCTGACGGTGGTTCTGGCGGACGGCGTGCTGGCCAACGATTCGGACCCTGATGGAACCGCGTTGACCGCCACCGTGGATTCCCTACCGGCACATGGCGAGCTGACTTGGCAGTCCGACGGTACATTCATGTACGCGCCGGACGCTGACTTCTTCGGCAGCGACTCGTTCACGTACCTTGCCTCGGATGGTGTGCTGTCCTCCGCACCAACGACGGTGGAACTGACCGTCCGCGCGGTGGCAGATCCTCCGCAAGCGGTCGATGACACCGCGCAGGCGTTCAACGATGGCACGGTCCACACCTTCGATGTTCTGGCCAATGATTCCACGGAACCCGACGGGCCACAAACACTGCAGATCGTGGAAACCGGTCCGGGCGCGATCGGACAGGTCTCGATCCGTGACGGAGTGATCGAGTATGTGGCGCAAGCGGGCTTCGTCGGCACGGATACCTTCACCTACACGGTGGAGGATAGCGATGGCTTGCAAGATACGGCCACCGTGACGATCGATGTGACCGATGCATCTCCCAATACGTTGACCGGTTACGTCTACGTCGACCTCGATGGGAATCAAACGCGCGGTGTGAACGAACCGGGCGTGCCGGGTGTCGAAGTGATCCTGACCGGCTCGACCGATGCCGGCGACTCGATCCGCCGCACGGCGATGACGCGCAACGACGGTCGCTACCGATTCGAGGATCTTCCGGCGGGAACGTATGAACTAACAAAACACCAGGCCCGCGCCGTGCGCGACGGCTCGGAGTCCACCACCGTCGCGGGGGCCACCACCGGTGACAATCGGATTGGGAATCTCGAACTCCGCGGCGGGCAAGTGCTCGGCGGTAACCATTTCGGGGAATCCAGCGTGAAAGCCGAGTACATCTCCGTCGCTTGGTTCTTTTCCTCGTCGACTTCCTCTGCAGACGTCTTTCGCTCGATGGTCGTCATCGGCGAAGAGCAAGCGGGAAAGGATGACTGGGCCAGCTCGATCGAGGCGGTCGATCCGGCGATTGCTTCCGCCACCAACCATCGACCTGTCGGTAATCCGGATGAGTATGCCACCGGCCAGGATCAAGCGATCACCGTCGATCCAGCCTCCGGAGTGCTATCTAACGATCTGGACCCGGATGGCGAATCGGTGATGGCCGTTCTCGTTACGCCACCCGCCCACGGCGAGCTGACGCTACGCCCGAATGGATCGTTCCTCTATACGCCCGAGGATGACTTCACCGGAGAAGATGAATTGAGCTACCGAGTCTCCGACGGACTGTCAAACTCCAACGTGACCACGGTGAAGCTGCTGGTGCGTCCCCCGGAGACGTTGATCGACGAAGCGGCCGAAGGTGAATCCCCCTCGGACGCACCGACGACGGAGGAACAAGCAACCGACCTGGCGCTGCTGCTGGAAGACAATTGGCAATCGGAATTCGAGTTCTGACTCGGACATCGAGCTCGACTGTCTGCCGGGGAGCCAGAGGGAAGCTCTTCTGGCCGACCGGGTGGAAGCGAACCACAGAGAACACGGAGGGCACGGAGCACGAGAGCATTCGAAGTAGAGGGAGCTGATCGTCATGCCCTTCCGATCTTCCCCTTGTTCTGTCTCGGTGCCCTTCGTGTCCTCGGTGGCTGTGTTTCCTATTCTGGAAAGACCTCTAGTACCGATAATCCAAGCCGAAATGCAGGCCCTGCGCCCAGAAGCCTGTCGTGTCGTTGGGCAGTGATGGCCGAGGCTCCCCTTCCAGTGTGCCGGGCGGGATCTGCGTTGGATTGACTGCCACGTCGATCTGTTCTCCGGCCCGCAACACGTCACTCCAGTACAAAAATGTGTATCCGAAACGAGCCGCCAGGCCGCAGGCGAACTGGCGTCGCAGCGTGATACTGCCCTCCGACAACGTGCTGAACGTGTCATGTTCGTACGTGCCGGCGTTCGTTTCCTGCACCAGCAGGCCGGCTTCCGTGATACGGCGTGACCCGTCCGCTGCGGTGACCTCCGTTTGTCCATCCACGACCGTGGTCGATGAGGTGGATCCCAGAGCTACCTGACCGGTCAATTCAATCGACCAACAGGGACTCGTCTGTCGCAGCACGCGGATGCCCAATTCCCCCCCGTGGAAATCGTTCTTCGTCTGGAACTTGTCTCCTAAGCGCAATGTCGCGTCGAGCGTCGGGCCGGAGAGCGAAACGCTCGACTCGTTCACCTGTACCAGGTCGTCCAATCGAGCGTAACGATAGCCGATAAAATAATCGGTTTGGACGTGCGTCCATTGCGACACGTTCCGGCGAAGGACCGCTTCCCAGGAATGGAATTCGGTCGCACTGAAAATGTTCAGCGTTCCATCAACGAGCTCTGGATAACTAATCAACCGCGCATCCTGCTCGCCGGTCTGTGTGTTGAAAAAGGGACGACCTAGAATCGGAAAATCCTCTCCCGAACCCAAGAAACTTTCGGACCCTTCCGCCAGCCAGACATACGTGACATCCAGTCCTTGGCACAATTGCGCATCGAACCATCGGCCCAGAGTGACTCGTCCACCCGAGCGTGCCTCGTCATTCACGCCGGTCGAGCCAAACAGGATCGCCGTGCCCGGGTCGCCTAACAAGGCGGCCCGATCTTGCGGCGTGCCGGCCACGCTGGTCGTGCCCAGCGCCGGAGTCGCCATACTATTGGTCCACCAAAGTAGATAATCGGCTCGGCCCCATAGTAGAGGAACCTGGTAGCCGGGGTTGTAGCCATTCATGGCGGATGGCGCTTCGCAAAGGCCTTCACACGGAGCGTCGCACGTGGCGCAGTCGGATGAAACGGCGTACGCAGGAATCGGTTCTTCCAAGCTCGCCGGTTCCACCTCGCCGATCGATAGGTTTTCCTGAGATGGAGACCACGCAATCACGTCGTCCGCTCGGAGAGGGGACACCGAAGGAGTACGTTCGTGCAAGGGAACAAACCCGATGAATCGGCCACGAAAGGACCCACCCGGTCGCACAGTTGTCGCGTTCGGCGGTTGTGCCACGGCCACCGAAAGAAGCAGGCTCGCGTAGACCAGCAGATTCCATCCCACGATCGACGCTTTCATCAAACCTCGTCTCCTTCCCCGGAACCGTTGCCCAGCGAATCTCCAGAATCATCGGGGCGACATTCGAGCGACCCACGCCTGAGCTCTGTCTCCCGGGTGCTTCGCTTGCACTGTGTTGGGCCGTGCCCGACGGCCGCTTGCGGTCTCAACGCATACCAAACGGGCCAGCGACCGCCCGCAAACTCACCCCAGACGGCCTATCTCTCGGAACGCGTGGCTCTGTGCCTATAAGAAAAATCTGTCAGCGATGCGATTTGGGACGGAACCGTTCAGAAAACCTGACGGCATGCCTGTGCGCACTGCTGGCAAGCAGGCCGGCGCATCGGTTCGTTTTTTCCCCGCGCTGCCGCTGAGTTCGCACAGTCTGCAAGTGCTTCCTTCGAAAGGAGTTGACATACCGTCCTGCACGACCTCCACAGGAGCGTGTGTCAACTCGATCCAAACCAACAACGGGAACATGGTCCGGGCGGCAGCCGTGGAAAAGCTCTCGCGATCGGTGGTGTTCTTTCGAGTGGCATGTGCCAGAATACCGGCCGGGAAGCAACGAACACGCCCTGGCGCATGGGGATTCCGGCGAGCTGAGACCCAGCAACGGGCGCCGGCCGGCGCGATGCTGCCGATGGGCCTCTCCACAGCCGAAGGAACCGCAGTTTGTCGAGCGAAGGAACACGCGCTGTACTGATCTACAACCCAGCCAGTGGCCGGCAGCAGGCTGCGGCGCGGGCGACCGATTTTGCCTCTGCCTACCGGCAACGTCTCGGCGGTGAATTGCTGCTGCGGCCGACGAGCTCATTGTCCGATTTGCGGATGGCGGTTCAGGAAACCGCCGGCGAGTATGACCGGCAAATTTTCATGGGGGGCGATGGGACAATCTCCGAAGCGCTGCAGGGGCTGTCCGAACGATCCGGCTTTCAACCGCTTGCTCGGCCGGTCGGTCTACTGCCAGCGGGAAGTGGCAACAGTTTTCTGCGAGAGTTCGAGATTCTCGACTACGAAACCGCGCGGCAGGCACTGCTGGACGCGCTGGCCGCCGATGAAACGGTCACTTCCGATATGGGGCTCATCCAATACGCGCGACCGTTGGCGGACTCGAGTGACGAACACGTCCAACGGATCTGCTTCCACTTCTGGGGTGTCGGGCTCGTTTGCGATATCGCCGCAACTGCGATGAAGATGAGGCGACTCGGAGCTTGGAACTATTCGGTCGCGGCGGTGAACAGGATCTTGACGCATCGCCCGTACCGACTGCGATTGACCATAGATGGTCAGCAGCAAACGATGGAATGCAGCTTCCTGACGGTTTCCAATTCGCGATTCACCGGCGGAGCGATGATGATCGCGCCGTTAGCACAAATCCATGATGGTCGGCTTTGCCTTGTGATCTCGCGAATCACCAGTCGTTGGGAGATGCTGCGAATGATGCCAAAGATTTTTCGAGGTCGTCACCTGGACCATCCGAAAGTGGATTGTCGTTTCGTGTCCGAAGTGTCGATCCAGCACGAAGAGCCGCTGATGTTCAACGTCGACGGCGAGTTGGAAACGGGATGCAATCCGTCGATTCGAGTCTGCCACGACTACTGGAAGATCTACATGTCGCCGCAACGTCTGCGGTACGAGGTCGAAAGCAAGGGAACCGCGTAGCGATTCCACCCCCGCCCTCGTTCATGTCCGGTTGGTGCCCGCCGAGCCTTGGTCGTTCGAGTCGAGCGGTGGTTCCTTTCCATTGTGGTGATGGCGGATGTCCTGGCCCTGTACGGCATACACCACTTCTTCGCAGATGTTCGTCGACTGATCTCCCATTCGCTCCAAGGAGCGGGCAATCAGAACCTGCGCCAGCGAATCGGCCAGGTGCGAGCGCCCTGGGTGACTTCGTCTGCCGCGCGATCGCTCAACAACTCCTCGACGATCCGGTGGTTTAAGCGATCGGCTTCGTCGTCACGTTCGATCGTGGCTCGGGCTTTCTCACTGTTCCCCTCGATGAACGCCTCCAAGGCATCGTTGACCATCTCTCGCACGATCTGCGCCAGCTGGTGGATCTCCGGCAGCAGACAGACGTCACCGCTGATCGGCAACAGTTCCGCCGATTTACAAAGATTCACCGCCTGATCGCCAATCCGTTCGAACTCCACCGTCAGGCGTGATACGGACATCACCAGACGCAGGTCCGCCGCCACCGGACTGTACAGCACCAACAGCTGCATTGCCATGCGATCGATGTCGATCTGCATGTTGTCCAATTCGTCTTCCTGCCGAAAGATCTCCTGAATCCGTTCTTTGTCGTGCGAGTGCGACAGCAAGTCGATGGTGCCAGCCACCATCTGCCGGGTCAAGTCACCCATCTCGATTACCCGCTGCCGTAGCTTGGATAGTTGGCCTTCCAGCGCCTTCATAATCGCCCTTAACTGCTTCTCGAAATGTGAGTTCGAGCCTGGGTGCGTAAGAAGATGGATCGATCCGTCCCCTCGGGATCGCAAATTCACTAATTCTTCAATGTATGGGCCGGCGACGAACGTGCCACCCCCCTTTGGGACCGTTCAAGCCACGTTCATGATCTTTACCGGTGTTTTCCTTCGGGGAAGACTGCCCGATAGTTGAAGCGGTCGTTGGGTGCCACATCGCCGTGAAGCGTGAAGTCCTCCCAACTTCCCGTCCGTTGGATCTGATCC
Organism: uncultured Planctomycetaceae bacterium; assembly: GCA_963776055.1. GTDB lineage: Bacteria > Planctomycetota > Planctomycetia > Pirellulales > Pirellulaceae > CAVZLD01. The sequence continues at coordinate 425,419 of CAVZLD010000005.1, read as the reverse complement.
GCCCATTTGAATTCCAGCGCCGTGGGGCGCGGTGACGTTAGCAGAACGGCTCGCGAAACGGCCAACTCCAATTCGCGTTTGCCCCACCGACAGGCAACCGGTTCCCGTGTCTTCCATTCGTATCGCCCGGCCACATTCTCTGCGACGACGACACGCCCGCCGTCATCGGCCAGGGGGCTGCGATGTACGATCAAGTCGTAGCCCAGCCATCCGGTTCGGTGGTCAACATCCGCATCGATCAGCAGCAGCGTCCCATCCAGGCGGTCGGCCGGTTGGCGGGCCTGTCGGCAGCCGCAGATAGAAGTAGACCCACGCATCGTCGAGGCTGACTTTGGCCGTCTGCAGATCATTCCGGCCGGTGTGATTGACGTATCGCTGTTCGGCTCCCCATCCGCGGTAATCACGGTGCACGGGATCGCCGAGCGTATCCCGGAACTCCGGTTGGACCGACTGCCAGTCTGTCAAAGCGTCCATCCAGTGTAATCGGTTGAGACACAACCGGCGGAAGCGGACGCGCGCCTTTGTACCGCCGGACATTCGCCACCATCTGGTAGTAGTAGTTGTCGCCGTGGCCCCCACGCATTGGTTCGATATCCCGGCTGTATTCCATGTTGAACTGATCCACGAAGGTTACGGGACCCGGCTCGAAAAACGGCGCTGTATGATCAAATCGTCCGGCGATCCATTCATTCCAGCCGGTGATGAACAGGAAGGGCGGATCGAGCTCCAAGGCGCGGCGCCACTGTTGGGCAAAGTTGCGGCCGCTGGTGTCTGGCTCGCGCGGCGAATCCGGCTGGCCGAACTCGTAAACTGCGACTGCAGGATCGCGGATTACTGAGGACGCTCAGGCGACCATCGACCGCATTCTGCGCCACACCCACGGTGACCTGTTCGGGAACGCCCGACGTCTTGTAGAACGCGTGTTGCGGAAAGACTTCCAGCCAACCCCATTGGGCCGGTCCGGTTGGCCCTCGAAAATAGTCCGGTTGTGGCTTGCGAAAAGTGAAGAATTCCCGGATCTGCTCGACCGGCTGGTCCGCTCGCTCGATCCGCAGCGATCGATCGCCGGTGACCGGCACGCCGTCGGCGAACGCTTGGCCACTCGGCAAGGAATCCTGTTGGACCGCTCCACCAGCCGATCCGGCCGGCTGGTTCGCGAATTTCCAGATAGTACGCGCCCGGCGGAAGAGACTCCGGGATCCTGAGCATCTGCCATGCGTTGTCGACTACCTGGTGGCACCGACGCTGGATCAGGGTTTCGCCTTGGGGGCCGCCTCGGTGCAGTGCCAGAGTGACTCGGGAATCGGGCGTCGCCCAGGTCGGAAGGGCGGCCCCAACCACCTGGAATGCGTGATCGACAGTAAAGCTCTGCCCCAGCGTCCGGTGCGGGACCAATTCCGCCGGTTCGGCTTCGTTGATCGTAGACGACCTGCTCCGCGATCAGGTCGGGATCGGCCAGGATCAGCGGTTTTCCGTCCCAGCGAAACCAGAGTTCCGGAAATCGTCCGGGGCGGTAGAGTTCCTGCCAGAGCTCCAGGACCACCTTTCGCGGCGTCCAGAACGGGCAAAGAAAGGCGATTTGCGGGACGCGATTGCCCAGCTGCCGCTGCTGCTCCCAAACTCGACCCAGCGCTTGCCAACTCTCCGGGTACGTCAACTGGTTCGTGACATCGAACAGCACCATGTCGATCCCAGCGTCGGATAACATCTGCGCATGCTTTGCGCAGGACCGCTTCATCGTCGGAAACGTAGTAGCCAAAGACCGATTCACCCCAATGATGGGGCGCGTGCAGCGGGCCCCACAGGGGGCTGTTGGGGCGTTCCATGGCCAACGGATCCTGTCGCAGAATCTGGGAAATATCGAACGGTCCGCGCTCGCCGTGGCGCCCGAGCCAAAGAAAGTAGAAGATCCCGACGGTCTTGTCCGCGCGGGGAGCTCCCACCTGCTCGTAAGTGGGCAGTGCTCGTCCCAGTCCATCGTGTGCCACCCAAGTGTCACTGCCGAGCTCCCACGTATGGATGACCGGTGGGTTGTTTGGTTGACCCCAGCTGAGTTTGGTGAGTGTGAGTACGGCGAGCGGCAGAGCGATGGGAAGTCGTTGTAGCATCAGGGGGCGACCGTAATTTGGCTCATGTGGAAGTGGGGGGAGACGCGCCGGATGGCTGGGAAGGCTGCTCGTGAACCGGGAAACCGTGCACGTGAAGATCGGCGTCGCAACGCTCGACGGTCAGCGACTGCAATTGCACTGCTTGATCGATCCGGGGGACACCGTCGCCGCCGCAGGGCGAAGGGGCCTGCTGCCCGCCGACCAGGATGGGCGCGATGAATGCGTGCAGTTCGTCGATCGCCTTCAAGTCCAGCAGTGCGCCAAACATCCCGGCTCCGCCCTCGACCAGTATCCGGGTCATCTGGCGTCGTCCCAGTTCATGCAGCAGCGCGCTCAGTCGCTGACGCGGATCCGCAGCGGCAGAGCGGAACAGTTCGCAGCCGGCTTGTTCCAGGAAACGGCAGTGGGTCGGATCCGCCTCCGTGCTGACCGCGATCAGCAAGGGCGCCTGTTCGAGGGTCTGGACGAGTTGACTATTGAGTGACAAACGCGCCCGGGAATCGACCAGAATGCGGACTGCGCCCGTGGCCCCGGGGGGCGCGCGGTCAGGCGCGGATCATCGGCGACGGCCGTGCCGCTGCCGATCAGAATTCCATCGACTTGTCCCCGCAATTGGTGAACGAGTTGTCGGGAAGCGGTCGACGAGATCCACTGGCTGTGACCGGTGGTGGTGGCCAGTTTTCCGTCGAGTGACATGGCCCACTTGGCGATGATCCACGGTTGTCGCTGCCGCAGCAGTTTCAAGTAGGGCGCATTCAGTCGGCTCGCTTCCTGCTGCAGTACGCCGCTGATGACCTGGACGCCGGCCGCCCGCAACTCCTGAAAACCGCGGCCGGCGACCTGGGGAAACGGGTCCGGTTGCGCGGCAACGACGCGAGCGATTCCGGCCTGAATCACCGCGCGTGTGCAGGGGGGCGTTTTGCCCTGATGGCAGCAGGGCTCGAGCGTGACGTACAGCGTGGCTCCGCGGCACGTCGCCGGCGGCGGTCAGGGCTTCGATTTCCGCGTGCGGGCCCCCAAATTTCCGGTGCCAGCCCTCGGCCAACACCTGTTCGCCCCGCGCGATGACACAGCCAACCAGCGGGTTGGGCTCGACCCATCCACGCCCTTGCTCGGCGAGCGCCAGAGCACGACGGAGATGACGCAGGTCGATTTCATCGGTGGGCATCGGGAGGCCGCCATGGCGGAAGATCAGTCCATGCCGGGAATCCACAGTTTGGATTCCTTCTTCTCCTCGGCTTCGTCCGCCGCCGAGGGTTCGCTTGCTGGGGCAGCGGGGCCGGTCGGAGGCGCGGACGGCATGTCGGGAGTCCAAACAGCCGGAGCGGTTTGTGTTTCGTGCACGCTGGTCGCGGCACTCGTGTCACGCTGGGTCGGTAGTCTCAGTCGTCCATCCGGCGTGACCAGATCGTATTTGGACAGGACTTCCATCAGTGCCGCCGATACGCCCGGTTCCTTCATGTACCGGCTTTGGATCTCCTTGAGGAGTTCCACAAACCGTTCGGCTTCGCCGCGCACCAAGCGCAATTCCAGCTCGTCAATCAGCCACTGGGCGGGAGATTCCCCGTCCGCCGTGGCCAGCTTCCGCGCTTTTCCCAGGTATTCCAGCGCTTCGTCCGAGGTCTTGGCGATATCGGACAGGATGTCATATGCCTCGACCCGGTCTACGCGGTCTTCCAAACTGGGCCGCGCAATCACTTCGGTGGCCAACTGACGGAGCGCATCGACGAACATCAGGGCATAGGCTCGACGGTACGCCGTCAACAGCTGATCGTCGGTCAATTGCGTTGGGTCCAGGCGCAGGAAATGGTGGGCGGGGAGCCGCTCGATGTCCACTTCGTTGGGATCCAGGGGAGCGAGCAGCGGCAGATTCAGTTCTTTGCGCAACGAGTTGGTGTCGAGATGCCATTGTGCTTCGTGCGCCATGCCTTCGAAGATGGACAGCATCGCCATGATCGGCACGCGCGATTGGCCTTCCTGAACCGCTTCTTCGGGCGTCTTCCCACCCAACGCCGGCGTGGCCAACTTCGGCCACCGCTGCAGGACCGCCTGTTCGTGCAGTTCGAGGAGCAAAGCCTGTCTTCGCTGGGGATCCAAGTCCGAGGGGATCTCCATCGAGCCGAATACGTCGGAAATCAGCCGAGGGGCTTTCCCCATCAATTCTTCCGAAACCGGTTCGCGCACATCGTCCCCCAACAGTTCGCGGGCCAATTCCTCGCTGCCCGATTGGTGAATCGACTTGGGCAGCACCAACTCCGCACGGGCCTCGCGGTCGGTCTGCCGACCGTGAATGGTCAACGTAGCGGTGACGCAGGCCACCTCAGCTGCCTGCAGTTCCGGGCTGGACTTTGGCAGCGGGCGATCGAGCATTCGAAAAACCGCCTTCGGCGGCGGTTCATCCGAGTCGGGGTCCGCCTTCGGCGTGGATCCCTGGCTCACGCGCGGGTGCGACAGGCATCGTTCCATCAATCGTTCGGTTTCTGCAAGATGATACGTCCGCCGGACGATCTCGATATTGGCGATTTCGGATTCCCGATCCAGTAGCAGCGCCCGTGTCTCGGCATCTACGCGTTCCTCCAACGGCACGTCGCGAATTCGAGATAACGCGCGAAAAGCTTTGACCGCTTCTTGATTCTGTCCCAACCAGGCGCAGGACCGCTAGGTTCTGTAGGATCGGAGCGGCATCCAGAATCCGCTTGGCCATGTCATCCAGCTTCTGTGCGCCGCGCAGCCATCGGCCTCGATAGACTTCGGCCATGGCGGCTTCAAACTCAATCTTCCAAGTGACATCCTCCGGGCAGTCGGCCAGCTGCAGCGGTTCCCGCAACAACAAGGGGATGTCGTGCGACTGGTTCAAATGCATGAGCAGCGAGCTGGCCTTCTTGTCCTGCGCGTTCGACAAGGCCAGCGCCAACTGCAAATGCCCCTTCGCAGCCACCGGCAGAGACGCGCCCGCCAGATGCATACCGAGCATCACGAGCGCCTCGTACATTCGGGGAGTCACGGACGCTTCCATGACATCGAAGGCGCGCTGCAATTGCTGTACGGCCACTTGGATCTCTCCGGAATCCAGCACTTGCAGCATGGCCGACAGAGCGTAAGCGGTGGGATTCTCCGGAGCAACCTGCAGCAACCGTTCGATGGTCGTCCGAGCCCCCGCCGTCTCCTGCCGCAATAATTCCGCCTCGGCCTTGAGCGTCAACAGCGAAGGACGATCGGGGTGTTTGCGAAGCAGTGACTCGAGTTTCTCGAGCGCGGCCATCCGCTGTTCGCCCTCCAGCATTCGCTGGACGCGCTCCAACTCCTGGCCAATGTCGCGCGAGCAACAGAATTTGACCTTCTTGCCACTGCCGCAAGGACACAATTTGTACGGATCGAGTGTCATGACTGCTCCGGATCCACGGACATAGCAGGTCCCTGGCCGCTGGATGGAAAAGTGCTGATCCTAGCAAACTGGGCGCCATTTGGCGAGCTAGGGGGTGACCAGGTACCTGTCACCGCTTGATTTCGAGATCCACTGCGAGAAGAGGCGCGGAAGCTGGAAGTTGGTATGGCCCGACCGGTGTCTTGCACTTTGGACTCCTGAACCCCTTGTTGCTCCGGCGCCCCGCCATTCCCAAGAGCCTGGGCGAGTGCCCCGCGGTTGGTGCAATCGCCGGTACGAGCGACCGACGGCGAAGGAATCATCCGGGCTCGCTCGCCGTCAGGTCGGACCGCTTCTGATGAATCAGTGCCAGCAGAGCGCGCTGAGGGTCGGCGAATTTCTGAATGCCTTCCCGCATTAAGACCGCTTCCATCCGCTCGAAATCCACACTCCCGTCGATCTCTTCCAACACCGCCGCGGCGGGCAACTGATCGACCTGTCGATGAAAGACTCGGCCGCTCTGTTGGACCGCGTCGTTGGTCGCCGGGGGATTCGTTTCGATGTCGCTGCCGGCAAACGCTTCCACATACTTCCACGGTGGATCGTCGGCCCCCTTCGTGCCCGTGCTGGCGAAGATGATCTCCTGTTGCAGCGGTGTGCCGTGCTGACTCCAGAAAGCTTGATTCTCCGCCCAGATTCGCTTCGCATTCACGATCCCCACCTGGCCTTGCGCCGCCGAGGACAACTGCGGAACATGCTCCGCGGTGTACACGTCAACGCGCGACACGAAAATGCTGTAGACACTCTTGAAGCGATCCAGCTTCGGCCTCCGCTGTGCGCCGCGCCAAACGGCGTCCCGCGCCGCGCGGTACTGTCGGTCGGTGAAAATCAGTGTCACATTCACCGTGACTCCGGCAGCCACCAACTCCTCCAATGCCGCCAGCCCCGCGGCAGTCGCGGGGACCTTGATCATGCGGTTCGCCTGATCGGTGGACCAGCGTCGCCCCAACTCGATATACGTTTGCACTCGCTCGGACTGCGGCAAATCCCACTCGGGGTCCTCCAACAACGGGTCCAACTCAAAACTTACGTACCCGTCATTGCCGGCCGTCTCCTGCCAGACTTCCAAAAAGACCTGCTGGGCCTGCCGCACCAATTGGTCGGTCAACGCCCAGGCGATCTGCGCGTCCTCCTGGCCCTGCTCGAGTAAACGCAGCATCGGCTCGTCAAACCGGCCGGTCTTGAGCAGGCCTGCCACGATTACCGGGTTGGAAGTTGCCCCGGTTGCGCCCAACCGGCGATTCGCCGCTACGAGATCCGGGTCGATCGAATCCAACCACAGTTTTGTGCCGCAGTCGATGAGCGACTCTAGGGGTGAGAAACTCATGTAGTCCACTCCTGCCGGTTTCCGTTGCCTCCGTGACCCAGCGCGCTACCGGCAACGCGCTCTTCGTTGCCCTGAGGGCATGACTCGCCTGTCAGCGGAAGTTGCCACTCCGTTTGTCCCGCCGCGCTGATTCTCACGCCGACAAAGCCGCCCATTCGATCACCGTCCATGGTTTCAGATTCTACTCGGAAGTCAACTCGCAACGGCCCGCTGCGTCGCTCGCCGCGGTTCACTCCGCAGCGAGCGGATGTGCGACGCGGGATGGTGGATACCCGGTCAACAGGTTCCGCCCGGGCAGACTGTGGGCGACTTACGTAATTTGAGTGACCTTCGTTGTTCTCGCAGAAAGGGGGTGTTTTGTGGATTCTGCGGAATATTCCTGTTGTCGCGTCGGGATTTGGCCGATTACGCAGAGGAACGAAAACAATGACCAAAGCTGCGGAGCTGCTGAGCTAGTGGGCCGAGCAGTCTGGGTGACCCATAACCGAGGGGAATAGCGGTGCGAGGTAGGGCAACAAACAACCGGACTCGAATTCGAGTTTTGATGGTCGTGGCTTGCTTACTGGCCAGCCGCGGCGCCGACCTGCCAGGCCAGGTGCAGTTCGCCGGATCGGCGGACGACGCGGCTGCGGTGAACCGTTCGCCGGTGCGCGTGAATCCATTTCGCACACCGACGAACACTCGCCAAGTCCAATTCCAGGAGCTGCCGCCGCAGGTTCCGTCGGCGGAGCAGGAAGCGGCGGTACCGGGAAGGATTGGTAGCAATTCGTCGGTTTCCGGGGAAACGATCTATGGGCTCGAGACCATACCCCCCGGATCGGCAGGCTACGACTTCGACATGACACTCGCCGGCCCGGATGGTGTGACGATGTACGGGGACGAGTTCATGGGCGTGCCGCTGGAAGAAGGCCTGATCGAGGATCCCGCGGTACCGGTCTACAGCACGAATGAATGGTTCCGTCGCGGGTATTGGTACAGCCAGCAGGACATCGTCGTGCTGCTCCGTACGGACGTGAAAAATGTCTGGATGTCGGCCGATCAATCCGTACTGCAGATAGCGGACCGTCCTGTCCTTTCCTCCAAATCTGTGGCGCCGACCTACGCCCCCGGAACCCGGCTGACGCTTGGCCGCTTTCTCGGTCAGGACGTAGCGAACCGCGACTACACGCTGGAGGTCGGTTTCTTGGGGTTGTTTGACTACACCGAGGAAGCGATTCTCACCGGGGCGCTGGCAACCGCCTTGGGACAGAACAATGAGTTCCAGTTTCTACTGGGAGTCACCGGCCCAGGGGTACCCGGATACTCGGCCATCAACGATCAGATGGAGCACCGGATGCTCTACTCGTCCGACTTCAACAGCGTCGAGGCGAACCTGCGAATCTTGGGTCGGCCACTGCGCGATCGGCTCGCCCTGCAGCCGAATGGTAGCTGGGTGCGTTACGGAACGCCCAGTCATTTGTTGTCCTTGCTCATGGGATTTCGGGGCGTGTCGATCAATGAGCTGTTGCGTTACGACAGTCGCTCGATCAACATCGACACCGACTCGGGTAACTACCTGGTGCAGACCCGAAACGACATGTTCGGGATCCAAATCGGAACGGATTTGGTCGAGAACTACACGAACTGGAGTTGGGGGGGACGCTTCAAGGCGGCGGGTCTGTATAACTTCGCCGATCGGCGCAGCAGCCTGCAGTTGCGGATTGACAACGAACAGATCGTGGACAACTTTGAAAAAATCGACAAGCAAAACCTGGCGATCCTGGTGGAAGGTGGTCTGATGGCGACCTACCAGCTGCGGGCCAATATGTCCGTTCGTCTTGCGTATGATGCGATGTACGTCACCGGTTTTGGCGTCGCGCCGGAGAACATGGAGATTGCCGAGACCTTCCCGCGCTTTGAGGTCACCGGCGATGCGATCTATCACGGCATGTCGGCCGGGTTCGAGATGTTGTGGTAGGGGCGACGTGATTCGTCCCGTCAGGCTGTTGGGTGTTGGTCTGTCGCGGCCATCTGTGGGTCGGGCGGCCACAGCGGGGGAAGGGATCTTCGTCGCTCGGCAATGGTTCCGAGCCAGCTGCGGTAGCTGCTATCGGCCGCCACTCTCGGCGACCACGGCCGAAGTCCTGCTTGCGGCAACCCTCGGCCCGCTACCGGGAAAGGATTCTCCCTCGTCGCATTCCGGCTTCTGGATCCGCGACTCGTTTCACTTGGCAGCTTGGGGGGACCGGAGGGAAAATCTGCTTCGTGAGGGGCCTTTTCCCTGATCCGTGACTTGGCGGTCCTAGCCGAGCTGTAGGCGCGAGGGCCGTTGTTCACTATCCTGGCTAGATGGGACCGCAAGCGGTGGAATGAACGCCCAGCAGCGCCTTTTTCTGGTCCCGGCAGCTGGCATTAGGGACCTGTAATCCGATCCGGCATCTTGCAAGTCGGCGCACAACAGGGCGGGTATGAAGCGACCTTTCTTCGCACGTCACGCATTGCTCGTGCTGATGGCCATCTTCTTTCTGGCTCCCTTTGCGCTGCGCGGGGCCCGGATGGCGTTGCAGAGCATGAAGAATGACGTCAAGGACTGGCTGCCCGACGATTTTGCCGAGACAGGGGAGCTGGACTGGTTCCGCGAGCATTTCTTGGGCGAACAGTTTGTCGTGGTGAGCTGGGAGGGGTGTACCGGACGCAGCGACGACGAACCGTTCATGACGCTGATCGACAAGCTGTTTCCGGAAGTCCCGCCTTCGATCATCCGTCAGCGGATGGAAGCCACCGCGGCGGATGGCACCGACCGACTCGAACTGACGGACGCCGTGCCATCGGATGGTGCATCGGATGAACGAATGGACAGAAGCTGGTTCGCTCGCGTCCTCGCCGCTGGGAGATGCGAAGAAGTGGCCGGCCGAACCGCGCCGGCGCGATTTCATCGATCCCGAACTGGGCATGTACGTGCGGCAGTTACATCCCAGTGACCTGCCGCCCGACGAAGATTTTATCGGGAACCAGTTGGGGCTCTGCTACGCCGGGACCGAACTGGACAACTGGGCCGGGGAACAGGAGAAGTGGCTGCGCGGTTTCGGTGATCAGTGGTACTACTTAACGCCTGAGGGTGAGCTGTATCAGTGGCGGGGTGCTTCATCGGTCATTCAGCCGATCGTCAGCAAGGTTCGGCAACTATTCACGCAAGAGAACCTGCACGGCGATTTCGTGCGGAATCTGGGGAGCTTGGACGGACCTTGGTATTATGCCAACCCGCGCCGCCTCTCGGCGCGGTTGTTCAAATCGGTTACGACGGGGCCCGGCGTGTTGCACATGCTGACGCGACCCGGGGGTTCGCTTGAGAACGACTCCCGTACTGCGATGAAGCGTCTGGCCGGTTCTCTGTTCAGTGAAGATGGTCAGCAAACCTGCTTGGTGGTTACGTTGACCGAAGCGGCGAAACGCGATCTGCGTCGTGCTTTGGGCCGCGGCATCCTGGGCAAGCCACGCGGTGAACTGCTCGTGTTGGCCAGCGAGGCCGGCATTCACGGTCCGCCGGATCCGCTGCTGGTTCCGCCGGCGATCAGTTGGATGTTGCCGCCGCCGCCGGAACCGATTCTGCCGGTCATCAAGCTCGGCGGCCCGCCGGTCGACAACGTGGCCATTGACGAGGAAGGTCAGATCACGCTCGTGCGTCTGGTGGGTCTGTCCGTGCTGGTTGGCGTCGTGCTCTCGTGGCTGAGTTTTCACAGTGTGGCGGTGACGGCGATGGTCTTTTTCGTCGGCGGCGTCAGTGCGTTTGCCAGCTTGTCGATCGTCTACTGGAGCGGGCAGAGCGTTGATGCGGTCTTGATGTCGATGCCGTCGCTGGTCTATGTGCTGGGACTTTCCGGCGCCGTGCATATTGTGAATTATTATCGCGAGTCGATTCGCGAGACGGACCTTCAGCGTGCTTCGGGACAAGCCTTGCGGATCGGCTGGAAGCCTTGCACGTTGGCTGCGCTGACGACCGCCTTGGGGCTGCTTTCGCTATACGCCAGCAACATTCTCCCGATCCGAAAATTCGGGCTTTTCTCCGCCGCCGGGGTGCTGGCAACATTAATCCTGTTGTTCACTTTTCTTCCGGCGGCACTGCAACTTTGGCCCCCCCGGCGCTTTCGCAATTTGTTGGACGGGACGCCGAAGCTGAGCCGTTTGGAACAAAGTGTGGATCAATTCTGGCAGCGGACCGGCCGCTGGGTTGTCAACCACTATGCCCTCGTGGCTCCGCTGTGCCTGGTGACGATGGTTTCCGTCGGAGTGGGCGTAACTCGGATCCGAACCGACGTGCAGTTGCTGAAGATGTTCGACGCGGACGCGACGATCATTCAGGACTACCGCTGGCTGGAGATGAATCTCGGGCGCCTTGTTCCGATGGAGATTGTGATTCAGGTGCAGCCGGAGGTGATTCGAGACGATGCGGTGGACGAAACCGCATTGGCGCAGGATTCCCTCCGGCTGAACTTCCTGGAACGGATGGAGATCGTCAACTACGTGCAACAGGTGCTGGACCGGAAGTTCGGCGACGCGGGACAACAAGTCATTGGGCAAGCCGTCTCCACCGTGACGTTTGCTCCTCCCCTGCCCGGAGCGGGCGGGGGCTTACTGGCCGTCGCCGAACGCGGAGGTTGGAGCCGCAGCCTGGAAGATCACCGCGACGACTTCTTGCGTTCCGATTATCTGCGGATCGACAACCAGGATGCGTCGGAGCTGTGGCGCATCAGCTTGCGACTGAGCGCGCTGAAGAACATCGAATACGGCCATTTTGTGGGTGACTTGAAACAGGCCGTCGAGCCGGTATTGAAGGCGTATCGCTTCCGTCACGAGATTCTGCAGGCGGTACAACAGCAACGTGGACCGGCCGGGATTCGCAAGACGAGCGTGTATCTGGTCGGGGCGCCGCTGGGACGTTCTCCGTCGGCTTCGCGGCCCCGGCCTGACGCGTTGCCCGATCCCACGGGACAGGCGATGCAAACTCAGGTCTTCGCCAAGATCCTGGGGCGACTGCTGATGAATGCCGGAGTCGACATCAAAGACTGGTATGACCCGCGGTTCGAACCACCCGCGGATTGGTCGTCTCTGTTGTCGCGTCAGGACTGCGTCGTCCTGGTGGATCCGGAACAAGACGTAGACTTCGATCGCTGGCAGGCGGAATGCCAATTGCTCGTCGATGCGCGCGATCATCGGTATCAGCTCGGGCAGCCGAGTGCTCACGAGCAACAGGAAGCGGTATCGGCGGTCTACACCGGTGTGGTGCCGGTTGTGTATAAGGCCCAACGCACTCTACTGAACAGCCTGATTCGCAGTACCTTCTGGGCGTTCGCGATGATCGCCGTCGTGATGGTGTTCGTCGTTCGTAATCCCTTGGCGGGATTGCTGTCGATGGTGCCGAACGTGTTCCCGGTGTTCATTATCTTCGGCATGATGGGTTGGCGGAATGTGCTGGTCGACATCGGCTCGATGATGACCGCCAGTGTGGCAATGGGTGTGGCGGTCGACGACACGATTCACTTTCTGACCTGGTTTCGTCGTGGATTGGATCGCGGCCTGGATCGTCTCGAGTCGATCATGCTGGCCTACCGGCGTGTGGGGATGGCGATGACGCAGACGACGGCGATCGGCGGATTGGGACTGTCGATTTTTGCCTTCAGTACATTCACGCCCACGCAACGTTTCGGCACGCTGATGCTGACGCTGCTCATCGCCGCGCTGGTGGGCGACCTGATCTTCCTGCCGGCGCTGCTGGCCAGCCCCCTGGGCAGGATCTTTGAGCGTCGCGTCGGAAAACCGGCTCCGCCAAAGCCGCCGAGGGAGCCGAAGGTCACTGGCCCCCATTCGATTCGCGGTCGACGAACCGATCGCATTCTGCAAGACGAATAGCGAACCGGCGAGGCATTCGTGGTAGTGCGAACCGGTGTGGCGCTGGTATGCTGAGGCATCATCGGGCCAGCTGCCGGCTCGCCGGATCGGCGAACGGCTATCGCCCACCGAGATGGGACGCGGACCTGACGAAGAAAAATCCTTGAATTGAGAGACGATGGCTGAGCGTCCCGAGTTTTCTGAAGAAGCGGTTCCGCCGCTTCCCCCACCTGCCGAATCGCCCGACTGGCCTGCTCCGACCGACGGTAGCGGGTTGTCCGCCGTCGATTCGCTCTACGACGCCCTGGCTCGGCAGGAAGACGAATCCGTCGCCCGGATGGCGCGTCTGTCCCAGCAGCAACCGCGACGGCGAGTCGGCTTGCCGCTCGTGCTGTTTGCGATCACTTGCCTCTCCACCTTTTTCGCCGGCGTCACCGACTGGCAACCGCTGTTGGCCCTGGACGGGACCGTCGGTTGGCGACAACTGGTGATCCGGAACTGGCAGCAAGGCTTGCTGTATATGGGGTGCGTGCTGGCGATTCTGTTGACGCATGAGATGGGCCACTTTGTCGCGACGCTCTTCTATCGAATTCCGGCCAGCCTGCCATTCTTTATTCCGTTCCCGGTGACACCGATCGGGACCATGGGCGCGGTAATCGGCATGGAAGGGCACCGCGCCGATCGTCGAGGAATCTTTGACATCGGTTTGGCTGGACCGTTGGCGGGTCTGGTGGCCGCCGCTCCGATCCTGTGGTTGGGCATTTCGCAACTGGAACTGGATCGTCCGGTATACGGCAGCGAACTGTACGATTGTCCGCTGTTAATGGAATGGATGATCGCTTGGTTGCGACCGGAGCATGCCGGCCTGTCGGCGATTCGTTCGAGCCAACTGAATGCCTATTTCATGGCCGGTTGGGTCGGCTTGCTGATCACCGGTCTGAATATGCTGCCGGTCAGCCAACTGGATGGTGGGCACGTCATTTATGCTCTTTTCGGACGACGCGCTCATTGGGTCGCCCGCGGCTTCATCCTGCTGGCGATTACCTACATCGTGCTCGGCGATGCGATTATCTGGGCTCCGATGCTGATTCTGGTGATCCTGATCGGTACGGATCATCCGCCCACGGCGAACGATCGAGTTTCCCTGGGGTGGTTCCGGTATGCGCTCGGCTGTGCTTCGTTGCTGATTCCGATCCTCTGCTTTCCCCTGCGGGGAATGATCCCGGTCACGTTCTGAGAGGGGTGCCCATCCGATGGAAGAACAACTTCGTGACGAACTGCGTGCCTCCTTCAAGAACCGCGCACTGTTGTACTACTTCATTTTTGATGAGTTGCGCTCGGAGCTGGGCGCCTGCACGCGCCGAAGAACTGCTCAAACGGGCCATCTATCGCCGAGGCGAGCAGATCGGCCAGCAGTTCGCGCAGTTTGGCCCAGACGATCTCGCCGGCCTGCAGGAAGCCTTTCTAGCCGGCGTGCCGGACGACGGCCGGCTGTTCGCCCCCGCCGTGCAGGGCTGTGATGACGAACAGCTCGAAATCCATCTGGAATCCTGCCCGCTGAAGGAAGCTTGGGAGGAGCTCGGTCTGCGTGAGCAGGAGCGAGTTGTTCTCTGCCGCATCGCCGGAGAAATCGACAAAGGCACCTTTGAAGCGGCCGGGTTTCGGTTCGAACCCGATACCTGGCAGCCCGGCCGCAGCGCCTGTTGTCATCTGCGGATCTGTCCCGGTGAGTGAAGCTGGCTCGTGACCGGTGTCCTACGGTGTGCTGCGTCCGCTACGCGGAGGCGGGGCGGCCGCCGTGATTCGATGGGGAGACTTGTTCGGAATGGCCGCGAACCACGAGCGCCGGAAAAGCTCTTTGTTCACAATCGATCCATCGCACAGGATTCCCGCACCGCGCGCGACCCGCCTTGGAGTTAACCTCTCGTGAAATCTCGCCCTGTCGACCGGCCGTTTGGCCCCGATTTCTGGTGTGCCTACTTGGCGAATACCGCCCTGATGGTGGCGGTCAGTGCCTTGTTTCGCTACGCCGATTTCGTGACCTGCGTGGGAGGCACGGAGTACGAATTGGGGTGGGTTGTCGGCGTGGGGATGTGCGGCGCTTTGGCGATGCGCGTTTTTCAAGGCGTGGGCATCGACCGGTATGGGGCAGGTCGGATCTGGATCGGTTCCTTGGCACTCGTGATTGTCAGTCTGCTCGCGCACCTGGCGATTTACGATGTGCACTCGGTTTGGATCTACGTGGCGCGAATCCTGTACACAATCAGTCTGGCCGGCGCGTTCGGGTCCTCGATCACGTTCATTTCTCTGCGAGCGCCGCGGCATCGGACGGCGGAGGTGATCGGTGGATTGGGTTCCTCCGGATTCATCGGGATGGGCCTGGGGCCCGCGGTGGCCGACTGGCTCTTTTCACTGCCGGGGACGGAACGGGCCCAAGTCGATCGGATGTTCGTCGCGGCGGCGTTGATGTCCGGCCTGGCGTTGATCTTGACGGTGATCACCACCTGGGGCGATCCTCCCCGCCGCACACCTCGGCGTCCGTTGCCGCTGTGGTGGCTGGTCCGCCGGTATCATCCGGGGCTGGTGATGTTGGTCGCCGTCGCGATGGGGATGGGCATTGGTGTTCCGTTCTTTTTCGTGCGACCGTTCACCGTCGAGCTGGGCCTGCCCGGAATCCGTAATTTTTTCCTGGTTTATGCCAGCGTGGCGTTCACGGTGCGGATCCTCTGCCGGCAATGTCCGGATCGGTGGGGTGTGAAGCGGACGGTGCTGTTGGGCCTGTTCTTTCTCGCTGCCAGCATGTTGTCATTCTTGACGGTGCGCGGCGAGCGGACCTTCATTCTGCCGGCGACACTGGGCGGCGTTGCCCACGCGTTTGTTTTTCCCGCGGTGATGGCCGGCGGTTCGCTCGCGTTTCCCACTCGCTACCGCGGGTTGGCCACCACGCTGATGCTGACCATGTTTGATCTGGGCATGTTGATCGGCCAACCCTTGATCGGTTCCCTGGTGCATCTCGCCCGTCAGGCGGGCTGGCCGCCCTATCCCACGATGTTTCTGACGATGGCGGCTCTGCTGAGCATCGTGGGGTGCATTTACGCGGCCAAGCCAAATCGCCGTCGTCGCGTCCGGCGAAAACAGTTGCGGACGAACAGCAGCCTTTCCCAGAACGAGTCGGCGGAACTGCCGGTAGCGGCCGCTTAGAGGCACGCAGCCCTATATTGGCACCCTGACAAGGCACTAGCCGGAATTGCACAGGGCCCGGCCCGCCGCGTACTCGGGAAAGGAAAACAGCTGCTGGATGGTGTTCTTGGATAATCCGATCACGGCCGGAAACCGACGCTCGGGCAGCAATTGAACGTCAAACACCTCGGTCACCGATCGCTGGAACTCGACCCAGCCGATTTGCTGTCCGGACTGCAGATCGATCACCCATACACCGCAGCGCAGCTGATCACGCACTTGCGCCAGAGGCACCGGGCTGAACGTCGATGTCTCCCGGATCTTGGAAAGACCGATGAAGGCGTAATTTCCGTGCAAGGCGAGCCCACGTGCGTACCCGGGGACTTCCACGATGGGTGTTACGTGGCCGCTTTGGGGGTCGGCGGTGACCAGTCGCCCGCGGCCCGAATCGAGCGCCCACAACCGGCCTTGGTGCCAACGGGGAGAATGCGGCATGCAAAGGTCTCGGGCGAGGGTCTGATTCGTCTGGACATCCAAAATGCAGCCGCCATTCTCTCGCTCTTGGCGCCAGCCCTGACGCTGATTGGACTCACTAATCACCGTAACGTAGCGGGGCAGACCGTCGCGCATCGCCATGCCGTTCAGGTGGCAGCGGTCATCCCCCGCCAAGCGGCTGATGAAGTGAGGATGCCACTGCGGTACAAAGCTGTAGCTCGGATCGAGTGTGCAGAGGCACGAAAACCGTGTGTTGACGATCCACAGTTCGCGGTTGTCGTCGCCGGCGTTGGAAGCGTCCTCTCTCAGGTAGGGATTTCGCCCCCAAGCGATTTCATGAATGCGGATTCTCCCCGTCACGTGCGAACGTCGTGGGCAGAAGCAGGCATCATAGGCTTTGTGTGGATTCACCCGCGCAGCCAATCGCGCGTCGTTCTCCAGAAACCACACGTGGTAGCGCGTTCCGACCGCGATTCGGTCGCGATGCAGTGCCACGCCCATGACATGTTCGAAGTTTCGCAGCAAGAGCGAAAGCTGATCGTCCCGACTGCGAAAAACGGCCAGCTTGCCAGCTTGGTACGTACTCACAATCAGGCTAACGCCGAGATCCGAGAGAATCTCCGGCAGGTTGGGCGAATACTCGTAGCGAAACGGACCGGTTGTCGCAGGCACCGAGACGTCACCTTGCCTTCCGCCGGCCGTTGTCGTCGCGCAAGCGGTCCTGAAATTCCCTGTCAACCGGTCGGAAATGCCGCGGACTCGTCAGCCGAGCGAAGCCAACTGGCCCAGTCCGCATCCTACAAGCTCGTGTTGTACTCCCGCTCCAACCACCATGCAACGTCTCGCCGGCGGATCCGACAAAAACCCGATGCAGCAGCGAAGGGGCAGGGCAGAATCATCCTCGGCGGGGAGCACTCACGAGCGACCGTCGCCTTGGGATCGCCGGGCGCGCGATGGAGTCGGTGCGCAGGGCGGACCCCTTCGCTGGCGCTTTTTGAAGTTGCACATTTCCGAATTTCCCTCCTCCGATGTGCGGAATGCCCGCGAAATCCTAACCCGAAGCGTCAGCGAGGGAGACACATCCTAACGCATCTAACGTGTTCCCTCGCTTACGCTTCGGGTTGGGAAAGATCGAAACTCGCAACTTCAAAGCTGGCGCTTCGGGTTGTTGTGGGGCGTGAGGCCGGATGATCCGTGGTGACGGTTGTCGATGGAGTCGGTGCGCAGGGCGGACCCCTTCGCTGGCGCTTCGGGTTGTTGTGGGGCGTGAGACCGAATGATCCGTGGTGGCGGTTGTCGATGGAGTCGGTGTGCACGGGCGGACCCCTTCGCTGGCGCTTCGGGTTGTTGTGGGAGATGGGATCGATTGCGCCGCGGGGTGGGCGGTCGTGGGCGAAGACCGTGTTCTATTCTTCTGGCTGTTGCGTGATGTTCCTGTTACGGTGCAATGTCACGGATACGATGGAGAACGGTCGGATGAACGATGGGAGGAACTCGTATGACGGATGAAATGCGGGATTTGCAGCGTCGCCTGGATGACCTCGAACGGAACGTGGCGAACATCCAGCAGAATTCGGGGCGTGGGATTCGCAGGCAATCGTCTTCCAGCATCGGTGGATGGCCCTGGTATGCGATTGCGATCGGCCCAGATTGGCCCTCGGGAGAAATGCGAGGACATGCTCGCGGAATCGTGGCCATCGGTGATCTTGCGACTGGGTTGCTGGCGATCGGCGGCGTGGCGCGCGGGTTGATCGCCTTCGGGGGGCTGGCCATTGGTGGCATCTGCTTCGGCGGCTGTTCGCTCGCCGTTTTGTTGGCCGTGGGAGGACTGGCCGTCGGCGGCGTGGCGCTCGGTGGTGCCGCGATCGGACTGGTCGCCGCCGGGGGATTGGCTGTTGGATATTACGCTTGCGGTGGTAACGCGGTCGGCGAGTACATTTTTTCTGCCACGCGCCAGGATCCGGAGGCGGTCGAGTTCTTCCGTGACTGGGTGCCCTGGATGGACGAATGGGCTCGCGGCGGTTTCGAACGCTGAACTGGGGAATGTCCCACCGCGAAACGGGAGGATTTCTGTGCGACACGTACGAGCCTCCTGCGGCGGATAAAGCATCCGCGTTGGCACCGATCGGCGGACGAATCATCCGGGCGAAGGCAAGATTGTCGGCGGCGATACGAAGACAGAAACGAGCGGTCCGGTCGCACCGCGATGCGCGCACGGTCGCCGTCGGCATCGCGGCTGACCTGTTCGGCCGGTCGGCGGTACGCCACAAGAAAGGACGTAAGTCGAGATGGGTGAATCCGTTGAGTTGCCTCCGCCCGCCGAACCCCCCCGGCGCCGGCCCCGTTGGCGCCGGCGGCTCCTGCTGCTTCTGCTGCTGCTGGCCGGAATCGTTTTGTGGTGGGGGTCTCGACCTGTCGTTCCGACGAGTCCGGTGCGACTGGGCCGAGGTCCGGACGGGAAGCTGTTGCCGGTCGATGGTTCGCTCGGGTCTGGCGGTCGGCTGGAGTTGCACGCCGGCGGCATCCAGGCGAACAATTCCTTCGTGACGACCTCTTCCACCAGTCACCCAGCCCATGCGCGGTTTGCTTGCCGTCGAATGGCGATTTTCAACGAGTCGGACCATCTTCTGATGCAGCGCGTTGGCGCGGACTTGTTGCAGCATCTAAGCGCTTTGAAGGGCTTCGAGCAGATCGAATACTACCCTTTGGGCCAAACGCCGGAGGAAGGAACATTGATCCCCGATGTCACCGTCACTCTGGTACCCAAGAGAATTGAAACGTCTGGTCTGCCGACCGCCCGCAGGCTGCATGCCGAGATCTTGATGTTGGCCGGCAGCTCGCTGATGCGACACGCGAGTCACTATTTCGACGGTCTCGGCCCGCCGATTGTCCAGTTCACGATTACGAGCACACTCGAACACGAATCTACCTCGCCGGGGATCGGCACACCTTCGGCCCGATTCAAACTGGCGGCGGAGGATATCGCCCAGCAACTCAGCAAGGGATTGACCGATAAGCTGAACGAGTTCTTTGAAACAGACGGCGCGCTACAGGAGATGCCGGAAGCACTGTATCCATCGTACACGGAGGCTCCCGAGTTCCCGCTGCCACCGGGGGAATCGCTGGAGAAGATTGCTTCCTACCACGGTCTGATGCGATCCAATGAATCGCTGTGGAAATGGTCGACCCGTCGTGACCTGGCCGGCCTATTGACCGACTTGGAGTCGCGCTGGCAGGAGAGTGGATGGAAGACCACCACTCTGCAAACCGCACCCGATTCCCTGCCGCATTTGCGGATGAAACGAGGGGGCACGGAAGTCGTCAAGGTCTATCCGCAGCCCAAGGAACAAGCGGAACTCACCATCCAGGGCGCGGAGGAAGCGGCGACGACGGATGGTCCATCGACGCTGGTCCTCCATTATGTCTGTCGAATGAGTCGTCAGCAGGTCAGTGACGTGGTCGGCGGGTTGCTCGACAGCGGACAGCGTGCGGAGTCACTGCTGCCCTTCGAGTCGCTCGTGCGGAAGGAAGAACGGCAACGTCTCTTGCAGGAATTGGAGGCCAGCAGGACCTCGTCCCCCGACGCATGGCTCATGATTGCCAAATGGCATCAGGCTGCCGGGCGGGACGAGCCCGCTCGACTGGCGGTGCAACGAGCGCAGCTGCTCTCGCGCACGTTGGCCGATCCAGGCAACAAGCAGAAACAACTCGACGAATTGGCAAAGAAACTCGAATTGCCCTTGTCGCGGGACATGGTTCCGACTCCGGACCTGCTGGAGTCGTTGGGATTCGTGAACGTCGTGGCCGCGGAGAATCTAGATCGCGAGTTGGCGCTCGAGGAAAAGGCACTCTTTTACGCCGGTTCGGACGACAAGACGGTCATCATGGCGGTGCATCTTGTGAAGCAGTCTTCAGGCAGCCAGCAACAGTACGAGATGGTGCACGTTACCTGCTGGAATGGTAGCCGAGCGTGGGGGCGCGGCGGGTTGTCCACGAGCACCGACTTGCAGGACGTCGGGCGCGTGGCTTTCCGAGCAGAGCCGATTGGGTCGGAAGACCGATTCCTGTTGCGGACGAAGCTGGAAGCGAAGTAACAATCCACCGAACCATTCACGGATCGTTTGGGAGACGGTTCTTCTCTCCTCCTTCCTTGGTCGACGTTGAAAATCCCTGATGCATTCCTGAGGATTGCCGAGATGATTCGTTGTAGCGCGACGGTTCGCCTGACTTCCTTGTTTCTCCTGCTGGCTACGATCTTGCACGGGTGCTCTCTGGCCCCGATGTACGAGACGACACAGCTTGTTGAGTGCGAATCTCGATCGGGGGCCGCTTTGCGGGTGGTTTCGGCGAACGGGTCGATTTCCGCCCGGGAAAGCGATCGGATCAATGTTGGCGTCCGCGCTCGAATTCGTGCACAGACGCCCGAACGACTCGAAGCGACCATGGTCACCGCGGAAGAGACCGAGGATGGAAGCCTGTCGGTATTTGTCGTGTGGCCCGAGGGGCGCAGAAGGAACCGCGAAGGCTGTAGCCTCGAAATCCTGATTCCTTACGCGAACGGCGTCAACTTGCAGACTTCCAACGGGAGCTTGGAAACAGTTGGTCTTGGCGGTGAGGCGGAATTGCGGACCAGCAACGGGGCGATCCGAGTCGACCGGCACCGCGGCGCAATTCAGGCAGAGACGAGTAACGGCGAGATTGATATCACCGAGGCATCAGGAAGCGTGACGGCGCACACGTCGAATGGAGCGGTCCATGTTGGCCTGCAACCGGATGCGCCGGGGCCGATCGATGTGAAAACGTCCAATGGTCGCATCGAGTTGGAAGTGGGGCCGTCTTTCTCTGGATCCCTGCAACTGCAGACTTCGAACGGTTCGATCGACGTGGACGGTGTCGAGCAAGCCGAGATCGTTTCGGCGACGAAGCGGCAAGTGCGGCTGGCTTTCCAAGAGGGGCAGCCGCCTTCAACGGCCAAGACGTCCAATGGTGTCATTCGAGTACGCAGCGTTCGGGGGAACGAAGCGGGCGATTGACACCATCTGCTGTCGATTGGGGCGCCGGTCGGAATCTCGATTCATCCACTGCTGGGGACCGGGCCCGCCAGCAGTTCGTATTCCTCCAGCGGCGTGGTATCGCCCGAGAGGATCTGTTCGCAATTCATCCGCAAGACGGACAGTTGAGTGTGGATGAATCGGTGCGCCACGAGCGTCTTGCGCGGATCTTGCGTGGCCTGGCCGAGCAGCAGGTGCCCGATGATGATCGTCATCGCTCCATCGACAAGCCGGCGCACGGACAGATCGACGAACGAACTGGGCTTCTGCTTGGCGAACTGAATGACCTCGTCCAAATGCTGACGTCCGGACCGCAACTGTTGCTGCAGGTCCGCCAGCTTGGGGTCGTCATACGGCTTCTGCTCGTACGGTTCGACGAACTGTTGGAAGGTTCCCGAGGTGACACCGCGGACGGCCGCGACGATTTGCAACTGGCTGGTTCCCTCGTAGATCGTCGTGATCCGGGCATCGCGCAGATGCCGTTCGGCGGCGTAGTCCTTCATGTAGCCGGAGCCACCGAGGACCTGGATTGCCACGTCGGCGACGCGGCAGCACATCTCGGACGCATAGTATTTGCTCATCGGTGTGAGCATCCCGTTGAAGCGTTTCAGCGATCGACCAAGTTGGCGGCAGGTTTTCTTTTCGTCGGCGTCCAACCGGTCAGCGTGCCATTCCACGAGTCGCGTATTGTTGTTTTCCAGATCGCAGATACGGCTCGTTTCGTAAACGAGTGCGCGGGCTGCCTCAATTGCCACTTTCATATCGGTGACCATCTCCGCGACGGCGGGTAAGCGTTCGATCGCCATGCCGAACTGCTGACGGGAATGCGCATAGGTTCGCGCCAGGCGGAAGGCAGCTTCCGCGACGCCCAGCGATTGCGCGGCGACGCCGACACGCGCTCCGTTCATCAAGGCCAGTACGTAAGTGATCAGTCCTCGCTGTCGTTCGCCGACGAGGCGTGCCGGAGCATCTTCGTAGACGAGTTCGCAGGTCGGCGATCCATGAATGCCAAGCTTCTCTTCGAGATGGCGGACCTTAATCCGGTCGCTCCGCTCCGAGATGAACAAGCTCAGTCCGCGTCCGTCACCAATACCGGGCTCACTGCGCGCCAAAGTCAACAGGATCTCGCCACAACCGTTTGTGATGAAACGCTTGACGCCGTTCAGATACCAGTTGCCCTGTTCGTCCTGGTGCGCCCGCAGTCGCACGGCCTGCAGGTCGCTGCCGGCGTCCGGCTCGGTCAGCACCATCGCGCCGGTGACCTCACCGCGCGAAAGCGCGGCAGCACGTCGTCTTTGATCTGCTGGTTGGCAAAAGCGTTGACCGTTTCGGCGATGCCTTGCAGGCCGAACATGTTCATGAAGGAGGCATCGGCCCGCGAAACGATTTCGGTGGCAATCGTGTAGATCAGGTTCGGGCAGTTCAAGCCGCCGTATTTCCGCGGCAGAGTAAACCCCATCAGGTCGGCTTGCCCCATGCGGAACAGGTTCTCCTGGACACCTGGATGCAGCGTGACCGTGCCGTTGGAGTTGAGCGTGTTTCCCTCCCGATCCACCTGCTCGGCATTGGGGGCGATGGTGTCGGCTGCGACTTGGCCGACGATCTCCAGGATCCGGTGGTAACCGTCGACGGTGTCTTGCGGATCGATCGGCACATAGTCCGCGTCGCCGTTCTCCGCGAAGCGTTCTTGCACGTGCGCCAGTTCTTGTAGATCCAGGTGCGAAAACAGAAACTGAATGTCTTGATTGTCGAGAAAGAAGTTGCCCACCGCCGTCCTCACCGCTGCTCTTTGAGCGCTTTAACCAACATCGGAATCACTTGCTTCAGATCGCCCACGATACCGTAATGGGCCACGGAGAAGATGGGCGCTTCGGCATCGGAGTTGATGGCGATGATCTTGGCCGATTCCTCCATGCCCGCGCGGTGCTGCACGGCGCCACTGATCCCGGCCGCAATGTACAAAGCCGGTCGCACGGTCGTGCCGGTCTGCCCGATTTGATGTTCCTTACCTATGTACTCGCCGTCGACAGCCGCTCGACTGGCGCCCACCGCTCCCCCGATTGCGCCCGCCAACTCGTGAACCAGACGGAAGTTGTCTTTGCTACCCACACCGCCGCCGCCGGCCACAATCACGCGCGCACCCTTCAGATTCACCTTTCGGTCTTCCGTGTGACGCTCGATCAGCTTGACCGGGAAGAGTGCGTCCTCCAGCTCGATCGACTCCGAAACCACTTGTCCGTTCCGCGATTCGTCCGGTTCGTCCATCGGCATGACGCCTTCGCGGACCGTGGCCATTTGGGGCCACCAGTCGTAATTCACGATCGTGGCAATGATATTTCCACCGAACGCCGGTCGGATCTGCAGCAGCAGCTTTTCGTGGACTTGCTTGGTGCGTGGATCGGTGACGTCCTGGACCCGCAGGTCGGTGCAGTCGGCCGTCATCCCCGCACGCATCTCGGAAGCGACGCGGGGCGCCAGATCGCGACCGATCGCCGTCGCTCCGTAGAGTACGATCTGTGGCCGATGTTTCTCAATCAAGTGGCAAAGGATGCGTGCGTAGGGAGTCGTCTGGTAATGGCTCAGCCGCTCGTCCTCGACCAGATACACCTGATCAATGCCGTGCGCAATCAGCCGTTCCGGAATCCCCCGCAGATTGGCTCCGGGCAAAAGTGCACCGGTCTTCACACCCAGCTGATCGGCCAATTGCCGCGCCTTGCCCGCTAATTCGAGCACGACTTCTGGCAAACACTCGTCCTGTTGTTCGGCGAAGACCCAGACCTCGCCCTCTCGATTTGGTTCGATCATTTAACCCAGCGTCCGGTCGACTACCAGTTCGTGTATGAGTTGCCGAATGCCTTCTTCCGTCGGTGGAATCTCCGTGTAGCCCTCCTTCGTGAGGACAATCGACTGCACACGGAAAACTTTCGTCGGCGAGCCGGCCAAACCACAACGTTCCAGGTCCGCTCCAATCCGGTCCAGATCCCATTGCTCGATCAGGAGCCCGCGTTCCGCAAGTTCTTGACAGCGTCGGGCAACTTCCTCCGCCACTTTTTCGGCGGGCCAATCGCGACCCGCTGCTTTTACTTCGGGCACCACCTCCGACTCGGCGCGAGCGCGTTTCAGACGCAGGACCCTCTTGGCGGCCTGCGGTCGAGGCGGGTTCGAATGCGTGACGGTGATCAGCGCTGGCAAGGGAGCCTCGACGACCTCCCAACCGTTGCCCGTGTCTCGGCGAATCCGCACCAATCCGTCAGCAATCTGGACAAGCTGTTGTAAGTAGGTTAGTTGAGTAATTTCCAGCTTCTCGGCGCATTGGGGGCCCACCTGGGCGGTATCGCCATCGATCGCCTGGCGGCCGGCAAAGACCAGATCGAAGCGGCCGATGCTCTTAATCGCTTGGGAGAGGATATAGCTTGTCGCGAGCGTATCACTCGCGGCGGCCCGACGGTCGGTCAGCAGAATCGCTCGATCGACCCCCCGGTAGAGACACTCGCGCAGCACGTCGGCTGCTTTCGGCGGCCCCATGGTCAACGCGGTAACGGTACCGCCGTAGCGGTCCTTGACCTCCAGCGCCGTCTCCAGCGCATACAGGTCTTCCGGGTTGAAAATCGCCGGCAACGCGCCGCGATTGACGGTGCCATCGTCCCGCATCGCGTCGGCCGTGACGTTGGCCGTGTCGGGAACCTGTTTCACCAGAAGAATACTGTCGTACGACACAACACACACTCAGACTCAGAAGCATTCACTGCATCCATAAAAGAGATCAGCGCAATCCCGCTGCCTCGGGGGGCAGGCTATCAGCGTTCCTTGGACCGGTCAAGGCCAGCCGTCTGGGGAAGCTTGCCAAGCGAGTCAATAGTGGTGAAACGGGAGAAGCCCCCAAACCCCGGGACAGGCCATGCGTTGGCGCGAACCCCGGGACAGGCCATGCGTTGGGATGCGAAGATGGCACAAACCCCCACAAACCCCCACAAACCCCGGGACAGGCCATGCGTGGTCGAAACCGTGCCAACGCCGGGACAGGCCATGCGTAGTGGCCAAGCCAAGGTGGTTGCGGCGCAGGGAGTTGGGAGCGACCCCTCACGGGCGGGGAAGAACTCTTGCTCCGGGGGCAGTTGCCGTGCAGCGTTTGGGCAGTCACTGACTGTCGGGTAGGGGGCAACCGGGTTGCGCGCCGGGGGAACTCATGATTGCTGCCGGGCTGTCATCCGGGTTAAGATGTCGCACCCGTTTGTGTCCTTACCGACGAGTCTCACCCCAATCAACGAAAACGATGAGTGGCGAAACGATTTCCGAACAGTCCGAGGTTCTTTCCGCGTTGCCGACCGACTCGATTCGCGCGGTGATGTGGCGGTATGCCGATCGCCAAGAGCTCAGCCGCCTGGTCCAGGCCACTCGGCAGGTGGCGCGGGGTGACGTTGCTCGTCTTGTGACAGAAGGTGCCCGCAGCAGTCCGGAGTGGAATTCCGACAAAGGGCGGCTGTTGGAAGCGTTGGAGGCGGCCGGCGTAACGTCGATCGTGGCGGAACCGGAGTACGGCGGATTCGCCCAGGGCTCTCGAAACCTGGCCATGGCACTCGCCGCGTTCGAACTGGCGTGGGTCGACGGAGGGGCGGCCAAGAGTGGTTTGGCGGCGAGCTTGGCTCTGGAACCGATCGTGGAGCAAGGGACTCCCGAGCAGGCTGAGGCGTACCTGAGTCGGTGCGTACCCCGCGGCGCGTCCGCGGGCCGGCCGGCTCGTGGCGCGTTTTGCCTGACGGAACCGCTGCCGTATGTGGGGGTGGACACCGGCATTCTGGGCGGTAAGGTTCGCGTCGCGCGGTGGGACGCCGGGCAGGAACCACTGCTGAAGGTGGAGAAGCGGGGCCGCTTCATCTCGAATATGGACTTCGCCAACTTTGTCGTGGCGGCCGTCGAATCGGATGACGAACGAATTCGTGGTTCCTGCATGGTGATTTTGGAGGAAGGCGACGAGGGTACGTTCGATCGTGGTCCGGTGACGCACAAACTCGTCCACCAGCTGTCTTCGACCCGCGACCCGGTGTTTGACTTGACCGTTCCCGCTTCCCGGATCGTCGGCGGATACACCATCGAAGACGGCGTGATCATCCCGCAGTTTTCCCATGGGCGCATTTTGGAGACGGTTCTTGGCCGCACGCGTGTTCCCGTCGCGTTGATGACTGCTGCCAAGTTGTTGTCAGCCATTGAGCCGATGATTCGCTACCACCGGGAACGCTTTCGTGGTGGGCCGGCCGCACCCGGTTCGCCACGCCACGACCTGGGACTGCAAACCAAGGAAGATGTGCTACATCGGGTGATCGACATCTGTGCCACCGGCGAGGCGGCCGCATCGCTGGGTTTCGCGGCGGCTCGACAGTGGGACCGATTGGATCTGCTGCGGCAACAGACCGGCCCGGCGGCCGACTCGGCGCCCGACGTGGAACCCGCCGGTCGCTCCCCCCGCGACGCCATCGAGTCGCGGGCGTTGGAGTATCTGCAATTGCAGACGCTGCCCGCCGACGAAGTCGACCACTCGCGATTGGCAAGGTTACAGGCCGATCCGCAAGTTCAGCAGCGAATCGCCGAGTCGGTGGCGAAGGTCTTGGCGCCCGCCGCCAAGCTGTGGAATACCGGTCATGGAGCGGCCACCATGCGCGAGGCGGTGAGCCTATTGGGAGGAGCGGGAATCACCGAAGAGTCTCCGGGGTTCCTCGCGCAGAAATGGATGGATGCGCAATTGGAGTCCATCTACGAGGGTCCGGAGTCCGTTCAGCGGCGACAATTAATCGTCACCATGACTTCGCCTATCTTTCTGGCGCAGCTGCAACAGTGGATCACCCGGATGCGACAGATCGCCTCGGACCGACCGGGAACGGGAGCCTGCGCCGTCGCTTCGGCGATGGATCTCTGGCTCTGGACCTACCGGCACCTGCAGGAAGCTACCGACGCCGATGGCAAGCCGCTCTACCGCGACGCTCGCCAGGGCGCCGTGTTTCCCCTGGCCGACGCACTCTGCTGGCTGTTGGCGGCACGTTATCAAATCCTGGACGTACTGCAACTGGAATCCGCAGGTTCCAAGCAACCGGCGATCGCGACACAACTGCCGGCCTACTTGCAGTGGTTCCATGACCTGTGCCATGTGCAGACCGCTCGAGCAGCTGGCGAGGTCGGCCGGATCTGCTCGGAGTTGGTCTATGGCTACGTGCGACACCCCAGTTGGGAACCAAGTTGCGAGGCGTGTGTGCAAGGTGATGAAATCGATTGCCTGGAAGGCTTGATTCCCGGCATCTCGTTCGGCGCCCGGATTCCCGGTGATGTTTTGGAAGCGGACGGAACGCATGCCGAAAAAGCCGGCCCCTGTCCACGCTTTACCGGCATCGACGGCTTCATCCGCCGTCGCAGCAAGCTGGATGGATGCCTGACCGGCACGCGATTGGCCAAGGATCGCGCCGCGCAGATGCTCACCCGCGTGCCGATCCCGCAAGAGGCGGATTACTGAGCCGACCCGCGTGCGAAAGCGGGACGTGGCGCGCGTAATGCCAGGGACCGGGTCCGGAGAGCGCAAGGTGGAAGGACCGCACGTCCTCCTGGCAGGCGAGCGGACTTGCTTGGAAAGTCGACTCTTCCCTCTCATTCCGCGTTCTTAGGGGCTTGCCGGTTCGACGTTGCGGCGGATCGCGTAGAGTCGACTTTCGGTGGGAACGTACAAGGTACCGTTCGCCGCGATCGGGGTTCCGGAGATCGACTCGTCCAGGTCGATGGTCGCAAGCAGTTTCTTTTCCGGTTGTGCGGCAAAGACCCACAGCTGACCGCGCCGCGTTCCTTGGTAGACCTTGCCGTCCGCGACGAGCGGGGAACTCCAGAGCTCACGGCCGCCGTCGTGTGTCCATCGCGCTTTGCCGGTCTCGATATCTACGCAGTGCAGTACGCCGCTACAATCGCCGACGAAGGCCAATCCCTGATCGATGGCGGGTGTGGTAACACAATGGCGGTTGACCGGGTACGACCAGAGCTGTCCCCCCTCGGTGATGTCGCCGGTTTGCGTGGCGTCGATGCATTGGAGCCAGGCTTGATTCTTCCCCCACCAGATATCGCCGCCGACGGTGACATAAACGCGTCCCTCATGGAACACCGGCATGCTCTTGATGTTGCTCGGGCTTTCCCGCCGGTTGCGATGATAGCGGTGCACGTCCTCTTTCGGGGCGGTGGGATCGCAATCATACCGCCATACGCGGTCCAGGATCGAAGGCGCCTGGTCCGCGGAGTGATTCATCACGGCGGCGAACGCATACACGACGCCGTCACCTCCTCCAAAAAACACGAGGTCCTGGCCGTTGACGGTTCCCAGCGCCGGGGAAGACCAGGTGCTGTGAAAGATCCGTGGTCCAATCCGTTCGCCATCCACCGCCACCAGTTGGCCCGTTTGTTTGTCCAAGACAATCAAACTCGGTGCGTCCGGTTTGCGGATTTTCACGTGCGTGTTATCGACCCCATTGCCGGTGTTGAGATACAGGTAGTTGCCGTGGAGTAGGATCGAGCTATGTGCGGAGTCGTGCGGGTACATCCCGGCCTGGGACGGCATATCGAACCGCCAGAGGATGTCGGCGTCCAGGGGGCCGACCTCCATCGGCTCTTCTCCGGGCAAGACCAGGTGCTGACCTTCGTCCTGGTACGGCCCGTCGTTGCCGTTCGCCAGTCCGTGCAGGTCCAGGCAGACGACCTCCGCCCGGTTCGTCACCATGTACACGCGGTCTCCCTCCACCGTCGCCGGAGAGCACATCCCGGCCCCGGGCCAGTCGAGGTAGATGTCGCCTTGGAACTTGGGTACGACCAGTTGCCACAGCAAGCGTCCATCCGTTTCATCGAGGCAGACCAGCACGCCGCGATCGCCTCGGTGGCGCGGATCACGCGGCGGTTCATTGTTGCAGCCGATCAGCACGCGGCCTCCCGCGACAACCGGGGTGGCGTAGGATCGGCCCATCGGCACCGACCACCGCACGTTCCGACCGGTTTCCGGATCAAACGATTCCGGCAGCCCCGTCTCGGCGGAGACCATGTTGCGGGAGTATCGCTCACCCCACTGCGGCTGATCCGCAGCGTCCGCTGCCGGGCACAACATGGTGGTTCCCAGCACGCAGGACAGCAGAAAAGAGCCCCGTCGATTCAAAAATTCCGTCGTCGTCACGATGTGTCCTCGCGGTTCGGCAAGCGTTTTAAGGCGTGAATTGACCCAGCGGAATTCGGTGCGGGTGAGCGAACCGTGTGGCAGGCTCTGCGCGAAGCGGCGCGGCACGCCTTTCGCCCAGAACCGCGCCGGCCCCAGGGGCCCGGTGAACTCGCGTGCGGGGCGATGTTTTCATCCCACACGCACTTTCTCTCTTGCGTACGTTACGATCTCAGCGACTTAACACATAGATCGCTGTATCCGCATTCCAGTTCGGGTCGTCCGCGACCGCTTGTTGGATTTCGCTGTCGAAAAAAACGGTTTCCTGAATTTGGATTCCCTTCTGTTGACAGAACAGATCGAAATCCGCAATCGTGGGAAACCGGCGGTTGGGTGTATTGTACCAGTCGAACTGGTAGGCGCCGCCACTTTGGGGCTGAGTCCTTCGTTGAAGAGCATCTTTCGCAACTTGTGGTAGGCGAAGTTGGGGAAGCAGACAATCGCTCGACGGCCCACACGTAGCATCTCGTCGATCACCAGCTCGGTATTCTCAATCGCTTGAATCGTTTGCGACAGAATCACGTAATCGAACTGGGAGTCGCGGAAGGCCGCCAGACCGGTATTCAGATCATGGTCGATGACATCCAGGCCTTTGCGGGCTCGCCAGAATGTACTCCTCGGCGACTTCCACGCCCAACACGCGCCGGTCTCCCCGAAGTTTCAGTTCAGCCAGCAGATTGCCGCGACCGCATCCCAGATCCAGCACACAGGCGTCCGGATCGATCAGTCCCAACAGCATGTCGATGTCCAGCCGACTGCCATGGTAGATCGAGGTGGCTGCCCACGCCTGTTTGGAATCGTCGCCCGTTTCCTCCTGGAGGATGGCGTCCAGATCGATGTCGCCGTGGAGTCGGTCGAGGAACGAGTGGACGAGTTGGCCGTAGCGGTCGATCTCCGGGTCGAGTAAAAAGCCGTCGTGACCGGCGTCCGAGGTGACCTCGCAGTAGCCGACCTCTCGATCGTTCTGAATCAATGCATCGACGATCAACCGGGACTGCGCGGAGAAAACAGCCAATCGCTAGAGAAGCTGACCACTTGCCAGGCGCACGTTGCTTGGCGAAACCGGTGTCGGAGATCTTCCGGAGTGACGCCCAGATCGAACATGTCCATCGCGACGGAGATCGTCACGTAGCTATTGGCATCGAATCGTTCGACAAAACGGTCTCCCTGGTACGCCAAGTAGGAACCGACCGAAAACCGCTTTTCGAACTCCGTCTGCACCTCGCGCGGTTCGTGGCGGTCGGCGTCGAACTTGCGTCCCATCGCCTCTGGCGACAAGTACGTGATGTGTCCCAGCATCCGCGCGATCGCCAAACCGGCCGCCGGTTGTGTCGACTGGTCGTAGTACTGACCGCCGTGAAAATGGGGGTCGCGTAGGATCGCGTTGCGAGCGACGACGTCAAAGGCCAGGGCTTGGCTCGTGATGCGAGGACTTGTGGCAACCGGCACACAGCCGCGCAAAGCATCCGGGTAACGCAGCGCCCAGGTGAGTGCTTGGTGCCCCCCTAGAGATCCGCCCAGCACGGCCAGCCATTGTTCGATCCCCAGATACTGTTGCAGCCTTCGCTGCACATCGACCATGTCGTTGACGGTGATCAGCGGAAAATCCCTACCCCAGGGCTGACCTGTGGCCGGGTTGATCGATCCGGGCCCGGTCGTGCCGCGGCAGCCGCCGAGCAAGTTCGAGCAGACGACGAAGTGCTGGTTGGTGTCGACGAAGCGGCCCGGACCAACCATCGGATCCCACCAGCCGGGATCGTCGTCGGGATCGTGCCGCGCAACATGCGAATCTCCGGAGATGGCGTGGCAGATCAGCACCCCGTTGTCGCGCGCCGCGTTCAGTTGTCCATACGTTTCGTACGCGACCGTAATCGATGGCAGCACGTCGCCATGTTCCAGCTGCAGCGGATCTTCGAATTCCACGTACTGCACATGCTTCAGCGGTGCGCCGCTGCGTACGGAATCCGTGCTGTCAAAAAGGTCTTCCGACATCGCTGGAATGAGAACGAGGTTGGGGAACGACTATTGCGATGCCCGGATCGCTTGGTCGAGATCGGCGATCAGGTCCGCTGCATCTTCGATCCCGACAGACAGGCGGATGTATTCGGGTGTTACGCCGGCCTGTTGTTGTTCCTCGGCCGATAGCTGTTGGTGGGTGGTGGAGGCCGGGTGAATGATCAGGCTTTTCGCATCGCCAATATTCGCCAGGTGGCTGAACAACTGCACGTGATTGATCAGTTTCTTGCCCGCCTCCATGCCGCCGCGGATCCCGAAACCCAGGATGGCTCCCTGTCCGTCACGCAGGTATTTGTCGGCGACGGCGTGGTCCGGATGCGTCTTCAGCCCCGGGTAGTTCACCCATTCGACGGCCGGATTGTCCTCCAACCAGTGGGCGATCTGCAACGCGTTTTCGCAGTGTCGCGGCATCCGCAAATGCAAGGTCTCCAGCCCCTGTAGAAACAGAAAGGCCGCAAACGGGCTCATGCAGCGCCGGTGTCGCGCAACCAGTGTGTGCGAATGTGAATAATGAAAGCGATGTTTCCGATGGGCCGTAGTGCTTCCTCAAAAACCAGCCCGTGGTAGGAGGGGTCTGCCGCGCAGAACTCGGGCCATTTCTTCGGGTTTTCGGCCCAGGGGAAGTTGCCGCTGTCGATCACGGCACCACCGATGTGGGTTCCGTGTCCCCCGATGAACTTGGTCGTCGAGTAGACGACGATGTCCACGCCGTGCTCGATCGGCCGCAACAGGGCGGGAGTCATCACCGTGTTGTCGCAGAACAGCGGCAGTCCCTGCGCGTGAGCCGCATCGGCGATCTTGGCGAAGTCGGGCACGTCATTCTTGGGATTGCCCAGTGATTCCATGTAGACCAGCCGCGTGTTCTCATCAACCAACCCCGCGATCTGCTCCGGCTGATGAGGATCGAAGAAGCGGACTTCGATGCCCAGCTGACGCAGCGTTTGAGTGAAGAGCGTCCAGGTGCCGCCGTAAAGGCTCTTGGCGGAGATAAAATTCTGGCCGGCGTGGCAGATCGTCAGGATCGATGCGGTGATCGCGGCTTGACCCGAGGCGAACGCCAGCCCAGCGGCTCCACCATCCAGGGCCGCCAGCCGTTTTTCGAGCACGTCGACCGTCGGGTTCATCAACCGCGAGTAGATATTGCCGAACTCTTTCAAGGCGAACAGGTTGGCCGCATGATCCGTGTTCTCGAAGACGAAGCTAGTCGTGGCGTAGATCGGTACCGCCCGCGCGTGTGTCGTGGGATCCGGCTCCTGACCTGCGTGCAGCGCCTGGGTTCCCAACTGATACTTCGGAGGCTTGGTCATTACGTGACTCCAGATAAGACGAGATCGGCAAGGGCGAACAGGACCAAACAGTTTAGAGCCTACCTGGAACAGCAGGCAAGCACCTTTTGCGGATGATCGGGCTGTCCCTCGTCTTTGGGATCGGTCGTCCCCGGCCGACCCGTGCGGAGACTCGTCCTTTGCGGCTCCCTTGCGCTGTGCGGGGATTTCCCGAGATCGTCCGCTTCCCGACAAGGTTTGCGACCCACGGGAGCGGACCGTAAGCTGGCGACAGGTGGATCGAGTTGGGTGAGCGGCTGGGCCGCCCGGGAGGCTGCTCTTCAAATGCAACGAGAACCGGAGAAGAAGGTCAGCATGGTTCGACGTCGCCGAGGATGGCTCTTTCGCGCGACAGCGGTGCTGCTGGGTCTGACGCCGCTGCTGCTGGCCGAGTTGCTGTGTGTTCTGTGCGATGGAGGCCGGCCGGAAGACCCGGGAGATCCGTTCGTGGGTTTTCGCGGTTCCCGGCCGTTGTTTGTGCGACGCGACGAGCTGAACCGTTACGAACTCGACCCGGACCGAGAGACTTTTTTTCGTCCGGAATCTTTCGCTGCTCTCAAAGACCCGCGGGAATTCCGCATCTTTTGCCTCGGCGGCTCGACCGTGCAGGGTCGTCCGTACGCGATCGAGACGTCGTTTACCACCTGGTTGGAATTGAGCCTCCAAGCAGCGGACCCGGACCGCCCGTGGGAGGTCGTCAATTGTGGAGGTGTTTCGTATGCCAGCTACCGACTGGCGCCGATTCTAAACGAGATTCTGGAATACGAACCGGATTTGATCATCGTCTACACCGGGCACAATGAGTTTCTCGAGGAGCGGACCTACGGAGCGATCAAAGCCCGTCCCCGCGCTGTGACGACCGCCCTGCGATGGGCATCACGCTGGCGAATTTACAACCTGCTGCATGCGCAGTATCAACAAATCGGCTCTCGCTCGGCCGAACCGGACGCTCGGCCGATGCTGCCGGAAGAGGTCCAGGCGCTGCTGGACTATCGTGGCGGGTTGGAAAAATATGGGCCCGACCCGGCCTGGCACAAGCACGTCGTCGAGCACTTTCGTTACAACGTGCGCAGGATGGTCGAGCAAGGTCGGCGGGCAAACGTACCACTGTGGCTGGTCGACCCGGTCTGCAACCTGCGCGATAGTCCGCCCTTCAAGGCGGGGAATCGAATGGATTTGACGAGTGATCAGCTGCTGCGCTGGCGGCAACTCCGCGAGGAAGCGAGTCGCTGTTTTCGCACGGATCCGCAGCAGGCCGTGCGGTTGCTGGAACACGCGGCACAGATCGATGACCAGCACGCCGGACTCCAGTATGACCTGGCGAAATCGTACGATGCGCTCAGTCGCTTTGCCGCAGCACACGCTGCGTATCAACGAGCCGTCGATCGTGATCTGTGCCCGCTGCGGATTACGTCACCTCTGCGCGAAGCGCTGTGGCAGATTGCCCGAGAGACAAAGACGCCCATGATCCCGATTCAAGAGTTGTTCGAGCGCCAGAGCCAGCACGGAATTCCGGGGTCCTTCCTGCTGGTCGACCACGTGCATCCTTCCATTTCCGGACATCAAAGGATCACGCAGCAGATTCTCGAGCAGATGGTTGAACATGGATTCGTGCGGCCGCAACCGGGCTGGGAGCAGCGCCGTAAGCAAGCGTACGAGCAACACTTGAACGGTTTAGATGACAAGTACTTCCTGCAGGGCCAGCGCCGGCTGGAAGGTCTTCGCAGTTGGTCGCAGGGCCGCGCCAAGCTCACGCCGGGTACCTCGCCCGAGGAATGGGGCCCGGTGGAGGACTAAGACACGGGTATGCCGACAGCGCGGAACGCACTCGAGTGTATGGCGAAACCTCATTTTCGGAGGCGAAGCTACTGAGCCATTTCTTCTATCAACTCTCGGCTCAACAGGAGCCTTGCCTTTTCGGTCGTGCCATGCGCACTAGTCCGCGACCGGGTTCTGTTGGGCGCGGATCACCGCCAGCAGTTCGGCGGCAATAAAGAAGGACCCGGTCAGGCAGACCAAATCGTGCGGGCCGGCTTGTTCTTGGATTTTCTGCCAGGCGGCGGCTGGTGTGGGGAACGCAAGGAGATCCACCGTGTGTTGCGTCTGGGACGTTAGGCGGCGCGCTTCGTGCAGCAATTCATCTGGCGGAACGGCGCGGGGGTTGTTGAGGTAGCGTGTGCAGAGGATCTGATCAAAATGTCCGATCATTCGACGCAGCATGCCGGTGACATCTTTGCCTCGTGTAGCGCCGAAAACCAGTCGTCGCGGTCGTTGCGGGAAGCTGGCCTGGATCACATTCAAGAGCGCTTCGATCGATGCATCGTTGTGGGCCGTATCGATAATCACGGTGGGATTCCAACGCAAGACTTGAATTCGGGCGGGACTGTCCACAAGCTGCAATCCGCGGCGTAGCGCCGATTCGGGAAGTTTCGCTCCCTGCATCTGCAGAAACTCGCAAGTCGCCAGGGCCACGGCCGCATTGGCCGCCTGGTGCGGACCCAGGACGCCCAGGTCCACCTGCTGCCACACGCGCAGCCGTTCGCCGTTTGCGCAGTGATAGTAGTCCATCCGTGGGCGGCAGGTTTCGGCGTCGCGGCAGATCGGCGCGAGGTAGCTGTAATCAAAGTCTCGCCCCAACGTGCGCTGAGGACAGTCGTGCTCTTGGGCGATTCGATCGATCACGGCGCGCGGACCGGGTTGCGCCACGCCGCTGACAACGGGGACTCCCGCCTTCAGGATGCCGGCCTTCTCTTGGGCAATCGCTTCCAAGGTGTTTCCGAGCTGACGCATGTGGTCGAAACTAATGCTGGTGATGACCGAGACCTCGGGTCGGCAGACATTCGTACTATCGAGGCGACCGCCCAGTCCGACTTCCAGAATCGTGTAGTCGACCTGTTGGCGGGCAAAGTGTAACAGGGCCAGCGCGGTTGTCAGTTCAAAAAAGGTGGGGCCTTGTCCATCGGTTGGATCTGTTTGGCGCTCCAGTCGCTGGACCGCCGGCCGAAGCTGCTCGGTCAGCTCGATCAGTTCGTCCGCGGAGCAGGGTTGTCCATCGACGGCCAGACGTTCCTCGACCCGTAACAGGTGCGGCGAAGTGTACAGGCCGGTCCGGTAACCAGCTTGCTGCAGGATCGAGCTCAGCATGGTGCAGGTCGAACCTTTTCCCTTCGTACCGGCGACATGCACGATTCGCTGCGACTCGTGCGGATTGCCCAGCAGTTCCAACAGACGGACCATGCGATCCAGCTTGAGCTGGGATTTGCGATACGGCATGTTCACCGTTCGCTCGTAATTGAGACGGTCGTAAAGAAAGTCGATCGACTGCTGATAGCGGCCGCCGTCGTTGCTCACGATGTTTATCTCACGGGCGACGATCTCGGGTCATTTGCGTCCGGGCCCAGGGGAACCCCTCCAGGCTGCGGTGCTTCTGCTTCGCTTGCCGTCGGCGGTGCGGGGTCTGTCGGGGATTCCGCCGCCGAGGAAGATTCGGGTCCCATCGAAGCCGAAGTTGGCCGCCCGGAGGCGTCCGTTCGGTCGGGGCGCGAAGCAATCGTTTCGGTGGGCTGCTCGCCGTTGCGCCACGGCATTAGTTTATTCTGTAGTCTCGTGTCCCACACGTGGGCATCTCGATACCCGGCGTAGGCGGTGCCTTCGTCCTGATCCTTGGTTACCACAAATCGCTCGCCAGCAAACTGTGTGCCCTTGTAGATCGTGCCGCTTTGGAAGGGGCCTGCGCCGAGAATCCAGCGTCCGTGAGCTCGACTGCGGGCAATGGACAGGCCCGACTGCCAAGCGGGTTCCTTCGACTCCCGCTTGTAGGCAAAAACGGCCACCTTTGCCGCCGCCGTATCGTCCTGATGGCGAGCCAGCGAGATTTCGGGAAGGGCGGGCAAGGCGAATCCGCCGGATACGACCGAGGCGGCTGCATTGAGCGTTTGGCTCGGCGGAATCCCGAAGTTCACATCGTGCCCGTCAGTCCCGAGAGCACCGACGCGCGCCTCGGCGATGTAGTCCGCCGATTCCTCCGTTTCCTGCAACAGACAACCGGCCAGCATCATCTGTTGCCGCAGCGAGCTGATGATGTAATCCGTGTTGGCAAACGCACCGGAGCCACTCTTCGCCTGCTTGATGTACTGCGTGTCGAGGTAAACTTTCTCGCCGTTCAACGGAGAGAAATCGATGTGAGCCACCGCTCGGTCGACCGCGTCCGACAACAGCAGTTGTTCCGTCGCCAGTTTCTCTCGCGTCGTGCCACAACCGGTGCTGAGCACCACCAACAGCAACGGGAAGCACCAGGACCGACCGGAGAAGAGGGAGCTTCTCAGGAGCCAACGGCCGATCGTGGAGCGCAGGGGCGAGCTGTTCGTGTGGAGATTCTCCCGGGCCAAGGAGGGGGCCAGGACAGGGCGCGCGGGGCATCGATGGTTGGCTCCTCCCGAAACCGGGGCGGTAGGGCAGAACGTTTTCCGTTCTGACCGATCACGGGAGCGGACGAAAGTGGGCGGTCGGGAACCGAACACGTTGCTCTTCTGCTGGCGGGTTGGGCGACGGACGGGCGATCTGGTAACGGCCCGCGGAGTGGGGCGATGTGAACGCCGCAATCGTCTCCCGCATTCGCAACGATCACGGGGCCAACTCATCGCCAGTTCACACCTGGGAATCAGGGGAATTAGGCCGGTATATACTCCAGTTCGCCATTCGGGGCCAGATGAATCTTCCGCCGCACGGCTCCGTCGCAGCTGCAGCGCACAGCGTGTCCCAGGAGCGTCCCGTCGCCCTTTCTGCTCGGAAGAAAGTCGCCACGAACGCTGCCTGTCCGTGCGACACGCACCAGCGGAGTACCCCCCGGGTGAAGAAGGCACGCGGTGCGGACGATGTGTGGTTGACCACCTGTTCCGCCTCAATTCGTGCTATCACTCGATCCGTGGTGCGGAATGGCGAAAGTCTTTCTTTCCGGTCCCGCAAATCGTAAATAAAAAAGGCTGCGGACCGCTCTTTCGAGTCAAGCCACAGCCTCAGGAGAAAGTCAAACTCGCGGCTGATCGCGACGAGTGGAGTCGCTGCGAGAATGACGGGGGTCGGGCGTGCTGAGCACTAGCCGTTGGGTGACCCCGGTCAACGCGATTAGTTGGTCCCTCCGCCGGAATCTTGCCGCTGGTGAGTCTGACGTTCTAGCTCTATTTTACATCCGGATTTCACCTCCGGACAGAAGATTCTAAATCGGTCTTCTTCTCGTTTGGCTTGGGTCAAATTCGACCGAAGCGACGAGTTTGTCCGGCGGCTATCTGGACCATTATCGTTTCAGTTGCTCAACTGGCAAGGGTAAGGTGAAAAGAATGATGAAATCAGGCGGTCTTGCTAGCTTTGCGATTCTACTGTGGTTCGCGACGGCACACGTTGCGGCGGAAAACTGGCCCGGATGGCGCGGTCCGCGCGGCGATGGCTCCAGTCTCGAGCAAGGCATTGCACAGCAATGGAACGGTCCGCGCGGCACGAATGTTGCTTGGCGCGTCCGCGTGCCGGGACAAGGACATTCCTCGCCAGTTGTCTGGGAGGACCGGCTGTTCTTGACGAGCTGCCTGGAGGACACGCAACAGCGCGTCTTGCTGTGTTTCGACTCGCGGACCGGCTCGCTTCGCTGGCAACAGATGGTGCTCACTGCGCCGCTGGAACAGAAACACCACCTGAACAGTTTTGCGTCCGGTACTCCAGTTACCGACGGCAACCTGGTCTATGTCACATTCTTGCAACCCGCGGGGTTGCCGGAGTCGGTAGCGGATCGACCGGAGCGGCTGGTCTCGCCGGGTGACATGGTGGTCGTGGCCTACGACCAAGAAGGGCAGGAGAAGTGGCGCGCCATTGCCGGGCCTTTTTCCAGTATCCACGGCTTTTGCAGTTCCCCAGTGATCTACCGGGACTCGCTGATCGTAAACGGTGATCACGATGGCGACAGCTACCTGGTCGCGCTGGATCGATTCACGGGCGCAGTACTTTGGAAGACGCCCCGGCAATACCGGACTCGCTCGTACGTTACCCCGCTCATTCGTACGATCCATGACGAAGATCAACTCGTATTGCCCGGCAGCCACCGCATCACCGGGTACCGGCCGCAGGATGGGTCGGAGATCTGGGTGATTGATGGACCGACGGAACAGTTCGTGGCTTCGCCCGTGTTTAACGGCCGCATGTGGTTCGTGACGGCCGGCTTTCCCGATCACCATATCCTTGCCATCCGGCCGGGCGGGCGCGGCAACATCTCCAAGACCCACATTGCGTGGCGGACGACCAAGGGTTGCGCCTACGTTCCATCGCCGTTAGTGCTTGGCCGCTTCTTCCTGGTGGTTTCGGACAGTGGGATCGGAAGTTGCTTCGAGGCCGAGAGCGGTGACCGCTATTGGATGCAGCGCCTTGGACCGGGATTCAGCGCCTCCCCCGTCTGCTCCAATGGGCTCGTCTACTTCACCGCCGATGATGGAGTGACCAAGGTGATTCGTCCCGGGGAAGAGCTGGAGCTTGTTGCCGACAATCAGCTGGGGGAATCGGTTTCGGCTTCGCCGGCCATCAGCCAGGGACGTCTCTACCTGCGCGGTCATCAGCACCTGTTCTGCATCACTGACCAGGCAACGGAAGGATCGCGATAAGTTGCATAAACGTCATTCGCCGGCGGTTGGGACCCAACCAAGATAGCAGTGCTGCCGATTCCCCTTCCAGAGGTGCCCGGGTGCCGTTCGATGAATGAGTTTGTCGGCCCGTCGCGCGATCAGGGAAAGGCGTGTCAAGTCGGCTAGACTGTGCGTCGTGCTCCGCACCGGGGCATCGCTTCCTCCGTGGTCTACTGGGGACCCGCGGGCCAGGCGCATGTGTTCAGCCGACTTGACGCGCCTTTCCTCTTAGATTTCCTGGGCTTTCTGGATGCCCTAGATTGCCGCGGCTCGACTGCCGTCTTCTCGACGGTAATCTCTTCACGACGAGACGATCTGGATTCCACGCGCGGTCACGCTGACGCGCGGTCTGACCCGGACCAACACATCGCCTGTCCATGCGTTGAGGGGCCGGCCGCTCCGCATGGCCTGTCCATGTGTGTGAGTGAGTAAAATGGGAGGCTTGGTGAATTTGCGCGATGGCGAGCTGACCAACGCCTACTAACGCATGGCCTGTCCATGTGTTGGAGGGCCCAAAGGAGGGGATTCGGGCAATTTGCGCGGTTGCGAATTGAAATCGCCAAAACTACGATGGCAGCTGCGGTCCGTTTCTGGTGGAGCAACATTCGGCCGGATTGTCTGGCTGGCGTGGGAGGAGATCGGTGTGATGGGGCGCGGAATTAGGTTGATCATTGGGATGGCGTTGCTGGGCATGGAGCTGACTGCGGTGAGCTGGGCAGGTGATCCGCGAGCGGAGAAGCTGTACGGCAACGGCGTGCACGCGTTCTACGGCGGTAATTACGCCCAAGCGATTCGAGACTTCGACCGCGCCACCGCGTACGACAGCCAGGATCCGCGCGTCTTCTACTTCCGCGGCGTGGCGAAGCGTCGCATGGGCCGCACTTACGAAGGGCGGTCCGATTTGCAGTACGGCGCTCAGTTGGAGGCCAGCCAGGGCCGGACCGACATCGGTCGCTCCTTGCAGCGTCTGCAGGGTCATGATCGCGTGCTGTTGGAACAGTATCGGCGGCAGGCCCAGCGCATGGCCGCGCTCGCGCCTCGCGTCGTCGAACCCACGACCCCGTCGGCGGATGGACCCAGCGAAACAGCGCCCCAACGCCCGGCTCGCAGCCAGATGGGCCGCCAGAACCGCAAGTCACCGGGCGGCCGGTTTCCGAGATTCCCGAGCGCCTGCAAAACCTGCCGGACGACCCGAACGATCCGTTCATCGATCAGGCGACCGGGCTATTGGGCCGGGGCGAGATCGAACCGGCGATCGCGACGCCGGCGGCCGATCTGCCCGAGGCTTTGGCCGGAGATGATCAGGCGGAGATCACCGGTGAAGCAGCCGACGACGTGTTCGCGGGTGATGACTCGATGGTCGATACCAGCGGGGCGGCCGAAGACCCGTTCGCCGATGACAGCTCGCTGTTCGGCGACGCGAGTTCGGGCCAAGCGCCCGGTTCGCCGTCCGACCCGTCCCGTGCCAAACGCGGTCCTCTCGGGGCCGTCTTTCGCCCCTCACCCGCGGCGCCGCCGGGGCCAACCCCGCGCTCCAACAGGGGCAAGAACTGCTGGAAGACGCTCGCAATGCGCTGCCGGGCGGTGCCCAGGGTCCCGTGCCTCCGTCCGGCCCGCCGGCGGATCCTTCGGCTCAGGAGGATCCGTTCTTTCAAGGCGCCCGTCCGCACCAGCTCCTGCTGCCGATGGCACGGCCGATCCGGGCATGACGGAGCCCGCCGATCCCGAAGACCCGTTCGCCGAAGATTTTGCGCCGGCGGAAGCCGAGCCGGACCTCTTTGCCGATCCGGTGGAACCGGAGGCGACGGAGGAAAACCCGGTGCCGGCCGACGAATTCGACCCGTTTGCCGACGACGTCGAAGACCCCTTCGCCGAGGAAGTGGCCCCGTAAAGCTCCCATGCCCATCGCGAGGGGGCGAAAAGATCGAAGGCGGCATTCGTTTCTGTCTTCTCGAAAACGCCTCCGCCGTGTACAAATCCGCCGGTCCTTGTACACGGAAAAAGGCGACTCATGCACATCATGCAGATCGTGTCCGGCACGGCTGTCAATGGCGCGGCCGTAACCTGCCTGGAGATTACGCGCGGCTTGCTGGAGCGCGGCCATCGGATCACACTCGTGTGTCGACCCCATTGCTGGATCGCCGAACAGGTATCCGGCGACGACCTCGAGATCGTTCACTCGGATCTCCATCGCTGGCCCCTGGATGAGCTGCGGCGCGTTGGCCGTCTGGCGCAGGATCGAGGCGTGCAGGTGATCCACTCGCACATGAGTCGAGCCAATTTCTTTGGCGTTCTGCTGCGGCGGCTGTACGGCATTCCCAGCGTTGCCACCGCGAACAATCGACATGTTCAGCTGCACTGGATGTTCAACGATCGCGTGGTTGCCGCGTCGGAGGCCACGCGCCGATTCCATCAACGGTTCAACCTCGTCCCGAGACATCGGATCGACGTGATCCACAATTTCATCGAGGATGCTTCCTACCATCAGGCGAATCCGGCGGACCGCGTTCGGTTGCGCGATGAGCTAGGAATTGACCGGGACGCTCTGCTGTTGGGTGTCGTGGGTGATCTCATTCCGCGGAAGGGTGTGCTGCACCTGGTGCAGGCGATACCGACAATTGCCGCGTCCGTGCCGTCGGTGCACGTTCTCAGCATTGGCTACCGGGAAAAGGAATACAACGATCGCGTTCAGCAAGCCGCCCTTCAGCTACAGGTCGCCGATCGCATCACGTTCGCCGGTCCGCGCCATGACATCGCCCCGCTCCTTTCCGCGATGGACGTGTTCGTCTTGCCGTCGCTCGAAGACACGTTGCCGCTGGCCATTCTCGAAGCGATGGCGAGCGGCCTGCCGGTGGTTTCCACCACGGTGGGTGGCATCCCCGAATGTGTCGTCGACGGACAAACCGGTTGTCTCGTGCCACCCGGTGACTCGGCGGGCCTGGCCAAGGTGCTGACCCCATTGCTGCTCGATGCCGAGTTGCGTCGACGCTGGGGCGCGGCCGGCCGCGAACGAATTCGCCAGCACTTCTCGCGCGCCTCGCAGGTCACACGTTGGGAAGAAGTCTTCCGCCGAGCTGCCGCGTGACGCATCTGCGGACGTGCCCCAGCGATGGTTGTCTCCGGTCTGGTGTTCTGTCTCAGCTACGAATTGGGGTGCCACTGGCTCGGCCGTGCGGGAGCTACCGACCCTGTGCTATCGTCTCACTGACCCAGCCCCGTGGCACTCCAATCCCCAAATCAAGCGGTGACGAAGCACGACAGCGTGCAGCACTTCCCGGCAGCGTCTCGCGTCACCCGTGCTGCTCAAAAGAAATGTCACCGCGAGCGCGGCATGCCCGTCCGACGCGCCCTAGGGGCGGAGTGTCCGCTTGACGATCATCATGGCTGTCACGACGACGATCGCGTTGAGTGTCAGGAAGGCCAGAAATAGGGGCAGACCACCCACCGCGGCCGCATCCGCATGCTGACCGGTCAGTTCCGTCATCGTGTTCGTGTCGATCGCGGCCAGTCGTCGGATTTCACGGAGAGCGGTTGCGCCGAGCATGCCTACGACCATCGCGATCGTTGCCAGAATGAGTGCCCAGGTGGAAAGCGAACGGTGGCGCCACATGGCAAACCAAGCGCCCAACTGGCCAGCCCAACCCAAAATCCCCAACACCAGGTACAGTCGGCCGGCGGGTCCGGTCAGAGCGGCCCGCACGCTGGAATCGAGGATCAAGAAGTAGACCAGCGTCACCACGGCTGTCACCACCAGTGCGCCGAGAGCGATGGCAATGAGACGTGGCACCGGCGTCTCGGGCCAAACCGTTCCGTGATCCAAGTGAAAGCGCACCTGCCAGCCGAGCAGCACGGCGAGCGTGGGAAAGGCACCCACATACCACACAGCCAATCGCGGCAGTTGTTCCGAACTGGCAAACGCCAGGCCGCCGGAAGCATACTGTTGCGTCCATTGCTGCTGGGCCAACGACAGCAGATGATTCTCGGTCCAGGACCAGGCCACAAACAGAAAACAG
Organism: uncultured Planctomycetaceae bacterium; assembly: GCA_963776055.1. GTDB lineage: Bacteria > Planctomycetota > Planctomycetia > Pirellulales > Pirellulaceae > CAVZLD01. Next base: position 381,729 of record CAVZLD010000005.1, on the reverse strand, counting down.
ACGGCGATCGCCAGCGCTAAGCCGATGCGGAAGCCGAGTGACCAGTGGTCGACCTGTTTCACCTTCCGCAGATAAAGCAGGTAGAAGGCGAGAATCAGCACCGGCAGAATGCTCATCCATCGATGGAACAACAAGAGGTTGGCTGTGTAAAACGGTTCCTTATACAGAATCTGAACAAAGAGTAGCGGTGCGACTCCGGCGGTGATGGCCACGCCAAGAGCAAAGGGCATCCAATCGCGAAGGAGTTGGCTGAGCGGATTGCGGCCGGTCGCGGCGTCCTGGGATCGCGCGAAACAGGCGGTCACCGCCCAATAAGTCGATCCGGCCAAGACGTAGTTCATCGGAATGACGTGCAGCAGCAGCGTCAGTACGTACAGGGTCAGATAGAAGGTCGTGGGCCAGGGATAGCCGAAAGGGAAGATCGTATCCATTATCGTACCAGTCTGCTGGTGGATTGTTGGGAAAGGGCCGTGTCCGCCGTCGCGACACCCGGCTCAGTTCCGGCTTGCTGCAGGTATTCCCCCAAACGCTGCAACACTGCGGGATCCGCTGACAACTCCCAGGAGGTCGGCTGGCCTTCCTCTTGCCAGGTCAGCAGTTGCACGAGTGCTTCCAGTTCCTCCGCATTGCCGGCAAAGGGCGGCATGAAAGTCTTCGTCTGCTGCAGCTGCGCGATCATCAGGCGTTTCTGTTCTTGCGACCACGTGCCGGTCAGGTGTGTCAAACCGTTCACGCCGTCCAACGTGTGACAGACGCTGCACTGAAAACGAAAAACTTTCGCTCCCAATCGCAACTGATCGTTCGCGTAGCGAGCGTCATCCAGCAAAGGATAGGGATCTTGATTGGCGGCGCCCTCTTGCCGAAAGCGGATCATCTCGTCCTGCCGAATCGAGTTGGAATACAGCGTGTTGCGGACCGTGTACGGTTTGCGCACTCCTTCCCGAACAAATTCCCCCCCGCGGTCGCTGCCATCGCCAGGGCGAGCAGCAAGCCGGCGGTTGGTGCGTTGATCGACACCCGCAGACTCGCGATTCCGATGACGGCGTACAATCCGATCAACGCGGAGGCGGCGACACCCAGCGTCATGAACATGGTCATGGCGACACTGCCGCCCAGGACCCACGAGCGGCTATCGGCCGGGATCGCGGCGAAATACCAGAGGCCGAAGAGCGGCATCAAGACCATCGGAAGCAAGAAATGGGCCGCCTTGCCAATGATCTCTTCGCGCTCCTCACGCTCAAACCGTCCCGCCCGATTGACGACCAGGCAGGCGACCAGCGCCGCCAGGGTCATGCAAACAACCGTGCGATATAAGAGCGACGGCCAGAACGTCGGATTGAAAAAACCGCTCCACAAACTGCCGTTCTTGGTCCAGTTTCCAGGCGTCAACTGCCAGGAGAGAATCCCATTGATCCAGAATAAACTGGCCCAAGCTGCGATCGCGTAGATCAGCAGCAAGGCGAATCGCGAGCGATCCGGCAATCGCTCGCCATAGCGGTAAAACAGATAACCCGCGACAACCTCCACACAGAAAAAGGTCCACTCCGTGGCCCAGATCCAGTGGAACTCATCCACCATCAGACCGATTGTCCGCGGGCTGATCTGAATCGAGGTGAACCACATGGCGACACCGGTCAGGGCGCCCAACACGAAGCTCACGAGAATTAAAACCCGAAAATATCCGTCGACGAATCTCCGCGCCACCGGACAGCGCCCGGTTTGTGCCAGCCATTGGAAGTAACACAGCAACCAACCGGCTCCAATCGCGAATTGCGCTAGAAACACGTGAAAGATTCCGACGCCGCCAATCACCATGCCCTTCATTACAGGACCGAAATCCCGCAGAGGGTAAAACGGATAGTCCATTGTTGGCCTTTGGGTACGGGGAGGAATCCCAAGACGGCAGGGCCGCAACTTGGGTGAGCCTCGCAGGGCAGAACAAGTTCATTTCAGCCTACGAATTCGACGGGAGGCTTGTCTAGGGGTGCGGGCGACCGCCTCCCGCGGCGTACTGACGCACCCCTACCGGGTTAGTATTTGTGTCCTGCGGCGGGCAGCCCTTGCCGGTAGCGTCTCGCCGCCCTTGCTGCTCGGAAGAAACATCGCCACGAACGCTGGATGTCCGTGCGACACGCATTTGTCCGCTTTCCAGGGCGCATTTCTCGGCTGCGGCGGATCGCGAGGATTGGGCCTTGTTGTGCCAGCCCGTGCGGGTCGAAACAGGCTACTTCGGCCTGTCTGCGAGCCCCAACCTCCGGAAGGAGGGCGAAGAACGTGAGTCGTTCGATCGGCTTGACTGCAAAGCGGCAAGACCTCGAAGCGGGAGGGGATGGCCACCTCCGTTCGAATCGAAGCCGCACGAGCCATACGGCCTCGAATAGTGCGGAGGGACCATGGATGGGCGACGGACGTGGCGCTGGCGTCCGCGTCCGTCGTTTCCTGTCATCCTCGGTCAGGCGGCCGACGGTTCGAGGCCACAGACTTCGCTGGCCATCGCATCGACAAGTTGTCGGGGATTGAGCGGCTTCGAGAACCAGCGGTTCACTTCCGCTCCGCCCGCGGTCAAACCGCTTTCTTCGGGCGTGCTGCCGCTGATGGCGAAGATCTTCACGCCGTCCATTTCGGTGTTCTTGCGGATCTTGCGCACCGTCGTGGCCCCGTCACAACGCGGCATCCGCATGTCGATCAAAATGACCGTCGGGCGTCGATGCCCCTCCAGGTACTCGATCGCCTCCAGTCCATCGGCCGCCGTGGCGACCTCATACCCCTGCATCCGCAGGAAGCCGGCCAGCATCTCTCGCTCGTTCGGTTCATCCTCGACCAACAAAGCGGTTGGCGATTCGTGATCCTCGTGAGCGGCCTTGGAATTCGCCGGCGTCAGCGCGCGATTCTGGCTTAGTTGTTCAATGTGTTCGACCAGCTTGTCGAATGTTTCTTCCGCATCCTGAAACCGTCCCGAATCGATTTCCTGCTTGAATAGATGCAGTGCCAAGCTGAGCGTGTTCAGTTGATTGCGCAACTCATGTCGCAATTCTCGCGGCAGTCGCACAACGTGCGTTCGCGGCTTGCCCGACTCGGAGTCATCCTGCAGTTCGTCGCGCATGATGCGGACTTCCATGGGAGCATCCACGCCGACGCGGACCGTGGATCCCTTGACCTGCAAAATGTGTACCGAGATTCCCAGACCTGGGAAGCAGACTTTTTGTTCCGCCTTGCGGCTGAGTACCAACATGGAAGGGACTCCTTTCCATTCTAAGGGAGGCGTTTGCAGCAGACAGCCGTCACCCCCTGACGGCGAGATCTGCGACCTCCTTGATGCGATCATTCGGCACGAGATCGGAACCCGCACCTTCTCGCCAGTCCGCTTCCTGCGACTTGTTTCGGCGCCATCCATGCCTTGTGCTGGCGTTTCTGTTCCGCTGCGCACAAACCGGGTCGAGCGAATCCGTCAACCCGCGAACCGACGCTTTCCTCGGGCCCTATTCTGCGCAACGGTAGAGTAAACAACTCGTGGTGAACGGGTCAATAGCGATTTCTTCGCTGCGAAGCTGGGTAAGAATCCAAGGGAGGGCGTCGGCCGGCCGAGACGTCGGAGATACGCGAGACAGGCTGGTTAGGTGAGTTCACCTGGGTCGTTGCTCACGACACGGTGCTGTCACCGGCAATTTGTGCCGCGCGAGTTTCGGCGGAAGTTGCGGAGAACTCCGTTGAGAATAACTCGTCTCATCACGGCGCAGGCGTGCCCGTACGCGCAGGAGCGGGAATGCCGGTATGGAGATCGATCTAATCCGCGGCGGTCAGTCGGCGGGTGATCAAGCGATAGAGTTTTTTGGGATTGAGCGGCTTGATCAGGTGCGCGTCGAATCCGGCTTCGCTGGCTGCCTGGCGATCGGTATCGCGGCCGTAGCCGGTCAGGGCGATCAGCAGTGTGTCGGCCAAAACCGGCACTTTGCGGATTTCTCGCGCCAATTCGTAGCCGTTCATTAGGGGCAATCCCAGATCGATCACGGCCACCTCCGGTCGGACGGCGCGGCAGACTTCGAGTCCGCGGATCCCGTCGCCGGCAGCGGACACTTCAAAACCTTTGTGCTGCAGGGCTTTTGCCAGCATGGTCCGAGCATCCTCGTTGTCTTCGACCAGCAGCAATCGTGTTCCCACGAACTGCTGTTCCTGCGCAGCTTCTTCGGTCGTGGAAGCGGTATTTTCGGTCAACGGCAGGCGGATCGTGAATTCACTACCTCGCCCTTTTCCCTCGCTGTGCGCGGTGATCGTACCACCGTGAGCCAGCACGAGTTTTCGGGCCAGCGAAAGTCCCACACCCATTCCCCCCAGGGCGCGGTCGAGTTTCGAATCGGATTGGACAAACCAATCAAAGACGCGATCGAGCATCTCTCCGCAGATTCCTTCGCCGGAATCGCACACGCGGATTACGGCGTGCGAACCGACCGCGGATCCGGCATGGTCCTCGGACGAATCGGAGTCGCTGGAGAGTTGATAGGTGACCAGGCCGCCATTCGGTGTGTATTTTGCGGCGTTGGTCAGCAGGTTCACTTGTGCTTGTTTGAGGCGTGCCGGATCACCGAAGACTCGGAGCGTGGCGTGGTCAATCTCCAGCTTCAGCTTCAGCTGCTTCTGCGTGATCAGATGCCGCACACATTCGACGACTGATTCGGCGAGCGGAACCAGATCGACGACTTCGCGGCGGTACTCGATTCTGTTATGCGTGATCCGCGAGACATCCAGCAGGTCATCCAGGAGACGAGCCATGTGTTGCGTCTGACGCTGGATGACCTCGATTCCCTGCCGAGTATCTTCGGCAGACCCGGGAATCGTCTGGAGGGCATCGGCGGCGTTGAGCACGGCGCCCAGTGGATTCCGCAGTTCATGCGAGAGCATCGCCAGGAATTGGTCGCGCCGTTCGATTTCTTCCTGGGCTTGCAGTTCGGCTCGTTTTCGCCGATCGATGTCGGTCGTGGAGCCGGTCATGCGGATCGGTTTGCCTTGGTCGTCCATGTCCACCAGGGCTCGATGCCGGTACCACCGATATTCTCCCGACTTGTGCAGCAGACGGAATTCAAAGTCGCGGTGCTCCACCAATTTGCAGTGGGGCTGGGTCGATCGTTGCAGTTGCGCCGGTCATCCGGGTGCATCATGCGTTGCCAATGTGAATACCGTGGTTCAATTTCGCCCGGCTGATAACCCAGCAGCTCATAGCACGATTGCGACCACCACATGTCATCCTGGGAGGTGTCTGGCCAGTCCCAGATCCCGTCCGTGGTCCCGATGATAACTCGTTCGAATCGTTCTTCGCTCTTCCGCAGCGCTTCGACACTTTCCTTTCGGATGCTGATGTCGACGAGCGAGATCATCACGTAGACCTCGTCATCCATCTCCACGCGCCGGAGTCCCAGTTCGAGTGCGAAGCGACTGCCATCATTGCGCAGGCCGTACAGATCACACTCCTCGCCCAGCCAGCGCGAAGCGGTCTGTTCCCACTGTTCTTGCGAGTAACGAGTAGCGACATCACGCGATTCGGGCGCGAGCAGCAATTCGAGCGGCTGATTCATCAGTTCGTCACGCGCGTAGCCGAAGTATTGTTCCGCTTGCGAATTGGCGAGTGTGATCTGGCCGTGCTGGTTGATCATCACCATCGCATTGGGTGCGGCTTCCACTGCGACGCGAAAACGGGCTTCGGCGCGCTTCAGTGACGTGATGTCGATCAGCGTCAGCACGACGCCTTGCGACTCACCGCCCGCCTGATACGGAAGGATCCGCATCAGGAAATCGGTTCCGTGCGAATCTCGGACTCGTTGTTCGTGCGCTTCGCCCGTCCGCAGCACCTGCTCCAGATCGGCCTTCAGGTCCGCTTCCTGAATGTTGTGCGAGAAACCTTCCAGCGGTCGGCCAAGATCCTGGGGCATCAGGTTGAACACGTCGGCCATTTTGGGCGTGAACTTTCGGATCCGGAGATGTTCGTCCAGGAACACGGTGTGAACGGAGGTGCTGCCGAGCAGGTTCTCCATGTCGTTGGTCATCTCCGTCAGTTCCGCGATCTTCTTCTGATACTCGGCATTGACCGTATAGAGCTCCTCGTTGACGGAATGCAGTTCCTCGTTCGTGCTTTGCAGCTCCTCATTCGAAGCGACCAGTTCTTCGTTGGTGGCCTGCAGTTCCTCGTTGCTCGTCTCCAACTCCTCGACCGTCGCCTGCAAGCTTTCCTTGGTGTACCGCAGTTCCACTTCCAGGTCCTGGACCTGATCTCGCGTCACCTGCGAAAAATCGACTGACGCCACCGGATCCTGCGTTTCGACCGGCACTGTAAGCGGTCGAAAAGTGATGATGTACTTCGGCGAACTGCCGCGCCGGCAGAGCGGGGTGATTGTCAAGTTCACGTATTCGTCGCCGTCGCGCGATGGAATTCGAATCCGGTTGAATGTGACACTCTGGCCTTCCTTCGCGACGCGTTGCAGCGCGCCGGTCAAGGCCAGCTTCAATTCGTCTTCCGCCAGGTCCAGCAGGCCGGCCGTCATCCGGCCGTCGGCGAACCGCAGGTATTTTCCCGCCCCGCCGAACATTTGCAGGATGTTCCGCTGTTCGTTGATCAGCACGCCCGGCGGCATGAATTCCGTCAACAGGTCGTCATAGGTGGCCAACAGATCGTGGTCGGCGGATACCGTGGTGGCCGATCCCATGGGTCGTTCAAATGTTTTTCGAGGGGGCGTCAGCAGCGGCATCGTGAGACAGGTTTCGGTCGGCAGCCGCACGTCACGTCGCTTGCGGTAGATCTTCCAACGTTCGTTGACCGTCTCAAACTCGTCCAACAACTCCCCGGGTGACTCGCTCGATCCCAGGAACAGGACCCCCGGCGTCGTGAGTCCAAAATGGAACAGCGACATCACCTTTTTTTGGGCGAGCGGTCGCAGGTAGATCAACATGTTGCGGCAGGTCACAAGGTGCAGCCGCGTGAACGGGGCATCCTTGATCAGGTTGTGTGGAGCAAACACGATCATCTTGCGGATCTCGGGATCGATTTGAAATCCCGAATTCACCGGTTGGAAGTATCGTCGTCGTCGTTCCGGGGAAACATCCATCAGCAGCGGCTCGGGGTAGATTCCCGCGCTGGCAAAATCCAGCGATGCGCGGTGAATGTCGGTCGCGAAGATCTTGACATCCATCGGGCGATTCATCGTTTCCAATCGCTCGTGGATCAGCATGGCGACCGCGTACGCCTCCTCACCCGTGGCGCAGCCCGCCACCCAGACCCGCAACTCGCGCGACTCGGCAGCCTGCATTAGCAGTTGGGGCAACACATCGGTTTCCAGGGCTGAAAACGCGTCTCGATCGCGAAAGAAACGGGTGACCCCGATCAAGAGGTCTCGATAGAGCGCAGTCGAGTTCCGTCGAGTCCTGTTCCAGCTGCTCAACATACTGTTCCAAGCTACCGATATGACTGAGCTGAATCCGCCGCTCGATTCGCCGGCCGATCGTGGTCGGTTTGTAGAACTTGAAATCCACCTGATGTCGCTGATGCAGTAGGCGAAAGATCGTGTCCAGGCTCGACTCGTCGACCGGTCTTTCGTCGCTCGCCTTCCATTGCGAGCGGAGAGGATGCCGTACATACCGCATCAGAATGCCGCCGATGTCTTCGGGCGGCACCGAGATGTCGACGACTCCGGTTTCCGCAGCGGCTTTTGGCATGCCGTCGAACTTGGCACTCCCGGCGGACTGCGCGATCACCAGTCCGCCGGCTTCGTGGATGTCCAGCAGCCCGCGGGAGCCATCGCTGCCAGTTCCGGAGAGCACGATCCCGATGCTATGTCGTCCCACGTCCTGCGCCAGGGAACGGAAGAAACGGTCGATCGGCAGGGTGAGCCCTTGGCTGGGATCCTTGTCCGTTAGCAGCAGTTTCCCCTGCGAGACGATCATCTCCTTTTTGGGTGGGATGAGATAGATCGAATTCGGTTGGACGGTCATTCCGTCCTCGACTCGATGAATCGGGATTTGCGTCTGGCGTGCTCAGCAGCTCGTCCATCAAGCTTTTGAAATCAGGCGAGAGATGTTGCACGATGACGAATGCAAGCCCCGTGTCTTGCGGCATGTGGCGAAACATCCGCTCCAGTGCTTCCAGTCCTCCGGCTGATGCGCCCACGCCCACAATGTAGAATGGCGGCGCACCGGCCGCCTGCTTGCGATCCTCTGCTCTGCTCATGAATCGCTGCCTCCAAGCCTCCATGATTCCATGCTCTTTCGCCTATGATCGTACCGAGATCTGTGCGCGGTGCAAACGGGCAGTCTTCCGAGACGGACGGCGGCTTCACGGCCACTCCGGCGGGTCCCATGGAGCGAGCCGTTCTTGCGTCGATGCGAGAATAAGGAAAATCAGAAAGCTGCGAAATTCTCTTCCCGCCACGGAGGAAGTGCTCCGGAATGCCGGCCGCCCCGATGCGTGAACCATGGTTCTGGCGCCGCGTGTCTCCACGTGGCGGACGGATTTTCTGGTACAGCATTGAGCCTGGGCCGTACAATAGTAGGCACGTTGCGCCCAAAGCAGCAGTGTGGAAGTTGCGCACTGGGCGTGCATCGCAATACGAAGCGTAAGTGTTGAAGTTGTGCGTTTCCCGAATTCCCGTCTTCCGTTGTGCGGAAAGCCCGTGAAATCCGAACCCGAAGCGTCAGCGAGGGAGACACATCCTAACGGGTCTGACGTGTTCCCTCGCTGACGCTTCGGGTTGAGATGGTTCGAAACGCGCAACTTCAATACTCACGCGCCGTGTTACGGTGCATGCCCAATGCGCAATTTCCAGAGGCAGGCGCGAGGCCCCGAGGCGAATGGCGAGCAACGATTCGGCCGTTATCGTACGAAGCGGGCTGCGCAATCTCGGGAAGGGAAGGAACAGATCGTGACGGCCCAACATTCATCGGTTTCCGAGGGAGGCACTAGTGATGACGACATTACCATGGGTAAAGGTCGCCGCTTTGGTGACACCGTTCATGTTGGCTGCCGCGTCGCCGTTCGCCGGGCGACCACTCGTGGCGGCCGATACGCCGGTCGTCGACCCGTTCGGCGGAGAAGCTGCTCCGCCCGATGTATCGACGACCGACCCGTTTGGCGCAGGCTTCCCACCGGCCGCTGCATCAGCGGTTGATCCCTTCGCCGCCGAATCGGGATCCGTCGATCCGTTTGACCCGGCGCCGCGAGCGGAAGTCAGAGTGCGTTCCGAATCGGACGCGGATGCGGAAGGGACGCTCTCGACAAACGCGACTCCGCGTGAAGCGATTCGCTATTTCGACGCAAAAGTTCGTTCGTCCAGTGAGTTGGCGATCGAACGAGCGTTGCGATCCGAGTCGCGAGGCGATTTCCTGGATGACCCGTTGGAGGATGTGCTGGAGTATTTCAGCCAGCGGCATCGGATTCCCATCGCGATCGATCGGCTGGCGTTGCAGGATCTAAATCTTACGGCGGACGTGCCGGTGACGGCCAGCCTATCCGGCATTTCGCTGCGGAGCATGATGAAGCTCGTGCTGCGTGATCTGCAATTGACCTATGTAATTCGCGACGAGGTGCTCTTAATCACGACGCCGGAGGAAGCGGAGCAATTGTTGGAAACACGCGTTTACGTGATTCCGCAGGGGTATTCATCCGATCCGGCGGAAGTGGCGACGCTGCTGCGCGAGATGACGCCGGAGAGTTGGTCCGAAAGTGGAGGTCCAGGTTTTGTCGGCGTGCTGGGTGATCGACTGGTTGTCCAGCAGACACAGGCCATGCATAACCAGATCCACGACCTGTTTGGTCAGCTTGTGCGCCGACGCGATCGCGTCGGATGAGTAATCGACGTTCCGGGCTAGGGCGACAGTGTTTCGTGTGGTAGCTTTTTACAGGCCGTTCCGGACCGCGCGTCGTCTCGATTCTTGCTTCCTGCTTCCAGCCCGGGCTGATGATCTCGATTGACAAGGTGCAAGCTGCTCGCTTCGAGTACAAGTACTTCGTTTCCGAAGTACAGGCGGTGCAGGTGCGCAAGTTTGTCGAATGTTACCTGCCGCCGGACAAGTACACGGTGGGCCGGCAAGGAATCGGTTACCCTGTCCACAGCTTGTACTTCGACAGCCCGGATCGGATGACCTGTTGGGCGACGGTCGAGGGGCACAAGAATCGGTTCAAGATTCGCGTGCGCTTCTATGACGATCGTCCGGAGAGCCCGCTGTTTCTGGAGATCAAGCGGCGTGACAACCAGGTGATTCAGAAGCAGCGCGCGGCGGTGAAACGATCCTGCGCCGATCGACTGTTGGCGGGAGAATGGCTGACGCGCGCCGATCTGGTGGTGGACGACGAGAAGAACTTCCGCGCCATGTACAACTTCTGCGAACTTTGTCAGAAGATCAATGCGCGGCCAACAGCCTACACATCGTACATGCGCGAGGGTTACGAACCGGCGGACAGCAACTGGCAGCGGGTGACGTTCGACCGCCATTTGCGAGCCGGGCCGTACCGAGGCAGCATCGATATTTCCGAGTTGGAGCGTTGGGCGCAGCCGGAAGTGCAGGGGATCGTGCTCGAGCTGAAGTTCACCGACCGCTATCCGGACTGGATGCACGACTTGGTCGAGAGCTTCAATCTCCGGCGCACGTCGATGCCCAAGTATGTCGAATGCGTTACGTTGTTGTACGATTCGTGAACTACTTTGTATGCTCGCTGACCACCTCGGGCAACGCCGGATCGACCAGGCCGATGGCGCCCCGACCGCCGGACATTCGGTCTTCGATCGCCTGCCGGAGGATGAGGGAATCCGCGTTCCAGAAGGAATCCTGTTGCTCGCGCGGCGAAGCGCTCACCGGGCGCAGGATCCGGAAGCCTACGCACAAGGACGGGTCATCGGCGAACCACCAGGGGCTTTTGGGCAGATTCGGGTCGTCTTCGCGCCAATCCTCGGTTTGGCCGCGAGCGGCGCAGCGGAGTCGATCGGGTTCGTCATCCCACGAGCCGCCGCGAATCACACTGGGGATTTCCTTGGTGGTGGGGACGAGCGCCTGACCAGCCGGTACGGATTTTCCGTCGTGCTGTGTGTAGGCGTCGGCAGCGTACTGATCGAGCACCAGTTCTGCCACGTTGCCGTGCATGTCGTACAAGTCCCAGGCATTCGGTTTCTTCTCGCCCACTTCGTGATAAGCTTCATCCGCGTTGTCGTAGTACCAGGCGTAGTCATCCAGCTCGGCCGGATCGTCGCCGAAAGAGTAGGCCGTCTCACTGCCAGCGCGGCAGGCGTATTCCCATTCCGCTTCGGTCGGCAGTCGATAGAACTGGCCGGTGAGTAGGCTGACCCATTTGGTGTACTGCCGCGCGGAGTAGCGACTGATGGTCACAGCCGGCTGACGAGGCTCTTCCCCGAGGGCGAAGGTGTAGCTGGGGTCGTAGAGTGGGGTGGGGATGGTGACCGCGTCGGTCTGATTGTCTGCGGACACGACGCGGATCTTCTGGAATTCGAAGTCCTTGAACATGTTGTACAGTCGCATGAATTCCTTGTATTCCGACCAGGTGACTTCGTACTTGCCCATCCAAAACGGCTCTACGGTGACTTTCAGCTGCGGGCCCTCTTCTTCCTGCCGATCGGCTTCCGAGTCCGGGCTACCCAGCAAGAACGTGCCGCCGGGAACGGGGACCATTTCAAACGTGGCTTTCGAGCCGGGGATCGCCGCGGTGTAGGGGATCATGTAGCCCTGCTCCGTCTTGACGAAGCGGCCGCTCGCCGGTTCTGTGGCACTCCAACCGGGGTTCGAGTCGGCGGCGAGGGCAGGGAAGGCTGCCAGAATGCCCAAGAAGAGCATCAAGGCGGCGATGCTCGGCGAAAGTCGGCCGGTGCGGGTGAGAGCACGAGAGGGGGAGGAAGGTTGTTTCATGGGGTCTCTTTCTAATGTTTGACAAGTTCTCCGGCGTGGCGGGCCATTGCGCCGCGGGGAAGGGATTTGTCCGGCGACCGGATCCAACGTAAACGCCGGTGGGATGCCGCATTCCATGGTAGCGTCTCGAGCGAAGTTGCACAAAATGGGGGTCCGAGTGGTTTGGGGTCTGCCTTGAGACTTGGGCCGGACGCCGTTACGATGTTCTGCCGGGTCCTGACGCCGACCGTTGTCCTCGTCACGCCACCCGCCACTGATTTGGCTCGGCGTCCATCCAGCAAGGATCTGTCCGGTTGCCTGTTCTTTTTCTCCGCCGCGAGCGGGTTGGTGTATGAACCCGTCAAGGGAAGTCGTAATCACGGGCGTGGGCGTCGTCAGTCCCATCGGGATCGGACGGCAAGCATATTGGCAATCGCTCGTGGAGGGCCGTAGCGGCGTTGCTCCGTTAACACTCTTCGACGGGAAATCCCTGCCCGTTTCGTTTGGGGCCGAGTTAAAAGACTTTGACGCGCGGCAGTATGTGCGTCCGCGGAAGGCGCTGAAGGTCATGTGCCGCGAGATCCAGACCGCCTTCTCGGCCGCGATGCTGGCCGTGGAAGACGCGGAATTGGATCCGACCCGAACGGTCCCCGAACGAATGGGTAGTGTCTTCGGCAGTCAGATGCTGTATGGCGATGTGTTGGAGCTCGTGGATCTGTACCGGGGCTGTATGGTCGAGGGCCAGTTCTGTTATGACCGGTTTGGTGAGCAGTTCCCGAGTCGGTTGTTTCCGTTGTACATGCTCAAACACCTGCCGAACATGGCTTCCTGCCACGTGGCGATTGCCTTGGATGCTCGAGGGCCCAACAACACGATCGTGCTGGGGGAAGTGTCCGGGTTACTGGCGTTGATTGAGGCGAGTCAGGTGATCCGTCGGGGTGCGGCGGATGTCATGATGGTTGGAGCGGCCGGGACGCGCATCTGCCTGACCTCCTGGATGTATCGTGGTGATCTGAACCTATCGCACCGCTCCGACGATCCGGCGGGCGCCAGCCGACCGTTTGATGCGGAGCGAGATGGGATGGTCAACGGTGAAGGGGCGGCGGCTTTGGTGCTCGAGACGCGCGAACACGCCGAACAGCGGGGAGCGTCGATTCTGGCGACGGTCTGTGGCTTCGGCGTCTCGATGGATACGGGCGTCGAGGGAGCGGAGAGTCGGGGGGCCGCGATCGCTCGTTCGATTCAAACCGCATTGCAGGCGGCCGGTGTTCGTGCCGATCAGTTCAGCCACGTCAATGCGCACGGACTGAGTACCGTCGACGACGACGTGGCGGAGGCAGCGGCCATCGAAAGACTCCTTGGACAGGTGCCGGTGACGGCGCTGAAGAGCTACTTTGGAAATCTGGACGCTGCCGGGGGACTGGTCGAGCTGATCGGCAGCCTGCTGGCGCTCGTGCAACATCGCGTGCCGCACACGCTGAACTACCACACGCCCGACTCGCGTTGCCCGATCCGCATCGTGCACGACGAACCGCTTCCGACCTCCGAATCGTACGTGCTCAAGTTGAGCCAGTCTGGGACCGGGCAAACCGCGGCGGTTGTCGTTGGCCGACCCGACTCGTAGCTTCCTCCCGGGGGCTGACTCTTTGTGGTCTCGGAGGTTTTGTTGTCCCGGAAGGTGTCGCGAGGCGGACAACGCGGTGGGACGGACAACGCGGTGGGACGGACTTCCAGTCCGTCTCGTAGCACCGACTTCCAGTCGGTCTACCTGCATCCCGCAATCAACAATCCAACCCATCTCGATCCTCTGCCATCCTCGCCACAACCGGTCCCTTCCTCGCCAAACGGCAAGTTCTTCTTCCGCGTTTGTCGCTGGCAAGTGTTGGGGGCGAGACATCTTCCTGGGGCTGCCTTGCTCGTTAGGATTGCCTGGGAGGGGCTTGGGGGAGCAGCTCAGGGAGGTTGGGTTTTTTCTGTGGCAGACGGGAAGTCTGCCCGACGCGCAGCACGACTCGCAGGTCGCAGACATTGGTGTGCGTGGGGCCGGTACAGATCAAACCATCGGTTGCAGCGAAGAAGTGGTAGGCATCATTTCGCAGCAAGTAAGGCGCGGGGTCGAGGGCTTGATCGCGAGTATCTGCGGCGAGTTGTGCATCGATGACGGCGCCGGCGGCGTCCGTAGGGCCATCCTCGCCGTCTGTGCCGCCGGAGAGCAGCGCACCGTTGCGCAGTGGGTTGGAAAGCTCGTCGTGTGGGGATGTCCGATGCGGCTCCGGCGTGTGTTTCGAGGGTTTCGCATTCTGTTCCGTCCGGCTTTCCGGAGGGCGGGGGCGCAGGCCTTCCGCGCTCTTGGCCAGGAATGCTGGATTTTGGTGCAGTAAGTGTTGGAGTGCGGCGAGGGCCAATTGTTGGTTGCGACCGCCCAGGCCACGATCTGGGGGAGCTGACAAGCGGACGACAGGTTCGCCGCCACAGACGACGCACTGGGGTGTTGGCGAGTGGCTGAGCTTCCGCAGCGTTTCGGCGAGCTGTTGTCCCATGCTTTCGGCGGTGGTCTCGGCCGATTCGGGAGGCTCGATCCGAGTTTCGTATCCGCGGCGTCGAGCTTCCGCGGCGGCGGCTTCACAGGCGACGCGGTTATTCCCGATGACGAGGTGATGGACGTTGGCGGTCTTGGTTGCACTGGCCGCTGCTGCCGCCGGACGTTCGATGTGTTGCAGCACATGGTCCCCCACGCCGGCGTGTGACAGATCGTATTTTCGCGCTACCGTGATGGCGAGCTTGGCGGCGTCGGTTGGGTTCGAGGGCTCGACGGTTGGCCCGGATGCGATGACGTCGAGCGGATCGCCGATCACGTCGGAGATCATCAGGACCACGATTTGTCCGGCGCGGCAAGCGCGGGCCAGGCCGCCGCCTTTGATGCGGCTGAGTTGACGGCGAACCGCATTGAGCTCCTGAATACTTGCCCCCGCGGCACTCAAGTATCGCGTAATCTGCAGCTTCTCTTCGAGTGAGATGCCAGGCTGCGGAGCGGGTAGCAGGGCGGATCCGCCACCGGAGAGTAAGCAGAGACACAGATCTTGCGGGTGCAATCCGGCCACGCGCCGCAGGATCTCTTCCGCTCCTGCTTGACCTTGTCGTGTGGGTTCGTTCACACCGGCCGGTCGAGCGGCGTGCAGATGAATTGCGCGCAGCGGTCGCACGCAGTCTTCTGGAACATTCACCCATCCGGACAACTGGTGCGATCTGATTACGGATTCGCCCAGAGCCTGCTCCAAGCCAGCGGCCATTCCGGCACCGGCCTTCCCAGCGCCGACGACGCAGATTTTCCCAATCTGGTCCAGGGGCCATTCATCCGGGCCGATGATCAAGTGTCGGTCGCGCACCGACACGTGTTGGCGTACGAGTTGATCGCTGCGCACCGCGTCGACGCCGGCCCTCCAGATGGCCAGCGCCTCTTCCCGCAACAAGTTGGACATCGGCCGCCTCCTGGCGGGACTACTTGGTGATCGTTTCGTCCAGGTTCAACAGCAGGCTGGCGACCATCGTCCATGCGGCCAGTTCCTGGTCATCTGTTGTGATGGCGAAGGAAACGGGTGATTCGCCGACACGGAGCAGTTGCTTCGCGGCGGCAGGATCAGTGGCGTACTGCTGGCGAAACTGTTGCAGAACACGCTTCAGTTCCGTCCGTTCCACCGGATCCGGGTCGTGCGCGGTCAGTCGGCGGAACATGTTCGCAAGCCGTTGCGCATCATTCAGCTCGCGCGGTTGCTGCAGATTCTCGGCCAATTTGCGAGCCGCTTCGATGAATGGAATGTCGTTCATCATCAACAGGGCGGCGGACGGAGTATTGGTGCGTGACCGACGTACGCGACAGGTCTCTCGCGATGGGGCATCCAGAATCTGCATCGCCGGTGGTGGAGCGGTGCGCTTCCAAAAAGTATAGAGGCTACGCCGGTACAGCTCTTCGCCGTGTCCCTGGTCATAGTGCGCCGTGTTGCTCAGCGGGTGCGCGACCGCCTCCCACACGCCGGCGGGCTGGTAGGGCTTCACCCCTCGACCACCCAGTTGTTCCACCAACAGGCCCCCGGCAAAGAGAGCCTGATCGCGAATCATTTCTGCGTCCATGCGATAACGCGGTCCGCGCCAGGCTGCGGTTGCGCGGGTCCTGGCGGTAGGCCTGCTCGGTGTCAACTGCGCTCTGCCGATAGGTCGCCGACGAGACGATCAGTCGTTGCAAGGCCTTGACGTTCCAGCCGCTTTCGATGAATTCGGCGGCCAGCCAATCCAATAACTGCGGGTGCGAAGGCAGTGCCCCCTCGATTCCGAAGTCTTCGCTGGTTTCGACGATGCCGATGCCGAAATACTGCTGCCAGAAATGGTTGACCGCGACTCGCGCCGTCAGGGGATGATCGTCGCGGACCAGCCAGCGTGCCAGAGCCAGGCGATTTGGCCGGGATGTTTCCGGCAGCGACGGAAGAAAATCCGGTACGTCCGGTGCCACTGGCTGCGCTGGTTGATCGTACTGGCCGCGAATCAACTCGTACGTTGGCCGCGGTCGACTCAAATCGCGCATCACCATCGTACCCGAGAAAGCGCTTTCCAGCCGGCGCAGCCGTTGTTGCTGCTGGTATGACAACAACGAGTCATCTGTGACTTTCGTGTTCCGTGCTGCGACCTGCCCTGTGGTTGCGGCGGCGGGCTGGACCGTTTGCCGAAGCCGTTGATGGGCCAACGACTGCGCCGCACTGGGCGTCTTGACTGTGGGGGGAGGCAAGAGTGCGTTGCCGTGGATTGCTGGTTCGGCGACTTGGTTGAAGATCGCGACCAAACGATAGAACTCGGTTTGAGAGACCGGGTCATACGGGTGATCGTGACAAGCGGCGCAGCCAAGTGTCAGGCCCATCCAGACTGTGCCGGTCGTTTCGACTCGGTCGATGGCATACCGCATGCGATACTCTTTCGGGATCGCCCCTTCCTCGCCCGTGGCGACATTGCAGCGATGAAATCCGGTGGCCACGCGTTGGGCAATCGTGGCGTTGGGCAGAAGATCTCCAGCCACTTGTTCCATTGTGAATTCGTCGAAAGGCTGGTTGCGATTGAACGCTGCCACGACCCAATCGCGATACGGCCAGATCGCTCTTTCATTGTCAAAATGCAGGCCGTGCGTGTCGCCATAACGGGCTGCATCCAACCAGAATCGTGCGCGATGCTCGCCGTACCGCGGAGACTGCAGCAGGCGGTCGAGGACTCGTTCGTAAGCGTCGGGGGCTTGGTCGGCGAGGAAGGCGTCGAGTTCGACCGGTGTCGGAGGCAGGCCGGTCAGGTCCAGGGTCACTCGCCGCAGCAACTCGGCCGGTGATGCGGCCTGGGCGGGCGCGCGACCGGCTTTTTCTAATTGAGCGAGCACGAACCGGTCAATTGCGTTGAGGGCCCAGTCACCGCGTTGGACGGTCGGCAGAGGGGGACGACGGATCGGCACGAAGGACCAATGCTCCGCCGAGGACCGCCCCGTGGAGGTGATCAGCAACAACAGGCCGAACATCGCTCGACGGCCGATCTTATTCATCAAAGATAGTGCTGGCATTACTTCGTGCGCATCGCGGAACCGCGTGGCGTCCTCAAGCCACCCGGTGGGGCGGGAGCATGTCGGAACCGCCCGCACGCGATCACGGTCGTTCGGTCCCCCTCCATTCCACTCTATCCTACTGTACTTTCCCGGTGCGAAGCCATGCTGAGCACAGTCACCGGGTAGCCATCCAACGTTTGCTGGCTTTCACTGCGCCGGCGTCACGAGTTCTGACAAGCCGCCGTATCAAGCTGACAACAACTGTCTCGGTGCTGACACGCATTCGACGACCGGCGCGCGGCGGAAGAAAATGCCGTGCGACGTTCCACCCTGCTGGATACGGTGCAGCTTGACGGACCGCGGCTTTCGGCATGAGAGATGCTTGAGAGTTCCCTCCGAGGGTTCCATCCCGGTGGAAGTGCGAGACTCCGAACACCAAGGAGGATTCATCCGATGAAACGAGACAACTGGCGATTGTTTCTTGCTCTGCTGAGCAGCGATCACTCTCTTAGTGCTCATCCGCGATAGCCATCCCGGTTCGGCTGTGTGGCCTACTCGGCCGCCGAGTATCCGCCCGGCCTGGGTCCCGTAACTGTTCCGCCGCAGCCGATCGCTGGGGCTTTGCATGGCCTGTCCCGGGGTTGGGTGTGGCTCAGCTGGCCGGCAATCGCATGGCCTGTCCCGGGGTTGAGGGCCTGGCGCGAGCATCTCCGATCCGCGTTCATCCGCGTTCGCCCCTCTGCTCAGCAGAGCATGCTGGGGCTTTGCATGGCCTGTCCCGGGGTTGGGGGCGTTGCGCTTTGAGCGATCGGGTGGAATCCCTATACTAAACGCCTGTCTAGTATTCGATGGGGACGTGAACGTGAGAGCGACATGGATGTTTCTAAGTTTTTGCAGGCGGTGAGAGCGCATCCGCGGTACCGCGGGCAGATCGTTCATCAGGAGACCTTGCCAGAGCGGCGGGGGGATTTTGCCGCGCCGCGCGGCCACTGCCGGAGCCGATTCAGCAGTTGCTGCGCGAGCGAGGTGTTGAACAACTTTATCGGCATCAGGTGGCGGCGCTCGAAGCTGCGCGGCAAGCGCAAGATTGGGTGGTGGTGACCGGCACGGCCAGCGGCAAGACGCTGTGTTACAACTTGCCGATTTTGGAGACCTGCCTGGAGGATCCCTCGGCGCGGGCGCTGTATCTGTTTCCCACCAAGGCGCTGGCCCAGGACCAGTTGAAGGGTCAGCTAGAGCTGCTGGCTGGTAGCGAGTCGCTGATGGCGCACATGCAGCCGGGCGTGTACGACGGAGATACCCCCACGGCGCAGCGGCGACGAATCAAGGCCGAAGCAAATCTGGTGCTCTCCAACCCCGACATGCTGCATGCATCGATCCTGCCCTATCATCCCAAGTGGCAACCGTTTTTCAGTCAGCTTCGCTTTGTCGTCTTGGATGAAGTGCACACGTACCGCGGCATTCTGGGCGCCAATGTGGCGTGTGTGTTGCGACGGTTGATCCGCGTCTGTCAGCACTACGGCAGCCAGCCGGTTTTTCTGGCCGCCAGTGCCACGATCGCCAATCCGGGTGAGTTGACATCGCGTCTGCTGGGTCGAGACGTACAGGTGATCGACCAAGACGGATCTCCGCGCGGCGCAAGCAGTTTGTGCTGTGGAACCCGTCTCCGCTGGGCCAGGACCAGTTGGCGCGTCAGAGTGCCGCGGACGATGCGGTCTGGCTGATGGTGCAAGCCATGTTGCAGGGCGGGCAAACCTTGACCTTCACGCGCACGCGGCAGGCGGCCGAACTGGTGCATCGTTACGCCCAGGACGCTCTGCGGGAACAACGTTCTCCACTTGCCGATCAACTGCGTGCCTACCGGGGCGGGTACCTGCCGAACGAGCGGCGCGAGATCGAGCAAGCCTTGTTCCGTGGACGATTGCGCGGCGTTGCGGCGACGAACGCACTCGAGTTGGGAATTGATATTGGATCACTGGACGTGGCGCTCCTTGTGCACTATCCGGGGACGATCGCCAGCACTTGGCAGCAAGCGGGCCGAAGTGGGCGTCGTCAGGATGAAAGTCTGGCGATTCTGTTGGCGGGCAATGATCCGGTGGATCAGTATTTGTTGCGGCACCCGCAGTACTTTTTTTCCCAGTCGCCGGAACATGCTGTCGTGGATCCCGCAAACACGTACGTGCTGGCCAAACATCTGAAGGCCGCCGCTTTCGAGTTGCCGTTGGACGAGCAGCTGTCGGCCCGGTTCGGTGATCCGGCGACCGCCGTCGCCGAGGTGCTTTGCGAGGCTCGTGAATTGGCTCCGGTGGCCGGCAAGATCTACTTTAGTGGCGGACAGAATCCCGCCCAGAAGATCAGTCTGCGGCACATGAGTGACGAAACGTTCAGCATTGTGCTCTGTCGGTCTCGGGAGATGCTTCCGCTGGCGGAAACGGATTCGCGCATCGCAGTCGCGAAGCCTGGATGCGCCTCCGCTGGGAACTCCCCGCCACGAGATGTCCCGCGAACACCAGGTCATTGCCAATGTCGATGCGATCAGTGCGCCGGAATTGATCTATCCGCAGGCGGTCTACCTGCACAACGGAGAGACCTTCTTCATTCGCGAACTCGATCTGCAAGGCAAGGTGGCTTACGCCGAACGGCGGGAGATGGATTACTACACGCAAGCCGTGCTCGAGAGCCACGTGCAACTGAGGGAAACACGTGACTCGAGCGAATCGGTGCCGGCGGTCCTGTTGGAGTACGGGGCCGTGGACGTCAGTTGGCAAACCGTTGCCTTCAAGAAGATCAAGTTCGGCACGCGCGAGAATGTTGGATTTGGAGCGGTCGATATTCCCGCACAGAATCTGCCGACGTGTGCACTCTGGCTGATGCCTCATGACAGCATTCGCCAGACAATGAAGCAGGCGGGCTTACGCACCGGCGAAGGCCTGTGCGGGTTGCGGAATCTGGCGATCGAAGCCCTGCCTCTGATCGCGATGTGTGACAGTCGCGATCTCAGTGGCGTCGTGGATAGCAAGAATCTTGGCCACAGCACAATGATCCTCTACGACCGTTATCCGGGAGGGTTGGGTTACAGTCAGCAAGGCTTCCACCGCATACGACAGCTGCTCGAGCTCTGTCGGCAAATGGTGGTGGAATGCGAATGTGAGGAAGGCTGTCCCAGTTGCGTTGGGCTGCCGCAACAACGACCTGCCATCCACAGCGATCCCGATCTGCTGCGTGGTTATCCGATGCCGAATAAGCAGGCCGCGATCCACTTGCTGCACCTGCTGCTGGACCAGGAACAAACGGACGGTCCTTCTTCACTGCTTTGCTCAACTAGATGTCCTTAGAAGTCCGAACCGCGACCTTTCTCATGTTATCGCAGGAAGTCCAATTACGACTGGAAGCACTTCATCGTGCATCCCTGCCCGCGTCGAAACCGACCCAACCACCGAGCCACCGAGACGAATCGATCCGTCCGATCGAGCTGCTGGATGGTTGCGAGCGGCAGACGGTGTGGGGCGAGCACTGGTGGATCGAGCAGTCGTTGGATCGACTGTGGCCGTCCGGTCCGCAATGCATCGAGAAATGCATCGGCCGACCATTCCCTTCCGCAGCGGGAGAAACGCCGACAGAACTGTGCTTGCTGACGCGTGTCTTCCCACAAGGGATCGTGCTTCTGGATCTGGAAACCTGTGGCCTGGCCGGTTCGATGATCTTTCTGGCCGGCTTGCTGTACGAAGAACACGGGGAACTGCAACTGACGCAGTTGTGGGCCCGCGATTACAGTGAGGAAAAAGCAC
Organism: uncultured Planctomycetaceae bacterium; assembly: GCA_963776055.1. Classification (GTDB taxonomy): domain Bacteria; phylum Planctomycetota; class Planctomycetia; order Pirellulales; family Pirellulaceae; genus CAVZLD01. The sequence continues at coordinate 360,501 of CAVZLD010000005.1, read as the reverse complement.
TCCTGCAATCGCTGTGGAATATCGTCCGATCCAAGTCGCTGTTGATTACCTTCAATGGCAAGAGTTTCGATTGGCCGCAAGTGCATGATCGCAGTACCTTGCACCGTCTGGGATTTCGTTGCCCGAATCCTCCGTCACCCGGAACAACCAGCGGCGAAACGACTGCGCCGCGTGCGACCGACCGGCTGACGCCGGATCAGCAACGACCGGAACCGGTGCATCTGGACCTGTTACATCCGGCCCGAAGGCGTTGGCGGCGTCAACTTCCGAACTGTCGCTTGCAGACACTCGAAAAATACATCTGCGGGCGTCAGCGGACGGGAGACATTCCCGGGCGGGAGATCCCGGCTGCCTATCACGACTATGTCCGCGACGGTCGCTCTCCGACCGTCGAATCGATTCTGCATCACAATGCGCTCGACCTGGTGACTCTGTTGCAGCTGGCGTTGATCTTTCTGGGCGGAGACGAACCCGGGCCACCTTCGTCCGGGCAGGATCGTGCGCTTCCAGCCGGGGATCTTCCGTAGAGCAAGATTCCTCTTGGGCTGTTCGGCGGCTGCGTCTATGATCTGCTCGCGCAGGGAGGTCATCCGGCTCGTGGAGGTGTTGGCTCGAAGAGAATTGACAGGCCCTCCCGCGAAGAAGTTGTGCACTTTTTCAGTGCTTCATTCGAAAGAGTGAATGCTTCATGGGAAAGAATCTGACACACCCTCCCGCTCGCGGGAGGGTCGGACGCGGTAGCGACCGGGGAGAGCTCTTCGCATCTCCCCGTAAGGTGAAATCCCCAACATACCACTCCGCATTACGGCTCGACCTCCAGGGGCAGTGTGAGGATCTGAAGAATGGCGAAAACCAACGGTCGCGACCAACGTAGATTCCTGATCACGCGGTTGAGTGCTGTCGGTGACTGCATTCACACCATGCCGCTTGTGGGGGCCCTGCGACGCCGTTTTCCGAACGCCTACATCGCGTGGGCAGTACAGCGTTCGGCGAGCAGCCTGCTGGAGGGTTATCCGGGCCTCGATCGCACGATCGTCGTTCCCCGAGATTGGCTGAAGTCGCTCAGGACGATTCGCCAACTGCGAAACGAACTGCGGGCCGAGCAGTTTAACACTTGCCTGGATCCACAGGGATTGACGAAGAGTGCGCTGCTGGGTTGGCTGAGTGGAGCGCCGCAGCGGATCGGATTCACCGCACCGCAGGGGCGCGAATTGAGTTTGTGGCTGAACAACGTACGCGTGGCACCGACGGCTGAACACGTCGTGGACCGGTATCTGCAATTGCTTCAGCCGTTGGGGTCTTCGGAGCAACCGGCAGCGCACTTCGAATTGCCCCGGTGGGAGTCCCCAACGATCGATGCGCTGATCCGCAACACGCATTTGACCGGTGGATTCGCCGTCCTGAATCCGGGTGCGGGCTGGGACTCGAAAACCTGGCCCGCGCGGCGGTTCGGACAGTTGGCTCGCGAACTGGGCGAACGCCACAATCTGCCGTCGGTGGTCGCCTGGGCCGGTGAGCGAGAAAAAGGCTGGGCGGTGGAAATCGTCGAACGCGCCGGTGGGAATGCCTGGCTCGCTCCGTCAACCTCACTGCAAGAACTCGCAACCTTGCTGCGGAAGGCGCGGCTTTGTGTCGCTGGCGATACCGGTCCGTTGCATCTGGCGGCGGCGGTTGGAACGCCCTGCGTGGGGCTCTACGGAACAACTCGCCCCGAACGTTCCGGCGCCTACGGACCCGAGCATCTGCGCGTTCAGGCCTTTTATCAGTCGGGGACCAGCCGTCAGCGGCGCCGAGCCCCCAACCTGGCGATGCAGGCGATCGACGTGTCGATGGTTCTGGCCGCCTGCGAGCAGCTTCTTTCGCGTGCTGCGGGGCGTTCGACACACGCAGCCTGATTGCCCAACGATGTGCCGGGAACGTGCCCGGTACACTCGAAAGAGCAGCGAAAGTCTTGCGATTCGCACCGGTTTCGCTCGGGTGGTCTGCGGAATTCCTTTTCGGGCGTGTCAGAAGAGAAAACGCGTGGATCAATCTTCCCGCGTTACGGTGGGACAGTCTTCCCGCGTTGTGGGACAGTCTTCCCGCGTTGTGGGACAGTCTTCCCGCGTTGTGGGACAGTCTTCCCGCGTTGTGGGACAGTCTTCCAGACTGTCCCGTTCGACGGTCTTCCAGACCGTCGCACCATGCGGTGGCAGTACATTCCAACACAAGAACAGCCGGGGTGAACCGTGGACAAATGATGATGATGTGGGAGTCGATGAATAGGTGATGGTCTGGGGGGGATTCTGCATGATGGTCTGGAAGACCATCTTACGGGACAGTCTGGAAGACTGTCCCACAACGCGGGAAGACTGTCCTACAGCGTCAGAACACCGTCATCGACAACGGGACAGTCTGAGTAGACTCACCCATGCCGCGAAACGCTTACCCACTCGGTGGTCTGCCAAATCCTGACGCAGTCTTGCTTGAGTGCCCTACGGGACTTCCCATCCAACACGCAGGCCCACCTTCTCGGCTATCACCGCATCCTGCCGCGTCGCTTTGTCCGCCGATCATCAACCGGCTTCGGCTTCGCCTCTCGATCGATCAGGCCCGTTGTTTGATTCTGTTTATAATCTTTGTCAAATCCCTTGTAGTTCGCCTAACCTGAGTTTCTAATGGAATTGGAACACTCCTGAAGAGGTACATCGCAGGGCCTTCGCTCGCGTTGCGGCGGTTCCTTTGCAGGTGATTTCGTCGTCGGTCGTTCATGTTGGCCTAGCGCAGGGAGTTTGCATTCATGAAGAAGCTATTGGTGTTATCTGCCGCCCTTCTGGTGGCATCGGGTACTCGCGGTGCCCTAGCTCAAGATCTGGTTCAAGGTCAGTTCGGACCCGATGGGACCTGGAACCTCTACCGTTTCGTCACGGATATCCCGACCACGTGGGTGCTGGCGAACGAGGATGCGGTTGCGCAGGAGGAAATGGGAGTCACCGGTCATTTGGCGGATGTTCTCTCCTTGGAAGAGAACACTTGGCTGAATGCGAATTCCGACCGCCAGAATGTCTGGATCGGTCTGACGGACCGCGAAGGACTGGCACCGTTGGGAACGAGCGGTGGCCTGCCCGCTCCGCAGGAATCGCAAGAGCTAGCCGACAGGTTCACGCAAGGCTGGGCTTGGACCAGCGGTCAGCCGTTCGTGTTCAACAACTGGGGCGCGAACGAGCCGAATAACTGGGATCCGGTCGCAGGCGCTGCCGGTGCCGCCGACTTGGGCGAAGAAGATGTCGTGGAACTCGCCTCCGGCGGAACCTGGAACGACCACTCGAGCGGGCTCTTTGAGAACGAACCGATCGTGCCCACTCTGCAGTCGGGCACGAGCCTGGACGAGACGGGCAATGCCCAGAACCGCGCATATGTCATCGAGTTCCCGGTGCAATCGGCGGATATGATCCCTGGAATTCCCGCGCCGGGTATACCCACATTAATGATCCAGGGCCTGCCGGGGATCGATGGCGGATCCCGGTATGTTGGGTGTGACGAATTACTATGACCTGGGTACGCAACTTGACTCGTTTGCCATCGCGAACGACCTGCTCCAGGAGATCAAGGATGGCGATTTGGACCCGGGCTATATCGCCGATCGGACCAGCGGTCCGTTTTTCAGCTCGCGGATCTTGGCAATGGCGCGGGTACCGGGCCGATTCTGCCGACGGATCGGCTGCCCTTCCCAGGCACCGATGACGTGGCCGCACTCGACGATTTCATCAGCGTTGCCAAGGGATCGTTCGAGGTGCCGGAAGATGGGACCTACACGATTCAGGTCCGGTCGGACGATGGTTTTGGAATTCGCGTATTCGACAAGCCGTTTTCCGCGGTCTACGGCCCGGACGCCAACGCCCAGTTGGATACCGATGGCTCGTTGCTGAACGTGGCAATACCGCTGATACCAATACCCGTGGCGTCATTGAGTTGACCGCCGGGACGCATGAATTTGAGGCGATGTTCTATGAGCGTGCTGGTGGGGCCTATTGGGAAACGACGATCGCGGCAGGCGACGTTCCCACGGTCGACCTGAACACGCAGATTTGGAAGCCACTCGTCGGACCGGCCGACCCCATCATGCCGTCGTCGGAAGTCCTGGAGATAGCCGAACCGGGCGTGGCGGGAAACGTTACCGTCACCGACTACGCCGGTTTGGGCGTCGAAGTGACCAGCTTGGCTCAATCTGCCGATTTGCTCGCTCAGATTCAATCGGATGATCTGGAACCGGATCTGATTGCCACGGAGCAGTATGAGCGGACGAACATCGCCGATCTCAACACCAGCCCCAACGGCGGCCCCGCTCTAAGTGATCCTCCCGATCCCTACCCGGCGAGCTCGCCTGATGTGGACGACAACGACTTCATTACCGTGATCAAAGGCACGATTGAAGTTGTCGAGCCGGGGACCTATACGATCCAAGTGCGCTCGGACGATGGCTTCGGGATGCGCGTGGTCGGCCAACAATTCCGGGGAGCGTATGGTGGCGGCCAGTTGGACTACGATGGTTCGGTGATTTTCAACGGCACGACGGGCGACTCCAACACGCGGGGCGTCATTGATCTGGCGGCCGGCAAGCACGACTTGGAGATCGTCGGTTTTGAGCGTGGCGGTGGAGCGTACATCGAGATCACGAGTGCGCAGGGTGACCTTCCTTTTGCCAACGCGGTGCAGTGGCTCTCGCTGGGTGACACGACCGAGTTACCCGCCTATACCGATAGCCCAGGTGTGTTTACCAATGGCCCGATGTTCGTCGGCAACCTGAATGATGCCGGGGCTGTTGCTGATGTTGGCACCCTGGAGATCCTCTACGAAGATCTGATGGTTGCTGTGGAAGATGGTTTGCTCGATGCCGAGGCATCGGACCTCACACAGCTGATCCTGGACGATCATGATACTCGCGGAGGCATGCCCCTTCCAACAGAATCCGGGCTTCCGAGATCCCGACGACCGTGGCGCGGTTCCCCAACGATACGGGAGCGGCTCTCGACAATTTCTCCACGATTGTGCTGGGATCGTTGAGTGTCGACGACGGTGACGACGTGGAGGGCGAGTCGCTGATGGTCACGTTCCACATCGATGCCGATGACATGGGCTTGCTGCACATTCCTGACATGGACTTCGAGCAGGCCAGTTTGATCGGTGGTGTGGAAGCGCTGTACCCGATCGGCGAAGATGGTGCCTTGGCGTTGTACGGAGACGGTTCGAACTGCAACATCAACATCACCGGTTTGATCGAGCTGACCGAAGGCGAGAGCTACGACTTTGAGGTCGCTCACGGCGAAATCGGTGGCAACGCGGGGATTCAAGTCCTGGCGGCCATCGGGGATTATGTCAACAATCCGTTCGATTCGTCGAAGTTCGTGGCGTTGGCGGAATTCGAGCCGGTGCAGTTTCCCCGCAACATCGGCTTGGCGTTGGTGGAACCGGGTGGCGGTTTGCTCGGTGACTACAACGAAAACGGCGAGTTGGACGCGGGGGACCTGGACCTGCAGGCGGGCGCGATCGCCGGCGGTCAGGATCCGCTGGAGTTCGATCTGACCGGAGACGGTGCTGTCAATGGCGACGATCGGATCTTCTGGCTGCACGACTTGAAGAGCACCTGGGTTGGCGATGCCGATCTGAACGGCTTGTTTGACTCGGGCGACTTCGTGGCGGTGTTCATTGAAGGTCTTTACGAGACGGGCGAAGCAGCCGGTTGGGCGCAAGGCGACTGGAACGCCGACCTGGTATTCGATTCAGGCGACTTCGTGGCGGCGTTTATCGACGGCGGCTACGAGATCGGTGCGTTCCCCGGAGCGGTGCAAGCCGTCCCCGAACCGAGCAGCCTCGTGCTGGCTCTGCTGAGTCTCGCCGGCCTGGTGGGCCTGGCCCGCCGTCGCGGCTAGACGCAACTCGATTCGTCGCTCACAACAAGTAAGCAACTCAAAACGGCCTTTCGGTGAACTCCGAAAGGCCGTTTTCTTTCCGGTGATCTGCCGGACCGTCCTTTTGGCTCGCCGGATAGCCCGCCAAGCGATTGAGATGGCAGACCCAACGAGTGGTAGTGGGATGGTGGACCCAACGAGTGGTAGTGGGATGGTGGACCCAACGAGTGGTAGTGGGATGGTGGACCCAACGAGTGGTAGTGGGATGGTGGACCCAACGGTCCAGTAAGATGGTCTTCTAGACCAGTCGTATCGATCGCTAACTTCCAATCAATCTATCAGCTTCACGTACCGTCTGCCCCCAAACCGTCCCTCCGCAGTCCAACCTGCTCTCCTTGCCGCCTTAATGGATGGCCGCCGTATCAAGGAACGGTCTGGAAGACCGTGCAACGGGACAGTCTGGAAGACTATCCACATGTCAGAGGATATCCCCATGTCGGAAGACTATCCCACATGCAACGATACATGTCGGAAGACTATCCCACATGTCGGAGGACTATATCCCACATGGCTGAAAGATGGTCTCACATGGCTGAAAGATGGTCCCACGCGCGGGGAAGATGGTCTCAACCGGCGGCGCGGTAGAGGTAGGGATTCAGTGACGGGTCGTTGTACATCTTCAACTGCCGGTAGGTTCGATGGCGTTTCTGACCGGCCATGATGTCGTTGAGCAGATCGGCCAACGATTCGCTCAGCTCGCGCTGCTGAAACTGACAGATGGCGATTTTCTGTTTGGTGCGTTGGACGTGATCGGTATCGACATCGTCGCGTATCAGCTGTTCCTGCAGGTGGTAAATGCGCAGAGCCAGGATCGACAGTCGATCGACGACGCTGCCCGGCGTTTCGGTATTTAGCGGCGCGTTGGTCGACGGTGCGATTCGTGCTTCGGCCAGTTGACCGGTCAACCAATCGTCAATCTTCTCGATCCAATCATTTCGCTGTTGGTTGTAGCGATCGATCGCCCGCTTGACTTCGGCAATTCGCGCATCGGAGACGGACGGGCTGGCGCGATATCCTCTTCATGCCACAGCAGGAAATTGAAGCTATGTTGCTTGCAGATAATCCACCAGACTTCGTCGTACGGGTTGTCGATCGACTGGTGGTGCCAGCGTTCGACCGTCTCTTGATGGAGCTGCTGAATGCGTTGAACGTCAATCATGTCGCTCGTGCCTTTCTGGGCGGAAGTGGATGCTGCGGATTGTAGGGGCCCTTGCGTGATCGCTACAAGTGAGACTGGGTAACCTGCGTACGATTGGCTACCTGCTGACGTATGTTTGCTCAGCCGCTTTCCTTCTTCTTGTCCTGGTTTTTCCGTTTGGACTGCAACATGCGTGCTGCTTCGCCTCGCATCCACCAACACCGTTCGCTGCGCGACATTATCTACCACCTGGTCGATATGATCGGCATTGCGGGAGGACTCGTGCTGGCGGCGGCGCTGCACGGCGAAACGTTGGATGTGCTGCACGTGTTGGGGGGCGCGGCGGCGATTATTCTGTATTTCCTGGCTTGCGAGGCGAGCGGGATGTACCGCAATTGGCGCGGGGTTTCGATTGAAAATGAAATCCTGTGCGCCGTGCTGACCTGGGGGGCGACGTTGCCGATCCTCCTGGCGCTCTCGGTGATGGCTCGCTTTGCCATTTGGGTCGATCGTTCGCTCGTGCTGGCCTGGTGGTTGCTGGCTATTGTGCTGATTGTGTTGATTCGCATTGCGGTGCGGCTGACGCAGTGCTTTCTGCGATCGCGTGGCTATAACACGCGCGGCTACGCGATCGTGGGTCTGAATGAACTCGGCTTTGACCTGGCTCGTCGCATCGAGAGAGCACCGGAGTTAGGCCTCGAGCTGATCGGGTTTTACGACGACCGCAACGGCCAGCGATTGCCGAAGTTGCCGAAGGAGCTTGGCCAGCACGTGGGTTCGATCCACCAACTGTTGCAGGATGCGCGCGAGGGACGAGTGAACATGATCTACATCACGTTCCCGATGCGCGCCGAAGAACGGATCAAGAAGGTCTTAGCAAAACTCGGCGACACGACGGCATCTGTCTACATCGTGCCGGACTTTTTTGTCTTCGAGTTGCTGCATTCCCGTTGGACGAACATTAGCGGGCTGCCGGCGGTCAGCGTGTTCGAAAACCCGCTTTACGGGATTGATGGCCTGCTAAAACGCGCGGTCGACCTGAGCCTTGCGGCCCTGATGCTGGTCGTGCTGGCTCTGCCAATGATGATCATTGCGCTTCTGGTGAAGTTGTCATCGCCGGGGCCGGTGTTTTTTCGTCAGAAGCGGTACGGGTTAGATGGTCAGGAAATCATGGTGTGGAAGTTCCGCAGCATGCGCGTTTGCGAAAGTGGTGACCAGTTCACGCAGGCAACGCAGGACGACCCGCGCACCACGCGCGTCGGTTCGGTACTGCGAAAAACGTCGCTCGACGAACTGCCACAGTTGTTCAATGTGCTCGAAGGCAGCATGTCCCTGGTCGGACCACGTCCCCACGCGACGCTGCAGAACGAAGTCTATCGGTCTCTGATCCAAGGCTACATGCTGCGCCACAAGGTGAAACCCGGAATCACCGGCCTTGCCCAGGTCAACGGTTTTCGAGGCGAAACGGACACGCTGGAAAAGATGACGAAGCGGATCGAATGTGATCATCGGTATATTCGCGAATGGTCTTTGTTCATGGACCTGAAAATCCTGCTCAAGACACTCTTCGTCGTCGCCTCGCGCCAGAACGCGTACTCGAGGTATCCTACAGGCCGATGCAAGCTGCTGCGCGCACCCACCGCGCATAACACGTTGTGCGAGGCATCCCGAGAACACCGCTGTGCGAGGCACCCGAGAACACCGCTGTGCGAGGGTCTCCTGACCCGCGCGCACTCGTTCAGGATCGGAGGTCCGGTCGAACGGGGAGACCTTCGGTCGGCGATTTCGGCGAGGTCGGAGACCTGCCGCGAGCGATCAGTCGCGCCGTCGTCGTCCGGATGAGACCGCGTATGAAGAGATCCTACGGCCGCTGCGCCGACCTGCTGGCGCAACCACGCGGCGTAATCCGAGCTGCTGCAACAAATCTCGCTGGCGATGATCTCCGGCACGTCGTAGTTGTGCAGCGAGCGAATGTGCTGCTTCACGTCGTCAAAACGCTCGGCCGTCGTCTTCATCGTGCAGCGCCATTCCTCGGCGGTCTCGACCTGGTTCTTCCACCGATAGATGCTGCGGATCGGGCCGTCGATCTGAACACACGCCGCCAATCGGTGCTCGACGAGCGATGCTGCCAGCTCGTGCGCCATTTCTTCCGTGTCCGTTGTCGTGATTACTTGAATGAGTTCGTGCATCGAGAGACTCTCCTGCATCGGTTCGCCGTTCCGATGGGGCGGCTTCGGACATTCGACCTCTCGAGCGAAACCTCGTGGTGGGGGAGTTGCCCCGGTCGGCCGGACTTCTGTGCTGAGCACTCGCTGCCTCCGAGTGTGTACCCGTCTACGGGAACCCTCCGCTCCTGGCGATCGCGGGGTTTCACGTTCCCATCCGACGTTCAAGAGCGGTCCAACCTGCGGGCCGGACGCTATCCCTGCGGTGGATGGTACAGGCGACACGAATCTCCCCGCAAAATGGCTGGAAGTTACCCCGAACTGCCAGAGAATTACTTGCAATTTGCCCAACCTGCAATATCAATAGAACTTTGAGGGGCCATTCGACCGGAGGTGTTCAGGTGTCTTAACAGCCGGTTGGACAAGGGGACGGGCTCGCGGAAGCCACGTCGCGTGGACTAAGTCGACACCGCAGCGTCGATAGGTGCCTGTCCCCTTTCTCAAGGGTTGTCCAGCAAGCGACTCGGAATTGGGAATCACTTGAGTAAGTTTCTTTAGTGTTAGCGCAGGGAGTTCGTGATTTATGAGAAGAGCATTTGTTGTTTGCACCGCCGCCTTGTTGGTGGCACTGGGTACCCGTGGTGCCCTAGCTCAACCCGCCACGTATGTCCAAGGTCCGTACGGACCGGGCGATACGTGGAATGTGTACGAGTTTTTTGCTCTCGAGACGGCGACTTGGGCCGACGCCAGTGATTTTGCCGCCGACCTGGATTTCGACGGCGTCAGCGGCCATTTGGCGGACATCCTGTCGGCTGAAGAGAACGGCTGGCTTGCCAGCGTAGCTGGTGGCGGTGATTGGTGGATCGGCTTAACGGACCGCGAAGGGGCGGCGCCGGCACTGACTCAGAATGGTGCGGACTCGCCGCAGGAATCGAACGGTCTGGCCGACCGCGCAACGCAGGGCTGGGCTTGGACCAGTGGCGAGCCGTTTGCCTACCAGAACTGGAACGGTGGCGAGCCGAACGATTGCGGGTGGCGAAGATGCGGTGCATCTAAACGGCAATGCTGTGTGGAATGACCACAAGTCGGGATGGGGTGTGGATGAGCCGGTCGCACCGGTCGAGCGCGGGAACAAGCACCGATGAGTTCGCTGTCGCAACAGATGTTTCGTTACATCGTTGAGTATCCGTTGAAGTCACCCGAACCGATTGACGGCATCGATTCACCCGGATTGCTGGGTCTCTGTCCCGTTCTGCCGGGAATCGCCGGCGCGGATGGCCAGGTTGGTGTGACCGATTGGTACGGCGGGGAAGGCGGACCGCTGGGTGCGATCAATGGGCTGCAAGGCGCATGCGATGTCATTCAGGGCATCATTGATGCGGAACTCGAGGCAGATCGCGTCGTGGAACAGCAGGCGCGCATCACCGACTGGACCGACCCGGACACGAACGCGGGTGGTGGTCCAATCCTCGGCGGCACGCCCGTTCCGTTCCCTTCAGATATCGTCGGTACCGACGACAATGACTTCATCAGCATCGCGAAGGGCGAATTCTTCGTCCAAGAGGCTGGCACGTACACGATTCAAGTCCGCTCTGACGACGGGATGGGCTTGCGTGTCAACGGAACCGAATTCACCAGTGTCGGTGGTGCGGGCTACAAAGACGATAACGGTGCCATGGTCATGGCCCAGAACACGGGCGATGCGAACACGCCGGGATCATCGAACTGGAAGCTGGCACCCACGAGTTTGAGGCGATGATGTGGGAGCGCGGTGGCGGAGCTTACTGGGAGATCACCAAATCGGCCGGAGCTCATCCGGACGCCGCCGGCGGAGATCCTCCTCCACAATGGGTGCCTTTGGTCGACCTGGACAACGCCGTCCAGCCGATTCTGCCCAAGAACCTTGTCGGTGTCGAGGGTGGCGACGGCACGATCGGTGTCACGGATTACTACGGCGGCGAAGGCGGCCCGCTGGGTGCGATCAACACGGTTGACGAAGCGGCTTCGCTCTATCAACAGATCATCGCTGGTGACCTGGAGCCAACGGATATTGCGGAAGCACAACTGCCGATCAGTGCGGCTCGCGATCCGGACACCAACGGTAACACCTGGGTTGCTGGTGCCAACGCCCCGGCTTTTCCCTCGGATGTTGCGGGCACCGACGACAATGACTTCATCAGCGTCGCCAAGGGCACGATCGACGTCCCCGCCGACGGCACCTACACCATTTCGGTGCGGTCGGACGACGGATTCGGCCTGCGTGTCGTCGGCACACCGTTTACCTCGGTGCACGGTGGTAACCCGGGTGCAACAGACTTCGTCATGTTCGACACGGACGGATCGATGCTCCACAACACCGACACGGGCGACTCCAACGCGCGCGGCGTGATCGAGCTGACCGAAGGGCAGCACCAGATTGAGATGATGTTGTTTGAACGAGGTGGTGGAGCCCGCTGGGAAATCACCGCTTCCGACGGGGCGCATCCGGAACTGGCGACAGGCAACTGGCAGAATTTGGGTATTCGGAGTCGAGGAGATCAGCGTCAGCGGTCCCGGCGTAGCCCAACTGGTCGGAAACGCGACGGTGCTGCAGAACATGGAGTCGGAAGATTCCGGTGGGGGTACTCCCTACATCGAGATCGCGATCGATGACGTTATGAACGCCGCCCGACGGTTCACCCACTCGGGATGATGTTTCGAGCGTCTTGATCTTTGACGCGGGCAATCCTGCCCGACCCTCCAGTTTTGTCGATGCCGACGAGAAGTTCCGGTTCCCCTCCAACGAGGGCGATGACACGGACTACAACAACTTCTCGACCGGGATCTTTGGTCAATTGCAGGTGGACGACGGCGATGAAACGGCCGGCGAAACGATCGAAGTCACCTTCGGGATGTTCACCGACGATCATTCGCTGTTCCATATCATCGGCCAGAGCTTCAGCGATGTTGGTGGCAGCGTCGGATACCGAGCTGTACAACGTCGACGGCGATGATGCGCTCGCGTTCGACCTGCCGACCGGCAACTCGAATTCGCTGGGCCTGATTGAGTTGGTCGAAGGTGAAACCTACGACTTCGAGGGATATCAGCACGAGAACGGTGGCGGTGCCAATTACGAGATTTGGGCCGCTCCCGGGAACCAGCTCGATATCGACCTGGCGGACGAGGACGCGTTCCTGTCCGTGTTCTATCCCTTGAGCAACGCCTCGCCGGATATTTTCCGATGGGGTGGTGGATTTGAGCTGGTCGAGTTTGTCCCGCCCCCGATGGCGACTACAACGGCAACGGCGAGTTGGACGCGGGTGACCTGGACCTGCAGGCGGTCGCGATCGCCGGCGGTCAGGATCCGCCGGAGTTCGATCTGACCGGAGACGGAGTTGTCAATGGCGACGATCGGATCTTCTGGCTGCACGACTTGAAGAGCACCTGGGTCGGCGATGCCGATCTGAACGGCTTGTTCGACTCGGGCGACTTCGTGGCGGTGTTCATTGAAGGTCTGTACGAGACGGGCGAACCAGCCGGTTGGGCGCAAGGCGACTGGAACGCCGACCTGGTGTTCGACTCAGGCGACTTCGTGGCGGCGTTTATCGACGGCGGCTACGAGATCGGTGCGTTCCCCGGAGCGGTGCAAGCCGTCCCCGAACCGAGCAGCCTCGTGCTGGCTCTGCTGAGTCTCGCCGGCCTGGTGGGCCTGGCCCGCCGTCGCGGCTAGACGCAACTCGACTCGTCGCTCACAACGAGTAAGCAACTCCAAAACGGCCTTTCGGTGAACTCCGAAAGGCCGTTTTCTTTCCGGTGATCTGCCGGACAGTCCTTTTAGCTCGCGGGATAGCTCGCCAAGCGATTGAGATGGCAGACCCAACGAGTGGTAGTGAGATAGATGGACCCAACGAGTGGTAGTGAGATGGTGGACCCAACGAGTGGTAGTGGGATGATGGACCCAACGAGTGGTAGTGGATGGTGGACCCAACGAGTGGTGGTGGGATGGTGGACCCAACGAGACGTGGGACAGTCTTCCAGACTGTCCCGTAAGATGGTCTTCTAGACCATCATGCTGCATCTCCCCAAACCATCATGCTGCATCTCCCCAAACCATCATGCTGCATCTCCCCAAACCATCATCTCCCATCGATCCCCAATCCGTCCTTCCATTGGCTTCCCCCCGGCTTTCCTTGCCGCTGTGGTGTATTGCAACGGCATCTGGGGACGGTCTGGAAGACCGTCGATCAACGCGGAAGACTATGCTGGAAGACTGTCCCACATGGCTGGAAGACTGTCCCACATGTCGGAAGACTGTCCCACATGTCTGGAAGACTGTCCCACATGCTGGAAGACTGTCCCACATGTCTGGAAGACTGTCCCACATGTCGGGAGACTGTCCCACATGTCGGGAGACTGTCGCACATGGCTGGGAGACTGTCGCACTTGCCCGCCCAGCATTCGACGTACCGAGCCGGCTATCTTACAAGTCGGTGGCAGCTTTCTCTTGACAGGAGCGACGGCACGCGGTTTCCTGTTTCTAGTCGTGTTGTTGTCGTTGTGGCTCTCGAGGCAATTGGCCACTTGCCTTGCAAAGTTGTTCGCAGGGAGGCATCCGTTCGTGACAAGAGGACTGTTGTTCTTTCTTTTTGCGGTGGCAAGTTTCGAGACAGTAGCTGGTCAGGATCCACATCTGCCACGCGATTTGCCGGGGATTGCCGGTGGCTTGGGCACCGTGGGAGTCACCGATTACGCCGGGGGGATCGGGCCGATCGACGATCTGGAGATGGCGGCGGAAATCATCGAGCAGATCAAGGCGGGAAGTCTCCTGCCGCACTCCGTGGCTCAAGGCCAATTCGAGACGACCGACCTGACAGATCCGGACACGCATCCGGTCGGCGGACCGATCCTTGACCAAACGTGGCCTTGGCACTTCCCCTCCGACTCTCCGGCCGACGACGACGATTTCCTCAGTGTTGCCCGCGGCGTCTTACGCGTGGCCGAAGCGGGCACGTACACTCTGCAGGTCCGATCCAGCGAAGGAATGGGCCTTCGGCTGATCGGCACGCCGTTCACTGCCGTGTATGGCAACGGGCAGTTGGATCGGGATGGGGCGATGATTCATCCCTTCAGCACGAACGATGCGGATTCGCGCGGTGTGATCGAGTTGGCCGCCGGACTGCACGAATTTGAGTTTTTGATGTGGGAGCGTTCCGGGGCGGCCTACTGGGAGCTAACCAGCGCGCAGGGAGCGCACGTTAACGCGAGCACAGCGCGATGGTTGGCTTTGGGCGACACCACGGAGTTGCCAGCGGTCGCCGGTCCGGCACCCATCGCCACTCTCGTCGACACGGCTCTCGTCGCCAATCTTGCCGATGACGACGGAGGAGCTGCGAACGACATTCCGACCGCTCGCGCTCTGATCCTGAATGCGCTTGAGAACGGGCAGGGGTTCGTCCGCGATGACGTGACCACGATCGTGCTGCACGATCACGATGGAATCTGCTGCCTGCGCCCGGGAAAATGGGTTCGCGGTGCCGGACGAGCGAGCCGATGGCCGTTGAACGATCCCGATTTCGGCGGCGATCTAGAAAGCGATGCTGACTTCTTTTCGTCGGGCCTGTTCGGACAACTGCGCGTCGACGATGGCGATCAACTCCCCGGAGAAACCCATTGGTTGACGTTTGGCCTGTTCGCAAGCGACGGTGCGCAATTGCAGATCCGCGGCGCTGGTTTTGCCGACAGCAACCAGAATGGTGCACTGTCTCACGAACTGGATGGGGATACCGTGTTGACGTTTCCCGAGTGGCGGACGGGCAATACCAACACGCTGGGATTGATCTCGTTGCGGGAAGGTGTCGACTATGATTGGGAAGGCTTTCATTACGAACACCGCGTTGACGCTGGTTACGAGATTTGGGTGGCACAAGGTAATCAACTGGAGGTCGACTACACCAACGTCGAGGAGTTCTTTTCCGTCTTCGCTCCGTTGTCCAGCGCAGGCGATATCCTGTCCATTCCGCGGAACACGGGGCTGGCCCTGGCCTTGCGTGGAGACTACGACGACGATGGGCAACTCGGCGCCGGCGACCTGGATCTCCAGACGCGGCGCAATCCGCTCCGGCGGGCACGAAGTCACCTTTGATCTGAACCACGACGGAGTTGTCGATGTGGACGATCGGCTGTTCTGGATCGAGCAGCCGGAGATGCGGCATACCTACCTGGGCGACACCAACTTGGATGGACAATTCAACAGTGCGGACGTCGTGCAGGTCTTCGTGATGGGCAAGTTCGAGACCGGACAGCCTGCCACCTGGGATACGGGTGATTGGAACGCCGATCAAGTATTCGACAGCGCCGATTTCGTCGCCGCATTCTCGCGCGGCGGATATGAAGCCGGTCCGCGCAGCGGCGGTGGACAATTCGTTCCGGAACCGACCAGTCTGGCGCTGTCGGTACTCGCGTCGTTTACGCTGATGTGGATCGGCAGAAGGGCGTTGTAGGATGGGCGCAGCGTTGTCGTGTGTGTGGCGCACGGTTGGTCGTTCATAGGTTGGGCTCAGCGAATCGCGAGTGTGTACGTTGTAGAGTGGGCTCAGCGAAGCGCACGCCCACCAGCTTTCGGCCGGTGGCGTTGTTCCTGGTGGGCTTTTTCCCACTGCGTGATCATGGCTCACGCTGCCAGTCTGTGGGAACTGCGTCGACGCTGCTCATCTCGAACACCGCTTGCGAATCACGGTGCGCTGAGACCGTCACGATGTGCTTTCTCTTGTCACTGCACGCAATCGATCCACGCAGGATGGATTCGACCGGCAGTCCTATCCGGCGAGTGACGAACGGTCATACATGCGGTGGGTGACTTCTTCGGCGTGCATCAGCAGCCACTCGGGACGCGTGTAGATTGCGTGGCCAAATAGCTGTTGCGTCTGGTGCTGTTCGTCCGACCGATAGTCAACTAGCAGCGTTTCCCCTTCGGCGGGGACGCGCTGTCCGACCTGGAGCCGTTCGAGCGTATCGCGCCAGGGCATGTTCGGCTGGAGCAATTCCAGCAGACGCTTTTCTGCGCGACGATATCGCCACCGCAGCAAACTCATCGGGAAATTGGTGCCAGCGATTCCCAGCTGCTGTACATAATCGCCGTAACGGGCCGCCAGCAGATCGGAAACGGAAAAGGGAAACGCCGCCCGATAGTTGGGCAACTCTGGCACCGGGCGGTGATGGACGAAATGCAGCAGTCGGTGGTAGCCCCGCCTTTCCCAGCCATAACGAATGGGTGTTCCGAAGGTCACCAAGTCCAATTCGATCTGGCCGGGCAACTCGGGATCATCGGCGAGCTGCTGGCGCAGTCGGGGCCAGGCGCGAGCCTTCACCGTTCCGGGCACGCGCCAGCGATAGTATGGGCGGCCGGCGCGGAAGTACGCACGACGACTCGCCAGGGTCCCGCCCAGTAGGTTGGTCATTAGCGCAAAGACGTTTCCCGCGTGGCTGTGACCCCACAACAAGAATCGGCACCGCCGTTGCTGCGACTGTTCCACGAGTTCGCTTAAGAGACGTACGGCCGCATCCGCTCGACCCAAATGGTTGTTCTCGCTGGACCAATAGAACAGGCGAACTGGGATCGGTGTCGCCGTGGTACCGTTGATCAGCGATGCAAATTGCCGAGCGAATCGAGCAGTGTAATTGCCCGACTGTCCGGCAAAACGGTCGATCAGCAGCTTATGCTGCCGCCGCAACGGCGGAGTCCACTGCGGCACGAACCACTCCAATTCACGAAAGATGCCCAACGCATCGTTTCCGGTGAACGTGCCGTGGACCAGATAAATTGCCGCAACGTGTTCGTCTCGCAGCCGCTCGCCCACCCGCCGCATCCGCCGCCGACATTCCTCCGAATCAAGCGGCGGGGGAGGATCCGCTCGCACCAGATCGTACGGCGCAATCGGCGGATCGGCCGTATACAGCTGGTGCTGAAAGTCATTGCCTAGCGGCATGTCGTCCTCCCGATTCCCATGTGGTAGAAATGCGGCTAACGATTTCCTGCGCGAACCGGGGTGCCGGACATCCGTGCCCCCTTCCCGTACCCCTCGATGATACAGTTGCAACGCACATGTGTGGTCGCTTCACCCTCCATTCTCGACTAAGTCTGCTGCTGGAACAATTCGGTATCGCCGCCGGCCCCGAACTCGTTCCGCGATATAATATCGCTCCCACACAGAACGCACCCGTCGTGCGTTACACAACCGATAGACGACGAGAACTCGTGCCGCTCCGCTGGGGCCTTGTGCCGTCCTGGGCAAAAGATCCCTCCATCGGAAATCGAATGATCAATGCGCGAGCGGAAACCGTCTCCACCAAGCCCTCTTTCCGCACCGCGCTGAAACGCCGCCGGTGCCTTGTACCCACGGATGGCTATTTTGAATGGAAGAAAACCGGAAAGACGAAACAACCTTTCTTGATTCGGTTGCAGGACGAACAGCCATTCGCGATGGCCGGGTTGTGGGAGCACTGGGAAGATGCGTCCGGCACCGCGCTGGAAACATTCTCCATCATCACCACGGATGCCAATCGTGCGACCCGCGCGATCCACGATCGGATGCCGGCGATTCTCTCTCCCACTGCCTACGCGCAGTGGCTGGATCCAGACGTCGACCGACCGGAACCCCTGCTGCCCCTGCTGCGGCCCTTGGAAGAAGAGCCAATGCGACTGGATCCGGTGAGCACCTACGTCAATAGCCCTCGGAATGATGATCCGGAGTGTATCGCCCCGCAACGGGATCATGAGTTGTTCTGACGAGGTTAAGAGGGAGAGCGAACTGCGGGGAAGAAAGAGCGGGGAACCGACTGGAAGTCGGTGATACGGGACCGACTGGAAGTCGATCCCACGATTCCGCGCTGTGGGGAGATGACTGGAAGTCGATCCTGCGGATCAGGAGGTGGGCTGGCGAACGCTGAATTCGAGTTTCCAGCGGTCGGGTGATTGGGTGCTGACACACCACAATTCGAAAACACCCAGTTCTGTGACGCGTGACTGGAACTGCACGGGGACATACTTGTCTTCCGTCGCCTCGCTGGCAGGCAGGATCGCTTCCATCGAATCCGTCTCCTGCAGCTCCTCCTCGCTCCACCGGTCCAGCACGTCGCCAGGCTGATCCTGCTTCCGAACGGATGAACTGAAGAAGCGAAATTGGGCCGGCTCGTCCAATAACAGGCCAATTGGCGCAGAAGGAACATCCAGCTGCGTGCCCTCCTCCATCCCGAAGGGCACAACACACACGGCGCGCAACGGTCGCGGAGCTCCGGGAATTGCCAACCCGGATGTCTCGATTCCAATGTAGTACGACCGGGCTGTTCCACCGCGGATCCGCACTCCGCCCCGCTGCTTCGTCCAGCCATAATAGGCCGCCCCTCGGGCGACGGCGAAATCCAGATCGCCTCGTCCGGTCAGGTCCTGCACCGCGCGTCCCGGGGAACCAGCCTTCCAGCACCTGCAACAACCGGTGCCGGAGGCCGGCTGCGCGAAAGACCCCGCCGTTGAACAGCACATGAGAGGGCCGAGCCGCTGCCTCGCCCTCGGTCGCATGCGCGCCTAGAAACGCTGCGATATGCCGCGTGATCGCCGTGTCCGTCTCGAACGGCAGACCTAACTGCACAAAACCACTCTGCCGCCGCCGCGCCGGCCGGTCCTCCAGATTACAGGCAGGAAAGAAACCGTCGTTCAACACCGTAGCCGCCTTTGCACGCTCCAGCTCAATCGACACGGTGCCGCCAATCAAGCGGCTGCTGCGCCCCAGAACCGAGACTTTTTGCGATGGCGGACCCCCATCGGCTAACAACGTTTCCTTCGCCGCGCGACACGCATGCCAGAGTGACACCGCTTGCCACGGATCCAGGGATACGCCCTGCTGCTGAAAGCCGTCCGCCAACTGATGAGCCAGTGCCAGGTCCATGTTGTCGCCACCCACCAACAGGTGATTGCCGACCGCCAGTCGCTGCAGCGCCAGCTCCCCGTCTTGTTGCGCCACATCGATCAGCGTCAAGTCGGTCGTTCCACCGCCCACGTCGCAGACCAGCAACCGATCGCCCACCGCAATCCGCTTCCGCCACGGGTCCCCCTGGTCGACTAACCAGGCGTAGACCGCCGCCTGTGGCTCCTCCAATAAAACGGTGTGCGTCGGAAGTCCCGCCGCCACCGCCGCCTCCCGGGTCAACTCGCGGCACTTGCGTCAAACGAGGCCGGCACCGTCAACACCACTTGCTGCTGATCCAACGGCGCATCCGGCCAGGTCTCGTTCCAGATCGCCACCAAGTGCTCCAAGTAACGCTGTGATGTCACCACCGGCGAAACCTTCTGCACCTCGTCCGGGGCATTCCAAGGCAGAATTGCCGCATGACGGTCAACGCCGGAATGCGCCAGCCAGCTCTTCGCGCCGCCGACCGAACGATCCGGGACCTCCGCCGATCGTTGCCGTGCCAAGTCCCCCACGACATAATCGCGGTCCCTCGCCCACGGCAAATCAAACGCGCGCTCTTGGACCTCGTGATCCGCCGCCAAGTAGAGGAACGACGACAGGCTGTCACGCGATTCGATCGTCCCGGGGGCTGTCAATTGCCGAATGGGCAGCAGCCGAATCTCCAGTGATTCGTCCTCACCCAGCGGTGCATACGCCACCACGCTGTTCGTCGTTCCTAAGTCGATTCCCACCACAAACTGTGCAGACATGTGAGGTTTCCGAGTTCCTGATTCCGTGTTTCCTACGCGATCCGAGACGGGGATTTAACGATCCGCCATCAAGACGACCCAGCTCGGCCCAATGGCTGAGCTACAATTCCACTTCCGCCGGCGCAACAACACGAATCGCTTCGGCTTCGCCCGACCACGAAGCCAGTTCACATTTTCGCGCTTCCCAACCATGGTGCACCAACCGACCCCGAAACGGCGGATCACCCACCACGTTTCCCGTCAACCGATACCGTCCCGCACCCAATGAGGCAGGCGTTTCGACGACGGAATTCTCCGCCTCCTGAACGACCGGCTGAAGGTCGAACGTCCGACGCAGTACCTCCCCGCAGCTGCGCAACACGTCCCGCGCCGCGGCTCCGATCTGCTCGTCGGAAAAATCGCCCAACGGCTCCTGAACCAGATCCACAAACCGGGCCTCCCGCTGCAGAGTCGCCAGCAAGGTAATCGCTTCACTGCGAGCCGACTTGGGTGGCGAAGGCACCCGGGCGGCGGCGGACGGTGATTGGGCCGGGGCCGCGGGGATTTGCACCGGCCCCTCCAATAGTGCTTCCGCCTGCTCAGCAAATTCTTTGCCAAACAAGATCTTGAAGAAAACGCGAACCGAGAGCAGCAAGCGGCGCATGGCATGTCCTTTCCAAAATCGCCTCGCCGGGTCCGTGGAGGTACGTCGCGGATATCATCCCCGCCGGAGTCGATCATTTCACCCGCTTCAGGGGATCACCACGGCCGTTGCACCCATCGTACGAGGCATCCCGATATCGTATCGCAACGACCTCAGGCCAAAAGAGGTCGTGCGGCGTAGATTCGCTCTCCCCTGGGAACCGCAGGCCGGAGACGGCGGTGTGGTTTGTCCCGAACTTCGCCTCGCGGCTGGGCTCTGCAGCTTGCTGGCGGGTTTCGAAGTTGCGCATGGGGCGAGCATCGTAGCCCGAGGCCTTCGTTGTAAAGTTGCACGTTTCGATCCGTCTCAACCCGAAGCGCCAGCGAAGGGGTCCGGTCCCAACCGCCAAACCGCCGTGCGCCACCCCCAACCCCTTCGCTGGCGCTTCGGGTTGAGATCGAAACGCGCGATTCCAAGGCTGGAACTCTGGGTAAGATGCGAATGATTTATCGCTTGTAGTGGTGCTGTTGGATTCTCCGGTCCTGTGGGTCGATACGATTTTACGACCTGTGGTTCTCGGGGGGGGAAACAATGAAGATGATCCAATCGCGTCTCTGGGCGTTCCTGATGGCCATGAGCATCACGGCCGGAGTCACCGTGGCCCAGCAACCGCCCTCGCTCCAGGGATCCGCCGGCTATTTCGGACAGGTTGGTGATGGACCAACCGGGACGGCCGTGGTGCCTGCAGCGGTAAATTGCAGCGGTCCGAACTGTCAGGCCGTGGACGGGGCGACTCCGCTCGGAGCGTTGTCGGTGCCGGTCGGTAGCGACGGCGGAGGGATGTGGGCCAGCGGCTGCGATGACGTCGTCAGCAGCGCGTTTGTCAGTGACTGTGCGACCGGTTGCTACGCTGGCTGCGATAGCTGGGCTCACTTCACGTCGATCTATGGCGGTTTGCTGTACTTGCGGCCGCGGAATGCGGACGTGGCCTACGGTGTACCGATCGACGGTCCGATCGATTCGTCGTCTCACGGCGGGCCGCTTCAGGTCGGCCCCGTGGGGGTTCTCGACCCGGACTATGAAGCGGGTTTCGAAGTGGGAGCCAACCTCGCGATCAACGCGATGACCAGCATTCTGCTGAACATGACCATGTTTGACAGCACGACCACAAGTCGTCTCGAGACCAGTCCGCCTCACGTGATCCGCTCGCTGGTGTCGCATCCGTCCAGCACGAGTGCCGCCACCGATTTTCTCTCTTCGCAAGCCCAATCGGAACTCCAACTCGATACGGTCGACCTCGGTCTGCGGCATCTGTTTGTCGGGGGCGACGTGTTTGCCGTGAACTATTCCGTGGCAGCTCGATACGCTCGTTTGGAGCAGTCTTTTGACTCAACGTTCCTCAACAACGGTCAGGAGCAGGTGAGCACCGACATCGACTTTGATGGAGCCGGTTTGCGCTTGGGGTTGGAAGCCGAACGCCACGCTTGCGGCCGTCCGCTCCGGCTATACACGCGATGTGCCGCCAGTTTCCTCGCCGGCAAGTTTCAGGGGAGCTACTTCCAGGGGCAGTCGTTTGATCCATCCGTTGTCGACACGCAATGGGAAGCGGGACGAATCGTTCCGGTTCTGGACCTGGAACTCGGAGGCGGATGGTGCAGTCCGGGAGGACGCGTGCAGTTGACCGCCGGTTATGTGTTCAGCGCCTGGTTCAATACGGTCAAGACGCAGGAATTCATTCGGTCGGTACAACAGAACAATTTCCTGGACCTGGGCGACACGTTGACCTTCGATGGTCTGGTGGCCCGCGCCGAACTCCGTTTCTAGTGCGTGTCGCACGGACATGTAGCGTTCGTGGTGATGTGTCTTCCGAGCAGAAAGAGCGCCTACATGCAACGGGGAATTGCTGCTCGCTGTGGTGCGTGTCGCACAGACATGTAGCGTTCGTGGCGATGCGTCCTCCGAGCAGAAAGAGCGTCGAGACGCAACGGGGAATTGCTGTTCGCAGTAACCGGCTTCTGCTATGTCGATGGCCGGCCGGCGCGAAGCGTCAGTTTCGTGATTTCGGGCGGGCAGTTGAAACGCAACGGACGCGTGCCAGAAATGCCGCGACTGACGTGCATCAGCGTGGGATCCTCGTAGAACGTTCCCGCGCAGTATTTCACGCCAAAGCGACTGGGTGAAAAGACCGGACCGATCACGGGAAAGCGGATCTGTCCCCCGTGCGTATGACCGGCCAGCAACAGGTCAAAGTCGTAACTCTGGGCCCAGGGATATTGGTCTGGGCTGTGGGCGACGGCAATCCGTAGCAGCCGTCCGTGCCGGGGCGGGCGAGGGCAGCTCTTCAGGTCCGCCGCGGGAGCGAACCAAGGCAGCTCGTTTCCGGCCAAGAGGATCGGTTGTCCGTGAATCTCGATCGTCTGCCAGCGTCCGCCCAAGTCGATCAGCCCGTTGTCGACGAGCTCCGTTCGCAACCGCAACTCGTTCCGGATTCGCAGATCGTGATTCCCCAGCACGAAGAAACAACCGTAACGGCTGCGCAGTTGGCCCAACAATCCTCGCAGCCAGGCGAAGCAAGCCATTTTGTCGATGATATCACCCGAGATCACGATGAGGTCTGAGTTCAAGGCGTTGGTTTCCTCCATGACCAACTCAAAGTAAGGGCGTGTGATCTGCCCGGTGAAGTGGAGATCCGATAAGTGCGAGATGGTCAGCCCGTCCAACGCCGGACTTAGCCGAGGCATTCGCAGTGTCTTTTGCTCGACGTGAAGTTCGAAGACCTGATTCGTGGGAATTCGGGAAGCGAAATCCGTCCGCCAATTCCCCGCGGGGCGTTGCTGCAGTTGTTGAGCGACATCGATCCGGCGTGTGTCATTCGACGTCAAGCGTGATGTCGTGCCGCTGTCCGTCAAGTGACGGACCCAGGCGGGGGCGATCGCCAACGTCGCCAGAAGGCAGAGACCGCCGTAGAGCCATGCCAGCAACTGCAACCAGGGCTGTTGCGCAATCTCTGCGGGGATGTCAATCAGCAGACAGTACAACAGCAAGGCTGGGACCCCGAACAGCGTCGGATACCACAGCACATCGATGAACTTCATCAATACATACGGCAATGCAGTCGCGTGCAGACGGTTGATGAAGAAGATGCAGGCAGCGATGTGCCCCAGCACCAATAACGCGGTCAAGACGTAGATCATGTCGGGGGACTAGAGTATTTGGAGATCAGAAAAGGCTCCTTTTTCTCTTTCGGGGAGGGTGCCTTTCCCGAGGACTCCGTGTGGAGTACGGTTGCCTCCACTTTCTCCAGCAGTTGATCGAGGCGGAACGGTTTGCACAGAACCGCATGCATGGGCAGACCGGCCTGCCGAGCCTTCGGGATGTTGTGTCCCGCATCGTATCCGAATCCGCTCATCAAGATCAGCGGTACCGGTTCCATCTTCAACTGTTCCTTCAGTTTCATCAGCAGGTCGAAGCCTGACATATCCGGCAGTTTGATATCGGAAATGATGGCGTCGTAACTCATCTCCGATCCAGCGTTGCGAATCATGTAAATCGCTTCGTTGCCCCGCCGCGCTGTCTCCACGGTGCAGTGGTAGCGTTCCAACAGGTTGTGGGCGGCCATCAAGACCGCCTCGTCATCATCTACGACCAGGATCCGGCGTCCCAGCAAAGCTGGACGGGCCTCGATCTGGGCCGACGCGGGTACCGCCTCCGATGGCGTCATCTCCTGACCGACGCGGTGAATCAATTGCTTGATGTCGCGTGCGTTGTCGCGAATGCTGTCCAGCCGCTCCACAACCGCTGGGTTGTGCCCGATGTATTCCTCGATAATATGCGCCACGTCGTTCAGGATCCGATCCACCGGCAAAGCTACCTCTCGATGGATCGCTTCGACACTTGCCTGCGCCGTATTGGCCTGCTGGGCCACGAGCAGTTCGAGCGTGTTCAATGCGTTGGCGACGTCGCGCGAATAGATTTCCAGGAACTGCAGATCACTCTCGGTAAACGCATGGGCATCGGGGCTCTCCACGTTGAACGTCCCGATCACCTTGTTGTCGTGCTGAATCAACGGCACGGTCAGTGAACTCTTCGCTCCGGCGCATCCCTCGATATACAAGGGGTCCTCTGCCGTGTCTTCACACAGGTAACTCTTGCCCGTCGCGGCGACGAAGCCGGTGACCCCCTGGCCCTGGGGTAGCGCGAACAACTGCCGCTCGTTCGCGGCGTCTTCCATCCCGACCGATAACAACGGGACCAACTCGCCCGTGTCTTGAGCCGTGAGACGAATCTCGATGACATCGAAACTCAACAGATCCTTGGTGTCCTGCAGGATGTTCGATTTCAGCAACTCGATCCGATCCTGCACCTGCATCTGAAACACTTCTTCCGCCGTCAAGTTGGTCAGATCCACACCCGCCTTGTGAATCGCCGCCAACTTCTGCTGCTGCAACGTCTCGGAAGTGATGTCGCGCACCGTGACAATCAAGCTGTCAGGGCTCTCATTCCCGGTTTGGAAAGGCACGCAGTGCACGTAGTAGTAACGGTTGTCCGTACAGCGAAGCGTGGAAGTGCTCGCCTCCCGCGAAGCCAACGCGGTCGTGAACGGACAGAAGTCAGGGCCGAGAATCTCCGGGTTACCGAAAACGTGGTAGAAATTGCAGCCCGACAGATCGTCCTGCTTCAGCCAATGTCGCAGACAGTCGTTCGCCCACAGGATCGTGTTCTCCGCATCCAGCAGGGCCACACCGTCTGGCATCCCCTCCAGAATCCGTTCGTTCTTCAGCATGCGGCCCAGCTTGAGTCCCTCGTCAAGATGGGCTGCCGAGAGATAGATCCCCGCCGTCTCCTGGGGAACGTTTGCCAACGCACTGACCGGGCTGTCCGCTTCGACCACATCAAAGCACTCGCGCAGCCGATTCAGAAGCTGCGCGTCTTCAGCCGACGGTGTTCCGATAAACAGAGTTTTCCGTTTCGCGGACAACCACCCCACTCCTAAGAATCAAGAAATCAAAACCCTAGGTATTATATGACTCGCCAGAATGCTACACAATTCTGCGGGGTTTGGCCGGATCGGAAGCGACGCCGAGACCATCAAAAACTGTCCCTTTCCCTCCACCAAGTTGACTCTGGAGCGATCCGTTCGCCACGATATCTTAGTGGGGTGGGGAACTCGCAGCAAGTTGACGTTTGGCGAGAGCTGGGGGTCCGCGGCGTTTTGCCGACGCTTAGCCTCCCTTGCGGAGCGTCAGGGAATAGAGCATCAGGACCGCGCCCACACTCAACAGCGACCAGGGGTGCCATTCGGCGACCTTGATCGTCCGTTTGGCCGAAGTGGTGACGCCCGGCAATGCCATCGGATCGCTCGGATCCATCGCCGATGCACCGGCAGCCGACCCGCGGGCAGGTACCACCACCCGGTCGATGACCATACTTTCCAAGCCGATCAGGCAGATCGAGATCGCAATTCCTAGGAATATCGCGCGCCACATGCCGTTTGCTTCTCCCCCTTGCAGGACTCCGACAAGTACTACCGTTTTGCAGGATCCAAGAACGCTGGGATCTTGTCGTTATCATCGTCCGACCACTGGGAAGATCTGACATCAACAAGCGTGTTGCAGTTTCGTAACAGTTATCCAGCTTGTGGCGGGCAGCAGCTCCACGGAAGGTGAGAAGAATGGCGAGCGGTAATGGGTTGCCGTGAGTGGGGAGGAGACAGTCTGGGAAGACTGTCTTACGGGACCGTCTGGAAGACCGTCCCACGATGCGGTAGGGACAATCGGGCGATGGGACGATCGGGCGATGGAGTGAGCAAGATCACCACTTCAGGCCGAACTGCTCTCCGCCGCTGCCGCGGTTCAATCCGCCCTTGAGCGGGCCCTGGGATGGCGGTACGGCGGTTTCGTGGGGACACTCTCTTCCGCGGTGTCTTCCCCCCCGGCCTCCTCCTCCGGCGCTGCGCTCTGGACCGCCTTGATGGATAAGCTCATTCGCTGCGCCGCCGGATCGACCGACAGCACCTTCACCTGCACCGTCTCGCCTTCGCGGACGATCGAGTGAACGCGCTGCACCCGGTGATGGGCCAGTTCCGAGATATGCACAAGGCCCTCGACCCCGGCTGCGACGCGGACGAAGGCGCCAAATTCCATGATCTTCGAAACGGTTCCCTCCAAGACCGCTCCGACCGGATACTTCGCCTCGGCGCCTTCCCAAGGGTGCTCCAGCAGATCACGGTAGGAAAGGCTGATTCGACCGGCGGCGACGTCGACCTTCTCCACTCGCACGCGAATCGTCTGTCCTTCTTCCAGCACTTCCTTCGGATGGGCGATTCGATCCCAACTCAGTTGGCTCACATGCACCAGTCCATCGATTCCGCCCAAGTCGACGAACGCGCCGAAATCCTGCAGCCTCCGCACCACACCCTCTCGAACCTGTCCGACTTCCAGTTCGCCAAGCAGTTTTTCCCGAGATTCCTGCTGTTCCCGCTCCAAAACCCCTCGGTGGCTCAACACCAGATTCCGCCGCTCCGGGTTCGCCTCCGTCACAATGCACGGTAACGTCTGGCCAACGAACGGTTCCAAATCTTCCACGCGATAAAGCGAAACCTGGCTGACCGGAATAAACCCGCGAATGTGATGGACCTCGCACTCCAACCCGCCCTTGTTGTGGCCGGTGATCCGTGCGTCAACCACCACGCCTTCCGCCAAGTCGGACCAGTCCTGGACATCGACCGAGGCACCGGGAACACTCAGTTCATAGAGATTGTCGTCCGGTAGATATCGAACCGCGACAACCTCGCATTGCGTGCCGGGGGCCGGCGGCTCGGCAAACTGTCGCAACGACACGACTCCCTCGTGCTGTCCGCCCAAGCTGCAGAAGACCGAGTCGCGATCCGTTTTGATGACGGTCGCCAGCACTCGCTCATCCAGCGTAATCTCTCCCGTCGTCGCCGCGTCCGTCCGCGTCTCGCCCTGCAACAATTCTTCCAGCGATACGTCCTGCAGTGCTTCGTCGATCTCTTGCTGCAGATCTTCCGACATCCGTTGCAGACGCGGCGGGGGAAACGAGGTGACCGACGGATCCTCCGTACCCGGGGCTGTCGCTTCCGCATCGGCATCGGCATCCGCTTCGGCATCGGGTGACACCTCGCCTGTATCCGCCGCATCCGCTGCCTCGGGGATCGGAGACGCAGCTTCCCGCTGGGAGCCAATTCTGATTTGTCGGGCGGGGCGAGTTTCCTCGGGAGTCGCCGGCGAGTCCGACGGCGTAGGATCTTCAGGTACGGGATCCGTGGAGGGGTCGTCGGATGCGGGCTTCGGGTCGTCGGTCATGACATGGTTTCTCGAGAGGAGTCGTGGGTCAACGCGGAGTTTACCGCCAGTTTCCGTGTCCGTCTATGGTTCGAAACGGGCTCATCACGACTGTCGAGGAAAAAGCCGCGTGATTGGCCTTCCGCCTCAGGCTCCCGCCGAGCCGAGCAGTCCCGAACGGTGGGCGGCTCCGCAGCAGCTGCGCCCTCCCGCTAGTTGTTCCGAAGCGGTTTCCCCGGCGTAACAACCGGACAGTCCCCGGTGGGCTACAATGGGCCGGAAGACAGCCACCGCGTCGGCCGGCCGATGTCGCCGAAGCGCCACAGTCGATTCTTTTCGGTCGCAGGTCCTCGGAGCCACTGGTTTGTTCTCGTTTCAACCTGAAAAGTACGGCCCCCGCGTTTCTCAACTGCTCGATCCCGACCGGCTGTGTGAACTTGGACCGGGCCAGCCGGTGGAGGCCGCACGGCCGATCCTGCGGAAGATGACGACGGACCAGTTGTTCGCCACGCATCCCGTGGCCGACGCGGACATGGCGTCCGGCTGTCTGTCCGCGCTGTGGCTCTGGCATGACTTCCTCGATGAATCCCATTCCCTCAGCCAACAGATCCCCTCCCCCAGCGGGAGTTATTGGCATGGGATCATGCACCGGCGCGAACCGGATGATTCCAACGCGAAATACTGGTTTCGTCGAGTGGGCGATCACCCGATCCTACCCTCGTTGCGCGAGGCGGCGGTCGAACTGGGGCGGACCACGGCCCCGAAATCCATTCTGGATCGCATCTTGGAATCCGCGGAATGGGATTCGCTCGGTTTCGTGGACCTGTGCGCCGCAGGACGTCGACAGCGGGGCGCTCTGGAAACACTCTGTCGGCAGGTTGCGCGAGTAGAGTGGCAGCTGCTGTTCGATTTCTGTTGGGATCGTGCGATTTCCGATCGATGACTGCGCAGCCAATCGGACCGCGCGACGGTCGGGATCGCGGATTTTCTCGCCCACCTGCGTTTACGTCCGGTTGTCTCGCAGAACTGCAGCTTACAACGCGCAGCACCTCCCGCTCGCGTCTCGTCGCCCTTGCTGTTCGGAAGAAACGTTCGCCAGAAACGCTGCATGTCCATGCAACACGCACCAGCGTCTCACACCGGATGAACGCTCCGGTCGATCACTTCGCCAGCTTGTCCCACACGGCTGCAGCCTGCTGACGTCCGGTGACCGGACGTTGGCAGGTTCCCTGTTCGCATGCGTAAACCGTCGGTGTTTCATCCAGGGCCTGCTTTCCGGAAAACAGTGGTGCAAGGAGGTTGGCGTGGGGTGCGAGCTGCTGCTCATCTCGGACGGCCAAGACGGTGCGCGGCAGAAACCTCTGGTTGAAATCGCGCAACGTCTCTGTCACGTGAAGATCGTGAACGTTTCCCACAATCACGATTTCGTGCAGCGGGCCGAGCCACAGATCCAGTGCGATCAACATCTGGCTCATCGCCGCGGGAACCCGTTGCATCAGACCACTTGCTGCCATCAGGATGGCCTCGGCCGCCTCCAAAAAATCGGTTCGGCAGGTCAGACGACCGGCGCGAAGGAGAGCCATCGCGGCCATGGCATTTCCACTTGGCACAGCATTGTCGTGCAGATCCCGAACACGCACGATCAGCGACTCGTGATGCTCCGCCGTATAGAAGCAGGCACCCGTGTCATCGTCGCGGAAATCTTGCAGGATGAATTCCAGCAATTCACAGGACCACGCTAACCAGATCTCATCCAGCGAAGCCTCGTAGAGCGAAACGAGTGCGTTGGCCAGCATGGCGTAATCATCCAGATAAGCATCCAGTTTTGCCTGCCCTTGTCGCCAGCAGTGCAGCAGTCGTCCATCCGATTTCCGCAGATGATTCTGTAGGAACCGGGCGGCGTTCACCGCTGCCTTCAGGTACTCGGGCTCGTTTAACGCCCGAGCCGCTCGAGCCAACGCATCCACCATCAGCCCATTCCAACTCACCAGAATCTTATCGTCCTTCGCCGGACGGATGCGTTCCGAGCGCACTGCCCGCAACTTCAACCGCGCCTCATCCATCTGCCGACGGAGGGTTTTCGGATCCGTTTGGAGCTGCCGTGCCGACTGTTCCCACGTTCGAGACAGGTGCAGAATATTGCGGCCCTCGAAGTTGCCTCCCTCGCTGACGTCATAGACGTAGCAGAACCGGGCGGCTACATCGGGTCCCAGAACCCGTTCGATTTCCGCGGGAGTCCAAACGTAGAACTTCCCTTCTTCGCCCTGGCTGTCGGCATCTTCCGTGCTGTGAAAACCTCCCGCCGGGTCGGTCATATCCCGCAGGATGTAGTCAAGGATCTCTCGGACGACGATGGCGTCTTGTTCGTTTCCGGTCGCCAGAAAGGCATCCACATAGGTGGCCGCCAGCAGCGCGTTGTCGTATAGCATCTTTTCGAAATGAGGGACCAGCCACCGCTGATCGACACTGTACCGTGCAAAGCCTCCGCCCAAGTGGTCGTAGATACCTCCGGCGGCCATCTTGTCGAGTGTAGTGCGGACGACCGAGCCCAGTGCCGACTGTCGAAGACGCTGTTCAAGGCGTAGCAAGAGTTGCAGGTCCATCGCGTGCGGAAACTTGGGTGCCGCACCGAAACCGCCGTGGATAGGGTCGAAAGTCTGCTGCAAATGAGCGGCTGCCGCCGAAAGCAGGTCTTCCTTCAACTCGGTGGCCGGCGCACGAGCCGCACTGATCGATGCGATGTGCTCCCGCAGTTGTCGAGCTTGCGCGGCTGCTTCGTCGCGCCGCTGCTGCCAGGCCTGCGTCACGGAGGCGACCACCTGATCAAAGCCCGGCATTCCCATCCGACTGCGCGGCGGCCAGTACGTGCCACCGTAAAATGGGTCGAGTTCCGGCGTCAGAAAAACCGACATCGGCCAACCGCCACGGCCGGTCATCGCTTGAACCGCCTGCATGTAGATCTGGTCCAGATCAGGGCGTTCCTCGCGATCTACCTTGATGCAGACGAAGTTGTCGTTCAGCAGCCGGGCGATTTCCGGATCTTCGAAGCTCTCATGCTCCATGACGTGACACCAGTGGCACGCCGAATACCCGATCGAGAGGAAGATCGGACGGTTCTCAGCACGTGCGCGCTCGAGAGCTTCCGGTCCCCAGGGGCACCAGTCCACCGGATTGTGGGCGTGCTGCAACAGGTAGGGACTCGTTTCGTGGACCAATTGGTTCGGCATGGCGGCTCGTTTCGAAGGAATCGACAGGATACGCAAAGCGTCGGCATCTACAGATCTTTAGTCGGTACCACCTTTTTGGGGATGGGTGTCCACCCAACTTCACCTCCCCGCGGCGGCGGTCGAATGCCCTCCCCGGCTGCTATCGCGTCCGAAAACCACACCCGCGAGCGAGAGGGTGCGTCAGCTTCTTACGCAGGAACCATTTCCTGACGGGTGTGCCGTTCGGGAACCAGGACGACCATCCACGGGAGTCCGGGAATCTCCCGTGTCGTGCGTTTTCTCCGGAGGACCGTTTGCCACGCCGCAGTCCATCAAAATGGCAAAACCTCCAGGGCCCGATCGCAACGGGAACGCCCGCCCGCGAATGCAGGGAGGTCCCCAGGGTGCTTTCCGCGCGCACCGCGAACGCTGAATTTCCCCACGCTACTCAAACGTCTGCTCGGGACCGGGGAATTGACGACCGCGGACATCTTCCCGGTATTGGCGGACGGCATCTTGAATTGCCGGCCCCAATTGGCCGTACGTCCGGACGTGTTTTGGCAATCGTCCGGATGTCAGGCCCAGCAGATCATGCAACACGAGGATCTGTCCATCGCAGTCGGGGCCGGCACCAATCCCGATCGTGGGAATCGACAAAGATTCGGTGATCTGCGCGGCGATCGTGGCAGGAATGCATTCCAACACGATGGCAAAAGCACCGGCTTGTTCGGCCGACTGCGCGTCGGCGAACAGACGATCGGCATCACGCTGCACTCCGTAGCCTCCCAGTTGATGGACACTCTGGGGCCGCAGGCCAACGTGCGCCATCACGGGGATCCCGGCGCTGACCAATCCGCTGATCACATCCGACTGATCGGCGCCGCCCTCCAGCTTGACGGCTTGCGCCCGCGTCTGCTTCAGAATGCGGCCGGCGCTGTTGATCGCCTCAAAAACGCCTAAGTGATAGCTCGGAAACGGCATGTCAACGACGACCAGTGCATGCCGGACGGCTCGCCCCACCATCTCGGCGTGGTAGATCATTTCGTCCAGTGTCACCGGAAGCGTGCTATCGTTGCCCTGCACGACCATGGAGAGACTATCCCCCACCAGGATCCCCTCCACGCCACAGTCATCGACCAGCGAGGCCATCGGAAAATCGTAGGCCGTCAGCATCGTGATCTTGTGGCCGTCGCCTTTCATGGCGCGGAAGCGGGGAACGGTGATGCGCGGCGTCGCGCCGGAACGGCTGGACATAAAGAATCCTCACAGCCCGTGCAGAAAATCGCGGATGTCGTCCAGCATCTCGTCGACGTTGTCTTGTCGCTGACCCGCGCGGTATTCGTTTACGACTCGTTCGAAAACCTTCAGGGCGTCCCGATCGCTCTTTCGGATCTCCAGGGACAGCTCGTGGTCTTGGATTCCCGGAAGGTTTCCCAGGGATTCGACGGATCGGACGCAGAGTGTCACCTCATCGGACACGATCCCCCGCTCGAACGCGATTTCCTCCAGGTTGTCCCAGGCGATCAGCACGGATTGCACATTGGCATCTAAGAAGTGCTTCGGCTGGTCTTCCGTTTCCTGAAACGCCAAACGGATTCCCTTTTCCTCGGCAATGGCCATTCCGTGGACTTGCACAACGATTCCGAACAGGCGACTCAAACGAAACGGCAACATCATGACTCAAGATCCTGTCAGCGGGACGAATCCTCTCCACCGCGCCATTATACCGTTGCTACTCAGCACGTGGGTTGCTGGGATTGGCGATCGAGTTTCAGCCAGCCCCCCTTCTGTCGCTTGTTCAAGGCTCGGATCTGTTCGACCGCCTCCTGTCGACTGATCCGCTCCCGCCGCAAGTCGCGATAGACCTGGTCCGCTTTCTGGCGACGACGCAGCGAATCGGGAACATCCAAAAACTGCTCCAGCATCCGGTGCAGAGGACGCAGCCAAGCGGCTCGTTGCCCTGTTGACGACAGACCGGCGACGAGGATCTTTTCTGTCTGCTGCCTGCTAGTTGCCAGCTTCTGTTGCACAGTTTCCTGGAGGGTTTGGATCTCCGGGTGTCCCAGCAGAGGAGAGGTCTCCAGTTGTTGCAGGCTCTGCTGCACTCGTTCCTGGCAAAGTTGGCCAAACAGCGGCATCTCCTGAAGCAGCTGCAAACCTTTGCGGATGCAGGACTCGTCCGGTTCCCTTAGCAGTTCGCAGGCTTGGTGGCAGCCATCCCAGGCTTGGAACCGGTAAATGAAGTCCAGCCCTGTTCCCTTGATGTTCTGAATCCCCATGACTCGATTGTGGTACCCGGGCGGTGTCTCTTGCACCAGATCGCGAACGACCTCTTCACCGGTCGCGTCATACTTCTCGATGACCACCAGTTTTCGTTCGAACCAGATGCGCAGTTGCCGGCGAAATCGTACGTCCATCGAATCGGCATCGGCTTGTGTTGCGTGATGGATGGCTGTTTCCAGGGCTTGGAATTCCCGCAAGGCCTGCCACAGTTGCTGTTGCTGACGAACGACGTCCTGGATCAGCGGGGCGCTGACCGATTCGGTGGACAGGCGCGCTTCCAGCAGTGTCGGCTGATTCCAGCTTTCCCGCACGATCGACTCCCAATGGCGGGCAGAATCTTCGGGACAGACCGCTTGCACCATGTATCGCAACGCGTTTTGTAGGTGAGCCGGCTCGGTTGGCTGTCGAAATTGCCGGGCGGCGCGGCTCAGTTTCTCCAGTGCCTCGTCCCGATTCCAGGTCTGCGGGTCGTCACGCAATGACCAGGCTGATTCGTTCTGCTGCCACGCTTCCCCGATGAAACCCAGCAGGCCTTTCAGGTTGCTGCCGATCAGGAAATGCCGATCCGCTTCGAGGTCTTCGACCAAGATCGACGCGAAGACGCGCGAACGGGCAACGCGATCGGCTCGATTGTTCACAACGGTCGAGATCCAGACGTTCGCCGGTTGGTGTGGCTCCTGCCGGTCGTGACCGGTTCGTCGCCAGTTGCCCAGCGTGCCGAACCGTTCGTTCGCGGACATCCCGTTGGTGAACTCGATCCATCGCGTGCGGATCTGCGCCGCGGGATACGTTTTCAGGACGCCCAAATCGGGGATCAGCGAATCGGCCATTCCACGGAGGGCCACTTCGTACGGGCACCCCAGCTCGTCGGCCATCGCGGCAACCAAGGCGATATTGTCCGGATGCTCCTGGTACGGGAACCGATCGAGGATGTCGTCGGGAATCAGACCCGCCTCCAGCCAACCGACTCCTCGCAGTGTTGTTCCCACACGGTCACAGCTTGCCTGCAGCACGGGCCGCATCTGCTGTTCCGTCGTGATCACGTGAGAGTTGCGGGGAACAAAGCCGGCGATCGTGTTCGCAACGTTGAAGCCGGCGGGCCCTTGCAGGTCCTCATGGTCCGGGTAGGTATTCGTGATGGTGGCGAGGTCGTCCTGCGTCCATTGCCGTTGCAGTACGTCCACGTAGGCTGGCGTCAACCCCATACATTCCCATAGGAAGACCGATGGCTTCAAGTCGGCCGCTAATCGAAGTAGATCGGCATGCTCCCAGATGGTCGCCTTGTCGTATGGACGGAATAGCGGAATCTCCAGCGGCTCGCCGAAGGCATGTGCGTGGATGAACATCGCCTCACAACCGGTGGTCTTCGAGACCACGCCGTGCCCCATCGTGACCAGCAGGGCCGCTTTCAAACGCTCGGTTCCCGATTTGCCGCGAGTGCCCCAGCCACCCAGCGACAGCGGAATCGCGCGGCGAGCTTGGCGCAAGCGAAAGTTGCTGTAGGCGTGTTTGGCCAGAAAGAGCAGCGCGAGCGCAGCAGCAAACAGGACGAGATGAGTCAGCGAATTTTCGAAAGCCGACGAGAAGTAATAGGCGTACTCGCGCAGGAGATGATCCCACCAGGGAACGGTCGGTGCGGCCAGCAATGGCAACAGGCCGGCGAAGAACTGCTGGACGCTTGCGTCCGGAGCGATCAGCCCACGCTCGTCTTCCGGATAGGGCCGGAAACAAACGTCGAAACCGAGTCGTCGCATCCTTTGCAGATACTGGCCCGACCCAACGCCGGATGTCGCTGGCCCGTTTCGCGTAGCAGCGTATCCCGCAAAATGCAAGTTCATCTGCGCGGTCGCCCACAGGCATCGCAACAGGCTGCGTGGTGGACGGACCTCGGTGATTCCTTCGCTGGAATAGAACCGCGTCGTTCGCCTCCACAGCAGGCCCCGGTCGAGCACCGATACGAAATCGTCCGGCAACGGGAGGAAGGGTCGCCAGGTTCCGTCGCCATCGATCAGCAACGGCTCACCCGGGACCTTGGTTTGGCTCAACTCGGCCAGAATTCGGGAGGGAGCGCGAATCGTCGCAGCGGATACACGCCCGATCGTGTGGCGAAACGCTTGTCGCTTGTCGGTGGCGGGATGAAAGAACTCGTGCCAGGGCGCCAGAAGCGGAACCGAAATACCGGTTGTTTCACCAGCCGGTAACCCCACATGCTTGATTCCAGGTCGTAGCCGAAATCGTCCTGTGCAAGGACGGCCAGTGTGCGGCCGATCTGTTCCGGCGTGAGATCCCGGAACCATTTGCGAGGAACGCGGCCGTGTCCGCCCGGCTGCAATCGCCGGCTGCGTGCCTGAAGCCGATCATGCAACGCACTTGCGGCGGGATGCGAACGCATCCAGATCTTCTCGGCCGAAGCAGCGGCCCAGCGGCGAACCGGCGTGGAGGGAGCTTCCGCCTGCAACCGACGCAAAGGTGGTAAGATCTGTTCCTCGTAACACTGTGCAAGGAACTCGTCGCTCGAGCCATGCTCGTTAGAAGTTGCGCTTCTCTGCGACGCGTTAGAAGCTGCGCTTCCCTGCGACGCGGTGCGTGGATCCTGCACACGTTCATACCAGGAGACCGCCACGTGCATCGCGGTGCGGAGCACAAATTCGTGCTGCTCCCGCTGTAGTACTTCGGCCAACAGCGTCATCACAATCGGCGGCAACGCACGTGGGGGGGCTTGCCGGAGTGACTCGACCAAAGCGGCCGCACGGACCTGAGCCGATTCGTCTTCCAGCGCCAGTTTCCGCAGCCCTGGTTCCGCCAGTTGTGGTGGTGCGTTCCACAACGTCGCGGCGACCTGCTGTCGCACAAATGGACTGGGATCTTCGACCAGTTGCGAAGGCCAGGCCTCCCAGTTCTGCTGCTCCTGTAGCAGCTGCTGCAGCAGTTGCACGCTGTGGCGGCGAACGAACAAATCGTCTCCGGGTCGCGGCTCGGCCAACCGAGCCAGCAACGCAGGGAGACCGCGGTCTTTCGTGGCGACGGTTAGCGTGGTCAGCGCGGCCGACTGCAGCCACTCGTCGCGCGTCGGGTCGTTCGCGATCTGCCGCAGAAGCTGCCGTGTTGACGAGCTCAGCAGACCGGATGCGACGGAAGGCCCCACCGTTTGCAGCGGAAGTCGCAACGCGTCCAGGGCTGCCACATGAACGCGCGCGTCTCCGTCATACGTCAACGCCGAAATCAGCAACCGCTCCAGACGCATCCGATCCCAAAACGCGGCGCAGTTGCGTTTTGCGATCAGGCCGACAACGTGCTGCATCACTCGACCCAAGCATTGCAGTGCGAACGTCAACCGCTGTTCTGCTTCACCGCGTTGTCGTCGATAGCGGTCCGCCACTGCTCGCTCCGAAAACCAGCGGCTGCGCGCCCGTTCGTCCCGCCGCGCACCGCGGCCCGTGCTGCCCAGGTCGCGGGCGTAACCGAAGACCAACTGCTGTCGGTCCTGCTCCGTCAGCGATCGTGACATTGCCTGACAGAAGTCGGAATATCGAACGACCAAGCACTGCAGCCGATTCAACTCGTCTTGCACACGCAGCATCAGATAGTCGAGCAACTCGCGGGCGGTCAGGTTCTCTCGTCTCCGTCGTTCGAGTGGCCACGAGGGGCGACGGCTTTCCGAGGATCGATCTGACGGATCGGTCTCGAGCGTCACGGGGCCCGTGACCGTAGGCAGTTCGCGGCGCCACGCCGAAAAGTCCCGCAGCACGTCGGCAATCAGTCGCGCATGGAGTCGCTGCTCGAAGTGCTTCATGCCTCGAGTCAACAAAAAGTGCGCTTCATGGGAGGAGGGTTTGGACATCGGCACCGGCTTGTGACTCCTGACCCTCTTTTTGCAGCTCGGGCGGTTATGCGTGTCAATGCGGTAGTGCATACTCTCGGATCCAGGCTCCGAGGTGGCGCTGCTGGCGAAGGGCATGGAAATCGACGGTGCCAGGAGGCATGTCACGATATCCGCGGCCATTGCTGAGATAGCGAATCAGGACCAAGTTGGCGCTCGTATCGCCTTCACTCAACTCATGCCGCACCTGAAACCCCAGCTCGTACCGACTGCCGGCGTGTTGCCAGTGTTCCCAGAGTGCGTCGCAATACAGGAACTGCTGCGTGGTGTCCGTTCGCCGGTCGCCATCGTTCGAGTATCGGGTGATGCGATAGCTTAGATCCAGGATCACTCCACCGAGATAGGTCGCACAGCCTGTTTGGAGCGTAACGTGATCCGGCTGGAAGGGATGGAAATTCTCATTGGTCATGAGAGCCGAGCGGAGCCAGAACTGCGTGTCGTCGCGGGGTTGGTGAACCCAGGTGTCGCTCAGTCGCAACCCGGTTCGGTGGTCCGATTTGTAGAGCGTGAACACATCCTGATCCACGTGGCCCGCTTCGTACTGGACCCGGTCCAAACTCAGCCAACGCCCAAAAACGGTGGCCGCCGGATAGTGCCAGGTTCGCTCCGTCCAAGACCACCTGCGATAGAGCCGAAGCTGAGTGCCCACGGAGCCTTCCAATCGGCTTTCCTTCCCCGGCAAGGCTCCACTCGGCGCTTGCAGAAATCCGTAGATATCCCAAAACAGGAACAGGTCGTTCGATGGCAGGGGGCGGCCGTACGGTGCGCGCGGCGTCGGATCGCGTTCGGCAGGCCAGGTCCACCAACGTCGGTGTCCCAGCCCCCACGTGGGACCGCTCGCCTCGCGCAACCGCACAAGGGTGTCCGTTCGCGTTGACCTATCGTGCTCCGCATGGAACTGGTCGTAGCCGATTCGCAGTTCGCCAAACTCGTCCGGAGCGCCGGACTGAAAGTCCTCGTCGACCGGCCGACGCGAGAACGCGCCCAATCCCACCGCCCAGGACCCTTTTTCCTGGCCGCCCAGCGGAAAGGCGTCGGGCAGCTCGATCACCTGCGGAGGATCGGTCGGGGCGGCGAGCGAGAGCAATCCGACCGGATCTCCCCATGCGACCGCCGGCGCGGAGAAGCACGCGGGATCGACCGCGGACGAGACTGACAAATCGGCCGCTGGTAATTGGTCCAGCCACACCGGCAACTCCCGCAGCAGTGGCGCCGGGGACCGGGCGGTCTCCAGCGGGATTCGCTGCGGATCTTCCACCCATTCGAACACCCGAAAGAGGGCGGAAGCAGATTCTTGCGGTGGCGACAGCTCGAACTGTTGCTCGCTCGTCAAGATGTTGAAGTACCGTGATCGCGTCGAATCCCCCGCTCGCTCATCGATGCGGATTCGGGTTGGACCAAAGACTCGAAAACGTAGCGGCTGAGCGCGCGTCGCAACCTGGTAGAGTCGTTCCTCCGGTCGAGCGTCCGGCTGTTCCGTCCAACGTTGCCGATCCTCCGAGGCCAAAAGTTCGTGAACCTGCACAAGGACATACTGACCGGCGATCGGCTGATCCAGCCGCAGTCGAATCAGATGATCTCCCGGAGGCAGGGAAACATCCAGACGGTGCGGCTCGTGCGGACGAGCGAGGCCCACCTGCTGGGGAGGTTGGTCGTTTACCTGCCAACGCACGTGAACCGGCGTCGCTCGCAGATAGCTCAACTGCGGACGGTTGAGCGTCAGTTGCGTGACCGTATTGCGGGCAGAACGAAGTCGCAGCCTCAGCTCGCCGCGACCCGATAGCAGGTGGTCGACCGGTTCGGGATGAGAAAACAGAGCTCGTCGAATGCGCAGTCCGGGATTTTCAGACGCGAAGACCGGTTGCTGCACGGCGCGTACTCCGGCACTCGATTCGAATTCGCGGAACAGCGACCAGCGACTGCCGCCCATCACGCGTGCTTCAAGGGCCGTCAGATCGGATAACCCGGGCCAGCGGTCCATCTGCTCCGCCAACAAGACGCGGTACTGCGGACGATTGTCCGAATCGCCTTCTGCCAGTCGCGTCAGCAGTGCCAACCGTTGGCGGCAGGCCGCCAACTCACCGGCTGGGTCCACCGCCACTGCTCGGTCGACCTGTCCACGGTGGATCCAGACCGCCTGTTCGACATAGGGTGTCGTGCGCAACTGTCCCGAAGCGAGCAACGGTGGCAGCTCGGCCGCATATTGGATCAGCAGTTCCTGCCGTTCCGCGCCGGTTGTCGGACCGACGGCACTCGTGGCCCATGCCAACAACGTGGGCAGGTGCGGCGGCCGGATGCTCCCCTGACGGAAACTCCACCGCGCCATTTGCAGCGGTGTGAAGACGGTTGCGTGCGCTGCCGAGCCGACCGGGTGGAGCGGGCGCACGAGAGGAAAACTCTGGAGTCGCCCTCCGGGTAGCAGCAGTTGTTGGGTGGGCAGGGCATGTTGCGGATGATCCTCCGCCGTGCCTTCCGTAGGAACCACAACGGTCGTTCCGTAACAGCCGTCCAACACCGCTTGCACCGTCTGACACGTCAACGGTGGCAGGACCGGCAACAGGCCCGCCGGTTGGCGCAGGTGAGCACGGACCAGGACCTGTGTGCGACCAGCGGAGATTTGCAGTCGATGTCGACCCGGCCCCAGTGCCAAGGTTCCCCCGGTGCGATACCCGGGAACCTGCGTCGGGTGTTCGACGACTTCCAGGCCGGTTGCTGCGCGATTGTTGTTGATCGGAAACAGATGTTCACGGCCTGCCCCACGCACCATGAGCTCGTCGTGCAAGGCGACGTCTTCTCCCGCATGGTGCAGCGGTCGTGCCTCCAATTGGAGCGTCACTGGCCCTTGCAGCTCCAGCCACACCGGCTGGTCGGGTTGAGCGCGATAGTACTGCGAATATCGATCGCGTTCGACGAAATAGACGGACGCGGTTCCTGCGCACTGAATCACAGCGGCAGGATCCGAGTGCCAGGTCCAGGGTCCAGGATGTTGCGCCTGCCAGTTTTCCCAGGCCACGATTCCCGCCAGCCGTACCGATCGGTCGGAGGCTTTCAATTGGGAAAGGATCTGTTGTCCCGACCGCAGGTGCTGCCGCAGAGCATTTCCCGCGTCACCGGCTTGTTCCAGGTGTTGATCCGCCGGTTCCGTCTGTCCCCGCGCCAGGCAGCGGACGCCTAGCCAGTAATGCTGCGCCGGGCCCGCCGGGAGCCCCTGCCGAAGCTGCTCAAACACCTGCCACCAACCCAACTGGCTCGCGGCCAGCAATAGGTCAGGCTGGGGCATCTCCGGCAGGAGCTCGCTGCCCGCCATTAACGCCAATGACCACTCGCCCGTCTGGAGCAACACTCGCGTGACTTCGCCCAACCGCTCCATCGTCGGTTCCCGCAACAACTCCGTCGCTACCAGCGTTGCCAGGCCATGCAGATCGGCCTCCCGCTCGTAGCGCTGGCGCAGGTACGTTGCGGCCATTGCCCGAACTTGCGGGTCAGGATCGAAACAGAACATGCCTCGCAATTCCTGTTCGACCAGATACGGTTCCCGTAATTGTTCCAATGCCCGTGTGCGTTCCTGGAGGACCTCACGGCGCAAGTCGGCCGGCACGTGCGGTAACAGTTTCGACCAACATTCCAGCGCCAGCAGCCAATCTCCCGATTGGCTCAGCTGTCGAGCCTGTTGTAGATCCGCGGTGATTCGTTCCGGGGGCAACGCGATCGCTGGCTCACTCGGAGCGGGTTGCGGAACCAGATCGGCGGCGAAGTCCTGCTGTCGCGAGATCAGCCATCGCTGGAGCGGAAGCCAATGGTTTCGCAGTTCTTCTGCCGCCGTGGGGTCCGAGCCTGGAGGAACGGCTGCCGACTGCAGGCATTGCAGCAAGGTCCACCCATCACGGTGCGCCCGGCGGCGGAACTCCAGATAAGCCGTCTCGGTGAGTTCGTATGGGCGGCTGCCGCGGTACTGCAGGCAGACGTCGATCGGCTTATCCGTGGGGTTCTGGCAACGCAACTGGATTTTTCGTGCGCCACGTGGCAACGTCCATTCCGCTACGCCCACTTGAGCCCACCGAGCGGGCATGTGCCGCATGGCGAACGGCCCACCCAGCGTGCCGGCGTCGAGGCGAGGGGCCAACCAATGCTGCGCGGCTAATCCCACCTCGGCCTTCGTCGTTTCCATCTCGGTTGCCGGGAGCGACAACCGCCTGGTCATGCGGAACGCCACCGGGCGATGGTCGTCAATCGAAAGCCACATGCGTCCGCCGTCTATCGCGCAGGACGAATCCACCAGGACGCGGAGCTGCGTCGGACCCAAGTGCTCCGGCAAGAGATACTCAGCTGCCGCAGACTGCTGCGCCGGGAACCGCACGAAGTGCGCGCGGCACAGTTTGTCAACGGCGTCCTGGACAAACTGCTCGGCCAACACCGTCGCCGTTGGCTCCGCGTCCCTGCTCCGCAGCGAACGGGGACTGCACCAGGCGGTGCGGAGCATTACGGGAACCGACTGCTGAACAGGAAGAAGATTGCGATACCGCGTGTGAAACTGACCGGTACGTTCCGCCCACCGATGCAAGTCTTTCAGCTCCGGATGACCGGCCGACAGAGTCTGGAGCAGCCACCAAGCTCGCAGCCCGCCTTCACGGTATCGGTTGTCGTGCGCTGATCGCAGGGCCGCTGATTGATACGCGTGCAGATCGATCTGTTCCTGCTCCAGTAGCTGTGCGTAGGTGGCATCGGACCGCTGCCACAGTGACTGCCACGCATCGGGATAGAGCTTGAGCGGTCCACCGGCTTGGAATGCGGCCGGAATGACATTCGATGCGAGGGAAGTTGATAGGACGTGCAAGTACAGACACGCCGTGCTGGTAATCGTTACTTGATGATTGCCAGGCGGGAGGTCCAGGTACTGAACCTCCGAACGTCCGACCACTCGTGGAACACCGTCGATCGATACCACGTGACGCGACTCGCTGCTCGTTTCCAATTCCACAATCTGCGGTGCGTCTCCATCCACCGAGATCTGCAAGCGATAGGCTTGCTCGGCCGACGATTCACCGACCGCATACTGCAGGCGCGTGTCCAAGCGCAGCCGCGCCGGACCACATGCCGTAACGTGCGTCGGTTGCCCCGGACGAAGCCAACCCCAGACCTGCCGCTGGGGAGATCCATCCAGATGAACTGCCACGGTCGGACCACTCGGGGTCACCGGAGTGAGAAACGAGTCCGCCGATTCCAGATGGATTCTCCGTGATGTGAAGACCGCCAGGAAGATCGCGCAATCCGCCGTGCGCGGTCGCTCGATGCACAGAAGACCGGAATCACTCAGATTGGGCCGACAACCAGGGATTGGTCCGCGGCAGATACCGCCGAAATGACTTGGCGATAGAGCCCCGATCCGTCGCTTACCCAGAACTGAATGTCGCCGATCTCCCGTCCCGGAGGACAAGCTGCGACGCGAACCAGGCCGCGGGGCGGCAGCCGAACCGTAATCGAGGCTCCCGGAGGTAGGCGTGCCCCGTGCCATCGCGTCGAGCGATCGTAGACCGGACGAACGCCGGCGACCCAGGCCGGCGCGTCCTTCACGTTGTCCCACCGCAAGGGAGTTCCTGGCGGAAGCCGGGATAGCGTCGCCGGATCCAGATCCAGGGCGGCAGCGGGGATTGCGGAACTGACGATCAGAATCGCCAGAGCCAAGATCG
Source organism: uncultured Planctomycetaceae bacterium (assembly GCA_963776055.1). Taxonomy (GTDB): domain Bacteria; phylum Planctomycetota; class Planctomycetia; order Pirellulales; family Pirellulaceae; genus CAVZLD01. Next base: position 317,574 of record CAVZLD010000005.1, on the reverse strand, counting down.
CGGTTCTGCGTCCGCCGTACGGAAGTCGGCGCGCAGCAATCGGCCGGAGATCGAGGTCACATCCCTCGAGCAGCGAGACCCGTTGCCGGACATGGATGCGACGACGTGGCATAGGGAGACAACAGATTCCAAGACAGGTGCTCAACTAGCTGCCAGGACCGGCGGCCGATGCGCATAGCGAAACACGCTAATCGCTATAATCGGCAAAGTTTAACAGGCTCTTGAGGAATAGCCGGCGGGCGGCGGCATCTGCTCAGCAGCTGCTTGCGAAACGATTCGCTCAGCTCCAAATGCAGAAACCGATCGCTACCCATTTGGCGCAGCAATTGGGCCTGCGCATTCGTCGTCCCGCCCAACTCCTGAATCTGCGAGGGGTACAACCGAATCCGCTCGCCGGGGAAATGGTCCGCGAACTGCCGAGTAGCTTGACGAAACGCGCGACCCGGAAATGGGGATCCGTTACTGAGGATCAAGTCGGCCGTCTGCCCGGAAGCTGTTGGCGCTTCTGCGTCGAAAAGCCGTGCAATTGCACCACGTGGATCTGCGGAAAAGCAGATACGGCGGCGCGGGTGAAAAGGTTGAAGGTGTGCTGCTGTTCGTGGGCTGCATCGACTTGTTGGCGGCGAACCGTGTTCCAGCCGGCCGCCAGAAAGGGTCCTTCGGCGAAGAGTTGCCGGGCCAGCTGACGAGTGTACTTGTCGGTAAAGCTATGGGGAGCCTGCAGCAGGAAGATCGGCTGTTGATCCGGCCGAAACGCGTAGCACCCACGTCCCCGCGCTTGACCCGGGGCTTCGCGCAGCAACCACGCTTCGCGATCATCCTCGCGCAGGATCTGCAGCTCCCAGCCGTGCGGTTTCCAAGCGGCGGCTAGTTCAGCCGGACTTTCTTGGTGCAGCAGAGTGCGGATCATCAGGTTCTCGACCGCCCGGGGCTGCTCCCATCCCGCGGGATCCGCCACGCGGTGGCGGCTGGACTCTCGCAGAAGTTCCTCGAGGCGTTCCGGTTCCCGCGCCGGCAGAGGCAAGGACCCGGGACCGGCGCACAGCGAGCCGACGATAATTCCTGCCAAGATGAATCGCGGGCTCGTCATCGCTTGTGCTCTACCTTCTCCTACGGTGTCGGTGCTTCCGTTTCCCCTCTTGGTTTCCAAAGGTGAATTCACTCTCCCCGTTGTGCTACCGCCCGGCCGATCTGCAACTCTCGTTGTGGATGAACGCCCGGCAAGAGCCGGTACAGCGTAGCGTAGGCGATCCGAGGTCGTGGTTCGTCGAACCGGACTTCGAGAGTGTACTCGCCGATCGGCAGATCTTCGGCCAGGCGAAAAGAGCAGCGTTGCCCGCCGTCCACGACCGGTTCTTCCGTACCCAGAGCGAGTCCGGATGACTCGGTCTGCGGCAGCACATCGAAACAGCGCGACCGCAAGGTCCAAGCGGTGAAGGGTCCCTCGGTCAACGGAGTGTCGAGGATCCGCAGATGCACGCGGACTCGGCCCGTCCATTCGCCCGAGAAGTACGGTCGCAGAATGAGAGTTTCCGCTGCAGTGGTGTGCTTTGCCACGCGAAATCGCAGGGGACCTTCCGGGACTTGCGACGCAAGGCGTTTGCAGAATGTCGCCCCGCTGTCGGTTTGGATGTGCGACAAGAAGAAATGGTCTCCGGCGTCGGCGTCGATCCGCACTCGATGTCTGTGAAAACGGTGCTCATCGTCAGCGGGCCTGCGCGGCAGTACCAGCTCGCCCCGCCGGGTGCGCGGTCGAAAGGAGTGCCAGAGCTCGTCATCCAGCCAGATGCGGATCACACTGAGCGACTTGGCGGAACGAGCGTACACCAGGCGCGGTTCGATCCATTGCTCGTGCGTTGACGGTCGGAATTGTACCTCACACGGCTGATTTGGCGACACTCGCGAGTATACGGATGCGACCGCCTCGTCGCGGACCGGTTGCCCGGGCTCACGCGGAACCAGCAGATGCCGTCCGCGCCAGGAGCCGGTCGGAGCGAAGTCTTCCCACAGATACTCACCCGCCGCGATGCGAGCGTCGCGCGTTGGCGGTCGCATCTGGGTGAGAAGCGTGACCGCCAGGTTGTCATCCAGCCGCGGCTCGGCATCGTCCGGCTGCAGCATGAACCAGGTTCGGTCGTCGGATTCGAACTTCTCCAACGCTTCGCGGTCCTCCGGTAGTTTCCAGTTCCGAGTGAGGCCCCACGGTCGCGTCGCGGCCACGACAACCACGGATTGATCGTTCGATCGCAACCGGACTCTCCGCACGCGAGGAGACAGCGCGAAGTAGAACGCGGCGGCATCGGTTGCTCGAGCGGCAGGCGCGGTCGTGCGCACGCGATCATAAAGCGAGAGCTTAGGCGGCGTGGGCAACCGGCCGCGGCGCAGGACCTGATCCCGACCGTCCAGCAACTCATATTCGACGATGGCCGGCGCGATGGATGGGGAGCACCCGATGGATGACGATCCCAGAAGCGGTTCCGGGCGGTCAGCGGCGGCTATCCGTTTTGCATCCGCGCGACGTCTGTCATCACTCCCGGGATGCTTCGCATCGAATGGCTCGTCCGTCGAGGAAGCATCGATCCGCAAGCGGCGCAAGGACAGACGAAACGGGGTGGGAAGGTTCCCGCTCGGTGTGATGGAATATTGCACGGGCCGATCGGGAAGGATCAAGAAGGCGCGCAAGGGGCGCAGAGCGAATGCCAGCTCGCGCTCGTTTTCAGCCGTTGCTTCGCTCGCCGCAGTCCAGAATGCCTGGCAGGCAATCGGGGCGGAAGCTGCGCACCTCGAGCCATCCACCGGCCGTTGGAATTTCCACCGTTTGTCGACTCTGTTCCAGCAGCGATCGGTGAAGCTGACTCGGTCGAGCATCGGGGGGATACGCTTCGAAAACGACACGGACGGGAAAATGTTCTCTGAGATCCAGGGTGACGTCTGCGGGATCTTGATTCGCGGAATCCGGGGCGGTGGGCATCTGCGCCTCTGTTCCCTGATCCAGTCGCTGACAGACAATTCGCGCCGTCCCGGCTTCCGCTGGCAGCGGAAGCACGAGGAAATGATCGGGCCCGCAGTGCGGACCCTCGGGAGTCACGACTTCCTCTTCCCGTGGTTTGGATACGTCCGCCGATTGATAGAACCAGCGGGTGCGATAATCGCGCCCTTCCAGTCCGTTCGGAGGGAGCGCGGTCCAATCCCAGCGAGCGAGGTTCTGTTTCTCTCTCGCCGTCAACAACGAAGAAGAATAGACGAGCGGACGGCAAAGCCTTTCTCGCGCCTCCGGGGAGAGCCGACTCCAAACAAACGGCTGCTGATAGTCGGACCGTTCGTATTGGATATACGCGCGGACCACGACCTCCTGGACCTCGGGATCGCGTGCCGCCAAACGGATGCGAAGTCGGCTTGGTTTCTCGGTGGCCGAATCGAACGGCAGTTGGGCCGTCCGTGTCATCGTTGGAAGCCGGTCGGAATCGCCAAACCAACTGGCCGACTGCACCCCTCCCGTTTCGGCATTCGGCCGTTCGATGACGACCGCCCGGAAGTGGTATTGCGCACCGTCCAATGCATCGCCATTCTGGTTCAGCAGTTCGTATCGGATGGCGTAACGCCATCCAAGCCGAGGGTCCTTCTGTGTCTTGGGACGATTCTGGAAATCCGGCACGGCGGCATTGGTCAGCACACGCAGCGCACGGGCTTGTTGCGGAATATTGAATTCCAACCAGGCATTGGGTTCCAGCGGATAGGCCGCCGTGCGTGCGGCACCCACCTCGAATCGCTCCAGGCGCCGCTGCTCTTGAAAATCCTGCCATTGGCGCTGAAGCGTAGGTCTTACCGCAGCGCCGATCAGCACCAGCAACAGTCCGATCAGAATCGTCTTGCGAAGGTTCACCGTGGGCTCCTGATCTCGAGCGATCCGGCGCGAATGAACAAACTCACGAACGGCTTCGACGTCCAGGCGTTCGATGACAATCTGACGCTCGCCGTCGACGGTGCCACTCAGGTTGAACACGACTGGGATTTGGGAGACGTCCGGCGCTGCCAACAGGAAAGCTTGTCCGCTGGCGACATCGATCAGCCTTAGAAGTTGCCACGATGGCCAACGCTGGCGAAGGTTCCACAGCCGGATGACATCGCAGTTGGCAAGATAAGATTGCACCGCCATCCGAAACGATTCGTCCAAGGGCTCACGGGCCGGCCCGGCTCTCAGGTCTCGCAGGTACGCTCCCAGTTCGGCGTCGACCGTCGGGATCTCCACCGCATCGAACTGGGCCTGCAGCAACGTCTGTCGCTCGGGTTCCCGAAATTTGCGGCGCACGGAAGGCGAGAGCCAGAGGCTGATCACCTGTTTGTTTTGAGAGTGTTTCGTAGCGGAGGACTGCAGCAGAATCCCGAGTTCGTAGCCGGCTGTCTCGAAAGAACCATCGACCGGCTCGACGGTCAAACCGTCTTCCTGCATCCGTTCCACCATCCGTTGGATTAGCGGAGGCAGGGCGGACAGTCGCGGAAGTCCGTCGTCGATCGCCAGCACCACATCCGGGCCGACCGGAGCCCGAATGGCCCGTGCCTGCGAGATGACCATTGCCCGAGTCGGCTGCTCGCGGAGAAGAACCTGTCGCACAAGGTTCAATGCGCTGACCTTGTTGGCCAGCCGCGTTACGTCGGCACTACCGTCCGAATTCGCGCCTGGATGGGCACCGGCTGCGAGCAGGACGGACGCGACCGGACGTTCGAACAGGGCAATGCCGAACTCGTAGGCGTACCGCTCGTGCAGCGGCCGTGGAATCTCCACGGCGTAAGGATGCGCCAGCCCACAACGAAAGAGAAACGTTCCCCAATGGCGCTGTTTCGGCGCCATCTCGGTCAACAGCAGCAAGTCATCCCCGCTGCCCTGGTCGCGGAACGGAACCAGATCGTACTGCAGCGCCCGGCTGGCCTTGCGGATGGCCTTCAACTGCTCCCAGTCAGTCCGGCGATAGGATGCCAACTCCCCTCGGCTTGCGGCCAATCGAACCAGCGGCGTGATGATTTCCCGGTCCAGAAAGAGCATTTCTTCCAGTGATGCCGGCTGGTACGCCTGGGAGTTTTGCGTGGCGATCTGCTCCTTGTCCGCCAGCAGCCATTGGTGCAAGTAGCCTTGCCGTGTCAGCAGCGGCTCGCCGCCGCCCGAGACAGCAGCCTGTGCGTCGCCGGACTGGAATCGCTGGGCGTCTTGCGGGCTGAGAACCAGTTCGACAAACCCGCGGCGAGATTGGTCACGCAGTGTATTTCGAGAGGGTCGGCGTTTCCATTGAACCTGGAATTCGGGAACGAGTTGCTGCAACGTTGGCAGCGGCAGCGAATCGGGTAGGCCGCTCTCGATCCACAGCATCGATCCCGGTCGGCGCCGCTGCAGACCGGCGGAATGCCGCACGGCAAGGGTTGCCGTCGGTGGAAGCTCGCCGCCCTGGCGACGGATCTGCAAAGTCTCGAGGGGGCCGACCATCCGATGGAAGGCCGCGAGGAGCGATTGCCGTTGGTTCAGCACGCCGGCGGATTGGTGACTCCTGACATCCCGCGATGCCCCGCCCACTGCCAATGCGCGTCCGCTCATCGACTGAAACAGCGACAGACCCGCAGCGAAAGTACCCGGTTCATCCAGCGGGGAAGGGACCTCCACCAACAAGCCACCGCTCGCCGTCAGGTCGATCACATACCATCCCCATCCGCGTTCGGCCGCCGTCTCGGACAGAACGGCAAAGTGCGGTCGCACGATCCGCAGGTCGTAGCGGATCCGTGCCAGATCGGAGGCCGCCGAAGATAACTCGTCCGGCTGGCGGGTTTCGGTGAAGCGCAGCACATGCTTTATCGCCGCGCAAATCGGTCAATCTCATGCGGCAGCGGCGGTCGGCATCCGTGGGGAATTCGAGAGCGATACAGACGGACGTGCTGCTCCTGCGCCAGTTCGTCGAAGGAACGATGGTCTCGTTGCAGTGCAGCGGCGGTGTCGTCCGTGTTGGACGGCAACGAGGCGGTGCGCAGATCGTTGGGCAGCCAGGTGAGCGCGAAGCCGGCGAGGCTGCCGGCGACTGCGCCGAGCATGGAAACCTGCACCACGCTGCGCAACAGGCGGACCGCCATCTGTTTTTCGTGCGCCTTGACGGCCAGCAAAGTGGTCAACAGGTAGCCGAATCCGAAAGCGTCGGTAACCTGCATCGCAGAGAATCGCGGCAGCAGGTGCGCAAGCAGTAAGCGATGAACGGTGGCGATCGTAAAGAACAGCAGCAGTTTCCGCCCACCTTCCATGGTCATATTCCGCCAGAACGGAAGTCGGAGTAGCAGCGTGGCCAGTAGCAGAATCCAGACGGTTTCGACCAAAGAAAGCCCGACTTTGAGTGGATCGTGCCACAAGAGTGCCAGCAGGGCGGGAATCAGGATGCCGTTGAAGTCCCAACTGTAGCGCAAGTTGATCCACGAGGCGAGAAAAGCCGTTGTCAGAATGATCACGTAAGCCTTCGGGCTGGCCAACAAGGAAGTGGAAATGTCCTCGTACAGGTACCGCAAGCTGCCGAGATTGAAGTTGGTCCAGGCGATCAGTCCGAACCGCACGACAAGATACGTCAACCCAATTGTGACTCCCAGTGTCAAGCTGCCGCGCAGGAGTCCCGGTTTCCAAAAACAGTTGGCCATCAGCGCAACGACGATCAGGCCGTAACTGTGGAGATCGTTTCGGTAGTCGATTTCCCACCCGTGCGCTTCGTTCAGCCATTGGCCTAACCACGGCAGCAACCATCCGTCCGCAACGGCGCGGACTAAGACACTGAACAACACCAGCGCAAAGAATCGATCACGGCCGAAGAAGCTGGACCAACAGGAAAGTCGAGAGCAGCTTTCCGATAATGCGCACACGATCAAATAGGTAACCACCGCTTCAACGCAAATGATCGCGGCGGAGGCGGGTTGCGCCAGAAGCAGCGGCGCCAGATAGCCGGGAACCACCAAGCCGGACAAAGGCCAGCCGAGACGCAAGTTGAAAAAGACGACGAGGCAGACCCCGATCCAGACCGTGACGGTGACCGTGACGGCGACGCTGTCCTGCGGAAAGAGGGGGAGTTTCCAGTCGAGCATGATGTCTGCTCAGGCGCCGTGTTGCACCAGGGGTTCCAGTTTTTCCCGTGTTTCGATTGTGTCCGGCAACGATCGATCGGATGACGGTCGCTCGTCACCTGGCTGTTGTGGATGCGGGTCTTCCAGCAGCAACTGTACGTGTACGCCCTGCAGGCGGAATAGGTCGAATGACCACGCCGGCTCGGAAGCGGGCGCGGCGGCGTCCAGCGGCTGCAATCGCAGAACACTCGCGCGGCGCGAATCCGTGGCAGGTAATGGGACCGATACACGGTGGTGCTGCAGCACCACGTCGCGCAGCAGCCGACGAGCGTGTTCCAGGCCGCATCCGGCGAGTGCGTTGATCAATTCCACCAAGGGAAGCTCCATCACGTTCACACCGTCCGCCTGCAGTTGGCGAAACATGGTGCCGTTCATGCTTACGACCCAGCCGCTCACGTCGTACAACGCATCGCCGACGAACGATTCCTCGATCGCTCGGCAACATTGACTCAATCTCCGATTGACGAGCCCCAAGTGGCGCTCGAGACCGGCGTTCATCCGCTGTTCGGGGATCGACCCCAGGCGACGCACCCAGGAACTTTCACGCCGGGCCGTATCCTGAACGGCTTCACGTCGTGCGATCAGCTCGCCAAGCTCGTCAGCTGCGGTGCGCACCAGGTCGGCAAAGTCCGCCGTCTGGTGCACGGCATCTGGCGTGGTGGCCAAGGCGAGAATGCCCTTCGTCTGGCCGCGATAAAGCAGCGGCACGAGGAACTGTTGTTCATGAGGTCGGAGGTGGAAAAACGGACGGGTCGTATCGACCTGCAGCAGGCCGCGCTGTTCAATCGCATCCGCGTAGGGGGGCCGGCGGATGTTGCGGTTCTTCTCCTGGAGGTCGCCCGCCGAACAACGAAGTTGGTGGACGAGCTGCAGACGCCGGCGACCGCGCCGCACAATCAACAAGGCAGCACGCTGGATATCGAACAGTTGGTCCAACATCAACGCCGTGTCCTGCCAAGGATCACCGGAAATGGGCAGGGGCGGGTGGTTCCGGTAACGTGGGCTGGCGGCAAAACCCATTTGCGACAATCGTCTCCAGGACGCGCCCGCCAGCTTGAGACGTCGATCCAGGACGAGCACCGCCGACAGCAAGGCGATCAACAATACAGAAGGTAACCCAATCCATACTTGGAAGTGATGCAGCACGATCCAGGCGACACAAGAACTGGCGGCCAACAGCCCGAGCATCAGGGTGACACCGGATCGGACAGTCGACTGGCGCAGGATCGTGACGCAGATCAGCGCCACCGCAAAGTCTAGACAGAACTGCAGTGTTCGACCGGGTAGGTGAATCGCCCGACCGGTCAAGATCGTGTTTAGAGCGTGTCCGTGATACTCCAGTAAAGACATCCGTCGCGAGCGGTTTGTGGTTGGCGTGGCCAATCCTGGCGACAACGCGTCTTCCGCGCGACCGAGCAGTACGACGCGGTCACGCACGAATTCACCGGTCAATTGTTGTTGCAACAGAGTCGTTGCGTGAACGTGCGGGAGACTCCCGACACCGCCCCGAAAATCGACGAGGTACGGGCCGACGGGGATGTCGGCCAGCGGTATTCCCACTTGCGCGCGAGAACCGCTTCCAGTGATGCCAATTTGCTGTCATCGGTGCGAAGACCGTAATGCTGAATGTAAATACCGTGCCGAGGATGAATCAGCGATACATCCCCTGCCGCGCAGGCGAGATCGGATGGCGTGCCGGGAAAGGTGGCCACGGCGCAGGGCACAGCATGCGATGGTTGTCCGTCGGGATGCACCGAGGGTACTGATGCGACCGGAAGCGTGAAGCCGATGGCTGACGCTTTCAGTCGGGTGAGCTCGGCCGCCAGTTGCTGCCGAATGAATGGGTCATCGTACTGTGACGGCTGGCAATAGACGAGCAGGACGCGGGCTTCGCTGATGGTGGAGGCGGGATGAAGTCGCATCGCCTGGATGAAGGCCAACTCGTTCAGTCCACGACTCAAACCCGTTCGCTCGGTCATGTGCACCAGGCCAGCCGTTAACAGCGCAACCGATACACCGGTCGCGCATACGACGGTCAGAACCCGTCGAGGCCAGGATTTCAGCCATGCTGCCATAATCAAACGGTGCGTCCGCGGGTCGTGGTGCGGTTTCGGAGTGGATGCGGAGGGAGCCCGATCTCAGCCGGGCCCGCTGCAGAGACCATTGCCTGTTGCGCTGTCGATGAGTCCTCAAGTCGTCACGCGACGCCGACGTGGGCGGGCGCAGTCCGCCGCTCGGACCCATTCGCTGCGCAGCCATCTGTTCAGGCGCACACCGGTCGTGCGCCCTGGGTCACCTAGTGGGAGGATAGCTCAGCCGTATCGGCTGCCGCCGAGCCTTCCGCGGGAATCAGCGGAAGCGGTTCGTTGCAAGATTTGCGTTAGGGGGGATCCATCGGTTCGATGGGCGCGGCAAGCGGCGGTTCCCCAGCCTCAGAGATTCCCGCTGCCGCCGGCGGCGTGGCGAGGTTGCCGCGTAGCACGAACAGAACCTGCAGCGGTCGGTTACCGGCTTCCCTTCCGAGTCGTTCCAGCCCGAGCCCCAGTTCCAGGCCGCGGGCGGGAGCACCTGGCAACTGCCCTGCCGGAACCTGGATGCGGGCCGCACTGCGGGATTGATCGACTTGCGGGAGTCCTCCCGCGAGTCCGGCGGCCACATCCGATGATGGTTGCTCGGACGCGGGGGAATCGTCGGGCCGCGCGGTCGATGAATGATCTCCCGCCAATATTGCCTGGCCCATGGCCGCCGGCGACGGCTTACGCTGCGGGCCGGTCGTGCCGGAATTCTGGGTTGGCAGTGCAGATCGTCTGAAGACGGCGTCGCGAGCCAACCATCCGGACTGAAGACGTGGACCGGGCACGGTGGCGAGTACGGCGGCGCCTTCCTGTTGGAGTTCATGGACGGCGTTCGTGATCTGCGGAGCGGAAGCCTCCACGAGCCACAGTTGCACCGGTTGTTCCGCTGCCCGCTGTTTACCGGATACGATACATAGTCGACAGCGACCTGGTTCTGGAAATAGAGCGAGTTGACTCGGTTGTTGTCCACTTGCTCGGCAAGTTCTTGATCCGGGAGGCCTTGACCAGTCTGCGCCTGTTCTTCGCGAACCACGGTGATCGAATTGGCGGCGAGATTCTCGACCAAACGCCGCTCGGCACTCTTGTCGGTGGCGGCGAGCTGGATGTGAACCACCGCATCTGCCCCCCATCGCTCGCCCGTTGGATCGTCGAACGGGGCTGGTCTGGCAAAGGACCCGAGTTCACGTGGCGCTTGCGGGGCGGCTTCGATGACCTGCGGTACCGGTTCGCTGGTACCTTTCTCCAAGGAGTAGGACTCTGGACCACGAAACGAATCGGCCATATCCGGTCTCGATGGACCCGATCGCTGCTCGAGGGTGGGAGCAACCTCGGTCTCCTCCCGCAAGCTCTCCGCTCGCCTTGCCTCGTTGCCGCGCCAAATCAGGGGCGGCGTCTTGGTCGCTGAAGGCAACCTTGGGCTCGGCCCAGTGGTTGTTTTCGACCTGCACGGACTCCTCACGCGGGACTGTGCCAAGCGATCGGCCTGCAATTTCCCCGTCGATCGGAGCCGCCTCCCATGACGACGGTGCGTTCAAGGCGACCGATCGGGCCGCATCACGCGGCAGTTGACCGATGGAGACGATCACCAGCGCGACGGCGGCCGCGGCCGAAGCGGCCCACATGAATCTCCGCCAGATGCGCCGCGCGGAAGGGCTCGGGTCCTTCGGCGGAGGTGGGGCCACCGACGGAGGCGCCGTCAGCGGGGCTTCGGCCGCCGGCTGCTCCTGCACGATTCGCAGCACGCGCTGCCGAAAATCGTCATCGAGCTTCTGTCGCGGCAACGCTCGCAGCGTCTCCCGCAGCGTCCGCAGATCCTCCAGCGATTGCTGCCATTGCGGATCGTTGCGCAGCCGCTGCTCCACCTGAGCCCGTTCCTGGGAAGTGACTTCCCCGTCCAGGTAGGCGCTGATCAACTCGTCGGAGCTCTTGTCGTTGGGATTCGACATGGTCGTTTCATCTGCCCGAGGCAATGCGCCTCATGACGCGTGCCTTGGGGCGGGCCACACGGGTGGCGGCTTAAGGATTCTCCTGCAGAACGTGCTTCAAACGTTGTTTCAAATGCAGTCGTGCCCGGTGCAGTCGGCTGCGAACGGTTCCTACGGGAAGGTCCAGGATCTCCGATATCGTTTCGTAGTCGCAGTTCTCCATTTCTCGTAGCACCAAAATTGTGCGGTGGTCATCACTCAGCTCATGAATCGCCCGGTGTATCTGCCGGGCCCGCTCTTCTCGCTCCAGCCGATCGAGAGGGGCTTCCCCCGTGTCGGTCGGTTCACTCCCGGTCAACTCGCGGCTTTCGTCGACCGAGACGACCGGTCGGCGGCGGCGTCGCTGAGTGACCCAAAGGTTGAACGCGATCCGATAAATCCACGTAAACAGACTGGATCGGCCTTCGAACGTACGGAGTTTCACAAACGCCTGCACAAAAGCGTCCTGTGCGACCTCCTCGGCTTCCTGCGCATTGCCGGTCACGTGCACCAGGGTATTGAACAGCCGGTCCTGATACTTCTGGACCAGCAGCCCGAAAGCCGAGGTGTTTCCGGCGAGCGTTTCGTCGATCCACTGAGCGTCTTCGTTCACGTCTGTTCCGGTTGTTCGACGCGGAATGGGTTGGGAAAGTTCCCTGATTCAGGGCCCCCCCGATCGTCGGTGACCTGTCCGTATCATACCGCCTGCGGAACGATCTCACAGCAGGAAGAGGCCGCGGCGGGCGGCAGTTAGCCCCGGACCGGCTCCAGTAGCGGCTGGTGCTGAACGTAGAACCACAACGCGGCCATGCCGAAGACGATCGCCAGGCTGATGTTCTGAGAAATCGTCAGACCGGCCCACTGCGCGCTTTCATCGATCCGAATGATCTCCAGCAGGAATCGCGTGATCGCGTAGCCGCTCAGGACCAATGCGAAAGTCTGGCCGTGGCGGCGGCGGAAGGGGAAGAAGGCCAGCCCCAGCAGACAAAGCAAGGTGGCATTGACGGCGGCATAGAGCTGCGTGGGGTGCACCGGAAGACTTCGAGCGGGAGGTTCCACGATCGTCGAGCGGATCTCCCGACCGGATTCGAGTCGCAGCACCGCCTGATGCGGGCCGAATGCGAGTAATCGTTGGGCCTCCTCGAGCCCCCGAACCGGCTTCCCGTGGATCGACACGATCCGCTCCCCCACCGGAATATCCAGTGCGGCCAGCGGCCCGTGAGGATCAATCCATCCGATTCGCACGCCGCCTTCGTTTTCTTGTTCGTTTTGCTGGATTCGGAGCCCATGCAGCAGACCCAGGCTGTGTTGCCGCTCATAGGGGGGGCTGCCTTCGGGAAAAGTTACCGCCCAGGGGTAATCATGTTGGCAGACGTCCCCAAAACAGCAACCGTTCAGCAAACATCCCAACCGACCGATCGCCAGGCCGAGTGCCAAACCGGGCACGATCAGATCGGCGAGCGGAAGTACCTGCAAACCGTGTCGCCGAGTAAAGAGGAGGAAAGCGCCGAGCCCACCGATCAACGAACCGTAGACCACCAATCCGCCTTGTACCGTGCTGACGATGTTGATCAGGGTCTGCCCCAAGGATTCCGCCCGAATCTCATCCCAGTATTGCACCACGAACAACAGGCGGGCACCGACGATGCCTCCCAGAACGATCACGAAGCCCAGACTCATCATCTGGTCCGTGTTCAGCCCGGCCTGCCGCGTGCGCCACAAGCAGAGACTGACGCCGGCGGTTACCGCCAGCAGCAGCATGGTCCCGTATCCGCGAATCGGCAGGCCTTGCTCGGCATCGCTGGGAGGAAATGTCAGAAAGCCGGGCGGGATCGACTCCTCAATCCGGGGCAGCAGAAAGAGAATCGCCAGCGCGACCAGCACGATCATCGGAAGGTAGCCCCAGACCTCCCCCGGGTGAGCCGGCCGGCGCTGTCCGCAACAGGTTCCAGCCGCTGAAGAGCAGCCAAAGGATCAAGACCCAGCCCAGCCCGAAGACCGGTAAACCGGCGATTTCGTGCGGGATATAGAAAAGTGTCTGTCGCACGGGCTCCTCCCTGCGGCGAACGGACGAAACGGCCTGCGCTCCCCACGGCCCAACTTATCGCGGAGATCGCGATTTCAATCAAGGCGAAGGTTGTCAATCAGACGCGTCGAACCGACACGGACGGCGGCGAGCATGATCGCTTCGTCGCCCAGTCGCGCAGAAGGCTGCAACGTCCCTGGATCCCGTGCCGCCACGTAGTCGATCCGGTCGATGCCGAATTCCGCGAGCACATTCCGCGCCTGCCACTCCAACCGCTCCGGGTCGCGGACGCCGGACCGATACGACTGTCGAGCGTGACGCAGCGCCCGTGACAGTCCTACCGCCCGCTGTCGCTGCTCGTCCGACAAGTATTGATTGCGCGAACTCATCGCCAATCCGTCGGATTCTCGGACCGTCGGACAAAACTGCAACTCGATCGGCACGTTCAGGTCTCGGACCAGATCGCGAATCACCAAGCATTGCTGGTAGTCCTTCTGCCCGAAAAATGCCCAATCCGCCGGCAGGATCTGAAACAGTTTCAAGACGACCGTCGCCACGCCCTGGAAGTGTCCGGGACGAAAGAGGCCTTCCAGTGGTTCGGCGATCCGCGGCGGCTGAACCACGGTGGAGAATCCAGGGGGGTAGATCTGTGCTTCCTCGGGCAGGAAGACGAGGTCGACCTGCAGATCGTGCAAGGCCTGCAGGTCGCGCTTGCGCGGACGCGGATACTGCTGCAGATCTTCCGCCGGGCCGAACTGTGTCGGATTGACGAAGATCGACGCGGCCACCCGGTCGCATTTCTGCCGCGCCGCCCGAATCAAACTCAAATGCCCCTCGTGGAGGGCGCCCATCGTCGGCACAAATCCGACCGTCAAGCCTTGCCGTCGAAGTTCGTGAATTTGCTGCCGGATCTCATCACCGTCCGCGGTCAGGATCGGACGGGGGGTAGAAAGAGTCGTAGTGACCACCAATGGTTCTCTTTGCGGGGTGAGGGGTTTCTGTTTGGAGTTTGGGCTTTGGCGTTGGTTTGCGTCGGGACGGCGACTGGGATTGAGGGTTATTGCATGGCGCGGATCGCGGCGGCAGCTTCCTGCAAAAACCGTCCGGAATCCGTGGTGGCGATATCGAGCCAGACGGTTGGAGCGGTGCGACCGCTCTGCACGTATTCCTGCAAGAGCAGTCGATACCGGTCCGGTGAGACCGGATATCTGCGCGGCCAACGGCGGTACGCCCCGCGCCAGCCAACTGATCAACAGTTTGGGTGGGGCAGCGGTCGACACCTGGGCCGAAAGCTGCCGAAAAACGCTGCCAGCGGGCGATTCGCAGGCAACCACCTGGGGTTCCTCCATCCAAAATTCGCTGATCACCGGCCGGTGTGGCGCTTGCCAAACGGACTGGGTCAGACTGCGCCCCGCCGCTCCACGAATTCTATCGTGCGCGCGTCCGATGGCCTAGTCGAACGTGGCTCGGAAACGCCCTCGCCAGTCAGCGGATCGCTCAACGACGTAGCGCCGGTGTGCTGAGCGAGAGTCAACATCCGGGCCGTTCCAATGACGCCCGTTAGTGCAAATCTTGGCGGGGCGTGCACCACGTGGTCCAGCATCTGGCGGATGGTCCAACCCAGTGCCGGATGGCGCAGTTGGGGGGCAATCTGGGCGGCCGGCTCCAGCACGAAGCGGCGAACCGCCATCCACGGGTGGGGAATCTGCAGTGTGGGCGTGTGGCAGATCAGGTCGCCCCAGAGCAGAATGTCGATATCCAGGGGACGCGCGTCCCAGTGCACCTCCCGGCTGCGCCCCAGACTCCGCTCCAACGCTTGTGTGATCGTGAGCAATTCAACCGGCGAGAGTGTCGTGTCGACGACTACCGCTCCGTTGAGGAACTCCGGTTGACCGGTGGGACCGCCGATGGGGGTGGTGGCGAGCCAGTCGCTCGTATTTCGCACTCGGATGGCGGCGTGTTCGTGCAAGCGATGCACGGCATGATCGAGTTGCCGGCGGGGGTCGCCCAGGTTGGCTCCAAGACCGAGCAAGCATACGGCCATGAAAGGTCCATCCGACAGCTGCGCGACCGTGCGATTCCCACACGTCGTTGATCCGTCCCCTGCGGCGACGCGTGAGCGTCGTGAATGTCGGTCCTTCTGACACTTGCAGCGTCTGCTGCGTGAAGAAAAACGCGGGAGGTCACATCCGAGCTGCTCACGGACTCGGCAAAACCATAGTCCACGGCTGGCTGTCGGGTCCGTCGGTCGCCACCCTCCCGCGTGAATCGGAATCTACGTTGGCGTTGCGCGTCTTCCTCGAGTTGCAGACATTCTGTTTGCAGAGAACTCCACCGGCAGTCTGTCGATGAACCACCAACTCCGTCGCGAAACGCACTAAGCAGGTGGAGCTTGTCCAGGCGCTATGTCGTGTTCACCGAGGAGTCGGCGAACGGGATGGGCAAAGTTCTACAAGCGTTACGATTTCGCCATTGTGCGTACGACAGTTTTCTTGTCAACCGACTTGAAAAAAGTTTTTTCATTCATCCGGGATTGGCGGCAGAGGAGCCGTTGCACACTCGTTTCGTTCCTCGGATGTGTTGCGTCGTAACCGTCCGTTGTGCGCAGTAGAAATTCAAGTATGACAACAGTATGTCACTTTGTGCGACAGGCTCACGATGACCAGTGCTTTCGCGGAGGTATCAGGTCCCACGCCGCCCTTTGCGCAGTGTGTCAGCAGGAGATTTTTGTCGATCTGCGCCGCACGGATACCGAAGTGCCGCAGGAACTCGAACTGCGCGGGAGAGAAGCCGCACTTCTTGTGGAAGTACGCGTGAAAGTACTCGGTGATCGGACAGTGGTAAGGAGGCGAACGACCACGTAGACTAAGGCCTGCGTCAGGATGGAGTTTTTGGATAGCGTCGGGAGGATTCTGCCTGGGCGTCTTGCCGGATTGGTCGAGCAGCACACAGGCACGAGCCGGCGGCCCCCGAATTCTCGGCTGCGGCGAAGCAAGTGACCAAGCCATCCTGTCGGGGCTTTCTGCGAAGGGTGACGGAGCGAGCCGACTTGCGGGGCAGCCGCGGTGGGGTGGAACGCGGCGAGAGAACTCGGATCACGTGGGAGAACAGCGCGGTGCCAGAACCAGCCGAATTCGACCCCAACGAAATAGCGACCAATGACAACACGCGAGTGCAGCTGCGGGAGACGCTCGATCGGATGGTGAACGGCGAGGCTACGTCGCGAGATGAGATCGTTTCGGCGATGGCGCGCAACCGGCGCCAGGCGAAAGCCAAATGGGGCGAACGAATGAGGACCAAGTGGGTGAGCGCGACCGGGTTGTGGAACTCTTGTATGAGTTGCTCACACCGGCCGTCTGCCGGCGGTTGGGGATCTACCAGTGGCCGGAAGGATTCATCTTGTCGGTGCTGATTCCCGTGTTCAATGAACGAGCCACGATCGAGAAGCTGATTCGTCGTGTGCAGAATGTGGATGTGCCGTGCGAGCTGATTGTCGTCGATGATGCGAGTACGGATGGAACGCGCGAGATTCTGCAGTCGTTGCGTGATCGGGCGAACCTGAAGATCGTTTACCATCCGCAGAATCGCGGCAAAGGCGCCGCTTTGCGAACCGGATTGACTCACGCAACCGGTACAGCGGTGATCATTCAGGATGCCGATTTGGAGTACGATCCGAGCGACTATCCGTTGTTGTTGCGCCCTTGTTGGAGGATCGCGCGGATGTGGTGTACGGCAGTCGTTTCAGTTCCAACGATCGTCCGGTTTCCCGGTACTGGCATCACACGGCAAATCGGGTCGTGACCTGGTTGTCCAACATGTTCACGAATCTGAAGTTGACCGACGTCGAAACCTGTTACAAGCTGGCGCGACGGGAACTGCTGGACCAGATCATTCCGCAGTTGCGCGAGGACGGGTTTGGCGTCGAGTTGGAGCTGACCGCCCGGTTAGCCCGCATCCCCGGTGTGCGCTTCTACGAACTACCGATCTCTTACACACCGCGCAGCTATGCCGAAGGGAAGAAAATCCGCCTTCGAGACGCGGTGCGAGCGCTCTGGTGCGTTGTGCGCTACCGCTTCTCTTGAAACCGGTGATGGCCGCGAGTCTGGCGCTCTTCCTACCCCTCCCTGGCGGTGGTTGGGTCCGTCTTGCGCGGAAAATTCGGTCCATTTCGCTACGCTTCACCGGCGATCTGCGGAATTCACGCTTGTTGACGCGACTTGTCTGATTAGTCTCGTTGTTAAGGGACCTGACGTCAGGTCGTGGCCCGACTCTCGGCCCGTTCTGGGCGGTGTTCGGACCAACTGTGTGTCGTGGGCGAGTCGTCAGGAATGACTTGCCCCTCGTGTATGTTTTCCGGTGACGTCTGCAAGAAACAGGGAGTCAGCAAATCAGAGCAGCGTTCCGAACAAAATGGGTCGCGGTACCAAACGATGAACCAGAAGTTCCTAGTGATCAACTGTGACGAGAACGATGTGGATGTCCTCTGCCAGTACTTGGGTGGTCGACAGGTAGTAATGTGCGATTCGCTGGACGACGTCAGTCGCTTTCTGCCGTCGGAGCGAATGGCCGCGCTGGTTACGCCCGCTGGGGGAGTGGAAGAAGCCTGTACTGTGGAGGCCGGCGATCAATCGGCGGCCAACGGGCAAAGAAATGAACTGGAACAGCTTGTGGAGCGAATTGTCGAACAGAACAACGGCCATTCCCGCACGCTGGCCGCGCGAGTGGATTTGCTGGAACAGAAGATCATCGAGCACTCGCTGCAGCGCAACCGGCAGCATCGGAAGGAGACCGCGGCCGAATTGGGGATTAGCCGGGTGACGCTGTACAACAAAATGAAGAAGTTCGGTCTGCTTGACTGAAGCCCGCTCACCGGATCGCTCAAATGCTGTCCAGAATCGCGAATTCGGGCAGCAGGCGGCGCATCTGTTTCGTCATGTAGCGTCCCACCTCGGCGGCCGTCTTCAGTTCCAGCACACGTTGCAGCATCTGTTCGGCGTCGGCCACCGCCATTTTGCTGGCCAACTGCTTCATGCGCGGGACAAACGCCGGGCTCATGCTGAAATTTCGGAGCCCCATTCCCAGCAACAAAGCGAAGGCGCGGGGCTGGCCCGCCATTTCGCCGCAGAGCGTGACCGGTGTGCCGGCTTGGTTGCAGGAGTGCACCACGTGGTTCAGCATCCGCAGGACCGCGGGGCTGAGTGGCTGACAGAGGTGGTTGACCTTCGGGTTGTCTCGATCCGCTGCCATCAGGTACTGAATCAGGTCGTTCGATCCGATCGAAACGAAGTCCACGACCTCCATGATCAGATCGAGTGCCACGGCGGCGGCGGGGACCTCGAGCATCATTCCGATCGGGACGCGGCCGACCGGTTTGCCTTCCCGCTGCAGTTGTCGCTCCGTCCGACGCACCAGGGTCCGCACACGTCGCATTTCCTCCAAGGTGGTGATCATCGGAAAGAGCAGGCGGACTTCGCCCTGCTCCTTCGGCAAGTCGGCTGCTGCGCGCAACACCGCCCGGATCTGCGTCATGAAGAATTCCGGGTGCTCGAAGGACAGGCGGATGCTCCGCCAACCAAGGAACGGGTTTGCCTCCTGATGCGTGTGCCCCAGGTAGGGGACCGTCTTGTCTCCACCGATGTCCAGTGTGCGGATCGTGACGCGGTGTTCCGGACTCTCCTGAATGATCTGTCGATACACGTCCAACTGTTCCTGTTCGTCCGGGATGTCTCGATGCGTCAGATACAGGTACTCGGTGCGAAACAAGCCCACTCCGCAGGCCCCCATCGCGGTAGCCGAGCGTGCGTCGGCCACCCCGTTGATGTTCGCCATCAGGCTGATCGGGGTTCCATCCGCGGTTAGCGCCGGTTGGTCTCGGTTTTCGGCCAGTTGGTCCTGAAGGTAGAAGAACTCTCGTTCCAGTTTCAGGTAGGCCGATAACGCCTCCGCGTCGGGATTGATGGCGACGTGCCCGTCGCGACCGTCGACGACGAGCGTGTCGCCCGTCTTCACTTGCCGCAGAATTCCGCTGACTCCCGCCACGGCGGGAATCCCCCGACTGCGCGCGATGATCGCCGCATGGCTCGTCTGGCTACCCCGCTGGGTGACGATCCCCTGGACCTCCATCTCGCCCAGGCCGACCGCGTGCGACGGCAGGAGCTCGTCGGCGACCACGATCAGCGGCCCGGACAGAAGCTGTTTCGATGTCTGCTGCAGAACGTCCGAGAGAAAGGTGCTCAGGCGAACGACCACGTCACGCACATCCGCCAACCGCTCCTTCAGGTATTCGTCATGTGTGCGAGAAAAGAGGGCCGTGTATTCTTCCAGCAGGCGGTGCAAGGCCGCCTGGGCCGTCATCCGCTCATTGACGATCCAGCTACGAACCTTGCTGGTGAAGGCCACGTCCCGCAAGATCGCTTCGTGCACCCCAAAAATCGCCCCGGCCTCCCGGCTCACCTGCCGCTCGACCTTTTGCTGCAACGCGTGCAGCGAATGGCTGACCTGGTCGCGGGCCGCCTCGTACCGCGCGAGCTCGGCGGTAATCTCACGGTCCGCCAAACGCTTCGATTTGGGGTTCACGAAGATCTCGTGGATACAATACGCCGCGCCCACGGCCACGCCCGGCGACACGGCAATTCCTTTACGCATACAGGCAATGTAGCAGATCGTTGGGCCAGCGTGCCAAGGTCCATCCCGCCCCGCCGGACTCGTCCAGCACGGGGCCGGGCCTTGGCCAGATGGCCGGAATCGCCGGCCCGCCCGTCGCGCCTGCGGACCCAAGCCTCTCCCGGCACGAGTTGCACGAACGGGTCGCCGCGGTCAAACGGCGCCGATCAGGCGGTCTACGCCGGTTGAGTGAATTTCCGTGCATCGCTATACTGCCCGGTTCCGTACTCCGAGCCCCCGGACGCGGGGGCCATCAAGAATCACGCAGATGTCGCTGAGCATAACCGCATGCGAATGGATCTGATCGACCGGATCACCGAGCTCCATCCGGGACATAGCATTACGGCGATCAAGAGCCTCTCGATGGCGGAGGAGTACCTGCAGGACCACTTTCCCCGCTTCCCCGTCATGCCCGGTGTCCTGATGTTGGAGGCGATGTACCAGGCGGCGGCGTGGCTGGTCCGTGCCAGTCACCAGTTCCAGCACAGCGTGATACGCATGTCAGACGCGAACAATGTGAAGTTCACTGATTTTGTGGAGCCGGGTGAGACGCTCGTACTGCACGCCGAAGTGATGAAGGAGGATGACCACTCGACCAAACTGAACTGTCACGGCGATGTGGGAACAAGTGTGGCGGTTCGCGGCCGATTGGTGCTGGCTCGTTATTGCCTGGCCGATGAATGTGCTCAGCGACGCTGTCAACGATGCATTTATCAACAAAGAGATGCGGGATAAATTCCGGTTACTTTATCCCGCGTGGAAATCCGAAACGAAGACGTAGGACTCGGCCGGCGACCGGTTGGGATGATCGGTTGCGCCATGGTTTCCGAATTGGACAAGTCGGTTTGACAAGTTGGGAGAGCGATTGAAATGCCAACACAGCAAGAGGTTTTCGAAAAGATTCAGACGGCTCTGGTGGACGCGCTGGGTGTCGAGGAGGATGAAGTCACTCCCGACGCGACGCTGGTCGGGGATTTAGGTGCCGAGTCGATTGATTTCCTGGACATCGTCTTCCGCTTGGAAAAGGCGTTCGACATTGAGATCCCCCGCGCGGAACTCTTTCCCGAGGACATCCTCACCAACGCGGAGTATGTCCAAAACGGAAAGGTCACCGACAACGGGGTAGCTGAGTTGCGAAAACGAATGCCGTTTGCCGATCTCACCAGTTTTGAACAGAATCCGCTGGTGCAAGAATTCGGAAACTTGCTGACGGTGAACGACATGTGCCGTTACATCTGCAGCAAAGTGGGCGCCAGCTCCTAGTCGTTTCCCCGGGAGCACGGCGATCACCCAGGCGCTCCGCAAGCGGAGCCCTGGAAAGCCCGGTTGTTTCCGCCTTTCCTTCCCCTTGGCTGTTGGGCACCACCGTGCGCTGGTTTTGGATCGACCGATTTACCGCCTTCCAACATGGGCAGTCGGCGGAGGCCGTCAAGACGGTTACCGTCAACGCGGACTACGTGGACGGGTATTTCCCCAATTACCCGGTGCTCTCCCCGGTCTTCGTGCTCGAAGGCTTCGCCCAGATGGGCGGACTCCTGATCTCCGAAGTGACCGAGTTCCGCAGCAACTTCGTACTGGCAAAGGTTTCCCGCTGTCAGATCGCGGATTACGGTCGGCCGGGAGACCAGCTGATGTACCGCGTCGAGGTAGAAAGCCAGCAATCGGACGGGGGGTTTGTCCGAGCGACTTGCCACCAGGCGGACCGGCGACTCGTGGAAGCGGAGTTGACCTTTGCACAGGTCAGTCGAGCGATGATCGACCATGATTTTTTTGAGCCGGTCGGATTGCTGCGCATGCTTCGCGTCTACAGGTTGTATGATGTCGGCTTGGACGATGAGGGGCGTCCGCTGCGCGTCCCCGAACATCTGCTGGCGGCCGAACGCGCATCGCTCGGATCGTGAACGACCCGATGACCGGCCGAAGTTTCGCAGCGGATCCCTCAGGCCCGTGTGGGGAGAGAGTCGATCGCTATGATGAGACGACGCGTTGTCATTACCGGAATGGGCTGCATCAACCCGATGGGGAATGATGTCGAAACGATGTGGGCCGGCCTGAAAGAAGGACGCTCCGGGGTCGATTACATCACGATCTTCGATGCCAGCCGGTTTCCCACGCAGATTGCCGCCGAAATCAAGGATTGGGATATCACGCGGATCGGGGAGGATCCGAAGCGATGGCAGTATCGCGCCCGCCACACACGCTTCGCCGCCGGGGCGGCACGGCAGGCGATTGATGCTTCCGGATGCCTCGACCAGCAGTTCGATCCGACGCGCTTCGGCGTTTACCTCGGCTGCGGCGAAGGGAATCAGGACTTTCTTTCGTTCACCCAAATGATCACCCGCGGGCTCGATGATGATGGCCTGAATCTGGATCGTTTCATCCAGGTCGGGTTGGAGACACTCAATCCGACGGCGGAGTTGGAGCAAGAGCCGAACATGCCCGCCGGATACCTGGCCGGGATGTTCAACGCGCAGGGCCCCAACTCGAATTGCCTGACGGCCTGTGCGGCCAGTAGTCAGGCGATTGGCGAGGCAACCGAGATGATCCGCCGCGGTGACGTGGATCTGATGCTGGCCGGCGGTTCGCACAGCATGATCCATCCCTTTGGCGTTACCGGCTTCAACCTGCTGACCGCCCTCTCGACCAAGAACGATCCGCCGCAAGCCGCCTCGCGTCCTTTCGATCGACTGCGAGATGGATTTGTGTTGGGCGAGGGAGCGGCGATGGTCGTGCTCGAAGAGCTCGAGCACGCACGGCGACGAAATGCGCCGATTCTGGGTGAGTTGCTCGGATACGGCACCACTGCCGACGCCTATCGCATTACCGATATTCACCCGAAAGGACGCGGAGCCATCGCCTGTATGAAGATGGCCCTGCAGGATGCGGGGATGTCACCGGATCAAGTGCACTACGTAAACGCCCATGGCACCAGCACCTCGGTGAATGACCGAGTCGAATCGCTCGCTTGCCGCGGTGTGTTCGGCGACCGCGCCGACCAGACACCCGTCTCCAGCACCAAGAGCATGATGGGGCACCTGATCGCGGCGGCCGGCGTGACCGAGTTGATCGTCTGCCTGCTGACGATTCGTGATCAGGTTCTGCCGCCGACCATCAACTACGAGAATCCGGACCCGGCCTGCGACCTGGACTACGTGCCCAACGAAGCCCGCCCTGCACCCTGCCAGATCGTCCTGAATAACAGCTTCGGCTTCGGCGGGCAGAATATCACACTCGTCGTCGGACGCTTCGCCGGCTGAAAGACGACTAACGACCGATCGTCGGCGGATTGTCCAGAAAGTAGTCGCGCGGTCCCCGGACGGTGTAGTATGGATACGTGACCGTCGGCTGCGGTGGGCCCATCGCCGGGCCGGGCATCGCTCCCAAGTGAGACTGCGGGCCCCGGTAATGGCGATTGTGATAATCGGCCAGAGGGCCGCCTTGTCCGCCGTTGACCTGATAGTTGGCCGCGGCACCCACGCCGGCACTGGCATCCGCAATGACTTGCTGGCCTGGAGCACCGGCCGAAGCGTCAGGACATTGCCCCACGTAACAGGAGCCGTCCGAACAAGCTAGTTCCTCAGCGGCGTAACTCTCCGCCGGATAGCTGGCCCCCAGCGAGCCCAGTCGAGGACTATGGCAGCCAAGCGTCATCGACGCAGTCAGGAGGAGGAAAGTCGCCAGGCTTGCACGTTTCATGGTTCCGTCCATCACGGTTTTCGGTCGATTGGTCCCCCCGCAGGCCGGTAGCAGCCTGCGCCCGTTGTCAAAGGTTCCATCGGCGGAATAATCGGAAGAATTGAGAAAATCGTGACTCCTGACTCTTCCTCGTCGCCCTGGCAGCCGCGCTTTGGCCTGGGATCCCTGATGCTCGTGATCCTCGTCTGCTGCCTCGCGGCCTCCGCCGGACGCTATCTCGTGCAGGCTCTCTCCGCCGGCACGTCCGCTCGCGCCCTCTTCCTGCTCTTCGTGTTGGTTCTGCCCGTCCTCCTGCTCTTGGTCGTCAATGGGCTGCGAATCAGCATGCGGTACTGGCAGCGGTCAAAACGCTGAGTTGACAAACGCATCGCCGAGCCGGGTCTCGTTTGGGACGCCCGCCTCTCGGTTCGATGCTGCCGCTCCTTGAATCGCAAGGTCGCCGAGTCGTGGGCGCCGGCGGCAGAAATGGAGGACGCTGTGAAGGCGGATGCCGCGGATCCATGCGGGTCGGAGCAGAACCGGCGCCTTGCGAACCGGTGCGCATCGCGTGTCCCGGCGTAGGTCGTTTGCCTTGCGCGGCAGTGTGGTCACCGATCGAGGGCACCAGGTCCGGGGCTGCCATCGATCCGCGTTGATCCGCGTCTTCCGCCCGCTTTCCGCGTTCCTATTTGCTCGCGCCATGTTCGTCAGAGCCATCCATCTTTCACAGGGCGTTTTCCCGCGTCCGCTCCATGCGAAATCCAAGCATGGAAATTATCTCGAAGAGATTGGCACAACGTTTGCTATATTTACTGGGACAGAGTTGAGGTGATTCAGAGGACACGGGGGCCGGAGCCGAGAAGAGGCAACAGATCGGGGTCGGTACTGAAGAGGTCTCTGAATTCACGCGGAAAGACGATGCGTGCGGCCAAGATTTTCGGGATGCGAAGAGGCAACTTGGGACAGAGAATGCAGACCGCTTGACCGAATCACACACCGGAATCCGCGATTACAAGGCGGGCTGGTCATTCCAAGGCCAGTCCGCCTGTTTCATTTTGAGTGACGCAAAATAGTACACCTGTCATCAAACTGTTTCATTTTGCTGCAGTTGCCCGCGTCGGTTGTTGCCCATGGGGATGAGCTGCTGGCGAGAATATCGGCTGAGTACATCGCGGGTGTCCTTGGCGTTTAGCGTTTGCGTAGGGGCCGATTTCCGACCCCGCGCCGGCGGCATTCGTCCGCGCCTTGTCTTTTCTTCTTGACACACATTCCTACGTTCTATTCGCTTGGTTCGGACTGATGCACGGTCTGAGAATATCTCACTACGCTCGTGTCCAAGTTGTCGCGGCGTTGGCCTCGATCCTGTCGCCACCGAGCGTGGGGGTCAGCGCGTCGCCGGCCGGGCCCGCGGTGCCTTCTGTGGTGGCGGCGATCAATGAGGCGATTCGCCGCGGGTGGCAGGAGGGTGGCCTGGCGGCGTCGGCGGAAGCGAGGGACGGTGCGTTCTGTCGCCGCGCGTTCTTGGATCTGGTGGGTCGGATCCCGACACGGGCGGAGTTGCTACGCTATGAAGCAGATCGCCGTTCGGGCAAGAAGCAGCGATTGATTGATGCGCTCTTGTACGGGGACGAGTACCGTTTCGAATACGCCAGCCATTGGGCATCATTGTGGACCACGATGCTCATCGGGCGCCCCGGCAGTCAGGACCGTAATTCGCTCGTCGACCGGGCGGGCCTGCACCAGTACCTGGAAACGTCGTTTCGGCAAAACAAGTCATACGATCGACTGGTGCACGAACTTGTGTCAGCCACCGGCGGCAGTCGCCCGGACTGCGCCGGATTCAACGGGGCGGTCAATTTCCTGGTGGGCAAGCTGGACGACCAGGCAACGCAGGCCACGGCGCAAACGGCGCGTCTGTTTCTCGGCCTGCAAGTGCAATGTACTCAGTGCCATAATCACCCCTTCAACGACTGGAAGCAAAGCCAGTTTTGGGGGCTGAATTCTTTCTTTCGCCAGACGGTTGCGCTGCGACGGTTCGAGCCGGGCAGTCGGGACATTCGATTTGTCGAACTGGCCAACCAGGATTTTGCTGGTGAGGATCGACCGCCGGAGGCCGAGACGGCCCGCGTATATTACGAGTTGCGCAACGGGCGACTGGAGGCAGCCTTTCCAGTATTTGTTGACGGGACGGCCATTGGCACCAGCGGTTATCTGGAGGATGTGAACCGTCGCGACGAATTAGCTCGACTGATCGTCCGGTCGGAGCAGTTGCCGCGCGCGATCGTGAATCGCCTATGGGCCCACTTCCTCGGTCACGGTTTCACGGACCCGGTGGACGACATGGGGCCGCACAATCCGCCGGTTTACCCGGAATTGTTCGATCACCTGTCGACGGAACTCGCAGAGAACAGCTTCGATTTGAAGCAATTGATGCAGTGGATCATGTTGAGCGAGCCGTATGGGCTGTCCAGTCAGGCGCGGCAGGGCAATCTAGCGGACGACCCTTCTTCGGGGCAGCCACCGCGATTCAGCCGGTTTTATTTGCGGCAGATGACGCCAGAGCAGTTGTATGAATCGTTGGTGCTGGTGGGCCGGGGCGAGACGCCTCCCGATCCGGAGCGGACGGAGCAGCGTGAGCGGCAGCGCGAGCGGTGGCTCCGCCAGTTCACGCTCGTGCTGGGAACCGACGAGGGGGATGATGCGACGACATTCAATGGCACGATCACCCAAACCTTGATGATGTTCAACGGCGAACTCATGAAGCAAGCGACTCGCTTAACGGAGGGCGGATACCTGGCGGGGCTCGTTTCCGATCGCCGTCGACCGGCCGACATCGTGGGAGAGATGTTTCAGGTCGCCTTGGCGCGGAGTCCCACTCGCCAGGAGTTGCAGGGGATCCAGCGTGTTCTGGCCGGTTCTTCGCCTGCCGAGCAGGTATTGCAGGACCTGTGGTGGGCACTGCTAAACAGCAATGAATTCATTTTGATCCGCTGATCCATCGGGGGAATCGATGGATGGTTGGCCGGGAGGATTTACGCGTGCGCTGTGACAATGATCCAACGAACTTGCTTCGGCCTGCGGGCATGAATCGACGACATTTCCTGCAGCATCTTGCGGGCGCGTCCGCGATGACCCTGCCGGCGTTTTCCCTGACGCACAGTCTGCAGTTGCGCGGATGAATTGCAGCGTCGGCAGAAGGCAGCCATTCTGTTGTGGATGGGTGGCGGACCGTCGACGCTGGATCTGTGGGATCTCAAGCCTGGTGCCGCCACGGGAGGACCGTTCCGCCCGATCGCGACCTCCGGCGACGTAATGATCTGCGAACATCTGCCGCGACTGGCCCAGCAGATGCACCAGTTGGCGATTGTCCGTTCGATGAGCACGCAGGAGGCCGATCATGGTCGAGCGCGGTATTACATGCACACCGGGTTTGTCCCGAACCCGAGCGTCGAGCATCCGGGCTATGGATCGGTCATTGCGCATCAACTGTCCGATGAGCGGCCCGAGGTGGAGTTGCCGCCCTTCGTTTCCGTGGGCGGCGGCAGTGTCGGCCCCGGGTTTCTCGGGATGGCCTGGGCACCGTTCGTGGTCAATTCCGACGGCAGAATCCGCAATCTGAAATTGAGCGTCGATGCGGAGCGATGGAATCGCCGGCGCGCTGCACTGCAGTGGCTCGAGCAGGGCTTCGTCGATCAGCAGCGCGGGGTGGCGGCCCGCGATCACGCGAAGGTGCTGGACGAGACCGTTCGTCTGATGACCAGTCAGCAGCTGAATGCTTTTCAAGTGCGATCGGAACCTACCGCCGCACAGGAACGCTATGGGATGAATAACTTTGGCCGGGGGTGTCTCATGGCGCGGCGACTAGTGGAAGCCGGCGTGCCGTTCGTGGAAGTGGATCTGGGCGGATGGGATCATCACAGCAACATCTTTCCCGCGCTGCAGAATGACAAGCTGCCGGTGCTGGACCAGGCGATGAGCGCCCTGCTGGAGGATCTGGATCAGCGCGGGCGTTTGCAGGACACTGTCGTGGTATGGATGGGGGAGTTCAGCCGCACGCCGCGGATCAACGGCAACGCGGGACGCGACCATTGGGCGCGGGCCTGGAGCGTCGTGTTGGGGGGCGGTGGCCTGCAAGGCGGCATCGCGGTGGGGGAAACGAATGCCGATGGAACCCGCGTCGAGACCGAACCGTACACCTCGCAGGACCTGATGGCCACCGTCTGTCAGGCGCTGGGGATTCCGCTGGAAACCACCTTCACCAGCCGGAGCGGGCGCCCCATGAAAATCGCCAATGGCGGCAAACTCATTCGCGAGTTGTTCTCCTGATTCGTGAACGAAAGGTGTCACTTGCGGGGCCCCTTTCGTTACAATGGAGGACGTCTCGTCCGGGCCAACCCCGCTCGAGGATGGCCGCTTGTCGATCAGAACCGTCCGCGTGACGTGGATTCCATTCCGCGGCGGCCGGAGGCGTCCCCGGGCTTACCGCTCCCACGGCAAGGTCTGAGTACTTTCCCCAGACCCGTACGCTTGTCCTATGTCCACGATCCGTGATCCTTCACCCCGTCAGACGGCCGGTGGTTTTTCCGCCGAGCAACTGATCGAGGACCATCAGTCCGGGATCTGGCGCTGACCCGCGAGCGCTCGGTTGCGAGGTGGCGGAGGCGGACGATCTGACCCAGGAGACCTTCCTGGCCGTCTTGCAGCGTCCGTTCCATGATTACAACGCTGCGGCCACTGCCGCCTATCTTCGGAGGGTGGCGTACAACCGGTTCATCAGCGCCCGTCGGCGGTCGGGGCGCATGATCCTGGTGGAGCAGATTGAAGAGATTGACCAAGCATGGACGCGCCTGGTCTCCGATGACCAGGGGGAAGCAATGCTGGAGGCGTTACGAAGCTGCCTGGACCGATTGACGGATCGTGCTCGCATGGCCCTGGAGATGCGATTCCGCGATCGGTCTTCACGTTTGGAAATCGCGGCGGCGTTGGAAATCACCGAACACGGTGCCAAGAACCTGATGCAACGAGCCAAGAAACAGTTACGGGTCTGTATCGAGGATAAACTCACATGAGAGCCTCGCGTCGCAAGCCGGCTCGACCTGCCAACGATCCGCTCATCGAATCGTTGTTGGATGAAGTGTTGGGAGGCACTCGACCGCCGGACTTGCGCGAACGAATTCTGCTGCGATCCGAGCCGGTCGGTCGGGTTACGGCACAGCCGGCGCGTCCGCCGAACTTACCCGGGTTGGTGGCGCCGCCGGTGCAAGAATCTGGGAATGGTGATGGCGTCGAACTCGTGTTTCGCTCCGAAGCAGGTGGTCGTCGAGTTCGGCAGCGCCGATTTCGTCGGCTCACTTGGCTCGTCGCCCAATCCGTCGTCCTGATGGCGGGCGTCGTGCTGGCACTGGCGGCGCTGCAGCACGTGATCGGGTGGCGAGCGAACGATGGGAGCGACGTGACCGTGGCACGCTCGTCGACTGACGACGCGAACGCCGAGACGGCAGCGTCGACAGCGACATCCGAGTCGAGCTCGGATCCGACATCCGGCAACGAACCGCCGGCCGTGGAGCCGTCGCCGGCGGCTGCGGTTTCTCCCGAGCTGGAAGAGGATGGGGAGGCGACGCAGCTGGCCGATGCGAGCGACGCGATGAACCAGCTCATGCCCGAGCACGCGGCGGAGTGGGATCGCGAACGGCTGACTGTGGTGGAACGGATCGATCAGTATTTACATCACGCTTGGGAACAGGCGCGCGTCGAACCTTCTCCCGCGATCGCCGATTCCGAATGGTGTGTACGGGTCTACGAGAATGTGCTGGGACGGAAACCGAGCGCCGCTGAGTTGGCGGAGTTTGACGAGACGCGGCCAGAGCGTCGTCGAGAAGCGTTGATCGACCACCTCTATGCGGAGCCGGAGCATCGAGCGGAATCAGCACAGCACTGGAGCGAGATTTACGCGTCACAACTGCTCCGTTCCACGCGGGACGATACACCGTCGGCGGCTTCGTTGCGCAGCGGTTTGGAGCGTTATCTGCGAGCGGCGCTGCTCCGCAACCAGGGCTTCGATCAGATCGTTCTCGAGCTGCTGACCGCCAAAGGCTCCAATTCCGTGAACGAAAAGGATTATCACGGGGCAACAAATTATCTGCTCGCCCTCACCGATGCCTCGGGAGCGCGGCCGACGGTCGAGATTTGTCGCGTGTTGCTGGGGCGACGGCGCAGTGTGCACAATGCCATGATGATCCGCAAAGTGGTCTGCGGCAGGAAGACTTCTGGCAGTTCGCGGCATTCTTTCGTCAGACACACGTCCAGTCGCTGGGGCCGGGACGTTTCCGGTTGACCGACCAAGATTTCAACGGCGATCTGGTCGAGGGAGTGCGCGTCGCCGGCACGGTCGGCTACCAACAACCCGATGGAAGCTGGCAGCGCGTGGCCCCGGCCTTTCCCGGTAACGAGCCGATCCGCTCCAACGGTCGTGTGCAGGATCGGGTCTATCGCCGGGATCTCGCGCGGCAACTGCTCGACTCGGAACAGTTGGCGCGGGCGTTCGTGAATCGATTGTGGTTGCAACTCTTCCGATATGGCTTGACGATGCCGGTCGACGACCTGGGGCGGCAGGGTTTCGAGGTACACTCCGAACTGCTAGATGAGCTGGCCGAGGAGTTTGTGTCGTCGGGCTGGGACGTGCACCAATTGACACGCTGGATTTTGCTCAGCGACCCGTTCACTCGGTCCCATGTGATTACCGAGGCCAATGTGCGCGATGTGCCATCCGCCGGTTCCATACCGCTGTTCAGCCGGATGTACTATCGCCCCGTTTTCTTTTCCGATCCTCTTGATGCGCTGGTGCAACTGGTCCAGATTCCCGTGGACGCCTCCCGGGACGCGGCCGAGCAACGGTCCGATGATATTGTGGCCGCTCGCGTTGCTTCCGCCGTGAATTCGGAAGATCACGAGTCCGATTCGACACGTGCTCTGTCGTCGTTGATCGCCACCGGCCAGCGACTAAGCTCCTGCCAGCAACAGATCATCGAAGACTGGGCCGCCAGCAAACTGTCTCCCGAGCAGATTGTGGAGCATGTGTTCCGGTGTGTGCTCGGCCGGGCACCTCGTGGCGACGAAGTTCAATGGGCACGGAAGTACTGTCAGTCGATAAAGGATGATCGCCGCCAGGGCATCGAAGGGCTCGTCTGGGCTCTGGTCAACACCCAGGAATTCGTCGGCGATCATTGAACGGATCGTGCGATTCCCTCAGGGATCCGGTAGGATAGGACCCGATCACCGTCGGGAAATATCGCCCTGTCCGGTCGCTGCCGAGAACGCCTCCCTTTGCTACGATCTCCGCGGCGTGCCTGGTGGCGGAGCCCCCTTTCGTCGATTGTCTGCGGCAGACCGCTGCCGAACACGAGGACACACGCGATGACACCAGGAATCCACGTGCGATACGGAAAGCCATGCGGCGTTGCCTTGTTCGTGGGAGCGGTCATCCTGGGATCGCTGGCGATTTCCTGGCCGACGCCGGAGACAATGACTGCACTCGGCGCCGAGTCCACTGCACCGTCCCCAGATACGGCCGCGCCGAAATTGCCGCCCCTGGTGGTCGACAAGGAATCGCCGCTGTTGCTTTCGGATGCATCCGACGAGGAAGATGCCGAACTGCGCGGCACAGTTTGCGCTGAATGCGGCTTGCTTCGTTTGTCATGGAAATTACGAGCGGGAGCCGTTAGCGCGAATTCACGCCGCCGAGCAGATCGGATGCGTGGATTGCCACGGGGCGTCTTTCGCGCATCGGAATGATGAGAACAACATTACGCCTCCCGACGTGCTCTATCCGTTGGAGGCGATCGGTGAAGCCTGCCAAGAATGTCACGACTCGCATGACGTCGCCGCCACCGAAGTCCTCACCCGCTGGCAGCAGCGGTGTCCGGAAAAACAGGACGTGTCTCAGATCGTCTGTACCGACTGCCACGGACAACATCGTCTTCACGTGCGAACGGTTCGTTGGGACAAAAAGACCAAAGAACTGGTTCCTTCCCAGGAAACGACGACCGAATCGACACCGCCGAAACCCTAGAGCGTGTCGCTCGGACGTGTAGCGTTCGGGGCGATGTTTCTTCCGAGCAGCGAGGGCGACAAGACGCACAGGGTGGTGCTACGCGCTGTCGCCGTGGGCCAACGTTCCCCCGAGAAGGAATCATCCGGATTACGGCGTCCGGACCACACGCACTTCGGCAGTCGATTCGGGTCGGGGAAACTCCACCGTGGTCGTGCCCGAATCTTCGACGATTCGCACGCCGCGCGTTGCTTCGGTTTCGACCCGTTCCGCCGACCATTCCCGAGGTTGGCTGCCGCGAAACGGCGCGATCACCGTGAACACGGCGACCTCCTGCTGCGGATCGAGCGTCGCCGCTTCCACGTGCCACTGGTTGGGAAAGTTACGCGTCGGCGGTGGGTCGTAGCCATCCCACTGTCGAAACGTGAGGGGAACCGCTGCAAGGTACTGCACGTCGGCTCCCGCCTCGGGACGTTGCAGACGAAGTCGCGCGCGAGTTGCGTCGACTTGAAAGGAACTTAACCCGTGCAACAGGAATTGGAACGTGGCCGGCTGACGCGCTTGCAGGTCGTCGTACAGCACAATCCAAACGGGGGCGGCGGTGGACTTCGCCGTGGTCGTCGTCCTGTCCGGTTTCAGGAGCAGCACGTGCCGGCGATACCGCAACAGTCGATCTCCATAGGCGGCGGTTGCATCTCCCACAACGTAGTCCCAATCCGGGGTCAGCTGGGTGTGGACAAGCTTTCCATGTGGGGCGGGGGTATGTGGGATCTGCCCCTCGCTGTTGACCAGAACTCCGTTGTGAGCGACCGTGCTGTGGGCCCAACGGTAATGAAACTTGCTACCGTGCAGATCGCGATACACGCAGGTGGTCAGCAGTGCCTCGCCGTACGCATTCAATTGAAACGTATTGTGGGGGTTGTGGCCGTGGCTTTGCGTCCCGAAGGGGCTGGACTTGAACAGGAAATGCACGTCGTCACGGCTGTCCAGCAGTGTCGTATGTAAGCTGGCGACGCCGATTCCGCGAAAGATCTTGGACGGCGGAAGATCGGTCGGAGGTCGCGCGGCGGGCAGCGGCGGCAGATTCGCCGCGTACAGGAATCCGAGAACTCCGTCCGGTCCGCGCATCGACCAGCTGTCGCCCCACCAGCGCCAGTAGGCCGCCCGCCCGCCATCGGGCTGCTGGCTCTTCATCCGCACGAAATACTCCAACGAGCGACCCACGCTGGAGGACGGGGGGCGATACGCCTGATCGCCAAAGCCGCTGTTCGGGGAACCGGGAGGCGCGATGTACAGCGGATAGTCACCGACGTGCGCAAAGAACGGCTTCCGCAGGCCGTCCACAGCCAGCGCGGAGTTCATCGCCTGCAGCCACCACACGGCCTTGGCCATGTACCCAGACCAGTAGCTGACGCCCTCGTGCCAGCCGCCATCTTCGTCGGACCAGACCGGGTAGCAGGCAAAAAACTTGTTGACGGCGTAGTCGAGCCAGGTTTCCGCCTCGGGGATCTCTCCCAGAAAGGCAATTCCAGCTTCGCCGATCTTGTGCCAGGTGCGATTGCCGTGGCTGTTGTACGGGGCATTCAGATGGCCCGTGCCGCGACGGACTTCCCCGCTTTCCCAGGCGTCGTGGATTCGACGAGAAGTGATCGCCCGGATCGTCTCCCGGTCCGCCTCCGTGAACATGTCATACGCCCAGTCGTACGCCCGAGCCGGCCGGAAGAGCATCGGCTTGGCCGCTTCGCAGTTGAGTTGAAAATTCGTAGGACCGTCCGGATCCCACGAGGCCAGGTGCAATACCCACCGACGTGCCGCCTGGCCGTACCGCGGTTCTTGCGTGATCAGGTAGACGAAGGCCAGCGTCTCCGCCTCCTGGCAGGCGCGTTCCGTCTGTTGGCGATTGGGCCACCAGTACTTGATCGCTTCGACATCTCCCTTGTCACGCGCGGATCCTCGTTCCGTCGGTTCCGGTGTTGGTCCGGCCTCGAGGATACGATCCGCTTCCCGGCGGAGCTTGTCGAAATCGTCGGCCAAGCGACCCGCCGCCAGTTCGCGCAGCCGCGGCAAGTCTTCCGGACGGAGAAACAGTCGCGGGTGGCCCTGGGGCATCCGCGAACGCTGTTGGGCGCGCGTCGGCATCGGGAAGGGCGTGCTGTCCGCCGTTACCGTGACCCGGCGTGTGACACTCCAGTTGGATGTTTGGCCATCTTTGGTCGCCAATCGGTACCGCCAGAAGTAGGTGCCCGGGTCGAGCGGCGCATCGTGCGTGTAGGTGTTCCAGACAAAACCTTCCGCCGTAGTTGCGTCGGCGAAGTCTTCCTGTCGAGCCCATTGGATCGAGTACGTATCCGCTTCCGGTTCATGCAGCCAGATAAACGATGGGGGATTCAAGGAACTGTGGGCACCGTCGGCCGGACGGTAGCCGACCTCCCGCGGTTTCGGAGGCCGGTTCGAAATCTGCACCGACTGGGCCGTCGCGGGTGGGGATGCCAGATTCCAGACAATCAGCAGCAGACAAGCGTTGCGCAGCATGGTTCCGATTCCGCAGCTCGAGGGGAGAACGTCGTATCAAAAACGGGTCAGGCAACAGCCGCACGTTTCTGCATCGACGGAGAGTACCGCCATTGTCTCTGCTGCCACTGCCGTCAACAACCAGTCAGCTGGCACCGTTTGCCAGTGTCGTGTCAAAGCTTGATTTCGGGATGGGGTACCACCAGCGATGCCAGTGCCGGTGCTACCGACCGTGTGCCATCGTCTCACCGGCAGCGCCAGTAGTGCCCCCATACCTAGTGGTGACAAAACACGAGTGCCGGCTCACAGCCAAGAACCCGAAGCGCCAGCGAAGGGGTCCGGTCCCAACTGCCAAACCGCCGTGCGCCACCCTCAACCCCCAACCCCCAACCCCCAACCCCCAACCCCCAACCCCCAACCCCCAACCCCCAACCCCCAACCCCCAACCCCCAACCCCCAGCCCCCAGCCCCTCGCTTACGCTTCGGGTTGGGATGGGATGGGTTGGGATGGGTCGAAACGCGCAACTTCAAAAAGCGTCCGCGAGGGAGACGCATCCCAACGGGTCGAACGTGTTCCCTTACTGGCGTTTCGGGGTGTGCCCTTGAGTGCAAGAGGCCGCAATATCGGCAAACTCACCGCAATCGTCAGGATTGAATGAAGCCTCGCAATCCGGATATCCGATGCAGACGAAGCAACACCAAATACAGCGGAGGTGGATGCGTAAACGACTTCTTGGTGAGAAGAGGCCAATATGGATTGGCGGATCAGATTGAGTGCGGCCTTGGTCATGTCTTGCTGGGCGACCGGCATGATCGATGCACAACAGCCGCAGCCGATGCCCGATTCGATGACAGCATGGGCCGATCCGGTCGAAGCGGCAGTTGCGCCCATCCCGCGGACTGCTGTTGAGGAGGCACCACCGCTGGTTCCTCCCGAACCGATGGTCGACCAGCGGGTGTCGGATGCTGCACTGCGCCATCCAGCGCTCGGAATCCGGCTCGTCGGGGCCGTTCTTGGCGCCCATTGTCGCGGCGGGTGGCGAAGCGGCTCGTTCTCCCGCACCGCCTGTTGCGCTGCGCCCGACGTGGAACAGACGTCGGTGCAGGGGCACCGGCCGTTGGCCGATTCGGGATTTGCGCCAACGCCGTGGTTGGTCAGTGCTCTTCCGGCGGGGCCGCGGGCCCCGGAATCGCTCCCCGCCGTGACGTTGCCGGAGCCCACGGAGCCTGCGCCCGTGGTTCCCGGTTCGACCGCGATCTCCGCCACGAGCTTGCCCCCGATGCCGGTGACCTTACCCGTCGCGCCGAACCTCTCGATCGGGGCCGGAACCGGGGTTGACCCGATGCTTCCACTGTTGCTTCAGCATCAGCCGCAACTGGCGGACCGACTGTACGAACAAGTGCTCGAACTGGAACCGAACCGGGACAATCGACGCACGATCGAACGAGTGCGCGAAATGGTCGAGACGACGCAAGTCGGCGTCGAGCAGACAGATGAAAACTGGTCGGCCCCTGGGGACGGAATCCAGGTCAACGGTCGATTTCACCTGGACTGGGTGAATTGGGCCAACGACGGTAACTATCGAGGTCGCCCAGCGGAAGACACCGAGATGGGAGGCCTGCCGAACTACGTCGAGTTTCGTCGTCTGCGGTTAGGCGTGGCGGGCGAAGGCTATGGAGTGCTGTTCTATCAACTGGAATTCGAATTCTCGCCGGAGATTGACCTGCGCGGAACCGTCGAAAACGACGTCGTGGACCTGGGAGACTTCGGGATTGAAGTGAAGGACGCCTACCTTGGTGCGCACGACATCCCCTGGTTGGGGACGGTTTTACTCGGCCACTTCTTTACCCCGATGGGGCTGGAACTGCAAACGTCGAGCAACTTCATCACCTTCCTGGAACGGGGGCTGCCGCGCGTCTTTCTGCCGGGTCGTGAGTTAGGCGTGGCCGCATACAATCAACTGCCCAACCAACGAATGAATTGGGCGTATGGGATCTTCTTCGACGAGATGAACGAAGCGGCGCATGCGATTGTTGACGACAACCAGGGAACGCGGCTGGTGGGTCGCGTTACCGGGACGCCGTTTTACGATGAGCTGTCCGACGGCCGCTACCTGATGCACTTGGGACTCGGGTACGCCTACACGATTCCGCGACGCCGAGACAGCCCCGTCGATCCCGAAACCGGCGAGCCGACGATTGACGAGTATCGTCCAATTGACATCGGGGCTCGTCCCGAGATCCATCGCGGTCGCTCGCTCGTGTCGACCGGCGACATCAATACCAAGCAGTATCACATTCTGAACGGCGAATTTGCCTGGATTCACGGTCCGCTTTCCGTGCAGTCGGAACTGATCTGGACCAGCCTGGACGAGCTGTACGGAGGGACCACCGATTTCTATGGGTCCTATTTCTTCGCCAGCTATTTCCTGACCGGAGAAAACCGCCGGTATGACCGTCGCGTGGGTGATTTCAAACGAATGACGCCCTTGGAGAACTTCTGGCTCGTGCACACGCCTCGCGGTACGTCCTCAGGTTGGGGTGCCTGGGAAGTGGCAGCTCGGTGGTCGTATCTGGACCTGACGGATGTGCGAGGCCAGCAATTGAATGATCTGACCCTGGGCGTGAATTGGTACTGGAATCCAAACACGCGGATGATGTTCAACTGGATCCATCCCTTTACCCACAACAGCCGGCTCAGTGAGTCGACGAACGCCGAGGGAGACATCCTGGCGATGCGATTGCAGGTCGACTTTTGACGGAACAAGAGCGGTCCCGGAGAGAGAAGTGTGATGAATCGTAATTCTATTCTGCCGATGGCAACCATGCTGCTGCTATTCCTGGGTACCGTCTGGGCGGAAGCCGGATGCTGTGACCGGTGCGGCACCACATGTACGACGCAAGTAGTCTGCCGGACGATTTGTGTGCCGCAAATTGTGGAAAGCGGCTGTTGGGACGAACAGTGCGAGACGATATGCCAGCCACCAAAAACCTTAAGTGTGGCCGGCTGTTTGGCCGGAGGTTGTGATGCGTGCCATGGCGGCAGCGGTTGCGATGCGGGGCTCGCTTGCGACGCCGCAGTGGGGGCTGGCGGTGACTGCGCGGCCTGCGGATGCGAAAGTGGGCCATTGTTTTCGAGTTGGTCGAACCTGTTTGGCTACGCGAACAAGGGTCACATGCGCGACCGGAAACGCCTCGTGTGGAAGAGCTATATCGAATACGTGCCGAAGTGGGAATGCGTCGTGGAGGAGCTCTGCGGCAGTTGCTGCGGCGTGATGCCGTCGTTGGGGACGACCGACGCGTTGGCGTTGGACATGACGAGTCCAGACGAAGAATCTCCGCTACCGGTGCGTTTGCAGATCAGTGATCAGCCGTCCGGCGACCTGCCGGGTCGAACGGATGCGCCGGTGCCCTCGCTGCGACCGGAGGAAGCGATGACGCTGACTTCGTCGAACGGTCCGCCCGTTCTCTTGCAGGTCAGCGACCAGGGCCCGGAAGAGTCCGTTCCAGGCACCGGTCTGACAGCGGGCCTGGTGGAAGTCGGCGAACTGCTCGGTGGAACGCCCGATTCCGTCGCCCCGGTACGGCTCCAGATCAGTGACCAGTCGCCAGACGATTCCGATTCGATGCCGCTGCTGCTGCCGGCTGATCGCCAAGCGGAAGAGCTCCCGACTTCGGTTTCGGCACTTGCTCCCATCGCCCCCGTCGTCCATAGTTTATCCCGTTGACCGCAAGATCTATTTCGTGAATCAGGAAACCGTCTTCTGCGAGAGGCCAAGCATGCAGTTTCTCACCCCCCCCTCGTCATCGGTAAGCTCCCGAGTTCGTCTGCCACTTGTCAGCGGGAGGTTGGTCTTGATCCTGGGCCTGGCGGTCGCTTTGTCGGCCACTTGGTCGCACGGTGTCCAAGCCCAAGTCGCACCGTTGTCCGATGTGGTTGCCCTGGATGAACTCGAGACGACGACCGGTGATCTGATTCGGCTCGCGACCGCCTATTCGGAAGCTATGCGGGAAGTGAAAACTGCGCGGATGAGCGTGCAAACATTGCAGTCATTGCGTCCCGCCGCCGTGATTACCAATCTGGAATTGCAGATTGCCCAGGTGAACGTGCAGGCAGCCGAAAGCACACTCCGCGTGGTCCGGATGATCGTCGAGAAGCAGTTGGCCGCGGCCGAGGCAAAACTGGAAATCGTCAGGTATCTCGAGACGATTGGTGAACAGGTCAACGGTGACGCGAAAGCCGTCCTCGGCCAAAGTCGCTCCCGCGTCGCCCAGGCAGAAGCCACCATCAATATCCTGAAGACGATTCTGGCGATGAAATAGCGGGCGACTCTCACTACGCCGCGTAACCGTTCCCCGCAGTGTCTCGTCGCCCTTTCTCCTCGGAAGAGGCGTCGCCACGAACGCTACATGTCCGTCATGTTCGTAAGACATGATGTCCGTGGGACACGCACCAGCGACCGGCTCTGGTCACCGCCGGCCGCTACTCGTCTCCACTCGCAGGTTCGGCCGTTCGCTTGCCCAACTCGCCGTCGAGCATAAACAGCGCCACGCCGTTGTTGCCGACGAGCTTCAGTTTTTCGACAATGGCTTCCACGGTTGCCTCTTCTTCCACCTGCTCATTGACGAACCACTGAAGGAACGAATTGGCCGCATGATCACTCTCGGCGATGGACAGGTCGACGAGGCGGTTGATCATTCCGGAGATCGCACACTCGTGCTGGTAGGCTTCTTCGAAGGCGTTTAACGGTGAGTCCCACTCGGTCTTGGGTGCCTTGATCTCTTGAAGAAGAACACGGCCACCGCGTTCGTTGACGAAGTCAATAAATTTCGTGCCGTGGCTTAGCTCTTCTTGAAACTGCAGTCGCATCCACTGGGCCATGCCGGAGAGGTTCTTCGCTTCAAGGTACGAAGCCATCGACAGATATAGGTAGGCGGAGTAGAACTCCTCGTTCAAGTGATTATTGAATGCATCTTGGATCTTCGGATTTAACATGATTCAAGGTCTCCTGGAAACGGCGACACAGTCCCGGCGGTGCAGCCAGTGGCGGAAACTTGCGCCGTCCTGGAATGAACGCCGCGGTCCGCGAACGGCTGCCGGCTGAGAGCGAATGGGTTGAATTTTCGACCGGTTTTCCGGTGAGGCAAAGCATTATAGCCAGCCGTCGTCTGGTTCAGCAGGTGCGGTGGCGAAATTCAGCTGATGTTCCGCAAACATGGCTGCGCCCGCTTGCGTGGACCGGTCGCCGAACGTCATTCTGGGGTAGGGTGATCTGCTGCGTAGATCGTTGCTCGGCGGTTCGGGCGCGCGAATTGTTGCTGATGCACCTCGCGGCGGGGGCGCGAAACGATCCATGATCGGACTACAGACGGGGGAACTGGCGGCGGTGGCAACGGCCCTGCTCTGGACGCTGTCTGCGGTGGCGTGGACGGCAGCCGGTCGCCACGTCGGCGCGCTGGTCGTCAGCTTCGTTCGCTTGTTGGTCGCCATCGGGTTGCTCGCCGCGCACGGCCAATTTGCACGCGGTCTGTTGCTGCCCTCGGATGCGACGTGGCAGCAGTGGCAGGTGTTGGGCCTGTCCGGCTTCCTGGGGTTCTTTCTCGCCGACCTGCTGCTGTTCAAAGCGTTTCTGGTAATCGGCCCAAGACTGTCGTTGTTGCTGTACTCCCTAACCCCACCCTTGGCCGCCATCGGTGCCTGGTTGGTCCTGCACCAACCGCTCAGCGCCCGCTGCTGGCTGGCGATGGCCATCACGCTGGCCGGCGTGGGATGGGTCCTTTCCGAACATCCCTCCAAGGCGGAATTTCCTCCGACGCGAGTCCTGCTGGGTGGCGTGACGTGCGCCGTTCTGGCGGCCGCGATCCAGGCCGTTTCGTCGCTTCTCGCTCAGCAGGGGATTGGGGAGTACGACGCGGTGGCGGCAACCTACATCCGTGTCCTGGGGGGAGTGGCAGGTTTCATTCCGCTGGTGATCCTGACCGGCCGTGGCGCGTCGGTCGTGGCCGCCTTGCGGAACCGCCACGTGATGGCGGTGATCAGCTGCGGATCGGTCGTCGGGCCTTATCTCGGCGTGGTCCTGTACCTGGTCGCGCTGCGACATTGTCACGCCGGAATCGTCATGACGATCGTGGCGACGATGCCGGTCCTGATTCTTCCCTTCTCCGTTTTGCTGTTTCACGAAAAGGTCACGCCGCGCGCGGTCGTCGGCGCCATCCTCTCCGTGATTGGTGTCGGGCTACTGGTTCGCTGAAAGGCGATCAGTTGTGGACGGAGATACCCCACGAGAGACCGGATCGGTGATAACGCGGTGGACCGACACGACGGTAATGCGGGCCATGGAAATCGTAGCGTCGCCAGTAGGGAGCAGGAGCGACATAGTGCAATTCCTCCACAACGACCGGCTGCCGCACGACCGGTGGAGGAGCCGGAGACGGGGGGCCGATCGATGCGTGCTGCATCGCCGAGATCACCGATTCGGGTACGCCCTGTTGATGCAACGCGATCACGTCGTGCACCTCCAGCCGACGCTGGACCCCATGCTGCCGAATGTGGTTGATGATCACGCCTTCGCCGACGCCATTCTTGGTGAGCTGGACCACGTCTTGCGTAGAAACGGCGCGGGCCAACTGCTGCTGGCGGACTTGCTGCGCGTACTGCTGCGTGGCCTGCGCATCCGCGGCGCGGCGGTCCATCGAATGGCCCAGTGCGGAGCCGGTCAAGAGGCCCACGGCACCGCCAATCAACGCTCCGGCTGCCGTTTCGTCGTTGTGGTTGCCGATTCCTGCTCCCGCCAATGCTCCCGTGACACCTCCTAAGACGGCCCCTCGATCGGTGTAGTCCTGCGCCAGGGCCACCGTGGTTGGCAACGTGCTCCACGTGCCGACCAGGAGTAACATCCAACGAACCTTCATCGTCGTGATCTCCATTGCGAACTGGATGCCCAATCTCTTCCTACCGCTGTCAGCTGACACTTGGTCGATCGCCGTCCCGCCCCGGCGGACCGACTCCCGAATCCAAGGCACGCTGCTGCCGACCCGTGATCTGAATCGGTCATTCCCGGCGTTCGGCTTGACGAATCCAAGGCGCGGAGCGTACGAGAAGCCAAGCGAAAAAGGAAGAGCGGATGGGGCAGCGGCACTCGGCGACGTCAATGTGAAAGAAGGAGGAATGGATGGCACGGATAAGTTAGGGGTACACGGGAAAACGCGGTCCGGAGGGCGCTCCGCTTCAACGCATAGCCTGTCCCGGCGTTTTTGCGGCGTTTTTGGCGATCTGCGGGCAATCAGCGGCTCTTGGCCGTCGAATGCGAGATGAATTGTTGGAAGCCGGCGGTTTGCTGTCGGTGGGGCGTGTCGTTGGGGCCGGTCAAGAAGAGGGCTTCCAGCCGGCTCTCGCGAGGGAGATAACGGATCCCCTCCTGGGGGCCGAGGACCGACAAGGCGGTTGCCCAGGCGTCGGTGATGGTTGCGGAGGGGCCAACAACGGTGACGCTGGTGGCGGACTGCGCCGGCTGGCCGGTGCGGGGATCGACGATGTGACTGAATCGCTTTCCGTCGATCATCATGAAACGTTGGTAATCACCCGAGGTGCATACCGCGATTGTCTGCTCGCGAGCGTCCAGTTCCAGCACCAGCAGGTGCGTGTCCGCGGACGGGTGCTGCACCGCGATCCGCCATGCGTCGCCCTCGGCCGGTCGTCCGAAACATTCGATATCTCCCCCGACATCGACGAGCCCACCCTGGAGGTCAAATTTCTGCAGTGCCAGGACCGCCTGATGAATCGCAAACCCTTTGGCGATCGCGTCGAGCGTGACTTCCAGGCCGTTGACGCTTTTTGTGGCCGAATCTGCTTGAATCTGGAGCTTCTCGCTGCCGACCTGTTGGCGGACGCCGGCCAGCTGCTCGTCCGTCGGGCGCCGGCCCGCTTTTGCGGCGTCCCGCCAGAGTTGGGAAAGGGGGCGGACCGTGATGTCGAAAGCCCCGTCCGTCTGCTGAGAAAGTGCTTTTGCCAGCTGGAGCACCCGCAGCGTGTCGCGGTGTAGCGGAACCGGCGTATCGGCCGCGGTCCGATTGAAACGGCTCACGTCGCTGTCCGGTAGATAGGTCGACATCCGGGCGTTGACCGCTTCCAGCGCCGCCGTGCGCCGCCGCCAGCGCGGGCTTCAGCCGGCGCGAGTCCCCCACGGCCGTGATGCGAGTGGTCGTGCCCATGACGATTGGCGAGATGGTTCTGCTGGCGATCACTGACGAATCACGCAGGGCCCACACGGCCAGGGTGACCACGAGCAGCACGAGGCCGCCGGCGAGCCAGAGGGATCCGGGGTGACGATCGCGGTTGTCTTTGGGACCGTGCATTTGATGGTTCTCTTCTGGGGGAGGCGACTCGTGCTTCCAGCGCGCAGTGTGCCGATAAGCACGCCCACGCGTGCTGATGTTCCACATTTTTGTCTGGCGAGTCGCTGGGTGCGGCGAGCCGAGCGGAAAGTTAGAGGCGTTTCGGCCGATGGCCGCTCGGCCAACGTCGAAGGCTCAATTGTCCCAGGCAGGGCTTCGCTTTGCGAGCCGCCGCGGTCGTCGGAATGGGTGCTGGCGGGCGACAAAATTTGGGCCAAGTCGGATTCAGGACCCGAAATGGCATCGCAGTTGCGGCAGCTTGGCCCCTCAATCCGTTTCGGTAGCGGACGCACTCCGGAGTGACACGCCACAAAGCCCTTCGCCTTCTTGGGCGGAGCTTCGCTGGTTTGGGGGGAAGGACACGGTTCCCGGGCTCCCCATCCGGACCCTCCCTGGCGGGAGTGGATGTCAGCCATCGCGGCCACCGCATTCCGCGACGTCGGGTGCAGGATGCCGATATGACCGGCGATTAGTGGCCGAGAAT
Organism: uncultured Planctomycetaceae bacterium; assembly: GCA_963776055.1. Classification (GTDB taxonomy): domain Bacteria; phylum Planctomycetota; class Planctomycetia; order Pirellulales; family Pirellulaceae; genus CAVZLD01. Next base: position 274,598 of record CAVZLD010000005.1, on the reverse strand, counting down.
TCGAGTAGAGAACGACGAGGAGAGTATTCGTGGGTGAGCGACGACTGGTCACGCTAGAAGGCAATGAGGCAGCTGCTTTTGTTGCCCATCAGACAAACGAAGTGATTGCGATCTATCCGATCACCCCCGCCTCTCCGATGGGAGAGATGGCGGACACCTGGTCGACGATCCGGCGAGAAAACATTTTCGGCACGGTGCCGGACGTGGTGGAGATGCAAAGCGAGGGCGGGGCGGCGGCGGCGGTCCACGGGGCGCTGCAGGCGGGTGCGTTGAGCACGACCTTTACGGCCTCGCAGGGTCTGCTGCTGATGATTCCCACGATGTACAAGATCGCGGGCGAGCTGCTGCCGACCGTCTACCACATTTCCGCACGAACCCTGGCGACGCATGCCTTGTCGATCTTCGGCGACCACAGCGATGTGATGTCGGTCCGTGGCGCGGGTTGGGCCATGTTGGCCTCCAACTCGATCCAGGAGGTCCAGGACATGGCGTTGGTGTCCCATGCCGCCACGCTGAAGTCGCGTGTTCCGTTCCTGCACTTCTTTGACGGCTTCCGGACTTCCCACGAAGTGAACAAGATTGAGCAGGTGTCGGTCGACGACATCCGGTCGATGATCGATATGGAAATGGTTCGGGCGCATCGGGAGCGGGCGATGGATCCGGATCGACCGGTGCTCCGCGGCACCGCGCAGAATCCCGATGTGTTCTTCCAGGCGCGGGAAGCGGCGAATCCGTACTACGACGCGGTGCCGGGAATTGTGCAGGCCACGATGGATCAGTTGGCGGAGCTGGTCGGCCGGCAGTATCACCTGTTCGATTATTTCGGTTCGCCCAAAGCGGACCGCGTGATCGTAATGATGGGTTCCGGCGTGGGTGCGGCCGAGGAAGCGGTGGCGGAGTTGAATCGACAGGGGCAGGCGGTCGGTCTGGTCAAGGTTCGTCTGTTCCGGCCGTTTGACGGAGCCGCGATGCTCAAGGCGATTCCGCCGAGCGTGCGGCAGATCGCGGTATTGGACCGCACGAAGGAACCCGGTGCGCTGGGCGAACCGCTCTATCAGGATGTGGTCACGACCTTGTTCGAAAACGCCGGCTCGGCGGCGGGCAACGGGCGGGCTCTTCCGACCGTCATCGGCGGGCGCTACGGGCTCTCCTCCAAGGAATTTACCCCGGCGATGGCGGCACGCGTGCTGGACGAACTGAAGCAAGCGGAACCGAAACGCCATTTCACGGTGGGAATCGTCGACGATGTGACGCACCTGAGCCTGAAGTGGGATCCCGACTTCTCGACCGAAGGCGAAGACGTCACGCGGGCGATGTTCTACGGGTTGGGCAGCGACGGCACGGTCGGAGCGAGCAAGAACTCCGTGAAGATCATCGGCGAAAGCACTCCGATGTATGCCCAGGGCTATTTCGTCTACGACTCCAAGAAGGCGGGTTCCGTCACGGTTTCTCACCTGCGCTTCTCGCCGCGGCCGATCAACTCGACCTACCTGATCGAGCGCGCGAACTTTGTTGCCTGCCACCAGTCTGTCTTCCTGGAACGGCTCGACATGTTGCAGTGTGCCGAACCGGGGGCGACCTTCCTGTTGAACAGCCCCTACGGTGCCGATGAGGTCTGGGACCATCTGCCGCAGGAAACACAGCAGCAGATCATCGACAAGAAGCTGCGGTTCTTCGTCGTCGATGCCTACAAGGTGGCGGAGGCCACCGGCATGGGACGGCGGATCAACACCGTGATGCAGACCTGCTTCTTTGCTCTGAGCGGAATTTTGCCGCGGGAAGAAGCGATCGAGAAGATCAAGGAGACGATTCGCAAGACGTACGGCAAACGGGGCGAATCGGTCCTGCAGAAGAACTTCGCCGCCGTCGATGCCTCGCTGGACGGGCTGGTCGAAGTCAAGGTGCCGCAGCAGGCCACCAGCACGCTGCAACGAGTGGCCTTCGACGTGCCCGGCGAATCGGATTTCGTGCAGCGCGTCACCACGATGCTGCTCAACGGCAAGGGCGACCTGCTGCCGGTCAGTGCCTTGCCGGTGGATGGTACGTTCCCGACCGGAACCGCGAAGATCGAGAAACGCAGCATCGCTCTGGAGATTCCGATCTGGAATCCGGACATATGCATCCAGTGCGGGTTGTGTGCTCTGGTTTGCCCGCACGCTGCGATTCGGATGAAACCGTTCACGGCGGAAGCCGCGGCCAACGCACCCGAGGGTTTTGTTTCGCGGCCGTGGAAAGGCAAGGACTGGCCTGATCACCTGATGACGATTCAGGTGGCTCCGGATGATTGCACCGGTTGCGGTGTGTGCGTCGACGTCTGTCCGGCACGCAGCAAGGAGGTCGTGAAGGAGAAGGCGATCAACATGCGGCCGCAGTTGGATCACCTGGAGCGGGAACGGAAGAATTTCGAATTCTTCCTGGAACTGCCGGAGGTGGACCGGACGCTGGTCAAGTCGGAGACGGTCAAGGGTTCGCAGACGTTAGAGCCGTTGTTCGAGTTTTCTGGTGCGTGTGCCGGTTGCGGCGAGACGCCGTATGTGAAGCTGATGAGTCAGTTGTTCGGAGATCGCACGCTGATCGCCAACGCCACCGGCTGCTCCTCGATTTACGGCGGCAACCTGCCGACCACGCCCTACACGGTCGACTCCGCGGGGCGAGGGCCCACCTGGTGTAACTCGCTGTTCGAAGACAACGCGGAGTTTGGCCTGGGGTTGCGGCTGGCCGTCGATCAAAAACATGATTACGCCGCTCTTCTGCTGCGTGAATTGGGAGGGCAGATTGGCGACCATCTGGTGGACTCCTTGCTCAACGCATCGCAGGCCGATGAGGTGGAATTGCGAGAGCAGCGGCAACGGGTGGCCGAGTTGCGAGCGAAGCTGGCGGGTATCGACAGTCGTTCGGCCCGGACGTTGGCGGACATCGCGGACGTGTTGGTGAAGCGGAGTGTCTGGATCCTGGGCGGTGACGGCTGGTCCTACGACATCGGATTTGGCGGCTTGGACCATGTCCTGACGACCGGTCGCGACGTCAACATTCTGGTGCTCGACACGGGCGTCTATTCCAACACCGGCGGGCAGGCCTCCAAGTCGACGCCGCGTGCTGCGGTCGCCAAGTTTGCCTCGGCGGGCAAGCCGAGTCGCCGGAAAGACCTGGGAATGCTGGCGGTCGCCTATGGCAATGTCTTCGTCGCGCAGGTGGCGATGGGGGCCAATCCGGCACAGACGTTGCGAGCGTTCCGGGAGGCGGAGTCCTATGCGGGACCGTCGCTGATCCTGGCCTACAGTCACTGCATCGCGCAGGGGATCGACATGACCACCGGGATGAGCCACCAGAAAACCGTGGTCCAGTCCGGCTTCTGGCCGCTGTATCGGTACGATCCGCGGATGGCACGCGATGACGGTCATCCGTTCCAGTTGGACAGCCGCAAACCGACGGTGCCGTTCAAGGAGCTTGCCGCGAAAGAGGCGCGCTACGCCATGCTCGCTCGGACCAGTCCCGAGCATGCCGAGCAACTCTTTCAGCAGGCACAGAAGGACATCGACGACCAGTGGCATTATTACGAGCAGATGGCCGGTGTCGTGCGAGACATCGAGCAGCAGCAAGACGTTGAGGAGGGTGTATCCGCATGAGTGTCGATCTGAGCACGAACTACCTGGGCATCAAGCTGTCGAGTCCGTTGATGGCGTCGGCAGGCCCCCTGACTGCGAAGCTGGAGACGCTGCAGCAGTTGCAGGAGGCGGGTGTGGCTGCGGCCGTGTTGCCATCGCTGTTCGAGGAACAGATCGAACACGAAGAACAGCAGATGGCCAAGCTGTACCAGCACCAGTCCGAATCGTTCGCCGAATCCCTGTCGTACTTTCCCGAGCTGGAAGACTACCGGGTGGGGGCGGATGATTATCTGGATTTGGTGCGGGAGGCGACCAAAACGCTTTCGATCCCGATCATCGGCAGCCTCAACGGGTCCTCCAAAGGCGGTTGGATTCGTTACGCGAAGGCGATTCAGGAGGCGGGCGCCGATGCGCTGGAGTTGAATATTTACTTCGTGCCGACCGAGCCGCTGATGACCTCCGCGGAGGTGGAGCAACGGTATCTGGATCTGGTGGAAGCGGTTCGCGCCGAGGTCTCGATCCCGCTGGCGGTGAAGATCGGTCCGAACTTCAGCAGTCTGGCCCATTTTGCCACGGGACTGATCAAGGCGGGCGCCAACGGCCTGGTGCTGTTCAATCGGTACCTGGAACCGGATATCGATTTGGAGGAACTGCAGGTCGTGCCGAACCTGGTGTTGAGCCAGCGAGCGGAGTTGCGCGCTCCGCTGCGGTGGATCGCGATTCTGCGGGAGCATGTGGCGGGGTCTTTGGCCGCGACCAGTGGAATCCATTTGGCCGAGGATGTGATCAAGCTGTTGCTGGCCGGGGCCGATGTCACCATGGTAACTTCCGTGTTGCTGACGCACGGTCCCGAGCGGATTGGCCAGATGCGCGAAGAGTTGCGAGATTGGATGGAAGAGAAAGAGTACGACTCGGTCGAGCAGATGAAGGGCAGTATGAGTCGTGCGAATTGTCCCGATGCCGGTGCCTTAGAGCGCGGCAATTACATGAAAGCGTTAGCTTCCTACACTTCGGAGTTCTCGGCCTGAGGCGAGAGCAGCTTCGCGCCGCAGACCGGATTCGACGGCGCGCCGCAGGGGGAAGCAATCGCGGGAGAAGTGACGCGGATGTCGGCATCCGCCCTAGGGCGTACGACAGTCAAGATCCTCGCGCTCGGCAGTTCCCACGCTGACGACCAGTTGGCGTGGCGCTGTGCCGAGATGCTCCGCGCGGACCTGCCTCCCGAACTCCCGCTGATCTGTCTTACGCAGCCGTTGGAACTGGTGGACCATCTCCGCGGCTGTCAGAAGGTGTATTTGATTGATGCTGCCGATGGAGGTGGTCCGCCCGGTTCCATCGTTCGTCTGCAGTGGCCCGACCCGCGAATCGGCGCCGAACCGAACGGTTCGTCACACGGGTTGGGATTGGCCGCCGCTTTGCAACTCGCCGAATCGTTGGGTTGTCTGCCTCCGGCGGTCATTATCTTCGCCATGCAATTCGAGAGAATTCATGGCACATTGCGCCTCAGCCAGCGAATCGCCGCGGCTTTGCCGGAACTGTCCAGGCGAATCCTGGAGGAGGTCAACGGCTTTCATCATCCTGATCCGGCCGGAGGGGGATAACGCATGGCCACACCGGATTTATTGGCGCAGTTGCGCGACGTCGAGTTTCTGCAAGGGTTTGCCGACGATTTGCTGGGGAAGATGGCCGAGATGTCTCGGCTGGTGGATTTTCCATCGGGGGCGGTCATCTTTCGCGAAGGGGAGCCGGCCACGAAGGTCTATCTGGTGACGTCGGGGAATGTCTCGATCGAAATCTGCGCCCCGGGTGTGGGTTGCCGCCGGATTCTGACGATCGGCAGCGGGGAACTGCTGGGATGGTCCCCCATGCTGGGCCAGTCCCAGTTAACGGCGACCGCCCGCGCACTGGCCGATACCTCGGCGATCGAAATCAACGCCGGCCAGTTGCTGACAATTTGCGAGCACAATTCACGGTTTGGTTACGAGTTGATGGTCCGCGCGGCGGGTGCTCTTTCGAAACGATTGAACGCCACGCGGTTGCAGCTGGTGGATGTGTACGGCAGCCAGATGCCCGACAGCGAGAGCTGAGCGGACGTCGTAGGTCGCAGACGCGAGAGATTCCGTCGCTAGGAAGGACAGTGCCGAAGCGATCGAGTCGCTGCGAAGTGGAATGGTATCGATTGTGGTGTTGTTGCCCGGTTCGGCTCCCGTCTGCGGGGTCGCGGAACCGGTTGCACGCCGTCTACTGAAATCTAACTCTGACAACTAATTGTCATATTATTATGAATGCTCAACGACTTCCCGTTGGTTCTTTCGTCCGCATCATGAAAGTCGATTTTCAGTCGGTGTTAGAACGTTTGCGGGGTCTCGGCTACCGGGTCGTTGGTCCGCGCGTGCAAGACGCAGCGGTCGTGTACGATGATCTGGATTCGGTGGCTGATATGCCCGTGGGCTACACCGACGAACAGGATGGCGGTCATTACCGCCTTAAGAAAAACGGCAACGCCGCCTATTTTGACTACGTTGTCGGTCCGTCCTCGCTGAAGAGTTACGTTTTCCCTTCCCGGGAAACGGTGCTCGATTCGGTTCACAGCGACGGGAAATGGCAGATGGTTGCGCCGGACGTCGACGCCGAGCCTCTTGCGGTGATCGGGGTTCGCTCCTGTGATCTCCATGCGTTGGCGATCCAGGATCGAATTTTTCTGGGGGATCAATATGTCGACACGAATTACGCGAAGCGGCGCGAGAACCTGCTGCTGATTGCGGTGAACTGCCGGAGGGCGGCTGACACTTGCTTCTGCCATTCGATGAAGACCGGGCCTGCCGTCCAGTCCGGCTTTGACCTGGCTCTGACGGAAAGGGACGACCACTTCGTCGTGGAGGTGGGCACCGATCTGGGCGGGCATGTGATTGCCGGTTGTGATTGGGCGCCCTGCGCCATGGCGGACGTGACCGCCGCCCAGAGTTTGCCCGCGCAGCTGGCCGAACAGATGGCGCAACGCGGCAAGACGGAGCCCGACGCGACAGCCTCGCGCGGACGGTCCCTCGATACGGAGGGAATCAAGTACATCTTGATGAACAACCTGGAGCATGAGCAGTGGGAGAAGGTGGCGCAACGGTGCCTGGCCTGCTCCAACTGCACCATGGTCTGCCCCACCTGCTTCTGCAGTTCGGTGGAAGAAGTGTCCGACCTGACCGGGGAGCATGTCCGGCGGGATCGCACTTGGGCTTCCTGTTTCACCTCCGAACATTCCTATATGAACTCGGGCACCGTGCGGAAAAGCACCGCGGCTCGGTACCGGCAGTGGCTGACACATAAGCTCGCCAGCTGGCACGACCAGTTCGGCATGTCCGGCTGCACCGGCTGTGGACGATGCATCACTTGGTGCCCCGTCGGAATCGATCTGACGGTCGAAGTTGCCGCGATACGAGGAGATCAATCATGACGGCGATGGCTGCCCCAACCGCTTCGGTCAGTCCCTGGCAGTCCCATTTGGCACACATCAAGAATGTGAAACGGGAAGTCGCAGGAATCGCGACCTACGAGATTGCCTTCGATGATCCGCTGATCGCGCAGCAATACCGCTTTCGGCCCGGTCAATTCAATATGCTCTACCTGCCCGGTTTCGGTGAGTCGGCGATTTCGATCAGCTCGAATCCGGCTCACCCGGAAATCCTGCTGCATACGATTCGCGTGGCCGGCAATGTGACCCGCGCCTTGGCACGGAAACGCGCCGGCGACCAGATCGGGATTCGCGGGCCGTTCGGTTCCTACTGGCCGGTGGAGGCCTGCCAGAAACATGATCTGGTGCTCGCTTGCGGCGGCGTCGGTCTGGCACCGTTGCGTCCGGTGCTGTACCACATCATGAACCACCGTGACGACTATGGTCGCGTGATTCTGCTCTACGGCGCTCGCACGCCGCAAGATCTGTTGTACTCCGACGAGTACGAACAGTGGCGCGACGCCGGCGTGGAAGTGGACGTAACGGTCGATATCGGGGAAGAGGACTGGCACGGTCACATCGGTGTCGTCCCCGTGCTTTTCTATCGCCTGCGGCTCAAACCGGAACGGACCGCAATCTTGACCTGCGGGCCGGAAATCATGATGCGGTTCGTGATTTTCGAAGCGCTCGCCCGGAAAGTCCCACGCAAGAAGATCTTTGTCTCCATGGAACGAAACATGCAGTGCGCGCTAGGGTTCTGCGGCCACTGCCAGCTGGGCCCGACGTTCGTCTGTAAGGACGGCCCGGTCTTCACCTACAACCAGATGGAACCCTATTTGCACCTGGAGGATTTCTGATGGCCGATAAACCCAAACTGGCCGTCTTCAAATTCGCCTCCTGCGACGGTTGCCAACTCTCGCTCCTCGATTGCGAAGACGAGTTGCTGGCGGTTGTGGAGGCGGTGGAGGTTGCCTACTTCTTGGAAGCTCGCACGCAGGAGATCGCCGGGCCCTATGACGTGGGTTTGGTCGAAGGCTCGATTACCACGGCTCACGATGCACAGCGGATCAAAGATATCCGCCGACAGTGCAAGTTCCTGGTGACGATCGGCGCCTGTGCCACATCCGGGGGGATCCAGGCGCTGCGGAACTGGGCCAACATCACGGATTATATCCAGCAGGTGTACGCTCATCCGGAGTATATCAGCACGCTGGCGACCAGTTCGCCGGTGGCCGATCACGTCAGCGTCGACTTCGAATTGCGCGGTTGCCCCATTAACAAGTATCAGTTGGTCGACCTGCTTTCGTCGCTGCTGCGGGGCCGGCGACCGACCGTGCCGAATTACAGTGTCTGCGTGGAATGCAAACAGCGCCATACGGTGTGTGTTGCCGTTTCACGCGGCGTGGCCTGCATGGGGCCGGTCACGCAGGCTGGGTGCGGCGCGATCTGCCCGGCGTATAACCGAGAGTGTTTTGGCTGTTACGGTCCCAAGGAACGTGCCAACGTCGTGAGTCTAACTCAGAACTATCTGGCTCAAGGCGTCGACGCTGGGCACGTCTTTCGCTTGTCGCGGAATTTCAACGCGTATGCGCCGAATTTCGGCAAGCGTCCGAGGTTTTGGAAAACTGATGTCTCCGTGCGGCGGGTCGGGCCGTTGGCCGTTCCCGCCCACGAATTGCCCTCCCTCCCGCGGTGGATGGAGGGCCTTGGCCGAGGAGTCTTCGGATGCCTCGCATTGTCCCGATACCGTCCGAATTCGACCCGTCTCCCCATCAAAGAGAGTCTGACCCATGCCGGCAAATCGAACATTCGAAGTGAAAGCCCTTTCGCGTGTCGAAGGCGAAGGCGCCCTGTATGTCAAGCTGGAGGGCGACCGCGTCGAACACGTGGAATTGAACATCTATGAGCCGCCGCGTTTCTTTGAGAGCTTCCTGCGCGGGCGAGAGATCCATGAAGTGCCGGACATCACCGCGCGGATTTGCGGGATTTGCCCGGTCGCTTACCAGATGAGCTCGTGCCATGCCTTGGAAAAGGCGCTGGGGATTTCCGTCACCCCCGAAATCCGCACGCTTCGCCGGTTGTTGTATTGCGCCGAGTGGATTGAAAGCCACGGGCTACACATCCACCTCCTGCACGCCCCGGACTTCCTGGGCTACGAAAGCGGAATCACGATGGCCGCTGACCATCGTCCCGCCGTGGAACGGGGCCTGCGGCTCAAGAAGATCGGCAACGACCTGCTCGATATCATCGGTGGCCGCGCGGTTCATCCGATTAACGTAACCGTGGGCGGTTTTTATCGGGCCCCGCGTCCGGAGGCACTCAAAGAGATGCTGCCGGATCTGAAGTGGGGCCTGCAGGCCTCCATCGAAATCCTGGAGCTGGTCAGCACGTTCGATTTCCCCGATCTGGAAATGGACTACGATTGCGTTTCGCTGAAACACCCCAAGGAATTTCCGATGAACGATGGGAAGGTCTTCTCGTCGAAAGGACCGGAAATCCCCGTGGAAGAGTATGAACAGAATTACCAGGAATTCCACGCGAAGCAGAGCACGGCGCTGCACAGCGCCCGGTTGCCTGATCGGACGCCCTATCTGGTCGGCCCACTGGCCCGCGTGAATAACTGCTTCGACCAGTTGACGCCGACCGCCAAACGGTACGCCGAACAATGTGGAATCGATTGGCCGTCCGGGAATAACTTCAAGAGCATCGTCGCGCGCGCCATTGAATGCATTGTGGCGTTCGAAGATGCCATCGAAATTGTCTCGGCGTACAACCGCGCGCCCCAAGTCAGTCGCATTCCGTACGAGCCCAAAGCCGGCGAAGGATGCCACGCCACCGAGGCACCCCGCGGATTAATCTATCATCGCTATCGGATCGGTGACGATGGCTTGATCGCGGAAGCGAAAATCACTCCGCCCACGTCGCAGAACCAACCGCAGATTGAGGAAGATCTGCGGGCCTACGTGCCGATGGTTGTCAGCTTGACCGATGCCGAGGCAACGCGGTGCTGCGAGCACATGATTCGCAACTACGATCCGTGCATCAGCTGCGCTACGCACTTCCTGAAGATGACACTCGATCGGTCCGATCGTCCAGGCTCGACCGACGATGCATGAAGCCTCACTTGTTGAGTCTTTGCTGCAGCAAGTGGTCTCGCTGATGCAAGAACATGGTGCTCAGCGAGTCCACACCATCCGGGTTTGTGTCGGCGAGTTCTCCGGTGTGGAACCGGAGCTGTTTCGCAGTGCTTACGAGCTGCTCGTGGACGATTCCCCGGTGCGCGGGGCTGCGCTGGAGCTGCGTACGGTGCCCTTGCGTGCGCTGTTCTGCCTGTCATCAAGAATTTTCCGTTCAGCAATTCTGCTTCCAGTGTCCGGCGTGCGAATGCCGTCAGGTAGACACCATCCAGGGCGAAGATTTGTTGCTCGAGAGTGTCGCGCTGGAAGATCTGAACACACGCGATTCCTAAACGTTCAAAACGCTCAAAGCGAGTGTGCAATCGCGCCGTTATCGCCGCGTTAGGCCTACCGGAAATCGCGAGAAACGATTAGGATTGACGGTTTGCTATGTGCCACCTGGCGAGGCCCGGTTAGGGCGCTCTGCTCTTTGTCCGTGAAGGAGCCGATCCCATGCTGATCGCGAGAAAAAAGCCGGAACCACCGTCTGACGACAAGCGTTGGAAGCTGGTGGATGTCACGATGCGTCGGAATGGGTATACCGGCCATGCGCTGATCGAAACGCTGCACACCGTGCAAAGCGCGTTCGGGTTTATCGACGAGGACGCCATGCAATACGTGGGTCGGAGTCTCGGGTTGCCGCTGAGCAAGGTGTACGGCGTTGCTACGTTCTATCATCTGTTCAGCCTGAAGCCGCAGGGCCGCCACGCGTGCGTCGTGTGTACGGGAACCGCTTGCTACATCAAGGGGGCCGGCGAGTTGCTGGACGGGATTCAGCAGCGGTTCAGTGTCGTACCTGGCGAGACAACGAGTGATGATCGCATTTCGGTTCTCAGCGCGCGGTGCCTGGGGGCCTGTGGGCTGGCACCCGCGGCCGTCGTCGACGGTCAGGTGCTGGGCAAGCAGAATACGAGCGGGCTGCTGTCGCGGCTCGAGGAGTTGACCTGACGATGACCTTGGATGAACTGCTGGAATTGGCGGCCGAATTGCGAGAACAGGGCAAGGCCCGGAAAGTCTGTGTGCGCGTCTGCAACGCGGCCGGCTGTCAATCGTCTGGAGCGGATAAGGTGCTGGATAGCTTGCAGGCAAAGCTGAACGAACATGGCTTGTCCGAGCAGGTGGAGTTGAAACCGGTCGGCTGCATGGGACTCTGTTCCGCCGGTCCGCTCGTCGAATTCGATACGCGAGGCGAACACGAAAAACGTGTCCTGTACCGCGATGTGCAGTCGGGGGATGCCGCCGAATTGGTGCAGAGCATCGGTGATGTGCCGGTGGATCGCTTGCGTTGTCCTTCGAATGTGCCGTTTTTCGAACGGCAGGAAAAGATCGTGCTGGAGAACTCCGGCGTCATCAATCCGGAGCAAATCGACGACTACATCGCGGCGGAAGGCTACCAGGCGCTCGTGCAAGCCCTCTCGGGGATGTCCCCCGAGGAAGTGTTGCGGGAGGTGACCACGAGTGGCCTGCGCGGCCGAGGTGGCGGCGGGTATCCTTCCGGGTTGAAGTGGGCGACCGTGGCGAAAGCTCCCGGCAATCAGAAGTACGTCATCTGCAATGCGGATGAAGGCGATCCGGGAGCGTTCATGGATCGAGCGGTGCTCGAGTCGGATCCGCACCGCGTGCTGGAAGGGATGGCGTTGGCCGCCTACGCCGTCGGCGCCAGCCAGGGATACATCTACATTCGCGCTGAGTATCCGTTGGCGATTGACCGGTTGCAGATTGCGATTCGGCAGGCGACGCGGCGCGGCTTCCTGGGACAGAATATTTGCGAAACGCCGTTTACTTTTCAGATCGAGTTGCGACTGGGGGCCGGTGCGTTCGTCTGCGGTGAGGAAACCGCGTTGATGGCTTCGATCGAAGGCGAACGTGGCCAGCCGGTTCCGCGACCACCCTATCCGGCGGAGTCGGGTCTGTGGGGAAATCCAACCTTGATCAATAACGTCGAAACGCTGGCGAACATCGCGCCGATCGTCCGCCGTGGCGGCGAATGGTTCGCCGGGATCGGCTCCGAAACCTCCAAAGGAACGAAAGTCTTTGCTCTCGCGGGCCAGATCGAGAACACGGGGCTGATCGAAATCCCGATGGGGATCCCGCTTCGGGAGATCATCGAAGACATCGGAGGGGGAATTCCAGAAGGCCGACGGTTCAAGGCGGTGCAAACCGGCGGGCCGTCCGGCGGCTGTCTGCCCGAACAGTATCTCGACATGCCGGTCGAATACGATTCGCTCAAGTCGGCCGGTTCGATTATGGGCTCCGGCGGCATGATCGTGATGGATCATACCTCCTCGATGGTCGATGTCGCGCGGTACTTCATGGAGTTCTGTATGACGGAATCCTGCGGTAAGTGCATCCCCTGCCGCGCCGGCACCTACCACATGTACAAACTGCTCGACAAAATCGCTCAAGGAAAGGCGACTGCCGCCGACCTGGAGTTGCTGGAAGAGATGTGTGAAGTGGTGAAAATGACCAGTCTCTGTGGTTTGGGACAAACCGCTCCCAATCCCGTGCTGAGCACCCTACGATACTTTCGACATGAGTACGAAGAGAAGCTGCGACCGGCCGATTATCTGGTCGAAGCGGCGACTGAGGCTCGCTAAAAAGGTTTTCCATGCCGACCCAAACTGCACCACAGCTGCGCGTTTTTACGCTGAAAATTGATGACACTGACGTGAGTGGCCGTGAGGATGAATCGATCCTCCAGGTCGTGCGCCAGAATGGGATCCAGATTCCGACGTTGTGTTATTTGGAAGGACTGAGTGTCTGGGGCGCCTGTCGGCTCTGCATGGTGGAGGTCGTGGGCACGGATCGGCTCGTCTGCGCCTGCTCAACGCGTGTCGCGGAAGGGATGCAGATCCGTTCCGACTCCGAAGCTCTGCAACGCTATCGCCGGATGATTCTGGAACTGCTCTTCGCGGAGCGGAACCATGTTTGTTCGGTTTGCGTATCCAATGGTCACTGCGATCTGCAGTCACTGGCCAAAGCCTGTGGTGTCGATCACCTCCGCGTGGCCTACCGCGACGCGCGGTACCATGTCGATTCCTCTCACGACCTGTTTCGTGTCGATCACAATCGGTGCGTGCTCTGCACTCGCTGCGTGCGCGTCTGTGATGAGATCGAAGGAGCTCACACTTGGGATGTGCTGGGCCGCGGGATTGAGTCGAGTGTGATTACGGATTTGCATCGCCCCTGGGGGGAAAGCGATTCCTGTACGAGTTGCGGGAAGTGCGTGCAGGTCTGTCCCACCGGCGCCTTGGTGCGGAAGGGCACCGCCGCGGGCGAAATGGAAAAGAACCGGGAATTTCTGCCCTACCTGTGGCAAATGAAAGGCCGACAATGACCGAAGGGAAGAAAATCACCGTCGCCACGACCTGGCTCGATGGCTGCTCGGGCTGTCACATGTCCTTCCTCGATTTGGATCAGCGGTTGATCGAGTTTGCGCAGAAATGCGAAGTCGTCTACAGCCCGCTGGTTGACAGCAAAAAGATGCCCGAAGAGGTCGATTTGGGGATCCTCGAAGGGGCTGTTAGCACCGAGGAAGACCTCGAAAAGGCGCGGATGTTTCGCAAACACTGCAAATTCCTGATCAGCCTGGGGGATTGCGCGGTCAGCGGCAACGTGCCGGCCATGCGGAACACGTTTGACCTGGAGGAGGTGTTTGATCGCGCCTTCCTGGAGAACGTGCAGACGCGGCCCCAGCGCCCCACGCAAGGAGTGCCGAGTCTCCTGAGTAAAGTCTTGCCGCTCCACGCGGTAGTTCCGGTCGACCTTTTCATTCAAGGGTGCCCTCCCTCGGCCGACGCGATCTGGCATGTGTTGACCGAGCTGCTGGCCGGCCGCGTTCCCGACACTACCTCTGTCACCCGTTTCGGAGCGTGATTCCATGTCCCGTACGATTAACATCAGCCCGTTGACTCGCATCGAGGGTCATGCCCACATCACGCTGCATCTCGATGACGAAGGCACGGTCGAAGACGCCAAGTTTCACCTAACCCAGTTCCGCGGATTCGAAAAATTCTGCGAAGGGCGTCCGTTTTTCGAGATGCCTTCGTTGACCGCCCGCACGTGCGGCATCTGCCCGGTCAGCCACCTCGTCGCCTCCTCCAAGGCCTGCGACGAGTTGCTGAGTGTGACGATTCCGCCGACGGCCGCCAAACTGCGGCGCATCATGAACCTCGCGCAGCTGGCCCAATCGCACGCACTTTCCTTTTTCCACCTCTCTTCGCCCGACCTGTTGCTCGGCTTCGACTCGGATCCGGCCCATCGGAATATCTTCGGCGTGCTGAAAGCCGATCCGCAGATGGTGCGCGATGGAATCCGACTGCGGCAGATCGGCCAGACGATGATCCAGATCCTGGGGGGTAAAAAGATTCACCCCGGGTGGATGGTCCCCGGTGGCGTGAATGAACCGCTGACCGCCGAGAAACGCGATGAGATGCTGGCGCTCGTCCCCGAAGGACTTCAGATCGCCGAACGCACCTACGAGTTTTTCAAACATCTGAGCGGCAAGTTCAAGCACGAAGCCGAAAACTTTGGCAACTTCCACACGCTTTTCCTCAGCCTCGTGACTCCCAAGGGCAACCTGGAACACTACGACGGCGTACTGCGAATGAAGGATGCCTCCGGCAGCATCCTCGAGGACAAAGTGCCCAGCACCGATTACCAGAAGCTGATCGGTGAGGCGGTCGAACCGTTCTCGTACATGAAGTCGCCGTATTACAAGCGAATGGGATATCCGCAAGGGATCTATCGCGTAGGTCCGCTCGCGCGGTTGAATAACTGCGATTCCTGCGGTACGCCGTGCGCCGACGAAGCTCTCGACGAGTTCCGCGCTTTGCAAGCCGATCACCTGGTCACCAGCAGTTTCCATTACCACTACGCACGCCTGGTGGAAATCATCTATGCGATGGAACGGATCCAGGAACTGCTGGAAGATCCGGAGATCCTGAACGACCGCGTTCGGGCTCGTGCTCGCGGAAACCGTGAGGAGGGCATCGGCGTGGCCGAGGCACCCCGCGGCACGCTGATTCATCACTACAAAATCGACGACGACAGCCTGATGAGCTGGATGAACCTGATCATTGCCACCGGACACAATAACCTGGCGATGAATCGCAGTGTCAAACAGGTCGCGCAGACCTACGTCGAAGGGAATAAGCTTCAGGAAGGCATGCTGAACCGGGTCGAGTCCGTCATCCGGTGCTACGACCCGTGCCTGAGTTGTGCTTCCCACGCCGTCGGCCAGATGCCGCTCCGCGTCCAGTTGTTCGATGCCCAAGGTCAGTTGCAGGATGAGCTCGTCCGGAACTCCTGAGCTGCACCGTACCGGCGACATCCTTGTCATCGGCTACGGAAACTCGATTCGCGGTGACGATGCGCTCGGCCAGGTCGTCGCCGAGGAGATCGAGAGGCAGTTGTCGGACGATACGGTCCGCGTCCTGACGGAAGAGATCCTGACGACCGAATTGGTGGCGGAGCTCGCCGATGTGAAGCTGGCGATCTTTCTGGACGCGTCCACGGAGGGAACCGTCGGGCAGGTGGCCTGCTGCCGAGTGGAGCCGGATCTCGACTCGGCCGCCTCCATGGCCCACACTCTGACCGTGGAAGCGCTACTCGCGTTTACGCAGCAGTTTTACGAGAGAGCTCCCGAAACGTACTTGCTGACCTCCCGCGGCGTCACCTTCGAATTGCAGGATGTTCAACTCTCGCCTCCCGTCGCGGCGGTTGTGCCTGTGATGGTCGAAACGGCGCTCGCCCTGATCCGTCGAACGCAAGATGATCGCCCGCAGAATGCCAGTGGCTCCAACCGGGGGCCCACCCCAAGTTGCATCCGCCGGAGTTGTTCTTGAGTCAGCCCTGAGCCGGCCGAGTGGGATGCGCAGCCAGAGCAGCTCGGGCCGGAATTCTCCGCCAGTTCCCCTACGAAGATGGACTCCCCTTTCGAGATCCTCGTCTATGTCTTCACCGTGCTGGTCGTGTACGGCCTGACGGTGGTGGTGAGCCTGTTGATCGTCGGCGTGATGCTGGTGCGGTTGCCGGTCACGTATTTTCTGGAGCGTTCGGAACGGGCGCTGTGGGTCGATCACCACCCGATCGCGCGCCTGGGACTCCATCTGCTGAAGAATCTCTTGGGGATCGCCGTGGTGATCCTGGGGCTGTTGCTGTCGTTGCCCGGCATCCCAGGGCAGGGAGTTCTGACCGTCTTGATCGGTCTGATGCTGATCGACTTTCCGGGCAAAATGCGACTGGAACGTCGGTTGATCCAGATCCCCCGCGTGCGGCACTCGGTCGATCGCTTACGCCAGCGGTACGGCAAACCACCGCTGATCCTCGATGGGGCTGTCAGCCCACCCCGCGAAATGTCGCCGATCGACCTTGACGCTCAAGGTCGATTCTTCTATCTCCCGGTGGGCGACCCCGGGTTGATACGAACAACGACGGAATAGGCAGCATGAGCACGGCAGGCCAGATTGCATCTCACAGTTCCACCGATCCCGCGGGCGAGCCCCGTTCGCGCCGGATGGCGTTCGACGCGACGCCCCGTTTCTCCCGCCAATTGCTGCTCCATTGCCTTTCGCCGATTCCCGGCCTGCGGGATGGCAATGGCCCCTTGGCCGGCGTCGAGCGGTTTGCCGAACGAGCGCCGTTGCTCGCGCGCGAGGGGGATGTGGTTTGCCTGCCGCATGTCGTGCCGCCGGACTACTTGGAATACTTGCGGAGTCTCGGGCTGGGCCCGGCCCCGTCGCACGTGATCGCCTTGCCAGCGATCGGACCGGAACGGCAGTCGAACCCGTTACTCGTTCGACTCCTACAGCAAACTCACTGTCTCCGACGCGTCGCCGATCTGATGAGCGAGGGTCCGGACTCCTGGCTTCACTGTTATGTTTCCAGCGAGACGGATGCACTGTTACAGTGCCGGCTGGCTTCCTTGATCCATAAGCCGGTGCACCTGGTTAACAGTTATCCGGGGCGGATCATCAAGCTGCACGACAAACAGTACGTGCGTCAGAAGGCCGCCGAATTGGGCTTGCCCCTGCCCCCTGGCGATGTCGTCCGGCTGATGCCGGGCAGTGTGACGCACAAGGCCGGCCAGATCTCGCTTCGCCGAGCGGTTGCCAAACACGCGGCGGTGACGGGCTGCGCGATCGTGCGCGGCGTTCACGGCGCCTTCGGCTCGTCGGTGTTCCTGGTCAGGCCGGGCGATCGGAGCCAATGGCAGCGGCTGGAAGAGGCCTGTCGCCATGGAGTCAACTCGGTGTTTCTGGTCGAACCGTTCTACGAGGTTTTGGTTTCGCCACACATCAGCATGTTCATTGACCCTCGCGACCAGAAAATCTCTTGCCTGTCGATCAGCGATCAAATCTTGGATCAGCGTCTGCGGCACCAAGGCCATTGCTATCCCAGCCATGCGACACGGACGGAGGAAATGCTGGCGGCGGCGCAAAAATTCTGCGTGTGGCTGCGCGATCGGCGAATCACCGGATATCAGAGCTTCGACTTCTGCGAATACGAGCAACCGGGTAGCGGCGAACGGCAGTTTTTCTTCGCCGAACTGAACGCGCGCGTTTCCGCGTCCGCCTATCCGACAAACCTGCTGCAACAACTGAACGTCCGCTTCGGCAAGGCGCCGGAAAGGGAACCGTGGCAAGCGTTTCGTTCGATGGTTGTGCGCACCCGTGCCAAGTCGTTTGCGGAATTGCGAGCTGCCTTCGAGGAACTGCTGTTTGACCCTCGCAAGGCGGCCGGCATCATTCCTTTCAATGTGGGGATGCTGCGGCACGGCAGGTTCGCGTTGGTGATTGTGGGCCGGACGACGGAAGAGGTGCAAGCGGTATACGAGCAGTATTGTCAACGGGCGGCCGCGACGCCGGTTCCGGCGAGTAACCGGCAGGGGACTGATCAGGCGGCGTAGGGGCTGACTGGATATGACTTACTGCACGCAGATTACCTCCTGGGAAATCCCGAGCCTCCCATCGCGGTGGAGCTCATGGACCAGGACGACGAATCGGCGCCCGAGAATCTCCCGTTTTCGTCTTACCGCCTGAGGATCACTCGCCACGCCGCAGTGAATAACTTTCCTTCTTGAATCTCGGTCACGATCATGAATCGCGCACGCATGCGACTGAAATCCGCCCTGTTACAGGTTCCCTATCGGCTTCGCGATCGGCGGTTGAATCGCTGTTGCACACAAGATCAGCCCCGTATTCTCATCCTGCGGCACGGCGGGAAATACCCCTACTTTCGCGAATCAATGCTGGACTGGATGGCGGCCGAACTGCCGCAAATTCGTCGGCTTTTCGAACTGCGCTTGCTGCCTTGCCCCGTCGCCGACTGGTCGGACTACTGCGTCTGCGCTCCCTGGCTGCAAGATCCGGCGGAGGACTGGATGCCGCGCGGCGCCTGGCGGCGATTGCAGCAAATCCAGCATGAATGCGACGTGCGGCAGATTCCGGTGCTGAACCGCGCGGAATGTCTATCTCACGCGGTCAAGTCGGTTGCCTCGCGGCGCATCACGGCAACCGGTGTTCGAACGCCTCGCGTGGAGGAGATCCACGATCCCGAGCAGTTCCTGCGTGATCAGCGGGGAATGCCGTTCCCGATGATCATTCGCGAAGATCGCCGGCATGCGGCCGAGACCTTTGTTGTGCACAACGTGGCCCAACTGCGGCAGGTTCCCTGGCAGCGATTCACGAAACCGGTGGCGGCGGAGTTCATCGACGTTCGCGATCCTCGCGACGGCGGTTTCCGAAAGTACCGCTACATTGTTGCCGGTGAGTTCGGCGTACCGCGACACCTGATTGTGTCTTCGACCTGGGAAGTCCGTGCGGCACAGCGTGTGCGAAACCAAAACACACGGGAGGAAGAGCTGGCCTATTTGGAGCAGCCGGAACCGAATCATGCGCTGTTTCAGCGCGTCCGAAAATCGTTGCATCTGGACTTGATCGCCTTTGACTATAGCTACGACGGGCAGGGGCGACTCGTGATCTGGGAAGCGAACCCCTATCCGGGCCTGCACTATGCGAGTGGGCCGGACGTGGAGTACACGCGGCCGTTTGTGGAACGCAGTTTCGCGGCGGTCACGGCGATGCATCTGGCGGCCGCCCGGATGGAAATCCCGGCGCGGATCGGCCAGATGCTGCATTCGTGCCAGCCGCCGAGTTCTACGCAGCCAGACGCCGCCGGCCCGCGGAGCGCTCGTTCTACCGACCGCTTGGCGGTCTAAGTTGGCTACCCGCTTGAGCTCAGCACGCTCCGCGTAATTCGCAGGAATTGTCGGGTGGCGTTTCTTCCGAGCAGCAAGGGCGACAAGACGCTCCAGGGAGGTGCTTGGCGCGGTCACGTTTGGCCAAGCACCTGGTTCGGCCGAAATGCGAGAAGGGCACGGCCGAGTCGTTAACTGCGCCGTGCCCTCGCGCTGATGGCGGTGGGAAAGTGTCGTGCATCGACCTTCGAGGTCGTTGCCGCTCCCCGGGTCAGAGGGCGGCGAACTTGGTCACCAGATCGGCCGTTCGCACGCTGTAGCCCCATTCGTTGTCGTACCAGCTGACAACCTTCACCATGTCATCCTGCATGACCTGCGTGAACGGCGCGGCGAAAATCGAGCTGTGGGGATCGCCGATGATGTCGCTGGAGACAATCGCGTCCTCCGTGTAGCAGAGAATCCCCTTCAGCGGCCCCTCGGCTGCCGCCTTCATCGCCGCATTGATCTGCTCGGCGGTCGCCTTCTTCGCCAGGTCCACCGTCAGGTCCACGACGCTTCCCGTCGGGACCGGAACACGCAGGGCGATGCCGGTCAGCTTGCCCTTCAGGTCCGGAATCACCAAACCCACCGCCTTGGCGGCACCGGTCGAAGTGGGAATGATGTTCTGCGCGGCGGAGCGAGCGCGATAGAGATCCTTGTGCGGCATGTCCTGAACGCGTTGGTCATTCGTGTAGGCGTGCACCGTCGTCATCAGACCACGCTCGATCCCGAATTTCTCATGCAGCACTTTCGCGACCGGGGCAAGGCAGTTCGTGGTGCAACTGGCGTTGGAAATGCACTTCATCGAACCGGTCAATTGGTCATCGTTAACGCCCAACACGACCGTCAGATCGGGGGAGTCCTTCGCCGGGGCGCTGAGCACAACGCGGCCGGCTCCCGCATCGAGGTGCGAATCATAACCGGGCTTGCTGTCGGTCTTTCGAGCTGTAAAGACGCCGGTGCTTTCGACCACCACGTCGACCCCCAGGTCGCCCCACGGCAGGTCGGCCGGGTTTTTCTCCTCGAAGACGCGGATCTTCTTGCCGTTGACCACCAGATTCTGGTCGTCATAGTCGACTTTTCCGTCAAACCGACGGTGAATACTGTCGTATTTCAGCAGGGTCGCCAACGTTTCGTTGTTCGTCAGATCATTGATCGCAACGACTTCAAAATCCTTACTGCGTTCCTGCATCACGCGGAACGTTAACCGACCGATACGCCCAAAACCGTTGATCGCAACCCGAATAGCCACTTTCCTGTACTCCTGTCAACTACTAACTTCAACCGAAAGACCTGCACAAACTACGGATTATACTGACGGCGGCCAGCCCCAACAATGGGCCGCGATCCGGCCGGACACCGCCCCTTCACCGATGAACCACAGATTGATGCGCCCGGTCGAACGCACCTCCTGGCAACTCCCCCGCGGCGTTCCCCGCGGCGTCTGGCAGTACGCCGAATCCGATGAAATCGCGTGCCACTACGATCAGGATCTGCACGGACACTCCCTGGCTCGACTGGACCAGGCTGCGGTACAGCGGCACCGGCCCGCGCAAGGGCTGGTCGTGGATTTGGGCAGCGGCACCGGACGGGCGCTGATTCCGCTGGCCCGACAAGGGCTGCGCGGCCTCGCCGTGGACCTATCCCACAAAATGCTCTCGCAGCTTCAGCAGAAGGTGCAGGACGAAGGGCTGCCCATCGGCTGCCTGCGGGCGAATCTGGTCGACCTGGACTGCCTGGCTGACCACTCGGCCGATTACGTGCTTTGCCTGTTCAGCACGCTGGGAATGATCGAGGGCCACGCCCATCGTCAAGAAGTCCTGCGCCACGTGCGGCGCATCCTTCGGCCGGGAGGTAAATTCGTCTTGCACGTGCACAACCTCTGGTACCGCCTGTTCGATGCCCCTGGCCGCCGGTGGCTGCTGACCAGCCTGCTGTCCGCCGCCCGGCGACGGTCCACCTGGGGTGACAGCCAGTTCGATTTCCGCGGGATCCGGCAGTTTTACCTGCACGCGTTCACGTGGCCGGAATTGCGGCGAGCGCTGCGCCGGGCGCAATTGGAGATCATCGAGCAGACCGCCGTAGGCACGGCCGCAGAGGGAGAGTTGCCGTACCCGCGGCTGCTCGGCCGGTGGCGGGCCAGTGGCTGGATCGTGGTCTGCCAATAGCACCCGCCGCCGCGATGGACCGAGTGCGTGTCACGCGGACAGGCAGCGTTCGTAGCGACGTTTCTTCTCTTTCGAGCAGAAACCGAGACGCGACAGGCAGGTGCTACGCGCCGGAAGGACAAAGCACGATCTTGCCGGCCAAGTTGCCGGCTTGATGCAGCGTGTTCTCTTCCTGCAATCGATGAGCCGCCGCGGCCTCGGAAAGCGGAAACTCACAGGCAATACGGGGCTGCAGTTGGCCGCTCGCCAGCCAGCGGTTGATGTCTGCGGCGCACCGCTGTTGTTCTTCCGGGGTCGCCTTGAACATCACAAAGCCGTGCAGCGAGCAGCCCTTCACGTAGAAGGGTCCTACCGGGAACGGCGGACGCGCATCGCGACCCGCCATCAAGATCAGGCGGCCCCGCTCGGCAAGATACCCGGTCAGCTGATCAAAATCCGGCTCTCGCTTCGTTTCCCAAACCACATTCGCTCCGCCCGGAGCAAACGCCTGCAAGGCAGCAGCGACATCCTCTTGCCGGTACGCAACGACTCGGTCCGCCCCCAATTGCTGACAAATGCGTACCTTCTCGTCGCTGCCGGCAGTCGTGATGACCCGGGCCCCCGCAGCCTTTGCCATCTGGACAACCATCGAGCCGACGCCGCCCGATCCCCCGTGGACAAACACGGTTTCCCCGGCCTGCAGGTTCGCTTCGCGGAACAGCCCGAGATGGGCGGTGATCCCGACCAGCGAGCAGGCAGCCGCCGCGGCGTCGCTGACCCCTTCCGGCGTTGGGTAAAGCCAGCTTTCCTCCGGCGCACAGAACTCGGCGAAGGTGCCCTGTCGCCCCAACAGGCCTTGGTTACTTCCCCAAACACGGTCTCCGACGCGAAACCGGCGGGACTGCGGCCCCGCCGCGACCACCTCACCCGCGAGATCGCATCCCAGAATGAAGGGCTCAGGCAGCTCCCAATAGTTGGCGCCGTTTCGCAGATACGTGTCGATCGGGTTGACCGAAACCGCTCGCACACGCACCAGAACTTGGGTGCCGGCCGGCTCCGGCTGCGGCAGATCACCGTAGATGATCGCGTCGGGCGAACCGGCCGCCTCGATATAGGCCGCTTTCATGTTGCTGTTTCCTTTCGTGAGACCGTGTCGGCCGCTCCGCCCCCCCGCACGGTGGGCACTGGCGCGGTGTGGTCCAACGGGCCGAACGAACGCGCCCACCCACCGGAAATATCTTCGCATTTCCGATCGCGTCGATCGAGAGGGATTCGAGGTCGATGGATGGAGGCGGTGGGGACGCTGTCGGTGTTCCGGTGGCTGGACAATAACCGGAAGCGCCACTTTGGAAGTTGCACGTTTCGATCCATCTCAACCCGCAGCGTAAGTTTCGAAGTTGCGCATAGGGCGTGCATCCCAACCCGAAGCGTAAGCGAGAGAACACCTTAGACCCGTTGGGATGTGTCTCCTCGCTGACGCTTCGGGTTAGGATTTCGCGGGCTTTTCGCACAACGGAAGAGGGGAATTCGGGAAATGCGCAACTTCCAAAGAACGCCACCGAAGGGCGTTGGGAGTGAATCCTGTTCGGCACGAGAGCTGTGGGGTGGGCCCCAGCGAGTCCAAGATGTGGCGGATTGCGGAGAACAAGCCGAGCGGTGGCCCACCAGAATGCGGTGGCGGTCTGGCACAGCGCGCATCGAACCGATCAGAACCGGCTGCGGATGTTCGAGAAACCGTGTCGGATTCTGGTGGGCCGCGGCTCGGTCCCTTCGGGAGCGTCCCGCGCGATGCGCTCGCCTTCGCGCCATCCTACTAAGTCGTGTGCCGAACAGGATTGGCTGGGAGTTCCGGGTTGGGGGTGACGCACGGCGGTTTGGTGGTTGGGAGCGGACCCCTTCGCTGGCGCTTCGGGTTCTTGGGCTGGTGCCTGGTTGGACATGGCGAACGCCTCTCGGGCAGTTAGAATACGGACTGGCCCATCCATCTGGACTTCGCGGCGTCGGCCGGCCCGCTTTCGGGCGGTCTTGCGGTGTGCAGATCGGTGCATTGGACGATCACGGGGGGAGGCAGTTGATGAAGCTGACGGCGAGCATTCAGAATCTTCGCAAGGATTACGTGCTCAAGGGCGAGACCGTCTACGCTCTGCGCGGTGTCACGTTTGACGTTCCAGAGGGTGACTACGTTGCGATCATGGGTCCTTCCGGTTCCGGCAAGAGTACGCTGCTGAACCTGCTGGGATGTCTCGATCGTCCCACCAGTGGCCAACTGTTTCTGGGCGACGATGACGTGGGGCAGATGACGGACGATCAGCTGTCCAATGTCCGTGCCTCGCGGATCGGCTTCGTGTTTCAGTCGTACAATCTGATCGCCCAGCTAACCGTGTTAGAGAACATCGAAGTCCCGCTCTACTACATGGGCCAACTGGGCCCGGAAGAACGGGAACGTTGTTACGAGTTGGCCGAACTGGTTGGCCTTTCGAATCGCTTGAAACACCGCCCGGTCCAGCTGTCGGGTGGCCAGCAACAACGCGTTGCGATCGCCCGCAGCTTGGTGAACAATCCCTATTTCATTCTGGCGGACGAGCCAACCGGAAACCTCGACTCGGTAACGGCCGAGGAAATCCTCAATCTGTTCCAGCGGCTCAACGGAGAGGGCCGCACGATCATCATGGTTACCCATGAAGACGATGTAGCCGAACGAGCGCGCCGCGTGATCCGACTGCGTGACGGCAATATACAATCTGACATACTGAATTGAGCGACAATCCGATTTCGATCGCCCCCGTGCAAGGAGTTTTCCCGATGCGTTTTTGTCCGTTGGTTTGCTCGATCGTGTTGCTCTTGAGTTGCGGACTGCCGGTGGCGCAGAGGGTCCCTTGTGGATTGAGTACGAAGGCGGATCGGGGCCGGGGGCCGGAAAGCGAATTGTCTTGGTTTCGGGCGACGAGGAATACCGATCGGAAGAGGCCCTACCGATGCTGGCCAAGATCCTGGCTACGCGGCACGGATTCCACTGCACCGTCTTGTTCGCGATTGATCCGGAGACCGGAGAGATCGATCCGATCAACCAAACAAACATCCCGGGACTGGAACAACTGGAAACGGCCGACATGATGGTGATCGCCACGCGCTTCCGCGAACTTCCCGATGAGCAAATGAAATACATCGACCAGTTCGTGCAATCTGGCAAGCCGATCCTCGGATTGCGCACCGCGACGCACGCGTTTCAGTACAGCCGCAACAAGAACAGTCCGTACGCGAAGTACGATTTCCGCAGCCGCGAGTGGCCGGGCGGTTTTGGGCAACAGGTCCTGGGCGACACCTGGATCAATCATCACGGTGCGCACAAAGTCGAAAGCACACGCGGCGTGATCCACGAAGCCCAGCGAGATCATCCGATCCTGCGCGGCGTTGATCAAATCTGGGGTCCGTCGGATGTATACACGGTCCGCAACCTGCCGGCCGAAGCGGATGTGCTGGTCTGGGGCGAGGTGCTCCAAGGCATGGAGCCGGATGACCCTCCCGTCGTTGGCCCCAAGAACGATCCGATGATGCCGTTGCTGTGGACCAAGCCTTTCGTTACTCGATCCGGCAAGTCGGCGCGTGTGATCTGCACTACGATGGGGGCCGCGGTCGATCTGGAAAGTGCCGGGCTACGCCGGGCACTGGTGAACGCCTGCTACTGGGGCTTGGGCCTGGAAGACAAGATTCCCGCGGTCAGCAATGTCGACTACGTGGGCTCCTACAAGCCGACGTTCTACGGCTTCGGCAACTTCCGCAAGGGGTTACACCCGGTCGATTACCGCGAGTAATCTCACGCTGCGGCAACTGTGTCTTCTGGAAAACGCTGTGTCTTCTGGACAACGCCGTCACCCGCGATCGACGGGCGACCGGCCGGCAGATCGCCTTCGCGGGAAGCGCCCCGGCCTGTTCTCGGCTAGGCCATCGCACCAGCGGACAACGCCCCCTTGAGAGTACCGAGCGGCATTGGGTTTCTTCGGAAGGCGCGAAAGGATCGTGGCCGATCGCTCACGATTTGATGATCTCGTGGACTGTCATTCCGGAGGGAATCATCGGCAGCACATGTTCCTGGTAGGGAACCTGGACATCGAGCACGTAGGGGCCCGGATAACGAATCATTTCCTCCAAGGCCGGGATGAGGTCGGCTTTCTTGGAGACGGTGGCCCCGCCGCAGCGGTACCCCTTCGCGATCTGCACAAAATCCGGATACCGCTCCTCGACGAAAGCCCCGGTTCCCTGGCCCTTCGCTTCCGGATGGTGGATTGGCCCCAAGTAGGTGTGGGCACGATTGCCATCCATGAACCGATCCTCCCACTGCACGACCATGCCCAGGTGCTGGTTGTTCAGCAGCAGCACCTTCACCGGTAATTCTTCGCAGTAGCAGGTGGCCAGTTCCTGGATATTCATTTGGAAGCTTCCGTCGCCGTCGATGTCGATGACGAGTGCCTCTGGATGGGCGGCCTGCACTCCCATCGCGGCTGGCAAGCCGAAACCCATCGTTCCCAAGCCGGAGCTGGAGAGCCAACGTCGGGGTCGGTTGAAGCGATAGAACTGCGCGGCCCACATCTGGTGTTGCCCTACGCCCACCGTGATGAACGTATCGCGATCGCCTGTGATTTGCGACAGTTGATCAATCGCATATTGCTGCAGGATCCCGGAAAACTTCTGGTCGTACTTGAGCGGATCGGATTTCTTCCAGTCCTCGCATTGCTGGACCCATCCCGCAATGTTCTCCGGAGGCTCCACGATCGCGTTCAGCTCGTGCAGCACTTGTTTCACATCCGCGACGATCGGCAGGTGCGCTTCCTTGTTCTTATTGATTTCCGAGGCATCCACATCGACGTGGACAATCTTGGCATCTTTCGCGAACGCCTCGAATTTTCCGGTCACGCGATCATCGAAGCGGACCCCCAAGGCGATCAGCAGATCGGATTCCGCGACGGCGTAGTTGGCGTAGACCGTTCCGTGCATCCCGAGCATTCCGAGTGAAAGCGGATCGTCGGCGGGAAAGGCCCCCAATCCCATGACGGTCATGGTCGTGGGGATTCCGGTCTTGGCCACGAGTTGACGCAGTTCCTCGCTGGCATTTGCCGCGATGATGCCGCCGCCCGCGTAGATTACCGGCCGCTTCGCCAGCCGGATGGCCGCGGCCAATTGCTTGATCTGTTCCGGTCTCGCTCGACGCTGCAGCGTGCGATATCCCGGAAGGTCCATCGGCACATCCCAATCCGGGACACACTGATCCATTTGCACGTCTTTCGGCATATCAACCAGGACCGGACCCGGCCGGCCGGTGGTCGCGACGTGAAACGCTTCTTTCATCACGCGGGCCAGGTCGCGCACGTCGGTCACCAGGTAGTGGTGTTTCGTAATCCCGCGGCAGACCTCCACCACCGGCGTTTCTTGGAATGCATCTTTGCCGATCACTGCCGTGGCAACCTGACCGGTGATGGCAACCAGCGGGATACTGTCGAGTTTGGCGTCGGCGATCGCCGTGACCAAGTTCGTGGCTCCGGGACCGCTGGTGGCCATACAGACGCCGACTCGGCCGGTCGATCGAGCGTAGCCTTGCGCGGCGAACGCGCCGCCCTGTTCGTGGCGTGGCAGAATCGTCCGGATTCGACCGGCGTAGCGGGTGAGAGCCTGATGCATCGGCATGCTGCAACCACCGGGGTAGGCGAAGAGGATTTCGACCTGGTGATCGACCAGCGACTTGACCAGGATATCGGCTCCGTTCATCGACTTCGCTGCGGTGGGGGTTCCCGTCGTAGACACAGACAGCATCTCCTAAGAGTGAAACAGGGAGGAAACGGACGGCACGGCCGAACACCTCAGAATAGGCGCTTGTGCTGGCCGTTTCAAGCGAAGCAACGGGGAAACCGGTCCACCGGGTGCTTTGTCACATCGGAAGATGGGGGTGGCAGTGACGGATGAAGCCGGTGGAAGCGCGGCCCTTGGTGGCCATCGGGGCCGCAGGATCTGCCCCCTTCGCCGGCCGGTGCCCCGGCCTGGCTCCGACGGACCGGCACCGGCTACAGCAAGCGACGCGGCATGCGGCGTGGGAAAGGAGGCGGTTCGGACGTGGGCAACCGGCCGCCCGTTTCCTCCTGCCACAGCTCTCGTTCCTCCGGGGTGGCGTAGTACCGCAGCCAAATCTCCGGGTCGTCCGCAGCGTCGATGCATTGCCAGTGAAGAAAGGTACGGCTGCGTTCGATCTTCTTTTCCGAAGAGGGCAGGATGTCGCGATAGATCAGACAGTAGAGCTGCCGGTCGGACAGATGATCGGTGAAGTCCAGGACAATTCGTTGGTCGTAGAGCTGTTCAATCGTGCTCCACAGCAGCTCATGTAACTGTTGTTCATCGATCGTTTCGGGAGGCGGCAGCACCAGTTCTGGTTGAAACCAGCAACGGATCGGCAGCACGGGCGCCCGTTCCCACTCGAGCATCGAGGCGAGGTATTCGTTTTCCTGATGAGTGGGCATCAGTCGCATGTTCACGACTTCGACCGATTCATCGAGGAACGGCTCCAACTCGTCTCGCAATCGCGCGTTCAGCATCAATTGCTCGACTTCGTCGTGCGGCTTACGTCGGGCAGCAGACACGTTCCGTACCCCTCTTCGCGGGAAGCTTCCGTGACAACCTAGAATCCAAATCTCGCTCGGGAGCTTCCCCGAGCACAAAGGCTGGCCAATTGGCAACAAGTTTTACTCTAACAAGAAAGCCGACCTCATCAAGAGTTCGGTGACGATCCAGCGTCAGTTGAGTGGAGTGATTTGTCGCTGCGCCAGCTACGATTCGCATAATCCGATCGCAGCTTACGCACAACGATCAAGGTCTCGCCAGATTGCCCGGTTGCGCACAACGTCCGGGTCAGGAATGGTTCCCGCACAGCGCGATCATTCCGAGTTCTCATCCTGCGGATCGCAACTGCCACGCCCGGCTCGCCAGTGGCGTTCGATCGTGTCAATCTTCTCGATCCGCCGCTGATGCCGGCCCCCTTCAAAGGCCGTCCGAATCCAGGCGTCGACAATTCGCTCGCCCTGCTGGGGCTCCAAACTGTCGCCGGAGAGACAAAGTACGTTGACATCATTGTGCTGACGGCAGATCTCGGCCGTTCGCTCGTCCGGGCAGGTAGCGGCCCGAATCCCGGGAAACTTGTTGGCCGCGATCGACATGCCGATCCCCGTGCCGCAGATCAGGATCCCTCGATCCACTTCGCGCCGCACAACGCGGCAGCAGACCTGTTCGGCGAAATCGGTGTAATCCACACTCCGATCGTCGTGGGTCCCAAGATCCACCACCTCGTGACCGCCTTCTCGCAACTGCTGCAAGAGATGACTTTTCAGTGAGAAACCACGGTGGTCACTCGCAACGGCAATTTTCATCGGGAGTCTCCGACAGCAGTGGACAGGCCTGTGCCCTTCAGATCGGCAAGTCAAATTCTGCGATGATTCGACGAATCGCAGCTTCCAGCTGATCGGCACAGCGGCGATACAATTCGCGGGGACCACCGATCGGATCGGCAACGTCCACATGGTCCCCGCACAACATGAAGGTTCGTTCGGCGGCATCCGGCCAGAGACTGACGAGGGCTTGGCGATGCCCCGCCGTCATCGTGAAAATCAGATCCGCGTGGCGCACCAGCCGCTCGTTCACTGGCTGGGTGATATGGCCGGACAGATCCAACCCCCGGTCGGCCATTACCTGAACGGCTTCCGGCGTGGCGCCGATTCCCGACATCGCGGAAACACCCGCCGACATGACGACCACGCCCCGGTCCTCCAGTTCATCCAAGCGGCACTTCAATTGTCCGGCCAGCAGCTTGCGACAGAGCATTTCGGCCATCGGGCTGCGACAGGTGTTGCCCGTACAGACGAACAGCAACAGCAGGCTGGCCAACCGCCGCAGCGTGGCCTCGGAAACCACTCCGGCGCGGAGAACCTGCAGTTGATTCTCCACAATCTGTACCACGGAGGAGGGCTGCGCGAATTGGCTGCGGCCATCATCCAGCACCAGATCGACATCGGTTTGCAGGGCGGCCACGACGTCCTCCGCCGTCACCGGATCCGCCTCGCCAGCACGGTTCGCACTGGTCAGCACCAACGGGCCGGGCATCAACCGTAGGACCTCGAGGATGAGTTGATGAGCGGGGACGCGCAATCCGATCTTCCCGGCGGGAACGACCGCTTGTTGCACCAGCGGGGGTAACTGGCGGATCAGACTGTCCGGGTGGTTATCCTGCAGGACCAGGGTGACCGGCCCGGGCCAGCAGCGTCGAGCCAGGCGGCGGCCGAGGGATCCGAGTCGCGGCACATAATCGATCGCCGCATCGGCGCTTTGGACCGCCAAGGACAGCGGATTGCCTTCGACACGGCGTTTGACCCGCAGCAACCGCTCCACCGCCCGTTCGTCCAAGGCACTGGCGGCGAGGCCGTAGACGGTCTCCGTGGGAAAGGAAACGAGTCTCCCTTCCGCCAACGCCTGCACGGCGCGGTGTACGACGTCGCGCGCATCTTGAGCGGAGCGAACATCGATCACTAGCGGTGTCATCGGCTTGTGTCGGTCCCGTGTCTGCAAGCTGGCTGTGGCAGCACGAGAGCTGACTCGGCAACCCGCCGCGCGGCGCAAAGAAAAGCATATTTCGACGTCTTTTCGTAATCCCTGAATTTACCGAGCCTTGCGCGCGCACGGTCAAGAGTCTGCGTCGGGAAAAGCGGCCACGAGGTCCCGCGGCACCGGCGCGCGGCCAACCGGCAGCCCTGGTTCGTCGCGCGGCCCGCCAAGCAGTACAATGACGGGGCGGCGTGGGGCGCCCCACGCCGGAGCACGGATCGGTTGGTGCGTGCCAGCGAAAGTCGCGCGGGCTGGCGGTCGTCCCGGGCAACCGAGACGTTGCACGCGTTCGGCGGCCGAGCGATCGCCGCGCAAGCTTTTTCCCTTTTCGGACCCTCTTCCCGCTCTCTGCTCGAGGATCGATCGTTGAAGACTGGCTCCTTCCGTGGATCTCGTGCAACACGCCTGGGCCTGGGGATCTTGGTTCTAGCCGTCGTTGGCGGGACGCTGCCCTGGTTGGCCTTGGTGGGGGCGGATGGGCAGGATGGCCCGAGCGTAGGGCGACTGGAACAGGTCTGGGGCGAGCACGGTCGTCTTCCCGGCCAGTTGCATCTGCCGCGGGCGATGGCGATCGATGGGCAGGACCAGCTCTACATCGTCGACAAGACCGGCCGGATTCAGGTCTTCGACCGGGACGGCGAGTACCTGCGAGGATGGCAAACGCCCGCATGCGCGCAGGGCAAACCGACCGGCCTGTCGTTCGACCGCTCCGGCGCGTTGATGGTCGCCGATACGCACTATTATCGGATCCTGTTTTACGAGCCGGATGGGACCTTGTTGCCGGATCGGACCTTAGGAGGACAGTTGGGCCAGCGGCCCGGCGAATTCGGTCTGGTGACCGATGTCGTGCAGGATGCCCACGGCTGCTACTACGTCGCGGAATACGGCGAGTACGACCGGATCCAGAAGTTCTCGTCGACCGGGACATTCCTGCTGGAATGGGGCGGCCATGGCAATCGCCCCGGGGAGTTCATTCGGCCGCAGAATCTGGCGGTCGACGCGCAGAACCGGGTCTGGGTCGTGGATGCCTGCAACGACCGGGTTCAGGTGTTTGAAGTGGACCGATCCGAGGCGCGACTCGTGCAGATCTGGGGAGAGCGCGGTCACGAGCTGGGTCAGCTTCGGTATCCTTACGACCTGATCCTCGATGGCCAGGGACACGTCTACCTTTGTGAATTCGGGAACCACCGCGTTCAAAAGTTCACCGTCGACGGACGATCGCTGGGCAGTTGGGGCGTGCGAGGGCGGCGCGAGGGCCAGCTATTCAATCCGTGGGCCTTGGTGCAGGACAGCCGGGGACGGATCTACGTGTTGGACACTTACAACCATCGCGTGCAACGCGTCCGACTATAAGGTCCACGGACTTCAGCAGAACGAGACAGCGGATGTTGGATGCACTCCACCAACTGTTCGAAGAGCCTCGCTGGCTGTTGCTGGTGTTGCTGCTGCCGCTGTTGTGGGTCTTTAGTTATCACAGTCTGAGTGGTCTGGGGCGCGTCCGACGACTGATTGTCCTGACGCTGCGCAGCTTGGTGTTTCTGCTGATCATTCTGGCGTTGGCCGAAATGCAGTGGCTGCGGAGCCACGACCGCATGACAGCGATCTATCTGTTGGACCAGTCGGCCAGTATCCCCGCAGAACTTCGCCAGGCGATGGTGGACGTTGTCAAACAGTCGGTCAGCGAACACCGCGATGATTCGCGTCGCGACCGGGCAGCGTTGATCGTTTTCGGTCGTGACGCGAACATCGAAGTTCCACCGTTGGATGCCGATCTGCCGATCCCCGGCCAGCTGGAAACTCTGTTTGACCTGAAGACGGATGCCACAAATCTTGCCGCGGCAATGAAGCTGGCCCAAGCGACATTCCCGGAAGACTCATCGCGGCGAGTGGTCATCATCACCGACGGCAATGAAAACCTCGGGGATGCGCAGGCGATGGCACGCTTGCTTGCGCAGGATGGGATTGGAATCGACGTCGTTCCGGTCGAGCTGGGGCAGCGCGGAGGTTTTCTTGGAGCGGGTTACGTTGCCACCGGATATTCGCAAGGGCGAACCGTTTTCGGCGAGTGTGGTAATCAATCACGTTGTGGAGGAGGGAACGGAAAATCCACAGCCGGTCGAGGGCAAGATCCGACTGACGCGTCGCACGGGGCAGACGGTCGAGACGCTGAGCGAGCAGCCGGTCGAACTGCCGGTGGGCAAGAATGTGCTGCGGTTCGAAAACCAGATTGATCGACCGGATTTCTACGAGTATCAGGCGGTCTTTGTGCCGCAAAGCGCCGAAGACGACACGCTGCCGCAGAACAATCGAGCGACCGCCTTTACGCAGGTGCTGGGCCAGGGCCACGTCCTGTTGATTGAGGACTGGGAGCACCGCGGTGAATTCGACTACCTGGTTGACCGGCTGCGTCTGATGAATCTGCAGGTGACGGTGATTGCCAGCAACGAGCTGTTCACGAGTCTGGCGGAGCTGCAGCGTTATGATTCGGTGATCTTGGCGAATGTGCCACGGACCAGCGGTGACGAACGGATGTTGACCAACTTCTCCGACGATCAGGTGGAGATGCTGGTCCGCAACACGCAGGACATGGGCTGCGGCCTGATCATGCTCGGTGGACCCAACAGTTACGGCGCAGGCGGCTGGTCGAACACCGAGCTGGAAAAGGCAATGCCGGTCGACTTTCAGATCTACAATGCCAAGGTCGTTCCGGTGGGTGCTTTGGCGATGGTGATGCACGCTTCGGAAATGGCGCAGGGCAACTTCTGGCAGAAGAAGATTGCCGAGGAAGCGTTGCGAGCGCTGGGCCCGCAGGATTTCTGCGGGATTGTTCACTGGTCCGGCGCGGAGGAATGGCTTTGGGGCCACCCCAAGGGCCTGCTTCCGGTGGGTCCCAATCGACAGCGGATGCTATCGCGTCTGGGCCGGATGACACCGGGCGACATGCCCGATTTTGATCCTTCGCTGCGGATGGCGGCGGCGGCTTTCGCCAATTGTAAGGAAGCTGCTGTGAAGCACATGATTGTGATCAGCGACGGGGACCCATCGCCCGCCAGTCAGGGTGTGCTGCGGGCGTTTCAGCAGTTGCAGGTGAAAGTCACGACCGTCGCGGTGGGAACCCACGGGCCGGCGGGGCATGGCGAGCTGGACCGGATCGCGACGGTCACCGGGGGCAAGTACTACGTGGTGCGCAATCCAGATGCGCTGCCCCGGATCTTTCAGCGCGAAGCGCGGAAGGTCGCCCGCCCGTTGGTGAAGGAAACGCTGGTGCAACCCCAGATCCGGACGCGGCACGAGATCCTGCAGGGCATCGACAGCCCGCCGCCGCCCATTCGCGGCTTTGTGCTGACGTCGCTGAAGCAGAATCCCCTGGTGGAAGTCTCGCTTTTGTCCCCCGAACCGGCGGAAGAACGCAATGCGACGCTCCTGGCCAGTTGGACGTACGGACTGGGTCGCACGGCCGTGCTGACGACCGACGCCGGTCAACGCTGGGCCGATTCCTGGACCGGTTGGGAGGGATACGATCAGCTCTTCAGTCAATTGGTGCGCTGGTCGATGCGCCCGACGGGCGACCAAGGCAACTTCAGCGTCGCGACGCAGATCGAAGATGGTCGGGTGCAGGTATTTGTGACGGCGCTGGACCAGGATGACGAACTATTGAATTTTCTGCCGATGGCGGGAGCGTACGTCAGCCCCGAGATGACGTCGCAGGCCTTTTCGGTTCGGCAGACAGCTCCAGGACGCTACGTCGGCGAATTCGAAAGCACGCAACCAGGCAGCTACTTTGTGACCTTGACGACGGGGCCGGGCAAACCGGTGTTGCGAACCGGCGTGAACGTGCCCTATTCGGACGAATTCCGCAACCGCAAGACGAATCTCGCTTTGCTGGAACAGTTGACAGCCAAGCCGCCACGCGGGGGGCGCCGCGGGCAAGTGTTTCCGCCGCTGTCCCGTGACCAGACATCGCAGGCCGGTCTGATGAACGCCTTTCGTCGCGATTTGGCCAAGGCGGTCAGCACGCGTGACATTTGGCCTCTCCTGGTACTGCTGGCTTCCTGTGTTTTCTTCGCCGATGTGTTCTTGCGCCGCGTGAACATCGGCGTGGAATGGATTGCGCCGTTGTGGGCCAAGGCGCGGGATCATCTGCTGCGTCGCCCGGCGCCGCCGGAGCCGGAGGAGCGGTTGGAGCGGTTACGGCACCGTAAGCGGGAGATCGAGAGTGAGTTGGATCAACGCCGGGCGGCGTCACGATTCGAACCGGACGTCGAGATCACGCCGCGCTCGGATGTTGACCCTTCCCTCCGGCCCGACGCGGTCACCGCCGACCCCCACGCCCCCGCACACTCATCCCGCGCCGGACTCTCTCTCGCCGGACGAGGCGGCGGAGGAGACCTATACCGAACGACTCTTGAAAGCCAAACGCAAAGCCCGCGAAGATCGCGATCAGGGCCGCAACTAGACCGCCACCGACCCCACGCAGAAGGGGGACCGACTTCCATCGCGTGGGACAGACTTCCAGTCTGTCGCGTATTCCCGACTTCCAGTCGGTCCACCAACCCAAAACCCTATTTCCACCTTCCGACCCGCAGTAAAGGAACTCAGATGAACGTTGCCGAGAACATGCAGCAGCAAGCGGAGGAGTTCCGCACGCGATACCAGTCGGTCAAGGAACAAATCGGGCGGGTGATTGTTGGGCACGACGAGATTGTGCATGGTGTCTTGACCTGCCTCTTCGTCGGGGGGCATTGTCTGCTGGAAGGCGTACCGGGGCTGGGCAAAACGATGTTGATCCGCACGCTGGCGCAGACTTTGGATCTGCATTTCTCGCGGATTCAATTCACGCCGGACCTGATGCCGGCGGACATTCTGGGAACGAACATGGTGATGGAGACTCCGGACGGCAAACGCGTTTTCGAGTTCCAGCGGGGGCCGATTTTCACGCAAATCTGTCTGGCGGATGAAATCAATCGCGCCACGCCGAAGACGCAATCGGCGATGCTGGAAACGATGCAGGAGGGGACGGTGACGGTCGGTGGTGTGCGGTATGACCTGGAGAGACCGTTTTTCGTGATGGCGACGCAGAACCCGATCGAACAGGAGGGCACCTATCCGCTGCCCGAAGCGCAGTTGGACCGCTTCTTCTTCAAGCTGGTGGTCGGCTATTCGAATCGAGAGGAATTGAACACGATTGTCGAACGAACGACGCAGGCCCAGCATCCACAGGCCGAGAAGGTCATGGATGGCCGCGAGATCATTCGGTGGCAGGAGTTGATTCGGGAGGTGATTCTGGCGCCGCATGTCCAGGATTACATCGTCCGGTTGACACTGGCGACGCATCCCGAGGGTCCCTTTGCGGTGCCGATCACCAACCAGTATTTGCGCTGGGGTGCCAGTCCGCGGGCGGCCCAAACGTTGGCGTTGGCGGCCAAGGTCCGCGCGATTTTGGAGGGCCGCTACAACGTCAGTTTCGAGGATGTGCGGCGTGTCTTCTTACCCGCGATGCGACACCGTGTGATTCTGAATTTCGAGGCGCAGGCGGAGAGCATCCAACAGGATGACGTGCTGCTGGAGATTCTCGAAAAAGTACGGGAGAAAGCCGAAGACGCCATCTAATCGAGGGGCAGGACGTCCGTTGAGAAACTAGGTTCACGATGCCGGAAGCGACTCGCACATCACCGTTACTCAGCCCAGAACTGTTGCGGCAGTTGGAACGTTTGGAGCTGGTCAGCCGCAAGATTTTTCGCGGCCGCTTGAAAGGAGAACGCCGCAGCCGGCGAAAGGGGCAGAGTGTCGAGTTTGCCGACTTCCGCAATTACGTTCCGGGCGATGACCTGCGGTTCATCGACTGGAACCTGTACGCGCGGCTGGACAAACTGTTTCTGAAGCTGTTCCTGGAGGAGGAAGACCTGCATTTCCATGCGCTGCTGGACAGCAGCAATTCGATGGATTTTGGCGACCCGACCAAGCTGCAGTACGCCAAACAACTGGCTGCCGCCTTGGGCTTTGTCGGCCTCTGCCGATCCGACCGAGTTCGCATCGAGACCCTGGAACAAACGTCGGCGCCGTCACCGGTGCTGCGGGGGCGCCAGAGCGTCTGGCGGATGACGGACTACCTGGAGACCCTGGGACCGAGCGGTGATACCTCGCTGGAAGCCGGTGTTCGCAACTTCTGCTTGCGCAATCCGGGCAAGGGAATCGTAATCCTGCTGACGGACTTGATGGACAAGAACGGGTACGAAGCGGCCCTCCGCTACCTGCTGGCTCGCGATCTGGACATTTACGTGATTCAGATTCTGTCCCTGGAGGAACTCGAACCGGAGATTACGGGTGATTTGAAACTGGTCGATTGCGAGGACGATGACGTGGCGGAGATCACAGTCAGTCGCCCCTTGCTGGATCGCTATCAGAAAACGCTCACCACCTTTGTCGACGGAGCTCGTGAGTTCTGTAACCGACGCGGGATGACCTACTTGCTGGCCAATACTCAGATTCCGGTCGATCGCCTCGTCGGCACCTACCTGCGGCAGCGGGGGTTGGTGCGATGATCGATTGGATCGACAGCTTCCGCGGTTTTCTGAACGACACGTATCGCACATTGACCGTCTGGCAGTGGTTCATCCTCGGCGCGATTCCGCCGTTGATTGTCCTACTGTACTTCCTGAAGCTGCGGCGTCAGCCGCTGGAAGTCCCGAGTACTTACCTGTGGCATCGCACGCTGGAGGATTTGCACGTCAACAGCCTCTGGCAGAAACTGCGTCAGAACCTGCTGCTGTTTTTGCAGTTGTTGTTGCTGCTGTTGGCGATCCTGGCCTGCCTGCGGCCCAGTTGGATGGGTTCCAAGTTGATTGGCGAGCGACACATCTTCCTGGTGGACACCTCCGCCAGCATGAGTGCCACCGATGTGGAACCGACGCGTCTGGAAGCGGCCAAGGCGGAATTGGTCGAGCTGATCGATCAGCAGCTGCGCCCGGGCAGTGTGGCGATGGTAATTAGTTTTTCGGATCGAGCGATCGTCGAGCAGCCGTTTACCGACAATCGCGGTCTGCTGAAACGTCGAGTGCAGGCGATCGAACCGACGCAGCACGGCAGCCAGCTGGATGAAGCCTTGCGCGTGGCCGCCGGTCTGGCCAACCCGGGCCGCACCGGAACCGAAGCGACCGATGTGGCGGCCGCGGATGCGTTGCCGGCCGAAGTCCTGATCTTCAGCGACGGTCGTTTTCGCAGTGCGCCACAGTTCGCGATGGGTCAGCTGAGTCCCCAATTCGTTTCGATCGGTTCTCCGGACGCAGAGAACGTCGGTATTCTCGCCTTCAGCACAGCGCAGACTCCCGACCGCCCGGATCAAATCCAGGTCTTTGGACAACTGCAGCATTTCGGTGCGCAGGACGCCGAGGTAACCGCGAACCTGTACTTAGAGCAACCCGGTTCGGAATTGCAGTTGGTCGATGCGGCCGCCGTTCCGCTTGCGGCGGGGGGGAAGGAGGGGTCGAGTTCGTGCTCGACGCGGTACCGTCCGGCGTGCTGCAATTGGAGCTGGAAGAGGCGGACGGCTTGGCGATCGACAACCGGGCGTTTGCGAATATCAACCCACAGCGACGATCGAAGGTGCTGTTTGTCAGCCCGCGGAACGACGCATTGGAGACCTTCCTGCAAACGCCCTACGCCCAACGACTGGCGGACGTCGAGCGGTCCGGCCCCGAGCTACTCACGACACCCGAGTATCGACAGAAGGCAGAAGCCGGAGCCTACGATCTGATCATCTACGACCAGTGCAGCCCGCCGCAGCTACCGCGTTGTAACACGTACTTCATTGGCGCATTGCCGCCGGACGAACGTTGGACGAGTGGAACGGTCGAGGAACTACCGCAGATCATCGACACGGATCGAGCGCACCCGCTGATGCGTTTCGTGGAACTGGGCGACCTAAAATGGATCGTCACCGGCCGGCCATTGGAGGTCCCTGCCGGCGGCACCATCCTGATCGACTCGCATCGCGGCGTGTTGGTGGGGATCGCCCCGCGCGCAGGCTTCGAAGACCTGGTGCAGAGCTTTGAGATCGTGGGCGAAAACGAAGAGGGCGAACGGTATGCGAACACGGACTGGCCAATCCGCACCAGCTTTCCGCTGTTTATTGGCAATGTGTTGACCTATCTGGGAGGGGCACAACCGGAAGCAACGAAAGAGGTTACCCAACCGGGGCAACCGATCACCCTGCGGACATCTGCGCCGGTCGATGCGATCGAGATCGAAGATCCGCTCGGAAAACGAACGCGGCTGCAGCGTGGGCCGCAGAATTCCTTCGTCTTCGGCAGCACGTCGACGGTAGGAATCTACACGGTGCGGGAAGGCGACTCTTCCGAAACCGCGCAGCGATTCGCCGTCAATCTGTTCGATCCGGTCGAGAGTCAGATTCGACCCGCGGAACGTGTAGAGACCCGCTATGAAAACATTGAGTCGACCGCCCTGGAACCCGCGCGACGGGAGGCGTGGAAGATCTTCCTGATCGGCGCGCTGGGCGTGCTGCTGCTGGAGTGGTACATCTACAACCGCCGCGTGTACGTTTGACACGCGGCCGGACTCGGCTGCCACCACCGGACGCCGGGCCCCGCCGACCACTTCAGTGCGCGAGAGAGGACTCGAACCTCCACGCCCTTACGGGCATATGGCCCTCAACCATACGCGTCTGCCAGTTCCGCCACTCGCGCAATCCCGGTCCCAACGGCCCGGAGAACCTGCTATGGTACCGCGCCAGCGGTCCTTGCCAAGGTCTGGTGGCAAACTAACCGGCGTTACCGCGCGGAGCAGTTCCCGGTAGCGTCTGGTCGACCTTTCTGCTCGGAAGAAACGTCGCCAGGAACGCTACATATCCCTGCGACACGCATCAGTCCGCAGCGTGGTGTTGGTGGTAGACGAGTGCCGGCGTCTCTGCATCCGCCTCCATCTGGGACGGCAACATCCGGACGGCGCCATCTCGATTGCAGAAATAGAGCCGCGAGGCGGAAGGTTGACGTCCGTGACCATCCGCCCAGAAGGCGTAGAACTCCGCGTGCGCGTTCACGGGCCGCCGGACATAGGTATGGTTCCGTGGACTGTCGAAAGTCAGCGGTCGCGACTGCCAGCTCTGCCCTCGATCGGAACTGATCCAGAGGGCGATCTCGCCCCCCGGATTGTATGGCTGTGGTCCGGTGGCAGTGGGGGCAATCACCCGCCATTTTCCATCGGCGTCGATCCATAGCTCGCCCATGTCGTAGTTGTTGTCCGATCGGAAGGCGGAGCGGATTTCCCACGTCTTGCCGGTCCACCGGGCGGTGGTCCACGTCCGCGGGTCGTTTTGCGGGCCGGACTGGTAGCCGCGACTGGTCAGGTAAACAATCACCGGCCGATCCTGATCGTCATAGGTCAGGTCTTTCAGATAGACGTTCAACGATTCGCTTTCGTAGTCGTGCACCCGGGCGGCGTTGTCGACGTCGACCAGCGGTAAGGATAGCGGCTGCCCCTCGATGGTTTGCCAACGATTGCCGAAGTCGGGCGTCTCGAGGTAGTAGAGATTCGTCCGCCAGTTCAACCCCTTTTTCTTCGGGTGATAGTTGAAGGCGGTTCCCGCTCGATTCCGACCCACGGCGCTGACTTGATAATGTCCTTGCGCAATCGCCGCCAGACGCCGCCAGGGCTCCCATTCGACACCATCGGAACTGGTCATACAAAAGAGCGTTCGCTGCGCCGGGTCACTGTACCGCGTAAAGAAACAGAGGAACCCCTGTTCCGGCCGGTTCCAGGCCTGCATGTAGGAGAAGTTCGTGATCGGCACCTGCTGCTCTCCATCGCGTCGCGTCGCTGGCACACGATCAAACGCTTCGACCGAGTAGGGCTCACGGCTGCGGTGTATGTATGAAGGGCGCGCACGACCGTGCGACGTAGAGAAGATCCAGATGTAACCCGACGCATCAACACAAATCACGGGATTGTCGTGAGCGTCGTCCGTTTTCTTGTCGAGCAGAACCGTGGGCCGCGGAACGGTGCCGGTGCGGTGATCATAGAAGGACACCATGTGCATCAATTGGCGCTGGTCGTCGGACGTGGTGCCACCGTAGCAAAAGAAGGTCTTTTCTACGGTCGGACAGTAGACGGCCAGCGGACGATGCTTCGCACAATAGGTCCCCAGCCCGCCGCTGTACTTGTAGACATACTCATCCCCGGAAGGTTGATTCATGTACCAGATGCCCCGGTACCCATCATCCTTCTGGTTGAGCGTGACCGAAGTTTCTTCCGTCGCCGCGACAGCGGCCGGCGTGAAGCAGACAAACAGCAAGGCGGCGCAGCGGGCAAGAAGCCCAGGAAATGTCACGGACAGAGAGTTACCCCGGGCTTCGTTCATGTTGCACATCGTCGGACCGTTTCACGATCACGACCGACCGGCTGCGACCGTCACGTGTCTGCTTTCGAATGAGTTGAACTGCTTTTTCCGCGAGGGCACTGGCCCGCAAATGCATGTGACGCAGGAGGTTCTCGGCGATTTGCGTCGTCGCCAGCCCCGAGCCGGCTGCGTCGCTGGCCGACTCCCGGTCACTGATCACTAGCAGGATATCGCCGGGAGCGATCGTATGCGTTTGCCGCGCCCAAACCGCCTCCGGCTGGCTGCCGAGCCCCAACCCGTCCTGGACGATCGGTTCCCATCCGTGGGGTCGCAGGATGTAAGCGTCGGGGCAACCCGCGGAGGCGGATTCTAGCAAACCGCTGTTGGGGTTCAAGCGAGCGACGAACAGATTGGCCGCCTCGTCGCCGGGCGAACTGGACCAGACTGCCTCGTTCATTTGCTGCAGAGCCCGCCCCGGATCTGTGTTGTGCAGCGACTGCGTCTGGAGTGCCCCGCGGAGCAGCGAGGAGGAGAGAATCCGACAATCCGCCGAACCTTGTGTACCTCCGGCCGCAAGAAACAGCTGGGAATCTTCGGTCACGCGCCAGAAGTGGAAATCCCCCAGCACTCGGGCGTCGACCTGGCTCGCGCCCGACACCTGCCAGCCGTCCAGCAGCGGGGGAACCAACTGATTTCGGTCACGGTGCCACTGTGCGATTTGTTCACCATGCCGCTTGGCCTCGGCCGTCTGCGAAACCTCGCGCAACAGCACGCTGCGTTCCAATTCGGCGGCCAGCCGTCCCGCGAGGATCTCGAGCAATTGGGTCTCGGCAGCGGTGAAATCCCGCACGCGATCACAGAACAGCCAGAACGTACCCAGGATCGCGCCGGGGCTGGAAACGGGAACACAGACCGCGGACAGGAAGTCCTCCGGCGCGTTCCAATGCGGAAGAGTGCGCGTGTCTTCCATGACGACCGCGTGACCGGTCAGCGCTTCCAGGTCGGCCACGGCGCCACGCAAGGGGCGTGCCGGCTCGACAAACCGAAGATTGGGAAGTCCCCAGTGCGCTCGCAACTTGAGTCGGGATGTGGCGTCGTCCAACAGGTATAAAGCGGAGGCGGCGCCTTGCAGACCATCCACAGCTCCGCGCAAAATCGCCTGCAGACGTTGATTCAGTTGCGCCGCTTCTTCCGGGGGAGCTACGACCGGGACGGCGGTCGCCAACTCCGCCTCGCGCAGGGCCAGCGCGCGGCGAGTGGTTTGCAGCTCTGCCAGGATGCGGACGAATGACTTGCCGATGCAACGGGCCGCCGTCGCCTGATCCGGATCCGACATCTCCGCCTGACGCGGAAGGCAGAGATCCACCAACTCCGACTCACCGGTGGAGCGAAGGAAGGAGCCCAACGACTCCAGGTTCGCGGGAAGGTTTCCCTGCTGACAGGTCAGCGGCCAACCGGTCAATTCCTGATAGGCGTCCAGGAAAGCGCCCAATCCGGGAATATCCGACCGCTCTGGCTGCTCCTTGCGAAGGGTGTTTTCAACGTGGAGTCGTAAATGCCTGCGGGAAGGTTGCAACACGGAGTTCACTACAGCTCGCTCAGCACGGAAACTCCTCCCTGATACGATGATGCGCGAACCGTGGCTGCCGGCTCAGGGGCGCAATCGATTCGCGGACTGCCTGACCGATAGACTCCTTCATCGTCTGCAAGGCCGATCGGCGTGCAACCGTTTTTGCCAGGGAGGATAGGCACGATGCGAGACTACGCGCTGCCCAGAACCGTCGTCGACATCATGACGGTCGTAGTGACTGCGAGAGGCGATGTCGAAACCGATTCACGCCGTGCCTCGATTGACGCTCAAGTGCCGTGGACCGCACCGCGAGCAAAACGCCGGGACGCTTGAAGAGCATCCCGGCGTTGTCAGATTCCACACGATCGACGAGTAATTCGTCACGGACCAACCGGCTACCGGTGCGTTCCGCGAGACCACGCCGGTCTGTCAGGAGGTCGTGACATCCCGCGTCGACAGGTGCGGCGTCGCCAGTGGCGGCACAACCGAGCCACGGCGGTAGAACCGGCAGATTTGCTCGACGACCGTGTCCTGCTCTTGCTTCGTCATCTGAGGAAAGACCGGCAGGCTGAGCACCTCGCCTGCGGTGCGCTCCGTCTCGGGCAGACTGCCCGTGCGATACCCCAGGCTTTCGAAGCAGCCCTGCTGATGGAGCGGAACCGGGTAGTAGATCTCCGAACCGATTCCGGCCGCCTGCAGATGGCTGCGCAAGGCGTCCCGCTGGCCTTGGCCCACGCGAATCGTGTACTGATTCCACACGTGCGTCACTTGCGGCAGGGCGCGCGGCAGCTTCAAGTGCTGATCCAATCCAGCTTCGCGTAACAGCTGGCTGTATCGTTGGGCATGCTGTTGTCGCCGAGTGGTCCACTCGCCAAGTTGCGTTAGCTTGATATTCAGCACCGCGGCCTGCAGGGAATCCAGTCGGCTGTTGATGCCGACTTCCGAATGATAGTAGCGGGGCTTCATCCCATGAACGCGCAGTCGCTGCAACCGCTCGGCCAGCGCTTCGTCCGATGTGACCATCATTCCTCCATCCCCAAACCCGCCGAGGTTTTTCGTGGGATAGAAGCTGAAACACCCGACCGCGCCCCAACTGCCGACCGGTTGTTGGTCGTAGGCGGCGCTGATCGCCTGCGCTGCGTCTTCCACCACCGCCAACCCGTGCTCTTGAGCAACCTGTTGAATCCCCGGCATGTCCACCGCCTGTCCGAACAGGTGCACCGGCAGAATCGCCTTCGTCGCCGGAGTGACCGCGGCATCGACCAGGGCGGGGCGGATATTGAACGTTTCCGGGTCAATATCGATGAAGACCGGTTTCGCGCCGAGTCGCCAGACGGCACTCGCCGTGGCAAAGAACGTGAAACTGGGGACCAGAACCTCGTCGCCGGGCCCAATCTCCAGTGCCATCAGTGCCAGCAGGAGTGCATCACTGCCGGAGGCACAGCCGATGCCGAACCGAGCGCCGCTGAGCTTGGCAATCTGCTCCTCCAAACTTCGACAGGCCGGCCCTAGCACGAAACTGCCGGATTGACAGACCTCCGCAATCGCGGCTTGGATCTCGGCTTGTAGGGCGCTGTTCTCACGCCCGATGTCCAGCAACGGCACAGGAATCATCGGCGCAGAGGGATTGTCCGAACGGTCGTGGGGCGTTGACGTGCTCATGGATCATTCCAGCGAAAAATGCCTAGGAACGGGCGACTTTTGTACAACCACCGGCGTGGCGAGCGGAGGGTAAGCCGATCGGCAAATGGCGTCAAGGTCAGCCTGCCACGGGATGAGGAGTGCTGAAAAAACGAACGTCCACCTCGCGATTTGCCAGAGGCGTGGGACGCCGGTCGAACCGCGTCAGGATTTTCCCACATGCGGTCGTTACTCCGGCAGGTTGCCGTGACAGGAGAGGAACGCGGACCGGAGGCAGACTCGGTCGCTCGCCATGAACGCCCCGGATTCTTCAAGCTCTCATCCGTGGCCATCTGCGTTCTCTGCCATTTCCGCGTTCCGATCTTCTGTCCTGGCGCGCGGAACGCAAAGGCAGGCGCAGGGCGAACAGGGCAACATCAGAGACTCGCACAACGCGAGAAGCCACCATCCCCGGCTGCGACAGGGCACGACCGTGCGTAGGACTTTCCTGGAGCGTCTCGTTTCCCCTGCTGCTCGAAAGAAACGTCGCCACGAACGCTACCTGTCCGTGGGACACGCACTAGCCGTTGTCGTGAAAGATGACCTGCAGCAGTTGACCGGGCTCCAGGTTCTGGTTGTCCAATTCCGGGGGAATGGGAATCTTGACCGGGGTTGCCCATTCCAGGATGGCCTGATCGCGAAGATGCCGGGGCGGAACCGGCGCAGCGCGGGGGCCGACGGTTTCGACAGAACTCGGGTACTCGCGGCTACCGGGTACTCGCAATCGCAGACCGACTTTCATTCCCTTGTACAACTTGATTTGTTGCTGGTCGCGAACGTAGCTGACGACATACTTCGCATCTTCGGGGAAGAGGGAGCAGATCAAGTCGCCGGCCGCGATTCGCTGTCCGGGCCAGCGATAGATCGCACTGATCACGCCATCGACGGGGGACCGGATCACCAGACTCTCGATCTGGACGTTGATCGTTTCCATCCGTGCTTCTTCTACCCGAATCGCTTCTTGAATGGGGGCCAACAGGGAATCCGCGTCCGCCGACTGCAGGTTCGGAAATTCGGCCAACCGGCTTTCCGCGTCCTTGAATTGCGTGTCGATTTCGCGGAGCACTTCTTTGTTCTCATTAATCCGGGTGGTCAGCACATCGCGCTGCTGTCGCAGATCCCCCATTTGC
This sequence comes from uncultured Planctomycetaceae bacterium, assembly GCA_963776055.1. Classification (GTDB taxonomy): domain Bacteria; phylum Planctomycetota; class Planctomycetia; order Pirellulales; family Pirellulaceae; genus CAVZLD01. The sequence goes on along the minus strand of CAVZLD010000005.1, from coordinate 229,625 downwards.
GATTGGGACACGAGCCCCGATTGCCGCTGCCCGAGGCCTTCCAGCAGGTCCAAGCTGGCCTGAATCCCTTTCAGCGTCGCCAGATCCTCCTTGATCAACGCGACCATTTGCAGCCGTTCGACGCGACGCTGTTCGAGCTCCCACGTCACGCGGAGCTTGTTCTGCAGGTGGGTTTGCTGCACCTGATCCTGGTCGAGTGAAAGCTGCGCCCCTGGTGGCCCGCAATTCCGCTTGGAGCCGATCGGCTTGGGCCTTCACCGTTTGCAGCTCGGTCTTGAGCAGCGTGTCATCCAGTCGCGCCAAGACGCCGCCTTTGGGGATCCTGTCCAGTAATTCCAGGTAGTCGGAATCGGAAGCGATCAACAGGCCATCCGTTCCGGCCGCCACGTCGACCTGATGGACTTCCACCTCGCCGACAAACGCCCCAAACATTGATTCTCGCTGCCATAGCCACAGGGTAACGGCCAGGCAGATCAAGAAACTAAGCACCGGGAGGGCACCGAGGCGAAAGCGATTCCAATGCTGCCAAAGCGGCGTCGGAATACGAGAAGAATGAGCCATTGCCTAGACCTCCGACTCGTCTTCTCGCATGAAAAGGGACACCCGCTTTACGCCTTCCGTCTCCTCGAGTTCTGCATGCAGATCATCACTTCGCGTGGGATCGCGAAGCTGGAGACGATAGGACACATCCATGTCGTCACCCACTTTTCGAGGTGACCCGGCCAGTTGCACTCGACGACTGTGGCGTTTCAAGACCGTCGTCAGGTTGGCATCCGCGGCACACAACAGATTGAGCACCACATCGTAACGTTGGCGACTGCCAAACTGCGTCACCCGCAGATAGAAAGAGATTCCCACCACGACGACCGCTCCAATCAACGCGGTGGATTCCTGTCGGGTGCCGACCGCCATTCCTTCGACGATGGACCACAGGACAAAACAAGTATCGCGAGTGTCCTTCAGCACGTTGCGGAAACGAACGACGGCGAAAACGGCCAGAAGCCCAAAGGCGATGATCACGCTGCCGGACATCAGCATCATCATCAACGCCACCAGCACCGGTAAGATCACCAGCGATGCGGTGAACGTTTGCGAATACGAAAGCACTCGATGGGTGTACATATACGTCCACCCGATCACCTGGCCAATCACGAAGGCCAGGAGCAGCAGGAAGAACGTCGATTCAGGGCCACCCGTCGAGTCGTAGCCGCTATATAAAATGAGGTTGAGCCAGTCGTTCATTTGAATGAAACGGTATGTTGCACCTTGGCGGGCGTTCCGCGATCGCGCAAGGCGTCAACACACTTTACGTATTTGGGAATGGATGTTCGCTCCAGATCAAATAGCCCACACAGTGTCTCCATCCAGTTGGGGAACCGATCGGTAAACTTCAGTTCCAGCACAACCCCCTCCATTTTCGGTCGCGCACTTTCCTTGGGGATCAGCAAGTCACTCCCCAACTCGTAAACACCTCCTTCCAACTGCCGGTCGAATGTGACTCTCGCTTGCGAACTGTTCGGAGAAACGTATGCCTCCCGATGGTAGTAAACGTACGTGCACCCTCCGGCGCGAATCCGGTCCCGGAGTGAACAGAATTCGAATAACCCTTCCAGTGACTTCGAAGTGACTTTGTTTCCGTAAAGAAAATCAGCGGATGGAGGTTCGCCCAGCAAGATTCGCCTGGCTCCCTCACGCGTAATCGCCGCGCGTTTCTTCTTGATCACCGCCGTCTCGCGACGCTTGATCTCCAGAAACGCCGGGTTCTCAGGATTGTCGTCATAAAAACGGATTCGAAGCTTGAAGCGATTCTTTTGCCCCTGCATCGTCTGCTCGTACAACATCAATCCGCTCGTGTCGAGATACAGACTGCAGACGGGATACCCAATCCCGGTTCCCCCGAACCTGATCAAATAATCGTCCGGCTCCAAATAGGACCGCAAAAACTCGCTGATCGCTCGAGCTTGTCTTTCGTCGACCCAGTACTTGAATTCGAACCGGCTCGACTGCATACCTTGCTTTGACACTACTCCTTCGCCTTTCCCGTTTCCGGTGGGTTCCTCCGAAGCCGTCCATATTAGCCGGAATTCGCGATAAATTCATGAAGCTCATTATAGTTTGGGAAGACGCCGAAAAAAATACGCAATCACCCCATCCTGCGCCAATCCATTAATTCTAGAGTCCCTGCAGGCGGCCCCGAGGCGTCCCGTCAAGCGAAATTAGCCTTGACGTGTTCGCGATCAAGGCCAAGAATCCGCCTCGCGCATTCGGCCCAAGGCCCCTCCCAGCCGGCCCTGCCCGTGGCCGACATCGCGCCGCGATCCGCTGGATCGTGGCTGGTGCCCTCCGTCGCTGACCGAGTTTCACCGGCGTCGGACCCGTGTTTTATGAGAAGAAAGGCCCACCATGCGTCGACGATTTGGCCTCCCGTTGATCTGTTTCGTTTCCTGCTGCGCCGCAACATGGGCGTCCGATGACAGCGCCACCTTCCAACGAGGGCCTGCCCGAGCTGGCGATGTGTCGCGGCAGACCATCGACTGCGATCTGGATCTGGAGATGTCGATCCAGCAGGGCGGCCAGGTCGTACAGTCGCAGCACCAGGGCCTGCTGCGTCAGCAAGTCCGCGAACTGAAAATCCTGAATGCCGACGACCGGGCCGCCACACAAGCCGACGTACGGTACGACCAATCCAGCGTCGCGGTGCGATCGGAAGCCGCGACCGCCCAAATGACTTCGCAACCGGTCACCGGCAAAACCTATCGCGTCACGCGTCAGGCGGAGCAGCTATCGATCACCTACCCCAACGGGCAAACCCCACCACAAAACGAACTGGAGATTGTTGCGGCCAACATGGAGACTTTCGGGCTTCCGAACCCGATTGCCCAGTTCTTCCACGGCAAGCAAATCCAGGTCGGTCAACGGGTCCAACTGCCCACCAAGCTCGCTCGCGAGCTACTCGGATTCTCCGACACGGTTGGCAACATCTCCGATTTCCAGCTCCAACTGCTCCGCATCCGTCCGTTGGAAAACGAGTCCCAAGCGGCGGAGTTCGCCATCACCCTGACAGCCGATCATCCGGATGCGACGGCGGTCAGCATGCAACTGACCGGCCAGCTCGTGATGGAAACCAACACTTGCCGAACGATGGCGGTGCAGCTGGAAGGGCCAATCCGTGCAAGCGAAACGCATGGACCGGCGGGCGGACAATTCCAGGTGTGCTGCGAAGGCAAGATCCGAATGGCGGTGGAAGCCCAATACGAAACTCAGCGACGATGAATCGGGACGATCAGTCCAGCCGAAACCCGATTTTCACCGTCACCTGAAACTGGTCAATCTTGCCTTCGTTGACCCGTCCGCGATGTTCGACGACTTCAAACCAAGCCGTGTTGCGCACGGTCGAGCTGGCGCGAGACACCGCGTTGTGGACGGCATCGCTGAACGACTTACTGGACGTGCCGACGATTTCGATCTTCTTGTAGACGCTGTCTGACATAGTGGACTCCTCTAACCCGGCCATGAGCTCACCGGGAGCTGATTGGAACGTTGCGCGGTGCGAGGCGGCGCGGTCTGGCAAGAGCGCCAACCATCGCCGAACCGGCCCACTCCGCGGCGTGGCCGGCCTGCACGGGGCTCGATTCTAAGCATCCCGGGGCTTACGTCCAAGCCCGGGAGGTGGGGAGCCGATCGTCTTCGGCTGCGGTCCACCCCAGCAGAAGGTCCACCGCGGTGGCGGCCGGAACCGGTTCCGACCGCAGCGGATGATCGGTTTCGTAGAAGCCTTCCTGGAAGACGAAGACGATATCGTGCGAGTCGAAACGACCGTCGCCGTTCCAGTCGCCTTGCGCCCAACCCGCCCGATGCTGCCGTCTCGACTCGTATTTGCCGGCCTGGAAGACCTGCACCATATCTGTGGAATCGAACCGCCCGTCGAGATTCGAGTCACCGAAATCGGTACTTAGCGCGCATCCTTTACCATGACACGCAGGTCGGAGAAGGAGAGGCGACCGTCGCCCGACAGGTCGAATTGTTCGATCGGAGCATTCGGTGCCCGAATCGCCGCCGCCAACAGGTCAATATCACGCCGCCTCCAAGAGGCCGTTCCCGTCAAAATCGGCCTGCTCCAACCAGGGGTTCGGCTCCTCGGGCTGGTTGCCAAAGTGCAGCCCCTCCCGGATCTCCCCCGATTGCAGACGCACTTCATAACCGCCCACGCCGCCCACCAGCATGCGGCCCTCCTGCACAAACGACCGGGTGAACGCGTCACCGGGCTCCGAGTTCTCCATCAGCACGGTCCGCACGCCGTAGCGACCCGCGGGGGCATCCGCCAGCCGCACCGTTTGCCTTTCCGGCCGGAGCGCCAGCGTGCAAACCCGACCGATCTGCGTGCCGTACAGTTGGACGTCGACACGATCGCCCTCCAAAGTCACATCTGTCATTTCCGGAAGGAGTCTTCCGCAACCGTCCGGCCAAAGGATTTCGAACGTCAACACCAGGTCGGTTGTTCCGTCGGGTCCGAGTTCCGAAGTGGCCGACAGCCATTCCAGCGCCAGGGCCCGGCCGCCCGGCAGGTTTTCGCTGAGCGACTGCACGATGCTGGTTTCGGGCGGCGGAAACGTCTGCCGGTATCCGACCGGCACCACTTCGCGAATGACCGTCTCGCCCGAAGAAATGTTCTCCAGGCGGTAGAGTCCGGTTTCATTGATCGGCGTAGACGGATCGTCCTCGGACGTCAGCGTTTGGGGCTCGCCCTCGTCCAGCCGTTGGTTTCCGTTCAGATCCGCGAAAACCACCACGCCGGCCATCGTCGGCTCATTCCGTTCGCGGACGCCATTCCCATTCCGGTCCAGCCATTTCACTCCCACGACGGTCGCCGCATCCTCCGTCGGACGATTTCCGAAATGCAAACCATCAACGGATTGTCCCGGCTCGACCGTGACCATGTGTCCACGGCCAGTGCAGAAGATCGCATCGCACAGAAACTCGCCGGGAAACGTCTGTTCGTAGCCCTCCGGCTGTACTTCGCGGACGATGACGAAGCCGGGGTGAACGTCGGCGAACGCGTAGTGCCCTGCTTCATCGAAATCGGTCAGCGGATTGTCTCGTCGCGTGATCGCCTGCGGTTCGCCGCGATCCAGCGCGCCGTTCAGATTCACGTCCAGATAGATCGTCACACCGGGCAAGCCGGGTTCGTGGGGATCCATCTGCCCATCCCCATTGCGGTCCCACCACTTCCGCCCGCTGATCGTCCCCGAATCGGTCCTCGCGCGGTTGCCGAAGTCGATTCCGGTGACCGTATCCCCTGCGCGGATCTCCACCCCATGCTGCCCGCGCCACCCAACGCCACCTGCCCGACCACATTCAACGTGGCTACGTGCTCCCGGTCCGCCAGATCCTCGTGCAGCGTGCCGACGACCTGATAGAGACCTTCCGACAGACCGTCGATTCGCACCGTCTGCTGTTGCGGAGAGATCACTTCGGCGCACGCATCGCCGACCTGATGCCCCGCGAGTTCGATCAGAATGTGGTCTCCCACCACGGCGTGAATCGTGCTCTCGGGCTGCAGCGTTCCGCAAGTGTCCCGCCAGAGAACGGTCATTTCCAGCTCCGCGGTGAAACGCCCCTCTTCGTTCTGCCGCACATGGACCGCGGTCAAATCCAGATCCACGGCCGCTCCCGGACGGTATTGCCCCGTGTCCGACTGCAGCACCCGTCCTTCTGCCCCGGGGTACGTCTGTTCGTAGCCGTCCGGTACGACCTCGCGAACGACATGCTCCCCGGGCCGTAGTCCGCGCAGGCGATAGAATCCGGTCTCGTCGATCTCTTCGGTGCGCGGATCGTCGCGCGAGGTTCTCACCCAGGGCTCCTCGCGATCGCGTTGTCCGTTGCGATTCAGGTCGGAATAGATCACGACGCCGGCCAGTGCCGGCTCGTTCCGCTCGCGGACCCCGTCGCCATCGAGATCCTCCCACTTGATGCCTTCCACGGCGCCCCACCGAGATTCCGCCGGATCCGCGGCGACCCCCGCTTCTTCGAACGCCCCCTGGCCCACGTCGATCCCCAAGTCTCCGGCCAGCAGGCAGCGGCATTCCAGTGATTCAAGCCGCAGCCCGGCTCTCCAGGCTGTCCGGCCCCCCGGCACTCTTGGACGACGCTGCAGGTCCGCCAACGAGGATGCCTTGTTGCGAAATCGGAACATGTCCGCCCCTCCCCAGAAAAACATGCCGAAAAGTCGCCCGTCGGGGCGTTTCTCCTCCCGCCCCGTCCTGTCGACGGCACCGCGGAGATGGTCCGCAGTTGCCACAGGGAATCGGCCGGAAAGAAAAAGGTTTCCCGTTCAGCACTCTTCAAGAAGAGTCGGAAGCCCAAGCCAAGTCCGCCATGCCGTTTGCCGACGGATGGGCCCGCCCGCTCTCTTCGAGCGATTTCCCACGCAAGTCGTATCCGGTCAGCCCCCCATTGCCGAGCTGCCACTATTATATGATGGAGCGCGTCCCAGCGGCGCAAGTACTCGGCGTTCACACGCTCGGCTTGGTTCGCCAGCTACACTGCGGGGACGATGTAGTGTGTGCCTTGGATGCTAGAGACGAGAACCATCTCGAATGCGCGTCGCGAACAGACCCATAGCTGGATGTCTTCAAGAAAAATCTGCGCGGTTTCATTTTGGTCATGGTCTGATCGCGATTCTCGTGATCACCACGTCCGTCGCCCCGACTTGGTCACAACCGCCGCAATCCTTGCAGCGGCTGCCCGCGGGGTTCGAGCAACGGGCGGATCGTCTGGAGCAGGTTGTCCGCCGCAACCCGCGGCCGGGAACGGCCTTCGACCTGTGGTATCAACTGTACGCCGACGCAGGAAGAACCGATCTGCTGCTGCAGCGATCCGAGCAGGTCGCAGCCGAAGATTCGGACTATCGTGCGCACCTACTTCACGGACTTGTCTGCGAACGTCTGGGGCACACGGACGATGCGGTGGCGGCCTACCGCGCGGCCCGAGATCGGGACAACGAGCAGGCCCTTCCTCACATGCTGCTGGGCACACTGCTGCAGAAGCAGCAACAATGGGAGGAGGCCGCGACGGAGTTATCCGCCAGCATGGCTCGGACCGCGCCCCGTCAGGATCAGCTGCAGGTCGCCCGCCAACTGGCAGCCGTCTACCAGCACCTGGGGCAACCAGAACAAGCGGTGCAGGTTTGGCAGCAAATCGCAGAACGGTTTGCTGGTGATGTGCGCGTGTTGACGGAATTGGCAACACGTCTGCAAAACGAAGGCCAACTCGAACCGGCCCGATCACTCTGGCAAGAAGTCCGGCAACTCGTCGCCCAGGACCCCTTGCAACGAGTGCAGGTCGACACCCAGCTGGCGGAAGTTTATTTGGAGCAGAATGACTTTCCGCAGGCATTGCAGCTCTTGCAGCCGCTGTTGTCAAACGTCGCATCGGACAACTGGCAAGCGGAACGGTTGTATCCGTTGATCGAACGAGCGGTGCTCGGGAAAGAAGGACTTCCGGGACTGGTTCGTTTCTGGCAGGCGCAAGCGGAGCAGCGGCCGGAGGACTTGGCAACCGGCGCTCGTCTGGCCGACGCCCTGGCACGAAATGGACAAGTCCAACCGGCGCGACAGACGTTCGAAGCCATGCTGCAGCGCGCTCCCACGCAGGTCGATCTGCGGAGAAAATACATCGATCTGTTACGTCGCGAGGGGGATTTCCGAGCAGCACTTGAGCAGACCGAACTACTCTGTGAAGGCGCACCGCAGGATGTGGAAGCGTGGCTACATCTCGGTCAGCTCCATTTGCAGCTTCCCGATCGCGATCCGGCCGCAGCGCAGCAGGCAGCGGTTGCCGCGTGGCAACAGATGATCACTCAGCGACCTGGCGATGCCGCCTTGGCGCTGCAGGCGGCCGATGCATGCCGGATCGCGATCGAACAGCGTTCGGGCCGGTCGCGGCCGGTCGCGCCAACCGACCGACTCGCGCCGGGAGAGCGCGAGGGCAACGCCGTATTGCTGACAGCAGCCGAACAGTTCTGCCACGAGGCCAGTCGACGTGAGCCGAACGCTGCGCGCCCTCACCAAGTATTGGGGGAACTGTTGCACTGGCAGGATCGTGCGGGTGAAGCCATTGACAGCTGGCAGCGAGGGGTCCGCAGCGAAACCGCGGCGGAGTGGCACGAGCTGGCACGGATTCTGGTACGACACGGGTACATGAAGGAAGCCATTGAGGCAGCGGAACGAGCGGTGCAGGCCGAACCGAACCAATGGAACTACGCTCGACTGTGGATCGACCTGCTCATTCAGGACAAGCAAGGTTCCCAAGCGCTCGCCGCCGCGCGACCCTTGATCCGTCAGCAACTCACGGGACGAGAGGAAGAACTCGCGCTGCAATCGTACGTCAACGCCGCCTCGGCCGCCGGTCAGCTCTCGGCGGAAGCGGAACGCTGGCAACAGCCCACCGAAGGTGTCCCCGCGTATCGCTGTGCCTGGTTGCGCGGCTTGTTGCTGGCCGCGGAAGGCGAGATGATCTCCGCGCTACCCAATCTGCGGCAGGCTGCGCAGCTTCGACCCGAGGATCCGCGTTTGATCCGCGCGCTCGCGGAACATTCGGATCGATCGGGGAAACAGGACACCGCCGTGGAGCAGTACCGTCGCCTACTGGTTCTGGAACCGCAACGGCGGCGCGAGGACTACGCGAAGATCATCGATTTGGAACTCCGCCAAGGCCACCTCGCCGCCGCACAAGATGCGGCAGACCAACTCGTACGCCTCGCTCCCAATGATCCGACGGCATTGCAACTTCGAGCGGCAGTTGCGCAGCGATCGGGCACGCCGGAACAACATCGAGATGCCCTGCTACAGGCGGTACGAGCGGCGCCGCGTGATTTGCCGCTGCGCCGCCGGCTGGTCGACGCCCTGCGAGAGACGCAGCAGAGCGACGAAGCATTGCAGGAGGCCTATCGCTGCTTCTCGCTGGCCGAATCGCTGCCGGAGAAGCGATCCGTGTTGGCGTGGATTCTGGATTGGGCGTCCCCACCCCAGCAGCGAGAATGGCTTCTGCAGCAAATCCAACAGGCGTACGTCGAGGATCCCGGCTCGTACGAATTAGCACGCTGCCTGGCCGATCTGCAGCGAGAATTGGGGCGGCCAAAGCAGGCTCTGGAACAACTGGAAAAGCTGGCCCGCCAGCACCCGACGGATATCGAATTGCTGCACGAGCTGGTCGACTTGGCCGAAATCAATCAACAATTCGCTACGGCTGTCCAATACCAGCAACGGGTCGTGCAACAGGATCTTTCGCCTCCGCAGCAGGAACGACTGGCCCGCTTGCTCCGCCAAGATGGACGTCGCGCGGAGGCGTTGAAGGTGTGGGATGGATTGCTGGAACAGGAGTTCCCCACGGGAAGGCTGGTGCCCCTGGTCGACGGACTGCTGCAACGACAGGAATTGTTTCAAGCGCAACGGTTTGTGGAGCAGGGCCTGGCTCGAGATCCCGACAATTGGCAATTGGGTTACCGTTCCGCCCTGTTGCACCTGGCATTGAAACAGCCAGATGCCGCCCGCGCTGCACTGGAATCGGTGCTCGCGCTGCCCGGCCCGGCCACACCAAGTACGGCCGGTTCGACAACATCACGGCACGACGCTGCCGGAGCAATCGAGACTCAACTGCTACGCGCCGTTGCCGCCTGGCAACAGTGGCACGAATTGCGCACGCAGGTGGAACAGTCCGGTGCGCACAGTCTGCACAGCCTCAACCTGTTCTTTCGCCCGCCGATCCTCAATGCCGCCGGCGACGAAAGCCTGACGGGCGTGCAGCTGTACTGCGCCGTCGGTCTGCGGACCTGGCTGGTGAGCTCGAATGGTCCGACGAACTGGCCCAGCGAACTACTGGAAGACGATTCGACGGACTTGTCACGTTTGCGAACGGCCGCGCTGGCGACCTGGGCCGCACGTCAAGATTCCCTTTGCCGAAAAGCCCTGGATCGGATCCGAGAACTGGCGCCCAACGACGCGTTACCTCCTCTGTTGTGGATTGCCGATCCACCCGTCGGCTTGTCGAACGCCATCTCTACTTTGGATGCCAGCCTGCAATGGTGGGAGTTGCACGATCCGGACCTGCCCCGCCCCGTGCGCGATCTGGCGGTCGCCCAACTCATTTACCAACCGGACGCGGCGGCCGTCCTTCGAGTGGCGGACCAGCACGTCTCGGCGGCCCATACACTCAGCGAAGTGGCTCCCTGGTTGCCCTTGTATCGCTTGCTGGCGGAACGGCCGGCGCAACAGGCGTTTCTGCAACAAGCCGCGCAGCGACTGTCGACTTCACCGACGCCGCAGACCGCGTCCGACCAACTGGATCTGCTCGCCTTCGCTGTCGAACTCGACGCAGCGAACGACGGTCCGCTGGATCCAGCGCTGCAACAATTGCTGAGAGCCTGCCTGTCGGCGAATACCGTTCCCAACGCAAGCGTCGCGCCCCGTACGAACGCGATGCCGAACTCCGCCGATCGATCTTCCACGGAACTGCTGCTTCGTTTGCGCAAGCGAGTGCAAACCGAGATCGCACGAGCCGAATCCGCATCGGGCGAGACAAAGCGCACCACGTCAGCGCAGCGATCACCGGAGCAAATGGTGCGCGTCTACCAACAGCAGAATGTGCTGCGCGGCGCGATCGTCGGTGAGTTCTTGCGGGAAGAACAATTGCATCGCACGCGTCCGGAGCGGACCCGCCAGCCTGCGCACGACATCGCGCCGGTCCTTCGCTTCCCGCAACCGAACGCCTTCCTGCGCGAACCTCTTTTGGAGCTGCTGCGACGGATGGTCGAGCAACGCGTCGAATCGAACCAGGTGCAGCCGGTCCGTGACTGGCTGCGTCAATCGGCGCGGGCCACCGACCCACCGGCGCAAACAGCGTGGCAGATGGCGTCGATTTATGCCGATTGGTGGAGCGGGCAACGGCAGGAAGCGCAGACCGAATTACGCCGACTCGACGACGCAAGCGCATCGAATCCACAAGTTCGACTGGAATTGGTGCGACTCTTGATGCAGCAGGGGGCGGAGGCAGAAGCACTGCCGCTGTTGAATTCCATCCGCAACACGAGCGTCTGGGATTCACAGGGCAGTCTGTTGCGCCAAGCATTGGCTGACCGATTCCGCGAGCTCGCTTTCGTGCGCGACTTCTCGGGTCACTCGGCGGTCGTGCACTGTCTGGCTTTCAGTCCCGATGGCAAGACACTTGCCTCCGCTAGTGTCGATGGCACCGTGCGCGTCTGGGATGTCGCCTCCGGCGAGCTGCGGTCGCAATTGACCGATCACCAAAACATCGTCCTGGCGGTCTGTTTCGCGCCCAGTGGTGAGTTGCTTGCTTCGGCAGGATACGACCGCAAGATTCGTCTATGGAGCACGCAGGATTGGCGTCCGCGCGGGATTCTGGAAGGCCACACGGCGGCGGTCCGTTGCCTGGCATTCATGCCGAACAGCAAGCGGCTGCTCTCCGCCGGCGATGACCATTCGATCCGAGTTTGGGATCTGGAAGAGGCTCGGGAGCAAATCGCCTTGCCCGGACATCATGACTCCGTCCTCGCACTTGCTGTTTCCCCTGACGGCGAACAGTTTGCGTCGGCGAGTTCGGACGGGACAATTCGGATCTGGGATGGGGACAAGGGCCCATCAACGGCTACGCTGACGTCACCGGCCGGATCCCGGCATGGACTGGTCTACCTCCGGGATGGATTCTTGCTGGCGGCGTCCGATCCCATGAAACTGGCAGCCTGGCGGCAGACGGGTGCTGCCTGGACCGTCTCGTCTCACCAACTATTCAACGCACCGCGCTCTCTGGCCTATTCGCCGAAAGACAATCTGTTGGCCATCGGCTGTGAGGACCACAGCATCCTGCTTTGGGATCCGCAATCGCAGCAAGAACGAATTGTGCTGCGCGGTCATGCGGGACGAGTGCTTTCCGTGACCTTCTCGCCCGATGGCCAACTGCTGGCATCCGCGGGTTTCGACGGCATTCTCAAGTTGTGGGATGTGCACGCAAGCGGCGCTGCGGCGTCCCAAACCGCGCCAACAACCCCAGTAGAATCAGCCCACCGCCCAGCAGCGTCCACCAGGACGGTGGCTCGTAGCTCGGGTGATTCCGCCAAGCCACCCAGACCCACACCGGTACCAGAATCGGCTCCAGCAAGACAATGAAAGAGGCCTGGTGACCGGGCAGGTGCCGCACCGCTCGAGCAAACAGGACATACGGCAATCCCATCTGTAGAATGCCAAAGGCGGCCAACCAAGCGATCTGAGGACCCGACGGCAGGACGCCGGAACGCCAAACGAACGGCAGGAGGACCACGGCCGTCACCAGGTGATTCAGGGCAATCAGCCACACGGCATCCAGGTGCCGCAGCGCCCGGAGTGAGAGGATCACGGTGGCGTAGAAGAAGCCCGAGGCGATTGCCAGCAGTACACCATCCGGACGCGTCTGACCGTTTTCTGCTCCGCGAAATTCAAACGCCAGAATCAAGCCCAGCCCCAACATCACCGCCAGCAACATCCAGCAATCCGATCGCTGCACGCGCTCGCCCAACAGCCCCACCCCTAGAAAGAAGACCCATAGCGGCGCGGTGTTCTGCAACCAGATCGCATTGGCCGCCGTGGTGCGCGTCATCGCTGTCAGATACGAAACGCTCATCAATGCGAACAGGAGTGTCGACGGGATCAGCCACCAAGACCATTGCGGACGGCGGACAAAGGGCAGCAGCACCAGGCCGGCAAAGAGCGTCCGCCAGAAGGCCAGTTGCAGGCCGCGCGATTCCAGCGGCAAGGTGGCCAGTAGAGGGGCTTTGGCAAATAGGCCGCCGGTGCTCCACAAAACGGCCGCAAGCACGACGAGCACGACCGGATGCGGGAAACCGGTTGCCGCGGTGTCGACAGCGGATACGGGATGCGGCTGCTTCATCCGCCGGCATCTTCCGGAAAGAAAAGATCCTCTTCGTCGATGTCGGGAATTCCCACCACGAGCACTCGCATCCGGCCCTCGGCCGAGTGCACTACGCCCGGTGGAATGTGGACCAATGTGCCCTGCCGGATCTCTTGCGGTTCGCCGTCCAGCCAGATCGTTCCGCCACCGTCGAGCACGTAATACAGTTCGGTGCCCTGCCGATGATAGTGCGGCCGGCTGTCTTCGATGTCGACGACGTGAGCCCAGGCCGCCACATCACGATCCCCCTGACTGATCAGTCGGTAGCGCGAGCCACAAGTACTCGGCTCGCGTCTTGAGGCGTCTTCGTGCCGAACCAAAACTCCCCGCTTGCGGTCTGCCATGCAACTTACTCCCCCCTACAGTTCCCCCGCGCAGTAGGCAAGATACCGCTCGACAACACGACCCTGCTTGACATCCCCTCGATGGACGAGGATGGCTACGCGCTGTTGCATCGACTGGTCCTTTTCGAGCCGAAAACGGCGGCCACTTTTCGCATCCATTCGACGCGGTCCAAAAGTACCGTAGTCGCGCGTCAACCAGACTTGCGGACGTCCATTTGTCGGATGGCTGAAGATGGTCAAGCCACTCGTGCGACCTTCGACCGTATTACTGTAATCCACCCAATCCGCGGTTTGATTGTGTGTTCCTTGTTGATTCACACCGCCCGCCGAATTCGTCAGCCGACCGCCTTGATCCACCGAAAACGAAGGAGCCATGCGGAGATAGGGCCAGGCATAATGTACCGCGTCACTTACGAAGTCCACGTCGCCGTACGCAGCCGTCACGAGGAAATGAATCTCCAGCAGGTACTCACCGTCGCCCAGGGCTACCAAGCGCAACTTTCGCTGCTCGTTCAGGATGGGAACGTCGTCGTCGATTTCCCAAATCAGCTGCTCTTCCAGTTGCCACTGATTCTCCTTCACCGCTCCAGGCACAAAACGCACGTGCCGCACATGGTCTCGAAACGGCGGCCCCGGATCCTTTCGCCCACCGGGTCCGGTGTAATACGCTTCATAAAAATCGCCCACCCGCTGACCGGACCGCTGAACCGTGTCCGCAAACCAAAAGGCGCGATGATGCGGATAGGGTTGTGGATGGGCCACCAACATCGATTGTCCATCCGGACTGCGCAGCGGATGAAAGTGCGGCAAATCGACTTGCGGGCCGTAGTTGAACACAAACGCTTCCTGACCATCGATCGTCACACGCAGCTGACCTTGCTGATCATCCTGATCCCATGCGATGCGATCACCCGTCGCGCAGCGAAGCAGCCCGCCCAACAGTATCAACAGCACGAGGGTCGGACGAATTGAATCAATCTGGCGAATAGGTCCGCAATGGAGCATCGTTGGTACCTCCGGTTCAGTGGGTTAGCTTGCGCCTGAGATTATCGCAAGCAACGACAGGCAGGAACACCACCGGAGCCAAGTTTCGCCGTTTGCCACTCAAGCATATGAAAGGGCCGGCCGGATGGAGAAGAGGGACTGGCTTCGAGGACTCACGCATGGAATCCGGATCGGAGGCGGATCGCTCGGTGCCTGCCCCCCATTTTTTCAACCGCCTTGTCCCACGGGTCGTGCAAGACCTACGACCCCAATCCCGTCCCAGCCAACCGATCCGCTGATCGTCGGTATGGATTCGGCAGCCGAAGCAAGTCACAATGGAGCGACCTTCGGAATTGCCGCGACGCGTCACTCTATATCTTACCGAGCAAAGCGTGAGCCATGCGCACGGCAACGCGATCAGCCGCATTCCCATTATGACCATCGATATGACAGATCAGAATCCTCGTGGCAGTCGACGCCGCTTTCTGATCCAATCCGCCCTGGCCACTGGGGGGCTCTGCCTGACTTCCGCCGCTGGGGCCAAGGATTCCGCCGTGAAAATTGATCGGATCGACGCGTTTCCGCTGCGGTACCCAACGGCCGGGTATTTCAAGTTCTTTGCGGGTCCGCGAGGCGAAGTCGGACGGGCCGCCGTCATCGTGAAAATCACGGCCAGCAACGGCGTGGTCGGCTGGGGCCAGAGCGTTCCCGTCGAGAAATGGAGTTACGAAACGCTCGAAGCGGCGACGGTGGCGTTGCGAGACTACTACGCACCGGCTTTGATCGGGCAAGATGCGACGGATATCGCCGCGGCGCACTCGCTGATGGACAAAGCCATTGCCCCGGGCTTTACCACCGGAATGCCGATCACCCGCGCCGGAATCGATATTGCCCTGCATGACCTGTCGGGAAAACTGCAAGGAAAGTCGCTCAGCGAGTTGTGGGGGTTACCGCGCGGCGGGCCGATCACCTTGAGCTGGACACTCAATCCACTCACGCTCGATGACCTGCCCGCACTGATCGATGCCGGTCGCGCGCGCGGTTTTCGACATTTCAACATCAAAGTCGCCCCGGATCCCAAGGTGGACGTTGAGCTGGCCCGGCAAGTTCGTCGCGCCGTTCCCGACACGTTTCTCTGGGCCGATGCGAACGGCGGTTACGATCCGGCCACCGCACTGCAAGTCGCTCCGCTGTTCGCCGATGCCGGCGTCGACGTCTTAGAAGCCCCTCTGCGTCCCAACCAGATTCGAGGCTACCAGGCGCTGCGACAGCAGGCGGCATTGCCGATCTACATGGACGAAGGAATTGTCTCGACGGTTGAACTCGACGAGTTCATTCATCTGCGCATGCTGCACGGCGTGGCCATGAAACCCTCTCGTTGCGGCGGCCTGGCATCGGCCAAGGCCCAGATTGAGCTTCTGCAATCGCACGGTCTCGATTGGCTTGGCAGCGGACTGGCGGACCCAGACATCTCCCTCGCCGCCACGCTGGGGCTGTATGGCGCCTTCGGTCTCCAACGGCCCGCGGCGCTCAACGGTCCGCAGTTCCTGACCGCCGATGTGCTGGCGCAGCCGCTGTCGATCCACGAC
Source organism: uncultured Planctomycetaceae bacterium (assembly GCA_963776055.1). Classification (GTDB taxonomy): domain Bacteria; phylum Planctomycetota; class Planctomycetia; order Pirellulales; family Pirellulaceae; genus CAVZLD01. Next base: position 213,751 of record CAVZLD010000005.1, on the reverse strand, counting down.
GGCGTAGCCGACATCCCGCTCGGCCCCGGACTAGGTATTGCAGTGGATGAGCAAAAGATCATCGAGCTGCAGGCTCGCCATCGGACGGAAACGCAGTGATCGGGAGGCAGGCCTTGAGCCGGCGAAGTGATATCTGCGCCATCCTTTCGAACTTCAAGTTGCGTCGGGATTGGGCAGAATCATAATCTTTTGCCAGATCTTGCGCGACAAGCCGTTGGTGAGTGTTTCGACTTCATTGACCGCGCAACGCAACCTCATCCTCGAAGTGTTCGACGTACAGCGCCGCCACTTTGCTTGTCAACGAGAGCATCTCGCTGCAGTAGCCGAAATACCGCTGCAGTTCGAAGGCAGTCATTTCCTCGCGGGGGGAATGAGGAGTCAGGACCCATTGCCGCTTGACACGTTCCGGATCCTTCGTCAGCTGATGCATGTCGATGATGTGCGCAATCGATCGCAGCTCATGCGTCGCCAATAATGCGCGACGCCGTTTGATCCGTCGTTCGAGCGAAACAAGAAAGAAGACGCCCGCCCCCAGGACGATCAATTCGTTCGTGCCCGCCTCGATTGTCTGCACGAGTTCAGGCAGATTATTGAACTCAGCACTCAGCCGCAGACGGACCAGGCTCCAGGCGATGACGACGCCGCAGATCAGCAGCAACGTCCAAACCGCCAGCCGTAGACTGATGATGGGTTGAGCAATCCATCGCGCACGAGCCTGCGTTTGGCGGCTGATCTGCAGCAATTCGCCACAAACACGGCTCAGACCGGATGCGGGAAAACGCTCACTGATTCGCTTGCGAAGCTGCTCAATCGTCTGGACAATGCTATCTGCTTTGAGATGGCCAGCGCCCTCTTGATTTGCCATCGGCCCTCTCCCATTCTGATTGCGAGCGTGAAGGGAACCGCCAGAATCGTTCGCGATCCAATCGTGGGCGGCAGGGGACGCGCGTCTGCGGATTAGCCTAGACACCGAGGGAGCCGGCCGCAACAGGAGCATCGTACCGAAAAAAAATTTCACGAACATGGAGATTCCACAATATGTCTTCCCTTTTCGCGGATGAATCGCGATCTCAAAATCGGATCTACTTCGTCGGCCACCTCGCTGGCCATCGTGCCGGTTGGCTCCGCGGCGGATCCTGGATGCGGATTCTACTCGTGTTGTCCGGACTGCTTGCTCCCGCAGCGGCGGGGCAGCCTGACGAGACAGCGATTCGGATGTTGCAGGTCCGCGCCTGCGACGATCAACTGCCGGTGTGCGTGGCACTCCCACCGGGCCTGAATCTTGACGACGAGCAGGCCTGGGATCTGCACGAGCTTGACGCGCAAGAAGCTGCCGTCATCCCCATCGATCGCGTGCCCGAGGTAGCTGCCGACGGCACAGCGGCCGAACCGCGTGGGGCGTTGATGGCGCTGATTCCTCCCGCTACCAGTGACAGCTTGACTCGCCAATTCACGCTCGTACCGCGCACATCCACAGAGATTTCCGTAGACCGAACGAACGCGGACTTTCGCTGGGAAACACAAGGCGAGAACGCCTTGCATCTGTCACAGAATGGTCAGCCGGTTCTGACTTATAACTATGGGCCCGTGACCGACGAGACCGTACCGGCCAACGACTCCCGGCGGGTTCGCGCTTGTTATGTGCACCCTTTATGGGGACTCGAGGGCGAAACACTGACAGCCGATTTCCCGCGCGATCACTTCCACCATCATGGTCTGTTTTGGGCGTGGAAGCACATCACCGTAGGGGATGAGACGTACGACAGCTGGGAGCGTCCGAATATCGAGGTACGTTTCCGGCGCTGGCTGGGCGCGACAGCGGAACGGAATCGGCCACGCTGGGAGTCGAAAACGGCTGGTATGCCGGACAGCAGGTGATCATGATCGAGCGATTCTGGTTGCAGGTGTATCGCGCCGAGGCGGATTGCCAAGCGATCGACCTGCGGCTGACACTGATTCCCCAGGACCGACCGGTTTCGCTGGGCGGCGACGAGGCCAAGAGTTACGGCGGGATCACATTACGGTTCGACGTATGGCCACGCCGTGACGCCGTCGTTCGGACTCCCGAGCGAACCCTGCGGCACGTGGGCCAGGGGCAGGTATCGGCCGAAGACCTTTCCAACACGGCACTCCCCTGGGCTGATCTGGCAGCCCGCCTGCCCGGCAGTTCGCAGCGCAGCGGTGCCGCGCTACTGGTCCACCCCCAACACCCGGATTATCCTCCCACCTGGCTGACACGCTGCTACGGCCCGTTATGTATCGGTTGGCCCGGCACGCAACCGAAAACACTGCCGGTCGGCGAGCCCGTAACGTTGGCCTATCGACTGTGGATCCACCGCAGCGAAGTCGAGCAGCCGATCTTGCGGCGCGCATACGACGGATACTTGGCAGCCTGTGCTGCGTCGTGGGAATCCGCGCCGTAATTGACCCACGCTCACGAACAGCTACTACCATGCCCAAAGCTAGGAGGCTACAAGCGATGGGACAGAGAATTGAACGCTGGCAGCGTCCGAGCCAAACCAAGATCGTGGCCACCGTCGGGCCGGCCTGCAATCGGCCGGAAGATCTGCTGGACCTGATCCACGCGGGAGTGGATGTGTTCCGCATCAATACGGCTCACGGCACGCGCGAGGAACATGATCGGCGCGTGCACGAGATTCGGCAGGTGAGTCGCGATGCAGGGCGGGTCATCGCCATCCTGGTCGATCTCGCGGGACCGAAGATCCGGTTGGGTGAACTGCCCGACGGACAGCGCCAATTCATCTCCGGGGAAGCGGTGCGATTCGTTCGCGAATACGGTGGCTCCAGCCCGTCGGAACTGACCACGTCCTACGAACGCCTGCTGGAAGAACTGGAAGTTGGCGACCGAATCGTGCTGGCCGACGGCATGGTGACGCTGAATGTCGAACGCGTGGATGCGGAATTCGCCGAATGCCGCGTCGTGCAAGGCGGCATCGTGCGCAGTCGCCAGGGTGTGAACCTGCCGGGCGTCAAGCTGAGTGCACCGGCTCTTTCGGATCAGGACCGCGATAACGCGATCTGGGCCGCGCAGGCCGGAGTCGATTTTCTTGGTCTGAGCTTCGTGCGGCGAGACGACGAGTTGCGTGAGTTGAAAGCGCTGATCACGGCCCACGGCGCCGACACCCATGTGTTGGCGAAAATTGAAAAACCGGAAGCCTTGGAGAATCTTGATGCCATCGTGCAAACCGCCGATGCGGTGATGGTCGCTCGAGGAGACTTAGGGGTCGAGATCGACATCGCCACGGTACCGATCGTGCAGAAACGGATCATCGCCGCCTGTCGCCAGTATCGCAAACCGGTCATCATCGCGACACAAATGCTGGACAGCATGCAACGGTCGCGGATGCCCACCCGGGCCGAAGTTACGGATATTTCCACCGCTATCCTCGATGGCGCAGACGCCTGCATGCTCTCGGGCGAAACGGCTGTCGGGCAGTACCCGCGCGAATCCGTCGAGATGATGCACCGCATTGCCCTGGCTGCCGAGCAACATGCTCGAGACGAACCGCACCAACCTGTTCCCGCGGAGTATGTGAGCGGATTGCGAGAGATCACCGAGGCCACGACGTTCGCGGCCGGTCGGCTCGCCGAACAACTCGATGCTCGGATCCTGCTGGTGGCCTCCTCCTCCGGCCACACCGCGATGGTGGTCGCTAAACATCACCATTACGTTCCCGTGATCGGAGTGAGTAATTCCGAGCAGGCGCTGCGCCGAATGTGCCTCTGCTGGGGCGTCATTCCCCTGGCGGGTGCGCCGGTCGACCACGGCGACCAGTTGCTCGAGTACGTCGTGCAGCAGGGCCGCGCGTCCGGCTCGCTGTCCGCAGGCGATCGAGTCGTCATGATCTTCGGTACCGGGATCCGCAGTAGCCGACACAATATGATTGTGGTTCACCAGATTGAATAAGCGGAGAAAAGAATTTACTCTCCCGGAGAGGGCGGTGTGGTTTGTCGGGAGCTTCGCCTTACGCCGGGGTGAAGAGGAAAAAGGAAGAGCCCTTTTTGGCCGCTACCGCGTCCAACCCACCCGCGAGCAGGCGGGTGCGCCGACTCTTTTCGAATCAAACAGTGAGAAACAACACGACCTCCGAGAAGGAGGCGTAGATGGAAGGTGCGGATGCCACTTCCCCCGAGAGAGGAAACTTGTGAAATGCGATTGAACCATCGGACGCGAATGCTGCTTGTGCTATTGCTCCTTGTCCATCTGCCAACGTTCGTCCGAGCACAAGGTTCGCGCGCGGACTATCAACGCGCGGCGACGTTTGAACAGCGCACGCGCGATAAGCTGTTTCGGCAGCGCATCCAACCGCAATGGTTGCCAGAAGTGCCGCAGTTCTGGTATCGCGTCGACACGGCCCCCAACGAATGGGAATTCGTGTTTGTCGATGCGCAGCAGGGTGAACGACGCGCGGCATTCGATCACCAACGACTGGCAGCGGCTTTGCACAGTGCCACCGGCGAAACCGTCGATCCACAGCAGCTCCCGTTCCGGTGGATTTCGTTGACGCCCGGTGCCACACAAATTCGCTTCGCGGCCTACGGAAAATCCTGGCGCTGTGATTTGCCGGACTACCAGCTGCAGGAAGAGTCCGCGTCAGAAGACGAGAATGCACAGACTCGTGGCGTCGATCGCCTGCGGCGATGGCGCCGCTCGCGCCGCACGGGAGCAGAAACGCAAGTCGAGTTTGTCAATCGTACCGACCAGGAACTGCAACTCAGCTGGATCGACAGTTCCGGCGAGCAACGCTCCTATGGCGCGATTGCTCCTGGGAAAGGGCGGGAACAGCACACTTATGAAGGTCACATTTGGGTGGTGAGCGATTCGCAGGGAAAACCGCTGGCGATCTTTCAAGCCACGGCAGAACCGGGGGAAGCGATCGTGGATTCCACCGAGCCACTGTCACTCGATTCACCGAACGTTACGCGAACTCGACGTAGCCGAGCTGCCACATCACCCGACGGGCGCTGGCAGGCCTCGATCCGCGATCACAACCTGTTGTTGCAGGATACGGACTCCGACGAAGAGATCGCGCTCAGCTCCGATGGTACCGAGCAGGATGCCTATCGGCCGCAGATCTTTTGGTCGCCTGACAGCAAGAAACTGGTCGTCATGCAGCAGGCCGCCGGTCAGGGCCGAGAGATCTTTCTGATCGAATCCGCTCCCGCCGATCAGTTGCAGCCCAAACTGCACACGCTGGGCTATGACAAGCCGGGGGATCGCTTGCCCGTTTCGCGACCGCGGCTGTACGACCTCGAAACACGCCGGCAGATCCCCATTTCGGATGAGCTATGGCCCACTCCTTGGAGCACGCAGGACATCCGCTGGCATGCCGATTCGGGGCGCTTCACGTTTCTGTATAACCAACGCGGCCATCAGGTGTTGCGCATCGTGGAAGTCGACGCAACCACCGGTGCAACGCGAGCCATCATTGATGAACAGAGTGAGACGTTTCTGGATTATGCTCACAAACAATTCGCACACTACGCGGACGCGACGCGGGAAATCATCTGGATGAGCGAGCGGGATGGGTGGAACCACCTGTACCTGTTCGACGCCGATTCGGGAAAACAAAAAAACGCGATCACCCGGGGCCCCTGGGTGGTCCGCGGTGTGGAACGTGTGGATGAACAGTCCCGGCAGATCTGGTTTCGGGCCGGAGGAATTCGACCGGACCAGGATCCCTACTACGTCCACTTGTGCCGCGTCAACTTCAACGGCAGTGGACTGACCGTGCTCACGGAATCCAATGGAACGCATGAATGGGAGTTCTCGCCCGACGGCCAATTCCTGATCGATCGCTGGTCGCGCGTCGATCAACCGCCGGTGACGGAGTTGCACAGCGCCGAAGATGGACAGCACCTCTGTGAATTGGAGCGGGCTGACTGGAGCCGGTTGCTGGAGACCGGTTGGCAACCACCGGAACGATTCGTGGCCACCGGACGCGATGGCACAACAGAAATCTATGGCGTGATTGTGCGGCCGACGCATTTCCAACCTGGTCAAAAATACCCGGTGATCGAACGGATCTATGCCGGACCGCAAAGTGCCTTCGTGCCCAAATCATTCGCACTGCTATCCGGTCATCACAAGCTGGCGGAACTGGGGTTCGTCGTTGTGCAGATCGACGGTATGGGTACCTCGCATCGCTCCAAGGCATTTCATGACGTTTGCTGGAAGAACCTGGCAGATTCCGGTTTCCCGGATCGAATCCGCTGGCTGCAGGCCGCGGCCCATCGTCATTCCGAGATCGACCTGACGCGAGTCGGGATCTACGGCGGCTCCGCCGGGGGACAGAGTGCCCTGCGGGCTCTGTTGGCCCATGGCGATTTTTACCACGTAGCGGTCGCCGACTGCGGCTGCCACGACAATCGTATGGACAAGGTCTGGTGGAACGAGCTGTGGATGGGTTGGCCCATCGGCCCGCATTACGAGGAACAGTCAAACGTCACCCAGGCCCATCAACTGCAAGGCAAGCTGCTGCTGACGTTCGGTGAACTGGATCGCAACGTCGACCCGGCTTCCACGATGCAAGTGGTAGATGCCCTCGTCAAAGCGGACAAGGACTTTGACCTGCTGATCATGCCGGGGACCGGCCACGGTGCCGGCGAGCGTCCCTATGCACAGCGACGGCGAATGGATTTCTTCGTCCGTCATTTGTTGCAGGTTGAACCGCGATGGGAAGTTCGCCCGGAAGGATCGGAGAGTGGAACGGCCGGTTCAACCGGTGGAAAGGCCGCTGCGACGGGGCGTGAGTGAAACGGCTGCGCGTGGTGCGTCAGCGCAGGAATGGGAACGCGGACAAGAGCGGATTTCGCGGATGAACGCGGATCAGACGTGACCGTTCGAGACTTCCGCCGGTTTGTCTTGACGACACCTGCGTTTCTCGCCTACCCGCGACTTGTTCCATACGCCTTCCCGTCTTCCTCCGCTCCGCGTTCATCCGCGTTCCCCGCCATGTCCGCGTTCCCCATCGGCACTTTCCCTTCATACACCTGTGTTTCGCCTCAACCTGCGACTTGTTTCATACGCCTTCCCGTCTTCCTCCGCTCCGCGTTCCTCCGCGTTCTCCGCCGTGTCCGCGTTCCCCATCCGCACTTTCCCTTCATACACCTGTGTTTCGCCTCAACCTGCGACTTGTTCCATACGCCTTCCCGTCTTCCTCCGCTCCGCGTTCCTCCGCGTTCTCCGCCGTGTCCGCGTTCCCCATCCGCACTTTCCCTTCATACACCTGTGTTTCTCGCCTCAACCTGCGGCTTGTTCCATACGCCTTCCCGTCTTCCTCCGCTCCGCGTTCCTCCGCGTTCTCCGCCATGTCCGCGTTCCCCATCCGCACTTTCTCGACGACGCCTGCGTTCTCCCCTGCGTGGGACCGTTTCCAAATCAGCCCGTCTCATCCTTCGATTTGCAGGGCAAGAACGGCTTTGGGATCGCTGGCAGATCTTGTACAATGGTCTGTTTCCGCAACCCCAGGATCCGGCGGATAGGGCCGGATCGTCCCCTATCGGAAGGCAGAATGACTGCGATCGACAGTGGACACCCCGAGGAACCCGTTCCTCGCGGTGATCACGACTCCCCTCCGTTTCCACCCGCCTCCAACCTTCGAAACCGAACCGGCGCTGTCGAGCGAACTCGATCGGGTTGCGGTCGGCATGGTTGCTGCTCGATGCAACCGGTCGAAGCGTGCGAAGCGGGTTGGTCGTTCGTGCTGTCCAGCTGTCTCTGTTTTCTGCTGCCGTTGATGGGAGCGATTGGTGTGGTCATCGCACTGGATGACCGGATCGGTGAGCCACTGGCTTTGGCGGTAGCCGTCGCGGTCTGGTGGTTAGCATTGCAGGGAATTCGCCAGGCTCGGTGCCTGCTTCGGAGATCGTCGTATGCTGCATCGTGAAGATACCGTGGCTTGGTTGCGAGGGATTCCTTCCTTCGCTCGAGGCATTCACCCACCGGCGCGGAAAGAGTATTCGGCGGCGACCCCGATTGAGGTCCTTCCCACACCCGGTACGGTGTGGATTCCGCTGCATCAACACGCCGGCGCACCGGCCCAATCGACTTGCAAGCCGCGTAGTGAAGTCCATCTGGGCGACTTGATCGGCGAAAACACGAGTGCCTCGATCACTTCCCGTATTCATGCTTCGATCGACGGCAAGGTCCAGCCGTTGGCCGGCGTCACGTTACCCAACGGTCGTCACGCGTTCGCGGTCGTGATCAAGCGTCCGGACGATGAAGATTTGCAGACGGCGCACGGCCCGGCGCTGTTTGACCGTTTGCTGGGTGGCGCCTGGGACGTGGAAGGCGAACTGCAGCGACTTTTTCCGCGCGAGATCGTCGATGCCGTGCGTACGGCCGGCATCGTGGGTTTGGGCGGCGCCGCATTTCCAACGCATGTGAAACTGGCTCGGCAGGTAACCAAGCCGATTCACTCCGTATTACTGAACGGGTGCGAGTGTGAACCGTACCTGACATCGGACCATCGGCTGATGCTGGAGAGTCCGGAGCCGATCGTAGCGGGGCTTCGTCTGGCGGTCAAAGCCACCGGGGCGGATCACGGCGTGATTGCCGTAGAGGACAACAAGCCGGAAGCGATCGATGCGCTGCGTCAGGTCATCGCCCGATTGCCGTCTGACGCGAACGTGCGGCTCGTCGTCGTACAGACGAAATATCCGATGGGGGGCGAGCGGCAACTGATCCCGACTGTCTTTCACAAGGCGGTGCCTACCGGAGGATTCCCGCTGGACGTGGGGATTGCGGTGATCAATGTGGGCACGGCGGCCGCCATCGCCGCCGCGGTGTTGCGTGGTCACCCGATGACGCATCGCGTGATCTCGATCACCGGTCGAGGAATCCGGCAGCCCAAAAACCTGCTCGCACCGGTTGGCACTCGAATTGAGACACTGCTGGACTACTGCGGCGGCTGCACGCCCGACGCGCGGCGCGTGCTCGCCGGTGGTCCGATGATGGGTTTCACGATGACCGATCTGTCGGTGCCGCTGACGAAGGGCAGCAGCGGGATCACGGTCCTCAGCCAGGAGGAACTGCTTGAGGCGGAGCAGACCACCTGCATTCGTTGCGGACAGTGCCTGGACGTCTGCCCGCTGGGACTGGCCCCAACGAAAATCGCACACGCGGCGAAATTCGAAGACTACGATCTGGCCAAGCGCTATGACCTGACAGCCTGCTGCGATTGCGGTTGTTGTGCTTACGTCTGCCCAGCTCACATTCCTTTAGTTCAGTACATCCGCATGGGCAAAATGGCCCTGATGCGAAAGAAGAACAAGGTCTGACATCCCGTCATGTCCACTCAGCAAGAAGCTCAACCGGTCGAACCGCGCATCGAGTTGGAAACCACATCTGGTCCGCACGTGATGGCGGAGGGAGCCTCAACGCGTCGGATCATGATCGACGTGTTGATTGGTCTGCTACCGGTCACTATTGCGGCACTCTGGTATTTTCGCGGCGCCGCCGTGCAACAGATCGTTGTCTGCCTGGTGGTTGCCGTTGCCACCGAATGGGGATTGCAGTGGTTGCGTGGCAAGCCCAACTCACTGGGTGATGGCAGCGTCTGGATCACGGCCCTGATCCTGGCCTATTCCTTGCCGCCGGGCATGCCACTCTACGGCACGGTCCTTGGTTCTTTCATTGCCGTGGCGTTGGGCAAGATGGCCTTTGGTGGTTTAGGGCACAACCTGTTCAATCCGGCGATGGTAGGTCGCGCCTTCCTGATGGTTTGTTTTCCGGTCGAAATGACGACGTGGACCGAGCCGATCAAGATCGTTCACGCCACGACGCAGGCGACACCGCTGGCGGCGGCCAAGTTTTCGGGAGAGCTGACCGAGCTGAATTCGCTGTTGATCGGCAATATTTCGGGCAGCCTGGGAGAAACGTCCGCGTTGATGGTCCTGCTGGGCGGCTTGTGGCTCATCTATCGGAATGCTGCGGATTGGCGGTTAGCCGTCGGGATGTTGCTGGGCGTGAGTGGCGTCGCCATGCTGGACCAGATGATCCGCGGTCCCGAAGCGGGATTGGGCGTGCTGCAACATCTGTGCGCAGGTGCCGTTCTGTTGGGTGCGTTTTTCATTGTGACCGATCCGGTTTCCAGCCCGCTAACTCGCCGAGGACGCTGGGCGTTTGGCATTCTTGCGGGTGTACTGACCATGATCATCCGCCTGTTTGCCGGGTATCCGGAAGGCGTGATGTTTGCCGTGTTGATCTGTAACGCGATTACTCCGCTGCTGAATCGCTGGACGATTCCCGTCCCGGTTGGCGGCAAGGCCAACTTTGCCTGATTCGTCGAGATTCTCCATGAACAATCCGGCTTCGTCGTTTGTGAAACAAGTCTGGCTCGTCCTGCTGCTGGCCATTCTGCTGAGTGGTTCGCTGGCGTTGGTGGATGCGTCATTGCAGCCTCGGATCGAGCAGAACCAGAAAACGCGGCTGCAGAATGCCGTTTTGGAGGTCGTGCCGGGTGGCCAATCCAGCGAGGAAGTGGAGTCGGGAGAGGTGAACGGCCAGACGGTTTACCGCGTGTTGGGTGACGACCAGCAGACGGTCGTTGGTTGGGCCATTCCCGCCGAGACGATGGGTTTTGCTGACAAGATTCGGATGATCGTCGGTCTCTCGGCCGATGCGAACTCGATTACCGGGCTGTCGATTCTGGATTCGCGCGAAACACCGGGTCTGGGAGACAATATCAAGAACGATGCGTTTCGCCAGAAGTACGTTGGCCAGCCAGCGAATGTGACGCTCGAAGTCGTCAAGCCGGGACAAACGGCCGACCATCCGATCGATGCGATCACCGGCGCAACGATCTCATCCAAAGCTGTTACACAAGGCATCAATCAGCAACTGGCCGAGGTCCGCGAAGCCCTGGCCGGTCTGACGACAGGATCCCCCTAGAGGTTGTAGCAAGACATGCTCAAGACCGCCGAACTGCCGGGCCCGATGGAACGTTTCTTGCGGGGCATTCTGCCCGAGAACGCTGTTTTTCGCCAACTGCTGGGGATGTGTCCCGCACTGGCGGTGACGAATTCGCTGAAGGGCTCGCTGACGATGGGCCTGGCTACGACGTTCGTGCTGGTCAGCTCGAACCTGGTCGTTTCCGTACTCCGACGTCACCTGCAACCCCATCTACGGATCCTCGTCTACACACTCACGATCGCGGCGTTCGTGACCATGGCCGATCGCTTTCTGGCCGCCTATGTGGAAGACATGAGCATTCTGCTGGGACCGTACATCCCGCTAATTATCGTCAACTGCCTGATTATCAGCCGGGCTGAGGCGTGCGCATCCAAGCAATCGCCCTGGACCGCTTTCTGGGACGGTCTCGGGCAGGGGTCCGGCTTCTTGCTGGGATTACTCAGCCTGGGCGTGGTTCGAGAACTGCTTGGCGCCGGATCCCTGTTCGGGCTTGCGGTGATGCCGGCCTTCTGGCCCAACTGGATCATCATGGTCCTGCCCCCCGGCGCGTTCCTGACTCTGGGCGCACTGATCGGACTGGTCAACTGGTACACACAGAAAGAGCATTGATCCGATGCGAGAACTCTTCTTTATCGCCCTGTCGGCGGCGATCATCAACAATTTGGTGCTGACCTATTTCCTGGGGATCTGTCCGTTCCTGGGCGTCTCTCGCCGGTTGGACATGGCCTTCGGCATGGGCGCGGCCGTGACCTTTGTGATGACGATCACCGGCACGCTGACATTTTTGATCAACAAGTACGTGCTGCTGCCGTTTCACCTGGAGATTCTGCAGTACATCGTGTTCATCTTCGTGATCGCTGCCGCCGTGCAGTTGGTCGAAATGTACGTGCGGAAGTATTTTGAAGGCCTGTACGAAGCGTTCGGCGTGTTCTTGCCGATGATCACCACGAATTGCGCGATCCTGGGAACCTGCCTCTTTATCTGGCTCAAGAGCTACACCGAACTGGTCGAAGCCATGGTCTTCAGTTTCTTTGGAGGCCTGGGATTCACGATGGCGATCGTGATTATGGCCGGGTTGCGGGAGGAGTTAGAATTGGCGGATGTGCCACGACCGTTGCGTGGCGCTCCGATCACGCTGTTTATCGCGGCCATCCTGGCGATGGCATTCACCGGATTTGCGGGAATCGGAACATCACAGTGAGCCAAACCGGACCGGAAGTGGACCGTCATGGCAAGGCAGTGCGGTGGTGGGCTTGCAAATAGGAAGGGCTCACCGTAGCGCAAATTAGTAGGGTGGGCTGCGAGCGCAGCTGGGTGAGCGCAAGCCCACCAGACCGACAAGAAAACCAACACCTCACCGATCGAAACCCCATAAGGTGTCGCAATGCTCGTCACGGTTCTGACCTCCATGGCCGTCATGTTGGCCGTGGCTTTCGCGCTGAGCCTGGCGTTGGTGATCGCCAACGTCAAGCTGGCTGTTTATGTCGACCCGCGTCAGGCATCGTTAGCGGAAGCGCTGCCGCAAGCCAACTGTGGAGGCTGTGGTTTCGCGAGTTGCGAGGCTTATGCCAAGGCGATCCATGCCGGAGAAGCGGGCATCGACCTGTGCTCCGTCGGCGGGCCTTCCGTAGCCGAGCAATTGGCGGGCGTGATGGGGGTCGATGCGGGCGTCAATTTTCCCTATCGACCGGTGATCCATTGCAGCGCAACTTCGGCGCAGCGGCTCAAACAAGGCCACTACACCGGCGAAGCCAGTTGTGCGGCGGCGGATGTGGTCGGAGGAGTGCAAGGCTGCACCTACGGTTGTCTGGGATTCGGCGACTGCGTGGAAAGCTGCGAGTACGACGCGATGACGCTGGTCGATGGTCTGCCGCGCATCAACTACGAGAACTGTGTCGGTTGCGGCGCCTGCGTGCGAGCCTGCCCAAGGAACTTGATCGAGCAGATTCCCTTCAAGGTGGACCAGATGCTGGTGGTCGGTTGTGCCAATCACGACCCGGGCAAGACGGTCCGGGAGGTATGCGAGGTCGGCTGCATCGGCTGTGGCTTGTGCGCGCGAAAACAGCCCGAGCTGTTTCGTATCGAAGGCAACCTGGCGGCCGTCAACTACGATTCCTACACGGGCGAGGAAGACTTCACCGAAGTCCAGCAGAAGTGTCCAATGGAATCGCTCGTCACCTTCGGTCGCCCCTTGCCGGAGCACGAGGCGGAGTTGGCGGGAGTCGACTCGGTCTCGATCGCGGAACGACCGCCGCTGGATCAAAGCGAACAGCTGGATTGGCGCGGTTGAAAGTCGATCGCAGATCAAAGCGGGCCGTTATTCGGACCCGGATTGTCACAACCCCACGGATGGAATCAAACCACGGAGGACACAGAGGCCGAGCCCCCGAACCGTCGCACAGGACGGCACCAGGGCCCATTTCCCAGCCTCTTGCCTGTCTTCTCTGTGCCCTCGGTGGTTGAACGACTTCTACTCGTGAAAACGGCGCGATTCTCGGCTACGCCGGCGCGTGACGCCTGCGGAGCATTCCCAGACCTCCGAGGCATCCGAGCAGCAGAACGAGCGAACTGGGTTCGGGTACGGCGAACGAATAGACGTAGCTGGGCAGCAAGTGCTTTCCGTCCAATGCCGCGTCCATGGGGATTTGCGTACCGTCGGTGCAGATATCGTAGAACGTGACTTCACCGGTTTCATCGTTCTCCACATCCAGCACACTGAAGTCGTTATCGCTGGCGATGAGCATCGCATACGGTTGCGTGCCGGCAAGGGGCACCAGCGACAGTCCTTCCAGCTTTTCGGCGACGTCAATCCCGGCAGCGGTCAAGGTGGCATCGACATCCAAGTACAGCGACTTGGGAACGGGAGCGATTTCACTCGGCAGTTCACCGGTGTCGGGTAGCACGATCCCACTGACATCCGTTGCCGCGGTCAGATCGATACTGTAAACGCGTTTGGTGCCCACGGCCGCTCGCGTGGGATCTTCGCCGATCGGGTTTTGAGTTCCGATGCCGCGGTTGTCACGTTCGAGCACCAGAATCTCATTGTCACTGATCGCGAACATCTCGTTCGCACTGATGTTCCGACCCTGTTGATTTGCTCTGAACGGCGCATCTGGTACACGGAGATTGATGCTGTCAATCGACTCCAACTGATACACATACTCGCCGATCGGTTCGCCGGTGATCACATCTACCGCAGCCAAGCGGACGTTTTGCGAGTTTCGGGCTGCCTTCGTTGATCAATGGGTCCTGCAACAAGGCGAATAGCGTGTCGCCGTCCGGGCTGATTGTCAGCGACTCGATTCCTCGACCAGACTGACGGCCGGTCGTCAAGTCGGAGTTGACGTGATCGAGATTTCCGTCGGCATCAATCGGCAACCAAGCGCTGGGAACGTTCAGCGACCGTTGCCACCGCGCTTGCGTCTCGCCGTCGGTTTCGACCAGGGCGAATTCGTAGATCGACGGTCCGAATTCATCGGCCACGAAGAACGTGCCGGCCGGTCCCATCACCAATCCTTCCGGATCGAAAGAGAGGCCCAGGACCGCGGGATCGGTCGATTTCAATCCGGTGAAGGTTTCGGTTCCATCACTGTTCGTAAACCGCATCGTATCCAGCAGGGCAAAGTTGCTCAGCGCCGCCCGTGACCGGGTCTACGTCCAGCGAGAACTTGTGCATTCGTGATTCGAACGGTGTCAGACCACCTCCCGGACCAGCATCCGGCAGGGCGTACATCGTGCTGCTGGCTTGGTCGTACCAGATCGACGATCCGAACCCACCCAGCCGATTGATATAGGCGCCGCTTCCCGCGGAGGGCGGCGTCATGTCAGGCGTCTCGCCGTAGAGCCAGACATCATTGACATACTGCGCAAAAATCCCGCTGGGCCAGACCAATCCGATCGCCACAACCAGTGGCAAAAGAAAGCATCGCTTCTTCATCTTCATTGTTTTCCTCCAGAAGTTCAAACAGCTTGGTGATCGAGCGCACGAACGGCCCTCCACGAGTCGTGGGAGGACAACGGCGTGCGGGGAATTCATGTCAATAGCCTGGCATTAGCGGTTCTCGTAGTGGGGAGGGGGAAAGGAAGAAGGCCACCCACGATTCCCTGGGGATCGCTCGGCGATAGCAAACGCCGTCGACGACCACCAAGATTGCCCTGTACTCGGCAGAGCAACATCTCGTTCAAGAATTGCCCGGCCAACAGTCCTTTTGTTGCGCATACGACAGATTCGCAGAAGAACGATCGATGCGCCACCAAGCATGGATGCACTCCGTTCCATACCACCACACTGTTCGTGCAGCAGACTGTCGCGCACAAGCATGTCGACCCGACTACTGCACCCCACATACGGACATGCCTACCCCGTGGAACTCGTATCCGGGAGGTGCAGCAGCGGGCCGCTGTCTATGCTCGTCGGCGCGATGACTGCCCAGCGAGCCGAGGTTCTATCGGAAGAAGCAACATCCAATCGGCGAAGTGCACATGAAATGTCCTGCGGCTGGGAAAGAACCCGAATCGGTGCCAAGCGGTCGGGACGGTGAGTATTGGGCACGAGACCGAAACCCGTGGCAGTCGTGGCGCGACACACCGCCGGTCCATGCTGGTGCGCTTAGACGGATCTCAGTAAAATATCGCAAACAAGAACTGCACGTTCCTTCATTGATGTGAAGGCGGACGCCTGATGCAAGAACGCCCGGTTTTTCATCCTTCGTTGGTCCCGCGTGTTTCTTTTTTTGGCTAGGAGGCGAAAATCGACACGGATGTTGCTGTACCTGACAAACCAAGAGCTACAAGAAGCGGCCGAACTCGACGGTCTGGCAGAGAGAAGAGGCGAGAGCGCATTTCGAGACCCCATCCTGGGCGGGCGAAGTTCCTGCCATGAGCCGTGTTTTTTGACAGACTCTCGGCTCCCGGTTGTGAAATGCGCGTCGAGAGAATGGAGCCGGTCGGCGCGATAGCGCGCGACTGTCTACGGCCGGTCAGCAACGAGAATTCGAACGCCAAAACCTGGTGAGGGCAACGAGTCGGATGCGGTTCTTTCGCTGATTCGCAAGATACTGCTTCCGAAGTCCGCTCGAATCATGGTCCTCGGCGTTGAGAGACCATGATGAGTCTTGCCTGCCCCACACGCCCTCGAAAGCGCCCCAAGGTCGGTCGGGGCCTGCAGATCGAAACGCTCGAGCACCGGCTGCTGTTGGCGAATGGCAGCCTCGTGGAAGACCTGCCGCCTTTCGCGTGATCCGTTCGAGACCGCGTTTTCGGATCGCGGGCTACCGGCAGCTGACGAAACGCCCGATATGATCCGTTTTGTCGCCGAAACCTCCGGTCGCCTGATCGTTCGCACCATCACGGACGCAGAAAGTGGGCTCGACCCAGACCTGGTTCTCGACTTCGTACCGCCGTCATCCAACGTTTTCCAGCCACTGGAAGACCTGCCAGGACCCTCCTCGGCAGACGATCATGCAGACCCAGGACCGCGGACTCCTGGTGTCGGAAGACGACCACGGGGCGTCGATCCAGCAGCACTATGCGGAGATCGACGTGCACTTGGCGCCCGGCGAATACCTGGTCAATGCCTCTTCGTCGTTGTTTGCGAACTCTTTCGACGCGAACGACTTCTATACGCTGCTCGTCAACTGGCATCCTACCGGGCCCTTCGCCCCGGACTGCCTTGAGCACAATCCGGGGGCGTGCCCCTACGAGCTGAACGGTGAGCCCTGGTCGATCATTACCGCGGATTTCAACGGAGACGGTTTCGCGGATCTCGCGACTGCCAACAGTCTGGATAACAGCGTCACGATTCTCTACGGACTGGGGGATGGCACGTTTCATCGCAAGGAGGAATCGTATCCGGTCGGTGAATCTCCCGGCTCCCTGACAGCGGGCGATTTCAACAACGACCAGCAGATCGATCTGGCAGTAGCCAACGCTCACTCCAATGGCGTCAGTATCTTGCTACAGCAGGAAGGCGGCGGTTTTTCGCACGAACCGAGCATTGAATTGGTGCTCCAACGCACGTCGTCGACTCCCGGAGGGGCAGACGGCAACCTTCTCGGCAAGGAACCGCGGTTTATCACTTCAGCGGATCTCGACGGCGACAACAACCTCGACCTCCTGGTCCTTTGTGAAGATTCGGAAGATCTGTGGATTTTCTACGGCAATCCGCAGGATCCCGCACCGCCATTCACCATCGCCACTAGCACAACGATACCGATTGGCAAATCGCCTCGGCATGTGAGCACGAATGACATCGATGGCGACGGCGATCTGGACATCATCGTTCCGCGTCGCAAGGCCGACGATGTCTATCTACTGCAGAACGTGGGCAACGACCGAAGCCCGGAGGGAAGACCGGAATTCGAACTGCTGTCTGACACAAGCCAGAGGCAAAAGGATTCTGGCATCACCGTGGGAGATAGTCCTTTTGCCGCGGTGTCGATGGTGTTTGACAACGATGATATCCGCTACACGATCCTGGTGACCACGAATGATGCCAGCGATTCGATTTCCGTACTCACGAAGAAGAGGAATGAGGAGCATTTCCAGGAGCACGTCGACTATGCGGTCGGTGGTGACGCCGAGTTCATCCTGGCCACGGATCTGAATGACGATGGCCTTCCCGATCTCGTCACGGGCAATGAGGACACGCGGGACCTATCGATCCTGATCAATCGCGGGAACGGCACTTTCGAGCCGGAGGCACGGCTGCCGGTCTTCTGTCTGCCGGATGAGCTTGTGGCCGAGGACTTCAACCGAGACGGCCACCAGGACCTGGCCGTAGTAAGTCGTGAAAACAAACTGGTCGTCCTGCTCGGACTCGGAGATGGTCGATTCGAACAGAGTCCGGAGACTCGCGTCGGCGACCACCCGGAAGTCATCGTCTGGCAAACCACCGACGGTCAGATGCTCGATTTCAATCAAGATGGTCTGAAGGACTTGGCGACGGCGAATGGACTATCCGACACCGTGTCCGTCCTGCTCGGCCGGGGAGATGGGACGTCTCATCCGCAGGTGCGGTATCCCGTGGGCGACGCACCCAGCGCGATGATTGCCGTCGATGTGAACCAGGACGGTCGAACCGATCTTCTCACCACCAATGCGGGCTCCCACGACGTGAGCATCTTGTTGGGCCTCGGAGACGGCCGGTTTGCCCCTGCCGTCCGACTGCTCCATTCCACGGTCGTGTGGGGTGACTTCAACGGCGACGGGATCCAAGACGTGGCCACGGCGATCCTCGATCACCAGACGGACACGTATCAGACGATAGCCGTGGAACTTGGGCGGAATGGCGGAAGATTTGACGAGCCCGTCTTGTGGCCGCTGGACGACGCGATTGCCGAAGACCGGATCGCTTTGGCCGTCAACGACCAGAACGGCGACGGATACGATGACCTGCTCGTCCGCAATCAGAATGCCAAACGCGACAAGATGGATGACGAGAAAAACAAGACCACGCTAAGTGTTCTGCGCGAACGGCGATGGGACACTGCGCAGCGTCCAAGACATTTTCCTGGGCAGCCGCATCGTCCGACGGGCAACTGGGCGAAGACCGTTGGAATCGCATCACACAGGTATTTCTTCCGCAGGGTCAGTCACCTGGTTCCCTGACCACAGCAGACTTTGATCGCGACGGTCGCCCCGACATCGCGGTGGCCAACCAGCAATCGGACAATGTGACGATCCTCTATGCCACCACGGACGGTCGCTTTCGCCCGGAATACCGCGCCGTCGGTGCCTATCCCGAATCGATTGAGGCCCTTGATCCCGACGAAGAGGGGTGGGTCCATCTCACGACCGTCAATCGACTATCGCAGGATGCTTCGTACCTCGAAAACAGTCAATATGGTTTCTCCGCGGCAAGGTCCCTTTCTCTCGATCAGGACACAACCGACAGCGCGGACGAATCCCTGACGAATTCCACCACCGATGAAAAGGAGTTGCACAACTCGGTCGCGTTCTTTCCTCGCCGTTTCGTCACGGGGGATTTTAACGAAGACGCACAAGCCGATTTCATCGTGATCAACGATGTCGCGAACGAGTTTGAGCTGTTTCTGGGTGATGGGCAGCAAGCCTTCCGGCCGGCCATCCGCTTTCCCACACTAGAAGACCCAGAGTTTGTAACAGCTCACGATTTCAATCAGGACGGCCATCTGGATCTTCTGTTGTGCCACGATCACGAAGATAGTATCACCGTCTGGCTCGGCACCGGTACCGGTAACTTCCATTCCGTGTGGGTCCAAGAAGTTGGCAAACAACCGGAACACGCAGCCGTTGCCGACTTTGACGGCGACGGACAGCTCGATGTGGCCATCCACGTCGATGGAAATACGGGCGATGAGTCTGTCATCAAGTTGTTCCTGGGAAATGGTGATGGCACGTTTCAAATCACGCCCGCGGCCAAGCAAGCTGTCCCTGCTCAAGCTCAAGGCATGGTCGTCGTCGACTTGGACATGGACGCGGAGGACGACCTGCCTGGCCTGGCTTTGGTCAGCGACAAGGCCGCCAGTGTCACGGTTTTGTCGACGACATCGCCCGGCCTGCTGAACCACACGCAAGGCTTTCCCAACAGCTTCTTCGCTGCTTCCTCGCCCTTCGACAAACCGCGTTCGATCGATACGGCCGACTTGAATCAGGATGGGTATACCGATCTTGTGCTCACGGAACTTTCCAACGATCGTATCTGGGTGATCTGGGGACAGAAAGGCCAGTCGAGCCGAAGTGGTTTTCAGGCACCCGAATTGCTGTACGAAGGCGGTGACGAGTCGATCTCACCCATTGGCGATTACGCGGATACGCCGGTTTTGATTCGCGACTTGAACAACGATGGCTTCCTGGACATCGTCAAGGTTAACGAGATTCCAAACGAGGTAGTCATTCTTTGGAGTATGGCGGCGAAAAGCTTGCCGCACGAAATAGGAACCAGGGAAGTCGTTCTCAAATGGGTTGACCAGATTGTTCCGATCATCGATGCGGAGAATCCAGGTGCGATCGCGGCCGATGATTTTAACGGAGACGGCCGGCTGGATCTGGTGATCGGCAATCGCGGCTCCCACGACGTCTCCCTGCTTTGGAACGAAGGCTTCACACCGTCCGGCCAACAGGCGTTTTCGCAACAACAACTTGCGGCCCTGCAGTGGCGGGTTGACGACCTGAGCAAAGAGATCAACATCGATTGGAACGGAGACGGACTAACGGACAAGGTGGAGGTGGACATTGACCGTAGCCACGTCCAGGTGCTGCTGGAGTTGCCTGACAGGATCTCGGAGAAGGCGGAACAGATTGCCTTGGATGTTCGCGTTCCGCCGCAACTCCTTTCCCCTGACAATGACCCGGATGGAATGGGCGATCGAGATGCAGTAGACCATGCGGATATCCTGCTGGTCGATGCCCTCGGCAAGCTTACGTATCGAGGTTGGGATGCTGAGGCGGGCGAGTATGGGCCCGCGAACTCCTTCAGGACAAGACCGGAAGATGACAGCTTGGAGAACATTCGCGACTTGGTGATCGTGCATGGCTACCACGAGCACACGAATCCGATTGTCGCCGTCATCCATCAGCCGATCGAAGAGTTGCCAAAAGAGGCAGGAGTCGTTTCGCTGTACGAATGGATTCCGGGACAACTCACACTCGTCGACACGCTTCGTGTTGGGACACTGCCAAGCCGCATTACGGCGGGAGACCTAAACGGAGATGGGATCGACGACCTGATTGTCCTTGACGCCGCAGAGAACCGTCTTTACATCCTGGACTCTTCCCAGCCCGACGAATTCCGAGTCAGTCCGATCCGCGGTGCACTGAAAGATTCTGTGCCGGACGACGTGATCGTGATGGATGTGACCGGCAGGAACGGAACGCGTGACGAGAAGCCGGACCTTCTCGTCACCAACCGGGGCGCTGGCAATGTGACCGTACTGCAAAACACGGGAGACCTTTCCCAATTCGAAACCGCCCTTCGGCTGACCACATCCACACGGCTTTACGGCGTATCGGTAAATTTCGAAGACGGACAAGAGACACCTCTGCTTCATTCCCCGGCGACAACCTGATGGAACACTCAGTGCGGACTTCAATCAAGACGGCCTACCGGACCTCGTGGTTGCCAATACCGGGTCGAATACGGTCGCGTACTGGCTGGGCCGAAAGACGGGTGGCTTCGAAGCACCCAGATACCTCGCGACCGGGAGTGGCCCGACCAACCTTCATGCTGCCCAGCTGACCGATGACAACAATCTCGATCTCGTGGTTCTCAATGAACTGGAAGAGACGATCTCGGTTTTTCGTGGCGACGAGTACGGGAATCTAACGGAGTACACGCGGGACAACGACAGCGATATCGTTCGGTTCAACGCAGGTTCTTTACCCCGAGGATTGTCGTCGCAGGATATCAACGACGATAACATCCCAGACCTGATCGTTGGCAACTCCGCCGGTGATTGTCTCGAGCTGATCGGCGATGGCTACGGAGGTTTCGCCACGCGGTTTGATCGCGAGCCGACGGTGGGCCTGGCGATCGTGGAGGACGCTTCAGCCGACAACGGTTATTCCGTCGTTTTGACAAATACGGATGGAGGTCAGGAGGGACAGCAGAGCGGAAAGATCGTGATTGACAAGAACGGTTCGCAGGAAAGTCGTGAGACGATCGATAGCAGAACCGACGACCGATTCGCTCCGGGTGCCGTGGAAGTCGTCGATTTGGACCGCGACGGCGAGCAGGATATCCTGGTGGTCGATCGCGGCGGTAATCGTCTTCTCGTGTATCGAGGGCTGCCGGGAGGTGGTTACGCCGATGAGCCCGAGAGTTTTCCGGTTGGAACCAGTCCGGCGGCACTGGCGGTGGCCGACCTGAACGGTGACGGACTCGCCGATGTGGCCGTGGCCAACGAAGGATGCCGCGATATATCGATCCTGCTGGGTCAGATCGGAAACGGGCGATCCTTGCTGCGTGTCGGTCCTCGCCTGCAACTTGCCGATCACTTCAGACCGCTCGATATCGAAGTCGCCGACTACACGGACGATGGCGTCGTGGATCTGCTGGTCGTGGCAAAGCATGCGGCAGGCAGTGGTGGAAAGGTCTTTCTTCTGCCCGGAGTCGGAAATGGATTCTTCGATGATCGCAACCCGCAAGGCTACGAAACGGGCGACCGACTTCCGCAGATCGTGGTCGGGGATTTTGACGGCGATCGGCGAGCGGATCTGACCACTGTCAACATCGCCAGTAACCGTCTGACGGTGATTTACGATTTCGCCGCTGCCGTCGATCACGCCCAGCCGCGGCGGACTCAATCCATCGCGCTAAACGACATCGACTCATCTGGCAACTCGCAAGTCCGCGCTGCCGTCTCGTATGTTCACGGGCAAGGCTTGCGAGACAGTCTATTCCTGGCGACCGCGGATCATTCGGTCTTTCTGCTGGAGTCGAATAGCGACGGATTCACGAAAACGATCAGCCCCGTCGAACCCAAAGGAAACAGCGATTCGGTGACGAAGATCGCCTTTACGACCGCAACTATGAAGGTGCTGGCCCCGACCCCTTCGAGCTGTCCTGATGATCTCGTCTTTGTCCTTGCGGGCCTTGCCGATGGCAATATCGCCGCCTACGACGTGATCTATTCATCGTACCCCAGGCAGGCGAACTGGGGATCGAGCAGTCGCTGGAACCGTGAAATCAGCGCCGCCCTGAATGGACGCGACGCGTGGCCGACTCTCCCACCAGGTTCGAACAATCCGGGCC
Organism: uncultured Planctomycetaceae bacterium; assembly: GCA_963776055.1. Lineage (GTDB taxonomy): Bacteria > Planctomycetota > Planctomycetia > Pirellulales > Pirellulaceae > CAVZLD01. The sequence goes on along the minus strand of CAVZLD010000005.1, from coordinate 191,084 downwards.
ACGAGCAGACCGAAGAAGAAACGGCGTTGAGCATCAACGCACTGCTTCACGATTTCTGGCCGATCGCACCCGGCGAAAAGAAGACTCCACCCGGTGCTGGCACTGGCGATTCAGACCCAAAGCCGGACCCGAAGTTTCCCTCGGACAACATTCTCGTCCGGTCGATCCTCCATGTAATCGACGCTGCCGCGAACAACGTGCGACAAGCAGCCTACGGGACAACGGAAAGAGTACTCGTCGCGATGAATCTGCCCATTGCGCCTGAAACGGTGCAAGAACTGTTCGTCGCCGCGTTCATCGATGCGAAACAACTGATCGCCCAGGGGAATGACTCCCAGCCCGATGCGGAACCATTCCCGAAATTCGAGCCGGGCCCAGGCTATGCGTTGCGGGACTGGTGGGCGTTCTACCAGGTTCCTCTGCAGGAATGGCTTCCCGCCGAGCGAATTGCCGGGATACCGCCGGAGAATCCCATCCCACCGGGCGACCGTATTGGCCCGGAAATTGACCCCGTGAAGGTGCCTCTGCCGCCAGCACCCGTGGTTCCCAGTCCACTGCCGAGCTCGGCCCTGGCAACACGGATACCAACGGGCCATCCCGACCGGTCGATCTTGGGTCCCGATTATGCGACTTGGGCTGTCGTGGGCACGCTGGCGATCAGCTCCTTAGCCATCGCCGCCCATCGCTTGGGACAAGCCTCGCGCAGGCGACACTCGCAATGGACAGAAGAAGAACAGGCCTCTTTCCCGGTGGTCCACGGCATTCGCTGGTCGACGCCCTGGCACACCGAACCATTTCCTTCCGAACCGATCGAAACTCTTTTCCCTTCTGCGTTGCCCATCAGCCCAGGGGAAACGACGCGACACCACCCTCTTCGGTTTCCCGTCGTTCGCTCGAGCTCTTTGGCTGCGCAACGATTCACAGAAGAAGCGTATGAGGTCGAGGCGATGAGCAGGCACATCAAAGAACTCTTACCAGCTAGCTGGTGGGACGTTGCCCGCTGTGTTGACGAGTATGAAGACGCCCTAGAAGACGGCTATCCGAATCTGCGCGAGCTGACAGCTTCCGTCGCTCCGCAGCACCGAGCCGCGGCATGTCTTGAACTGGCGGCAGTCGACATGGAACATCGCTTCCGCGCCGGCGAATTCGTCCCGGTGGAACACTACCTGGAAGAGTTGACCGAGATTCCGCCGGACTCCGGCTCGGTCGACGAGCTGATCGCCGAAGAATACAGACTGCGGCGCCGGCGAGGGGAAAATCCGCCGATCAGCGAGTACCAGCAGCGTTTCCCCGGTCGGGATGTCGAAGCCATCTTGAGCAGTAATCCCGACGTCACCGCGGCGATGGATTCCGGCACCAAGCCCACGCAAATGCTGACAAGCGAGCCCCGGCCAACGCACATCGGTCGGTACGAGGTCTTGGAAGAGATCGGCGCCGGTACCTTTGGCCGCGTCTATCGCTGCCACGATGCCAAACTGAAACGCGAAGTAGCCATTAAGGTCCCCTTTCCCAGTCGCACACTCTCCAGTGAACAGGTCCAAGGCTACTTGCACGAGGCACGCGGCGCCGCTCGACTGCACCACCCGGGGATTGTGTCGGTGCTCGACACCGGGGAAATCGAAGACGGGCGAGGCTACGTCGTCTATGAATACGTGACCGGCTCGACCTTGCGTGATCGATATCGCCAACACAACTACAGTCGCGAGGAAGCGGTTCGTTGGTGTACCGAAATCGCCGAAGCATTGCACTATGCCCATGTACACAAAGTCGTCCACCGCGACGTCACTCCTTCCAATATTCTGATCGATGAGGAAGGGCATGTGCGGTTGACCGATTTCGGCCTGGCCAAAGTGGAAGACCAATTCTATCGCGAAGACCGCGGACGGATGGTCGGCACGGTTGCCTACATGTCACCCGAGCAGGCGCGCGGCGACTCGCACTGGGCCAGTCCCCAAGTCGACATCTATGGACTCGGTGTAATCCTCTACGAACTGCTCACCGGATGCCGCCCGTTCAACAGGGACTGCGGCAGCATGCAAGCGATCTTGGATCAGATCGAGCGTCGAGTGCCCAACCCGCCGCGAACCATGGACCCGTCGATTTCCAAAGACCTGGAAGTCATCTGCGTCAAGGCGATGGCGAAGAACCCGGCCGATCGGTACACCACCGCCATCGATATGGCCGATGCTCTGCGGGATGCGGTGGCCCTGGCTGCCCCCTCAAGAAACGGAAGTCCCCCGCGGCGCGTCACTACCATTTTCGCACTCGCCGGGCTGCCGTTGCTCATTCTCCTAGGGCTGTGGTTCCGCCCCGTAACACCAACTCTCCCCCCGCCGATCGACGAACCGGCAGTGGAGGTGATCGTTCTGCGCGATTTCGAAGAATTCCGTCTGACCGACCGCCAATCCAGCTGGACCTTGCCGCTCTCCGACGGTGATCGAGTCCGTCTCGGTATCCAGCTCGACCGCCCGGGTCACGTCTACGCTCTGTTGTTGTCCGAGCACGACCCGGCGGATTGGATTTACCCCGAAGCACCTCGATCGGAAGTCGCGGCCAAGTCACAGGAGTTTGCGTTTCCGCCGTCGCCCGACTCCGAAGACTCTCAGGAATGGACCTACTGGGAACTGTGGCCGAAGCAACAGCATGGACTCGAGATGTTCCTCATCGCCGTGACGGATGCACCACTGCCATCGGAGGCGATTGAACGGTTATCGCAGCTAAGATTCCAACCGACGGCAAGTCTTCGACGAGCTTGCACGCACGGCCCCGCCCGGCAGTTCCCCCTCGTCGCAGAGGATGCGGAGGAGATGATGCGCAGTCCGGGTCCGACGTCCACCGCGTCCGAAGCCGGTCTTGGCGAGCAATTCTCGGCGGCGATTCGTCAGTCAGACCTCCGAGCATGGCGCGCCGTCGTATACCCCCGTAAACCCGCGTTCGACTCGGGGAAATGAAAATTGGATAGATCGGCGAGCATGAAACCTGAACGAACCAATCAGCGAAACCTTCCCGCATGGTTCGCAACGACTCGGCACAGACAATCGGTCGGCTGGATTCTGATTGCGACGCTGGCCTTTTTCTCCGCCCCCGTCAGCGGCCAAGGCAGCTTGCTCTCCGTCGCCGAGCAAATGGTGGAACAAGGTCGTCACTATCTCGAGAAACGCCAGTATGAACTGGCCGAGCAGGCGCTGCAGCAGGCACTGCAAGCCGTTGATTCCGTGGACGCCGCGGATCATGCTCGCAACCGAGCGGTCCGGATGCAGTGCCTGCGGTTACTGTCGCGTGATTGCTATCCGCAGATGGGGCGTTCCGCAATGCCGAAGGCACTCGAAGCGGGACGGCGATATCAAAAGCTGCTTTCGAGTCACTCGCAGGCGATTCCTAGGCCGAACGACATTCGCGATCGCTGTGAAAATGGACTGCACTTGGCCGGGCTTCATCTGGCTTTGGGTCAGGACCAAGCCGCGGAGGAATTGCTGCAACAGCTCACCACGCCGAAATACGATCCGATGCTGGAGCTTGATCTCTGGCTGACCCGCACCAAAGTGGCGCGGCGCCTGGCTGCGGCAGATTCAGATCGAGAAGACCGCCCGCAATGGAATGCGGCGGCCGCCCGCCGGTGGTCACGTGTCGAGGCTTCGACCAGGATTGCTCTGCAGCAGATCGCCCAGGATCCGCTCCGACTGCGGCAGCTTGCCGTGCACTACCGGACCGGTATCGCCGGACCGCGAGACGTGGATCTCGCCATCACTCGGTTGCGCGAGACGCTGTTGGAGCATGCCAAGAAAGGTGGTCATAACGCCGTTCTGACGCTGGCACGGGTCAGCGCACATGAAGACCACCTCCCAAGAGCTCGCCAATTAACGAAGGAGTTGTTGGAGCATTCGCAGGCTTCGCCGACGGCAAACCCGGTTTTCACCGGTCAGTTGCTCAGCCAAATCGGCGGATTGGAAGCCGCTTCGGGGAACATCGAAACGGCAGAAGCCTATTACCAACGAGTGCTGGAAATCGTACCTCGACACTCGTTGTCGCCACGGGAACCGCGCGAGGCGACTCGTGGCCAGGCCCTGCTGGCACGCACACATGACGAACTGGGACAGGTCGCGGCGGCGCAAGGAGATTATGCCGCAGCCGATTCTCACTACAAGCAAGCTTTACATGACTGGCGCGAACTTTCGGCTCAACAGGATTGGCACGCCACTGCCTTGCAGGGGCTCACCCGCAGCCTGCTGCATCGTTTGTCGCTGAAGAAGATGCAGGAATCTGACCATTCGGATCTCCTGGAACAATACGAGACCGTCCGAGATTTCATGGAAGAGAATTGCGGGTCAAACCATCCGGATCTGATCGAGTTGTACTGTCTGTTGGCAAACGCATATCTCGCGCGTCCGACGGAAGCCCATCTCCGCCAAGCGGGTGACTGCTGTCGAAAAGCCTGCCAGATCGCTCGAACGTGTGGCGATCGCCCCGGAGAACGCCAAGCGCGCTACTATTTAACGCTTGTTTTGTTGGAACAGGGCCGGCGGCTGCAGTTCCGCGGCGATACAAGGAAGGCAGACGACTCGTTGACGAAGGCATCCAACATCTGCGAAGCACTGCTCACGGAGAATCCAAAAGGCAACTCGCTGTGGGAAGCTCGGATCCACCGTTGCCTGGGGGATGTGCACTATCTGAGACGACAATTCGCAACAGGCGAGCGGGAGTACCGAAAGGCAATCGATCGTTTTCAGAACACGACGGCACTGCCGATGGATCGTTTCAACGCGCAGATCGGCTTGGCGCGCGTACTGGAAAAGCAGGATCGGCTGCCCGAGGCGACGGATTGCCTGCAATCGAGCCTGCAGATCGTTGATCTCGCCGCGGCCACATTGCCGGGTTCCCGCCAGCAGCAATTGGCATTCTACGAGCGGTTCGGCGAAGCATATGATCTGCTCGTCCAATGCCTGCTTGAGCAGAATCGTCCGGAGGAAATGTTGTGTTTCGCCGAGTGCTTGCGTAATCGGATGTTGCAGGACGAACTCCGTTGCTTGGATGGCAGGACGAATCCTGTCCAGTCTCTGCCACGTAACAAACGAATCGAATTCGCGAAGTGTAGACAAAGTCTCCGAGAACTCTATCAGATCGAAAGAGACGAAGGGCGCCTTGCACCCAGGACACTTCGGCTAAGAATCGCCGAGGACGAAAAAAGGATCGTTCGGCTGTGGCATGAGGCCCTTGCGGCCACTCCTTCCTTCGCTGCCCTGCTGCCGCCACTTCAACACGCAACCGCGGAAGCTCGGACAATCCAGCAGCTCACCCCTACCGAAGACGCCCCTACCGAAGACATCGTGCTGTACTACTACCTCGGAAATCGGAGAAGCTACCTGATCGTGATCGCCGGTCAGACAGCGCCGCGGTACTACCCACTAACCATCACTCCCCAGCAGAGTCGTGTCCTTTTTCGTCACCCGATGCAAACGACGGTCGGTCTGACGCGATCCATGGCCGAGCGTTTGGTCAACGCGTATATCGATCTGATCCAATTCTCTTCCACAGAGATTCGACGTGCGACGACATCGGAGCACCAGCTTGCGTCGAATATCGCCAAAGCAGATCCGGCTCCGGAAAAACCGCGGCCCGGTCCCGGCAGAGTTGTCCGACTAGGCAAGTTGCAGCCGCGAAAAGGCTACTCTCTTCGAGCATTTGGCGCCGAACAGGCGTATGTCTTGAGCAATCTGCTGTTGCCAGAGGCCGTTGTCAGTCAGATCCGCCAACAACCATTGCGATACCAACACACGATCATAGTGGCCGACCCCTACCTCCAATCCTTACCTTTCGCCGCGCTGCCAATTCGATCCCCAACGCGGCGATCTAGCCCGCCCGATGGGCCGAAATACGTCCTGAACCTCTTCCCGCCGATCTGCTACGCTCCGTCCCTCCAAGTCCTGGATCTTCTGCATTCCCGCAGTCGCCATCGCGTCCCTGCGAATCGTGTGGTCGCGATCGGGGCAGTCAGTCCCGAGCTGAAGCACGCGCGACAGGAGTGCCAACTCGTGGCCCAGCATTTTGCGGACCAAATCGTCACTCCGCTGTTGGTTGGCCCGCGTGCAACCAAAGGACTCTTGATGCGATACGCCCAGGAATGCCGTTTACTCTACTTCGCCGACCATGCCGAGGTACGGCCGACTGCCGACAACATCACCGGCGGGCTGACGCTGTTCCGGCGTCCTTCGCGCGGGCGACACTTGGACGCCGTCACTGCCACGAGTTGGCCCGACACGAATCGAGGAGACTTGGCGCTTCCCGAGATCCTTCGTCTCAATCTGCAAGGCTGCGAGGCAGCCCTGCTGTTTTCGTGCAGTACGCAACGCGGGTCCCCCACGCGACTGGACAATGGTCAGTCACTGGCGAGGGCGTTCCTGGTGGCCGGGGCGTCTCGCGTCATCGCCACCTTTTGGGACGTTCCGGATCGCGTTCCAAGACCGATCGTCCAGCGATTGCTCTCGAACATCAAACGCCGAGCTGATGCTGGCGAAAAAGTGGACTACGCGCACGTGCTGAAAGAGGCGATGGAAGATACGCAGAGGAACACGAATACCAGTGAGCCCAACTGGTGGGCCCCGTTTGCCCTCGTGGGTCCCCCCGTCGCTCATTCCCGCTGGATCAGTCCGTCGGCGAACCCGCCGAAAACGGTCGCCATGACCACCAGGAACAGGGCAACACCCAAACGCGATCGATGGGTCCAACTCAGGAACGCTGACCGGTCGCTTGATCCGTGAGTACTGGGAGTGATTCTCGTCGTACCGCAGCGGCCACACGAATGTGGTTGCGCAGAAGAAAACCAGGAGTTCGCCGTGGCTTCGGACCCATGGGGATCGGAAACCGAATCGTTGCGCGACGAGGCGCTGCTGGCGGCGTATCGCCGCGGCGATGAAGCGGCGGCGCAGGCGTTGTTCGAACGTTACTACGCGCGCCTCGTCGGCCTGGCGCGGAAGCAGATGGGGGATCTACTCAATCAGCTCGAGGATTCCACCGACGTCGCACAGTCCGTCTTTCGCAGTGTCTTCCTCCGCGGCCGTGCGCACCAGATCGAACTCGGCCCGCAAGACAGCCTCTGGCCCCTACTGGTCACCATCACCGTCAACAAGATCCGCAACCATGTCAAGTTCCACCAACGTCAGCGACGCGATCGCCGCCGCCAGACCACGCTGGACAACGACCGTGACCCACTCGAACTCGGCCCTACGCCGGAAGACGCACTGCGACTGCAAGAGACGATCGAGGAACTCCGTGGATCGTTCAGCCAGCGCCGCCGCGCTATCATCGACGGTCTCCTCCAAGGCCGGTCCGTCTCGGAAATCGCCCAGCAAACCGGGATGGCGGAACGCACCGTCTACAAAACGCGGCAGGCCGTCCGAGAAATCCTGGAACGGATGGCGAGAGAGTGAGGGGCCGTCGGCAGTGGCATAATGTGGGCGGGAAGCCCATGGGGGGGCCATGGGGTGAGGCGGGCTGGAAGCCCGCGCGGTACGAGACAGGCTGGAAGCCTGTCCCACAGGCCGGCAGCCTGTCCCACACGCCGGCAGTGCGAGGATCTCCGGTGGGATGGACTTCCAGTCGGTGGGATGGACTTTCCAGTCGGTGGGATGGACTTTCAGTCGGTGGGATGGACTTCCAGTCGGTGGGATGGACTTCCAGTCGGTGGGATGGACTTCCAGTGTGGGATGGACTTCCAGTCCGTCCCGTTCGTTGGCCTTCCTAGGCCAACATTCCCGCGTCCCACGGGCGGAAGCCTGTCCTACGGGCGCGCGGGCAAAGGTCAATCGACCGCGTCGGATGGATTCGGATCGGCCGATCGTTCGATCTCGTCACGCCGGTCATCGCTGGAGCGCCGTTTCAGATACATCTTGATGGGCACTTCGCCGAAGGAGAGTTGGTCGCGCAGGACACCAAGCAGGTATCGCCGGTACGAGTTCGCGAACGATTTCGGATCATTGCAGACGAGAACAATGGTTGGTGGCTGCACGCCAATCTGCGTCGCATAGTAAATCTTGGGTCGGCGGTTGTGAACGAGCGGCGGTGGATGGTGTGCGAGCGCGTTGCGCATCAATCGATTCAGTTGCCCGGTGGAAATGCGGGAAAGTGACTGCTTGAACAGCATCTGCGCGTGATTGATCAGCGTCTTCGCGTTTTTGCCGGTGGTGGCCGTCACGAAGGCGATAGGTACGTGCCACATTGTCTGGAACGTATCTCGCAAATAGGTCACCCATCGCTCCGTGGGCATCTGTTTCCGGTACAGATCCCACTTATTCACGACGAAGATACACGGCTTGTATTGTTCCGCCACGTAACCGCACAACTGCTTGTCCACTTTGCTGATCCGTTGGCTGGCATCGAAGAACAGCAACACCACATCCGCTCGCCGAATACTCCGCTTGGCGCGATGCGTGCCGTAGAAGTCGATATTCGAACGGACACTCTTGGTCCGCCGCAATCCGGGCGTATCGATCGCCGTGAAGGCTTTGCCGTCCAGTTCGAAATGCACATCCACGCTATCGCGGGTCGTCCCGGGAACCTCGCTGACAATCATCCGCTCGGACTGCGCCAGCATATTGACGAAGGTACTCTTGCCCACATTTCGACGGCCCACAATCGCCGCCTTCATCGCCGGTTCATCGACCGTCTGGTCATCGAGCGGCGGCGGAAGACGTTCCAGAATCATGTCGGCCAGCACGTGGCGATTTCGATCCGCCTTCGTACTGCAACAGATCAGCTTGCCCCGGCCCAAGCGATGAAACTCCTGCGCCTGGGGTTCAAGATTCTCCGAATCGGTCTTATTCGCCACGCAGATGATCGGTTTGTCCACGTAGCGCAACCGTTTGGCGACTTCTGCATCGAGCGGGGCAGGACCCTCTTTGGTATCGACGACAAACAGGATCACGTCGGCCGAGTCCACGGCCGTGGTGATTTGCTCCTCGATCTGCCGCGTGAGGTTGTCGGTGTCCTCGACACCCATGCCGCCCGTGTCGACCAACTCGAAGAAGCGTCCTTCGTACTCCATCAGATGACTCATCCGATCCCGTGTCACGCCCGACATGTCGTCGACAATCGCCAGCCGCCGCCGCGCAAGCCAGTTGAAGAGGCTGGACTTGCCTACGTTGGGACGACCGACAATGACAACTTGCGGCAATTGCATAGCGAGCGGAAGCGGGGGAAGGAAGCACCCCCTCGAGTGGCAGCGGTGCGGGAAGAGTTCAAAATCCAGGAAGGAAGCTCATCTCTGATGATACGGGATCGTCGCAACCGGCGGAAGATGCAGCCGAACAAGCGGAGCTGGATCTTGGGAGACGGTGCTGCCTTATGGGTGGCGATGCGATTTTGTCAGCCGGGCGGTGGCAGCGCAACCGGTAAGCGGGCTTGGTGGGCTTGCGTTTCGCGGAACCCACCCTCGGGCCCGGCGACCGCACCCACTCTGGAAAACCGGCCGGATCCGCGTCATGATGGGGCGGCGTAAAGGTATGTGGACGGAGGCTCTTTCGTCCCCAATTAGCATTTCGCTCGCAGCAGCCGAGGGGACCGACGTGCCGAAACCGGCCGTCCGACCGCGAAGTACCGGCCAGAGAGACGATGGACGAAAGCCGACAGATTCTGCAAATTCGACTCCGGCGGGTCGTCCGGCAGCGACTGGAAAGTCTGCAGCGGGCGGGCGTTGAGCAGTTGCATCGCGTGCCAAGTCCACCGTGCGCCCTCGCAAAACGGACCTCGGAGGGGGAAACCTCCGGCCAGGTCCAAGGCGTCACCCCCCCCGATCCTCCCAGCAGCCAGATTCCCATGCAGCCATCCGCCTCCCCCAACGATCCGGTTCCCACGCTTTCGCCTGAAGAAAAGAAATCCCAACTTCAATCGCTCTGCCAACAGGTACAGTCCTGTCAGCTCTGCCCCGAGTTGGTGGCGAATCGGACGCAAACTGTCTTTGGCGTAGGCAGCCCGCAGACGCGCCTGTGTTTCTTTGGGGAGGCACCTGGAGCCGATGAAGATCGAATGGGCGAACCGTTTGTGGGTCGAGCGGGGCAATTGTTGAACAAGATCATCGACGCCTGTGGCTTGCAGCGTGAGGACGTCTATATCTTGAACGTGCTCAAGTGTCGGCCTCCGAAGAACCGGACACCCACCGCCGAAGAAGCAGATCGCTGCCGGCAGTTCTTCGAACGCCAACTCGAGATCATCCGGCCCGATTACATCTGTTGTTTGGGAGCTGCGGCTGCCACGGCCCTGCTGGCCACCAAGACCTCCCTCGGGCGACTACGCGGTGAGATGCACCCCTGGCGCTGGGCGCAAGTCGTCGTTACCTATCACCCGGCCTATCTGCTGCGTAACCCATCGGCCAAGCGACTCGTCTGGGAAGACATGCAGATGCTGATGCAGCAGATGGGAATCAAGATCCCGCAGCGATAGCCGGAGATTGCTGTTCAACCGACGGGGGTTTGGCTGAGCAACTTCTTGAGCATCTGGCGGAATTCCCGCATTTTTAGCGGCATTTTGGCCACGACACGGTGGTCGTTCAACATCGCTTCTCGCGCGTAACCGGCCTGTTTTTCCGCCAGCAGCAGGATGGCCGGGATGTTCCGCGTGTGGTCATGCTGGCCAAACCGGTTGAAAGCTTCCAGCCCCGCTTTGCCGAGGCTGTAGCAACCGATGACAACGCAATCGGCAACATGATCCTCTAACTCGCACCGTTGAAGAGCGCGAACCGGATCGCTGATTAACAATACTCGGTAACCGATCTTCTTCAGACCTTTGCGAAACAGGTCCTGCATCGTCGGGCTTGAGTCAACGATCATGATCGCCTTGTCCTGCCCCTCGTCGAGCGAGATCGTCCGTCGCATCATCGGGCGCGTGCAATCGCCTGGCCACCAGTTTCAGATCGGCCAGGAATTCTGTCGGCGTCTGATAACGTCGACCAGCGTCCAATTCCATCGCCTTGTTCACGACCATGACGACGCGATGCGGCAAGTCCGGTTCTGCTTCGGTGATCGACTGAATCGTCTCGAACCGCGTCTTACTCAGTCGCTGGCTGCGGTCCTTGGCCTCCACCAACGGAGCACGACCGGTCAACATGTGATAGAAGATGCAGCCGGCGAAATAGATGTCACTGCGCGGGTCGTCTTTCCGGACCCCGGTGGCCCGCTCCAGACCGGCGTAGTCAATCGTCCGCGGATTTACGGATTCACTGAAATCGCTGTCACTCGAACTGCCACTGACCGCCGCCAGACCGAAATCAACCAACTGCGCTCGGCCGGTGCTGGACATCAAGACATTCGAGAGCTTCAGGTCGCGATGCTGGACTCCGAACTGCGCGGCGTACGAGAGGCCGGAAGCGATATCGATCATGAACTTCAGCGACTCTTCCGGACTGAGCTTCTTCCGAACGCGGACAAACTCGCGCAAGTTCCGCCCCTCGATGAAGTCCATCACCATGTAGTGCGCCGCACGACTTGAGTGGACTTCATAGATCGGGACGATGTTCGGATGCCGCAATCGCGCCCCCATCTCACCTTCGCGCACAAACTGCTCGGTGCTGGCCGGGTCTTCGGCGAAGCGTCGCCGCAAGACCTTCACCGCAACGACCTTGCCCGTGTCTTTGTGCACGGCACGATAAACGCGCGCAAAGGAACCAGAACCTACCAGGTAGAGGACTTTGTAGTCGCCGTAGAAGAACCCGGACTTTTCCCCCTTCGCCAGCCGATCGACCTGGTAATTCGTCAGCAGTCCGCGCCGCACGAGCGCTCGCTGAAGTTCCGCCGCCGAGATGTTGCGCGTGCCGAATTCACCCCACACCGATTCCAATTGACGCTGATCTAACAGGTTCAGATCAAACGCCAAGCGAGCAAACTCTTCCGCCGATCTCTCGACCATCGACATGCGGACATACCTTCAGGGGGATAAGACGAATCAGCCCAGCCGATCTCATCGAGTGTTCCGCTGACGCAACTGAGCGGACCCTTTGCCCGCCCTCGTCGTGGAATCGGAGTTTGTCCTCTTCGGCCGGTATGGCTCCGGCAATAGAAGTGTCCCATTCAGTGAGGCGAGCAGACGGAACGAGCGATCGCAGCGAATGGCTAACCTCTTCAGACCGTGTATCCTATGAAATTCACACAAAACTGGCAACGAACTCTGCGGCAGCGGCCGCAACATCACTCCCCCTCCCCCTCGTCCATCGCCTCGCGATACCGATTTCTTTCGCGTCGCGTCGCGTCCAGGTCAAACAGCAGGTACTTCATATCCAGGCGGAGTTGTCCCAAGGCTTCCTGCACCAGCCCCAAGATCCGCTGCCGCCGCCGCGTGCTGTCCACCACCCGCTGACAGATCGGTTCCAGACGGCTTCGCTGCTCCGGGGCAGGGCAGCGACGGCGGCCGTCAATTCCGCAACGTCACGGGGCAGGGGTCGGGATTGCAGATTCGCCAAACGCGAGCTTGCCATGGATGCCGGTCTCCGCGGAAAAGTGAGTGACTTCAGATGGAGACCCTTCCCAGTGCAGACCGCGTACCATCGCGCAGCCCGGAAGAAAACTCATGCCATAACTGCTTCTCACAGAACACGTTAGCACTTGCCACCTCGCTCCTCCCCCGCATGGGGCACGTAGCAAAAAGTCGCCATCTGCTCTGGCAAAAAAACACAACTGTATTTATATGGCGAGGTTACGTTCAGCATCCACGCGGGGACCCATGTTGTTTTCCCACGACATCTCGAAAAAATCGATGGCTGTGTCTCAGCGAAAAATGGCGGTTGCCAAGGCGGCACAATTGGGCCGCCCACTTCGCATGCCAGCAGGAACCATGCGACAGTGGATGGTTGCGCTGTGTGCGAGCCTGACGATCGCGGGACACGCGATGGCCCATTCGCGCGACGGGACCTGGACACTCGTCGACGCAGACTGCAGCTACAAGGTACTGCTGCACGAACAGTCGACCGAGATGCGGCGCCGCGGGGTGCCTGTGGAAACGATCGCGGTCCGCGCAGGAACCGGGACGCATCTCTATCTGGAACGCCCGGTCCAGCGTTCGCGCATTGTCGAGGATCTGGTGGCGGGGGTGTGGGTTCGCGCCGATCGCCAGGGGCTGCAAGTCCTGGGGCGCGTGGTGCTGCCGCGGGCGCGCGATCCGAAAACCGGTCGGCCGCACCGCCTGCTCATCGCCGGGCAGATCTATGAGAATCCTGGCCGATGGCAACAGCTGCGACTGGCCGAGACGCCGCTTGCCTTGCAGCGCAGCGCCCGCGTCCTGCGAGCGCAGACCTCCCAAGCCATCGACCTGCGCGGGGCCTACTTGGACTCGTTAGTATTGAACGTTTTCGGCGGCCCCGGAATCACACGCACCTGGATCGACCAGGTGGAACTGGAAGGTCGTATCGATGCGGCCGTCGCGGAGGATCACGTCGCTTCCGACCAACGGACCGACCCGAGTGCGGGCCCACCGGTGGCCCCACCCCGATTGCGGATCGAGACGCTGCAAGTGGACGGACGTCCCTTTTTCCCCCGCGTGATCGAATATCGGGGGGAACCGTTCGAGCTGTTTTCGCAGCTCGGTTTTAACACCGTCTTCCTGGAGGAATGGCCGACGGAGCAGCAGCAACAGAATGCTCGCCGACGGGGACTGTGGCTGGTCTGTCCTCCGCCCGAGGGCACCGATTCCATTCCAGCCAATCCGCCGGTTCTGGCCTGGTTCTGTGGAGAGGATCTATCGCAACGGCCTCACAGCTATCAATGGACCGATCAGGTTCGGCGGCGTGACCCCGACCAGCGGCCACTGATCGCTGGAGCGGTCCGCAGCCAGTGGGTTTCGAGCCGTCAGGTCGACATTCTGCTGCGGCGGCGACTGCCGGTGGGAACCAGCATGGAGTTGGCCCAGTTCGGCGAATGGCTGCAGGATTGTTCGCAACTCGTCCGTCCGGGCACGCCGTTCTGGAGTTCGGTGCAGACCGAGTTGTCGCAGAACGTTCTGCGACAAGTGCAACAACTCATGCCGCAGGCCGGCCCCCTTCCGACACACATCGAAGCCGAACAGATGCGACAACTGGCGCTGGCCTCTCTCGCCGCCGGCGCCCGCGGTTTGTGGTTTGCCTCCGATCACCGACTCGATGCCCAGGATCCGAGCACCGAAATCCGCCGTTGGATGCTGGAGCGGTTGAACTTGGAACTTGCGCTGGCTGCCCCCTGGGCGATGGGTGGTCAGCGAGTCGGTGAGGTCCCGGGCCGCAATTCGGGCTACCGAGTGGTCGCCCTCTCCACAGAGCGGTCTCGGCTGCTGATTCCCAACCGAGTCCGCCCCCACAGCCAGCTCGTCTGCCCGGCTGCGTCAGGTGCCAATTCGCTGGTCGTCGCCGGCGTCCCCGAATCGATCGATGTCTATCTGCTCACACCGGTTGGCCTGCGCCCCGTGCGACACAAACGGATTAGTGGTGGTTTTCGGCTCGAAACCGACACGTTGGATTCCGACGCCCTCATCCTTCTGTCCCAGGATCCGCTCGTGGTTTCGCACGTGAACCGCGAGATCGCTCGGATGCGCGATCGAGCGGCGGAGTTGGAGTACAAGATCGCCGACTGGCAACTGCAGGACATTCGGCAGCGCCTGGAAGCTGATTTGGGCGTGGCCGTTCACGTGACACCAGACCTGGATGAGGCCGAAGTCAGCTTGCAGACCAGTCAGCAGTTGTTGCAGGCGCAGGACGCTGCCGCCGCCTATCGCTTTGCTCGCCAAGCGGAATCCGCTGTCGCTCGTATCCGAACCGCACTCTGGGAGGCGCAAATCCGCCCCTACGGTGACCCGATGACTCACCCTGGCGGCACCACGTTCTCACTCGCCGGAACCTTGCCGCAAACCGTGCTGCCGCTGACCGACAAGGCGTGGAGCCGCAACCTGATGGCGAGTGGTGATTGCGAGCAACTGCCGTACATGGTGAGCCGGGGCTGGCGACAGCATCAGCAGGCTTCCAGCGAGTTGCACACGCAGATCGCGTTGTCGCCGCGCCAACCCCATTCCGGTAACTACTGCCTGCAACTGCGCAGCGCCGCAAAGCGCTGAGGCACAACGCAGCGTGTTGGAATCTCCCCTGTTGTGGGTGCACTCGGCGCCCGTCACGGTCCATCCCGGTCAAGTCGTCAAGATCTCCGGCTGGGTCCGCATCGATCAGCCGCTGTCAGCGGGACCCGACGGTTGCCTGATCTCGGATTCTGTGAGTGGACCCGACCTCGCCCTGAGACTGCGAAAAACGCAGGGATGGCAGCCATTTCAGATGCTGCGCTCCGTCCATCAGAACGACCATTTGAGTGTTACGATCACCTTAACCGCACCGGGCGAAGTGTGTCTTGACGACCTGCAGATCTGCGTGCGACCAACGGACCCTCAGATGGCCCGGGGCAAAGGAAAGGCAGCATCAGAGTATTGAGAGTTCCGGGTGGTGGCTGCCCTCGGGTGGCGCTGCGCTGACGCGGAGCTTCGGGGTCGTACGCCCTACCGCGTACGACCTCCTATCGTCGACCGCCTACTCCTCTTCTTGATCGTCTTCATCCGGGTCCTCATCCGGGTCGTCGCTCTTGTCGTTGTCCCCGGACTTGGCCTTTCGCGGTTTCGCTCCTTCGATTTCCCCGTCACGAAGGGCTTGGCCGTACGGTTTCCCGTTGGGAGCTTTGATTTCGTCTAGGCGTTTCAGCAGAACGGTGAACTCTTCGGTCAACACCTTTTCCATCTGCTTCTTGGTCTCCTCGTCCACTTCCTTGCAGGCCTCGATGCGCTGCGGGATGTCGGTTCCCTCCAGGAGCTTATCGATCGTCTCGCCAAACTTGTTGACGACGTCCTTCTCCTCGCCTTTTACGTGGCATGTGTTACAGGACACCAGCCGCAGGTTGTAACGCTTCTGCAACGGCTTCTTCATGTAGGTGTAGGCATTCGCCGAACCCGTCATTACGGCGACCAACGAAACGGCCACGAGCACCGTTAATGATCTTCTCATGGTATCCCCCCCCAATTTCTGACTCGCACCGGGCCGCCCCTCCACCTTCCTAGAGCTTGTGCGGCTTGTACATTTCCACGTTGCATGAGTTTCCGATCGAGGTTCCCTCTCCCGCGAGCAGGAGGGGATGACAACTCCTTTCGAATCAAACACCTGAAAGCCGCACGATCTCTGTGGCGAGAGGGGGCTGAGCATCAGGCGATCATCGAGTGTACCACGAGTTTAGCTCGAAACCGGAATCGGCTCAAAGTCAATCTGCTGTTCTGAGAGATCATCGGAGAATCGGAGGATGAGGCTTCAATCGACTCGCTTCGACCGGCGGCAGTTTCTGGGTCAGCTGAGCGGTCGCGGGGGCATCCTACGCGGCGGATTCGCGTCTGCGAGCTGGTGAGC
Source organism: uncultured Planctomycetaceae bacterium (assembly GCA_963776055.1). Taxonomy (GTDB): domain Bacteria; phylum Planctomycetota; class Planctomycetia; order Pirellulales; family Pirellulaceae; genus CAVZLD01. The sequence continues at coordinate 174,706 of CAVZLD010000005.1, read as the reverse complement.
CGGCAGGCGATTTCCAGCTCCGGTATTTGCTCGCATCTTCGCTGTACGGCTATGCCGATCTGGCGGAAGTGGTACGGCAAGTTCGACCGACCGGCGCGACAGCCATTGACATCTGGCCGCGCGTCCACGGCAATCAGCGGGAGCAGTTGGACGAGCTGGGCGAGGCCGCGTTTTCCGAGCTGCTGCGTCAGGAGAAGGTCGCCCTGGGTTGCCTGACCCAGTACCCGCTGGGGCCCTTTCGGCTGCAGTCGGAAATGCACTTTGCGCAACGCCTTGGATGCCACACGATCGTCACAGGATCCGGCGGCCCCACCGGCTTGCGGGGCGCGGAACTGAAGGCCGCCGTGCAACGGTTCGTCGAACGCATGCGACCGCATCTGGAGACGGCCGAGGCGACGGGGGTAACGATCGCGATCGAGAACCATGCCAACAGCCTGATCGAGAGTCCCGATTCGCTGAAATGGCTGATCGAACTGCGTCCCTCGACGCGACTCGCCGTTGCCCTCGCACCCTATCACCTGCCACAGCGCGAATCGTTGCTGAGCGGTCTGCTTCGTTCTTTGGGAGCGAATGGGATGGCCGTTTTTTACGCCTGGCAACACGGTATGGGGTGCATGAAACAGCTTCCCAAGGAACAGGAACTGCTTCAGTTGCCTGGACGCGGCCCTCTGAATTTCGCTCCGCTATTGGAAGCGCTGCGGGAAATTCAGTACACCGGTTGGACGGAGGTCTTCATGCATCCTTTTCCGCGCGGGATCCCGATTCACGAGACGCTGGAGGACACAACGGCAGAGATCTGCCGCGCACGTGATCACCTGCAAGGCCTTCTCCGCGATGGGGGAAAGTGAATGCCTCTCATGCCCAACCATTCTTCCGATTCCGCACGCGAGGCCTGGTGGACCACCCGGCGGACGTGTCTTGGGCTGTTGACGCTGGCGATGTTTCTCGTCATCGCCCTGGCCGGCATGGGGCGCGTCTGGTGGTGTCAGGCCGGTGACCTTTGGCCCTGGTCCTGGGATGTGTGGAGCCAACACAATTCCCAACACCTCGTGGACCCCTACTCGCTGTCTCACGTCCAGCACGGCATTGGGCTCTTCCTGCTGCTGACCGTTCTGTTCGGATCCCGCTTCGGCGACTCCGTTCGCACGTTGCTGGTGGCGTTGGTGGAAGCGACCTGGGAACTGGTGGAGAATACGAACTGGATGATTGACCGGTATCGAGAGGTCACGATCTCCCTGGACTACTATGGCGACAGCATTCTCAATTCGCTTGGCGATTATGGAACCTGCCTGGCCGGCGTGCTGATCGCCCGCCGACTGCCCTGGCAGGCCTCGTTGGCCCTTTTTGTCGCCCTGGAGATTGTGAGCGTGCTGTGGATTCGTGATAGCCTGCTGCTGAACATTCTGATGCTGCTATTTCCAATCGAAGCCGTTCGCCAATGGCAGATGGTATAATCGCCGCCTGGCAAGTCATCCTTCCCAATCGTGAAGCCCCGAGTGCGCTCGGCAACAACCTAACGTACAGGAGACATGCCATGCGGTTTCTTCTGACGATTTCTTTCTTGCTGAATGTCTGCTGCCTGTCCGTCTGCGCGCTCCGCCGATGGCCCGACACGGCCAAACCCGGGCAGCACCGGGCCGATCGCCACGCAAGTCGCCGACGACGGCACGCCGGATACGGCCACGGACTTTCCCGAGTCGGAATACGCCAAGCTGCTGAACAGTCCATCCGATCGCGGACGGCAGCGAGGTTTGCGGCGATTATTTGCTCGCGATGCGGATCATCCCCGTGTGCCGAAGTTGCTGATTGACGCTGTCGACGTCGCCGTTCAATCCGATACGGTCACGAAATCTACCTTCGAAATGATCGGCCAGTTGTGTCGATACACCGACCAACCGGAGATTGTCTCGGCGCTGCTGCGGTGGCTTCACCACGGAACCGAGGCCGCGAAGATCCAGGATTGGACCTTCGATCTGATGGAACTACTCACCTTGTGCGACACGCCCGGCGTGCACGAGGCGATGATCCGGCTACTCCAACATGACGACCCTCGGGTATCGATCATGGCAACCGATCTGCTGGGGCAACAGCACGCAGCGGATGCGCTGAAACCGATTCAAGACCTTGTCCAACGCCCCGAATATCGCGTTTCGTATGCCTACCGCTTCTCCGTCCTGAATGCCATTAGTCAATGGAACAACAGGGAAGCAACCGGGCTGCTGATTTCGCAATTGCCGCGACTCCAAGGGCAGCTGAAGTTTCTGGTCGTCGATCATTTGACACGCAACACCGGGTTGCCGTTCGGCGGTAATTCGGAACATTGGCAACAGTGGTGGAACAGCAATCGTCGCGATTATCAACCCTTGCCGGAAGAGGTCGCGACCACGGGTGACTACACGTGGGACTACCCGGTGCCCACCTTTTACAACTACAAGGTTTACAGCACACGCGTACTGTTTGTGATTGATGTTTCGAGCACGATGAACAAATATGTTCGCGGCGGTGGCACGCGTCTGGATCAAGCCAAAATCGAACTGCAAGGCGCCGTCGGACGGCTACCGATCCATGCGGCCTTTAATCTGATTGCCTTCGACCACCAGGTGCAGTTTTGGCAACGCCAGTCGATTCCTGCGTCGCCTCGGAACAAAGAACTGGCGCGACAGACCATCTATGCGCTTGTGGCGGGAAGTGGCACTGCCCTGTTCGACGGGCTCGACGCCGCTTTGAAAATCGATCGAGAGACCGAGGCCATCTATTTGCTGTCGGATGGACTGCCCAGCCGGGGGCGAATCACGGATCCCGTAGAAATCGTCCGTTCGATCACCCGCGACAATCGCTTCCGCAAAATCAGCATCAATACGATCGCCGTGGGGCGCGACAGTGAACTGCTGCAGCAGCTATCGATGCGGAATTACGGCGCCTATCGGCGGAGTGATTGACTTCCGGCGGGTCAGCAGATGCGTGGCAGGGGAGCGCCGACGGGTTCATCCAGGGCGAGTTCTTGTCCGAGAGCACGGCGCACGACGACCGGCGCCAGTCGCTGCGCCGAACCTCGCCCACGCGCACAGCCCCTGACGATTCCGGCACCGACCGCAGGGCGGACAAGGCTTGCTCGGCGCAGTCGGAAGGAACCGCCAAAACCATGGTTCCTTCATTGGCAACGTGAACCGGATCCAGTCCCAGCAGTTCGCAAGCACCACGGACTTCTTCGGTCAGCGGGATCTGTGTTTCTTCGAGAGCCAGTGTCTTGCCGCTCGATTCGGCCCATTCGTGCATGACGGCCCCCAGGCCGCCGCGGGTCGCATCGCGCATCGCGCGGACCGGGATTTCGGCTCGCCGCAAGGCAGCCACGGCGTCGACGAGCGGGGCACAATCGCTGGTGGGTGGCGGATCAAATTGCAGCCCTTCCCGACAGGCCATCACCGCCATCCCGTGCCGGCCGATCGGACCGCTGACGAGAATCTGATCTCCTTCCTGCAGCGCCGCCGGGCCGGGTGGAATCGGCGACGCCAGCCGTCCGACGCCGGCCGTATTGATGAACACCTGGTCGGCCGCTCCCCGAGGTACCACCTTCGTGTCGCCGGTCACGACTTGCACGCCCACTCGTCGCACCGCCGCGGCGATGCTGTCCATCACCCGTTGCAGCCGTTCGATGGGTAGTCCTTCTTCGAGGATCAGTGCCAGCGTGATCCACTGCGGTAGGGCTCCCGCGACCGCCAGGTCATTGACGGTTCCATACACGGCCAGCGATCCAATGTCACCACCCGGGAAGAACAACGGGGCCACGACGAAGCTATCGGTGGTCATCGCCAGCGGTCCCTGCAACTCGGGCAACTGCGCCGCGTCCCCCAGGCATCCGAGGAATTCATTCTCGACCGCCGGCAGCAGCCGTTGCCGAATCAGCCGGCGCATCAACCGTCCGCCTTCTCCGTGCGCCAGCGTGATCGTTTCCCCTTCCCCGGAGTCGGGGACGGGGCAGGTCAGATTCGGGGGATGGCTCGTCACAGTCATTCTCCTGGGCCACGCGCTTCGGTTGGTGAGGGTCTCTCCTCCTCCGCGCGGAAGAGGTCTATCCTACGCGTGGAGCAGCGTAGCGGTAGTAGGCCGCACAAGCCCCCTCGGCGGAAACCATCGGTGCTCCCAGCGGATTTTCGGGCGTGCAGCGGCCCCCAAAATGCTCGCATTCGGTTGGCTTGATCTTGCCGGTCAGCACGTCGCCGCTGCGACAGTCGGTCGAGTGGACGACAGGCAGTGAGGCGGGAGGAAACCGGCGCAAGGCATCAAATTCCGCCCACGAATCGCGCAGCGCCAGTCCGCCGCGCGGAACGACACCCAGTCCGCGCCAAGGTCGGTCACAGATTTCGTACACCTCGTCGACCATTTGCAGTGCGTGCCTGTTTCCCTCAATGGAGACACTTCTCTGATAGCGATTCAGCACTTCTGCTTCGCCCCGTTCCAGTAACTGCACACATTCGAGAATCCCGGAGAGCAAGTCAACCGGCTCAAACCCGGTCACGACCACCGGCAACCGATAGCGGTCGACGAAATCGCGATAGGTCTCGTATCCGGCCACTGCACAAACGTGTCCGGCGGCGAGAAACCCTTGGACCACGCTGTCGGGGCTGGACGCCAACATCTCCATCGCAGGTTGAACGCGCACGTGCGACACGAGCAGCGAAAAATTCGCGAGGCCCAACTTCCGCGCCTGGTGGACGGTCAAGGCGGTGACCGGTGTTGTCGTCTCGAAGCCGACGGCAAAGAACACGAATTGTTCTTCGGGGTTCTCGGCGGCAAGCTGCACGGCATCCAACGGAGAATAGACAATCCGCACATCCCCGCCGCGAGCGCGGGCCTGCAACAGACTGGCTCGGCTACCCGGTACGCGCAGCATGTCTCCGAAACTGGTCATCGTTACTCCGGGTCGCTCCGCCAGTTCGATCGCCAAATCGATCGCTTCCAGCGGAGTAACACAGACGGGGCAGCCGGGGCCGTGAATCAACGTCACGACCTCTTCTAATTCCTGGTCGATCCCGTAGCGCAGCAAGCCATGTGTCTGCCCGCCGCAGACCTCCATGATCGTCCAGGGCTGGGTGACAGTTCGACGAATCTCGGACACCAGGTTGCGGCAGATTTCCGGATCGCGAAACTCTTCCACATACTTCATGTTGTCTCGCCCTCTTCCTCGGAATCGAGTTCGAGTTGCTGGAGTGTTGCCAGGACTTGTGCCGCTTCATCGGCATCGATGCGACTGATCGCAATCCCGGCATGCACTAGCACATAGTCGCCGATGGCAGCTTCCGGAACGCATTCCATACTGACTTTTCGCCGAATCCCGGCGAACTCCACCGCAGCAGTAGAAAACGGGGGCTCACGGTGGAGCCACTCCACGACTTGACCAGGGACTGCCAGACACATCAGGCGGTTTCCTCCTCGGCAATGGTTGCGGCCAATTGACCGGCGGCCAGACCGCCGTCGCCTGGAGGAATGACCCCTGGCCAGGCGACCGGCTGTCGGCTTTCGGAATACATCTCGACTAACTGTTCCGTAAGTACACGGTTCTGAAATACGCCTCCCGACAGGACGACCGGCAGGTTGTCACGCTGTCGGCAGACTTCGACGATACCCGCCGCCATCGTCCGATGAAAGCGCATCGCCACCGCGCCCGGCGGTGCACCGCGGCGGAGATCCGCGCACAGTTCGCGCACGCAGGGGCGCCAATCCAACTGAGATACCGGACCGGGTATCAGATCGAGTGGGTAGCGTCCTTCCACTGTGGGATCGGAAATCGACTCCAGACGCATTGCCAGTTGCCCGTCGTATGCCGCCTGGTCCAATCCCAGACAAAGGACAGCGACGACATCGAAGAGTCGTCCGGCACTGGTCGTCACGGGTGAAAGTTCCGGATGCGCGACGATCTGGCGCAGCAGGTTGCGCTGCGAGACACTCACCGTAGCCGGCAGGAACCGTTCGGCCGCTTCCGGACCGATCGCATCGTCCAGAACGGCCAGGCAGCACCGCCACGGTTGCAGGATCGCTGCTTCGCCGCCCGGAAGGCGGAACGGGCGCAGATGGGCCATTCGTCGAAAGCTGCCGGCCCGCGCGATCAGGAACTCGCCACCCCAGACTGTTCCGTCCGGGCCATACCCGGTCCCGTCCCAAGCGACACCCAATACGGTTTGATCGAGCCAACCGCGCTCGAGCATCCCGGCGAGAATGTGAGCGTGATGGTGCTGCACCGCCTGTTGTGGAACAGGTTGTTCCGCTGCCCAGCGAGTCGTGAAGTAGTCGGGATGCAAATCGTGGATCAAACGCTCTGGCTGAAAGCGATACAAACGCGTCCACTGCTGGATCTGCTGCAGTAGTCGCTCGCGCTCGGGCAGGTTCTGCTGATCGCCGACATGCGGCCCTAGCACCGCCTGCACACCATTGGACCAGGCTGCGGCGCATTTCAGATGGCCTCCCAGCGCCAGTGAGGGTGGTGGAGCGGGCAGGTCAAGTGGCAGCGGGGCCAATCCGCGTGCCAGGCGAATCGTCACCGGTTGCTGCGCGATGATCTGCACAACGCTATCGTCGATCGGCCGCACGATCTCCCGATCATGGTGCAGCCACAGGTCCGCGATTCCGTGCAACTGTTGCTCGGCACGCTCGACGGCAAACTCCAGCGGTTCCCCTTCCCGGTTGCCGCTGGTGCAGATTAGCGGCTGTCGGAAATCTTGCGCCAGCAGAGTGTGCAACGGCGTGGACGGCAGCATCAGCCCCACTCGGTCCAGATCCGGGTGAACGGCGGCGGCCAGCCCGCTGCGCTCGCGCACGGGCAGACCACGATCGGGTTCGCCAGGCTGGTCAGCGCGGTCTGTGCAGCAGAATCCAAAAAGGCCAGTTGGGCCGCGGTCGGCAGACTATCGACCAGGACCGCCAGCGGCTTCGCTCGACGCCCCTTGCGTTCGCGCAATCGACGGACGGCCGCTTCGTCAGTGGCATCTACCAACAACTGGTAGCCTCCGATCCCTCGGAGCGCGACGATCTTTCCAACGCGCAATGTCTGCAAGGCGGCCTGCAAGGCCTCCTCGCCCCGCCCGCACGCATGTCCCTGAGCATCGACACTCCAGATTACGGGACCACAGCGCGGACAAGCGTTCGTCTGCGCGTGGAACCGTCTCTCGCCCGGCCGCTCGTATTCATGGCGGCAGGGATCACAAAAGGCGAAGTCCGCCATCGACGTGTCGACACGCTCGTACGGCATCGATTCGATGATCGTGTAGCGTGGTCCGCAGAGCGTGCAGCTGGTAAATGGGTAGCGAAAGCGACGATCGGCGGAGTCCGCCAACTCGGCTTGGCAGGAGGAACAGACGACATAGTCGGGTGGAACCCCGGCGCCGAGCGGTCCGTCCGAGGGCTCGTGACAGATTGTGAAGGTTTGCGTTCCGCGCAGCGAACCGGGTAGGACTTCCATTTTCTGCAGCCGCGCCGCCGAGGGCAGTTGCTGCGGTAACTGCTCGATGAACTCTTCGAGCGCGGCCTGCGCCCCCTCCAGTTCGACCTCGACTCCCCGCGCCGTATTTTGTACGCGTCCGCCCAGCCCTAATCGCGTGGCCAGCCGGAACAGGACGGGCCGGACGCCCAGACCCTGCACGTTTCCCTTGAGAATCAGTCGCCGGGCGGTTCGCGGATCGGCGGGGCGCATTTTGTTCGCTGCCGGCATCAACATGATCTCAAAGAGGACACAACAGAACGGGGCTCGTGTCGCGGATACGCTACACGACCGCTTCGTCTCATTCACTCGACCGACGGCACTTTCTTCACGCCGGATCGCCGTGAGAGGCCGCCGATGAAAGCGCCGACCGCCGATCGATCAACAGCTGGTACCAGGCCTCCATTCCTTCGTCGTTCAGCGAGCACAATCGGAGGATCGTCATGTCGGGCTGAACTTGGCGAACGTCCGCTTCCGCCTGTTCGACGGAAAACGGCACATGGGGCAACAGGTCCGTCTTGCTGATCAACGTGACCTGGCTTGTGCGAAAAGCCTTGGGGTACTTGCCCGGCTTGTCATCGCCCTCGGTCGTGCTCAGCAAAATCACCCGAACGTGCTCGCCCAGCTCGTGCGAGGCGGGACAGATCAAATTGCCAATATCTTCGATGAACAGGAAGTCGAGCTTCTTCCCTCCCAGATCCGGTAAGGCCCGTTCGATCAACGGCAACTCCAAGTGACAGGCCCCCCCCGTCGTGATCTGCACGCTGGGGGCATACGGTGCCAGACGCTCGGCGTCCCGGTTCGTTTCGACGTCGCCGACCAGCACTCCGACCTGGAACTGTTCCCCGAGGCGCTGAGCGGTTTTCTGCAGTAACGTGGTTTTGCCGGCACCAGGTGAAGAAAGCAGCCGCACGACCAGCGTTCCCTGGCGAGCCATTTCCAGACGAAATCGCTCCGCCGCGGCACGCTGCTCGGCGCGAATGTCTCGTTTTACAGACACAGTTTGTTCGGACATGGACCGTCTCGTGACAAAAAGAACGAAGCTCGCAGTATTCTACCGGCCCAGGTCGAAGATTCGTACCGGGTCCGATGGAAAACGGGAGGGTGGGGCCACCGCCGAGCCGAGAGTTCGTCGAAAAAAGGGCTCAGCAGTCGGCTTCGCCCGTGTCCGAGTTGATCTGGCAGTCAGGGCCAACATCGCCAACCCGGTGGCGTCCTCCGTTCCTCTTCTTGACGCAGCAGTCCATTGCGTAGCATTCCGGGCGTTGCCAAATCACATGGGGTGGTAGTTCCGACGCTGCGCTGGACGGAGGGCTTGCTTAGGCGGCCGCTTCCAGTACGGCCCGGAGAGCTTGGCCGGTGAAGCTATCGCCGACGGTGGCGATCTGTTCGGGGGTGCCGCAGGCGACCACCTGCCCGCCTGCTTCCCCGCCTTCGGGTCCCAGGTCGATGACCCAGTCGCAGGACTTGATAATATCCAAGTTGTGCTCGATCACGACGACGGTGTTTCCCTTATCGACCAATCGATTCAGCACGCCCAACAGCCGTTGGATATCCACGAAATGCAGGCCCGTGGTGGGTTCGTCGAGCAGGTACAATGTGCGGCCCGTGTCGACGCGCGCGAACTCGGTAGCCAGTTTCACTCGTTGCGCCTCCCCGCCCGACAGCGTGGTCGACGGTTGACCGAGCGGGAGGTATCCGAGTCCGACGTCCGCGAGCGTCTGCAGTAGACGGGATGTGGTGACGAAGTTCTCGAAGAACTGAATTGCGTCGGCGACGCTCATGTCCAGGATGTCGGCGATCGATCGGCTGCGGTAGCGAACGCGGAGGGTCTGTCGATTGAAGCGTGCTCCCCGACATTCGTCACAGGCCACGTACAGGTCGGGCAAGAAACTCATTTCGATTTTTTGCACGCCTTGGCCCTGACAGGCTTCACAGCGGCCGCCCTTGACATTGAAGCTGAATCGACCGACGCCGAATCCACGCTGCTTGGCCTCGCGCGTTCCCGCGAAGATCTTTCGAATTTCGTCGAAGACGCCGGTGTAGGTTGCCGGATTGCTGCGGGGAGTGCGGCCGATCGGCGACTGGTCGATCTGCAGAACCTTGTCGATTTGGGATGCGCCGCGGAGGCTGCTGTGGCGACCAGGACGAGGAGCGGTGCCTCCCAGGCGGCGCAGCAGGGCGGGCGCGAACGTTTCGTTGACCAGGGAGCTCTTGCCCGAACCGCTGACGCCCGTGACGCAGACCAGGGCACCGAGTGGGAATTGCACTTCAATGTTCTTCAGGTTGTTGGTTTCCGCGCCCTGCAGCACGATCGATCGGCTCTTGGCGATCCGACGGCGTTTCGCGGGTACTTGAATCGTTTCCCGCCCGGAGAGGTACAGGCCGGTGATGGAGGTGCCGCGACTGATCTCGTGCGGTGACCCTTGGGCCACCACGTGGCCTCCCTCGCCACCCGCTCCTGGCCCCATGTCGATCAGCTGATCGGCTTGGCGCATCATCGTTTCGTCATGCTCCACGACCAGGACGGTATTGCCCAGTTGCTGCAGGTCGCGTAGCGCCCCGATCAGCCGCTCGTTGTCGCGATGGTGGAGACCGATGGACGGCTCGTCCAGGATATAGCAGACACCGACCAGACCGGATCCGATGCTTGTGGCCAAGCGCACACGCTGCAGCTCGCCGCCGCTGAGCGAATCGGCGGGGCGATCGAGGGTCAGGTAGCCGACTCCCACCTTATCGAGGAACTGCAGGCGATGGTCGATTTCTCGGATCAGTGGGCGAGCGATCTCCGGCTTGGGGGCCACCTGCTGCAGTTCGCGGAAGAAGGCCTGCGCTGACTGAATGGGCAGACCCACGATTTCATGGATCGCCTTCTCGTGCAGTCGGACGTTGGTGGCCTCGGGCCGCAAGCGTGCGCCCTGACAGGCTTGGCAGGTGACGATTCCGCGGAAGCGCTGCAGGGCGGCGATTCGTTTCTGGCTGGTGGTTGTCGACAGCTCCTTTTCCAAGAGCATCAATAGCCCGCGAAAATCCCGTTCGTCGCCGTGAATCAGCTGCTGCCGGACGGTGTCCTTCAACTCCGCCAACGGGAGCTGGAGCGAAGCGCCACGTGCTTCCAAGAACGCGCCGAGGATTTCCTGCTGCTGGCGGATCACTTTGGCGGTCAGCACCTTCCAGGGCTCGATCGCCCCGCCGTCAATGCTCAGCGTCAAGTCGGGGACCACCAGCTCAGGATCGAATTCCTCCATCGTCCCCAGCCCCTCACAGACCGGGCAGGCACCGTAGGGGCTGTTGAAGCTGAAAGTCCGCGGTTCCAACTCCTCGTAGCTCAGATTGCAGTCGGGGCAGGCATATTTGACGCTGAACAGTTCATTGGGCCATTGGGTGCGCGTGCCTTCCCGCGACTCCTGTTCCGGTGTCAGGTAGCAGACGACCGCCAGGCCATCGCCGTGTTGCACGGCCAGGCGGATCGATTCTCCGACGCGAGCACGCACACCGCGGCGGATGATCACGCGGTCGACGACCGCGTCGATATGGTGGTTTCGCCGGGGCGAGAGGGTCGGAATCTCCTCCAGGTCGACGACCGCTCCGTCAATTCGGGCCCGGACGAAGCCGGCCTTGCGAATTCGGGCAAAGACCTCCTTGTGGCTGCCCTTCCGGCCCCGCACCATCGGGGCCATGATCATCGCTTTGGTGCCCTCCGGCAGACCCAGTACCCGGTCCTGGATCTGTTCGACCGACTGTTGTCGGATCTCCTGTCCGCAGCGGTAGCAGTGCGGTTGGCCGAGTCGCGCCATCAGCAAGCGGAGATAGTCGTAAATCTCGGTCACCGTGGCGACCGTGCTGCGGCGGTTCAGCAAGGCCGCTCGCTGATCGATGCAGATCGTCGGCTGCAGGCCCTCGATCAGGTCGACTTCCGGCCGCTGGAGCTGGTCCAGGAACTGTCGCGCATAGACCGAAAGACTCTCGACATACTGCCGCTGCCCTTCCGCAAAGAGCGTGTCGAAAGCCAACGTGCTCTTGCCCGACCCGCTGGGGCCGGTGATCACCACGAAGTGATCCCGGGGAATATCCAGGCTGAGGTCCTTCAGGTTGTGCATGCACGCCCCGCGGACGTGAATGGACCCGTTCAGCGACGGGGCGTGATCGATCCCAAGCGAGGTCTGCGGACTCATGGATGCTCTGCCCATCCCCAGTGGCGAACGCTAAACTTGCTACCGTAGCAGAGCGAACTGGCCACAGCAAGCCTCGGCCGAAGGAACCACCATGTCCGCGCGCGAATCGCCGGAAACTCCCCATGATTGGCAACGAGAATCGGCCCTGCTGGCGCCGTTTGCCCTGCACAGCTGCCAGTCGAAGGGGCGCGAACATGCGGAGCCGGCGCACCCGTACCGGGGCCCGTTCCAGCGGGATCGCGGCCGAATTCTGCACTCGGCCGCCTTCCGACGTTTAAGCGGAAAGACGCAGGTTTTTACCGGCAATTTAGGGGACTACTGTCGCACGCGCCTGACCCACACGATGGAGGTCGCTTCGATTGCGCGGACCATTGGCCGGCGCTGCGGCTGAACGAAGACTTGATCGAGGCCTTGGCGTTGCTGCACGATATCGGGCATCCCCCGTTTGGCCACGCCGGCGAAGACGCATTGCAGGAATGCCTGGCCGACGACGGTGGCTTTTCGCACAATCAGTTTGCCTTGACTTTGGTCTGTGAACTGGAGCATCCCTATCCCCAGTTTCCAGGTCTGAATCTGAGCCGCGAGATACTCGAGAGCCAGCAAGGCCGCTCGCAGAAACAGCATTCGTCCGGCGCCTGGCTGGAGGCCCAAGTGGTGGACGTGGCCGACAGCATTACCTACGACGCTCACGATGTGGATGATGCCGTTAAGCTGGGGTTGCTGCCGTTGGATCAACTGATGTCCCTGCCGATCATCCGCCAATGCCATCAGCAGGTGCTCGATCGCTACGGACCGTTGGCCGGTCGGAAGCTGCGCCGAGCGCTGGTGCATGAACTGATCGACACGCAGGTTGGGGACGTCGTGCAGACCAGTCGCGCGGTTTTGCAGCAGCGCAACTTCGCCGATGCGGAGGAGGCCCGGTCGGACGAGCCGGCGATCGGTGCGAGCCCGAGTTGCCAACAGGAAAAGGAGCAACTGGAGTCGTTCCTGTATCGGCGCGTCTATCGCCATCCGAAGCTGATCGTCGAACGAGGACGAGCCCAGCAACAGTTGCGTGCTTTGTTTCAATACTTGGTGGATCATCCCTCGTCTTTACCGGCTCGGTTTCGGGCTCGCGCCGAGTTGCTGGGGACGCGCCAGGCGGCGGCCGATTATCTCGCGGGGATGACCGACCGGTACTGTCGCCAGCAGTACCGACGGTGCCTGCGACAACGAAATGACCCCTGAACACGAGCCGAAACTCGCGCGGACGGGGGGGCGGGGCGTTTGCCGCAACGCGCCGGTGAAAACGCCAGTTCGGTGGGGCATAATCCTCCGGATCCCTCTGACGCACCCTCTCGCTTGGGGGATGTTGGATTCGGCTGGGGCGAAGGCACTAGTCGCTGACCTTGCGGAAATGCTAACCTGAAGTCCAGATGAGCCGATTGCGGCGCATTTCCTCTGGTCGGGCGGCCGACCGATCGTCCCTTTTGCCCCACTGACAAGAACTATGCGGCTGATCCTTCTCCGATGCGCCTTCCTGCTGGTGGCGATTGGACTGTCCGTGACGTTCATCCGGTCGGAAATTCCGCCGCGTGAGCCCAACTGGGCGCCGTTTGCGGTGGTCGCACTGGTGATTGGTCTGGCCTGCTCGGTAATTGCCGTCGACGTCTTGCTGCCGCGCAAACGGATCGACATTATTTCGGCCGTCTACTTTGGATTACTCGTCGGGCTCTTTCTGACCTATATCGCCGGGATCGCTATCACGCCCCTCGTAGGGGATACCTATCTTCGGGCGGTCCAGATGGTGCTAGGCATGGTGCTGTGTTACATCTGCATCAGCGTGTTGCTGCAGACCCAGGATGATTTCCGCTTCATCATTCCCTACGTGGAATTTGCGAAGGAAGTGAAGGGACTGCGGCCCTACATTCTGGACACCAGCGTCGTGATTGACGGGCGGATCGCCGATGTGGTTGAGACGGGCATTCTGGATAACCAGTTGATCATGCCCCGTTTTGTTCTCGCGGAATTGCAGAGTATCGCGGACAGCAGTGACAAGCTGCGCCGCAGTCGCGGCCGGCGTGGTTTGGATATTCTGAATCGGTTGCGGAGCGATTCGAAGGTCGATCTGCAGATCTTTGACCGTGAATTGCCGGAAATGTCAGGGCAGCCGGTGGATATGAAACTGGTATTGCTGGCGCGACGCTTAGAGGGAAAGCTCGTAACGGGCGACTACAACCTGAACAAGGTTGCTCGACTGCACAGCGTGGAAGTGCTGAATCTGAACGATCTGGCCAACGCGCTGAAACCTGTGTTCCTGCCCGGTGAGCATTTGACGGTGAAGATCGTCAAGGCTGGTGAGGAAGACGGACAGGGTGTCGGGTACCTGGATGACGGAACGATGATTGTGATCGAAGGTGGTCGTCCGTATATTCAGCAGACGGCGCAAGTCGCCGTGACCAGCGTTCTGCAGACCAGTGCCGGGCGGATGATCTTCGGTCGCTACGAGAGTTCCGCGAAAAAGCAGGACAGCGGCGCGTAGTGCGTTTTCAGAAACTGCCGCCTTCGGGGTCGGCCCGCCGTCGGCCGTACTCACTGGGCCGACGGGGAACCGGTCAGCCGCTCGGCAAGCACTTTGCTCAGCCGTCCGCCGAGCACGTGTAGGTCGGTCACGACGCCGTCGGCGTCCACCAGGATGGCCAACGGCACCGCTTCGACACCGCATCGCACGGCGTTTGGGTTTTCAAAACCGGCGGCCATTGGATCGGCGTGCACGACAACCGGCCAGGGAAGGGGGTGTGTTTGCAGGTATCGTTCCAGCGTGTTCCGGTCGTCATCCAGGTTGATCGTCACCACGGCGACGGCATCAGGCGGATAGTCGCGCAGCGCCTGCCGGATCTGCGATACGTCCTGCAGCCAGTTTTCGTACCAGGTGGTCCAGAAGCAGACGAACACCGGCTTACCACGATAGGTCTGCCAGTCGAACGCAGATCCATCCAGGAGGACCCCTTCGATTTCCAGTGGTTGGCCAATCAGGTCCAGACGCTGGTGGGCCAGGTCGACGGTTCGCTGCACATCCTGCGCGGTTTGGGAGTCAGGCTCGCTGGGGTAGTCATCTCGAATCAGATCATAGGCTTGGCCAGCCCCGTTGGTGTAGCCGGCGTATTCGAGCATTTGCGCGGTCTGCATCAGGTAGGCCAGCAGGTTCGGGTCGGCCGCATTCGACTGCAGCAACGACCGCATCGTCGTGAGCAGATCGTCGATCGCCTGCGGCTTTTCGTCGAGGACGTTTCGCGCCAATTGCGAGAGCTGCAGGTTCACGGATTGGCTGGCCAGCTTTTGTGCCTCCGTGGCCAGGTCCTCATTGGCATCGTCCTGAAAACGCTTTCCGATCATCGTCAGGGCTTCCATCGCCGGACCGTATCGACCGGTTTGCATGAGCCAGCCGGATGCATCGCGCGCCGCGCGAAACGTTTCCGCTCCCGCATCGGGATTCTGCAGCAATTCGCCCAACGCAACTCGTAAAGCCTCCTCGTCTCCGTCCGCTTCGGAAATGAAATCATTCACTTGGGCCTGGTAGCGCGTGGCTCGCGCAAACCGCGCCAGGTAAGCGTCTTTTCCGTCGATTAGTTCTGCACACAACCGGTCAAACGGTTCTTTCCATTGGTCCGGCTGGATGGCGGCCAGCGTGCGCAGGGCATCCAGTTTCATTTGGATCGCGGACGCACGTATGTCGGCCGGGATTTCTTTTTCCAGGATGGTGTCGCAAACACGGACGCGCGTGAGCATCAGGCGTTGCATGGCCTGACCACGTGCTTCCGGATCGAGTGACTCGGATCCGGGGCCTTGCAGTCGTTCGAATTCACGCGTTTCCACTTCCCCCAAGAACTGAAAAAGCTCTTCCGGCGTTCCATCGGGAATCGTGATGGCATCCACTTCCTGATCGGCCGCTTCCTCTCGGGGCGCCGTAGGCAAAGTGGACGCAACCTGCGTGCTGTTCGGTTCGACGGCGGGGGGCGACGGCCGGCAGCCGGGTCCGAGGATTATGCCGAGGAAGCAGAAAGCAGTCAGGGCGGGGCAGCCCGCGAAGTTGGCGGTGCGCATTGGTTCAGGTAACTCCTTCAGGACCGGTCCCGGTGAAAGTCCTCGATCTCGGTCCAGGCTTCCTGGGGGCTGTCGGCGTAAACGAACAGGTCGAGATGGCGGTCGGCGATCACGCCTTCTTCTGCCAGGAATTCAAAATCGACCACGCGTTTCCAGTATTCCGTGCCGTACAAGATAACAGGGATTTCCTGCATCCGTCCGGTTTGGCGGAGCGTGAGCGTGCAGAACAGTTCATCCAGTGTGCCGAAACCGCCGGGAAAGACCACGAGCCCCTTGGCGCAGGAGGAAGTGCATCTTGCGCAGTGCAAAGTAATGAAACTGGAAGCACAGGTCCGGCGTGATATATGGGTTGGGGTCCTGTTCCTCGGGAAGCGTGATGTTGAGTCCAATCGATTTTGCGTCGACGTCGTACGCTCCGCGATTGGCGGCCTCCATGATTCCCGGGCCGCCGCCGGTGATCACGACGTATTCACATTTTCCCTCTGTCTGACATGTGTGTGACACGAGCCGCGAGAACTCGCGCGCTTCATCATAATACGGTGACTTCGCCAGAACTCGCTCGGCGCGGGAGACCGCTGCTGAAACTGCCGGTTGTCTGGCTCCAGTTGAAGTTGCTTGCGCGCCTCGCGAAGACGCTCTTCCGCTTCCTGAGGTTCGACGAGCTGGGTGCCGCCGAAGACCACGATCGTGGAGGCAATTCCGTTCTGTTGAAATGCTATCTCGCATTTCAACAGTTCCAGTTGCATGCGGATAGGTCGCAACGCCGGTGTCTGCAGCAACTCGATGTCCTCCTCCGCCAGCCGGTAGCTGGGTGAATGGAGGATCCGCTGTTGCATCTGTTTCAGATCATCATTCAAAAGTGCGTCTCCCGGCTCGTCCGAGCCTGCTGCTGCCGATCCGTTTCCCCTGCAGCGGCCGTGTTCGAGCGCGGGGGCCCCGTCGACGTTTCATGGCGAACTCCGTCCGTTGCACTGTTGTGCGAAATTACTCCAAAGTTAGCTTGCCGATTCTCCGTTCCGACGGGCCCACCACCCCAGTCCGAGCGACGCTGCCGCGAGCGTTGCCCAGATCCACCAGCTGACCGGATCTGGGATCCGCTCGGGGGCGATCGAGTTCCAGACCAGCGGAAACGCCCCCGCGACGCACGTCAACAGCACCGGCCAAGTGGCCCAGGGCGCGCGGCCGTAGAGGCCTATCCTAAGAATCGCCGCCAGGATGACCAAGAGGCCTGCGGCCGCACCGCCCCAGACCAACCCACACGATGCCCCCAAAAGGATGGGGGTCGACCACTGCTGGGGACGCCGGAGGATTCCCCGGCTGACCACCGCCAACAGCGCCGCGATCGTGGCGTCGATTACCAGTCTCGGCTCGGTTCGCAGCCAGCCAGCGGTCTCCCGCGGCCAACGGGCGACGATGGCCTCCGGATAGGCGAAGCCTACCGCCAACGCAAACACCCCCAAGGGCCAACCCAGCGACCAGGGCACACGCTGGCCGTCCCGGTCGATGAGGGCGCCCGCCAGCAAAGAGCAGAACAGACCGGCCTGCAGCAGGAAGGCGAGCAGATAGGGAGTTGCCTCCGATGGCTGGTCGAGCGGTGGAACGGAGCTTTGAACGTTGATCCACCACAGAAGGGCAAACATCGCCGCGACGGTTGCCTCGACTAGCGGATAGCGCACGGCGATCGGGGCTCCGCAATCGCGGCAACGGCCGCGCAACGCGAGCCAACTAAGGATCGGAACATTGTCGCGCGCACGAATCGTGTGTTCACATTTCGGACACCGCGAACCCGGATACACCAGGCTCTTTCCCGCCGGCAGCCGATAAATCACCACGTTCAAAAAACTTCCGATACAGCCACCGATCGCCGCAATCCATGCGACAGTCAGCCACGGAGCGGACCGGACGGAGTTCGTGACAAGTTCCAACCACAAATCGGTCATGTTGCATGCGGCCCGGATCGGCCCCAGGTCTCCAGCCTCCGTCGCCGTACGATAGGGCACCGTTTCCGGGGAAGATCGATCGCCGGGTACGGCGAAACGTGTTGTGCTGGGAAGATGTTTCGCGAACCTCTACAATGTGGCAGCCCACCGTCGGGAACGACAGGGGGCAGCCGGACCGTTCGCCAAACGCAGCCGACCAGCAAGGGCCTAAGATGCAGATCATTGCGACGCAAGAGAATGTCGAACAACAATCGGTGGATGCGGTTGTCGTCGGCCTGTTTTCCGACCACATGTCGGGGCCGGCCGAGGCATTGGATGCGGCCAGCGGAGGCATCGTCAAGCGGCTGCTGGAATTGCAGGAGTTCAAGCCGCAGGTAGGGCGAACCGTCAATCTGTACTGCCTGCCCGGCGTGGCGGCGCCCGTAGTGACCCTGACCGGCTGTGGCAAACGAGCCGACTGGAATCGCGGGACCGCGTTTCGCGCAGCCGCCACGGCGAGTCGCGTCCTTTCGGAAAAACCCAGGCAGACGGTTGTCTTCGCCCTCGATGATCATCTACCCGAGGACATGGGGGAAAGTGCGGTGGCGGGATCGGTGGTCGGTTGTCGCGGACCCGGCCTCTACCAATTCGAACCAAAACGATTCACGCCGCACACGTTGCGCTGGTGGGGAGCCACGCCCGAAGCAATCGCCTCCGGGCAAATCGTTGGCGATGCCATCAACCTGACTCGGCGACTCGTCAATGAACCGCCTCAAGTGGTCGATCCCGAATCGTTTGCCAACACGGCCGCCCAAGTGGCGAAGGATACTGCCATGGAAGCGGAAATCTGGGATGCCGACCGTCTGGCGGCGGAACGCTGCGGTGCCCTGCTGGCGGTCGCACGCGGTTCCCAACGACCGCCGCGGCTGGTGATCCTTCGTCACGCCGGCGCTTCCTCGAGTCAGGATCCCTGGCTAACCCTTGTGGGAAAAGGTGTCACCTTCGACTCGGGTGGATTGTCGCTGAAGCCCAGTGATGCGATGAAGACGATGAAATGTGACATGGCCGGTGCCGCTACCGTTCTCGGTGCGATGCAGGCGATCGCACAGCTGCAGTTGCCGGTCAACGTGATGGGTCTCGTCGGGCTAGTCGAGAACATGCCCGGTGCCGCCGCGTACAAGTTGGGGGATGTGCTGACGACCCGCAACGGCAAGACGATCGAGGTCCACAACACGGACGCGGAAGGGCGGCTGGTCCTGGCCGATGTTCTGTCCGTCGCCGTCGATCGGGGAGCGGCGAAGATTGTCGATTTGGCAACCCTGACCGGTGCCTGCGTCGTCGCACTGGGGACCGACGTGGCCGGGCTGATGACGAATCAGCAAAGTTGGTGCGACGCCGTCAAGACGGCTGCCGATCGGGTGGGGGAACGAGTCTGGCAGTTGCCCATGTTTCCCGAGTTCGATGAACAGATCAAAAGTGATGTGGCCGACCTGAAGAATATCGGCGAAGGACGTTGGGGCGGCGCGATCACCGCGGCGAAGCTGCTGGAGCAATTCGTCGCCGAACGTCCCTGGACGCACATCGATATCGCCGGTCCCGCCTTTCTGGAAAAACCCAAGCCCTGGCTCGATGCCGGCGGCAGCGGCGGCTCTAGTACGTACCCTGGTCGAATTAACCCGCGACTGGAATTTGCTCCACCAGTAACCCGCTCTCCCCGCAGCAAACGTCGCGTTGACCTTGGGCCAATCGTAAGCCGGTGGCGATCCGTCGCGGGGGCGACACAGCACTCCCTTCCGTCCGCCGTATAATCTAAGAGGTTTCCCTTCTGGATTGCGGGATTGGTCCGCGGTGATCCGACAAGATTTTGCCCTTGGCGCCGAATAAAAGGGCAGTTGCTGACATTCGTTCGTCGCAAAGGAGCTGAAAGCGATGTATTACGTGTTCCTGACTTGCGCAGTGCTCGGTGGAACCGTGTTCTTGTTTCAGTTCCTCCTGGCTCTGATTGGCTTCGGAGCAGAGGATCTGGACTTCGTCGATGACATTCCGGATGACGTGGACCTGGACGTCCCGGACGGGATGGAGGGGGCCGCCGACGCCGCACCGGGCATGGAGCACGGGTCCACCTGGCTGTTTGGCGTGATTTCGTTTCGAACGGTTGTCGCGGCCCTGACGTTTTTCGGTCTGGTGGGCATGGCCGGGCATGAAGCCGAGCTGGGTTCGGCGCTCTCGTTCGTCCTGGCGTTGGTCGCCGGATATGCCGCTATGTGGGGGGTGCACTGGCTGATGCAGAGGCTGTATCGGCTGCGGCATGACGGGAGTCAGCGGATTGAGCGGTCGATCGGTCACACCGCAACCGTTTACATCCCGATTCCCCCAAATGAGAGCGGCAGTGGGAAGGTGCAGGTTCAAATGCAGGGACGGATCGTGGAATATTCGGCGATGACCACGGAATCCGAAAAGCTCTTGACGGGTGCTAAGGTTATGGTGGTTGACTTCATTAGTCCCAGCACGCTGATGGTGACACGAACCCGTGAAACCGTTGCTTCAACTTGAAACGTAGGCCGAGGGGGAGCCTGAACTATGAACGACTTCTGGACTGTGATGGTTGTGATCGTTGTGGCAGTGGTCATGTTGCTGGTGTCCACATTGATCCTGTTGGCGCGGCAGTACAAACGCTGTCCCAGCAACCGTGTGCTGGTGATTTACGGAAAGGCCGGTCGCGCGGGGGATGCGGCAAAGACGATTCATGGTGGTGCCGCCTTCGTTTGGCCATTGATCCAGGACTATGCCTTTTTGAGTCTCGACCCGATTCAGATCGAAATTCCCTTGCGCGGAGCGTTGTCGTCGGAGAACATTCGTGTCAACGTGCCCAGCGTGTTCACCGTGGCGATCGGCACGGAACCGGCGGTCATGCAGCAAGCGGCGATCCGTTTGCTCGGCCTGTCGACTCCCGAGGTTCGGCAGCAGGCCGAAGAGATTATCTTCGGCCAACTGCGACAAGTGATCGCCTCGATGGGTATCGAAGAGATTAACCGCGATCGAGACACGTTCCTGCAGCACATCCAGGCGTCGCTGGAACCGGAACTGAATAAGGTCGGCTTGCAGCTGATCAACGTGAACATTACCGACATCACGGACGAGTCGGGCTACATCGACGCGATCGGTCAGAAGGCCGCCTCGCAAGCGATACAACAGGCGCGGGCCGATGTGGCGGAAGAGGAACGCAAGGGCGAAACACGCGTCGCCGAGGCGGAACGCGACAAGTTCATTCAAGTCGCCAATGCCAATCGCGATCAAGCCATTGGTACACGCGAAGCCGAACGCGATCAGAAGATCCGACTGGCCGAACTGTTGAAGGAGCAAGGCGTCGGCGAACAGACCGCGGACTTCCAACGACAAGCACAGATCAAGTTGTCGGAGCAGAAAATGCGCGTCGAAGTCGCGGATGCGGATGCCTCGGCGATCGATGGAGAAAACATTGCACAAGCGAAAGTCGCCGCCTCGCAAGCTGAATTGGCGGTCCGGCGGGCCGAAGCCTACCAATTGGGTGAAGCCCGCAAACGCGAAGCGGAAGCCAAAGTCCTGGAAGTGCAGAACCGTGCCATGGCGCTGGCTGCTCTGGCCGAAGCGGAACGAGTCGAGGCGGAGCAACGGGCCGAGTTGGAAGCTCCTGCCGTGGCGGCGAAAGCGAAAACGGTCGTCGAAGCCGAAGCGGAAGCGGAAAAGTTGCGGATCGAGGCCCAAGGTCAGGCCGATGCCATCTTCGCCAAGCTGGACGCGGAAGCCCGCGGTAGTTATGAGGTTCTGGCGAAAAAGGGGGAAGGCCTCCAGCGTATCGTGGAAGCTTGCGGCGGAGCCCACGAAGCCTTCCAGATGCTGATGCTCGAACACCTGGACAACCTGGCGGAAGCCTCCTCCCGGGCGATTTCCAACATCAAGTTTGATAAAATCGTGGTCTGGGAAAACGGTGGTCAGAACGGTCGTAGTAGCACCGCCAACTTTCTGAGCAAGATGGCGAATTCGCTGCCGCCGATGATGCAGGTGATGCGCGACATCGGAGGCGTCGAACTGCCGGAAGCGCTGATCAAACTCGGCGGCGATGGACCGAGTGAATCCGAGAACGGATCGGAGTCCGCTGCCACGGCACAGCCCGGCGCCGATTCGTAAACGGGACGAACTTCGGTGAGTTCACTGGACAGACCAAGCGAGGCCTCGCAAATCGTGTGAGGCCTCGCAGCATTGTAAGTGCGTCGATCCGTCGCGTGGCACGGGATCGACGAAGGGGCAACGGGAAATGAACCGTACGAGAGCTTGGTGGGTGCGATCGATCACGCTCGGCTGTCTGCTTCTTCTAGGAAGCAGCGATTCTGCGGTGGCGCAGATGTTTGGACAGCGCCAAATCGGTCGGCCGCTGAATCGGCGCGCGGTCCGGGGGCGAGCGAGGAAGTCGGAACATTGCGAAACCAGCGCTTCTTGCGTGGGAATCGCAGCGTGCGGAATTTTGTGGGCAGCGATCGCACGGAGACGCGCGATTTTGTCGGCATGGAACAGGCCGGCGCCGCCGTGCAAGCGGTTCGTTCGGCAGTGGCAGGATTGCGCCCAGTGACGGATCGGTCGGCCAGCATCAATCAGCCGGTTCGGATGCCAACGGCCAACGAGATGTACGCTCCACGGCTGGTGGTCCAGTTCCCCCATGACCCGTTGCCGAAGGAGCAATTGCGGGAGGATCTCACGCGACGATTGCGTGTCATGGGGAGTGAGGTCGAGGTGTCGGTGGCAGGGCGGACAGCCATTTTGCGCGGTACGGTTGCTTCCGCGGAAGACCGTCAGGTGGCTTCGATTCTGGCCAGTTTCGAGCCGGGTATCTCGACTGTGAAAAATGAGCTGACAGTCGATCGTGGTACGGCATCCGAGTTTGTCCCCCCACCGCCCCCGACACCGGCGGGTCGCTAAGTTGCGTGGGATCGACCGACGACGACGCTGGCGCAGCCGGCTCGACGCGTTCCGGTGCCGCCGGAGCGGCCGCGGGTGCCGATCGTGGCGTGGTTTGGCTTTCGTCCCATGACGGGGCGTCGGGCTTCTGCGGAACGGGTGCCAGTTTTCGCGCGAAGTCCGGCGAAACATCGATCGTGATCGATTCGGGACGTTCCCCCGACTGCCGTGTTTCTGTTTCGAACGACGCGGCTTGGACCGCCGAGCCATTGGCCTCCGCTGGCGATGATTCGCCCGTTGGCGTGATGCCCGGCAGCAACTTCCGTGATGGATCAGATACGATCACGCCACCGGCGCGACCTTCGTATCGGGTGATCAAGCTGATCTGTCGGGTGGCGCCCCCGACTTCATCCCAGGGGAGCCACAGGCTGTAGGAATGCCCCAGGCTGGTCTGGCTGTGATGCAGCGGCAGTTGATCCGCCGTGAAGACAAATTTCTTCTCCGGGATCGGAATTCCCGACTGTGGCTTCTCGGCGTCAAACGCGTAGACGATCACCTTTCCGTCGACTTCGACCGGCTCCTTCGATTCCCGGTTGTAGAAATAGAGTCTCGCCCCGAAACCTCGCACGCCGGTGTGACCCGGTTGATATAGAATCGTGTCGGTCCACATCGGCACAATGCGGTCGGGCAGAACCGCTTCCTCCGCATCGCTCCATGGCCATGCTTCGCGCACGTCCCAACGCGCACAACCGGATAACGACAACGCGCACAGGCCGACCAACGCGAGCCGACGAGCCGGCGCCTTGTGCCAAGGTCGGTGTGGAGTGCTTTGGAATCGAGTTGCTGGGGAGTTCATTCCGTCGATTCTTGTTTGCGTGACTTGAAGGGTAGCATTTCGGACAGTCTGATATTCCACCGCCGCCGAGGTCGCGGTGTCATGGTCTCGGAATGACTCACCGGGCGCGCCAGCGCTGCTCCGCTGTGGGCCGTCTCGCCGGAGCCGGTGCGCGTTGATTCGGGGGAGGTCGGCGGCTTGACGGCTCTGGCGTTGGGGTCGAGCAACGGAAGTGCGTCTTGCTCCGTTGGCTCGTAGTCCTCGCTCGGTGCTTCTGGCGATGGCTCGAATGTTCCGTCGGGCTCCGGTGGAGAGGAGACCGGCTCACCGCGCGGATTCAGGTCGGGATAGACCGTTTCCGTGTCCCGGTCATTCACCACACCCGGGTCGTAGGCCGCGCCCACGTCCCCGTGGATTTCATAGATGTCGGCTGCACACCAGGACATGCGCGCCATCTCGGTTTCTTTGATTCGCTGAGCGTCCTCGGGGGAGCGGATTACGTGCGGAGTCAGGATAATCAACAGCTCCGCGCGAATGTCCGTTGTGCTATCGAAGCGGAACAGATTTCCCAGGACCGGGATGTCGGAAAGATAGGGAACGCGCCGCGAGATCGTCTCGTCGCGCGACGTGATCATTCCGCCCAGAACGATTGTCTCTCCGCTGGCCGCACTGACCGTGGCCTGCGCCGTCTGGATGTCGACACTGGGAGAACGAATCACCGTTCCGTCGAGGGAAACCGTGATCGGAACTCCCTTCTCTTCTGGACCAAGTTGCGATTTCTCAGCATCGATCTCCATCACCACCGTGTTGTCCGGGCTGATCCGGGGTGTGACGCCGAGGATGATGCCGACATTCTCCAATTCGACGGTGTTGGTCTGCAGCCCACCGGCGGTCAGGTTGGACGCTGTGATTCGCGGGACGCGTTGGCCGACTTGGATGAAAGCCGATTGATTATCCAAGGTGCGAATTTGCGGACGGCTGAGAACGTCTGCACGCCGCGATTCTTCGAGCGCACGAATCAGCACGCTGACACTTTCGCTGCTGGCCGAGAGCACGAGGCCGCCAAAGCCCAACTCGTTGTTGATTCGTCCGACGTCGAAATTGGATAGTCCTTGGCCACCGACGCGATTGGAATTCGCCAGCGCCTGCGAACTTCCACTGTTGCCCAGCGGTTTGTTGTTGAAATCGAAACCGGGAATGTTGGTCGCGGCCTGGATGAGTTCTTCGGTCGCCGTAATGATCCCCGAGGGAGTCGATTGTTGACCGGTGACAGTCGTGGTGACCAGGTCTCCTAGCAGACTGCGGTCGAAGAGAATCGAATCCTGCAGTCCCAGTTCGACGCCAAATTCGTCCGTGTTGTCCATCAAAACTTCGGCGATGACGACCTGAATCATCACCTGCGGAGGCTGCTCGTCCAGGTCGACCACTAGCTCGTGGATTTCGTCGAAGTAGCGCGGTGTGGCGCTGATGATCAGTGAGTTTCCTACCGGTTCCGGGACGACCACCACCTCACGTTCAATCTGTTCGAAAGGACTCTCACTACCGGGTGCCGCCTGCTGCACAATCCGTTCGCTTCTTAGAAACTCGTTTACCGCAGTGGCGACGTCCAGGGCCGGAGCATTCCGCAACCGATATACCTCGGTTTGCCGTTCGGCTAAGTCCCGCTCATCCAATCGCAAGAGCAATGCTTCGATGATTCGCAGATCACCTTCCGATCCGGCGGCGATAATGCTGTTGGTGCGAGTGTCAACCGAGAAACGAAGCGGTGCCAGGGAAGTCTCACCCTCGGCGCTCGGCAGTTGCGGGCCGATTGCGGCTGCGCCCACTTGCGAAGGTATCAAAGAACGCAGCGTTTGCACCAGGCTGGATGCGTCTCCATTCAGAATGCGAAAAACCTTGATTTGCGAGACGGCGCCCGGTACATCCATCTGGCGAACCAGCTCTTCCAACAACGCCATACTCTCATTCGGTCCGGAGATGATCAGCGTATTGTTGCGTGGGTTGGCGGTGATGCGGACGTTGCTCAGCATCCCGGACTTCACGATCTCTTCGCCGCGTTCGTCAATGGTCAGCAGTTCCAGGATCGCGGAGGGCGCGCCGGTTCCGTCTGCCGAGTCGATCGCCTGTTGCAGAGTGTCGGCGACGTCGGCGGCCAATGCATTGCGGATCGTGATGACCCTGGCCCGATTGACGGCTTCGCTGCCTGCCTTGTCCAGCGATTCTACGAGCCGTTGGACTTCCTCCATGTCCCGCGGAGCCGCGTACACGATCACCGAATTCGTGCGGATGTCGGCCAACGCCTGGACGGTGGGGCCAAGCCCCTCGCGCTCGGAAAAGAATTGCGAAAGCGAATTTGCGATCAACGGTGCGGCGGCGTGCTGGAGACGAAAGACTTCGAATTGCGTTTCCGGCGCCACCGCTCGGTCGAGCTTGCCAATCAATTCCACCATCGAATCGATCGCGTCTCCCCAGCCAATCAGTAGAAGTGCGTTGGGTTTGACGAGCGGAGTTGCGCTGACACGCCCTTGTCGCCGACCGGTCAGGTCCTCACTGACCTGCTGCACGATTTCCGCAATTGCTTCGCTGGCGCATGTTTTAGTTGATAGATGCGGATCTGCGGCTGCGTCTCGCGGCTTAGCCGTTCCAGTTCCTGAATGATCTCCGTGAGTTTCTGCACGTCGCTGTCGCGGCCGCGTAGAATGATCACATCCAAGTCCGGCAGGGTCTGGACTTCGACATCCACATCCAGGTCGCTGGAGGGTGCCAGATCGTCGGCCGAAGCGGGGGGAGTTGCGTCCGCTTCCGGGGCGGCCTCTGCGGCTCCCTCTTGGAGCACGAAATTCACCAGGGCCAGCGGCCGCTGGGCCGAACGTCGCGTCCGCTGCGACGAGTCCTCCGGCTCGGGGGCCGCCGCACGGTAGGCGTCGATCGTCTGCTGCAGCTTGGCCGGATCCGCTCGCTCAATCGATACGACGGCCGTTCGTCGACCTTCGCCGGCGGCGTTCGCCTCCAGCGACGGAAGAGCAGCGTCAACTGCTGCAAGACACGCTCCCGCGCCGTGACCAGCACACCACCGCGGCGTACGTCAAAGACCAATTCCGCCACCGGGCCGGTTCCTGATTCGAGCACATACGTAGGCTGCCCGTCCGGAGCAAACCGTCGCAATCGACCTCCCAACACGGTCGCGAGACGTTGCTGCAGCCGGGCGACATCGCCACGGATCAGCAGAAAACGCGTCGTGGCTTCACTTTCCACGGTCGTGGCCGTCGGGGGCGATGAGGTCGCGGGCCGAAAACGTAATTTTGCGTTGGGTTCGTCCCACAGTCGCGGTGGAACCGTCAGCTCCGCCCGAGATGGCTTTGCCGCGGCGAGTTGATCTTCGATCGCTGCGTGGACCTCCGGCGGTGCAACCACCAACAGCTGCGCCGTGTTCGGGTCCGAAGAGACACGAAAGCCATCGACCGATTCAAAAAACGTCCGCAGCCGGGCGATCGTTGCGGACTGCTCCGACGGCGGGCAAACGTAGCCCCGGACCGTCAGCGCGGCAGCACTCGGTGGTGGTTCCGGTGTCTGCCCCTCGATCGTTGACGGTTGGGCGAGTCCCACGCCGATGAGCAACGCGATGAGCCCAATCGTGCGTCTGTGCAGTCGATAAACTTCCAAGACGTCATCCATGCTGAATCAGATTGCCTGTCAAAATGGGCAAGGAATCCAGGGAAAATTCGGGGGAATGCTAAGTGATCCGCAGGATCGCGTCAAGCTCGGCGTTTTGACTTCTCTTCTGTCGTTGCCCCGTGGCAGCTGCGCAGGTCTCCCCGGCTTGAGCCTCCCCGATTCTCCCGATTCCCGGGTTTTCCGTCTTGGGGGTGCCGTCGCCCTGGTCCGCGTTCATCCGCGTGGTCCGCCCCCGATCCGCGTTCCTGAATCTTCCGACTGCGTCCGTGGCCCTCAGGCGCAATTTCGCGGACTGCGCATGGCCTGTCCCGGCGTTTTTCGGACTGCGCATGGCCTGTCCCGGCGTTTTTTCGGCGTTTTTGAGCGTTTTTGCTGCCCGGTGGGTGTGCTCAGCGTGCGGAGGTATTCGGGCGGACGCATGGCCTGTCCCGGGAGTCTCCTGCTCGAGGCTCTGCACCGGAGTCTTACAGCTTCCCAGTACCCCTCCCTGCTCTCTCCCTTGCCTGTGTCTCCCAGGTCCTCGAGTTTTCCGTCTTGGGGGTGCCGTCGCTCTGGTCCGCATTCATCCGCGTGGTCCGCCTCCGATCCGCGTTCCTGAATCTTCCGACTGCGTCCGTCGCCCTTATGCAATTCCGCGGACTACGCATGGCCTGTCCCGGCGTTGGGTGCCGTCGTGGGGTGGCTCCACGCGATGGAGTGAGACAGTAGGGACGCGGACGGGAAGGCGGCTGTCGCGGATGAACGCGGATCGGAACGTGAGCGCGCCCTGGAGCGCACGCATGGCCTGTCCCAGCGTTTTTCCAGCGTTTTTGCTGGCCCGGTGGGTGTGCTCAGCGTGCTGGAGGAATTTGCCGCAGGGCGTCCGACAGCGTCATCCCGATGGAGAGGCGGAGTGACTGACCATCCAGCTCGACGGTCACGCCGTCTTGAGAGACGTCGACAATCTTCAGGTCGATTCCTGGCAAGGCCAGCGAATCTCCGGGGGCCAGGATTCGAGTTTGGCCCGTGGACCGATCGGTGATCCAGGCTTGCGGTTGTCCTTGCGCATCGACGGTAATCGCGGTCAGCGCGATGCGGGATGCGACCGGATCGCCGCCCGAAAACAAGTTGCGGCGAGTGATCACGCGGTATTCGTCCGCTGGAGTGTTCTGGGGATCGAGTGCCGCCAGGCGGTCCTCGAACTTGGCGTTGGGCAGCACGATCGTCTCGACCGTGATCGACGTATCGACCTGACCGCTGGCTGCTGGATTGAGCGACATCGAGCGAATCTTGTGGAGGTAGCCCGATTCGTAGAACGAACGGAGCAAGTTGTTGATCTGCGGTAGGGTTCCATTTCCGCGGATGTTGAAATCGAGCCGGTAGTAGAGGTTGCCCTGGCGAAGCGGCGGGCTGGAATCGACACTCGTCCCGCGTAGCCCGGCTTGCTCGATGAGATTCAGTAACCAGCTGCGATAGGACGAGACGGCAAGTTCCAAGTTGCTGGGCAGGCTCCGGATTTGCAGGTCTTCCAATGCCGCGAGCTTGTTTTTCTCCGCGCGGACATTCAATTCCGCCTTGTGCAATCGCTTCTTGAGCGTTTCGGTTGCGGTCTGTGCTTTCTGCACCGGCTCGGCGTAGAGCCGTCGGTAGGCAAGATCGGCGACGTACACAACCAGCATTGTTGTCACGAGGGCAATCAGAATCTTCTGGCGTTGTGGCATCGTCGTTTCGTTTTGAGCGTGACGGGAAACGAATCAGGCAATAGGGGGCGGTTGTTCTTTCGCGTGCGTCGGCTCTATTGTTGCTTCGCCACGAGCGGCTCGGTCGTCGATTCTTGCGGCAGCTGTTCTTCGACCGGTTTGGGTCGTACGGCGACGCTGGTTTCAAACTGGTAAGGAAAGTCTTGTGCGCCTTCTGATTGCGAAATCCGTTTACTGCTCACCTTGTGATAGTCGTCGCGAAGGCTCGTTTCCAGTCGGCTGATTGCTTCGGGCGTGCTGACTCGAACGCTCATCGAAATCACTCCGGTGCCGGCGCTGGTGGGAGCCATGGTCACGCGCTGAACGACCGCTTGATCAGCCGACGGAAAGCGTTCGGACAGGAATCGCAGTTCATCCAACCAGTGGATCTCCCTGGTCTCCCAACGCGCAACGGCATCGACGACGGCAGTACGTTGGCGCCAGCGTTTGAGTTCGTCTTCCTTCTGCTTGACCTCTTGGGCCAGGTCGCGGGCCGTTTCTACGGTCGTGTGCAATTGTGACCGAAAGTGGAAGAAAACGGACAGGAGGGCGACGGCGGCGGCGGTCGAATAGAACGCAATCTTCCGTCCGTAGCGCGGTGGCGGCGGCGGTTCTTTCGGATGTGCAAAATCGATTGCCGCGTTTTCTTCGGCGTAGTCGCGGATCATGCCGATCAGCGCCGGAAAACGGTGAATCTGCTGCAGGTCAACTTCTTTGCGAACGCGAAGTCCCACCAAGGGATCCAACAGAGAAACCGGCAATTGCAGGTCGTCGGCAAGTTGCTCGATCAGTTCGTTGGAGCGTTTCAAGTCATCGAACATGTAGACATGTCCGATATCGTCGTCATCTTGCGATTCCAGCGGGGCGACAGCTAACGTCCGGCGGATTTCGTCGGACATCCGACTCGAATCCAAGTCACTCGTTTCGTCATCCATCAATCGAACGGTTCGGCTGAAGATGACTTGTCCGTGGGAGAACAGCGACATGTCTGCGTCACAGTCCATCACGGTCAGCAGGAGTGCCTTGGAGTGGGCATGGCCGGCGAGCCGCGAAAACAGCGAAGCGATCGCCATTGGTCGCAAGACCATTTGCCGGGCGGTGTGGCCGGCTGCCTCACATACGGTCTGTACTTGTCCGAGTGTTTCGGGTCGCAGTACGGCTGCCTCGACGCGCCGTAATGTTTCGGAATCGCCCTGGCTCTGATAGAAATCGACGACTGCATCCTCCGGCAAGTCGGTCAGTTGCCGCAGAACCTCGTTCTGGACCAATTCGGGCAACTCCGCGTCACTTGCGGGAGGTAGCGACAGGCTCAACATCTCGACACGCGAGCGGGGCAGGCCGATTAGCAGGTCGAAATGCTTGATCTGTCGGTCGCCCATCTCCTGGGCAAGTCGTTCTCCGATCTGCTCCGGTGTCGCGTTTTGATCGAGCGGGACCGAGAGGGCGTCCACCAGTTCGATCTCCCGACCACGCACCTTGGCTACCAGGATCAGCAGGCGGTGTTGATGCCAGGAACAGGCGACGACGGTCGAATGACTTGGTTTCAGGCGGAGCATAACCCCTCAGTCGGAACGGTAGGCACGTTCGCTTGGATTGGCGGGAGAGTTTGCGTGGATCGGGATGGCGTCGGCCACCGTCGGTGGCGACCACCCGTTTCGGTAGGAAGATTTCGTGGTTGGTGCTCAGCAATTATGGGAACGGAGTCGATTCGGAAGTTGGTTGGCTGATCGAGTATGGACCTGGGAGATCCTCGGTGGGTGGGGGGGACGTCGCCGAATCGGGCGAACTTGATTCCCGCGCCAGTTGCTCCCAGCGGAAACCGCGTCCCATGCGGCGGAGGTCTCTATAGTATATCGCCGGAGTTCCCTTGCGGGTACCGTCCAGCATTGTTTCCTGCCGCGTCCATGGCGAGTCGTGCTCGTAGTAGGCGATGATTTCGGCGCGAATTACGTCGCCTCCCGTGTTCAGCCAGGGCAACAACTGCTTCATCGTTGGCAAGTCGACAATCCCTTCAACGAGCAGCCACACGGGATGGATCTGGCTCTCCGTGTCCCGGCTACCCGTCTCGCGGGATGACAACAGCTGGTCAACGGTCTCCGCCGAGATGCCCGGAATTCCCAATAAGACTTCCCGCGGAGCTTGTTGGATGTTGATTCTTCCGAAAAAACGCTCATCGCTGCTGGTGGTTGTTCCATCGCAGAAGGCGACCAGCTCCTCGCGCAGTGAACCTTGCTGCGTTGAAAAAGGACTGGCGTAAGTCGTGGTTTGCGGCTCGGAAGAATCATCGGATGCGTCTGGCCGCGGCTCGTTGGGGATCGCGACGTAGGCGTCGATGATGTCGAGCGGTGAAGTGAACGTGAAGCTCGCTTGTTCTTGGAACGCAACCAGGGGTGCGGGGCCGGTCTGCAGATTTCCCGTCGTCGAGGAGGTGGGTCCGTAGCGGCGCAGCGCAATGACGAAGTTCGCGATCGACTCGTCAAACAACTCGGTCAACTGTTGGTGCAGTTCACTCAGGTCCGCCGAGTTCAAGTTGATCCGGGGCTCCCCTTCCCACGTTTCGTTTCGCTCGGCACTGTAAACCGTCAGATAGCGGGACCACGGTACTTGTGACATGCCTGTGGCACTAGCACCGCTCCACGAAGTTGTTCCCAAGCTGTCGGCTGGGGAAGTGACCGGCGGCGAAGGGATCGGTATTCGAGTTCCGGTATCGGTGCCGTCGGAATCGACTGTTTCCTGGGACTGGTAAGGCTCCAGTCCGAGCAACTGCCCGGATGTGAATCCGCGAACGGCCAGCAATTGATCCAGGATCGTTGGTAGTGTGTTGGCCGGCTGCCGAGAAGGTTCCAGCTCGAGATAATATTCCGATTCAGCACCGAATTCCCGTTCCTCATCATCCGGATCGATCCAGTCCAGTAACGCATCGGCGAGGGAGTCATCCATTCCCGGTAATTGCAGCAGTGCCTGGCGGGCACTGCCGGGAGTCTGTTGGTCCCATCGTAACAACGCTTCCAGCGACAACTTGCTGGAGGTGTCTTCTACCCCGAACTGATACTGCGGTGGTGCATCTTCCGCGGCATGGTAGGGTGAGACGATGCTGAACCGACCGGTGCGGGCGAGCTGAAGATCGAAATCGACGATCTGATCGCGAAACAAAGGAGCGTTGTCCTGCCATCCTCCCCATTCCGTTCGTTGAGAACGTGAATGCGACAGAATCGCTCGCAGGTAGTCCACGCCGGACGCCGCTACTTGTTCCGTTTGGATCTGATCTCCTCGCAGTTGCGTTGCGCGGTATTCCGTTTGCATCAGCACGGCGAAGCCGTAGGCGGACAGTGAGACGAGTGCGATCACGATTGTGATTACGAACAGGACGACTCCACGGCGTTCCAGGTGACGATCCGACCGAGGTAGAATCATGGGGCACTCTCCTCGATCGGCTCCGTCGGTCCCACTTCCATTGGGTCCATCGCTTCGTTCGGATCCGGTGATTGGCGCAAGCCGGATTCGTTTGTTGCGCATGGAAAAACAGGACGACCCGCTGGTCTTGTTCTTGCGCCATCAGCATTTTGGTCTGGACGGACATCTGACGCGGGTCGATCGGTTCCGTCAGTTCGTCATCGGGAGGTTCGTTCAGCAATTCTGCGGCCGACTCCTCGATGGGTAGCCCCGTGATGGGATCGATTTCGGCCGTTTCGTCCGCTTTCGCCTCGAGTCGTTTCACATCGAACCGCAATTCGATCGCGACCGGAAGCGCATTTTGTTGCCGGCTGTCCCAGCGATCCTGCCATCCGCCGCCGCCGTAGTAGCGCAGCCGAAAGGCGGTCATCTCCGGCAGCAAGTCGACGCGCTGAGTGATTTCCGCGGTCAGTTGCTCCAGTTCGGTCGACGAAGTGCGTCCCAGGTCACGGTCGCGTTCCGCGACGGCTGGCTCCGTCCAGTCCGAGATCCCGTCGGTCGCCTCGACGACCGGCCAGTCCGGTACCAGTGTTTCCAGCAGCGCAAACAGGTCCCCTCCACCAGCGGCGGAACGAAGCACCTGCATCTCCTGCTCCGTCCACTCGCACCGCAGCAGCCCGGCCGGGCGGCCTTGCCGAAGGGAAGTTGCCTCGTCCGTGAAGACATAGATCACGCGACGCACCACATCGGGAATCGGTGTTTGCAGGTCCACGGCGGTGCCCTCGATCAGCGCACGAGGATGCTCCAGGGGCACCAGTCGATCCAGGACCAGACCCCGTGCGTTGCCGCGCAGTCCAATCGCCGGCTGGAGCCACAGTTCGCCGGTCAACTCCGCAGCAAGGTCCGGCCCGACCGCGCTCATCGACTCGCCGAGGAATGGCTCGCTCAGGATGGGCTCGGTTGCGTCGCCGCCGAATGGTGGTTCCAGGCTAGCGTTCCTCCGATTCGTCGCGGCCTGTTCCGAGTCATCCGTGGCGGCGGCCGGGTCCTCGTCGGTGGACGCGGGATCGGTTGGCGGTGAGCTCGATGGCGCCGTTACGCACGACCGAACATCCGCTTCCAGCCGTTGTCGCAGCGAACGAATGATTTGGGAGCGTTCCGCTCGCTGTTGGTTGCGCTCGAATTGGCCACGGTAGATGCCCAGCAAGCTCCAGGTGGCCATCATCAAAACGGCCATCAGCACCATCGCAATGATGATTTCCAGCAAAGTGAAGCCGGACGGCGGAGGGGTTGCGGGGTGTTGGGATGGTGGGCTTGCGCTTCGCTGAGCCCACCCTACAGGATTGCGCCATCCGACAGGATGGAGCCGCGCTGGGGGGATGGTTTGTTCTGGATCGGTGATGGGGGGATGAACGGCGTGGATCGTGGGCGGATCGATCGGGCTTGCCGAATCCGGTGGGAGAGGGCCACCGCGGTAGGGTGGGCCCAGCTCGCATCGCGCGCGCAGGCCCACCAGCGAGGCATGTAACCACCCATTTCGTTTTACGATCGAATCCATGGCGAGGTTATTCAAACAAGGAGGCACCGCCGAAGTCTGGCTCGCCCGCCAGATCGCGCGGACCATCGGGATGGTAGACCCAGCGAGTCAACCGGAACTGGGGGGGAGCGGGGGTCTCGGTATCGGCGACTTCGATCTGTTCTTCCAATAACTGCGTGACGACAATCGAAACGGAGGACAATCGTCCGTCACCGAGCGGCTCGATCTGCACGGAATACTCCCAAGGAGAGAATGGATCAATCGGCTCCGATTCGACCATCTCCCAGGGCAGCGTTCCGGCGAGCAGCTCATTCAGCAGATTCTGACACAGGGATTGCGCTTCACTGACGTCGGCTGCGCAAAGCATGACGCCGTCCGAGACTCATCAACTGGGCCAGTACCGCGGCGCTGCCAGCGAGAATCGCCAGCGCAATGATGACCTCCAGCAGTGACAGTCCACGCCTCATAGGTCGATCGCGGGGCGGCGGTCCGCGGCCACGGCCGTGTTGTCGGACTCCACCCCGTCGAGCTCGCTTTCCAACATCGGTTGCAGCTGCACCGGACCGACTTGGACCGAACCGACCCAGCCGCGGAGAGTCACGTCGATCTGGTAACCGTCTTCACTGATCAGAGTCCACCGAGCGTTGGATGTTCGACCGTCCGGATAGAACCAAATCGAAGGCGACCAGGGAACCGAGGAACGGCTGTTGGTGGGCAAATCGTCGCTGGTGGATTCCTCGGCCGGCAAAAAGGCCAGGCTCGGATCATCTTGCCCCATTTCTCTCGCCAGCGTCGGCTCACGCAACAGCGAGGCGCCCAGGGGCTCGGTTGGCTGCGTCGGGTCCCAGAATAGGACCCCGTTGGGCAACTCTCGCAAGGAGGGCGATGTGGATGTCGTGGTGTCTTCGCTGGCGAATGCGTCCGTCCCGTCTTCGGCGCCGCGTTCCGTCACGGGTTCTGCCGTCAACGGATCACTCGCGGCAGGGTGGGCAGGCGATTCGTGTCGGGGGGGAAAGCGCCGGCTCGGATTCATCGCCCAGCAGAACGAACTCGGGGGAGGGCGGTCGCCAGCGACGGAGCTCGAATTCGCCGGTTCCCGGTCGCCAACGGAGCCGAAAGATCTGTCCCTTTTCGATGGCGTTCAGTCGGGCGCGCATCAATTCCCGACTGAGGTCCTGTGCGGCCTGCTGCACTTGGCTCTTGGACCAAGGGCGCATCAGCACCGGCCAACTCAGGCCGGCCAGCAGCCCAATCACCGAAAGCACGATCACCAGTTCCAGGAGGGTGTAAGCGTGGTTACGGTGCGAATTCCATGCTGTCGCTCTCGGAGATCTCGCTGCCCGAGCCATCGTTGCTGCCCTCTGTCCAGTTGATGATGTCATCTTCGGTGGCATCCTGACCATCGGGACCGAACGACCAGATGTTCGGTTTGTCGGTTGAACCACCCTTGGTCGGCGGAAACTCGTATTGGAACGGATTGCCCCAGGGGTCGGCGGGCAGAGCATCTTCTTCCAGGTAGGGCCCGGCCCAGTTCTTCCCGCGGGTCTCGTCCGTCGGTTTCTGCAACAAAGCTTTCAAGCCTTCTTCCGTCGTCGGGTAGCTGCGTGTGTCCACCTTGTAAAAATCGAGTGCCT
Source organism: uncultured Planctomycetaceae bacterium (assembly GCA_963776055.1). Lineage (GTDB taxonomy): Bacteria > Planctomycetota > Planctomycetia > Pirellulales > Pirellulaceae > CAVZLD01. The sequence continues at coordinate 139,334 of CAVZLD010000005.1, read as the reverse complement.
GCTCCAGGTTTTCGATCTGCGTGACGGTGATCTTCAGGTCGGCCTGCTCCTGCGTGCGCAGCAGTCGAGGCCCGACCATCGCGACCAGCAACACGAGAATTGCCAGCACGATCATGATTTCGATCAGCGTGAAGCCCGCTCGACTTCGATGGCGAGTTTTCTTGCAAGGCATGTTTCTTTCCCCTCTTTGGTAATTGAATCAAATCGCCGCACTCATATCGAAGACCGGCAACAACAGCGCGACCAGAACGAACAGAACCGCGACGCCGATCATCACGAGCATGACCGGTTCCACGAAACGAACCATCATCGTCAACTGGCGCTTGACCTGCTTGTCGATTCCGTCGGCGATGTTGACCAGAACAGTGTCTAAGGAATTGGATTCCTCCGCCACGCGGATCATCGCCATGGTGGAGGGCGGGATCAGGCCGCAGTCGGCCAGTGGCGCCGAGAGTGTTTGCCCCGAGGAAATGTTCTCGGCGGAATTCTGGATCGCTTCGGCCAGCAACTGGTTTCCGACCGAGCCGCTACTGATATCCAGGGCTTTGAGGATCGGCACTCCGTTGTGCAGCAGCGTACCCAGGACGCGGCAGAATCGGGAGACGGCCGAGTTGTGGAAGATCTTGCCGGCAATCGGCAGTTGCAACTTCCAGTAGTCCGTGAAGCGGATTCCGGCGGGTGTCTGAAGTAGATGGCGGAGTCCCAACACGAGCCCCACCAGGCCGAGCAGCAGCAGTAGGCCGTACCGCGTCAGAAAGTCACTGATTCCCAACAGCAACACGGTCGCGAGCGGTAATCCGTTGCCTTGTCGTTCCAGGCGTTCAAACAAGCCTTCGAACTTGGGCACGAAAAAGATGATTAGTACGACCGTCACCAAGATGCCGCCAATCATCAGAAACGTTGGATAGGCCATGGCGCCTTTGACCTTGCTCTTCAGCTCCTCCTGCAATTCCAGGAAACCGGCGATCCGCGTCAGCGCCTCTTCCAAGAAGGCACCCTCGGAACCCGCTCGGATCATGCTGACCGTCAGATCAGAAAAGACGCGTGGATGTCGGGCGACCGCATCCTCGAGCGTCGCTCCTTCAGCGACTTGGTCGCGGACATCCCCCATCACTTCCTGCAATGCCGGATTGGGAGATTCCTCGGCCAGCAGATTCAACGAATCCAAAAGCGGAACGCCGTTCTGCAATAGATCGGATAGTTGGCGCAGACAGGCGGCCACCTGTTCGGGCCGAACCCGCTTCCGCGTACCGCGCTGCGCCCAACGACTGGCCATGCCGTGAGCGGCCTGGTCTTCGAGTTTCAGCGGGAAGAGAGACTGCTGTGAAAGAGTCGCCAGTGCCTCTCGGCGATTGGTCGCCGTTAGCTGGCCGGTCACATTTTGTCCGTCCAGTCCTCGAGCTGTATAGGCGAATTCGGGCATGGTGCGTTGCCGCGGTCAGTCGGCCTTCGTCACGCGGAGCACTTCATCGACGGTGGTCAGCCCGCGGCAAGCCTTGGACCATCCGTCCGATCGTAAGGTGCGCATACCGGCGGCCATCGCCGCCCGCTTGACGATATTCGAGGGCGCTCGTTCGCTGGCCAAGTGGCGAACCTCGTCCGTCGACACCAGCAACTCGTAAATCCCCACTCGTCCCGCGTATCCAGTGCCACGGCATGTGCGACAACCGACGGCGCGGTACAGGTTCTGGCGCTGATCCCGCATCTGCTCGTAGGGGAAATCCTCGGGTAAATCCTCCGCACGCGGCACGTACGCCTGCCGGCAGTGCCGACACAACGTGCGAACCAATCGCTGCGCCATCACGCCCTCCACTGTACTGCTGACCAGAAATGGCTCCACACCCATGTCACACAGCCGCATGAAGGCGCCGGACGAATCGTTCGTGTGCAGCGTGCTGAAAACGAGGTGCCCGGTCAGCGAGGCCTGCGTCGCATTCTCGGCCGTTTCCAAGTCGCGGATTTCACCAACCAGGACCACATCGGGATCGTGTCGCAGAATGCTGCGCAGACTTGTGGCAAACGTCAGTCCGACTTTCGAATGGACTTGGATCTGATTGATCCCTTCCAACTGATACTCGATCGGATCTTCCGTGGTGATGATCTTCGTGTCTTCGCTTTTGATTTCGTTCAGTGCGCTGTAGAGCGTGGTGGTCTTCCCCGAGCCGGTCGGCCCGGTCACCAGCAGAATGCCGTGCGGCAACCGGATCAGCCGCTGAAACGAGTCATACACTTCCTGCGGCATCCCGATGTCCTGCAACGAGAACTGAATGCGAGACTTGTCCAAGACTCGCATCACAATCCCTTCGCCGTGTAGCATCGGAATCATCGAGACGCGGATATCCACCTCGCGACCCGCCACGTGCAGCTTGATGCGACCGTCTTGAGGAACTCGCTTCTCGGCGATGTTCATCTTCGACATGATCTTCAGACGACTGACGATGGCTGCGTGGAAACGGTTCATCTCCGGTGGCGTTGGCTGACGCTGCAGCACACCGTCAATTCGATAGCGAATCTTGATCCCCGATTCCTGAGATTCGATGTGGATGTCGCTGGCTTGTGCCACGACTGCTTCCGAGAGGATTTCGTTGACCAGTCGAACGACCGAAGCCTGTTGCGCCATTTCGGCGGCTTCGCTGTTGTCGAACTGGACCTCCTCCAGCATTTCGATCGCGTCGTCGCCGGATTGCGCCAGCAGATCGTCAATCGTTTCCGCACCGACTCCCAAGTGTGTCTTGATCAGCTTGGCCAGATCGTCCGGCAGCGCCAGGATCGGTGTCACGCGCTGACCGATCGCTGCGCTGACCGCGTCCATCGCATGCAGGTCGAACGGGTCACTCGTCAGAATCAGCAAGGCGTCGTCCGCCTGTCCCAGGGGCAGCACGCGATACCGGTGCACCAACTTGGGCGGGAATTCGGCCAACACTTCGGAATCGACCTCGCAACGCGCCAAGTCGGCTACCTGCAGCCCCAGCGAACTAGCGATCGCGCCCAACGCGACTTCGGCCGAAGCCAGTCGCAGTTCGGCGGCGACATCGTCCAGCGTTCCACCGTCGGCCAGAATCCGGCGAATCTGTCTCAGGTCGGTTGGCGCGACCACCACCGTGCTCGGCACGTGTTGAACAACAAGTGTTGCGCTCATGGTTGCGTTTCGTTAGTGGGTCGCCTCTCGGCGACGCGGAGGTAGGACGGAAGATGGCCCGCTGGCGATCTTCCGTAGCATCTGGTTGTCGAACGGCGGGAACCCTTGCGGGGTCGGGTCGGTCTCTAGGCAGGCGGTAGCCCGTACAGTTCTCTCGGAGCATTCGTACGGTAGGGTAGTGACGCTATTATAGCAAGTCAAGGTAGAACCAGATCAACCCCCTGAGTGCTGCTGAGCACGTGGAAGTCCGTGGTTCTTTCTTGCCTCTTTTTTTCTTGCCACTCTGCGGTGATCGGCTTGCCGGGAGACCGGATACCCACCCACCTGCTTGCGGGAGGGTCGGACGCGGTAGCGGCCGGGGAGGGCTTCTTGTCTTGCATTGCCCCGGAAGGCGGACTTCCCGACGAACGACACCGCCCTCTCCGGACCGGAAAGCCCGACTCTTCCGGAAGGCGAGTCATTCATGTTCGCGTACTCCGGCGCAAGGGAAATTCAAAGAACGGCACGAACTTCCTGGGGTATTCGTGGGGCGTGACCGTCCGCAGCGATGGCGAGTCTGGGGGTCATCTTCCTCGACCCCGACTCCGGTTTCGCAGAAGGTCCTGGAGTGCATCCTCGAGTTCTTCCGCTTTGGCGGATTTGAGTGGGACGATTTCAATTCTTCTTGTATCTTCGGCTTGGGCTTTTTGGTCGAGTTGATGGACGAGCTGCGAGACCTCTTCGGCGAGGAGCTTTGGGGCCATGATGACGATGGAGTTGGTCACTTCGTCGACCTCCAGGGTTAACAGTGGGCCGGCCGCAGCGGCGTTCATTTGTTTCAACATCGAGGCAACTTCCGACGGCACACCGCGCGGGATGGAAATCCGGGGTCCCGTTCCTCCTGACCGGAGTTGGCTGGCATAGATTCCCTGCAGAATCTCCACGATGCGTTGGGCGTCCGTATGTTGCAGTGGAACGATCGTCGGTGGTCCGCTGACCAGCAGATTGGGCACGTTGGCGGAGTCGAGCACCTGCAGGAGTTCTTCGATCAGGCGCGATCGTTGGGCCGACCGTGGACGATCAGGGCGTTGAGTCGTTCGTCCGGCACGATGCTCACGCGGCTGAAGGACCCGCGCGGTGAACGGCATTTTCTCGAACAGTTGATCGAGCGTCTGGGCGACTTCTCCTGCGCCTGCGTTGGTGAGCGCGTACACGGCGAAATTGCCTCCGCCCGACTCCATGGAGCTCTGGCGGGCGAGGGTCCGCAGGAGCGTTTCCACCTGCATCAAGGCCTCCGGGTCATCGGACATCACGGTGATGGAATCCTGACCGGGGACGAGTACAACGGCCGGTTCCGCAGCCGGTTCCGCGGCGGCGGGTGTGGCTGCCGCCGGCGGGATCACGCTGGCGGCAGGAGCATCCTGTTCTTGGGGCGAGGGTTTGGCCGAGGGATCAGCCGATCTGTTGCCAACCGATTCGTTCGTGTTGGTCGCGTTCGCTTCTTTTTTCTCGCGTACCGGTTCCCCGTCGTGTAGATCGGCAGTACGGGAAGAATCCGACTCCACACGCTGCGGAAGGATACCGTCGCTCTCCACCGGTGCGTTGGCATCGGTGGGGGGATCGACCGCCGCGACCGGAATCGTGAGGAACCGGTCGAAATGTGCGGCACGGTCTGCTGTCGGTTGTTCGGCCTGCTCGGCGGGAGCAGGGGACGTCGGTGGGGGAGTCCCAGGGGCCGCGTCGGTCGGCGCCGTCGAAGTTGGCGGGGCCGGGGCAGGCTCGGCCGCGGGTGTTGCGTCGGACGGCTGTGGCTGGAGCGGTGTGAGAACGCGAGTGGGCTGGATCACGCGCAGCGGATTGCCGCGCAACCGCGGCCAGACCATTTGGATCTTCTCGACCGCTTCGCGCACATCGCCGCGGAAAGGAATCACGCGCACGCCATCGGAACCCCCCAGCTCCGTCGTGGGCAGTTCGCCCATTTTGGACAGGAGTTGTTTGATTTCGTCGAGCTGTTTTCTCGTTCCGCGGACGATCAGCTGCTGGGTTTCACTGTCCCCATTGGCGACGGGCGGATCATTGTCATCCGTGTAGAGCCGGTCGATCGCCAGTTCGGCGAAAAAGGGATCCATAGTCTGCAAGGGGAAGACCTCCATCAGCGTTTCGCCGCCCTGCATCTGTTCCACCGCGCCCCGGATCAATTCATGTTGTTTTTCGGTGGCGACGGCCAGGACCTGGTCGGCCGTTGTATCGAGTGACAGTTCGACCTCCGGTTGCTGGTTGGTGAACAGATCCTGGAGAGCGTTTAGCACCGAATCGTCGGCCTCTCCCTTGAGCGGGTAGACGACGAGTCGTCGTCGGAGACTCTCGTCGGAGGCATTTTCCATTTGGGAAACGAGCTGCGCGATGGTGCGGTGTTCTTCCGGCGGCGCTTGGACAAGGATCGTCTGGTTTTCCGGGTCTGCGGAAATCCGTACTTCGTACTGCCGGCGGAACACGTCGTCGAGTGCTTCGTAGACTGACTGAAAGTTCGCCTTCACGATACGGTATGCCTGCAGGGAGGGTTGCTCGGCATTGGGCCGATCCAGTTCCTTGACGGTGGCCTGGATTCGTTCATGTTCGCTGGGGGAGGCGGTGGCGACGAGCAACTTGTTGTCGGTATCGACGGCGAACACTGCCTCCGGCAGTAGTTCCTCCAACACCGTTTCTGCCGCTTCGACATCGCCCAGTTCAAAGTTGTAGACTCGTGTTTCCGTGGGGTCTTCCCGCGCCGCATCCAATTCTTGAAGCGCTGTATCGATCCGCAGGTGATCTGCTGTGGAGGCGGTTGCCACCAGTGCGCGGGTGCTTCTGTCGGCGGCGATGACTGCCTGGGGCAGCAGGGCTTCCAAAGCCGACTGCGCCGCATAGACGTCACCGTACTTCAACCGATAGACCTTCGTCTGACGGGTGTCGGCATCGGGCGAATCGAGTTCATCCAAAACCTGTTTGATGCGGGCGTGATCCTCGGTGGACGCCGTTACGAGGATCGCGCGATTTTCATCATCGACGGAGATACTGGCTCGGGGCAACATCGATCGGAGTGCCTGCCGGACGCCGTAGAGTTCGCCGGCTTGCAGACGATACACTTTGGTTTCCCGCTGGTTGGCCTCCGGATCGTTCAATTGCGTGATGACGGCGGAGATCTTCTTCTGATCGGCGGGGCTGGCGGTCGCGACTAACAAACCGTTTTCTTCGTCGGTCACGATGATCGCTTCGCGCGACAGCGATCGCAACGCGTACCGCAGGCTATAGAGTTCTCCCATTTCCACTCGATAGACTTTGGTCTCCATTGCGCTGAACTCGGGGTCATCCATTTCCTCGACAACCTTGCTGATGCGTTCTTGTTCCTCCGGGGTGGCGGTGGCAATCAGCGTGCGGCTGGACCGGTCGACGCCGAAGGCGACATTGGGCAGCAGTGACTGCAAGCTATTCAGCAGGGCATAGACGTCCCCTTCCTGCAGCCGGTAGACGGCCGTCTCACGCCCGTCATCGGCGGGTTGGTCCAACTGCTGCACCATTTCATCGATCCGTAGCTGGTCTTCCGGTGATGCGTTGGCGATCAGGCTCTTGGTGGCCGGGTCGATCGATAGGAGACTCCGGGGCAACATCTGCAAGAGCGTCAGCCGGACCGAGGCGGGGTCGGCATACTGGAAGTGATAGACTTTCGTTTCTCGTGTCTCCGCCTGAGAATCATTCAGCTGCTTGATAATCGCCTGGATCTTCTCGTGATCGGCGGGGCTGGCGGTGGCGACGAGCAGGCCGTTGTCCTCGTCGGTGACAATGATGGCGTCGGGCGAAATGGCATTCAACGAATACCGCAGGCTGTACAGCCGCCGCATTTGGACACGGTACACTCTGGTCTCCAACGCGCGGAATTCGGGATCATCCATCTGTTGGACGACCTGCCGAATGCGTTGCTGATCGGTGGGGGAGGCCGTGGCGACCAGCGTGCGGCTGGAGCGATCGACGCCAAAGACCGCCTCCGGCAGCAGCGACCGCAGCGTTGTGAGTAAAGCATACACGTCGCCCTGTTCCAAACGATAGACAACCGTCTCGCGGTTATCATTCGGTGGTTGGTCGAGTTGTTGGATGATCTGTTCGATGCGTTCGTGATCGGCCGGCAGAGCGTTGGCGGTCAGGCTTCGTGCGGCCAGGTCGACGACGAAGGCACTGGTGGGTAGCAACTGCAACAGAGTCAGTCTTGTCGCCGCGGGATCGGCGTGTTGAAACCGATAGACCTTGGAGACTTTTTCGGGCGCATCCGCCAGTCGCAGGAGGATTTCATCGATCGCCGCCTTGAGTTCGATGTGCTGCTCGGCCGTTCCTCGGACGACCAAAGCCTTGCGTTCTGCGTCGGGAATCACCGACATGCCAGCGGTCAGTTTCGGGTCGAGCAGGGGGGTCAACGTGTCGGGGGCCATGCTCCCGAGCGAGTACACCTTGACTTCGGTCGCCTGAGGTTGCGACAAGACCTGATCCAGCTCGGCCAGCGTCTTCTGAATCAGCGTGTGGTCTTCCGGGCGTGCTCGAATCAACAGTTGTTGCGGATCCGCGGAAGTAAGAAACTGCAGATCGGGAATCACCGATTGAAGTAACTGCGTCGCTTCCGCCGTCGACGCGCGCTGGAGCGGGTACGTGGCCAGTTGCAGATCGATTGGCTGGAGTTGGTCTTCGAGAGACTTCAGCTGCGTTTCGATTGCGGTGTGTTCCTGCGGCTGTGCCCAGACCGTCAACCGGTCGGTCTGCGTGTCGGGCATCAATTCCGCCTCGGGGGCTACCTGAGGAAGCAGCCCCTTGATCTGCGCCAGCACTTCGGGCCTGCCCTGGTAAATTCGGATGGTGCCCTTCTGCGCATCCGGATCGCCCGCCTCGATCTTGTCGAGGGTCGCTCGGATCTGCTTGTGTGTTTCCGAATCGGCCCAGACGAGAATCTGACTCTGATCTGAGGCAATACTAATCTGTGCGGCCGGCGCGATCTGTTCGAGCGCTTCGACAACATCGTCGGCCGACATTCGCGTAATCGTGTAGACGCGTAGCTCGCCCCTCTCGGACTCTGCGCCACCGGTCAATTCCAGCATCGTCTGCTGAATGCGTTTGTGCTCCTCCGGCGTAGCCCACGCGATGACAGCGCGGCGTTTCTCATCGCCTCCCATGGGAACGCCGGGCACCACGGCCCGCAGGATGAACTCGACTTCGCGTGTGCTCCGACTTCCGATCGGGTAGCTGACGATCTGTCGTCCACCGACCTCGGCCTGTTGGCGGAAGTCTTCCGCGGTTTTCTTCAACAAGGCGTGGTCCTTCTCGGAACCCCAGGCAATGATCGAATTCGAATCCCGGTCGGCGACCAGGGACATGTTGGGCACGAGTTCCTCGAACATTCGCAGAACATCGCGCACATCAACTTCCCCCAGGGGATAGTAGACCATCTTGTTCTTGCCGGCCGCAGCTGGCGCATCCATCTGCTGGACCGCCTGTTCGATCTGTTCGTGCTCGGTGGGCGTTGTCCAGACCAGCACGCGACTGGTTTCCGAGTCGGCGACGATCTTCGTGTCTGGATACAACTCCTGCAGCACCGCCAGGATGCTCTCCGGATCTCCCTGTTCGACCGGGTAGGCAACCAGTTGCAGGGCGCCGGTATTATCGCCGTCGGCAAGCGAATTCAGTAGTTCCGCCAGGCGTTGATGCTGGGCGGGGCGCGCCCAGATCGTCAGCTCGGTGGGTACCGACGTCTCGATCAGGCGAATTCCCGGTAGTTCGTTTTGCAGAGAAGGCAAGATCGCCAGGAACCGCTTGCGCTGCGAGGGGCTGGTGGGATAGACCTGCAGCTGGGACTCCTCGACCGGCAGTTCGGTCTGCAGTTGCTGCAGTAGATCCGCGACTTGCGCATGTTCGACATCGGATGCGACCACTCCCAGGCGATCCGGTCGGTCGCCGTCGACCACCTGCAGCGATCGAAGCTCCGGAGCAAGTTGGTCCTTCAGTGACAAGAAGCGGGCACGCAGGGAGGCGGGCAGGTCGTAGAATTTCAGCTTTCGCGGCGCGTCGGGAAACTGCTCCTTCAACTCTTGCAGCCATTCGGCGATTCGCTGTTGCTGGGCTTCGTCGGCGACGATCTGCAACTCGTCGGGGCGCGATGTCTCCTGAATCGTAATCGTCTCCAGCTCGGGAGCGATCTGTTTGTACGTGGCGACGAATTGCTTGCGCTGCTCCGCTGTGACCGTGTAGACGCGCAGCCGTTTTTGCGGCACATCGTTCGAAGTCGAGCCAAGTTGCGTCAGCAACCGGTCGACCGTGGTCTGTTCTTCGGGGCTGGCAATGACCATCAGTCGACGCGGATCGGTCTGAATCTGGATCTCCGCCTTGGGTACGAACGATTGCAGGATGTCTTGGAGATCGCTGCGGGCGCGGTCCGGCAACGGATAGAATTTCAATTCCCGGTCGGCAGCGGGCGGCGAGTCGAACTGTTGGATCATTTGCGCCAAGATGGCGTGCTGGGCGGACGTGGCGACGACCACCATGCGACCTCCCGCTTCGTCCGTGGCGACCTCCGCTTTCGGAAGCAGGTTCTCGATGACGTCCGCCAATTCATCCGGTTCGGCGTGCTTCAGCGTGTAGACATCGGCGCGACGATCCCCCATCTCCAGGTCCATTCCGGACGGCGGACCAAGCAATTCCTGGAGCTTCCGATGTTGATCAGGCCGAGCGAAAACCGCCAGACGCGCGGGGTCGCTGTCGCCGGCCATTGTGGCGCCAGGCGCCAGAGCCTTCAATTGCTCGATGAACTCCCCCGTTAATTCACGCTCGAGCAGATAGACTTCCAACTTGGCTTGGCGTTCAGCCGAAGCGGGTTCCTTCATGGCATCCAGGTATTTCTTGATCGCCCCCTGCTGGCTTGGCACGGCAAACACGTTCAATTGCCCGGCCTGTTCGTCGACTGTGATCTTGGCACCTCCGACGAGATCATCCAACATTTCCGCCGTGGCTTTCAAGTCGAGCGACTCGACCGGATAGACCTGTAATTCCGGCTTCGGCGCCGGCGGTTTAGGTTTTTGGGGCTCCTTCCGTCGTGGTTCGGGAATAGAAGCAATCACCACACTGACCGCTCGCATCTTGCCCGCGCGGGCCGTGACCAGGACACGCTTGGATTGGGGAAAGATCGTCGACCGTCCGTTCGGTTCCAGGAGCGGCTTGATTTCGTCCGACACCGCCTGCACCGAGCGACCGCCCAGCGCAAACGAAACCTTCACCAGTTCGAAGTCGCCGTACTTGTCCAGGTCTTCCAGACGCACTTCCGGTATGAGCGCGTCGGGAAATGCTTGCGAAAGGTCGGCACAAATCAGCATTCGATCGCGCCGAATCGAGCGCAAAGTTGCGAGTCGATAGGACACCATTCAGCAGATCGAGTGCTTCCGTTGGGGAGTATGATTTCGTGTCGCTGTAGGTAAACGTCCCAGGAGGCGGTTGATTGACGACCAGCGATAGCCCCGCCTGGCGAGCAAACCAATCGAGGACATCGATCCAGCTCTGATCGCGGAAATTGAAGGCCAGTTTGGACTGACCAGGGAGCGAACTGTACTGTTGTTTCTGCTCGGCAGTCAGGACTTCGGCCAACTGCGCGTCAATTTCGGCCTGCTGCTGATCTCGCTGATCCTGGTCCGGGTTGGCTTGGGCCTCGGCGCGTGTCTGTAGAAGCTGGGCAATTTGCGCTCGCTGTTCATCGGTCAGCTGCAACTGGTCAGCCAACTCGGGATTGGTCAACCGGGTGAAGTCCGGCGCGGCATCCGTCGCTGCCGGTCGTGCGGCGGCCGGACCGGCGAAACTGAGGAACAGAACCAGGATCACGAAGGGACCCAAAGGACGTGGACGAGACATAGATCGGTCACTCCGCAGGCAGGTGGGCGCGGTGGAAGGAGGGCAGGGCAGTAAGCGCTCTACCTATTAAAGGCGATGGGACCCGTGCGGTAAAGCATTTCTTGGTCGCGTGTCTCCAATCGTAAAGCATCTGTAACACGCGCGGATGAACCTGCCTGTCCATCAGATGTCCTATACTCAAGCCAGCTTGCTCTGGAATGGCTCAATAAAAAAACCAGAAATTGTCTCGGGGGCATTTCCAGCTCGCCTTGGTTATGGGCGGGCATGAGAAGGTCGAACACGTGCGGGTTGCGCCATGGGGCTTGGCCTGGCCTTCGTCGAGTGGACCGCGTGGGGGTTGAAAGTAAAGGAAGGGACAATGTCGCGAACAGCGGGATGGTCAGTTCGGCCGCTCGATGAATCGAATCTGGATGATTACGCGTCGATTGCCGGGGAGTCGCTGCTGGGGACATCCCGGTCGGGGTGGGATACGTACTTCGAACGCGTGGGCCGCGAGAACATGTACGGGATCTTCTCACGCGACACTTTGGTGGGCGGATTGGGCTTATATCGCATGGGGCAGTGGTTTGGCGGTCGATGTCTTTCCGCGGCGGGTGTATCGGGCGTGGCGATCAGTCCGGCCGAGCGAGGGCAGGGTGCGGCTCGTTCTCTGCTGGAAACGATCTTGCAGCAGTTGCGATCGGAGGGAATTCCCGTTGCGACTTTGTTTGCCTCGACGCAACGACTTTATCGTTCGGTCGGCTTCGAACAGTCGGGGACTCGTCTGCAGTATCAACTGCCGCTGCGCGCGATTCCCACCGAAGTCTCGACACTGGATGTCCACCGATATCCTGTGCCCGAACTTGAGCGACTGGAGGGTGTTGCCAGCGAGCGGGCTCGGCGTGGACAGGGCAATCTTCAGCGGAGTCACGGTCTTTGGCAGCGACTACTGGAACCGTTCGACGCGAGCAGTATCACCTATCTTTTTGGTCCTTCCGATCGGCCGGAGGGCTATTTGATCCTGCGAAGGGCAGGCCGCGCAGTGACTCTGCCCCAGCCACTGGATGTGATCGATATGGCGGCGAGCACCCCGCTGGCCGCTCGGGCGGTGTGGGCTTTTCTGGCAGGTCACTCGTCGCTAAATGATGTCGTCCGCTGGTTCGGTTCGCCCGCCGAACCGTTGGCCGCGCACGTGGATGGTGCGTTCTTAGATGTTGCCCTTCATCAAGTGTGGATGTCTCGCATCGTCGATTTGCCGGCGGCCCTGTCATTGCGCGGTTATCCCCAGGACATGGAGACCGAGCTGGAGTTGGCCGTCGAGGATCCGCTGTTGACGGCGAATGATGGATGCTGGCAGATTCGCATTCGCGACGGGCAGGCCACGGTTCGTTCTGGCGGAGCGGGAAGAATTCGATTGTCGATTCGTGCGCTGGCGCCGCTGTTTACGGGGTATTGGCGTGCTTCGCAATTGGCCGAACTTGGGTTGCTGGCGACTCCCCATTCGAATGATCTGTCGCTGATCGATCGCGTTTTCGCCGGGCCCGCTCCCTGGATGCCCGAAGCATTCTGACGATTGGCGTGAACACAGCATGCTGGACGTCAGCATGACCTCTGGATTCCCTCCGGCCCGTCCTCCATCGCAAAGCTCAAGAGGACAGCGGCCTCACCCACCAACCCGAAGCGCCAGCGAAGGGGTCAGTGTCACCCCGCCTCTCCGCGTAACAACTCGCCTCTCCACATCTCACCCCGCCTCTCCACATGTCATCCCGCCTCTCCGCGTAACATTCCTCGTGCCGGCGCGACCCGAAGTCTCGACATGATGCCGAAGCGTCGCCACGTCTCGACTTGACATTGCCACAGGGTGGTACACGCGGCGCGGTGGAGTCCTTCGACGGTGGGTTTGGTGGGTTCCGGCGCAGATCGGCGTTTCTTGCCTGACCCCTTCGCTGGCGCTTCGGGTTGGTTTTGTTTGCGAGTACAGCGAGACTCTGTCGAAATCGTTCGGATTGCTACGAAATGACTTCGTTCGATCTGAATGTCATTCCGTTTGGCCCCCCTTTCCGCTTCGGAGGAAGCCCTCTTTTTGTTTCGGATGAAGTTGTTTTCGCTCACCGAGGAGGCATTGCAGCGGTTCGGTGCGGGGACTTGCTCCGGTGGTGCCACACGCCTTATCCTGGGAGGTCGCCCGTCGGTTCCGGTGGGTGGTGATTGTCAGCGCACCGTAAGAGGAGGGTCTCGTCGTGGCCGACTATTGTTTCTCGTTTGGTCCGTGGAATATCCATGAAGGTGCGGATCCATTTGGCCCGCCTGTGCGACCGACGGTGGAGTTTGCCAGGAAGCTGAAGCTCTACAAGCAGTTGGGCTTTGACGCCGTTCAGTTTCACGATGACGACGCGGTGCCGGACTTGGAGGAGAAATCGTTCGAGCAGATCCAGCGGGAAGCTGCCGAAATGAAAAAGATCCTCGATGGAGAAGGACTGCAGGCGGAGTTCGTTGCGCCGCGATTGTGGGAGCATCCCAAGGGGATTGACGGCGGCTATACGGCCAACGATCCGGCCGGTCGGCAATGGGCGATCGAGCGTAGCCGGCGCGCGATTGACATCGCGAATCTGCTGGGCACCAAGCTGATCGTGCTCTGGCTTGCGCGGGAAGGCACCTATATCCGCGAGTCGAAGAACGCGATTGAGGCACACCAGCATCTGTTGGATGCGATTAACGCCTTGCTGGATCACGACGACAAAGTGGAGCTGGCGATTGAGCCCAAGCCGAACGAACCGACGGACCAGGCCTATTTGCCGACCATCGGCCACGCGCTGGCGATTTCCTACCAGGCCAAGGATCCGTCGCGCGTAGGGGGATTGATTGAAAGCGCTCATGCCCTGCTGGCTGGTTTGGATCCTTCCGACGAAATGGCCTTTGCGCTTTCGCACGGCAAGTTGTGGAGCGTCCACCTGAATGATCAAAACGGGCTGAAATACGACCAGGACAAGTCTTTTGGAGCGGCGAATCTGCGGTGTGCCTACAATCAAGTCCGCGTGCTGGAATTGGGCAATTACGCCCAGACCGGTCGCTGTGTGGGTTTAGATGTCAAGGCGATGCGGACGCAGAAGGCGGAGGCGGCTACGTTGCACTTGCAGAATAGTCGTGAGCTGTTCCTGATGCTGGTGGAGAAAGTGCGGTCTTTCCCGCGGGATGTCGAGCAACAATGTGTTGCCGATCGGGACTACGAGGCCCTGGAGCTGGCTGTGCTCAAGCATTTGCTGGGAAGCTAGACTTGAGGCAGTGCCGGGCCGAGGATGCGCCGATCCGGCAGCACCCCCTTTTTGCTTTCCGGTTGTTTCGCGCCCGGAGCCATCGATCGATGACGGATGCAACGCACCCTCCCGGACCTCGAGTGCCGAAATCGCTTGACACGAAACTGGCGCGGATCCAATCCGACTCCAGTTGTCGAGACTTCATCATTGCCGACGCCAAAGATGCCGATATGGCGTTTGGCCTTTCGGCGCCGGGTCATAGTCCCGAGTATTACGGGCCGGAAGCGCGGTTTCGGACGTTGAACGAGTATCGTCAATTGATGCGCGAGATCGTTCATCAGGGACTGGTCGACATCATGTTGATGAGTGCCAGTTCCAGCGAAGTCTTGACGCTGCAGGAACGATTGTTCGACAACAGTCGAGTCACGCCGGCGATCCGCGCCAACGACACGACGGACATTTGGTTAGCGGCCGGCAGCGGCCGTTATGCTTCGCAACCTTCGCGTCCCTTTCGCTCGGCGACGATTGATCATGCGCAGTGCGGCAAAGTGGAATGCGCGCCGCACGAACGTCGACTCGGCGCGAATCTTGGCCTGTACTCCATCACGCTGAACAACGACGTGCAGCTCGATCTGCAGACGCTGGAGGCTTACAAAACGTTTCGACTGGAAGCGGAACGCAAAGACTTTCGGCATTTCCTGGAGGTTTTTGACCCGAACGCATCGGGGGCTCACTCTCCCGCCGATCTGGCACGCTTTATCAATGATCACATCGCGCACTTGTTGGCGGGAGTCACGCAGCGCAGTCGACCGCTGTTTCTGAAGATCGTGTATCATGGACCCGCCGCGATGGAGGCCCTGTCGCGCTACGACGATGCGTTGGTGGTCGGAATTCTCGGCGGCTCGGCCGGCACGACCTTCGATGCCTACCACATGCTGTGGGAGGCAAAGAAGTACGGGGCTCGTGTCGCGCTCTACGGTCGAAAGATCAACAACGCCGAACACCAGTTGTCGTTCGTCAAGTACTTGCGCCGTGGCGGACGACCAACTCAAGCCGGCGGAAGCCGTGCGTGCTTATCATGGCGATCTGCAGCAGCTGAAGATTCCGCCGCACCGATCACTGCAGGACGACCTGCAATCGACCGAGACGTCGGGCAGCTATGCGGGAACGTCGGCACGGCGAACCACGGCCGCCTCGTCTCGCAACGGTGCCGAGGAACCCGATTTTGGGAAGATGACGCAGGCGGAAAAAGTGCAATGGAACCTCGAACGCTGGAAGCGGATTCTGGATTGAACATGGAAAAGCTCATCGACTGCGTACTATGTGGTTCCTGTGTTGTCGATATGCTGGTGCGTCCCGTTCCATTGGAAGTGCCCATCGGTGGCGGGCGACTGATGCAGACCGACCCAATCGAAGTGACCACGGGAGGCATCGTCGCCAATGCAGGAATCGCCATGGCGCGACTGCGGATGCAAGTGGCGGCACTCAGTTACGTGGGACGTGATGATTGGGCGAACCTGATTCGCAAGCGACTGAGTGATGAAGGTGTCGATGTGCGTTCGCTGATAACGCATCCGACCGGCGCGACCAGCACGACCGCGGTCTTGGTCGACGACAGCGGGGAACGGAGCTTTGCGCATTGTGTGGGTGCGCCCAAACTGATGACGAAGGCGACCTTCCTGGAGAACCTGGAGTTCTTTGCGCTGAGCCGGATGATGCTCGTCGGCTACTACTCCTTGATGCCCAACCTGGAAGGGGATTTGCCGGAGGTTTTCGCCGCCATTCGCGAGACCGGCTGCCAAACCGCGCTGGACGCGGCCGGCGACGGCGGTTCCTTGCAACCGTTAGATCGGATCCTGCCTCATCTGGATGTGTATTGTCCGAGTCGCGCCGAGGCGGAACATCAGACCGGACAGACGGATCCACAGAAGATTCTCGAGACTTTCCGTAGCTGCGGCGCGCCAGGTCTGCTGGGCGTCAAGCTGGGATCGCAAGGAGCTTTGTTGAGCCCCGCGGCGGATCAGTTCATCGCAGTCCCGGCCGTGATTCCGCCAGGACCGATCGTGGACACGACCGGCGCCGGCGACGCCTTCTACGCAGGACTGCTCTGCGGCTTACTGAAGGGATTCCCTCCAGCGCAAGCGGGCCAACTGGCCGCCGCGGTCGGCGCTTGTTGCGTCACCGGGCTGGGGGCCTCGGCCGGTCTCTGTAGCTACGAAGAAACGATCCAAATCGCGGGACTCTAACCGTTGGCGGTGAATCGTCGGACCGACGACGTCGAGGCTTTCAGCATGACACCCGCGGTCGGCCATGGTCAACTGCCGATCCGATCCAGCCAATCGCTCGCCTGTGTTGCGCAGGGACCGCAGAAGTGATCCGGCCGCGTGTCCTAGACGGTAGATCTCGCCCGGTGGCTCACAGCTTGCGAAGGATCGAGAATTCGTCCAGCGTCACCGTCGTTCGCTCCCCATCCTCTTGCTCCAGAACCATCAGATCGCTGAAGACTTTGTCGTCCCCGTTGCGTCGACGGTGCAGGCCGTGTCGTCGGCGTTCCGTTTTCACGACGGTTCCTCGTGTGACCGTTTCCCACGTGCGGAATCCGACCTTGACCTCATGTGTCAACTCGACACGATCGCCCGGCTGCAATTGTTCGAAAACGGCGAGTGTTTGTTGATGCTGGGGATTGATCACGATGGTTAAACCTCTTTGGTATCGATCCAGGACATCAAGCTCCGCACTTGCCGCCCGACCTGCTCGATGGGCAAGTCATGGTCGCGCCGTCGCATTGCTCGAAAGGAAGGCGCCCCGGCGAGGTTTTCCAGGATCCACTCCTTGGTGAACTTTCCGGACTGGATTTCCTCGAGTATTTTCTTCATTTCGGCGCGCGTCTGCTCCGTGATGATGCGTGGGCCACGCGTGTAGTCGCCGTACTCGGCCGTGTTCGAGATACTGTGCCGCATGAAGCTCAGCCCCCCGCGGTGGAGCAGATCGACGATCAGTTTCAGCTCGTGCAAGCATTCGAAGTAGGCCATTTCGGGATGGTACCCGGCCTCCACCAATGTATCAAACCCGGCCTTAATCAGGGCACTCACGCCTCCGCACAGCACCACCTGCTCTCCGAATAGGTCCGTTTCGGTTTCTTCGGCAAAGGTGGTTTCGATCACGCCTGCCCGCGTTCCGCCGATGGCTTTGGCGTAGGCTAGACCCACGCGCCGCGTAGTCTCGCTGGCACCCTCCCCCACGGCGATCAGGCAGGGCACTCCCGCTCCCTGCTCGAATTCGTCCCGCACCAAATGGCCGGGGCCCTTGGGCGCTACGAGCAACGTGTCCACGCCGGGCGGTGGCTGAATCTGTTCGAAATGGATGTTCAAGCCGTGGGCACACATCAGGATGTTGCCCGGTACCAAATAGGGACCGATGTGTTTTCGAAAAAGGTCCGCTTGGACTTCATCCGGTAGTAGTAAGTTGACGATGTCCGCGCGCTGCGCGGCTTCATCAAGCGTCAGCGGATCAAAACCGTGGCTGATGGCGAGATCGAAGTTGGGGCTGTTGGATCGCTGCCCGACAATCACGCGACAACCGCTGTCGCGCAGATTCAATGCGTGCGCGTGCCCTTGTGATCCGTATCCCAGGATGGCGATCGTCTTGCCGTGCAGCAGACCGAGATCGGCATCCTGCTCGTAGTAGATGTTGGCTGGCATGCCGAAACCATCCGTTGTCTGGTGATGAATCTCGCAACGTTGGCGCAGCCAACCGGTTCGGCAGGCGGCCTATTTTTGCCTCAAGCTTCTGCGCGATGCGTTGTCGGAAGTCGGCGGACCATTACCGGAGTCGGAACTGCGCACTCCGCCGCGAACCATCGCGATCCGCCCTGTTCGGACGAGTTCCGAGATTCCGTAGGGTCGCATCCGATCAATGAAAGCCTCGATCTTGTTCTCACGCCCTGAAATCTCAATCGTCACTTCGTCCGGACCAACGTCCACGATCCGACCGCGAAAGATCTCCACCAGCTCGCGGATCTCGCTGCGTTTTCCCCCGGAGGGGCCTTAATTTTCAGCAGCATCAGATCACGCTCAACGAAATCTTGCGAACTGACGTCGACAACCTTGACGACCGTCACGATCTTTTCCAGCTGCTTGCGGATCTGCTCCAACACCCGGTCGTCGCCGACGACCACGAAGGTCATCCGCGACAAATGGGGGTCCTCGGTCTCGCCGACGGCGAGTGAGTCAATGTTGTACCCGCGTGAGGCCAACATCCCGGAGATGTGAGCCAAAACTCCCGGTACGTTCTGAACGACGGCGGATAGGACGTGTCGCATGGGGAACCATGAATCTCGAGGTTCGTCCGGAACACTCCGGGCCGAACAGGAAATAACCTGCCAAAAGGGCATGATAGTACCCGCCCGAGGGGGAAGCAAGGTGGTCTCGTACGCCGCAGGGCCACTACTTCACGGCCCCCGGTTGGCCTGGCTGCGCCGCTGCCGGGGGGACACATTGTCCAACCGCTTCGCGATGGGGAGTGTTCCTTCGGCCGCGGCGGATCGGACGTCGCGCCGCAATCGGTCGCGGCGGGCTGTTGGCCGATACGTAGGGCCAGTTCCGCTACAATGGAAGGTCTCTGCTTATTGCCAAAGACTGGGCTGATTGGGGTCACGTTCAGCGGTTGGGATCGCGTCGTGGTGGGACGACGAAGCTAGCTGCCCGAGACCGGCGCTTTCCTCAGCCCGATTCAAGTTGTCGGATCGCGGAACACGAAAATGAACAAGGACTCGGACCAGGCGGTTGCGCCGCGACCGGCGTTTGGGCGTTCGGCCAGGGGGCCGTTACGGTCCGTCCGATCGATTCCTTCCCCTGCTTCTCTCAGCCAATCCACGAACCCCATGCCGTTTCGCGTTGAGCTAGACATCTACCGCGGCCCGCTGGACCTGCTTCTGTATCTGGTACGGAAGCAGGAGTTGGATGTCTGCCACATCCCGATCGCCCCGATCACGCAGCAGTATTTGGAATACTTGGAAGTCTTGCAGGAATTGGATGTGAATGCCGTCGGCGACTTTCTTGAAGTTGCTGGTCTGCTGATCGAAATCAAATCGCGACTCGTGCTGCCGCATTCCGAAGAGGCAACGGAAGAAGATGCGCTGGAGGATCCGCGCGCACAGCTAGTGCAACAACTGCTGGAGTATAAGCAGTACAAGGATGCTGCCAGCATGCTGGAGGAGCGCGGCGCAACTGGTCGATGTGTTACGCTCGACAGGCGAATGATCTACCGCCTCGGGAAATGGATCCGGCAGACCAGCCGATCCATGAAGTGGAGCTATGGGACCTGGTCAGCGCCCTGGGCCGCGTGTTGCGTGCCAATGAAGTGACGCGGCCGGCTAGCATCGTCTACGACGAAACCCCGATTCGCGTGTACATGGAATCGATCCACCAGCGATTGCGAGACGATGGGCAGGTCGCTTTCTCGGATATGTTTCAGGCAGGCATGCACAAGTCCGCGATGATCGGTATCTTTCTGGCTGTGCTGGAGCTGGTGCGACACCACTGCGTGCGCGGAACAAGACGACTTACAAGCGGATATCTACCTGCTGCCGGGGCCCGACTTCTCCGATCAGCTGGATGTCGAGGAGGTCGATGCCTATGTGCCGGCCAAGCCCGAATCGGAGGAGACCGGGCCTCCCGCGAGACCGCGTTGAGGCAGTTCCCGCTCGGCGATCTTACGATTCGCTGGCCTGCAACAACGCTTCGAATCGGGGATAGGCATCGTCCCAGGGCTCCGGATCGCGTGGGTCGTAGCGATCCAACGGGAAACTTGCAGCAATCATCTGTCGGCCCTGTTCCACGGAATCCACGTCGCCGCGGGCGATCGCCTGCATCATCACATTCCCGATCGCCGTGGCTTCGACCGGACCGGCCAATACCGTCCGATTGCAGGCGTTGGCGGTCATTTGACAGAGCTGTTGGTTTTTCGTGCCACCGCCGACAATGTGAATCGTCTCGAATCGCGATTCGGTCAGTGATTCCAGCCAGCAAAGTACCATTCGGCAGCGAAGCGCCAAACTCTCCAAGGCGCAGCGTATCACCGCTCCCTCCGAGCTCGGAACCGGTTGGCCGGTTTGCCGACAGTACTCGCAAATCGCTTCGGGCATGTCCGTGGGCGCGCCAAATCGCGAGTCGTCTGGATCGATCAGGCTCTCCAATGGCGGAGCCTGCTCGGCCAACGCGGTCAGCTCATCCCAGCCAAAGGATCGACCGGCCTGCGACCACACTCGACGACACTCCTGAACGAGCCACAATCCGGTGATGTTCTTCAACAATCGAATCGTGCTCGCCACACCTCCCTCGTTCGTGAAGTTGTACTGGCGACAAAGATCGTTGATTACGGGAGCCTTGACTTCGGCGCCCAGCAGAGACCAGGTTCCACTGCTGATGTAACACCAGTCAGGTGGGTCGTTGCGCTGCCCCATCGCCGGCACCGCCAGCACGGCGCTTGCCGTGTCATGCGTGCCGGGCAAGACCACCGAAACGTCACGCAGGCCGGTCGTGGCCGCCACCTCCGCACGGAGCGGACCGACGTCCGTGCCCGGCTGTACGATCGACTGCAGCATCGTCGTCGGGATGTCAAATCTTTCCAGCAGCCCGCGCGCCCAGTCGCCGGTTCGCGGATTGAGAAACTGCGTCGTCGACGCATGAGTGAACTCGTTGACCTTTGCCCCCGTCAGCAGCCAATTGAAGAGGTCGGGCATCAGCAGGAATGTCTCCGCCGCCTCCAACAGTGAGGAGTTCGAGCGACGTAAAGCCAAGAGCTGATACAGCGTATTCAGCTCCATGAATTGCAGTCCGGTCTCCGCGAATATCTCCTCCCGACCGACGATCTGCCAAGCGCGCTCCATCATCCCCCGCGTGTACGGATCGCGATAGTGCATCGGGTTGCCCAGCAACTCGTCATTGCGGCCCAGCAATCCGAAGTCGACACCCCACGTATCCATCCCAATGCTCGTTACGGCCGACCCGTACTTCTCGCCCGCCAGACGCAAGCCGTCCTGGATGTGCGTCCACAGGCCCAGTAAGTCCCAATACAGGTGCCCGCCCGCCGCCGTGGGGCCGTTGGTGAAACGATGCACCTCGTCCAATCGCAACTGGCGCCCGTCAAAACGACCTGCCACGACGCGTCCGCTGGACGCCCCCAAATCCACCGCTAAATATGTGC
Source organism: uncultured Planctomycetaceae bacterium (assembly GCA_963776055.1). Lineage (GTDB taxonomy): Bacteria > Planctomycetota > Planctomycetia > Pirellulales > Pirellulaceae > CAVZLD01. The sequence goes on along the minus strand of CAVZLD010000005.1, from coordinate 117,866 downwards.
GACTTGTGTCCGATCTCATCGGCTGCTGATCCCCCCCGACTGGCGTGCAAGGTCGAATGGTCATCCCCTGAGCGCCTGATCGTGACCGGCCCCAATTCCCCCGTCAACCCCGCACCAAACGCCCGTCGACAAAAGGGCCGCACCCCACACATCCTGAAGAATCTCGGAGTACCCGTCCGATACTTGACTTAGTTTATCAACATAGGTAGCATTTTGGTTCGCGGGCCGACGGGTCTCTGATCGGCCCGCCCCCAGACCTTGGTTCCCACCCCCCGTACTGGATGCTTGCCGATGCCTGAGGCCCTGGCCGCTTCGACCGCCGCTGCTCTGCAGCCCACCGAGCAACTCCTGACGGAGCTGCGCGAAAAGAGTGCGCAATTGGAGACGGCGGATCCTGGGCAGATTCTCCGATGGGCGGCGCAGCGATTCGGCGAACGGCTGACGATGGCGACGGCCTTTGGCCCGGAAGGCATGGTGATTCTGCACCTGTTGGGCGAGATTGCGCCGCAGACCCATGTGTTCAATCTCGACACGGGGTACCAGTTCGCGGAAACGCTTGACTTGCGAGAGCAGGTGGCCAAGCGGTATGGGATCCGGGTCGAACTGATGCGGCCGGAACTATCGGTCGAGGAGTACGAAAAACTGCACGGCGGACCGTTGTATCGGACGAATCCCGATCAATGTTGTCGCGACCGCAAGATCCGAGTGCTGCGCCAGGCGATCGCTGGTCGTCACGCTTGGATCAGTGCGATTCGACGTGACCAGAGTCCCGATCGGGCGCAAGCCGCCATTTTGGATTGGGATCGAAAATTCGGATTGGTGAAAGTGAATCCGCTGGCGAACTGGACAAAGCAGGACGTGTGGAACCTGATCACCGACAAGGGCATTCCTTACAATCCGCTGCACGACCAAGGATACATGAGTATCGGTTGCTGGCCGTGCACACGCGCGGTTCTGTTTGGTGAGGACGAACGAGCGGGGCGATGGAGTGGGCAGGCGAAGACGGAATGTGGCTTGCATTCGTTGGAGGAACAAAAAGAGGACTGAGACGAGGTGGGCGAGATTCGCGGTCACCCACCGCAGAACCACGTCGAAACTTGGCTGCACATCTCGCTGCCTTACGCTGATGAGCATTTCCGCAAAGACCGAATACGCATGTCTGGCCGTTTTGGATCTGGCTGCGGCGTATGCCTCGGCGGAGCCCATTCGGGTCCGCTCGATCGCGGATCGGCACGGCATTCCCCCCCGATTCCTTGTCCAGATCCTGCTCCAATTGAAAGGGGCGGGAATCGTTAGCAGCACGCGCGGCGCTGCGGGCGGTTACCGGCTGGCGAAAGACCCCGCCGAGCTCTCCCTCTGGGATGTTATGAGCGTGGTCGAGGCTTGTGAGACGCCGTTGACCAGCAACGCCGGCGTCGTGACGCCGGCCTCCCAGGCCCTGCTGCAGACTTGGCGGGTGGCAGCTGCCCGGCAGCAGGAGGTCCTGCGAGCCACGACCTTCGCCGAATTGGCCGAAGAGGCCCTCGATCAGACGGCGGACATGTATTACATCTAGTGCGTGTCGCACGAACATGGATTGTTCGTGGCGGCGTTTCTTCCGAGCAGGCAGGGCGACGGAACGTGAAAGGGAACGACTACGCGCTGTAACGCGTCGGTCGAGCGACCCTCGGCTTCCGTTACGAGTTGTCCCGACTCTTCGCGGGACGAACGTAGCTTTGACTTACCTTCCTTTTTTCGCCAGCGCGAGAATCCGCCGACCCGCTTCAGTTTCCCTTTCCATTTGCGCGGCGGATCTCGGCTCCTCTTGCGGCTTCTCCTCTTAGAGGAAACGACCGAGGTTTCACCTCGGCGGTTGTGGTCAACGGCCGGTGGTTTTGTGTGGCTGGCGGCCGAAACACATCAGATCCGGGGAGGCGAGCCTGCCCGATTATCCGACCAGAATTAAGGAGAAGTGTGATGAACCGCAATTTTCGACATGCAAAGCGAGGACTGAAACGGGACCGTGGCCAGAACTCCAATCGCCTCTCGCACCGAACTCTGCGAGTGGAATCTCTGGAGGCACGGCGCGTGCTCGCCGCTGGATTAATGCAGGCAGCGGAAGTGGCCGGTGATAGCAATGCGGATGGCTGGTTCAGTGAGGAAGACATTATCCAGGTTTTCCAGGCGGGGAAATATGAAACCGGCCAGGCTGCCGACTGGGCGGAAGGCGATTGGAACGGGGATCGACTATTCAACACGCGGGACATCTTGTTCGTCATGCAGAAAGGAACCTACACACCCGGTGGCCCCAACTCGATGCGATCGAATGCCACTGACCGGGCGATGGGCCAATGGAATCAACCGGACTCACCGCAACCGAGCGACTGTGAACCGACGCTGGAGCGCGAGCAGGAGCGTGAGCAGTCGCAGGAGCGTGAGCAGTTGCGGCAGCAGGACCCGGACTGCGACCCGGTTCCGGCTGGTGACCCGGACCGAGTCCAAACACAGGAGCGTGTGCAGTCGCAGGAGCGTGAGCAGTTGCGGCAGCAGGACCCGGACTGCGACCCGGTTCCGGCTGGTGACCCGGACCGAGTCCAAACACAGGAGCGTGTGCAGTCGCAGGAGCGTGAGCAGTTGCGGCAGCAGGACCCGGACTGTGACCCGGTTCCAGCTGGTGACCCGGACCGAGTCCAAACACAGGAGCGTGTGCAGTCGCAGGAGCGTGAGCAGTTGCGGCAGCAGGATCCGGACTGCGATCCGGTTCCGGCTGGTGACCCGGACCGAGTCCAAACACAAGAGCGTGTGCAGTCGCAGGAGCGTGAGCAGTTGCGGCAGCAGGACCCGGACTGCGATCCGGTTCCGGCTGGTGACCAGGACCGAGTCCAAACACAGGAGCGTGAGCAGTCCAGGAACGTGAGCAGTTGCGGCAGCAGGATCCGGACTGTGACCCGGTTCCGGCTGGTGACCAGGACCGAGTCCAAACACAGGAGCGTGTGCGAGATCAGACGCAGGATCAGGTTCAATCCAAGGTCCATGGACGTGTCACACTCCTGTGATACGTCATGGACGAGTTGTGCCTAGCGTCCGATTCGAGGAGAACGTCTCGAAGTGGGGGCGAAAGGCGTTAGGGCAATTCGAAAGTGAGATGTTGGGAAGTCGCCGACGCAAAGCCAACCGGCGACTTCCCTTTCTTCACGGAGACTCGCGGTCGCGCCAGTTTCACGACAAGAAGATGGAATCAAACCATGACAGGTTCTACCACCAGGCACGGGGATCACCAAGTGACCGGTTTTGGCAGTGAGGACGAGGACGTGGCCGAGCGTCAAGATGCTCGTGCGGTGCTTGTGCAGATTGGTTCTCCGGCCGTGCCACTACTTTTGATAGCCCTCGACACTCCGCAGCAGCAAGTTTTGTGGGAGGCTGCGAAATCACTTGCCGAGATCGTCGATCCAGCAGCGGCGGAAAGGCTGGTGGCGGTCCTCGCGGACGAGTATTCTGACATGCGTTGGATTGTGGCCGAGGCTCTGATTGCTCTCGGCCGCGATGGACTGAAGCCGTTATTGACGGTCCTCACGCAGCCCGATCTTCCGGTTGGCGTTTATGAGGCCGCGTACCACGTGCTGGATGAACTTGCGGAACAGGGCGACCTCGCGGCACTGCTGGCTCCGGTGCTCGAGGCCTTCCGAGGGCCGCATCCCGAGAGGGCAATCCCACGGGCGGCTACGGAGGTGTTGAAGGGGGACGTGGGCTAATCGAGATACTTCCGGGTCTCGTGCGCTGCGACGAATGCCGCGTCACGCTTGCGGTTTCGGGTGCGCATCTGGCCTGGCGAGTGAGACGACGGGGCGGGGGTGCCAAGCTCTGCGCAGGCAAAGCCGGATGTCACAGCACATCTGCCTGCGAACGCCCCCAACTACTTCGTCAACTCGAAGTGTTGGCTATCTTCCGTCAGGAGCGATCGGAGTGCTGTCGTCATGGCTGCGGAGTAGCGATCCGTGTCCCGCACATGAAACAGGAAGCGGTCTGTTGGTGCGGTACTGCTTGTCCAGCTTGTTACACCGGCATTCGAACAGGAGACTTCGACGGGATCAAAACTGAACACTGGATCAACGGCATCGGCTGCGGATACGATTTGACCGTCGCGCGACACGGTCTCTCCCACGGCATGCAGAAATCCACCGGTACACCACATGTTCCGGTCCATCTCGTTGAGTTGTTCCATTAATTCTGGTTCCGGTTCGGCCTGCAAACGGCGCAGCCAGTTCGGGCGCAATGCACCGGCCGACGACTTGGGGACAAACCGGCCGTGTTCGAAAGCGTAGGCAAAGAATCTTTGCATACGCGTTGATAGGTGTGGCAGTACATCGCTTTGGCGAAATCTGTAGAACGTGCCATACTCTGCGACGCGAAAGAGATCGTTTGGCTTCTGATGTACCACTTCAAAGCAGGGCATCCAGTAGACGGGACAGGGTAAATCGAAAATGGCGGCATAGCCTTTTGGATCCAGGCGTACATTCCATTCCAGTTCGTGCGCCTTTGCCATGTCCGGCGTACCGCTTCCGGCATTTAGATAGATCGCCCGGCATTTTCGGGCGAATAGTCCTGGATCCATTCGACCGGCCAGCGCAACATCGCGGCAGGATCCCAAGACGTTGATCACCACCGGAGCAGGCGAATCCCGCATGATTTGCAGCATGGCTCGGATGCCGACAAAATCCGATCCATTTTCGATGCGCGTCGACCCTTCGCGATCTATCCAACGGGCGCCCCGATCATCACCGGCACCGCTTTGCCGGTCAAATAATTCATCTGTGCGACGGCCAAGACGTCGGGGTCGCTGGCTCGTTCGGTATCCGGATAATCGATCAGGATGCCACGCAGATCAACCTTGCCCTGCGCGGCCAAGGAATAAACGCACGCGAGATCCCAATGGTCGTCGGGATCATTGTGCGGCCGAAATAGATCGGTTACGTGAAGCATGGGAACGGCGACGGCGCGAGCTTCGAGTGGTTCCGCACCTGCGCCCATGCGATACGGGCAAGCGACGAGAGAAACCGCCAAGGATACGGATACCGAAATTCGCAGCATGGGAAAGATTGCGATCATCTGCCTACCTGTTTTCACTTCCAAGGGAAACCGTCGCGTCGAAGTTGCATCGACGGAAGGTGGACAGGCCACCTGGTGACTCGCGTGTTCTTCCGATCTTCCACGCGTGTGCTTGGAGCCCGTCCCCATTTTTTGGCAGGCGGCTAGCGCTGCAATTCTGCCATCAACCACATTGTGTAGGCCACCATGGGCGTCCAGTATTCGGCAGTATTGTACTGCCCGCCGCAGAGGTCGGGCTGATCGTCCTGGGTGCCGCCAATTCCATTGAAGACCGCGCCGGCAAACGCGGCGTGGCGGGTCGGAACTCGGAGCCGTTGACGAATCGATCCGGATGATTATGCCCGATCCCTTCCACGGTCGAAGCGTTGTGGGGGTTGGCTCCCAGGATCCAATCCAATTGGCGCTGCGCCTGGGCGGCCAGTCGCGGATCCGCAAGGATCCTTGACGCTTTCACGAGCCCCACGCCTGTCGATGCCAGATTGGCGTTAATGCCGACCCACCATCCTCGCTCAGGTCGCATGAAGTAGCGGTACCAAAACTGTCCGATGCGCCGGTTGCCGCCGGGGTCTTCGCCCACGAACAGGCCGAAAGGCACGATGCCGTAGTTGTTTCGTTGCGTCAGAGGCAACAGGTAGTCCTGCGTGAAACGTGCGATCGCCTCGCGCCATTGCGCCGCGTCCGGATGATCCGGCGCAGCCTCGGCCAGGTCGCAGAGGCCGATCAGTGGCCAGCAACCTTGGCTGATCTCGCGGTAGGGTTCGTTGCGGCCGGGAGAAGCGAGAAATTGGCCGCGTACCGGCACATCCTCGTCCGCCAGCATCTGCAGTGTCATCAGTCGCTGCGCCTGTTGCACGGCAAAGTCGCGATATCTTGTATCTTGCGTTGTCCGATACAGTTCCACCGATGCCCCGATTGCCATTCCCAGGTCTTGTGCGGAGGAAGGGTCACCCGAGGCGGAACACCATTCAAAGCAGCGACGGGCTGCAGCCAAGCAGCGTTCGGCGTAATCGGGATCCTCGGACCGCAGAAACCGGGCCGTGCTGGCTTCGGCCACAACGAACAAGTACTGCCCCGATCGATGAAGCGGCTTCGTTTGAATTACTCGGTCGTCGGACATGCCGACAATCGTGATAGGTGCCGTGGATCCTCCTGGCAGCGGAGGTACCGTCTGGGCCTCGCCGCCTCCCAATCCCGAGAGATTGTCGGTCCAACGGTTGCTATCTCCATGGCGCAGGACATCGCCGCCGACGTGACTCATGACATAGCCGGCGGGTTCCTGCATGTTCAAAAAATAGCGATTACCCCAACACAATTCTTCGATGATCTGACTTTTGCGGTTTGCCGCGTGTGGCATTTCACCAAGTCGCTGCAGTCCAACCATCCCCTGAAGTGTCGCTCCTACCCACTTGCGCACATCGGATGCGTCATGCCATCCGCCCGAGACATCCTGCCGCATGCCATTATCCAATCGAATGCCGTCGTCGACGTGGCAAGGTGCCAGGTAACCGGTTGTACTCGGACCGCATCGCTGGAGTGCAAAGTAGTGGACGATCATCTGCAATGCATCGTCGTACATGTGGTCGTCGATCCGGAATGGAAATGACCGGTAGGGACCCGCCACGATGTAGTACGTGTCCGGTGTGCGGACGGTACTGAATTCGCCGACGCTCGACACGCCGAAATCACATCGCTTCGTGGCCAATTCGCCCCGGTAGGCGGTCGTGCCGTCCGAGGTTCGAACCACGCGAAAATGCGGAATCTCCGTTCCCGGCACGACGCAGGATTTGTGAGCTTCACGACGAAAACCCACCTGGTTGACACCGATCTCCACCCGGAGATCGCGAGGAAAGGACTCTCCGCCAGCCATACTCGTGGATGCGGCCCACATGACAGCCACGGCAGCAGAAACCGTCCATCTCGAGTGCAGTGGAAACCGCAACGAGTATTGCCAACGCCATGTGTCGATGGCGGAACAAACGAGAAATCGCCCACGTCATGATGGCACGTTCCTTTGGCTGTTCTTGGAGGAGATCTCTCGACCCCATTCGGAAGGTGACGGCAGAGAGCGGCAATCGCCGCAGCACGCTGATTGTACCCGCTCACACAACCGAGGGGTGTGCTACAGGCCATCCGTCATCGCCAGAGCGATGGACGCATGACCCGGTGCGGGTAGTTGCCTGTCGAAGGATTTGTCCGCCGGCACTCGATTTATGGCGTGTGACGCAGCACGAGGTGCTTCAATACGGTCACTGCCAAGCGAAATCAGATCGTGTCCGTACGCCACGTTCATCGGTGATTGCTGGGAGGTTAGAATGCGAGCGACCAGTCACGTGCTCGGAGGGACTGGGCGATTCACGGCTGCGGTCTGGTTCGGCTAAAACGATGGCGTAACTCCATGGCATCATTTAACACACCGTCCCACATAACTGTCATGAAAGCACTTCGCTTTCTGCTGGCGTTGAGCATCTTGCTGCCTCTGTCCCGTAACAACGACCTCCAGGCGACGGAGGAACTAGCAATTCATATCGATCCCGATGTAACGTTCCAAACGATCGATGGCTTCGGGGCGTCGGATGCCTGGCGTTGCCAGTTTGTGGGAAAGAACTGGCCGCTGGAAAAGCGCAAGCGGATTGCCAATTTGCTGTTCAGCCAGGAATGTGACGCCCAGGGGAATCCCCAAGGGATTGGTTTATCGCTTTGGCGATTCTATCTGAGCGCTGGAACGGCCGAACAAGGAGAGGATTCGGACATCGGCAATCCCTGGCGCCGAGGAGAATGCTTTCAAAATGCGGATGGAGAATATGACTGGTCCAAATTGGCCGGGCAGCAGTGGTTTCTGCGGGCAGCCCGCGATCGAGGGGTGGAACGGTTTCTCGCGTTTTCCAACGCGCCGCCTGTCCACCTGAGCAAAAGCGGAAAAGGCTACGCCAGCAAGGGGGACGTTCATCTTAACGTCAAGCCGGGCCGCATGGACGAGTATGCGAAGTACCTGGTTGACGTAATGGATCATTTCGATCGAAACGGCATTGGTTTTGATTATCTGAGTCCGATTAACGAACCTCAATGGAATTGGGATGGTCCGGGGCAGGAGGGTACGCCAGCACTGAATCAAGAGATTCACGCATTGGTTCGGTACTTGTCTCACGGACTTTCAACCAGAGGATTGAACACTCGAATTGTCATCGGCGAGGCGGGAACGATTGGACATGCCGCGATGCCCATGGATGCTCTGGGCATGCCCGGTGATGGACGGGATGATCAGGCACGCTTCTTCTTTAGCGAGGAATCGCCGTTCTACATTGGCGACCTGCCCAATGTGGAAAAGACCATTTCCGCTCACAGCTACCACTCGGTTTGGCCCGTCGACAAACAGGTGGAATTCCGTCAGATGATGCGAAACGCTCTGCAGGCTGCGAATCCCTCTCTCGGGTACTGGATGAGCGAATACTGCATTCTGCAACGCAACGGCGAGATCCGCGGCGGGGGCCGGCGCGATCTCGGGATGGACACCGCCTTGTACGTTGCCCGCATCATTCACCACGACTTGACCCTAGCTCACGCCCGTTCGTGGCAATGGTGGACTGCGATCACGCAGGTTGATTTCAAGGATGGATTGGTTTACTTGGACGATGGCTCGAAAGGCAGCACCGGTCGTATGGGAGGTCATGTCGAGAGCCTGATGCATGACGGAGTCGTTCGCGAAAGCAAGTTGCTGTGGGTCCTGGGCAATTACTCGCGTTTTGTTCGGCCGGGCATGGTCCGATTGAAATGTGAGATCCAACCAGAGCAGTCTCCCGTGGATGGCCTGCTGGCATCGGCCTACCGAGGTTCAGACGGGCAGGTTGCGGTGGTCCTGGTGAACCTGTCTCCCCAGGAAGCAGTCTGTGATCTGAGGTCTGACGAAACGGTGCGCGTCTACACGACGTCCCGCGATGCCAGCCTTTCCAAAAGTGAGCAAAAGGCGTCGCGGATTACGGTACCGGCTCGGGCTGTAGCGACGTTGTGCTTTGACCTTTCTGGATGATGGATTCCAAGTCAGAATGCCCGCGGGCCGCGGCCGGCATGCAATCGTGGCCGGCCGTTAACCTGATATGATGACTCATCTGGCCTCGGTCCCATGGTGGCCCGAAGACGTTGGTTTGTGTTCGGCCAACGTTCGACGATCTGACCGGCCAGCGAGTTTTCCGTCGGACAAAGGGGAAGTGCGATGTTTCGCATGTTGTGTGCCGCGTTCCGCTTTTCGCTGTGCGGAACATTACTGTTGCTGGCCGGAATTTCCTCGGCGTGGGCCGGCGACGTGGCAGAGCGGACGGACGCCGAAACCGGTTGGTCGGTTTTCTCGCTGCGACACAAATCCACTGTTGCCGAAGTAGTACCGGACGCCGGGTGCAATCTGCTGTCCCTTCGCGTGGATGGTGTCGAGTATCTGCGCGTGCCGGAGCAATTGGAGCGATTGCGCGGCGTCGCTTTCGGAACACCCATTCTCTACCCCTCGCCCAATCGCGTGCGCGGCGCACGCTTCCGTTTTCAGGGACAGGAATTCCGATTCCCGCCGAACAATGGTGAGAACTTCATTCATGGATTAGTGCACAGTGCCGCTTGGCAAGTGTGCGACAGCGGCAGCGCGCAAGATCAGGCGTGGCTGCAAGCCGAGATCTCGTTCGACGCACAGCGAACAGAGTTTCCGTTGCACCACGTGCTACGCGTCAAGATCACCGTTTCGGATCGGCGCGTGCGCTGGGATTACGAAGTCGACAATCATTCGGGAACGACAGCGGTTCCCTTCGGGTTCGGGTTGCACCCGTATTTCCTCTATCAGGGAGCGCGGGCCGAGACCTACTTGCAAGTACCGGCATCCCATTGGATGGAATCCGAGCAACTGCTGCCGACCGGCCGCTTGATCCCGCTTGTCGGGACGCCCTACGACCTGCGGCTTCCCACATCACTGGCCGACCGAGAGCTGGATGATGTCTACTTCGGCATGTCAACCGAGCGACCAGCGAGCGTCGAGTTTCGCGATGTCGAGCGGCGCGTAACCTTTCATGCCAGTCGCGAGTTCACGCACTTGGTCGTGTACACGCCGGATCGACCGTTCTTCTGTGTCGAGAACCAGACCTGCTCAACGGATGCACACAATCTTGCGGATGCCAACCAAAACGATGTCGCGCACCTGCTCACCTGTCCCCCGGGCGAAAGCCGCACCGGCTGGGTGGAGTATCGCTTCGGGAAATAGCCCCGAACAATCGGCGCTGCCCACGTTCCCCTTCGTTCTTCTTTGGCGGCAAAACGGACGCAGACGCCGCGCCACGGTATGCCTTCCCAGCGACCGAGACCTCACCGCGGCATGGTGCTCATGTTCTTCATCGGGACCAATCGGATCGGCCCGAGTAGGCCGGAAGGCTTGAGATCCCAGTCCGATGCATCGAACGGTTTGTACATCTGTGTGACGAGATTCGTATCGTAGAACTTCTTCCAATTCACGTGGCGAAGGTCCAGGTCGCGGATCCGGTTCGTGGAAAGGTTGGTGACTTCGATCTCCAGCAGGTTTTTGCCGGGTCGCACATGGGCCGAGATGTCGACTCGAAACGGATGAGCGATGATGATGCCCGCCGCTTGGCCGTTGACCCAGACGCGAGCGCTCTCCCGCACGTCGCCCAAGTCGAGGAACCAGTGATCGGCATTCTGCGTCGAGAGATCGAACGTGTTCGTATAGCGCAAGTCGCCGGCAAAACGTTTGGCTTCGTCGCCGCCCACTTCCGTCCAGGACCGCAACTGATCTGTGGAGAACCGGTTCGGCAGGACCGGACCACCCTCCACAAACTCCACCTGCCACGTGCCCCGAATCGATTGCGGATCGCCCACCGGCTGTAGGACCGGCCAGAAATCGTGTTCGACATTTTGCGACGCAAACACGCGCAAGACACGTGTCTCGCCGGGTTCCATCTGCAGGTAATGCCGTGAGCGGTTGGGCGGACCATCGGTCCGGGCCTTCCCCGTCCGTCCGGTCATCGGATCCATCAGCAGGGCGGAACGGCAGGGGGCGTTCACGCGAATCCATCCGTTGACCGGCTTCGCGGAATGGTTCACCAGAAAGTACGTGACCTGACCAGGTTGGCGACGACGAATGTACTGCAGATCGTGATCGACCAACGACTCCCGCGCAATCTCGGCGGTTGCCAGAAGCTGGGCCAGGTCCTCACCCAGCAGGATGCGACCACGCCCGATCTTCGCTGCGCCATCTTGCAACGCGAGGGCGCCCAGAATGGTCTGCAGTTCAACCGCACGCTGTGCGTGCTCATGCCAACCCGGTACTTCCTCCGGCAATTGTCTCCACACCAGCACGGTGGCGCCCTCGCGGGCCAACTCGACCAAACGTTCGGCGGTCGCGACACGCATGCACCGTGCCGCGGGAACCAGGATCGTCTCGTAGGACGTACCGCTCGCCGTCTGCAGCGCACCGTCCTGCACCGACAGACCTTGCAGTTGCTGATCCGATACAAAGTCGAAACTGAACCCTTGGTCAATCATCCATTGCGCGGCATCGCCACAGGAAGTTCCTTCGAGCCAACTGGCATCGTGGACCGAGAACCGCCGTTCCCGATTCCCGCCTGCCATCCAAAGATCGTCGATCGGCCAGAAGAGCAGCAGATCGTTGTGCGGCTGGCCATCCTGCAAAACACTCTGGCAACGAGTGATGTACGCGTTCAGTGCGGGAATATCGCGAAAGATCGAGTTTCGCGCGTTCGCCTGAGTGGAGGCATAAAACAACCAGCCAGGCCACTCCGTCTCTTTCGGGGAAAAGCAGGTTCCGTGGTAAAAAACTCCGTTGATTCCGTTCAGCAGCAGTAGATCGGTCTCCGCTTTGATGTGGGACAGTGCGGTGTGGTAGTGATTCCGTAGCCAGGTGAAGCTCTCCGAAACCACGAGTGCGCGGCCGGCAACATGGGCTGCCGACGAGGCAAAGCGGTTGACCAAAGCGCTGTGCCGATCGGGTCGACACCAACGTGGCTCGCGGCGAAACCCGGGAATCGCGAAGTGATTGGCCCCAAACACTTCCGTTTCCGGGATGCTCGCGAGAGCGTACATGTCGAGCAGATTGGCGGGCGCCCCGTGAGCCTGCATGCGAAGTCCGATTCCCCGGTGCTCGCCCCATTCCGCAATGTACGTGACACATTCCAGCAACAGATCGGAGAGAGTCTGCCGGTAGTCGCAGAGCACTCGACGCGCCCGATCCGCCTCGGCCGAGCCATCGAATGCGTCGAGATGTTCCTCCAGTGCATAGCCGCGAAGGCTCGCAAAGGCAGCCGGCAGCTCCGGGGCCCAGTTCCCCTGATTTTCAAACGAATCGTAGTACAACGCCGCGCGGTGCAAGCGCACCACTGTCGTCAAGGCGTTTCCCAAACCAGTCAAAGTGAAACTTTACCGCAGCGAGTGAATAGGGATTGATGCACATGCCCTCGCCGCCAGGACCGGCACGCTTCACTCGGTCCGACCGAGTCGTGATCTGCAGGTTGCCATCTTTCACACCGAATGACCGCTCGGAATGTTCGGCCGTAACATGCGGCCCGCCCAGGCGCCAACCCGACGACGGAGTGAGATCGACGTGTACGCCCAATCGGTGGCCTTCACGCACCGCGTGATCGAACATCTCGAACCACTTCGGCGAAAATATCTCCAGAAAGCGGTGCTCTTCACCCCTCACGCCGTAAATCCCGATGGCACTCAAACTCCCCCAGCCCGCCGCCCGGTAAGTTTCGAGGTTCCATGTGAGATCCTCTCGCGTCACCGCGCTTCCAGGCCACCACCAGTAGCCGCCCGGCCGCATCACCGATTGCGCCGCCGGCCAACCTGCAGCCTGACTTTCCCGCGGCTCGAGCAGAAACTCGTCCGCAGCGGTCCAGGAGGGAGTCGTCGATGGGAGGGGGAGGATCAGCAGCAGTAGGATGGGGGACATGGCGGTGGTTCTGGTGAAAGTGGGGGGTAGGCGTGAGGGTCGGTATTGTTTGGAAGTTAGTTTGGCGACACAGTCTGGAAGTTAGTGTAGCGACACAGTCTGGAAGACTGTGTGACGGGACGGTCTGGGAAGACCGTCCCACGACGTAAGGGGAGGATCGTCCCAGGGGGTCGGGGGAGAACGATCGGATGTGGAGTGCTCAGGATTCCATGTCGGGGGTGGCGGGGTGCGCGCGGCCGAAACTGTCGCCGGTGAATTCCGTGGAGCGCCCGGGTGCGAACCAAGGGTAAATCGCGGGGACGACGAGCGCTGTGAGGAGTGTGGAGGTCACCAGGCCGCCGATCACCACGGTGGCCAGCGGACGCTGTATTTCTGCTCCCGCCGAGGTCGACAACGCCATCGGCAGGAAGCCCAAGCTGGCCACCAGGGCCGTCATCAACACCGGGCGCAGCCGAACGAGAGCCGTTTCGTAAGCTGCGATCCGCGGTGCCATCCCGTCGACTCGCAGATGTTCCGCCCCACTGACCCAGACCAAGCCGTTCAACACGGCCACGCCGAACAGCGCGACAAAGCCGACTCCCGCCGAAATGCTGAAAGGCAGCCCACGACTGGCCAGTGCAAAGATGCCTCCCGAAGCCGCCAACGGCACGGCCAGAAAGATCAACAGCGCTAACCGAACCGATTTGAAGGACGTGTACAGCAGGATCCAGATCAACAGCAGGACAATCGGAGTAATCAACGCCAGACGCCAACTGGCAGAACGCAAGTTCTCGAAGTCGCCGCCCCATTGCAGCGAAAAGCCGGGCGGCAATTCCACGTCGGTTCGAACACGCCGTTGCGCCTCCTGAACAAAACTCGCCACATCACGGTTGCGGACATTCACCTGCACAAAAGTGCGCCGCCGACCCGCCTCGTGCTCAATCCCCGGCGGCGATTCTTCCAACCGAATGTCACAGACTTCGCCCAACGTGATCGGCTGGTGGTCGACCTGCTTCACCGGAACCCGCTCCAGCAACTCCGCGTCCTGCCGCCATGTTTCCGGCAGTCGGACCATCATCGGGAAACGGGCGCGACCTTCGTAGATCTGACCAACCGCGTGGCCGCCGATCGACGAGACGGTATCCATCACGTCGATCGCTTCGATTCCGTGTCGTGCCAACTGGTCGGGTCGCGCGGCAATCGTCAAGGTGGGGATGTTCGCCTGATAATCGGCTTTCACATCGGCCGCGCCGGGAATTTCGCGCAATACTCGCTCAATCTCCTTCCCCGTCTGCCCCAGCATATCCATGTCGTCTCCGTACAGCAGCACGGCGACATCTGCCTTCACACCCGCCACCAGTTCATCGACACGCATCTCAATCGGTTGTGTGAAACCGAAAGCGACCCCGGGCACCTGGGACGTGAGTTGCTGCGACATCTGTTCGATCAACGCCTCCCGCGTAATGTCCTCGGGCCACTCGGAACGGGGCTGCAGCATCACCCAGACATCGGACTGATGAACGCCCATCACGTCATTGGCGATCTCCGGACGCCCCGTCTTGCAGAATACCGTTTTGACCTCCGGGAAACCCAAAAGGATTGTTTCGATCTGCGTCGACATCGGCACCGCATCTTCCAGCGAGGCACTTGGCAACCGGACCGCTTCGACCAGCAGATCTCCTTCGTCCAGCCGCGGCATGAACTCAGCACCCAGATTCCAGGCTACCGGAATGCTGATGGCGACTACGGACAGCGTGAGCCCGACGGTCAGCAGCGGGTGTCGGATGGTTCGCGCAATCAACGGATGATAGATCCGCTTGATCACGCGAACGAGCCAGACTTCCTGTTCTTCGAGTCGATGTGGCAGAGCAAGCGAAGCGAGCACCGGCATGAGGGTCAGGGAGAGGATGAGCGAGCCGGCAAGGGCAAACAGCACGGTCAGGGCCATCGGTCGGAAAAGTTTGCCTTCGGTGCCCTGCAGCGCCAGGATCGGCAAGTAGACGACGGCAATGATCAATTCGCCGAATAGCGTCGGTTTGCGGACCTCGACGGCCGCGTCGCGTACGATCGTCCAGTGAGGGGCGCGGCCGCCCCGGTTTGAGATCTGCCGCATGCAGTTTTCGACCATGATCACGGAACTATCGACGATCAAACCGAAATCAATCGCTCCGAGACTCATCAAGCTCGCACTGATGCCCGAGATTGCCATCATGTTCGTAGCGAACAGCATCGACAGGGGAATCGCCAAGGCGACGATCAATCCGGCTCGGATGTTACCCAGGAGCAGGAACAGCACGAGAATCACCAACAAGCCGCCCTCGAGCAGGTTCGTCAGCACGGTGTCCAGTGTGCGAGAAATCAGGTGGGAGCGATCGTAGATGATTTCGACATCTACGCCGCGCGGCAGTGTCGCGCGGATTTCGTCCAGCCGCTGCTTGGCCGCCTGCACGACCCGGCGAGAGTTCTCCCCCCGCAGCATCATGACCATCCCCGTCACAATCTCACCGCGACCATCCCTTGTGACCACGCCTTGTCGTGTTAGCGGGGCGATGCGCACCTGACCGATGTCACGGATCAGCACCGGGACTCCTCCCGACTGGCTGCGAACCACGACCTGTTCGATATCCGCGGTCGTGCGCAACAGCGCTTCCCCGCGGATGAATCGCTGCTCGCCAAAGTGCACGATGTAGCCGCCCCCCGCGTTGGCGTTGGTGCGATCCAACGCGTCAATCACGTCGGTTACCGAAAGGCCAAAATCGACCAGACAGTTCGGATCGACCTGGACTTCAAACGTCTTGTAGAAACCGCCGTGCGAATTGACTTCGGTGACGCCGGGGGTTTCTCGCAAGCGCGGCGCAATCTCCCAGTCCAGGATCTCTCGCAGCTTCATCGGGGAGTGGCGACGACCGCGCACTTCGAATTGCAGGATCTCGCCGAGCGCCGTGGACAGGGCACCGATCTCCGGATCGCCGTAGTCTCCCACGGCCGTCTTGGCCGCCGCCAGTCGCTCCTGGACCAGGTACCGAGCGTGATAGATGTCGGTGTCTTCTCGAAAGACGATCGTAACGACCGACAGGCCCAGCTTCGAGATACTCCGCAATTCCTCGATGTTCGGCAGACCGCCCATCGTCGTTTCGATCGGATAGGTGATGTACCGTTCGACCTCCACGGGCGATAACGATCCGGCTTCCGTAATCACCTGCACCTGGATATTGGTCATATCCGGGATGGCATCGATCGGGATCGTCGAAGCACTGTAGATCCCGGCAATCGCCATCAACAGCACGAGGATCAGCACCAGGAGTTGGTTGTTCAGACAGAAATCGATCAGACGCGACAACATGGCGGCCGGTGCCCTAACCTTCTTCCTGTTCCAACATCAGTTCGGATTTCAAATGAAAGGCTCCTTGCGCCACGACGCGCGACCCTTCTTCAAGACCTGCCGTGATCTCAATCCAGGCGGGTGTGGAGATTCCCGCGGAGATTTCGACGCGTCGGAAAGTCCGCGGGCCGTCCTCGACAAACACGAACGGCTTGCCTTCTTGGTACTGCACGGCCGAAACCGGGACCGAGACCGCCGTGCGAGACTCCGTCACGGGCACGGCGACCCAGACAAACATCCCGGGATGGAACAAGAGCTCCGGGTTGTCCAGCTCGGCGACCAGCGGCAATGCCAGCGTGGTGGGAGAGACGCTCGATCCCACGAATCGCACCTCCGCCGTGAATTGCCGGTCAGGCGACGCCGGCACGGTCACGGTCAGCGTTTCTCCGGTGGCGACCTTCAAGGAACTCCAGTCTCGTTGATGAATCTGCGCGGCGACCCAGAGTCGGCGCGTGTCGGCCAACACCGCCATCGAGTCGCCCTCGGCAAACCGGGCGGCTTCGACCAGCGACAGCTCTTCTACTCGACCAGCAAAGGGTGCGGTCAACACGAACTCACTGCCCTCGCTTTTTGACTCTTCCTTGCCGTGGGGGCCCAGTAGGACGGACAACCGCTCGCGACTTACGGCTAACGCCCGCTCGGCGACATCCATCTCCGCGACGGAGACTTCCCGTTGATGGCGACTCTCAAATTCCGATTGTTCGCAGGCCGCGTTGAACGCTGCCGCCGTGATCTCCCGCTGGCTGGCCCGTTCCTCCCATGTGCGTCCGCTGACCACCCCTTTCTCTCCGAGCGCGCGGGTGCGGTCGGCCACGCTGCGGGCCAGGACAAATTGCGAGTAGGTTGAGATCAGTTCGTCACGATGTTCGCCGAGCAGCTTTCCGTCAAACCGAGCTTCCAAATCGGCAATCGTCGGATTCTCTTTCAGATTATTCAGCAGCTCCGTCAAATTCTCGTGCGTTCGGGTCGCCCATTCATGCTGCAGCTGCGCAATTCGCAAATCGGCTTCACACTTCTTGACCTGATTGCGCGCAAGCCCACCTGTTCGCTGGTCAAGCGCGCCAGCTGCTGCCCCTGTTGGACCCATTGACCGGTCGACACCGCAACTTCCACGACGACACATTCCACGGGCGATCGCAGTTGCAGGTATTGCGTCGCATCATATTGCAGCGTCCCCGGAACCGTGCGGATCGCCTGGAGTTCCCGCCGCTCGACGGAAACCACTTCGATCCCGGCGGCCGCCTGTTTCGCGGGAGTCAGGGTCACAATCAGCGGCACATCTGCGGACGGTGCTTCGGCTGACACGTGCGCGTCATCGGGCGCCGCACGATGTTGGAGGAGCTGGTGACTGCCAAAATAGACGGCGAGGCCGACCAGGAGGATTCCCCCAACGGGTAAGGCACGCCGAGCCGCGGCGAGTGGCCGAGCGGCCACTGGTGACGCTCGGTAAAGCGTTTTTGGATTCGATGGTTGGGACATTCGTGCCGTTCGGCCGTGCTTTCGCGATGCGTCAAGTTGCGAGATCGCGGCGGCGACGATTCGAGCAAAACTGCGCAGCCAGACGGCATGTCGGCCGCGTGTGGGAAAGCGTACGGTTCCAGGAGGGAGTGGCGGTCGTTGGAGGTTCGCGACCGAATCCGAATCGGCCCGAGGCAGAAAGTGAACCCCGCCGCATATTGCGAGTATAGCTGCCCGTTCGACGCGTCGGCAAGTCTCGCAGCCGTCTGTTGCACGAAACCCGCTGTGGTTCGGCCGCCGCCGAGCCGACCGCCAGGAAACGGGGTTCGGCGCGGTCGTTTCCTCCCCACGCGTGATCTGTTACGATCCGGCAAAGCAAGCGGGAGGCTGGGAGTCGTTTCTTCCCCGGTCTTCGGACCGTCGGCTGCCTCCGTGGGGTAGGCCACGGATTCTCGAGATGCTTCCGTTCCTTGTCGTTATTGAGCGATTCTGCAGAAAGGTTTCCATGTTAATGCACAGCTACCGAACCTGTTGGATGCCGTTCCTCCTGGTTTGCTCCTGCAGCTCGCTTGCCTCCGCGGATGAAGGGATGTGGTTGTTTAACGACCTGCCCCGGGATTATCTGCGCAGCAAATACGGCTTTGAACCGGACGATGCGTGGGTACGCCAGGTGATGCTCTCTTCGGTCCGTTTCAATTCTGGTGGATCGGCTTCCTTTGTTTCCAGCACCGGGCTCGTACTGACAAACCATCACGTGGCTTCGGATACTTTGCAGAAGATCTCCACGCCGGAGCAGAACTACCTGCGAGATGGCTTCCTTGCGAAACGTTCCGCCGACGAAGTTCCAGCGCCGGATCTGGAATTGAATCAACTGGTTTCGATCGAGGACGTTACGGAGCGAGTGGCGGCCGCTGTCACCGATTCGATGGAGCCTGCCGATGCATTTCGAGCACGGCGGAAGGTGATGGCGCAGATTGAAAAGGAATCGCTGGACGAGACCGGATTGCGCAGTGACGTCGTCACGTTGTACGGTGGAGCGCGGTATCACTTGTATCGTTACAGGAAGTACACGGATGTGCGCCTGGTCTGGGCGCCGGAAACCGCAACCGCTTTCTTCGGTGGCGATCCGGACAACTTCGAGTATCCGCGGTACTGCCTGGATGTCGCGCTGTTTCGCGTCTACGAAGAGGGGCAACCGGCCCAGATCGAGAACTTCTTTCGGTTTTCTCGCGCGGAGCGGCAGACGAGGAACTCGTGTTCGTCTCCGGGAACCCCGGCCGGACACAGCGAATGTTCACCTTGGCAGCACTCAAGTTCCTGCGTGACCACCGCCTGCCGTATGTGCTGGACTACCTGCGACGCAACGAAATCTTGTTGCAGCAGTACAGCTACGAAGGCGAGGAACAGCAGCGGCGAGCGCGCGACGAACTGTTCGGGATTCAGAACTCACGCAAGGCATACACCGGCATGCTGCAAGGGCTGCAGAAGCCGGCGTTCCTCGCGGCAAAACAACAGCGCGAAGAGGAACTGCTACGGCGACTGCAGGAAGACACCGCTCTGCGCCAACTGGCGGAAGCGTGGCAGTCGATTGCGGAAACGCAGAAGCGGCGTGCCGAGTTGCTGGGGCAGACCGCCAGCTTCCGGTCCCGTCTGTACAGCCTCGCCGAAACCCTCAACCTGATGGCCACCGAAGATCAGAAGCCGAGTGAAGAACGTCTCCGCGAATTCCGCGATTCGGCCCGCGAATCGCTGGAGCAGCAACTGTTTTCACCCGCGCCGATCTACGCCGATCTGGAACGCGTCCAGTTGGCAGATTCCCTCGCCCGCTGGGTGGAGCTGCGCGGCGGCGACGATCCCCTGGTGCAACGTGTCCTGGGGGATCGCGGGCCGCGCGACTGCGCGGCCGAGTGGATCGGCGGCAGCCAACTGGCCGACGTGGCCGTTCGTCGACGCCTGGCGAAAGGCGGTCGGGCGGCCGTTCAGGAATCCACCGACCCGCTGATCCGTCTGGCGCGGCAGATGGAACCGGAATACCGGCGATTGCGGGAGATCCAGGAAGAACTGGATGAACGGGAACGACAGGCCTATGCGCAGGTCACCGAAGCGCAGGTCGCTGTGGAAGGTACCTCGACCTATCCCGATGCGACCTTCACGCTGCGACTCGCGCTGGGAACGGTGCGCGGGTATACGGAGGAAGGTCGCGTGATCGCGCCCTGGACGACGCTCGGTGGCGCGTTCGAGCATGAGGTACGGCACGGCGCGAAGGACCCCTGGATTCTGCCGTCATCCTGGCACACGCATCGCGAACAACTCGATCTGACGACACCCCTCAATTTTGTCTGCACCGCCGATATCATCGGTGGGAATTCCGGCAGCCCGGTCTTCAACCGCGCGGCGGAACTGGTCGGCGTGATTTTCGACGGCAACATTCAGTCGCTCACCGCGGACTATCTCTACTCGGACGAGGTGGCGCGAGCAGTGGCCGTGCATTCAAGTGCCATTCGAGAAACGTTGCAGAAGATCTATCAGGCGCCGGAGTTGGCCGACGAGCTGGGGCGGTGAGACCGTGTCCGGTCAGATACACGGCAGCAACTTCGGTTGTGGAATCTTCGTCCCGTAGACACGCCCGAACTTTTCATGCAGTTGCCGAAAATCCAGCTCGAGGAAGGCGTACAATTCGCGCGGTGGCTCGGCAGCAATCCATCGGTCGACCAGCTTCTGCATTCCGGCGTCATACTGTTGCTGCGAATGTGTATGCGCAAAACAGCGACCTCCGTGGCGGCGAATGTCACCGTCGAACTGGGGACTGATGTGCCACAACTCGTGTAGAATCGTCACGAGTTTTTCATTCCGGTCGACGTCCTGGAAGCGAGGCAGATAGAAGGTCAGGATGTAGAGGATTTCCTGTCCGCCGGGATCGAATAGACGTTGGACCTGAAACGATTGACCACGCCGCTTCGTGGTCAATTGACCACCGTGAAATCGCATCGGTGTGAGCGAAGCATGGATCCCGGCGGTGGATCGTTTCCGTGCCTGGGCAAACGAGATCGCGACCCGCGGCAGGTCGATGTGGGCCAGTTCTGGCAGCCGCTGCACGATATCTTCGATCAGCCGCCGCATCTGGCGAGTGAAATTGAACCCGGTCGCATCCATGCCTTGCGCTTTAGGATTCGCTGTCGGCCGTTGCCTCATCCGTCTCGGCGGGGGACGGCTGATCATCCTCAAAGGCGGGTCGGGTCGCCGTCTGGGCGACGCGATCGTGCTGTCCGACGAACTCCAGGATCGCCCGCGCGCCGGCATCGCCCAGCCGCGGCGTGGCCAGTTTCAGCACGCGGGTGTAACCGCCCGGCCGATCAGCAAATCGAGGCGCGATCTCATCGAATAGCACCTGGACCGCTTGTTGGTCGCCCAGCAGCCGCAACACACGCCGCCGCGCCGCCAGCGCGGGGCTCACCGCCTGATTCCATTTCTGCCAGTCCGGTCCGGACCGCCAGGCCTTCCACTGCTCCGATCCGCGTTCCGCCGTCGTGGCAAATTGTTCGGCCTCTTGCGCATGAACGAGCGAGCGGCGGGCGATTGTGATGCACCGTTCGACGAGCGGTCGGACCTCTTTGGCTTTCTGCAGTGTGGTGACAACCCGACCCTTGATCTTGGGAGGGTTCGGATCCAGTTCGGCGTCTCGCTCGGTCAGGAAGAGACTACTGGCCAGATTCCGCAACATGGCTTTGCGGTGACTGGCGCTCCTGCCGAGACGACGGCCTATCTTACGATGTCGCATCGATCTATCCGCTGAAAAAGGGGGGAATGTATTTCTGAGGTCTTACCGGGGGGGCGAATCGTGGTCAGCGGGCCGCGGGGACACGCATGCCGAGTCGGAGGCCCATCTCGGTCAAACGATCACGCACCTCGTTCAGAGTGGTGTCACCGAAATTGCGCACTTCCAGCAGCTGATCTTCCGACATTTGCACGAGATCTCGGACCGTGGTAATTCCTTCGGATTCGAGGCAGTTTCCCGCCCGGACCGAAAGCTTCAGTTCGGCGAGACTCAAACTCAGCTTCCCTTCGAGTACCGCGTCCAGGCCCGCGCCGCCGCGACTGGGCGAATGCACCTTGGGGCCGAGCTGCGAATACTGTACGAAGGGATTCAGATGCTTGCGGAGGATCTTGGCTGATTCTACCAGAGCCATCTCGGGCTCGATCGAACCATTGGTCCAGATGTCGATCGTCAGCTTGTCATAGTTCGTCTTCTGCCCGACCCGGGTCTCTTCCACTTCGTAGCGGACCCGTGTCACGGGGCTGAAGACCGCGTCGATCGGAATCACGCCAATTTCGTGTTCCGTCGTGCTGTGCTCACTGGCCGGAATGTAACCGCGGCCGTTCTCCACGACCATTTCCATGAAGAACGGTTGGTCGTCGGTCAGCGTGGCGATCACGAGATCCTTATTGATGACCTCGACATCCGCGTCGGTCAGCACGTCGGCACCGGTGATCGGGCCAGCGGTGCTCTTTTCGATCGTGACCACGCGCGTTTCGGGCGTGTGTTTCTTGACGACCAACGACTTCACGTTCAGGACGATGTCCGTGACATCCTCCAGTACGCCGGGGATCGTTGTGAACTCGTGCTGCGCTCCCCGAATCTTGATCTGCGTCACAGCCGAACCTTCGAGGCTGGAGAGCAGGATCCGTCGCATGCTGTTGCCAATGGTGGAGCCGAAGCCGCGCTCGAACGGTTCCGCGTAGAAGCAACCAAAGGTCGGGGTGAGCGTTTCCGCGTCGCAGTTTACGACGCTGGGTAGTTCCAGACCGCGCCACCGAATATGCATTGTAGCCTCCGTTGAGATTTCAAAATCCGCTCAGTGAATCCCTCGTCCAACTGACAGATCGTGCTGCCGCTGGCAGTTGGAATGTCGACGGTTCCGGATCCGCCTGTCCGGGGACTAGACGCGGCGTTTCTTCCGCGGGCGACAGCCGTTATGCGGAATGGGAGTGCAATCTTCCAATGACTTGACGTTCAGGCCGGCGGACTGCAGTGCCGTGATGGCGCTTTCCCGTCCGGAACCGGGCCCTTTGACCCTCACATCGACATCTTTGACGCCGAATTTCACCGCCTTTTCAGCAGCCTGTTGGGCGGCGCATTGGCCGGCGAACGGGGTGCTCTTGCGACTCCCCTTGAAGCCACACGTGCCGGCGCTGGCCCAGCAGAGAGTGTCTCCCTTGGTGTCGGTGATGGTCACGGTCGTATTGTTGAAGGTCGCCGTGATGTAGGCGATTCCGACCGTCACATTCCGACGCGTTCTGCGTTTCTTACCTTTGGCCACGACGAATTGCTCTCCCGAAACGTACTACTTACCGAATCACTCGTGTCTGATACCGATTCGAGGCAACCGGTGCCTCCTGGAGGAAAACTCCCCGCTCACCGAATTGACGTGATGTCTTGCCTCGGTGGGCGAGTGTTGCGCCGGGAGTTTTCGCGGGCTGTATGGCCGCGCTGCAGTCCCGGCATCTCGAACTACCGCAGGTCCTTGACGCCCTTCTTTCCTGCCACGGTCTTCTTGGGACCCTTCCGCGTCCGCGCGTTGGTTCGCGTCCGCTGGCCTCGCACCGGCAGGCCGCGACGATGCCGGATGCCCCGATAACTGCTGATGTCTCGCAGACGCGTAATATTCTGCGCCGTTTGACGTCGCAGCGGACCTTCCACGACGTAATCCCGTTCCAGCAACGCCGCCAACCGGCCCAACTCGTCCTCGGCCAACTCTCGGGCCCGCTTGACCGGGTCGACCCCGGCCTTTTGGCACAATTCTCGAGCTGTTTTCGGGCCCACGCCGTAGAGGTACGTCAGTGAGACAGACGTGGGTCGATCGTTGGGGATATCCACACCCAAAATACGTGGCATCTGGTCGAACTCCGCATACGTAATGGATTCGCGGTCCCGGGCAGTTCACGCCGAAGTCCAGGGCGTTTCCCTGGCTGCTCGATGACCATTCCGCTCATGCGCTTCCGGATCCCGCGCTGCCGCGCGGTGCGCGCTAACCCTGTCGCTGCTTGTGACGAGGGTTGCTGCAGATCACGTAGACCCGACCTCGACGTCGGACGACCTTGCAGTGTTCACATATCCGCTTGACGCTGGCACGAACCTTCATGGCGAGACCTTGACCCTGATCGCGAAACCTGTCGACAGGAAACCCCCGAGTATAGGAAACCGCCTCGTTGGCGAAAAGCCCCCTTTTGCCGCTTTCCGATCTCCTCTTTGCCGGGTAGGTCAGGGGAGACTCTCCCGGGCGGGCGGGTGAGCGGGCCGGCGCTTTTTGAAGTCTGCGCATTTCCCGATTTCCCCTCTTCCGTTGTGCGGAAAGCCCGCGAAATCCTAACCCGAAGCGTCAGCCTTGAAGTGCACATTTCCGAATTTCCCTCTCCGATGTGCGGAATGCCCGCGAAATCCTAACCCGAAGCGTCAGCGAAGGAGATCGTAACGTTCGTGTTCCCTTGCTTACGCTTCGGGTTGGGATCGGTGTCGAACGCGCAACTTCGAAACCGGCGTTCCACGCCGCAGGACGGGCCGCGGCCGGCCTTACGGCGGCAGTTCCTCGTCCGCTTCGGGTGGACCGGTCAACCGCCGTGGTCCGTCGGCGGTGAGGCGCCACGGTGTGTTCGAAGTGAGCACTCGGCTGTCCGTCCGCGGTGACTTGGGTCCAGTGATCGTCTCGGCAGCGGACCTGCTTGCCGCCGAGGTTGACCATCGGTTCGATGGCCAGGACCAGCCCCGGGCGGAGCGAAAAGTCGCCTTTGCGGAGCAGTGCTGCGGTGCAGAAATTGGGAACCTGGGGCGGTTCGTGCATCTCGCGTCCGATTCCGTGACCCACGAACTGCTCGACGACCGAGAACCCCGCCGACTCGACATGCTGTTGCATCTGCCGCGCCACCTCGCTCCAGGCGCTGGCAGATGCCGAGCTGTTGGATCGCCAAGTCCAACGTTGCGCGGGTCACGTCCAGCAGGCGTTGGACGGGAGGTGCGACGGGCCCGACGGCGTGGGTGACAGCGGCGTCGCCACACCAACCCTCGAGTCGGCATCCGGTGTCCACGCTGACGATGTCGCCCACCTGCAGCACGCGATCACCCGGAATACCGTGAACGACTTCCTGATTGACGGACGTACAGGTGACGGCCGGGAAGGGAACCTTCCCGGGGACTCCTTTGAACAGCGGGATCGCACCGGCCCGCGCAAAAACCGCTTCTACCGCGGCGTCCAATTCGCCTGTGGTGACACCCGGCCGAATCCGATCGGCAACGGCCTGGTGAGCCTGCCACACCAGGAGCCCCGCTCGACGCATGCGCGCGATTTCGCGTGGAGAACGAAGATTCAGCACCGGGAAGATCTCGTGGTCGACGTCCGATCAGGCCTGCTCGGAACTGCTGCGGATGGTTTGACTGACCCGCTCGAAGACCTCGTCGGGCGTCCCGAGACCGTCGATTTCCCGCAGAAGTGACTGGCGGCGATAATAGTCCAGCACCGGTGCGGTTTGTTCTTCGTACACGGTCAGTCGCTGGGCGATCGTCGTCGGATTGTCGTCTGACCGGCCTTCCAATTCGGCCCGCTTCAGCAGTCGCTGTTTGAGTTCCTCCACCGGCGCGACCAGAGCCAACACGACGTCGATCCGGCGACTCTGCTCGGCGAGTAATTCGTCGAGTGCTCGTGCCTGATCCACGGTTCGGGGGAAACCGTCCAGCAGCCATCCATTTTCGCAATCGGGCCGATTCAGTCGATCGCCAATCATATTGACGATCAGCCGGTCGGGAACCAGTTTGCCCGCTTCCACGTACTGGCGTGCTTCCACACCGAGCGGCGATTCCTCTTTCATCGCGGCGCGCAGAATCTCACCGGTCGAAAGATGAACCACCTCCAAATCGCCCACCAGACGATTTGCCTGAGTTCCCTTACCAACGCCGGGCGGTCCCACGAAGATCACGTGCATGTCTGCATCCTCTCTGGCGGAAGTGGCGGGAAGGGATGGGGAGTTCCCTTTTCACGGCCAATGACAATGACACTGCGAGCGAAGGCGGATCAGCCTTCCAGCAGGCCCGGATAGTTCCGCATTACCAAGTGACTGTCGATTTTCTGCACCAGATCGAACGCAACGCTGACGGCAATCAGCAGACCGGTGCCCCCGTAGAAACTGGCCACGGTGAAGTCCACGCCCAACGAGCTGGAGATCATCGTCGGGATGATCGCAACGAGCGCCAGAAAACCGGCGCCGACGTACGTGATCCGTACCATCACTCGTTCCAGGTAGTCGGCCGTCCGTTTGCCGGGGCGGTACCCCGGAATGAATGTTCCGTAGTTCTTCAAGTTGTCGGCCATGTCCTTGGGGTTGAAGGTGATGGCCGTCCAGAAGTAGCAGAAGAAGTAGATCATCGCGACGTACAGCAGGTTGTAAAGGAACGAACCGCTGCCGAAAGCACTCGTCAGTCCGACCATGAATTCGCCGAATTTGCCGAATTTATCCGGCCTGGCCAGCGTTCCGAAGATGATCTGAGGGAACATCAATAAGCTGCTGGCGAAGATGATCGGCATCACGCCGGCCTGATTAATCCGCAGCGGCAGGTATTGTCGTTGACCGCCATAGACGCGCCGACCCTTGACGTGCTTCGCGCTTTGCGTCGGGATGCGGCGTTGTCCGAGCGTGATGAACACGACACCGACGACGACCGCGACGAACAGGCAGGCGAGCACTACGAGCGTCTCGACGCCGACTTTTCCGCTACCGAATCCGGTCAACTGGCGTTCCGAGTTCTGCCAGAGGTTCCATGCGGCACCGGGCATTTGCGCGAGGATGCCGGCCATGATCAACAGGCTAATCCCGTTGCCGATCCCGTACTCGTCAATCTGTTCGCCCAGCCACATCAGGAAGATGGTTCCACAGGTCATCGTCAGCACGGCACAGATCTGCCAGCCAAAGAACAGATTCCCTGTCGCGGGATTGATGAAATCGGTGTTGAGCAGCGAGGCCTGACCGGTTGAGTCGACCCCCATGACGTAGAGCTTGACGTAGAACCAGCTTTGCACGAGGCAGAGCAAGACGGTCACATACCGCGTGTACTCATTGATCTTCTTTCGCCCCGTCTCTCCTTCCTTCTGCAGTTCCTCGATCGGTTTCCATACACTACCGAGCAGCTGGAAGATAATTGAGGCGGAGATGTAGGGCATGATGCCCAAGCCGAAGATGGTGGCCTGTCGCAAATTGCTGGCGCTGAAGACCGCGGCGTACTCGACCATCGCGCCCAGTCCACCGCCGGTCTGGCCAGAGGCCTGTTCGATCCCCGCCTGATCGATCATTGGCAGGGTGATTTGCCATCCGATCCGGTAGATCGCCAGTAGCAGGAGCGTCAAGAAAATCTTGTGCCGCAGTTCGGGGATGGTGAAGACGATCCGCAGTTTCTCAAGCATGCGCGCGTTCCCTGGCGATGGTTTCCAGCGATGGACTCCGGAGGACTCAAGAATAACCCCGGGGTATGGGGCGAGGACAGCCCGATTTCGGCGGAGCGAAGCTCAGAGCGGTTCCTCGGTGGATCTTGAGTGGTTCCCCATCAGCTCCTGGCCGTCCGATGGTTTGGCGGGGTGCCGGGTCCGCACGATGGGGACGAACGAATCGCCGATCCTTCTTTACGGGCCAAACCGGGGGGCAGCGGTCAGGAACTGGTGGCCTGCGATTTTTGCTGTTTCTTTCGGACCTCCACCGGGGTTGGGCCCGGCAGCCGCACGACTTCCCCGCCGGCCTGCTCGATCTTCTGCACGGCCGAAGCGCTGAAGCGGTGCGCCGAAACGGTCAATTTCTTGGTGAGTTCTCCGTTGCCGAGAATCTTGACTTCATCGTAGCGGTGTCCCAGCAACGGGGTCTGTTCGAGGGCGTGGGGTGTCACGGCATCGCCGGCCTGGAAGTGAGCTTCCAGATCTTCCACGTTGACGACGGCGACGACGACGGCCCACTTGTTGTTGAAGCCTCGTTTGGGGACGCGTCGCACGAGCGGCATGCCGCCGCCCTGGAAGGTGGGGTGCCGCGACCAGCCCGCGCGGGAGCCTTGTCCCTTGTGTCCGCGACCGGCCGTTTTGCCGTGTCCGGACCCGATGCCCCGCCCGATCCGCCGACGTTTGCGGTGCTTCGTGATTCCCTGGTGAACTTCGTTGAGCTTCATGACAGCGAGACTCCGCGGAGGACTTCCACTTCCTGTTGGGTGCGCAACTGTTCGAGGGCGTCGAGGGTTGCCTTGACCAGCAGCACCGGATTGTTGGACCCGAAGCTCTTGGTGAGAATATCGTGGATGCCGGCGGCTTCGCAGACCGCTCGGACGGCCGCGCCGGCGATCACACCGGTACCGGGTCCGGCGGGGACCAGCAGCACGCGGGCGGCGCCGAAGCGTCC
This sequence comes from uncultured Planctomycetaceae bacterium, assembly GCA_963776055.1. Lineage (GTDB taxonomy): Bacteria > Planctomycetota > Planctomycetia > Pirellulales > Pirellulaceae > CAVZLD01. The sequence continues at coordinate 89,592 of CAVZLD010000005.1, read as the reverse complement.
TTTGACGACATGTGGGATCGTTCCCTGTTCGATCGGCACTCGGACCATGCTGCGCGTGGCCTGCTTCACCGCTTTCTCGACGCTGGGGGGAACTTCATTCGCTTTCCCATAGCCCCAGCCGACGCGACCTTCCCGGTCACCGACGACGACCATCGCGGCAAAGCTGAATCGGCGTCCGCCTTTGACGACGGCCGCACAACGCTTGATCTTGACGACTCGTTCCTCGTAGGCACCACGAGTGGTGTCTTTGTCCGCGCCTGCGGATCGGCTGGCTGAGGCCACTGTCTGTGCTCCCAAGTGCGAGGGGAATTGTTCGGTGGTGGTTGTTTGCTGCCCGGCCTCGAGTTGCCGTTACTGGGTTTGCGAGGATCCGAGGGAATCGTTGGATTGTGTTTTGTTATACGGAAACGCCGCCTGTGCGTACGGCTTCGGCCAGGGTCGCCACGCGCCCGTGGTACTTGAAGCAGCCACGGTCCAGGCACAGCGATTGGATTCCGGCCGCGAGCGACCGTTCGGCGATCGCTTGTCCGACCAGTTTCGCGGCGTCGCAGTTTCCGCCATTGCGGATTTGCGATCGCAGGTCTTTATCCATGGTGCTGGCGGAAACCAGCGTCTTTCCCTGGCTGTCGTCAATGACCTGGCAGTATAAATGCTTGTGAGTCCGATGTACGCTCAGCCGCGGCCGTTCGGGAGTTCCGTGAAGGCTCTTGCGAACGCGAAATCGGCGGCGAATGCGTTGCTGGCGGACGGCCTTTTCGTGGTTCACAGCGGAAGGATCCTTGACAAAAAATGATCGGACGATGAATTCGAGGGGGAGGGACCGGCTGGCCGACTAGGTGGCTGCCTTACCCGGTTTGATCTTGACGTACTCGCCATCGTACCGGATGCCCTTGCCCTTGTACGGTTCGGGTTTTCGGATCGAGCGGACTTCGGCGGCGAATTCGCCGACCTGTTGTTTATCGCAGCCCTGCACGAGGACATGTGTTTGGTCGGGGCAGGTCACGGTCAACCCCGTGGGGACCTTTTTGTGGACTTCGTTGGCATAGCCGACGCGGAGCGAAAGGGTATCGCCCTGGATCGAGGCGAGGTATCCGACGCCGACGATTTCCAGCTTCTTTTCGTATCCCTGGGTGACTCCGGTCACCATGTTTTGCAGCAGCGCGCGGGTCAGCCCGTGGAAAGCCCGGGTGGTCCGTTCGTCGTTGGGGGCTTCCACCACGAGTTGCCGCTCGGCTTCGTTCAACCGGACGAGAACCTCGGGGCGGCACCGCTGCTGCAGTTTGCCCTTCGGTCCCGTGATGTCCACCGTTTGTCCGTCGATGGCGACCTGGACGCCGTCCGGGATGGCGATGGGTTTCTTACCGATTCGTGACATGGACGCTTACTTTCTGGTGAATCCTACGGTGCACCCGGTTGTTTTCGCTTACCAGACCTCGCACAGAACCTCACCCCCCAGATTGCGCTGGCGGGCCTCGCGGTCGCTAATCACGCCGCGGCTGGTGCTGATTACGGAGATTCCCAGGCCGTTGAGCACGGGACGCAAGTCCTTGGCTCGGCTATAGACACGCCGGCCCGGTTTGCTGACCCGCCGAACGCGCCGGATGACGCGTTCGCCATTGGGTCCGTACTTGAGTTCCAGGCGTAGATGGGACACCGGCTGGAGTTCAATCTTCTTCCAGTCCCAGATGTACCCTTCGCGCTTCAGCACTTCGGCCAGGCCACACTTGACCTTGGACATCGGCATGTCGACGTGGGGCCGTTCCACACGGACCGCGTTTCGAATGCGGGTCAACATATCGGCGACGGGGTCGGTCATCATATCAGTCTGGTTTCCTCTACCAACTCGCCTTGCGAACACCAGGGATCAGGCCTTGATCTGCCAGCTTGCGGAAGCAGATGCGGCAGATCCCGAATTTGCGATACACGGCGCGGGGCCGGCCGCACAGTCCACAGCGACACTCGCGACGGGTCGAAAACTTCGGTACGCGATTCGCCTTTGCAATTTTGGATTTGTGAGCCACCGGTTTCTACCCATTCAAAGTTCAAAATGCTCAAAAGGATCTCTGTCCGCCTTAGGCGGCACCGGCCGCTTCCGACTCGCGTCGGAACGGCATGCCCAGCAGCTGCAACAGTAAACGGCCTTCGTCATTGCTGGGCGTGGTCGTGACGAAGGAGATATTCATGCCCTGCACGCGGGCGAACTTGTCCGGGTTTAATTCCGGAAAGACCAGCTGTTCGGCCAGTCCCAAGCTGTAATTGCCGCGGCCGTCAAACGCATTCGGATTCAATCCGCGGAAGTCGCGGACCCGCGGGATGGCGAGGCTGATCAGGCGGTCGAGGAATTCCCACATGCGGTGTTTCCGCAAGGTGACCTTACAGCCAATCGGCATGCCTTCCCGCAGTCGGAAACCGGCGATCGCCTTGCGTGCGTTGGTGATCACCGGTTTCTGGCCGGTAATCTGCCGCAGCGCCTCGACGGCATCCTCCAGGTGTTTCTTTTCGGTGATCGCGGTGCCGACGCCCATATTGACGATGATCTTTTCCAGACGCGGCAGCGCGAGCCGGTTGTCGCGGCCCAGTTGCGTTCGCAGCGCGGGCAGCACTTCCTCTTCGTATTTTTGTAATAAGCGAGGGGTCATGATAGTGCGTCGTCTCTTCTTCCATCACACGAACGGTCCGGCACTGCCGCCGTTCGCATTCGCGGGAATGACCTACCGATCGGACTTCTTGGTATAGGCTGCTCGGGGCGGGGCAATCTGTCCCAGCGAGCGGCCGCACTTCTTGCAGTATCGTTCCTTACTTCCATCGTCCAGGTACCGGGCGCCGGTCCGTGTGGCCGCCGAACAGCCTTCGCAAACCAGTCGCACATTCGACATTGGCACCGGCATCTCTTTGGAGAGACGCCCGCCCTGCGGGTTTCGCTGGCTGCGACGGACGTGTTTGTACACGCGATTGACGCCTTCGACGAGCAGTTTGCCGGCACTGCGATCGACGCTCAGTACCTTCCCCCGCTCGCCCCGGTCATCGCCGGTGATCACTTCGACCGTGTCTTTGACTCGAATATGCATCACACTACCTCACTGGCGAGGCTGACGATCTTCATGAAATTACGTTCCCGCAGTTCTCGAGCGACGGCACCAAATATTCGCGTACCGCGCGGGTTTCCGTCACCGTCGATCAGGACGACCGCGTTGCTGTCGAAACGGATGTAGCTCCCGTCGGAACGTCGAGTCGGCTGCTTGCAGCGGACGATCACCGCGCGGACAATCGACTTCTTCTTCACGTCGCTGCCGGGAATGACATTCCGCACGCTGCAGACGACGATATCTCCGATCCCGGCGAACCGTCGGCGTGAGCCGCCGAGGACCTTGATACACTTGACTTGCTTGGCACCCGTGTTGTCTGCCACGGCTAACCGTGATTCTTGCTGGATCATGGCCTAAGCCACCTCATTTTCCACTGGACTCATCTGCGCCTGCGGGTCGCTCACTCGAACTGCTTGTTCTACCGGTCGTTTCGTTGGTCGTGTTGCTAGTCGCTCGATCCGTCTCCGCCGGCTTCCGCTCGGGCACTGGCTTCGCGAGCAGCGGACCGCAGCGCTGCCACGTCGACGGTCGTGCCCTTGCTTACCACGCGGACCAGTTGCCAGCGTTTCAGGCGCGAAAGCGGGCGGGATTCTACGATCTCGACCGTGTCGCCCACTCCGGACTGTTCTTCTTCATCGTGCACGTAGCAGACGGTCCGTTGCCGGATGTACTTGCCATACTTCGGATGTTTGACCAGGCGGGCGATTTCCACCCGTCGAGTCTTTTGCATCTTGTCGCTGGTGACCACGCCAACGGCGATTCGCTTAGGCATCTGGCTCGTCCTGTCCTCTTCGACCGCCGACGTGTGACACGAGCGGCCGACCTGATTTTGCAATGGTTGCTGATTGGGTTCGATGGCCGATCTATTTCGATCGGCCGAGTTCTCGTTCGCGCCGGATCGTTTTCAAACGTGCGATCATTCGGCGACTCCGCATCAATTCACTGGGGGCATCTAGCCGTTCTGTCTGCGCTTGGATCCGCAACCGGAAGTAATCCTCCGCCGTCTCCCGCAGCGTTGCCTCCAGCTGATCATCGCTCATCTCTCGCAGTTCCGCTGCCTTCATCGTCACACTCCCGGTCGTAATCCTGCGGGCTCGAGAAAACCTCAGCCGGTCCGGCGACGCACGAAGCGCACGCGCAGCGGCATTTTATGTGCCAAGCGGGCAAAGCAGACCCGCGCCTGTTGTTCTGTCACGCCGCCGAGTTCGTAGAGGACCGATCCCGGACGCACGACGGCGGCCCAAAAATCGGGTTCCCCCTTGCCCTTGCCCATGCGGGTTTCCAGCGGCGTGGACGTGACCGACTTGTGCGGAAACATGCCGCACATACAGTCGTCCTTCGCCGCGGACATACTGCTGAGCGGCGATGCGGCCGGCCTCAATCGTCGCCGCCTTCACCCATCCGCCCTGCAGAGCCTGCAGACCAAAGTCTCCAAACACGACCCGGTTGCCCCGTGTCGCGTTACCTTTTATACGACCTCTTTGGCTTTTGCGGTGTTTGACCCGCTTCGGCATCATCGCCATAGCTGTCGTCCCCTCGATAAAAGCCCTGATTCACCCACACTTGAATTCCGATATGCCCCTGCGCGGTCTTGGCTTCGGTGAAGCCGTAATCGATTTTCGCTCGCAGGGTACTGAGCGGGATGGAGCCGGCGATTTGTTTCTCGCGTCGCGCCATTTCCGCACCGCCCAGGCGACCAGCCATCTGTACTTTGATGCCTTTGGCCCCGGCTTCCATCGTTTGCTCCATCGCACGCTTCATCGTGCGGCGGAAGCTCGATCGTTTCTGCAACTGTTCCGCGATGTCTTCGGCCACCAGCTGCGCTTGCAGCTCCGGACGCGAGACCTCTTCGATCTTCAAATTGCAGCGCCGACCAATCAAGTTTTGCAGTTCGGCCTGCAGCAACTCGATCTCCTGCCCCTTCTTCCCAATAATCAGCCCCGGGCGAGCCGCGTAGAGGATGACCTTGACCTCATCCCGCGTGCGCTCAATCTCGATCCGATCGATTCCCGCATGTCGATACTGGTTCTTCTTGGGATTGCGCTTGATGAACTTGCGAATCTTCTGGTCTTCCAGCAGTAGGGATGCGTACTCCTGCTTGGAGGCATACCAGCGACTCTTCCAACCGATCATGACTCCCGTGCGGAAACCGACAGGATTGACTTTTTGACCCATGGTCTGACTGCTCCGTATGACGAGTCGGCCAGGCGAGCTACGCTGCCGCGGCCGAGCGGTCGTTTTACAGTTCCTCGAGAGTCACGTGGATGTGGGAAAACCGTTTGCGAATCATGAAGGCCATTCCGCGAGCTCGCGGCCGGACCCGCTTGAACGAAGGGCCTCCGTCGGCGTGCGCCTGGCGGACGTACAGCCGAGCGACGTCGACGTTGCGACCGCGATTGTCCGGGTGGTCCGGGTCCTGGGCGTTGCCCAACGCACTCTTGAGTACCTTTTCCAACAGGCGGGCACCGCGCTGCGGCTGATACCGCAGAATCTCCAACGCCTCATCCGCCATCTTGCCCCGAATCAGATCCGCGATCGGGCGAACCTTCCGGGCGCTGATTCGTGCAAAGCGATATGTCGCTTCGTATGTTGCCATCGCTGTACTACTCCCCCGATTCTTGGCCTGCCAGCCCGCGGGATTCCTTGGGTCCGCTGTCTACCGCCTGCCTTTTCCGCCGTGCCCTCGAAAGATGCGCGTCGGAGCAAACTCGCCCAGCTTGTGTCCCACCATATCTTCCGTCACGAAGACCTTCATATGTTGCTTGCCGTTGTGCACCATGAAAGTCACGCCGACGAACTCCGGCACAATCGTGCAGGCGCGGGCCCAGGTGCGGATCGGGTCACCGCCCCCCGACTCTTGCTGCTGCTGCACTTTGCGATACAACTTGGGGTCCACAAAGGGACCTTTTTTTAGTGATCTACCCATCCTGCCGTTTGTCCATCGTTTGCGTTACTTCTTCAATTGGCCATAGCGGCGCGAGCGGCGGCGCCGCACGATCGAGACATTGGACGGCTTGCGCCGCTTTCTTGTCGATCCGCCCTTGGCCGGCTTGCCGGTCGGGCTGACCGGGTGTCGGCCGCCCTTCGTGCGGCCTTCTCCACCGCCGTGCGGGTGGTCGATGGGGTTCATCGCCGTGCCTCGCACGTGAGGCCGACGGCCCAGCCAACGTGTGCGGCCCGCCTTCCCCAAGGTGATGTTCATGTGATCCGCGTTGCCGACTTTGCCGATCGTGGCACGACACTGCGCCGGAACGCGACGGATTTCGCCGCTCGGCAGCGTCAACTGCGCCCAGTCGGCTTCCCGAGCCATCAGGGTGGCGCCGGAACCGGCACTGCGGCACAGCACGCCGCCGCGGCCGGGTTGCATCTCGATATTGTGGACACTCGTACCCAGCGGAATACGTTTCAGCGGCAGGCAGTTGCCCACGGCGGGAGGGGCTTCCGATCCGCTGACCAGTTGGGCCCCTTCCTTTAAACCGTCGGGAGCCAGGATGTATCGTTTCTCGCCGTCGACATAATGCAGCAGGGCAATTCGGGCACTTCGATTCGGATCGTATTGAATCGAGGCGACCCGCGCCGGCACGCCATCTTTGTTCCGCTGGAAGTCGATGACACGATACTGGCGCTTGTGACCACCCCCTCGGTGCCGGACGGTGATCTTGCCCTGGTTGTTGCGGCCGCCCTTTTTTCGCAGCGGACGCAACAGCGACTTCTCGGGCTGCGCACCGGTCGTCAGGTCGGCAAAGTCGCTGACCGACGCGCCACGTCGTCCGGGAGAGGTCGGTTTGTATTTCCGAATGCCCATCGAATTGTCTTTTCTTGTTTGCCGCCGAAGTGGTTGTCTCGCCCGCTGAGCCTCACCGCCTTCGCGTGGAGGCCGGGACGATTAAAAGAACTGGATGTGATCCTCGGAGTCCAGCTTGACAATCGCCTTCTTCCACTGCTTGGTGGTGCCATATCGGAACCGGTACCGCCGCGGCTTCCCCTTGCGGTTCTGGGTTCGCACTTGTGTGACTCGGACATGGAAGAGGTCTTCGACCGCTTCCTTGATTTGCTGTTTGTCCGCCAGCGGATTTACTTCAAAGGCGTATTGGTTGTACCGTGTCGAGCGGTGCATGCCTTTCTCGGTGACCAGGGGTCGAAGCACGATCTGGTGGGGTGCCATGTCGTGCCGCTGGTTGGTCGTGGGTTGTTCCGTGGCTTTGGCCATTGTCTCATTCCGTGTGCCGGGGAGAGTGGTTACGCCTGCTGGGTCTCAGTCGGTCGGTTCCGCGCCGCTCGCTCCCGAATCGCATCCAGCGCCTGGCGTGTGACCAGCATCCGCTGGGGAGCCAGGACGGACAGCGCGTTCAGGTCGGAAACGGGCGAAATCGTCACTCGCGAAATGTTGCGAGCACTCTTATACACATTCACGTCGTGTTCGGCGGTGGCGATCAGCGTGCTGGTTTGACCCAGGCCGAGCGCCTGGAGCACCCGTGCCATCTCCTTCGTCGTAGGGGCGTCAAACTGCAGCTCGTCGACGACCACGATTTCTTCGTCTCGGATTTTCGAAGCAATTGCCATGCGGGTGGCCAACTGGGCGGCCTTCCGCGGCATGTGGTAGGAATAGTCGCGCGGGCGTCGAGCGTGGATTTGTCCGCCCCCACGTCGAATGCCGCTGCGCCGCGATCCGGCGCGGGCGTTGCCGGTCCCTTTCTGTCGATACATCTTGTGAGTCGAACCAGCCACCTCGCTGCGGGACTTTGTGCGGTGCGTTCCCTGACGCCGGTTGGCCTGATACATGACGACCGCGTCGTGCAACAACTGCTTGTTGATCCGCGGCGCCAAGTCGGTCGAGTCAATCTCGTAAGTCCCGACTTCTTTGCCTGTTCGGTCGTAGATAACTAGATTCGCCATCGCCGTGATTGCCTACTGTGATTCGGGGCACGAATGCCTGATTCCAATGGATTCCTGTCAGCCGACTTTGTTCGACTCCTGCACGATCAGAAATCCGCCGTTGGGGCCGGGGATCGCTCCGCGAACGACCAGCAAATCGTTTTCCTGATCGACCTTGATGACTTTCAGGTTTCGCGCCGTGACTCGCGCATTGCCGTGTTGACCGGCCATCCGCGTTCCTTTGAAAACGCGACTGGGAGAGGCACTGCGGCCGGTACCGCCCGCATGGCGGTGGACCTTTTTGACACCGTGAGAAGCTCGCTGGCCGGCAAAGTTGTGTCGCTTCATCACACCGGCAAAGCCGCGTCCTTTGCTTGTCCCGGTCACATCGACCGCGCTGACATCCTCCAACGCGTCCACCTTGACGATCTGCCCCAGACTGTAGCCGCTCGTGTCGCCCCGCAGTTCGCGCACATAGCGCTTGGGTTCGCAATCAGCTTTGGGCTGCATCTCGACGCCGGCGGTTGCCAATCGGCGTGCTCGTTTGCTGGCCAGCTTGGCGACGTGACCGCGTTCGCTGCGTCGAGCCAGGCGACGGGGCTTATCCAGGTATCCCAGCTGCACGGCCTGATAGCCGTCGCGATCCAGAGTCCGCAGTTGCAGCACCTGGCAGGGACCCGCCTGGATCACGGTCACCGGGACGATCTTGCCCTTGTCATCATAGACCTGGGTCATGCCGACCTTGCGGCCTAGTATTCCCTTTGCCATCGTGCTGATTTCCTGCGGTCGTTGCGGGCTGGGATCCAGCGGCACCGCGGACGAGTGTCCGAGATTACCCGACCCGCTTCCAAGTCATAATGGGTGTACCTGTCGGGGAGCGGCCCGGAAGGGCCTTCCCGGATGGGTGGAAGGTCTTACTTTGTGGAGGCTTTAATCTTGATGTCGACACCGGCGGGCAGGCTGAGCTTATTGAGGGCCTCGATCGTCTTGGCCGTCGCCTGCACGATGTCGATCACGCGCTTGTGCGTTCGAATCTCGAACTGCTGCCGCGCTTTCTTATCAATATTCGGACCGGAAAGGACCGTGTATCGTTCGATTCGAGTGGGCAGTGGAATCGGGCCGTGCACCTCGGAATTGGTGCGCTTAGCCGTTTCTACGATATCCTTCGCACTCTGATCGAGGATCAGATGATCGTAGGCTTCCATCCGGATTCGAATTACTTCGTGCGACGGCGTGACCACCAACCAGACTCCCGCGGCAACCGATTTCCACTCCAAACGATGCAGGGTTACACTTTCCTGCACCCTCCCGGCTTGGTACCGGGTTTGTAGGGAAGCTGCCCATCTTAGGTTTCCGCGCCGTGGCCGTCAACACCTCCGGACCGAGGCGAGCGAAAAGTTTTTCTGCGCGTGGCCGGTGCGATGCGCGGGCGTGCCGATTACGGGGACTCGGTCGCATCGGCCCCAGATCAAGAAAGCCCGCGCCACGTGGGACAGCCTTCCAGGCAGTCCCGTAAGCATGGCCTTCCAGGCCGTCATTCCCCTGCCATATTCCCTGCCGCGGTTATTCCCTTTCTGTTTCCTTTCCGCCTTCCTTCCCCTTCCGCCGCGATCAGCCGGTCATCGCCAACCCACTTCAATCCGTTCCCGTCTCCGATCGCTCGCGAAGTCGCAACGATCGATACAGCTCCCCCTCCCCCTCGGACCACTGAAACGTCCCGTTGGCGTGCGGGCCATCCTGGCTGTTCTTTGAACTTCCGTATCTCTTCTTCTGTGACCGGGTCCGCTGCTTCTGATCCTAAGGGTACGTATAGCCACGCTGGCATGCCCTCGGTTGTAGTCTTCCAGGGACAGCTCTCGGTGCTGATCGCGAAAGGCCCAGCCGCCTGCGTCGCCCGGGACGACGAACAACTGGTAGAGGCAGGGTTGGAGGGCATCTTCGGCGGGGATGGCCAGCGGATGCGATGGGCAGGTCAGGGACATCGGTCGGGGCGCTGCCCGATTCGGCTGCGGTCCAGCTCGCTATCCAGGTATCCGATCAATTTCACTGGCCAGTTTGCACGCGGTTGCTTTCTGTTGAGTCTGGATCTTGGTGTTGTAGTATGGCTCGAGACCTGTCTCGTGCCTACTTCCAGATATTGCTGCATCGCCTGATCGAGTCGTCGCAGGTTGTTGCGACAGTATTTGGCGCGCGCGTTTTCGCGGGAGCGGTTGAGTGCGGGCAGCAGCAGCAGGCAGGTGGCCGCCGCGATGAGCAGCACCACGACGACTTCCAGCAGCGAGACGCCGGGGCGAGCGGGAGCGGTGCGCATCGAGGGGTCCTTTCATCGGGTCGACGGATCGACCGCTCGGATCCTCGGGCGCGACCCGAGCGGCTATGCTTCGAACGATCGGGCCACTTCCTCGGGTGCGGGAGCGTATTCGAGGGGTTCCATCGAGCAGCTGGCGCGACCCTGGCTGATGCTCCGCATGGCGGAGCTGTATCCGAACAATCCAGCCAGCGGGGCATGGGCTTCGATCACGACAAGTTTACCCCGATTTTCGGTTCGCTGAATCTAGGCGCGCCGTTGTTGCAGGTCGCCGACGAAGTCGCCCAGGTAGTCTTCCGGGGTCGTGATCGAAAGTCGCATCACCGGCTCCAGCAGAATCGGGCTGCCATCACGGAGGCCTTTTTCGAAAGCGTCTCCGCCGGCGATCCGCACGGCGACGTCATTGGTATGTTCGTTACAGGTGGCTCCCAGGACCGTGACTTTCAGGTTCATCAGGGGGAAGCCGCCCAGAATGCCGCCGCCTTCGCCACGGGAGCGGAGTTCGTCGAGCAGCGTGGCGAGCAGTTCTCCGGGCAGCTGTTCGGTGGGGCAACGGCTGGTGATCGCCACCGGTTGCGTTCCGTGCAGGTTCGGCTCCATCCGCAGCCGGATTTCCGCAAACAGGTTTTGGCCGCCCATCTGGCGATGGCAGCTTCCGGTCGTATCGATCGTCTGCTGGATCGACTCCCGATAGCTCACGCGCGGCTTGTGCACCTTCACATTCAGCCGGAAGTCGCGGAGCAGGCGGTTCCGGATCACTTCCAGGTGGAGTTCGCCCATTCCGCTGATCAGGGTCTGCCCGGTGTCTTCATTCTCTCGGGCTCGGAAGGTCGGGTCCTGTCGCCTCATCAGGTCGAGTGTATCGGCCAGTTTCTTTCGTTCCGCGGTTGTTTCGGGCTCGATCGCCATCGCGATCACCGTCTCGGGAAAGTCAATGCTTTCCAGCAGGATCGGGTGTTTCGCATCACAGAGCGTATCGCCGGTGATGGAGTGTCGGAGTCCGATGATGCCGACAATGTCGCCGGTCTCGACGTGATCGACCTGATCCTTCCGCGCTGCCTGAATGTGCCACAACTGCGCGATGTTTTCTTTCTTGTCCTTGCCCGGGTTGTAGAGCCGTGAATTGCCTTTGAGTTGGCCCGAGTAGACGCGGATCCAGGCCAGATCGCCGGTTCTCGCCGGTACGATCTTGAAGACCAGCCCACAGAACGGTTCCGCCGGATCGGCTCGCCGAAGGACGGTGGTGGGCTTGTTCTTTTCGGATTTCTTCCCGACCCCGATGCCTTCGACGGGTGGCATATCGGCGGGGCTGGGCAGGTATCGGGCGACGCCGTCCAGGAGTGGCTGGATTCCGATCCCGTGGAGGGCGGAGCCGCACAGCAGCGGCTGGATTCGCAAATGCAGGGTGGCTTCGCGAATCACCTGGTGAATCAGCGCGGTGGGCAGCGGTTCTTCCTGCAGCAGGCGCTCCATCAGTTCGTCGCTGTAATTGGCCAGTTCTTCCAGCATGGCTTGCCGGGCCAGTTCGGCTTCGTCGAGCCACTCCGTGGGGATCTCTTCGACGGTTGGCGCCGCCTGTTCGCTGCGGAACGTCAGCCACCGCATTTCGATCAGATCGATGACGCCGCGGAAGGGGTTTTCGATGTGCGGGGGGCCCTGACCGACGGGGATTTGGAGCGGGATCGGGTTGGCGTGCAGGCGATTGCGGAGTTCCTGCACGGTGCCCTCGAAGTCGGCTCCTTCGCGATCCAGTTTGTTGATGAAGGCGATCCGTGGGACGTGGTACTTATCGGCCTGATGCCAGACCGTTTCGCTTTGGGCCTCCACGCCCTCCCGCGCGCTGAACACTACGACGGCCCCGTCCAGCACGCGCAAGCACCGCTCGACTTCCGCGGTGAAGTCAACGTGGCCGGGGGTGTCAATCAGGTTGATGTGTACATCGCGCCAGTCGAAGGTGACGCAGGCGGAATAGATCGTGATGCCGCGTTGCTGTTCCTCTTCGTCGAAATCCGTTTCGGCGGTTCCCTTGTCGACTTCTCCAATCCGATGCGTAGCGCCGCTGTAGAACAGCATTCGTTCGGTGACGGTCGTCTTTCCCGCATCGATGTGGGCGATGATGCCGATGTTGCGGAGATCTTGCAAGCGACGCGTCATAGCTGGGGCTTTCCTGCAGGCGTGAACAGTGGCGCTCGGTGTTGCCTCAGAGGCGCACCATCCCACCTGGCCGAACCGGGAGGATTCGGCGCAAAAGAAGGCCGTGCGTCGCGGGATGGCGGACACACGGCGATGCGCATGCTTCCCTTTACCAGGCGAAGTGAGCGAAGGCCTTGTTCGCATCGGCCATCCGGTGCACGTTCTCGCGGCGGGTCATGGCGGCCCCTTCCTTCTTGAAGGCGGCGATCAATTCATCGGCCAGTTTGTGGCTGGTGGGGCGGCCCTTTTTATCGCGGACGGCGAGCAGGAGCCAGCGAATGGCGAGCGATTGCTGGCGATTGCGGTTGACCTGCATCGGCACCTGGTAGGCGGCCCCTCCCACGCGCTTGCTGCGGACCTCGATCTGCGGCTTCACGTTCTCCACGGCCTGCACAAACACTTCCAGCGGCTCCTCTTTCAGAGCGTTCCTGGATCAGGTCGAACGCATCGTAGAGGATTCGTTGGGCCGTGGTCTTTTTACCGTCCCACATCAGGCAGTTGACGAATTTGCTGACCAGCAGCGAATTGAAGCGCGGGTCCCCTTTCATTTGGGACCGGCTGGCAGTGATGTTTCCCATATTCTTCTTGCTTCAGATCGGTTCGAAACAGGCGATGCACAGGGGACCGGGGCGGAAGGCCGCATCCGGCTTACGACTTTTTCGCTCCGTAGCGGCTGCGGGACCGTTTCCGACCGTCGACGCCCAGCGTATCCAGGGCACCGCGGACCACCTGGTAACGGACCCCGGCGAGATCGCGAACGCGTCCTCCGCGGACGAGTACGATGGAGTGTTCCTGCAGGCTGTGGCCCTCGCCCGGAATGTAGACCGTGACTTCCTTGCCGTTGGAGAGCCGCACGCGGCGTGATCTTGCGGAGGGCCGAGTTCGGCTTCTTGGGTGTCATGGTCCGTACCTGGAGGCAGACCCCGCGCTTCTGGGGGCACTTGTCGAGCACCGGGGCCTTCGACTGGGATCGTTTGGCGCGGCGTTTCCGGCGGACGAGTTGATTGATTGTGGGCATATGCAGCCATCCGGGGGTCTGGGACGAGGAGCAATCCTCGAATCTCGTGCAACCACCGTCCCGTCGGGACGGTCTTCTTCTTCGCGGCTCAGGCTTTCCCGCTCGGCGTGCGTCGCTTGTCAGCAGCCGACGAAAGCGCGTCAGGGGAAACCTATGAAGGTATCAATTCCTGGGGCGGCGTCAAGGCAGTCCACCGCGGCCCGATGTCGATTTCGGATCAGGGCAACAGCGAATCGGAATCTTCTTCGCCATCTTTGGGTGTCGGTGTGGGCGCCGGGGCTGGGGCTGGGGCTCCTCGCGATCGCGGAACAGTGCATCCAGTTGGCTCGTATCCGGCAGCGGTGGCTCGGCGGCGGGATTTCCCCTCCCGCTTCGCTGCTGCCTTCGGCGGTCGCTGGTGCGGACTCCAGCAGCGGGAAGCTGGTCACCAGCGCTCGATCTTTCTCCGCGGCCAGGCTGGCCAGTGCTTCGGGCCGAATCCGAACTTCCGCTTCGTGGAAAGTCCGGAAGCCGGTCCCCGCCGGGATCAGGTGTCCCAGAATCACGTTTTCTTTCAGTCCGACGAGTCGGTCGGTCTTGCCGGCCAAAGCGGCCTCGGTCAGCACCTTCGTCGTTTCCTGGAAGCTGGCGGCGGAGATGAAGCTGGAGCTTTGGACCGCGGCTTTGGTGATGCCCAGCAACTGGGTACTGGCGGTGGCGGGCCGGGGCCGCGTGCCCTTGGCCGGGGTTCCGCCCGAGTGCTTCGATTTGCGAGTTGACCGATTCCAATGCTTCGCGGGGCACGATGGCATCTTCCGCAAACTCGCTATCGCCATGTTGGGAGATCTTCAGGCACTTCGAAAGGCTCTCGTTGGCCTGGCGGAAGTCGAAGCGATCCATCACGCTTCCCGGCAGCAGATTCGTGTCGCCGGGATTCTCGATTTTCACCTTCCGCAGCATCCGGGCGATGATGATTTCGCAGTGCTTGTCGTTGATTTCCACGCGCTGGCTGCGGTACACGCCCTGGATTTCGTGCAGCAGATACTGCTGGACTGCCTCTTCGCCGGAGATGCGCAGGATGTCATGGGGGACCAGCGGTCCATCGACGAGTGCCTGTCCGGCCCGCACATGATCTCCCGCGTGGACCAGGAACCGTTTGCCGGGGGGCACCAGGTGTTCGCGTTCGATACCGCTTTCACTGCGGACGATGATCGTTCGTTTGCCGCGCCGCTTCTCGCCCAGGATCTCGACGACGCCGTCGACTTCGGCGATCACGGCGGGATCTTTGGGTTTCCGCGCTTCGAAGATTTCCGTCACCCGGGGCAGACCACCGGTGATGTCCTTGATACCGGATGCTTCTCGGGGGGTCTTCGCCACCACGGTTCCGGCGGCGATGGTCGCTCCTTCGGCGACTTCAATATGAGCTCGTTCTGGCAGGTAGTAGACGTCCAACGGCTTCCCGTCCTTATCTTCCAGCACGATCTGCGGATGCAGGTCTCCCTTGTGGTCGGCGATGATCCGGCGTTCGATTGCCAGCCGGGTCCTTTTCGATTCGAACGGTTTCGCCTTCCACGATATCTTCGAAGCGGACCCGACCGGATACTTCGCCCAGAATCGGGATGCTGTGGGGATCCCACTGGCAGAGCACGGTACCGGCCGTGACTTCCTCGTTTTCTTTGACGGTCAGCACGGCGCCGGTGGGGACTTCGAATTTTTCGAGTTCGCGGCCCTTCGGGTCGAGGATGGAGATTTCCCCGTTACGGGTCAGCACGATCGGCTGCCCATCCGCGTTGGTTACGAATCGCATGCGGGTGAATTTGACGACCCCGCCCTTCTTCGATCGGGTTTCGCTTTCTTCGACGTCCGTACCGGCGACGCCTCCGATATGGAAGGTCCGCATCGTCAATTGCGTCCCCGGTTCGCCGATACTTTGGGCGGCGATGATTCCGACGGCCATTCCTTCTTCGACCATCGTGCCGGTGGACATGTCCATTCCGTAGCAGAGTCGGCAGACGCCGAGCGCGGCTTCGCAGGTCATCGGGCTGCGGACCTGGATCCGTTCCAGGCCCAGGTCTTCGATCCTTCGAGCGATTTCGCCGGTAATCATTTCATTTTCGGCGACGATCACTTCATCGGTGACCGGATTGACGATGTTCTGCCGGCTGACTCTTCCTTTGACGGCGTCCGCCAACCGCACTTCGACTTTCTCGCCGCGATAGATCACCCCTTTGGTGATCCCCTGGGTGGTTTCGCAGTCGTACATCGTGACGACGACGTTCTGCGCCACGTCCGCCAGTTTTCGCGTGAGGTATCCGGAGTCGGCGGTTTTCAGGGCCGTGTCGGCCAGGCCTTTGCGGGCTCCGTGGGTCGAGCTGAAGTACTCCAGCACGGAGAGGCCTTCCCGGAAGTTGGCTTTGATCGGCGTTTCGATGATTTCGCCCGAGGGTTTGGCCATCAGTCCCCGCATGCCCGCCAGCTGGCGAATCTGTTCGATGCCACCGCGGGCACCGGAGTGCGCCATCAGGAAGACCGGGTTGACGTAATCGCCGTCCCGAATGTCGATCTCCATTGCCGACATCATTTCGGCGGTGATACGTTCCCGCGCGTGCGTCCAGGCATCGAGCACCTGGTTGTAGCGTTCGACATCGGTGATGATGCCGCGGTCGTACAGCTTCTTGTATTTCAGCACGCTCTTTTCCGCTTCCCCAATGATCTTGCTCTTCGTGTCGGGCGTGACGAGATCGTCGGTGGCGAACGAGAGCCCGCTGCGCGTACTTTCGCGGAATCCGAGCTTGTTCAGGTCGTCCAACAGGTTGATCGTGGCCCGGCGGCCGAGAACCTGGTAGCAATCGGAGATCACCATCGCCAGTTCGCCGGAGCGGAGCGGCAGGTTGTAGAAGTCCATTCCCTCCGGCAGCATCGTGTTGAACATGATCCGCCCGCAGGTCGTGTTCACGATCCGGGCTTCTTCGCGGGTGTCGTTCTCGGTGCGAATGAAGCGTCCTTCCGGCATCCGGAGCTGAATGGGGGCATGGAGGTCGACGACGCCCAGCGAGTACGCCAGTTCGGCTTCCTCCGTCGAGGCGAAGGTCATCCCTTCTCCCTTGCGGTCCGGCAACAGCATCGAGATGAAAAAGCAACCCATCACGATGTCTTGGGAGGGACTCATGATCGGCCGTCCATTGGCGGGGCCGAAAATGTTGTTCGTGGACATCATCAACGTGTGGGCTTCGACCTGGGCTTCGATCGACAAGGGGAGGTGCACCGCCATTTGGTCCCCGTCGAAGTCCGCGTTGAAGCCCTTGCAGACCAGCGGGTGCAAGTGAATCGCGTTGCCTTCGACCAGCACCGGTTCGAAAGCCATGATTCCCATCCGGTGCAACGTTGGAGCTCGGTTGAGCAAAACCGGATGATTCTGAATGACCGCTTCCAGGATGTCCCAGACCTCCTCGTCCTTGCGCTCGAGCATCTTCTTCGCGCTCTTGATCGTATCGGCGTGGCCCATCTCCTTGAGCTTGCGGATGATGAACGGCTGATACAGTTCCAGCGCGATCTTCTTCGGTAGACCGCATTGGTGCAGTCGAAGTGTCGGGCCGACGACGATCACGCTGCGGGCGGAGTAATCGACGCGTTTGCCGAGCAGGTTTTCGCGGAACCGACCCTGCTTGCCCTTGATCATGTCGGTCAGTGATTTGAGCGGACGGTTGCTGCTGCCGAGCACCGGTCGCTTGCAGCGGTTGTTGTCGAACAGTGCGTCGACGGATTGCTGCAGCATCCGTTTCTCGTTTCGAATGATCACTTCCGGCGCGTTCAGGTCGACCAGTTTTCGCAGACGATTGTTGCGATTGATGATCCGGCGGTAGAGGTCATTCAGGTCGCTGGTGGCGAAGTTGCCCGAATCCAGCAGGACGAGCGGGCGAAGGTCCGGTGGAATCACCGGGATCACGTCGAGCACCATCCATTCCGGTTTGTTATCGCTGTCGCGAATGGCTTCCACGATCTTCAAGCGATTGATCAGGTCTTTTTTCTTTTGTTTCGAGTTGGTTTCGACGAGATCTTGACGTAGTTGTTGGGAGAGCTGCACCAAGTCGAGATTGACCAGCAGTTTGCGGACCGCCTCGGCGCCCATGTCGGCTTCAAAGCCCCCTTCGCCCCATTGTTCCCGCGCGGCGCGATACTCTTCTTCGGTCAGCAACTGCTGTCGCTCCAGGTCGGTCTGGCCCGCGTCGACCACCACGTAATCCTGGAAGTAGATTACTTTTTCCAGGCTGGTTGTCTTCATGTTCAGCAGGTTGCCCAGCCGGCTGGGCATCGCCTTGAAGAACCAGATGTGCACAACCGGCGCGGCGAGTTCGATGTGGCCCATTCGTTTGCGGCGCACTCGGCTGTGCGTCACTTTCACGCCACAACGGTCGCAGATCATGCCTTTGTACTTCATGCCGCGGTATTTCCCGCAGGCACATTCCCAGTCCTTTTCCGGTCCGAAGATTCGCTCACAAAAGAGCCCGTCTTTCTCGGGTCGGTAGGTTCGATAGTTGATCGTTTCCGGTTTTTTGACCTCTCCGAAAGACCAACTCCGGATGTCGTGCGGCCTGGCCAGGCTGATTTTGACCGAAGCGTAATCGTTGATACGGTCGTAAGAACTCTCGCCGATGGTCATCTGCCATTGCTCCTGTAAGCGTGATCGAGTTCCGGAATTTCGCAGTGCGGCAGGGCCGCAAGCCAACGGGGTTCCACGGCACCGGTGAGGGATGTCGCGCCCGTTGGTCGCTGGAATGTATGTCGCGAAAACAAATTTCTGGATCTTCGCTGTGCTGAATTGTTTTTGGGGGCGGAGGCCGCGGTCCGCGGAATGGCCGCCGCGGCCTTCGGGATTTACACGCGCCGTTTCTCCAACTGCATGTTCAACGCCAAGCCGCGGATTTCATTGGTCAACACGTCGAAGCTGGCAGGGGTACCCGCTTCCAGCGTGTTTTCGCCTTTGACCATCGATTCGTAAATCTTGGTGCGGCCTTCCACGTCGTCGCTTTTGACGGTCAGCAATTCCTGGAGGATGTAGGCGGCACCGTAGGCTTCCAAGGCCCAGACCTCCATTTCGCCGAACCGTTGACCTCCGAATCGCGCCTTTCCGCCGAGGGGTTGCTGGGTGATGAGCGAATAGGGGCCCGTGCTGCGGGCGTGAACCTTTTCGTCGACGAGGTGGTGCAGCTTCAACATGTAGATGTACCCGACGGTCGTTTCCTGTCGGAGCGCTTCGCCGGTGCGGCCATCAAAGAGTCGGGTCTTTCCGTGCGACGGCAGCCCCGCCTCTTTCAGACACTCGTTGATGTCCTCCTCACTGGCCCCGTCGAAAACCGGAGTGACCGCCTGGAATCCGAGTTTGGCACCTGCCCAACCGAGGTGCGTTTCGAGGATTTGGCCGACGTTCATTCGGCTCGGAACGCCCAACGGATTGAGCATGATCTGCAACGGGGTTCCATCCGCCAGGTAGGGCATATCCTCGACCGGCAAGATCTTGGCGATCACGCCCTTGTTTCCGTGCCGGCCGGCCATCTTATCGCCGACGGAGATGACGCGTTTCGTGGCGATATACACTTTCACCATCTGCAGCACGCCACTGCGGAGTTCATCGCCGCGCTTGAGGCTATTGAGCCGCCGATCTCGCTCGTCCAGCGCCGTTTCGACCTCTGGTCCCAGCGTCTTGTAGATCTGCTCCACCTGCGCGATTTTGTCCGGGCTACGGAGCGAAGCCGTGTGGGTATGCAGGCGGAATTGGGAGGCTCGTTCGGCGACGTATTTCGGATCCTGCCCGCCGACCAGCGGCGTACCGTCCTCATCCGTCAGCGGGCGGCCGACGACCGCTTCCATCTGGGTGATCATTTCGCCGAACTTCGAGGCCACCTCCTGGTTGCCGGTGGTTTCTACTTCCTTGAGTTCCTTTTCGAACAGCTTCCGTTCTTCCTCGGAAAGGCTCATTCGCCGCGAGAACTTTTGCGAATTGATTACGATTCCTTCGATTCCGGAGGGGACTTCCAGCGAATCGTTTTTCACATCTTCGCCGGCCCGGCCGAAGATCGCATGCAATAGTTTCTCTTCCGGCGTCAGTTCCGTTTTCGACTTGGGCGAAACCTTACCGACGAGGATATCGCCGGGGCGAACATAGGTACCGACTTGCACAATCCCGCTTTCGTCGAGATTACGGAGTGCCTTTTCGCTAACGTTGGGAATATCGCGCGTGAATTCTTCGCGTCCGAGTTTCGTTTCACGAATCTCAATATCGAACTCCTCGATATGAATCGAGGTGTAGACATCATTCTGGACGAGCTCCTCGCTGATAATGATCGCGTCCTCGAAGTTGAAACCATCGAAGGACATGAAACCCACCAGCACGTTGCGTCCGAGGGCGAGTTCTCCGTGGAAGGTGGCCGCACCATCGGCAATCACTTCGCCTCGTTCGACCTTCTGTCCCGGCACGATGATCGGCTTCTGGTTCAGGGAAGTCCGTTCGTTCAGCCCCTGGAACTTCTTCAGCTCGTACTTATCGTGGCCGATCTCAATCCGGCTGGCGTCGACATAGGTCACCTTGCCGGCGCGGCGGGCCCGGATCACCATGCTCGAATTACGTGCCACGTCCTTTTCCATTCCCGTGGCCACGATGGGTGGTTCGGTGATCAGCAGCGGAACGGCTTGCCGCTGCATGTTCGAGCCCATCAAGGCGCGGTTCGCATCATCATGTTCCAGAAACGGAATCAAACCAGCGGAAACGCCGACCATCTGGCTTGGAGAGACATCGATGTAATTGATGTCGTCCGTATTGATCAGTTGCAGGTCGGCCCGGTAGCGCAGCCACGATCGTATCGCCGACGAGCTTGCCATCTTTCACGACCGCGTCCGCCGGGGCGACGAAAGCATCCGATTCTTCATCCGCTCGGAGCCAAACCACATCATCGACCAGTTTGGCTTTTTCGACGGCGCGGTAGGGCGTGACCAGGAAACCGTAATCATCCACACCGGCGTAAATCGCCAAGCTGGAGATCAGGCCGATGTTCGTGCCTTCCGGCGTTTCGATCGGACAGATGCGTCCGTAGTGCGAGATGTGCACATCGCGAACTTCAAAGCCGGCCCGCTTGCGGTTCAGGCCGCCCGGGCCCAACGCCGATAAGCGGCGTTCGTGCGTCAGCATCGACAGCGGGTTGGTCTGATCGACGACCTGGGAGAGTTCCCCTCGGCCGAAGAAGTATTCAATCGCTGCGGAGATACTCTTCGGATTGATCAGGCTTCGGGGCGTCATGTCCTCGACGTCCTTCAGGCTCATCCGCTCCTGTACCGTCCGTCGCAGTTTGAGGAACCCTTTCCGCAACTCATCGCACGCAAGTTCACAAATCGTGCGCAGGCGCCGGTTGCCCAGATGGTCAATGTCGTCGATTTCCGCCGCCGAGCCGGAGGCGGCCAGCTCCAGCAGGTAGGCGATGGCGGCAATCAGATCATCCGGGCGGAGGGTCATTTCCTTCTCCGATACCGAAAGATCCAGCTTGCGGTTGATCCGGAAGCGGCCCACGCGTCCCAGTCGATAACGGTTGACGTCGTAGAATTTTTCCTGGAACAACTGGCGCGCTTTCTCCAGTTGAGGAGGATTGCCGGGCGCAACCGTTGATAGATTCGCAGCAGGGCTTCTTCGTGGCTGGAGGTGGAGTCGTCGGTCAGTCCGCTGAAGACGAGCGGCACTTTCGGCGCCGGCATCACCTCGACCTTTTTCACGCCGGAGGTGCAGATCGTCTCGGCGGCATTCTTCGTGATCTTCTGGCCCGCCTCGACAATGATTTCACCGGCACGATCGCTATCGGTCGGGTAGACAACATCATCGACGGCGATCTTCGCTTCGATCTTCGAAACGCTTCTGCCATCGACAATCTTCTCCACGGACGTCTCATAGAAAGCACGGATCAATTCCGCATCGGAACCGTACCGCGGATCCATGGCGCGGAGCAGCGTCATCGCGGAGAACTTGCCGCTCTGGTCGATCCGGACCGTCAGGCTGTCCTTTTTCGTTACGTTGATCTCGATCCAGCTTCCGCGCTCCGGAATGATCCGGCAGCTGGGCAGTTTGCGATCCGACGTGGCGTCGGCTTCCATCACGAAGTCGACCCCTGGGCTGCGGTGTAGCTGGCTGACGACGACTCGCTCCGCCCCGTTGA
The DNA here is from genome assembly GCA_963776055.1 of uncultured Planctomycetaceae bacterium. Classification (GTDB taxonomy): domain Bacteria; phylum Planctomycetota; class Planctomycetia; order Pirellulales; family Pirellulaceae; genus CAVZLD01. Next base: position 67,938 of record CAVZLD010000005.1, on the reverse strand, counting down.
TGATGAATTCGCCGCCGCCGAGCATGATCGGCATGTCGCCCAGGTAGACCTCTTCCTCGATCGGCTGCTCTTTGTTTAACCGCAGCCAGACGCGGAACGGCCGGCCGTAAGTCAGCCGTAATTGGCGACATTCCTCGGGAGTGTAACGCGGCTTGCCGAGATCGTACTTGACGAACTCCAGTGACAATTGCTTGTCATAGCTTTCGATCGGAAAGATCTCGCGGAGGACACTCTCGATGCCCTGGTCCTTCCGCTTTTCGACAGGCAGGTCATGTTGCAGGAAATCCTCGTAGCTCCGAGTCTGGATTTCCGTCAGATCGGGCGTGAAATACTGTTTGCGACCGCTGCCGAAACGACGCGATTCCTCGGGCTGGAGACGCCGTTGAGCTGAAATGGCCATACGCGCAGATACTCCTTCGCAAGTCAGGTTCAGTCGCTACTGCCAGGAAATTTCTCGGCGAGCTGCCGCCGACGAGCCTTCCGGTTTTCCGCGGGGCGGAGAAGAGACGAGCACGATGTCGGCGCAGAATCCGACCGCCGTCCGGCCTTGCTTTGGCGAAAGCCGGCGTTGGAATCCGACGAACCGACATCGATCCAGGAATCAAGTCGATCCTGCCCGCCGGCCGATTCCCGGAGGAAGCGACCGGCCTGAGGAAAAGGGGAGGGGACCAGCGAGCTACTTGATTTCGACCGAGGCACCTGCCTCTTCCAACTTCTTCTTGACCTCTTCGGCCTCCTCTTTCGAGACGCCTTCCTTGACCTTGCTGGGGACACTCTCGACCAGGTCCTTGGCTTCCTTCAGGCCCAAACCGGTCAGAGCGCGGACCTCCTTGATCACGCCAATCTTCTTGTCGCCAAAACCGGTCAGCACGGCGTCGAACTCGGTTTGCTCCTGCGCCGCGGCCTCGCCGCCACCAGCTCCGCCCATGGGCATCGCCATTACGGCGCCCCCCGCGGCGGGCTTGATGTCGTAAGTGGCTTCCAGGTAGTCGCTCAGCGTCTTGGCTTCCTTGAGCGTCAGATTGGCAATCTGGTCGCCCAGCGTCTTGATTTCGGCGGGAAATTCGACGGTTGCAGTTTCTTCAGACATACGGACGGGGTCCTTTCATACGTGGGGGGCACGAGCGAACGGTTCCGCAATCGGCTGTGGCACCTTGGGATGACGTTAGCGAAGCGGGGTACGCGTGAATCGGATCGGCTGGGCGGCCATTCACGGCGAATGGCCCGCGCCCGCTAGGAATCGCCCGATTCGTTGTTCTCTTCGGATTTCTGTTGGATCTGGCCGGCCAACGTTCCACCGGGGCCCGCAAGAGCCGCCAGGAGAGACGCGCCGGGGCCGAGGATCTGCCCGGACAGCAGACTTAACTGCTCCGAGCGGCTCGGCCATTTGCTGATTTCTCTGACCCGTTCCGGGGTCAAGCGTTCGCCATCCATCACTCCACCGCGAGTGTGGAAGGCTTTCATTGCCTTGTCTTCATCCAGTCGCGTGATTTCTTTGGCCAGCGACACGAAGTCTTCACTGCCCCACACCAACGCCAAGTTGCCTTCGGCGCCGGCCAGCGCGTTGCCGAGCGGTGTGCCCTCGGTCGCACGTTGGGCGAGCGTGTTGCGGACGACGAGCAACTGAATGTCTTTCTCCCGCAGGTTGCGACGAAGCTCGACCGACTGATTGGCATCGAGTCCGATCACGTTCACAAACAACGCGTCATCGACTCCTTGCAACCGCTGGGCAAACTCCTTCGTCAGTAAATCTTTGACCTTCTTACTCATCGTCTTTCTTCCCCGGACGAATGTTCCGATGCCTTGGTGCTGAGAGTCTCGTTACGCCGCAATCCGCACACCGGGACTCATCGTCGCGCTGACCACGAGACCGCGGACATAGGTTCCCTTCACAGCGTTCGGTTTGAGGCTCTGAATGTGGTCAATGAACGCCTGAATGTTTTCCTGTAGCTTCTGCTTGTCGAAACTCAGCTTGCCGACCATTGCGTGAACGATGCCGGAGGAATCATTGCGGAATTCGACCTTTCCCGCCTTGTACTCTCGCACAACGGTTCCGACGTCGGCCGTGACGGTGCCGGCGCGAGGAGAGGGCATGAGGCCGCGAGGGCCGAGAATCTTGCCGAGCGGTCCCACGACGCCCATCATATCCGGCGCGGCGATACACGCATCGAATTCCAACCAGCCCTCCTTGATCCGCTTGGCCAAATCCTCCTGGCCCACCTCGTCGGCACCCGCTTCCGTGGCGGCTTCGACCATATCGCCCTTGGCGAACACGATCACGCGTTGCGTCTTGCCGATTCCATGGGGCAGGACGAGCGAACCGCGGACCAGTTGGTCGGCCTGCTTGGGATCAATCCCGAGCCGCACCGCGATCTCGACAGTTTGGTCAAACTTGGTCGTGTTGAACGTCTGCAGCAGGTCGACCGCTTCGGAGAGCGGAAGGGCCGCTTGGGCTTCCGCCTTGGCGGAAAGTGTTCGGTATCGCTTGGAATGCTTCGACATGGTTCGGGTTCCGTTTCGCGTCCGACTGCCGATTCAGTCGACTTGTGTACTAGTTGTCATCGAGGAGGATTGCGTGTCACTCGTCTCGCCATTCGGGGGCTTTTCGGGTCTCGGCCGGGCCCCTGCGGCTTCGCTGGCCAAGCAGGTCGCGGCCGGGCCTCAGCCGTCGACGACTTCGACACCCATGCTGCGTGCTGTGCCTTCGACCATCGAGCGGGCATGTTCCAGATCGCGCGCGTTCAGGTCGGCCATCTTCGCTTTGCAGATCTCATCGACCTGTGCCCGCGTGACGGTGGCGACCTTTTCTTTGTTCGGCACACCGGAGCCCTTCGCGATGCCGGCGGCCTGTTTCAGCAGCGCGGCGGCGGGAGGACTCTTGGTGATGAATTCGAACGTACGATCACTGAACACGGAAACCACGACCGGGATCGGGGTGCCTGCGTACTCCTTGGTCCGATCGTTGAACTGCTGAACGAACTGACCAAGGTTGATTCCGAATTTGCCGAGCGACGTACCAACCGGGGGAGCAGGGGTGGCCTGACCGCCGGGGACCTGGAACTTCGCTGTACCGACTAACTGTTTCGCCATGGGTTGTCTGCCGCAAGAGGTCCTGCAGGCGACCGAGGTCGCCTACGCAATTTCCAATTCCAATTCTGTTGTCCGTTCAAACGGATTCGATCTGCCAGTGCTCCAGCTCCACAGGCGTGGATCGACCGAAGATGTTGATAATCACGGTCACCCGGCCATTGGCCTCGTCGATCAACTCCACGTCACCCTCAAAGTTTTCAAACGTTCCTTCCTTGATTCGCACACGATCGCCCGGCTTGAAGGGGATCGCGGTCTTGATCGGCTCGCCCCCGTCTTCTTCCGGCCGGATCGCCTTCACGATCCGATCGACTTCGTGGGGCAGCATCGGAGTGGGCTTGCCGGCGGCTCCGGTGAAGTCGCCAATCCCGGGTGTCTCACGCACCAAGAACCAGGTCTCTTCGTTGATCGCCATGTGCACGACGATGTAGCCCGGATACAGCTTGCGCTTGACGACTCGTCGCTTGCCGTTCTTGAACTCGGCCACGTCCTCCGTCGGCACCAGGACCTCGCCAAAGAAACGGTCCAGGCCCGCCACGGCCACGCGGCGCCGCAGCCCGTCGCAGATCGAATTCTCCCGGTTGCTCTGAACTTTGAGGATATACCAGTCCATTTCCGCGTCGCTGGCATCCTCGCCGGAGGACTCTTCGAGGGGATCGAGGTCGATCGAAAGCGGAGCAACTTCCTCCTCCTCTTCGTCCTCTTCTTCCTCTTCCGCGTCGCTTGCTTCTACGTCTTTTGCCTCGACCGGATCATCGCCCTGTTCGAGCTCCCCGAGACCAGCCCCCTCCTCGGCGCCAGCCTTCCCGGCGCCCGTTTCCTCGGCGCGTGCTTCTTCCGCACGGGGTTCGTCCGACGACGCCGGCTCCGAGTGCTCGTGCGATTCGTCAACCGGCGATGTTTCGCGGAGCTCGTCGCCTTCGGGCTTTGGCGCCGCGGGCTGATCACTTGCGTTCATGGCCAACCAAATTCTTCGATAGGACGGAGTTCGACGGGATGGGGACCGGTACGAACATCCTCTTGTACTTAGGGAACGCGGTGCGGATCGGCAGGGACGTCCGGCGATTGACCGGCACGCTCCATGGTCCGCGGTACCAAGCTAACTGACTACGCCAAGGGCCTTGAACACGGCTCGCCACAGGATGTCGAAACCAAACAGCACCCACGCCAAGAAGAACATCAGGAAGATCACGACCAGGGAACTGCGTATCAACTCGGACCGACTGGGCCACGAGACCTTATTCATTTCCGCTTCCACGGCGATCAGGAAATCGGCGAATTGCGGGTAATTGACGAGCCGATAGCAGATCCACAGGCCGGCCAACAGCAGCACGGCTGGAATCAGGAACTGCCAGTACTCCATACCGGGCAACCGCTTCCAGAGGAAGCCGCTTTGGTTCTGCAGCGCAGCCCACAGGTTCCAGGCGGCCAGGAGCAACGTGCCGGCCAGCGCCGCGAACGTCACCTGTCGCGCCACACGCCCCTGGTTTCGCTTGTACACGCCAAACTGAAACAGGTCCTGCAAGAACGATGCCTGAGCGACCGATTTGTCTTTCGTCATGCGATTCCACCGACGGAGCGAAGGCGTTTGGGGACGGGGGATGGGAACTGGAAGGCCCGCAAATCACTTTGCGTGATCGCGAATCCGCTTAGCGTAACATTTTTCCGTCGCCAGGGAAACACTCGCATCGAGGAACGGAGTTTCCTCGATGCGAGCGTGTCTGGCAGGGGCGGCGGGACTCGAACTCGCAACCCCCGGTTTTGGAGACCGGTGCTCTACCAATTGAGCTACACCCCTTCGCCCTGGTTTTGCCAGGGTTTTACTCTAAGATCTTCGTCACAACGCCGGAGCCGACCGTCCGACCACCCTCGCGGATCGCGAATCGCACGCCGTCATCCATCGCGATCGGCTTGCCCAGTTCCACTGTCAGCCGCACATTGTCGCCCGGCATGCACATTTCGGCGCCCACCAAATTGGCGGAGCCGGTCACGTCGGTGGTGCGGAAGTAAAACTGCGGGCGGTAGCCACTGAAGAACGGCGTATGTCGACCGCCTTCGTCCTTCGAAAGGCAGTACACTTCCGCTTCGAACTTGGTGTGAGGGGTAATCGACCCGGGCTTGGCCAGGACCTGGCCACGCTCAATCTCGTCCCGCTTGACGCCACGCAGCAGGCAGCCCACATTGTCGCCCGCTCGCCCCTCGTCGAGCAGCTTGCGGAACATCTCGACGCCGGTGCAGGTCGTTTTCTTCGGCTGTCCGGCCAGTCCGACGATCTCGACCTCTTCCCCGACCTTGATCACGCCCCGCTCGATTCGGCCGGTCGCGACCGTTCCGCGGCCTTCGATCGAAAAGACGTCTTCGATCGCCATCAAGAACGGCCGATCTTCCTCGCGGGCAGGCTGAGGAATGTTCGTATCGATCGCTTCCATCAACTCGCCGATGCACTTGATCTTCTCGTCGTCCTTGGGGTCCTGGTAGGCTGGCAGAGCCGAGCCGCGCACGACGGCGATCTCGTCGCCCGGGAACTCGTACTTCGTCAACAGCTCGCGGACTTCCAGTTCGACCAGGTCCAACAGCTCTTCGTCGTCGACCAGGTCGCACTTGTTCAAGAAGACAACGATCGCCGGCACGTCCACCTGACGAGCCAGCAGCACGTGCTCCTTGGTCTGCGGCATGGGGCCATCCGCCGCGGAAACCACGAGGATCGCGCCGTCCATCTGCGCGGCACCGGTGATCATGTTCTTGATGAAATCGGCGTGGCCCGGGCAGTCAATGTGGGCGTAGTGCCGATTTTCCGTTTCGTATTCCACGTGGGCGACGGCGATCGTCACCGTTTTCGATTCGTCGCGGACCGTACCGCCCTTGGCGATGTCGGCATAGGACTTGAATTCCGCCAATCCCTTGGCCGCCTGGACGGCGAGGATGGCGCCCGTCAGGGTCGTCTTGCCGTGATCGATGTGGCCGATCGTGCCGACGTTCACATGCGGTTTCGTGCGTTGAAATGTCTCCTTGGCCATGCTTTTTACCTACTTTTCAATCATTTCAGTGCAAGAAGCTGACAGTTATCGCGGCCACACACCACGATCACTCAAGACTTACCGTCAGAGCTGCTGACGGGAGTCGGACCCGTGACCTCGTCCTTACCAAGGACGCGCTCTACCAACTGAGCTACAGCAGCCTAGGCCTGTCGTCTTTCGTTTCGTCTCCCGTTGGTCTTCCTACAGGCCGGGGTCGCATCGCAACCCCAGTCCAGAGCGGGTGAAGGGAGTCGAACCCTCGTCTTCAGCTTGGAAGGCTATTGCTCTACCGTTGAGCTACACCCGCGTCTCATCTGTTTCCGGCACGTATCCGTTCGTTGGGATTCTGCCGTCTGAGAATTGGCTCGGGTGGTCCGTCGTCAATGGGGGGTGCAGGATTCGAACCTGCGAAGGCACTGCCATCAGATTTACAGTCTGACCCCTTTGACCGCTCGGGAAACCCCCCTTCGCTCTCTCCTTCTCGCCACGGCGTTGTCCGAACGCGGCGAGTCGATCTCGTGATGATCCTTGTCCTCTATCCCTCCTGGTGAATAATCGAGCCAGAGAAAAGCTAGCGGAGGGACTCGAACCCACAACCTGCTGATTACAAATCAGCTGCTCTGCCAATTGAGCTACGCTAGCGATGAGTTCGAGCACCACGAAAACCAGTCACTATAGCGACCTTCGCGCAGCGTGCAATATGGAATGGTACAAAATTCAATCCCAGGTCGATAGTCCACCCGGCGGAAGTCGCCGAGGAAGCGGCGAGCGCGGTCAAATCCGCAGCAAATCCTGGAGCGACTGGGCCACCTGCTGGGGTTGGCTGTACATCACGTAGGCGATCAGGACTCCGATCAGCGTCCCCAGAAAGACAAAGCTGATTCCACGCGGGTTCGCCGGAACGGGCATCTCCCGGACCGCCTTCTTCAGGGCGGCCTCCAGTTGCCGCCAGCCGTTCAGATCCTGGTCGCCCCCCACCGCTACCAGCTGCACGTTCCGCATCGACGGAACCGACTCGATGTTCAGTTGGATGCCGAGTCCGGGGGAGGCCAGGCTGGAACCGGCCCACCGCCGCTGCGGATCGAGGCCGCTGACCACGTTCTCCAGCAAGGGGCGGAGATGCTCCGGCGTGATGTTGTAGATCACCAGGCGAGGGCGGGTGAGCATCGACAGCAGGACGGCGCAGAACAGGTACAGCAGGATCAACGGCAGCCAGATCCAGCCGCCGAAGTAGTCTGCCGCCGCCGCAGGTAAGAATAACTGGATCGGTCCCACCAGCGCGAACCCCGATACGGCGACCGCCAAGGCCATCAGGTCTCGGGTCCCCGTCGTCAGAAACGGGCGTCGGCCCAGATTCAGGCGACCGATCAACAACAGGTAAATGCTGATCGGGACGAGCGCGATGCACAAGCTTAAGGGATCCATGGCAAGGTTCGTTCGGTCGGGGTCAATGTTCGCTCAGAGTACCGGATGTCGCGGATCGCGGCGGGGAAGCCACCCCGGCGCCAGTCTGGTCGTCAGGGGACCGGGTGTCGCAGCCATTCCAGGACAACCCATCCCACTTTGGCCAGCGAGAGGGCCGAACACTTGTCGGGCGTGTCGGCGCGAGTGTGCCAATACGACTCTCGCGTACCCGGTCGGACGTAATCGAAATCAATCAGCACGGCGGCCGGGATCCGCGCAATGTCGTGCAGCATCAGGTGATCGTCGCGGATCGAATAGCGCCGTCGAGGGATGAACTCCAGCACGCCCAGTCGCTCGGCGGTGTCCCACACGCCGTCCAGAATGAACCGGCTATCGCGCCAGCCGGAGGACTGTCGTTCCTGGTAGATCTGCAGGTTGGCGTCTCCGATCATGTCCAGCAGGAGTGCTGCCCGGTAGCGGTACGGCGGTGGTCGCCGCACATACTCCTGCGAAAAATACCGCGAACCGAGAAAATAGGGATCGCGCTGCTCGTCGTAGACCATCTCTTCGCCGTCGAAAAGCACGAAATCCACGCCGAAGGGGAGGTCGGTTTTCGTCATCCAGGAAGCCAGTTCGGCCAATACAGCGACGCCACTGGCGCCGTCATTGGCACCGATGAACGCGCCCCGGCGACCGCGTGGATCAGGATCGCGGTCGGGAAACGGGCGCGTGTCGTAGTGGGCACACAGGAGAATTCGTTCTTCCCGCGCCGGTTGCCAGTGGACGATCAAATTCGCCATCGGCACGGGTTCACCGGTCAGAGGATGACGGACCCGAAACCGCTGCCACTCCACCTGCCCCCCGAGGTTCTCGAAGTGCGCTTGGAGCAACTGCTGCTGCTGCTGCATTCCCGCAGAACCGCTGAACCGAGGTCCCAGGGCGCAGATCCGTTGCAACATTTCGTAGCTGCTGCGCCATCGAAAGGGATGTCCTCCAATTGCAGCTTGGATTGCACCGGACGCACCGCATCCGCCTGCCCGTTCGATCCGCGGCCCAGGAGTACCACCGCGAGGACGATTCCCACCGTCACCAGGATGGCCGAACCCAAGAAAACCGTCTGGCCATCAAGTCTTTTCATGGAATGTCTACCGGCAAGCGCAGGGGAAAGGGCAGGATCACAGCCGAACTGAGAGGCAAGCATGCATTGTAAAGAAAGTTGGCCCCGCGGGGGATACGAAACGCTCCAACGCGGTGGCGTTCAGTGCGTGGGGTCACCTGGCTCATCATCCGCGGTGGGCGCGTCGGTCACCGTGCGGGAGATGACGTGGGAGTCAACGATCCGGTCGCCGGGGCCGCGAGACCTTCCGGGCCCGGCAGTCCCGTCGCGATCCGAGGAAGATTCCCAGCGCACATGGCGTCGTGACCAAGCCAAAATCCAGCCACGGTAAATTCTGCGGCAAGCGGGTACGAGCAACGAGAAGCCGAGGGCGTCGGTCATCATCCCCGGTGTAATCAAGAGTGCGCCGGCCACAAAGATCATGACGGCATCCAGCAGGCTTGCCGCGGGCATCTCCCCCCGCTCGACTTCCTGCCGAATCCGATTTACCACGCCCCAGCCCTGATGCCGCGCCAACGCCGCTCCAACGACGCCGGTGATGACTACCAGGAGAAAGGCTAGAGCTCCGGAAGTCCACTCGGCCAACTGGAGCAGCAAGTACAGTTCGGCCAGTGGGAGCACCACGAACAGCAGAATTAAGGCCAGACCCACGGAAACCTCCACTGCATTGTATGCAGGAGGTTGTGATTGAGGAGGTCGCTGTTCGGGAGGTCGTCATGCAACAGTTCGCGTTTCCAATAAGCCAGAGCCCCGACTGTGGCGAGCAAAATCAGCAGCAGCAAGAGCCAGCGTCGTCGCCGCCGGCGCGACTTCCGCTTTTCGCGGCCAAAGCGCACCAGTTCGCCACTGGTTCGGTAAAACAACTCGTCGGTATTCTCATGGGACCGAACACGCTGGCTGCCCTCGGCCGGGTGTGGCAAGGTGTTCGGAGACGCGGAGGTGGTCGTCGTCTTCTTTTTGGAAGGGGACGGGGTGGTCGCCAAAGACGATGCCGCGGAGCTACCGGCCGATGAATGGCGGCGCCGCGGCGTTTTTTCGGTTACGTCGAGATTTCGCAGACACTTCGTGGGGACCCTCAGCTCGGCCCACGCCCGGGATCCTGTTGCCGTGCCAAGACCGAGCGGCCATCGGCCGTGAGTTGTTTTCCGAGTGCAGTAGCAGCTGACCCGCTGGTGGCCCAGTTGCCCTGCGGATCTCCCCTCTAGCTTAGTTGACGGTCGGGAGGGTGTTTCTATAATTCCGGGCACGTGAAAAATTCTTACTCTTGAGAGATTTTCGGTCCGGACCGGTGCTGTCCGCGAAATTCTGTGTCTCTGGAAGCGGGGTATGAGAGAGCCATGGGTAATGTTGTTGAGTTAAGTGATGCGAACTTTGAACAGGAAGTGCTGAAATCCCAGGAGCCGGTGCTGGTTGATTTCTGGGCGCCCTGGTGTGGTCCTTGCCGCCAGATTACGCCTGTGATTGAAGAATTGGCCAGCGAGAACGCCGGCTCCGCGAAGGTGCTGAAGGTAAACATCGATGACAACCCGCAAATCGCCCAGCAGTTCGGTGTGATGAGCATCCCCACGCTGATCGTCTTCAAGAGCGGAGACGTCTCGGAGCGGTTCGTGGGTGTGCAGCCGAAAGCGCGTCTGCAAGAGGCGCTCGATGCGGCTAAAGCCTGACGAAAGGCCCTCCCGCACGCTGGCTCACTTCCGCACCATCATGGCCAGTAAGAAGCCGAGCCAGGCGAAGAGTAGGAAGATGGTGACCGCGAGAAATCCGATGCGGGGGCGCGGTCGCCACTGGGACCAGGAGGGAGATGGACCGGCTGTCTTCGCCGGTTCGGAACGCTCAGAAAGCTCCGTCGCTTGCCGTTCCCGCCGCCGCACCATGGCCACCCCACCTAGTCATCGGACTCTTTGCGAGCGCGCTGGGCCGAGGCGAAATCGAATTCGTCCTGGAACGCCTTCTGGAAATCAAAGACGTCGTTGAAGTCCTCGCGTCGGTCGTGTTCCGATTTGCTCATCTGCTCAACGCGGATCAGGTTGTACACGATTTCTCCCAAATCGCTGGTGCTCTGAACGCCCCACGTGTTGAGCACGACTTTGGCCATCATTCCGTACCGTTCCAAGGCCATACGGCGACTGGCTTCACACAGTTGCTGCCCGGTCAGGTGGCGTTCCTTGCGCGGCGGTTTGTCGCCGGTTGCCTTGATTTCCTCGACGGCGCCCAGTTGCAGCACTTCGCGCGCGTAAGCCAGTGCGTCACACACGAACTCGTAAGCCTCCAGGGTGTACCGAGGGTCTTGCTCCAAGACACGTTGAAACGGATGCGACTGGGACATGGTTCGAGTTGTTCTTGCGCCGCGAATCGGCAGCGGTTTAGTCGGTGGAGTTTCCCGGGGGCCGATCGAGGCGACCGTTCCTGCGCACGCGACTCTTTCCGCGTACTGTCCCGCTGGTGGTTGCGTCGCAGAACGGTGAGGACGTCCGAGGCATCGATCATCATCCGGCGGCGGTCCTCGGTTTCCACCAGGAGTTGCTGGGTCAAAATGGATTGGCTTAACACGCGCGCGCGGCCGTTTTCTGTAACGACATCCGCCCCGGCGGGTGGTAGCTCCCGCTGCAGTTCCACGTACGTGTCGTATTCGTATCGCAGGCAGCATTTCAGTCGGCCGCAACGCCCCGAGATTTTGGTCGGGTCGAGCGTGGCCTTCTGGAGCTTGGCCATCTTCATCGATACCGGCGGCATCGACGTGAGGTGTGTATTACAGCAAACCGGCTTGCCGCAGTCCCCGTAATCGGCCAGCAGTTTCGCTTCGTCGCGAACCCCAATCTGCCGCATTTCGATGCGTGTCTGGAACTCGGACGCGAGTTTGCGGACCAATTCCCGGAAGTCGACGCGGTCGTCCGACAGGTAGTATACGATCAATCGCTCGCCACCAAAGATCCGCTCCACGTCGACCAGTTCCATTTGTAGACTGAGTTCGGCCACATATCGCTGGCAGGTTTCGAACTCCTGTTGCGTCTGGGCTTGAATGTGTGCCCATTCGTTGTGGTCTTCGGCGGTCATGAGCCGCAGCACTTGGCCTTGTGGGGCATGCTGCAGCTGCTCCTGGGCTTCTTCGGTGACGCCACAGAGCACTTCGCCGGCTTCGAGGCCGCGATCGGTGCGGGCGATGATCTGGGCCCCACGCTGCAGTTTTTCGTTTTCGCGAACCGAGAGAACTCCCAGGGTTCGCATCGCTCCGTAGCGTACGACATACTTCGCCATGCAACTGAGACTCCCCGGTTCGGTTGACCTTTTCAAGAAGCCCCATGCTCGGCCGCGGAAGTGATCTGCCAGGAGGGAAAAATTCCGCTCCTTCGGGCCCGAATATGCTCGTTTAGTATACCGGGTTTCGAGTTACAATCGAGCGCCGGGGCGCAGGTAGGAAAGCGTCAGCAGGGCGTACCCGGTGGCTAGATCCGGATTTGCCTCCAGCCAGCGTTCGTTGCTGTTGCTCCACGAGCCGTCGGGGCGCTGTCGCCGCGCCAATTCCGCCGCCAGCTCGGCGCGCCAGTTGTGCATCCGTCCCTGGTCGTCCACGAACGAATCCTCCCCGAAGACGGACAAGGCCTTGGCAAAGGTGTGGTAGTAGTAGTACAGGCCGGCGTCCGCCATCCCCGGGTTGGTCGCGATGTCGTAGTGCCGGCGGATCCATTCCACGGCCGCTTGGACTCGTGGATCATCCGGGCCTACGCCCGCATACAGCATGCTCTTGAGTCCGGCGTAGGTCATGGACCCGTAACTTCGCAGACCCCCGTTGGCCGTCTCTCCCGCCTGACTCGAGCCACCCGCCGCAATCGTGTAATAGAATCCGCCATCGCCGACTTTCGTGCTGAAAGCCGTCGTGTTGTGCGGTGACTCCAGATTTTGGCAGCGAGAGACGAAGATCAATGCTCGTTGGATTGCTTCGGAGTCAGGACTCTCGCCGGCCGTCCGGAGAGCTTCCACCAAGAAGGATGTATTGGAAAGATCGGGTCTTTTGTGCGTGCCGTAGCCGGATCCGCCGTAGCTCAGATCCGACCGGTCTTGGTCGCCGGATGCACCCCACTGAATGGAACTGGCGAAGGCGCTTGCCCGACGGATGATTTCATCGTACCGGCCATCTCGGTTCGCTTCGGAAAAACAGAGAATTGCCAAGCACGTCTCGTAGTTGCGGTACATCGAATCGGTCTGATGAATGCCCCCGGTCGGCTGTACAAAGCTTTCCAGGTACTTCAGGCTGCGGGCGATCAGCGGATCGCTGGGGGATCGACCGTGTCGCATCAGACTGGTGGTGATCAAGGCGGTGACGCCCGGCCCCGTCTCCCGGCTATACGAACCGTCCTCCTGCTGCCGCGCTCGCAAAAACTCCACCGCCCGGGAGATCATTGCTTCGGTGTCCGCTCGGTCAACGGGGGGAGCCGGCTGCCCGCGGACGGGCAATGTCAAGCACGCGATGCCCAGGATCGTTACGCCAAGTCGCCTCATTTGCTGATTCTCCTTGTGGATAGCGGTCACCGACCACACTTCCGGTAGATCACCCAAAAGCAGTCGCGCGACGCAGCGACGCATTGAGGCGTCATTGCCCCTTTCCACCGCTGGAGCGCAGTCGTGCTGCTCGTACGATGATGGTCTGCCTGCCCAATTATAGGGGCCTGTCGCACAACGCAGCGAAGCCGCTTGACTCGGCGAAGACGCCCTCTCGCACCGGACATGTGTCGGGTCCGTGGCAATCCCGAGTGGATCCGTGCCCGAATTGGCTTGGCACTAATCCAAAATGGCCAGGATCTCCTCTTCGCTCATGATCAGCAGCTCATCCTCCTCCACGACGACATCCGTCCCCGCGTAGCTGGAAAAGACCACTCGATCTCCCTCCGTGACCGAATGGGGGGCACGAGTGCCATCCTTCAGGAGTCGGCCGTCGCCCACGGACAAAACGCGCCCTTCCCGCGGCTTGTCGCGCGCCGAGTCGGGCAGGACGATTCCCCCGGCGGTCTGTTCCTCGGCCTCGAGACGTCTGACGACGACTTTGTCACCCAGCGGTACAACTTTCATGGTGCCCTAAATGCTCCCCCCTGGCTTCAGCGATGCGGGGGCCAAGGGGGCCGCCGGCTTCTGCTGAAGCTGATGCGAAATGTAAGGCCGCTGATTGTCTCACGCTCGGTTCCCCCGTTCAAGACGGCGCAAGCCGCAGAAGATTTCAACTGGACGGCGGAATCTGCCGATATGGGAAGACGCGGCGACTTTAACGATTGAGCCGGCTGGTGGGTCGCCTGCTGTCAGCGGACTACAGAGAGGGATCTCGAAGATGTCGCAATCCTCGCTCCATACGGAAGATGGCGTCGTGGCGGAAAGCCAGACCCGGGTCGATTCGGCCCATGCGCCGGAAAATGCCACGACCGCCGGCGCCAGCGCGCTGCCGACCGAGCTATTGGAGGCCATTGCCGGGCAGGATTCGCAGCAGGCCACACTCCAGCTGCGTCGACAGGCGTTGGAGCTAGCAGGTCTGTTGCAGGAAAAGCAGCGCCATCTGGATCATCGTGAGTCGGAGTTGAACGCGCGGACCGCCCTGTTGGAGAACGAAATTCGTTCGAGTCGACTGAAGCAGCAGACCGCGTCGTCCGTGGGCTGCGTGATGGAAGCGGACGAAGAGCCGCGACCGACCTTGGCCGAAGCACTCGCCGCCGGGGCCGAGGTCGCTGGCCGAGAGGCGACCTCGCCATCGGCCGACGAGCCAGCGAGTTGTGACCTGGCCGAAACGATCCCCTCGCACGGATCCGCTCCCGAGCCACTTCAGGTGGGCTTGCCTTCGAGCGTCACCGATGGCGAATCGCTGGCGGAGTCGCGTCAGCGACAGGCCAAGTTGGACGCGCGGCAGCAGCAACTGGATCAGCTGCAGGAGCAGATTACGAACATGCATCGCGAAGCGTTGGAACTGCGGCTGGCCACCGAAGAGCTCTGGGCAGAGCTGGTGCACCAGGCTCCGGCGGAGGAACTCAGCGACCGGCTGGCAGCTTCACGGAACCGATTGGCAGAACACTACCGGCTGGCGAATGAGTCGTTGGCACAGCGAACCGACGAACTGCATCGGATGCGGCAAGAGTTGAATGAGCAGCAGCAACGCCTTCGCGGGCAACGGCGGGAGCTGCAGTTGTGGGTCGATCGCCGGTACGACGAAATCGAGACACGCACGTCGCGGCTGATCGCCCGCGAACGCGAGCTGGATCGACTCGAAGCGGAGTTCGAACGGCAATCGATGCAGTGGCAGCACCAACGGGAGGCGTACCGCCAAGAGATTGAGCAGCTCACCCGCTCGTCCTGAATGACCGAGCGCGATGCTGGAACGCCGGCGATGCGAGGGTCTCGGACCCCGCACTCGTCGGGATCGGAGGTCCGGTAGAATCGGGAAGACCTTCGGTCGGCCGTTTCGGCCAGGTCGGAGGACATTGCGCCGAGCGATCCAGAGATCGAACGGCCCCCGCGCTCGATCATTCAGCGCTGGCTGAGTGACTCTTCCGGACTAGCTTGGTGCCCCGTACCCGGCGTCGGCGCATCCTTCGTTCGCTCGGTGGCAACGCGCACGGTGCGCACGGCCTGCTGGAGTTGCTGGGGATTGAAGTACCGTTCCGTCTGCCCGTTCAGGTGTCGGACCTTGATCTTCTGCGCCAGCGTTTCCCAATTCAGGTTGTCGCTCAAGTGCCATGCGGCCGCCTGGGCCGAGGGCTGATCGATTTCTCCGCGCCCCAACATGGCACACACTTCGATCAGGGCCTTCTTCTGGGTAAAGGTTTCGATCGGCCGCATTTCGTAGGGGATGCGTGGATTCGGATCTTCTTTGCCGTGTTCGAGGCAGACGGTCTTCACTTTCAACTTCGCCACACGGTCCGGGCCGACGTTGAAGAAGCCGCCCATGCCCATGCCACCCATGCCCATGCCACCCATGCCGCCGCCGAAGCCTTGGTTTCCGCCGCCCATGTTTCCACCGCCGCCACGGTTGGGGTTGCCGCCGCCGATATTGTTGTTCTGCGCCAGCACGGGCAATCCGGCAAAGGCGGCCGGCAATTGAATCGACAGCGGGCGATCGGTCCGGTTGTGGATAATGACCGTTGCCAGTTCGGCATTCTTGGGAATCAGTTTCACGTCGATCTGTTGTGCTTCGATGGCCGTGAACAATTCGACTTGGTCCCTCGACAGGGAGTTCTCTTCGGCGCGAGCGCTCGCGGCGAACAACCCGGTCACGACGCTCAGGCAAAAGAGGCAGCTTAACAGGTGGTAACAACGGCGGGACATGGTTGCTTCTCCGTTCCAGAGGGGGCCGTCGAAATGGGGCGCGGCGGAACCGCCGCCAACCTACAGAATAACCGGCGGAGAGCAGAATTCCAACCGTTTCTACCCCGGATGGACAAGTTCCAGAGGGCTCGGAAGGTGGGGGTGTATTGTTGACAGGGATCTGTCGCATTCATTACACTCCGGGGCTTTACGTCACGGTGACGAATGGGCCTTCCTGCTCTGCCTGGGTCGTGGTCCCCAACCGTGGCTGAACGTCATTTGACGCCCGCGAGGTGTTGGGGACGTGAGGCCAAGGCGTCTTGCAAGGACCCTGCGAATCGCCTTCGATTCGCTGCCCGCCGCCCCTGCCGCAGTTCGTTCAACCTTCCAGATAAGAGATCCCTCCATTCTTCCAGATCAATGGGTGCCTGACTGCGGATGCTGACTGACGTCCCAGAATCGGAACGGTCCGCACTCGAGTACTCATGAACTAGCATATGCACGGTCCAACCGGTCTCATCGGCACGGTCCAAGAAGGGAAAATTTGAAGATGTTCAGGTTCAGTACAGTATCTCGCCGTAAAGGATTCTTGGCTGCGAATTCACTCGCGGCTTTCTCCGCGATCGCCTCCCCCGCCTGGGCGGAGGAGGCACCGGCGGCCGCCGCGGCCGCTCCGGGCAGCGGAATTGCAATTGCGATCTGGGTGATCGCCTTCGTGGGGTCCCTTGTGGCGCTCTTTTTCGCCTACCGCTTCTTCCAGATGATGATCGGTTCCGATCCGGGAAATGAGCGGATGCAGGAGATTGCCGGATATGTGCGAGAAGGGGCGAACGCCTACTTGCGGCAACAGTACATGGTCGTGGCGGCATTTTTCGTCGTGATCGTGATTATCCTGTCGATTTTTGCCTTCGTCCTGGAGGTCCAGAGCCACTGGGTGCCCTTCGCCTTTCTAACGGGCGGCTTTTTCTCCGGGCTCGCGGGCTGGATCGGGATGAAGACGGCGACGCTGGCCAGTAATCGGACCGCCGCCGGTGCCCAGAAGTCGCTCAACGCGGGGCTCCTGGTGGCCTTCCGTTCCGGGGCCGTGATGGGCCTGACGGTGGTCGGCCTGGGACTGCTGGACATCACGCTGTGGTTCGCCCTGTTGTATTGGGGTGTCGGCCTCGGATTGACGGAGATTACCGTCACGATGTTGTGCTTCGGCATGGGAGCCAGCGCAGGCTCTGTTTGCCCGCGTCGGTGGTGGAATCTTCACCAAGGCAGCGGACGTTGGCGCGGATTTGGTCGGAAAGGTCGAGCAGGGGATTCCGGAAGACGATCCGCGGAACCCGGCCACGATTGCCGACAACGTGGGCGACAACGTGGGTGATGTCGCGGGCATGGGCGCCGATTTGTACGAATCGTATTGCGGCTCTATTCTGGCGACGGCCGCCTTGGGAGTGGCCGCCTTCTCCGGCTCCGGAATCCGAGTGGCGAACATGACGCCCGGGCAGGCGCAACTGCAATCGCTGCTGTTGCCGATGGCCATCGCCGCCGTCGGAATCTTCCTGTCGATTATCGGGATCTTCCTGGTGCGGACCGAAGAGGACGCAACACAGAAGAACCTGCTGAAAGCCTTGGCCCGCGGGATCAACGCGTCGACCTTCTTGGTCGCAATCGCGGCCGTCGCGTTGACCTGGTGGCTGATGCCCGCCACGTCCGAGACGATGATTTCCAGTGGAATTCCGATTCCCGGTGTGGCGGTCAGCATTATCGCCGGTCTGATGGCGGGCTGGCTGATCGGAAAGTGGACGGAATACTCCACGAGCGATGAATTCAAACCAACGAAGCAGTTGGCCGAACAGGCGCTGACCGGTCCGGGAACGTTGATCATCGGCGGGATCGCCGAAGGGATGCAGAGCGTCTGGTTCCCCGTGCTGGTGGTCTGCGCGGGCATGATCACCGCCTTCGGGTTTGCCAACGGCTGGAATCTGAACGATATCAGTTACTTCTCCCTGGGTCTGTACGGTGTCGGCATCGCCGCCGTCGGCATGCTCAGCACGCTGGGAATCACGCTGGCGACCGACGCCTATGGCCCGATCGCGGATAACGCGGGCGGAAATGCCGAAATGTCTCATCTCGAGCCGATCGTTCGCGAGCGAACGGACGCGCTGGACAGCCTGGGTAACACGACCGCGGCCACCGGGAAAGGCTTTGCCATCGGATCGGCGGCTCTGACCGCTCTGGCCCTGCTGGCGGCTTACGTGGAAGAAGTCCGCGTGGGATTCGAACGCTGGGGCGTATCGGCGGCGGAAGTGATTGTGGAAGACGGTACCTACAAGCTGTCCCCTGGGTTCTTGCTCTCCAAGCACGGCGATCATTCTCACACCTACCTGGCGCTGCCGACCGAGCGACGCGACGAGCAGGTGAAAGCGGCCTGGGGTGGTCTTGATACCTCGGAGGGACCGGTCCTGGTGCCGGCCGAGATGATCTCGGAACCGGACCACGGCGAGTTGGCCTTTGCGGCGACCGGTGATGAACTAATCCCTGTCGAAAATGCCACGCTGTTGGATTTCGCGCAGTACTACGAAGCTTCGGTGATGAACCCGAAGGTTCTGGTCGGAGTCTTTGTCGGAGCGATGTCGGTTTTCCTCTTCTGTGCGTTGACGATGAAAGCCGTCGGACGAGCGGCCAAGGGCATGGTCGAGGAAGTGCGGCGGCAGTTCAAGGAGAAGCCGGGAATTATGGAGGGCACCGAGATGCCCGACTACGCTCGCCCGGTGGCCATCAGCACGAAGGCCGCGCAGAAGGAGATGATCCTGCCCTCGATCCTTGGTTTGGTGACCCCGGTTGCTGTGGGGCTGATCCTGGGTGTCGGCGGCGTGCTGGGCTTGCTGGTCGGCACACTGACCACCGGCTTCTGCGTGGCAATCTTCATGGCCAACGCGGGTGGTTCCTGGGATAACGCGAAAAAGCACATCGAAGCCGGCCACCATGGTGGGAAAGGCTCCGATGCCCATAAGGCGGCCGTCGTCGGCGACACGGTGGGCGATCCGTTCAAAGACACGAGCGGACCGAGCCTGAACATCCTGATCAAGCTGATGAGCATGGTCAGCGTGGTCGTGGCCGGCTTTGTCGTCCGGTATAGCCTTGCGGCGTTGGGAATCTTCTAAGCGACCGATTCGCAATCCGCGATGATCCGCGACCCGCCTGCACCCACTCGGCGCAGGCGGGTCTTTTTTGGGGGTGACAGCCCTCGTTTTCCACCGAATCCGCGTTCGCCTCTTCGCTTCCTGCGTTCACCGTCGTTCTGCACTCATTCCGCATTCACCCCTTCCTTCTCCGCGTTCATCCGCGTTTTCCGCCGATTCCGCGTTCCCTCTCCTGCTCTTCCTCTCCCTGTCGAGGCCCGCGGATGGCCCGCATATTGCGACAGCCGCTGGATGTTGGTCCGTTGCATTGGCCGTGTATCCCAATGCATCCCTTGCAAACCAGACGCGATCGCATCCGGGATTCAGCCTGCCGAGGACACGTGCTCAAGCACGGTTCGTCGCATGGGCGATCGCTCCGCAGCGAACCTTTTCGACCGGAGCATCTCTCGGTACTATGGAAGGGGCAGAGGATCTGGGATTCTTATGTCGTAAAACGGCAGGGCCGAGACACGATCAGCTGCGACCAGACCGGTAAAACGAAGCGCTGGTGTCGGCGGCTCCGATTCTCGCCAAGACAACACTTTCGACGTTAGCAGTGCAAAGGAGGATTCGTGCCTGATTCGAACACAGCACAATCCCAACGCCAGCCCCAGGACCGGGCGGCCCGCAGTCTTCAGTTGGCGATTGCCGCCGCCCGAACGGCGGAGGAAAACCGCGGAAGCAACATCGTTGTTCTGGATCTTCGGCAGCTGACCTGCATCTTTGACTATTTCGTCATTGCGACCGGTACCAGTCGCCGCCAGATCCATGCGATGAGCGAGGAGATTGACCATAAGCTGGAGGATGACCTGTCCGACCAGCGGATGGGAATCGAAGGTTACGCGGAGAGTCGCTGGATCCTGTTGGACTACGGAACGGTCGTGATCCACTTGTTTGACGATGAGACGCGCAAGTACTTTGCGCTCGAGGAATTGTGGGCCGAAGCGCCGAAGATTGAGTGGCAGGCGTCGGTTGCGACGACTAGCTAACGCTGCGTCAGGCTCCGTGTTCCGGTTGGGCGTCACAGGTTTCGCCTGTGGTGTTGGATCGGATCGGCGTAGGAGTATTGGCAGAGCGAGCGTTTTGGTACCGCCATCCCAAATCCAGGTGTGATAAAGCACGGGTGGCACCCCTATTCTTGGCTGTGACGCAGCCCTAGCGCGGTCCAGCAGACGGAACGACTGGGCCGAAATATGAATCTGCTCGAGGAAATTCAACGGCGATTTCGCGGCGCGGTGGCCAGCTTGGTCCAGGATCCGGCGCCAGCGTTGGACATGATCCGGCCGGCGCAGGATGCACGCTTCGGCGATTATCAGGCGAACTGTGCGATGTCGCTGGGCAAGCAGTTGCGGCGGCCGCCCCGTGAAGTGGCCCAACAGATCGTGGCCGGCGTGCAGATTGACGATCTTTGTTTACCGCCGGAGGTTGCCGGGCCGGGCTTCATCAATCTGCGGATCCGTGACGACTGGCTGGCGCAGCAACTGCGGCAGATGCTACAGGACGAGCGATTGGGAGTGTCGCGCACGGAGGCTCCACGAACGTACGTGATTGATTACTCCGCGCCGAATGTTGCCAAACCGATGCACGTCGGGCACATTCGCTCGACCGTAATCGGCGACGCCCTCTGTCGCATCTTGCGGTTTCGTGGGCATCAAGTGATCTCCGACAACCATCTCGGGGACTGGGGCACGCAGTTCGGGATGGTGATCTACGGATACCGACATTTTCTGGACGCAGCATCCTATGACCGCGATCCGGTGGCCGAGTTAGGGCGGATCTACCGTCATGTCCGCCGGATTTTGGATTACCACTCCGCCGTCGCGAAACGACCGCAGCTGCAGCAGCAGTGCGAGCAGTTGCGGCAATCGATGCAGGAGTTGGAACAGCAGCCCGCGAATGACAAGGACGCTGCCAAACGCACAACCAAGACGCTCAAGAAGATGCGTGGTCAGTGTGCCGAGCGAAGTGCGCAGTTGGCGGCAGTGGATCGACAGATCGCGGAAGTCGAGAGTGATTCCGCCTTGTCGAACGAGATGGCGCAGCACGGGCAGATCCAGCAGGCCGTGCTACAGGAAACAGTCCGTCTGCACGAGGGAGATGCGGAGAACCTGCGGCTATGGCACGATTTTCTGCCCAAGTGTCGCCAGGAGATCCAGCAGATTTATGACCGTCTGGGGATTCAGTTTGATGTCGAGCTGGGCGAGAGCTTTTATCACGACCGGTTGGCGGGCGTGGTGGATGATCTGCAGCAGCGGGGATTGGCCCAGGAAAGCGACGGTGCGATTTGCGTTTTCGTCGACGGCTTCGAGACGCCGATGATCATTCGCAAAAGCGACGGTGCTTTTCTGTACGCGACGACCGATCTGGCCACGATTCAGTACCGTATGGAAACGTGGTCACCGGACGCGATCCTCTACGTGGTCGATTTTCGCCAGAGCGAACATTTCGACAAGCTGTTCGCTGCCGCTCGCCGCTGGGGCTGCCAAGATGTCGAACTGCGGCATATTGAATTCGGAACCGTGCTGGGCCCGGACAACAAACCGTTCAAAACGCGCGCCGGCGATACGGTCGGATTGGAAGGGCTGTTGGATGCCGCCGTGCAGCGGGCCTACGAAGTCGTCTGCGCCAATGACGACGCCAAGCCGACCGGCCCGGAGCTGTCGGAAGAACAGCGTGCCCACGTTGCCCACGTTGTGGGTCATGCGGCGATCAAGTACGCCGACCTGTCGCAGAACCGTTCGAGCGACTATGTGTACAGTGAAGATAAGATGGTCGCTCTGCGCGGCAACACGGCCACCTATCTGCAGTATTCGTATGCTCGCGTGATGAACATCTTCGCGAAGGGGCAGGTCGAGATCGCCGCACTGCGAGAATCGCGGGCTTCCATTCGCCTGGACCAGCCGCAGGAACGCCGACTGGCGCTGCAGTTGGTCCGCTTCGCCGAGGCAATCGACGAGGTTTTGGTCGACTATCGACCGAACCAACTAACGAACTATCTGTTCGAGTTGGCCACGGTGTTTTCGGACTTCTACGAATCTTGCCCGGTGTTGAAGGCCGAGTCGGATCGGCAACGCGATAGCCGCTTGTTGCTGTGCGATCTGACGGCGCGCACGCTGCGGCTGGGATTGTCCTTGTTGGGAATCCAGGTGGTCGACAAGATGTAGCGACCGCCGGGCGGTTGCCAGGAAAGGGATGCCAGGACATCGTGGCCAGCAAGAAGATGACCGATCGCGAACCTCCCGCACCGGATCAGATTTACTGTGGCGACGCTCTGTCGCAGTTGCAGCGGTTTGCCAGTGACTCAGTCGACATGATTGTCACCAGCCCGCCCTACTTTCGGCAGCGAGACTACCGGGGACGCGATCAGATTGGGCAGGAAGCGACTCCCGCTGGTTACGTTCAGCGCTTGGTTGATGTCTTTCGCGAAGGACGGCGCGTGCTGCGCGACCGAGGAACATTCTGGCTGGTGCTGGGCGACAAATACGACAAGAAGCAGCTCCTGGGCCTTCCCTGGCGAGTAGCGCTCGCGCTGCAGGACGACGGTTGGCGGTTGCGAAGCGACATCATCTGGCACAAGCCAAATGCGATGCCCTCGGCGGTCAAGAACCGACCGACGACGGACCATGAGTACGTGTTCTTGCTGTCGAAGATGGATGACTACTACTACGACATTGACGCGATTCGTGAGCCGCACGTCACGTTTTCCGAGGCCAGTCGGATGCGTGGCGGACGCAAGCACTTTTTCCAGCGCGACAGCACTCCGGAGGCGGGGAAGAACGGGGGGAATCCCAACTTGCACAATGGCCGTTGGGATCAAGCTTTCCATCCGCGCGGGCGCAACAAGCGCACCGTCTGGTCGATTCCGCTATCCAAGTTTCGAGAGGCGCACTTTGCCGTATTTCCCGAGACGCTGGTGGAAACTTGTATCCAGGCCGGAACGCCGCCCGGTGGCCTGGTGCTGGACCCGTTTCTCGGCAGTGGAACCGTGGCCGCCGTCGCCCAGCGGTTGGGGCGGCATTTCGTTGGCGTCGACTGTGTAGCCGAGTACTGCGAGATTGCCCGTCGTCGTCTCTCGCAAGGGCCCTCCGATGGCTGCCGGGGCCACTCGGAAGATCGGCATGGCACGGAGGGGAAAGGGAACGCCCTCGGCGACGCGGCCATCATCGAGACCGCGAAGCGCACCGGCAACAAGAAGGCAGAATCCTCCGATCGCAAGTCCCGCTGATCTGTTCGATCGAGCAGGCCTCGTTCCCTTCCCAGAATCTCTGCTTGCCGACCGAACGCCTGTCCGCTACCATCGCCGCCCGCTCGGTTTCTCCCCGCTTGCGGGTGAAGAGTTCAGGTTGATTGGCTCGAGAGGATGCCCATGTTGTTGGCCGACTGGATTTCGCTGTTAGATCGCTTGCAGCTGAGTCAACTGAAAGCGAAGCTCGATCAGTACATTCTCGGTTACGGTCCGCAAGTGCTGGGTCGAATTGCGGCCGCGGGCTTGATCTTCTTGCTGGGTAAGTGGGCCGCGGGGCTGGCAGAAGAGGTGCTGCGCAAGGTTCTGGTTCGAGCACGCGTGGATGAAACGCTCGCCAAGTTTCTCTGCCGGATCGCGAATGCCGTGCTGTTGTGTGCCGTTGTGCTGGCCGCTCTCGAGCAGTTGGGGGTCAACACCACGTCGCTGGCGGCCGTGCTGGCTGCCGCCGGCTTAGCCGTCGGCATGGCGCTGCAGGGATCGTTGTCGAACTTCGCCGCGGGCGTGATGATCATTCTGTTCCGCCCGTTCAAGGTGGGGGACTACATCGAGGCGGGCGGGACCAAGGGCATCGTCGAAGAGATCCACATCTTCAGCACGATGATGCGGACCGGCGACAATGTGAAGATCATCGTCCCGAACAACGCGGTCACCAGCGGCAATATCTCGAACTATTCCGCCAAATCCACGCGGCGAATTGACCTGGTGGTGGGCTGTGGTTACCAGGACGACCTGCGGGCCGTGCGGCACTTTCTGGAGTCGTTGCTGGGGAGTGATCCGCGGATCCTGCCGCAGCCGAAACCGGACGTGGCGGTCAGTCAATTGGCGGATCATTGCGTGGAATTCATTGTCCGCCCCTGGGTCAAGAACGTAGACTACTGGGCAGTGCGTTGGGATTTGCTCGAGAAAATTAAATTAGGTTTCGACGAACACGGTTTTCAGATTCCTTATCCGCAACGCGAGATCCATGTGCATCAGGCCGCACCCATGGTGGCCGCAAGCCACGACAACCGGGAGTCGCCGCCGAGCAACCAGGTGATCGAACCGGACGCGGTCTTGCAGGATGCGTCAGTAGAACCCTTCGAGGCGGGCGTGCGCCCTCGGCGCGTCGCCTGAAAACCCATGCCCGAGCTTCGCAGATCGTCCTTGCTCGCCCGTCGCATTCCGCGCCTGTTGACTCTCTGTTGGCTGATCGCGTTGCCCGCCTCCGCGGCTGCGGGTCGGGCACAATGCGAAGCGGAGCTGGTCTTTCCGCTCGATCCGCAGCACAACCACGCGCCCGGGATCGTGGAGTGTCCCAACGGGGATCTGTTGGTTTCCTGGTATCGGGGTTCCGGCGAGCGAACGGCCGACGACGTGGCGGTTTTCGGTGCGCGGAAAAAGAGCGGTGCCGAGGCTTGGAGCCAACCGTTCCTGCTGGCCGACACCCCTGGCTTTCCTGACTGCAACACCTGCATGATGATCGACCGCGACGATCGGCTGTGGCTGTTCTGGCCCACGATTCTGGCGAATTCCTGGGAGTCCTGCTGGACGAACTTCCAGTGGTCCCGCGACTACCAGCAACCGGGGCCGCCGCGCTGGGCCGAGAAAGGTCTGATTCTGTTGAAGCCGGATGATTTTCAAGACGCCGCGCTGCAGGTGTTGGAAGCGGAACGGGCGCGTCGCGACCAGCCGGCGACACCTCGTGAAGAAGCCATGATGCAGGCGTTCCGCGAACGGCTTGGGCAGAAACTGTATCAACGCTTGGGTTGGCAGCCGCGATGCAAACCGACCGTGCTGCCCTCCGGTCGCATCCTCCTGCCATTGTACAGCGATACGTTCTCGATCTCACTGATGGCGATCAGCGATGACCAAGGCCAGTCCTGGTTTGCCAGTGAGCCGTTGATTGGCCTGGGCAATATTCAGCCCGCCGTTCTCTACCGTGACGACGGGACCTTGGTCGCCTACATGCGGGAAAATGGGCCACGCAATCGGATTCGGGTAGCGGAGTCGTCTGATCAGGGATTGCATTGGGGACCGGTCGGTCAGATCGACCTGCCCAACCCGGGATCAGGGCTGGATGCGGTTCGCTTGACCAACGGGCACTGGGTGTTGGTCTACAACGACAGTACAACCGATCGAAGACAACTCGCCGTATCGCTGTCCGAGGATGAAGGAGCCCATTGGCGGTGGACTCGCCATCTGGAACAACAGCCGCAGGGGGCCTATCACTACCCGGCGGTCATTCAGAGCCGTGACGGATCGATCCACGTCGTGTACAGCTACTTCGTCGAGGGTGGCAAGAGCATGAAACACGTGGCCTTCAACGAAGCATGGATTCGTGAGGGCGATCCAGGCGCGAATGCCCAGGATTGACGTATTCTCCCGCCTCGAGAAGGATCCGGGCGCATTGCGTATCCGCTCCGCACCCGGTGCCAACAGAGAACTGCGCTACCGCATCGTGGGTTCGACCTTTTCCACTTTGGCCAGCATGGCGGCGTAGTGCTTGGCTTGCTGCTGGTCGCCCAGATCGGTGTACATCGCCGTGAGATTGCCGTAGGGGATCGAAAGTGCCGCCAGCTCTAGGCTGCCCGCCTGCACGGCGTTCTGCATCAAATCCGTACCGAGCTCCGTCAGGCGGACGGCCGTGTCCTTGTCTCCTGTTTCCCAGTACGAGACACCCATGCTGACGAACAGATCGCCAAAGCTGTTGCTGTCGACCAGGTTCTCAAGCCCTTCTTGATCGAACATCGGCTGCGCCTTGTCGAACCAGGCGACCGCTTCTTCGTGATCTTCCTGGTGCATGGCACACAGCGAACCGACCAGGAAATACAGCTGGCCGGCCATGATCTGATCGAAGGCCGAGGGCTGTTGCGTGTCGGATTGACCCTCGAGCAGCGCGACCGCATTGTTGGCGTGCAACAAGGCCTGCTCCAACTCCCCGCGGCGATGCTCGACGCGCGCCGCATAAAACAGAGTTTCGGAGAGCGTGCGTTCGACCCGGTGCTGATAGAGGACGTCTTCGGATGCCGCGATCAGCCGGCGTCCCTCCTGCAGCGCTTCTTCGGTGGCAATGGAGGAATCAAAGTTCCCCTCCAGGATCGAGTAGACCGCCAAAGTGGTGCGGTAGATTTCCATCCGGAGTGTTTCGTCGCCTTCGTCGTCCGTGATGAACCCCTCGGCCAGTTCCGTGGCCTTGATCAACCACTTGGGAACAACTTCTCGCTGGCGTTGGAAATCACCCAGGGCGATATCCTGCGCCACGGCCAGGTGGGCATCGATCAGGATGTCCTTGCCCATTCGCCGCACCTGGGGTTGAGGACTATCCAGGTGCCGCGCGGCCAGGTCGATCGCTTTCATGTGGTGCGTCAGAGCCAGCTGGAAATCGGGTTCCAAGCCGGTTGCCAAGAGGTTACCCCACTGGTATTCCGCTCGGGCCCGCACAATCTCCGGTGTCTCGAGGGATTCCGCGACGACTTGCGTTTCCGACGCGGCCTCTTCGATGGCGCCTTGTTCGCCCAGCAGGCGGGCCCTGGTAAGCCGATACAGGGGATGCGTCTCGTCGCTTTGCAACGCTTCCTTTACGCTTTCCAACGCCGCATCGGATTGGCTCACCAACGACTGCAGTTCGCTGCGCAGCCAAAAGGCGTGAGCGTCCGTCGGATCGCGACGAAGTGCCTCGTTCAGGTCGGCCAATGAGCGGGCATACTGGTTGCGACGATCCTGCTCGGCTCGCAGCCGAAACAGGTCACCGCGAATCGTTTCCAGACAGATGTGTGTCACTTCCCGAGATGCTTCGCAGTCGGCGCAGGTGAACAGCACGCCACGCTCCGGATATCCATGACCGAGTACCTGCCCGTTTTCGTCGCGGACGGCCGCGGGATCAATTCCTTCCAGGCCCAGGCGTGGTTCCAGCTCTTCCAGCGAGACACTTGTCAGCAGATGCACCAGCAGCGAATCCACCGTCCGCCCCGCGCCGTCGGTTCGCACGTCGATCTGGCGAAATCCGGGTACCGCGTAGATCAGAACCTGTGCGGTGCCATCGGTCCGTGTCTTGCACGGCTCGCCCCAGGCTTCCTTGAGCTGCTGGACGGTGGTCACGCCGGGCTTGACCTGGTTGAAACTGACGACCGCCGGAGAGGAATCCGGTGTGGGTGCCAGCGCTGTTCCGTCGCCCGTGTTGGGGGTGGCCATTTGAAAGGCGGACCACGCTTCCAGGGGGCGCACTTCCAACGCGTCCGGCTCGGCCAGACCCTCGGGATCGGTTGGGGCCGCCGTGGGCTGGTTGGGCAGATCGTTGGGTGCTTCTTCCGCTACCTGTAAGGCCGGTGTCGGTTCCGGGACGTTCGCCGGTTGGGCCACGGGTTGGGAAGCTGCCGCAGGGGCAGCATCTTCCGCGGGAGCGATGGGTGCGATGGTGACTGACGCCCGTGGCGTGACGAACGGCTCCTGTGTCGGAATGAGTCCCTGGTTCGCGCTGGCCGGAGGCGGATCGCCGGCCGGGACTTCGCGGAACTGCGCAAAGGAGGATGTTGTCACGACAGCCGCCAGGACCAACGGGAACAGGTGGCCAAGTGCAGCGGAAGGTGGTCGCAGCCGCATGATTCTGCTCCTTGAGCTCGAAAGTATCTCCATATGTCCCTTCAGATCGGACAATCGGCAGTCCAAATACAGTCCGATCTGTCGGAATCTTCCGCAACTTCGCGCGGCGGACGGCCGTTGACCCCCGACCGACGGGGTCAGTCACGCAGCAAGCGGGTGATCTGCTGGCTCGCCCGCAGACAGTCGCCGCGTTGCAGCGCGGCGTGCGCCTGACGCAAAGCGTGCACTTGAGATTCTTCGAACGGAACGGGGGTTTGCCGGACGGGGGGATGCGGTACCAGACGCCGCGCAATGCCTTCCAGCAGCTGTTCCAGCCCGGCGCCCGTTCGCGCGCTGGTCCTCCACCACTCGGGGGAAGTCGATAGGGGGGGCGCCACGAGATCGCATTTGTTGACGACCACGATGGAATTCTCGTATTGGGCGAGGAGTTCCTGTTCGGCCGCTGTCCGAGGACACGTGGCGTCCAGCACGAGCACAACCAGGTCGCTGCTTGCCAGGTAGTGCTGTGCGTGCAGGACGCCGGCGGCCTCCAGCGGTTCGGTGGCAGCCCGGATCCCCGCCGTGTCGGCCAACTCCACCGGCCAGCCGTCCAAAGCCGTCTGGGCGGTGACGATGTCGCGCGTCGTGCCGGGCTGGTCAACCACCAGCGCCCGTTGGAAACCCATGATCGCGTTGATCAGGCTGCTCTTGCCGACATTGGGAAGGCCCGCGATGGCAACCCGAAAGCCGGTCGTAAGCCGCGGGCCGATCGTGGCGTATCGCAACAGGTCCGCGAGGAGCCGCGCCGCGATTGACCGTTCTTGCCGATCCAAGGCGATCCCGATTTGCTGCAGCACTTCGTCCAAGGCGCCTTCGAATTGGTCGAGAAGAATCGCGGCGACCCGTTGCGTGCGGGCGGTGGCCAACGCCCGTCGGGCCGCCCGGCGGATCGGGGTCTCCTCGGGCGAGCCAAGAAGCTCGGGCCAGGCGACCTCTCGGCATCCCCATTGGCGAAGGGAGTCGATGACGGCGGAGACCGCTGCCGTCCCACCATGACAATGGACCTCGACCCGATCGGCACCGGTTCGGCAGACGACCAGTTCCTCCTCCAGCAAACGGTCGGACCGAGAAGTGGCGTCGTGCACCGACGGTTGCCATCGGCCTACCAGCACTCGGCCCATCGGCACATGCCGCCAGTCGATCGGCGCATGCGGCCGAAACAGGCGATCCACGCACTCGATCGCCTCCGGACCTCGGATCAGTACGGAGGCAATCGCTCCCCGGCCGCGTGGTGTCAACTGGGCGACGCAGGTGGAGCAGGCCGGAGTCATCGGCGATCTAGAATCCTCGGTCGCGGTCACGAGCGCGCCGGTTGCTGACCGGCGGCGATCGCGATGCCGGACAGCACCAGATGGGGATGGAATAGAACGTCGGCCTCCAAGTGAGAGATCAGCAGGGGCGCCGCACCGCCGGTCAGGAACAGCTCCGAGACCGTGTTTCGGTCGTTTTGTAGGTGGGAGCGCATGCGTTCCAACAGTTGGCGGATGGCGCCGACTGCGCCCCAAAACACTCCGCTGCGAATGGCTTCCTCGGTCGACCGTCCCAGGACATCCGGTGCGGTGTCGGTGATTGGCATTTCCACGAACGGCAGGCGGTCGGTGGCGTTCGATAGCGCGGCCGTTGCGATCCGCAGACCGGGCAAGATCGCTCCTCCCAGAAACTCGCCCTCGCGGGAAACGGCGTCCACCGTAATGGCGGACCCCGCATCGACAATGATCGCCGAGCGGTCGGGGGGTTTCGCTCGCGCAGCGGCGACTGCCGCTGCCAGACGATCATGACCGATGCGCTCCGGCGAGCGAACATGGATGGGCAGGGGGAAGTCGGTGTGCGCAAGCGGATGGACATCCGAGACGTGGGGTTCCTTCCGCAGAGCTTGCTGCAATTGATCTGCTGCTGGGCGATGGACGCGCGCGTCAGACAACAGAGGATCGGCTTCGACGGCAGCCAGCGCAGCAGCCGATCGAGATCGGGTGACCGAGTCTCGAGTCGCAGAACGTCGGTGGGCTCGGGCAATCGCGCCAGGCAGGGCCACGCGAAGCTTCCGATCTTGATCGCCGTGTTACCAACGTCAATCGCCAACAGGATCGTAGGGAGTTCGCGATTCATCCGCGGTGGTTTCGCCGGAGGGAAGCGGGGTGTCCAACTGATGCTTGATGGCGCCGGTCAAGTGATGCAGATTTTGTCCGGTGACGGCGGAAATCAGGAGCACCGGACGATCCAATCGGGCCTGCAGACGGGCGTGAATTTCTTCGGCGACCGGCAACTCTGCCTTCGTGACCGCGACGATTTCGGGGCGTTCCGTCAGCTTCGCGTCGTATTGTCGCAGTTCCTCGCGAATCAGCTCGTAGTTGTCGATCGGGTCGGTTTGATCCAGCGGCATCGGTTCGACCAGGTGCACCAGAATGCGAGTCCGTTCGATGTGTCTCAGGAAGTCATGTCCCAAGCCGGCTCCCCGGTGGGCGCCTTCGATCAGACCCGGAATGTCTGCCAGAATGAAAGACTCATCCTGATTCATGTGGACTCGGCCCAGGTGCGGCGTCTTGGTGGTGAAGGCATAGTCCGCGATCTCCGGTCGTGCGTGTGACAGCCGGCTCAAGAGAGTGCTCTTGCCCGCATTCGGTCGGCCAACAAGGCCCACGTCGGCGATCGTTTTCAGTTCGAGAATGATTCTGCGCGACTCACCCGCTTCCCCCGGCGTGCACCGTCGGGGGGCGCGGTTCGTGGAGGATTTGAAATGGGCGTTGCCGCGTCCGCCCCGACCGCCGCGGGCCGCCGTGACGTGGTCGCCGACCTGGGCGAGGTCCTTGAGGATGTAGCCCTGTCGAGCATCGAGCACGAGCGTGCCGGGCGGAACATCGATCGTCACGTCCGTGCCATTGCGTCCGTGCCGTAAGCTGCCTTCCCCGTGACGACCTCGCTCGGCCTTCCAGGTCTTTCGATGGGCGACCGTCGAGAGATGGTTCACGCCCTCGGACGCTTGCAGAATGATGCTGCCTCCGCGCCCGCCATCGCCACCGTCCGGACCGCCGCGGGGGACATATCGCTCCCGCCGGAAACTGGAGCAGCCGCTCCCTCCGTCACCGGCTTGTACTTCGATCTCAACACGGTCGACAAACACAATCCAACATCAGCCATCCCGAGGGCGGAAATACCGGAACCCGATCGCCAACACAAAAAAAGGCCCATCAGCGAGGGCCTTGAGAATTACCGATGCCGCTTAGCCGGCGGATCTCACACCGCTGGCAGGACGTGGATACGTCGGCCGTTTCGGTCGAACTCCACGACGCCGTCGGTCAGTGCGAATAGCGTGTAATCATTGCCTTGGCCGACGTTCTTTCCGGGATGGAACCGGTTGCCAACCTGGCGGATCAGGATGTTGCCTGCCCGCACGGACTCGCCACCGTACTTCTTGACGCCCCGGCGCTGCGCATTAGAATCGCGCCCGTTGCGGCTGGAACCTTGACCCTTCTTATGTGCCATCGCCAGAACTCCTACCAGGAAAAGACCAGAATCTCCTATTTCTAGCGATAGATCCACAGGTAATCAACCCGTTCCGGCAAACGATACATCCGCAGAATCTCGTCTTCCGTCTTTCCGGGTGGAATTTGGACCTTGCTGGGTGCGCCGAAGCGGATCTCCCGTTCATCCGTGTTGACGGCGTCTCCGGGGCGCCAGTAGTTCAGCTGAAGCGTCTTTTGGGTCAGCCGTCGTCCGGTGCCCGGCGGGTCGCCCGGCCGAAAGCCGTTTTCCACATCCTGCCAGCGGTAGGCATTCGTCAAGCCTTGGATGTACACGGAAAAGAAATCGGTTCGCGGGTCCACGCCGACCCAGGTTGCCACTCCCCACACGCTCCGGTCCTGAAACTCGGTGCTCACCGGAATGGTCGCGTCGCTGATCGTCACCGAGTTGAGAAGCGGGCGCCGGGGATCTTCCCGCTGCCGGATCTGCTCGACCGCCTCCGGCAGGATCTGATCGAGATAAGCCTTTCCGACGTCGTGGCACTGCAGAATGAACGTGGGAAAGAAGCGGATCGAATGATCCACATTCTCGGTCGTGAACGTCACGTGTCCTTGCGCGTCCGGTTGTGGTTTCGGGTTCAGGTGCCGACCGTTGTTCTTGACGTAATAGACGAGGTACCAGACTTCCTGTGAAACCAGGTTCCCGTTCGCATCGGGCGCTCGGGCCCTGATCATTCGCAGCGGCTTCATGCCCAGTTCCAGAGCCCACACCGATCGCCGAAAAACCGCTTCCCGGGCCTGCGACCAGAGCGTGGCACTCTTGGGCGTGTAGTTCGGCTGCCACTCGAGACTCGGTTGAATCGCCATCAACTCCACAATCTCCATCGGTCCGCTGAAAGTTTCTGCTTCCTCCAGCGTGGGATGAATCTCCGTGATGACCCCCGGCGCTAACCGGCGGTATCCGTTCTCATCGACCCGTTGGCCCAACGAGGCTTGGGCAAGATAGCTCGATAGGAAGGCCGTCAACAGGATCGATAGCGCGACCATGCGCCCGGCCCCGCGGAGCTTTGCTCGAAGTCGCGAAGTTCGGCAGCGTACATGCCCTGTCTGCCGAGCGATAAACAACGGAGTTGGTACCGATTCGTCGTGCGGTGGTTTGACCATGCGAAAGCCAGATCGCGAAAGGGACTGGTGATGGAGTCGATGAATGCAGACGCGGGGCCACACGGAGGCGTCCACGATCATTCTACCGCCCGACGGTGGACCGATTGCCCGGAGCCAGAGCCGCCGAACCAATCCTTAGTATACTTAGGCTGCGGAAAATAGGTCAAACAGGTTGGGGATTGTTCCGGATGGCAGGGCGACCGCGCGTGGCACTTCCCTGTCGCGTCGGGTCGGCCTGTCTGCTCGGAAGAAACGCCACCAGGAGGACGATAAGTCCGTGCGAAACGCACTAGCGCGGGAGCGTCTCCGTGGCGGCTGTTTCCACGCTGGCAGCGGATTCTGCTGATTCTTCCAAAAACAGGATACTCCCGGCCAGGGACAGGTCTTCCCCCCCGAATCGCTCCAGCTCCTCGGCACTCATTGTGAACACGCACGAGAGCCGCTTACCGCTCGCCGTATGGGTCAGGTGGTAGTAGATCCACTGGATGGGCACGCCCGAAACCTGTCCGGAGACGACGGTGCGCAAGGCTCGAATCTCGGGTCCGAGGTCCGTTTCGCGGGCGTCGACGATACGTTGGGCCGATTCCCCCAGGGCTCGCTGAATCTCCTGCTGAAAGTCCTCCAGCTTCAGCTCATGTTTTGCATTCGCCGGAGGCAACGACAGCAGGTTGCACTGAGCGACGAGTTGCCCCTGGTCGACCCACCGCAGTACGCTCAGCCGCGGCTCCTCGCGCAGAACGTGCCAGTGGCGGTCATGCAGCAGGACGAACCCGCGATCCTCCGGGCGGTATTCCAGCAGGGCGGCCGTGGAGGCGGTTTCCAGCTCGGGCGCATCGGATACATCGGGCAGAGGGGGGGGCTGTGTTTCGGCCACCGGTTCCGCCACCATTCGCAGTCGGGCGTTCACGTGCAGGCCCGGAGTTCCCAGTCCGATCGAGCGGTTCTCGCGAATGGCCAAGGCGATCCAGGTGATTTGTCGGTGTTGCAGATGAAAGCTGTATTTTGCCTTGATCTCCAGATTCGTCACGGCGCCCTGTACCGAACCGACGAGCTGTCCGGTCAACTCCATTCGCGCTTCACCCTCGGCGACGCCTTTCAGTTCGCTGTGTACGTCGTTCACGGTCACGGCGTCCAGGTTGAACAGGGGGGCCAAATGATCATTCTCGTGTTGCCACCGATCGCCCACCGCCACCGGCTCCTGCGGTAGCAGCAGCGCGAGCAGATGGCTGCCGGCTGGAATCTCCAGCAGATCCAACTCCTGTCGGGTCAGTCCCCCCTCGAGGCAGGCCATGGTCGGGGCATTGGCTTCTGCCGAGACGCGGATCCACCGTCGATCTTCCCGTAGCTCGACCTGTTGGACCTGGTCGTCGACTTCTATTTCCGCTTCTGCCTGCTCATAGAACCGCTGGGCGCGTCGCGTCGAAAGATCGATCAGGCGTTCTTCGTAAACGAGGTTGCCAATTGCCTTGAGAGGATGTTTTCGCGCTTCCTCATCGGACTGTTTGGGCTCTTTGGTGAGCAGATGGCCGGAAACCTCCAGCACCGCCTTGACACGCTGAACGGCTCCGACAGCTTCCTTCGCCTTCAGTGGCGTTTTCGTTTTCGGGCTTTCGGCACCGCGGGCGGGCGGAACTGCAGCGAGACTGATCGACACGGTTAGCGCGGCGAATGTCAAGAAGAATTGCGCGCGAAAATAGAGAAACGGAAGCCGGATCGGCTCATCGCATGACCTCCCTGTCAAAACGGCGAAGCGAGTGCTCTTGGGTAGATCGGCCGGTGGAGGGAAGAGACTTTCGCTCCAAAGAGCCAAGTCGAGGGAACTTTCCGCGAGTTGCGCGGTTCCATAAGAGAAGCTGGTGCCTTGACTCCGGAGGACAGCTGAGCTACGCCTTTTTCTTTTCCCGGACAGTAGCTGTAACACTTGATATCGCTTAAACTTAAAGCAATCTAGCGAACTCAAGCATCGAGTTGGCGCGAACTTTCCACCGATCTCGCGTAACTAATAGTGCGTACAACGCTATAAAGAATTTGGAATCGGACATTTTGCCGGATGCGATAAAGTCGGAACGACCGCTTCGCGCAAAATCCAATCAATTTCTTTACACGGGCCGTAAGAATCGTTCGGAGAGCCCGAATGCGAAGGAGAGACGTCTGGTGGACCGGGGATGTTCGCCGATTGGAGCATTGAACGCGACTGGGGCGGCAAACGTCGCAGGGAACACCGGTCGTTGTTCGCTAGATGGATGAGAATGAGGTTGGGTGATGCACGCTGATTATCGATGTCCGGCCATTAAGCAACTGCGCGACCAGCAGGCCCGCTATGCGCCCCGCTCGAAGAAGCTCGAGCAGGTGGAGCAAGCAGAGCAGTTTTTGCAGGAGATTTCGCCAGAGAAATGCTATCCATATGAGTTGTTGTGCTTCCGAATCACCGGCTTCCGACCGGAAGCGGTGCCGCAGGTCACGATGGCGGGTGAGGATGTGCAGCACGACCTGCGGCTCTTCATTGAAGACGTCTCGGATTCGGCGGCGGTGCGTGTCGAGGATGTCGGTCAGCCGGTTTATACGGTTGAAGAGCTGAGCCGCATGTTCAATGTGTCGACGAAGACCATCTCGCGTTGGCGCGACCAGGGGCTCGTCAGCCGACGGTTTCTGTTCGAGGGCCGCAAGCGGGTGGGATTCATGCAGCGGAGCGTGGATCGGTTCGTGAACGCGAACCGGGACCGCGTTCGGCGCGGTGAGCGGTTCAGCCAATTGACGGACCAAGACCGCGGCGAAATCGTCCAGCGCACCGCCGTATGGCACGGGCGGGAGGAACTCCCTCGGAAGTGACGCGGCGGATCGCTCGCCAGATGAGTCGCAGCGTGGAGACGATCCGCTACACGCTGAAGCACTTTGACCAGAAGCATCCGGACCTGGCGATCTTTCCCGATCGGACCGGACCACTCAATCAGGAAGCGAAAGAGGGAATCTATCGGCAGTATCGACGTGGCGTGCCGGTCGAGGAATTGTCGCGGCGGTACGGGCGGACGCGAGCCAGCATCTATCGTGTGATCAACGAGATGCGGGCGGAAGCGATCATGGAACTGCAACTGGATTACATCGACAATGAGGCGTTTGCCAAGCGGAATGCAGCGCGGGTGATCCTGTCGCCGATGCCACGGGACGACAAGAAAGCACGCTCGCCGCGGCCGCCCAGTGGGTTGCCGCCGTACCTGGCATCGCTGTACGAGGTCCCGTTGCTCAATCGGGAGCAGGAGGTGCACCTGTTCCGCAAGTTTAACTTCTTGAAGTATCGTGCTTCGCGCCTTCGGCAGCAGTTGGACCTTGCGCGGCCAAAGAGCGTGCTGATGGATGAAATCGAGCAGCTCTACGATGCGGCCGTCGAAGTGAAGAACAAGATCGTGCTGTCGAATTTGCGGTTGGTGGTGTCGATTGCCAAGCGACATGTGACGCAGACGGAAGAGTTTTTTGGCTTGGTCAGCGACGGGAACATGTCGCTGATCCGCGCGGCCGAAAAGTTCGATTACGCTCGGGGTAACAAATTCAGCACGTATGCGAGCTGGGCGATCATGAAGAACTTTGCGCGGACGATTCCGCACGAGTTCAAGCACCGTGACCGGTTCCGCACCAGCAGTGATGAAATGTTTGTGGGGACCGAGGATCTGCGTCCGGGCCAGTACGAGCAGGAGAGTGCGCAGAGGTTACGGGAGATGCAGATCGGCAAGATTCTCTCCCGCTTGGACGAGCGCGAACAGCAGATCATCATCAGTCGCTTCGGACTGGGCCACCGGGCCGAGCCCCGAACGCTGAAAGAGGTCGGGGCCCAGATGGGCGTCACCAAGGAGCGGATTCGGCAAATCGAAGCTCGAGCACTCAGTAAGTTGCGAATGGCCGCAGAGGAGGAACGGATCGAACTGCCCGAGTAGCGTGGGCTGCGAAGGCGAATCGCGTAGCCCGCCCACAAGATCTTCTGAGAGGACCTCCATCCATGAACGGGAGCACCTGCTGAACGCGGCGGGGCTCCCGTTCTGCTTTCTGTTTCTGCTTGGTGAGCTCACCAAAACGCTCTCCTTCCGACGGTGCCCCGCCCTGGCTCGGGTGACTCGACAACCGGTGCCACAGCGCCCGCCCCGCTTCCCGGAGCTACCGCAACCCGGCTCGCCGTCGGCTCCGGTCGATCCTCCCGATCGCGAAGCGGGACGATCTTCGGGATCCAGGAGCACCGACTGGCCCTTGATCGACTTCGCGGAAATGGATACATTGCGAGTTTCCCGTCGAAGCATCCAAACGCCCCGGTGGCGTTGGGTCCGGAAACAGTATCAATCGGAGGGACATGACGGTGGTTGCCGTAAAGACCTATATGGCGAAACCTGGCGAAGTCCAGCAGCGCTGGTGGCTGGTCGACGCTACCGATCAGGTTGTGGGTCGGCTGGCAACAGATATCGCCATGGTATTGATGGGGAAGCACCGTCCCACGTACACGCCCCATGTGGACACAGGGGATTTCGTGGTGGTGGTGAATGCCGAGAAAGTTGTTTTCACCGGCCGCAAATGGGACCAGAAGGTCTACACGCGGTATACCGGGTATCCCGGACTGAAGACGGAGAAGGCAGCCGAAATTCGGGACCGTGTTCCCGAGCGGATTCTGCGTGAGGCGGTCCGGCGAATGTTGCCCAAGAATCGTTTGGGGCGGAAGATGATTTCCAAGCTGAAAATCTACGCCGGGCCTGATCATCCACATCAGGCACAACAGCCCGAACCGCGCCCATTGAGCGCCGAGTGAGTGACCGCCGTGCCGCGGTGGAAACGGTGGAAAACCCGTGGCGACTCGTCGCGCACGAAAAGACAGGCCACAAATAGTCAAACGAAGCCCTTCGGGGCGAGATCGGTAACGATTCGAGTTCCCAGGGAAAGTCGAAGCAGATGGTTACGATTCGCAAAGACAAATTGACCAATGACGCGTTGGGAACCGGTCGCCGTAAATCGTCGGTGGCCCGGGTCCGAGTGCGGGCGGGCGATGGAAAGATCACGATCAACCGCCGTTCCCTGGAAGAGTATTTTCCGAACGAGCAAGATCGCCGCGCGGTACTGCAACCGCTGGAAGAATCCGGGAAACGCTCGGAAGTCGACATCGTCGTGCGTGTGCACGGAGGGGGCTCGACCGGTCAGTCCGGTGCCTGTCGCATGGGGATTGCTCGCGCCTTGGTCAGCTTCGACACGGAAGTTTTTCACACCATGCGGGACCAGGGCTTCCTCACGCGCGATTCGCGGATGAAGGAACGCAAGAAGTACGGTCTGCGTGGTGCTCGACGCGGTACGCAGTTCTCAAAACGGTAGCCGGCGAACCAGGCTTGCTTGCGTCGCCGTGTGGTATCGGACCGAAAGTCGAGCCGACGTTCGGCAGATGCGCCCTCCGGCGGAGACTCTCTGCGAGTTCCGCCGCAACAGTTTGCGGTACAGGTCGCCCACCCTCGCCCTGTTACCGGACAAACGTTCTCGCATCCCGCAGCGGTTTTCCGGTCCGCCACCGGTACCCGCCCGTTCTCTTTGGGCGAACGTCACGACACGACGGGCGCGGGAAAACCAAGCCGCCCCCGTTCCGCCCGCGCGAGCCTGATCTAGAATCCAAACTCCGGTGTTCAGAATCGGAAACCTGTTTCAGCATGCGAGGAGGAAGGACCTTGAGACGATTCTTGATCGCAAGCTTGTGTCTGCTGGGACTCTGGCAGACGCCATCTCTGGTCCGCGGTGACCTGAAGCCCGATGAGATTGCGATTCTCGCGATCCGCGATAGTCGCGAATCCAAGGCGGTAGCCGCATACTACGCCAAGACCCGCGCGGTGCCGACCTCCCAAGTGATGCTGTTGGACATTCCTGCCGGTGAGCAGATCAGTCGAGAGGACTGGGAGACCAAGGTGCGGCCCGCAGTTCGCCAATGGCTCACGGACAAGAAACTGCTGCAAAAGATCCGCTGCTTCGTCACAGTATGGGATGTGCCGTTGAAGATCCAGGCGGTTCAAGCGAATCCGGATGCTGAACGATTGCGGCGTTACCTGACGGCCGAACGACAAGCCCGCGTGGCTCGTCTGAGCGATTATCTGGCGACGCTTCCGACGCGCGAGTCCAATGCCGACTCCTCCTCGCTGCCTTTGGCAGGCGATGCGAAGCAAGAGGATATCCGGGCGATCCTGGATCCGATGTTCAGCTACGCGCAAGGTGAGGCTCTGAAGATCACCAATGAGGAGCGGAAAAAGGGGGCCCAGCAACAATTGCAGCTGGTTTACTTTCGCGCGGTTGGCTTCAACATGATGCTGAACAGTCTGGCGCAACAGATGCAGAATAGTCCGGCACCGGATCCCAAGCTTCGTCAGGAATTCGATCTCGCCCGCGGCCGAACGATCGGGCTCAGCCAAGGCCGCGCGGCGTTGGAAGGCATGCCGATCGGCCTGCAGCGAGAACCGCAGTTGTTGGCGTTGATTGAGCTGAGCGACGGCGTTTTCGGCACGATTGCCTGGATCGACGACCAACTGGCGATGCTGCAGAAGAACGAAACGTACGCCAGCTTCGATAGCGAGCTGTCACTGGTTGCATGGCCAGATTATGAAACGATTCGTTGGCAGCCGAACTATCTTCATTACCGCTTTGACGGCTCGCCGATCCGATCCTTCTACAAGACCTTTATGGTTTCTCGTTTGGAAGCACCCTCTCTGCAAATCACTCGTGATCTGATTGACCGTGCCGTGGAGGTGGAGAAGCAAGGCCTCCAGGGGAAGGTGTACCTTGATGCACGCGGTCTCGCGAAGCTGGGTCAACAGGTGGCGCCGAATACGTACGCCGACTATGACCAGACGTTGCTGAAAGCCGAAGCCATGATTCGGCAGCACACGGACCTGGATGTCGTGCTGGATACGGAGCAGGAGCTGTTTGCCGATGGAAGTTGTCCCGAAGCGGCGCTGTACTGCGGATGGTATTCGCTGGCCAAATACCGGGACGCGTTTCAATGGCAGCCGGGAGCGATTGGGTATCACATGGCCAGCGGGGAAGCCACGACGTTGCGCCGGCGGACAGCCAGGTGTGGTGCAAGCGAATGCTGGAGGATGGTGTAGCCGCCACGTTAGGTCCCACCGCGGAACCATACATTTCGGCTTTCCCACGACCGGACGAATTCCTCGCGCTCCTGTTGAGTGGCAAGTATACGCTGGTCGAGTCGTACTACCGGTGCCTGCCGTTTACCTCCTGGACGATGGTGCTGGTCGGCGACCCGCTCTATAACCCATATCAGGCGGCACCGCCGCTCAAGACCGATGGTCTCGATCAACGCCTGCAACGAGTGGTCGACGGCTTGCAGGCTGAGTTGATCCTTTCCGGCGATTCCACCGCGTCGGGCACGGTCGATCAGGCTCCGCAGCCCTAGTGCGAGCCTTGCCGATCTCGGGGTCGGATGGATACCGAACGCCACGCCATTTCCCCCGAGCGCAGAATCTTTCAGCCGAATGGCGTCGAATCCAGCGGATTCCACGGCAAGACTGTTGCCCTCCGCGCGGTCAAGGTTTCCTTGTGCTCGCCGCCAACAACCGAATCGTCCGTGTGGAAGTTGCGCATTTCTCGAATTCCCCTCTTCCGTTGTGCGGAAAGCCCGCGAAATCCTGACCCGAAGCGTTTCGAGGGAGATACATCCCAACGGGTCGAGAGTGTTCCCTCGCTGACGCTTCGGGTTGAGATGGGGCGAAACGCGAGACTTCAAAACGGACGCTTGGGGTTGGGATGGGGCGAAACGCGCGACTTCAAAACGGACGCTGCGGAACGGGGTCGTGAAGGGGAGCAGAACGTGTCGAGCCTTGTGCTGCCGCCCTTTTTTGCCGCGCATTGATCGCCGCTGGGTTACGCGTTTCGTTTGGGGCGCAGTTCGCGCAGTTGCGTAGCAAGCTGATCTTGGTCCGCGGCGGTGTGCAGGCAGGTCAAACTGATCCGCAGCAGGGATTCGCCGACGGGAACGGTGGGAGGTCGGATGGCCGGCACGAGGAATCCCGCCTGGCGCAACTGCTGGGCTTGTTGCACCACTCGGTGCGCGTCACCAACGTACAACGGCAGAATCTGACTCTTTGAATTGCCGAGGTCCCAACCTTGCCGACGCAACGAGTCACGCAGTTGCTCGGCCTGGCGCAACAATTGAATTCGGCGTTGCGGTTGGTCGCGCACGGCGCGAAGAGCTGCGAGGGAAGCGGCGCAGGCGGCCGCCGGCAGGGCGGTGGAGAAGACGTGCGGTCGAGCGCGTTGGAAGAGCCAGTCAATCAAACGCCGCGATCCGGCGACGAAGCCCCCAATCGAACCAAACGCTTTACTCAGTGTTCCGATCCGCACCGGGACCGACGTCTCGACTTCTAATTCCTCACACACGCCGCGCCCGTGGCGTCCGAAGACACCCGTGGCATGAGCTTCGTCGACCATCAGAATCGCTCGATGCGTCTCTGCCAGATCCACAAGCTCGGGCAAGCGTGCCAGATCACCGTCCATGCTGAACAGCGTGTCGGTGACAATCAGCCGTCGGCGGGCGGACCGAGCCTGGCGGAGTCCAAGCTGCAATGCGTCCAGGTCCTGGTGCGGGTAGACCTGAATCTGTGCCCGAGAGGCTCGGCAGCCGTCAATCAGGCTGGCGTGGTTCTTCGCGTCGCTGAAAACCACGTCATCGCGGCCCGCCAAG
This sequence comes from uncultured Planctomycetaceae bacterium, assembly GCA_963776055.1. Lineage (GTDB taxonomy): Bacteria > Planctomycetota > Planctomycetia > Pirellulales > Pirellulaceae > CAVZLD01. Next base: position 26,679 of record CAVZLD010000005.1, on the reverse strand, counting down.
CTGGAGAGCGTGCCGAGATTCGCGGCGAAGCCGGATGGAAAGAGCAGTGCGGCTTCGGTTCCTTCCAAGGCGGCCAGGTTGCGTTCCAGTTCGGCGTGCAGTGCCGAACGGCCGGTGATCAAGGGGCTCGCCCCGCTACCCCATCCGAAAGTGGCCAGTGCGTCGCGGGTGGCCTTGGTCAGCTGCGCGTCCGCGGCCAAGCCAAGATAGTCATTCGAGCCGAAGTTCAGCAAACGGCGACCGTCGATCACGATCTGTCGCGACTGTCGGCCACCGCGAATCGTTGGTTCCCGCCGTAGATGCTCGGCCTCCAGGCGGTCCCGGGCATCATCGAGCCAGTCCAGAGGATCGAACGCCATCGGCTGCCCTGTGAGGAACGGTTATACGTTGAAGCGAATATGCAAGATTTCACCGTCCTGAATGACATAGTCTTTGTGTTCCTGGCGCAGCAAGTGCTGGGCTTTGACTTCGCGCTCGCTTCCCAGGCGGATCAAGTCCTCGCAGCTCATCACCTCCGCTCGAATGAAGCCTCGCGCCAGGTCGCTGTGGATCGAATCGGCGGCTTGCAGTGCCGTTGCGCCCTGCGGAATCAGCCAGCTCCGGACCTCTTTTTCGCTGGCCGTGAAAAACAACATCTGGCCGGATTGATGCATGATGGTTTGCATCAGCTTGTCACGATCGAAGCGAGGGATCCCCATTTCCTGGCGGAACTCCTCCTGCTCGTCAGGGCTCATCCGCGCCAGCTCCACTTCCAGGCCCACGGGAACTGCCATGACGGGGCGTTCCGGCAGGCTGTGTGCGGCGTAGGAGTCCAGTTGCTGTTCGTCGTCGGCCACGTTTACGATCGCCAGGCGTCGTTTCTGTGTCAGTAGCTGAAAGGATCGAGTGGCACGGATCTGCTCATCGGAAAGTTCCATTCCGGTCAGTGGTTTTCCTGACTCCAGGATTTCCAGCAACGGCTCGACCGCGGCCAATTCCGCCTGCTGTTGTTCGCGATTGGGCCGCGGTTTCTTCAATGAATCACGAAGTCGTTCCACTCGCCCGGTGACGATTTCCAGGTCCGCCAGCAGCAGGTCTTCCTCGAAGCCTCGCAGGTCCTTTACGTATTCCGATTTGTCAAAGGCTGCCACGACCTGCAGCAAGCAAGCGGCCTCGCGAATCAACCCCAGCCGGGCTGCATTGCCTTCGTGGGTCCGGCTGAGTCCGGGCGTGTCGACGATTTCCAACGCCGCTTGGGCGACCTTCTTGGGGTGATAGATCTCGCAGAGCTGGTCGATTCGTTCTTCCGGTACGACCGCCATCGCACTTTGTGCCGTGTGGCTATGTGCGGGATCTACGGCCACCCCGGTGAGCCACTCGAAGAGAGTGCTTTTGCCCGACCCACCGTATCCAACTAGCCCAATTTTCATCTGTGCATACCCGCTTGAAATCGCGCACCGCAACGGACACCAGGAAAGTGCCCCATTGTGGAAGAGAAGGGGACGTTCTGCCAGGGCACATGTCCACGGTGCGGGGAAGGGGCGGATTTCATCAGTTACCGCAGAGCCTGGTCCAGGTCGGCCAGGGCGTGTTTGATTTCGAGTTGTTCCTCGACGCTGATCGCCTGGCCACCAAACCGAACGCGGTAGAAGGCATCGGTCACCCGTGGCGGAATACCGGCTACGGGGCTGGCCGGGGCCAGTTCGGCCAGTCGGTCGGCGGCCGTGGCCGCGAACTCCTGCGGCGTCTGCTGCGGCTGGCGGCGAAGTCCGCGGCGCGCCAGGATCTTGGTCAGTCGGTCATAGAAGTCAACTCGTGGAAACGCTCGGCGCGCACGACGGTGCCGGTTCCGCCAGGCGTCGGTGAGTTCGGAGCACCAACGCTGGATCCGTTTCCGCAACAGGATCAACGTGGAGGTCACCGCTGCCAGGATCACAATATGCCAGATGGAAAAACGTAAGCCTCGAAGACGGGCTCGCCAGACCGCTCCGTTTCCGATGGTTTTCATCAGCGATCGAAGGCTCTGGCGGATCGGCCGGTAGATGGCCTGCCGTTGACGAGATGCGTTCAAGCCCAGGACATAGTCGTCCCAGAGAACCTGGCAATAATCGAGCAGTTCGCGCGCCTTCGTGATCAGGATCAGTCGTTGGCGATTAGCGACGATATCGGTACCAATCGGCGTTGGGTCCAGTCGCAGCCACGCGCCGAGTTCGCGGTCCTCGATGGAATCAATGTCTCCCGTGGGGATCTCCTCCGGGGGCAGGTACGCTTCGACCCAGGCGTGCGCGTGCAGTTGACGGACAATGTAGTACCTGCCCACGGTATTCAATTCGCCGCCTTTGTAGCCGACGACCATCCGCGCCGGGACTCCCTGGCTGCGGAGCATCAGTGTCAACGCACTGGCGAAGTATTCACAATGTCCGGTGCGATGGTTTCGCACGAAATCTTCAATCGGATCCAATTCTCGATCACGCGACTGGTTGATCTCCAGCGAGTAGCGATAGAGTCCCGAGGAACGGAAGTGCCCTTCCAGGGCTTTAATACGTTCCAATAACGGGGCGTTGGCTAGTTGCTGGTTCGCGATCACACCCGCCGCGGTGTCGGTGAGCGCCGGGAAATTCTGCTGCCAATACTCCGGGTCATAAAGTTGGCTCAGCGCCGGATGGCCGGCAAGGTATCTCAGGTCCTGCATCAACGGTAGCAAGTCGCGTTGCCAACCATTTCGGAACGCGGTCGTGCCGAGTTCATACCGGTACGTGCCCTGCGTGCCGTCTTCTTTGGACGGTAGAGCCAATTGGCGGGTATGTGCGTTCAGCATCAAACCTTCGGGGGTTGAATCCGTGGGGTAACTCGGCGCGATGTGGAAGAGGACCGAGTGGGAGCGGGGCTGCAAGGTGTATTGCTGCGAGACGATTTGGGCCAGATCAAAGCGCCGCGCTGTAACTGGAATGGCCGATTCGCTCGCGTGGCGCGATATTGACGCCAGGATCCATCTCCCCGGTAGTCGGAAAGGACCGTGCCGCGGAAATAGGGCTCGCCAACGACATCGTAGGGAAACCCTTGGAGTGTCGTGAACTCGACTCGCATGACCTGTTCCGGGCTCTCCAGAATACGACCGATATCGTCCAGTTGCACCTCTTCGGTGAATCCGGTCGACGTGATCTGACCCGGCTGAGGGGTTTCCCAGACGGAATTGCTGAAACGAGGGATCGCAAAGAAGGCAAGCACCGTTGCCAGAGCCGTCACCGCGATCATCCGTACCAGCCGGCGAAGGTAACTGCGGTTAAGAATTCCGGCAGCCAGGTCGACGTTTTGGGCCAGCCGGGCGGGCCGCGGGTGGGATGGTTCGGCGGATGGGGGCGAGGCCGGCGACGAGCCGGCGGAGGTCTGAAAAGGTTGTGTCTCCCGCAGAACGAAGAATAGCGTCAGGGCCGATATCGCCCCCAGAAGATAGAAGCCCAGTAACAGGCTGAACAGGATTCCCAAGTTGAGTGCCGCGGCGACGATGACCTGTAACAGACTCAACGCCATCAACGACCAGTAGGTTCGTTCCTCTTTCTTCTGAAAGAAGAGAATGATCTCCAGAAAGATCAGCGTGTTCGCGACGTTCAAAAGTTGGCTTTCACCGCGATTCTGAATGATCTGCAGCACCAGGATGACACAGACACCCGCGGCGGCAGCGTTGGCGGCGGCCGGGCCAAGGTGGAAATAGCCCTTGAAGTCGGTGATGAATACGGCGGTGATCGCCACGAACAGTGACAGAACAGCGTAGAGGGGATTTCCCTGACCGGTCGCCAGTAACAGAGTACTCAACACCACGAGGGTCGTGACATTGATCTGCAACAACCGCTCGACTTGGAGTGGTTGAGGTCTTGGTTCGGCAGCGGTCGCGGAAGCCGTGGTCATTCGCCATTCGTCTCCCAGGAAAAAAGCTCGCCGAAGTTGGAAGCCGATGTGTCGACACACACCGCTTGCTGCAGAATCTTGTGCTGCCGTGTGTCACTCGGCAGTTCCGCGAATCGCGTGATGTTTTGCGTCGAGGGTCGGAGGGAAACAATCGCCACGCGGTCATCCGTTGACGCCGACGGCAGCAGCAGTTCGAGCAGTTCGGGCAATCGGTCGGTCGAGGATTCACGGACCTCGGCGAGCAATTGGAGTGCGTCGTCCACGAAGGCAGGGCTGGTCGGCCCTCGTACTTGCTGCGCCGTGGCCCCGGCGATCCCCAGGACCAGGAAGCCGGTAGAACGTCGGCATTCGTCGGCGATCACCGTCGCGGCAAAACTAACGGCTCGTTCGACCGCTTCTTCCATCTCGTCGGCGGATAGCTCCGAGGAAGGTCCGGTCCACAGATCCAACAGCAGCAAGAAATCCTGATTGCGTTGCTGCTCGAATTGACGCACCAGCAGCGAGTTGCGTTTTGCCGAGGAACGCCAGTGGATCCACCGGCGACTGTCTCCGACACGCCAATCGCGCAAGCCGTAGAAATCGCCTTCGGTCGGTCCTTGTTGCCGTCGCGAGCTTTGATGTCCCGCGTGTTCGGCGCGCGCGAATTCGAACCAGCGCGTCGTCAAATGGCCCAGTCGTGGGTAGACCGTCAGCTCGTCCGTCCGCTTGACCGCTCGGTACCCCAGCAGTAGCCCCAACGGTACGCGGGTTTTCAGCCGAAAGGGTCCCAGCCGATACAGGCCTCGTTTCGTGAGCCGACAATCATATTCGGCCGTAGCCGATGCGCCCGCGGCGACATGCGGCAGCAGCGCTCGCGGAAACAGCTTTCGACTTTTTCCGTCACCCTGGACGCGTTGGATCCGGTCCACGATGATGACCGCCCAGCTATCCAGCCGCCGTCTCCGGTTGCGGACTTCGATTTCCACGGTGAGCCGGTCTCCAGGAAAAACCGCCGCGGGAAACTGTCGGTTGAGCTCGAGGTTCTGCAAAGTGGCGCGCACCAACCGCCAGCTCACCAGCAAGGGGCCGAGCATCAGTCCGCCCAGAATCAACAGCAAGTTGATCTCACGCATCATCGCGCCCACCAGCACGACGCCGAGGATCGTGATGTAAGCCCAGGTTTCCCGCGGGATCGCGACGCGGCAACGCTCCGACATGCGAATTTCTCTCGAACGCGTTCCTTCGAACGGTTAATTCGGAACCGCGACGGCGTCCACGAGTTGCTGGATCAGCTTCTCTACCGCCGCACGCTGGCCGCCGTGCAGGTAACCCTTGGGTACCACGCGGTGGGACAGGACCGGGACCGCTAAGTGCTTGATGTCATCCGGGATGACAAACTGTCGACCGTGGATCGTCGCCAATGCCTGTGCCGCTCGGTACAGACAGATCGCTCCCCGCGTACTGACTCCCACGTGCAACTCACTGCAGTTGCGAGTGGCCGTGACAATGTCCAGTAGATACTCGTAGATCGACTCTTCCACCGTGACGTGTCGCACCGCTCGCTGCAATTCCAGAATCTGTTCGCTATGGATCACCGACGCGAGGCTCTCCACCGGTTCCGATTCCCGGTGGCTGACCAACACCTGACGTTCATCATCGCGCGCCGGATACCCCATCGACAGTCGAACCAGGAAACGATCCAACTGGCTTTCCGGCAGCGGATAGGTGCCCTCAAACTCAAACGGATTCTGCGTCGCGATTACGATGAAAGGGCGGGGCAGGCGGTGCGTCTTGCCATCGACGGAAACCTGGCCGTCACTCATTGCCTCCAACAGCGCACTTTGCGTTCGCGGTGGCGTTCGATTGATCTCGTCGGCCAACACGACGTTGGCGAAGATGGGACCCCTATTGAACAGGAAATCCGACGACTTCGCCTCGAAGATGCTGCTTCCCACAATGTCGCTTGGCAAGAGATCCGGCGTGAATTGGATGCGGCAGAACGAACCGTCCACGCTCTTCGCCAACGCCTTGGCCACCAGGGTTTTTCCCACCCCGGGAACATCTTCCAGCAGAACGTGCTCCCCCGACAGCAGGGCGACGAGGCAGGTGCGGATGACCTCCACCTTGCCCAGCACGACCTGCGCCATGTTCGCTTCCAGGTCGTGAATCAATCCGAGCTGGTCGGTGGCCATGCAACGACTCCTGCCCCAAGCGGTTCCGCGATTGGAATAAAAACGATCCCCCCTATCGTAACGCCTCCATCCCAAATTGTCTTCGGTCCGCACGCTGATCATGGCAACGGACGCTCACCCCGCTGGCAGACAATTCGGCTAGAATCAGGGGCTGGAACCTGCGGGTCGGTGGACCGGTTCCGGACTGCCTGCCCGTGGGAGCCGATCGGGCTTGCCGGTCGTGGGACCGGTGAGCGGTCGCCCCGCCGGCTTGTCACCGTGGCGGTTGGTGTCTACGAAAATTCTTTCTCGCTGGCCATGTCTTCGTCGCCCCACCACCAGATCCAGGCTCCGGAATCCGGATGCGAGTTCGGCGAAGGGGACGGTTTGCCGTCGGATCCGCTGCCCTGCTTGCGTTTGGATTCGACCGGCCCCATCTCGGGAGCTTGGCTGGACCGTTTTCCACGTCAGCCCGTGGCCCGTCCCGCGCGGATCGGGACCCCTCGGGCGGTCTCCGGCGAATCGCTGCTCTGCCGCTGTCCGGAATGCGGCGGGCCGATGTCCATCCGGATGTGGCTGCAGTTGGCCGACTGTTGGCGCTGCGGAACGAGCCTGGAACTAGCCGCGTTGGTGGACCGCGTTCGGCGTCAGAAGCGTGTCGCGCGCGAGCCGGCGACAATGCCGAGGCGGTCCCGGCCGGCTGCCAGCCCAGCCGCATCGCGCGACCGGACAACGGCCCGGCAACCGGTCGATCGAACGGACCGGGCAGCGGCCGCACGACCGGCCGGTCTGGTACCGCCGCCTCGACCGACGACTGTCGGAACGGGGCTCCGGTCCACGACGCGGAATTGGCGGGACCTGCTGTTGACCGCACCCGCCTGGCTGGTGAGTCTGCTGTTGCACCTGTTTCTGTTGGTTCTGCTGGGACTGTTGAACCTGCCCGAGGAGGTGCCGGTGCGAGGGATCACGCTTTCGACAGCCATCAGCGGACGAGTCCGTTCCGGCGGGCGCGTACGGTTGGAATCAACCGACGAGCCGCAATTTGACCTGCCGGTTCCGCAGCGGGATCGTCCTCAGAATGAAATCCAACGGCAGGCGCTGGTCTTGGCCGATCAGGATGCTCGGCGGATTCGCCTGGACCCCCGCGCGCAAGATCCACATCTGCCGCCGCTGGCGGAAGTGCGGCGACTGATCGGCACGGATCGTGCGCAGCGAATGTTTGCCGTGCGCGATCCGCGCGTGCGCGTTGATTTGGTGCAGCGCGAAGGCGGTACCACATGGACCGAAGCGGCGGTTGCGCGCGGTTTGCGGTGGATGGCGCAGCACCAGCGTTCCGACGGCAGTTGGAGTCTCGATCGGTTCGCCGAGTCAGGCGACTGCCGAGGGCGTTGTTCCGGACAGGCCCAGTTGTGGAGTGATTCGGCGGCCACTGCTCTATGTCTGCTACCGTTCCTCGGGGCGGGGCAGACGCACCGGTTTGGTGGCTACCAGGACGTGGTGGACAAAGGACTCTCCTGGTTGGTGGCCCATCAAGATTACGACGGCGATCTGCGGATCGATTCGCGCGGCACCACCGCCATGTATGCCCATGGTCAGGCGACGATTGTCCTGTGCGAAGCGTATGCGATGACCGGTGATCCGCAACTGCGTTCGGCGGCGCAGGCGGCGATTGACTTCATCGTCGCTGCGCAGCACCCGGCCGGCGGTTGGCGCTATCGGCCCGGCGAAGAAGGAGATACGAGTGTTCTCGGCTGGCAATTGATGGCGCTGCAGAGTGCGCGTGTGGCCGGACTGTATGTGCCACGTGAGACATGGCAGGCGGCGGAGCGTTACCTCGATCGCGCGATGACCGCCGACGGCGTCACGTACGCCTATCGGCCGGGGCAGGGGCCAAGTCACGTGATGACGGCGGAAGCACTCCTGTGTCGGATGTATCTGGGAGGAGATTTACAGGAGGCTGGATTGCGCAGGGACTGGAATTGCTCGCGCAAGACTATCCGCCGCGTCGAAAGGAACCGAATGTTTACTACTGGTATTACGCAACGCAAGCGTTGCACCACGCGGGCGGCGATATCTGGGACGAGTGGAATTTGCGTTTGCGAGATGTACTGGTGCAATTGCAGGAAACGACCGGGCACGCAGCCGGCAGTTGGGCGCCACGCGGACCACACGCAGCCGCCGGCGGTCGTCTCTACATGACCGCGCTGGCCGTGTGCACGCTGGAGGTGTACTACCGGCATGCACCCATCTTTCGGCGGATCGAGCTTTCCTCCAGGCCAGCCCGCTGATCGCGGTGCGGGCCTTCGTGGTGTTTCATGCACCGACAGGCTGGGCCAGCGGATGCAAGTGGAAGTGATGCTTTCCAAGTTGCCCGCCATAGTTACCGGCGCTAATGGCCACGACTCCTTCGCCGGCCGCTGCCCGCAAGGCTACGGACATCGCGTGCGCAACGGCTTCTTGACTCACGCCGTCGATCACGATTTCCAACGCGCAATGGGCGCCTTCGTGCAGTTGGCTTTCGACTCGACCACGCAATGTGGGGCAGAAACCCTCCGACGTGGAAGCCTTGAGGTTTTTGTAGCGTGAACCGACTTTACTGCCGCTGCGCAACGCCTCCGGGGAAGGGCGTCATGATCCCTTCGACCTCGTCCAGCGCGGCGATCGTCCGCCGGGCGGCTTCGAGCGCCACGGGCAGCGATGTGGCCTGCAGAATGATGTTTCCGCCGCCCACGCCCGCGGCGACGCCGATCTGTTCCTCGACGAGGAACTCGCCGTCCATCACCGGGATTCGCCAGTAACGCCGCCCCGCCACCTGCTTGCTTTTTTGGTACCCGTCGCCGAAAAAGCGAAGCTGTTTGCCCAGCGGAATGTGGCGCAGAGCGTCCGGCAAGCCGTCGAAGACAGCGGTGCTGGGGCAGGTCATCAGGCACTGACCGGTGCGCACCGGGATCGCTTTCGCCAATGCATCCAGGGAAAAGCCGAAGCAGAGTACGGTGGCCCCAGGACGCTGATCGGGTGTACTCTCCGGCGGGAGGTACCGTTCGCAACCGACCTCCAGATCACATGCGATGACCGATGATGCGTAACCGGTGAATTCTCGCAGGGCCGCGTCCAGCCAGTGATCGTCATGCGCCGTGACGACCAAGCGACTGTATTTCATGCCAAATGCTTCGGCAAACGTGTCCTCAATCGCGGTGGAGCCGATTTTCAAGGGAGCTCTCCCTGGTTGGCGGATGGTGGAGTTTCCCCGGCATGTCCCTCCGACCGGCGACCGGTCGGCGTGTCGCCATCACCCTGGGCCAAGCGGACGAGGCGTAGGCGCCTTTTGGAATACGCCGGGTGTGCCCTATGATACTCACATGGAGACGCTGACAAAACAACGAAGACAGGTCGCCGTGATCGGTGGTGGCATGACCGGTTTGGCGGCCGCACACCGTTTACTCGAACTGCAACCGGATTGGTCCATCACGCTGTACGAGGCCTTGGATCGCTTCGGGGGTGTCCTGCAAACGGTCCGCCGGGATGGGTTTCTCGTGGAATCGGCCGCGGATAACTTCATTCGAGGACCGAGTGCGCCATGGGCGGAGCAACTCTGCCAGCGGATCGGCTTTGATGATCAACTGATTGGCACGAATCCGCAATTTCGGCAGGCTCACATCTACTGGAACGGGCGGCTGCTGCCGGTCCCGGAGGGATTTCAGTTGATGGCACCGTCGCGATTGACGACGATTCTGGCTTCGCCGCTGCTCAGCCCCGTCGGCAAGCTGCGCCTGATGGTCGAGCCACTGGTGCCCGTGCGGCGCGACGGGGCCGAAGAAAGCTTGGCGGAGTTCGCCACACGCCGCCTGGGGCGGGAAGCCTTTGAGCGTCTTGTGCAGCCGCTTGTTTCCGGAATCTATACCGCCGATCCGGCCCAACTGAGCGTCCAATCCGCCTTGCCACAGATGGTGGAAATGGAGCACCAGTACGGCAGCCTCTATCGGGCGATGCGCGCTCGGATCAAACAACGGCGATCCGAACCGGCGGACCGCAGCGGTGGTGCGCGCTACAGCTTGTTCGTCGCCCCACGCGATGGGATGTCATCGTTGGTCGATGCTCTCTCCGCACGTCTGGCACCGGTCGACCTGCGGACATCGACGCACGTGACCGAGTTGGCACGCTCGACCAAACGGTCCTGGCAGATCAAATGTTCGGCTGCAGCCGAACCGATCGAATTCGACGGTGTCATCATCGCCCTTCCGACGCTCGCCGCTGCACCCCTGGTGCAGCCGTTCTGCGCGGGATTGGCCGAGCAGTTGGCGGGGATTCCGCACGCCAGCTCTGCCGTCGTGTGTCTCGGATATCATCAACGGCAACTGTCGCGGCCGCTGGAGGCTTTCGGTTGCGTCGTTCCCGCCGTGCAAGGAAAACGCGTGTTGGCGATTAGCTACTCCAGTCAGAAGTACTCCGGACGCGCTCCGGAAGATTGCCAGTTGTTTCGTACGTTTGTTGGCGGAGCACTACAACACAATCTGACGGATCTGCCCGACGAGGAGATCGTTCAGTTGGTCCGCGAGGAACTGTCCGAGATTCTCGGAGTCCACGGGGAACCGCTCATGGAACATGTCGTGCGCTGGCCCAACACCATGCCCCAGTTCCACGTGGGACATCGCCAGCGGCTGGAGACGATTCGCGGCCACCTGCAAGATCTGCCACACCTGCAACTGGCGGGCAACGGCTACGAAGGCGTCGGTTTGCCGCAGTGTGTCCGCAGTGGCGAAACCGCCGCCGAGGCGCTCGTGAGCGGATTCGAAGTGTGAGAAGGCGTGGACGCGGAGAGATGGCGGGGAATAGGCCTGGGGAGAGGATGGGGAACGCAGGTCGGATGCATGACGGGGTATGTCGCCAGGACGGATGAGGGGAACGCGGACCAGAGCGGATGACGCGGATGACGCGGATGAGACGCGGATGAACGCGGATGAACGCGGATCGGACGTACGTCAGGCGACCTCGACAGCACAAATACGAGCTGGCCGGGGGTTGCGGCGAGATTGGCCAAGAACGGATTGTGAGGTTGCGAAGGTTCGATCACATCCGCAGATGAGATACTCGCAAAATGGCCAGGATTTGGAACGTAGGACCGATTCTGCTACCCCCCGTCGCGTTCACCGGCTTTTTTCGACTCTCCCACGTCGAACCCCTCCGAAGCCCCTGGCCCTGATCTGCTCCGCGTTCATCCGCGTCATCCGCTCTTGTCCGCGTTCCCCACATCGAACCCCTCCGAAGCCCCTGGCCCTGATCTGCTCCGCGTTCATCCGCGTCATCCGCTCTTGTCCGCGTTCCCCACATCGAACCCCTCCGAAGCCCCTGGCCCTGATCTGCTCCGCGTTCATCCGCGTCATCCGCTCTTGTCCGCGTTCCCCACATCGAATCCCTCCGAAGCCCCTGCCCCCATCCGATCCACGTTCTAATCTCTTCGCCATTCCGCCGTCCGGTTTCAAAGTTGCACGGCACCTTGTCTTGCCCGTCTGTATTTCGCCAAGATCACCCAGCGGACACCGCTATTTCAGTTTCAGTATGGCCGCGAAGTACTCCAGGCTTGCAAGTGTCCCGATGAATTCGAGCGAAATGCCATGTCGGAAAAATTACTGCACGCGGATATCACGGGCAAAATCTTGAAGGCCTACTACCACGTCTATGGAATCCTGGGGTATGGGTTCCTGGAAAAGGTGTATGAAAACGCCATGTGCGTAACGCTTCGAAAAATGGGTCTCGTGGTTCGGCAACAGTGGTCATCCGAAGTGGTTTTTGAGGACACGATTGTGGGTAAGTACTACGCGGATCTCGTGGTATCGAACCGTGTGGTGGTGGAACTCAAGGCGGCGGAGCAGATCTGTTCGGCTCACGAGGCGCAACTGCTCAACTATTTGAGAGCGACCGACTTGGAGGTCGGGTTGCTGTTGAATTTTGGCAAGCAACCTGAATTCTCGCGGAAGGCTTTCGCGAATCATCGCAAGTTCTCCAGGACTTGGCGGCCGACCCAGGCATGATCAGCCTCGGAAGGCGGTGTGCGACGTCGGTCGAGGACTTGCGAGCCTTGCTGTCGTCTGTTGAAATGCGGGGATTCGTACGAGAAACGGCTCGACCGGTTCGTGGGCGGCGAAAGGGGTAGAACGTCGTGAACGTGGGGATTCCGAGAGAGATCAAGCGGGACGAGTATCGCGTGGCGATCCTGCCGGTCGGTGTGGAGACGCTGATTGAGCACGGCCATCGTGTGCTGCTTGAGGCGGGGGCCGGACTGGGTTCCGGGATCTCGGATCACGAGTACTTGCGGGCCGGCGCGATCATGGTGGCGGATTCCGATGTCGTTTTTGAGCAGGCCGATTTGGTGCTGAAGGTGAAGGAACCCCAGCCAGACGAATGGCCCAAGATTCGTGCCGGGCAGACGCTGTTCACCTATTTTCACTTCGCTGCCAGTCGGGAATTGACCGAGGCGATGCTCCAGACCGGCGCCACGTGTGTGGCGTACGAAACGTTGCGGGATGTCCGCGGTCAGCTTCCCCTGCTGACACCGATGAGTGAAGTGGCGGGCCGCATGAGCATCCAGGAAGGGGCGAAGTACCTGGAGCGACCGCAGATGGGGCGGGGGATCTTGCTCGGAGGCGTTCCCGGCGTACCGCCGGCCCACATCACGATTTTGGGCGGTGGGATCGTGGGGGCCAATGCTGCCAAGATCGCCGCCGGCTTTCAAGCGGACGTGGCGATCCTGGATATCAACATGGATCGTCTGCGGTACTTGGACGACATTATGCCGCCCAATGTGAACGTGCTATTCAGCGATCGACACACGATCCGCGAGCAATTGCGGTTGGCCGATCTGGTGATCGGTTCGGTTTTGATTCCGGGTGCCAAAGCGCCGCAACTGATCCAGGGCGAGGATCTGCGTCACATGAAGCCGGGCGCGGTGATCATCGATGTCGCGATCGACCAGGGAGGGTGTGTAGCCACCTCTCGTCCCACGACGCACAGCGATCCGACCTTTATCGAGGAAGAGGTCGTCCACTACTGCGTGACGAACATGCCCGGCGCGGTGGGGCGGACCAGTACTTTTGCCCTATGCAATGTGACATTGCCCTGGGCGGTCCAGATCGCAGATCTTGGCATCGAGGCCGCGGCGCGGAATGTCCCTTCGGTTGCGGCCGCGGTCAATATCCACCATGGACAAGATCACGAATCGAGCCGTGGCCGAGAGTTTCTCGATGCCGTACGCGGCTCGATTTGACGAATCATAAGATCACAAGGGAGTTGCCGCCATGAATCAGGCCGAACCTCAAGTTGGGATTGTAATGGGAAGTGACAGCGACTGGCCCAAGATTCGGGCTGTCGGCAAGGCGCTACGTGAGTTTGACGTACCGTTCGAAGTCCGCGTCATGAGTGCGCATCGGACCCCCGAACTGGTAGCCGATTACGCGGCGAAAGCGGAGTCGCGAGGATTGAAAGTGATTATCGCCGCGGCTGGTGGCGCCGCGCATTTGGGCGGGGTGATTGCGGCACACTCGGCCGCTGCCCGTGATTGGCCTGCCCGTTCCCACGGCGGAACTGGGTGGACTGGATTCCTTGCTCTCGATCGTCCAGATGCCAGGTGATGTGCCGGTGGCTCAGTGTCGCTGTAGGAATGGGCGGACCGCGAAACGCCGGCCTGTTCGCTGTCCAGATTCTGGCGACGGCCGACCCGAACTCTGCGTGAACGTTTCCGGGAATTCAAGCAGGGACTCGTGGACAAGATCCTGGCCAAGAACGATCAATTGCAGTCGCAGATCGCGGGCGAGGATTGAGGGTGGTGGGCGAAACGCCAGTGTCGCTGGTCATACCACAAACGTTGTCCTGGATCGGAGAGGAAGACGGCCATTTGCGTCTGATCGACCAGACCCGGTTGCCTGCGCGAACAGGTCTTCGTCGATTGCGAACAGGTCGAAACGGTCGGGAAGCGATCCGCAGTCTGCGCGTTCGCGGGGCACCCGCGATCGGGATCGCCGCCGCCTACGGGGTCTATCTTGGCGTGCGTCAGATCGAGACCGTCGATGAGGCGGAATTGGCGCAGCGGCGTGCAGGAAGTGATTCGCCAGCTCGCATCCAGTCGTCCCACCGCGGTCAATCTGTTCTGGGCGCTGGAACGGATGCGGCGTGTTGCGGCAACCTTGTGCGGCGGTGGCCGCGATGCCCTGCTCGCCGGCTTGCTGCAGGAAGCGCGACGGATCCATGAAGAGGATCGACAAATCTGTCGCCAGCTCGGCCGCGTCGGGTCCGACGTTGCTGCCGAACGGCAGCGGTGTGCTGACGCACTGTAACGCCGGAGGACTGGCAACGGCGGAATACGGCACGGCGCTGGCGGTCATCTTTTCGGCCCACGCGCAAGGCAAGCGGCTGCACGTTTTCGTCGATGAAACGCGGCCGCTGCTGCAGGGCGCTCGATTGACCACCTGGGAACTGCTCCAGCGAGGCATTCCCACGACGTTGATCTGCGATTCGATGGCGGCTCAGGTCATGCGCGAAGGACGTGTTCAGGCGGTGATCACGGGGGCCGACCGGATTGCAGCCAACGGGGACGTTGCCAATAAGATCGGAACCTACGGGCTGGCTGTCCTGGCGGATGCCCATCAAATCCCTTTTTATGTCGCGGCCCCCGCCAGCACATTTGATTTGTCATTGGCCAGCGGCGAAGATATTCCCATCGAGCAACGTTCGTCCCGGGAAGTAACCCACGGCTTTGGGGTGGCTACCGCGCCGGAGGGCGTGCCGGTCTATAATCCGGCGTTTGATGTGACCCCCGCACGGCTACGTTCGGGCGATTGTTACGGAGTACGGGTTGATCCAACCGGTGTCGGCCCAGCGCATTCAACAAGTCTTGAACAGCAAGACCTCGACAGAAAAGGCCAGGGAATCATGATCAAAGTGGGCGTCGTCGGATTGGGGATGATGGGACTGACTCACCTGGATGTCTATCGCCAAAGGAAAGATGTGCGCGTTGTTGCGATCTGCGACAGTGATCCGGCTCGCCTGTCCGGGAAAGGCGCAGGCAGCGGGAAATGTCGAAGGGCAGGCTCAATCTTCCGTCGCCGACATGGAGGTGCAGCGTTTGTCGGATATCTACGATGTGATTGGAAATCCCGAGATTGACCTGGTCGATATCTGCTTGCCGACCGATGTGCATGCCCGGTTTGGGTGTGACGTGTTGCGAGCGGGTCAGCATCTGATGATCGAGAAGCCGCTCGCCAGATCGTCCGCCGATGCGGCGCAAATCGCGGCCGCCGCTCACCAGGCGCAGGGAATGTCTTTCGTGGGACATTGCATGCGGTTCTGGCCGGGTTGGACTTGGCTCAAGGAAGCGATCGACGACGGTCGTTTCGGGGCGGTCTATGCCGCGACTTTTCGCCGAGTCGTGAACCACCCCGGTGGCCCTTTCTATACCAACGGCGACCGATGTGGTGGAGCCGTCCTGGATTTGCACATTCACGATACGGACTTCGTGCAGTTCTGTTTCGGCATGCCCCAGGCCGTGACCAGTTTCGGGTACTCCAAGATCACCAACCAACCCGATCACGTGATCACACATTATCAGTACCATGACATTCCGCTGGTCGTCGCCGAAGGCAGTTGGGCAATGTCCGATGGTTTTTCGTTCAACATGGGCTTCACCGTGAATTTCGAAAACGCCACGGTCGTGTACGATCTGGCCGCGCCGCAACCGCTGATGCTGTATCAGCAGGGAAAAGCCGAAAGCGTTCCCGTCGAGAATGTGATGGGATACGATCGAGAGATTGCGTATTTTCTCGATTGCATCCAAGCCGGCAAGCAGCCGACCGTGGTCACGATGGAAGATGCTGTTCGGACGGTTCGTATCGTGGAAGCGGAAGTTCACAGCGTACAGACCGGCAAGACGATTCCATTGGAATGATGGTGACGCCGGAGTCCGTCGAGGATCGCTGCGCCGCCACAGGCCCGTCCTGGTCTCGTTGCGGCTTGAACGGTGTGTCGATGTGTCTGTCGTTTGTAGGATGGGCTCAGCGCAGTGCAAGCCCACCCATTGCGGGGATCCTGCAGGGCGCAGTGCAAGCCCACCCATTGCGTTGTCGTCTATCGCGTAACGTTCCTTGCACCACAAACTCCAAAACCTACACCCGACCATGAACTCAACCCTTCCTCATCGTACTCATTGGCCGCGGTATGACTGGCGGCGGACGTACGATTGGAATCATCAGCAGCGACCCCAGCCAGCGGAACTGGCGGAGCCCGTCTGTTCGGGATCGTGGCGTATTGCCGGCCGCGAGATGCCGTCGCCGCTAGGGGTGGCAGCCGGCCCCCTGCTGCACGGGCACTGGATTCTGTATTACGCCAGTCTGGGGTTCGATCTGTTAACGTACAAGACCGTGCGCAGTCGACCCCGGTCCTGTTACGAGCTGCCGAATCTGCAGCCGGTGCGGCAACGGGCTTTACGCCAAGTGGGGCAGGATGTGCCATCGCAGTCGCGCATGCGAGGCACTTGGGCGGTGTCGTTTGGAATGCCTTCGCAGTCTCCCGACATGTGGCGGCAGGACGTGCGTTGGACGCGACAGCGATTGTCGCGCGAGAAGCTGTTGTCCGTCTCCGTGGTGGCGTCCGTGCAGCCAGACTGGTCGCTCGAGGATGTGGCCCAGGACTACGCGCGGTGTGCGGGATGGGCAGTCGAATGTGGAGCGGATCTGGTTGAGATCAACCTCTCTTGTCCGAACGTGGAAACGTGTGATGGGCAGTTGTACCAGCAACCGGAGCAAGCGGCGGTGGTGGCGCGGATGGTCAAATCGGCGATCGCGCCGACGCCCTTGTTGGCCAAGATTGGCTATCTGCCGGAGGACGACGGGGCGATTTCATTGCTGACCGCCATCGGATTACACGTCGACGCGTTAGTACTGGTCAACGGTTTCTCGGCGCACGTGCGCGATGCCACAGGGCAGCGCATGTTTGGTGGTCAGCAACGCGGAATCTGCGGTCGTGCCATGCGCGAGGTGTCGCTGTCGCAGCTTGCCCGTCTTCACCGGTTGAAAACGGAGTTGCAATTGTCCACGGAATTGATCGGCGTGGGAGGCATTTTCGACGCCGGTGACGTGCGCGATTTTCTCGCGGCGGGCGCGTCAACGGTGCAGCTTGCAACGGCGCCGATGCTCGACCCACTCGTGGCTTTCAAGCTGCGTCGTGAAATGGGGTAAGTACAACAGGCCCTTGGTCACTCGGTTCACTTCGCTTCGGCGACGAACTCTGTCACACTGCCGTTGGTGACGTCCGAGATCTTGCCCGTCCAGATGACTCGCAGCGACGGATCAAAGACCTCGACGATCGCGTCTTGCAGTCGGTCGCCGCAGCAGTCACTGCGATTATGAACGGCGATTTTGCCGATCTCTTTCGCTTGGCCCAGATCCAGCAACCACCACGGGTTGGTTTCTTCGGTGGTGTGCGTGACGGACTGGTTGGTGTAGACACCGTCCGGATTTCCATCTTTAGCGCGATCGGCCTCCGCGTCGCCGTAGACCGTGGATTGGCTGGCTTGACCTTCTATTTGTAGTTCCTTTCCTGTCCCGGTTTCCAGCACCTGGACTTCGGCGAGCGACAGAATTCGCTTGTCGCCCTCGAGTCGCACTTTCACGTACCGGCCTGCGGCCAGTGTGGTCGTGGGCAACGCCGGTTCCGCGTCAGCGCCGCGGTTGATGACCAGGTCGGGCAGTTGGGCTTGTAGTTGCTCCGCGCCTTGCTGCGTGACTTGCGTCCGCCAGAGGTACAGTTGTTTCAGCTTCCGCAGCTTCTGCAATGGCTGGATTCCGGCGTCTGTTACTTGTGTCGCGTAAAGATTCAGGTACTCAAGGTTCTCCAGGTTTAGCAAGTGCTGCAGTCCGGCGTCGGTGATCGCGGTTTGCTCCAGATGCAGGCGCGTCAGCGATTGCAGATGGGCCAGATGCTTGAGTCCCGCGTCGGTGATCTTGGTGCCGCGCAGATTGAGCCAGACGATTTGGGGGATCTGTTGCAGGTGGACGAGTCCGTCGTCGGTGACGTCCTTTCCGGTCAAATGAAATGAGACTTCCTTTTCCGCAGTATTCTGCGCGATTACGTGCACCGTGCCACCCAGTTTTTCGACGGCGGCCACCGCCGCTGCTTCATCGGCAAAAACGTTACTGACCAGTAGGTTTGCCAGGAGGAAACACGCAGCGTAAGGCATCCAGGTTTTCATCACGGTACCCCATCTTGTTCAGCAACAACCGAAACGGCGAAGCGTCGATTCATGGTTGCGCAGCCAAGGAGCCAGGAAGACCAACGGGCGTCCGTTGTCGTACGCCTTGGTGTGATTTCCTGAGGACCTTTGGCAACGCAACAGCCAATAGTATACTCAGCAAATGATTGTAGCTACTGTCCGGCGAGCGTGCAGGCGTGGCCCGGCGGTATCGGAAGGGGGTTCGACGTGCCTTTGTTCATTGAGCGAGCCATTCGAGTGGCGGGATTCCTTGGTGGCGTGTTCTTCGCCGTTGCTTCGATTGCGACCCCGTTGATGGCGGGTGCGGCGGATCCGTTGCAGACTGGTGATTACCGCCACGTGCATCGGAAGTTGGCTCGGGCGGCCAGTCGAGGGGAGTTTGCCCGCGTGCTGGATGGGTGTCGGACGTTGCTGGCGACGAGCCCGAATGACGCGGAGACTCTTTTTTTTCAGACCTTGGCCTACGCCGGTCTGGGGGATGCTGAACGTAGTCGGATGACAATGGATCGTGCGCTGCAACTGGGGCTGCCGCCGGAGCGGTTCCTGGTGGGGCCTCGTTCCTGGTTGGCGACCGTCGACCGGCCGCCTGTTTTCGAACAACTGCGCGAGACCTTTCGCGACCGAATTCCTGCATGGACCGATGGTAGGCCATGTCACAGATCGATCGGCGACGATCTGGGTCCGGACCGCGGATGCGGTGAACGTGCAGATCGTGGCGCGTGTCGACGGCGATTCTTCTACGACTGTGCGCACCAAAACTGTACTGACAACCGCAGCGACCGATTTCACGGCGGCGCTTACGATTCGAGGGCTTGCGCCACAAACGCGATACGTGTACGACGTGCGAGTCGAGGGGCGCGGCATTGGCAGCGACCCGTTGCCTTTCTTCCGCACGGCTCCCACACCGGGTCGATCGGCGAAGCTGACGTTTGCCTTTGGTGGCGGTGCGGCCTACATACCGCGGAATCGCCGTATGTGGGACACGATTGCGGCCTACGAACCGCAGCTGCTTCTGCTGTTGGGAGACAACGTTTACATCGATGATCCCCAAGACGAGGACTACCAGCGATACATCTACTATCGTCGGCAGTCGCAGCCCAGTTTTCGTCGGCTGGTTGAGGCGACGCCGGTTTATTCCATCTGGGATGATCACGATTTCGGCACCGACAATTGCGCAGGTGGGCCGGACATCGACGATCCGGCCTGGAAGCCGCGCGTGTGGGATCTGTTTCGCGAAAACTGGGTGAACCCCGGTTACGGTCAAGGTTCCGTTTACCCAGGCTGTTGGTACGATTTTCTTTACGGAGATATTCACCTGATCTTGCTGGACGGCCGCTACTACCGCACGCCGGAACGGGCGGAAACGGACGAGATGCCGACGATGCTCGGCCCCGTGCAGCGGCAGTGGCTGCTGCAGACTTTGAAGCGTTCGCCGGCACGCATCAAGCTGCTGGCGTCTCCCGTTCCCTGGATTGGCGGGAATCGAGACAAGTGGAACGGCTTCGCCGAAGAACGGCAGCAGATCTTTGAGCAGATAGCAGCTGAGAAGATCGAAGGTGTGGTCTTGCTGTCGGCCGACCGGCACCGTTCGGATCTGCTCGTAACCTACCGGCCGCAAGGATACGACTTATACGAGTTCATGAGTTCGCGGCTGACGAATCATCACCGGCACGGTGAGATTGACGAGCGCGAGGGAGCGCTATTTTCGTACAACAAAAAATGCTCTTTCGGACTCGTAACGATTGACACGCGCCCCGATGATCCGTGTATACTCTATCGCATCGTTTCCATCGACCGCGAAGACGATCTTCACATTTCGCCTGAGTGGCTCGCAATTGCGATCAGTGCGGTGAAACGTGTCGGCCAGGTCGATCGAAACGAAAGGGAAATCTACTCGGACCGGCGAGCAAACGGACGGGCGTATTTTGGTGGCCGCACCGAACAGGGTTTCCTCAGATCCTCGCCTGTAACAGGGCACCAACCTGCCCCCGATGACGGGGCAGCAGCGATGCGCGGAATCTCATTGGATGACACTCGGGTGCTGCAGGGATGCCGCCCAAACGGAAGGAAACGAGCGAACAACTTCGATGATGATCTCCATGGCGACGGTTCGTTGCTGATGATGCCAGCGGGGTCAACGGGTATTCCGCGTATCGTTGCTGTCCTGTACAGCTAACCCTCCAGAATCGTGCTGTTTCAAAAGAAACAAGCGACCTCGGTGCGACTCGTTCTGCGGTTGTGGCCGCACCCGCCGGGCTGTGTTCCGGCCGCGACGGTCCGTGTCGAATAGCGCGTGTATCGGTACCATCCCTCCTTCGCTTTCTTTCGGAGAGTCTATGTGATGGATCCCAACGACAGGTTGCCTTCTTCGTCGCGTTCCGAAGCTTGTAGTTGCTGCAAACCGTCTCACGGCCCGACAGCGTTCAGCCGGCGCGGATTCCTTGGCGGGCTGGGTGGCACCGCGGTTTTGAGTAGCTTGCCGGTGCTTGGCGGTGGTGCCGTGATTTCGGCGGCCGAGTTGCGCGCGACTCGCGGTCAACCGCTGCCGGTTGGCAAACCATTGCGCGTGCAGCCGCTGTTGATGGTGCATCTGGACCGGCCCGCGGAAAAGACCAGTTGGCGATCGTACGGCGGAATCCAGACGCCGGCGGACATCGAGGCGGAGCAGGGGCGGATCGAGCAGCAACTCGGACAACTGGCGGCCGATGCCGAGTTCCCCGTGCAGTTCTTGCCACTGCAGACCATTCGCAGCCCGGCGGAGATGCAGCGCGTGGCGGATTCGCCGGCCGACATGACGGTGCTGTTTGCCGCCTCGGGCGGGACCGATTGGGTGCAACCACTGCTGGAAACGAGTCGACCGCTCGTGCTGTTTCTGCGGCATCGGTCGGGACCGTTTTATCTCTGGTACGAAATCGCTCATTGGCGATTCTTGCGCCAGAACGAAGATGACATGACGGTTCCCAACGTGGATGCAGGTGACGTGGTCGTGGACGACAACGCGGAACTGCTGTGGCGGATGCGCAGCGTGTATGGGTTGATCAACGCCCGTGGTACCACGATGCTGGCGATCGGCGGCCTGGCAGCCTACAGCGAACCGGCGCAGTGCAGGGGCCCTCCTGCGCGAAGGACGTGTGGGGTTACCGGATTGTGGAGGCGACGGAGGAGGAGTTTGCGCGACGCTTGAGCGCGTGGCGTGAAAGCGCCGACAATGTGCGTCAGGGCGAGCGTCAGGCGGATGCCTTGTTAAGTCAGCCAAACGTCAAGTTGCAAACGGACCGGCGGTTCGTGGTCAATACTTTGTGTGCTCTGGACGTCTGTAAGCAGTGGATGCGTGAGACGGGGGCCACGAATTTTGGGTTCGCTCATTGCATGGGGCGATCGGTGATCGAGATGCTGGACACGCCGCCTTGCCTGCTGCTGAGTCTGGCGAACGACGAAGGTTATACGGCCTACTGCCACACGGATCTTTCGCACACGATGCCCGGTGTGCTGATGCGTTGGATTGCCAATCGGCCGACGTTTCTCTGCAATTCCCACTTCCCACACGACGGCATCTTTACCGTTGCGCACTGTGCGGCTCCGCGGAGAATGAACGGTCGTGACCTGGAGCCGGCGAGTATCATGACGCACTACGAATCGGACTACGGCGCGGCTTGCCGTGTCGAGTATCCCAAGGACCAGCAGGTCACGGTGGTGATCCCCAACCTTCGTTGCACAAAGTGGCAAGGTTTTCAGGGAACGATTGTTGACTCGCCGTCGCACCCCGCCTGCCGTTCCCAGATGGAGATCGCGATCGACGGCGATTGGAAGCGGCTAGTCGATGAAATGGAAGGTTTTCACTGCCAGATCGTCTATGGTCCGTATTTGCGAGAAATCGGATACGCCTTGAAAAAGCTGGGCAAGATCGACTGGCAGTCCTACAGCGAAATCGCCTAGAACGGGTTTCCAAATCAGTTTTCAGGAGGGCGAAGCTTCTGCCGAGCCTTGCTTTGCCGGTGCCGCGACTCGGCAGGCGCCTCGCCGTCCCATCTTTGGCAAGCCTTCTCGACCGTATCTTCGGACCTTGTCCCCCGGCTGCTGGCGCGTCCGACCCTCCCGCAGGCTGGAAAATGAAGTCCAATAGTGCAACTTCAAAACGGGCGGCAGGGCTCCAGTGCATCAAGCAGCCGAACGGAAGGTCTTGGAGCCACTCCACTCAAGACGCTCCGGCAGCCAAGCGGACTACGGACGATCGGGCGCCGTCCAGAACGCCATCAGGATTTGCGCGAGGATTTGCTCGCCAAACTCATTGGCATGGACCACGTCGCGGTAGAAGAGGTGTGGATGCACGTTCGCCGAACGAATGAATTCGGCCCATGGCGCGGTCATGTCCAGGTACGCGCAGTGTTCTTCCGCCGCCAGCGCTTTCAATGCTTGTCCGTAAGCACCGGTGCCGGAATGAGGAGCCTTTTCTAACGCCTCGGGGGACCGTGGATCCACGGTGCCAAAAGTGCCGGTTGCGAGCAGGATTTCGACGTCGGGCAATCCGGCGCGCAGCTGGCCAATCACCTCCCGAATGCTGCCGATGTCCTTTTGGCTGATGCCCCCAATGAAAACCAAGTCCGGCTTCCGCGGCAGGATATACTTGGCCACGCGGCCTTCTGCCTTGTAGTGTTGGCAGCCGCCGCCGCCGCGAACGTAGACCGTGGCGTCGATCTGCGCTTTGGGATAGGCCTCCCGAAGTTGGGCCACCCAGCCCGAACGCATCGTGTCATTCACGATGCTGTCGCCCAGTGCCAGTAAACGCAGGTTTCCTCCTTCCACCAGTATGCGCCGAGTGCGCCGCAGGTACGTCCAGTCTGCTGGCGGGGCGGTGAACTTACCGGGCGGCATCGCTTGGCGAATGGCAGCGATTTGCTGCAGTGAGCGGCAGGGCGAACGGAAGATGTAGTAGTCCGTTTCAGCGGGTTCGGCCCGTGCGGATACGTCCGGCGGGAATTGGGCTGGCAGCGCACCCTCCTGGGGGAATGTCACGGGCGAATCGACCATCATGTCGCCGGGCCGAGCGGCCGTGTTGACAGCGTTGCGATCCGCCGGCGCGGCGTTCTGCGCATTCGCAAATGGCGGGGCGAGCAAGATCGCACTCACGGTCAGAGCGGCCGTGGCTGACTTTGGGATCTTCCTGACGGCATTCATTGTTGTCATGTTCCTGTCGTAGCGCGCGACGGGCCGGGTCAACTGCTGCCCGCGCGTCGGATCGATTGCGATTTGATAGGATGGGTTCCTTGCCCGTTCAAGACCGACAAGAATGTCCTGTCCGGCCAGCACCCGACCGACGGCGGTCAAGGTCATCGCGTCCGGCGCGGTCCTGTCGGAGCTTCTTGATTGTGCAACGATCGATTCCCCTACGCAACGTGGCGAGCGGAGAATCGGGGAGGGAAGACCCATGAAGACAATTCGCCATCGGTGCTCCTCAGTCAACGGGCGGATGGAGAGCATCATGTCTGTCGCGGCCACACCCGACCTGAGCTATCCCATCGCGTCTTCGAAAGCTGCGCAAACGAAAGCACTTGCCCGATGAAAACCATCGTCCTCTGTCTGCTCGCTGCCACCAGTTGGCTGTCTGCCACCCCGCCGAATGTGCAAAGTGCCTCAGAGAAATGGCGAATCCTGGCGGGACCGGAAAAAGAGAAGGATGATGCCGTGCAGATCCTCGAAAATGCCAACGGAAACACTTGTGTCTCGGTCCGGGGTCGCCGTGGCACGGTGATGTGCGAGTTTCCGGCAGCCAGGATTCCCACGGCGCTGACGTTTCGCTTTCAATCGACGTTTGATCCGCAGGCTCGCGAGATCCCAACAGAACTGTTCGGAACGGGCGATTTCCGGATCTTCGTGGGAAGCAAGGGCCGGACGTTGACTCGCCGAGAATCCACCGAGGGTGATTTTGGAGGTTATGAAGGTTTCCAATTTCGCATCTTCCCGCATCTCCACGACTCGCCTCAGAGGATTACGACGGGCGATGAATCGCATACCGCCACGTCATTGTGGATTCGTTACATTGATCCCCGACGCAGACTGGACGGAATGGGATTGCCGCACGCGGGTCTGATGAGCGATACGGCGCAGAATCGAAATAAACAGAATGGGATTCACAACTGCGGTTGGTCGCGCGTCTCCCTGAACCGTGGCGGTTTTGGGCTGTCGAATGGAGAAGTGGCCGAAGTCATGATTTGCATCACCCACGAGATGATCAGCATCGAAGCCGGAGGCAGACGTTTTGCGCGTACGCTTCGAGCCAACGAACGCCGCATCACTCAAATCGACACCATCGCCGTCAGCCACACGAATATCAGCCGGGGCTACCAGACCTATCGCCTCTCGGACGTCCGGCTTTCCGAGCTTCCCGAATAATCACGGTTCGCCGTGGCACTACCGAAACGGCGACGCGCCAGGCCTGATTGGGACTCATGGAACCGTCATCACGCGGCAGCCCGACCGACTCGCCGTGGCTGCCATCGTCCGGCCCGATACCATGGACGCGGGAGGCGAGACCGCACCACGGAGGAATCTCGAACGACCACGCCTCACGGGGTCCGCGCTGCGGCAAGCGTCATCGAGGCATCACCGGTGCCCCGTCCTTATCCACCGTCCTGGGACCGGAACTTCCTCCCCGGGGAAACAGCTGTTCACAGCCACAGAAACTCACTAGAATCCAGCTGTTGCCGGCACACGCGGCAGGCCGAAAGGGGCAGAACCTTCGCCGTCCCCTTGCCCACCGCTCGCGGTTTGCCTCGCCTTAAGGGCGTGCAGTAAAAGCAGATACAATTTCGTCCCCGTAGCTCAATTGGATAGAGCGTCGGCCTCCGGAGCCGAAGGTTAGAGGTTCGAATCCTCTCGGGGATACTAGACTTACGTCGATTCCGACCCCCTGTGGCACAGAAAAGTGGCACAGAAAACTCGGGGGTGCGTAGAATAGAGAGTGCCCCGTGGGGCCCAATCCCACGAGGCACTGAAGCGAGCCTTTCAGCCCGCCTGGATGTTTTCAGGTTTCTCTAGCTGGAGGGTTCGCTATGAAATTCCCCAAGCCGTGGTATCGCAAGTCTCGCCGCGCCTGGTTCGTCACGCTCGACGGCCAGCAGATCAAGCTCGGCACGACCAAGGACGAGGCGCTGCGCCGCTACCACGACCTGATGGCCCAACCCGCAAAGCGGGTGGTGCCCAGCGGCTCGCTGCTGGCCATCATTGACGCCTTTCTCGACTGGTGCCAGAAGCACCGGGCCCCGGATACCTACGAGTGGTACCGGTCCCGTCTGGAACTCTTTGCCCAGAAGCATCCCGATCTCCGGGCGGCCGATCTGCGACCGTTTCACGTTCAGCAGTGGATCGACGCGATGGACGTGTCCAGCGGCACGAAGCGCAACTACTGCCGCGCGGTCAAACGCTGCATGCGGTGGGCGAAGAAGCAGGGCCACATCGACGCTGAATCCGATCGCCGACCTGGAGCAGCCCAAGGGCGGCAAGCGGGAAGTGGTCGTCCCGCAGGAGGAATTCGACGAACTGCTGTCGCTGACCGGGATCGACAGTTTCCGCGACCTGCTCGATCGTCACCTGGGAGACCGGCTGCCGGCCGCAGGAATCGCTTCGCGTGGAAGCCCGGCACGTCGACCTGGCCAATCAGCGCTGGGTGTTCCCGGAATCGGAAGCCAAGACCGACATGCCGCGGATCGTCTACCTGACGGATGAGGCACTGGCGATCACACGGCGATTGATTCTGCGATATCCTGTCGGGCCGCTGTTTCGAAACACTCGACGGAAAGCCCTGGACCACCGACGCCGTGAATTGTGCGTTCACTCGGCTGCAGATCACGATCGGCCGACGAATGCTCGAAGCAGGCCGTCTCGAAAAGACCGAAGGATCGGCGCAGGAAGTATCTCGCTGTCGACGACGCGGACGTGCGGGAGTTCATGAAAACGCTCAATCCTCTCAAGCAGTCCGGTGAACCGAAAAACGAAGCGCAACTGCTGCACGAGGCTCGGAGGAAACTGACCTATCGCGAGGCGAAGCAGATCGTGCCCGAAGTACTCGCTCTACGCCCTGCGGCACACCTGGATGAATCGGCTGCTGACCCAAGGCGTCGACGCGCTGACCGTCGCCTTCCTGGCGGGCCATTCCGATCCCAGCACACTGGCAAAGGTCTACGCTCATCTGAGTCAAAATCCCGCGTACCTGCTCGATCAAGTGAAGAAGCTGCCGGCTGATGGGTGTCAAAAGAGGGATTTTTTTTTCTTGGGTGGGCGCCAAGTTTATGGAGCGGGGGAGGCCGGTGGCGTGCAGACTCTCCTCCGGCCTCTCTGCTGACATAGGATGACCGCACAGAGCTCCATGTGAGTCTGTCAGAAGATGTATCT
>CAVZLD010000004.1:0-444735 GCA_963776055.1 uncultured Planctomycetaceae bacterium | reverse complement strand
CGGATTGCTGCTGCATCACGCGACGGCAATCGCATCAGAGTGGCTTCGGCCGGCAGTGTCGTCTGTCCGCGACGATCGGCGACGGCGACTATGATTTGCCGATTTGTCAGGTGTCCCACTTCGGCAACGCATTCGGCTTCGACCTGGTGGAAGGCATCGGCAGGGATCGCGTAGAATCGAAGATCGATTCCGGCCTGCCGAAGGTCCTCAAGGTCTTTCAACCGCAGGTCACCCCAGACCGCGATCTGTTCCAATTGGTGATGGAGCGAGCCAGGTGATTCCGACCCTCGGCCGACTTCCTCGAATTTCGAGCACCTCTCGAGCTGCCTCCACCGCAGAAATCCTGGGGGCCGTTCCCCGCGGCTCAACGCCGGACAGATTCTGCAGAGCCTGCTGGAGCATTTCCATCTGCCGCTTTGTGGCGTCATCGGGAACGGCCCGCGCAGGATCGACCGGAACCAAGTGGATCATGCCCAGTTCTCGCACGGTGTTCAGCAATTGCTCGCGTTCGCTGTTCCGTGCAACGACGTAGACTTTCCGCATGGGAACGATCATGGCCATTCCTCTCGACGCTGTTCTTCACCTTCGGCGGCTGGATTGCCGGGCCATTCACGTTCGGAGGCGGCATAGCTGGGCTCGGTATCCATCGTCTCTGCCAGCTTCTTCTTGGCGATCTTCGAGCGTCCCACGGCGTCGGTCATTTCGTCGCCCAATTTGATGCGAATCCGACGGATCGCCTCGTGCGCTTCCGGAATCATGATCTTCTCGAACAGGTTGACTCGCTGGATAATGCGCGTCAGTTCGCTCCGCAGCAGTTGTTCTTGACGCTGGAGGATGTCAACTACCGCCTGTCGTCGATTCCGTTCGCGCAGATCGGCAAGGGTGCGGTCGACCCAGGGGGGCGTACCGAATAAGGAATAACGCACGTCCGAAAACACGACCTGGCGAAGAACGGGGACCGCCACGCCGGCAACGTTCTTCTCATCGACTTGCACTTCGTTCGGCCGCGACCACTGCTCCAGTGGCACACCGGCACGATCGCCCATAACGGAACGATATTTCTGCAGAGTGGTTTCGATTTCTTCTCGTGCCTGTTCGGCCCGGTGACGCTCCTCGGTCACCCGGCGCAGCATAACCTGCAGCCGTTGCTGCTTGAGTTTCAACATTGGCAGGTAGCGTTCGTAGCGCGTCAACGACTCGCGTTGGCGTTTCAATTCGGGTCGCGTGAGTTTGATCTTCTGGACCACCGGTCGCTGCCGTTACGGTGCAAATGGATCAGGACTTTGTGATATCAGGATAGTCAGCTCTCGGTCTGCGCGATCGCCGGGTCCGACGTAGGGGCTTCCATTACCTTGGGCCAATGTTTTTCGATGATCGAACGTCGGATCCTCGTCTCGGTCGGCTCGAAACATTGCGCAGAATCTGCCAGCAACGGTCCAGGGCGTCGAACAACGGAATGTTGACGGACAGATCCATGATCTGCTGTTCGAACAGCACACCATACTCCAGCAGCTTCCGGTCCCAAGGGGAGATTTCGAAGCCCATATCGCGTTTTTCCCGGCTTTCCCGGCAAAGTGCATACAACTGAATGCAGGCGTCCATAATCGCCCGATGATCGTCGCGAGTCTTCCCGTTGACCTGTTGCTTCAATCGAGACAGCGAACCGAACGGCTCAATCCGGCCGCCGCGGAGATAGAACTGCCCCTCGGTAATGTATCCGGTGTTGTCGGGAACGGGGTGCGTTACATCGTCACCCGGCATCGTCACACAGGCCAGCACGGTCATGGAACCGGCGGTGTCGAAGTCGATCGCTTTTTCGTACCGCCGAGCCATCTGGGTGTAGAGGTCCCCCGGGTAGCCGCGATTGGACGGAATCTGTTCCATGATGATGGCGATCTCCTTGAGGGCGTCGGCGAACGCGGTCATATCGCTCAGGAGCACGAGTACGCGTTTCCCCTGCAGCGCGAACTGTTCGCCGACCGCCAGACAAAGGTCGGGGACCATGAGGCATTCGACGATCGGGTCGGCGGCCGTGTGAATGAACATGATGGCCCGGCCCAGTACGCCGCCGTCCTCAAACGCGTGGCGAAACTTCAGATAGTCATCGTGCCGCAGCCCCATTCCGCCGAGAATGATCACGTCCGCATCCGCTTGCAGTCCGATCCTCGCCAGCAGTTCGTTATACGGTTCGCCCGCGACAGAGAAGATCGGGAGCTTCTGGGATTCGACCAGGGAGTTAAAGACGTCAATCATCGGGATCCCGGTATGGACCATTTGATCGGGCATCCGGCGTCGGACCGGGTTGGCTGCCGGCGTACCGATCTCAATCATCTGGCCCAGGACGTCACTCCGGCCGTCGCGTGGGCGGCCCGATCCGTCGAGAACTCGTCCGAGCAGGTTCTCTGAGAAGGGGACCTGCATGGGCCGCTGGAAGAAACGCACACGGTCATGGTTCGAGACGCCCTGCGAGCCGGCAAACACCTGCAGGCTGACCTGTTGTCCTTCCAGTCGAATCACTTGGGCAAGCGATTCGCCGTGTTTCGATTGAATCACCGCCAATTCATCGTAGCCCACGCCGGAGGCATTCACGGTCACCACGTTCCCGGCGATCTGCCGAATCTCGTCAAAATACTTCCGCATAAATTCAGCCTTTCAAGCATCGGCGGGTTGGCCGGCCCGGGCGATAAACTGGTCCGTCTTCTTGAGCCATTCCCGGTATTCGTCGGAGTCGACTGCCGCATAGTTCCAATTGCGAAACAAGTCGGTCAATTCAAAGATCTGCTGCCGCGCCTCCGTTTTATTCGAAAAATGAAAGTCCGTATCAATCACTTCGAGTACTTTGGCGAACACGAACTTCTGACGTTCGGCAGTGGTCGCCGCGTCGACTTCGTCGAAGGCGTTCTGTTGCAGATAGCAATTGTCAAAGAAGTCCGCTTTCAGCGCCAGGGTAAAATCGTCGATCCCGGTACCTTCTTCGCCAACCACGGTCATCATCTGCTGGACGTCACGCCCTTGACGCAGCAGTTGACGGATCCGAGCAACCGATTCTGGCTCGATGATGCCGTGGTACTTGCTCCAGGAATCAAGCGGATCAATGGCCGGATAGCGTCGGGCGTCGCTGCGGGCGGGAGAGTCCGTGGAACGCACCGACGACCTTTAAGGTCCCCTGCGTGACAGGTTCCTCGAAATTCCCGCCGGCCGGGCTGACCGTACCGCCAATGGTCAAAGTACCAACGCGCCCGTCGGCCAGCTCAATCGCGCCCGCCCGCTCATAGAACGCCGCAATGCGGCTTTCCAGGTACGCCGGAAAGGCCTCCTCGCCGGGTATCTCTTCCAGGCGGCCCGAAAGCTCTCGCATCGCTTGCGCCCAGCGCGATGTGCTGTCCGCCAACAGCAACACATTCAGTCCCATCTGCCGATAGTATTCCCCCAGGGTGGTTGCGGTGTAGACCGACGCTTCGCGCGCCGCGACGGGCATGGCCGACGTGTTGGCGATGATGATGGTCCGCTCCATCAGGCTGCGGCCGGTTCGAGGATCGGTCAATTCGGGAAAATCGCGGAGCGTCTCGACGATCTCTCCGGCCCGTTCCCCACAGGCCGCGATGACCACGATGTCGATCTCAGCATGACGAGCCGTGATCTGCTGCAGGACCGTCTTGCCAGCGCCGAAGGGCCCGGGAATGCAATACGTTCCTCCGCGGACGATGGGAAACATCGAATCGATGATTCGCACGCGGCTGACGAGTGGTTCCGTCGGCAAGAGGCGGCGCCGCGCGACACGCAAGGCCCGCTTCACCGGCCAATCCTGTTGCATCGTCACCGAATGCTGCTGTCCGTCGGGCCCGGCCAGCACCGCGATTTGCTCCGCGACGGTGTACGGTCCGGCAGGGGAGACCTCGTCGACCGTGTATTCACCACGCCAAGCCAAAGGAACCAAGATCTGGTGGGTGAACTCGCCTTCCGGGACCGACCCCAGCGGATCTCCGGCGCGGACCACGGCACCGGGTTGGACGACCGGCGTGAAATCCCACGACTGTTCCAGAGAAAGACCATGGATGTATGCGCCCGGCTGGAGGAAAAACCCCACTTGCTCGGCCAATTCCGGCAAGGGGTTCTGCAGCCCGTCGTAAATCCTGCCAAGCAGGCCCGGTCCCAAAACAACGGACAACATCTCGTCTTGCAGTTCCACCGGATCCCCCACGCGCAGTCCCCGCGTTTCCTCGAAGACCTGCAAGTCGGCCAGTCGACCACGGACACGAATCACCTCGCTCATCAGCCGTACGCCGTCGGAGCGCAGGCAGTAGGCCAACGAGTTTTGCACGACGCGACCATTGATCTCCGCAATCACCAGGTTGCCGAAAACCGCGACAATTCTCGCACTCACACGATGGCTCCTGTGGACCGAGGTTCGGACAAGGCTAGGGTCTGTCTGTTGCTGCTTCTTCCTCTTCAGTGGCCGAGCGGCGCCACTGCTCCAGCAACATCACGCGTACCGCATAGGCCAGCACTTCGTCGAAGGAAAACGAAAACCAGTCATCATGGTCGTCGACCCAAGACCAACGCCCGCGGATTACGGCTTGAAGCCCGGCCAACGGCGTCGGCGCCGCGGCCCATTCATCGACTACCAACGAGGTATCTTCCTCGTCGTCGGCCAGGTCGGCGGCAACCAGATAATCCGCCTCGACCAGGCCCAAATGTCCTGCGCGCACCGTGGCCAGCGCATTGCGCAGCGCGATCTCGAATTCCACCCATTGCACGAGGAAGCGACTGCGTTCCGAGCGTCCCAGCGCATGCACATAGCGGAAATACGTTTCCCAGAGCAGATCCGTCGCCATCGCCGCTGGCTGCTCGCGGGGAACGTCCGCGACAAGAATCTCGGGCAGCGGAGCCTCACCCCGTGCCTGCTGGAGCGTGAGCACCGCTGGTTCCACTTCTTCGATCTCACCGGCCAGTACCGATTCGCGCTGCTGCAGATCGTCCAGCAGAATGATCGCCTCGACCAGTTTCCGCCATCGGCTGTGCTCGGTCACGTGCTCGATCAAGTCGGCCAGGCCCATGGGCGGCGCGCTGCCGAGCTTCCCGGGCAACGGGAGCATGGTGATGAGGAAATGGGGAGCAGCTTGTCTGGTAGTCAGTTTCATGTTGCACAGCCGTTGGAGTCGCTGAGGCGAATCCGGAGATCCTCTTTCTTCTCGAGACGCTTGTCCTTCGGATTCCGCACAGTTCGGGCGAAGAGGGCGGATACGCGCTCGGTGTGCTGTACGCCCCGTCCTTCCAGCGGCGAACTGCCGATTACTCCCCCGCCGCCTGACGCTTGACGCTCGAGGCGATCAATTCCTGCAACTGAGGGGTGACAAGTTGGGAGAGCGCCTGCATGACGGATTCGGGAGTCACCTCCACGGTACCGCCGGAGAGCTTGTACTCGAACCCGGCGGACGCGAGAGCCCCATGCAGCTCGACCGACAATTTCTTGCCGAAAGATTCCTCGTGGAACGTGCTGAT
Source organism: uncultured Planctomycetaceae bacterium (assembly GCA_963776055.1). GTDB lineage: Bacteria > Planctomycetota > Planctomycetia > Pirellulales > Pirellulaceae > CAVZLD01. The sequence goes on along the minus strand of CAVZLD010000004.1, from coordinate 439,233 downwards.
GATCCAGTCGGCCAGTTTCGTCCGCATCGACTCCGGGACGTTCAACTCGATCGTCCCATCGCCCGTGGCATCCGCCCGGGCATAGGTGCAGGCAATCTCGCGAATCAAATCTTTCACGAATGCCGTATCTTCCAGCGTCTCCGAAGCCGCCCGGGCCAGGACGCAGTTGACTGCTTCACTCAGAACACCACCAAGCTTGGCCACCGTATCGCGCGCGGCTAACTCCAAATCGGTCCGCGTACGCTCCACGGTTTTCTGCCGGTCCTGCTCGGCCTCCTCCAGGATCTTCCGCGCCTGAGTTTCCGCTCGCCGGATCAGCTGTTCAGCCTGCTGCTCCGCTTCACGTTGGATTTTTTCGGCGGCCTTGCGTCCGGCCTCAACACCGTCAGCCCGCAACGTATCGATAAACGATTGCACCGTGTGTGCCATCGACCGCCCCTTCACGCCAGTGTGCCCATCGAACGCATTGCGAACCTGCATTTTATACCGAACCTGAAAAAACAGGAAAGTAGGGCCAGACAGGCAACACCCCTCGTACGCCGAATCTTCCCCTTTTATGGTTGGCAGTTGCAGAATACTTGCGGGACAGGCATACAAACTGCTGGGCCATTCCGTATCCCCTCTGCACTACGGCGCAAACAACAATCAGGTCAGCAGCCGCCACCACACAGCGGCCGCCATCACAAGACACATGAGCATTCATGCGACAAGCACGGCGACAACACGACGGAAAAGCCGGTCGACGCGCAGGGCTACGTGTAACGCGCGAGCGATGTCCTCCGGCGTCTGGAGTCGCGTGAGCCGTGCTGTATGGTTGGCGGTATCGCGTCGCCAGGGAGGTTGTCGGCCAACACATCGCACGTGGATCGGACATCGTGGGGCACGCAGCCTGTTCTTCCCGTGTTTCGGACAGTTCGTTCAGTGTTCATAACAGCGGCCCTCCTGTGCGAACCGAAGCGCTTGGGAGGCTTCTGTATGGTCGTCGTGTCTGGTCTTCGAGTCGTCAGTGCAAACAATATGCCAAACGAGGACAAGGAAAAGAAAGCTGAGAGCTACCACTTTCACGGGACCAAGGTTTGGCAAGTACTGCCAGCCGTGGCTGGTCCGCCATCGTCGCCCTCCCGCCGTGGCGGACGAGAGGCCTTGCAGAAGGGGCGCCGAGATTCTATTGCCTTTCGGCGCGGAAAAGAGCCCGTCGGTTTCACGAGATCCGCGACGGCAGCCGGACTCCCGTTGGTCGTCCGGGAGCATTGACAGCGCAGCGATCAATCGAGACGGCAGTCGACAATCGCCGGAGGACGGAATCTAGCCATCGCGACTGAATTTCGTCCAGGTTCTTGGATCGCTCAACCTCCCGCCAGTTCCCGGTCCGCATGCCGGTTTTCACCTCGGCAACTCTACTCCCCCCGTTTCCGCTCGCATCGCCTCATCCACGCAATCTCCTCGCGACCGCTGGCGCGCCGATTGCTGCTCAGAGGACCAGGGAGAATTCGAGCGACTCACAAGAGCGTTTTGCTGCTGACCCGTCTTCGGTTTGCGGCACGAGCTTTCGTGGACGAGGTGTTCCCATGGAACGATTCAAACGAATCCTTTTGTTCGCTGACCCCGCCGCCAAAGTTGAGCCGGCCCTGCGATACGCCGCACGCATTGCACAGCACAATCACTCCACTATCACCGTGGTCGACTGCCTGCTCAGCGACTTGCCGCCCGAGCCGTTGGAGGTCAATCCGAACTGTCGGCATTGTGTCCAGCTTGCGCATGAGCAACGCGAACTGGAATCGCGCACCAATCAGGAGACGCGGTCACGGTTGGAGGACATCTGCCAGCAGCTACGAGACCAAGGAGTGCTGGCGACAGCCAAAGTCTTAATGGGTCGACCGGCCGTCGAGATCATTCGCGAGGTGTTGCGCAGTGACCAGCACGTGGTGATCAAGACCGCTCAAGGCACGCCGGCGAACAAAGAACGGAGCTTTTTTGGCACGACCGCCATTGCGCTGATGCGCAAATGCCCTTGTCCGGTGTGGGTGGTCGATTCTGATGAGACGAGTCGGTTCGATCGCATACTAGCCGCCGTAGATCCGCTCACTGACGATCCCGACCACATGAAGCTGAATGGTGAAATCTTGGACCTTGCCGCAGACCTCGCCGAATGGGAAAACGGCACACTCCACATTGCCCATGCCTGGACTCCCGACCGTGCAACCGTACTCAGTTCGCGGATGCCGAAAGAGTCACTCAAGAAGTCCATTGAAGGTGGGCGCAAGCACGCAGATGAACGAATGAACGATTTGCTGGCGGGGTTGGAACGCAGTGGGTCCCCGCATGACGTTCACCTCTTGAGTGGCGACCCCGAACAAGCGATTCCAGACTTCGCCCTGCAGCACCGTATCGACCTGATCGTTATGGGCACCGTCGGGCGCACAGGCGTCTCGGGATTCGTCACAGGCAATACAGCCGAGAAAGTGCTTCGACAGGTGCGATGCAGTGTTCTGGCTCTCAAACCCGACGAGTTTCATTTTTCCTGTGAAGCCGTAACGTGAATTCGAACATCGGATTGTTTGCGGTCGCCTGCAGTCGATCCGGAACCTCCGCCAAAGCCGCAGAATTCGGCCGCCGTACGAACGGTCGACAGCGTCGGCAGCCGGGAACTGAACGGCACAGGTTCGAATCCTTTCGACGGGGCCGCGTGCAGCGGCGTCATTCAACGCTCACCATCCGCCCAGGGCTCCGTCGTCGCGTGTCCAATTCGTTCAGATCATTGGCCTGGTCCTCGAGATCTTTCATCTGGGCCACAACGGTTTCAAACCCCCGACGGTCTGCTTGTTCCAGCGCCGCGTGTGCCTCCGCCTGCAGTTCGGTCAGCCGCGTGGCGGCGTCGACATATTGTTCCCCGCCCACACGGTAGGCTGCGTCCATCGCCGATTGACGGACCTCCTCTAGCACTTCCACGCGCGCGCGGTCTCGGAGCAAGTTCCTGACGAATTGAATCTGGCAGGCTCGCGCATCCGCCTGTGCCTTGGTGATGGTGCCGTCAGAGGCCGTGCACAGGTCGTCCAGCACCGCCTCTAGACGATCAGGATCCGCGATGCTGGACGCCGCCAACTGGAAGTAGGCGATCAGCTCCCGCGCTAAATCGTGTTCGTATCGGGCATCTCCGTGCAGAGTTTTCGGGGGTGTGCGGGACATGGGAAAAAGGTCCTGTCACTGCCGGCTCGACAGTTAGTACACGGTGTTCCAGCTATCAAACCATTCGTTCCATGTGATGACGAATTTCGATGCCGAAAAAACGAGAATTCTCTTGCACAGCGCCATGATGAGACTTCTTTGTCGTTGGAGTAGATCCGTTGGTGCGAGATTTTCAACAGGCGAATCTTGACACAAACGAATGGCGGTTCGGCAACTCTTGGTCCGGCTGCGATGCCACGACACCGAGCGTCTAGACTGTTCGTTTCCCGCTGCTCGTCCGACAATCGCCTTTCTTTCCGACGGGGAGCGCCGTTCGCCAGTGCTGCCCGAAGAAGCCTAACTGAATGTTCAAGCTCCTCGTGTGTGAAACACGATCGCTTCGACGTGCAGAAGACATCCAATCTTAAGTTATCGTACCAGCCGAGCAGCAAATCAGACAAAGAGATAATGTTCGATTGACTGTTAGATAATATCTACCTATCTTCAAGTCCATGGACTGGCTCAATTACCACCACCTGTATTATTTTTGGTTGGCGGCGAACGAAGGCAGCATCGCCCAGGCGGCTGAGTTCTTGAAGTTAAGCCCGCCAACGATCAGCAAACAGCTTCACCAGTTGGAGCAGTCGCTGGGTGGCAAGCTGTTTACGCGGGCGGGACGTGGGTTGTTGCTAACCGATTTCGGTCAAATGGTCCTTCGTCACGCAGAAGAAATCTTCTCCGCCGGACGCGATCTGGAGGAAGCAATACGGGGACGAGTCGAGAACCGACCGCTGCCTTTTATCGTGGGTATGCCCGATGTGCTGCCGAAGCTGATCTGTCATCGACTACTGAAGCCGGCGTTTGAGATCGACGTACCGCTGCATCTGATCTGCCACGAGGGAAGGCACGACGAACTACTCACCGACCTCGCGGCACACCGCCTGGACCTCGTGCTCTCCGATTCACCCTCCAGTCCCACGCTCAGTTTTCGGACATTCAACCATACCCTGAGCGAGTGCGGTTTGACGTTCTTCGCGCATTACGACTTGGCGGAAAAATACGTCACTGGGTTTCCGCGATCGTTGGACAACGCCCCGATGCTTCTGCCGACCGGCAGGACGTCCCTTCGCCGTGACCTGGAGCAGTGGTTTTACACGGAAGGCCTCTGCCCGCAGATCATCGCCGAATTCCAGGACTCGGGACTAATGAAGGTGTTTGGGCAAGATGGCATGGGAATCTTCCCGGCGCCGACCGTGATTGAAGCCGAGGTCTCCCGCCAGTACGACGTGCGCATCGTCGGACGCATTGACGCCGTGCGGGCACGCTACTTTGCAATTTCCTTGGAGCGTAAGCTGAGGCACCCTGCGGTCGTGGCGGTCAGCCAGATTGCGTAGGAGGCCGACCCAAGTGGCCGTGCCGGCTGGCACACAATTGAGAAATGTCCCCTTCGGCTCCCCGAAGCTGCCGGGGGGGCAGAATTTCCCGTAAAGCGGCGACATGCGCTATGACAGCTGCTCGGTGAACCGCTCGTGCAATTCAATCAGCGGTGCGTCGTCGCCCTTGTCCGCAGCTTGAATGGCACGAACGTATTCGTTGCGGATAGGTGACGCAAGCTCGCGAATTTCGTTGTTTGGCCAGGTGATGACGGGCTCGCCGTGACGTTTCAGCCAGATATTGGCCAACATCCTTGCCCATCGGCCGTTTCCGTTTTCGAACGGATGGATATGTACGGCCTGGTGATGAAGTCTAGCGGCTTGCTTCACGAGCGGGACGCCATATCCAGACCACGAAGCAAGATTCAAGAAGAGGTCTTCGAGGCTGGGGATGATACGCTGGTATTCAATTCCTCGGTTGAGGTTCTGTCGCCTGGGTTGGCCTGCCCACACCCAAACATCGGAAAACATTTCTCCGTGGAGCGCGATTGCCCAGGTTTGATGAAACGGGGCCTTCGCCGCAGATGGCTTCCTTGCCAGATATTTGACGAATACTCTTTGAATGTTCTTGGATTCAAGCTCGTTTAAGTCGGCCCTAGTCAGGACGATTTCTTTCGCCTTGGGCGTCATTCCCGAAATATCCAGTGGCGTCTCGTCAGGGATGATTGGCCACGGGTCGCTGGGCATTATTCCCCCCAAAGCTTGCGGTTCGAGCTAATCAGGTCGTTCGTGGTTACTCTCAATAAGTGTTTAAGGTGGTCCTTGCCCACGGCCTGCGACTCGAGGGCCATTGTCCCCTGCACCATGCCAACGAGTTTCTTTGCCTTGCGGCGTGCATGTCGCCACCTGAATTCTTCCGCCGATTGTCGTTCCTCGATTGAATCGTCCCCTAGCCGAACAACAACACCCAGTGCCTTGGCGATAGCTTCAAGCGTGGCACACGACATGTCCTGCTGTTTTCCAGAGAACACACGGTTCACTGTCGTCAACGACACGCGCACGCGCAGCAACGTCCGTCTTGGACATGCCGAGTTTCAGACGCCGCCGATTTAGGTCTTGCAAAATGGCGATCATCGCAGCACCTGTCGGTGGGTTGGCTCCCTTCTAATATCGTCTGTGGTACAATTTTATATCAGAATTATACTGCGAGAGACACAGACAGTAAACAATAATATGTCGCCTACAATACAAATCATCGACGCAGAGGGGGCATTGTTTAATTCTGCGGAGAGGAATCCAGAGGGGGGGGGACACCGAGGAGGCCATGGCCACAAACCCTTTCAAATCCAGGGCTTACTGGCGTACCTTCCGTCAGCCGCAGCCTCAGAACGCCGGCGGGAGAAAAGCGAGGAAAAGGACCAGTCGATGGGTGGGGCAACCAAGTCGTTTTCCGGCGCAAGGCCACAGCGCGCTGGATTCTCGGAGAGTAATTGAAGAGCTTCTTCAAATCGGTTCAGCCACCGAGCGGCCGTGAGAGGAGCATGCTCAGCCGCAACGGCACAATCGTGCCGAAGGTCGTCTTTCGCCTTTTGAGTTGCGATAACGACATACTTCATTCCGTTTCAGGAGCTCCAAATTCCGGTCTGATGGCGGAGAACGCCTCTCCGATGGGCTGGGTCCGTCCCGCGGCCACATCATCCAGACCCTGTTTGATGCCGGATACCGCCTGTTGCCGTTACTCTCGGGAGCCAGCGAAGCGCTTGCACAACGACTTCATCACGAGAGGCGTATCGGCCAGTAGCGAATTCCTGCTCGATAGAGGGTTCAGGTTCCTGCGGAAGCTCGATTTGCATGGCCTTCTCCATTGGGAAGCAACTTCCGGAGATTCTACCTCGCAACGCCCAATCAGTCGGTCTCAGGCAGCTCCGCCTTCCGCTCGCGCCGGCCGGCCAGATCGATGCTTGCGGGGGTCAGCCGCAACTGCATGCCCTGGGTCGCCCGCCGGATTTCAGCTAGTTCTCGAGCAGCCAGGTTGCGGGCCAGCCGCCCGAAGTGTCGTTCTCCCCGCAGCTTGCTTGCCAGTCTTCCCAGTCTGCCAAAAAGGAGGCAGAGTCAATCGTGTCGAGTCAATCGTGTCACACGTCCAATAGAATTCGAGAATTTAGGCGCGGCTGAGGATTCTCACACCACGGTATCAGAGGTAATGAATTCCAAGTCATTGGCAAACGCTTCGTCTTTGAGATCCGTGATACGATCTTGAACGGGATCGCTATCGTTGGTCTGGGCAAAGAACCAATCGCTACCGGCGCTACCGGTCAGTTTATCCGCCGCTTCATCGTCAAAGACCGTCGCGAGACTACCATCGGATCGGAGGAAAACGTCTCGATTGAGACGTTCTGGGTTGCTTTCGTCAGATGACGCACCGCTCAGATTGCTCAACCGCTCGGTGTAGGATCGTTCCGACGTCCATTCCGCCATGATCGCGGCTAAGGCGTTCAGATCCTGATCAAATTGAGTCACGCCGCCGATCAGAATGTCATCTGCGACATTACCGACCAAGCGATCCGGGCCGAGTCCGCCGATCAGCAAGTCGCGGTTACCGCCCCCTACAAGCAGGTCCGCACCGGGCCCGCCCAGTAAGACGTCCGGTCCATCGCCGCCCTTCACACGGTCGTCCCCGTCCCCGGCATCAACCCACGTGGCTTGGCTGAGACTTCCTGCCACCGCCATTCGGTCATCGCCATCTTGTAAGTAAGCGACAATCTGGCTCACTTGATAGGTACCCAGAGAGCTGCTCCCCAACTCGACTTCCACAGCTCCATCACCCGATCCTGGGCTAATTGACACGTCATCGTCACTTGCCGTTCCGCCGACAACCACGGCAATCCCTATCTCTTCCGGCAGAGTACCACCGGCAACGCCGGAGGCTTGGTCAGGGGCGATGGCCCGTTGAACGGCGATGACTTCGATGCTCATCGTCCGAGTTTCGACCACTTGGCCACCGTCGTCATCGGTCACGGTCACCTGAATTTCGAAGCTGCCTTCTTGTTCAAACGTATGCTGTTCGTCAAACGACGCCAAGGTCGGGTTACCCGGACTACCAGTTGTCACAAGAGTGGCATCGCCGGTTGTCGCGGGCGTGAGATCATTCCATTGGATTTCATAACGGAACGTTTCGCCGGTCGGCGGGGAACTGAGTGCATTCGCAAAACCCACGTCCGAAATCACTCCCTGCAACCGGATTGGTTGTCCACGCACGGCCGAATAGGCGATGGACGCCCCATTGGCATCAAGATTCAGGCTGGAACCGAGCAGCTCAAGCGTCGGCGCGACGTTATTGACGGTCACCTGCAATGTGTTTGCATCGTACGTGCCGTCTTCGTCTGTCGCCGTGACAAGTACAGCATGAACACTGGGGCCATCCGCGTACACGTGATCGACACGGGTCGTGTCACCGGCAACCGTTTCGACCGTTCCATCGCCCCAGTTGATCAACCACTCGATGATCTGATCGTCGCCAGGGTCGCTGGCGGCGAGGCCCAAGGTGTACGTGCCCCCTTCGTCAACGTGCGTGTCCCCGGTAATGGTCAGCGTGGGAGCGACATTTTCGACAGTCAATTCGGTCATCGCGTCGTCGGTCGCGTCAAACGAATCGGTCACGACGACGCTGATGTCGTACTTGCCGTCGTCGGCGTAAGTGTGGGACGCGTCAAATGTACTGACGTCGGCGGCAAGATTCACAGTCGAGCTTGCACCGTCACCCCACGAAATCTGCACGGTGTGCGTCTGCCCAAGGTCCGGATCAATGAAAGATCCGATAAGCGTGGCAGCGCTGCCCTCGCTGGCAGGGACCATATCGAACAAGAGGTTCTCAGCCCCGATAACCGGCGGCTGGTTGAAGACGACGTTCAAAGTGTCGCCAGCTCGTGGCTCGAAGCCTGCCAGCGAGTACGCGTCGTCATAGATCGTCGCGAGTCGAACCGAATCGCCCACAATCGGATCGAAGTCGAACAACGCGTCGTCAAATACCGTTCCGAGAAACGTGTCAAGTGAAGCGCTCAAGGCCAGCGCATCAACGAACGGTGCGACTTGGATGTCCGTCAGATTACGAAATGTATTCTTCACAAGGTATGTCGACTGCACTGCTAAACTGCCGCCCAAACTGGCTCCTGGGAACTCCACGTCGAGTGACGAGCCGACCGGCATCGAGTGCGTGGTGGCTTCGAGCCCCCCGATCATCACCGGCTGGTCAAAGCTCAGATCCACCCATAACTCCGGCTCGAACGCAAAATCCTGTCCGACGGTGAACAGCGGGCCAATGTCCACGTCTAACAGGTCATAGCTAAAACTGCCGACATCAAATCCGCCCACCGAGATGCCTGCGGTCGCTCCGAGTGGTGGGAGTCCGAAGAGGATCGAGGCCAGAAAATCGGCGTCCAAATCAAAGCGAGCGAGATCGGCCGTGCCCGCAGCCTCCAGCGTTCCGTCCTCCAGCGTTGTGTCTTCCAAGAACAGTGTCGCCGCCTCGAGCGTAATGTCGCCCATGCTGAAGGAAACACCGACATCAAACGGATCGGTATTCTGGTCCTTTTCCGGCGTCGGGTTGTTTTCATCTTTGACGTTCACATCAAAGTAGGGCGCCACCGGTTCGAACACCGCTTCAAACGTCACCGCCAAGTTCCCTCCGGGCCTGGCTTCGACGACATCCACCCCCAGAATCGTGAACTCGGGATTGTCGGGGTTGTTTGTTAACTTCAACAGACTGGTCGTCGTCTCGATGTCGAAGTCGACCAATGTTTCGTTAAATTCAGCCAATGTGATTCCCGGAATGGTCACTTGCTTGCTGCCGACTTTCGGCGTGGAAATGCAGGCGGTACCCAAAAAGGTCTCCGTGCACCTCTTGACCCACGTGACGGTGGGGACGGTGACCGTGACATCGGGGGTTCCCACTGCGCCCTCGATCACGAGGGTTGCTGCGAGCTCGAAGATGAAGTTCGACTCAATGTCCACGTTGGGAGAACGCGTGGCGAGGTGACCTCCAGGGGATCCCGCCAATTGTGAACGAATGGTGAACATGTCGCCCGCACCCCGTTCTGCTTCCAGAACGGCCGTTCCGTTGAAACTGGCGTCGACCGAGCCGGGATCGAGGACAGCACGAAAATCCACGCCCACGCGCCCCGAAGTGGCAGCGTTCAACTCCACGTACGTACCTGACGCCTCGCTGCCCAAGCTGGGCGACAGCGACACATCCCAATCGATGCCGGAAAACAGGGTGCCTGTATCGATCACGCCAGGACCATCAGGCCCCCACATGCTCTGATTGGTCGTGGAGAACTCAACCGCATTCGTAACCGACGCCAACGGGCTCAATCCGGAAAGGACACGTCGATCTTCCAGCAACTCCATGCGACGGCCGATGCGGACGCCAGGGCGGATCAAGCCGGAAGCGCGATGTCGGACTCTGCACAAACGTCGTTGGAAGTTGACAAGCGATCGATTCACAGTGATGATCCTTTCGAAGTGTTAGCGCACGGGCGATGATCGCTCAGGCCGAAGAAATCGACGAGGACGCGAGATGCCGTGAAGACAGACTGATTTGCAGGATTCTGCTCGGCATCCACTACCTGCGAGATTTTGGGCAACCAGCTGTAACGTTTTTTGAAAAAGTCCTCCGTTTTCTCCTAAATGCGTTCCGCAGCCCGACGCGACGATGCGCATGCTCGATATCACTGGGAAATCAAGACCGGTTGGGTAACGCTACCGATTTTGGCAAATTGGCCTAGAATGCGACTGGGCTGCGTCCTTCCGCCGCGCTCGGTGAAGGTCTCCGACCTCGCCGAAACCGCCGACCGAAGGTCTCCCCGCCTCTCGGAAACCTTCGGTCCCGATGAGTGTGGGGGCAGAGACCCTCGCACAGCGGGTGAGCCAGAATCGCGCTCAGTCTTTTGAAATGAGGCTGTACAGCGTCCTTCAGCCGTTTTCGATTCACTCGACTCGCCCTTAGGGCGCGAGACCCGAATCGACGGTTGAGTCACCGGGTGAGTTACTGAAGCACATGCCGGACTGCAACGAAAAACTGACGTCGATTCTTGATCGCATTTCTTCGGGCGAGGCCGAGGCACAGCAAGAATTGTTTGCCTTGGTCTACGACGAACTGCGAGGCATGGCCCAACGCATGATGGATCGTGAGAGTGCTGACCACACTCTGCAACCAACGGCACTCGTGCATGAAGCGGCGATGCGACTGCTGGATAGTAAGACGTTGGAGCGAGGCGGGAATCGCTCGTATTTCTTTGGTGCGATGTCGCTGGCGATGCGCCGAGTGCTGGTTGACCACGCGCGGTCTCTGTCAACTCAACGACGTGGCGCTGGCCGCCGCAACGTTTCGCTAGACAGCCTGGTCCGCCAGGTCGAGGAGACGAATCGAGTCGACCTCGTGGCACTGGATGATCTACTTTTCCAGCTGGAACGACTGAGCCCTCGGCAGAGTGAGATTGTGATGCGCAGGTTCTTCGGCGGATTCGAGATGCAAGAGATTGCCGACCAATTGAATGTCTCCGTCTCAACCATCCAAAAAGACTGGCGTACGGCTCGCACATGGTTGCGCCATCGATTGGCAGAGGGAAACGCGTGAATACCGATCGATACCAACGCATCCATTCGGTGTTTGAGCAGGCTTTGGATAAGGACGAATCTGCTCGAGGCGTCTTCCTCAACGAAGCTTGCCGCGATGACCCGCAGATTCGCCGTGAAGTCGAGGCGTTACTGGTTGAAGCGGATCGCAAGACGACGGACGATTTCCTTCAACCGCTGCCTTTTAGCATCAAAAACCAGTTGGGCGATGATTCCGATCATTCGCTAGTCGGTCATCAACTGGGGCCCTATCGGATTGATGAACGAATTGGTCGTGGTGGAATGGGAAATGTCTATCTGGCAACGCGCATTTCCGAGTTTCAACAGCGAGTGGCCATCAAAGTGATTAAACGAGGCATGGACACCGAACAAGTCCTGCAACGTTTTCACAACGAGATGCAATTTTCCGCTGCATTAGGAAAGCACTCCCACATCGCAGCCATTTTGGACGGAGGAACGACCGACGATGGTCGCCCCTACTTCGTCATGGAGTATGTCGAAGGCGATCGTATCGATCGATACTGCGACCAGAACGAGTTGCGTCTACGGCAACGACTTGAGCTTGTCCAGCAAGTTTGCTCGGCAATCCAGCACGCTCACCAGCACACGATCATTCATCGGGACTTGAAGCCCAGCAATATCATGATCACGGACCAGGGCGTGCCGAAACTGATCGACTTTGGGATCGCCAAATGGCTCAGTCCCGCTGCCGATTCCTTCACAGCTCCAGTGACAGATACGGCTCATCGCTTCCTCACACCGGAATACGCGAGTCCGGAACAAATCCGGGGCGAGTCGCTTACGACGGCGACCGATGTCTATTCTCTCGGAGTGATCTTGTACGAACTCTTGACAGGCCGCAAGCCGTACCGCACGACATCGCGATCACCAGCCGATTTGCGCCAAGTGATTGAGCATCAGGAACCCGCACGTCCGAGCACCGCAGTTCGTCAGGATGAGACGCAACCCGATCCTCTCACCGACACCGCGGAGGACACGGCACGGCACACTCGCCGACCGCGCCGCGAAGCCCCCAGACGATTACAACGGATGTTGGCAGGAGACCTGGACAACATCGTGCTGATGACCTTGCGAAAGGAGCCTTCGCGGCGGTACGGCTCGGTGGAACAACTTTCCGCTGACATCCAACGTTACTTGGATGGCCTACCCGTTCAGGCACGCAAAGACACTTGGCAATACCGAGCCACGAAGTGGATTCGGCGCCACCGACTTGCCGTCACGGCGGCCGCGATCGTTACCATCTGCCTAGTGGGTGGAATCATTGGCACCACGACGCAAGCGCGGCGTGCGTTGCGCCACGCGGAGCGAGCCGATGCCATCAACAGTTTTCTGGTTAATGACTTCGTCCGCGCCTCGGACGGCTACTTCGACGGCGACCCAAACATGTCGCTGTACGATGCAGTCCAACTCGCCGCCGACCGCTTGAAGACAGCATTCACCGACCAACCAGAGACGAAAGCAGAACTCCACCACATCGTCGGCCAATCGCTACTCAACTTGGGGCGGTACCATGAGGCACTCGAACATTTTGACCTTGCATTGGGACTCTACGAAAACTTGCCACGATTCGGGCCGGAACATCACAAGACGATCGAAACACTAGCACTCAAGGGAGACTCACTCGATACGATCGAAGCCTTCGATGAAGCTCTCGTCGTTTTGGAAGACGCGTGGCACCGTGCCGAAATGACGCTCGGACCTCAGCATCCACTCACCTTCTTGACCATGGGACGCCTCGGCGAAACACTCCAGACTATCTCGAAATACGAGCAAGCCGAACCCATCTTGCGACGCGCCCACGAACTATCACTCGAGCACCTCGAAGCAAGCGATCCACGCAGGTACACTGCACTCAATAGCCTGGGCGAACTGTTACGTGCGATGGGACGCCACGAAGAGTCCGAACCGTTACGCAAGCTGTTCTTTCAGCTGACCAACCAACACTTGGGACCGTCTCATCCTAGTTCCATTGGCGCCATGAATGCCCTCGCAGGTCTGTACTATGATCAAGCGCGAATTGCGGCGAGAAACAAGAATCGGGAAGAGGAGCAACGCAGGCTGGCCATGGCCGAGCCGATCTTTCAGCAGTTGGTTACGACGGCCTCCAACGTTCTGCCGGAAGATCATCTAACGCTGGCGGTCTACCAAGGCAATTATGGGGCCTGCCTGGCGAAGCTAGGTCGCCATTCCCAAGCGGAACCGCACGTCCTCCAGTCCGTCGCCATCTGTTACGTCGCCGCGGGTCCAGATCAAGACACGACCGAACAGTATCTGCGAAACTCAGTGATGTTTTACGCCGATTGGCTGAATCGCTCAGAATCGGCTGATGAACGAGCGGCGTTGATCGACAAGTGGCAGAAGCAGTTGCAATCCTTTGTCGCACTTCGTGCCACGCGCGCAGAGCTCGATACGAAGGACAACGATACGCCTTACTGGTGGTCGAAGTTTCTGATTGAAATGGTCGATCTTGCCCCGCAGGCCAGCCCCGTGGACGCGTTGCTTCAGATGCTTCAAGAACGCACACCGGATCTCACAGACCGCGCCAATTACTGGGGCAACGTAGGTATCTTGCTGGCGAAATACGACCGAGCAGCGCCAGCCCGGTCCATGCTACAATCAAGCTATGAGCTTCGCGCCGACGCGTTGGGAATCGAGCACGCCGAGACGCAGTGGATGCTGCGAGAACTCGTCTCCGTATCAGAACGACTTGGCGAGTCGGATGACGCGATGCGTTATCGAGAGTTGCTCACGTCGCCGCTGAATTGAACTTCATTACGACGCGATCGTTCTCCCGCCAAATGGCACGCGCCACTAGCCTGATTGATTCCGCTCCTTGCTCACGCCAAAATCATGCGCTGTCACGGTTTTCTTTCGCACCTCGTGCGACACAGGAGAGACGATTATGTTGAGCACAGTATTGCTGATGGCAACGTCGATGGTGATGGCGCAACCCGTGGTGCCAAATGTTCCCAAGGAAGTTCTGGAGTCCATGGACTATTACGTGGGCAGGTGGAAAGGAGAGGGAACCGAGGCGGGCACCAAGTATCAGTTCACAGCGAGGTGGGCGCCGGGTAAACACTGCACCATCTTCAACGCTCGCATTAGGACGCCAGACGGCGTGGTGCAGTCCACGCTGATCTCGGGATGGGATGCAAGAGAAGAGCAGGTAGTGGACTTCTCCTACGGGTCGGATGGCTCTCACAGCGCGGAGCGATGGACGCTTGCGTCACCGACCGTGGAAGAAGCCATATCAACCGGCGTGAGCGCCAGCGGCAAGCGCACCAAAGCCAACTTCCGGATTGAGAAGCGAGGCTCGGATGAATTTGTGCTGAGAATTACCGATCGTGTGGAAGGCGACGCGAGGAAGCCTGATATCGCCATCGAATACACACGGATCAAGCAGGCCGAGAAACCGGAATAGCTTGCCTTCGCGTCACCATAGGATCCGAGAAAAACCAATGGGCTTTCACTTGCGTGAGCGATACAGGATCGTCACCTCAGAATGACATTTCACGTGGCAGTTGCCGGGGTGCGTTTTTGTTCGGCGTGCTGAGTATCCCTCGCGTCGATCGACCGCTCCGGCTGTAGCGACTCATCGGAGTTGCGCACTTCGACTACCCGTCCGCGTGAATCCGATCTCGCCATACGACTCGACCCCCCGCACGAGCACTCGACACTACGTTCGGCAGCCTGGACGCTCGAGTGAATCAGGATCTTTGGGTTGATTTCGCGTTAGAGGACAATGCTTCGAAATGCGATGCCGGTTTCGTCATTCGAGAGTATGAGCCGGCATTTTGAGATTGGCCGCACGAAGAGCACGTTCTGTCGGCAGTCATGGGAAACGTGCTGTTCCAAGCCGAGTGTGAAGTCGGCGTCGAGTCTGTTCTGGTTCCATACAATGAGTTGATCGAGGGTCCGGTCCGCGTCGCAGCCCACGGCAGCACGCCGTTGAATGCGACACTATCGTCGAAGGACGAACTGTAAAATGCGCGGGCCAGTCCAGCACGATCACGCTTGTCGAACGAGCACACAATTGTTGTGCAGTCAGGCATGATCAAGCTGCATAGTGCACCGATGACCGGCCGGGGGCTACCAAGGAAAACAACGCAGTTTCCATGGTCCGCTGTCCACCCGATTGTTATTTGCTTGGTTTCACCGTGTAGACAATCTCCACTTTTTCGATGAGTCCCTTCTGTTGCAGTTCCGGTTGCAGGACTTTCTTCCATTGGTCGCTTTGATAGAAGGCAGCCCGTTCTTTCGGCATGTTGGCCTTACTGGAAAACTGGCGGCTCCATACAAACAGGTTCTCGTCTTCCAAAGTTCGGTAGGCAGTGAGGATCTTGATCCCGGCCTTTTCCTGCGGCTCGACCAGTTTGTCGTGAAAGAAACGCTCCCATTCATCCATCTTTCCCTGAGCCACTTTGTAAACACGTACTTCAATGATGGGTTCTTCGTGGTGGTCTGCCAAGAGACGGGAAGAGCTGCCACAGATAAGGGTGATGCCCAGAATAAGGAGTGAGAGTCTTCGAGTGGAATGTGACATGATTTGTGTCCTTGGTGGTTAATCCCCGTTCATATTCTCACGATGGGCCGGGGCCGGCCTGCCGCAATGTTGCCGAGGATATCGCCCCTCTTCCCCAAAGGAAACCATGTTCTCGGTATTTCGGGGGATTTGCCTGGTCGCCGAGCCGCGATTCGCGACGCCCGGCTCCATTTTGCAGCCGCGTTGCGGTTGAGTGAGAGGAGCAAATCGCCGAAGGAACCAAACGGGACATCCCTTCACCACTTGGCAGAATACGCATTACGGGCGGACTCGTCACCACGATTCAGGCTTGATCAACTCCCCATATCACGCCGACTGCCGGGTAGAAAAGCAATGTCCCCTTTCGTCGCCGGACACCTGTGTGCCGAGTTCGGGTCGCGGCCACAGTCACTCCAATTGATCTTGCTGTGTATCTTTGTCGGGGATCATCACATAGGCGTTGTGCTGAAACAATGACCGCAGCTTGTCCCAGAAGGCACCGCCGAGTATGAACAAACTGATCAATAGCAACACGTCACCCGCGACGGCGTAGATCAGCGCACCGCTTTCAAAGCCCGGAAGATGGTGTCCGAAGTAAGGGGAGGCCCAGCCAAAGATGATCGGCGCGAAAAACATCATTAGACCGATCGTGTAGCGTGTGCGGCTTACCTTACGAGGCGGACCATAAGACCGTAAGATTCCAAACACCCTGGCCTTGATGAATGCAAATCCCTCTTTTCCCGCGACAGCCGCACCGAGGAGCAACATCAAGTCTGCTAGGACGATCATGGCGCCGCTGAACGAAGCCGTAACCGTCGCGGAGGCGCCAAGCAAAGGAAGAATTGGTATTAGAACTGGCCAGCCGATGCTCACGACGAAGAGTCGCAAGTCCCAACCCTGTTCGCCAGCCGGCGTGTGAACTTTCAGTTGCCATTTCCCTGCGCCGCCTGTGACACTGACCGCACACACCGCGACAACAGATAAGCCACTGCATGTTGATGCTCAAACTTGTCCGCGGAGTTCATGGCTATTCACTTTGTGGCGTAATATCCTCGTAGTCTTGCTGTTTCACCTTGTCGAGAGGCAAACGGACGATGGTCTCGGGATTCTCCGAGAAATCCAACTTCGTTAACTCCAACTTCCGCACGCGCCGATTGTGCTGCGTGTGAAAGTAAAGCGTGCTTTCCGTGAGGTCCCAGGCCGTGGTCCAGATTGTCGAGTTGCGCATCCCTTCGAGCATTGTCTTGGCTTGGTCGGACCCCTCCGCGCTTCCCAGCGGTAAGTTGAAGTTGTCGAGAATTCGCAAGACTTCGTAAATCGTCTCCTTGGATGTTTCTGTGGGGCGTGCGGTCTGCGTCCATGCCACCGCTCGAACGAAACGAGATGGCGGCGTGAAATCGCCCGGCAACCCGATCATGCCGGTTCCCGCGCCCAGCGGACGGAAGTCCATGTTCTCGAGTTTCATCGCCGGCAAGGCGACTGGTGATAAATTGAGGTAGTTTCGCAGATTGGTCGTGTGCCAGGAATACTCAGGTGCATTGGTGATCACGCCCAGTGAATTGTCGAAGATGCGCAGTTCGCCATCGAGAAACTCAATCACGATTGACTTACCGGTTCGATCGACGACCATCCAGTGTGCCGCAACCGGAATGCCCAGGGCTGGCTCGACTACTCCCACGACACGTACGGTTTTCATGCCCTCGGCGGCCTCTCGAACGGTCGCAAAATTGCCGAGAATGTAGGGAACGACATCGACAGCCGAGATCGTAGAGTCCGCCAGGGTCTTGTCGTACTTGAGGTACGATGCAAAGCCAGGATGATAAAAGAGGCCCACGGCAAGACCCTGTTCATTCATTCCGTCGCAAAAGGCGTTCTTTTCCAGCATGTCAATCGCGACGAAACCGACCTTGCCCTTCCAGTGTTTTCCATTTTGTCCGTCTGGAGTATGCCCGGAGAAACCGAATCCGCGAGGCACGATGGCAACTCGCGAGTTGAGGTCGAACGCACCCCATTCCATGGTTCGGCCGTAAACCACCGAGCCATCTTTCGCGATGAGCCTGATGCCCGTGCAGGCATCGGCTCCTGCGACCAACAAGCACAACAACGCCACCGAACACGACAATACGGTTCCTACGTACTTTAGCGGCGGCACCATCCGTTCTCCTTCGAGGTTGAGTTTCAACTGCCGCACCACCAACGGTGTAGCGCGGGCCATCCAGATTCTATTCAGCCTTTCGGATGTCTGGCAGGATCCACGTCCGGTCGAGAAACGCCTTCTTGGGCGAATAGAGTCGGAAGTAGGGAAACCACGCCTTGCCGGAAACGGTCGGAATCCAGTTCTTGGCTTTGTCGCCCGCTGGCTTGTCCGGTCCCATGTAGATCGTGATCGAACCGTCTTGATTCTCCAGGAGGTCCATGCGCGAGGAACGGTCCGCAATCTTTTGCTTGTTTTGAATCAAGCATCGCGTGTCGACATCATAGAGCGTGACGGACCAAAACGTTTCGGCGGGGGCGTTGGCGGGAACGTTCAAGAAGTAGTTCTTTCCACCATCAAGCCAATCGCCGTCACTGTCCTTATACGCACCAAGATAAACTTGCAAACGCTCCCAATATTTCATTCCACGAGTAGCCATCGTTGCTAATCAGCCGCGCGGTTTTTTTGCGTCGGCTGAATTAGCCTGGTTAGCTGCCCGCTTGCACCGCTTACTCAGCCTTTTCGATGTCCGGCAACACCCATCCCCCGTCGAAAAACGGTTCAGTGGGCGAGTACAACCGGAAGTATGGGAACCATCCCTGCCCAGGTATGGTCTTGATCCAATTCCTTTCCTTGCCCTTGGGTGCATCAGGACCGATGTAGATCGTAACTGAGCCGTCTGAGTTCTCGTCGAAACCCTGTATCGAGCCGACCGTCGGCTTCTTCTGATCCGTCCTGATCAACGTCCGCATGTTCACGTCGTAGACCGAGGCAGACCAGAAGACCGCAGCAGGTGGATTCGCGGGCACGTTCAAGACATAGTTCTTGCCACCGTCCAGCCAATCGCCGTCGGCGTCCTTGTACGTCGCCAGGTAAACCTGAGTGTTGCCGGGCTTAGTCGAGCGCATCGCCTCGTTGTTGAGAATAGCCTCGTAAAGCCAGGCCGCTCTGCCGTCGATCTGGTCATAGTACTCGGTCCGCTGGTTGGGATTGGCCGTCGTTGCGATCTCCCAGTGCGACCCCTCGCGATACACCGCTTGGGGCATCCGGCGCGCGCCCTGGATCGCCTTGGTCATCATCTCGCCAATCTCAGCACCTTCCGTCAGAATTCTTGTCTGGCGTTCATTTGGATTGAACGGTTTTCCTTTCTCGATGCCCAGCGGTGCCAGATAGGCCATGAAGAACCGGTCGCGCTCCGCGACCGGTTCACGGTCGATAGCGGCCGCCAACGCTTTCCAGTATTCCATCCCTCTGGGCTGGGCCGAGAAGTGGGGCTTGTCGGCGTAAACGATGCGGATCGCGGGCGCGTTGTTACGTTCACTGAAAGGGTAGATTTTGATCTTTTTGGTGGTTTCCAGCTTTGCCGCGTTGTTCTCGTCGAACAACCGCAACGCAATGAAGAAGTTATTGTGAGGCGCCTTCAGAACCGTGAAGCCGTCGGTATCTTCCGGAACGTCGGTACCAGGTGGGACAAAAAGGTACTTTCCCGGCTTGGTCATGGCCGCGATTTCCATCCACCACATGTCATGGGCGGCGCCGCGTGCGTTGATACCCTCTGGCAACTCCACCACGACCGGTCCGTCGGCGCCCATGTCGACCCAGGCAGTCGAGTAAAAGGTATCGTTGTTGGCCGTCAGGTACCCAAACCTGCGATCGAAGGTATCCAGGACCACGATCGAACCTGTGCTGGCTTTGAATATGTCAACGTACATGTGCCTCAACTGCGCTTGAGAGACAAAAGGAAGCGCCCAGATGTATGTTTGGGAGGTGCGCTGGAAATCAAGCTCGTCGTAGAGCTTCGTCACGGTATCGTCGGTCGGATAACCGTTTTCCCAGTCGTGAGTGAAACTCAATTCGCCGATACGTGTCTTAATGGTTTCCTGCGAATGCGCGTTGCCTGCTTGATTGGCCAGGACGGCAATCAGCGCGAATAACGTAACGTAGTTCTTCATGGTGAGTTTCTCCAATGATTTGGTTTCAATTGTCCGCTTGACTATTTGATCTTCTCAAAATCGTTGAGTTTCCAGGACTTGTCGAAAAACTCCCTCGTGGGACTGTAAAGTCGAAACAGAGTGAACCAACCTCTGCCTGGGACGGTGCGCAGATAATTCGATTCAGGCGCACCTTCGGGAAGTTCCGGGCCGAAATAGAGGTCCACCGAGCCATCCTCGTTGTACGTCAACTTGTCCAAAGAACCGATCGAAGGGAAAGGCTGCCCGTTTTTCAGCCCCGAGGCGTTGTATCCGTCATAGAGGGTGGCTGACCAGAAATTGGCGGCCGGAACCTTCGGCGGTACATGCAACTTGTAGGAAGATCCGCCGGACAGGTGGTTGCCGTCGGCATCCCGGTAGGCGAAGGGATATTTGGATCCCTTACCGACCATGTTCAGCACCATGGCCGGGCTGATCGAGTAGCCGATTTTGAACATACCCATGCGGGCGTCGATGTCGATGTAGCTGTCCTGTTTGAACTCCACATCCAGGACATTGAGCACATTGTGCCACTGACGATCTTCGTAGTATTTTGTGTTGGGAAGCTTGTCGCCGTGACGAAGGGCCTGGGCCATCTTCATGCCAACGTCGGCGCCCGCGGTCAAGATTTTTTTCATCCGCTGGTCGGGGGCGAAGGTTTTGCCTTTGACGATTCCCAGGTTGGCCATCATTCCCCGCATCGACCAATCCTCGGGGCCGACGTATTCGTGCTGCACGAACTCCGCCAAACCCTCAAAATAACTGTAGTCTTGAGGGAAAAGCATGTTTGCCGGCCTCTTGGAACCATTGGGGAATTTCATCTCCGGCGGGTTGTCTTTCTTGCTCAGCGGATAGATCCGTGTCCGCTCCATATTCTTGACGGCCTCGCTATTGTCGCCGGTCTCCGGGTTGCGGAAGGCACGCCAGAACACGAACACGTTGTAAGTCCGGGAAGTGAAGGTGTAATCATAACCCTGGGGTTTTTCGCCTTTGAAATCAGGTGGCAGGATCAGATACGAGCCTCCTTTGCCTTTGTCGGGACCGACGAAGCCCACGTCACAGATTGGTCGGTGCCAGAAGTCGTCGAGCATTCCCTGCAGGTTCGCAGGCACTTCGATCACGGTGGGGCCGTCCTTTTTCAGATCCAGATAGCCCATTCCGTAGATCACATCGGAGTTCGGCGTACTGACGATGGTCTCTGCACTGAGCCGGTCTTTCCAAATGGGAAAGACGTTTGAACCTTCACCGAATTCGGCTTCCGATCCCTTCTTCATGGCCCACAGCGCCATGGCTGGGAGCGACCAGTTAACGATCTGGCAGGCGCGTTGAAACTGAATCTCGTCATGCAGACGATCTGCGGCTTCTTTCGTAGGATAGTTCTCGCGAAACGGCAGATTTCGCAGTTCATTCCAGCGTTCGTTCTGCCCAAACACTGGAGAATTCACCGAGCCGACAGCCAAAGCCATCGTGACGCAAAAGGCTAACTGTTGTGACTTCATCATGAATTCTCCGGTGGTTTGCGAATGATGGTATGCGTTATTTATCTTGTTTGCCCTGCGGATCAGGCATTTTCACGAGCATCCAGTTCTCGCGTGTGCCGTCCTGATAGTGGACCAGCGCGCTCGATTGCTGTTCGGTCACGTTGTAAAGACCGGTTTCCACAACCACGTCGTCCTGGTCGCCAATTGTGACGGCCAGACGAGTCGACTCGCGATCGGCGCCGCCTTGCACGGAGAGGTTCTCGTTGTTGGTCGTATTGGCAAACGAGCCAGCAACGATGCCTTCTCGGCTGATCGCCAGTTGCAGAAACATCGTCGGATCGCCATCTTCCGACTTGCACAACGCAAAAACTCCCAGCGGCAGCCATTCCAACTTGTCCGCCTCCTGGGCGTCGATCTTTTGCTGCAGTAACTGCGCTCCGGCCGCCGCTAGTTCGCGTGCCTGTTTCGAGTACTCGTCATCAACAGTCACTTCCTGACCGTTAGCGTAGGTGCCATCGTCGGTGTACTCATAAGTGACCGGCTGGGCGTACGAACCACTGTAGCCGCACCACGAAGACACCGATGACCAGTCCGCCCAGCGATAGGGAGCCGTCACGCGCCACCATGACCAGACCGGATGGTTGGTCCACATGTAGTGCCACCAGTAGACGAAGGGATGGTTCTCGCGGTAGTACAGCTCACGAATCCGGTCGCGGACTTGGGCCGCCCGCTCGACGCGGCGGGCGACGATTTCCTTGCGAACCGCGTCTCGCAGAATTTGTTCGCCTAAGTTGGGCATGATCGGACGATCCAGAATGGGTCGATTACCCATGACCGGTCGGTCTCCGCCCAATCCCAGTCCGTCGCTAGGAGGCCTGCCCTCACTGGGTCTTGCGGGCAGTTGGGCGGCGGCCGGGCGATCGGCCCCGCTCAGGAAATCATTTAAGCGATCTCGATCAACAGGCTGTCCGGGACGAACGACCCCGGGCAGTTGGGGCGGAGCAATCGCGGGTAACCTGCCGACGGAGGGGAGATTGCCGGCCACCGGCCGATCTCCCAAGACCGGACGATCGCGGCCGGGCAGAATGCCTGCCGCGGGGCGGTCTGTGACGGGGCGGCCCCCCAATACAGGGCGGGACGGAAGTCGACTTGCTCCAACGGAACCGCCGAGAATCGGTCCCGATCCGCCTCCACCGATGACTGGTCGTGCCGGAGCAGGCCTTGCGATCGGTTGACGGATGATCGGTTGACGAATGATCGGTCGCGATGGACGCATGATCGGAGCACCGCCCCCAAGGATCGGACGCCCGCCGCCGAATCCCCCACCGCCAAGCAACGGTCGGCCGCCGCCAAATCCGCCGCCACGGAAGCCACCACCGCCCAGCAGCCCACCTCCCCCAAACAACTGAGCGTGGCAAGGTTCCGCCATGGCGGCAACGGCAAGGAGCGTAACCGACAAAGTCAAGATCGAGGTTCGGATATGCATCGCGTTGTTCCTTGTTCTTCGACAACGTTAATCTTTTGTCTGGCGGACGAGGGTCACCTTCTCGGAACCGGGCAGCAGTTGGCCACCGACTTGCTGCTCAATGACCTCCGTTGACATGCGGCCATCACCTTCCTGAGTCAACAGACGCTGCTCGGATCCAACGCTGCCGTCGGGCAGTACGGCGGTCGCCTTGACCAGCCAACGCTGGTCATCCCGGGTCCAAACGGCCTGTTCAAAGCCGCCTTCCGAGTCGAAACTCCAGGAACGGATCACGGATGCCACGGGGTCCCAGCCGACAATTTGCGTGCCGTGCAACTTGTAGCCGTCTTTTCCACGCACCTTGAAGATGCGCGAAATGAATCGTTTGTCATTCATCCACTTGCCGTGGATGTCCACCGAGCCCTGGTCGTTCTCCGCTCGCCATTCTCCGAGCAGCCACGTTAGTTCGTGAAGCTGGGAGCTCGCTGCTTGCAGCGCGGCCGACGTCGTCTCGCGCACGCTGTCTCGGTACCACTTGCCTTCAATCTTGACGTGCACAACGACGTAATCCGCTCGTTCGATCCCGTGCCGCGCCGAGACAACCGTTGCGTTTCCCTCCTCGAGAACGACATCTCTGGACACCTGTCGAAATCGCTGGTCGGTGACGCTCAACTCGAACTTTTCTTCTGTACTCAGCAGCTTCTGCAGTGCCTCGCGAATTGCATCGCGACCTTGAATACGCATACTTGCATCGGACTGTACATATTCGGCATCGGCTGACCAGTGGTTCACGCACGCATCGACATCGCGGCGGTTAAAGGCTGCTACGTAGGACTGGACACGCGACGCGACAGCTTTCGTATCATCAGCTGACAATTCAGCCGCAATCAAAGTGGGACAGGACAGCACGACAAGTAACAGGCAGATTGGATCCGTTAGGGAGGGCATTTTCAATGTTCTCTTGCTGTTTGATCTTCTCATCGTGTTACACACTTGCTCGTCCCTTCGGGCGAATTCGTATTTTGGGGCTTCGGTTTCAATGGCCTCAACCGCTGGGGCTGGCGAATCGACGCCGAGAGTTGCTCCGGTGGTTCACCGTCATGAGTGAAGCTTGGCAAGCCCGGGAAAACGGCGTTGGCACCCGCTTCTTCGCGGTTGAAAGCAACGGGTGCCGGCGGTTCCCAATTTGCCTGTTCGCGAACCAGCATCACGATCGCGTCCTGGATTGACTTGTGGTTGGACGCAACGATGAGTCGAATTTTTTCGCCTACGGCTGGGCACACGTAGAAATCGAGCCACCTCCGATTGTTTTCTAGACTAAAGACCTAAGCGGGAGACGAAAAGCCTACAGATGTACCAATCAGATTAGTACATCTGTACTGCCCGCAGCCCGCGATCCGTGTCGAGCGTGGCACGAAACAGAGAGTTTTGTTGCGCGAATGCGACCAGGACGGTGGGTTCGACGGCTGACTCGTGCTTGACTCAATATCGCAGCTCGAGACCAAGACCAAACTGACCGTTCAGGCCGAGTGGAACGAGTCGATATTGAAACGCAGAGTTCTCCGTCTTATGGATCGCTTCGACAGCCAGATATGCGATCCAATATCCAAGTAAGGCTTGCGACAGATAGTGCTTGTCTTCGTAAATCCGTGAAAAGGCGGTGAAACCCGATCCAAGGAACAACGTTGATTTTAGCAGTGGATTGTCAACTTGCTTGGCTGCAATCAGGAACGGAACGGCCCCCACGAAGGCGTGGCCGCTGGCCCCGTTGTTATCGTCGAAGGGCTTCCATCGCGATCCGGCACTTGACTCTCCGGGCCGCGAAGCCCCGATGCCGACCTGCAGCACTCCTGTGATGGGGGCTCCCACGATGAACGCTCGACCCGATTGACGAGCCCAATCGCCGACGCAGCGTCCGCACGGATGTCGCCAGCTACATGACCTCTCCAGAAGCTCATCGAGGCCCCAAATCGCCACGATGCCAGGCAACACGATCCATGTTTCTCCGACGTACTGACCAACCACCAGAGCGTCCGGATGGTGTTGCGCAATTTCTTTGCACGGCATCACGAAACTCTTCATCGAGCGGCGTATTTGCCAGGACCGCATGGAGCCCGACCGCCAGACCGAGTAGGCTCATCGTGTCGGCGGAATAGAAATGCTTGTGATCCCGGTAAATGTCACCCGAAAGTCGCCATATCGGGCGATAGAAATGATCGTCGAAAAGCAGCTCGCGACGCTCCACGACACGCATGACCGCTTGACGCCGAAAGTCTTCTTGAAAGAACCACGAGCGGGGACTCGACAATTCTGGTTCGATACAGCCGAATCCCAGCTGGCAGGACATCCTGCTACGCCCGCAGTGCTGGCAATCAACTCGAGGCAAGTGGAGCCGACGACGGCTCGGAGCCTGAGTTGTCTGATGATACCGGAAAGATGGACTGTTGCGACTTGCTTGTCGGCGATCCAGGCCAGCGTATGTCGCCGCAGTCAGCACGCCGTTGCTCGAGATCTCCGGTTGGTGGACAAGACCAAGCCCTAAGCTTTGGTCCGCCGAGGCGGTGACCGCGGTCCAGAAGCTGATCAAAACTGCCAGCCAAAAGCCGTTGGAAGCAATCGTCACGTGTGCTCCGCAAAAACACCGGTCAGCTGAGTAGCCTCATCCAATTCGAGAGACGCAAGTGGACAACGTAAGTAGCCCTAGGAAAGCCTCTTGCGGGGCCGTTTTTCCGAGCCTGACGGTGGTGTGCAAGGCTTCTGAAACGCCCAAGGGCAGAGAATCGTAATTTCTGCTCCGACGTCAGTCAATGGACCTGCATTGCTAATGCGCGTCGGCGACCCGTTGGCTGCGATTCGTGGTATCCGCCAGAGAAACTCAGCCCGTGGCGCCGCCTTTCAGCGCTCTGACGGCCGATCGCCTTCGTAGACCCATCCGCGACCTTCCCAATAATTCCAGCCGATCCGTCGTAGCAGGCGCCACACATGGTCGACGTGATAGGCAATTCCGAATCGTTCTTGGATCACGCTGGCCACGGTGGAACAATCCCAATCACGCGTGGCGCCACGCGATTCTGGCAATCCGTCACGGAGGATCGATTGCAGCTCCAGTTCTTGGGCGGCGGAAAGGCGACGGCTGCGGCCCGGATGGGGCTTTCCCTGCAAGGATTGCCAACCCCTGGTATTGACCGCGGCCTTCCAGCGTCTGATCGACGACGGATGGACACCGACGACACGCGCCACATCCTCTACCGACCGGCCTTCGCGCCAAAGCCGTATGGCAAGTCGCCGCCGCGCTGCCAACTGCTCCGCCGTGCCTTTCGGTCGCATCGTTGAGCTCGCTCCCCAGCCGTCCCCACGAGTGCACGTGTCGCCGGAGTCAACCCTTGTGGGCATTCCGACTTCCGACCGTGCCAGGTATCGGGATTGAAGACATGCGTTGCTGAACTTCAGGTCGAGGGTCAGCCTACGACAAGTCAAGCCGCATGAGTATGCTACAGCTGCACTAAATTGGATCGTACATCTGTACTAACCGACGTTTGCGCTTGCGCAACGGGGATGACGTCAAGAAATCAAGCCTCGCTGCGTTGCCGATGCGACCACGCCTGCCCGGTTGGCGGCGCCCAACTTCTTGATGAGCTGGCTCACATGATGGCGGACGGTAAAGGGACTGAGGTGCAAGTGCTCGCCGATCTGCTTGTTGGTCATTCCCGTTGTCAGCAGTTGGAGCACCTCACGCTCGCGATCGGTCAGATTGATCGCCGGGGCCTGGGAACCGGATAGCATATCTGCCGCGGCCTCAGGCGCCATGGTGATTTGGCCGGTTTGGGCTGCGGATCGCCGCAGCCAGATCTTCCTTGCTGGCGTCCTTCAGTACATAGCCAACGGCACCGGCTTCGATCGATCTTCTCACGAGGTCGTGATCATGAAAGCTCGTGAGGATCAGTACTTGCACCTCGGGGCAAACCGCTTTGATGGCGGCCGTCGTTTGAATGCCGTCCATGCCGGGCATCTTCATATCGACCAGCACCACATCAGGACGCGTCTCCTGGCAGAGTTGCCCGCTTCCTCCCCGCGCTGTGCTTCCCCGACCAGTTCCAGATCATCAAACGCCAGCAGCAAAAAGCGCACTCCGCCGCGCATGATCTCGTGATCATCGACGCTTAGGACACGAATACGATGCGATTTAGAATCCATTCTCTGCCTTCCCGCCGGTTCGCTTTGCCCACTGAACCTCGACCGTCGTTCCTGCTTGCGGCGTCGATTCGATCCGAAGCTGACCTTGAATCGCTCGGACACGCTCGCGCATGATCTCCAATCCCATGCCCGTCGTGGTCGATCTGTTGTTTTCAAACCCACGTCCATTGTCGTGAATCGTCAGCAAGACGTTTTGTTCGTCACAAGCGAGGCGTATTTTCACTTCCGACGCTCGCGCGTGCTTGACGACGTTGTGTAACGCTTCCTGTGCCGTGCGATAGAGCGTCACCTGAAGGTCGTCGGGCAATCGCGCGTCACCGGCGATTTCGACGTCCACTGGGATCCTGGTCCGACCTGCCGCCGCCCCGGCTAATTGCTGAAGCAACTCGCCAAGTGTTTTCTCCAGTAGGCAAGCCGGACGCAGTTCCAACAACAGCGTCCGCATCTCCGCCAGAGCCCCCTTGGTAAGCAGCTTCAGATCCTCAAGGCCACGTCGCGCTTCTTCGGGATGCCGGTCCCACACTTCGGGAAGGGCGTCCGCGATCGCCGCCGTCGAGAACAGAGTCTGTGTCACGCTGTCATGCAAGTCACCCGCGATGCGCGTTCGCTCATCCGCCACGGCCTCGCGCATTTCCTGTTCCTTACGCAGGAGTTCCGACGAAAGTTGTACCTTCTTCAAGACCTCGCCCGCAAGTTCGTAGCTCATCCAAATGACCAATGCCAAGAAGCCGAATGTTGAGAGATAGGGCGAGTTCAGCCGTCCTGTGTCCACCAGGAAGGCATGGGTACCGAAACAGCCCATGAAACCGATGGCTCCCAGGCCAAACAACACGGCACGTGTGCGCTGCTGCTCCACCCAGAATCGGTAACATCCGTCCGCAACAATGATGAGTACGGCACCCAGGGCAAGTTCGGAGACGATGCGCAAAGGGCGGTCATCTCCCGCGACGCAACCAGAGCTGCTCTCCCCACGGGAGCGAGATTTGCCGCAATCCCGTCAGTTCAGTGTACAAGAAACTAGCTGGCGAAGAGAAGTTGAGCAGCATCGCAACGATCAGCGCACTACTAATCAAGACCGCCAGAACCCGGCCGATGCGACCGACACTTGTATAAGTGACGATGAACCAGATCGTGGCAAGCGCCCACAGGCCGGAAGTTGTCACGTACCAGCGAAGGGCCACGGCCATCGTCTCGATCGAGTCGGCGCGTACATGTGCGCTCTGCAAGCGCGTTAGCGGCCGCAGCGCCCAGCGAAATGGCAAACAGAAAGTTTTTGATTTCGCTACGAACGCGGAACCAGACGAGCACATGCACTAACGCGAGCGCGAGAAATGCTGCGGCCGCCATGTATTCGGCGATTTCGACGTATTTCACAGCTGGGTTCCAGTGTCGCCGCAGGATTCTGCGACTTTTCGGCAGACAACGCGTTCCTTGCCGATCCCTATGACAAGATGTGCAGAGTATTCAGTTTAGTCGAGCAAGACACGCTGTTACCAGCACAGCGTCTGCTGAATCGGTGGATCGCCTAAGGTGTGACGGACGATAGGACCGACAGTCGCGAATCTTCGAATGCCGGGAGGTGAAGTCATGGAGATGCAAAGCCGTAGCGGTTCCGTCCTGCTGGTTGTCGCAATATGGGGCAACCTCATGCTTGGTGGATCGGCCTGTGCGCAGGCTCGCTTTCCAGGCATGCCAGCGGCTGAGTCCAGTGCCTTGAACTCGGACCCGACAGCGTGGATGGTTTCGTCCGTCAACGGAACGACTGACGGCTGTGGGCATTCATGCGTCGAACTTGGCTGTGATGGAATCGTATCAGGCGGTTGCTGCGATTGCAACGACGGTCGAAGACACGCGTCACGTTTCCGACTGACGGAATTCAATATCTATCCGACCTTCTCCTATCTGGGCGATCAGTCAGCCACGTACAACGAGTTCGAATTCGCGAGCCATACAGACCTCGGTTTCCTCGAGATGGAGAATCGAACTGTCTTGAACGTGGCAGACCTGCCCTCGACGATTCGGCTGGGGCCGACCAATCCAGGGGACTTGCCGACAACAATCGGTGTACGGGGCAACGGCTTTGGTGACATTCTCTCGGGGTTCTTCTTCTCGTTGCCGGGTGCGCACGAACGGAAGACACACTTGGGTGTGGGACCCGTCTTGACGTTCCCAACCGCCTCCAACCCGATTTTGGGAAGCGAGCAGTACACCGCTGGACCAGGAGTTCACTTCAGCACCGAGATGAATCGGCTTACGACGGGCTTCTTCCTGTGGCAATCCTGGGGCTTTGGAGAGGACCCGGGCCAGAAAAAGGTGAACCAGCTGTTTGGTAAACCGTTTGTCCTTTACGAAGTCAGCGAGAAATGGAACCTCATCTACATCCCGCTCGGCCTTAGCTATTCGTGGGATGCCCCGAGTGGAGACGATTGGACGGTACCCGTAGGTGGCGGCGTGAGACGGCTGTTCGAGATTCGAGGTCAAAAAATGGGCCTGCAGTTTCAGGCCTTTGATTACGTGGCACGCAAACCCAAAGACCCCGAATGGGAACTGCGAGCCACCATCGAGTTTCTGTTTGATTAACAGGCTAGGAGGGGCGTTATGAAAGTGAGTCGGATGATATATTCGATGTGTCGATGTGCGGCGAATCCGATCATTGCGATGACTCTGGTAGTACTCGCGTGTGGCGAAACTTCGGGCCAGCAGTTGGTCTCTTGGCAGACGCCACCAGACTGGTCGCTCTCCTGCGAGTCATGGGATAGCCCATCTTGTCCTCCGAGTGAAATTGAGATGATTGTCCGTGGTCAAGATGGAGGCGGCCAAGGCGCCGGCGGCAATCTTGCGGGCGACGCGACCAATCCAACGTCCAATCTGACGCAGTACCAGCTCCAAAACACATTTGTTCCCAGCACTTACGAAGCCAGCGGGTTTGCTCACACGCTAAGTCTGCAGGTGGTCAAGCCCTTTGAAACCGGCCACAACTTCTTTCCAACTTGGATTACGCGCACGACGTTGCCTGTCGTCACGACGGCCGATCCAGATGGAACGATTCCGATAGGACCGCCGAACGATTCCGATTTTCTAGTCCCTCTAGACAATCAGTCTGGGCTCAGCGATCTGGTCTTCATCAGCATTCTGAACCATCCCACGGATTGGGGTTCGTGGGGCATTGGCCCGGGCTTTGTGGCCCCGACCGCCACGCGTCGCGAACTCGGTGAGCAGAGCTGGAAGTTTTCGCCCACGTTTGCAGTCATTAACACGTCGATCCAGACCTGGCAATTTGGAATTCTCGGTACGTACAACTTCCCCCTCGACGGCAGGGGAACTAAGTCCTTTCTCTTCCAACCCTTGATCGTCAAGCAGCTTGGCGAAGGCTGGTACACCGGTTGGGGCGATGACCTCTGGCAGTTCAACACGGAGTCGGGTAACTTCGACATGCCCTTGCAGTTGCGATTGGGCAAGGTCCAAAAAATCGGCCAACACAACTACAACATCTTCGTAACCGGCGCTTACACACCCGATGGCCTGCGTCAGGGGCCGGCGCCGCAATGGGGCATCAAACTGAGCCTCTCGCTTCTGGTACCGGGCAGCTAATAATCTCTCCAGCAGTGAATGACCGATACTGCGTTGCTTAACGGTTCGCCCCACTTGAATCCCACGGTAGCGAAAAAACGAGGACGTGGGCAATCCTGTTCGGCACACGACTTGTAGTTGTAGGGTGGGCCTCCGCGAGTCCAAGATGTGGCGGATTGCCGAGAACAAGCCGAGCGCTGGCCCACCAGAATGCGGTGGCGGTCTGGCATCGCGCGCATCGAACCGATCAGCACCGGATGCGGATGCTCCAGAAACCGTGTCGGATTCGGGTGGGCCGCGGTTCGGTCCCTTCGAGAGCGTCCCGCGCAATGCGCTCGCGAACGCGATTGGTCCCGTCCCCTTTTTCGTCGGTCATTTGCGTTCCGCGCAGGGTGACACTACCAATAGCCCGTGTCGTGATATGCGATTCCGGCTTCCCGGTCATAGTAGTAGGTCGTCATGGCACCACTTGGCTTTGACGGGCTGTAGTACGTGATCGCGTTGTCGAGAGGTTCCCATCCGGCCATCTTGAAACGTCGGGCCATTGCTTCCCGATTGGAAGGCTCGCCTTCGCCTGACATGTTCTCGCGTTTGTGAGCGGAGCTGTCTTTTTCGGCTTCCCAAAGCTGATTCAGAAACTTCATGAAATCCGCTTCCGCAACCTTGTATCGTGCGTAGTGACCACCACGCTCACTCAGCAGGGAGATTTCTGTCGCTTGCGGTGGAAGACAGGGTTTGATCCGGCGATCGGCTATCTCCGCCACCGTCTTGAAGCTGTGCTTGCCGGTAAGAGTGACAGGTTCCGCGGGCGCCTTGCCCGTGCGGACGATCGCTTGGCCGCTTGCCATTTGGCCTTGAGGCGTGTGTTTGCTGTTCTGAATCACGACCTTTCCGTCGGCAGCGACGACCATTTCGAATGTTTGCTTTGGTTTCGAGGAATCCTTCTCCGCAGACTGGCCGCGCAATCTGGCGGGCAAGTCTGTTTCGGTCCAGGTGATCGTTCTGTTCTCCAGATTCCATGTTCCCTTAAAGATGGTGGGCAGAATTCCGGGTGTGGCTTTGTCCGCTCCGGAAGTTTTCACCGGTCCGACTCGCGTCAGCATCAGATCAAACCCGTCTTTGCGGGGCCCTACTCCGATGATGTGAATGATCGAGTGCCCAGGATCATCAGCGGGCCAGCCCCAGACCATTTGCCAGGTCGGAAGCATGCCGCTCTTGGGGTTGCCCCTGATCTGCAGGCTTCCTTTCACGCGTGTCCCGGCTTTGCCATCGGTAGTTTCCCCCTCAAATGACCAAGTGCCACGAGCTTCGTTGAGTCCTTCAAACAGGGGAATCTCGTCGGTGGAAAACCCCTCGGGCAATTGATTGAATCCCAGATCCTGCCAGGTAGTAGCCGACTTTGAAGGGGGTGATTGAGCGACTGCAGGCCATGATGTGAAAAGAACAGCAACGGTAAACATAGTCAGTGCAGCGATCATTGGAGACGAGTCTTTCATTTTGAATTCCGTGGAGTTTTGAAAGATGATGGGTGATTGTGGGGTGCCTCAACAAAATGCCTCGTCAGCAGAAACCGTGGGTGAATTCTGGTTCCGGAAGACTGCCGAGGTTGTGATACAAGGCAATTTCGATTGCTGCGACAGGGCGAAAGCCGTACGACTTTTTCATGATCAGTTTGACTTTATTGTTGAATCCCTCGACGATTCCGGCGGAAATCACACCTTTGGCACGGGACCAGTTGAGAATCAACTCGCAATGTTCCCGAAGCGATCGGGCAACCTTTTTCATAGGACCGATCTTGCTTTCCATCGTTCGCGTGCACTATCGATCCAGAAAGACGGCCGCCCGGCCAGGGCGTTGGTATTCCCAGAAGCGTTGGAAATCCTCTCGAGGAGATGTAAACGCCGGAGAAGAAGTGCAGCGTTGAACGGTCTGAAAGTGCAGCGATCAGTGTGAAACGAACCTATTGTAATTGGATTGAAAGTTGGTTGAAAGTTGGTTGAAAGTGAGTCCTCCGCCGCGATGGGGGAGGAATGATGTTGCGGCTTGCCTTACTTCGACGGATCGTGGCTTGCCGACGGCTTCTTGCGTTGGGAGGACCGTCGTCGCGCGTCCTTGAGTCGGTAGCTCTCGCCGGTCGCTTCGAGGATGTGGCAGATCTGCGTCAGGCGGTCGAGCACGGCTCCGGTCAGCCGCTGACCACCGAGCACTCCGGTCCATTGTTCAAGGAGCAGATTGGCGGTGACGATGACGCTGGTCCTCTCGTAGGCGGCCGAGATCACATCGAACAGAAGCGCGCTTCCGAGCTTCCTGGCCGGAACGCAGCCTAACTCGCCGAAAATCAACAGATCGAGCTTCGCCAGCTGATCCTTCATCCGCATGATCTGGCATTCCTCACGGGCTTCCATCAACTGGGGATCAGTTCGGTGATGGGAGCGTTGCACTTTCACGGCGACGTTTACAAATGACGGGCGCGGCTGTGATTTCAATCTTTCCTCGCGTCCGAGTCCTCGTGTACGAGAGAACGATCGACCTCCGCGCAACGTGCGAAAAACAAGAAGCGGGAATATTTCGCCACCCTCAAGGATCCATTCTGTGAAGAAGCCCTATCACCCGTTTGTTGCGAAAGGCTTGGTAG
Organism: uncultured Planctomycetaceae bacterium; assembly: GCA_963776055.1. Lineage (GTDB taxonomy): Bacteria > Planctomycetota > Planctomycetia > Pirellulales > Pirellulaceae > CAVZLD01. Next base: position 406,010 of record CAVZLD010000004.1, on the reverse strand, counting down.
CGGTACATTGCTGACTCGCCGTATTGGCTCTACATTGTACGCCTCCCAGTTCTTTTTTATATCAACATGCTCGTGGCCGACGCTCGCTGGCACTGGCTGCCGAAGTTTGTGGTCTACAACGTTGTGGCATTTGAGAGACTTTTTTTGCGGGAGCACGCCTAGATCCGATCGGCCAAAGACTCGATTCGCCATCACTTTCGTGGCATCGGCCAGCAAGAACCACACCAGACAATAACTTCATACGAGTGCCGCCCAGCTCCAACCGATCGGCGTCATCAGCCCAATCCCATAGACAGCAATGAGCGTGGCGATGGACTGGGTGCCGACCACTGCCCAGAACAAAATGGGAGCAGGAAGGATCGACCAGAACGGTTTGCGAGTACGAGCCACAAACACGGTCAAATGGCCTGCGACAGAGAGCTTGAGGTACATCAAGGTCTGAATTACATCGCGGTTCAATCCGAACACGCGCTCGCCCAAGTAGAATAGCCCGAACGATGCAATCACGCCTACGACACCCAGGATCGTGGCAAGCCCTAAGACCTCTCGCATGTTCCAGGTTTCCGGCTGGTCGGAATATTGGACGCGGTCGTAAGCGATCGAGAGAATCGCACCGTCGTTCAATAGTGCCAGGAGCACGATCATCACCGCCGTGACCGGGTAAAAGTTGAATACCAGGATGGAGAGCGTCATGAAAAGCAATACGCGGATGGTCTCCGCAATTCGGTACAAGGCGTAGTTGCTCATTCGCTGGAAAATCTTGCGACTTTCCTCAATTGCGTTGATGATCACCGACAGGCCCGGATTGAGCAGCACAATGTCCGCGGCAGCACGTGCGGCATCGGTCGCACCGGAGACGGCAATGCCCACGTCCGCTTTCTTGAGAGCGGGCGCGTCGTTGACTCCGTCGCCGGTCATTCCTACGATGTGGCCTCGCTGCTGAAGCACGTCAACGATGTGGTACTTATGTTCCGGATAGACCTGCGCGAATCCCTCTGCCTGTTCGATAGCGATGGTAGGAGACAGAACCTGGGAAAAGTGGATGGCCACGTTTTGCCGTCCGTTTACGACGGTCGCGATTCGCTACTTCGATCACAGCAAAGTCGACGAAGCCCACCGGTGGCTCGAGGAAGCATTGTCGACAACTTCGAGCACCGCGTACGCGTGACATCCGTTCCAAAGAAAGAAGTCAAGAAATGGGAAATACGGATCATTCTTCGCAAGGCGTTTCTGAACTTGTTCTCCGCTTGCAATCGCAAGACGGAGTCGAACGGCAGTCTGCTCGCGAACAGTTGGTCTCGATTGCAGGTCCGGCCGTGCCTGAGCTGATCAAGTGCCTGTCGGATCCACGAAGGCAAGTCCGCTGGGAAGCAGCCAAGGGTTTAGGGGAAATTGCGAACCCGATTGCAGCCACGGCACTCGTGGGGGCGTTGGAAGACAAGGACGCCGACGTTCGCTGGTTGGCGGCTGTTGCGTTGATCGCGCTCGGGCGTGAAGGACTGCGTCCCTTGCTCGCGGCACTCATCGAACATAGCGACTCCGATCGACTCCGGGAGGGAGCCCATCACTTGTGCCATGATTTGGCCTGTACCGCAGACGGCCCGGTTGTGAAACCCGTGCTGGAAGCGCTCGACGCGTTGGAGCCTGAAGTGGCCGTGCCGAGTGCGGCATACTCCGCCCTCAGAGCGTTGTGAAGGTCTCCCGCGATCCGCAACATCTCTCGACGACGGCGCTGCTCGCTTTGGCCGGCGCCGCCAGAGTGGGGGGGTCAAATAGCAGAGCATGACACCCCGCTTGTCCTTGGTCGAGACTCACACTCGCTCAGCCCAGCCGCCGCCCGACGAGCCCGGTTGTCGCGGTCAATTCAAGTACTATGTTTCGCGCGCTGGAGTGGCAAATGCCCGAACAATCGTGATTCGCCGTTAAGAACTTGCTTGATCTACTGGAGCGGCGAACGTCCCGCTATTCGTTGAGTTGTTCGAACGGACCGGCAGGCTTCGCCAGAACCAGCGTCCTCGTGTACAACCAACGCTATGGCGTCGTGACCTTCGTCATCCACAGTTCATAGATCATCACGGCATTGGGAGGCACCTTGTCGGGAACGCCCACATCTCGATATGCGAGCTGTGGGCTGATCTTGACCTTGCGGTATCCTCCAGGCTTCATCCCGGTCAAGCTGTACTCGACTCCTGCAATGACCTGACGTTTCCCGAGACAAATTGACATGACGAGCCGGTTTTGCGCCAACTCACCGCGACTAAGGTAAGCCTGCGACTCGAACTCGACGATGTCACCTTTGACAGCAGGTTGTCCAGTGCCCTCTGTCTCATCCAGCAGTCTGATTCCAGATTTCATCGTTTGGTAGCCAGTGGTTGTTTGCCGCAGCACGCCGACGGCTCCATTCTATCCACCGCCGCCCAGCCACCAAACATTGATCGCCGTGTGCCTCTGTCGGGTGAGCGGCTCAATTCGGAAAGCGGTCGCGAAAGGACGTATCCCGCCTCGTCCATGCGTTTTCTGGGAGACTGCGTCCGTCGAGGTGCCGGAATGGCTTTGTCAAATCGCGTGTCGTACCGCGTCGTAGGCGCCGACCGCAGTTTGACATTCGCGTGAAGTGCGGAAGTTTGCCCATCCTCGGTCAGTTCGATTCCCGTCGAATTGTAGGCGGTCGCTGTGACCGTTAGCCCACAAGATCGCTGAACCACAGGGCGTCCTGCAGGTTACCCGCGATTTCTAGGTCCCCCCGACCGATGGCCGAGAACAGGGCCCGTTCGTCGCGAGAAAGCATGGCCGAAACCGCGACGGAGACGTCGTTCCAAATCAGCGCGACGTGAGCCTCAGGATGCGCCCCGGCGTTCACCGCCACCCGACCGTCGCGGAAGTGGTAGCTTCGAGCTCGGGTGCCATCCCGAGTGCGGATTGCGATCAGCTTGTCGACATCGAGTAGCTGCTTGCGGAAAGCAGCATCGAAGCGTGCGCTCCACCGCAGCTTCAGTCCCAGCGCGAAAAGGACCAGTGTGAGTTTCATAAAACTGCCTCCACGCTCACAACCAAGGCTCGATCGCAGCAATCGTGATGGCACCTGAGCGGACCAAGGGGATGACCTCTGCCAAGTCGCGGGCGAAGGTGTCGACGACCTCATCCGTGACCGGATCGAGCATGATCTTGAGCGCCGGCGGCTGGAAACATGGCAAGCAGTAGGACTGCCGTTCGAACAGCCCGCCGAGCACTGCAAACAGGTCGAGCCCTGGCTCGGTGCGGATAGTCATCACGCTCAGGTCGGAGGGGAAAACCTCGACACCGTCGATTTCGCCAATCACGTCGATGTAACGTTGCCTCACTTCCAGCGACCGCCGGGCCAACTCGAGGTATCCTTGCTCGCCGAGGAATTTCATCACGGCCCAGGCAGAGGCGATCGGTCCCGCGGAAGTGGAGCCGGTGATCGACTCGCTGGTATACGGACCATCGGGCCAGTCGCTCGGCGAGACCTCGTGCCACTGTTCCCACTCGGCGCTGCGGAACGTGATCGACGATAGCGGCTTAGCGCTGTAGGCGTGCTTGTGCAAGTCGGCCGAGATGGAGCGGACACCGGGGATGTTGAAGTCCCAGGAGGGGAGTGGATGTCCGAGTTTGGCCGCAAACGGCGACTGGAATCCGCCGAGGCAGCCATCAACGTGCATCCAGAGGTCATGCTCCTCGGCTAACTTGCCGAGCGCCTCGAGGTCGTCGAACAGTCCGTAAGGCCAACAAGGCGCAGATCCCGCGATCAGGATCGTGTTCGCTGTCAGCGCCTGCGCCATTGTCGCCACGTCCGCTCGCAAGTCCTCGCCGAGTTGGATCCGCTTCAGCCGGATTCCGGTATAGTGACACCACTTCGAGAATGCCGCGTGGATCGAATACGGCACGACAATCTCCGGATCGGTGATACGCCGCTCCTTCTGCGCCCACTGCCGCGCGGCGTTGATGGCACAGTATAAGCTCTCGGATCCTCCTGAGGTCAGCCGCACCCTGGCCTCCGTTGGGAAGCCGAGCATCTCCTTGACCATCTGTTTGACCTCGGCCGCAATCCGCGCTGTACCGGGCATCAGCGACGAGTACAGCATATTGCGCCGCAGAAACATCCGGTTAGCATCCTTGGCCAGCTCCGTAGCTTCGAGGTGCCCCATCAGTGTCGTGGACTGAATCGTATTGTGGGCGTAAACGTCGGTCACATCCTGTTCCTCGAATTTCGCGAGCAGTTCCATCACCTCGTCGCGGCTATGTCCCAGCTCTGGGAACACCCGACCGTCGAACACCGGATCCGGGTCGGAACCGAAATACCCCATAGCATCTCCCTCTCTTATCCCGCGAAAAGACAACAAACCCACACGTTCCGGACTAAGACTATAACGGATCGGATCTCTGATCCCTATAACGCATCGACATCAGGGCTGGAGGCCATTCGGCAGGCCAAGGCCCCGACATCAGCGACGCATCGGTCTGCCGCGACCCGGAAGGGCACTTGAGTCAAACTCGGTAGGCAGGTCTTCTACTTGCAGCAATGCCTTCCACCTGACCAACGTCCACGGTAACTCCATCCATGACATCGTGGTACGGACCAATTGGCGTTAGAATGGAGTGGGCCCGAATCGTCGTTCTTTCATCGCCGGGGGATCTATGACATCAGATTTTGATGTGATTGTGATCGGATCGGGTGCTGGTGGAATGGCATCGGCTGTTCCGCTGGCGCAGGCCGGACAAAAAGTCCTCGTACTCGAACAGCATTACCTTCCTGGAGGCTGGACCCACTCCTTTGCACGAGAAGGCTACGGATTCAGCCCGGGTGTGCATTACATCGGCCGCCTTGGGCCGGACGGCCATATGCGCCGCATCTACGAAGGGCTGGGAGTGTCGCAGGATCTGGCTTTCTGCGAACTCAATCCCAATGGCTTCGATCATATCTTCATTGGCGCCGAGCGGTTCGACATCCCGAAAGGGCAGGGCCGGTACGCCAACCGACTCCAGGAACGATTCCCCCGTGAAGCCAGAGGGATTAACGCGTATCTGAACACCGTCCAGGCAATGATGGATGAATTGCCGCTATTCTTCCGCGTAGGCGGGCTGGCCGATGCATTGTGTCTGCCTTATCGCGCGCGACACATTTTGCGCTGGGGCACTCGATCCGGGGCCAGCCTCATCCAACATTTTGTCAACGACCCGGTCTTGCGAGCGATTTTGGCGGCGCAGTCGGGCGATCATGGGTTGCCGCCCTCGCTGGTATCGGCTGCGGTCCATGCCGCCGTTACTCACCATTATTTCGATGGGGGCTACTATCCACTCGGTGGCGCTGCCGCGATTCCTCGCGCTTTTTCCCGCGCTCTGAAGCGGGCAGGCGGCGAACTGCACCTCGCAACGCGGGTCAAACACATCCTGTTGGACGGCCAACGCGTCCGCGGTGTCCGCTTGGCCGATGGCACGGAAATCAGCGCACGCCACGTTGTCAGCAATGCCGACCCAGAAGTCACTTTTGGTGAGCTGATTGGCCGGCAACATATCAGCCGCAAAATGAGACGCAAGCTGGAGCGAGTAAGGTATTCAGCATCGGCCATAAGCCTTTTCATGGCGGTGGACATGGACTTGCGCGCGTCGGACTCGATTCCGGTAACTACTGGTTCTACGATCACCATGATTTAGAGCGCATTTACCAACAAGGGCTGTCCGACCATATCCTGAACCGTGGTCAACCGGAGGCCTTCTTCTTGACGGTGACGACGCTCAAGGACCCTTCCAGAATCCGCCGCGGCCACCACACTCTCGAGGCATTCGCCTTCGTCGGGTACGAGCCTTTTCGCCGCTGGGCTGGGCAGCAACCCGGTAAGCGAGATTGGGAGTACCAGCAGCTCAAGGAGCGACTGACCGACGGGATGTTGGCAGCCATTGACGACCGCTTTCCCGGCTTCAGCCAACACGTCGTTTTCAGGGAATTGGGTACGCCGTTGAGCAATGAGTACTACCTCAACGCGACGCGGGGCAACTTGTATGGGATTGGCAAAGAACGGTTCCAGGTTGGTCCCTGGGCGTTCAGCAACAAGACACAACTGGAGGGCCTGTGGTTAAGCGGGGCAAGCACGACTGCCGGTCACGGTGTTGCTGGGGCCACTGCTTCCGGCCTCACGACCGCCAGGCAAATCCTGGGCTGTCGCTACTCAGAATTGCTCGCACAAAATGGGCCGGAATTGTCCATTTATCCTTCGGAAGATCCTACCCAGTGGCCAGCCAAATTGACGCGACATATGGAGATTGGGGAAAAAGAGATGACAGGAAACGAGGTGCGGCGAGATGGGTAGCGGAGGAAGTGATAGCGTCTTGATCGTACCGTTGAAGCTGGTGAACTTCACGCCGTTGCAGCCAGCAGAGGAATGCGAGACGTCAAATCATGGAACCGTTTTTGGGAAATACGACGAATGCCTCGCAATTCGGAAAAACGTGTCCGCGAAACAGGTGAATTGCATCACCGTGTTTCCGCGGAAAGCGTCGGCAACCAATCATCGTCAGTCGCCGCCTCGATATTGTCTGGATCAACGTCGGTTTACACGTCATCGAGTGCGTGAACGTTGAATTCAGCAGAGCCACTATCGGTAGCCGCCTGGACGTTAAGCTCCACGCCGACCGCCTTCGTGGCCACAGTTGTGGTTAGCTCGACGGTGTCGTCTCGTTCCTCAGATTCAATCGCGATGAGTGACCTTACGGTTCTACTCTCGTTACAAGCAGCAGTCGCCAAACGATTGTGCTTGCACCCTTTTTCCGTGGCCGCCGCCCACCCCGTCGTCATTCTCGATCATGCCGGAAGCATCGCCGTCAACGACGTAAGCATTTTGAGTCGTTTCTGGTGTTGGGCGATCTCACGCGGCGATCTTCATGCATTCATTATAGATGTTCAGGTCGCGGCGAGGAACGTTTCCGCAACTCGACGGCAGCACGTCAGGCAAGTGCCTTTCCGATGTTCAGCTCCGCCGGCGCAGTGCCAGGATGCCTAGCAGTGAGAAGCCAATCAGTACCGTTGCTGAGGGTTCGGGAGTGCTCGGTCCGACTCCATCAAGGGTCCGATACTCGAGATGCGAGATCTGCCCCGATCGGGCTCCTGCCAGCCCGACCCGAAATCCCCCTTCCGGATACCCCAAGAGGGGCACTGCCGCGATTCGGAGGCGCGCCCATCGTTCGGTGGTTTGATGGAACACGTCAGTCCGGCTCCTGCCGAAACCTCCCCGCATGCAGCTCGCGTCGTTCAGCCAGTCGCTGGTGTGAGTTGAGCCGCAAGAGCTGAACTGCAGCGCACCTTCCGGCGATGCACCGAGGCAATACTCACAGCGGCTTCCTGCCCGCCGGATTACCTGACGGCGCAAACCCTGGCTCAGTCGGGGATTAATCGGCTTCGCTTCTGACGCTAACGAGCCTTCCGCATGCGACCGCAATGCTCGAGCCGTTCGAACTCTCCAAGCTCGGCACACTCCTGTTCGGTTAGTGTGCGGTCGTTGTTCTTCTGCAGTAATCTCTCGAGACGCACCTGCTTTTCGGAAGGAAGTTCGAAAGCGAGGATACGATTCACATCGGCGGTTTCTATGCAGATTTAACAGCTCGTCGTAAAGTGCAGGCCGGTTGGCCTTGTACCGCCGGCATTTCCATGAGACCGCGAATGGAGTTTTCCCAAATGGTGGCTCGCCACAGAGTGAGGCCGACAACGCACGCCATGCACGCCGTCGTTACTCCCTTGCATACGCCGTTCGGAGCTTTGCACCTGACGAGGGTAGTTCAAGAAGCTGCCAGAGCCACACGACAGAGACCCCGAGACTATCGCCGACTGCCAAGGCAAGCCCAGACTCCAGGCCTTGCACCACATCGTTTCGCGGCAGCAGGGACGGACAAGGGACGCGCAGAAAAAGAGCGTCCCGAACGCCAATCCAACGTATGAACGACGCCCGCTGGCGACAAAACCAGGACTGCATCCGGCTCCTCACGGTCTACCTCCGTCTTCTCCCGGTGCAGGATCAATCTTGAAAGATGTGAAGCGAGAATCTTCCGGTAAGCCTTAGTCTTGTCAAGGTTACGCGAATCAAGGTAGGTGTGCAGGCCCCTATCTTGAGATGGCGGACGATCCGTCAGCCGTTGTGCACGCCGAAGTGAAGCTCGGCTTTCATAAAAGCCTGGTGGCCGCTCGACAATCTTTAAATTCGAACCGGCCATGTTCTTGACCCCAATGTTTCTTGGAGGACTGGTATCGAAGGCTGCAGACATTCACTGATATGTGTTTGTTCTTGAATTCACGATTGTTGCCCGAAGAGCGAGTTGTTTGCCATGGACGCATTGCAGGACGCATCAGCAAATTCGTGGTTCTATGGGCAGTGATTGATCCAATTGGGACCGTGCCGGTGTTCATTTCAGCGACGGCTGAGCGGACCACCGCAGAGCGACAAAGAATTGCATTGTTAGCGTCGTTGGCTGCCGCAGGGATCTTGCTTTTCTTCATCGTTGTGGGTCAGCCGGTGCTGCTTGCGATGGGCGTGCCACTGCTTGCGTTTCAAATTGCCGGTGGAGTCGTTTTGTTCCTCTTTGCGCTTACCATGATTTTTGGCGAAAGTAAGCCGGACGAGGAAACGGAGATGTTTCGGAGCGTGCAGGACACCGCCATATTCCCGTTGGCGACGCCATCAATTGCGTCTCCAGGAGCGATGATGGCGGTGGTCCTACTGACAGAGAATCAAGCCACACGCTCCTCGACCAGGCAGTTACGGCCGTGATCATGCTCCTGGTCGTTTCGATGGCCTTCGGATTGATGCTCATGGCAGGAACGATTTCGAAGCTGATCGGCAGCGGTGGAGCAGGCATCGTGAGCCGCGTGATCGGCCTCATCCTGGCCTCCATTGCCGCGACGCATGTGCTGGAAGGGGCGAAAGAGTACTTTCAGTAGTGTGTTGGCGGTACCCGCACCGCGATGGATTCTGGCCTAATCGCGACGAGCCCCGGACTTGGCCGGTGGACTTCTCTCGATATCGTGAAGAACGACCTTCGGATCGGAAACCATCTCGGTCAGCCTACAAATATGCGTGTCCGCTTTCGTCAGCTCATTGTTGTTCCTACGGCCACCAGCCAATCAAAGGCGTTCATACAATGTGAGAAGCACGGGGACAAAGACAGCATCCAATACGGATCGTCATGGAGTCACGACATGAATGCGCCAAGCACGAATCGAAATCTGCTTCAAGAAAAACGTCTTTCGCTCCTTCAAGGCGGCAAGCATCGTTTTACTTCCCGTCACCCTAACCATCGCTATCATGCCGTAGCGAGCGACGATCGTTCATGACGCAATCGATCCACGAAGCACGATTGGAGGCGTGCTGAAGAGAGTTGGATGGGATTTCGGCACGTCCGGCCCAGGCGTCTTTTTGGGCGGTGTCGTCTTTGCCGTCCCACTGATTTACTTGTTCAACCTCCTTGCAAAAACAGGCTTGAAGAACCTCTGGAACTGGTGAGCGACAGGCTTTGTTCCGTGTTCCGTCGTCAGTACGGTCTACGACGCCGCCAAGAAGCTCGTGGACATGATGGAACCCCAAGACAACGTGGAACTGCAATCTATGCCCCCGGTCTTTGGCAACTGTGGTCGAGGGCCAGAAACGGGCTTTCCCGCCTTTATGCCGACCTCGGAAGTCTTCATGCTTCGAGAGAGAGCCTTTCACGTCGTGATGATACTCACCGCACCGATTGCCGTCGGCAGGGCGATACTTTGCGTGCCCAAGGAATGGGGCACGCCAATAAAATGCGGCATCGACGGACTTCTTAAGATGAACATGTCCATGGACACCACGGTACTTCAGCATTTTGCCGAAGCGCCTCGCGCCATTGCAGAAGGCCCGGTTTTGACACTCGCTGAAAGTTGTCCAACCGCTGCACGTTGGCGGCGATCTCGTCAACACGTATTGGGGCGACGAGTTTTCCGTCGTGTCACGGCGTAATCTGACTGCATCACACGCTATCCGGCATGGCGAGCGACTCACGCAAAGGATACTGAGGCACGCTGCTTGGCGTGACCTTCGCATGGCCAAGTTGTGCAACACCCAACGAGTTGCATGCGGCTCACATAACCGAGCAAGAGCTGCTAGGCGACTCATTTTCGCTGCGAGATCACTCATCGTCAGCGATGCTGATCTTCACCAAATCGACGTGTCCAGTGAATTCAGATGCCTCACGGTCGTCGAATAGGAATTCCGCAACCTGCGTAGCGTCGTCCACTCCGACATCAGCAGTCTCATCAGCAGAAAATACCGCCGGTTCCGTCTTCTCGACCCGGCCTTCGGCGACCTTCTTGCCGTCCACAAAGAGCTTGGCGGTGCCGCCTTTCCCAATGCCGCCACCGTCGTAATCGAAGGTGAGCTTGATCTTCGCCTTGTCAGAATCAATCGCCACGGGTGACTCGATGGTGTAACGATCAAGACCGAACCAGTTGTAGGTGTAGCCAGGTTTGCCATCGTTCATGTAGAGTGCCCAACCACCGAACTTTCCGCCTTGGCAGAGAATGATGCCATGTCCCTTGTCCTCCAAGGTCACATCGGCCTCGATTGTCTTCGAAGTGTTTTTCACGTTGAGGAAGGTGTTCTCAAGAATCCCTTCCATCCCATGGGCAAGTGTCAGAGACTTTCGTCACCCATCAGATCCGGACGCCCGGCGAGCTTGGCATTGAAGCGTTCGTAAAGGCGGTCATCCAGCGGGAAGACGTTGTTCGCGATGGCCTCCTTCTTGAAGACTGCTCTGCAACTCCTTGAGTTTCTCCGGATGCTCCGTCGCGAGATTCTGGCTCAAGCTGAAGTCTTCTTCGATGTTATAGAGTTCCCACACATCTTCCTGCAAGCGCAACAGCGGCTTGCCCTGCCAAGGGATCTGTGGACAACACGGGCCAGCCAACCTTCGTGGTAAATGGCGCGGTTGCCGAACATCTCGAAATACTGCGTCGTATGGCGTTCCTTCGCGTCCTTGTCCTTGGCGGCGTACAGCATGCTCACGCCGTCTAGCGGCTTTTGCTCGACGCCATTGATCGATTTCGAATGCGGCATCTTGGCTGCTTCCAATACGGTAGCGGCCACATCATTGACATGATGCCACTGGCTGCGGATTTCTCCCTTAGCTTGCAGCCCCGCCGGCCAGTGCATGACCATACCGTTTCGGGTCCCGCCAAAATCCGCCGCCATCTGTTTGGTCCATTTGAATGGAGCGTCCGTCGCTACGGCCCATGCACAGGTCATGTGCGGGAAGGAATCCGGCCCTCCCCAGTCATCCGCCCGCTTCAGCATGCTGTCGACCGTTTCCGCATCGAAGATGCCGTTCAGGTGAACCAATTCGTTGTAGGTCCCTTCCAGGCCGCCCTCTGCACTGGAGCCGTTGTCCCCCATGATGTAGATAAACAGCGTGTTTTCGAGTACGCCGATCTCATCGATGGCGTTGACCAATCGGCCGATCTCGACGTCCGTGTGCTCGGCAAACCCGGCGAACGTCTCCATCTGCAGGGCGAATAGTCTTTTTTCGTCCTCGCTGAGGCTATCCCAATCCTTGATGTCTTCTGGCATTGGGGTGAGCTTCGTGTCGGCGGGAACGATTCCCATTTCCTTCTGCCGCGCCAGAGTCTTCTCGCGAGTGCCTGCCACCCTTTGTCGAACTTCCCTTTGTATTTCTCGATCCACTCCTTCGGCGCGTGATGCGGAGCGTGTGTTGCACCGGTAGCGTAGTAGATGAAGAATGGCTTATCGGGCGTCATGGCCTGCTGAAACTTGACCCACTCGACGGCCTCGGTCGTCATGTCCGTGGTGAAGTGGTAGTCCTCCTGTTCCTTCTTCGGCACCCGCGTTACGCCATCAAAGATGACGGGCTCCCATTGGTTCGTCTCACCGCCGATGAAGCCATAGAACTTGTCGAATCCGGAGTGCGTCGGCCACCGGAAATAAGGGCCAGAAACGGAGACTTCCCAGGTCGGCGTTTCGTGCCATTTGCCGAATGCGGCGGTGCTGTATCCGTTGTGACGCAGCGTCTCTGCGAAGTATTTGGCATCGTTGGGTCGCATCCCGAGGTTGCCGGGGAAGCCGGTCGCCACTTCCATGACCGAACCTACGTTCACGTTGTGATGGTTCCGTCCAGAAAGCAGGGAGGCCCGGGTAGGCGAACAGAGAGCGGTCGTGTGGAAGCGGTTGAAACGCAAGCCATTGCGGGCCAGCCTATCGAACGTCGGAGTCTCGATTGCACCTCCAAAGGGAGTTGTGGCTCCGAATCCGATGTCATCGATCAACACGATCACAACATTGGGGGCACCCTCGGGGGCTTCAACGGAAAGGTTCCGGTTTGGTCGCATTGCGTGCATCCATTTCGGTGATCGGAGGTCGATTGGCGGATGATCGGAAGAACGGAACGGTCGATTTCGGCCGCAGAGCTCGCAGGGCCATCCGCGAGGACGACCGTCATCATGAACTCACATCAGCACCGGGACGCCCAACAGATACATATTGAATTTCATTTCAATTCCTTCCTAACACTCTGGATTGATGGAGATCGATGGATGGGTCGTGTCGATTTTGGAGCTGAACTCAGCTATTTAAGTTTTGGGCAGACCGAACGACCTAGCTCAAAACTTCGACTTAGCTGGTTGATGCGCCGACGCCGTTGGATGCGAAGTCGGAATGAAAAAACTCCTGGCTCACCTGAACCGACACGGGAAAACGAGCAAGAGTCTTTGGGACTGGACTAAGGACACTACCTCGATTCATGTATGCTGTGGCCATAAGCCAAGGAGTTGTAGGCAAGAAGTGGGAAGTTAAATTGGTTGCGGCTTGGAAAGTACAAGGACGGCGAACGATTTGGGGGTACAGGGTCGATGTCCAGACTCGAATGATCGCGTCGCGAATCGGCTTCGGCTGGCCACGCGGGCGACTGCCAAAAGCTTGTATCAGCAGGCTCGCGTCCATGCGATTCAGGGCCATTGCAACGGGTCTTGCATCAAACGCCGCGATCAAACCTTGCTCCTGATGCGCTTTGATTCGCGTTGCCACCGCGTCATCGAACTGGCCAAGGAAGCGATTCCATTCCTTCTCAAGGCGTTCATCGCTACGTGAAGCATCCGAAACTGCCTTCAGGATTGGCCCGCCTTCATACGTAATATCGATCAGCCCAGCAAGAGATTTCTCCAGCAGCGACACAGGATCGCCCTCACCTTCGAGCCAAAGGCGTGGCGACCTAAAAATGTCGGCCTCCAATCCACGCAGCAAAGCTTCGACAAGATCGTAGGGATCACCGAAATACTGGTAGAATGCGGACCGTCCGGCGCTGTGCCGCTCATCAGCTTCGCAATCGTCAATTCCCGGACCCGATCCGTCCACAAGAACTCTACCGCAGCTTCCAGTATTTCCACGCGGTGCGCCCGCCTTTGTGAGCCCGCGACTCGGAACAGGAATCTGTGGAAAAACGATTTTTGCGCAAAGTCTTTCTTGCTGACATTTGTCAGATTTTATAAACTATAAGTCACACGTCAATAGGCAAAACTTCCCTGGCAGTCGATGTTGTGTGCCAGAACGGCACAAAGAATCTGACGGAGGAAATCAAGAGAGCGAAGACGAGGGCGCAGCAGGATTACGCCGCAACTGTGCGCTCCCTGCGGATCGCCAATTCTCCGAAATCCCTGTCGAGCGTGACGACGACTCGCTCACCCGCTTCTTCGGCATCGCTAACACCGAAGCGATGTCCCCCCCTCAGCCGAAAGGAAGCTGCCCCAGGTCCATCTTAACACCTACTCTACCGGGCCGCACGAATGAGCTCTCGCCAGGCACGTTCTGCTTGGCTGGGAATTCGCGATGATTTACATCGAGAGAGGGTAACTCGCGCCTGCTTCATCACTTCACTGCCGTAGCAAAAGCCAGCTGAATATCTTCGACCGGCAGCTGCGGATAGAACAACGCGACCTGCTCGCGCGTTCATCCTTCAGCCAGAAGATCGACGAAAAATTCCACGGCGATGCGAGTTCCTTCGATTACCGGTTTTTCAACTAAAAGGGATAGATCAATCAGGCTTCGATCTTGCCATTGCATGAACACTCACCACTGAAGGCGTTGCTTCTTTCGGTGCGCAAGGGGGAGCACGGTTTGCACGAGCAGTCCCTCAAACGCAAACTCCCCGGAGATAGTGATGCCGAACATGAAATGGGACTGGATGTACAACTTCATTCATTTGGGGTGGCCACGACTTGGCATCGCTCGCCTCACCGCTGCAGATTTCTTCTGTTACATCAATGTGCGAGTGTTGAGGCCGCAATGACACCAGAGGAACGCGAACTTTCCCGAAGACCGGTCCTGCGATGGTTTCAAACAGAGCAGGTCCTTCCTTGGCAGGCGGCCGAAGTCGAATCGCGAGCACCAGATCACTTTCGTGACAACGAGAGGGCTGCCGTCCGCTGGCGGCACTACCGGATCTACCCAAAGGCAAACACGGCCAGCTCCAATCACCCCAGGGAGGAAGGTCTCCTGGGAGTACACGTGGAAGAATGGGGGCCCCGACATTTCCAACGTGGCGACGTTTCAGCGTTGCATCTCGAAGAGTACCGTATCATGTTTGGCTCTCTTCGCTACGAATTCAACTTGTGACGTGCGGTCGGCAACCGAATGTCGGGCCATACGAATTGGCTGTTTCGACACTCGCAATAGTGCCCCGGTGCCTTGGCATAAGTCTTTGACGTGCGGCGAGTGCCTGTTCAGCGGCCACTTTGGCTGTATCGGCAAGTACCGTGATATGTCCCATCTTGCGGCCGGGGCGAGGTTCTCGCTTTCCGTATAGATGCAGCTTGACATCAGGACCTGCCAGTGCAAGCGCCCAGTCCGGTGAGCCGGATTGCCAAATGTCTCCCAGCAAATTGACCATCGCGGCGGGGCGCAACTGCGTTGTGGCGGCCAGCGGCAAACCGCAGACCGCCCGCACCTGTTGCTCGAATTGGCACACGGCGTGAGCGTCGATTGTGAGATGTCCCGAATTGTGGGGCCGCGGCGCAAGTTCGTTCACCAGCAGCTTGCCATCGGTTGTCAGAAAGAACTCGACGCAGAGAACACCAATTACGTCTAACTCGGTAAGAATGACGCGAGCGATTTCGACTGCTTCTTCGGCGACGTACTGCGGGAAGTCGCCAGGCATTTGAGACATGTCGAGGATGTGATTTCGGTGTGTGTTGGCGATCGGGCCATAGCTCGCGAACGCGCCGTCTTGGCCGCGGACAGCAACAACCGAAAGCTCGGCATCGAAGTCCACATACTTCTCCAGAATCGCCTGCCCGCCGTTTGATTCGCTCCATGCCGAGCTGGCCGCATTCCGAGACTCGATCTTTGATTGTCCCTTTCCGTCGTAGCCCCATGCAGCCGTCTTCAAAACTCCGGGAAACAAGTCGTCGCTTGCTGCGGCCAATTCGGTCGCCGACTGGATTGCCAGAAACGGCGTGACCGGAATACCGACTTTCCGCAGAAATGTTTTTTCCCGCAGCCGCTGCTGCGTAGTATGTAGAACGTCACCTCCAGGATAAACCGGTACGAATTTTCCCACAACGTCGATCGTCTCGACAGGCACGTTTTCAAATTCGAACGTCACCACATCGACTTGCCGGGCAAACCTCGCAACAGCATCCAGATCGCCATAGGACGATTGGATCTCCACATCCGCGACCTGGCCGGTCGGTGTGTCGTCATCCGGAGAAAACACGTGCACTCGATAACCAAGGCGGCGCGCGGCAATGGCGAACATGCGGCCTAACTGACCGCTCCCCAACACACCAATCGTTGCCCCTGGCAAGACAGTCCGATTCATAATTCCGAATCCTCCAAGACTTTGCATTCCTGTTCCTTCGCGAATTCCTTTAACTTGAGTCGCAATTCAGGCTGTTCGTTGGCCAAAATCCGCGCCGCCAGCAGTGCGGCATTCTTCGCCCCCGCTTCGCCGATCGCCAGCGTTCCGACCGGCACGCCCCCTGGCATCTGCACGATCGACAGCAGCGAGTCGATCCCCGACAGCGCCCGGGACGTGACCGGAACGCCAAGCACGGGCAACGATGTCAACGAGGCAACCATGCCGGGCAGGTGAGCCGCTCCGCCCGCCCCGGCAATGATCACCTTTAGCCCGCGCTGCTCGGCCGACTCCGCGTATTCGACCATCCATTTCGGCGTGCGGTGCGCCGATACCACGCGCCGTTCGCAGACGATTTCGAAATGCGCAAGCGTTTCCGCCGCTTTCTCCATTATCGGCCAGTCCGACTTGCTTCCCATGATGATGCCGACGAGCGGCGCGTGAGCCGTTGTCATTTCCGCCCTTCCATGAATTGAGAATCGATTCGGCTTTGCAGCAGTTCGAGCGCGGCGCTCGCTGCCTGTTCGGGGGCCAGCTCGTGAGTGGAGATTTCCAGGTCGGCGCTGGTCGGCGTTTCGTATGCCGATGTTACGCCTGGAAAGCTGGTGATCTCGCCGTTATCGGCCGCGGCATACCGACCGGTCGTGTCGCGTTGTCGGCAAATGTCGATTGGAGTGGAAAGGTGCACGTGCAGGAATCGCTCCGGGCCGATCAACTCACGGACACGCTGTCGCACGTCGTCGTGCGGCGCGACGAACGCGGCGATGCAGATCAGTCCGGCGTCGTTCAGCGTCTTGGCAATCTCGGCAGCTCGGCGCAGGTTTTCCGAACGTTCTTCGGCTGAGAAACCAAGGTCACGGCTGATGCCGAAACGCATAGTCTGGCCGTCGAGCACTACGCATTTCTTGCCAGCGTCGAAGAGCCGTTGTTCGAGCTCGAGGGCGAGTGTTGTCTTACCGGAACCGCTCAGCCCGGTAATCAACAGCGTGAATGGCTCTTGTCCGTAACGCCGCACACGTTCCTCACCGCTGATGCGGCTAACTGCGCGTTGCAGTCGCACCCCCGCCGGCGTGTCATCCCAATGCTCGCTGCTGCTCGAATCCGCGTCCGGGTCGAGGAACATGCCCGCAGCCACTGTCTCGTGCGTGATGCGATCGACAACGATGAACGAGCCGGTTACTCGATTTCGCCGATAGGGGTCGAGCATTACGGGATCGCGCAACGAAATCCGGCAGCGGCCGATCTCGTTGAGTTTCAACGTCGCCGCCGGCGATTGATGCAGCGTGTTGACGTCGACCACGTAGCGAATCTGTTGCACCTCGCCCGACGTGCGCCGCGTCGTGTGCTTCACCCAATAAGGTTTGCCGGGGACCATCGGTTGTTCGGACATCCACACGAGCATGACATCGGCGTCCCGACAGACCTGCGGCTGGTTTCCCGGGCGGACGATCATGTCACCACGGGCGATGTCGATTTCATCATCCAGCGCAACGGTGATCGATTGCGTTCCACCGGCGCCGGCGAGGTCTCCGTCCCGCGTAACAATTCGACGAATCCGGCTGGTCTTCTTCGACGGCAGTACGACGATCTCATCCCCTACTCGCAGCGTCCCCGACGCCAGTGTCCCGCTAAAGCCCCGAAAGCTCGCATCGGGCCGATTGACCCACTGCACCGGGAAACGCAGATCGCCGAGGTTGCTGTCGGCGCCGCAATCGATGTTCTCCAGCGTATCCAACAGCGAACCGTCTGTGCCAAAGTGTATTCGCACTGGGCTGAGCCACGTTGTCGCCTTTCAACGCCGACAAGGGCACGAAGCGAATCTCCGGAATGTCGAGCTTGGCCGCAAACCGGCGGAATTCTGTACAGATGGCTTCAAAGACGGATTGGTCATAGTCGACCAGGTCCATCTTGTTCACCGCCAGAATCACATGTTTGATTCCGAGCAATGAGACGATGAACGCGTGCCGCTTCGTCTGCGTAAGAAGTCCTTTGCTGGCATCCACCAGAATGACGGCCAGTTCGGCGGTCGAGGCGCCGGTCACCATGTTGCGAGTGAATTGTTCATGTCCCGGCGTATCGGCGATAATGAATTTTCGCTTCGCGGTTGCGAAGTAACGATACGCTACGTCGATGGTGATTCCCTGCTGGCGTTCATCTTCCAAACCGTCCAGCAGCAGCGCTGGATCGACTTCGGCACCCGTCGTACCGTGCCTTTCGCTGTCTCTTTGCAGCATGGCGATCTGATCGTCGTAGACCGCGCCGGTCTCCATCAGCAGTCGGCCGATCAGCGTGCTCTTGCCGTCGTCAACACTGCCGCAAGTGATGAACCGCAGCAGTTCCTTGTTGGCATGTTCGGCCAGGATTTGACGGCCGGCTGCCTTTGCACAGGGAGACGTTGTGGTGGCAGTCATCAAAGTTCTTCCTGAAGTTAACAAACAAGTGGATCGGCGTGGATCACGATCAGAAGTATCCATCACGTTTTTTGCGTTCCATTGCGGCCGATTCGTCGCGGTCAATCGCGCGTCCCTGCCGTTCGGACAACCGTGTCGTCACCATCTCTTGGACAATTGCCTCCACGGTCGTCGCGGTGGATTCGATGGCACCGGTCACGGGATAACAGCCGAGCGTGCGGAAACGCACGGTCAACATTTCGGGCTTCTCCCCGTCCCGCAACCGCATCCGGTGATCGTCTACGACGATCAAGTCACCGTTTCGGTGCACCACCGGACGCGGCTTGGCAAAGTAAAGCGGCACGATCGGTATCCGCTCTTGGAGGATGTACTGCCACACATCCAACTCTGTCCAGTTCGAAAGCGGAAACACTCTCAGGCATTCATCCGACCGTTTCCAAGTGTTGTACAGGTTCCACAACTCGGGCCGCTGATTGCGGGGATCCCAGCGGTGATGCCGATCTCGGAAGGAGAACACGCGTTCCTTCGCTCGCGATCGTTCTTCGTCGCGACGTCCACCGCCGATCGCGGCGTCGAAGCCGAACTTGGTCAGAGCTTGCTTCAGCGGTTGCGTCCGCATCACGTCCGTGTATATCTTGCTGCCGTGGTCGAAGGGATTGATTCCGGCTTGTACACCCTCCTCGTTGACATAGGCGAATAACCTCGAGGCCGAGTTCACGGCGTGCGTAGTCTTCGCGGAATTCAATCATCTCGCGGAATTCCCACGTCGAATCAATGTGCAACAATGGAAACGGTGGTTTGCTCGGATAGAACGCCTTCAGGGCCAAGTGCAGAATCACCGACGAGTCCTTGCCGATCGAATAGAGCAGTACGGGGTTCTCAAGTTCGGCAACTACCTCGCGCAAGATGTGAATGCTTTCGGCTTCCAGCCGTTGCAGGTGTGCCGACTTGATGAACGTCGCCGTGCCTTGGGGCGGCGTCTGATCGATGGCAACTGTGGCAGACATTACGCAATTCTCCTTAGTGTGGAGATATTCTGATACTGCACTTACGACCACAGCGGCCGGAAAGTGTCGGTGTCCGTGTCGTAGGCGAGGAACAGCCCACTTTCGGCGCGATGGAATAACGCGTACACAGCCAACTCACCGTCGCGCCAACGACTGTGAACCACCGGAATTTGCGACAGCTGTTCGACTTGCCCGGCGAATCTTTCTTGTAGCCTCGCGATTGTGGACATTGTGACGTTGAACTCCGGCGAGCAGTCTCCCGTACGCCGTGTCGGCCCTGGTGGTGGTATCCGCAACCGCCAGTGAGCCGCGGCTAACTTCCCCTCCCGCGGTGTGAACTGCCGACGAGCACCAGATTCTTGATCTCGCCCTGCTGCAACGCCCACTCGATCGTCTCCGCGAGTTCTTTGCCTTTGAAGTCCCAAGTGTCTTGTGACACTTGAAGCATTGCTGCCGACTCGCCAGCCAAAGCCGAGGACAGCGAGTTGACCAGACGTGATTCGTTGTGAGCGATCACGAGCCACTGCACGGGTGTTGTCGCCTGGCTGAATACCGACTCCAGCGCGGCAATGTGGGCATTCGCAGTGGTGGACAGAAGTGTAGTCGTCATCAGAGATTCTCCTTGCAATATGAACACTCAGAGCTTCAGTTTCAGGCTTGCAACATTCCGCTGGCGATATGACTCGCGGTGGCTTTCGCCAGTTCGTCCCAAGTGCGTTGTTCGGTGTAACGGTAGAATCCGCCGTCCTCTACGGCGACGAGTTGCACCCATCCGTTGGTCACCAGGTTGGAAACGACCTTGTGCTTTGCGATGATCTCCTCGATCGCTTCGCGCGGCGCAGCGATCACGGCGAGCAATCGCAGCGAGTGATGCTGATAGCATTGGCCATCGTGAACGGATTGCCAGGGCAAACCGGTCATCAGATCGCCTCCGTTACCGGAGAAAACGCCGAATCGGCCGACTACATTGTGTACGGTCTTGTTACCGCTGCCGAAGTGTACCGGGTCGACCGTCGAGGCGTAGTACTGCATGTTGATCCAGTTTGCGACGACCAGAGGCGCGGTCATAATTTGTTCCAACACGGCGAACTCCCGATCCTTTCGATAGTCATAGCTGTGCAGAAACGACCGCCCGTCGAGCGAGACTGTTTTCGTCAACTCGCGCGGCGCGGCGATGAATGCCGCATTTCCGGCCAGGCCCCATTCCGGTCGGACCTCCGACCAATCGCGACTTCGACGGATCAAGTCGTCGGGATTCGTACCGGGCAGCAACGGCAACCGTTCTTGTCGAGTCCGATTCGAAGCGGATTGAACGATCGACCGCAGTTCTTCCAGGTCGCCGTGATGTGACGCAGGAACGTTGTAAGTATCGAGAAAATTCGACTTCATCCGTCGTCGTGTTGTGCAGCGCCGCGACAAAGTGTGTCTCCTGTGGGATCTCGATGCCGCGTTCGGCGAGCGCCAGACGGATGTGCTGCTGATTCAGCAGCCGCGCGGCAAACCGCGCGTTGGGCTCACCCGAGTGTCCCCCGCACGCGCCGCAATCCAGTCCAGCCTGCAGCGGATTGTTCTCCGTCTGGCTGCCGTGTCCACAGAAGACGATCAACCGCGCGAAGTTGTTCACGATTCCCATTCCGCGTAACACCGACTCAGCCATGTCGGCTTGCCGGGATGCATCCACGCCTTGCTCTCTCAGCCGCCGGAGCGTCGGCGCGAGCCGTTGCCGATCACTTCTTGCAACACCGTCGAAGCGACTCGGCCAGTCGAATCTCCTCCCGGTCGATTTCACGAACAGCTTGAATCCGTAAAACAGGCCTGTCGTTTCAACGAACGCGAAGCAACTGGCGGCCGAGGCTTGAAAATCCTTCCACGTTTTGCGCAGAAAACGGAGCCGCGACCGCCGCTCGATTGCGGATTGCGTGTTCGTGGTGTCCTCCTCGTCGAACTCTTCATGGACCTTGAACTGCGGCGAGATCAGAACGGGCACTTGCGCGCTACCGTTCGATTCGCCCAGCCCGACGAATTCAATTGGCACGCCAAAGAATCCCGCGAAGCCGAACGTTTCGATCTCATTGGACACCGCTTCGAGGTGCCGCCGTATCCGTCTCGGAGCGCACGTCGATGCAGAACACCATTGCGCCAATCGGCCATTCGCGGATTGCACGCGCGGCATAGCCCCTTCTGGACGTGTGAGGCGCGCGAGCAGTTGCTTGCGAAAGGCGATTTCGCTTCCCTTCAGCAGCGCGTAACGAAGTAGTTCTTCGTCAGTCGGCTGCGACGTTGGCGGGAATGGCGAGTCGTGATGGTTCACCACCGAGGCCCAATCCACACGGAACTCGAAATGGTCCAACAGCGCAACTTCGTACGCCAGGCGGATCGCCAGCAGGCCAGCCAAATCAGTACTCTCTTCACCGCGTCGTTGCGCCTCGACGTGCTGGTAATTTGCCCAGGCGCTCCAGCCGGGCATCGTCAGAGCTTCACAAACCAGGAAATCCTCCCTCAGGTTGTCCGGAACCGCCATATGATTCAGTAGCAATACCAGCGCGGCATGCGGATCGTTCGGCAGGCCGGCCACCAGTTCTCTCAACGCTGGCACGCCGAGGATCTCGAAGCTGCGGTCGTGCTGAACTGCCGACCGCCACGCATGATAGAGAGGCAACTCGCGCCAAGGACTCGACCAGATCGCCTGACCCTCGTCATAGTGACCGGCACAATGCTTGGAAATCTCGTCAAGGACGATTCGTGACCAGTGCGAATCCGCGTGTTGATCCAACATCTCCGCGAACGTGCGCAACTGGCGCTCGGGATTGCTCGACTTCGTGAACAGCGTATCAGCGGTCGGACTCCGCGTGCCCGGTTGGCGAAGCAACGCGACCACTTGATTCACGTCGATCCGCTCGGCACCCGCGACACCGTCCGCAACCAGTTCGTCGACGGCCGCGTCGATGTCCGCCCGGCACAGCAAGCCGGCGGCGAACTGTTCGCGGTAGTAGGCCACCGGCATCAGCGTTTCCAGATCCGAAACCCTTCGAAGTGACGCCCGCGCCGTGAGGAATTCCTGATCCGTATATCCCACATACGGATTCACAGCGACGTAATCCTTCAAAGGCCAAACGGGCGCAATCTTCTGCCGAACTCTTTCCATCACATCCTGGATGCTGGCGCAAGGCTCTTGGAGTTCGTGATATGTCGCGCTGACTCGGGGTACTTTGCCGGTGCGAACCGGTCGCCTTTCGGGTGGAAACGTTCACAACAGCCATCAGGTTTGGTTTCCTTTGTGCTCGAGTTGCGGGCAGTCACTGCCGGAATGCGAGGAATTGGACTTCTCTGTCATCACGACTTCGCGAGTGAGGCGAAGGCGCGGTGATATACGGAATCAATGTAGAAGCCGTTGGTGGCGTGAACATGGAGCGGCGCCAGCCACGCCGGCCGTACGCTGCGGGTCAACGCTGCGTGCAAGATGAACAGCAAGGCAAACGCCGCGGCAATTCCAGCGAGTACGAATTTCGAAGCCGTTGAGAATTGGATCGTCGTGACAGTCGGCTGCAACCAGTGATCGACTGCGATATAGCTCGCGACGTAGGCGAGACAAAGTCCAGCGATTCCCGCGAATCCCATGAAGGTTGTCTTGTAGCGGCCGGGAATCAGCACTTGCCAGCCCCAGGTGGTCAACGCGAGAAACAAGATGAAGGCGAGCACGAAGCCGCCGGGCTTGTCGTAGAGATTGACGCCCAGGGCGAACATCATCGAGACGTAGGCGACAAAAGTCGCGGCTGCCGCTCCGAACAGCGCCGCGATGGTGGCCGTCTGGCTAGGAACCGGCGAGGCTGCGCCAGCAGTTGATCGTGATTGCGAAACGACGCTGCCGCTAGTCAGAAACGCGTGCGCTTTGTACAGCGAATGGGCGATGATGTGCAGCATCGCCGCCGCGAAGGCTCCCAACCCGCATTGCAGCATCATGAAACCCATTTGAGCAATCGTCGAATAGGCCAACGCTCGTTTGACGCTCGGCTGAGTCATCATCACGATGCTCGCGAAACACGCGGTGAAAGCGCCGATCAACGAGAGGGTCAGCAGCGAATCGGGCGCTAGAGCGAACAGAGGGCTCATGCGAATCACCAAGTAGCCACCTGCGTTGACGATTCCCGCGTGCATCAGCGCCGACACGGGAGTGGGAGTTTCCATGGTGTCCGGCAACCAGACATGAAAGGGAAATTGCGCCGATTTGGTGACGGCGCCCAGCATCAGCAGCCAGGCAATCGCTGCGCCGCCGGTAGCGAGTTGAGTTCTGACTGACGACTCGTCAACCTGAGCGAACAACTCTTTCAACTCGAACGTCCCAAACGATTGATATGTCAGCACTAACGCAGCGATGAGAAACGCATCGCCCAGCCGGCTGATGGCGAATTTCGTCCAGGCCGCCCGGTGCGCCGCGGGACGGTGGCGATAGTGCAGCAGCAGGTGGTGCAACCCCAAGCTTGTCATCACCCAGGCCGCAAAAAACAGAAGCAGATTTCCGGCGACCACCATGAGCGAGACGGCGCCAATGGTGAAACCCAACCAGCGAAAGTAGCGCCCCTGCGCGGCCTCGCCGTCGAGGTAGCGGATCGAAAAACGACTCACCACAAAACCGATAAAGGCGACAAGCAGCAGCATCAAACTCGTCGCACCGTCGTAATAGATTCCGAAGTGGACACCCGCTTCAGGCCATAGATCGACCAGTCGAACCGCAAGTGGTTTGCCGCCTCCGATCAGATGCGCTACAGCCAGCCCTAGCGCGAGGAGCAACTCGAAGCCGACAAGGCCTGTCACCAGCCGGCGCATCAGCTTCGGATGTGAGTTGACACTCACGGCCGGGACGCATGCGATGGACAGCAGACAGAGGATCAAGACGGACATGCTTGTGATAAACGTTTCCATAGACCTCGTTCTCTTCTGGAAAAGGTCAAGTTCTTGGCATAAAAAAAGCCGGCTGCGAGCACGTCATGCTCGACACCCGGCCTGTCCGGACGGCTACTTCGACCGCCTTGGCTTCAGCTTGGTGGGCTGTCTGTATTTCGTGTCGATGCCGACAGACGCAGCCGACATCGCTTACGACCTCGCCCCCGAAACTATCACGGAGGCGGAGCAGTTCTTCTCGTATGATTGCTTACGAAGGGTCCGAGTCAGGCCCTTGCGCGAGGTAAAACTCCGTCGGATTGGCCATACAGCGAATTGGCTGCAACTGGTCGATCGTGTCGTCAGCCGGCGAAATAGTCGGTTCGACAAAC
The DNA here is from genome assembly GCA_963776055.1 of uncultured Planctomycetaceae bacterium. Classification (GTDB taxonomy): domain Bacteria; phylum Planctomycetota; class Planctomycetia; order Pirellulales; family Pirellulaceae; genus CAVZLD01. Next base: position 381,437 of record CAVZLD010000004.1, on the reverse strand, counting down.
CGCCCGAACCCGCCCGGCGGTACCCGGTCAGAATTTCACAACTCGCGTCTCGCTGACCTCCCTCAGCTCGTGGCGATTCTCGTCCAGGCACAAAAAAAGGCCGGGAGGCTGCCCAGGGCAACCTTCCGGCCTTCTCTGCACGAACGCTCAGTCCCGTGCAGCCAAAACCTGTATTTTCCGACTGTTTGGCGTCCGCAACGCGAAATCCAACGCAGCCAAATTACACATCGGCATATCGTAGGTTTGACTTGATTCGACGTCAAGATCTCCACGAAAGAATTTTGTCGAAATCATGCCTCTTCGAATTCCGGGCGTTTTTCCAGCGTAAAGACGATGATGCGTTCTCCCGTTTTGGCGCTGATGTCCGTGTGCAGGCTGACGACATTCACGGCGAGAACGCCCTTGATCATGGCGTCAAGCAGAGGCCTCCCTTGCTCGATCAATTCCTGCCTGACCTGCTTAATCAAGTACCGACCTCTCTTCGACTCCTCCGACTCCGTAAGTTTCAGCTCTGCTGGCGTCAAGACGTTCTTCAATCGCACCAACACCATGTCATCGATGATGTATGATCTCGCCTCCAACGGCCCGCGGCCCATGAATTCCTTTTCGAAGCGAATTGTCGCCTGGCTGATCTCCCGTTCGATTTCTCGTTTACTTTTCACGTCGACCTCAGAAGGGTTACAAATCCTGGAACGGACCGCATTACGGATGAACTAGCGAAGTCGTTTCAGCCGTCCTGCGCTGCGGTGTAGTCATTGACAAATGTTCTGTCTTCGCCCGGGCGGACAGGTGGTCGCCCGACCCCGCCAACTGTATCACTAGCGAACGCGGTCTGGCCGCACCAACGCGCCCCATTGCGATTGACGCAATCTTAGCCGACGGGACATCATTCGCAAAAGCCAGGCTGCGCGAAACCTGAGCTCAACACAAGAGCGTCGTAAAAGGCACTGTTTGTGACTCGACTTCGCGATCCACGGATTTCGATGATTCGGCCGATACTACAGCGGCGTACGACCGTTTTCCCTCCGCACCTCGTGCCCGATATTCTGGATCCGGCAAAAATCGAAAACGCCTCGCGGCGATGACGTCGGTAGTGAATCTGAACGTGACCGGAAAGACCTCGGCCAGCTGCTCCAGCACTTGCGGCCTGTGCCCGTTCTTTGCGCTAACTCGCACGCTCCCTCTGCTGATTCGTTTGCCCATTCCGGTCCGTACTTCATCCGCATTCGATGGAATTGTGCGGACGAACTCTTAAACAGCGGCTCCAAAGCGACATCGAGCCAGTCTATCTTCTGTGGAATCGTCCGCCAGAAAACGCAAAGCTCGTCGGTTGGAAACCATCTGGTGATCAGGCGGGTCGGCATCCCGTTCGGTCGGCTTGGTTACACCGCATTCTCGCGGGACGTATCGTCTTGTTTGAACAGCGGAATGGCAAAGATCTCCGTCGCCTTCACCGCGTCGACCGCTCCATGGGCTACCCCAAGTCGGGCCATTCGATTGCCGTAGCGGACTATGACTCAACGAGCGAATAAAGTCCGCCGCTCTCGCGTTTGAGTTTTCCCTGCCTCGCAAGTTCCTGCCAAACAGCGCTGGAAAACTGGTCAGGCGGCGTAATGGCAACAATGCAGGAGGGCTGACCATGAGACGTGGGACCGTAGCCCATCCGGGATTCGTCATCCAAGCGAGCCAGTTTCAGTCGTTTGCGAAAAGCCTTCATCGCCAACCGGAGTTCCTCCTTCGAGGGAGGTTCGGGCGCGGACGTAGCTTCCGATGGGGTCATGTCGTTTCCTCCTACTGACGGCAGCGCAGTTAATGAACCCGGACGACCAACGAGAATCCGGGAATCTCCCGTTTTCGTGTTGTCTGCTGAGTACCATTCGCCACGCCGCAGTGAATAAACCTTACTGAGGTGATGGATGACCGGGCACATACCGATCGTTTTCCGTCACAGTGACCGGATGGGTCCCCGCACTGGGACAGCCCCATTCTAGCCCGCCCGTGGCCGCCAGGCACCCACTGACTCATCAGGCCCGCTACGGGGTCGTGGGGTCGAGTCGTAGGCGGATTCTTGGGAGAGCGCGGCGCGAAACGCTGTCTGGCGCGCCCGGCGTACCATTCATCAGGCCGCGCAGATCTGCGACATAGCCATGCGCGATCTACCCACGATCAGACTGAACTCCACGGCAACAGCCTTCCATCGTCGATGTCGATCAGTGAATGCCGTTGTTGACCAAGGAATCCGGTGCGAACGAGCCGCCGATTGACGACCCTCAAGTGCTCGCTATGACTTGCTCGCCCCAGCGCAACCGCAATTCATCGAACTGCCTTTCGGTCACGGAATTTCGACCGTTACGGAAAGGAAATCTCCCGCGGGCCAAACCATGGCGAAGACGACCGGCGTACACAATCCGCAGTACCCTAGCGGCTCTTCTCACCGTAGTGCCTCCTGCTCGCCTGAGATTTGCGCCTCGACTTCGTTGCTGAAACTTGTCACCAACACAGACGGCAGCCAGTTTCGCTGCTCGATCGACAGGTTCCATATGATCTCTTGCCAACGGCTGTGCTGGCCTTGCTCGTGTTGATCGCGGCGGCCTCGTTGGCGGTGGCGGCGTACAATGCCAGTCTCAGCGGCCATACATGTCGCTGGATGACCACGTTTGCTGTGATCCTAGCCATGTTGATGTACATCATCCTGGACTTTGACACGATGATGCGAGGTTTCATCTAGGTCAATCACGAGAGCCTCACGTTGCTCGTCCAGGAGATGGAATCCTCCAAGGGTCGCTGCCCCTAAAAACACCGCCCTGCGTTCTCGGCATTCCGCCGGTCGACCCAACTTCGGCTCTTTCATGACGATTTCCAAGACGCGTGCCCCGGCGAAATCAGAATAGAGGAGGGGGGGGGCGGCGAAGTGGCACGCTCGTCCCGCACAGAAAGAACCACTTAGGTGGTCGAGAATATGCAATTGACCGCCGTCGGAATCCAACTAAAATAGGGGTGTGGAAACGATAAGTTCCGCAGCGTTTTTTGTGTGCTTTTCGTCTTTGTATGGAGGGCATCTATGGGAAAACGATCGGACATGTTCGTGAGAGGGGCTTGAACTTATCTGGCTCCTCGAGAGTAAACCTTATTTGCATATCTGAGGCAGGGGCCATTTCGCAGAAGAAGACTCAATTCTTCTACGGCGGGCGTCCTGTCAATCCTGGGTTCAAGTTGCTCGTCCGCTACATTTCGACTCGGGTGTCACCCTGCGATTACTGTAACTCTGCACCCTGTCTTGTTCGCATGACAGTTTGGATGTGAGATACGCCCACAATGGGTATTGCTTGAGTGAATCGGGGTCGACTTGCGAGCACGAATGGCTTGGGCACCAAGGTAAGTTCTTTGGCCCTCGTCCTCTATTTGTGACGAGGGTCTTTTTTTTGTTGCGGTGGGAGTGGTCGCCGCAGACGAATCTCTCTACTCTGAGCATCCTCACGCTGCTCTGCGCCGAGCCATTCTGGACCTTTCTTGGGGAACGGTCGCCTGTGGAGTCCGAACATGGGGTCCGCCGCAAACGTCATTGGCGAGCGTGGAGCTCCATGCACGGCAACGCCGCATGCTACGTCGGTAGGATCGCTCATGCCGTCGAGTTCGTTGCCAAGAAGACACGGATCTGACGGCCAGCACACATCGTAAAGGCCCGGCAGAGTGTGAGCACACATCAGAACCATGGTTGACCGGGCCGGTAAGTTGATGGGGTGAGATCTGCGCGAAGTCGAATTACTCCTCAGGTGGGTCCTGACCAGGGAGGAATCGGGCAGTGAATTGCGGAGCTGGCAAGAGCAGTTTGAGCGATCTCCGAAAGCAGACGAGACCACGGCCCCAGCTGGTTCTGCGCAGATCGGCACTTCTTGCCCAACCCCTTCGCTGGCGATTCGGGTTCTTCCGCGAGCACGAGAGACTACCTCCACATCCGGTCACACTTCCTGCACATCGACGGTACTCGGCCCGAGTGCCATCTCGCTTCCCAACGATGATACGATGGAAAGCAGAGGGGCCGATAACGAAGATCGGTGTAGGGCAGTTTCTGCAGGAACAACACACGTACTCACGGTGAGCCGCCAAAATCGACAACCATGACTCTGCCGCACAACGCCAATTCACACCAGCCGCGCACCCCACGATCCTTTGTTGGACGATGGATCCGCCGCTTAGCGTTAGGCTGCGGATGCCTGACGGTCCTACTCGTGGGATTCGTCGTGTCGCTGGCCATCCTGATTGCGGGTGCGATTCCCCAGAAGTACCCGGTGGCAGATCATCCGATCGAGCCAGCGAGTCGCCGCCGCCCGTTTGGTGGTGGTTTGGATGGATTCGATTCGCCGTATCTCGGTCATACGGGAAGTTGGAACGGCAAAGGCGGCACGATGTTTGGCGCATCCAAAGACCGAGATCTGGATCAGGAAGTAATGATGGGGCTACGTTGGACATTCATGTGCGTCTATTGGCGCGTCATGGAACCAGATGCTCCGGTCGATTTGCGTGCTGACCTTCCCCTCGCCTGGCAGTCACTCGATCAGTTTGTGATCGCCGCGCACCAGCGAAAGCTCAACATTCTGATGCAGGCGCCCGTCGTCGGTGGCAACGCCGGGGGACCGCCCGCCTGGTCCGGTCGGCGCAATCCCGGACGGTCAGCCCCCGACAACATGGAGGCGTTAGCTGATTTTGCCGGAAAGCTGGCTCAACGATATTGCCCCGGTGGCACGTTGGCGACGGAGCAGGGGTGGGGTCAGAGCTATGGCGTGCGTGCGTGGGAACTAGATAATGAGCCGGAGTCATACCGTACGAACTGGAAGGGCCAAGCCGGCGATTACGCCGAGTTTGGCACGCTCGCGGCGGCGCGCATCAAGAGCGTCGATCCGGAGGCCGTCATCGTAATGCCAGCAATCGGCGGAGGCGGGCGTGGTATCGACTGGCTGGAGCAGACTCTTGACGCACACGCCAAGAACGGCTCCGAAAGCTTCCGACAACGGCAAACTGCGTTCTCAATCGGCCCCGCCACGGACGTCGTCAGCTTTCATCTCTATGAAGGTCTCGACACCTTCTTCGCAGGGCAAGACCGTACCATCGGACAAGCGTTTTCGGACGTTCGTGGTGTCTTCGAAGAATGGGAGTCACGCTCCGCGGGCTTTGAGTACGCGCGCAAAAAGGAGTACTGGCATACCGAGGGGAATTTCGACTTCCTCGGGTTGTTATCGCAAGAGCGGCGTGCCGCATGGCGGTGGCAATTCTTCACCCGCGCTTTCGCCTGCGGAATTCGTAAAGTGGCCGTGATGGATGCGAAAGGACTGGAGCAATCCGCGGTGCGTGAATACGTGCGTCTGCTGCCGAACCCGTTTCCCATGCTGTCAGACGAACGAGTGCAAGTCGTCAGCGGCAATGTCTCGGCGTTTCGGCATCCGTCGAATGAGACAGTGTGGGTCATCTGGGCAAACGCAGGAACGGGAACCGCGGTCGTCGACGTACCCGCGACCAGGAATTTCGCCAGCGTTCATACGGTCGATGGAAAGGAAGCGACGACGAACGCAGCCGATGGCTTCTATCGCCTTGAGCTCGCGGGCGATGAAAAGATGGCACCGCCGGTGATCATTGTTGAACAATCAAAAAGGGAAGATGAATCCGGAAGCGATGTTGCTCGCCCCAATCGCACTTGATCCGGACGCAGACTCTTTGAAGTTGCACACTTCCGAATTTCCCTCCTCCGATGTGCGGAATGCCCGCGAAATCCTAACCCGAAGCGTCAGCGAGGGAGACACGTCCCAACGGTTCTAAAGTGTTCCCTCGCTTACGCTTCGGGTTGAGAAAGACCGAAACGTGCAACTTCAAAGCTCAGACTTCCGGTTGTGTGCCACTGGCTTCGCCGGTGCGGAAGCTGATTAACCCGTCCCGTCGTCCCCCTCACCAAGCCAGTCTCGGAGCTACCGACGATGTGCCATTGTCGCACTGGGCGGAGCCAGATGGGATACCCCGATTCTGAGGCTTGACCTTCCATTCGCCCTTTCTTTGCGATCGGCTGCTATCGCTCGTCGGTGCCGTCCTCCGCGGAGTCGCACCAGTCCATGTCAACATCGACAGATGGATCATTCCATGCCGACTCGACAGGCTCTTGGCTTGGGCCGTGCTTCCACCGACTTTGCGCAAAGATCTGTTCTCGGATCCGTACGTCGAGATCCGCTCGCTGTGGAGTGCAACCCTCCCGAGAAGTTTCCTGGCGAGGCGCATTGTCTGAGGCGATGGACCGCCGCAGATCCGACAATTGCGTGCGTGCCCTGAATGGTGCATTCTCACGAAACCAATGTACAGAGTCGGCAACAACCGAGCCAAAAGCACCCGGCGAAGATGCTCGGTGTCGGACAGGACCGATGGACGACAGCGCAACGGCTTGTGCAATCTCGGCTCCCCGCGTCGCGTTGAATGCTTCATAGCTGCCCGCCTGGAAGGCGATCACCATATCACTCGAATCAAAATCGCCATCACCGTTCCAGTCTCCTTCGCTCCAGCCAGAGTTCTCGTCGGAATTGTCTTCGTATTCACCTCCCTGAAACACCTGGACCATGTCCGTCGAATTGAACTGCCCATCGACATTGGCATCACCTGCGGTTGTGTGCAGGACGGATCGCACGAACCAGTCGAGATCGAGTGAGTCCATGATCCCGTTACCATCCAAGTCGAAAGCGGCGTCTTGGCGACGGATACCATCGGACACGAAATCGATATCCAGGGTATTGAGTTGGCCGTCACCGTTCAGATCACCGTCCATTTCATGACGGCCGGGAGTAGGTGTGAGCGTTCGCCAACTTGAGGCGAAACTGCCAAAAGCGAAGGAAGAGACACGAACGAGTGACAGCCCTGTTCCGTTGGCATCAGGCCATGAAGATGCAGTGGCGTAAGAGACCTGATCCTCCAGCAGGCGCGGGATGAACAACGGATCCTCCGCCGGTGGCTCGTCGGGTCGCTGCAACTGAATCGTTTCGCCTTGATCACTCAGATGACCGGAATAGCCTCCCACCAAAGTCACCGAGTCATCCATGCGGTAGTGCACACGAAACGCGGCTACCCGGTTGACATTCTCTGGTTTCGCAGGGTTGAACGACATTACGACCAGTCTTCCGCCGCTGGGAAGTTGTGTTCCCGGATCGAAGTCGTAGTCAATTCCTCCTCGGATCCGCCACTCCGTTAAATCGACAGGATTCACCGTCGGGTTGAAGAGCTCCACAAACTCCAGGTGATCCGCCGTAATCCTAGCATCCACCGCCAGCGCGTCGCCTGACGGAGAGCCCGGATGGTAGTGCAATTCGCTGATCACGATCGGCCCGACGCGGGGAGAAGCATTGTCGGTCCCCAGCGTCCTCTGCGACATCGGCGCCAACTCGCCCTTTCCATTGGGCACCCGTCCCATCGATTCTCCGTTGGGTGTCGCCGGAAAGTGCACGTCATCAACAAACTGTTGGACGCTGCCATTCTCGTCGGGAATCACCAGCCACACATCATCACCGCGAGCACTACTTAACGCAAAAGCGTCCGGTTGCGGGTTTTCAGGGTCCGGATTGAAGTCAGCCTCATCGAAGACAAGGTAGGCCCCGCTGCGCAGGATCGTTCCGTCGGGAATCTGAAACTTCCGTAGCTGCTGAGCCGAATCGCTCAGATACCAGCCACTCAAATCCACAGCTGCCGCCGTGGTGTTCAGCAATTCAATGGAATCGGACGGTGTCATTGGTGGATCGGTATGCGCCAGGATTTCATTGATCACCACACCGATCGGTTCCAATCCCGCTCGCCCTGGTGAGCCGCCGAAGTCCACGCTTGCGCGCCAGTTTTTCAGATCATGGAGTTCTTCCCGCGGATCAATCAGTTCCAATGAACTTCCGTCCCCGTCTGCTCGAGCGGGCCAATTCCCCTTATCGTTGTATGTGAACTGCTGAATCACCGAACCGTCGTAGGCCAACAGCGTGATCGTCTCGCCACTGTCGCTCAATCCGCCCTGCCACTGTCCGGCCACTGGCAGATCATCTCCGTAGCGGAATCGAAAGGCCTCCAGGTCCTCGACCACCAGAATTCGCTCCGCCGGCGCAAGAGTCGCAATGGGACTGTTGGAAAAATCAAAAGCGACTCCTTCACTGTCGTCATCGCGTTCCGTGAACGCCAGTCGCGCGCCGGTCAGCACGACATCGGTCGGACTTGTGTTTACGATTTCGAGAAACTCGAAATCATCTCCGTCGTCGAATCCGGCCGCTTCTTCCGACTCGGACGGCGGATGCGGGTTGTACTGGATTTCGCTGAATGCCAAATTCCCGGGAGCGGCAGGGGGATCGTTGTAGTAAATACCCTCAACGGGGGCAGACCAATCGTCACCCGTCGGGATGTACCCCTGCGTCGTCGGTCCATGGCCCTGTCGGTAGACTCGGGCAACGATTTGAGTGAACCCATTGACTGCAATCGGGCCGGTAGCCAAATGTGCCTCGGACCGGATCACCCCATTCTCGCCCCTGGGGTCGGAACCGTCGAGCGTGTAATAGATCTGGCCTTGCGGTGCACCGAGTACCACGGTCGCTCCCACGGGAACTTGAGGGGTTGCCACGTCAAACGTCGGCGTCACCAGCCACTGCGAGTCAATCCATTCGACTCGCTGCCGGAGCCACGTCTTGAGGTGTTGTATTTCACCGGCAAAGTTGCCATAGCGTGCTGACGACCACCGCTGATAATCGCGAGGGGCCGCCTCCGCCAATTGAGCGGCATGGCGGTCGATCGTCGCATTCAGGTTTGCCAAGCTGAATTCGTTCTTTCGCAATTCGGTCCAGCGATCGATGTAACGCTGCACGAAATCCGGGTCCTGGAACATGTCCGGCCACCAGGACATGACTCGATCGCTGTCGTTGAAATACCGAGTCGAGTCTCCCGTCCCGTACCAGGTCTGTGGGTTATTGTCGCGGCCATCTGTAGAATCCAGCGCACGGTCGAAATCCCAAATTGGTCCCGCTTGCAATTTTCCGTCGGCCGATTTGAAATACAACGAGCTGAGTCGCAAGGCGTCCACATTCATCGCCAACAGATTCAAAATGTTGTGGTCAATGAAAGAATCCACGTCGGCGTATTTTGCATAGCCCCGCTCCGGATCGTGCGCATTTGGACCGGCCGCAGCGGACGACAAACCATCTATCCAACTGTTGATGTAGCTGCGCTGCGCTGAGGTCACATCCTCGGGATCAACGTACGCACTTCCGCGGTCGTTTTTCCAGACAAAGCCCCCCTCCACGGGCAAACCACCGGCACCGGTGGTCAACGATTCGACGTCCACGCGGTCGTCCCCCTGCTCAACGACCTCACCGATTGCATACACTCCGACGTAATCCGTAGCAGTCAGCGGCCCCCCGTTAGAATTCAGATACATTTCGACCCAGCGAGTCCTGGTGGCATACCGGCCAATTTGATTGCTGAGATCAAACATCAGCGGATTACTGATCAGAGCTCGATCGTAGGGGCCCGGCCCGTAGAAGATCCAGTCCGCTTCCCGCGGCATCCCGAGGACCTCCCACTTCTGATCTTCATTCTGCTCATCCCAAAACTCCACGCGATACTGTTTCTTGGAGAATCCTGCCGAACTGGAGCCCCGCACATGCATCCCGGCGCGAGTCATCAAATCGAACGGATCTGCCAAGTGAGTGCGTCCATCTTCGCCCGGCTCAATCATCGCCACGAACACATCGCCAAAAGTCGAACCCGGCACGCCGTCGCCGAAAGACTCGACGATCAACACAGGCAGGTCCGAACTCCTGCCCGGCAGATCCGCTCCCAGCTGGACGTACGTTTCGCTCACAACAACACTCGATTTGCCGTTCGGTGCGACGGAGATTGCGCGGAGCTGTGTTGTCGTGGTCACCGTCAGTGGGCCGTCGTAGATCGGTGATGCCGCCGTGGGAACCTGCTCGTTCAACGTGTAGTGGACGGTGTGCGTCGACATCGCGGGAACCAACTCCACAACAAACGCATCGGTGAAGCTTGTGCTGTCAACGCTGATCTGCGGCGCTTGCGGACGATCGAGCGCGTTGCTTTCGCCCGGAGTTGGCACGCCAAAATAGCGTTCGCTGCCGGACAAGTCGACGCCATAGGAGATATCTTCGCTCTGAAGCGGACTGTTCTCGAGGGCGACTACGATCCGGCCTTCGGCATCACTCAAGGCAAGATCATCCCCAGGATCGCCACGGAGTTGAAAGTTCGTGTGCAGGTGGCCGCGTTCATCCAATCGGGAATCGCGCAGATCCAGGCCGGAAGCAAATACGATCAGGTAACCGCCAGCGGGAATCAGAGTGCCGGCCGGAAATTGCCAGGCTCGAAGATCGGCAAGATCGTCCGACAAGTAGTACCCGCCCAGATCGGCGACCTGTGCTGTCGGATTATGCAATTCGATCCAGTCCGGCGTGAGTTGATCCCCTCGAAACGACTGACCAACTGTCTCTCGGACGCGCGTCGTAAGCGTCGTGGCGTTATCCGCCATCCACTCGTTAATCTGCAGAGGAGGCGTATCAGTGGTCGTGAACCGAATCGAAGCAGTTGCCCAATCACCGCCCATCGCGTTCTGCGCATAGGAGGTGAAATAGTATTGCGTGAGCGGTTGGAGAGCCAACACGGAGGCGTTGAATGCCTCTTGCTGTACTCCCAAATCAATCGAGTGCTCCCACGATCCGGCGTTCGTTCCCCCGTCACTCCCGCCGTAATACAGCGTCACGATCGGTGGGTCATTCCCCGTGTCGATGACCTGTCCGGGTAAGGCGGCAGCAAAAGCACCCACGTTCGTTACCGGCAGGTTCTCCACGATCGGTACCTTGGCAGTTAGCGTGGTGAATGACTCGCTGGTGCTCGCCCACGCACTGCCGAGAGTGTTTTCGGCGAACGAGCGGAAGTGGTACTCGCTGCCGGGTGAAAGCCCATCCAGTGTCGCCGAGAATTCGCGGCTCGCCCCGCCAAGTTTTACGGAGTGTTGCCAAGCTGCCGCATTGATACCGCCGTCCGTCATGCCGAAGTAGACCGTCACTTCTGGCACCTGCCCACCGGTCGCGGTAATCCGACCACCTACGATGGCTTGGAATGCCATCACTTCCTCCGCGGTCAGGTTTTCGACAGCCGGAGGCCCCGCCGGAACGTCTTCCGTAAGCCGAATCGCCGCCAGCCCGTAGCCCTTGCTGCCCTCCGCGATTCGGTCGCTCTCGATCTCTCGCGGGACGGGGCCACGATATTGAGTCGAAACAACATGGAATACCCCGTCGGCTCCCGGGTCAATATCCAACCATTGGGCGACGACTCCCTGATCCGGCGAGGCGTTGTTGCCGGTCCAAATGGCGACCTGATTGGGCGGCAATCCGTCCACCACCACACTCGCCCCAGGACTATGCGTCGGAGAAAACGAATCGGCGCCTTGGATCTCCACCAGGGTCCATCGGTCGGTATATCCCGCATTTCCTCGAATCGCGGTGCCTGCGAATTCGTAGGTTGCCCCCGAATCCAGGTTCTCGAATGTGTATTGATACGCATCCCCCGGTTCGATTTCCAGACTGCGCTGCGATCCCGCGGCCAGATCGACAAAGCCGTGAAAGATCTCGTAGGCATCCGTTCCCGGGGCAGGATTCGAACCGTTACCGCCAAAATGCACACCGACCTGCGAGGCGGTCAGCAAAACACCGGTTTCGTGACCGGTTTCCAGATCGATCAACGGGCCGGACGCGTCGTGATCCGGTAGATCGGCATAGAAAGTTGTGTGTTCGTGCGTATCCCCGCTTGGGAAGAGGCCGTTGTACGCAGTGAACCCGGTCAGGGCCAATCGAGGTTCAAGAAACTCAATGCGCCGTGTTTTGCTTCCTCGTTGCCGTCGCTGTCGCCGGGTCATCCACTACCTCCGACCATTCCAGAGATTCCATCACTGCACCGTCCCTGCGAAGGAGCATGCAAGTTGAAGCCCTTCGCCCCCGGACGTCCGTCGGTCATCCGGTTTCACGAGAAGGCATTTCAAAGCCCCTCTCCCCTCCAGGGGAAAGGCTGGGTGAGGGGTGAATCAATCGGAAGATCACCCTCACCCCGGCGCTCTCCCAGAGGAGAGGTTTTGACATGCGCTCTCGTCCGGCGGCGATTGCTCATACTTCGCAAACCTCTACTATAGACTGCCTTGTGACAAACCGAAACTACAATCGCGGTCGTCAAGGCCAAGCGGCTTCGGGCTCGCTGACAGCGAAGAGATCCATCAGAGCCTCCCTTGAATTCGCTGATCGGCTCTTGAGTGAAGGAGCGCTTCGTCGAAGTCGAGTTCCATCTCGTGGCGACAGACGCCTTGCGGATCGAGAGCACGTCACAGCCCCAAATTCCGGACGGAATCCTCGAATGGGGCGTTGCGAGTGAGGTTCGTGCCGCTGTGTAGGGGAAAGACCTTGTGAAACGGACTCGAGCACGTTCACGGGTGAATAGGTACCCTCCAGGGAAAAGAGTCGTCAGGGCTCTTTTCCAGGTGCGCACTACGCAGCGGCACACAACCAGGAACTGGTCGTCGTTCCTAACAGGTTCCCTTCTGAATCTTAGTGAATCCCCGTTCCTTCTCTTTACCGGCCCAGCAGATTGGCCCAATCGATTGACATCAGCTCCTCCATCGTGATTAGCGCACCTTCGTCCCCGGCTCCTTGCACACCAGCCCGCTCCGAGGTTGGCTCGTCGAACAACGTCTCGGAGCCCGCGTCAACCGTCATCAGTTCCAAGATGGCACCGTCGGCAGCCGCGCTGCCTTTGATCAGGCACCTGCACCGGTTTTATTCTTGACGCAGACGACTCACCGCTGACGCTCAGACGCTCCCGCAATCAGTGACGTTGTCCACTTGATCCGCAGTCAGAGAACTGCGGCCCCCGCCTCCCTTGCCACCACCACCGCCGCCGCCGCCGCCACGTTCGAGAATTTGGACGTCGATATAGGTCAGCCTATTCCACCAATCGATATGTGCCTGGGCACCAGCTTCTGTCGTGGATTCCGTAGCGAAAGTCACCGATTGCTCTTCCTCGGCGGGCATCACGATCTCGGTCGCGGGGCCCATATCGGTTCGGAAGCCTTCATTTGGATAGTTCGCATCATCCAAGGCAAAGGTGATGCGGTAATAGCCCGCCCCTCGTTGGCTGCGCTCACATCCCACGTGGTTCCGTAGATCACTTTGCCTTTGACATTGATTTCGGCCGAATAGTACTCCGGACCATCGCCGACCTCCCACACGACCTTGTTGAATACGGGGGTTTCGCTAATCAGATCCTCACCATCAGCGACCGTTTCGGTCCACATTCCCGCAGACGCATTCCATCGCAAATCGCCGGGCGTTTCCGCCTGGATCTCGTCATTCCACTTCCCAGGAGTGATGGTGTCACGATCCACGTAGAGTCGCTGAATCGTCAGCCGGGCAGCACCGGAGTAGATTGTGGCTTGCGGTGTGGTTCCGAGTTCACTGTGATCGACCGCCACTGGGGACGCAGTCTCATCGGGGGAAGTGGCCACAACACCCCAGAGCTCATCGATCCCCCAGCCCTCCAGGTGTTTCATCTGATACTCCACCATTTGGGTTGACGGCATAAGTTCCTTTAATAACACGGTCTCGACACGGACTTTCGAGCGGAGGTACCAGTCAACTGACTCAATGTTGTCGCCCCAGTCGATCCGGTCCACCTGGGTCGTCTCGCCTTCTGCGGGGATGATCGACCCCGCCTGCCAGGAGCTGGCATTCTGTTGCGGGTAAATGTACACAATGTTGTCTGCGCCCTCGGGCGGTAACCCAATCTCTGCCACGCGTCCCAGGATTACATCGGGCACACCTGTCAGGGTGTATTCCACCCAGCAGTCAGCCGGCAGCAGTTCGGGGGCCGTCGGATCGCCGCGAAGCGACTTTGTCACACCATCCGACCAAATGACGGGATAGGAGAGGTTGTTACCGTACGATTCTGTGTGGCCTCCACCGCCACCTCCACCGCGACCGCCAGCCGGAGCGGCCGATGAGACCAAATCTTGGTCCAGCGATGCTCCGAGAAGGCTCGTAAGCGGCAAACGCAATTCGAGTGATTCCAGTTGCATGCGATTTCGACGGTACAGCTGCGAATTCCTCTTCGTTTTCATGTCCAGGCCCCCTTGGAAAGAGTTACGACTTCTCACGAACGTCTCCTGGTTTATTCGCAAGGCGTGCGCATCGGTCACATGCGGACTGAATATTTTTCTCGCAATCAAGAAACTCGAGTCCGGAAAGACAGTGGGAGTGAGCGAATCCTGTTCGGCACGAGAGTTGTAGGGTGGGCCTCAACGAGTCCAAGCTGTGGCGGATTGCCGAGAACAAGCCGAGCGGTGGCCCACGAGAATGCGGTGGCGATCTGGCACAGCGCGCATCGAACCGATCAGGACCGGATACGGATGTTCGAGAAACCGTGTCGGATCCTGGTGGGCCGCGGCTCGGTCCCTTCCGGAGCGTCCCGCGCAATGCGCTCGCCTGGCGCGCACCCTACAAAGTCGTGTGTCGAGCAGGACTGGGGACAAGCCCTTTCCGCGCGGGATGCGCCGAGTGGCATTTCCGAAGACGACGGGTTGTGTTACGAGATGTGCTAGAGCCGTTGGAAGATGGAAGTGTCTTGGATTCCCATTGGAGAGTCTATGCCTTTCGGCATTTTACCCCCGCCGATCGCCACCATGATGGGCGTTGCAACCGACGCCGTTGGCTCACAAGAAGAAGCGGAAGTCGGTCTTTTTAGAAGTGCAACGTCCTTCGTGTGCAAAGTTGGATCGCGGCAATTCTCCGAAAGCCTTAGAGCGCCGAGCGGTACTCTCGATCGTCTTCCGTCCTGGTATACCGCAGCAGCAGCTTCTGCTTCGGACTGCAAAGGAATTAATTGAGTCCGCTCGCACGCGGACTGATCCATCCACCGAATGCCCTCGTTGTAGCATTGCTGTGCTTCGTGGCGACGCCCTAAGCGACCGTAGGCCAGGGCCCGCAGAAACCAGTCGAATCCATCGCTTGTCTGTTTCAGTTGACATGCTCTTTCAAGCGTCGCGACGGACTGCGACCATTGGCCAGCACGGTATTGCGCGGCTCCCAGTACGCGCAAGCGCAGGGCATGCCATGGTTCGCGGCGTAGCGCCAGACGAGCCAACTCAATGGCTCGATACGAATTCTCGCCGGCCGTGGTGGGGCGGATGACGAGGACCCAGGCCAATTGGGAGGTCACCTCTCCGGCGGCTGGAAATCGTGCGTGGCAGTCTTCCAGGATTTCCCGCGCGGCACGAAATCGCTCGCTCGCCTCGGCAACCTTTTCCAAGTGATCAACTTGCAGTCCCATCAGGAACTCATTCCGCGCTCACGCCAGCGCCTCTCTGATCCCTCCTCGATCGCTATGCCACGCTTGTTCCAGCCGTCGCGTACTCTGATTCAGCAACACATGGGCTTGCTCACTTCCTTGCTGCAACGGCAAGACCTGCGACAAGTCGAACTCGATTTCCGCCAAACGAAATCGGTAGTCGATCACAGCCGGGAAGCGTTGCAGCAACTTCGTGACCAATCTGCTCCGCCTCACCCAGATGAGCCTCGGCGAGCGAGTAGGCACAGTTCGACAGAGCAATCGAGCCAGAATCTGGTGAGTCTGCGCAGATCATTCTGGTATTTTGGTTCGGAATTCTTGGCCGCCCACTGCTGGAGTCGCAGGGCCTCGCCGAGTTGACCCGCAGCCCGGTCCCACTCGCATTGCTGCATCTGCACGGTACCCAAACGCTGATGAGTCCGGGCCATCTGCGGCGCATCGCGCCACGGATCGGCACTCTTCTCGGAAATCCGCCGCCAGAGCTCCAGTGCCTGCAACAATTGATCTGTCGCGGCCGACATTCGCCCTGATTGCGACAACAATTCCCCGTACGCTGTGAGAGCCAAGGCCAGCTGTCGTTGGCTATCCAGGTCACCGGCAAGGTCGCCGATCAGCTCCCGCAGCAGATCCATCCGTTGGCGAACCAGATACTCGGCGGAACACGGGCGACCAACGTCGTGCAGAAAAAGGTGAAACTGATAATCCAGATTCTGCGCAAGCGTCTTCCGGTAGTCGGTTTCCTCGGGCGCGTTGGCGATTAGTTGCCAAAGGAGTTCACAGGATCGCCGCCATGTCTGCTGTGAGTCCGCAACCAGACCCAGGCGGTGATGGATTTCCCCCAGACGGTTCAGGCCCAATGCCAGATCGTGGCGAAGCGAACTCTCATGGGGTGAAACCTGCAGAAGCGTTTCGTACAAACGAACGATCTTTTCCAGCTGCAAATGTTGGATTTCATCACTTTGCGGCACTTTCACCATTTCCTCGGTCAGCGTGGCGAACACGCCATCCACAGCGAGGTGAGCCCCGCGAGATTTTCCACGATACTTTCCATTTGCTGTTCGACATCGAACACTCGACGGTCAGCCGTTTCTTGAGAGGATCGCGCGTGGCGGCTTGCGACGCGGGCCGATTCTTGCGCCTGAAACACGAGGGAACCGAGGATCAATGTGCCCGTCACAACTGGAATGCCCCAGAGCGTCGTGCGAATCATGATCGATCGCCGTCGGTACGCCTTGACGACACGTTCAACCCAGACTCCCCGGCGAGCCTTCACCGGTGCGTGCCGCAGGAAGCGCCGTAGATCCTCCGCCATTTCGCCGGCCGTTGCGTAGCGGTCCTCCGGTTTCTCAGCCATCGCCTTGACCACAATCGCCGACAAGGGGCGGGGAACGTTCGGATTGATCCGCCGCGGGGATGGGGGCGGATAGCGAGAAATCTGCCGCAACAGGTCCTGCCGGTCGGCACATTGACGGGCGGGTGAAAGCGTAAGCATTTCGTAGAGTGTCAGTCCCAGCGAATAGATGTCCGTACGATGATCAATGGCCAACGGCCTACCGTGCGCCTGCTCAGGCGACATGTATTGCAGCGTACCGATCACATCACCGGTGTCTGTCAGGTCGGCAACACTGGTCGTGAATGCCAACCCGAAATCCGTCAACCACACGTGACCGGTATCACTGATTAACAGATTCGAAGGCTTGATGTCGCGATGTATGACTCCCGCCTCATGAGCATAATGCAGCGCATTCGCAACCTGTACGCCAAGCCTGGCCACCATGCTGGAATCGGGTCCGGAAACACACTTCATCACGGACGACAGATTGTCAAAACGTAACTTCGGCGGGCGAAATCGGCAACGGTTACTTCGCCACGCGCACGGTCGTACTCCCACGCTCTCCTGCCGCGAATGCGCAATGAGCTGTGCGAGACTCTGCCCCGAAATCAACCGCATTGCGTAATAATGGAATCCATGAGACATCCCCACTGTGTAGACAGGTACAATATGCGGATGATCCAACGCTGCAGCAGCTTGTGCTTCGTGCGCAAAGCGTCGTTGATTCTTGATATTAACTGCCATGCTAATGGGCAGGACCTTCAGGGCCACGCGGCGACCAAGCGTCCGCTGTACGGCCTCGTAGACAACTGCCATGCCACCGCGGCCAATTTCACGAAGAATGTGAAAATCGTCCAGAGGACCAACCGCGGCTTCCCATTCGGGTGTAGCAGCGGTCGTTTTCGAGGACGCTTGCGCCGCTTCGTCATCGGCCAGCCTGTTTAAGCTTTGACACAACGACAGCAAGTCTCCCAGCTCCGTCCCCCCTTCAGGATCACCCGCCACGATGCGATCGACCGCAACTTGCGGCTCGTGACGCAGTGTATCCGTTGCATCTTCGACCAATTCCGCCAACTTTCGCGTCCGGCTTCTTCCCAACGGCATGGTGCAGTCCGATCTTTCGACGGCTATCAGCCGGCAGTGACAATTCTCCGCAAGCACCTCAACGCTCGCAAATGACGCGTGGTAACCACCGTCCGACTCGTGCGATAAATGGCGGATATCTCCTCGACGCTCAGTCCCCGAATGTGCCGGAGCACGAGGAGATCTCGATCCGGCTCCGAGAGTCTCTCGAGCGCACGCGCGTAGCTGCCGCGCCGATTCTCGGCGTGTTAGTTGCCCGCTCGGTGAACTTGACGAACCAACTAGAAAGTTTTTCAGGCAATCGCGCGATCCGCCACTGATCGGCCGATCGTACGATACCTCGCAAAGCACACTACGGCGTGCCGCCCGAATATGACGACGGTACGCGTCGACCGCCCGTTCGAATGCGATTTGGCGAAGAGCAGCAAATATCTGCTCTTCATTATTTACCCGTGACAAGCCGGGCCAATGTTGCGATAGATATAGAAAGGCGTCTTGGACGACATCCGATGCATCGACTCGCGCATGCATCCGCCGGTTCACGCGTCGCGCAACCAATCGCTTCACCCGATCACGCAACCGCTCCAAGAAATCTGCTGCGGAGTCATCGGTTTCACGACGGCCCGCGGACCGTGAAGCCAGAAGCTTTTCATCCTGCTGTGCTATCCGACGTCGCACGCGCCCACTCCTCCACATCTGCGAATGGCACCGATATCGGCCCGCGTAGGATGGCCTCAATGCCACGCGCTCGCCAAGTTTATACCGGCGGATTCGCCGCTGCCGCGAAAAGAGCTTGCGAGAACAGGCCGCGGATGTACAACTCAGCAGGATTGCAGCAAGACCGTTGTTCGAAAACCGCTCTTAATTCGTCCCGCCATCGGGACGCTACAGGCAACCGCAATGAAACCGCGCAACCGTCGATTCCTCATAGGCAAACGGCATGCCGCGCGACAGACAAGCCAGCGACCAACGGGGCCCGATCATTTCGGCCGTCTGATGGAGAGTTTCCGGCCACGTGCCTTTTCTGGTCGCCGAATCCCAGGCAGGCAAAAGCCAGGGTACAAAACACTCAAGAAACAGAACCATGAGGCGTCATAACAGACGCCGCGGTCGGCCGCGGCGGTGCTTTTTCGTTCAATCCATGTTGTCGGTGACGTGTCTTAACCGGCTTCATCGTGAGAGGTTCCGTCGTGCACCAAACCAAATTGTCGAACTGGAAATTCGAATCGGCAGAATGTCATTGGGAGTCATTTTCCATCCGATGGGTGCAGATTTCCACTTTCTGTCGGTGAAGGCCTTCGCTGCATCCAGACGGTTGCACTGTTCATTCCATTTGCTGTGCAAATGACAGCTCGATGGTCTTCACTCGCATGCGCCCGTGAGCACTCTATGTGTGCGGATTAGCACAGGCTGTGACCTTCTTGGATTCTGCAACCGCTGGGTGAGAGCGACGTGGTCGCCGGTACAGAACTGCACGCTCAGGGTCGAACTGGCAGAATGGTATCCGCGGACGGTGTTCGCCAGCGAAGCAACTTTTCACGCGGGGGCACATGCGTCGCACTCAAACGGCATCTTTCATGCATAGGCGGTCCCGCTCAGGAAATCTCCCACCCCGGGCGATGTTCACGCGCAAGAGCCGCGGTTGCTTCGTCATCGCCGACACATTGCATCGTCACCGGATCGTAATCGATGGGCCGGTCGAACTGCGTTGCGACATTTCCCAAAAGAACGAACTCGGTCAGAACCGCCCCGTAATCAAAGTTCGACATCGCCTTCGGACCACCCCGACATGCGTCCAGCCATTCTCGTTCGTGGCTGCCGTGGCGAGGTAATGTGGGATCGGGTTTCCGGTAGTCGCGCGAACTTGTCGGTTGGCAGCAATGTGTAAGTCGAATTGTGGCCGGTGGAGTAGATGGTACCTTCGGTACCGACCACCAGGCAGCCTGCGTGTTCCAACCAGGGTCCGGGGCCACCTACGTTCAGCCGATGGCCCAATGGCCGCTCGATCGTCTCGCGAAAGTCCGGTGCGTTCATTCCGTTGAGCCAGGAGACCTTGTACGCCGGCAAGCGACCACGAGCCGGGACCTCGTAGTCAATGATTTCCCATGCGGGGAACCGATTTCGGTCGATCTGCGACACATCCGCCCGAATCCGAATCGTCCGTTGCTCAACCGCCAATGTTGTCGTCATACCACAAGTCAAACGCGTGGAACGCCATAAACTGCATGTTGGTCGAATGAACCGACCAGTTGCCCAGTTGGCTGGTACCGAATTCGCGCCAGTTGTGCCATTGGGTCCACCATGTGGGATGGTACGGTCGCAGCTTCCGCGGTCCCAACCAGAGGTTCCATTTCAAGTACTGCGGGAATTGGCATCTCATTCTCGGGCAAGGGCTGCGGGCCTCCACCTCCGCTGGCGTTCCACACTAGGACCTGCCGGATCTCGCCCAGGTCACCCGAACGGACGATCTCCACCTGCTCTCGGAAAGCGTGCGTGGCCGTCCCCTGATTGCCCATCTGCGTGGCGACACCGGTTTCTTGGGCGACGTGCCGCATCCGGCGAGCCTCCTGCACGTTGTTCGTCAGCGGCTTCTCACAATACAGATGCTTGCCCATCTTCATCGCCAGGATGCCGCATGGCGCGTGGATGTGATCCGGCGCCGCCACAATCACGGCGTCAATTTCTTTGTCCCGTTCCTGCAGCATTCTTCGATAGTCATGAAATCTCAACACGTGGGGCAATTTGCGGAACGACTCAGCCGCCCGCTGCTCGTTCACATCGCACAGAGCAACGATGTTTTCGCCGATCTGCGGAATCGCTTGTACGAACCAGCTACCGCGCCCGCCGCAGCCAACCAGGGCGATATTGAGCTTTTGATTGGCTGCGTAGGTGCGAGCTGAACTCGCAGGCAGGATCGTGAAGGTCAATGAGGCGGTGCCCATCGACCGAAGTGCCTCACGGCGGGAAACGTCACGTTTCATAGTGCCACGCCCAACCCCATCAGGCCAATCCTACGGACTGCGGCGCAGTTGATGAGCCAGGACGACCAACAGAGGTCCGGGCAAATTCCGATTTTCGCGTTGCTTTCGGAGGACCCGTTGCCACGCCGCAGGAAATCATCGGTGTCGCTGGGTATGGGGTTGGCAACCCGTTCTCGACAACTTCCCACACCATCCTTGCGGAGATCGATTCAACGACGTGTATACTATCTGTGATGGAACTACAAATGAACCGCGGGCAGCAAGATTCCTTCGGAGAAGCCCGCTTGTCACCCCGGCCGTGGGGCTGCGCTGCCGATAATCGACAAACGAAATCGACCGTCGGACGCCACGACCGGTCACCCAAGGTAGGAGATCCGGTGCAGCGACCACTTGCTTGTGTGCATGGCTTCTTGATTCTCATCCTCCTGGCTCATCCCTTGGTGGCGGGGCCATTCAGTGATCTGTATGTGTTTGGCGATTCGCTGTCAGACGTGGGGAACGTCTCGCACAATGTTGTCGGCCTGTTGCCGGGACCCGCCTATTTCGATGGGCGGTTTTCGAATGGCCCCGTTTACGCCGAACGGCTTTCCATCGAACTTGGGTTCGGGACGCTCACGCCGAGTACTGCTGGAGGCGGTGATTATGCGTTCGGAGGGGCACAAACCGCCGGCACCGATGGCTTCCGAGGATTGTTCATCGATGACATCGACGAACAGGTCGATGAATTTCTTTCCCGCGACGCTGTTGACCCCAATGCGTTAACCGTTGTGTTTGCGGGTGCAAACGATCTGTTGGACGGAAACCTCGACGTCAGCTTGCCAGTCGGCAATCTGGTTGCGGATCTCCAACGACTGATCGCCGCACAGGCCGAAAGGCTCTTGGTGCTTAATCTGCCACCGTTAGGTGTGACGCCGCGGTTCAACGGTGATCCAGTGCAGGCAGCGACGATGAACGAACTCACTTCCGAGTTCAACAGCGCATTGTCTGTTGCCCTGGACGGTGTGGAGACATCTCACCCAAACGTGACCATCTTCCGGCTGGACGTTGCGGGACTGGTCAACGAAGTCATGACCGATCCTGGGGCATTTGGGTTCGTCAATGTGACGGACCCCGCAGCACCGGGGCTGGAGCCTGGTGATTCTTCGTACGATGCGAGCCTCATTGTGAGCGATCCGGATCGTTATTTCTTCTGGGACGATCTGCACCCAACCGCGGCGGTTCACGCAATTCTTGCGGAATACGCACTGGCCGCTGTCGTACCGGAGCCACCGGGAATCCTGCTCCTGGCCGTTTCTTTCCTGGCCATCGCAAGGTACCGAGTGCGGAGCACTCGATAGTCAGAGCCCGTGTCGGCCTTCATCGGGCAGGCTCGAACGTTGATTTCTCAGTCAGGACATCATCCGGATGCCTTGATCGAAGTAACCGCGGCCGCCAGGAAGAATCTGGGGATTGGCGGGGATCTATGACCTTTCCCCCGATGGTGCGCAGATGTTCCTGCAGGCCGTGGAGTACATGGCCGTTCCGGAGCCAACCACTTCGGTGTTGCTTGCCGTTGGCGGGCTGGCGCTGATCTTCTTCCGCCGGAAGCAATAAATCGCCACACCAAAGGGGACGCGGGTTGTCCTCGTTGGCGGAGGGCAGATCCGCCCGGCAGGAACGGAAACGAAACGAAAACGACGCCGGTCCCAATCCCGTTCGGCACGGGACTTGCTCAGCCAGTTGCAGTGTGGGCCCTAGCGAGTCCAAGATGTGGCGGATTGCGGAGAACAAGCCGAGCGTTGGCCCACCAGAATGCGGCGACGGTCTGGCACAGCGCGCATTGAACCAATCCGGACCGAATGCGGATGTTCGAGAAACCGTGTCGGATGCTGGTGAGCCGTGGCTCGGTCCCTTCGGGAGCAACTCGCGCGATGCGCTCGCCTTGGCCCATCCTACAACGCGTGTGCCGAACAGGATTGCGCCCGTCCCCTTCTTGTTTCTTACTTCCGCCAGAAGGAGGGGAAGAACAGCACAAGGACGGTAAAGACCTCGAGTCGGCCAACGAGCATGCAGAGCGAGAGCAGAAGCTTCGCCGTCATGGGCATCGAGGTGAAGGTCTCCGTCGGCCCGACCGTGCCAAGTCCCGGTCCAACATTGCCCAATGCGGATATGACGGAGGTTGCCGCGGTCAACAGGTCGGCGCTACCATCCGCATTCGGCGGCAGGAGACCGGCCATGATAACGGAGGCAAACACGAAGACGGTAACGAACAGTGCGATGAAACCCAGGATACTCTGGATCACTTCCCCGGAGACGGGTTGCTGGTCGAGACGCAGGATGCGAATCTCCCGCGGGTGGATGAGTCGCGAGATCTGCAGAAAGGCGTGTTTCAGAAGTAAGAGAATGCGAACGACCTTAATGCTGCCGGCGGTGGATCCGGCGCTACCGCCGACAAACATCAGGGCCACGAGAATATATTGCGCCATCGCCGGCCATTTTTCGTAATCGGCTGTGGCGTAGCCGGTCGTGGTCAGCAGAGAAACAGCTTGGAATGTAGCGTCCTGTAGTTTGACCAGTGGGTTGCCGGGCAGGCTCGGATCCATGATCAGCAGCCCCGTGATCAACAGCGCCGAGGTTACGGTAATCGCCAGGTAGAACCGAAATTCTTCGCTGGGCCAGTAACGCCACGTACCGCGCCGCAGTGCTTGATAGTGCAGCGAGAAGTTTACTCCAGCCAGGAACATGAACACGATCACGACACTCTGGATGTACCGGTTGTATGCTGCGACACTCGCAGCGCGAGTTGAAAACCCGCCGGTGGCCATCGTGGTGAGCGAGTGACAGAACGATTCGAAAGCGTTCATCCCACCGGCCCACAGCAGTACGAATTCGGCAACGGTGATTAAAACGTAGACCACCCACAGGACCTTGGCGGTGTCTTGAATTCGCGGGCTTAAGCGGTCCTTAATCGGCCCCGGCACCTCGGCCTCGAACAACTGCATACCGCCAACACCCAGAAACGGCAGGATCGCCAGGCTCAAGACGATCATCCCCATGCCGCCCAACCACTGGGTCATCGAGCGCCAGACGAGAAGACTCTTCGGAAGCGTATCGGGCTCGATCAAGACCGTTGCACCGGTCGTGCTAAACCCCGACATCGCCTCAAAAAAAGCATCCGCCGGCGTGGATATCCCGGGCGCTTCGACCATCAGATAGGGCAGGGACCCGAACAGAGCGTAGCCAATCCAGCCAAATGTAACCACGCCGAAACCCTCGCGGTACGTCATATCGCCTTGCGCGTTGACGAACCGATAGGCCACCCCACCAGCCACGAATGTCGCCAGTGACGAGCCCAAGAAGGCCCACAGCCCACCATCGTGCAGCGTCCCCTCTGGCCGGTACCACAGCGCAAACGGAATGGGCGTCAGTAACATGACGCCAAGGAACATCATCAAGCCGCCGAGAACACGCAGCGTCAGTCGGAAGTTCATGGCATTAGGAGAAAAACTTGGAGACTTGAGGAACGGCTTCCGGCAAACTGAAGACGACGACATGGTCTCCGGCCAGCAGTTGGTCATCGCCGGTCGGCACAATCGCCTCGTCTGAGCGCAAAATGGCGCCGATGATCGCTCCCTCGGGCATATTCAGTTGTTTGAGTGGTGTCCCGAGGGCAGGATTATCCGCGCTTGGGAGGAACTCGATCACTTCCGAATCACTCCGCTCAATCACCGCCATGCTGACGACTTCCGCGCGACGGACGTACTTGAGAATCTCCGCAGCCGTGGCCAGACGAGCGCTGATGCACACATCCAACCCCAGCGTGGGAGCCAATGAAACGTATTTGGGTTGGTTCACCAGCGCGATTGCTCGCTTTGCGCCATGTCGTTTGGCCAGCAACGAGCAAAGGATATTCGTTTCATCATCATCGGTGACGGCGATAAAGACGTCCGAGCTATCTAACCCTTCGTTAATCAACGTGTCGATGTCCGTCCCCGTGGTGTTGAATACGCGTACCGAATCCACTTTGGCGGCCAATTCCTGACAGAGCTCTGGATCCCGTTCGACAATCTTCACTCGATATCTCATCGCGGCCAATCGCGCGGCAACTTCGCTGCCGACGCGGCTGCCACCCAGTACAAAGATGTTTTTGGTTTCCCGTTCTTCAAAGCCGAACAGGTCGGTGATCGCCGGCAGGTCGCGCTTATTACAAACAAAATACAGCGTATCATTGAGCTCCACGACATCCTCGCCGTGCGGAATAATCGTGCGACTGTCGCGGCTGATCCCGGTCACAATCATCCGATACAGTCCGCGAATTTCGCCCAAGGTCCGCATGGAAATACCGATCAGTGGGTTGTTGACTCCGATCGGATACCCCAGGAATACGACCCGCCCGCCGGCAAACTCCGCCACCTCCGCTGCGGCCGTGTACGAAACGGCGTGGACAATTTCTTCTGCCACGACGCTGTCCGAGTTGATCAACAGGTCAATTCCCAGCTTCTCGACATTGCGCTTCCATTCGCGTTTCGAGTACTGAAGGGTCCTGATTCGAGCGACGATTCGCGGAACATTATGATTGTTGGCCAACATGCAGGCGATCAGGTTCACTTCATCCTGATTTGTCACGGCAATGAAGAGGCCAGCCTCAGCAATGCCCGCCCTTTCCAGCACCTCAATGCTCGCCCCGCTCCCCTCGAGAATCAGCGCATCCAGCTTGCCTCGAAGATCACGGGCTGTCGCCGGATCCTGCTCAATCACCGTGACTTCGTGTTGTTCCCGCACAAGGCGTTCGGCAATGTGGTGCCCCACATCCCCGGCACCGACGACGATAATTTTCATGATCGAACTCGCATCACTCCTCAGGACTGCCTACGCGATGACTCACTATCTTCCGGCAACGGGCAGCCCCCTGGCAACCGGATGTAGGCAACGTTCGTTCAATTGCCTGTTTTCACCGGTGGCGATAGTAATCGATTCTCCAAGTAGTCCACGTGGTTCCGGCCCTGATTGGCGTTGTCACTGCGGGGACGCCAGAGTTTTCCCACAAGGTCAAGATCACCGTCGCTGTCGAAGTCTGCGGCAACCACATCGTGCCCACCCAGGTTCGCATCCAAAATCACACGCTCTGCGAACTGTTGCCCCTTGCCATCCAGGTTCTCCCAAATGAACCAGCGCGGCGATCGGGCGCCGGGAATCCCTTCCATTTCGCAAGTAAACACATCGGCATCGCCGTCGTTATCGAAATCGGCCACAATCAACGAGTGATACGCGCCTCGCGCGGAATCGTCGTTTGCCGGCAGTTCGTGCAGTTGCCACGTCCCACCGCGGCCGTCGGCATTCTCCAGCCAGCCAATCCGACCGGCCCGGATCTCATTTTCCGTCATCACCAGATCAAGATCTTCATCGAGGTCGACGTCCAGCACCACGCACCGTGTGGCAAGCGGATAGGGCGAATTCGGATTGCCGAAGGGAATGTTCGGATGCGTTTCCCATGTTTGCGCTTGACCGTCCGCATTCTCAAACCAAGTGTTGGACCGCACGACATCCAGGTCCCCGTCCCCATCCAAGTCCCCCACGGCCACTCCTGCATGCAGTGACGGGCCAATGTCGGATCGCTTCCACAGTGTGCGGGGATCGCTTGAGATCCGATACCAACGGAGGTTGTTCTTATCGGACATGCTGATCACATCTCGCCGACCGTCCCCGTCCAGATCGGCTAGGACGAGATCGTGCACCGCGTTCACCTGGTCACAGAATGGAATGCGTTCGAATCGCTTCGTGCGCGGCTCACCAGAGTTGCGGTACCACGCGCCGCCAGCGATGAAGTCGATCCACCCGTCGACGTCGACGTCCATTACGGCACCCCCCACGTCAGAAGGGGACCGTTCCCCCAAAGGGTGCATCACCCATCGATCCGGGCGTTCCATGCGGTACCAGCGGATCTCCGCGTTACTCTTGCCGGTGATGTAATCCAGCCGTCCATCGCGATCCAGGTCCGCCACCGCCGTCTGTGCCCATGCGGAGCCGGGCAAATCGCGGTCGACGAAATGATGGCGAAAATGCAGGCCACTTTGAGCAGTGACGGACCCGCTCCACGCGCTGAGTGCCAGCCATGGCGGTAAGATCGTCGCCAGACCGATACACACTTCCGACAGGTACCGTTTGTAATCCATTGGCTTCTCCCTCCGAAGTGGATCCTAGGCCAGTTCGAGCACGATGCCAATCAAGTCCAGGAACGACTGATCTTCCACAATCTTGACCGGAAATAGCTTCGAAGAGTAGTCCCCGCCGGGCCAACGCTCTCCCGTGAGGGAAAAACGCCGTATTTCTCATCCCATACGCGCTGACTTCCGGTGTCGTGGGAGCAAATTCTCTCTGAGCAGTCTTGGGAGTTGGGGAATCGTGTTTTCACCATCCCTGCCTGTAATGCTCACTGTACGTGGTGATTTCGCGAGGTGCGATTTCGCGTCAGATATCGCTTCCGCTACGCGTTGGTACAGAGTCTTCTTGAAGCTGGCGAAATGTTTAACGTGCCTCGGTACATTCCTCGTTTCAAGAGGATGTCCCTGAATCGTTCCATCGCGTCGCCTTTCAGCTCACCACTGCGTGAACACTGGTGTTCGATACTAGTTGTCACCTTGCCGATTTTGAAGCTATGTTCATCGGTGACCGGATGCGCGGCGGGCAGATGGATACCGTCATCGCCAAGAACCCGCCTGCGTTGCATTTATGCTGTTGGTGATCACATTGTGGCTTACGCTGAGTGTCGAATTATCGGATGGATTGGCTCCGCGATTGAGCTTCGGAATGTTTATCCGCTTTGGAGCGTCCGAGCGTGACGGGGGTAGATGCGGTACGTCACCGACTCAAGGTTACAGGCCGCGGTTCGTGCTTCCATCCGGTCGACTCCGATTCCATGGAATGGTTGCGAATTGCCAAAGAGGGCGGGGCCAAGTACCTCGTCTTCACGACCAAACATCATGATGGATTCTGCAAGTGCCCCTCGGCCCTGACGAACTCGGATGTCATGGATCAGACCGAGTTTCAACGCGATATCGCCGGGAAACGGCCAAGCCTGCCGGGACGGCATTCGCCGGGCTGCCATTATTCCTTGGCAAACTGGCACCGTCCGGAAACCGAGTACATTCGGAGCCCGTAGTGTGATCCATCGTTGGGACGGTTCTCATCGGCGGCCGATGAAATTTCTCAATGAATCCAGACGCCGATCTTGCCATCAACAAACCGTGCAAGCCGGATTCTCTGGAGTGACTCCCAACGGCCGTCGTAGCGAGGTGTCGCGGCCACCGTGACTTGCGTCTGAAACAGACAGATGCCAAAGGAGAAACGGTATCGTTCTGGATGTTTGACTCGTGTTTCTCCTCTTTGTCGATATCGACTCCGATATGAGCCTCGACGGATTCCACCCCCGGACCGGGGCTGAAGCAGTCGGTCTTCTGCTGGGTCCCAAGATAGAACTGTCCCTCGGCGAACACAACGTCTGGATCGGGCTGACCGATTGCCGATCTTTCGCACAGTAGCTCAGCCCATCGCATTCCTCCGGTTGCTATCCTCATCTTTTCTTGTGGACACCGCGTTCTGATTTGACGAGATCGAAACGCTCGATAAATGGGAGAAAACCCTCGCGTTTCCCGATGTGCACGCCCCACTCAATCTGTTTGCCCAAGCCACGATCGGTAAAAGCTTCCGGACGATAGGCGCCCGCTGCGAGAGGCACATCGATCACTTGATGCGTCTTTGAGAAGTGAAGTCCGTCTTCCGCATACTGGATTGACCGTGTGATTTCTTTCGGCCCAGTGGTACCGATCATGGCCGCAACACCCTTGCCCTGCGGCCACACCAGCACTTCGTGATTGCCGGGGATAACGGGGTTGCCGGCATACTTGACATAGGGGCCACCCGGCTTATCGGAGACGGCAACCCCAAGCTTGGTTTGCCCGGGACTTTTTCCCAATTGCCGGCCCTTATAGTAGAACCAGTATTGTCCGCCACGCACGATCAAGCAGGCGTCATCAACCAAGTGACTGTCGAAGCTCTCCGGATTGTCGCTATTTCTCAAAGCCGGATTGGTAGCGAGACGCTCCCAGGGACCATCGGGCGAATCCGATACCGCGATGCCGATTTTCGAATCAGGATGAAAGGGCTTGTGAAACTTCCGGGAAGTACCTGTGTAGAACAGCCAGTAGCGCCCCTGGGCAACGAGAATGTTGGGAGTGAAGACGCTAGCCCCTTCCCAGCTTCCAGGCCTGCCTTTCGCAAGAGCCATTCCTTGTTCTGTCCATGTATGGCCATCTGGCGAGGTCGCGTACCAGACGGTCGCATCATATCCCGGAGCAATCTTACCCTTCGAATACCAAACGTAATACAGATCGCCGACCTTGATGATATCGCTCGGATCCCGGCGCATCACGCCCGCCTCGGCACCGATGCCCTTCGCCGCCGAATAGGCCGCTTGTAGAATCTCTATTTCCGCCTGAGCCGAGGCACTCCATCCCGCCGCCCATCCTATTGCCAACCAGACTAGTGGTCGTGTCATGCCGCGTTCTCCTGTTGTTGCGCTGAGAAACCTGCAAACCCTTTGGTGTTTCTTCCATAAGATTCGGGTCGGTCAAGTCAAAATCATGGTCTTACTATTTCCGCAATGACAACCAGAGGTTTTCCGCCTGATTGTTGTAGGTGGGATCCACCAACTGGCCGTTCAATCGGACCTGCGGAGTTTCCCGCGCCGATCTCAGCAAGGCGTGGATCACCGGCTGGCCCTGCAGTTGAACATCTATTCACTGCGGCACGGCCGGGAAGCAAGGACGTCTACTACACGCGTCGAAGACGGCAAGTAGTCACGTTTCCTCACGAACTTTATCGGCCAGACCGGCGCGATGCCCAATGGCGGCGGCCGTCGCCAAAGGACGTCTTATTGAAAGAACTGAAAGCGACGCCCACCACAAAGATCAGGTTCTTGGCCAGAAATACCGTGTCGAGCGATTCACTTCCAGACACGACGTCGACTCGCGCTTCACGCAGACGGATGACGGCCTGGAATCTCGGTCGTACGTGCCCAGCCTCTTACAATAACTGTCGATGGCCGAACTCGGTCGCTGTGCGACTCCAATACGTGGGCGAGAAGGCGGCGTAGTCTTCGAATCCGATCGTTCCTCCGGAAAGACCGATGCGTACCTGCTCAACCGCAAGGACGGCGGGGTTATCGGTGGGTAGTTCACCGAAGTGGAAGCATTGAACAAGAAGAAGGACAAGCACAATGATGACACCGTTGGAAACGAAATCCTATCGAGTAGCGTGGTTACGTTTGTGCCTTGGGGCCTTGTGTGCTCACGCCGTGCAGCTTCAGGCGACCGCTCCAGGTGATTCAAGCGATGCGATGAAATTGTGGTACACGCAGCCTGCAACCGAGTGGACCGATGCGTTGCCGATCGGCAACGGACGACTGGGGGCCATGGTCTACGGCGGGATCGAGCAGGAGCACCTACAACTGAACGACGACACGCTCTGGAGCGGCGGTCCCCATTGCTACGACAACCCGGAAGCCTTTCGGACCTTGCCACGGTTCGAGAGCTCTTCACGAGGCGAGTACGCCGAAGCAGAGGCGACTGCTCAGAAGATGCTGGGCAGACACAAATACCAGCAAACGTATATGCCGCTGGGTGATCTGTTTCTCGATTTCCCCACGGGCCAGAAGCCGAGCGAATACCGCCGCGAGCTCGATATGCGAAACGCTGTGAGCACGGTCACTTATCGTGTTGCCGATGCACGCTTCACGCGCCGTGTCTTCGCATCGCATCCCGACCAGGCTATTGTCGTGCGTCTTGAATGCGACAAGCCTGGGCAGATCACCTTGGATCTGTCGATGACGAGCCCGCATGCCTTCGAGTCCCAAACAATCTCCAGCGATACGCTATCGATGACACGGGCATCTCAGGCCGCGTGAAGAAGTCCGGTTGATCGGGCCGTGGGACAAGGACGGGCTCGAAGTTCGCGGCCGAGGGTCAAAGTCGCGGCCGATGGCGGAACGGTTGCGGCCGACGGCGAGAAGATCTCCGTCAAGGAGGCCGACGCCGTTACGATTGTCTACGTGGCGGCAACCAGCTACATCGACTACCAGGACGTCAGCGGGGATCCAGCGAAGAAGGTCGAAGGCCATCTGGCCGGCGCTGACGGCAAATCGTTCGAACAGCTCTACCGGCGACACGTGGATGACCATTCGAAGCTGTTTGGCCGCGTGGCGATCGACCTTGGTGGCAAGGTGGAGAATGGGAGTTTGCCAACCGACCAGCGGCTCCAGCGAGTTGTCGCGGGCCGCGCCGATCCACTTCTGGCCGAACAGGTCTTCCAATACGGCCGCTATCTGATGATTACCGGGTCGCGCCCCGGTACGCAGCCCCTGAACTTACAAGGCATTTGGAACGATAAGATCAATCCGCCCTGGGGAAGCAAGTACACGATCAATATCAACATTCAGATGAATTACTGGGTGGCGGAAGTCTGTAATCTCAGTGAATGCCACGAGCCCCTGCTGCGGATGGTCGGCGAGCTGCAGGCACCGGGAAGGAATACGGCCGGAGTCCATTATCGAGCCGGTGGCTGGGTCGCTCATCACAACACGGACCTCTGGCGCGGCACAGCGCCAGTTGACGGTGCGCAGTGGGGAATGTGGCCGACAGGGGGCGCGTGGCTCTGCCAACATCTATGGGAGCACTATCTCTATACAGGCGACCTCGAGCACCTCGGAAGGTTTTATCCAATCCTCAAGGGAGCCGTTGAGTTCTTCCTGGATGTTCTCGTGGAGAACGAGGACGGTTACCTGATCACATCACCGTCACTGTCACCCGAGCACAGCCACGGTGGCGGGACAAGGGACGGCCTCAGCACCGGACGCTCGGGGGTATCGGTTTCGCGGGCCCCACCATCGACATGCAGATCCTACGCGATCTATTCGGCAACTGCATTGCGGCGTCCGAGATTCTGGATATCGATGAAGACTTTCGCTCGCTGGTGGCGGAAACGCGAGCGCGTCTATCGCCCATGAAGATCGGTCGACACGGCCAGCTACAGGAGTGGTGGGTCGACTGGGACAATCCCGAGGATCAACACAGCCACGTCTCGCACCTGTATGGCTTGTATCCAAGCAGCCAGATCAATCGGCGTGATACCCCAAAACTCTTCGAGGCGGCGCGGACATCACTGATCCAACGGGGGACACCGGCGGATGGCCCGGCGCATGGAGAATCTCGCTTGTGGGCCCGCGCGGGCGATGGTGATCGTGCCCACAAGAATCTCAATCACGTCATCCACCGCCTGACCGCCAACCTCTTCAATGGTCGCCAATTCCAGATCGACGCCAACTTCGGCGCACGGCTGGCATGGCCGAGATGCTCCTGCAAAGCCACGGCGGCGAAGTGCACCTGTTACCTGCCTTACCCAAGGCTTGGCCGACTGGTTCCGTGCAAGGTCTCCGCGCACGCGGTGGTTTTGAAGTTGACATTTATTGGAAGGATAACCAGTTAACTCGTGCAACAATTCGTTCGCTGAATGGGAATCCGCTGAAGATCCGTTACGGAACAGAAACACGTGAAGTGCAGCTCGCCCGAGGCGATTGCTTCACCTGGAATCGGCAATAGCTAACCGCCGACGTTCTCGGGGTCGATTTCGTGCGTGATCGACGGTTCTCACGTCGATCTTAGTGCGAGGCCGTACCAAATGGCCAGAAATGGGAATCTGCACAGCCCAGCGACGACATCGACCGAAGTGTCGGAGCGGAGGTTGCTAGTCGGCTTTGTCGCCCTAAGGCTGCAGCGTAGCGGCTTGCTGTGGTAAGGACGGCCAAACGCTACAGGAAACTGCTACCCGATGTAGAGGGCCGGCAGGATTTGCCCCGAGGCTGGTGATTTGCGGCGGCGGAGCGACAACCGCCAAGGCTTTCGGCCGAGGAAGCGCCGCTCGCGCAGCGCCCCCAAGGCAGATCGTCAAGCATCCAGCACCCCCACGAGTTGCGACCCGGTCGAACTCGGCGGCTTTCCTATACGGGCAACAACTGGGCGTCCAGCGATAGGTGTTTCAACTCTTGGCCAATCTCGTCACAGTAGATCGGATTCATCACAATCACGTGACTCGGACGATACTCGCGGAGGAATTCCGGCCCAACGATCTCTTGGCCGCTACCCGGCATATATTTTCCATGCTTGCGGGGATTGATGTCGACGACAAACTCGATCTGGTCCGTGATTCCCAGGGTCACGAGAAAGGCGACTCCCTTGGATCCGGACCCCCACACAACGACCCGTCCACCGTCGTCAACGACACGTTGGATTCTCTCACGCCACAGATCCATGCCAGCGGCACACCGCGCGGCAAACTCATTCACCGCCTGTTCCAGATCCTGCCGTTCGTCCTTCTGACGCATGCTCGCTGCGGTCGGATGATCGGCCGGCAAGGCATGCAGCATGAGCCATTGGTCATCGTAATCCAAGGACAGGTCCTGCACATCGAAGCGAGCAGCGCGAAACAGACGCGCCAGCGAACCGAGCGTGAAATAGGAGCAGTGCTCGTAATAGAGGTCCCAGAACGCCCCTTCGCGAAGCACTCGTAGGACATCCGGCAAATCAAAGAAGACGCCGACCTGCCGGCGGGACCCGATACCCTCGCGTACGAGAGACAAGAATTCCCGGACGTTCGGGATATGCTCCAGCGTGTGTCGGCAGCAGACAAAATCGGGGGTCTGCTGAAAGTGCTGGGCACCGTAGAATTCACGGTGCACGACTAGCCGCGCTTCGTCTTCCGGTGCCAGCCGCCCTGGAACAAAGCTGGGATCCACGCCGATGCCCCGATTTTCGCCTTCGCGACAAAGCCGGGCGAGAAACTCCCCTTTCCCACACCCAATCTCCAAAACTGTCTTGCCATGCAGGTCGTACTGCTCGATTAACCGATCGACGAGAATCTTGGCAAACGCGTTGAATGTGGGTGAATAACCCTGGGTCTCCTCGTACCGTCCCGAATACTGGTGGTCGGCCGGGTTGTAGGCCACATTCGTGATCAGTCCGCAACCCTCACAGTATGCCAGACGCAACTCCCCGCGCCGGTGATGCAACGCTTCGGCGCGAATTCAACAGCAGGCAGCTGTGGACGGGCAGGGAGGAAACACAATAGAACTGCTGCAATCCGCGCTGGCCACAGCCGGGACAAACAGCGTCGGGAAGCGGCTGTCGATCAAACGAGACGTCGACAGCATCGCTCCTCGTTGGACTGGGGTATCTCATACGATCTCCGGAGATGGAATGGGAATAATGAACTTTCCGCCTGCATCCCGGTAGGCTTGCTGCTGCCTGAGGACTTCCTGCTGGAAATTCCATACGAGCAGCAAAACGTAGTCCGGCCGCTGTTTCATCAAGGCGGAAGGTTCCCGAATCGGCAGGTGTTGCCCGGGCGTAAACTTCCCCTGTTTGTGGATGTTGCGATCAACGACGAAGTCAATCGTCTCCGGCCCCAGGCCCGCGAAGTTCGCGAGAATCGTGCCCTTCGCCGCAGCGCCGTAGGCGGCAATCGAGGATCCCTGGGATTTCAGCCGGGTGGTCAGCTCGATCAGTTTGTCTCTTGTGGCGTGTACGCGTTCGGCAAAGCGGGCGTAATACCCGAACCCGTCCACCCCGAGTGACCTTTCTTCCGCCAGCATGCCGCCGAACGGATGCTGACGGCTTCGAGCTTCGCTCGACGTGAATTCGCAAGGAGCCCCCGTGAATCGGCAATCGCCAGACCTCATTGATGAACAAACCGTGCCGTTGAAACAGTCGGACGAGCGCCGTCAAGGAGAAGTAGCAGAGGTGTTCATGATAGATCGTGTCGAATTCGCATTTTTCGACGAGATCACGGACGTAAGGGAATTCAAGCGAAGCGACCCCATCGTCGCAGAGCAACGTCGCGATCCCCTCGACGAACCCATTCGTTTCCGCCACATGGGCCAGAACATTATTCGCAATCACAATGTCCGCTCGGCGGCCTTCCGCGACCAATTCTCTCGCCAGTTCCCGCGTGAAAAAGTCACATCGTGTTGGTACGCCGGCGGCATTCGCGGCAGCCACTGGCTGCGGAGCGGGATCAATTCCGATGACCGGAATCTTGTGCTCCACGAAGTTCTTCAGCAGGTAGCCGTCATTGCTCGCCAACTCCACCACCAGGTGAGTCCCATTCAGTCCGCGAGTCTGCATCAAATGGAGCGCGTTCTCCCGCGAATGCTGCAGTAACGCGTCCGAAAACGAAGAACGGTAGACGTACTCCGCTCCAAACAGTTTCGACGGATCGACGGTTTCCAGAATTTGAACCAGCGAGCAATCGGAACAGAAGGCCAGTTCCAGCGGGTACGTTGCCTCCGGCCGATCCAGCTCATCCTCGGAAAGAAAACGATCCGACGGTGGCATTTGGCCCAGGTCCAGGATGCCTTGGAGGCCTTCGGTGCCGCAGGATCGGCAGGTTGCCTGATGACACCGTGATGCAAACGACGACTCAGTCGACAACTCAGTGGACATAGAAATGCCTGCTCCTTGCCAACCGTTTAAGACTGGCTTGTTACGGTTGATTGCTGCGATTGATAAAGCTCATTTCCTTGCGTCAAAGACACCGGTAAGCACCGCCGCAGATCGGAACCGAGTTGTCCGGCTGCCTGCTGTTGCTGAATGAAGGCCACGCGCTTGTAACGCGGGCCTTCGAACTCGTCCAAGAGAACGCCGATTTCTTGATACTTCTGATACAACTCTTCGATCCCCTGCGGCACGGTCATTTGCGGGCGGAATTCGGGAAAGGCAGCAGCGAATCGATCGCCACTGACCCGGTAGTTTCGCGTGTCCGTACCGGCGCCCTCGCCAAATTCAATTTCGGAGCCCGGCACGACTTCACCAACCAGCGTGGCGACGTCACGGATCCGGTAATTCTCGCGGCTCTCGCAAATATTGAAGGCCTGATTGTGAACGGCCTCCCGGCGTGCCTCCACCACGGCAAGAAAGGCCCGCGCGATATCGCGGACGTGCACAAGTGGACGCCACGCCGTCCCATCGCTTTTCAGATGAACCTTTCCGGTGGTAAATGCCCAGGCGGTGAGATTATTTACGACTAAGTCGAAGCGGATTCGCGGGGAGAAACCGTAGGCGGTCGCGTTGCGCAGAAACGTGGGACTCCACTGTTCATCGGCCAGTTGCGAGAGATCCCGCTCTGTGAATAGCTTGGACTGCGCATACGGCGTCACGGGATGAAAGTCTGCCGTTTCATCCAACAGGGCCTCCCCGGCGGCGCCGTAATTGCTGCAGGACGAAGAAAAGACGAACCGCGAAACGTTCGCCTCCTTGCAGAGTTTCGCCAAGCGAACCGACGCGAGATGATTGATTTCGAACGTCAGTTCCGGATTCAGGTCGCCCAACGGATCATTGGAAAGACCCGCCAAGTGCAACACCGCGTCGAATCCTTCGACATCGTCCCGCGAAACGTCTCGGATATCCTTGCGAATCAACGGCACAGGTGCAATTATCTCTTCCCGCCCGAAGGTACAGGGGTGGTAGAGATCGCTATCGAGACCGGTAACGTGGTGCCCGCGTTCTAACAGCATCGGTGTCAAAACGGTTCCGATGTATCCCAAATGGCCTGTCACAAGTACGCGCACGGTATCACTCCCAAATCTTCCACGCTGGTTGACCAGAATCCCAAAGAGACTGCAACAGTTTCATCTCGCGAACGGTATCCATGCACTGCCAGAACGATTCGTGCCGATAGGCCATTAACTGGCCATCTTGCGCCAATCGCTCCAGTGGTTCCTTTTCCCATTCCATCTCGTCGGAATCGATGTAATCGAGCACTTCGGGTTCGAGCACGAACACTCCGCCGTTGATCCAGCCTTCCTTGGTTTGTACCTTTTCCGAAAACACGGAGACCCGATCGCCGTCGAGGTCCAAGTAACCGAATCGCGCGGGGGACGAACGGCGGTCAAGGTGGCGAGCTTGCCGTGCGCGAGGTGGAAACGCAGCAGTTCGCGAAGGTCTAAGTCGGAAACACCATCCCCCCAGGCGAGAAAGAAACGCTCGTGGCCCACATACGGGGCCACTCGACGGAGACGACCGCCTTTCGCTGTGTTTTCCCCCGTGTCGATCAACTGGACATTCCATTCCGGGCAGCTGCCGTTTCGATGCGGCTTCGCTTCTCCCGATCGCATGTCGATCGTCAAGTCACTCTGCAGAGCACGGAACTCCAGGAGGTATTTCTTGATGACATCGCCGCGATAACCGAGCGCGATGACAAAATCGCGCACGCCTGCCGCCGAATATTGCATCATGATGTGCCAAAGAATCGGCCTGCCGCCGATCGGCACCATGGGCTTGGGCTTCAACTCGGTCTCATAGCCGAGCCGAGTCCCCAACCCACCGGCTAGAATGACTGCTTTCACGCCTGATTCTCCTGACGATTCGCCTGAACACCTCAAACGGTTACACAACTTCGAAACAGCTCTCCGACGTCGTCCACGGCGGCGTCGAGGCGTTGGGCCCGCTGCATGACGCCTGCGCTGACCGGCTGGCCGACTTGGTCGAGAATTTCGGACCAGCGGTGACACCAATCGTGCCGTCGCAAGCTTTCGACCACGTTTCGGTACCGGGCCTGTTCCATTCGCTCCTGTTGTCGGTCCAGGTCCGCCAGGACTTCGGCGACGTTGGAACAGTCATAATCCATGGGCAGCACCGCGTCCGGCCAATCGAAGTATTCCTGAAACACTTCCGAACGCGGAGCCGAACCGATCAGGACAGCACCGGCGGCAGCGCCCTCGAAATACCGAAGTCCCAGTTCTTCTTGCCCACCTGTATGATCCTGGCAATTGGCTTTGGCCCGGTGCACAACGAAATACCGAGCATTCTGGATTGTCCCGGCCAACAGCTCGCGGTGTTGCCGAATGTCGTGCGTGATCCGTCCTTGGATACTGTCGAACACATAGGTGATCTTCCGATTCTCCAGCAATCGAATTAAGGCGTCGTGAGTGACCGGGGAACGTCGTCCCATATAGAAAACATCGGTGGAGCGGGTCTTCCGAGTGGGGCGGAAACGCAGCGCATCGATCCCGGGACCGAAGTAGTGCACGGGTCGCTGAATGATCTTCCGTAGTGGCTCGACGCTTCCTTGGCAGTTCACGAAGACGTGATCGAATTCCTTAAAAAGATGAATCGGGCTCCGTGGATTCGAATACTGCTCAATCCATGCACTCCAGAGCTCCTCGACATAGCAGACCGCCAGTCGTGTGTTTTCGCGCCAGCCCCGGATCGTGCACAACTGGGCCAAATCGGGTGGCGACTGGATGACGGCGACTCCAAGGTCATAGGGCCGCGTAACTCGTACCGGCTGCACCTTGGGTTTCCGCGAGATGACCCAGGGACTTCTTTTGGAGAGCCCCCGTATGATTCGCGACGAAGATGTCCCGGGAGACGGCTCCACAGCACGGGGTGTGATCAGGTCGGCGTCCTCCATCGCGCAAATCGCGTCTTCGAACTCGTAAGCGCAGCACCGCGAAATGCACGGCGAAATGCCACGCATGGACAGGACGCTGACTCGACGATGAGACTCCCGCTCGGGTGTCGACCGCCCGCTGTTATCAAAATCGCCTTTCAACTCATATTCCTTCGTCCCGGTCGTAATCTGAAAACGAACTTCCCTGCCGACAGTTAGACTTCCGTTTCGCAGCGTGGAAAGGCGTCGATGGCGGCAACATGACCGAAACGGCTAACCATCTGCTTTGCTCTCTCGATCGCGTAAGAGCGTAAGAGAAAGAGACCCTCTATCGCAGGGTAGCTCCGGTGTTACCCGAAATGAAGCAACAAACAACCCATTCTTCCCGAACCGGTGGTTGCTGCGTCCCGAGAACCGCTAACGGTCGCACGGCTGCGCGAATCGATCCTTGCGTACTGCCAAAAAAGAAAGGGCCCCCTCTTGTTGAAGAGGGAGCCCTTCACCGTAAGCCTCTCGGGAAGGGAATGCTTACCCTTCCACGCAATTCTTGCTCAGCGACGCCGTCGACGCCTTGCGCTCAGAAGGACCAGACCCGCAGAACCCAACAGGAGGATCGAAGAGGGCTCGGGAACGACCTGAACCACGGCACCGTACATATTGCGCCCCGCATTGTCCGCTTGGAACAGGCTGAACGTTCCGGCCGGGACATCCTTTGAGTAAATCGAGTACCATTGATTGATCGAACCGTCAGCTCCCTCGTCGATGCCGACCTCATCGGGCAACATCATGTCGGAGTTGCGGTTTGTGCCGGTCATGACAGCGGTCCAACCATCGTCCAGAATCCACTGCATGGCATTTTCCCCTAACTGCGGGGGCGTCGAATTCTCGCCATCGGGCAGTCGGTTGTCAATCAGCATGTAAGCTCGGGAAGGATTGGCAACGGTCACGTCCAGCTTGTAATCGGCATTATCGCGGTTATCATTGCCGGACATAATGTACTCGCCGTCAAGCAGATAGGACGGAATCGAGACGGTGTCCGAAGCGTTCGTGTAAGCGTGGTTCCGGTCAACGAACGCCGGCGCCAAATCGACAAACAAACCTACGGTGTACGGTTCATCCGCACCCGTTCCCGAAATCGGCTCATCTGCCACACCGTTCGTAAACGTTTGACCGGTCCACTGGGCCACGATCGTGTCGGTCTCCTCGCCGTCTCCGCCTGTCTCAACGACATTCGTAATGTTCTGTGCCCACGCTGGTCCCATGCAGAGAACAAGGACGGCGACGACGGCCAATCCGCACACGCGCCACGAACCTGAAAGACATTTCATCAGTACGCTCCTCAAAGTAAACAAAACAACATTTCAAGCATTTTGCAGCAACCCGGTCTCTTCCGGTCCCAGCAAGGGCGAAAGCGACTGTTGGCGACGCCACCCGCGGCGCACGAACTCCCGTCGCGAGCCTCCGCCCGCCCTCCGTCTGTCCTTGTTCCATGCTGTAGAATAATTGCTCCGATCCGCCACTTCTAGCGAATATTCTGAGTTTTCGCTGCACGGGCATTAAGGTCCGTGAACACACCCCCCGTCTTCCGGTGAATTACGATTATGCCAGCAATTCCTCGTGGCACCTTGATTCTGCTTGGGGTGCTCGCCGCTGCCGAACCTGCCCCAACCGCAGAACGGCCGAATGTTCTTCTGATTCTCGCTGATGACCTCGGGTACGGTGACCTTGGATGCTATGGCCGAACCGATCTTCACACCCCGCACATCGATCGGTTAGCGAGCCAGGGAGTGCGATTCACGAGTCACTACGCGAACGGGGCTGAGTGCACGCCAACTCGCGCAGCATTGCTGACCGGACGGTATCCGCAACGAGTGGGCGGATTGGACTGCGCCATCGGAACCGGAAACGTTGGCCGATACGATCACGCGATGCGGCTTCGCGAAACGAACGACCTGGGTCTGCCAACCACCGAGCAGACGATTGTGCGACTCATCCAGCAGGCGGGTTACTCGACATGCATCTCCGGCAAATGGCATCTGGGCTACGAGCCCAAATTCGCGCCCCATCTGCATGGCTTCGACGAAGCGTTCTATTGCATTGGCGGCGGCATGGACTACTTTCACTACCTCGACCCTTTGGCCTATTACAACCTGTTCGAACAGGGCAGGCCGGTGCGGCGGGAGGGCTATTTCACCGACCTGCTGACCGATCGGGCGATCGAGTTTCTACGGCGCCCACGGGACAACCCGTTCTTCCTGTATGTGCCCTTCACTTGCCCCCACGCACCTTTCCAAGGTCCACAGGACTTTCGGCCCGATCCCTTACCCTTGGACTCCCCGCTGTGGAATCAGGGAAAGGCTCCGCCCAATGTCTATATCGCGATGATCCAGCAGATGGATGCCTGCGTAGGGCGTCTACTGTCGGAATTGGATCAGCTTGGTCTTGCAGCAGACACAGTCGTGATCTTCGCGAGCGACAACGGGGGCACGCGCAGCGCTCGAAACGACCCCTTGTCGGGCACGAAAGGCACGACCTACGAGGGTGGAATCCGCGTTCCGGGAATTGTCCGCTGGCCCGCGGAAATCCCGGCCGGAATCGAATCCGACACGCCGTGTGCGACGTTCGACTTCACCACCTCCATCGCCCGGCTGGCGGGCGTCCAGCCAGCAAAGGACACGGCGTTCGACGGGATTGATATCATCCACTGCGTGGCAACTCGCCAGCCCGTACCAGACCGCACATTGTACTGGCGAAAAGAGCGCGGCACGACCGTGTGGAAGGCCGCGCGACAGGGATCGCTGAAACTATTGATCAAGGAGACGCCCGAACGCTCAGAGGAGCACCTGTTCGATCTCGCCACGGATCTTGCCGAAACAAACGACCTGAAGCACAAGCAACCGAAGGCCTTTCGCCGAATGCAATCGCTGTATGCGAATTGGGAGGCCGAAGTGACTCGCAGTCAGCGTCGGTGAACTGGAAAAGTCACGCGAGCACGATGGCAGGCTGGACAGCTCGTTATCCGATCCGGTCCGAGATGACGCAGGCTACTTCGCCACAGAAAGATCTGCGGGCACTGACGTCACCGTTTCATGGGGACTGAACGGATCCCGCAAGTCAAACCACTCGTCCATGTTCGCATTCACAACGTACTGCCAATCGCAAGACCAGGGCTTGCCGTGCAGTTTGGTGATGATCCGACTACGCGACGCGGCACGACCACCATCCGGAGGTTGGTGCACCGCTTGCTCCACATCTTGCGGATTCACCGCCACAGCGTCCACTCGCCCGGCCGCTGCCAATTCCTCGAACAGGCCGCCGAGCTCATGGTACCTCAGCTCAAGAGCTTGCATTCGTAAGGCCACCCCCAGGTGACCAGGGTCCATTCGCCGAAAGTCAGGAAGTTTCGCAATTCGGTCGTAATCGGTGCGTAGTTTCTCGCTCAACTCGGATCCATCCCCTTCGAGTACAGCCCACAGAACATCCTCTGTAGAAATCCGACGAAATCGATACAGCATTTGGAGGGCTTGTCGCAGCGAGTGCCAGTCCATTCCGACTCGAGCAAGCTGCCGATCAAAAATCTGCCATTTCAAGTACGGATCCAAGCGGTTTGCCAACTGCAGCGGATTGAGCTCCAATTCGTCCAGCGTGACTGACCAGTGCCGGAACGCCTCGTAGGTCCAATCCGGGAAATCGCCGCTTTCGACATACGGCTGGACTTCGTGCACATAAGCGCGTTGGATGTCGAGCAAGGTTGCCTGCCGTCCGTTGGCAAGTGGAACGGCCGTTCTGCACCAGGGGTCGATCGAAAACGCGCGCATCGCCGCTACCGGGTTCTTCAGTTGCACATCGCGCCCCACGCGATGGCCTTCGTTAACAATTAGGAACAGTAACCCGGTCGCGGCAAAACTCAGATACATCCCGAAAGAACACCGTTGGGAGTCCTTACAGATCAGGTTGGTGCGAGTCCAGCCCGCGGGGGATACGTCGGAGGATTTCCATGCGCGGGTGCAGAAGATGGCCCGATCCTGGGTCGTCTCCGGTCCCGTCTCGCGCAGAATGTGTCGCGATCGTTGCGACAATTCAAAACCGCCACCGGCCGCCGCCGACAGACACCCGGCCCCGGCGTAAGGAAGCCGGCTTACCAGATGAGGAATCAGCTGTTCTGCCGCGGTCTCCAGGGGAACCCAGCAGGTGTACGCCTCATGCTGGCCCCAGGCGGCACGGTCGGGCAAATGGAAATTCAGATTGTTCTTCGTGATACAGAGATCCAGCCCCGCGGCACTGGCCTTGACCGCCGCTTTGGCCCGCAGCAGTATCCGCTCGGCCGCACGATCATACGTAGCGATCTGTCGGGGCGTATACACCTCGGGCGAACTGAACTCATTGTGATATCCCGAGTCGAGGTAATATCGAGCACCGTTGTCGAGATAGATGCCGTTCGAACCGTG
The DNA here is from genome assembly GCA_963776055.1 of uncultured Planctomycetaceae bacterium. GTDB lineage: Bacteria > Planctomycetota > Planctomycetia > Pirellulales > Pirellulaceae > CAVZLD01. The sequence goes on along the minus strand of CAVZLD010000004.1, from coordinate 338,727 downwards.
AATATCGGTCAGCCACCGGTGTGTCTTCTGGATCTCCGCTAACAACAATTCATGGTAACGGCCCCGGTGATATCTCGAATGTCGTTGTGGGCCCGACATGGAATATTCCACCTCGGATCCCATGAGAAAAAATTTCGTCTTCATGGCAGGCTCCGTTCGCGCACACCGGGTTCTCTGGGACAGCATGGACCTCCTGTACGTCGCACGAACATGTGGCGTTCGTGGCGACGTCTTCTCCCACCAGGAAAGGGCGACGAGACACGACAGGGAAGTGTACGCGCCGTCGCTGAGATCCTGCTACTGCCCACCAGTTTGGACATTCTGCTGCAAGTATCGCTGGGCATCCTGCGTGTCGATCGAATCGAAGATGCGGTCGGCCGCTTCCAGCAAGTCGTTAATTTCTTCCCGCCGCTGCGCCAGCCCATCTCCTGGAGGAGGACCATCGGACGGTGTATGGGGCGTGTGATGCGGCGAGGAGCGTTGACGCTGCATAATCGATTCTCCCTGTTTGAGAAATTCCGTAACCGACGAACGAGTGATCACCGCGTCCGCTACGTCGCTTCATCCGCGGGAAGGTGCTGCATTTGCCAAATGGTTGCCCGTCGCGGCGCGATGTGCCGAATCGTGCGTGAGGTCTTGCACGGCCTCCACCAGTTCCGGGAGCGACAAGTTACTCTCGCACAGCGCCTCGGTTTCCGACCGATTTAGCCGACGGGGATCGGACATTTCGATTTCTCCGGCGAACCACCAACGTTTGGAACCGGGAATTCGAAACCGCACCCGCGACCAGTCCATACTGGATACGGAATCCTGATGGCGGCGCAACAGAATGCGCACGCAAATAGGCCCGTGTCTCGTCAGGTGGCTCAAGGGCAAAGCGCCGTATCGACGATTCGTCAGGCATCCGCTCCACAAATCCGCTCTCCGCGGCCTGGTAGAATAGAGACACGTCCGGATCAAGGCTGGCGAACAGCGAATCGGCAACGTGCATCTCGTGCGATGACCAGGAGAGGTTTCGGCGGCCGCGGTGACCGTCTAGCAAGAGATACTTGAGCCAGGCATCCGACCGCCTTGCCAAGCCCTCGAGATCGCGTCGGCGAAGAAGTTCTAACGTATCGAGCCACAGGGCGACGATCGCATCAGCTGCTGGTACGACGCGGCAAGCTGCGCCACTGGCCACAAATTCGGCTGCCCACTCCGCCAGCGATTGCTGAATTTCGATCGCGGTCATCGATCGACCTCGAATCGCTGTGCGGAACTGCTGCTGCAACCCCAAATCCCGGCTGATCTGCGACGCCGCGCGAACCGGGTCGTCTAATACGACCGCCGCGTCGCTCCATCCCGCTTCGAACATCGCGAGCAACAGCTGTGTGGTTCCGGCCTTGAGGATGTTGGCAACTGGCGACAAGCACATGTCGTAGTAGATGATGTGCAAACGGGCGAGATCTGCTGTCGGCGTGTGGCTCGTCGCGCAGGTTGATCAATGGCCGTCGGTCCATCGTCTGTTGACCAAACATCTGGTCAAACCAGTCGGCACGTTGACTTAACTGGAACGCGCAGGCCGGTCGCCCGTTCGATGCTCCCACTTTTCCTTGTCCGGTGTAGACAACGGACGTGACGAGGTGAGTCGCCAGCAGCGCCGCTAAGTGCAGCTTGCGATAGAGCAGGTTTTCGAAGCAACAACGGGTGACAAGGACATTCAGATGACTCCCCCAGGCGGTCCGCCCATCGCTGCAATTCGCCAACAGGTTGATTCGAGTTCCCACGGGGCATTGTGCTGCGGCAACGCGCAACGCAGCTTGCGCTTGCGCGAAGCCCGCTCCGTGCAGAACGGCCGGATGGTCCCAGGCACTTGCGTGCTCGGGAAGATTTCCCTCGAGATGATCACTGTCGATGTACCAGGAGGAGCCACAGGTAGGCAGGAAGCGGCGCGCCATCTCGATCGCCGAGCCGCCAGAACCACCGGATGGGCACCCTTGAATCGCCCTCAACAAGCATCGGGCGACCTGATGTGATGGCATCGTTGCGCTGCCGATCAACGCATTGGACAATTCAAAGTCCGCGCCGAGCACTTTCTGCACTGTCATTGACGAATCGCACATCATTCATCACCTCAAGCGAACAAAGGGGGAGTGAGCAGCGTGCTGAGCGGGAGTAACGCTAATCGGCTGGGCTTCCTGCGGAATCGATCGTACGTAACTCTTGACATTTCCGGTGGACAATACAGACACCGCACTCCGCATTTGCTGCTCCAGTGCGGTGTGCAAGTCTTCGGCGGTCAATCCCGCCTGCCCACTCTGGGACTCCCGGGTCGCAGCCTGTCGGGCGGCAAACTGGACCACATTCTCCAGCATGGCTCCGCTGAGGAGCTCACGTCCCGCAATCGTCCACTCTCGCCCGTCGCTGGTTCTTACGCATGCCACATCAGCGTATTGACCATTGGGTGCGTACAGCTTGGAGAGCAAGGGAGTCACTAATTCACCGAGACTTTGCCCGCTTGTCAGTGGCAGCCCACGTTGCAAGTAACGCCGCAGAATCGCCTCCGCCGCACTTCTTCGCGGCCGAGGAATCTCGATGATCTCGTCGACTCGTCCGGGGCGGAGCAGGGCGGGGTCCAACGTCTCGGCTCGATTCGTGGCGAACAGTAACACAACGTTCGATAGCGGGCGAATGCCGTCGAGTTCACTGAGCAGCGTATTTAAAATCCGATCCGGCTCGCCGCTGCCAAAATCCGTACCCCGTTGCTTGGCGACCGCATCGATTTCGTCAAAAAACAAGAGCACCTTGGCGTCCCGAGCAGCCTCCCGCGCCGCTTCGAACCGCTCCGTGACCTTCTGCCCGCTAAGACTGAACCACATCGAGTTATCCTGCGATCCGGCGACGTGCATGAAGCGGCAAGGGTGATCTGGATACAGCTTCCGGACGTAGCCGGCGCAGCATCTCGCCAAGCACGTTTTTCCATTCCCCGGGGGGCCTACGAGCAGGATGCTGTTCTTCGACTTGAGCCCATATTTTGCGGCCAAATCGGGATAGTGATAGTGGAAATCGATCGCCCACTTCAGACGCGAGATTTCCGGTTCCAGCCCGGCAAGTTGAGAGAAGTCATCCGTTACATTCTCGTCAAACAGGTGCTCCCCATGGGGCGTATCAATTCGCTCGTAGGCGAGCCCCGCTCCGTCACGGTCGAAGCCGACCAGATCTCCCTTCTTCAGCGACGCATCACGCAACTCCTCGGCCAGGTCCACCGCCACAAGAGCTTCCCGGTCGCGCAGCAGAATGCGAGTCGGCGACAAGTACTGTTCGAAACTGGCCGTGTCCTTCCAAGAAGCGGCGGCGAGGCTCACGGCCAGCAAACAGTTCTGCTCGCGTGAAACAAAACCGGCCCGGCCCACGCGCAGGTCGTCAGGGTTCACATCCGGGTGCACCGCGACCCGCACGCGCGTGTTGCCGATCCCGGACACTTCCGCGGTCACGCTGCCGTTTCGATCCACTCCGGTAACCACGACACTGTAATGCGCATGGGCGCAGAGCGCCTCCAGTTGGTTCCGAAGGTCCACCTGATATCCTGCCAGTTCCTGACACTGTGCGCGTTTCACCTCCAACTGATCGGCCAGTTGGCTTGCCACATTCCGCACGGTGCCGAAGTCTCGGATCGAATTGGAATCGCCAAGCAGACGACGGATCTGCTCGATGTCGAGTTCCGACAGAGCGGACCGACTCCGCTCGTTTGCTGCGCGGGCGGTAGTTCTTGGCATCGTTTCTTCCTTTCTGAAATCATTCCTCGGGGCGTCGCACTTCAGACGGCTCCGATTTCCAGCACGTCGAAGCCGCGCGGTTGGACCTCCCCGTCGCGCCAGCCGAACAACTTGATCGGCAGGTGGCCGAGTGTCGTCTCAATTCGGGGATCAATCGTGGCCAGCAAGCCGACCATGTACGGCTGCTCAAACGTTGTTTCCATCAGATGCAAATCGTCATCGCTGTAGGACAGCACTTTGGCCAAGCACTCCGGCGGTGTGGGCAACGGGCACTCGGCACACAGTAAAAACGGGTGGCTGTGGTACCAGCCGCAGATAAACTCATTCGCCGCGCGCAGACGCAGCATGTCTCGAGCGCGCGTGAAGGATTCCGGTGTGTACGTAACCGAGGTCCCGCCGGACTGAACTGTATCAGCAGCAGAGGCCAACCCGGTAACGACCAGGAAAACCTCCCGGCTCTCGGAGTCCCGATGGAGGTGCCCGAATAGGAATCCGGCGATTTCCCGATCAGGTGCGGCGCGCGCTTCGTCCACCACGTCCTCCACAACCACCCGGTCGACCAACACCGGCAGATCCGTTGTCCGCGGATGATCCCATGGATGGGAAGTCCCGAGACTGTCGCGGCCCACCGGCGACAGACGAAGGCCGCTGGAAACCACTTCGACGGAGATCGGCAGGTGCGATCCGGGCAACACCGCCGCTGCTTCATCCAGAAACGCCGCCACGCGATAGCGCATCACCTGCTCCGACGTCATCGCATTGTTTCGCACCAAGGCGGCGCGCAGTCGCCCGGCCAGCGTGGCGAAATAGGTCGTCCCAAACTCATAAGCGTGTACCCGGTCGTCACGCAGCGCAATCGTCACCGTAAAACCTTCGGCCCAGGGAGCGTCCCCATCATCCGCTGGGAATCGCGGCTCGAGTTCCGCAGCCACCGGGGGCTCCGGATACGCATCGTGCTTGCCCGATCGCCACGCGTCGAACAAGGTCCAACGCAACGCGTGCTCGAACGCGGATGAACGGAGTCGCTGGTCGTGCACCAACTGACCTTGCTCATCAACAAGCTCGAGATGAAAGCCGTAGTGCGTGCTGACTTGCTCCGCCATCACCGCTACCTCCCGTGAAAAAAGCACGCGAGTGGACGCCGACAACATTGACGACCGTGTCGGCGACCAACTCACGCTGCGCACCTAGTGTGCTGCTCCTCCCCGCCTGCGCGGCGTTCCGGCCGTGACCGACTTGGCGAGCGTAACGGCCTCTTCATCTTCCAGGACCTCGCCAAGTCGATCTGTGGCATTGAGCATGTCGCCGGCGGATGTCAAGGCACCGTATTGGATCGGACGTCCTTGCGCATCGTGATCCGGCAACTGCAATTCGCTGCGAAGACTGTCGACCAGGTCACTCACCGTAGCGGACCGCGGAATGCCGCGCGCTCGGTGGCGCACCTGCCCTGTAAAATCCTGGACATCAAGTGTCATCTTTTCTTTCGCGATCATTCGAAACACCTTCCACAAAAGAACGTAGGGAACAGCCAAACCACGACGGCGCCGCGGGTCATCGAGAAGCCGCCGGCGAAGTCGCTTCGAAATAGGTTTCGGCAAGTGCCGCCTCCTGCAATGCCTCCAACTCTCGACGCACACAATGCGTCATGTCCAGGACGGCGGTAATGCTTCCGGGCAACTCGAGGCTCAGCCGGTCGGCAGAAGCGAATGACACCGCCTCGACTTGCCGCGGTCCCAGCCGAAATCGCGCCCCGCGGATTTGTCCGTGCACGATGGCCAGAAAGCGAACGATTGCCTGCCGCGATGCGCCCGAAAGGTCTCCTTCCCAACGGACGACGGAACACTCCATCTCGACTCCGTTCTCGCGGACGAACGCCCGCAACTCGAAACGTTCGCCCGATGCGTCGATTCGCACGGCCTTCCACGGGTCGGTTACATTGTCCGGACAAGACCAGTCGAGGCCGGCATCGCCCAGCGCGCAGGCAACCTCTGACGGACAAATCGTGGCCGTGCATTCGCCCGCCACAAACAACCGGTCACTTGCTTCTCGGAGCGCTATCTGACTGTGAGGGTCGTACAGTTCCCCCATCCAGAATGCGCCGGCTCCCTGATCGACGTAGCGGACGTTACCGGGACAGAACGGGCCGAAGTCCGGAAGCTCGTCAACAGCGCCTCCGAATTCGTTCGGGACGAGCTGCCGACCGGTAATCCAGCCAGCCGATTCGCGCACACACCCGAAATGCGATCCGGCGTCGTCAATCGCGGGCGATACCTTGCGATTCCTCATCGTGCGGATCCTCCTGGGAAGAGACGGAAATAGCTTGCCAGTGAAGCTGCACTCGTTTGCCAAACAGCGGTCGATCATCGATGGGCAGAACGATGTTCTGCCGCCCCCAAGCACATGCGGCAGGATTCAGCGCATCCCGTTCGTCCAGTTGCCGTAACCGCCAGCGAAACAAATCGTGCAGTGACTGGCAAATCGCAACCAGCGGCTCACCCGGGTAGATTTCAACACAGATTCGCCCCTGAGCGGACACATTCGGATGGAAAATCCCTTGCACCGGTTCCACGAGACATAACATCGCGTAGCGGTCGACCGTGCGCAGGTAATCGGGAAGAAATCGAATCGCTACAACGTGCCGTCCGATTGACATCACGTCGCCATCTGCAGTGCGCGCCAGCCCGTGAGTCTGAAAAGTCAGACGATATAGCCAAGGGCGGTGCTGGCCCAAGCTGACAAAGGAAAGCAGACTGTCGGAAGTACACCGGCGTCTCAGCTCCTGATAGCTTTCCATCACGAAGTCGTCCATAACCGGATCAAAGTCGGGATCCGGCCCCGATCCTAGCTTGATCATCGCATCGATCGCGCACTGGGGCGGGTCAGGCTGATATTCTGCCACGGGTGTCACGGCTGCCTCCTCGATGCTTCGGAGTGACTCAAACACAAGTGCAAGGCTTCCTTGGGATCGGGCGTTCGAATCACAATCCGGTCTCGGGGGCTGAAACCCCAATCGGCCAACGGCTGGTCTTCGAGACGCTCCAGTTGACTCAGCGCGGTGTAACGACTCGAGCCGAACAGCTCGTCATTTAGGATTCCGCGTCGCAATTCCAGTCGCACGTCCTGACTGGCAACGACATGGCGAATTGCTTGGACCAGGTCGGTGATCGTCGCGTCGGCGAACGCCTTTGGCAGATAGACCGTGCGCGGTACGACGTCATGGCGGAATCGACAGCGCGGATTCCGGCGGCGACGGGATCGCACCGATTTCCCGACGGCGCAGTCCCCGTTGATCTCGTAACTTTCTCGCGGAGGGTTTTTGGTAAGCAATTGCAGACACTGCGCGATCATTACGCCGGCGGTCACTGCACCAGCGCACCCGGGGGCCGCCGTCGGCGGCGCGTCGGTGGGCGTTCCGGGCCGACAAGGATATTCGATGGCGATCTGGCGGTAATGCGAAGGGCCCCAGCTGCATTCCAGGCAGGCTTCTCCTGGTAGCAATACCTGCACTCGAGAGTACAGCGGATCTCCGACCGCGCCGTCGATGTAGGGAATCTGCAGCGGATAGAGTCGCTCGGACACCACTTGACGCGCGCGCAGCGAGTCGAGCGCCCCAAGAGCAAGATTCACATCGGCAAAATCTTCCCAAGGGACGTCTTCTACATCGGCGCGCACCGGGTCCACTTGCAGGTTCGGCGCCACATGATGCAGACGTTCCGCGATCGCCTCCACTTTCGGGCGTCCCACGTCACCGGGCGAGTACAACTGGTTCGCCGTGTTGTGGAACTCCACGATGTCGCGATCCACGATTCGCAGAAACGAGACACCGGACGCCAGGAACTCCGCAGCGAAAGACCCCACGTTTCCCACACCGAACAACAGGACACGCGATTGACGCAACCGTTCGGTCGCCTCGGCCACCGACGCGGGAGGCGGAAGATTGGAGCCGGATGCTTGGCCCCTTTCACCAACGACATTCATGTTTCCCCATCCTCATCTGGTCGCCACGACGGCCGACCGGACATCGAAGTCGGGTGCTGGCAGAAACGACACTCCGCCGCGTAGGTCCAGCAGCGTTTGGCCGCCGATTCCCCCGCATCAGCAGCCTGGTGGTACGCACGCTGACAGCCAGGACAACGGACGATCGAATCGCCTGCGCGAAGCTCGGAGCGGCAAACCGGACAACGCACCGGACGGCCCGATTCCTCCGGCTCGTAGATCTGCATCACCGGCTGCGCTTCGGCGGAGAAGAACATCCGCTGCGAGCCGCTCAGCATTTCGTCCTTGTGACGTAGGATCCGCAATCCGCCGATGACCGGTGCCCCGTTCACCAGCACCGGGGTCTCTGCCTTGGCGATCAGGGCAAACCCGGGCCGCCGGCCGTTGCGAAAAGACACAATCCGAAAACGGTGCTGTCTCTCTTGCGCGATCGCGTGAGATTTCGTCCCCGAAGCAACATCTTCCAGCGCGATCGATTCAAAACGTCCCTCCTGTTGCTCCCAAAAAGTCGCCATTTCGGCCTCCTTGAGATTTGATTCGCTGGAGCTCGGCACCGGATCGCACCGGCCCCAATCGCCACAAGACCCCCGATCGTGCGAGCAGTGCTCGCTCACTTGATGAATCGCGAAAGAGACGTACTCTGGCCACGCCGAAAAAAGAAAAGTTTTTCTGGCAGTCAACGGAAGAAAATTTTTCGCGTCGATTCGGTGCGCGATCGGCCATTCCATCCTGGGAAACCTTGGATCAAGGAATTTCGCGGCAGAATACTTCTGGCTTGTTGGTCTTTTTTTTGGCCAGGCCGACTCCAACGTGCGAGGTTGGATTTAGAGTGACGGAAATGCCCGTTGCACTTGCTCATTTCTTTCCATGCAGGAGGAGCATATCCATTGGACGGCCAACCAGAAGCAATGGATTGGGAAGGTGATCCCGAAATCATCACGCTGCTCAACAGCGGCAAAGAGAGTGACCGGAAAGAGGGCCTGGCACGACTCAACGAAGACTATCGTGACGTGACTTGCGGTTTCATTCGGTGTCGATCACCATCGATTTCCGAATTCGATTTGGCGGAACTGTGGAGCGACGTGTTGATCAGTATTTGGGAAATGGCGGAGGCAAGGGAGATTGGTCCCGATCCACCGCTGCGGACACTACTGCGGGTCATCGCCGCGCGACGCCGGGCGGACTACTATCGGAGATTGTGCGCGAAACGACAATTGCCATTGCGCACCGACATCGACCTGGTCAGAATAGTTGACCCGAAGATCCACGAGACGACCTGGGAAGGTGACTTGGCAGCTTTGTTCGCCGCTTGGCTCGCGTCGCTTTCCGGTCGCGAACTGCTCGTTGTGGTAATCATGGTCGAATCCATGGAGTCAGGTTCGGGCAAGCAGCCGGGTTTGGACAAGTATTTCACGCTAACTGCGGAAGAAGTCGCAGATGCGATGAGCAACAAGTTTGGGATCACGCTATCCCGCCGGACCGCCACGCGCCTGCGTGCCTGCGCTCGCAGGAAGCTTGTCGAGATCATGAACTAGTATTTTTCGTGACGAAAAGGACTAAATGTGAATTACCGCAAAGATTCAAGTGTCAAGGATGAGGACACATCAGCCGAGGGCGATCGATTAATGGATTGGCTCTGCGCGCTAGCATTTGGCGAAACTGGGCTGCCGTTCGCTGAGGATGGCGATTCGGCAGCGGACGAGGATTGCTTGACGCAGGAAGACATTCAAGCGTTAAATGCTTTGGGGACTTCCCAGGAACTTGTTGAGCGAGTTGTTGCCGCTGCCCGGTCGAGAAAGCTTGCGGCGGCCGGCGAAGAAACTCAAATCAGCGGCAGTGCGGAAACAGAACCCAAAGTGTCCTGCAAAGAATCACGCAATCCTTCCGAGGAGAGGCCGGTGGATTACCTCACGCTTTGTCAACGTTTTCCGAGTGTTTTAAAGAGCCCGGATAGCGGTTTTCAGCGATTGCACGAACTGGGGCGTGGTGCGCAGGGGATCGTGGATCTGGTGAAGTGGGGAGACTGCCTGGGTGGTGAGAAAGCGGTCAAAGCGTATTCGCCGGAGCCGTATGGGAATACGGCTGCCTACCAAGCAGACATGGAGCGATTCTTGACGATCGCGAAACGCGTCCATCGCGTGCACCACGACAACGTGATCAATATCCAGGGCGGGGCGACGATCCACGGCATCTACTACATGGTGATGCAGTGGATCGACGGGCTCGATCTCCGACGGTTGCTGGATCAGCAACTATACGATGCGGTCCGTGCATACGTCTCTGCCGAGCGTTGGAAGTTCTTGAGTGATGTCGTCTACACGCCACCGGTCGACGGGCGATCGGGTCTGAAGCCGTTCGTGGCTGTCAATATCGTGGAAAAATGTCTGCGCGGTCTGAGCGCACTACACGAGTTGGGAATTACGCACGGAGACATCAAACCGTCGAATATCATGCTCGATCGCTACGGCAGTATTCGATTGATCGACCTGGGTTCGGCATCTCTATTTGAGGTACCGCATCAACACCGCACCTGGACGCCACGTTACGCACCCCCGGAGTTCTTGGAGCGAGGGGAATGGACGCCCCAAAGTGATTTAGCGAGCTTGGGGTACGTGTTGGTCGAACTGCTGAGCGGACGGCCGATCGTAAAGCTTCCACGAGTGGGAGATGAGTCCACAACCATCTGTGATGCGGACCGTGATTCGGCGCTGTTGGCGGCAAAAATGCGATTGCCCGATGAGTTGTACAAGATGCTTCCAGAGAAGGTTTTGGAAGATCAAGTCCTGGTCGCCATGATTCAGAAACTGATCGCTCCCGACCCGCGGAATCGGTTTGCAAACGCCGAGGCGGCGACGGATGACCAGCCGCACGGCGCCTGGCATTACCTAATGCATCTCGTGAAGGGCAATCTCGGCGTCCATGCCGCATCCGTTGCCAAGGATTGGATGGTCGATGTCAGCCAGGCGGCACGCTCCACGCCCGAACCCAGCCTCAAGTGATGGAACTCGACCGGAGACCGCAACATCGCCGTGAGGCGATGCCCACCGTACTGTTACGGAATGAGTCCGGTGTGCTGCCCTGCTTGCTGCAGAACGCCCAGGGCAAAGTCGATGTCTTCCCGGGTGTGAATCGCCGACACGCACGTGCGCAGCCGCGGCGCGTTCATGGGAACCGCCGGGTAACAGACCGGCACGACAAGTAGTCCCAGCGACCGGCAGATCCGAGTCATCTCGAGCGTGACTTCGTCCGACCGTGTCATTACCGGAACGATCGGAGTCACGCTATCACCGGTGTCGAAGCCGATGGCATTCAGACCGTTCAGGTATTGCGCAACGTTCCTCCAAAGTTGCTGGACCAACTCGGGGCTCTGCTCCATCACCTCGAGCGCCGCCACCGAAACACTGGCCTGGCAAGCCGGTAACGCGCCGCTGAAGATATAACCGCGCGCGTGATGCCGTAGATACGTGATCAGCTCCTCCCGTCCCGCAACGAAACCACCGCTGCCCGCCAGCGTCTTGGAAAGTGTTCCCATCTTGATATCGATCACGTTCGGATCGAGATCAAAGTGCTGCTGAATACCTCTCCCATCGTGACCCAATACACCGAGGCTGTGGGCTTCGTCCACCATCAACAGGGCATTATGCTCCCGGCACAGCTCGACAATACCCGGCAAATCGACGATATCGCCGTCCATGCTGAAAACCGCATCCACCACCACCAGCGTTCGGCGACCCCGCGACTGCTGCAGCTGTTCCGCTAGGGACGACATCTCATTGTGCCGGAACTCCAGCGTTTCGGCACCCGACATCCGACAGCCATCCATGATACTGGCGTGATTCAACTGGTCGCTGACGATCAAGTCCCCCGGTCCAACCAACGCGGAGATGGTGGCCAGATTGGCCACGTATCCGCTGCTGAAAACGATCGCGGCCTGGGCCTCCATGAAATCCGCCAGCTTGGCTTCGAGCTGCCGATGCACCGAGGTGGTCCCCACGAGCAGCCGCGCACCGTGGTGGCCTGTGCCGTAGTGCCGGAGGGCCGCCATCGCCTGATCTTGCAGATGGGGATGGCCCAACAGGCCGAGGTACTCGTACGAGCTGAGCATCAACATCCGCTTGCCGTCGGCGACAACCCAAGCACCGTCGTGCTCCGAGATTTCGGGCTCAAAGAAATACAGGCCGTGTTGTTTGAGCGTGCGCACGCGGCGGTTCAGCCGCTCGTAGTGCAGAATCGGGTCTTCCGCTCCGTCATTCGAAGCAACAGGCTCCCCACCGGACACGGCAGCCTCCGGCAGCAGCTCCGCAGGGCACGGTTCTGACTCGAAAACCGGTTGGGTCGGCAGGCCATCGAGATACTCGGATAGCTCGGTGATCGTTTCCAACTCGTACACCACCTCGGGATCCAGCTTCTTCCGAGTCGCCTGTTCGAGTTCGCTGCCGATCGTCGCGGCCCCAAGCGAGTCAATTCCCAATCCAAACAGGGAAGCGTCTGGATCGACCTGGTCGACCTTCATGCCAGCTTCCGTTCGCAGCCAATTCACGACCACGGCATGCACCAGCTCTGCCGTCGTCTGTTGCCCACTGGATGACGCATCGATCGAACGTGTCGTTTCCGCCACGAGCCACATCTCCTTCTCGGACAGGGTTCTTGCGTGTCGATGAGAGATGGGCTTACAGACAACTTCGCTCATCCTGGCGAACATCGACTCCGACGGAGCGTAGAGTTCCGAACCAGCTGGCGTCTGCTTGCGCAATAGCCGAGAGGAAACAGCTCTTCGACGTGCCACACTCGAGTTGCATGGCCTAGAAAAGAACGCTACCCGTCAGATACGCTTTTTGTCTCTCCGAATGGGTTTTTCCGACGGACTGCCGGAATACCTCGTTCAATGTAGCCGACGCAAGACAATTACGGAAGCAATCGCGCCATCTGCCGCGATCAACAAACCGAAAATTCCTGCTTGGCATTCGGCACCTTCGTTCCGAGACTCGAACTCCATCCTGCAATCCGTGGATTCGCGTTCGACCAAAAAGAATAGGCAATTCGCGGCACACACAAGAGCCTGGAAACTGCGGTGACTTGGGTGGTCAGCAGCGTTTTTTGTGCCGATTTGAAGTACGGCTCAATCCGCCGCGACCGGCGACATGTTGGGCACTCGCACCGGCCGCGGAACGGATCGGCCCTCGGTGAATTCGTACAGCCGGTTCGCGGGCAGGTCTTCCACCTGATCCCCACCGCCACCAAGCCACCGGATCTCAATTCGATCCACGCGTTGACGATCCCCCAGTCCGAAGTGCAGACGAGTGCCAAAGTGGCTTTGGTAACCGCGTCCGCTATGGACTTCCGCCATCTGTGCCAGCGAGCCTGCGACGACGCGGACACGTGCTCCGACACCATCCCGGTTGTTATTCACGCCGCGTAGTCGAAGTTGAATCCAATGCTTACGGGGGGATTCGTTCCGCAGCAGCGTTGGCCCGCGTCGCGAATTCAGAATCACGACATCCAAGTCACCGTCGTTATCCAGATCCCCGAAACCGGCAGAACGGCTGCTCTGTTCCACGGCCATTCCGTCACCACTGGATTCGGACACGTTCCGGAACCGCCCGTTGCCCTGATTTCTGAGCAGAATGTTCTTGGCTCGGTAGGTCCGCACGTCGTCCCAATGTTCGACATTGTCTTGCAAATCGCCACAGGTGATGAAGAGGTCACGGTAGCCGTCGTTGTCGAGATCGACGAAACCGTTTCCCCAGGTCATCGTGGGCAAGGTCCCAACGCCCGCTCCACTTGCCATCGTCATATCTTGCAACAGTCCATCGCCCAGGTTGCGAAAGAGGGAAGCAAACTCCTTCGCATAGGACGTGAAGTGAAAATCCAGGCGCCCGTCGTTGTCGTAATCACCGCAGTCGACGCCCATGCTTGCCTGTGCATCGCCGTTTCCATCGTAGGCGAGGCCAGCCTGGAGCCCCACTTCTTCGAAGTGTCCCGTGCCATCGTTGCGGAAGATGAAATTGCCGGCGACGTCATTCGCCACGAAGATGTCGGTGTCGCCGTCATCGTCGTAGTCGGCACACACGGTGCCCATTCCCGGTCCGAGTGACCGGGCCACGCCGGACGAGTGACTCACGTCGGTGAATGTTCCATCGCCGTTGCTGCGATATAAAGTTTCCGGTGTGGGTGCAAAATCCATCGGCCCCGCATAGATGGGGAAGCCGTAATAGTGGTGAACCCGATGGTTCTCGGGTGTGAAATCCACGTAGTTCGAGACAAACAGATCCAGATCTCCATCCGCATCCATATCCAGAAAATTCGTGCCCGCTCCAACCCGGTTTCCGTTGCCGACGCCCGCTTGCTGCGTCACATCGGTAAACGTACCGTCACCATTGTTACGATACAGGACATTCGGCCCGCAATTATTCAGATAGAGATCGGGGTCCCCATCGTTGTCGTAATCAGCCACCGCGACTCCCAACCCGAATCCGGTATCCCCAACTCCCGATGCGTCGGTGACGTCCGTAAATCGAAACTGCCCGTCGTTGCGATACAGCGCGTTGCGAGGCTCTTCGACGGCCTTGCGACCGTCCAGTGGACGACCATTCAAGAAGTAGATATCAATATCCCCATCGTCATCGTAATCGAACAGCGCCAAACCCGCGCAAACCGTTTCCACAATGTACTTCTGGCCGGTCATCCCATCTGTATGTCGGAACTCGATACCGGTTTCGTGCGTCACATCGCGCAGGACAATGGGCTCTTGCGCTGCGCAATATAAGAAAGCACAGAACCGACCAAGGCGAATCGAACGACAAGTTGTATCGAAGCGAAACATCGATTCACCGGCCGTTTCGGTGTGCGATATTGCGATGCACGCGGGCCCATCGCGCGGCAGGGTTTTGCCGCGCGAACAACGAAGCTGCGACGCAAAAGGCGTTGGCAAGCGGCGACGATCGAGAGCTTTCGCAGCCAATGATCTGCTCGCGCTACCGGCCGCGGAAACAACCTACGGTTCTGTTGTAAGCACTGCATAGATTCGCTGGTACTCCGTGTTGTCGGGTTCGAGCTGCAGGAGTTTCTCCATGGCCTTTCGCGCATTTGCCGTATCACCCGTTTCACTGCAGGCTCGGACAAGCAGGAAGTAATTGGGCGCTGTGGGCGAAATCCGGGCAGCTGTTGCGGCGAGTTTTTTCGCCTCGGCCCGATGCACCTGTTGCGCGAGGTAAACCTTCGCCAAATTCTGGTAGCCCTCCGATCGTTGGGGAGCGAGCTCGATTGCCTTTCGAAATTGGTGCTCTGCTTGCCGAAATCGGGCCGATTGGGCGTAGAGGATCCCGAGCTTGACGCGATACGGAAAGTGATTCGGGTCAAGTTGCACAGCTCTCTGCCGAAGCTGCTCGGCTTTCGACACGTTTTTCTGTTGCAGATACCGTTCCGCAGCAACCGTAAGCGTTCGCGCTACGCCGCGCTGCACAGAGGCCAGATCCATCTGTTCGTTCTGCTGTCCCTTCCGCATGCGTAGGTCAGCCCGCGCCGTCGCCTGCAGAGCTTGAAACTGATCCCGATACCGTTGCGCATCCTCAGGGCGATCCAGCCGCTGGCAGACGATCGACAACTGGTAACAAGCCTGCGGGTGATTCGGCACCAGTCGGACCACCTGCAAGTAGCAATCGCGTGCCGCTTCCCATCTTCCCGATTGCTCATAAGCTCGGCCAAGAAAGAAATGACTGTGGGCCGACCGGGGAAAAAGTCGACGCTCCTCCTCGAGAACACCGACCGCCTCGTCGGTTCGGCCGAGACCAAGCAGCGCCCGGGCCCATCGATTCCGAACACGCCCATTCTGCGGCTCCAAGGCCACGATTTTCTGCGAAAGCTCGACAACGCGTTCGAACTGGCCGGCCTGCAAGGCTACCGCTGCCATACCGTCGTAGGCCTCGACGCAATCGGCGTGCTCAGCCACACACTGCTCCCAACATCGTACGGCCTCCGCCGAACGACCTTGGCTCAAATGCACGCTGCCCAGCAAGCCCATCGCATCCGCGCTCCCCCGAAAGTCCCGCAGGAACTGTTCGGCAACCTTCCGTTCCTCCTTTTGCAACGATGGGACTTCGCCTCGAGATGTCGCTTCCGTGCCATTGGGTGAATCGTCGGGCCGGATGGGCGGCCCGACCGCCGATGCCGAAGCAGCCTGTTTGGCAGGCCCAGGCATTTCTTCCACGGGCGACCGATCCGTGGTGCCGTGCACGGGCGGAGTGGAGGTGGAGCTCGTCCCCTCGGTTCGGTCCCGAGCCTGCTCCGACCCTGTAGCGAAACCAACCGAACTGTCGTCGACCTGCGCGTGGCACCCCAGCGCAAGCAAACAGACGGTCAGATGCCACAACCACTTCGTCATCTGTTCCGTCATCCGTCTTGCTAGACCGTGGGGAAATGCACACGACCAAGAAATGCGAGGCACGCGCCGTATTGAAACCTACCTGAAGAGGAAACCCCGTGAGGTGAGCGCGCGAAAAAAGGGGCGGCTCGGAAGACCCGAAACCGCCCCTCGATGGGATCCCATTCGGCGACTACGACCTACGCCGCAACCCCAGCAAGCCCAAAGCACTTACGAACAACAAGAAGGATCGCGGATGGTTCCGGCACAGGCACGACATCATTCCACGTCGTTCCGACGAGGATCTCGTCGCCGGTCAGGAAGCCATCCGCGCCGGCATTCAGCCGGACCGCACCGACGGCTTTGTCGGCCACTGACATGGCAAACGGAGCCGTCAAATCCGGAGTAGGAGGCATCGCCCCGAAAGCCGGATCAACCCACATGCGTACCTGGCCGGCAGCGATGTCCAACTCACCCACCATCAAATGCGTGGTTCCGACGTCAAATGGCACCGCCGTCGATGTGACAACACCCGACTCCTGATCATGGACGCCGAACATATCTCGCGTCTCGGAGGGCGTGGTGCCAAAATACATGATCTCGTCACCGTCGACCGCCTCAAAGAAACTCACGCCACCCCATTGGGCCTCCTCCTGCTCGCGTCGGATCAGCGCACCGACGAAAACCGAACCGGCATTCGCATCCGTCGTGTCAATCCAATTGATGGGGCCGAACGCCAACGCCTTGTTGTCCCCATCCTCACCGATCGTGATGGAGCCCTGCGAGTACGTCAGCCCGGCCGTGTTGCCGCTGCCGTCGTTGAAGTCTTCACCACCGAGCGGATCGGCCTGGGCCAACTGGACGCCGACGCCCAGCGCCAGCGCTAGCACCAGCAGGGCGCTGAACTGCCTGGACAATGCATTCATCATCTTCCCCTTCATCATCTCAATTAACACAAACAATGAACTCGATCTAAACAATTTATTTCTTGCCATCAATTGCGATTACCCAGAATACCAGTTTTGTGCCCAGCATCAAGATTTCCAGGCAGAGCAGGTGGAATTTGTTCCTTTTTCTTCGCCCATATGTCGGAACGGCGACCACCCGCTGTCAAGACGCCGGATCCTCTCGCGCTCTGCCGGTTGGCGCTCCCAAATCCCTTCGATCAACCACTTAGCCACTGGAGGATGTCTGTTGCCTGACCATGTTCCGGCTTTCTCAGACCCAGTCTTTCGATCGTCAAACCACCTCAATAGGGGGTTCAATCGGGCATTGCCCGACGGGCCTGTGGCTGCGTCGGATCGACCCGGCGCACATGGCCTGTCCCGGCATCCCCCAAAACACCCGCATGGGGGGGCATTCTTTGCCCTCGCCCGCGAGCGAGTGGCCGCGCTATTCGTAGATGGGGAAGAAGGTGTGGAAGGCTGACTCGCAGAAGTCCCCTGGGTCGTTGAACCGCCGTTGGCAATTCAGCGCCGTGATGGCGTCCATCTCTTCGGGAGTCAGCTCGAAGTCAAAAATCGCGAGATTTTCTGGCAGTCGGTCGGTGCGAGAGGTCTTGGGGACGATCACCGTTCCGCGTTGGACGCCCCACCGCAGGACGACTTGGGCGGGCGTCCGCTGCAGGCGTTTCGCCGCGCGGCGGACAATGTCCGTCGCCAGCACGGACTCATTTTCCCGCGCCATCCCGATCGGAACGTAGGAAAGTGCGCCCAGCGGGGAGAAGGCGGTGACAGCGATCTGTTCCTTCCGACAGTACCGAAGCAGCTTCTCCTGCGTCAGATACGGATGCAATTCCACCTGTAGGACAGCGGGACGGATCGTAGCGTACGACAGGAGGTCACGGATCAAGGAAACACCAAAGTTGCAGACACCAATCCGCTTCACGAGTCCCGCGCTAACCAGTTCTTCCATGGCGCCCCAAGTTTCTGCCAACGGGACCTGGATCGGGTGCATGCAGGGGGAGTCAGCCGAGGGATCATAAAACCAACCGGGCGGGTATCGCAGGTCAAACGGAACGAATTGGAGAGCGATGGGAAAATGCAGCAAGTACAGGTCGAGCACCTCCAACTGCAGATCGCGAAGCGACTGCTCGCAGGCCGCGCGAACGTGCTTCGCCTCGTGGTACGTATTCCACAATTTGGAGGTCACCCAGACCTCCTCACGCCGGCAGAGTCCGTCACTGATCGCCCGAGCCAGCCCGCTGCCAACGGCAGACTCGTTTCCGTAATCGCAGGCACAATCCAGATGGCGGTAGCCCACACGCATCGCTTCGCCAACCAGATCCGCCGCGCTGTCAACGTCGATCTTCCAAGTACCCAATCCCACGAAGGGCATTTTCCCCCCGTCCGTCATCGTCAACGCATCACGAGATTCGTCTGAGTTCTGACACATCGCCAATTCACACCTTTCACAGCTTGAGACAGTCCCTGCAGCGGAACGCGCTGAGATCAGTTTACCGCGGACGACCGCGTGGCGGCAGAGCCGACAAAAAAACCGTTGGGATTATGCCTTTCGACGACTGCTGTTGCTTCGAGTCAGATCACGATAGAGGAACTGATGATCGCCATTAAACAGACGTCGGAAACTGAGCAACACAATCGCCACCGTGCCTAAAGCCGTCGCCGAGGCAATTAGGAACATGATCACGATCTGATACTTTACCGCCTGAATGGGAGCCATCTGCGCCATAAGCTGCCCGGTCATCATGCCGGGGAGGCTGACAATTCCCACGACCATCATGCTGTTGATGATTGGCGTCAGACCGATGCGAACAGCGTGTCGAACGGGACCGCGCGCGGCCTCCCACCGCGTCGCTCCCAGACAAAGCAATAGCTCCACTTCATCGCGACGAGTGATCAACGATTCCGTTAACGAGTTGGCACCGAGCGAGATCCCGTTGAGCGTATTGCCCAACACCATCCCCAGCAACGGGATGGCATACTGCGGTTGATACCATTTCTCGGTGCCGCGCATCACGGCGAACAGGGCGAACGCGGTCACCAGCCAGGCACTGGCCCAGACCGACACGACCGTATTGAGCCAGATGCCCGGATAGCGTCGCTCGTTCCGCCCGGCCGCGGTCACTCCGGCCACCAACGTCATCAGACTGGCCAATCCTAGGACAATGTACCATCGGTCCCAGCGAAATACCCACTCCAAGACGAGGCCGACCAGGAGCAGTTGGACCACAGTCCGCACACTGGCAAGCAACAACGATCGCTCCAGATGCAACCGTAGTCCAACGGAAATGATCCCATTCAAAAGAATCAGCGACGCGGCGAGAGCGACCTGAAGGTAGGAAAGTTCAACGTATCCTCCCATTTCACTCCTCGTGGTTTAACGAGCCATCCTCCATGCGCAACACGCAATCCACCACGCGTTGCGCTTGTCCCAGGTCATGAGTAACCCAGATGATGGCCCGGTCATCGGGTCGTTCACCAAACCAATCGTGGACCAACCGTTCCACGCCTTCCGTAGTGCGACGATCGAGCCCCGAAGTGGGCTCATCCAACAACAACACTTCGGGATCGAGTTGTATCGCCCGCAAGAGAGCGACGATCTGCGATTCACCACCCGACAGTTCGTGAACATCTTTTTGGAGAAACGTGTCGTCGCGCGAAAGTGGTGCCAATCGCGCCAGATGCTGGCGAAGATCACACGGCCGACCACGATGCGCTTTGAGAGAAAACGGTTGCCGGAGATTCGACTCCACTGTCCCTTCCAGCAGCACGGGGCGCTGCTGCAAATAGTGGATTCGACTGCGGAACTCGGGCACGTCATGCCCGCGCACTACGCGGCCGCGCCACAAGATTTGCCCACAGTCCAGCGGATCGAGCATCGCCAGTGCCCGCAGAAACAGGCTTTTTCCGCTGCCTGTTGGTCCAACAAGTCCTACCCGGTCACCACCGCTGATCTGGATCGATACCCGATCCAGCAACACTCGGTTCGCGGATGACCGGCCCACGTTATGAGCTTCGATGAGCCACGAACTCGTCGTTGCGCAGTTGTGCATTCCGGAGATTCCCGTCAGCCTATGGAACCAGGCATTCCGTTTGTCATTGCGCCGTCAATCAATCCACGGAAGTGCGGCAGGAGCAAGAAACGTCAAGCATCCCTCGGCCGCGCGCGTTCATTCGTCCCTGAGCCTTCTATCTCTTAGACCGCATTCCAGATACAGGCCCTATTGTTGCCGCATGACGGGGCAATCGGTCAAGACCTCATCCACGCACGAACTCCGTCTGCTTTCTTTCCGAGTCTACTTGCTGTCCAACTCGACAGACCGCTAGAATAACGAAGAGGTAAGCCAAGGAGCGGCGGTGCGTCTTTCGCCATCTGTTTTCCTGGCCGGTCATTGGGACGGCGTCTTTCGTCTTGGATCGGCGCAAGAGGATCGCGCCCTTTCCCGAAATGGCGGTTTCTGCCCATGCGATGTTGGAACCCTCGTGTTGGCTTCTGCATCGCATCGTTCTGGAACATCTTGCTTTTCGCCTTCTCCCTCTCGGCGGACCCCGTGACGGATCACTTTCCGGATGCGGCTCAATCGGGTTGCATGCAGTGCCATTCGGGCATCGAGCTCATCCGCAATGCGGATTCCCGGATGATGCGGCAGATCATGCAACGCGGTCTTGAAAGCGGCGACCCGGCCGGTTGCGTTGTCTGTCACGGCGGAAACCCGAAGGAACGGGAGAATCAGGACCTTGCCCACGCGGGTCGTGGTAACACCGGTTTCTGGCCCGCGCCCGCAAGCCCGTGGATCAACCAGCAGACGTGCGGCCAGTGCCACCCGCAGCACGTCGAAGTGCAGTGGTCCAGTCTCATGATGACCGAAGCCGGAAAGATCCAGGGCGTTTGCTGGGCCTTTGGAAGCCTCACCGGATACGAACATCGGTGGGCCAACTACGCCGTGCAGAATCCGACCGATCCGCAGCGGCGTCTCGGAACACCAGCCTACCGAACGTACATGCAACGACTGACAGAACTTGAACCGCACGTGTTTGTCGACGCCCACGATCCGTTGCCCGAGGCCCTCCAAGTTCAGGAACTGGGGAGACTGCGTGAAGACCCCACCCTGTCTGCTTTCACCTACATTCGTCAGGAATGCCAGCGATGTCACCACGCCGTAAAAGGTCGCCAGGTACGGGGAGACTATCGCGGAATTGGCTGCGCATCCTGCCATACTCCCTACGGTAACGAAGGGTTTTACGAAGGCGGCGATCCGACAATCGACCGAACACAGACCGGTCACATGTTGGTCCACTCCCTTCAGGGCACACGGGAGGCGACCGTCACGGTACATGACACGACCTATCGCGGCATCCCGGTCGAAACGTGCACGACCTGTCACGACCGGGGCAAGCGGATCGGCGTGTCCTTCCAAGGCCTGATGGAAACTCCGTATCAAGCTCCCTTTGCCGCCGATGGTGGTCCCCAGCCGGCGCTTCACACCAAGCACTACATTGCGATGGAACAGGACATTCACTACCAACGCGGAATGACCTGTCAGGATTGCCATACATCAACCGACGTTCATGGGGACGGTTTTCTGGCAGCGGCCAACCTGGCGTCGGTGCAGATTGAGTGTGCCGATTGCCACGGGACGACGGACCGATACCCGTGGGAGTTACCCTTGGGCTTCATGGATGAATTTGCCATGTCACCGGCCGTCGGTCCGCAGCGAGGCTTGGCCGCCGACCCGTTGGAACATACGCGACAGGGCACCCACTTCGCTCGCCGAGACGGCTATCTGCGCACGGCTCGAGGAAATCCTTACGAGAATGTTGTCCGCGACGGAAAAGAAGTGATCGTCCACACGGCCGCCGGCGAAGATCTGCGAATGAAGCCGTTGAAAACTCTGATCGAGGACGACGCTGTGAGTCCGGTCGGCGTCGTGGCAATGAACGGTGTGACACAACACCTTGAACGAATGGAATGTTACACGTGCCACGCCAGTTGGACACCCCAGTGTTACGGCTGCCACGTGAAAATTGACTATTCGCAAAAAGACAAGTGTCCCGAGTGTCAAGAATCACGCAGCGGTTTCGATTGGGTCGCTGCCGGGCGGAAACACCAGCAACCCGATCACGCCGCCGACCGCGGTGAACAAGGTTACGATACGATCATTCCGGGAAAGGTCAGCGAGCAGCGGTCGTATCTGCGCTGGGAGGAGCCGATGCTCGGGATCAACGGCGAAGGACGCGTATCTCCCTTGGCGCCGGGGTGCCAACCTTCGGTGACGGTTCTGGGTGAAGACGGTCAACCGATCCTGCTCAATCACATCTTTCGAACGAAACCAGAACTGGAACGAGGTGGCGACGACGGACAACTGGCGATCGACATGAGTCCTACGCAGCCACACACGACGACGACCAATGTGCGGAGCTGCGAATCCTGCCACTCTTCCCAGAAGGCCCTCGGCCTGGGAATCACCGGGACGCGTCCGTGGGATGAACAACATACGGTGGAGTTAGAAACGGTGGACGGTCACATTCTACCGCAACAGTCACAACCGCAAATGGAGCCGATTGAGAATCTCGATCATGACTGGTCGCAGATTGTTAACGAAACAGGCCAGCAACTGGCGACCGTTGGTCACCATTTCTCCTTGTCGCGCAGTTTTACCGAGGAGGAACAACTGCACGTGCGCCGCGATGGAACCTGCCTGGCCTGTCACCAGGAGATTCCGACACAATCGTTGGCCGTTAGCTTTCTACACCACGTCGCCGAGTACACCGATCAACTACCGAAGTCAAATCCGGAGCATGCCGGTCTTGTGCACAAGATCCTGTTGATGAGTGCCTGGCTGCAGGTTGGGCTCGCCCTGGGAATCCCGGGGGCGGTTGCCGCGGGCTGGTATTGGCGCCGCAAACGAAGGCTTGCCGGATAGCCTGAACGATCGGAATTCTCGCCGACGGCGACCAACGACACCGGCCCCCCCACGTCGGTCTTTTTCTGGACGAGGGCTTGAATGCCGTTCGACTGTCTGACTTGGAGCCAGACGGAAGCTCTGGTGGCCGATCGGGGAGAAGCGAACCACAGAGAACACGGAGGGCACAGAGCACGAGAGCGTTCGAAGTAGAAGGAGCTGATTGTCATGCACTTCTGATCTTCCGCTTGTTTTGTCTCGGTGGCCTTCGTGTCCTCTGTGGTGGTGTCTCCCGTTCTTGGGAGGAGTTGACCTCCAGGATCTTTTGTCGTTGTCACGAAATCAAACAGTCGGACGACATGACCGAGCTCGATTCTAGAGGGCCCGCTGCGCGAGGTTTTCTGACGGCACTCGCCGGGATCGGAGGTCCGGTAGCATCGGGCAGACCGTTGATTGGCGGTTGCGGCAGGATCGGAGACCTGCGCCGAGCGATCCAGAATCGCGCTCGGTCATTTTGCGAAGTCCGCGCCTGGACCCAACCTCTCTCCTCATCAGCATTCCGATTGGGCGGGTTTTATCGAAGATCCGGATTCGACCTCAAAATCGGATTCCGTAGCGCCGGCCGCGAACGATCCGGGCGCAAGACAATCTCGCGGAATGAAACCGCCGATTGCCGCCCATTGAAAAAGCCGCGTCCACCTCCGGCCAGATGAATAAACAGGTGTGACATTCATCACAAACCGCGCGTGGCACGCCAGCGTCATCGACCGGTTGCTTCCTTTTGCGAGGTCACAGCATCCTGAAATTCCCAGCGCAAGCCTTGACACATAACTTTGCTCAAGCATTCTGAAACAGATGCGGAACATGAGTGACAAGAATATGGAACTTGAGCGTTAACCAGAGACCTCGCGACACAGAGAAGAGCATGAAACTTTCCCTCCGAATGGCAGCCCTGACGACCGGAATTGCCCTGTTTTTGGGATCACTGTCGCCCTCCCAGGCCTCCGTAATGGTCGGAGATCTCGTCCAGTTCAACAACGGTATCGGCTCGCCCGGCGGGATCTTCCACGTCGATGTCCTCCACGACGCGGCGCCTTGGAACTTCGATTCGTTTTGCGTAGAGCTGGAGGAATACATCAACTTCTCGACGACCTACGTAGTGGAAAGCATCGGACTGACTACGGATCGAGCGAACCGGACGCTGAACAGCTACACGGCTTGGCTGTACAACAGTTATCTCGATCAGACACTGAACAACTTTGTTGCTGGCGACGCCGCGGATGCCAACACCCTGCAATTCGCAATCTGGAAGGGCATGGGATACTCCGAAACGCAGATTGAGTCGGCAGCGAGAAACTCATCGTGGTACAACAAGCACGATGACCGACTCAACAATAAGGGCTGGGCCGATGACTTCGCGAACGACTCAAACTGGTCGGGCACGGGGGACGTCTTCGTCATGAGCCTGCGGACGTTCGATTCGTCGGGTCGATACACGGGTTACGCCCAAGATCAGATCGTGCGTGTTCAAGCGCACATGCCGGAACCGATGAGCTTCGCGATCTGGATCTCGCTCGGCCTCCTGGCCGGAGTGATCTACCGTCGGCAGCTTCGCTCGGCCTAATGCGGGTCACGCGGATCTGTAGCGTTCGCGGTGATGTTTCTTCCCAGCAGAAGGGCGACGAGACGCTACAGGAAACTGCTACGCGATGCAGAACGCGTCTTTCAAGCTTTCCCTTGCCCAGGAGCGGATCTGCGGCCACGACGTGGTTGGTCTTGACCAAGTCGACACAACCTGCTGCCAAATCGGCATCTGACGGGCCGATGATACGTCGGCTCTGCAATGCGGGCACCGATGTCGTGCTCCAGATCCAGCGGCCGTCTCTCGGCCAAGCCGTCTCGTCCGCAATCGCTCAACGTGCCGTGGCCACATCGTCTAACTGGACGCGATCGACATGACGACGTAGCCGATCGACCACGCGCATCAGCAACAACAGGGCGACCGTAGCCAATCCCGCGACCAACCCCCACCAAAGGCCGGTCGGCCCGACTTGGATAACAAAGGCCAGATAGACGGCGACCGGCATTCCGACCAACCAGAAGCCGAGCACATTGATCAGCATCGGTCCCCGCGTATCGCCGGCGCCACGAAGCACTCCACTGGCCACAACCTGCATACCATCAAACACTTGAAAGATGCCGGCCATGGGAATCAACAACACGGCAATGGCGATCACATCCGCCTGATTCGTATAGAGCCGAGCCAAGGGGTAGGGCAGGGTGCAGAGCAGAATCGAAGCCAATGACATCACGCCCACGCCACTCAACAGTGAGAGGATTGCATAGCTGCGCGCCGCCGGCATATCTCCCGCGCCAATCGCACGCCCCACCAGAACGCTGGCGGCGCCGGAAATCCCCAAGGGCATCATGAATGTCAGAGATGCCAGATTGATTGCGATCTGGTGCGCCGCGATCTCCCGGGCCCCAAGCCAACCCATCAACAAGGCGATCACCGCGAACGCGCCGAACTCCAGGAATACCTGAATTCCCACCGGCGTGCCCAGCTTCAGCAATCGCAGTAATCCCTCACGCCCAAGACTTTCTCGATGCCAAGGGAAAAGGTGCGGTCGCAGGTGACGCCAAGAGCAGGCCAGCAGGCCAATCGCCAAAATCCAGCGGCTCGCGGTGCTCGCCCACGCGGACCCCAGAGCGCCAAGGCCGTTGAATTCGCCATAGCCGAAAATCAGCAGCCCGTTCAACAGAACATTCAGCCCATTCGCAAAAAAGATAATCGCGACAATCGTTCGCAACTCGCCGAGCACTTGTAGCGTCTGCCGAAACACCAGAAACACAAAGAATGGCAGCACACCCGGAATGGAAATCCAAGCGTATCGTGCCGCCACCGGAATCACGTCAGCGGGTTGTTCGGCGAAGTGCAACAGAGGTTGGGCCATCCCGAGAACGATAGCCGTCGGAACGGTCAGTCCCACGGCCATCAGCAAGCCGCGTTGGAGACCGCGCGTCATGCCCACGCGATCCTTCGCACCGAATGCCTGGGCCAGCACCGGGTCGAGCCCCATGATCACGCCCAGGCCGTACGCAATCGCCCCGAAAAACACCAAGTTGCCGACCGCGACCGCCGCCAGAGCGGTCTCCGATACTCGCCCCACCATCATCGTGTCGACCACGCCCATTAACATCATGCCCACTTGCACGATCGTGATCGGCAGAGCCAAAGCAACCAGGTAGCGCAGTTCCTCGCGTAAGCGAGTTGGCCAAGTCAACATCCCATGTCCTTTGCTGCGGATCGCCCATCGGGCCGACGTCCGACTTGTCGGCGAAGCAAAAAGGGTCACCGGCGCCCCATTCGCTTTCGTCGGTCGCTATGCCGGACGCAACCCGCCCAAGAATCGGCCCCCGATGTCTTTCCCGAGCGATCGTCGACGGAAGTTCCCAATTGTCACAGAATTCATCTCGATCATCTAGTCGCGTGAGCGATTCGAAACGTCCCACCCGATCCAGCCCCATTCACGCACTCATTGCACCTATTCTTTGCGGCGTGGCGAATGGTCCGCGAAAGGCAACGCGAAAACGGAGAATTCCCGGATTGCTGCTGGTCGCCCTGATTCACTCACTGCGCCGTCGTCAGCAAAAGGCATGTGGCGCGTTGCCCCACGAACCGTCCGCCCGTTACAATGTGCGCGTTGACGATCAGCGCACTCGTTTCCGTCGATGGAAATGGGCCCCCTTTTCCGTGTCGGTATTGCCTGCCGACTCCTTTCTTGGTGCGACGTTACGCTCTTCTTCAAGGAGAAGGATCCATGAAGTTATCCGACGGGCAAAAGAAAATGCTTTTCGCAGCCGGAACGGTGTCACTGCCTGGTCCCTTTCCGGAATTGGGAGAAATCCGGTGGGAGCGGGGAGCGATCGTATTCGATCGATGCGGCGAATCGGCCCCTGCGGAGGATCTCCTCTGCATTCGTTCGGGCCGCGAGGCGTGCTGGAGCGTCGAGCGTTGCGTCCGGGCAAAAGAGGTGGTGGCGATCCTGCTGCCGGTGGACGCCAATGCAGCCGAGGCCGATCCCGCCAAGGACCACTTGCTGGTGGGATGCGAAATCGAAACGCTCGAGGAATTCGAGCAGGCGAATCGACCGGCGCACGATGTCTGGAAGGGCATCGTGTACGTCGCCGAAAACGCCCGCGTCTTGATGCATGTCGAATTCGCCATGACGGCGGCCGATAGCGTGCACTATCAGCCAGCGTCCGCCACCTATCGGCGTGGCTGCGATTGCCCCGATTGAACACGCACCACGCACACGCTCGCGTTGCAGCACAGCCCCTTGCTCCTGCTGCGAATCACTCGGGGGGACCACGGCGATGCAAAATGTAGACCTGGTCGTGCTCAGTCGAGACGATGGTCCGCTGGATGGGTCCGTCCAAGGAGGCATCGATCGACAACAGAACGTGGCGGTTCGACTGCATCGAGTCATCGGACAGCCAATTCCATCCGATGGCAGCCGATGGGAAACCATCGCTCGGGCCAGAAACTACGGTAAGGCGTTGGGCAACTCGTGCTGGCTGATGTTTCTGGACGACGACGTCGTACTCCATCCCGATTGCCTGCAGCAGCTCGTCAACGCGTTGCTGCGTCGACCGCTGTATGCAGCCCTTGCGGCAGATTATTTGCGCGAGTACGAACCGGAACACGTGCCGCCACACGTCGGAATGGGAGCGACGATGTTCCGCCGCACGGCAATCGATCCATTCGCATTTCGCTGGGAAGCGGATCGATGCGAATGCCAATGCTTGTGCGATGATCTGCGAAGGCACGGATATGCGATCGGCTATCTGCCGCAAGCCAGCGCGGAACATCTGCGCTCGAACGGGTGGCATCGGCCACGACCCTCGACTACCAACGCGCCCTGCGAATCGACTGCTGATCGATCCGCAGACACCAAGGGGCATGTTCTGGCCGCCTTCGATCGCAGCCACTTTGACCGATTCTGCCATCAGTTCCTCGCGAGCCTGCGGCGGGCGGGGAACCGGGATCCGGTCACGGCAGTCGGATACGGTCTCTACCCCAGTCAGGAGCGTAACCTACGACGCCTTCCGCAGGTCACCGTGCGGAGTCTGAACTGGCCGAAGGATTCGGTTCCCAAGAGCCGCCTGCGGGATTTTCAACAGGCGATTGCCGGCCTTCCACCGCAGACCCCGGTCGCCTATTGGGACGCCGGTGACGTGTTGTTCCAGGGTTCCCTGCAGCCGCTGTGGCAGACGATTCAACGTCACCCGAACGACTTGGCTGTTGTTCGAGAACCATTCGCGCACCCAGAGAACCGGGTGATTGCCCAGTGGACGCTCAGCATCCACGATCCCCATGCGCGGCAGCGTGCCTTTGACTTACTATCGCGACGGCCGCATTTCAATGCAGGATTTGCTGCCGCAACGGCTGCTGTGTTACGAGGGTATTTTCAACAAGCCGATCGACTGATGCATTCTTCCGCCATGCGCGGCAGTACCGATTGGGGCGATCAGATCGCCATGAATCTGTACTGTCACACTCGCGACGGCGGTTGGCGGGAGGTTGCCGAAGCCTGGAACTATTGTTTGTGCGGACGCGATCCCGATTCGTTTTCGGTTGGCGGCGATGGTCGGTTGACCGATCACCGGGGTGCTCCCGTTGTGGCAATCCATGGGAATGCGGGTACCATCCCTCGGGTGTATCGTTTGCATCATTATCGCCAAAATCCGTTGCTGCGATCCGCACAGGCGATCAAGCCGAAGTGGGCGGGCGGGTGATAGATCATGAACGCGACAGTGGCGCACCGTCGGCGAGTGGACGGGGTCTGAGCCGTCCAGCGTTTACTGCGCGAGCCCAATCGCGCTCAATTCCTTCTCCGCCAGGTTCAAATCCCAGATGGCCGCGCCTCCATCCGAGCGACCAATGGCCAACCGCCGCCGACCCGGCTCCCAATCCATCGACCAGATGCTGCTTCCTTCCTCCGGCAGCAACAACCATTTGGCGCGCTTCTGCAAATCCCAGATGGCCACCTGGCTGGCCTGTTCCAGTCCCGCGAGCCAGCGTCCATCATCGCTGACGGCAATGTGCGGTGACGTAAACGAATTCGGTTCACCAACCGAAAAGGACAATGCATTTCGATCGACATCCCAAACGACAACCCGGTTTTCTTGACTGACGTAGACCAGTTGCTTGCCATCAGGCAGAAAAGCCAATCCATGCCAGCCCTGCTGCATCGCCGGGCCGCCAAACGGTCGAGGCTTCCGAGTCGTGGCGTCAAGCAGTCGGATCTGGTCACCGTTCTCCACCCAAGCGATCGTTTGTTCATCGGGAGACACAATCACGCAGAGGCCTTGTTCGCCTGGCTGATAATAGATTTCTCGTGGCGTGCCGGAGCTCCAATCCTGGGGCAGTTCCCACAGGACCAGGCCGCGCCCGCTCGCCGCGAGAAAGCGTCCCTGCTGCCAAACGGCAATGCCACAGACGTCTCCCATCTTCGGCTCCACGACGGAACCAACCTGGCGGCGCCGGGAAAGGTCCCACAGGCGAATCGTGGCTTCCGGATCATTCCAATGTGCGGTCGCCATCCAGCGTCCATCGCCGCTACGCACGACGCTTTGCACGTTCCCTCGCCCCGTAGAAACGGACTCGATCCGTTGCCCGGTTTCCGCATCCCACCACTGGATCGAGGCATCTTTGCCGCCCGTGATCACTGTCTTCCCCGAAGGCCCGTAAACCGTCGTCGGAATGGCGTGCGGATGCCCCGCCAGTCGGATTCGTTCAGGAGCCGCCTTCAGATTCCAGATTCGAACTTCATCGGCATGCGCGGAAGCAAGATACCGTCCGTCGGTACTGAAGGTGATTCGTTCCCGACTCGGCCGCTGCCGTGGATTGGTCAAACGTGCCAGTTCGATCCCTCCGCTGACACTGCGCACCACAACTTTGCCCCGGATATTGACCGTGGCCAACCAACGACCATCGGCGCTGAAAGCCACCGATTTGATTGCGTCACCGCGAAGCTCTTGCCGCGGCTGCCAGGTCGTCGTATCAAAAACCACGAGACCTTCATCGCAGCCGAACGCGAAGACCTTGGCATCCGGACTGAAGGCCATGGAACCCGCATAGGCTTGCCCCAGCGACCTCGGATCTCGCAACACCAGTTGTTCTGTCTCCAATTCCCACACCAGCAGTCCATTCTCGCCGTCGGCCGTGCTGTACCAACTGGCCAACTGTTTCCCATCCGAGCACAGGACCGCTCCGAACAAGGTAGAAGCCGGATCGGCATCATCTTCCTGTAGAACACAGTGGTGGATCTGACGGAGGGGATCTACCTGCCAGACGGCGACGTGATGTTCGTGCGTGGCCACGATTCGCTGAGCATCGTCTGTGATCATCACCGATCGCAGGCGCTCGGTTTCCTCCTCCACGATATTTCCATGGGCCCACAGTTGAGGGTCTCCCGATTCCGACCAGCGGTGAATGGCAACCTGCCCAGCGTCGTCGGCGGAAACCAGTTCGCTGCCGTCGCTCGTGAACGCGAGGGCCAGCATCCGCCGCTTGTGCCAATCGATTCGGCCGCGCTCGCGTCCGGTCTCCGGATCCCGCAACCGAATCGACCCATCCTGCAGTCCAGCCGCGATCTTGTGGTCCGCCGGTGCAGACGCGACCACCGTCACCGGTTCGGGAAAATCGACGAGGCGGATCGGTTCCAGCCCCACGAAATCGCCAAGGCTCAGACTGGCTTCGATCCGCAGTTCGTCCAAGTCGGCGTGCTCGGGATCAACGGTTCGCGCCGCATTCAGCAGTCCGAATACTTCTGCCCGATAGCCTTCTTCCCCGAGCGCTCGGGTTGCGCGTGCCTGCGCCACGCGGGATTGATAGAGCGACGTTCGTAGCTTGGCAGCGTTGCGGGCGGCAAGCAGCGCATACGAACCGGAGACGATCGAACCGACCAACATCGTGAGGAACACAAGCCCGAGCAGAGAGGCCACCAGTGGATTGCGTTTGCACCACCGCCATGCGCGCCTGCGCGCGTCCCACCGGGCGCGCGAGAATCGGTTCACGTCGCAGGTAACGTCCGAGGTCGTCGGCGAGCGCCTGCGCGGTGGCATATCGTCGGGACGGTTCCTTGTCCAGGCATTTCAGGCAAATCGTCTCGAGATCGTAATCCAGCAAACTGTTGAAGTAGCGTGGACTCGGTGCTTCATCATGCATGGCCTTTTCCAGCAGCCGACGGGAGTCGCCGCGAAACGGAAGCTGCCCGGTCAGTAATTCGAATAGGATCACGCCGAGCGAATAAACGTCGCTCCGCTGATCGGCGGCATGGCCGTGTCCTGACGCCTGTTCCGGCGAGATATAGGCGGGCGTACCCAGAATCTGGCCTTCGAGGGTGACCGTCACATCCGTTGCCAATCGGTGCGCCAGTCCGAAGTCCATCACATACGGCTCGCCCTGGTCGTCGACCATGATATTCTGCGGCTTCAGGTCGCGGTGGATAACTCCGGCTGCGTGAGCATGTTCCAGCGCCTCGGCGATTTTGCGCACGAGTTCTGTCGCTTCTCGCGCGCTCGGCTTCTGCTGTTTCTGCCATTTCAGCAGGTCAACTCCCGACACCAGATCGGTCGCAATATAGATCGTATCTCCGACGCGACCCATTTCGTGAATCGACACAATCCGGGGATGGTTCAATTGCGCCGCGGCGCGCTTTGCGCAAGAACTTCTCCTTTTCCTCAGAACTCAAACCCGCTCGTCGAGGAATCTTCAGAGCGACGATCCGGTCGAGTTTCGTATCGAGCGCCCTCCAGACCGTACCAAAGCTGCCCATCCCGATGCGGTCCAGCAGTTCGAAGTGTCCGATCTGCGCCAGAATTCCGGGCGGACTGCCTTCGCGGTCTTCATCCACCAGGTTGAAGCTGTTGCCGCAGAAGACGCATGCGACGTTCTCGAGCGGTGCGTCGACCGAGAGTCGAAAAGGCTCATGGCAGAGGGGACACCGAATCTCCAGACCGCTCGCGGGCCCGCTTCCCGCCACAACGTCAACCGTAGTGTCCCGACGGCTCGCATCATACTCCCTTCGCGACCGCGCGGATTTGTCACGTTTTGCTTCTTGATCTCGCGACGATTTCGAAGGTCGTTGGCCCGCACCGGTCATTCGTCATTCCCTTTTCCCGGAACATCGAGGCCCGGGCTGTTGCTCGATCGGAAGGCTGGATACGCGCGTGACTTCACCATGCGTTCTCCGACAGATGCCGTACGATCAACGAACTCGAATCAATTGTGGAGCGGCGAACAGTCCGTAGCCCACGGTATGATAGTCGTGACCCGGCGGCGGTCCGGCAGCTGGCGCCTGTCGAAACGCGCCCGGCCACGCGCGTCCCAAAGCCGGCTGTCCGTGGTGTGGTCCGAGTGTGTTCTTCAGGGTCCCGATCACTCGTACTTCCACGGTATTCTGGCCAGGCGCACCAGATCTGTCACATCGACTTCCCAGGGGCGACTGACACAAAGTCCGGCTGCCTGGCCGTTGCAATCCACCTCCGCCACGGATCCCAGCCAGGAGGGCAATCGTACACGATACCTGCCGTTGGTTTCTTTCAGTTCGTACGCCGTATGATACGCCACCGTATGACCGAACAGCGGCAGGCCCTGTTCCTTCCAGGGCCCCAGCGACAGCAGCCGTGACGGTTCGATGCAAAACCCAGATTCCGTCGACCGCAACGAGAAGTCACCCACCACGTAGGCGGCCTCGATCTCGTGAAACACGGACATCGGTGACGCATGTAGCGTCAGGGTATTGTCACCAACTCGCGCCACGCCGCTCACATCCATCCGACCGAAAGAGCGGTCCAACCACCAGTCCCCCGTCACCGCTTCCACGCTCTGTCCGTTGCAGTCCACTTGATACAGATCCGGGCGTTCGACGACGACCGCTAGACCTTTCGGGACGGCATTCTCGATGCGGAAGTGATAGCGAGCAGTGAAGCTGCTGTCCGCGGGAAACTTCTGCCGGATGATTTCATCGCGAAACTGCACGGCGTGGTCCCACGGATTCTTCGGCCAGCCGTAGTGCTGAAACAATTGCCGGGTTGCCTCGTAGCAATACAGCGACGGGCTCATCTGATCGCCCACCGTCAGATCCAGAAAATCCAAAGTCAAGACGTTCGGATCCACGCGTCGTACCTGCACCGGTCCACTGGGCGGGAGCACTGCCTCCGACCCTTCCTCAGCCACGGAAGGGGTTCCCGGCTCTTTCGACAGCCACAGCAGCAGACTGCCGCATGGCGGCAGCTCAAACGCCAAGGAAACTCCATCGCCATCGGGTGAGAACGGATAGGCCCGAGCAGTTCCCGTGAAGGGGCACCACTGTTCGACTCCTTTCGCCGGCGCGACGATCGCACCCGCACTCGTCTGCTCGATGCTCGTATTGACCAACAACAGCAGTTGTCCGTCAGCAAGTTGCCGCCGATGATGGAACAACAGTCCCCGATCGCCTTCCCTTCTCCGAATGGAAAAACCGTCGTGCGTTTGTTCCGCCAAGTGCTGCGGCAGGACCTCGGGGCGGACTTTCCGCCAGGTCGGCCGCCGTGCCAATTCACCGGGTCTTTCCGAACGCACACCATCGACAAATTCGGGAACCGATTCACTCGACAACACACAACCGCCGGCATCGAGAAATCTTGTCAGCAGCTGCACCGTCGGCGCGTTCAGGTTTTCGGTGCCATCGGGCAGCACCAGCGTGTGATACTTCCGCTGACCAACGACGAACCACGCGGCGACATCGTCCGCCTCAGCTGATTCTTCGGAACAGCCCGCCACATCGCCGTGGCGGGCGAGGATATCTTCGCAGCCCAAGTCGTACTCGACCTGTCGTTGCTCCAATTCCTGCACCAGATTCTGAAACGACTGGCCGATCTGCCGCAAACGAGTGCCACCCGATGGATCGGGCTGATACATCCAGGCAGTGGTGGTCGGCTCGAGCACCAAGATCTGATTTCGCTGTTCGCCATGCGACATCGCTACCGACAGACGCGTAAAGTACTCGGCCATTACGTGATAGTCGCGCCACCAGGGCGCGTGGTAAGAGAACGACTGCGGATGGTCACGTTTGCGTGTCCCGCGAATCGTGATGTAGGAAAGATGTTCATCCAGCGTATTGACACCCAACACGTAGAGCCAATCGCCAATTCGCTTCATATCCTCGAACCGCAGATCCCATCCGCCGGCTCCGTAGGCCTCACACAGCGTGCGGCGGCGTCCCAGTTGATTGGCAACGCTGGACAACTCCTTGACTGTCCGGCTGTTCCCGAATTGCCCGTTCACATCCTCGCTGTAGTCGTTCATCAGATTGTCGATCGCCGGTCGCTGGTGCCAGGCGTACATCGCCATGTTATCGCCACCATGTCCCGCGTTAGGCCATCCGTGTTCCCAGTAGTGCCCAGTAAACTCCAGCTGGTGCCGCTCGCAGTACTCGTAGCAAGGCTTCGCCCAACGTTCAATGAACTGTTCCAGCAGCAGTTGGAAATAGTTGTGTCGCACTCGCCGCCAGTCCCCCAACGGCAACTGCAAACTGGGCAAGTGGGGGATGAGATCGTATCCCCATCGAGCGCGAAATGCAGTGGGCAAGTGATCGGACCAGTGCGGTGCGCCGAACGGGGCAAGGTGCGGCTCGTCGGTGAACCAACCAGGAATGCGTCCGCCGAACTCTTTTCCGAAGTGTTTTCGATAGGGCTCGAGTGTCAATTCGATGAATTTCTCGGTCACACCCGGATGTAGCAGATCGACGTAGCACCGATTGGCGGTCCAATCGGCGTCCGGCGCCCGAGCCACGCGCACCACGAAATATCGCGACGGCGACAACTCTGCGCCGCGGCGAGCCGCTGGCGTAACGTCTTCATAGCCTTCCGCGGTCAGCCGATAGACCCCCAATACGTCGGCGGACAGGTCACCCGGCTGCGCCACTTCCTCCCATCGAAGCCCCCGCCCACGCGAGTCGGGCATCCGTTCGGGTACCCAACCTCCGGCGAAACCTGATGGATACGAATTCTCGTCGTAAATCCAGAGATTCATATCCAGCCGTTCCGCCTCCTCGAGCGCCACCTTCCACAGGGCGAACCACTCCTCCGACAGATAAGGAGTCATCAACCCGGGCCGCGGATGCACAAACGCCTGACGCACCTGCTGTCCGGCAAGATCTTGCAGAGTTTCGCGAATCTGCTGCGCCGTGAGATGGTCGTTCCAGACCCAGAGCGGTGCCGTGGCATACTCACGTGTAGGTTCCGAAAAGACCGCCTTGACTTGTTCGCTCTCATCCGCCCAAGATCTGGCGGCCCCCGTCAGGACGGTGGCGGACAGGAGAAGAAGAGAAGTGCCGATCGAACGAACCGTCCAAAAACCAGACACGGTGCGACCTCCGGAAACAAACGGTCAAGGCGGAAGAAGCGAACGCCGAAACGGATTATAGCCTTCCCGATCGCACGCGACAGCAAGAGTCACTTCTGATCGCCGACAGATTCTGCCAAAAGCCCTCTTCCGGCTAACTCTTCCCGCAGGTCACGAACATCCTGTTTCAAGATCGCATCCATTCCCAGCGACCGTGCGGCATCAATGTTGACCGCCCGATCATCGATGAATAGGCAGTCTTGGGGTGGAATTCCCAAGTGGCGTGCCGCGCCCAGATAGGCTTCCGGATCGGGCTTGCGCACGCCCGTCAAACAAGAGACGAACGTCCAATCCAGATATCGAGACAATCGCAACTTCTGTTCGATCAATTCGTACCACACCGGGTAGTTCGAAAGTGCGTGCATGGGGTATCCGTTGGCGTGCAGCGCAGCGACCACAGCTTCCATTCCAGCCAGCCATTCGTAGGCATCGGTCAAACAGGCACGCACTCCAGCAGAATCCACGGGACGGCCATCTTCGAAGAAGAGGTCCCAGTATTCGGGCTCCGAAAGCAGGCCTTTTTCAAAATCGACCCACGATGTCGGGTGCAGTTGACTCAAGAGTTTCTCGCGGGAGGTCCCGAAGAACCTGGGCAACGCCCCCCAAAACGGCTCCGTCACCAAAGTCTCCATCACATCAAAGAGGATCACTCGGATCTGTCTCATCGGGACTCCGATTTCTGACGGACTTTACACAACACGGTAGCCGTTCTCGGTCCACCGGATGCGGTCTGTCGGGCAATGAATGGCCGCACAGACGGGCTTTGGACGATTCGCGGGCCTTACCCGATCTGCAGTTGACAGTCACGCTCGAATCCCCCACGATCGAGCGTCCCGCAGGAATTCACCGGATTGGAACGCCCGAATCGCCGAGGGTCAAGATGCGTCAAGCAGTGATCTTTGATCTCGATGGAGTGCTCGTCGACTCATACACGACGCATTTTGAAAGCTGGCAGCAGCTCTGTCGAGAGTGGAACCTATCGATGACGGAATCGGAATTCGCGTCAACCTTTGGACGCACAACGCGGGAGGTCGTAGCGGATTTTTGGGCGCGAAGCAGTATTCGCCGAAGGACATTGTGGCCTTGGACCAACGAAAGGAAGCGATCTTCCGCCAGAAACTGCAACAGAATTTTCCGGCGATGGACGGGGCACACGAGTTGATCGAGGACCTGCACCGAGCCGGCCTCACCGTGGGGCTGGGTTCGTCCGCTCCTCCCGAGAATGTCTGGCTGTCGCTGGATCTGCTCGGCTGCCGCGAGCGTTTTGCTGCCGTCGTCACCGGTGAGGATGTCACGCGCGGCAAGCCAGATCCGGAAGTGTTCCGGCGGTGCGCGGAACGACTGGATGTCCACGCCAACTCCTGCGTTGTGATCGAGGATGCTCCAGCCGGTGTGGCTGCAGCCCGTGCGGCCGGAATGCCCTGCGTTGGCGTGGCCAGTCGTGGCCGAACGCGCGACGAGTTGGCCGCGGCGGATCAAGTAGTGGAAGGCTTGCGAGAACTCTCGTCCGATTCGCTCCAACGTGTAATCGGAAAGGAAGGTGGTGGAAGGGAACAGGCGTGAGCCATTCGCCTCACGACACCCTGTCCGACCGGAGCCATGACTTACGTTACGATTTTCCTGTTCTATGCCGGCTTCTTCGCCGTCGGCGCCCTGGCCGGTCGGAAATACGCCGGAACCGGATCATCCGACGAACTGCTGCTGGCCGGAAATCGCTTGCCGATCTGGTTGGGAACGTTCACCTTGATCGCAACCTGGGTTGGCGGCGGCTACATCAACGGCACGGCCGAGGCGGTCTACGACACGTCAACCGGGTTAATCTGGACCCAAGCGCCCTGGTGCTTCGCACTCAGCCTGATTCTCGGCGGAACTTTGTTCGCGAGGCCGATGCGACGACACGGCTTCAAGACGATGCTCGACCTGTTCGAGCGGCGCTATAATCCGCGCGTTGCTGGGCTGCTGTATCTACCCGCTCTGATGGGAGAGACCTTCTGGACCGCCGCTATTCTTGCGGCGTTAGGCGGGGCCTTCGGAACCGTCCTGGGAATCGACACAAGCACCGCGATTCTGATCTCGGCCATCGTCGCCATGCTGTACACCGTCATCGGCGGATTGTGGTCCGTCGCCTTGACCGACGGGCTTCAGCTGATCTGTATTATTCTGGGCCTTTGCATCGCGTTGCCATTCGCCCTGCAACATGCCGGCGGCTGGGAATCGGTCTGGCAAGATTATCGATTAACGCACGCGGAGACGGCGAGATTCTTTCCGACGTCGAGCATGATGCAGCAACCGGCCGGATGGCGATGGGTAGACACCGCGCTCCTCCTGATTCTCGGCGGCATCCCCTGGCAGGTCTATTTTCAACGTGTCTTGGCCTGCCCGAGCGATCGAGCCGCGGTCTGGCTCTCGGTACTTGCCGGTTTCGGATGCCTGGTCCTGGCGGTGCCGTCGGTGCTGATCGGGATGATCGGAAGTACCGTCGACTGGTCGCAATTTGTCTCGGTAGCCCCGGAACCGGCAATCATTCTGCCCTATGTGCTGCGTTATCTGACGCCCCCGTTCGTGGCAACGATGGGGCTGTGTGCGATTGCTGCAGCCGTAATGTCTTCGGTTGACTCCTCAATTCTCTCTGCTTCATCGATGTTCGCTTGGAACGTTTTCCGCCCCATGCGAAAACAGGCCACGGACAAGCAGATTCGCCTCGCCATGCAACTGGCCATCATCGTGATCGCTCTGCTGGGAGCAACCCTCGCAATTTCGGTCAAGAGTGTTTATACGCTCTGGTATTTAAGTGCGGACTTGGTCTTCGTCATCCTCTTTCCGCAATTGGTGACAGCGCTGTTCGATCGGCGTGCGAATTCATGGGGCGCGCTGTCCGGGGCCGCGGTTGGCGCGGTGCTCCGCGTCTGGGAAGGGCAAGGCAGCCTGGCGAATCCGGCGGTCCTGCCGGCGGGTGGCTGGATTCCACCCCGGACAACGGCGATGATTGTCAGTTTGCTGACGATCGTGGCCGTGTCGCGATTGACTGCTACCTGGAGTCGGCCGCGGCCGTTGAGCTAAATGGCACGTTCCTCGCCACTGCGAATTCTGTCCGCTTCGAAGTCCCAGCGGGCGATCGCCTGCGCAGTGCACATCTACACCGCCAGCGGAATGGTCTGCGGCGTTGCTTCGATGGCCAGCATCTTCCTCGAGGATTATCGAACCGCCTTTCTGTGGATGACGCTGGCCGTGGTGATTGATGCGACCGATGGCACCTTGGCCCGTCGGTTTCAGGTTCGCGAACGGCTGCCGCAGATCGATGGGCGCAAACTCGACGATCTGGTGGATTATATTAACTACACGTTCGTACCGATCCTGCTGATCTATCGAGCCGGTTGGATTCCGTGGCCGGCGGAATTCTGGGTCACTTTTCCGCTGATTGCCAGCCTGTTTGGCTTCGTGCATCTCGGTGCGAAAGAAGAGGAACAGGGGTTCTTCCGGGGGTTTCCTTCCTATTGGAACATCGTGGCCCTGTACATCGCAGCCTGGTTCCATCACTACGGCGCGAACGTCGTTCTGGCAATTCTGCTCTTCCTCAGTCTGCTGACGGTGATGCCGATCCGCTTCGTCTATCCGAATCGACCTCCCTGTTGGCGCGCATTCTTCTTGGGCGGAGGAATCCTGTGGCTGCCGACGGTTCTCGCGATCATCCTTCTCTATCCAGACGTTCCGCCCTGGCTGATCCTCTTGTCGGCCGTTTATCCGGTGCTGTACAGCGGCTTCTCCATCTATCTGGACTGGACGCTACGCCGCTAAGGCTGTCCCCTGTCCGGAGTCTCCCCGGGGCATGAAGTCCATTTGGCAGCTCCCACGCCTGTGAGGCTGCTTCTCGCCGCACGTTTGTGTTATAATCCCGCCTTTCCCAAGGCGGAGGTCGTGGAGCCTGGCACGGCTGCGGGACGGACGCCAAGAGATTCGCCGTGGGATCGATCAACTGATGGCTATTCTTGAAATGCTGAGGGAACGGGTCGGTTCGCAGAATCGTTCCGTCGTACTGCCCGAGGGAAATGATGCGCGGGTGGTTGCCGCCGCGCGCAATTACAGGACCAGGGCATTGCTCGACCGATTGTGTTGGGGGCCGCCGAGGAGGTGGCCGCCGCAGCGGAGCAAGCCGGCGTGCGCCTGGACGGCATCGCCACGCTGGAAACACGTATCGATTCGTCGCAGCGCACCGAGTACATCCGAGAGTACGCCCGGCGCCGAGAAATCGACGAACGAGTGGCGCGGCGGATGGTCCAGCGCCCTCTGGTTTTTGGCGGAATGATGGTTGCGGCCGGAGACGCCGACACGATGGTGGCAGGCGTGGCCAATGCCACGGCTACTGTAATTCAAGCGGGAGCCTTGACGGTCGGGTTCGCCCCGGGGATTCAGACGGTCTCGAGCTTCTTCTTGATGATTCTGCCCCAGTTCCGCGACGAGACCGATTGCGCACTCATTTTCGCCGATTGCGCCGTCAACATCGAGCCCTCGCCCGAGCAGCTGGCCGACATTGCACTCGCCTCCCAGGCCAGTGCCGCCAAACTGCTCCAACAGGCACCGCGGGTCGCCATGCTCTCTTTTTCCAGCCAGGGAAGTGCGGCTCACGAACGAGTGGACCGAGTCACTGATGCACTGAAGGTCGTGCGGGAGCGTTCTCCCGAGGCCGTGATCGATGGGGAGTTCCAAGCGGACACGGCCTTGATCGCCGGCGTGGCCGCCAAGAAACTCAAGACCCCCAGCGCAGTTGCCGGGCAGGCGAACGTCCTGGTTTTCCCTGATTTGAACTCGGGCAACATCGCCTACAAACTCACGCAATACCTCGCCGGTGCGAAGGCAATTGGCCCCTTTCTGCAGGGTTTTGCCCGCCCGATCAGCGACCTTTCGCGTGGCGCCTCCGTGGAAGATATCGTCGCCACGACGACCGTCGTGCTGGCGATGGCTTAGGGATGCCGCCACCTGCCATTCCCACCCCGTCCAAACACAATTGCGATAGCTCGCCGGAAACATACAGACCATGATTGTACTCGTCGTGAACTGCGGCAGTTCGTCGATCAAGTATCAGCTCTATCGAATGCCGGGACGCGAGCTTCAGGCTCGGGGCGTCTTGGAACGGATCGGCGAGGAACGTTCGACGCTGAAGCATCAGGCAGGTGACGTTCAGCAAGAAAGCGAACAGCAAGTCGTCAATCACGAAGCCGGCATGCAGCTGATCCTGGAGACACTCAGTCAAGGTCATGCGGGCGGCATCCACGACGTGCAAGAGATTCGCGCCGTCGGTCATCGCGTCGTCCACGGCGGGGAACAGTTCCGCGGATCGGCCCGGATTACGGAGGCAGTGCTGGAGTCGATCGAACGGAATGCAGACTTGGCCCCCCTCCACAATCCGCCCAATCTGACCGGTATTCGAGCGGCCATCGCGAAACTGCCTCAAGCCGAACAAGTGGCCTGCTTCGACACTGCCTTTCACGCGACGATCCCCAAATCCGCATACTTATACGCCTTGCCATACGACTTATACGAGAAGTACCGCATTCGCCGGTACGGGTTTCATGGCACGTCGCACGCCTTTGTAGCCGGTCGAGCGGCCGCGATGCTCGGACGAGACCCAAGCCAAACGAACTGCATCACCTGCCACCTGGGCAACGGTTGCTCCATCACGGCGGTCCGAGCGGGCTGTTCCGTAGACACCTCGATGGGACTCACGCCACTGGAAGGCCTGATCATGGGCACACGCAGCGGCGATATCGACCCGGCCATCGCTTTCTATCTCGCCGATCACGGATTCGACGTGGAAGCAATGAACAATCTGTTCAACAAACAAAGCGGCCTGTTAGGGATCTCCGGCCAATCGAATGACATGCGCACGCTCGCCGAAGAAGCAGCGGCGGGTAACGAACGCGCCGAACTGGCCATTCAGATGTTTTGCTATCGGCTGAAGAAGTACATCGGTGCGTACTATGCGGCGGTGGGTGAACTGCACGCTCTGGTTTTCACCGGCGGGATCGGCGAAAACTCCGCAGCCGTTCGAGCCCAAACCTGTGAGGGCTTGGAGCCGCTGGGAATCCAGCTCGATAGCGCTCAAAACACCGCCGAGGATCGCGAGGAACGATTGATCAGTACGGCAGAGAGCCGCGTGCGGATCCTCGTGATCCCCACCGATGAGGAAGGTGTTATCGCCGAAGAAACCTATCGCCTTGTTGCGAACAATTTGGGGGAGTGAACCAACGTGTCGGATTCGACGATGGAATCGTACTACCCGTTGAAACCAGAACAGATTTGGGCACTGGAGCGGCAGGGCTGCACGTGCGAAGCTGCGGATTGGTCGCGCGTCCAAGTGTCTGCTGACTTCACGACGGACCGCATCCGCCACGTGGAATTTCGCGGAGAGGTTCGGATCGGACGATTGGACGGCGTTTGTTCGGCTGCTCCGGACGCAGAACCGGGACTTTATCACGCAACCTTGACCGACTGCCGTATCGGCAATCAGGTTCGGATCGCCAGGATGGGCGTGCACCTTGCTCGCTACGAAATTGGCGACGGCGCGTGTCTCGAAGACGTTGGGCTCATGGAAACGACCTCGGACGCGACGTTCGGCAGCGGCGTGGAAATTGACGCCGTGAACGAAGGAGGGGGACGCGGTGTCATCCCGTTTCCCGAACTGTCTTCTCAGACAGCGCACCTGATGTGCCTTCACCGTCATCGCCCGGTATTCCAGCAACGGCTTGCGAAGATGGTGCAAGCGGTTGCGACGCCCGCGCACGGACCTCGCGGT
The DNA here is from genome assembly GCA_963776055.1 of uncultured Planctomycetaceae bacterium. Lineage (GTDB taxonomy): Bacteria > Planctomycetota > Planctomycetia > Pirellulales > Pirellulaceae > CAVZLD01. Next base: position 296,508 of record CAVZLD010000004.1, on the reverse strand, counting down.
ACCGTTGGCGAGGCAGCACTCGTGCGGTCCGTCCCGGAGATCGTCAACGTTTCGATTGGATCGGCAGCGATGATCCAGGGCGCCACCTCACTGGTGGATGGCCGCGTGCTGAGTCACCCGGAAGCAAGGACAACAATCGGCGCGGGAGTGCAGGCAGAAAGCTTCATCGTGGCCGAGGGCAGCCAGATCACCAGCGGTGCAATGCTTCGCAGGACCTTTGTCGGACAAGGTTGTCGCATCGGTCGCCAGTTCTCGGCCGAGAACTGCCTATTCTTTGCAAACTGCGAAGGATTTCACGGCGAAGCTTGCAGCGTGTTCGCCGGTCCCTACACCGTGACACACCACAAATCCACGCTGCTGATCGCCGGCATCTTCAGCTTCTACAATGCCGGCAGCGGGACCAACCAGTCGAACCACATGTACAAATTGGGACCGAACCACGAGGGAAAACTGGAGCGCGGTTCGAAGACCGGGTCCTTCTCGTACATGATGTGGCCCTGCCGCGTCGGCCCATTTTCGCTGGTGCTGGGGAAACACAGCCGCACTTTCGATACGGCAGATTTTCCCTTCAGCTCGCTGGATGCCACCCCCGATGGTCGCTGCGAGATGATCCCCGGCCTGCTGCTGACAACGGTCGGCACGCTGCGTGACGGAAACAAATGGCCGAAACGCGATCGCCGCAGTCCCGCCGTGCCCAAGCGCGATCGCATCTCGTTCGACGTCCTCAGCCCGCTGACGGTCGGTCGCATGGTACGCGGAACGGCGACCTTGAAACAATTGCAGGACAGTACCGACAAGAGCGTCAGCACGGTCACCATTCACGGCGCGGAGATCAAACGAGTCCTTTTGCGCACGGGCCAAAAGTACTACCGGCGCGGAATTCAGCTCTATCTGACCGACAAGATCATCGCCCGTGTTGATGCTGGACTGCAGCAAGGCGACGCTACGCTCGGCGAGGCGTTGGCCGTTTCCGCGGATGCGGTCTTCAGCGAACAATGGATCGACGTCGGCGGACAACTGATGCCGCGTCAACGCCTGCTCGACTTATATGAACTGGTCGAAACCGGACACATCGCCAATATCGAAGCCCTCGAAGCCCAGCTGACAAAGATCCAGGAAGCGTACTCGCAGGACGAATGGCTTTGGGTTACCAAGATCTTCCAGCAAACAGCCGGTGTCGATCTGAACCAGGCCAAAACGGATGATATTCGGTCCATCGCAGACACGTATTTGAAGACCCGAAAGGAATTCCTGCAGCTCATCCTGCTGGACGCGTCCAAAGAATACCACGAACTGTCGCAGGTCGGATTCGGTGTCGATCCGGAGGCACAATCAGCCGACTTCCACGCGGTGCGAGGGGAGTTCACAGCGAATGAATTTGCCACCGATCTGCAACAGGAAATCGATCAATTGGAACCGTTCGTGGAGGATCTAAAGAGTCGGCTCGGCGTCTGGACGTAGCGGCCCGCAGACGAAGGAAGCACAGGCGTTCGCGTCCCGTGTTGGCTTTGGACTCCATCCGTGTGCTCTCCGAGCCGGTCCCTTTATTCGACACACACCAAGCCCGATTCGCCACGAGGCGGCCGAACAGTCCACCACACCGAATTACGGAGGACGGCGCAACGAATGATCGAGGACGACCAACGGGATTCTGGCAATCGTCGCCCTGCCGTCGCTTTCGAAAGACCATTGGCCGCGCCGCAGTGAATCGGAACTACCGCCCCTTTCCCTACTGCCAGAGCAAGGAGTTGAACACATGTCGGATGTTGCCCAACGCGTCAAGCAGGTCGTGGCCCGCACGTTAAAAGTTGACCCGTCTCGCGTCGTCGAGCAAGCGAAATTCATCGAGGACCTGGGCGCAGAGTCGATGCAGAGCATTGAATTGGTGGCCGCGTTCGAAGAGGAATTTGATATCGACATGGACGAACAAGCGGCACTCGGGGTTAAAAATGTGGGCGATGCGGTTCAGTTCATTGAAAAAATTGTCAATGATTGAGCCGGAAGGGGAGCAGGCCATGAAGATCGTGATTGTTGGGGGCGTGGCCGGGGGCGCCTCCGCCGCGGCTCGAATTCGGCGTTTGAGCGAACAGGCCGAAATCGTGATGCTGGAACGCGGACTCGATCCATCCTTCGCCAACTGCGGTCTGCCGTACTACATCGGAGGTGTCATCCCCGAACGAGATAAGCTGCTGGTCGCGCCGAAGTCGCGTCTTATCGAGCGATATGGCATCGATGTTCGCGTCCGGACGGAAGCCGTTTCCATCGACCGCGGCGCCAAAACGGTTGCCATTCGAGAACTGGATTCGGGTCGCGAATACACCGAGACATATGACCGACTCGTGTTGTCGCCAGGAGCCACACCCTTCCGGCCACCGATTGCCGGCATCAACTCGCCAGGTGTTCTCACGCTCCGTGACCTGCAGGATGCTGACCGCCTACGAGAACTGGCCCGCAAGTCGAAGTCGAGTCTAATTGTCGGAGCGGGATTCATCGGAATCGAAATGGCGGAAAACCTGGTGCATCGCGGGTTGGACGTGACGCTGGTCGAATTGGCGGACCAGATCCTGCCGCCATGGGACAAAGAGATGACCAGTGCCTTGACGCGTCACGTGCGCGACAAAGGTGTCCATCTCCTGCTGGAGGACTCTGCGGAGGAGTTTACCTCTGCCGATGGGCTTGTGGTCACGAAGCTGAAATCCGGCTGCCCACACCAGTGACTTCGTCGTCCTCTGTATCGGTGTCCGCCCAGAGAATCAGCTCGCGCAGGCCGCCGGACTCGAATGCGGCTCGCGCGGCGGAATTCGAACGAATCGTCACATGCAAACGTCGGATCCGCAGATCTATGCCGTCGGTGACGCCGTGGAAGTCATGGAATTCGTGAGCGGTCAGCCAACACAGATACCGCTGGCAGGACCTGCAAATCGACAGGGACGCATCGCCGCCGATCATATGTTCGGCCGCGACAGCTCCTTTCGCGGGACACAAGGGACATCGGTCGTCGGAGTATTCGACATGACGGCCGCCATGACGGGACTCAGCGAGAAACTGCTGCGGCGAATGAAACGGCCGTACAATAAGATCTACGTCCACCCCGCCAATCACGCAGGATACTATCCCGGCGCCCGGCAGCTGTCATTGAAATTGCTCTTTGATCCGCTCGAGGGCAAGATCCTCGGAGGCCAAGCCGTGGGTTGGGACGGCGTTGATAAGCGAATCGATGGCTTGGCGATTGCCATCCAAGCCGGGTTGACCGTTTTCGATCTGGAAGAAGCCGAGCTCTGCTACGCCCCGCAGTACGGATCGGCGAAAGATCCGCTCAATATGGCCGGTTTTGTCGCCGCCGGATCGCTGCGGGGAGACCATCCGGTCGTGCACGTCGGCCAAATCTCCGAACTTCAATCGCAGGGCGCCATACTGCTGGACGTGCGTACAACAAAAGAATTTCAGGCAGGAAAGATCCCCGAGGCCCAGAACATTCCCTTGGATGATCTTCGCGAACGTATCAAAGAAGTGCCGAACGACCGACAGATCATCGCATACTGTCAAGTGGGAATGCGAGGCTACCTGGCAACACGAATTCTGTTACAGCACGGGCTGCCCGCGGCCAACCTGAGCGGCGGATACACCTCGTGGCAGATGTCACAAGATTGACCGGTTTTCCCCCAAAGGCCCCGCCGGCCGAACAACGTTGGCGCGTGATGCTGCGTTGGAAATTCGCGTGGCGGTCGATCCGAGCAGAGGTTTCTACTCACCGAAGCAGATCGGCCCGCGTCCATCGCGCACGTTTCGCCGATTCGCGAGGAACGTGCTATCCCCCCGGTCAGGTGTGGCATTCGTGCAGACTGACGACGGCGATTCGCACACTTAGGGGGCAATTAGAGAATTCCATGCGGACGGCGCAGGTCGTTTCCGCGTACCATAACAGCTCGAATTCCAACCCGCCCGCGTTGTTCCGAACAGTCCCGCAATATTGGCATGAAGATTGCTAAGAGAGATGCATCTTTTCTCTGCGAACGCAGCGGACCCAGGACGGGTCGTCGGCAGCACGGTGTATTTCGAATTCTAATTCTTGTATTTTTGGATCTGCTTCGGCGAGCTGGGACGCTGCCTGGCCGGTATCAAGTCGGTGTAAAAAAGGAGTACCCGATGTTCTGGAAGAAGAAGCGAGAGACTTCCTACGAATTTCGGTTTATCGGCGGTCCGCTGGATGGTTACCAGCAAAAAATGCCGGCGCGTCCGGCCTCGGTTCTAGCATTTCCGGTCGATCAGAATCTGCTTGCTGCGTTGCATGGTGACAAGCCACCTGAAGTCTCGCGCATCACGAGTGTGGCCTTCTATCAGGGCCAACGCATCGACACACATTCCTGGCAATTTCATTTCGTGCGTTCCACCACACCGGAGGAGGCCGAAAAAGCCTGTCATCAGCAGATCGGTACTCGCGGTCGAATTCAACGCACGTAGACAGGACTCCCGAGTAACTTCGGTAGCCGAATTGAGCGTCGGGAGCGTGCGAACTCCGCAAGACCCTGCCGCACGCACCGATTCGACGCGGCAAAGGCTTGGGCCTTCCGAAATCGCGCAAGCTGTTGCTGAGCATCCCCTCGTACGGATGGGAAGTTGAAGATCGAGGGATAGGGCGAAGCACTTGGTGCCGGTGAAATCGCGCGTGTGGCGCCGGTTTGGCCGAGACACTGGGCGAGTGGCGCTAGTGACCAGATGCTTTGCGGCAGTCGATGCCGAGCCGAATTCGGCCGTCTGCCAACAGCTCGAGATGTCGGACGATGGCCTGCAGCGTGTCTCCCGCGTACGAAACGCGAAGCTCGGATCCCACCAACAGTCCTTTTCGGTCCGGCAACAGCACGGCCATCCCTCCCAGGGACTCGTTCTGCACCTCGCCAACCATTTCCGTGCCGCAAGGTCCTATCAGGGTCACGTATTCGGTGCCGGGCTCCTTATCGAAACGAGTGGCCTTCCGGCGCTCGTCCGTAGGAAGATACATGGGTTGGTCGGCCAACTTGATGCCTCCAGCTCGTTTGTCGTTCGTGTTGCTCGTTGATCTGGCATCCGGAAGCAGGGCCTCCCCGGTCCGACGCGCGTCAAGCAGGTGGTCGCACGGACGGAGCCCCAGACAGCCCAATGGCAGGCACTTTGTAGTCTAGCTCACGACTGATGACGACACGCCGCCGTTTTCTGCAAGCGTTTTCTGCAAGAATACGGCGGCGAGCCTGGTGAGCTGATCTGCCACCTTTCCGGCAAACGTCGGAACTCCCCCAGCAATGGTGGAGTACCCGAAAGCGGCGGGCGAAGACACGGTCAGGGCGACGACGGGGATTCGCCGCGCGGGGAACTCCCTGCAGCTTGCGGATCCGCCAAGTCCACGCAAATCAACTGCCGATCGTTGCGGGCAAAGACGCACCGACCCGCAAACGCGGGGTGAGACCAAACGATCTTCCGTCTCTGGACCTCGTTCGTCGGTTCGATCAACGGGGATCGGCTGATTTCCTCGTACCCTTGCGGTGTCAAGTGGGCGATGATCAGCTCGCCCTGTTCATTCGCGATAAAGAACCGATTCTCATGCCGAACCAGGAAGGCGTTCCACCATCGACCTTTGCCGGTTGCCTGCAGTGTCTCCCACGCCTGCTGGCCGGTCTCGAAATCGACACACCGCAGGTGACCGTAACTGCAAACTCCATACAGATATCCATCGACCGACTGAGGAGTACACATCAGGCAGTGCAATCCATCGGGCTTGAGCTCCGTGCCCTGGTCTCGTCGCCAATGCACAGTGGCTGTCGGCGCACTCGTCGAGAGTTTCATCGTGAGGGGGCCGTCGTAGAAGGCCGACGTGAACAGCAGGTTGCGTTGCGAGTCGAAGATGGGCGTGGCAATGGTCATGCCATGCGTGATCGGGAATTCCTTTCGCCAGTTCGGTCGGCCATTTCGTGGATCAAGCGAATACAGAGCATCCGGCAGCCAAACGATCAGTTGTCGCGTCGAACCGACCTGAATCATCGAGGGTGGACAATAGCCCGGATCGGCCACGTCCAACGCTCGCCAGATCTCGGACCCTGTCTTCTTTTGGAGTGCCATCACCCCGGCGTCGGGGTGCCCGCCAACAACCAGAATCAGTTGATCGCCGTCGACCAGCGGTGCGGCGGCCATCCCCCACGCGTTGATCTTCGTGCCAAAGTCGCGCACGTAATTCCGCTGCCACAGCAGTTCTCCGCTCGCAACGTCCAGGCAAGTCAAGTCCCCCATTGCGCCCACCGTGTAGACTCGGCCGCCTTCCACCGTAGGTGTTGCGCCGGTCCATGGGCATAGCCGATCTTGTAAAGACAGGGATAGGCGTGTTGCCAGAGTTGTTTTCCCGTTTGGGCATCGAAGCAAGTGATCCGCTCCTGCGCACCTTGTGCTCGCCCCGGGTCGTTTTGGTCACCGACCGATTCGTCCGGTGGAATGTAATCCGATACGAACACGCGCCCCTCGGCGACGGCCGGCCCCGCGTATCCCAGGGCCACCGGTGCCGACCAACGGACATCCAGTTGCTTCGGCAAACGCTGCACGATCCCCGTTTCGCGCCAGACACCATCGCGCTGCGGACCGCGGTACTGAGGCCAGTCATCGGCGGTCACCTGACGGAGCAGCAGCAACATGAAAAACCAAGATCCGGAAACGATCATCGCGCGTCGCATATCAAATTCTCACTTCAAACGGGTTTCAGCGAACGAACATCCGATGCAATCTGGTCGAGCAGGCCGTGAAGCGCCAAATTGGGCTGGTAGGTTGCTGCACGAAGCCGATAATGCTCCGCCGCCCGCTGCATGATCTCGGACAAACCGACTTGGCTGTCGAATCCGCCGGCGGCCTGCATTACTTTCGTGTTGTCAAAGAGCACAGAATGCGCCTTGTCTCCCCATAAAGGCCCGATCCATTCTGGCTCGTAACGAATCAAGACCTCCGTGGGCACGTGGACAAACAGCGGATCGACGCCCAAGGCCTGTGCCATTTCGCGGAAGATCTCGTTCCAGGAGTAGGACTGCAGGTGACGAGTGATATGAAAAGCTTGGCCGATAGCCGCCGAATTGCCCAACAGCCGCGCGAACGGTACGGCAAAATCACTGCTGTGGGTCAGTGTCCAAACGGCCGTTCCATCGCCGTGGATCAGGATCGGCCGATGGTGGATCAACCGCCACGCCCAATCGTCGCCGCGCACAATGCCACCGGGAAAACGCCGGCGCACCGTGTGACTGGGCCGAACAATCGTCACCGGAAGCCGTCCCGCCTGATCTTGCTTGCAGAGATACGATTCGATGTCCGCTTTGGCTTGACTGTAGGGCCAGAACGGATTTCCCAGCGGCGTCTGCTCGGTGATGACGCAGTTCCGTGGCGGCTTTTCATAGGCCGAGGCCGTGGAGATGAAGACATATTGAGCGCACTTGTCACCGAAGATCGCCAAATCACGCTCTATCGTCTGCATGTTATAACCAAGAAACTGGCAAACGACATCAAACTGCTGTTGACCAAGGCGTGCATACGCCGCCTCGTCGTCGAGAGCGCCCTGAAGGCAAGTGATCTGTTTCGGCAGCAACTCCTCAGAATGCCCGCGATTGAAAAGCGTCACCTCTTGTCCCACACGAGCGGATTCGAGCGCGCAGCAGTAGGAGATCTCCCCCGTTCCACCGATGTACAAGACTTTCATCGGCTTACGCTCTACTCGAGATCCCTGATGCGGATGTTCTTGAACTCGACCCACATCGGCTTTCCCGCGTGTAACTGCAGAGCCAAGACACCTTCCCGCAGAGCGAGATTCGGTTCGTTGTCCGTGAAATCGAGAATCAAGACATTGTTCAGATAATGCTGCAGATGGGCCCCTTTCGCAATGATCACAACGTCGTTCCAGTCATCCAGTTTGAATAGCTCCTGGAAACGCTGCGCACTGACGAGATCAGTGGTTTCCGTCTTCTTTCCGTCCGCTTCCCACGAAGCGCGTTCGCCGACCAAACACATTCGCCCGCGTTTGCCACCTTCGTCGTAGATGAATCCGGACACACTTGGCAACTTGTTTTGGTTGCGAATCTCATGCTGGTAACCTCGGACAACCCATTTATTTCGAACGTTGCCCTCCGTAATATGACGCGAACGATACTGAATCCCGGAATTATTCGTGGCGTTGCACCGGAACGAAAGCCGCAGTTCAAAATCCTTCGTGACACCGCCTTGCCAGATAATGAACGTATTGCCTCGAGCGGGATTCTCGGCAGTCGTTTCCCCGTGCAAGACGCCATCGCGCACCGACCAGAGTCGCGGATCTCCGTTCCATCCGGACAGATCCTTGCCGTTAAAAATCTGTTGCATCGCGGCCGACTCGGGCGCCGCCGTCTGCAATTCATCAAGCGCCCATGCATGCGCGGCACATAGAGTCACTACGGTCAGTATCAGTGGACGCATCATTGAAAGTCTCCCAGAAGCATCAGTGCGGTGCCGTGCAGGGGCGATCGTGCACCGGGTTACGAGGGCAACATCGGCATAACGGCCAACTAGTAAACTGGAATGTCGCCTTTTCCCTAGCGTCGGTCAAGACTGTGGCCCAGCGCTTTGGGCAAGCAGACCCAAAATGCCGTCGGTGACGTCGCCGATGGTCCGAGCCTGGTCACTGAAATCATCCGGAATGGAAACGTCAAACTGCTCCTCCAATTCCATCGAGATCTCGACGACGTCCAAGCTGTCACAACCCAAATCCTCGAGCAGCGTTGCTTGCTCCGTAACGGTTTCTTCCGCAACCGCCATTTGCTGCGCCACGACTCGAGCAACATCTTTCAAGACCGCTTCGCGATCCAGCGTGGTCGGCGTAACCGACTTCCGATTCTCTGTCATTGCCTTCACCTCGTCTAAAAAGGGAACCTCTCCCGAGTTCGAAAACACGGTCGAAAGCGCAATCGAGGCATCACCGACTGCGCACAGAATCTGCGCACCAAGCCATCTGTCATCGATCAGCACGACCGGTCCCTGGATCCGCTGTCACAGACCGGCGGCCGAGACTTCGGCCGCATTCATCGCCTCGACCAGCTTGCGAATCGTCGCGAAATCCGGATCGGTACGACCACGTTCGATTCGATTCAGCGTCTCCGGTCGAATTCCCGCGCGTTGCGCCAGTTCGGCCTGTGACCAGCCGACGGCACGGCGCCGATGTGCCAGTTTTTCCGCCAAGGACCGGCGGTCAATGCCCCACTCCGGCGATAGCGTCTCCGCCTTCGCATCATCGACGGCCGGTCGTACTTTCGCCTTCCTGCAAAGATTCTGAAACACGGCCTCGCGGAGAATGACGTAGGCCACTCCCCCCAACTCCACCCGCGAATACTCCACCGCTGGACCACCCGATTTCGCCATCGCCGCTCCTCCTTTCGTTGCCTCCCATCCTACGCAACATTGCTTTTCAAGTCAATACCATTGACACACACGACAATAGTGACGACAGGCGCGGAACGCGCGATCCGGCGTGATTCTTGCGAACCGGCAGCTCGTCGCCGATACTCCGTGTTGCACCGAGTTGGGCCGGGATGTCACGGTCCATTGCAGACACCCCACAAGCACGACCGATTCGACGCGTTGTACCAGGCGCTCGTCTGGAATGGTCCCCGTTTTCTTGCCGCGAGAGTCGACCTGCCTGCCCCGATCCAGCGAAGCGGTGCTCGAGCATTCCCGCCCACATCCTTTCCTCCCACGGACTTGAAAATGAAGTTCTTGCGGCCCATCCGTTGTGTGCCATGTGACCGAGTAACGCCAATCGCCGCGATCCTGTTATTGTTCTGTTGCACACCGTCTTGCCTGGCAATTGCCCCCGCGTTCACGGTGGAAAACGACATTGTTCGGCTACACGGCGTGCAAATGGACAACCCGATCCTTTACGACAACGATTGGTGGTTTGACGTTTTCGACAACAACTATTTGTGGGCGCAGGCCAGTCAGAATCGGGCCAATCTCAAGGGCAACATCGTATCTCTGGATATGTGGGAATGGCAGAATGGCTACCAGTACAAGATGGAGGATTGCCTGAAGGATGCAGAGAAGGCGCTTCAATTGGCGTGCGCTTCCGGCTTGCGACATATCCCCGACCTGACGCGCGGATCGGACCGAGCGTTAGTGCGTCCAGGCAGCGGGCGGATCGAGGACACCGAGGCGTACCCTTCCAACGGTAGTCGCCTGATCGTTCGGGAAGCCCGGCGGGCGTCCCCGGACAAGCCGCTGCTGGTGATATCCGGCGGTCCGCTCACGACGGTCGCAAACGCTCTTTTGACCCACCCTGAAATCAGCCCCAACCTGGTGGTCTTCAACTTGACGGTCAGCTCCAACGGCTACAACGGGAAGGATGGCTGGAGTGTCTACATCGTGGCCAAGCAGACGCGACTGGTCGACTGGGCCACCGGCAGCTTCTGGGACAAGAACTCCGTGTTTCGAACGGAGCACTTTGACATACTACCGAAGAACCCGTTCTGCGATGACATGCGGCGTTTGATCCGTTCGGATCTCGGCCAGGCGAACCAACTGGGAGATGGTGCTGCTCTGGTTTGGCTCTGGCGAAACGATTGCTGGCAGGACGCCGAATTACGCCGCGCTGTTCGGCGCAACAACACGGTGCACTTCGAACGGATTTCATCGGGTGAGAAGGCCGATGTCCTGACGATTCCCAAGTCCGCCACGAACCTGGATGCCAGCCGCGAGGAGTTCTTTCGCGTCTTGACGCAGCCCGGCCTGTTTCCTTAGAGCACATTGCAAGACCGGAAGGGCGATGCTCCGCCTGAGCCGAGAATTCGCCAAAAGACATAGCGCAGAAGGCGTTTCTTGAAGTCCGCATTCGGCGTGCATCTGAACCCGAAGCGCAAGTTTTGAAGTTGCGCGTATCCCGAATTCCCCTCTTCCGTTGTGCGGAAGGTCCGTGAAATCCGAAACCGAAGCGTCAGTTTCGAGGGAGACACATCCCAAAGGATCGAAAGTGTTCCCTCGCTTACGCGTCGGGTTACGATGCAATGCGACATTGCGGCCGAAGGAGGATTGCCAAAGGGCCGAGGGCGCAAAACAGAAGAGACGAGTCACTTCCAGAACAGGGGTTTGCAATGCGTTCGAACTGGCTGAGCCCGGACCTGCGCGCTACGTGTAGGCGAATCGGATTTCCTGCCCTTGGCTTCGCTCAGCTCAGAATCTCCCGAACGACTCGTGCTGGTTCGACGCCGGTCAATCGCTGATCCAATCCTTGGAACGGAAACGTCAGCTTCTCGTGGTTGATGCCTAACTGATGCAGCAACGTGGCATGCAGATCCCGAACGGCTACCGGATCCTGCCGAATGTTGTAGCTGAAATCGTCGGTCTCGCCGTAGGCGATTCCGCCTTGCATGCCCCCACCGGCCACCCAGCCGGAAAAGCAGCGGGGATGGTGGTCCCGGCCGTAGTTGTCTCGCTCGAGCGTGCCCTGGCAATAGACAGTGCGGCCAAATTCTCCGGCGAAGACAATCAGTGTCTCATCCAGCAGACCGCGCTGTTTCAGGTCGCGCACGAGCGCTGCTGCGGGCTGATCCACATCAAAGCACTGCCCCGGCAACTGCTTCGGGAGAATCGTATGATGATCCCATCCTCGGTGAAAGACCTGAATGAAGCGCACGCCGCGTTCGACCATTCGCCGCGCGAGCAGGCAGTTTCGGGCAAAGGAGCCGGTCTTGTGCACTTCCGGCCCATACAGCTTCATCACCTCCTCCGATTCCCCGGAGATATCCGTCAGTTCGGGCACGGAGGCCTGCATGCGAAACGCCAACTCCTGTTGTGCGATCGTCGTCTGGATCTCCCGATCACCGACTTCAGCAAAATGATCTTGATTCAACGCTCCGAGCGCATCCAACATTCGCCGACGGACCGCTCGATCAATACCCCGTGGATTGGAAAGAAACAGCACCGGGTCACCGGAGGTTTGGAAGGCCACTCCCTGGTGTTTCGACGGCAGAAAACCGCTGCCCCAAAGGCGACTGTAAAGCGCCTGCACGTTGCGTGTGCCGCCTGTCCAGTAAGCCGAGGTAAGCACAATGAAGTCGGGCAGGTCACGATTCATTGATCCCAGGCCATAGCTCAACCAGGCGCCCATGCTCGCCTTGCCCGGAATCTCGGAACCGGTGCAAACAAAAGTTTTGGCGGGATCATGATTGATCGCATTTGTATGCAACGAGCGAATGATGCACAGGTCATCTGCCACTTCCGAAAGATGCGGCAGCAACTCCGACATCCAGATGCCGTTCTGGCCCTTCTGGTGGAACTTGAACATTGAGGGCGCGACCAGCTGGGTTTGTCCTTTCGTCATGGCTGTGACGCGCTGGCCCATGCTGATGCTCTCGGGAAGTGGTTCGCGGAACAACCGTTCCAGCTCCGGCTTGTAATCGAACAGATCAATCTGACTCGGCGCGCCCGCCATAAACAAGAAGATCACGTGCTTGGCTCGCGGCATTCGCGACTCGACCGCGCGCGCCAGACGATTCTGAGGCAAGAGGGAGGCAAGCGCCGTAACTCCCAGTCCCATGCCCGTGGCTTTCAGGAATTGCCGGCGTGCCTGCAATTGATTGTGCGTGCTCAAAATCTTGTGCATGTTTCTTTCAGATCATAGTGAAACAAGTTACCCGAGCCCGGCTGAGAGACGAACAGATCGTACTTTTCAAAATTCTGACAGTGCTTGGTAACATACGTTCGCCTCACGACGAAAACTACTCCCGCGTCTTGGTGCTGTCGAGATTGTAGATCGTGCTGACCAACACTGTCCACGCGGCGAGCTCCGCAGACGAGATTTCGTCGTCCGCCGGCAGACCTTCACACAACGTATCCGCCAGGGCGGGTTGATCGCGATACAGCGTTTCGAGATCGTCTTTCAGCTTCAGGAGGGTTTGCGTATCGTCCGCTCCCGGCAACTGGGAGGTAATCAATTCGTAAACGTGCGCCAGGCGATCCGCCTGGCTTACCGTTTCTTCTTGCAGTGCCTGGTGAGCCAAATGTCGCGCCGCCTTCAAATACTCCGGTTCATTCATTAACAGTAAAGCTTGGAGCGGGGTATTGGTCCGTTCACGCCGCGCGATACACGCCTCGCGCGATGTCGCATCCAAAATGGTCATCTGCGGCGGCGGCATTCCTCGTTTCCAGAAGGTGTAGACACTTCGCCGGTAGATCTTGTCACCCTGATCCGGTTGATATGTTCGCGGATAGGAGCTCGGCATGCTGACGGCCTGCCACAATCCGGCGGGCTGGGGCGGTTTGACGCTCTTGCCGTACATTTCGCGGTTCAGCAGTCCGCTGGTGGCCAACACCTGGTCACGAATCATCTCCGCATCCATTCGGAATCGCGAGCCCCGCGCCAACAATCGGTTCTCCGGATCTTTTTCGAAGCGTTCGGGATCCGCCTGTGAGCTTTGCCGGTACATCTCGGACATCACGACCTGCTTCATGAATGCCTTGACATCCCAACCCGACTCGACAAACGTTACGGCCAGGTAGTCCAACAGTTCCGGATGGCTCGGCCATTCCCCCTGTGCGCCAAAATCTTCCGACGTCTTCACCAGTCCCACACCGAACAGCTGTTGCCAGAATCGGTTTACGGCTACACGAGCTGTCAGCGGGTGTTCTGGCGAGACGAACCACTCGGCAAGATGCAGCCGCGTCTTGACGCCATCGACGGTCTTCATCGGGGGAAGGAACGACGGCGTTCCCCGGTCAACCACCTCGCCGGGTTGGTCGTAAGCACCGCGGATCAGCACATGCGCCGGCCGAACATCGGCGCGTTCCTTCATGACCATGGCCACCGGAATCGTTGTCTGCAGGTGTCGTTTCTCGGATTGCAGCTGTTCCAGCCGCTTCTGGGCCTGTTGGAGTCCTGCATCAAGCGACTGTTTCTGCGTCGCATCATTCGTCACCGCAGCCTGTTGCTGAATCCGCTGAATTTCCGCTTCCCGATCTTGAATTCGCCGATCCAGCTCGGCAAGCTGGACTTCCTGATCCTCGCTCGACAACCAGATGTATGGCGGCTGCAAACCTCGGTCAAAATCCATTCCTTGACGGCCCCCCGTCTCGGGATCGCCATCCAGATTATTGAAGAAAGCGAACAGACGATAAAAATCCTTGGTGGTGATCGGGTCGTACTTGTGATCGTGGCACACAGCACACTGGACCGTGAGTCCCAGAAAGGCCGTGCCCACTGCCGTGACTCGGTCCACCACGTTCCGCGTATAACTCTCCTCCGGCAACGCCGTGCCACGATCGATGATCAGGTGTAAGCGGTTGAAACCCGAGGCAGCCAACTGATCGCGACTTGCATTCGGAAGCAGATCACCGGCAAGTTGAAACTTGACGAATTCATCGTACGGCAGATTTTGTTGAAAGGCGCGAATCACCCAATCGCGATAGGGCGTCATTTCGCGGTAGTGGTCGTGGTGAATGCCATTGGTGTCGGCGAAACGCACCAAGTCGAGCCAATACTTCGTCATATGCTCGCCGTACTGGGGCTTCGCCAAGAGGCGGTCCACCAGACGCTCGTAGCAATCCTCGGAGGAACCCACCAGAAAATCGTGAATCTCATCGCGGGTTGGCGGTAGTCCTGTCAAATCGAGACTCAGCCGTCGGATCAGCGTCCGGCGATCGGCCGGTGGACTAGGATCAAGTCCCTCCTGCTGCAGTCGGTGAAAGACCAGTCGGTCGATCGGATGGCGATTCCACCGCGGATCATCGATTTCGGGAAGGATCGGCTTCCGCGGCGGGACAAAAGCCCAGAAATCGGAATAGACCGCTCCCTCCTCAATCCACCGTTTGATGATCTGTTTCTCTTCGGCCGTCAACGGCTTCTTCGATGAATCCGGCGGCGGCATGACATCATCGTCCTCGGAGTTGATACGGTACCAGAGGGCACTTTCGTCGAGCGAGCCTGGCTTGACGGCGAAGCCCCCCAGATCGCGATAGGCCCCGTCGGATCCTCCGGCCTGGTCCAATCGCAACTCCGCCTGTCGGTCATGCTCGTCCGGTCCATGACAATGGAAGCATCGATCGGAGAGAATGGGACGCACATCTCGATCGAATCGAACCGACTGCTGTCCGTGACAGACCCCCGTTCCAAAGCAAACCAGCAACACGGCGACCATTTGGCCCGACTTCATCTGTCGATCCACCCCTTGATTGAACCATCGTTCCCTACGTCACACGCGCCGCAACACCACATCACGGCCCTCTCCATCATACCGAAACACCGGCGAAGCGGTATCATTTGAGTTGCGGAGATCCGCTCGAAGTCCTGCCGACGTACTCAACTCCCGATCGCCGGTTGGTCTCCAGACTGATCCGTCTCGGGCGTTGTCGCAATACTCGAGCTGTCCCCCGCCTCCCTTTTCAGCCAACAACCTCGTACGACGCGCGTTGCGTCCGGTTCTGCATTGCGTTGGCTTCGTCGTCGCCCTGAATCTGTTGCTGCCGGGGGTCCCATCGCAACGGTCGTCCGACGCGCAAGGAAATGTTCGTCAGGTGGCAGACGGTGATCGTGCGATGTTGAATTTGCACGGGGGAAACGGGCTCCGAGCGCGACCGGCAGCTCTCGATAAAATTCGCCATGTGATCGGTACTCGGGCGCACACGCCATGCATCCTCAAGGAGTGGATTTTCCCGGAGTTCTTCGACCGGTGTTCCGTAGAGTCCTCCCCGGTTCACGAACACACGTCCCTTCTCGCCCAAAAACATGATGCCATTGCGATCGAAGGTCTTGATTTCCTCGGGCACATCGGGACCGAAGAGCCATTCGATCTTCTCCGGTGGTGTCAAGGCATGGTCTTCCACCTGACCGTATTTCAGCCGATGGTTCAAAGCCGAGAAATATAGCAACTCGACACCGCTCGCGTACTGCATGCGGGCGAAGAAGCGGTCCGGTGTATTGTAATACTGCACATCTTGCGGGTTCGGAAAAAGCCCGCGTGCTTCGATCGAAGTCGGCCCCGTCAGTTCACAATCCATGCCCCATTGCGCAATATCCATATGATGATTGCCCCAATCGGTGATAATTCCACCGGCGTATTCGTACCACCACCGGAAGGTCTGGTGCGTCCGCTGGGCACAGAAATCCCGCAGCGGTGCCTGTCCTTGGTACATATCCCAATCGAGGTTCTTCGGCACCGTTGTCGTCGCAAAGGGGCCGCCCTTGGTGGAATAGTAGGGCAGGGCGACCCATACCTGCCGCAGCTTGCCAATTCGTCCGTTGCGAACAAGTTCCACAGCCGTTTGAAATCGCGGATCACTTCGCTGCTGGGTTCCGACTTGGACAATCCGACCGGTTTCCGCAACGACTCGCGACAGCGTTTTTCCTTCTTCGATCGTCAGCGTCAGCGGCTTTTCCGTGTAAATATCCTTTCCCGCCCGACAAGCATCGACGCAAACAGCCGTGTGCCAGTGATCCGGCGTACCGTTGATGACCAAGTCGACATCGTCGCGTTCCAGCAGCTTGCGGTAATCTGTGTACGCGTCCGGCTTCCCACCATGCTGTTCCCTCGCGCGCTCCGCGTGATTTCGATCCACGTCGCAGACGGCCACGACGTCACCGAACCGAGCAGAATTTTGCAGGTCAGCGGATCCCATTCCACCGAGACCGATTCCCGCGATGTTCGGACGATTGTTCTTGTCTTCACTGGCTCGCGAGCGACGCGGTGAAACAAGGCAAGAAGCCGCCGTGGCGGCCACGCTCGCTCGCAGGAAGTCCCGTCGCGATGAGGTCGGCATGGTATTTCCTTTCCTGATGCAAGAGGATGCCCCCCCATGGTACTCCAATGGGCCAGAGAGATCACACACGATGGGCGAAACGATACGGGGAATCGCAGACGCAA
This sequence comes from uncultured Planctomycetaceae bacterium, assembly GCA_963776055.1. Classification (GTDB taxonomy): domain Bacteria; phylum Planctomycetota; class Planctomycetia; order Pirellulales; family Pirellulaceae; genus CAVZLD01. The sequence goes on along the minus strand of CAVZLD010000004.1, from coordinate 279,634 downwards.
CCCGATTTTTTCGCATCACGGCCAGACGGGAAGGCTCCGAGGATATAGACCCTCTGCACCGTTTCCTGTCCGAAATTCGATTCCTTCCAAGGAGAAAATCGTGAAGACGAAAATCTGGTGTGCCACGTTGGCGATCGCGGGCCTGCTCGGCGTCGGTTGTGCTGCTAAGGGGCAGGAGTCCTTGCAGACGATTGCCCCGGCGCCGCTCGAGATGCAAAAGGCGGAACGCGAGGTCGAGCAGCGATATGCCGCCGCCCATCCCGAGATTCAGGAGTATGTTTTGTGGACTGCCCGGACTTTCGGCCGCAGCGGCATGTGGCTCAATGAGGATGCCTACTCCGCCTTGTCGCCTCAAGACGCGGAGAAGCTGACCCGCTACCTGGCCAAGCTATTGGAAGATAGCGAGTACGGACGACATCTCTGCCTGGGGCTGGCAAAGGCCGGTGCCTTGAAGGATGAACGCCTCGTCCCAGGACTGATCAAAGTCGCGGGTTACCACCGCGAGAAAGGGGATTACGATTGCCGCCCCAAATGGATGGCCGTCGCCGCGCTGGCCCGCCAGGAAGCGGATGGCGCCGTACCACTTCTGATTAGCCTGGTGGATCACGGCAACCAGAATACTCGCAAGTGGGCGCGCGCGGCCTTGTCGCGTAAGACGGGCCAAGACTTTCGAGAGGACAAACGGGCCTGGGCCAAATGGTGGGAGGAACAAGGCCACAAACCGGTCGACCAAGAGTTACTCCAGCCGTGGACGCCGCCAACCGAAGATGGCAACTAACCGTCTGGCTGGCTGTTTCCGCTCAGCAACGCCAAGTCGCCGACAGGAGAGGGCCTCGATCTTGAGGATTTCCCCACACGACCGGCGTCGGCGGCAGTACGTGTGATGCTTCGCTTCATGATCGGGAAGACGGGGCGCGTGGGTCATCGCTTATGGTCGGTTTCCGGATGGGGAACGCGGACGAGGGCGGATGTAACGGATGAACGCGGATCAGACGTCGCCACCTTCTTGCCTTTGCCGCGTTTCTGGGCTTACCGCCCCAAGAAGATTCGCCGCTACGACTCCGCCAGCGCGATTCCGCTGCGAACTTGTGACATCTCCATCACATCCCCGGCCTTTCTTGCACCAAACAGCCTCGAGTACCATCCGCGCCTTCCTCTGATCCGCGTTCATCCGTTACATCCGCCCTCGTCCGCGTTCCTGTCTTCGACTTCTCTCATCCAGTTTCCTGTCTTCGACCCGTCTCATCCATCTTCCTAACTTCGACTCCGTTCGTCTGTGTTCCTCCCGGATGGCGCTACCCGACAATCAACCGGACAAAGAGGTTCTTCAGCAATTGCGCCAAGAGCCTACTGAGGATCTGACACAGGCCAACACTGACAGGAAGGCACCGTTGGACGGAGAATCGGCCGAATGCTATCATCCGGACGAAGACATGATGGACGTACCCTCCTGCGGCGCGCCCCGCAGCGAATTGTGCTTGCATACTTTTCGGGGATCATCGCTATGTTCCGAATCACCGCCGTCGCATTCTGCATCGCAGTAACACTAATGACGGCCGCAGCTGCTGAGAGACCGAACATCGTATTGATCATGGCCGACGAAACGAGCCAGACAAGCGTCTTCTCGTTGCTCTTGGATGCGCCGATTGCGACTTGGGACGAAGCGATCCCCTTGGGCAACGGGATGCTGGGCGGATTGCTCTGGGGTACGGGCAACACGATCAACCTGTCACTCGATCGAGCCGATCTGTGGGACGAGACTACGCCTCCGGAAATTCAAGAAGGCAACTGGAACTACGCCGATATGAGACGACTTGCCAAGGAGGACTTCGGCGAGATGATGCGGCGATACGACGGCAGCTACAACCATCCGGCGCCCACCAAACTCCCCGGCGGACGCTTGGTGCTGACGCTCAGTCCCACGAACACGGCAAGAAGCTTCGAGTTGGATATGAAACGAGCGATCGGAACCGTGGCCCTGGGCGACGAAGGTTCGCTGGAGTGTTTCTTTTCGGCCCAAGAACGCGTCGCCTTGATTCGAGTGGATGATGCCCACGTGGAGAGTCGATTCATCCGGCCGGAAGGACTCGATCGCCTGGACTACCACCCAGCCCGTTTTGGCGAAGATCACGACTCTCGCTGGATGGTGCAGGAAGCCAGCGACGGGCTGGTCTATGCCACGTTAACAACTCGTCGACGTGTTGGAGGTGAGACACTGATCGCCGTGGCCATCACCACAAACCGCGAAGATCCGAATCAGCCCGATCCACTCCTGCTGGCTCGCAGCCGAATCACGCGAGCGATGAATCTCGGATTCGACAGGATGTTTCAATCACACACGCAGTGGTGGGCTCGCTTCTGGGAACAATCGGAGCTGACGATCCCGGATGACCGGCTCCTGCGCCACTACAACTTGGTCAAGTATTTCTACGGCGCCGCCTCACGCCCTGACGTGCCGTCGATGCCGTTACAGGCGGTCTGGACTCAAGATTCCGGTGGTTTGCCGCCTTGGAAGGGCGACTTTCACCATGACTTGAACACGCAAATGACTTACCTCGCGTATCACAAGGCCGGGCTGATCGACTCCGGGATGAGTTTTATCAATCACATGTGGCAACTTGTGCCCGAATACCGCCGGTTTTCACAGGACTTCTATGGTCAGGATGGATTGGCGGTTCCCACCGTGATGACACTCCACGGCGAACCGTTGGGAGGGTGGCCACAGTACTCGCTGTCCCCCACCTACGCCATCTGGATCGGACACAGCTTCTACCTCCACTGGAAGCACACGATGGATCACGATTTCCTGCGCCAACGAGCCTATCCCTGGATGAACGGAATCCTGCGCACGATCGTTGCGATTCTGGAAGAACAAGACGGTAAACTCTATCTGCCGTTGTCGAGCTCCGCCGAAATCTTCGATGCCACGCCACGGGCATTTCTCAAGCCCAACTCCAACCAGGATCTGTCGCTGCTTCAGTGGGCCTTCGAGGCCATGGCCGAGATGGCCGACGCGTTAGGTAAGGAGAGCGACGTCGCAAAATGGCATGCTCTGCGCGGCAAACTCGATCCGCTGCACGTTGACGATCGCGGGATCCTGATGTTCGACGCGGAGGAACCGTTTCGTCAATCACACCGTCACCATGCGCACACGATGGCCATCCATCCCTTTGCCACCCTCAACATCGACGGTTCCGAGCAGGACCGTCAGATCATCGACGCGACCCTCAACGAAATGGTGCAACTCGGCACGCAAGCCTGGACCGGATACAGCTTCTCGTGGTTCGCCTGCCTGCTCGCTCGTGCCAATCGACCGGAACTTGCGCTCGAATACTTGACCTATTACGAGCGTGCCTTTGTGTTGCGGAACGGATTTCATGTGAACGGCGACCAGTTGGGTGCAGGGCTTTCGGGTTTCCGGTACCGTCCATTTACGCTGGAGGGCAACTTTCTGGCGATGGAGGCTCTTCACGACATGGTCTTGCAGACATGGCCGGTCGCTCTTGCCGAAGATCCCACACCCGTGATTCGCATTTTTCCCGCAATGCCCTGGCGATGGCACGACGCCAGCTTTCGCCACCTTCGCGCCGAAGGCGGCTTCGTTGTCTCCGCCACGCGGAAAAATAACGCAACAACGCATTTCGAAATCCAGGCGACGGTGGACGGCTGCCTTCGGTTACGTGACAACTTTGGATCCATCCCACCGGATTTCAACCGCGACGTGACGCGCGAGGGCCGTGATTTTGTCGTGGACCTGAAGGCGGAGGAGACGCTGATTGGCAGCCGAAACGCCTCGAACCAGTTCCCACACGAACCCCGGTCATCACGTGAGGTGCAGGAACGTCTGGCGCCGGTCGAAGAACTGCATGCCGCAAGATACCGTGACTAAGCACTGCGAGGTAAACAAGCCAAGTCAGCGACCGGGCTGCGCGGAGCGAACGGTTTCGACCAGCAGGGTCAATGCGCATAGCACTTCTCTGTAGCGTCTTGTCGTCTTTTCTGCTCGGAAGACCGCGTCGCCAAGAATACTCCATGTCCGGGCGCCACGCACTAGCTTGAGGAGGGAATGGTGGGACTCGCCGCCTTGGAAGTTGGGCGTTGGCTCAATTTGCCTTCCAACCGGCGTCCCCAGACTTGAAGTTCGGTCAGCCCGCACGCGCTAGGTTCTTTTCCTTTGGCGACAATCCCGCGCAGACAAAGCCAGTCCACGGTCCGTGGCTCAAATGGAAACCGCTGCGGCTCTTCCGTGGGCGCCAGATCGATGTTCACTCGACTCCCGTCGGAGAATTCGATTGTTGCTGCTTGCCACCAATCATCGCAGCCCGAATCGACTTGCAGGTAAGCCACCAGCTTGTCAATCGCCACGGTCCCATCGAACTCGACTTTCCACCAAGCATCTCTGGTGGATTTCGGTCTCCATGCGGTGGCCTCTTGAGGTTCTGTGCGACCGTCGATGGCGCAACCGGCCGAAGATTCCTCCAGCTGCCGAGACTCCCTGTTGGAGGTCGCTTGCGGGCCAATTCCGCCCAGCGCAGAAGCAGTGGCGACGTTTTCGTAGGGATGATCTGGCCTTGCCTGCGTGTTCCGAGGATCGGACAGCCAGCCCGCGGAATGTCCGCGAGCCAGGAACGCGGGGATGTTCCGTTGTTCCATCGCTGCTAATCGTTCGCGTTTCGCTTGAAACTTGGCGTAGAAAGCCTGCTCGGCTTCTGACCAGGCATGCGCCTCGGTGTAGTCACCACAAAACGGCACCAACAGGTCAATCCAGGCAGCCAGCACGCGTAACTCTCGCTCCGAAAGTCGAACACCCGCGTGTCCGTCTCGCAGCAACTCGAGGAGTGGGCTCCTGGCCGATCCGGCCAAATAGGGCGGTAGTCCTTCCGGCGAAGATTGTACGGGCATCCATTTGACCCAGCGACCGTCGGGGTCCCCCACGTAGCCGTTGCCACTGTCATCCGGAACCGCCTGCGTCAACCTCAAGTAGGCATCTGACCAGCGTCGCTTCGCCTTGTGGTCGACCACCTCCTCTCCCAATAGACTAAATGACTGGTCCGCCTGTGTCGCAAGATCGTTGCCAGTCGTCGACGTACGATCACAGTGGCATTCTACGCAATGTCGATCCAGGATCGGCTGAACCTTCTTGGCAAAGCTGAATGCGCCTGCCAAGTGATGAGTGTCAACGAGTTGCTGTGGGCCATTCTTCATGGCCATCGTTGCGCTGTTGGACGATAGCGGAGTCGTTTGCTTGGTCTCATGACAACCCACGCAACTGAATTGCTCGCCGGGCTGAAGAGTTGACCAGGAACGCATCGTTTGCACGGCGTGCCCTTGTCCATCCAGCGCCTGAAAATAGACAGGCGTCCGCGCAGGGACGCGAAAACAGGCCGAGCCATCCTCCTGCACCGTGGCTTCGCCCAAGATCGTCTTGGTATCCCAACAACCGTTGCCAATCGAAACAGGCGTGGACGCTAGTGCGCCGCCGGCCACTCCTTGGCTGACATTGGCGCCGATTCCGGCTGCGCGGAATCCAATTGCCACAACGCGAAGCGACTTGATCGTGCCACGCGACACGCCTGTCAATCCGGCTCCAGCATAAACATCCTGCAGGTAATAGACACCCGTCCGCTGCGAGTAGTCGACTCGAGTGGCCTGAACCGGTGGCCGGCGTCTTGGCAACAACAAGATCGGTTGATTGCATGAGATCTGCGGGTCTGCCACGAGTAATTCACGATGCCCTTCGACGTCAACCCAATAGATCGCATACGGCCGGGGATACGTTCGGTTGTCGGATCCAATCGGATCCATTGCCACCAGAAAGGCCTCGTCGCTGAGCGGGTAGGGGTACTGAAATTGTGGTCCGTCCTGGCCGTACGCGTCGATGCGAACGGCCGGAGTTGGACGGACCGGCGCAATCAGTTGCGCTCCGGAATTCTCTTGTTGCCCCTGATTCGGATCCAAGATCCCCAAGTGACCACGCTGATGCGTGTGATGGCCGGTAAAAATCGCGACAACTCGTTGCGAATGGGGAATCGCGCGAGCATGGGCAATTGTGGTCGGAAACCAGGAACTGTTTCCGTACAATTCTGTTTGTCCGGTTCCGTCGGGATTCATCTGGAACAATCCCTGGGGGTAGATCTGCCCGCGGTCGGAATAGTCCCAACGCGTGTAGATCACGCGGCCATCAGGTGTGACCGTGGGAAAATTCGTGTGCACCTGGTCGACAGTCAATCGCCGCAAGTACCGGCCATCTACGTCACAAGTGTAGAGATTCGAGACCTCGGTCCACCAACAATCAACCGTCTGGATACAGCGTGTCGACGCAAACACGATGTCGCCGTTTGGCAGATAGGCAGGCTCGTAATCGGCAACTCCCAGTCCGAACGTCAGTTGCCGCACTTTCCCGGACGCCACGGTGAATTCATAGAGATGATAATCATCGAGCCGATCAGATTTCTTCCAGGCGAAGACAATTCGCTGCCCATCCCAGGATACGGCCGGATCTCGAATCACGCCGTCGGGATCAGCAATCAGCGTACGCGTCTGCCCATACAGACCGTCCATTTCCAGTAGGCAGAGCTCCGACCCTGGTTGAAAATGTCGCTCGTTCTGCGCGTCGGACAGCCCCTCCGTATAGGCGTAATGCGAACCGCCCAGGTCGTAGTGCTTCGTGAATACCACACGGCGTATTTGCCGCCTGTAGAGGGCCAACCGCTCCTGCCGTCGCCGCTGGCAAGCTCGCTGAAAAAGTGCCTCCCAACGTGGATCCGCGGCCGGAATTCCGGATCTTCGCAGACGCTCGAACTCCGCTCGCAGTTCGGTCGCGGGCTGTCCTTGCCCCAGGGCATCGATCACACGACGAACCGAATCCATCGGCCCTCGACCACGATCGCGCCAGCCATCCTGCAACTTCCAGTCCGCCACTACCTCCGGGGGAGGCACGGGTGATTCGGTCGGCTCGACCGGAAGCTTGTCGACGGTCGACTCCGGCGAACTCATCAGGAGAACTGCGAGAACGAGTCGTGGCAACATCGTCACAGTACCTTAGTGCGGCGGGCGGATCGGTTCGGTTCAGAGCGCGAACGGCGCGGGCCAAAGGTAGGTCAGTCTCGGCCTCACGGCAGGTGTCTTCTTCCACCTGGATTGTACACGAACCTTTCGCCGCGTTGGCAGGGCGAACGAGTGGTCTGCGGAAGAAGCGAAGTAGGCAACTTGCGGCACAATTGCCCATCGGATTCCCCGCGCGTGCACTCTGAACCAGTCCCACCCCCGAACCAGAAGGTTGCGTGAAGGGTCGCGATCACAGACCACTTTCTACGGAAGGATGAGGCTCGATCGGCGTACTCCAATTCTTTTCGAAAGTCGGCGAGCCGCCGGCAAAAACCTTGAAGTCGGCGCGAGCAGTATGTAAAGTAACCTTGGCGGATCAGGTACGTACCACGTGTCGGTATCCCTGTTGGCAAGCTCGCGCCGGAGTCCGAGGAACCGCCAGGTCGAAGTCCACTACACGATGATTCCCAGGAGAGCAGTTATGATGAACCGAGCGACGCATCCAAGTCCGATTCTCTGTGTGCTGTTCTGTTTGTCTTTCACAACCTGGGCAAGCGGGCAGCGAATCGGTGGGGTCACCGAGAGCGGATCGGGACTCGATCCGGCCGGCGTCTACTTCACAGGCCAGACGTTTGATCACGAAGTGGAAGGCGACGGCTTCACCGTGCCTTCGCTGGATGAAGATGTACCTTTCTTCACCGATCGGGATCATGAGTACAACGGCATCAGTGTTGAGGAGAGCATTGCCGAACTCGGGCTGCTCGGCGCGGAATACATCATGACCGCCAACGACAACCGAGGGGTTGGTGACTACATCATGGATATCGAGATCGCCCAAACGGCCGACATCTATGTCCTGATGGATCAACGGGTAACAGAACCGCAGTGGTTGCCCGACGAAGGGTGGACCTGGACGGGACACGAAATGGGGATCGACGAAGGTGGCAACGCCGTCGGCCCCGGTCAGGGACTTAATCAGCGATTCTGGCTGTGGGCCAAATTCGACGTCGAACCGGGCCTGATCACGACATACGAACGTGGGGGCACGGGCAACAACATGTATGGGGTCGTGGTCACAGAACCGGGTGTTGGACCGGGATTCAAAGACTTTCCGGATGAATGGCCTGGTGGAGATTTCAAGCCCGCAAACTTCGGACTGATCGATATCGGTGCCACAGGTGGACGCGCTGAGCCAGACGCACTGCAGGACATTGAAGGAATTGCCCAAATCGGCGCCGCCGCCCACAACCAGAACGACATCGAAATGGAACTGCGCGATATGTCATCCAGCCTGGGAGATGACTTCACCATCTCGATCGACAATCTCGATGAAGATGAAACGTTCGTCGGGGGACTCGATTGGCGGGATCGCGGCAATAGCGGTATCGCCGATGCCTTCGATCTGCCGCTGCTGAAGATGGGGGAAGACTTGGTGAAGAACAACGATGGCGTGATCCGCGTGACGCTCAGCGATCTTCCCGCCGGCCCTTATCAGGTGACGAGCTTTCACATTGACCCGGGCTTCACGCAATGCGAAGCGATTGAGATTCTGGTGGATGTGGGCGATGGTACGGGATACCAGGACACCGGCGTCCTGGGTGACGCAAGCCTGTTCGACGGTGGCGTCGGCGGCCTGACTCCGGAAATCATGCTAGACGCCGGAGCGACTTTCAGTTTTGAGGCGGATGGCACGAACGATGTGATGATTCTCTTTGATGGCCGCTTCGCCGCTGACACGGAAGTGCCACTGGCCGGATTGAATATCCAGTTCGGCGAGGTCACCATCACGGGGGACTACAACCAGAACGGCGAATTGGACGCAGGCGATCTGGACCTTCAGGCGGAGGCAATTGCCGGTGGTCAGGATCCACCCGAGTTCGATCTAAACGGCGACGGTGTCGTCGATGCTGATGGAGACCGGATCTTCTGGCTGCATGAGCTCAAGAAAACCTACGTGGGTGACGCCGATCTGGATGGCCTCTTTGATTCTCAGGATTTCGTTGCGGTCTTTGTCGCCGGAAAGTACGAAACGGGTGAAAAGGCGCTCTGGTCAGAAGGGGATTGGAACGCTGACCTGTTGTTCGACTCCGGTGATTTCGTCGCGGCCTTCATCGACGGAGGCTACGAAATGGGTGAATTCCCCGGCGCCGTGAAAGCCGTACCGGAACCGACGAGCGTTGTTCTACTAACCCTCGCACTGCTTGGCCTGGTCGCTACGCGGCGCAGGTCATAACGCACACGACGCAACGATAGAGCAAGAGAGGCAAGCAGTTGCCCGGCGTGCCGGGCAACGGTTGCTCCGCGCCTTCATACCCCGATCAAAACCCCGTTCCGGTCTTCGGATGACGGACTCGATCACTGCATAGCCGAATGGACGAAGCGTGTGTGTTTGATGAGTCGTTAGCTCGCTTCTTACCGATAGCAATACCGAACGCCGCCGCGTTCCGGCTCAATCCGCGTGCTGTTGCCCGAGCCTTCTGAGCAACAATCGCTGTCGATGCCATGTTCGTGTTTCTGATGCAGCGTGGCTGGTTACAATCGTTGGGACACAGACGCAACCGCTGCCCCCGTTCTTTTCGCATGAATCCGGTGAAGCCATCGTAAACATCTACGCCGAATGGGCGGGATTCTGCGGGTGCGGGGCAAATCATTCGGAGATGAAGAAGCAGACGCTGGAGGTATTGGGGGTGTGGCTGCCGCGGGTCTGCTGATGGCAGTCACGAATTGGCGAACGCCATCAAGCTCTGCGGAGGTACCCAAAGCCACCGCGGATGACGAGACATGAATAAGGGAGCCCCTCAGTGACTTTCCAGATCCCCCAAGTCTTGACCGTTGTGAACGGCGGTCGCTCAGAATTAGCATTTGCCAAGGATGCTACGCTCGCATCTGTCACGGCCCTCGTTGGCAAGATTCATGATGGAATGGAGCTGTGGTTTTATGATGAGGAGTTTGATTCGCCGAGCGACCCTGGCGCCTTTGTCACACTGGTTCGCAACGGCGACCTGCTCCTGGCGCGTTGGAAAAACCACGGATGGGGAGCCGGTTGGATCGTGCTATCCGATGAAGAAGCTGCTCGCTATCTGTGGGCGTGTCGTGGCGAGAACACAATCGGCGCTTCGAACGCCATCGGGCATGTCGGAATGCGCCTTCGCCCAGCCAGAAAAAAACCTACTCCACCGGAGAATGAATCGTCCGAGCAGCACCTGCACGAGCATGTTGCCGCACGAATCGCCGCCGCCGAATCCCGGTGACGGATGGTGGCGGCTTCCTCAACGCGGAACAGTCTTTTCTCCGCAGTTGGTCGAAACGCTCTGCCAAGTACCTATCGTCGGCGGCAGAGAAGGAACCAGGACGACCAACGGAGTCCGAATTCTCCTGTTTTGCGTGGCCTCCTGAGGACCATTCGCCGCGCCGCAGTGAATAGTTGCCCGAACCTCGGCCGACTGTTTCCTCGTTTGACTTTTCACCCGTCCAGCCGTTTTTCCGTGGCGATTTCCGGTCAATCTCTGGGCTTGCCAACGAATAGCTCTTCAGGCCGTGGAATTCGGGCGGCGACGGTTCAGTTCGCCAACTTTTTGGTTGAAGAAGCGGGGGCTGGCACCGAACAAACCACGTTTCCTTGGGATTCTGTGCCGGTGCGATGGAAGCCAGCCTCGAATTCGACTTTTTCAACAGGCTGCCAAGGAAGGGCTCGCACCGGATGCGAAGCGACGTCTGAAGGACGGTCAGAAAGGAACACATCATGGAAAAGGTCAAAGACATCCTGTTCTGGTGCATGCTCATCGGATTTGCCGTGCTGCTGATCTGGTTCGGCATGATTGTCTTCGCCGGTGAGCTGATCCATTCAATGCACACCGAGATCGGAACCCTTAGAATGGTGCCGCTGGAGTTATTCATGTCAGCGAATTACATTGGGATCGGCATCTGGAAGATGTGCGTAATCCTATGTTTCGCCATTCCTTGGTTGGCGATGAAGATCGTAGGCAATCACCGAACGTGACGTGAAGAGTGCGTTGACGGCAACACGGAAAAGCGTTTGATTCGTAAAGGCGCAGCATGGCGGAAGTGGAACTGATTGCCACATCAACGATGGGCATGGAGGCGGTGGTCGCTCGGGAGTTGGATGGACTAGGCTATCAACCAGAGGTCATTGAGACGGGCCGGGTGCTCTTCCGTGGCGATCACCAGGCGATCTGCCGGGCCAACCTATGGCTCCGGGCAGCGGGCCGGGTGCTGGTGCGCCTCGGCGAATTCGAGGCGACGGACTTCGGCCAACTCTTCGACCAGACGTACGCTTTGCCCTGGGAAGAGTGGATCCCCATCGATGGCGTCTTTCCGGTGAACGGCCGCTCGCGCAAATCGCAGCTTTCGAGCGTTCCCGCATGCCAGAAGATTGTCAAGAAGGCGGTCGCCAAGAAACTGCTGGCCGCCCATCGGGTCCCCCAGTTGGACGAAACTGGATCGCCGTATCCGCTCGAAGTGACGCTTCTTAAAGACCGAGCCACACTCACGCTTGACACAAGCGGAAGTGGTCTGCACCGGCGCGGCTACCGGCGCCTGGTCGGTGAAGCTCCGCTGCGAGAAACTCTGGCGGCGGGCCTGGTGCTGTTGAGCTATTGGCATCGAGAGCGGCCGTTCATCGACCCGTTCTGCGGGTCGGGCACGATTCCGATCGAGGCGGCCATGATCGGCCGAAATATGGCACCGGGCCTCCATCGGCCCTTCGCGGCCGAAGCGTGGCCGGCCATCCACGCCCGGTTCTGGAAGGAAGCACGCCAGGAAGCACGTGATCTCATCCAGCCCAACCTGACCGAGCGAATCATGGGAACCGATATCGACGAAGACGCGCTGAAGCTGTCGCGATACCACGCGGAACAGGCAGATGTATTCGCGGACATCCATTTCCAGCAGCGGCCTTTCTCCGCATTAACTAGTGCAAGGCAGTTCGGGTGCCTGATCACCAACCCGCCCTACGCCCGACGGATGGGGCAGGAGCGCGAGGTGCGAGCCCTCTATGAATCCATGCCGGAGATCTTCCGTCGCTTGAAGACTTGGTCGTTCTACGTGCTCACCGCCGAAGCGGATTTCGAAGAACTCTTGGGACAAGCCGCGGACCGACGGCGCAAACTGTACAACAGTCGCGTCGAGTGCACCTATTACCAGTTCTTCGGACCAAAGCCTCCCGCGTTGGGAAAAGCGTCTACGTTCGAGCCGATCGTCATTGAGCAGGAATCCACGGCGGACACGGAATCGGCGATCGCCGATTCCGAAACAGCGACATCACCGCCGCCACGCGAAGCGGGCGGTTCTTCGGCACCCGAGAAGCAGACCACACCGCCGTCCCCTCGCCGCCGACGCCAAGCCTTCGGCGGCCTCTCCCAAAAGGCCTTTGAGCAGGCCGAGTTGTTCCGCGCGCGGCTAACGAAGCGAGCGCACCACCTCCGCCGCTGGCCAACGCGTCAGGGGATCACCTGTTATCGCCTTTATGACCGCGATATCCCCGAGATTCCGCTGCTCGTCGACCGCTACGAGGACTGTCTGCACATGGCCGAATACGCCCGGCCGCATGATCGTACGCGCGCCGAACATGCCGATTGGCTCGCCCTGATGAGACAAACGGCAGCCAATACACTCGGGCTCGAACTCTCCGACACCTTTCTCAAACGCCGACAGCGACAACGAGGCGAGTCGCAGTACGAGCGTTTTGGCGAGCAGCACCGAACGAGCATTGTTTCCGAAGGTGGCCTGCGTTTTGAAGTGAATCTGTCGGACTATCTCGACACCGGATTGTTTCTCGATCACCGCATTACACGAGCAATGGTCCGCGAGGCGGCCGCCGGCCAACGATTTCTGAATCTCTTCGGATATACCGGCTCGTTCACGGTCTATGCCGCCGACGGCGGCGCAACATCGACAACAACCGTCGATCTGTCAAATACCTATCTCGAATGGGCTCAACGCAATCTGGCGTTGAATCAATTAACCGGTCAGCAGCACCGCTTCGTGCGCGACGACGCAATGCAATTCCTGCGTGCTCACCCAAACCAGCCCGGTTACGATCTGGCGCTGGTCGACCCACCCACATTTTCCAATAGCAAAACGACGGACAACTTCTTCGACATCCAACGCGATCATGTGGAACTCCTGAACCGTCTTGCCGAACTGATGACGCCCGGTGGAGTGATCTTCTTCTCCTCGAACTTCCGTCGATTCAAATTGACGGAGGAGGCTCTTCGTGGTGTCACGATTCGCGAAATCAGCCGACAAACGGTCCCGCCCGACTTCCGCAATACGCGAATCCACCGCACGTGGAAAATCACTCAATCGGCTTGAAGCTCCAACAATCGTTCGCGGCTACATTTCTTCCGAGCAGAAAGGGCGACAATTCGCAACAGGCAAGTGCGCCGCCCTGTCGATCGCACTCACCCGCCGGTGAGACCGATAATGCGGACGAAGGAACGAACATCTGGCCGGTGTCGGCGATCGGCATCTGAAGCGTCTCCTACCTTGAGCCGAACCGCCGCGACGGTCGACGTCTTGTGAAACCGGCGACCAGCGATGACAATCGGCAAGCATGGGTCCCGAACATCTTCAGGGCGAGATCGCTCGACCAATTCCAGTGACCGTGCCATGAATACTTCGACCGAAAGCCCGGCAGGCAGTTCGCAGCGACTGCGAGTCGCGGCGGTGCAGATGAAATTCGCCCCGACGATCGAGGAAAACCTGAAGCGCCATGGAGTCGTCGCTGAGTGAGGCCACACGGCGGCGGGCCAAGGTAGTGCTGTTTCCCGAGTGCGCGACCACCGGCTACGGCTGCGATTTCTCCCGGCTTCGGCCAACTGAGGTTCGCAGTGCTTTGACCGCCGTGGGCCGAATGGCTGCACGTTATGGCGTCAACGTCCTCGTCGGATCGCCGGTGTTCGGCCGCGGGAAACTCTATAACTGCCTGGTTGTCTTCAACAAACGGGGGGAGGTGGTTCACTGCTATGCCAAATGTCATCTCCACGAACTCGACCGCGCATGTTTCACGCCAGGCAATGCGGTCGCCCTGTTCGATGTCGAGGGCATCCGTGCCACGGCGGTGATTTGCCACGAGCGGCGCTATCCCGAGTTAGTGCGCCTAGCCGTGATGGCGGGGGCCAAGATCCTCTTTCATCCCAATGCAGGAATGGACACCTTGGCCGTCTCGCGCAAGAAGCGGGGCGGCCGAGACGGGATCGCCACTCGGGCTTTCGAGAACGCGATCTATTATCTGTTCGCCAACTCCGTCGGGCCGCAAGGTAGAGGCAAGTGGTCGGCAGGGGACTCCAAAATCGTGGCCCCGACCGAGCGCGTGCTCGCCCAGGCCGACAACCACCGCGAGGCGGTCGTTGTGGCCAGTTTGGACCTATCACAGGCCACCGGCAGCTATGCCCTCCGCGGAAAGAAGCACCCGAAGTTTCTGGCCGCGCGGTGGAAGGAGATGGTCGATGCCGTCAAAACGCAGGCATCGCGATCCCCGATGGGCTTCGATCTCCCTCGAATCTAGTTCGGAGGTTCGGTCGCGTGATAACGCAAGAAGTTGCTCCGAGGTACCGATGACCCGCGATGTGACGGCCCAGATCGACGCCGGCTCCCAGGCGGTTGGCAAGACGTACCTGTTTGACGAAGCGCACGACCCCACACGGCCTGCCGAGATGTGGTTTCAAGAGTCTGAGGAAGGCGAGATTCTATTCCTTGTATTTTACAGCCGAGCCTGCCGCTGGTCGCAGTGTCTAGGCTGTAACCTTCCATCGAAGATGTCCAAGTATCACGTGCCCTTTCGCGCGCTGATGGCGCAAGTCGACTGCATCTTCTCCGACCCAGATACGCTCGCGAGGCGACAGTCGATCCACAAGGTGATCGTGAGCAACAATGGATCGGTCTTGGACGAGGTCACGTTTTCTTCGACGGCGCTCGTCTATCTGATCTCTCAACTGAACTTACACCTGCCGAATCTTTCGGTGCTGTCGTTGGAAACACGCCCCGAGTATGTAGACACCGCGGAGCTCGAATTCCTGGCCCGAGTGTTGGCCGAAGGCGCCACGCCAACGGTGCTGGAACTTGCCGTGGGTTTCGAGGCTTTTGACGAGCGAATCCGCAACGAGGTGTTCCACAAGGGTCTTCCGCTGAAGGCGTTTGAAAGTCTTGTTCGCAGAATCGCCCCCTATGGATACCATCTCAAGTGTTACTTCATGCAGAAACCTGTCCCCGGGATGTCGGACGAAGAAGCGGTGACTGACATCCAGCAGGCAATTGATTACTTGGGGCGGCTTGCCGATGAGTTCCAGATTCGCATTAACTTACATTTAAACCCCACGTACGTGGCAACCGGTACGCCGCTGGCAAAGGCGTTTGACCAGGGGGACTATGCCCCGCCGCTTCTACGCGATGTAGCCCGCGCAGCGCGAGCTGCCCGAGGCAAACCACTGTCTGTCTTCATTGGTCTCAATGAGGAAGGCCTGGCTGTCCACGGTGGCTCATTTCTCCGTGACGAAGAGAAGCACCTGGCAAAAGAACTGCGAGAATTCAATCGCACACAAGACTTTGCCATCCTCGACCACATTTGCGAACACCACAGAATGTGATCATCGCAACCACAACCGCAGCGTGATGGTCGGGTTACAGTGAGACGGCCCATCGAGAAGGGAAGGTCTGTTGCCAAAAGCCGGCGACTGATACGGCGATGAGCTGGCGCAAAAAATGAGCCGGGCGAGTGGCATGTTTTGCGCCATCTGCGGTGCCACTCGGGCCGGCTCCTTCTGCCATTTCATTGTACTCCAACGGAGATGCAATTGAACGCAAAAAGCGGAAATACGACGGAATTACCGACCGCGGTCCTGCCCCAGACTTTGACAGAATCTACCAAAACAACCCATTGCCCGACGGATGTTCCGGTCGGGAAATTTGCGAGAATGCAGTCTCTCCAAGTCACTCTGGAGGACACCTGGTCGGTAAAGTCGCGACGTTCAAAAACAAGGCATTCGGCGGAGTGATGCCGAACTGCAAAAGTGCACCAATGCTTCACTAATGTTGCTCTCACGGCCTGATCTTTTGCCTGTCACTTTTGTCGGTTGCCGCCGCGGCATTCGGAAAGTGACTAGAATGCATTTCAAAACCGTTCCTCGGGAGACGAGGCTCCTGCCGAGCCTGGGTTTGCTGCGTCTTCGGCTCGGCAGAAGCCTCGCCCTCCCAGTTTTGCAACCGCTGCTAGATAGAATGGGCAGTCACCTTTGATGAATATCTGTTACTGCACATGATTCCAGCAACAACACGTTGTGCCTGACTCCGCATCGAACTTCTCATAATGAACATTCTGAAAGAAGTCCTTCGAAACGAAGTGTACCCGGCGGTGGGATGTACGGAACCTGTAGCTTGCGCCTATGCGGCGGCCGTCGCAGCCGAGCAACTTGGCATGCCCGTGGAACAGTTTGACTTGAAAGTCGACATTGGAACGTATAAGAACGGGGCCGCGGTTGTCGTGCCCTGCAGTGAGGGAGCCAAAGGCAATGTGATCGCGACGGCAATAGGAGCAATGCTCGCCCGGCCCGAAGCGTGCCTCGGGTTGCTGCTAAATGCTGCCCCGGATCACGTCGCCCGGGCCAAGAAGCTGGTTGGCAGCGGTGCTTACTCCTACTCCATCGTGCCGGACGCCACCGACATTCGCATCGAAGTGACGGTGCATGGCTGCGAGCATTCCGCAAGCTGCGTACTGAGTGAGGGGCATGCCAACATCGAGTGCATTGCTGTGGACGGCAACGTGGTCCAGCGTCGTGAGCCCGACGATGCAGCGGCAAATCCTACCGCGTACCGCAAGATTCTGCAGACAATGTCTCTTCGCGAAATACTCACGCTCGCTGTCCGTCTGGACACGGAGGACCGCCGATTTTTGCATGAGGGCGTCAGGATGAATCTGGCCATGGCGGAGCGCGGTCGTTCCATGCGAGGGGCGGCGGGGCAACTTCGTCATATGCGCGAAATTGGCGTGCTGGCTGAAGACCTATTCTACCGCGTGAAGTTCCAGGTAGCCGCTGGGGTCGACGCGCGGATGAGCGGCATTCCTGCCCCGGTGATGACCTCCGGCGGTTCCGGAAATCAAGGCGTGGTCGCCATACTCGTACCGTATCTCGTTGGACAGGATCGCGGAATTGCGGAAGCCCGCATCCTGGAGAGCATTGCCGTGGCGCACATTCTGAACGCCTATATCAAGTGCTTCCAGGGGGAGTTATCGGTCATCTGTGGTTGCGCAGTCGCCGCGGCTGTGGCGGCTGCGACCGCGATTGTCTACCAACATAAGGGAATCCGTCTGAACATGATCACGTCGGCTGTCAACAACGTAGTTGGTGATCTCAGCGGCCTGATCTGCGACGGTGCCAAACCAGGCTGTTCGATGAAAACCGTATCCGGAGTCGATGCGGCCATGCGGGCGGCGTTCATGGCGATCGAGGGATTTGGGATCAACGCTGACGATGGGCTTTTGGGGCATAGTGCCGAACAGTCGATTCGGAACCTCAGCCGCATCTCCCTCGAAGGAATGTTTCCAGTGGATCTCACTTTGGCTGCGATTCTGCAAGAAAAATCGAGTCGCAACGAGAACGCATGATTGTTCGAGTGGCTTTCGCAATCTGGCACGCTGTGTCCGCCGCTAAATATCGCGTAATAGATTGAGCGCAGGCACGGTGATTTCGTCACGAGAGTGCCTCCGGAGGCATGTTTTGAGCAAAGACCATAGAGGGAATCCGTTCTGCAACATACTGCGCCTGGCTTTACTCGTTCCGTGCCTGTTCTCGGAGACAGGAGTGGCAGTGGATACGACAGAGGCGTTGCGGCAGTTCTCGTCTTATGACTCGATGGCTGACGGCCCAATGCAGGTGCGAATGCTACCCGGGCAACGTGACTTCACGTTTACGATGTACGGTTGCCCAAGTCAGCTTGACTTGGTCCAGCAGCTTGTGGAAACAATGAAACGGGAACAACTGGGAAATGGCTTTGATCCTGGTCCTGGTGTCGGGTTAGCCAATCGCCCCTTGTACGAATACTTTCGCGACATCCGGTGGCCTGTGGTCGGCTACGCTCAGACGTCGGACCATCAAGTAAAGGAAGGGACATGCCGTCTCTCAGCCGAACAAGACGCGGTCCTCCGTGTACTCGATGACGCGGGCGTGTTCGCCGCTACGCAGATTGGCGAGTGGGGATACTACTTTCATAATCTCTCGCATCGCGAAAGCTGGTGGCACGCCGTTTACGGTGATGAGTTCGACAGATACAAGCACATGATGAAGCCACCGGGGCTCGCCGGCTTTGATCAGTTGCCGAAGAGCCGACGCGAGTGCCACGATATTGTGAAGGACTATTTCGCAACGCGACAGCGTTACATGCAAGGCTGGAACCTGAGTGTTACGGGGCACTCTCACTACGAGGCTTATGTTGGCCAATGGCATGCGAAGGTGATCGGGCTGGAAGTGGGAGAGAACATCGCGTTTACTCAATCGAAGATGGCGTTCGCCCGAGGAGCCGCGCGACGCAACGCGAAGCCTTGGTCAATCCAGGTGAGCCCATGGTTTGCCGGATCGACAACGACCAGCGGCCCGCTGGAAGTTGACGAAAACGGAAGGGCACGTGGATTGGACGCGGGACACTCATTAAGCTTCTACGAGCGCATGTGGTTGCACGCTTGGTTTGCCGGTACAGCAATGGTGACGCCGGAAGCCAGCATAGCAATCTTCTTTGAGCCAGGGGCACCGCCTTACCGTCTGACCTCCCACGGTCGCAAGGCAGCCGAGGTCTTTCAGTTCATGCAAAGCAAGGATCGTGGCATCCCCTATATGCCGGTGGCAATCGTTCTGGACAAATACTGCGGTTACAACGCATACATGGGAAAGCCATGGGGTATTCTCGAACCGACCGCGGGTGACCTGGAGGTTCGCGACCTGTTCCAGGAACAACTGTTTCCGGGTTCAGATCACATCCACCATCGCCCCTTTCCCGACAACCCCGAGGCATCGTACCTGCGTCCCACACCGTATGGCGAGATAGTCGATGTTCAGTTATCCGACGCCCCCACGGAGATCTTCGCAAGTTATCCCGTCTTGCTGCTCGCTGGCGATCACGAGATGACCAACGAATTCGTAGCATCACTTCTTCAAGCTGTCCAAAAGGGATGTCGACTGCTCTTGGGACAACGCCATGCCAACTCCATCGGGGCCGCCCGGATGCAAGAACTCGCGGCGGCGGGGCATGTCGATTTGCTTGCAACGTGGACCAATCCGGCCACGGAGCGACCTGCGGCGATTTCGCATGAAAAACTGGAAGAGCTTCGCCAAGCCTATTTGCCCGTTTCGCTTGACGGTGATGCCGTGCTCTTTCAATGCAATCGAACGGATACCGGCTGGGTCATCGAACTGGTCAACAACGAAGGAGTCGTCAAATTCCCAGCGAAGCCAGCCGTCCTCCACCACAATTCGATCGCGATGGTGAAGTTGACGCCTCGAGTTCCCTGCCGTCAATGGATCGATTGGCGGACCGGAGAAACCCTGGAGGCAGTTGACGGGAAAGTGTGGATCCAGATCGAGCCGGGATCAACACGCTTTGTCGAGATGCGAAGGTAGAAAGCGCATTTGCGTGAAAAGCGATATTGCATTAGACCAACTTCTTGGGGCGCCCGGTAGCTCCTCTGAGAATCGGTTTCGTCCCGTCGAAGACCAACAATCTCGGGCGGCACGGCTGTTCTATTAAGAATATCGCACCTCAGAATTTGCCCTCTCGGGTTCAAGTTCCGGGAGACGACACTTGGCGTGTTTCACCAGGAGTACAACTTGGTCAAACAGGGGATGGGTCACCGGTCACATGTGGGCGAGAAACCGCTGACAAGAGAAGGGCAGTGCTCGCCGTAACTCATTAATCAGAACAGAGATGGGGATGACAGGACTTGAACCTGCACGGGTCTCCCCACTAGATCCTAAATCTAGCGCGTCTGCCAATTCCGCCACATCCCCGAGAAGCGAAGCGGGTGCAGCCTATCAAAGTTTCCGCCAAAGAGGAAGGCACGCCCGGGCCCATGGCGGCGAATCGGCAACCAGGATCGCTGCCGTTCGACGAAACTCTAGAAATCGATCGCCGGTCCGCCGCGTCGCGGACGGTCAAATGCGACCAATGATTGATTCGAAGACGCCGAAGAAGGCGCCCAGGGCTGCCCCGATCACAAAACCGATGGCCAACGCATAGTCCAACCGGGTCTTCGCATCCCGAGACAACCAGCAGACTAGCGCCCCGGCCGCAGAACCCGCCGCACCGCTCGCCATGGTGATCGCCAGAAGCTTCATCAGGCCGCTGTCCATCGCCATTCCCTCCTCTCATGTTTGCAAAGTCACTCCCGCTCGAAATGGTCCAACTTAAGCACGCCGGCTGATCAGCAGCAGGGGCACGTCGGTTGACTGCGCGATCTGCGTGACGAACGAGCCAAACAGGCGCCGGCCCCCCGCACGTTGGGTCCCGAGGATCACCAGGTCCACCTCCGCCGCTCGCCGCGCAACTTCCTCGGCCGCCGAATCGCTCAATTGCACTTCAACCGCAGCTTCCCCATGCCAGACATCTCGCGTCCAGCGTCGCAAACCACGCTGGGCGGCGATTCGCTGGGCGTCACTGGTCGCTCGAGCCATCACGCGCAACGCCGTGACGTGCCGTTGCTCTCCGCGCGAGAGACTGGCCAACAGCCGCGCCAACAGATTGCTATGTTCGCCCCGTCCCGCCGTAGGTACCAAGATACGTCGAACGGACGAAAGACGCCAATCCCGCGGGCTGCGCAAGACGACAATCTCACAGTCGACCAGGTTCATTAAGAGATCCAGCGTCACGCCAGCCGTTGGATCGGTCAATTGGCTGAGCCCCAGCAGGAGGCTCTCGCAGCGATGCACTTTCGCAACCCGCGCGATCTCGGGCCACGGTTCCGGGGCCATCGTCGTTAGCGCCTCCGGCCGAAGGCCAATCTCCACGGACGCCTCCAGGGCGCGTGCCAAGAGCTGCTGCGTTCTTTGCAGCGGCTGAGGATCGGACAACAGGCGACTCGTGTCCGGCACGGAAACGACCGACAACAGCATCACTCGCCCCACGTGCGGCGGTGCCAACGCGTCCGCAACAGCCACCAGGGAACGCGCCGTGTCCGGATTGGCAATCGGCACCACGACCAAGGGACTGCGGCCGCGCATCCGGACAAGTTCCGGGTCGAGTGCCGTGTTCGTCGCATCCATGATTCGAGCACGACGAGCAAACAGACTCAGAAACAGGACGCCCCCCACGCCAAGCCACCCCACTGACAACAAGCCGGCTTTGGGAACAGCGATTCCCTGAAAAATGGCCAGCGCCAGGCAAGCGACACCGCCAATCAGCGGAACCGCAGGGAACCACGGCGTGCGAAAGGGCGGTGGGCTCGCACCGCTCCGTTGCCGAACCAGCACCGCAATCCAGTGGGCCAGCGCGAATGTGACAAGGAAGATCAGGCTCGAAGCCGCCCCCGCGACAGTGACGTCCGAAAGCAACAGCGACACACCAGCGACAATGACCGTTGTCGCCAGCACCGCCGCGACCGGAATTCGCTGGGGACCGCTGAGCCGCGCCAGGCCACGGGCCAAAGTGCGGTCGCGGGCCATCGCGAGTGCCACTCGGGACGCCGCGAACAGGTTCGCCTGCAGCGCCGACAGCATCGAAAGGACGCCGGCCACGACGACCAGCCAGTAGCCAAATGGCCCCAAGTATTGGCCAGCCGCGATCGCCACCAGCGTCTCCGGATGACGACGACTCACTTCCGTCACATGCTGGCCCGGCGCCATGCCCACCGTCGCCACCAGCAGCAACAGCGGCAAGTAGATCACAAGGGCGATGCCGAGCGAGCCCAACATCGCGCGGGGTATCGTCCGCTCCGGCTCACGAACCTCACCGGCCACTGCCGCAATCAGGTCAAAGCCCTGCATCGCGATGAAGGAGAATCCCATGGCCCGAAACAAGCCGCCCGCCTGTTCCGCAAAGAAGGGTCGCAGCGAATCGCTCAACTCAACCACGGTCCGATCGCGGACCGCCCAGAATCCAGAGCCGACCAGCACCGCGAAGACAATCAGCTTGCCCCCGTTAATCCACTGGCCGCCACCCGCCCGACGGCGCGTCAGTGCCAAGGCATAGAACGCTGTCGCCGCTAGAGCCAGTCCGTCGACCGCCCAACGACTCTCCAGCCACCGGGGCGCGGTGGTTGCCGGTCCAAACTGCCGCAGCCCCATCAACACGAATTGGCTGAAACCCAACGCGTAAAGGGCAGCGGCCACGATCGAGGCAAACCAGACGACCCAGCCGACGGTGAAGGCCGCTTCAACCGAGAGCACCTTCTTAGCGAATGTGTAAGTACCTCCCGAAAGCGGGAATTTCGAACTCACCTCGGCAAAACTCATGGCCGTGAGCAGCGCAATAAACCCGTTCAAGGCAAACGCGAGCACGGCGCTGGGACCGGTGGCCGCAAAGGCAGCGCCAGCCAATGCCAAGATCCCGCCGCCCACGATCGCACCAACGCCGACTCCCGTCGCATCCCACAAACCCAGGGAGCGATCCGCCTCCGACAGTTGCTCGGTCAAAGCCATGGCTGTCACATCACCTTTCCGTGGAAGATCGCTCTCGGGCGTCAGGGCATCCGCGCGGCGACATCGTGGCCGGCCGACGCACCGTTCGATCGTTGATGAAGGTCGCTTGACTAACTGTCCGAGTCAAGGGGTGCGCAGTGGTCGGCATCCGTGGAGAGACGTTGCAGGCGGAACAAACAAGCGGCCAAACCCCGCGCACGTTCGCCGTGTGCCGGAAGGCAGTACGTTCGGCACAAGCTGCACCAACGAGGGATCGTACAGCAAAGCAGAATCAGCACGGAACGCCGTTGATCTTCCACCAAGAACTTGGATCCACGGCGCTCGGCGGAGATCGCCGTCGCCGCGGTTGCGGAGAACTTCGTATCCGAAGACGATCCGTCGAAAGTACACTGCCAGAATCGCCGATCAGAAATTCTGGAGATTGAAAAAACTGCTCTTGATCTTTGGACAGACTTTGATTCAATACCTGCGCCGAGAGACGTTACACCTTGCTCACTCAGGGAGTCTGGAATGAGCAAGGGTTGATGGATGGATTCTGAGGACCTTTACGGAGCTCCGCATGAGCAACAATGGTGATGAGGACGGGTGTATCTCGTCGACCGACGAGGAACCTCCTGGCCTCGCCGAGACCCACTCCCCCTTTCTGACAATTCCACTTGCTCCCCCCCGGCACGCCGCCGAGGACCGACCTCCCGCCTATCGGGGTCGCACCCGACTGCTGACCAAAAAACGGAACACTTCGCCGCCCGTTCCGCATGTCCCCCGAGTTCGCACGGTGGACCTTCCGGTAAACAGTGCCCATCGGCTCGACCTGCCGTCTCGGGCGACTACTTCTCGAGCGACCTCGAACCCGCGAACACGTGCCTTCCGCCGGACATTCTTCCCGGAAGTGACGGATCGCGAGTGGAATGATTGGCGCTGGCAGTCGCGTCACCGAATCCGCAATCTGGCCGGACTGGAGCGTTTCCTGCAGCTCTCGGAGACTGAGCGAAACGCGATGCGGCAGGGCGACACGATGCTGCCGTTTGGTGTTACGCCCTACTATCTGAGCTTGATCGACCGGGACGACGCAACGCAGCCGCTGCGAAAGACAGTCGTACCGACCACCGCAGAATTCCTGCGTACGGCGGGCGAAGCCGACGATCCGCTGGGAGAAGACGGGCACAGCCCCGTCCCCGGCTTGGTGCATCGTTACCCGGATCGCGTCCTGCTACTGGCACTGGACTTCTGTTCCACGTACTGCCGCTACTGCACTCGATCACGGGTCGTGGGACACGGCGAAATCGCGCCGAATGAAGCACGACTCGAGAAGATCCTGGATTACCTCCAAGGCGCCACGCAAGTGCGCGACGTACTGATCTCGGGCGGCGATCCACTCGCCATGAATGAAGACCGTCTGGATTGGCTGCTCGGCCGACTGCGGAGTATCCGCCACATTGAAATCGTGCGGATCGGCACCAAGATGCCGGTTGTCCTGCCGCAGCGAATCACCCGCGAACTGTGCCGCGTACTGCGAAGACATCATCCATTGTGGATGAGTATCCATTTTCTGCACGCTGACGAATGTACCTCGGAGGTCGAACGCGCCTGCGGGCGACTGGCCGATGCCGGCATTCCCCTGGGCTCGCAGACCGTACTCTTAAAGGGCGTCAACGACAATGTCCCGGCCATGCTACAGCTGGTCCACCAGTTGCTTCGCATGCGAGTTCGGCCGTACTACCTCTACCAGTGCGACCCAATCAGTGGCTCCGCCCACTTTCGCACGACCGTTCGCAAAGGGCTGGAAATCATCCAGGGGTTGCGCGGCCACACGACCGGGTACGCCGTGCCGACCTACGTGATTGATGGCGCCGGGCGGAGGCGGTAAGATCCCGCTCCAGCCGGAATATGTCGTCGGACGTGACGGAAATGACCTGCTGTTACGTAACTTCGAGGGCCAGGAGTTCCGGTACCCGGACCCGCTTTGATGCCGCGCAACCCGCGTTCGGCCCCCGTCCAGCACCGTTTCCCGTGCGGGAACATCGTTTTCTTGCAGCAGAGGACTCATGCCATGCGAATCGGTTTCACTTTCGACCTTCGTTCCACGTATCTGGCCGAGGGCTACGGGGAGGAAGAGACCGCGGAATTTGACCGAGAGGAGACGATCGACGCCATGGAAGCTGCTCTGCGAGAGTCGGGGCATGAAATCGATCGCATCGGCCATGCCCGGCAGCTTGTACAGCGTCTGGCCGCCGGCGACCGATGGGATCTGGTCTTCAACATTTGCGAGGGGCTCCACGGGTTCGGGCGCGAGGCGCAGGTTCCCTCTCTGCTGGATATCTACGCGATCCCCTACACGTTCTCCGATTCACTCGTCACGTCCCTTTGTCTTCACAAGGGGCTCACCAAGACGATCGTTCGGCAGGCCGAGCTACCCACTCCCGACTTCCTGGTCGTGCATCAGGCATCCGAAATTGATGGACAATGGGAAGATTTCCCTTGCTTCGTGAAGCCGGTCGCGGAAGGCACCGGAAAAGGTACCGACTCTTCCTCGGTCGTGTCCGATTCCGCAACGCTGCGACAAGTTTGTCGCAACTTAATCGCGAGATTCCGACAACCGGTGCTCGTAGAGACCTTTCTGCCAGGACGAGAATTTACCGTGGGCCTGATCGGAACCGGTGCACAGGCCCAGGTCCTGGGTACGCTGGAAATCCGCCTGCGGCCAGAAGCGGAGCAACAGGTCTATTCCTACCAGAACAAGGAGCAGAGCGAACAGTTGGTTGATTACCGGTTTGTCACCCGCGCCGAGGAGGCAGTCCGACAAGCCGAGCAAATCGCGCTCGCCGCCTGGCGTGTACTGGGCTGTCGTGACGGAGGTCGGCTCGACCTGCGATGCAACGCGGCCGGCCAGCCACAGTTCCTCGAAGTAAACCCGCTGGCGGGAATGCACCCGACTCATTCAGACCTGCCGATGATCGCCCAGGCGGTCGGGATGCCATATACCGAGTTGCTGCGACGGATCGTCGACTCCGCCATCCTGCGCCGTCACGCTTCCGTTTTGCCCAAGGCACACACCGGATTGCCGGCCCACGCGAACCACCTCCGCCACGAATGTCGGAATGCCGCCGACCATGCCCTTCCATCGGTCATTCCGTCATCGACCCGAGTAAGGCTTTCGTGACCAACTTCGCACGAGTAATGATTCTGGTACACGAGACAGACCACACATCATCGGTGGATCAACAAGACGTATTGGCCCAACACGATGCCGTGCGAAACAGCCTGCTCCGCCAGGGATACACGACCGAGTCGCAGACATGCACCCTGAACCTCGCGGCACTGCAACAGGCAATCGAGCATTCCCGGCCGGAAGTCATCTTCAATCTGGTGGAATCGCTGCATGGAACCGATCGACTGATGCTGCTTGCCCCACTACTGCTCGACGCATTGCAGATACCGTACAGCGGTTGCGGTAGTGCCGCAATCTATTCGACGACGAACAAGCTGCGTGCCAAGCAAGCTTTGCACCGCTGGGGATTGCCTACGCCGGACTGGCAGAGCGTCGAGTCTTCCGTGGAGGAGCGGTCGGGGGGGGCACCCGACGTGGTCACTTCGGGCGACGATCATTGGATTATCAAGCCGATTTGGGAGCACTCGTC
This sequence comes from uncultured Planctomycetaceae bacterium, assembly GCA_963776055.1. Classification (GTDB taxonomy): domain Bacteria; phylum Planctomycetota; class Planctomycetia; order Pirellulales; family Pirellulaceae; genus CAVZLD01. The sequence continues at coordinate 253,311 of CAVZLD010000004.1, read as the reverse complement.
GTTTGGCATCGAAGCGGATTCTGTTATCCGCCCCAGCAGTCACTCCGACTTGATCGCGGAGCTTGCGCAGCGTAACGGAGAGAGCCAGCGCCCTGTCTTCGCCGAACGGTTCGTCGACGGCCGCGAATTCAATCTGTCGTTGCTGGCCACGGACGGTTCCGCGCCGTTGACTTTGCCACCGGCGGAGATTGTGTTTGACTCCTTTCCGAAGGACCAGCCAAGAATTGTCGGATATCGAGCGAAATGGGACGAAAGATCCACAGAATACTGCCACACTCCACGCCGATTCGATTTTCCTCCCTCCGATGGCCCCTTGTTGCAGCAGATTCACGAACTGAGCCAGCAATGTTGGATCCGGTTCGGGCTGCGTGGCTACGCACGAGTAGATCTGCGAGTCGATGCGAGCGGACAACCGTGGATTCTGGAGGTCAATGCGAATCCGTGTCTGTCACTCGACGCCGGCTTTGCCGCCGCGCTGCAACGAGCGGCATGTTGACTATGACACAGCGATCGCGCGCATCGTCCAGGATGCCCTGCCGCGACATGACCGGCAACTGACCACAATCCATCGGAATAGTGGAAGGCGGCGCAGCGAATAATCGAAAACGACCAACGGGAGCGCGGCAATCGCTGGCTCCCCGTTGCTGCCAGAGGACCATTGGCCGCGCCACAGCGAAGAAAACGCTCCCACCCGACCGCTTTTACCACTGACGAAGACCATGTTTCGGATTCGCCGCATTTACGACGACGTGCTGCCGATCAATCGGACGGCCATTCGCGAAGTACAACAGATTCTGGCCGACCAGTTCTCCGGCGTCGACAAAGAAGATCTCCAACGCCTCGCTGACAGGTTGCGGAACCCGTTTCGACAACGGTTTCGGATGGTTCTGTATGTTGCTGAGAACTCGCAACGACGCGTTATCGGGTTGGCCATCGTGCTGAATGAACCGGTGATTGGCTTCTGCTTTCTGGACTACCTGGCGACCGGCAAGAAAACGATCGGGCGAGGCGTCGGCGCAGCACTGTACGAGCACGTGCGAGACGAATCGTTGGGCTGGGGTGCGCGCTGCCTGGTATACGAGTGCCTGCCGGATGATGTCGATCGCTGCCAAGATGCGACAACCCGCAAGCAGAATGCGGCTCGACTTCGGTTTTATGAGCAGTATGGTGCTGCGCCCGATCATCGGCACCGCTTACGAAACCCCCGTCCCGAACGGTGATTCGGACAATGTTCCCCACCTGGTGTTTGACGGACTCGACCAATACCAGCTTTCGGGAGAAACTGTTGCTACTGGTGCCTTGCCGTCAGTCGCCGCGTCGGACCCCGGACCGGAAGGAAATCGTCCCACCGATTGCCGCTCGCTGCGGGCGACGTTTCTGCGCCAGGTCGTGCAGGCGGTGCTCGAGCGTAAGTACGCCGACCTGTGCCCGCCGGACTATGTCAAGCTGGTCGTGGGATCGTTTCAGGATCCGCTACATCGACGAGCCTGCCGCTACCTCCGTTCACCCGTCGAACACAAACCGGCCAGGGCGACAGGCCCCGCTGCGATTCCCGTCGCTGTGAATGATCGGCACGACATTCATCACATCCGCGAGCGGGGCTATGTCGAGGCACCGGTCCGAATTCGCGTGATCGGCGACGAACTGACCAACCGAGAATTGACCGCGGCAATCGCGGTGCGCGAGTATCCGCTCAGTCATATCCTGGCGGTGCATGATGCAGACTTTGTCGACTACCTCCGCCGCGCGTGCCAGAACACGCCCGAAGGCAAATCAGTCTATCCCTACGTGTTCCCGATTCGGAATGCCACTCGCCCCCCCAAAGAGCTTTCGATCCGAGCAGGGTATTACTGCATCGACACGTTCACGCCGATCCACCGGAATGCCTTTCCCGCCGCAAAACGCGCCGTCGACTGCGCACTGACGGCGGCCGAGGAGATTCTGCGGGGACAACGGTTTGCCTATGCCCTCGTTCGCCCCCCCGGGCACCATGCGGAACGCCGATCCTTCGGCGGATTCTGCTACTTCAACAACGCGGCCGTTGCCGCGCACTATTTGAGCCAACACGGGCGCGTTGCGATTCTGGATATTGATTACCACCACGGCAATGGACAACAGGACATCTTCTACGAACGCTCCGACGTACTCACAATCTCGATCCACGGAGCGCCCCACTTCGCCTACCCCTATTTCAGCGGGTTTGCTGATGAGTGCGGCAGCGGGGCAGGGCAGGGGTACAACCTTAACCTGCCGTTGCCGGAGGAACAAAGCGGAATGCAGTATCGCAAGGCGCTGCAGCGAGCGTTGCAGCAAGTGGCGACATTCGCCCCCACGTTTTTGATCGTCGCGCTCGGCCTGGATACCGCGAAAGGCGACCCCACTGGCACCTGGTCGCTGTCGGCGAAGGATTTCCACCAGAACGGACAGATGTTGGGCGAGCAACGGTTGCCGACGCTCATCATCCAGGAAGGGGGCTACCGCACGCGAACGCTGGGAGTCAATGCGCGAAATTTTTTCCAGGGCCTCGTGACGGGCGCTTCCGACCGCTTTCCCGACGTAACAAAAAGGCGATGAACAAAGAACTCCCTCCAAGCCCAGATCGGCGTAAGCCGCAGGTCGCCTGGCGGCGCGAGCCGGTCAAGGAAGACCGCGACATCGTACGGCAACTACTGCTTCCCCACGGTCTCTTTACCGCAAATGAGATCGACCTTGCCGTGGAGTTGATCGACGACTGGCTTCGGCGAGGAACCGATTCCGGCTATCAGTTCCTTTTTTGGCAGGAAGAAGCAGAGGTCGTGGGATACGCCTGCTTCGGTCGGATCCCCTGCACAACCGACAGTTACGATCTGTACTGGATTGCCGTCGCATCCGCTCGTCAGCGGCGCTGGCCGCGGACGGATCATCCTGCAGGAGGTGGAAACCCTCGCCCAACAAGCCGGAGGCCGGCAATTGTTCATCGACACCTCCGGACGAGCACAATATGGTCCGACAAGGGCTTTCTACGAGCGCTGCGGTTACCAACAAGTGGCCTTGTTGCCTGATTTCTATGCGGCTGGTGACCCGAAAGTCATTTACGGCAAGCGACTTTTTGCACGATCCGCGCGTGACGTTGTCGAAATCCGATCAACGCGGGCACCATCGGTCCCACGCGCCGAAACCCCGTCGCGTAGTTACGGGGCCAAACGGGCAATCGACCAGGATTGATCTGCCTGTCGCTCGAACAGAAAGCGATCGTGCAAGCGATTCTCTTGCCCTTGCCAGAATTCGATTCGCACCGGCACGACGCGATAACCGCCCCAGAAAGATGGCAGGGGAACTTCGCGGTTGGCGAATTTACGACCGACTTCCGCCAGTTTCGCCTGCAGCAATTGCCGGGAAGTAATCACCGAACTCTGCGGTGAGCACCAGGCCCCTAACTGACTACCTCGCGGGCGCGTCGCGAAGTATTTGAGGGAGGCCGCCGTGGAAATCCGTGCTGCCCGGCCTTCGATCGTCACCTGTCGCGACAACTCCGCCCAGAGGAAAGAAAGCGCGACTTGCGAGTTGCCGGCGATCTGCTCGGCCTTTCGACTCTCGAAGTTCGTAAAGAAGACAAACCCCTCCTGGTCGAAATACTTCAGCAGGACGGTGCGCACCGAAGGAGCTCCGGAGGAAGATACGGTGGCCAAACACATCGCGTTCGGCTCCGACAATTCCGCCTGGCACGCCTGGTTCAGCCACCGCTCAAATTGCCGTATCGGATCACGGTCCAGACGGTCCAAATCCAAAATCTCGCCGGAGTACTCTCGTCGCAACTGCGATACATCGCACGTTTTTCTCTGTCGGGTTGCGTCCTGTTCTTCCACGAAACACCTTATAATCGGAGAGCCATCGCGTTGGACTTGGGCCAGCCGCAGCGACCGCGCGAGACGTGAAACCGTGCGAGCGAGTGCCCCCGCCAGACCACTTCGTCAACGAAAACCGCGCCCGGTTCACTGTCATCCCATCGCGTCCACCGCGAACAAATAGACGATAGGCCGCGAGGACTTCTGAGGGAAGCCCACTGTCGCGCCGGTTTGCCAGCCAACAGCCGCCGAGATCCGCGGAACGGGACGGACGGTGCTGAGGAGATGGTCATGGATCGCAACGAGCAAGAACCGTTAGGAAAGCACCGCACCGACAGGACACAACGACCGGCAGCGAGACAATGCCTGTCCTACCTCGGGTTACTACTCCTGGCCGCAACGGGCTTCGTGGAACGGTCGGCGTCTGGTGACGAGGAAATGCAGCGGCGCGGTCGGCAGCCGGTGCCGTTCCACCTTCGCGAATTACAGCAACGAACATTCGGCTACTTCTGGCGACTGACCGATCCTCGGACAGGGTTGGTTCCCGACCGGTATCCGACCCACACTTTCTCCAGTATTGCCGCGATTGGATTCGGTCTCTCGGCCTACGTGGTTGGCGCGGAAGAGGGCTACGTCCGTCGCGACGAAGCAGCCGAGCGCACTGCGCACGACGTTGGAATTCCTTGCCAACCTGCCTCAATCTGATGATGCACAACAGACGGGCGGCTACCGCGGGTTCTTCTACCATTTCCTGCAGTTTGAAAACGGTCTGCGTTTCCGTCAGGTCGAGCTATCAACGATCGATACGGCGCTGCTGATGGCTGGCGTGCTTTCCTGCCAGGTGTACTTCGATGGAGCGGACTCCGGGGAGACAGCCATTCGCGAACTGGCAGAAAGATTGTATCGGCGAGTGGAATGGGATTGGGCCATTCGGCCCAGCGGTCGACTCTCCATGGGATGGAAACCGGAGAGCGGTTTCTTATCCGCCGAATGGCAAGGCTACAACGAAGCCATGATTCTGTATGTATTGTGCGCTCGGTTCTCCAAGCCACCCAATCGACCCTTCCAGTTGGCAACGGTGGACCGATACGTATGAATGGCAAACGTTCTATGGCCAAACTCACGTGAACTTCTCGCCACTTTTTGGCCATCAGTTCTCGCACATGTTCATCGATTTTCGTGGGATTCAGGACGCCTACATGCGTGCCAAGGGCATGGACTATTTCGAGAATTCGCGCCGCGCCACGATCAGCCAAAGAGCCTACGCGATTGACAATCCCGCTCGCTTTCGTGGCTACGGGGCCAACGTCTGGGGCTTGACCGCATGTGACGGACCGGAAAATGCGACGCACGATTGGCCTACGGGACCGGTCCAAGTCCATACGTACTGGGCGGCGTGGTGCATCGGTGCGCGGCGTGCGCGACGACGGGACGTTAGCTCCCACGGCCGTCGCCGGCTCGCTGCCGTTCGCACCTGAGATCTGCCTGCCTGCTCTGCGCACGATGTGGCAAACGCACGAAGAACTGGTCGGCGATTACGGATTCCGTGACGCCTTTAACTTGTCGCTCGGCTTCAACGACGCAACTTCCGAAGGCTGGTTCGATCCCGACTACATTGGCATCGACCAGGGCCCGATCGTGATTCAGATCGCGAACTATCAGCGAGACACGATCTGGAATCTGATGAAGCGAAATGAGCACGTTGTCCGCGGACTTCGTCGTGCCGGCTTTCGTGGCGGATGGCTCGACAACTGATCTAGGCTGCAGAACTGCGCCGAGCGTTTCTGCCGCTGACCGGCGGCGAGACATCACCGGGCGCCCAGGTTGAGCCGGTACGGAGAGCGCATTTCAAAACCGGACGGGCGAAGCTCCCGCCGAGCCGAGAGTTCGTCAGCAAGCGTGGCTCAACAGGAGCTTCGCCCTCCCAGGATGGGGTTTGAACCTGCGCTCGAATCACAGCTTGCAGCGCGTACTACTCCCGGTAGCGGCTCGACGCCCTTTCCACTCAAAAGAAACGTCGCCACGAACGCTACCTGCCCGTGCGAGATGCACTAGGTCGCTGCGCCGACCTCGACCAGCTCAATCTCAAAGGTCAGATCTTTCCCGGCCAAAGGGTGATTGGCATCGAGCGTCACGGACTCGGGTGACATCGCGATCACGCGCTGCCGCTAGTTGCTGCCCCTCCTGGGACCGCAGTTGCAGCGATTGCCCGACTTGCACTTCCAAATCGGCCGGCAGCTGATCCCGGGCGAATTCCACAATCAGGTCCGGGCGGTGCGCTCCATACGCTTCCCCCGAGGGAATCACAGCCGTCTTCTTATCGCCCGGCGTCATCCCCTCAATCGCCTGCTCAAACCCGGGAATCACACGCTGCTGGCCCATTGTGAACTTGAGCGGATCGCCGCCACTGGACGTGTCGAACACGGTTCCGTCGTTCAATTTCCCGGTGTAATGGACCGTAACCGTATCCCCACTTTTTGCCTGTGACATGGTAACCATTCCCTCCTGACGGCAGCTGTCTCACGTCGACAACGATCCGAACACCAAGTTGGTCGCCGTTCTGCTGAGCGCGAAGAATGGCGGACGTCCCCGCGGACACACCCCGCTACCGGCCTCTCCCCAAGGCGGTAGCTGATGGGCGCACGCCGTTCGCCTTGCCGATTCTACAACAGCCATTCTGCAACAAAAGCTGCGTACCAGTTGTCCGTCACGCATCCAGCACGCAGTCAGTAACCACTTCCGGTGGGCACGAGACGACCACCCCGACAGGCGGCCGAACATGAATCAGCATGGGCCCCATCGCCCGATCGAGGCGAAATGTGGTTGCTTGAACTCCGGTCACCGGCAAGAGAGGGACGACGTCCGATCCATCCGCTCCGTGTCCCATGACTGTAACTGCGCGGCGCCGGAAGGCAAACCGCCGAACAACCGAGATTCGTTCCAACTTCCTCCGCGGTCCCGTTCGCCCCCGAGGAAACGTCGACGGCTCCGTCCTACAAGAGAGCATCCGATCCGGTCGAGAGCGGACTGCGCTGCCAACCCATTCATCCCAGACACCCAGGCACGAACTTCCGAAGCGGCCTCCCGAACCCCGTCCGCGAGGAACAAATGGATCTCCCTCGAACGCCCTCGTGATCGATCCTCAAACCAACGAAATTCTTGCGATAAAACGCGGGCAGGTCATTCGGACGCTAGCGGACGAAACATACCTTGACAGCCCCGAGTGGATGTCGACAATCCCGCCGCACGAGCCGGGCAATGGATTTGGCAACCCGCCGATCAACGAGCCGGCGAAAGGAGACGGAGCATCAGTCGGCTGAGCGATGCGACTGTTCTTCGTCAGTCCACGAGCTGCAGTGAAGCCAGGAGGGCGATCCACGGCAGTTCGACATACCAACCCCGCGGTTCTCGCCGCACTAGGGCAAGGAGGCCTTAGACGCATGGCGCACGTCAGCACGAACCCTCGAGGTCTGCTTCTTTCCCAGATGATTCCGCAAGGTCGCTGGCTGGACCAAGGCGACATCCACGACGAAATCCGGATCTCGTCTTGTTGCGTGGAGCCGGAACGATGCCAACCGGGCGATCTATTCGTGGCGCTGGACCAACAACCGTCGGCCGCACAACAGGCCGTCGACACGGCCGTTCGTCGCGGCGCCGGCGCAGTGTTGGGTGATCGAATCTTCTGCCAGTCAGTCCGACAGTTTCTGGTGGAAGACAGTCGGTCTGCTTACGGACAACTCTGCCACGCTTTGTTGGACCACCCGACTCAATCAATGCGAACGGTGGGAATCAGCGGATCGCATGGAAAGACGATCACGAAACATCTTCTGATGGGTGTTTTCCAAGCAGCGCATTGTCAGGCCGGTGCAGTCGGCCCTTGTTCACCTCGCTCACGGTCCGGTACGAAGGATCTCCGCGGACCCGCGAGACTTGCGACGATGCTGGCGCAATTACGCGGACGCGGCGGAACTCACGCCGTCATCGATGCGTCGTGTAAGGCTCTGCGAGATCAGCAATTCAGTGGTCTTGGTTTGGATGCGGCGATCGTCACCAACACGGGAACGCATCCATTTGCCGGAAGGACTCCGTCAGCGCACCATCGTCGGACGACAGAGCAACTCTTGCAGCATCTCAAGCCCGGCGGGTTTGCGGTACTGAGTGCCGATGATCCGCAGAATACGGAGTTGCTCTCGCAACTGGAGATCCCTGTCTTGACGGTTGGTCTCCAACAACCGGCGGACCTGACCGCCACGCTACTGGAACGCCATCCCAGTGAGCAGACATTCTTGTTGGAGGCAGGCGACGAATCCTATGCCGTACGCACGGCGATCATTGGTGACGAACACGTGTCACATTGCTTGGCAACCGCAGCCGTGGCGTTAGGAATGGGTCTGGCCCCCGCGGATATTGTGCGTGGGTTGGAATCGGTCCAATCCGTTCCCGGGCACCTGCAGCGAGTGGAATGCGGACAACCTTTTAGCGTCTACGTTGACCGCTGCTACCGGCCGACCGACCTAGCCCGCACACTCCGGACACTGCGGGGCGTCTGTTCCGGCCGGCTGTTTTGCCTGGCGGGCATCGATCTACGTCTACCGCCACCTCGCCGAGCGGCGGTGGGAAGAATCCTGGAGCGATTTGCGGACCGAAGCGTGCTCACAGGAACTCGGCTCCACCGCAAATTGCCAATGCGCACGGCACATGACGTGCTCGACGGATTCGACCGACCGGCTCAGGCGCACTTGATGCCCAATCGTTCTCGAGCCTTGTGCTGGATTCTCTCGCAGGCAGCCCCGGGCGACGTCCTGTTGTTGGCTGGTGGCCGGGAGAGTCTCGGCCCGGAAGAGGTCGTGCTGCAGGACGAAGATGTCGCCCGCTATTGGCTTCCCCAGTTAGACGGCGGAGAAATCTGTCCCTGGAATCCTGCGTGAACGACGACAGCTCTACATTGACACTATTGTGTCATAGCAGAACCAAGACCGGCGGAAACACAAAAGCGAGAAAAACATTCGCCTTCCCATCAGATTGCCGTTGGCGTAACTCAGCAAAATTGCTATACACCGCCCACGGAAAGAGAAAAGGAAACGCAATCGGATTTTTGCCTGCCAAAGACCGCTTTCTTGTGTTCTTCTTGGCGGGCAACCGACATCCGGTCCATCAGCGAAAGGATAAGCACCAGCAGTTCCATGATAAACGCGGGGGCTTCACCGTCTGCGTCGATTTTGCGGGATCTCGGCGCTGCCCTCCCTCCTGGGGTTGAAGCAACTTCCCCTATCGAGTTTACGGTTTCTGGGTCAACCGTATCGATAGGTGCTTCGCGGTGAAGCTTCAGACTGGCCACCGGGTGCAGGATTCTGCCCCCGGTGGGCCAGGGATCAGGACGGCGGGATGTCTCCAAAACATCCCGCCGTCTTTTTTTTGGTACGATCACTGGAATCGCAAGCTTCACAGACCAGGGTCAGCAACATGAACACCCCCTCCCAACGTGTCGCGCTGATTACGGGTTCTTCCCGAGGGATTGGACGTTCCGTCGCCATTCGACTTGCGCAAGAAGGTTTTGCGGTGGTCGTCAATTACGTGCGGCAAGCCGAGGCGGCCGAACAGGTGGTGCAGCAAATCACACAGAACGGCGGCGAAGCGATCAGCGTTCAAGGAAGCGTAGCGGAGCCTGTTGATCGCCGGCGTCTGTTGGAGGCACCGTTGCGTCGCTGGAACCGGTTGGATGTTCTCGTCAACAACGCGGGCATCACTTCGCCAGGCCGCATGGATCTCCTCGAGTTGACATCCGAAAGTTGGGATCAGGTCCTGACAACGAACCTCAAAGGTCCCTTCTTTCTGGCCCAAGAGGCCGCGCAGGCAATGCTGCGTTTGCAGCAGCAGCAACGCCTGTCCACAGGCTATCTCATAAACATCTCGTCAATTTCCTCCTACGCCGTCTCAACCAACCGGGCCGACTACTGCATTGCCAAAGCAGGGATGCAAATGATGACCTGGCTGTTTGCCGATCGTTTGGCGGAAGAGGGGATCCACGTATTCGAGATCTGCCCCGGCGTGATCGCCAGTGACATGACGGCGCCCGTCCGAGAGAAGTACGACCGATTGATCGAAGAGGGTTTAACTCCGATCCGTCGTTGGGGTCGTCCGGAAGACGTGGCCGATGCAGTCGCCACGGTCGTCTCGGGAGCGTTCTCGTTCAGCACGGGCGAACGGATCAATGTGGACGGTGGTTTTCACATTCGCAGACTGTAACGCCGTGGACACTCGACGGTTTGTACCTCTCTTGCAGGGAAGGAGCTACCTGATGGCGAAGTCGATCAGTCGTCGAAGCTTTCTGCAGAATGTCGGGGGAGTGGGCGTCGCAATTCCACTTGGAGCGTGGAGTCATTCGGCAGCGAGGGCATCCAACTCGCCGAACGAAAAACTGAACATCGCGATGATTGGCGTTGGCGGGCGAGGGGCGGCCAACCTGGCCGAGGTCGCTGGCGAAAACATTGTCGCGCTGTGCGACGTGGACGATCGGCGAGCGGGTCCGACCTTCGAGCAATATCCTCACGTCAAGAAATATGCCGACTTCCGGCAGATGCTGGAGGAGATGGAGCGTGAAATCGATGCCGTTGTGATCAGCGCGCCGAATCACATCCATGTGCCGGCCGGTGTCATGGCAATGCGCATGGGCAAACACTGCTATTGCGAGAAACCGCTGGCGCACACGGTTCATGAAGCGCGGCGGGCGGCCAAGGTTGCCGCGGAGACCAAGGTTGCCACACAGATGGGCACGCAGATTCATGCCAGCGATAACTTCCGGCGGATTGTAGAATTGATCCGCTTCGGAGCAATCGGCTCGGTGCGCGAGGTGCACTTGCGATTGGCGGGCGGGGGGACGGCGGGAGATCGACCGACGGAGACGCCGCCCGTGCCACAGAGGCTGAAGTGGAATCTGTGGCTCGGACCGGCGCCCTATCGGCCGTATCATCCAGCGTACGTGCCGCACGACTGGCACTACTGGTGGGACTTCGGTGGAGGACCGTTGGGCAATATGGGCTGCCATTACCTGGACCTCCCCTTTTGGGCGCTCGAGCTTTCTGATCCGAAAACGATCGAAGCCGAAGGCTCCCCACGGCACCCCGAAAGCACTCCGGCAATTCAGACCGTCCACTATGAGTTTCCCGCGCGGGGCGAATGGCCGCCGGTGACACTCACATGGAACCACGGCCGCAATCGCCCTCCCTTCTGGGCCGAGCACAACCTCCCCGATTGGGCCTGGGGCGTTTTCGTCGGCTCCCAGGGGATGTTGTTGACCAGCTACCCGAGGCATATGCTTTGGCCAGAATCGGAATTTCGCGGCTTCGAGCCACCGGAGCCGTCAATCCCCGCCTCGGTGGGTCATCACCAAGAGTGGATTAACGCGTGCAAGACCGGCTGCGCGACGACGTGCAACTTCGATTACGCCAGCACTTTGACCGAGACGATACTGCTGGGCAACGTCGCGTACCGCTACGGAGAGAAGATCGAGTGGGACGCCCCCCATCTGCGCATTCCCGATGCGCCGGACGCGGAGCGATACCTGCAGCGCGAATACCGCAAAGGCTGGGAGCTTTGAGCCAAGCGATTCCGGACTTCCGGTGGTTGTTCTGGCCCATTGACCGCACACCATTTCATCGGATGTCGGTCAGCGTGGCGGGCGATGCTCCTGCAATTGTTCCACGGCAGCCTTCGGACTATGGCATGCTGGACACAACCGGTGAGGGTCTGGTTCTTTGCGCCCTGCGGCAGAATCATGACGCACAACAGTTGCGCAAGACGGGCTCTAACCCATTGAGGCGAGTTCTCGTGATCCGCGACAGGATTGGGGGAAAACCGTCCAGTCGACGCGAAGTCAAGTCGCAGGCCCTTTTCTTGCTGCCCTGCCGCTGCACGGACGGACCACGTGCGCGGATTCACCTCAGAACTGGCGAGCAATTCGCGTCCAAGCCCCAACCGCTGTGTACTGAGCAGTGGCAGAGCTGAACAGGCGCATTCCGTGTGGATCGCAGTGGAACGTGCGGCGCAGGCGCAACCGGCCGCATCTCCCGAGGGTACCCCTTATTGCGAGGAGACATCCACCGATGAAGTCGCGTTTCGCTTTCTGCGGGATCACGTCACTGTTGGTTTTCTTCATCGCTTTCGCTTCGGGCCAAGAGCGAAAAGTCCCCGATGCGCTGGAGCCCTGGAAAGACTGGGCCACTTGGGACGATCGGTTCCGCGACTGCCCTACCACGTACGCCAGCGGCAACGATCGGATCTGCTTCTGGCCCTCCACACTCACGCTGCGCGACTCCCCAAGGGGGATCGTTCAGCGGCAAGTTCACCGTCTTCGCGCGCACCTGGGTCCCACTCCCCGGTGGCTCGGACATGTGGCCTTTGCATGTATCTCGCGGCGGTACGCCGTTGCCGGTCATCGCGCGAGACGGACGCCCCTCCGTCGAACTGCCGACCGGCACCCACGAACTGTCTGGCGAATTCCAGTGGGACGAGTTGCCGGAAAAAATTGCCCTGCCGCCGTCCATTGGCCTCTTGTCGCTGGAAGTGGTGGGCCGGCCGGTCGCCATTCCCGATTGGGATGAGCAAGGACACATTTGGCTCCAGCGTGCGCGTGCTGTCGAAACCGCCGAGGACATACTGTCGGCGCGCGTGTTTCGCCTCATCGAGGATGGCATTCCGCTGTGGCTCGACACGGAAATGGAATTGACCGTGGCGGGCAGAAGCCGCGAAGAAGAACTGGGCTGGATACTGCCGCGAGGCTGGAAGCTGGCGACGGTCGACAGTCCCATTCCTGTGGCAATCGATGATCGCGGCGTGATCAAGGCCCAGGTGCGTGCCGGGAAATGGACCATCCGCGTACGAGCGTTTCGCACCGACGACGCGCGAACGTTCGGCTATGCGCCCGACGACCAACCGATCGTCGATCAGGAATTAATCGGCCTACGCGGTAACCCCTCGTTCCGCCTGGCGCAACTGGAAGGGCTGGATGCGGTCGACACGACGCAAACCGCGTATCCCACCGCATGGCGCGACGCTCCCGCCTACCGCTGGGACACGAGCCAATCGTTCCAGCTGAAGGAAAAGGTTCGCGGCATGAACCTGCAGCATCCCGAGGGCTTGCGCATTGATCGCCAGCTGTGGCTCGATGTCGAAGGCGAAGCCTCAATGGTCACCTATCGCGACCGCATCGCGGGAGCCGGGCAGCAAATCTGGCGACTGGATGCTGCTGCAGGACAGCAATTGGGCCGCGTGCGGATCAATGGCGAGGGGCAGCTCATTACCTCCGCCCCAGGGGCAAAGGCGGAGGGCGTGGAAATCCGCACTCGGGACTTCCAACTGGAAGCGATCGGCAAGACTCCTCTCAACAAGGAGTTGCTCGCTACCGGTTGGCAAGCCGACGCCGAAGCGCTGCACATAACGCTCACGCTGCCGCCAGGCTGGCGGGCGCTGGCGGTGCCGGGAGCTGACCGTGTCGACGGCGATTGGCTGACCGCCTGGTCGCTGCTCGATCTATTCCTGCTGTTGGTCTTTTCCCTGGCCGTGTTCCGGCTGCGGGGATGGTGGGCCGGCGTGATTGCCTTTTTGGGATTTGGCCTGTCGTACCACGAACTCGGCGCCTGCGCCTAACGTGGCTGTGCCTGTTAATACCCGTAGCGATTCTGGCAGCCGGTCCCTCCGGCGGCATTCGTCGCTGGATTGTGCGTTGGAAGTACCTTGCCGCCGCGCTGCTGTTGCTCAATCTCTTGCCGTTCCTGGCGTTTCAAATTCAAAGCGTCCTTCATCCGCAACTGGAGCACACCGGCGTGCATTACGCGCCACGCGGCATGTTCTGGCATCTGGGCGCCGCCTACCGCGGGGCGACGCAGGTGGCAAATATGGCACTAGAACAAGACTTAACGGTTCCCGAAGCGAGCGCGGCGGCGCTCAAGACCGCTCGCTTCGGTTCGGCCAACCTCGGCTACGACCCCCAAGCGATGATCCAGACCGGCCCGGGCGAACCGACTTGGCGTTGGAATCAGGTGCAGTGCGGCGTGGGACGGACCGGTAGCGGCCGATCAGACGATCCGCCCCGTGCTGATCACGCTGGCGCAGCACCGCGTGTTAACGCTCCTTCGAGTCGCGCTGCTCTTGTTGATCGCCGCCATCCTGCTGGGCTTACGGCGTTCCGGCACACCGCGCGTCCCCGCCACCGCCGCGATCCTGGTGGCCCTGGCGGTCTTGCCCGGCCGCGGAGCGCAGGCCGCCGAAATCCCCAGCCCCAAAATGTTGGAGACGCTGCGCAATCGGATGCTGGAGCAGTCCGACGCCTATCCCCACGCCGGCGAGATTGCCGTCGCCACGCTCCGCTTGGTCGACAATCGCATCACCCTGGAAACCGAGATCCACACCGCGCTCGCCGTCGCCGTGCCGCTGCCCGGGCGTCTGTCAACTTGGTCGCCCTTGTCGGTTACGATCGACGGCCAGTCCGCAGAACTGGTGTGCCGCCGCGACGGCTACCTGTGGGTCTCCTTACCGGCGGGCGTCCATCGCGTGGTCGTGGAGTCGCTCTTGCCTGACGTGAACGAATGGGAGTGGACGTTTTTGCTGCGGCCGCGGCGCGTCGTACTGGATACGCCCGGGTGGACCGTCTCGGGTGTACGTCCCAACGGTGTGGTGGAATCGCAAGTGCTCTTCAACCGCCAGCGCGATACACCCACCGGCGAGGCGGCCTACGACCGCAAGGACTTCGCTGCGATTGTGGCCGTCGACCGCTATCTCGAAACTGGCCTCATCTGGCAGGCGCAGACCAAGGTCACGCGCCTGGCGGCCCCCGGCAAGGCCGTGTCGCTCCAGCTACCGCTGTTGCCGGGGGAAAGAGTCCTGTCGGCCAACATGGTCGTCGAGAATGGCATGATCGAGGTCCATCTTCCGGCGGGCCAGGACACGCTTGCCTGGGTCAGTGAATTGCCGCTGGGCCAGGATCTCACGCTCACGGCACCTGACAACGTCGACGGCTCCGGCGACCGCTGGGTAGAACGGTGGCGATTGGCCACATCACCGATGTGGAATGTGAAGCACGAGGGGTTGGATCCGATCTACGAGCCAAACGAGGAACAATTGATTCCGGTGTGGATGCCGTGGCCCGGCGAACAGACCCGACTCGAATTCACGCGGCCGCAGGCCGTGCGGGGCGAAACGGTGACCGTGCAACAAGTAGCGTACGACACAACGCTCAGCAGTCGGCATCGAACCTCCCTGCTGAAGCTCGACATCAACGCGAGTATGGGAACGGATTTCCCGATCCGCATGGGGGAAAAAGCCGAGGCCAAACAGCCGGAAATCACCTCCCTCACGGTCGGCGGCCAGACCATTCAGCCGCGCTATTCCGACAATCGCCTGCTCGTCCCGATTCCTCCCGGGCGGCAGGCCGTGGAGGTGCAATGGCGCACGAAGACGATACTGGATCGCGTCGCATCGCAAGAACCGGTTCAGCTACCGGTCGCCGCGGCGAACATCACCTCCGTACTGCGAGTGCCGGAGAGCCGCTGGATCCTGTCAGCCGGTGGCCCGCTGCTCGGCCCCGCCGTGCGGCTCTGGACCATTCTGGCAGTGGCAATGCTCTTTGCGCTGATTCTGGGCAGCTTGCCAAACTCGCCGCTGCGCCACTACGAGTGGGTGCTGCTGGCCATCGGTCTCACCCAGGTGCACGTTGCGGCGGCACTGTTTGTCGTTGCATGGCTCTTCCTGTTGGCTTGGCGGGGCAAACAGGATCCCGATGCTGTTCGCTACTGGCGTTTCAACCTGCAACAGGTGACTCTGGTCTCGATCACATTCATGGCGTTGGGCGTGCTCGTCGTGGCCGTCGGCGAAGGATTGCTCGGCGATCCGGAGATGTTTATCACTGGCAACGGCTCGCGCGGTACCTTCCTGCAGTGGTTCCAGCCCCATGCCAACGCCCAATTGCCCGAGACCCACGTGATTTCGGTCTCGATCTGGTTCTATCGTCTGTTGATGCTCGCATGGGCGTTGTGGCTGGCCGCTTCGTTGCTCCGCTGGCTGCAATGGGGTTGGACGCAGTTGAACCATCGCGGCTTCTGGCGTTGGAAACCGCATGTCCATCGAACGACGCCGGATGTTGGCTAACCGCAGATCACAAATCGTGACAAATGGATAGCAAAACGCGTAGGACCGTGGGGCGGTAGTCCGCAAAATGGATCGCAGCGCATGCGGTCGCAGAAAGGCCCATGCTTCCACACCGTGGATTCCATCGACACGGTACCGGTGCGATCCGCTTCATCCCATCGATCTCTCACACCGAACTACGCTTCCCGAACAATTCTATCTCGTCTCGATTTCGTCGGATTCGGTCGAGACGGACTTGGGAAGCGAGAGGGATTGACGAAGCTGCAGTGGTGGGTCATGCTGATCGTTTCGGCACCAAGTCCCTCTTACGCGGCAACGTGCGTCCGCTGCTTGCCTAAGTGCGCGATGGGATGGAGCAGTTCGCTTCCGGGTGGCAAGTAGAAAAGGGGGACGATTCTGTGGCGAGCATTTATGTCGGCAATCTGGCGTTTGACGTAACGGAGAATGAACTGCAGGCGGCGTTCGAGGCGCACGGGCAGGTTTCTTCGGTGAACATCATCAAGGATCGCGAGACGGGCCAGTCCCGCGGATTCGGTTTCGTCGAAATGCCGGACGGAGTCGAAGCCAAGCAGGCGATCGAGGCGTTAAATCTCTCGCCGATCAACGGCCGCAATATGACGGTCAACGAAGCAAGACCCAAGGAGAACCGCGGCGGTGGTGGCGGCGGCGGTCGCGGCCGGCGTTGGTAAGAAAAGCCCATTCGGCTTTTCGGCCCCCAGCCGCACGTGCATCTTCCCGGTTAGAAGTGCCAACCATCCGGCACCACGGCATCCTTGCAGATCACCGGAATCCCGTCCTGGATCAGACAGTCCGGACGGTCCGATCCCGAGGTCAAACCGGACGCATTTTCGATCCGGACGCCACATCCAATCCGACAGTTCTTGTCGATGATGGCTCCGTCAATCACCGTATTTGCGCCCACTCCCACGGGGGGCCGTTCGCATCGCCGATCGTCGGACAGCTCGACTTGCGTTTCGTAGTCGTCGTTTCCCATCAAGATCGAATTTCGGATCACGGTGTTCGGGCCGATGACGCAGCGCAACCCAATTACGCTGTTTTCGATCGTGGCCCCTGGCGAAATCTGGCAACCGTCCGCGATCAAGCTGCCGCGGACATTCGCCCCTTCGATCCGTGACGGCGGCAGAAAGCGAGCTCGGGAATAGATCGGGGCTTCGGGAAACACAAGACTGAAGGGGGGCCGTTCCGACGCCAGTTGCAGGTTCGCGTCGTAGAATGCTCGAATCGTCCCAATGTCTTCCCAATAGCCGTCGAACAGATGGACCTGCACGTTCTTCGGCTCGATCAACGAGGGAAAGATCTCCTTGCCGAAGTCTTGATGAGTCGACTGTCGTAGGACATCGACCAGCACGTCCCGGTTGAAAACGTAGATCCCCATGCTGGCGAGGCATTCGCGCCCCCGACTTTCGATGCCTCGCTTGTCGATCCATGCCGGATCCATCAATACCGGCTGGATTTGCTCTTCGGTCTGCGGCTTTTCCACAAAACCTTTCACGCGTCCATTGCTGTCGATGCGCATGATTCCCAGCGCGCCGGCGTCTTTGCGACCGACCGGAATGGCTGCGATCGTCGCGTCGGCTTGCGTGTCCTCATGGGTCTGCAGCATCTCGCGGTAGTCCATGCGATACAGCTGATCGCCGGAAAGCACCAGGACGTGCCGAATTCCCGGTTGCTCCAGGTAACGAATATTCTTGCGCACCGCATCCGCCGTGCCCTGGTACCAGTCGGTCGTGCTGTCCATCGTCTGCTGTGCTGCCAGAATCTCGACAAACCCGGCGCCGAACGAGTCGAAGCGGTACGTCTGGCGAATGTGACGATGGAGGCTGACCGACATGAACTGGGTCAACACGTAGATCCGGTTGAGTCCGCTGTTGATGCAGTTCGACAACGGAATGTCGATCAAGCGATACTTCCCCGCAAGCGGGACGGCCGGCTTCGATCGAAATTGAGTCAGCGGAAAAAGACGGGTGCCACGACCACCCCCCAAGACAAGTGTGACCACGTTGCGCATGTATGGACTCGCTTGATTTTCCAGACGCGATCGGGGATCCGAAACCGATCCCCTTCGGCAGGATAACAGCGAGTCGGTATGGCCCGCAAGCGCCCTACATGGCAGAGCACGGTTTTGAGCGGCGAGGGTGGAGCACGCGTGTCCCCATTCCGCTCAGATTCCACAAGCAGCGTTGCGAGCTACGCATCTTCGCGGTTCAGCACCGCCATCCGCTCACGTAATACCGGTTGTTGCTCCAGTAAGCGGGCGATGCGCGGCCATTCCAAGCCATCGGCCCCTAACGCATCGACGATCTGCTCGGCGTGCTCCCAGTCATCCTGGTGGCGCAGCGACAATCGCAGATCGTCGCGGTCGAGCGGCCCCGGAACGGGCAGCAACTGGATCGTGAAACGGTTGGGATGGCGCAGGATGTGCCGAGCAAAATCCCGTCGATCTCGCGCCGTTCGAGCGGCGCGGTCCGCGCGGCGAATCGCCGAGGTACTGAAGAGGTCAGCCCAGAGCCCCAAGGCCGCGTGGGCCGTCGGGTCCCCGGATCCGGAGCAAAAAGTGGCATAATCGATCGTCGGATCTCGATCCCCGGCGATCACTAACCGGTCAATCAGGCAGGGATCCACCAGGGGCGAATCAAGCCGCAAACGAACCATCGCCTCCGAACCAAACTCGTCGAGGCATTCCCGAACACGAGCCAGATTGTCACGCTCACGACTCGCGAACACGCGGACATCGGCAGGAACCAAGCGTTCCACGAAACGGGTTCGATCATCCTGCGAGAGAATGACCACCACGGCGTCCAATCGCTCCGCCTCTGTCGCTCGACGAACCACCCAATCGACGAGCGGTTTCCCCGCTAACGGTCGACTGGCAAACGATCCGAGCCGCGCTGTATCAGCGCGCTCATCCGCGTCATTCAGAATGACACATCCCAGAGTTTTCAACATCCTTGCACCCAGCATCCAAAGCAGTAAAGAAAAGATCGACTGGGCACACCCGATTCTTCCATCACGAGTGCGATGCACAGGCGTCGCTCAAACCTCAACCACCCATGCCGTCGAGTCCCGAGCTTCCGTGCATAGCGCCGCGCGAGGCGTCCCCGGGCAAGCAACCAGCCTCGATTGCAAGTTAGTGTAACTTTCGGCGCAACGGGGCGTCAATACTAGCTGACAGCACTTCAGCTGCTGAGCGTTCGCTTGTGCTCGGCAAACTCGCAGCCCATTCCTAGGACGAAGGCAACGCAACCGCACGAGCGATGGACAACAGCAATGTGTGGCGTGCCCTTCCGGTTCCTTCTTGGCACGCCACGCACCCGCTTGGTCTACGCGCACCGGACTATTTCTTGTGCCTCAGGGCAACCGCTCGTAAATCCGGCGATCGGCCAGACTGTCGGCAACAAATGCCACTCCGGGGAATTCATGTTCGGCACTGTGAGCCCCCGGAACGGCGACCGTGTACGCGTTCGCGGAAACCGCCGCCCGGCATCCAATCTCACTATCCTCCAACACCATTAGGCGGGACGGTTCGACACCGAACTGTGCTGCCGCCTTGGTATAGATCTCCGGTGCCGGCTTTCCTTGCTCCACGTCCTCCGCGGTCAACACGAACGCAAACTCGGTTCCCAAATCGGCGATTTCCAGCAAGGTTTCCACGTAGGCACGGCGGCTGCTCGTGGTAATCGCCTTGGGAATCCGTTTGCGGTCCAGTTCGCCGAGTAGTTCCACCAGGCCGGGCATCGCTTCCAATCGATCGTGCAACAAGCCTTGAAAGACCTGATCGGTTTCCCGCTGTAGCTGTTCGACACTGTCGCTGAGTTCGTACCATTCAATCATCAGTCCCAGTGCCACTCTGCTAGGACGGCCCATCATGCGGCGGAGCAGTTCCAAGTCAATCGAGTGCCCGCGCCGCCCGACAAGTTCGGCCCCGACTTCGTTGTAGAGCTCCTCCGTATTGAACATCAGGCCATCCAGGTCAAAAGCGACGGCTCGAACAGGCTGCGGTGAATCCATCGTCGTCTCAATACTCGGTTATCGGGGCCAGCGGGAAATCGGGAAAGTACCGGGGAAGAGAAACCCGGCCATCACCGGACGCAAGAATCGGCAATCGCATTGGAAAAGAGCAGATTCTTGACGATCTGTAAACACACGTCGTGCCGAATGGTACGCCCAAGCACCGCCAGCAGTTGCCTGGGACGGGCGCAGCCGACCACAATCTCTGCTTGACAGCGCTGCAGCCCGGTCTATCAACTCTGTCTGTGCATGGAGAGGTTTCAGCAACATGCCTCGCTTCGGTGCTCGCTTCTGATGCGGATTCTGTACTTATTCGAATATCCCACGCGAAACGGTGGTGAGAATTCTCTGTTGAGCGTCGCGCCGCGACTACTCGAACGTGGCGTGAAGGCGTGGGCGGCTGCGCCGGCACACGGCGCCCTCTCGCCGGCACTTCGCGACGCCGGAATGTCACTTGTCACGTGGGAGGGACAGGCCACGGCCGGTTCGCTGGCCGCTCGACGGGAAAACCTTGAGAAGCTCGCCCAACAGATCGCACCCGACCTGATTCACGCCAACAGCCTGTCGATGACTCGGTTGGCCGGACCTGTCTGCCAGGTACTGGGAATCCCTTGCCTGGGCTATTTGCGGGACATGATGCGTCCCACCCGCCAGTCACTGCGGGATCTGGCTCGAGCCACTCGATTGATCGCCGTCTCACACGCGACGCGGGATTGGTATCTCGAACTTGGCTTGCCACCGGACATGATGCACGTTGTATATAACGGCGTCGATTTGCAGCAGTATCAACCGCGATCCCCCGACGGTCGACTTCACTACGAATTGGGACTACCCTCCCATGTGAAATTGGTGGCAAGCATTGGACAACTCGGCGTCCGGAAAGGTACGGACCTGTTCCTTCGGGCTGCTCAGCCAACTGCTGTCGAAACACCCGGACGTGCATTGTCTGCTGATCGGCGAACGACACTCAACCAAGGCCGAAGCTCGCTTGTACGAGCAGCAGTTGCACGCAATCGCCGAAACGGCACCATTGGCAGGCCGAGCCCACTTTCTCGGTCGCCGTTCGGACATTGATCGGTTGTTACCCGAGTTGACTTTGTTGGTGCATTTGGCCCGCCAAGAGCCTTTAGGCCGAGTCTTGCTGGAAGCCGCCGCAGCCGGATGCTGCATTATCGCTACGCGGGTGGGGGGAACTGCCGAGATTTTCCCGCCGGAATCGCAGGCAGCGCGCCTGGTCGCGCCGGAGGATTTTGCGGCGGCCGCTCACGCGATGGACGAGATCTTGACCCGCCCCGACATGCGGCACGCGCTGATCGAGGCCGCACGACAACGGATCGAGTTGCGTTTTGACAACGATCGAGCCGCGAGGGAGCTTTTTTGCCACTATCAGACGCTCACGCGGGCCATTCGCCGGCTGCCAGGCAGACATCGCGACTCGTGACCGTCGCAATCGTTGCAGAGAACAGGCAGCAACGGGGTGACCAGCAACGTCTTCTTCGGAATCCTCGTCCGCGCACGCTCGCGGCCGGGCCGCATTCTTGGCAAGGCACCCGCGACTGACGAATAATCCGCTCCAACCGGCGGCCCCCGTGTCGCCGGATTCTTCGGCCATCAGGCGCGATCCGTTGGACCGGCCCTCACGCGGATAGCACCTCCGAAACGACGCAAAACTTGAGCTAGAGTTTTCACAGGACTGCAGCAATCTGCGTTCATCCGCAGCGTGCAGTGGAACGTCCAGCGGACCAAGTAATTCACCCTTTGTTCGTCGCCAGACCGGCCTGCTCCCTTTCCACGCGGTTGCCATGAACATGATGAACTGCCAGAATCTTGCAGCGCAGATCCAGAAGCTGCAGCCGGAAACGGAAGTCCGCGATGTCGCCCGTCTCTGCTTGCTCTTGTGCAACGCCGTTGACTCGCTGGAGGAATTGGACGACGAGAGCCGTTTGACCGGCGCATGGCGCGAAATGAGCCTCCGACTACAGGCCGCCACCGACCAGCACGCCGCCATGACAGAGGAACTGGAGGAGCTGGCCCGCTCCGACCCGGATCAGTTCAGCAAAGAGCAGATTTGGGTCTTGATCCGCGCGATCAAGGTCCAGAGCCAGATTCTGCAACTCTACGTGGGCGAACCGGCGCTCGACATCTAATCCGGAAAGGCCTGACGGCGGGGCGGCCGTGGTCCGGATTCGCCGCTTGCCCATCTTGGCCCTTCCACGGCACGTGGTCCTGTTGGTCTGCTGCCGAGTTGGCGCCATCCCTAGACCGTCGCGCTCCACATTCTGCGGAAGCAGCGCCATCCCGCCGCGGTCCGACAGGATGTTGCATCCATCAGCCGGACGGCTGCAGTACGAGAATTGCAACATTCACGTAGATCACAATCCCCACGATGTCGATGATTCCCGCGACAAACGGGTTGCTCATTAATGCCGGATCCTGGCCCAGCCTTTGAAAAATCAGAGGCAAAACGGAACCAACAAGCGTTCCACAGAGAACAACCAGCACCAGGGTGAGGGGCACGACGAACAGCGCATCCCGCGCGAAAGTCCAGCCGACCGGCAGAAAGACGAGCGCCAGCAGGCCACCCAATAACAGCCCCATCGACATCTCGCGTGTCACGACGCGCGCCCAATCCCCCAATTTGACGTTGCCGGTGGTCAACGCCGTAATCACCAACGTGGCCGACTGATTTCCCGAGTTGCCACCACTGGAGATTACCAGCGGTAGAAACCAAATGAGAAAGGCCCATTTTTCGAGTTGCTCTTCGTATTGGTGCAAGGCTCCCGCGGTCAGCAGCGCGGCAAAAAACAGGGGAGCCAGCCAGATCCCTCGATGCCAGCAGAGGGTCAACAGATTCGTCTCCAGATACCCCGAATCCAGCGGGGCCACACCGCCGATCCGATGAGCGTCCTCAGTAGCTTCTTCTCGCACAACGTCAATCACATCATCGTGCGTGATGATGCCCAGCATCCGATGTTGATCGTCGACAACGGGAATGGCCAACAGGTCATAGTGCGCAACCTTTTCGGCGACCTCTTCCTGATCATCCATCACATCGGCGGAGATCACCGCGGTCTCCATGATCTCGCGCAACGTTCGGTTCGGCTTGGCCAGTGACGAAATAAGATCGCGTGTCGAGAGAACACCGCGCAGATGTCCAAAATCATCCACGACGTAGAGGTAATAGATCGTCTCCACTTCGTGGGCCTGATTACTCAGTTCCTCGAGTGCTTCTCGGACCGTCAACGACTCGCTCAGCTTGACAACCTCCGTCGTCATCACGGCGCCGGCCGTATCCTCCGGATAGGCTTGCAGCCGCAAGGTCTCACGACGGTCATCACGCGGCAGGCGCTCAACCAGTTCCTCCGCAAGTTCTTGAGGAACCTCCTGCAGCAGATCGACGCGGTCGTCGGTGGCCATCTCTGCCAGGATGCCTGCCACCGCCTCTTGATCCTGGGTCTCCAGGATTTCCAATTGTCGCGCACGATCAAAGTAATGGAAGATTTCGCTGCGGACCTCGGAGCTTGCGTACTGCAACACATCCCAGGTTTCCTGCGGCGTGAGGCCTTCCATGAATTCGGCGGTCGCCGCCGGATGGATCGCCTGGCAGAACTCCGTCAGTTCCGTCGCGTTTCCCGATGCCAACATTTCTCGCAACTCAGGCAGAAACAATGTATTGACCATCTGGAAACTCCCCGGAGGAAACCCGTTCAAGGAAAGTCACGCCACGGCAGATCGCACAACGAGACGCCGCGCAGAACCGAAGCGAAGCGAGCAACGCCAACGCGGCTTGCGGATTTTCCCGTTCGACAGTGACCGGCGCGCTTCGCACGCATCGTTGTAAACTAGGTCGCAGTTCCTCTCAAGCACGGCGTCAACGACGCTCCCACAGGAAATCGAATCCACGTCTCCGCGAGTCTACTGGTTCATCGGCGCTGCGTTTAGGCGAACACATCGCCGCGCCGCCGATTCCGACAAGATTTGACAAGGACCTAGCCAGTCGGTACAGTGCCCACTGGTTTCGGTGCCTGCCCGCAGCGAGCCTCGCTCGCGGCATCGTGTCTTCCACCCGCCCTTCCGCATGCTGTTCTGCCTCCGAAGGCCTCCGCATGGACCCAGATGTTCCGTTTTCTGAGGACGAGCTCAATCGTCTAAGGGACTGTGAAGAGAAGATCGGATACTCGTTTCGGGATCAGCAGCTGTTGTCCTCGGCGCTGACGCACGCTTCCGGCGCTCAGCATCGGCTCGCCTCCAACGAACGGCTCGAGTTTCTGGGAGACGCCATCTTGGGCGCGATTGTCTGCGAGCTGCTGTTTCGACAGTTTCCGGACATGCTGGAAGGCCAGTTGACCAAAATCAAGTCGGTCGTCGTCAGTCGGATCACCTGCGCCAAGATCAGCAAGTCGTTGGGACTCGCCTCCGTACTGATTGTCGGCAAAGGGATGTCCGCCGCCCGTTCGGTTCCCCGGTCGTTGCTGGCGGATGTGTTTGAATCGCTGGTCGCCGCGGTCTATCTGGATGGCGGCACGGAGGCGGCACGGGACCTGGTCGGGCGTTTGCTGCAACCCGAAATCGATTTGGCTGCCTCGGGTGCCTCGGACGACAACTACAAGTCGCTGCTGCAGCAGATTGTACAGCGCGATTTCGGCGCAACACCGAGCTATCAGTTGTTGGAAGAACAGGGACCGGATCACCAGAAGTACTTTCGAGTCTCCGCCCAATTCGATCAGCGGGAGTTCCCCCCGGCCTGGGGAAGCAATAAAAAGGAAGCGGAGCAGCGCGCCGCGTGTAACGCTCTGGCCCGACTCAACGGTGAACCGCCGCCCTTCGGGGATGCTCCGTAGGCTGGAAGGCTCGCGAGCATCGTGGTCTTATTGTGGGTCCGGGCTCCGGCCAGTCGAGCACAACCAACTGCCCCCTTTCCATCGCCACCCGGCGACCGACGATCGGCACAGCAAACAAGGACGTCCGTTGCGGTTCCGGTTCGCCGGCCCACCCTGGCTTTCGAGGAGAACCTTCATGTCGCACTCCCGCCACCGTCGCCGTTTTCTGCAACAAGCCTCCGCGATCGGCACAACGCTCGGCGCACATGCCCTCTGCGCCGGTGACACGCCTTCGCGACCCGCCAGTGACCGAGTGATCCTCGGCGTCATGGGACTGGGACGCGGTCAAGGATTGGCCAAAACTTTCAGCCAGCAGCCGAACGTCGAGCTGCGTTACTTGTGCGATGTCGATCAGCAGCGAGTAGACACCTGTCAACGCGCGTTGCAGCCCCTCGTGGACTACCAGCCGCAAGCCGTTCGGGATGTTCGCCGCATCCTGGACGACCCGGACGTGAACGCTCTGGTGTGCGCGGCACCCAACCATTGGCATGCCCCGGTCACCATCTTGGCCTGCCAAGCCGGGAAGCATGTCTACGTCGAAAAACCTTGCAGCCACAATCCCTGGGAAGGCGAGATGATGATACAGGTCGCTCGTCAGTTCCAGCGGGCCGTGCAAGTGGGCACCCAACGACGCAGCAATGAAGGAGTCGCCGAGGCGATCCAGTTGCTGTCGGAGGGGGCCATCGGACGCGTCTACCTGGCGCACAGCTGGTACAACAATTTGCGGGGGCCAATTGGCCACGGGCAATCCGCAACGGTTCCGCCCCACTTAGACTATGAGCTTTGGCAGGGACCCGCGCCGCGTCGGGAGTACCGCAGCAACGTAGTTCATTACAATTGGCACTGGCGCTGGCATTGGGGCAATGGTGAACTCGGGAACAACGGAGTCCACGCACTGGACCTCTGCCGCGCGGGTCTCGGGGTTGACTTTCCCCGAAAGGTCACCTCCAGCGGCGGACGCTACGCCTTTCAGGACGATCAAGAGACTCCCGACACGCAAACCGTCTGCCTGGAGTTTTCGCGAGACCGGCAGATCACCTGGCAGGGCCTGAGCTGCAACCGGCACGGCGGAGAGTTTGTCACCTTCTACGGAACAGACGGAACGTTGGAATTGGATGCCACCGGAGCGTACCGCGTGCTGGATCGAGGAGATCACCTGCAATCGGAACGCAAGATTGGGGATCCTGCATGCGAAGCTCGTCACGCGATGAATTTCCTGTCTGCCATCCGGAACGATCAGCCAGAATCACTGACGGCCGAAGTTGCCGAGGGCCACAAGAGCGCATTGCTGTGTCACCTGGGAAACATCGCACAGCGCACGGGCCGCGCGTTGCAATGCGATCCCTCCGACGGTCGTATCCGCGAAGATCCCGAGGCGATGCAGTTCTGGCAACGCCAATACGCTCCCGGCTGGACACCCAAGATCTGACCCCACCTATCACACAACTTCGCGGGAGTGAAACCAGCAGTGTGGCCGGAAACTGAACGCGGAATGCAGATCTTGACGCCGGCGAGTGCCTGCTCCTATCTGCCTCGCCAAATCGCGTCACTTGACGTTCGTCTGCTAAGCCAGCTGAGCGGAGAAGCCTACGAAGAATGGCTGCAACGTGGGTGGCGGCGTCATGGGATTCAATTCTTTCGACCTGCCTGCCCCCAATGTGCTGGTTGCCGCAGCCTACGTGTTCCGCTGGCGCGATTTCGACGCAGCAAGAGTCAACGCCGAATCTGGCAAAAGAACCGCGGTGTCCGCGTTGAGATTGGTTCCCCACGTGTGGATACGACACACCTGCAGCTGTTCGACGCCTACCACCGCGACATGCAGCAACGACGCGGCTGGCCGTTCACCCCCATCGACGCCGAGGCCTACGTGCACGCCTTCCTGTCGGGAGTGTTCGACTTTGCCCTCGAATTCCGTTACTTTCGCGAAGACACACTGGTCGGCGTCGGTCTTGTGGATCAGACGCCCCAAGCATTGTCGAGTGTCTATTTCTACCATGACCCGGCATGGCGCCGGAGGGTCCCGGGACCTTCTCGCTGTTACAGGAAATGCAATTTGCTACGCAACGAGGTTTACGGCATCACTACCTTGGATACTGGATCTCCGATTGTCCCTCCATGGCATATAAGGCACGCTTCCGTCCTCATGAAATCCTGCAGCAATATGTAACGCATGCCGAAGCCCCGTCGTGGATCGAAGCGGATCCTCGTGCAAGGCATGCATGACGCCGTTTTCCGATCAGCCAACGGCCCTGGCCCCGCTGGTTCTCTGCCCGAAGGAAGCGACTTTCGTTACACTGGCACGACGGAATCCGTGTTCTTGCGTTAGGGCAAGGAGTAATTGACTGTGAGCGGGACGGCATCCATTTACGAAAAGCTCGGGATTTTCTACCTCGGACGAGCGTTCGATCGCCAGCAGCAGCGTGATTTGCCGATTCCACTGCTGTACGATTCTCGCGACCTGCTGACACATGCGGTCCTTGTGGGAATGACCGGCAGTGGAAAAACCGGACTGGGAATCAGTCTGCTGGAAGAGGCGGCGATCGACAACATTCCGGCGCTGATCATCGATCCCAAGGGAGACATGGGCAATCTCTTGTTGACCTTTCCCGAATTGCGGGCCCAGGACTTCGCCCCCTGGGTTCAGGCCGAGGACGCGCGACGAGCCGAGATGAGTGTCGATGAGTTCGCCGCGGCGCAGGCCAAGCAATGGCAAGCTGGCCTGCAGCATTGGGATCAGGACGGCGCGCGAATCGCAAGGCTCCGGGAATCGGCGGAGTTTGCCATCTACACACCCGGCAGTGCAACCGGTCAACCGGTCTCGATCCTGGCGTCGTTTGCTACTCCCCCTCAAGCCGTGTTGGAAGACCCCGATCTGCTGCGCGATCGCATTGCCACCACGGCCACCAGTTTACTGGGATTGCTGGGACTGGCCGCCGATCCGCTGCGGTCACGCGAACACATTCTTCTGACGAAGATCCTGGAAGTCGCCTGGCGCAGAGCAAAGTCTGGAACTGGGTTCGCTGATCCAGCACGTGCAGAATCCGCCTTTCCAACAAGTGGGCGTGCTGGACCTGGAATCCTTCTTCCCCGCAAAAGACCGGTTCGAATTGGCGATGCTACTGAACAACCTGCTCGCCGCCCCCGGCTTTGCGGCTTGGCTGCAGGGGGACTCGCTGAACATCGACCGGCTGCTGCACACCCCTTCCGGACGGCCCCGCGTGTCGGTGTTTTCGATCGCGCATCTCTCGGACGCGGAACGAATGTTCTTCGTCAGCCTTCTGCTGAACGAAGTGCTCGGCTGGATGCGAAGTTGTTCCGGCACCACCAGCCTGCGGGCACTGTTGTATATCGACGAGCTACTGGGTTACATGCCGCCGGTTTCGAATCCACCGTCGAAAAAGCCACTGCTCACCCTGCTGAAACAAGCGCGTGCTTTTGGACTCGGAATTATCCTCGCCACCCAGAATCCCGTCGACCTGGACTACAAAGGGCTCGCCAACGCGGGCAGTTGGTTCATCGGGCGTTTGCAGACCGAACGCGACAAGCAACGCGTCCTGGAGGGACTTTCCGGTGCCACCTCCGCAGCGGGCCGAACCCTGGCGGAAGCCTCGCCCGCGAAGTTGCTGTCGGATCTTCCGCAGCGAGTCTTTCTGATGCACAACGTGCATGAGGAGGAACCGGAGCTGTTCCGCACTCGCTGGACACTGTCCTATCTGGCGGGTCCCTTAACACGTCGCCAAATTCGCGAACTGCAACCGCCACGCGCCGTCGAGGCGGTTTCGTCGGCACAACCCACGGCCGCCGAAGATCCGCCGTCCCGCACACCACCAGTGGCCACCAACGTCTCCTCCACCCGACCGCTTGTCGCTCCTAGCGTGCCACAAGTATTCCTGCCAGGCGAGACAAGGTCGGTTGCGGGTCGGCGATTGTACATACCGCAGTTACTAGCCATCGTTCGGATGCATTACGTGAAGACGAGGCGGCGTTTGTCGGCTGACGAGGACCTGACACTGTTGTTGGCCCTGCAGGAGGACAGCCTTCATCCCGACTGGTCCGCAGCACGAGAACTGCCTTGGACGGAACGAGAACTGCAGTCGCAAACCGCACGAGCCTTGCGAATTCGCACCGATCCCCACACTGTTTAGCCAAAAGAATCGCTTCCGCGAGTGGCGCAAAGCGCTTAGCAATCATCTGTACCACACTCGCCGCTTTGATTTGTGGAAGAGCAATGCGCTACAGGAATATTCCGAACCGGGTGAGAGCGAACGAGATTTCCGGGTCCGTCTGCTGGACCAGGCGCGCGAAGAACGAGATCGCCAGGTGGAAGATCTGCGAGACAAGTATCTCTCAAAATTTCGGACGTTGGAAGAACGCATACGGCGAGCTGAGCAGGCCGTTCAGCGTGAAACGCAGGAAGCGGAATCCGCGAAAGTCGATTCGATGATCTCGCTCGGCGCTTCTGTTCTGGGCGCCTCATCGGCGCAAGCGAATCAGCTCCCGAGAACTCGGTCGAGCGACCTCGGCCGCACGGGGCTTCGGAAAAGCAGCACAACAGGCGGAACAGGTTCGTCAAGCGGAAGAGAACCTGCGGGCATATCAGGATCAATTCCTACAGTTGCAGGCGGACTTGGAAAAAGAAACACGCGCGATCGCCGACCGACTCGATCCGCTCCAGGAACAGTTCGAGGTCGTTTCGCTCAAACCACGCCGCACGGATATTGATATCCGTCTGTTGGCTCTCGCCTGGCAACCGATTGCGCAGTGAACGCGAAGGATGGATGGGTACCGTGGGAACGAGTGGGCTTGCAAAGCGCTGAAACGCGCCCTTTGCCGAGAGCACATCACAGCGAACGCAAGTAGGCCACCAGATCGGCCAGATCGCTCTCCGACAGCGGCTCGTTGCCCGAGACATGGGCGGGGCTATGAGGTCCCGAGAGCAGCGCCGGCAAGGAATCGACCTTTCCATCGTGCAGCAGAATAACTTTGCGGTAGACACCGCGTAAGGACGGCGTATTCAAACCGTCGAACCGATCGCGTGAGTCTCCGGTCCCCACGTCGTGGACCTGTCCGTCCGTGAAGAAATCACCACTGTGACAGGAACTGCAGTTGGCCTGCTCACTGCGAAACACGCTTTCCCCCCGCACCACGGCGGAATTCCGCGATCTGTCGGGCGACGAAAACGGATTCGGTGGCAGGCGCAAGCGACTGCAAGTATGCAAGCAGCGCATCGACATCCGCTTCCGTCGGCTGCGGACCAAGCATCGTGGATGTCAGCGACCGTTTCATCGCGTCTCGCAGGTCGTGTTGCCATCCGTGCCACGTCCACGGCTTCGTCTCTGTCAGGTTTTCCAACGGAATCACCGATTTGAAAGTAAAAGCAGACTCGTCGTTGAAGGTATCCATGACAACGGAATTCGTGCCCCCTTCATAGTGGCACGTGTAACAGCTGTACCACTGATCCAGGCTTCGCCGCGCATCGTGGAAGATCATTTCGCCCTGTCGTACGAGCGACGGTTCGCTCGGGCCTCCCAGCGAAATCTCACGAATCAGGCGACGCTCGGTGAGGTCCACGATCTGCACAGAATTGCCGAAGTAGTTCGCCACGAAAACCGTCCGATCGTTCGGGGCAATCCGCAACCCCATCGGCCGGCCCCCCAAATCGATGCGGCAGAATCGGTCTTCATCCAGCAGCAGTTCGGGCGGAATGTGGTCGGTGCCGCCATAGTCCATCATCGGCAGATCGGGAAGGCGTAGCACCAACAACTCCCCGGTGCCGGAGGCCGAGATGACCAGTCGCTGCTCATCAGCGGTTAGGGCCAGACCGTGCGGATCGGACACGGCTCTCCCTTGTGGATCCAACGAGACCGCTTCCCGGCGTGCCGGACCGTCCAATCGCACGCGGCCAATTCGTGTAGCCAGCACCCAACCCAGGCGGACGTTGGCAGCCGTCACGGGATTGCGGCGGTAAACCACCCACGGAAAGTAGACCTGCTGACCACTCCGAGCAATCTGCAAATGACCAATATTCAGGCCGACAAACTGCTCCATGTACAACAGCTTCCGCTGTCGGAGATCTACAACCGAAATCCCCCGATCACCACTTGTGCCAACCGCCAGGCGAGTATGGTCGGGCGAGACAGCCAAGTAGCGAGGCCAGCGTCCGACGTCGATCCGGTCGACGACAGTCCGTTGCTGCAGATCGACGACGGCGACTTGCGAAGCGGCGGTCAGCGCCACGTATGCCATGCTGCCGTCCGGTGACACGGCAATCCCATGCGGATGAAGGCCGACGAATAACGTGTCGCGACGCACGAGTTTGCCACCGTCGATTTCCAGCCAGGCGATTTCGCCAGCATCCCGGCTGCTCACCAATACGTGGCGACCGTCCGGCAGCAGGGCCAATCCGGCAGGCCGACGCCCCAAAGCCACTTCGTCGAGCACGACACCGTCCGCCACGCGGACCAGAGAAGCGGTATCGGAGGACTGATTTGCCGTCACGAGCCAAGCCCCGTCATGGGCCACAACGAGATCGATCGGCGATCGATCGACCTGTTCTTCAACGGCTAGGGCCACCGGTGCCGCACTCCAGACCCCAGCTGAGCAGGCCGATGAGCCACACCGCGAATCCCGTGCCTCGCATCGTGTCGTCCTTCGCATCAAACTCTGACTTCATAGCCGGCGGCTCCCGTGAAACGGCAAGAGCTTCGGAGATAGAACACCTTTGATGTTCTACCCATCTTCCCCACAACTGCAAGTCTTTGTGATTCCACCGATTCCGTCCACATGCAGTGAACCGTGCGGGTCCGGTCATCCGGTAGCGTTGTAATTATCCGGCAAGGCGTAGCAGTTACAGTAGGAAAGTGGCAACTTCTGATTCGGCGCTGGCCGCGTAGTCGAAAGCAACGAAGGACGGTCGACCCCGGCGGGTCGCTGGTCGTGGTCCGCGCTCGGTCCCCGCGGGGGGCACCTGCCACGGCGGACGTTCTTACCGAGGAGTTGCCTTGCATGGATGGACCGCAGCACGCTCACGCGCGGGGCAACACGACTCGAGATCTCCGTGCGGTGGCGTTGCTGCTTGCTGAGCCTGCTGGGAGGTGTGTCGGCAGCCGAGCCATTGCCCTTTCCGGTATCACCGATCACACGGGGGATCGTTCGTCTACCCCAAACGATAGAACGGCTTCCGGAACCGTCCATCAACGCCGCAGATGGTGAGGCTTTTCCAAAGGAATTTCCTACCGGAGAGGAACTTGACCAGACCAAGCTCACTCCGGAAGTGGCCTGGTGGGACGCGGCAATCCGTCAGCCGCTGCGCCCGCCGGCGACCGTCACTACGATTGACCTGCAAAACGTCCTGCTCCGTGCCCTCCGTCACTCCGCTCAGATTCGCGTGCTTCAGGAAACCCCGCAGATCCGCCGGACGGCGATCGACGAAGCGGCGGCAGAATTCGACTGGACTTCTTTTCTCGAATCGCAATGGACCGACACGAGTGAACCGGTGGGCAATCGTCTCACAACGGGTGGACCGACACGCTTTCGCGATGAATACCTGTCGGCGAGTGCCGGAGTACGGCGTCGCATACGTACCGGCGGTCGCTTCGAGATCGCTCAGGAATTCGGACATCAACAGAACAATTCGTTGTTTTTCGATCCACCGAATCAGGGATCATCGCGGCTGACACTCAACTACACACAGCCGCTGCTGCGTGGCGCGGGGTCGGAGTACAACACGAGCCTGACGCTGCTGGCCGAGATTGACACGGCGGCTTCTTGTGATGAGGTCGCCAGTCAGTTGCAGGTCCTGTTGTTGAACGTCACTCGGGCCTATTGGGGACTCTACCTGGAGCGAGGCATCCTGCTGCAGCGTCGTCGCTTCTACACGGAGGCCGACGTCCGTACTGCAGGCCTTGAACCGTCGGCGGGAGATTGACGCCCTGCAAAGTCAGATCCTCCGCGCCCGTGCCGCGGTGGAAAGCCGCCGATCCGACATTGTCCGAGCCGAAATGGCGGTCCGGAACGCCGAGAGCCGACTACGCTCCTTGGTGAACGATCCGCAACTCGGAGACTCGCAACACAACGAACTCGTGCCCGTCCTCAGTCCGCTACAACAACGCGTCGAGATCGATCTTCCCACAGCGGTCGAATTAGGACTGCAGAACCGGCCGGAAGTTGCGGAAGCCATCAAACAGATCCAGGCGGCGGGAATTCGCGCCGAGATGTCTCGACACGAATTGCTGCCGGCGCTCAACCTGGTACTCGAAAGCTACATCTCCGGCTTGCGTGGCAGCAGTGACATTGGAGCCTCCTGGCTGGATCAGTACCGGGAAGGCGAGCCGAGCTATTCGATCGGACTCCAATACGAAAGGCCGTTTGGAGGCCGCGCCGCGCAGGCTCGTCGGCAACGGCGACAGCACGAACTGCGACAATTGCAGGCGGAGCTCCAGGCAACGCTCGAAGCCGTGCGATTGGAGGTCGAAGTCAATGTTCGCGAAGTCCAAACGACTTATCGCGAAATGGTGGCGAACTACCGCGCGATGGAAGCTGCCAAAGTGGAGGTGGAATACATCGAAAACCGTTGGTTGATGTTGCCCGATTCCGATCGCTCCTCCAGTTTACTGCTGGAAAATCTACTCGAGGCGCAAGAGCGACTTGCGGTGGCCGAAACAGCCTACCTCCACGCGCAGTTGAATTACAGCCTCTCACAGGTTTCTTACCGCAAATCGATCGGGACGCTGCTGCGGGCCGACAAGGCGGCGGAAATGCCGGGGGACGAACCGAACGACGAAGGGCAAGTGCTGCCAATTCCCTAAGCGAATCCTGTCGCAACCGGGCTCGTGCGAGTCGCACGGACATGCAGCATTCGTGACGACGCTTCTTCCGAGCAGAACGGGCGACGAGACACTCCAGGAAAGCGCTACGCGCTCTCGCTCCCAAGTCCTCTCGACTGGAGCTTGTAATGCATCCAGTTCTGTACCCAATCCAGGAAGCGAACGGCAATCGACGGCGCCGTACCCCGCAATCGCACGCGGGCCAGTTCGCCCGCCCGAAGACGGCTCGCTTCATGCTCCGGCAGATGAACGAGAGCGAGGAATCGCGGTTCGGTCAGTTGCCAGCCGTCGACCAGGGCTGGGTCGCCCGCAGCGGCCTGAACGGGCAACGGGCCACCATTGGGCACAGCGAGAGCTGCATCGGGTAATTGGCGGACAGCCCGCGGGTTCACGCGAGTCAGCCGCGCGTCGCAGACACTTCTTGCATGCCCCTTGATCCGCACGTTCGGCTGACTCCCCACCTGCCGCAGAAAGAAGTCCACATCCTGCTGAGCAACGGACAGTCGCACCTGCTTGCGTCGTTCGTCGCCCACCGACATCACGATGGACCCGATCGTCAGGTACTGCCCTTCCATCATCGCCAGATCCTGCCCCATGACGTGACCAGCAGCAGAGGCAGTGATCGTCAGTCCCTCCGCTCGCCGCAGCAACTCGTCCCGCTGCTGCTCGAGGCTTTTCCGGTGCTTGCCCTCCACTTGATACTGCACCAGGTTCCCATCACGGTGCAGCATTCGGGCGCGAATTCGAGACTGTTCGATCGCCAGTTCCAGCTGTTTCAAATCCAACGTGATTTGTGGGTTCTCCATCGTGGCCAAAGCGGTTCCCTGTTCGACAAACTCTCCCTCCCGTACGTGCACCTCGCGCAAGAATCCGGGGCATACCACCCGGTGCACGGACAGCGGTTCATAGTCCACGATCCCCCATGCGGTAATTCCACCAGGCCACGGCAAGGCAAGCACGCTCACGCCGCCGAGACTCACGCCCAGGCAGATCAGAGCAAATCGAACACGGTTCGGCTGCTCCTGCGTTCGTCCTCGAATCAGGTAAATCACAAAACGCCAACCCGGCAACAGAAACCAGCAAACGCCGGCGAACACGGCCAAGACGATCCCTGCTCCATGAAACATGGCGGCGGCGATGAGCAGCACACCCACGTAGAACAATAGCCGCCAGGCCAGCGCGGCCCAGGCGTAGACTCGTACAAACTGCAGCTTGCGGCCGGTTTCCACCAGGGCGTCGGCCGAGACCCCCATCACGTACCGCCGCCAGAAGTACCGCAAGTATTTCTGCCCCGTACCGTAGAGGTTCTGATAGCCGAACAGATCGCTGAGAATATAGTAGCCGTCAAACCGCATCAGAAAATTGCCATTGAACAGCAGAGTCGAAACACCAGCCATCGCAACCAGGTTGTGACAGAACTGGTTCAACCAACCGACCTCGGTCCACATCCAAACGATCGCCGCCAAACTGGCCACAAACAGCTCGACATACATCCCAGCGGCTGCCGTATAGATCCGGTGCCACTTGGATCGAAAACGCCAGGAGCTGGTGACGTCGACGAACGCAACTGGCGAAAACAGGATCAAGACCAGCCCGCACCGCGGGACGTACCCTCCGTACTTCTTACAAACCAGCCCGTGATAGAACTCATGGACGGTTTTCAGCAGAACCCATGCCAGCAACAAGAACAGCCAGTTGTTCGCGGCAAGAATCGTCGGAACCGATGCGGCAAAACGATCGTGGTGCAGCCAGACACCGCCCCAAGCGAGCAGGCAAATCACCAGCCAACCGCCGAAGGCAGCCGGTGTCAGAGTCCAGCGAAACCAGGGCAAGCATCGGGTCAGCAGGCGATCGGGATTCAGCAAAGGAATCCGCAGGAAGAGTGGATTCAACCACCCTTTCGCACGCAAGTTCGCCGTGGGACCGCGTTGGACCGATGCTGCCCCGGGACCGGGGACGTCCACCGCCAAGTCCATTTGCCGTAACCACTGACACAGTCGCCACTTGTCCTGGTGCTCAGGTCGGAGGAATCGTCCGCCGCCTCAGCGACCACGACCTGACGAATCGTCCGCTGGCCGTCCAGCCGACGGGCCCACTCCCACTCGCGTAGGCCAAAGCGAAAGAAACGTCCGCGGAGTTGATCTTCGATCAAATAGTAGGGCTGACCATCCGAGGATTGAAGCGAGCAACGCAAATCATCGCGCAATCGAAGTCGCGCGAGAGAAGCTTCACTGTCGGACGGAATGGAATGCATGAGACGCTTCACTAACCGAATCGGAGCAAGAGATGCTCCCAGGTGCGGTGAAATAGAATCCAGAACAACGGACGACGCGGCGCGGCGATCTTGGCCCGACCGCGCATTCCCGGTCGCAGCAGCTCCTGTTCCCGCAACAGATCGACATGACCTACAAAGACGTTTTGCCCGTCCCGTTGCTCCGAGCGGGGCCGGATCCGGGTCAGCTTTCCTCGTAGCGATTGAAATGCCAGCGACTCCAGCCGCACGCGCACAGGAGCACCAACTCGGGAGTGGGCAATGTCTTTGTCGCTGATCTCAACCTCCAAGACCATTCCTTCGAGCGGCCCGACTTCGACCAGCGTTTGCCCGATGGTCAAGCGGGCCCCTTGCAGTTTGCGCGGATCCCCACTGATGACGACGCCATCGGTGGGACTACGAATGTCCAGATGATCGATTCGGTCTTGTAGCAAATCGATACGAAGCTGAAGCCGTTCCATTTCCAAGGTCGCAATCTGCGCAGCGGCGGTCTCACGTGAGGCGAGGCTACTGTCGCGTTGCTTGGTGGCTCGTTGCAGATCGGCTTGCAGTCCCGCCATCTCCATCCGAATCTCGGCAGCATCCATCCGCGCGAGAATCTGACCGGCCAAGACCTCGTCGCCCGGCTCGACCAGCGCCGACTCGAGTCGCCCCTCGTAGGGGGCAACGACGTATCGGCGAGTGACTGGCTGGACTTCGCACGGGCAGTTCAAACGATAGGGCAGGGGAACTGCGAAAACTGCCAGCCCCAGTCCCAACGCCGCGATCGTCAGTGTAGTTCGGTGCGCGTCGACAAGCGTTTCAGCCGTTGTCGCCACCGCTGAATCCAACCGTCTCGTGCACGACTGCTCCGACGGACCAACTCCCATTGCGGGCCGATCAAGGACACGGCAAACTCCAAGGTACCGATCTGCGATGTGGAGGGTTCCGAGTCGAAGACGAGGATGCAACCGCCAATCGGTTCGCCCGACGCATCGCGCAGGGGAACTCGCCAAACGAATTCCCGATTCATGAGTTCCCGGAGCCGGCCGGCGGAGTCC
Organism: uncultured Planctomycetaceae bacterium; assembly: GCA_963776055.1. Lineage (GTDB taxonomy): Bacteria > Planctomycetota > Planctomycetia > Pirellulales > Pirellulaceae > CAVZLD01. The sequence goes on along the minus strand of CAVZLD010000004.1, from coordinate 216,300 downwards.
GTGTCTCGACAAGCAGTTGCCGGAGTCGGGTCATCGTTCGATTCCACCGACTCGAGCATGGTCTCACTCAAGACCGACTCCAAGCATCGAGTCAATTCCGATCCGGGATCAAAACCGTGCCCGGGCGCCACTGCCAGAATGCGACAACGCGATGCGTGGCGGCGGAGCCCCAACGCAACAAAATGGGCCCCTGTCAGCCTGGCCAGCGCCGCCGCCATCGGCTCGGCCGCCGCCGCCACTCGGTCGGCGCCGGCCGCCTCCCGGATTCCGCTACAGAACTGACGCCAGGCCTCGACGTCAAGCGACGGTGAAAGTCCCTGCAATCGGCCGCGCCACTGGCCGACGAACGCGGCCAAACATTGCAGCGTCAAACATAGTGAAGCAAGCCGCTCATTCGCATCTAGCGGCACCGGTACGATTGCCACGAAACACTCGGCTGCCAGGCCCGCCCGCATCACCGGCACGATAAAGACGACTTGCCGACCCTCTTGATCCGAGCGAGCCAACTGGATGGTTCTCTCCGCCTGCGCAATGCGCAGCAGCGGATGGAGTTGGCCCACTAGGTTGCCTCCAAACCCGGCCGGAAGTGCGCGCCTCCGGTTCGTTTGAAACCTGCCCGTCGGCGTTCGCCGGAAAATAGAGCGCGCCGCGTGCTCCGGTGAGTTGACAGACTAACCGAAGAAAACGATCCGTCGCCTCGGCTTCGTCCCCGGCGTCGGTCAGAACGGCATCCAATTGCTGTCCCACCTGTCGCACATCGCGCGGCCGCGCGGCGGGAACCACGGGGGCAGACGGTGGGTCCGCAGAGTGGCCGGTATCCGTGGCGAATGTCATCAAAGTCCTCCGAGCTTCGGTCCGGTCGGTGTCTCCGACGGTCGCAACAGGCAGCGCGCGCCACTTCGGATCCGTTCGTCCGGGTTGTCAATCACAACGACGACCTGCACGGTTCCGCTGCGTGCGTCGATGACGGGGGCAATCATCTCGACCTCTCCAACGACCGTCTGCTGGGCTTCGGTTACGAGCAGCGAAACCGACTGTCCCGGAACAAACTTCGCCGCCACACTCGGACTGGCCGAAAACCGGGCGCGCAGCTTCTTCAATTGGACAATCGTTGCCACGCGCGGGTCACTGGCGACAAACGCCTCGCCGACCTCTCGAAAAACTTCGCTGACGACACCGTCAATTGGGCTGCGGATCTGCCGGCGGGCGATCTGCACTTCAATTCGTTTCATTTCCAACTGGTGGAGGCGCAGATCTTCCCGTGCCATCATCACCCGCGCCTCCGCGATCCGGTAATCGGTTTCCGCTCGTTCCAGTTCTCGCTGCGTCGCATGGCCTCGGTCGCGCAACGTCTTCAACTGCTCCCATTGGGTCCGCCGCATCTCACATTCTGCCTGGCTGGCCTGCAGTGCCCCCTCCGCCAGGGACCGTTCTCGCGCAAGTTCCCAAGTCGCGCGCAGCACGTCCGTATCTAAAGCCGCCACCAAATCGCCGGCCGCCACCGGACTACCTTCGCGCACATGAATCTCGTCCAGGATCCCAGGCTCCCCGGCCGCCAACTCGATCTGCCGATACGGCTCCGTGAAACCCTCGACCTCCTCGGCCACGGCCGTCGAGAAAAGCTGTCCATCGAGGGCGATCCCCAGCAGGACGATGTAAAGAGTCGGAATCATCCGCGCACTACGACAACTCATCTTGACGAACCTCAATTAGGACCTGGCCCCGGGCAGGTAGACGGCGCGGACCACTCCTTGCGGCCTTCCGCCCAAAAGATCGCCGTCTCGTCAGAATCCACCGCCGGTCAGAGCAAGCTTAGCTCAAAAGACATCGGCTTTTACCGAGTGAACCGGGCACGCAAAAGTGCGCGTAGGAGATCTTGGCAGCCGGCGGAAACGGCCCCTCCACAGCAGGGACGGTGCCACCACGCCGTAGAGCCCAATGGTCGTCGACATGGCGGAGGCGCGGGAATCGGATGTCGTGTCAAGATTTCTTACGAGCGACGAGGCCCATACCCCGTCGCCCCCCGGAAACTCCGTAACTCTTCCGGGAGTTGTGGTTTTGGGTTTTATGGCGATTGTGTTAAGGATGCTTTCCCGTCCGCTGGATTTCCATTAAATTACGAAGTGCAGGTCAACTCTATCGGTTGAGCGTTCTTAACCCGTAATTACCATGAACTGCTAGTCTGAAGAAACTAGTGGTCAACAGCGGAAGCCGAAGTGGAAGGTCTCTCAAGGAGCCCCCAGTGATGGACAAATGCATCAGGATGTCGAAGCGAATCCGTTACGGGTTATTGACAGTGTTCGCTCTTGCGAGCGCTGGCTCCTGTCAGGCAGCAATCTCGTGGGGACCTCCCGTCGAAGGGGGCAATGACTACGAAATTTTCTTCGACAGGTTCAACGTTGTGAATCCGGTGTACGAGTTCAACAACGATCCGATCCACGGCGATTTGACGGTCAGTTTCGGAACACACTTTCGTGGGCAGCAACTGGGAGCTTCCTACAACTCGTTGAAGCAAGCAGCCCCGGGCGGCCCGCTTCGGTTTGCCGCCGGGGAACCGGACGTGATGACGCAGTTCGATTACCGCCGAGCGGACACGATTCGACTGGGCGGAGTGCTTGGCAAAGCCCGCTACACAACGCCGATTTCCATCCTGTTTGACAACCCGGTCAGTCAGATCGGGTTCACGCTCGGCTTCCTGGATGAACTCCCACCGAGCACGTTGATTGAAGCCTACGAAGCATCCGGAGCAAGCTTGGGCACGGTCGGTAGCCTGCCGGGCGGTTTCACGAACATGAACATCGTCGAAAGCGGCGGTGACAGGATTTCCGGAATCTCGATCTACCTGCCGGATGGAAACCTCGACGAAGAGGGATTTGGGATTGACGGGGTCCGATTTAATACGGGCGGAGTCGTCCCCGAACCGGCCACTTTCGCCATCTGGTCGCTGATGGGGTTGGCAGCCTTCTCCGCGGCCTGGTATTCCAGTCGCTCCAAAAACTGACTCGCGACATTCTCGCGTTTCCGAACCGATCCGAACTGCTGAGCGGTGCCGTCAACAAGATAACGGCACCGTTTTCTTTTGCGCCGATCTCCGGCGCCCAGGAATCCTTCGAGCTCGTGCGAGCGTTCAACTTTGACGGATGTGTCGATTCGCTCGGTCGACGGGAATGTGGCGGCGGTAGCGGAATTGATTGAGGTGTCGGTGAACACGGTCGATCCGATTATCAACGGGCCATTTCCAACGGGCAGCCCACCGTCGGACTTGAATGAGGGGATGAATCTGATGGTTACGAAAAAAGTTTTCTACGTCCTGGTGGCAACGTGCCTCCTGACGGCGCAGTCTCGCGGAGACTGGCTGAAATTGCACGATTTGACGATTGACGAACCGGAGGTTGCATGCGACGTCACCGAGGCGCCGCTGCCAACCTTGTTCGAAGCGAATGGAGCCTGCGACACGCTGGACGCTTGTGACGTCGCACCGCTCTGTGATGCGGCTGCCGGCTGCTGCGGATGTCTCACCTGCTGCGACCTGTGGACGGTGCGGGCTGAGGTGATGTTCTTACGACGGTCCGATGCCGATCAATTGGAATTGATCACCCACCAGGAGACGGAGGAGACGTTAGTCGACGTCGAAAACCTGGAATTCGATCACAATGCGGCGGTCCGCTATCAACTGATGCGTGAATACTGCTGTTGCTGGGGCTGGGACATCGGTTATTTTGGCATCGACTCTTGGACCACTTCTGGCAACGGAGGTGGCGATGTATCCCCGGTTCTGCAGGGGCCGGGAATCGACTTCCCATCGACCGCACACGGGACAATCTACCGCGCCGAGTACGGCACGGATCTGCACAGTGCCGAATTCAACGTGCGCCGCCGCTTCCACGAATGTGTGACCGGTGTTGCGGGTTTCCGCTGGATCGAGCTCCAGGACAAGCTACGCACCTTAGCGATCGCTCCGCAAGTGAACGATTTCTATTCGATCGATACCAACAACCAGTTGTACGGATTTCAGCTCGGAGCCGACACACGTCTGTTCGATCGGGGCAAACGCTTCGAAATTGATGGTATTTTCCGAGTCGGCGTGATGTTTAACAACTGCAATCAGAACACCGAAGCACCCATTTTGTCACCGTTCGTGCCGGCCGTGGCCGACCAAATCTCGGTTCGTGAGGACCATACCGCATTTCTAGCCGAGCTGGGAATTCGAGGTAACCTTCAGGTCTTCCGCGGTCTCTACGCGACGGGAGGCTACGGATTGATGTGGTTAGACGGACTGGCGTTGGCTCCCGATCAAATCCCGCACACCGATCTGGTCACCCCCGCGTCGGCCGATTTGGACACCGGCGGAACCGTGTTCTTCCACGGAGCCACGGTCGGATTGATGGGGCGATTTTAGGCGCCGCACCCCTGATCGAACTTCGAGCTTCCCCAGGGACGACGGGCCAACGGTCTGCCGTCCCTGTTCTGTTCGCTGCCGACGGATCCCTTCCGACGGCCCCTTTAGGGCTGGGAAGGTTCCGGTCGCAACCCTTGCAGCTGCATCCATGTCGCGCACCGCTTCGGCCAATCCGCTGTACCAAGCAAGCTCCGGGCCAACCCCACGCCGTGTCTTCCTTCTACGTAGACATGCAACTCAGCCGGTACGTCATGCTTTCGCAGAGCGGAGTAGAACGCCAAGCTGTTCTCCGCGGGAACACCTTTGTCCGCATCCGTATGAAAGAGAAACGTGGGAGGAGTCTCCGCCGTGACCTGTTTTTCGAGTGAAAGTTCGCGAATCAATTCTGGTGCCGGATCCGCTCCGAGCAGATTCCGCTGGGAACCGATGTGAGTGAACGGTTCTCCCAGGGCAATCACGGGATAACACAGAATCGCGAAATCCGGTCGACAACTGTATCGCTCAACCGGATCCTCCGCTTCCGGACGGCCGGCATCAAAACGGGTCGCCGCGGTGGCTGCCAGATGGCCGCCCGCCGAAAAGCCCAGAACGCCAATCCGCTGACGGTCCAGCCCCCACGCATCGGAGCGCGCTCGAGCCATGCGAATCGCTCGCTGGACGTCGAGCGATGGCGCCGGATGGCCGTAGCCTTTGCCGCGGTGGCGATAGTCAAGCACCAGCGCCGCGATCCCCAATTCGTTGAGCCACGCGGCAATCTCTTGCCCTTCGTGACCCATGGCTAAGCCGTGGTAACCGCCGCCGGGACAAACCACGACGCCCGTGCCACAGGCTCCCGTTGCATCGGGCAGATGGACAGCCATTCGTGGGATATCCTCCGGTCGGTCTCCCAACGCTCCCGGTGCATCACCGGGCCACAGGCGCACCGACGAAACGGCATCATCCGCACCGGTCCGCGACCAGCTCATCAGCGTCAAGAACACAAAAAAAACAGCAGACAATTTTGTACGCATACGACCCTCGCTGTTCGTCAGAGGATTTCTTGACGGGCATCCCTTTCCGCCCATCAACCGGAAAATTCCTTTCGGACCGAATGCGATACGTCGCACCTCCGGTCGCCCTTCGATCATACCGAGCCAGCCGGAAGCCTGCTCGATTCGCGCTGGGAAACCTCGCCCGAGTCGGCCAGAACTGTCGCAACTTCCGCGACGGGCTCTCCCCGATTTCGGATCCGCATCCACCGGCCGTTGACTTCCCAAGAACTATCGCACACGCTACGCTCCATGCAATAGCGATGCCGAACGGGGAGATCATATCCCTGTGCGATGCCGAATCGCAGAACCGAACCTTGAGGCAAATTCATGACCCAGGACCTTTCTCAGATGCACGGTCCCGTCGGACATCTCATCGAGCCGCTGTCGGAGGCATCGGACGTCGATCGGTGGAAGCTTACAACCGAGCAAGTGGAGTTTTATGAAGAGCATGGTTATTTGAGTGGAGTTCCCGTCCTGACGCCTTCACAAGTTGACCAACTGCGAGCGGAACTGGACGTGTTTTTCGATCCCGAGCACAAAGGGCGGGAGCTGTGGTACGAATACCATGCGAACGAGTCGGCCGGGGCGGACACGCAGCTGTTCCACGCCTTGGGGGCATGGCGAATTGCGCCGGGGTTTCATGATCTGCTGTGGAATCCCGCTTTCACCGTTCCGGCGAGCCAACTGCTGGAAGGCGCTGTTCGGTTCTGGCACGACCAGTTGTTCTGCAAACCTCCGCGGCACGGGGGAGTCGTCGCTTGGCACCAGGACTATTCCTACTGGACACGAACACAACCCATGGCGCATCTCACCTGTTGGATCGCCTTGGATGACAGTCGCGTCGACAACGGTTGTGTCCTGTATGTGCCGGGCAGCCACCGGTGGGAATTGCTGCCAATCACCGGACTGGCCGGCGACATGGATGCGATCGAACAGACGTTGACGCCCGAGCAATGGCAGCGGATGCAGAACCCGGTCGCCGCCGAGTTAAAGGTTGGCGAAGCGACGTTTCACCATCCATTGATGGTCCACGGTTCGCGCGAAAACCGCACGAATCGACCGCGACGAGCGGCGGTGCTGAATGTTTTCCGCGATGGAGTCTGTTCGGCAGCCGACGAGCCACTGCTGGCGGGCACGTCCTCAATACCCGCTGGTCAACCGATGGGCGGACCCTTCTTCCCCTTACTCTTTGATCCCACGGACCCGCTGAGCCAAGCTTCCGGGTGATCACACCCCTCAACTTCGATGGCAGACCAATCGATGCGACAGGAAATGGGCTGGATCGCAACCACTTTCGGTATTGCGTCGGCCCTGGGTTACATGTCCGCCAACGTCTGCCTGCGTTCGCTGACGAACCTGGATCCCATCTGGGTCTCCTGCGTGAAGGCGGTACCAACCGTTGTCGCCTTCGCCCCGCTGCTGATCGTGCAGGCCGCCAAAGGCCGTTCCCTTTTCCCGTCGTTCCGGATGTTGATCCTGACCGTGCTGGCCGGGTTGTGCGGCCAATTGGCGGGCAACGTTTGCTTTCAGTGGTCGCTGGGCGTGGTTGGAATCGCCCTGACGGTGCCGATCACGTTGGGGTCGATGATCCTGACCGGAGCACTCTTGGGACGCTGGGTCCTGGGCGACCGAGTCACGCTGGAGATGGTCTACGCGTCGATCGTTTTGATCCTGGCAATCTGCATCCTCAGTCTGGGTGCGGGACGAGCGAACGCATCGATTCGGGCGGCGGAACAGACGCCCTGGATCCAAGTCGCGGGGGCGGTGGCAGCGGCCTGCCTTTCCGGTCTGGCCTTTAGCGTTCTGGGCGTAGTGCTGCGTTACGCGTCCAATCGCAACACGCCTTTGCCGTCCTTGTTGTTCACCATGGGTCTCGTCGGCGTGCTCGTGCTGGGAGCGATGGCTATTTCGCGCGAGTCTCCCCGCACGCTCTGGCAGAACTCCCAGCCGCAACTCGCGGCCCTTGTCGCGGCCGGCCTGTTCAATGTGCTGGCCTTCTGGGCGTTGACGAAGGCATTGCAGATCTCTCCCGTTCTATTCGTAAATGCCCTCAATGCTTCCCAAACCGCCATGGCAGCGATTGCCGGCGTTTTGCTGTTCCGAGAACCTCTTTCGTTACCAATGATCAGCGGCGTCTTGCTGACCGCGATCGGGTTATTGATGATGCGAAGTCGTCGTGGCGACACAAGCAAAGCGGAGACCACGCCGCTGGCCGAAGGCGAGCAGTCCGTTGCGCCGACAGCCGACTCTGTCAGGCAATCGCCCGCAGTACTCCCCAGGGAAAAACCGACGGGTGAAGACGTATGAGTTCCCCACGCGAAATGCAGCGTTTGCGATGTCCCTCCTGCGGTTGGCGAACTCTCTGCGGCCTCGACGAGTTGCTACGACGATTGCGGACAATGGGAATGTTGCGCCGCGAAGCGCAACCGACCGAGGCGGTGATCCGGGAGTTGGCACTCAGTCAATTACCCAAGATGCCCTGTGATCGGTGTCATGGACATTCACTGATTCTGGAGGAAGTGCCAGACGATTTTGACGATTGGGGCACCGGTCGGTTGTGTGATCTGTGTGGTCAACCGCTGGCGCCGGAACGATTGGAGCTTTACCCACAGGCGCGTCGCTGCTCCGCGTGCGAGCAAGTGGAGGTGGATCTGGCCGAATCGCAATACTGCCCGCGGTGCGGCGGTCCATTGACGGTGAAATCCGGGCGCGGGCGGGGCTTGGCTCGATACCGGCTGACCTGCCGCGATTGTGGCTATCAAGGTCGTTGACCACTCCCGATCATCCCATCCCCTGACGTTTTGACACCCGCCGCCCAACGCACGGCATTCGCCAATAGCTGGTGGAATTCGGGACGTTGAAAGTCGCTGGGATGGCCAAGGGAAGTGTAAAACACGCGTCCGCCGGCGGCCGTTTGATTCGTCCAAGCGACCGGTTCCCTGGGTTGCTGCTCATCAACCCACCCCCAGATCAAGACTTCGGTCGATGGTCGCAACGGGCCTGTCTTATACAGTGCAGACGCGATCGGATACGGATCGCGAATGACTCCCTGCAGCACGGGATGCCGCGCAGCATCCGACGCGGTGCAAACCCAGGTTCGCGCCGTTCCCACGTCGGGGTTTTGGTGTTGTCCGTGGTAGTTGCCGCCCAGGACCTCTCGGTCAAATTCTGGCCACGTGTCGGCGCCCTCAGGTAACGCGTCTCGGATGTCGAATGCGTGACTGCTTGTCCGCAGTGCGACCAGCGGCTTACCGGCGGCGACGAACTGCCGAATTAAAGCGAGTTGCTCGCGTGCCAGTGCACGCCTCCCCACACTCAACAGCAGCACGTCGCCTGTCCGCACGAGTTCGATGCCAGGGAACATTCGGGGGTTCTCTTGATCCGCAAACACATAATCCACGACGAAATCTCGCTCCAGCCACGATTCGACGAAGGTTGGCAGTGTCCAGCGCGTATGGTTACTCTCCTCGCCAATCATGACCACCAGGTGCGGCCGCCGGTCTTGGGAAAACCGAAACGGCACGCCACCGATCAATTGATCGGAAGTGATCGTGGGACACCAATGGCGTTCAATGTGGTCGACGACTCGATCCGTGCCACCGAAATGCGAGATGAACGGAGGCATTCGCGAGTTATACATCGTGTCAGTTAGGTCCCGGACAAGGGCCACTTGCTGCCCCTGATCCACGAGTTGCCGGATCGAAAACGGCCGCCCGAGCACGCACATATTGGTATGCACTCCCATCACCAGCACGTTCTCGATTCCCCGTTGTTTCATCAGATAGTACGCCTCTGCACTATCGGTGATGGCATCCTCGTCGGCGATTTCGATTGTCGCGATCTGCGTTTTCCAGGGGCTATGCTCCGCGCAACGTGGCTGACAGTCGCAACCACCATCGGAATCATCGATGGGCAACGCTCCCTCACGCGTCATGTCCAGGTGGCACCAGCCTTGAAGAGGTTTCCGGGTCGCGACGGAGGGCGCTTGCTGAGCGCGGCGGCGCGGCGGCGTGTCGCGGTAGGCTTCCATACAGGAACTGGGGCAGTGAATAATCAGCACGCCCTGCTCGCGCGCCGCCCTGACTGTTTCGTTCATTCGCGGTGCCATTTCCGCAACGCGTCGAGTGGCCCCGCGACACCAGTGTTGATCCCACATATCGCAGATTACGATCGCCGTCTTGTGCGCATCCCAAGTCACGGATTGGTGGACCGTGTGAAACTGTGTCCGTTGCTGATTCGCGGGAGTCTGGCTCTGCAACTGCAATCGCAGCATCGAATCCGCGGTCGCCGCACCCCCCAACCAGATCGCGCAGCACAACCACATAGCCAGTCGCACGAACGTCCACACACAACGACCGCTGTTGCCGGCTGGAAAGTCGACGGACGGACTCTGACAGACGCGTTCGTTGACGCCGTGCCGTGTTGACCGCCTCATCACGTCTCCTCCCACGAATCATGCGTCGCAAAGACGAAAGCCTCGAATCGTCCTCATCATATCAAATACGAAGGGAAGTCGGTGATCCGAACGATAGAGGAATCGAATGCGGAAGAGGCGGAGAGCGCATCGAAACGCGGACCATCGTCCGGTACACCCGGCGAAATCCGAACGAGCGCCCCGCCGCGACGTCCCATCGGATTCGCCCCGTCCGCCTTCAGGGTTGCTCTTGCACGGCAGACGACACGAAACGCACCGACGCCGTCCGGATCGCCTCGTCGACTTTCTTAGCAGAAGTAGCATGAGTAAACTGAAGGGCACGTCCGTGACAAAGAAGGATCCCACACGGTGTTTGCAGGAAAGGCTGTTCCATGTCCAAGGCGACCGATGTCCGCATTGTCGATATCCGCATGTCGACCCAGCAGATCAACTACCGACAACCGATGAAGTTCGGCGGGCGGATTGTGGAAGACGTCACGCTGCTGGATGTCGACGTGGAGGTGGAGACGCGCACCGGACGTCGCGGTCGCGGACATGGCTCGATGCCGTTGGGCAATGTCTGGGCCTGGCCCAGCCAAACGTTGACCAACGAACAAACGTTGGCGGCGATGCTGGAGCTGGGACAGCGTGTTACCGCCGAGACCAGCAACTGCCAGGATACGGCTCATCCGCTGGAGATCACCAGCACAGTGTCCCAGGCGTATGGACCGCTGGCCGCGAGCGTTCAGAAGGACCAAAACCTCGTGGAACCGATCCCCGTTCTGGCGCAACTCGTGGCGGCCAGTCCTTGGGAAGCCGCGGTGTTTGACGCACAAGGCAAAGCACTCGCGATCAATACATTCAACTTACTAGGACCAGAACATCTCGATCGCGACCTCTCCGGCTGGCTCGGTCCCGACTTCGCGGGCGAATATCTCGACGACTACACCCTTCGGCGGCCGCAGCCGCAATTGCCGCTGTATCATCTGGTTGGGGCGATGGACCCGCTGACGCGCCAGGACCAGACAAAGCGACTCGATGACGGCAGGCCAGAAACGCTGGAAGAGTGGATCGCGGCCGAAGGGTTGACGCACATGAAAATCAAGCTGAACGGAGACGATCTCGCCTGGGACGTGCAGCGCGTGGTTGCCATCGAGCAGGTAGCCTCAAAAGCCCGGTTGCAGCAGAGCCGACCGTCGTGGGTCTACTCTCTGGACTTCAACGAGAAATGCGAAAGCGTTGAGTACGTCCTGGAGTTTCTTCGGCAGCTTCGACAACAGGCGGCCACGGCGTTTCGGCGTGTGCAGTACATCGAGCAGCCGACACATCGAGACTTGAAAGCGCATCCCGAACAGCGGATGCACGAAGCGGCGCGAATCAAACCGGTGGTCATCGACGAATCTCTCGTCGACCTGGAAAGCCTGTTGCTCGCTCGTGAAATGGGATACTCCGGTGTTGCCTTAAAAGCATGCAAGGGGCAGCGCGAAGCGCTGTTGATGGGCGCTGCAGCGCAGAAGTACGGCATGTTTCTTTGCGTTCAAGACCTCACCTGCCCAGGAGCCTCTTTCCTTCACTCGGCTTCCTTGGCTGCGCGGATTCCCACCGTGGCTGCCATTGAAGGAAATGGACGTCAATACTGCCCCGCCGGAAATGTCGCTTGGCAGGATCGATACCCAACGATGTTTCAGATCAGTGATGGAACTGTCGGCACCGCGGTGCTCAACGGACCCGGGCTGGGATTCTGATCCACCCGACTGTCCCAAGGGGCACGAGATGCATTCCCCCCGGGTCGCGTCGGTTCCGTCTCGCCGATCGGACAGCCGAAAAGCGTGTGATGCGCACGACGAACGATTCGCCGCTGGAGTAGCAACGGGCGCGTGGTGTTCAGAGTCCGATCTACGAACTATGCTGTAACCGATCGCGACAATTCCTTCGGTTCCCCACTCGAGACAACCTCCTACCAGTCTGCGGTGTCGCCCATGGATCCGGCCAGTCAGCCATCATCGCGTCGTCGAACCTTCGTCAGTTGGCTTCGTCACATCCCCCTGATCGTCGTCATTCTCGTCTGGTGTGCAACGATCGCGATTTGCGCTAGCGTCTTCACCAATCCACGATGGGGCGTTGATGCGCGAGTGACGGTGACTACCGGCACCGTGTTTTTCTCGCTCGCGCTGACCTTGCTCTGGTTTTGCCTTCTGAGTCGATTCTCCCGCCGAACGCGAATGACGGTTCTGGGAATCAGCTTGGCGGGGATTCTGCTGCCGGCCGCCTTTCTGCGCGTTGAACAGGTCACCGGTTATCTCGCACCGACTCTGCGTTTTCGCTGGACACCTCATCCGGATCAGCAACTGGATCAACTCGACGGGCGCGAAACCCGCCGCCGGCATTGATCTGACCACAACAACGCCCGACGATTTTCCGCAGTTCTTGGGCCCCACCCGCAGTGTCGCGGTTGATCCATCGGGTCTTCAGCTGACGTTTAACTGGGAAGAGGATCGACCACGGCCGATGTGGCGACAACCGATCGGAGCCGGCTGGTCGGCGTTCGCTGCCGTCAATGGTTACGCCGTGACGATGGAACAGCGCGATGAACAAGAACTGACCACGTGCTACGAGATCTCCAGCGGCCAATTGGTGTGGGCCAACGGAGTGGAAGCTCGTCACGCCACGACGATCGGTGGAATCGGGCCGCGATCCACGCCGACGATTCATGAGGGTCGCGTGTACTGCCTGGGCGCAACCGGTGTCTTTCGTTGTCTGGACGGATCGGATGGAACCGAGTTGTGGCGGCATGATTTGCAGCAGGAGTTTGGAGTCCAAGACGAGAGCCAGGGTGTGGCCTGGGGGTGCGCTGCCGCACCGCTGATTGTGGATCAACTGGTAATCGTTCCCGCCGGGGGCCCGGCTGACGGCCGGAAGTATTCTCTCGTCGCGTACGATCGGATCTCGGTGCAGAGCGTTGGCGGGAGGGTTCTCACCAGGTCAGCTACGCGTCGCCCGCGCTCGCCCACCTGTCCGGCAAGCCGCAGATCTTGATCGTCGTGGAAAATTTCTTGTCCGCCCACGACCCCACCGATGGCACGTTACTTTGGGAGTATGCTTGGCCCGGAATCTCGACGTCGAATGCAAGCTGTTCCCAAGCCGTTGCCTGTCCGGGCGATCGCGTTTTCGTGTCGAAAGGGTACGGTCACGGGTGTGCCTTGCTCCAGATCCGCCGTGATTCCTCCGACGGCTGGTCTGTGGAGGAGTTGTGGCAGAATCCGACCATGATGAAGACGAAGTTCAGCAATGTCGTGGTTTATCAGGATCACATTTACGGACTGGACGACGTCATTCTCGAGTGTCTCGATTTGAGCAGCGGCAAGCGATGTTGGAAGCGAGGACGCTTTGGCTACGGCCAGATTCTGCGGGTGGGCGAGACCCTGCTGGTCCAAAGCGAAAGCGGGGAGATCGCCGCCATCCAACTTGATCCCGAGCGATTCGTGCAACTCACGGAGTTTCCAGCCTTGGACGGCAAGACCTGGAACACGATCTGTCTGTACGGACCTTATTTGCTGGTCCGAAACTCGGAACAAGCGGCTTGCTACGAACTGCCGCACCGCCGCCAGATCGGCACGATTTCAGCCGCGGGCAAACTCCGCGATAATCAAACTGCATTGGCAGCCAATCACGCAAAGCACACTCCATAGCAGAGTGCGATGAACCGCAGTGGCGACGTCATCTTCCGAGGTGGCAGGCGCCATGCCGAACAAGGCTGCGACACTTCCTCCCAGGAATCCCGAGAGCAGCACTTTCGCCGCCAGAAACGTCTTCCAGCTCGGCATTTCCTCCAGACCGGCAAGCATGAGACTGGTCGCCAGTTCCAACGATCCTCGTGGGTGACCCACGAGGTAGACGAGCGCGGCCACAACCAAGCCGGCCAGGCAGGCGACGACCGTGGCCAGGAACATCGCCGCGATTTGGGCCACTACCGAGGGAACCAAGGCAAAGGCTTCGACCCGCCATCGAGCCAGCGCAAGCGTTTCTGCGCAACCCGCCACGCACGGCCGCACCCAGCCGCGCGGCCTGCGCTGCCCCCAGCTTCGCCGTAATCAGTGAGCAAGCTGCCAGCGGCAATACAACGCGAATGAGCGCATGACCGGTCGCCTGCAGGATCTCCGGCATCAAAAGCGGCTCGACCAGTTCCGGCTGTGGCATCTGCTGAAAAATGAAATAGGACGCCGTGGCGGCGATCAGCAGACACCCCAGCAAGCTGAACAGTTGGGTTCCCGGCCCGAATGTATCGACCAAGATTTGCCGCACCATCGTGGCCGGTTGCCGAAAACGGATCAACCCGCCGATGAATGCCAGGGGGCTCAGCGCGAGCCCGCCGAGCCATTGCAGTCCGGTCGACAGATGCCGGGCCAACAATTGGCCGAGCGAGGGAACGGGCGTGCGGGACTCGAGTCGCAATTGGCCGATTTCCGTGGGCGGTTGCGCACGATGCGGACCCAATTCGCACTCGAGAATCCGTACCGTCTTTCGTTCGAACGGCTCCGCTTCGATCGGCTGCTCAACGCCGACGAAATGCCGCGGATCGTGCGTGATGATCACCACAATCGATTCGCCGCCGTTTGCCAGCCCGATGAACTCCTGAGCGAGCGTTTGCGCCGCAGTCGCATCGAGACCGGCGGTCGGCTCGTCGGCCAGAATCAGCGCCTGGCGGCCCCGCTCCCACGGAACGAGGCATCAATCCCCGGATCGCCGATAACCGCATCCGTTCGCCGCCAGACGCATCGGCCACCCGGGAAGGAATCGCGGACAGGTGAAAGCGCTGGGCCAACCATTCCGCCTGGCGGCGAGCTTCTTTGCGAGGAAGTTGAGAGAAGAGTCGCAGGTTGTCGATTGTCGATAGGTTGTCAAGGAACCCCAGTTTTCCCGCCTGCGGAAAAAAGGCAATCTGTTCCCGCGCTGCGGCATCATATTGCCGACCGTTCCACAGAACATGCGGCTGGCCGTCCGCGTCGGTCAACACCATCGCAGCGTTTACCGGAATCCGCGGATCGGCCAACTCTCCCAGCCCGAGCGCCGCGCGTGCAAAGGTCGACTTGCCGCTACCGGACGGGCCCCACAACAGATACAGTCGACCGGCGTGCAGCGTGCAGGGCTGGACAAGGTACAGCCCCTGCGTGCCGAGACGCACTTCCAACTGCTCGATCGCCAGTGTGCAGGGCGAAGCCGGCGAAGGCGTGGGAACAGGATCGACGGGGGAGTCCGAGGGCATAGGAAACTCTATTCTGTTGCGCGAACGAGAGCTGGAATCAGCGGCTGATAGTGAAAGCGATTGGCAGGACCGCTCTCCACCGGTGTGAGAACGAGCAGGGGGGCTGAGCTGATGCCCAGCTCACTGCGAAGTGCATAGGCCAGCAAGAGTCGTGGCGCGCCTTGGGGAGTCAGCAATCGCCGACGAGAGAAATCCTGGGCGTAGTTCTCGATTGCTCGAATCACCTCCGGCTCCCCTTTCGCCCAGGCCGGTTGGATCACGCGTTCGTACAGGTGGGGCCCCCATCGTTCGCGAGCCGCCTGCGACAGGGCGACACTGCGTTCTGACAAGATGCGGACCGCATGCGCGGTGACCTCGCTGCGATGCTCGCTCCAAAACCGGGTCCATTCCTGCTGAAGCTCCTGCCGCAGGCTCCTCTGCGTCTCTGCTGACAGAAACTCCGGGTCCTCTCGGTTCCGCTCGACCGCGCTTCCCAAGCGAGTCCGCCACCAATCCCGTACGTCTTTTGCGGTATTCTCCATGCCGCCGGTCGTCAGTCGCCAAAGACCGGCGGTCACGCCGCGAACGCCGATCACATTCCATGACGTGCGCGCCATCCGTTGTACGAGTTCTTCTTCCAGCGGCGCAAGTTCCCGGCGGACCTCGGCAACCGTTCCCTCCAGCAACTGTCGGTCCTCAGGGCTGAGGTTGTCGAGTAGTTCGTTCATCTCGGGCCACAGTCGTTCTTCCATCCCGGGTAGCACGTGACGTTCGATCGCAGGACAGATCGACGTACGGGCTCGCTCCGCTTCATCCCCCGGTTGATCGGGGCTGAGCAATAAGCGAATGACCGCCTCCATGCCCACGGCCTGAGACGTCCCTTGAAGCAATCCGCCGTGCGGAAATTGCGCGGCGCCCTCCGTTGTTAACCGCAGCTCCAGTCGCCTCGTCGCCCCGGATACAGGCACCGTGCCCACCACGCGCCCAATCACCTCGCTCTCTCCATCGGGACGGTCCAAGTACACGAGATGACCGACACGGACTCCCAGTGAACTCGGCGCGTCAACCGTCACACGCGGTTCTTCTGTCATCCCGAGTTGCCCGATTCGTTCACGCACGGCGTGCGTTAATTGGCGGGCAACGGTCGTTCGACCGACGAAGATCAGGCCTGCACCAAGAGCCGCCAGCACGATCGCCCCCATCACACGTCGAACGAGGCGGTTCCATCGAAATGAATCATCCCACATCGGCATCCCTCGACTGGCTCATTCGGCGGCGACTCGCACCGGTGCGTGGCAAACGTGTGGCAGCCCCGTACCAGTACGCGGACAGGAGCTTAACCGGACTGCGAAGTCAGCGAGAGTCTCGAGTCGTGGTCTCGGCGGAAGGCGTATCCTGCTCCTCGTCCAGCGGATGATCGTTCCGCCAATCCGAGATCGCCTTGTCGCGGGCTGCATCCGAAGGAAATCCAATACTCCGGACATTCAACACGGTCGTCGGATGGAATTGAAACGGGGGTAACCCGTACTTTCGAAAATCCTCTTTCGCGTGATACAGCAAACTCGCCAACGCCAGGTCACACAGCTGGGTCGAAATCCGCACTTTGTTGAATCGGTGATCGCTGACGATGACCGTCCTGTCGGCCAGTAATTCCACCGTCCGCTTCCGATCGGATTCGTCGCCCAGCTTATTCACGACCAGCAGCTGCGTTCTGCTTGACTTCGGCAATCCCTTCCCCGCCGGCGAGCACACGCCGCGCCGGTTCCAGTCCTTCTTGCATTTCGTAATGCAAGGCGAAACGCAGACGCTGCACCAAGAGAGCATCGACCGAATCGCGAGCGATCAGCGGTCCGAGCAGTGCCCGGATTGGCTGACGTTTTGAGCCACTGCGCATCGACTGATCGAAATCGCGATGATAGCAAAAAGCCATCAGGTACGGCTGACTACTCAAATCGACGTCATCGCGCGTCGCGACGAGCAACAGGGAAGCGATGCTGCCCACAGAAACAGTGCGGCGGAGCCGCAAGGTGTCTTGCAGTGCCTGGCAGCGTCTCGCCAGCAGGGCGTTTGGCTGAGCATCGCTATCGCGGAAGACGCTTTCCAGGAAAGACCATTCCGCTTCCAGCATTTTCACGTACAGCGAACGCGCTTCCGCGTCGTCGCCGGCCAGCGTCTGGAACTCGACCCATCCCGGCAAATCCTCCGAGGCGTCCACATCCTGCCCACTGGCAAAAGCGTTGATCAATCTCTGACGGTCCAGGTGACGAATCACGCGCATGACCTGTCGGGCACGGTAGCGGACTTCGGGATCGGCGTGTTCCGTCCCCCGCTTCACCGCGTCCAGCGCCGGCAACCCCCGTTCCGTCAGAGCTTCCGTAGCAAGCTGCCGACGAATGAACTCGGCGGAGCCCAATTCGTCGACGAGCTGGTCTGCCGTGAATGTCTCCCCCGCATCGGGAGCCCAAGCATCCGCCGCCTCGGCGCGGACGGGGCACACCAACAGCAGCAATGCGGGCCAGCCGCGAACATCTCGTCGACGGAATAAGTCCATGCAACCGACCTCAAGACAATCTTCTGCTACTCCAACAGCACGTGCGCGACCAACGCGCATTGGTGCCGCGGAAGAACAAGGTGGAACCCCCACTCTGCATTGTAGTTGCCTTGGCGGCCGAACGTCCACAAACCGAGCGTCCCGCCGTCTCGAACGACAAGCAGGAACGGCGATTCGGGGACCAGGCACTCCGCCGGAATCACCTAGAGCTGCATTTCAAAACCGTGATTCGGGAGGGCGAGGCTCCGGTGAACCGAAGACGCGAAAAGCCCCGGCTCGGCCGGAGCCTCGCCCTCCCGGTGTTGAAACCGCCTCTCGTCCCCGGTCCCGGTCAGAAGACTAGGGCACGTCCCGAAATCGGAGGGCCGATCCCCCGTCGGACGCTTGCGGAACCGGCTGTAGCTCCGCCCCGTTCGCTCTCCGCAATGTGGTGGGATGCTGCGGTAAGGAACGCCGTCGCGGCGCCGGCGTGGCGCTGGACGTCGAGCGAGGTCCGGCAGATCGTCTGGTCTGGGGAACCGGGTCCACGACCGCTTCCTGGTGGCTGGCACGTCGGACCGCGCGGTCCGCGTTGGCCGCTGCGTGGCCGCTCGAGGGGCAGGAAGAATCGACCGAGTACGGGTCGTCTGCTGGACTCCCATGGCACCCGTCCCCTGCGGATTCGGATCGTCGCGGAACGGGTTGTTCTGCGGATTCACGCCGGCAGGCGCCGGTTGTCCGACTTCTAGCGGACTGACCTGCATAGAACCGCCCTGACAGCCGCAATCGCTCGTTGTCGTACCACAACCGGCACACCCATCGACGTACGTGCCCCCGACGCAGCTATCGCAACCCGAGCAGCAATCATAACTTTCGATACAGGGGCCGCAGCGACCACACGTCGCCAAACCACAATTTCCAAATGTGCAACAAAAAATGTGCGACAAACTCGTGCACACGGCATGCTTCACATCCAGGAGCAATTCGCCCACGAGCGTTGTGCGACAGGGGTTTGGGCAGGGAGCGTACAACCCGGGGTGGTAATTGCACGGATCCATGCATGTGGCACCCCAAACCGTGCCACAGTTGCCACCACAATCCATGGGCCCACAATCGGAATAACACGAGGCCTGTCGGACCTCGCCTTTCTGACCGACCGCCCCCAGCGGCCGCACCTGCGCGTTCACGTGCGAACCGGCCGTCAGCGCAAGGATCACTAGCACTACGATTGATCGTCGAGACACCATTCCTTTGGTCTCCTTCCATCCTGCGAATTGGACTATTGATTGGGCGATTCACTGCACTCGACTGCCGGACGCAGGTCGCGGTGAGCGAGCGGCTAATTGTCACCATCGGAGGATCTCATCGAACTGATTCCGCCGCTGCGACCAGAAGTTTCGCTGCCCCCGCTAAACTCGACTCGACCGGAAACAACCGATCACAGCCCGCAAATCGCCCATTTTCCGAGATCGGGAACCACTCGCTTCCCGATCATTTTCCGGTCAGCAGCCGTGTTTTCGGGGATAGGGCGCCATCCGACGTCTCGATGCGGCCGACGACTTGATGACCTGCGTTACTTACGTAAAGCAGGTCGACATTTTGGATTATGCCGGTTTTAACGAAAGTCTCAGCTAGGAAACCGTCGATATCGCGGGTGAGAGAACCTCGCACGAGGCCGGTCACCCCATTGATGGAAGCGGATCCATGCTTGCGCAGAAAACAGTTCGACGCATCCTCGTTCTTCCCCTGCTGATCAGTGTGATCGCCGGAATCGAATCGCAGGCCGCGTGGGGGCAGACGCCATTGTTGAGCCAGGGCTCGGGTCGATCCTTGCGGTCGGCCCCCTCACGTGGCTTCGTGCCTCGACACCAGCGGCCACCGGCCGGCCTGCGCGTTGCCCAATCCCTGCCGCCCCACGCGGTTGCGAGTGAAGCGCCGTCGCCCATCGCGGCCGTCGAAGACGGCGAATCGATCATCATGCATTCCCCCACGGCATCCGAACCGGTCCCTTCCGCATCAGCCGTGGAGATTCTCACCGACGACTCGTTCGGAATGGAGTCGGGCCACATCGTGGGAGAAGGGGAATGTTGTAGTTGTTCGTCCTGTGACGCGGCTCCCGGATGGGGCCCCCAAGTGCTGCCCGGTTTCTGGATGGACCATTTATCGTTTGAGGGCGGTGTCCACGGGTTTAAGAGCCCCGCGAATCGAGGCGAGGACGGGAGCTTTGGCTTTCACACGGGGCTCAACTACGGAACACCGGCCCGCAACATTCTCTTCCCACCCTCGATCGGGTGGCAAATTGGTTTCGAAGCCAATTTCAGCAATTTTGAGGGCGCATCATTTACACCATCCGACCGCAAGCAGTTCTTTTTCACCACCGGACTATTTCGTCGCGGTGACTACGGCCTGCAGGGTGGGCTCGTGTGGGACTACCTGTGGGACGAATGGTACTACGACTTGGCCGTGGGTCAGTTGCGGGGCGAGTTGAGTCTGGCGATGTCGGAGCACAACACGTGGGGTATCTGGTTTGCATCGGCCATCAGTTCGGACTCGACGATGTCGCAAGTGGCGGGCAACCGAGTAGAGGAAGAATGGGAAACGACCGACATCTTTGCTCTCTTCTATCGTTCTCGTTTGCTGGCGGCGGGCACGGGCGAAGGCAGACTGTTCGGCGGTCTCACCGGGGACGGGGACGGACTGATCGGCGCCGACTCGAAGCTGCCACTGCATAACGGCTGGGCTCTGGAGACCGACTTCACCTACTTGATTCCCAAACAGGATGTGGACCGTTTCGAGCGTGAGGCGTGGAATGTGGCGATCAACCTGGTCTGGTATCCCGGCTCTCTGGCATGCGGCAGTTGTGTACGTTATCACCGTCCGCTGTTCGACGTAGCCGACAATGGTTCCATGATCCTCCGACGCAAAGACTAGCCCCCCTGGGGCGATCACGCAGGTGAGACGACCTTCCAGGTCGGGGCGTACGGTGATCTCCCAGCTCATCCATCCCCCACTGCCGCTCGCAAACAGACTCTCTCCCGATCTCTCCGGTCCCAATCACTCTCTCCGCCCTCCATCTCCCGCTTGTCTCACACCCTCGGCCCCCGCGGCTGCAGTCCTGCCCCGCTCGACTTCCCGAATTCGCGATTCACCGGTATACTCAGCCGATTAAGGAAGCCGGCAAACCCAGGCCAATGATCGGCGTGATTTCAGGCGAAACGCTGTGTTTTGCCGAACGCACCGACGGCCGTTAGCTTTCCGGGAAGTATTGATTTCATGAGCCAGCCAGAGCGAAGCAGCCATTGGCAGTTTCTCGTCGAGTTGTTGGGTGCCAAACCCAAGCCAGAGGCAGAGCCGCCGAAGTCCGATGAGCCGGTGGAAGAGTCGGAGTCAGACACCTCATCGAAGCCCGAGCGGCCCACTCCGCCGGAACACCAGCCCAAGAGCGAGCGTGCGCCGGCGCCGTCCGAGACCTCGGAAAAATCCACCAAGCCGACGTCGGAGTTCACGGGCCCCGCGCGGCAGCAGCACTGGGGCGAACTGGCCCGCTCATTCGGAATCGAGGTTCGCGAAGCCGCACCCGAAGAGCCCCCATCAAGAGCCCCATCGAAGAGCCCCCCATCGAGGAGCCCCGAGTCGTCAGGCAGGAGCCTGAGGTCGTCGAAAGGAAGAAGGACGTTGCCGAACCGCGGCGGAAGGTGAGTTGGTCGAAGGAGCGCCCGGAACGCCCCCGTGTTGAGGACGCTCCGAGCGACGCGGTCGAGGAAGCGCCGCAGCGGGAGAACTTCCTGGAAGAGGTCGATCTGTCCGACGACAGTTTTTCGTCGATCGATGACGAGTCGGGCGAGCCGACCACCGAGGCTCGTGCGGCGGACGAGGCGGAGCCGCGGTCGGGATCGCGTCGCCGACGACGAGGGCGGCAACGCCGACGACGAGAGTCACGGGAGCCGACCGGCGAAGTGACGGGCGAGCAGGAATTCGAAACGGTGTCGGAGAAGCCGGTGGATCCGTCGCCCACGGAATTGAGCGAACGGGACGAAGAACAACCCGAACGGTCCCCCAAACGATCGGGAGAACCGCGGCGGAGACGGCGACGACGAGGCGGCCAGCGCCGCTCGGCGGAGCCCGTCACCGATGAGGCGGAGGACCGCGGACCACACCCACGGCCGGAGCGATCGGCCGTGCCGGAGCGATCGGCCGTGCCGGAACGAGCGCACGGCCGTCGAACGAGTGCCTAGGGAATCCGCCGAGTTCGCGGATTCCACGGAAGACGACCGTGACACGGCACGGACGCTAGACGAGGGCGACGAATTCGGCGAAGAACGGCCAAGCGAACGCCGAGCACGCCGCAACATTCCCTCCTGGTCCGAAGCGATTCAGGAAATCGTGAATCGCAACATCGCTGGGCGCCAGAAATCGCCTCGTCGGCCTCGAGGGGGCCGCGGGCGTCGGCCACAGCAGCGAGATCGGTAGAACCCGACCGGGCAACGATCAGCCGTTCGGTTCCCGTGCGGAGGTACAATGCGTCGCGAGCGGTTCCGCGCAACAGAAAGCGGACGACGGTGGCCGCAAGCGTGGCAACAGGCGGTTGAACCGTTCCAACAGATCGGGCCAAAAATCGGCGCGGCGCAACTGGAGCGGTGAAACTTCATCCCCCAGTTCTACGCACTTCATCGCGTTTCGCAGATTCCAGATGGGACCCACGAAGCGGTTGCTCAGTCGCAAGAAGTCCGCCAGAACGAGGGGCAACAGGAGCTGCGAACCGATGAGCGCGGGCACCAGCGGGCGCAGTCGTTCGGCGACCGACAGGGCTGGCACACCCGGCTGAGCGGTCCCAACCGACCACCCGAGCAACCCGATCACCATCGCCGCCTGACAGGCAAACCAGTACAGCAGCACGCGTCCGATCAACGCCCCCTGAACTTGCTGGTCAATCATCACTTGGCGTCGTCCACGTCGCATTGCAGCGCCCTTTGCCTTTCGCTTCCCCCCCACTGGGGAACCACCCGACACCGGTTGTGCCGTCTGAACCCAAGTTTCTGTTCCCACCTGCTATGCAACTCTAAGCCGCGTTCTGCGCGGAAGCCGGGCCGATCGGCGATCGGCGAAAGTTGCTATAATCGGCCGGCAGCAAGCGGCGGCAATCGCCCTTCCGCGTTGCCAGATCGCAGCCGGCGGCATTGGGTGCGCCGATGCGTGGGGGATTCTCGAGCTTTCCTTCTTGGGGACTGACCAAAATGACCCGTTTACCGCGTCACCGGAGATCCTTGGGGTCTGTGTATTCCGCCGCTCTTCTGCTGCTGACCCTCCTGATCACGGGGGCGTGCGGCACCGGGACCTACAACGACAGAATGGAACGGCGCATTCAACAACTCAAGTCCAGCGCGGCCGAGCAACCGGAGGAGAGCGACGAGGCTGCGGCCGACGTTCCGCCAGCCGATGAGGAGGAGGAGCTTCTCGAAGACGAGGTTCCTGAGGTGAACGAGCCGATCGACTAGTGCGCGCCGCACGGACATCTAGCGTTTGTGGCGGTGTTTCTTCCGAGCAGATCGAGCAATCAGAAGCGACAGGAAAGTGCGACGCACGGGAGAGGGGCCGGTCCACGGGCACCCGCATGGTTCCGCGGGCCGCGCAACGCCTTCCCGGGCCCCGGTGGAAACGGGCGACGAAACCGGAGATGACTTGACCAAGGCCCCCTTGTGTTTCCGCCGGACTTGAGTCACCATTAGGCGTTTATCTTCAACCATTTGGCCGACCGTGTGGTCTGGCGAGGTCGATCTCCGCAGCAATCGGGCGGCTGGGAGGCGCCACGGTTCGTTGCGAGAACGGATAACAGGAGACAATTCGGTATGGCTCGCTATCACGCTGCGAAAGCGAGGATCAATCGGCGACTGGGTTCGATGGTGTATGAGAGTGCGGGTGCCGTGCGAGCCGCCGAACGGCGCGAGCATCCACCCGGCATGCGAACCCGTCTGCGTCGACCCTCCAACTACGGCCAAGCCTTGCAGGAAAAGCAGAAGATCAAGCATTACTACGGTTTGGGGGAGCGTCAGTTGCGACGTTTCTTCGACAAGGCGGGTCGCATCAAAGGCAACACGGGCGAGCAACTGTTGTTGATGTGCGAACGGCGGTTGGACAACATCGTTCGCCGATCGGGCTTCACACGCACGCGCCCCCAGGCTCGGCAAGGAATCGTTCACGGCCATTTCCAGGTCAACGGCGTGAAGGTCACTTCGCCCTGCTACCTGGTGCGTCCCGGTGACGTGATCACGGTACGTCCCCGCACCAACCTGCAGACGATTTACCGGAGTCAATTGGAAGAGAACCAGAGCCAACCGGTTGAGTGGTTGACCGTGGAGAGCAGCACGTTGCGAACCACGGTGCAAGGGCAACCGGGGCCGAGCGACATCAGCCTGCCGGTCGACGTGAATACCGTGGTCGAGTTCCTCTCCCGATAAGATGCACAGTCAACTGGTAGTACTCGGCGGCGGTCCGGGCGGCTACGCGGCCGCATTTATCGCCGCGGACGAAGGCCTCGAAGTCACGTTGGTCGAGCAGGATGCGCGACTGGGCGGCACGTGTTTGTTGCGCGGCTGCATTCCCTCCAAAGCGCTTCTGCACGTCGCCCGCGTGATGAGCGAGGTATCGGAGCTGGAGAGCGATTGGGGCGTGAAATATGGCCCCCCCGAAATCCAGCTGGACCAGGTTCGAGCACGGAAACAGCAGGTCATCGAGAAGATGTCCGGCGGGCTGGCGCAACTGGCCAAGCGGCGAAACGTCCGCATCCTTCACGCCCGCGGCTCGCTGGCCGATTCGTCGACGCTCGTTCTGGATGGCGATGCCCCCGGCCTGCCGGACGACCGGCAATTGACGTTCGACCACTTGATTCTGGCCACCGGCTCGCGGCCCGTTCGCCCCGGTTCGCTCTCGCTGGATTCGGCGCGGGTGATGGATTCCACCGGCGCGCTGGAACTGAACGATATTCCCGGCAGCCTGTTGGTGATCGGCGGCGGCTACATCGGACTGGAAATGGGATCGGTCTACGCCCATCTGGGAAGCGAGGTCAGCGTTGTGGAACTGACCGACGGTCTGCTGCCGGGCGCCGACCGCGATCTGGTTCGCCCGCTGCACCAACGTTTCAAGCAGTTGACCGCCGACCGCCTCTTTCTCAACACACGCGTCGGATCGCTCGGCGAACGCGGGCAGCAGGTGGAAGTCGCGTTTGAGGGACCGGGAAAATACGGGGTCGAACACTACGACCGAGTGCTGGTCGCCGTTGGACGCCGTCCGAACACGCGGGATCTGGGCCTGGAAAACACAGAAGTGCAGTTGGATCGACGCGGATTCGTGGTCTGCGATCAGCAGCAACGCACCGCGGACCCCAAAATCCTGGCCATCGGTGACGTCGCCGGCGAACCGATGCTCGCGCACAAGGCTTCCCACGAAGCAAAAGTCGCCGTCGAAGTCCTGCTGGGAAAACCCGCGGTCTTCGCGCCTTTAGCGATTCCGGCCGTCGTCTTTACCGACCCGGAAATCGCCTGGGCCGGGTACACCGAAGAACAGGCCAAGCAAGAAGGAATTGCCTACGAGTCGGCGATCTACCCGTGGGCCGCGAGTGGTCGAGCGCAAGCGTTAGGTCGCGCCGAAGGGATGACGAAGTGGCTGGTCGACCCCGAAACCCAACGGTTACTCGGGTGCGGCATGGTTGGTCCGGGAGCCGGCGAACTGATCGCCGAATCGGTTCTTGCCATCGAAATGGGCTGCGTTGTCCGCGATTTGACCGAATCGATTCACCCCCACCCGACGCTCAGCGAAACCCTGATGAATGCGGGAGAGGTCTTTTTCGGCTCAGCGGTCGAGATCTACAAGCCGCGCCGGAAATAGACTCGGCACCGATCATGGCGTGAACAAGACCGGCGATCCATCCCCGGTCCTGCCGCGCCGGATGAGTTGTCGCCAGGCCGCCACCTGTTTTTAGGCCCCCCCAAAGACCAGTCCGGCGCTGCGAAATGTGATCGGGGAACCTAGAATACGGCGACCTCACGGTCAATCGACCAGGTTTGCCTCCGCGAGACGGAGGAGGCGGCTCGAAACAGGGAAAGGACAGCATGTCAGAGACAAAGATCCTGAGTGACGGCGAACAGCCAGTGGCCCCTCCGGCTCCCCCGCCGATGGCGGACATTGATCCGGCGGAAACCAAGGAGTGGCTGGATTCGCTGCACTACGTGCTGGACAGCAAAGGGCGAGAGCGGGCCCAGTTTCTGCTGACCATGCTGCAGAACTTGGCGGTTCGAGAAGGGGTCGAACTGCCGCTGCAATTGACGACACCCTACATCAACACCATTCCGTCCGAGAAGCAGCCTCCCTACCCGGGCAACCGCGAAATCGAACGTCGGCTGAAGAGCATCACGCGCTGGAACGCGATGGCCATGGTTGTTCGCGCCAACAAACGGTTTCCGGGGATTGGGGGACACATTTCCACCTTCGCCTCCGCCGCCACGCTGTACGAAGTGGGTTACAACCATTTCTTCCGAGGTCGGGGCGAGTCGGGGTATGACGGTGACCAGATCTACATGCAAGGACACGCCTCGCCGGGCCCCTATGCACGCGCCTACTTGGAGGGCCGGTTGACGGAGCAGAATCTCGAAGCGTTTCGGCAGGACCTCCACCCGGACGGCGGACTTTCATCCTATCCCCATCCCTGGCTGATGCCCGGCTTCTGGGAATACCCCACCGTCTCCATGGGGCTCGCACCCATCATGGCGATCTATCAGGCGCGATTCAATCGTTACCTGGAGGATCGGGGCCTCAAGGACACCAGTGCGCAACGTGTCTGGGCTTACCTGGGCGACGGCGAGTGCGACGAACCGGAGACACTGGGTGCAATCACGCTCGCGGCGCGAGAACAACTGGACAACTTGATCTTCGTCATCAACTGCAACCTCCAGCGACTCGACGGCCCGGTGCGTGGCAATGGCAAGATCATTCAAGAACTCGAGGGCATTTTCCGCGGCGCGGGATGGAACGTGATCAAAGTCATCTGGGGCAACGACTGGGATCCGTTGTTGGAGGCCGACGGGGCCGGTCAGTTGATGCGGCGGATGGCGGAAGTCGTTGACGGCCAGTATCAGAAATACACCGTCATGCCGGGTTCCTACATTCGGCAACACTTCTTCGGCAAGTATCCCGAGCTGCTCGATCTGGTGAAGAACTATTCCGACGAGAAACTCGAGAAATTGCGCCGCGGCGGACACGATCCGGAAAAGGTCTACACCGCGTACAAGGCGGCGGTCGAGCATCAGGGTCAGCCGACTGTGATCCTGGCCAAGACGGTCAAAGGCTACGGGCTGGGCGAGGCGGGGGAAGGCCGCAATATCACGCACCAGCAGAAGAAGCTCAACGAAGACGAACTGCGCGAATTTCGCAGCCGATTCGGAATTCCGATCGCCGACGCAGACGTCATCCACGCGCCGTTCTACCGCCCACCAGAGGATAGCGTCGAACTAAAGTACTTGCGGGAACGCCGCAAAGCTTTGGGAGGACCGGTCCCGTCACGCCCCACCACCGCTCCGAAGATCGATGTCCCCACGCTAGCCGACTACGAGCGAACGATGAAGAAGATCGGCGGCGATCTGTCAACCACGATGGGCTTCGTGCGGTTGCTCAGCGATCTGCTGCGCGACAAGAAGATCGGGAAGTACATCGTGCCGATCGTACCGGACGAGTCGCGGACCTTCGGCATGGAGGCACTCTTTCGCCAGGTCGGCATCTACGCCCACGCGGGACAATTGTATGAACCGGTCGATTCCGACCAGCTGATGTACTACAAGGAGGCCGAGAACGGACAGATCCTGGAGGAAGGCATTACCGAAGCTGGCTCGATGGCCTCGTTCAATGCGGCCGGAACCGCCTACAGTTCGCACGGCATCAACATGATCCCGTTCTTCATCTATTATTCGATGTTTGGCTTCCAGCGGATCGGCGATCTGATCTGGGCCGCGGCGGACATGCGCGCCAAGGGATTCATGATCGGCGCCACTGCCGGTCGCACGACGCTCAACGGAGAAGGCCTGCAGCACCAGGACGGCCACAGCTTACTCAACGCGATCGCCTTTCCCACGGTGCGGGCCTACGATCCGGCTTATGCCTACGAGACGGCCGTGATCATCTTTGACGGCCTACGACGCCTGTACCAAGAAGGCGAGACCGCGATCTATTACATCACCGTCGAAAATGAGAACTACCCGATGCCAACCCTACCGGAGGGTGTTTCCGAAGGGATCGTCCGCGGCATCTACCGCCTCTCGCAACAGGACGCGAAGAAGAACGCGCCCCGCGTCCAGCTGTTCGGAAGCGGAGCCATCCTGCGTTCCGTACTCGACGCGCAAAAGATCCTGGCCGAACGCTACGGCGTTGCCAGTGATGCGTGGAGTGTCACCAGTTACAGCCAACTGCGGCGGGAGGCACAAGAGTGCCGCCGGTGGAATCTACTCCATCCCGGCCAAACCCCGCGCATGTCCTACCTGGAGCAGGTTATCGATGGAGCGTCCGGTCCGTTCATCGCCGCATCCGATTACGTGCGAGCCGTCCCGGAACAGCTCAATCCCTGGATTCCCGGGGGACTGGAAACGCTCGGCACCGACGGGATGGGACGCAGTGACACGCGGGAAAACCTGCGACGGCACTTTGAAGTGGACGCCGCCGCGGTAACCGTCACCGCACTCCATCGACTGTACGAAAACGGAACCCTCCCCGCGGAAACCGTAGCGGCGGCCATCCGCGACCTGGAGGTGGACCCGGACAAAGTCAATCCGATGTTCGCCTGACCTCCTGATCCTCACTGTAAGAAGGCCGACTCATGTCAATCGAAGTGAAACTGCCAGAACTGGGCGACGGCATCGAATCTGGAGATGTGCTGGATGTGCTCGTGTCCGAAGGAGATGTCGTCAGCGAGGATCAGCCCCTCTGCGAAATCGAAACTGACAAGGCAACCGTTCCGATCCCGAGCTCGCACGCCGGCAAAGTGCTGAAAGTCCATGTCACCGCCGGTGACAGTGTGCCCGTCGGAGGCCTGCTCGTAACGCTCGAAGCAACCGAAGCTGCCCCCGCAGCGCCGACGCCTCCGAGTCCCCAACCAGCCGCCGCGGCGGAAAGCGCCCGCCGATCCCCCTGCGGCTTCCCCGCCGACACCGCCTGCGTCGAAGCCCCCCACCAGCACAACGGCAGCGGCGAAACAACCGCCGCCGCAGCAGGCTCCACCGGTCGACGCCCCTCCGGCGCCCGCCCCGCAGGACACCGAGTCGGCACCAGGTTTGGCCGCCGCCGGACCGGCCATCCGACGGCTCGCTCGTGAAGTGGGCGTTGATCTCGAGCATGTCTCGGGCACCGGCCCCGGTGGCCGCATCACTCGAGAGGACGTGCTGGCGGTGGTTCGAAGCTCCGCCAAGCCGCAACCTGCCGGCCCCGCAGAGGCGCCCCCCCGCCATTCCTCGGAAGAATCCTCGCCCTCCGCCGCGGCCACCGCAGAGTCATCCGCGAAAACCGATGCCGCAACCGACGCCTGGGGCCCGATTCGTGCCGAGCGAATGACAAAGATTCGCAAGACAATCGCCAGCAAGATGCACGAGTCCTGGTCCACCATCCCGCGGGTGACCAACTTCGATGATGCCGATGTCACGGCGCTCGAAAAGATCCGACAAGCGAGCAAGGCAGACTACGGTTCTCGTGGACTGAAGCTGACCACGATGCCGTTTGTGATCAAGTCCGTCGCCATGGCGCTCAAAGAACAATCCGACATTGAACGCCACGTTTGACGCGGCCAATGAGCAGATCGTCTACAAGCATTACATTAACATCGGCATCGCCGTCGACACGGAACGAGGCCTCGTCGTCCCCGCCCTCCGCCGCGCCGATGAATTAGGAATTCCCGAAATCACCCGCGCCCTCGCAAACATTGCGGACAACGCGCACAACAATAACTTCAAAATCGAAGACCTCCGCGGCGGAACGTTCTCCATCAGCAACCTGGGAGCCATCGGCGGGAGTTACTCGACACCGATCATCAACCCGCCCGAGGTGGCGATTCTGTTGATCGGCCGGTCGCGCAAAATGCCCGTCGTGATCGACGACGAGATCCAGGTCCGCCTGATGATGCCGCTCAGCTTGTCCTACGACCACCGCCTGGTCGACGGCGCCGCCGCGGCAAGATTTCTGAACGATGTCATCGGCTACCTCGAAGCGCCCAGCCGCCTGCTGATCGCCCCCTGACGCAGAAGAAGCCTGTCGTGCAAGCGTCGCGGCTCGCGGCATCGCCAACAACCTGGTGAGCGTCCGCTCCCGTTGATTGCGGCGCCCTACCAGTCTTGCCCAGCGAAATGGCTTCTCTCGGCCAAGAAAAAACACGTACGACAATCGAGTGCGTCGTACGTGTTGTCTATTTTTGAACCAACCGAATCAGCTCGAAGCGGAAATCACTCCGGTCGGGCCAGATGGGGAACCCATCGCCGATGGGCAATCGAGACCATTCCAAACAACAGAGCGCTGCCCATCCAGATCAACATCGAACCCGGTTCGGGCACGACGCCTTGCGAGAACGTCTGGTCCACGAAGGATGCGTCGACCGCCCCAACCTCCGATGTCGACTCGCCCGTTAAGGAGAGCTCGACATTCAACGACGAATAGACCGAGTTCAAACCGACGGTGTCGGCCAGTTTCATCCCACCCGGAATGGCGTCAAATACCGCCAGTTGCGTGGGCAGCGGCAACGAGGGAAACGATTCCTCAATCGTGAAGTAGCCACTCTTCAACACGGCTGGATTCGCATACAGGCTTGCTCCGCTGACGCCAAGCTCGGGGTCCAACACCGACACGCGATAGCTAAGATTCGCCGTGGAAGCACCATCACCACTCATGTCGATGAAGGAACCGAACACTCGAATGCCGTAATCGCCTGAGATGTCGATCGCGCTGATCGTGACGTTACTGGCACTCGGCATGTCACCGGTCGCCGTGTAGCTGAAATGATCAAAAAGCTTATCTCCGGAAATGATCGATGCGTCTTCCATGATCAAGTCGGAAAGTGCAACGGCCCCCTGAACGGACGGCACGAATGCAGTCAGCGCACACACAGCAGCTACAACGAATAACGAACGGGTCGCAAATAAAACGGGACGCATGGCAGCTTTCCTAAGTCTCTCGAGGCAACTACGCGGTGGTTAATGTTACACAGTGACTCATCAATGCAACTTGCACCCCTTGATGATATCCTGCCCAACTCCGCCGTACAAAGGTTTTTTCCTGAAAACCAAGGCATTTTCTCTTAGTCCTCGCATCTGTCCAACGTGCTTTACGCTTCGTCTTCGCCGGACGGGCGAAGAGCAGCAAAGACGAGGGGTGAGAATCGTCAGAGTACGAACGACCCACAGGGCCCGCCGTTGACACGAACCACTCACTCGGGCCGCGCCTTGGCCAGCAACTGCGCGAGCAGTTCCAACGGCAGGCCGACCACGTTCGACTCACTGCCCTCGACCAGCTCGATCCAGTCCCAACCGTCTTGAAAGCCGAACGCGCCCGCCTTGCCACTCCACGCCTCGGTATCGAGATACTCCTCCAATTGTCGGTCACTGATGGACTGCATTCGCAGCTTGGACCGATCCACCTCCAGCCAACGGTGGTCGTCGGGACGTTGCCAGAGACAGAGACCGCTGTAGACGTGGTGTTCGCGTCCCCGCAGCAACCGCAACATCTGCCGCGCGTGGGCACGATCCTGCGGCTTACCGAGGATCTGCCCCACACATTCCACAACCGTATCGCAGCCAAGTATCCAGCCTTGGGAGGTCCGTCGTGCCACGCTCCGTGCTTTCTGATACGCCAAGCGCGAAACGAGTTCGGGGGGCGATTCTCGCGAGCAGATCCCACATTCCGCGTCATCATCTGGCGGCACGACGCGGAAGGTGAACCCGGCCTGCTCCAGAAGTTGCCGTCGCCGCGGCGACTGGCTCGCAAGAATCAGCGAAGGTCGAGCTGTCTTCATCTTCTCCCTTGCTGCCGTCCAATGGAGAGGGTTATAGTGCGGCTCGGCACCGTTTCGGTGTAAATCCTTCCGACTTCGACAACGCACATGGTCTCGCGAACGCCGGATATTCTGTACGAGGATAACCATCTGCTGGCAATCAACAAGCCGGCCGGCTTAGCCACGATGGGAGTACCGACCGGGGAGGCCAGTCTCTTGACATGGGCTCGCGAGTATGTGAAGCGGAAGTATCAGAAACCAGGCAACGTTTATCTGGGTGTGGTAAGTCGCCTCGACGCGCTAGTCACCGGTGTGGCTCTCTTCGCGCGAACATCGAAAGCTGCCGCTCGTCTTTCACGCCAGTTTCGCGAACGCGAAGTGCGAAAAGAGTATTGGGCGCTCATCGCAAACCCCCTCCAGCCATCCGTTGGCGAGTTGACAGACTGGCTCGAGAAATCCGAGGCTCAGCGCAAGATGGTGATTTGCGCACCGCAATCTCCCGGTGCCGTCCAGGCAAGACTGCGGTACCGATTCCTCCCACGTCGATCCGGCGGGGGATGGGTCGAGGTCGAGCTTCTGACGGGGCGAAAACATCAGATCCGCGTACAACTGGCCGCGCGTAACTGTCCCATCCTGGGCGACCGAAAGTACGGCAGTCCCGTCCCCTTCGCCCAGGGCATCGCGCTACATGCCCGCCAGCTCGAATTGACCCATCCCGTACGGAAAAACCGGTTATCCATCGTCGCCCCACTCCCGCGTTATTGGCCCTCCCGTTGACCTGGAAGGCCCGAGTCGGGCTGGAAGCGATCGCGCATGAATCGGGGCCGTCCGGCGTTGGCCCCTTGCCGAAGCCGCCCCGCAGGCCGAACGCCCAAAAACCTGTTGGGTGAGGAAGGAGGTGATACACTACTACGAAGGGATATTCGGGAGGGTAATCTTGATCTCGTCCAGTTCGACATTTGTGCGTTCGGCACTTCTGAGTGGCCAAGTCACGCAAGGTCAAATTGACGAGGCGTTAGGGCAACTCCGTCAGCGAGGGGGTCTCGACGCCTTGCCGGCCGTGGAGGTGGGCGACGAGCGACTGGCCGAGCAAATGGTCGCAATGGGCTACCTGACCCCTTATCAGGCACAACAGTTGAAGCAGGGACGCACGAAACTAAACCTGGGTCCGTACGTGATCACGGATTGGCTGGGGCAGGGGGGGATGGGGCAAGTCTTCGTCGCCGTGCACCAGATGATGGACCGTCAGGTGGCAATCAAAGTCTTACCGCAAGGCAAATCCACGCCGGAGGCTATTGCCAGTTTTAAGCGGGAGATTCAAACGCAGGCCAAACTGGATCATCGCAATCTGGTTCGCGCTTACGATGCGGGGCACGACGGCAATGTGTATTTTCTCGTTACGGAATACGTGCCAGGAACCGATCTGCGCCGCCTCGTTCGCTCCCAAGGCCCGCTGACGATGAAACAATCGGCGTCCGTCATGATCCAGGCGGCGTTGGGACTGGCCTACGCTCATCATGAGGGTCTGGTCCATCGTGACGTGAAACCCGGCAACTTGCTGGTCACGCCGGATGGGCTTGTGAAAGTCTCGGACCTGGGTCTCGCGGGATTTCTGCACGAAGGCCCCAACGACCCCCGGTCCGGGAAGATCGTGGGCACCGCCGACTATCTCGCGCCCGAAAAAATCACCTCCCCGCAGATCGTCCTGCCGGTCAGCGACATCTATTCGCTCGGCTGCACACTTTACTACGCCGTCACCGGAAAGGTGCCTTTTCCGGGAGGCAGCACGCGCGAGAAGGCGCGACGCCATTGCGAGGAAACACCCTGGCATCCGCGCCAATTCAATCCGGAGATCAGCGACGAGTTCGTCGACTTGATCGCCGACATGATGGAAAAGGACCCGCAACGTCGCATCCCCACGGCCGATGAAGTTGCGCAGCGATTGGAACCCTGGTCGGATGTGAAGACCACCTTGCCGCACCCCACGCTCACAAAATCTCCCTGGCTCCCTCCTCCGCTGCCCACCGGTCGCGAGGATACGGTCGACGATTTCACGGAACTAGCACGGCACGCGGTGGAAAATGACGACGGCCAGGCTTCCGGCGGCGACAGCAACTCGCAAGGATCGCAAGGTACCTACCCCGTTACGGGTGTCGGACAGGACACGGACTATCTGTACGATCGTCCGGTCGTGCCGGTCCCTCCCCCGGTCCCCGCCGGATGGCGCCGTCCATCGGTGCAGCGCCGTGGCACAGGCGCTCGCGATTGCAATCCCGCTGTCGTTGCTGACCGGCGCCCTGGTAACCTACCTGCTGATGGCCAACAGCTAAAGCAGGATCTCGGTTCCTGCCGTCGGTAGGAACCATGCACTCGCATTCGACGGGTGACGCGCATCTCGGCTCGAAGCCCAAACGGTGCTGCCGCTTTGCAGGACCTTCACAGAACCATCACTCCTTCGCCATCGATTCTTGATAGCGACTTAACCGGGAGATCATCACACCTTAAAGACTGTGGTGAGACTGAGGTTATGCAGAGTCGATGCCCCGTCCGGCGGTATCCTGCGCCTGTTCGAGGACACAAGGCAATGAATGCACCTCGTCTCGGTCTCGCACGTAGGTTTTCCCCAATTGTGAAAGGCGACACGCCATTTTGCGAAAGTCTGTTTCGCGGCGGACAGAGCAGCCACGGTCGAAGCGGCCCAGAACGTGTTCGGATCGGATTCACCCTGATCGAACTCCTCGTGGTCATTGCCGTCATCGGTGTTCTGACCGGTTTGCTTTTGCCCGCGTTGAACTTCGCGCACGAATCCAGCCGTTCGACAAACTGTTTGAGCAACCTGCGGCAGTTCGGTGTAGGGTTGGCGATTCACGCGGAGCAGCGAAAGGGGTACTTCTGCACCGGAGCGTTCGACTGGCAGCGGGACGGAGCCGTTACAGAAATCGGCTGGGTCGCCGACCTGAATTCCCTGTCAATTCCGACCGGCAAGATGCTCTGTCCCTCGAACCCGGCTCGCGTCAGCGAGACGTTTAACGACTTGCTCGCTTTGGACGCATCTCACCTGGATTCGTGCGTCGACCGTCTGGGCCAGCCGCCGCAGGCCTTGCCCGATGGAACGAAAACGGTGAATCCCTGCTACCGAATCGTCAAATCACAATTGGAAGCCGCCTCGGAGGAACGGCGAGTGCTGGTGCAAGAGGAGATCATCAAGCCGCACTTCAATACGAATTACACCGCGAGCTGGATACTCGTGCGTTCGCGACCACGCTTGGATCGAGGCGGCAACGTAGCCAGCCACCGAAAGGGATGTCCCAACTCGCTACTTTCGAGAACGGCGACCGGCGGTCCGCTGCACCAGTCGTTTCTGGACTCGTCCCGAGTTCCGTCCTCGACTGTTCCGTTTCTCGGGTGTGGCGCAACAACCGGCACTCTGCAGCAAACGCTGGGGGATTTTCCCGAGGGGACATTCGTGAGCCAAACCTTCACGCCGGGCCCTCTGCGGAAAGGACACGGGAGAGAGCCCCTCGTTCGCAGATGGGACGTCACGCGAGGGCCCCGACGGCTGGTGGGCTGTGTGGAAAAAACAAACGCTGCAAAGCTACCGCGGCTTTGCGCCGGTGCATCGCGGGCTCAGCAACATTCTGATGGCGGACGGAAGTGCGCGGTCATTCGAAGATCGAGATGGCGATGGGCAACTCAACAATGGGTTTCGGAGCGGTGTCGCTGGGTTTCAATCGGAAACGGTGGAAGTGTCACGAGAGGAGATCTTCAGCGGAGCGATGCTGGGCTCGCTGTAGCGATGGTCAACTGGAATCCGTGCAATGTCGTAGCTCTTTTTCTTATCTGAGGGAGTAATGGATGATGAATCGAAAGAAGACCGGTTTTACGCTCGTCGAATTGTTGGTGGTGATCGCCATCATCGGCGTGCTCGTGGCCCTGCTGTTGCCAGCGATCTCCCGCGCCCGGGAATCCGCACGTTCGGCTGCATGTCAAAACAACCTTCGCCAGATCGGAATCGGCCTGCACATCTTTGCCGACCGCGACCCACAAGAACGCCTTTGCACCGGTGCCAGCGACTTTCGTCGCGATGGGTGCATGGACACGTGGGGCTGGGTCGCCGACCTGGTGAACATCAACGCCGCGCTACCGGGCGAAATGCTCTGCCCCTCCAACCCGTTGCGTGGTCCCGAGAAACTGAACGACTTGCTCGGGAATGACACGACGGACGCCAAAGATGGTGCTCCCCTGGCTCGCCTGAACTCGGGCATCTGCGGAGCGCCCCAGTGGGCAGGAATGGCCGGGACGACAGGCTCCGGGAATTTCGCAAACACCGGCGTCAACACGGCAGAACGTGCGGCGCTGGTCGCTCGAGCGTTCCTGGACAAAGGCTACAATACGAATTATGCGGCGAGCTGGCACATGGTTCGGAGTGCGGCGAAGGTGAATGTCAACACGTCGACAAGCCCTCCCACAATCGTATCGATTGGCGATTCGACCAAGCAGGGCCTGAAAGGTTTGAGCACAACGCGCGGACCGCTGAATCGTCGCCTTCTGGAAACCTCGCCCGTGGTCACCTCAAACGTGGCACTCCTCGGTGACGCCGCGCCGGGGGATGCGGATGAGGCTGTCTTGCGTGCCGACATCCAGTATGGGCCGTTCTTGGCTGACGGCACGACGCCGGATCCGTTTGCCAACAACAGCACCGAATCCAAGCAGTTCCTGACGCAGGGCGAGTTGTTGACGGAAGCTTTCAATGACGGTCCGGCCTATTGGGATAGCGGCTCGCAGACACTCAACCTGATCCAGCAGGCCGGCGATCTGTCGGTCCAAGCGGCAGCCGAGGCGGCCGGCAGCATTCCCGCGCCGACCGAGTCGACCAGCTCCTACCTGCAGGACACGCGAGACTGGTTCGCCCTGCACGGCGGCGGTCGCGGCGGCACGTGCAACATCTTGATGGCGGATGGAAGCGTCAAGGTGTTCAACGATGTCAACGGCGACAAGTACCTCAACCCAGGCTTCCCGGTTCCCAACAACCTGACCGAAGCACAGTACGGCTTAATCGGGTATCGCGACAGCAATGTCGAACTACCCGCCAGCGAAATCTTCAACGGTGTGTTCCTTGTCAGCCCCAGCGGCTACAAGGTATTCGAATAGGATTTCGCGCGACCATCTCGGGGATGATGAGCACAGGGGACCGGCCGCTGTGCGTGGGTGGTTGGAGCTGCGCCTCGCTCCAGCCACCCTTTCGTTCCTGCTTCCGTCCCATCAGCGATCGGCCATCCATGCGAACCAAGTCAACGAATTGCCTCTTCCTCCTGATGATCTCTTGTTGGGTGTCCGGTTTGGCCTGCGACGCGCCGCCAGAACCGGTCTCCCGGCCCGCTCCAAATTCCGATTCTCCGCCGCCCATCACCGATGAATCACGCGCCGAACCATCGCCCTCCGCCGAGCACGAATCACGCGGCGCCCTGGCGGCGGTCGTTGTCGAAGGAACCCCGCAGGTCGTTGTCGAAGAATCACATTTTCATTTCGGACACATGGATCCGCTCTCGTTTGGTGAGCATTCGTTTGTCGTCCGCAACCAAGGCACCGGGCCGCTGCGATTTGGGCCGACGCGTTCGACGTGCAAATGCACGATCAGTGAAACACCCCAGGATCCCGTGCCGGCGGGCGGCGAAGCCTCAATCCGCGTGCGTTGGCAAACTGCGGAAAACAAAGCACATTTTCTCGAATCGGCGACGGTTACGACGAACGATCCGCAGCAGCCGGAATTGAGACTGTCGATCGAGGGCAGCGTCCTGGTTCACGTCACGGCCGTTCCGCCGGAATTGGTGCTGCCCGGGATCGGTCCCGACAAGACACCGATCACCAGCACAACGATCGCCTCCCAAGTGTGGGACCATTTCACGATCGACCAGCTCGAATCCTCCCTGGAGGGAATCCAATGGGAACTGACGGAAGCCTCTCCTGGCGACCTGACGGAGTTGGAGGCCCGCGCCGGTTATCGGCTGAAGATCACGTTGCCTGACGATCTGCCCACCGGTGACTTTCAACATTGGGTCCGATTCCGGATCGATCCGCAACAGCCGTCTCTCGAAGCGAAGGAGTACGAGCTGCCACTTCGCGGTAAGGTGCTGCGTCGTTTGGCTGTTTACGGCCCCGGCGTCGATCACACGGGAACCGTCCGCCTCGGCGTGATCCCATCCGCGAACGGGACAAGGCACCGCCTGCTGGTCAAAACCCGCGATCCGGAGCCGGACATTCGCCTGCACACCGTGCTGGCCAATCCAACCTTTCTGAACGCATCGCTGACACCCGTCACCGGTGTCGCCAACGGCCTGGGACTTTTCAACCTCGAAATCATCATTCCCCCCCAAACCGCCGCTTGTCGGCACCAGGGAACGGAGACGGGAGAACTCCTGCTGCAATTCGATCACCCGCGAATCCCTCAGCTGAAGCTCCGCGTAGACTTTGCGGTTGCGGATCGGTTGGTCAGCACGACCACGCCGATGACGCCAGGAGAATGATCCTTTCATGAGTGCGACTTCGGACCAAGACACTTCGCGACCGACGATCTGTCGCAGCTGCCAACAAGCGAACGCGGCCGGCCATCGCTTTTGCGGGACTTGCGGAGAGCGGCTGTGGGAGCCCTGTCCGATGTGCGGCGAAAGAAACAGCTGCGACGTTGTCTATTGCGGTCAATGCGGAGGTCACGTGCAGCAAGCGTTCGAACAACGATTGCTCGAATTCGCAGCACACCGCGAAAAGGCGGAAAGTCTGCGCAGCAAAGGAATGTATTGCGCGGCGATCGACCGGTTGCGTCGCATCGACAGCCAGGACGACTCCCGCTTGCAGTCGCACGTTGAGGCGGCCGCCCGAACGATGGAACGGTGGCAGCAGGAACAGATCGACCGACAGCAAGAGGCCGAGGTCATTTTCCAGGCCGCACGAACACGACTGGCCGAACAGGACTACCACGGCGCGTTCCACGAACTGGCACGGATCGCCCCCGGACTGCGCAACGACGCCATGCTTGAGGCTTGGCAACAAGTCAACACGACTCTGCGGGAAATCCGCGACCTGACGACTTCCATTCGCCAAGCTCATCAAGCCAACGACTATGGTCAACTGTTGCCGCAAGTTCGTCGGTTGCTGGAATTGAGACCACGGGATTCCCGATTAGCGCGGCTGGCCTGTGATCTGCAGCAGCGCCAGGACCAGCGCGTTGCCCGGTCGGCTCGGCAACGACTTCGCGAATGCCGCGAGCTGATCGCGGCACACCAATACGAACAGGCAGCGCGCAAACTCGCTGGCATCGAGGTGAATTCCCTGCCGGCCGATCAGCAGAAAGCCTTCCACACCGTGCAGGAACTCGGATGGATGGCCCGCCAACTGCGCGACCGCGCCGTTCGCGACGCGTCCCTTGGCCGCGATCGCCCAGCGTCTCAGCCGATGGCAACCCCAGGATAGAAGCGTACGACGTCAGGGCGAGGATTTGGCGCGCCGACGACAGGCACCGCCGCCCGATGTGCGACTTCCCGATCCCGTGGCAGGGGCTGCCCGAGTCGACACCGATCGGCTACCCGGTTCGATGGTGGCGTGGGATTCGGGGCGCCGAAGTGCTCGCCCACGACGGGCCGCTTACCAGCCCGCTGATCCTCGCCTACGGCCTGGCGCTGCAGGGCCTTGGCGCCGCTCGACTTGCCATCAATCTGCTGCCATCCCCACCTCGTTCCTGGCGCCAATCTTGGACGTCCTTCCGTAGACGCCCCTCTTGGAATCCGGTCTGGGGCATCGATCTGGGCACGTGTACGTTAAAAGCCGTGGAACTGGCGCGCCACTCGACCGGCGATCGAATCCAGATCCTGCAGACGGCCCAGATTCCTCATCGGCGCCCGCTGAATACTGCCGAGAATGATGAACAAGTTACCGAAATCTGCCGCGACACGGTCCAGCGGTTCGTCGAGCAGTTCGCCATATCGCAAGCACACGCGGTGCTGGGGTTCCCCGGACCGCGGTCGCTCGGACGCTCCTTCGAAATTCCCCGCATCAAGGCGGCGAAACTGAACGACGCGGTCGCGTACGAAGCGAAGCTGCAAATCCCCGTGCCGTTGGAAGAGATCCACTTTGACTGGCACCTCTGGCCGAGCGATGCCGGTGCAGAGCGGATGCAATCGGTCACGCTGCTGGCCGCACGGCAAGTCCATCTTCGTCGTTTGCTGGATTCGTTTGACCAATCGCCGATTCAACCCGTCGCCATCCAAAGCGATTGCCTGGCGCTCTACAACGCGGCGGCCCACGAGTTCTGGTCTCCTGACACGGCCGCCGATTCCCGGCCATCCTTAGCTATCCTGGAAGTGGGAACCGAATCCACGAATCTCGTCCTGGCTTCGGAGCTGTCGATTCGTTATCGCAGCCTCGCGATCGGCACCGAAAAAATGAACCGCGCGCTGACAACCAGGTTCCAGTTGCCGCGCGACAAAGTGGAAATCTTGCGGCGGCGGCTCAGCGGCACGCCCTGGCTCTATCAAGTCGATCAGGAACTGACGCCTCTGTTTGCGGAGCTAATGGCCACCACGCAACGAACGTTGGACGCGTACTTGGCCGAGGAACTCGCGGCAGATGAGATCCTCATTACGGGCGGAGGGTCAGAACAACACGGACTCGTGCAACATTTCGTCGTCGGACGATGATGAAGGACTCTGCGAGTCGGTGGTGGGAAATTCCCCTGGGGCGTGCGGGTCGCGGCAATGGGGAAAAGGAAGATCAGGGAGCAACAAGTGAAACCGATCAGGCGTACACGAAGCCCGTGGGCCGAGGCCCCAAGCATCCTGGCCGTTTTGCTCCTGGCGCTGCCAGCGTTTCCGGGTTGTGGTGGAATCGATCAGAATGACATGCGGAAGTATGCGATTCAACGGCCTTCCGACGACGACGATCCACCGCGGGCACCGCAGACCGCTCCGCCTACGTCGCAAGTTGCCCCGGGCCCACAGCGAGCAAACGCTGTTGGGCCGGCACCGGCAGCTCCAGCCGTCTCCGCGCCGTCCGTCCCACAATCCTCTTCAGCGGCATCGGATGACACAAGTCCAGTGCGATCGACTGCCGCACCCGTCCGCACTTCGGAGGCAGCACCCAACCGACTTGCCGATTCCCTCACGTTCGACCCACACCTGTCGGTCGCCCAACGCCGCCAAATGACGCTCGACCACATGCGCCTCATCAGCCAGGCAATGGAAGCGTATCTTCGCGCGGAAGGAACTTACCCGACACCGGCGATCTACGGAAAAGCGGGCGAGCCCTTGCTGAGCTGGCGCGTCCGATTGTTACCCTACCTAGGATACGAAGCGCTCTATCAGCAATTCCAACGCGACAAGCCCTGGAATCATCCGCACAATCAGGCCTTGCTGGCGTCGATTCCTTCGGTCTATCAATCTCCGGAGCGGTGCGACACCCACACGAACTACCTCCTGCCCTGCGGCACAACGACGCCGTTCTCCGGACAGCGAGGGCTGCGTCCCCAGCGTTGGGAGGACGGCGCAGAGAATACCGTGATTCTGGTCGAGGCGGATGACTCGATCGCCGTGCCCTGGACCGAGCCCCGCGACCTGCAAGTTGGGAACACGCAACTTGCGGCCCGGTTGGGCGGGCTGCGAAGCGACGGGTTCTTTGCGGTTTTCGGAGGCGGTCGACTCGCACGAATTCCGACCGGTCTGGATGACAGAGCGATCCGCGGGATTTTTACGATCGACGGAGGCGAACCGATGCCGGCTTCCGCGATGGGGGAAATGGCCACAGCGGAATTGGCATCCGCGCCCTCCGAACCCTCTGCGACGAGCAGTTCGATCGTCCAGGCTTCCGCAAACCGTCTCGCCACCTCGATCGATTCCTCCGGAAACGCGACCTCCGCTCGATCCGGTGGCACGGCGCGTCGGACGGCCGCCGAGTTTTCCGCGCAGGCACGAATCGCCGCGGAAGCAGGCCTCGAACCGGAAGCGATCCGCTACTGTCACGCTGCCTATCTGACCGGAGAATCCGGACCCAACGAATGGTTTCGGTGGATCCCGGGGCTACGCCGACCCGCCATTGCGGTCCGCTTGGGCATTGGCTTGGACTACATCGGCTCGGACCGTCAATCGTTGCAGCGTCTGCTCGCCGACGATTCGAATCCGAATGCATGGTCGCGCCAACGCAAGGAACTGGAACGGATCGTGGGCGAAATGGCGCCGCCCGTGTTGCAGTTACTCGATTCGATCCCCCCTTTTCTGCCTCCTCCGGTTTCTTTAGCGGGACCGGCACAAGCCGATGCCGCGCGCGCATTTCTCGGGCCGACCTTTCTCGGCGCCGCCGACTCAAGCACGCTGCAGCAGGTGGCGCGGCGTGAGGGGGTCGACTGCTTGGTCTTGTTCGTTGTGGAAGAACGTCTGCCGCGGCGCAGTGCGTCATTCCACGTGGTCTCCGTCAATGTGATCGATGTTGTCGGGCGCCGACCGCTGTACGAAGGTCCTCGGATCAGCTACCTCCGCCGCCAGCAAGCTGGACAGGACCCGCTGTACGAAGACCCCATTCCGCAAGTCGCGCTGGAGTTGGAGGAATTGGTCACACAGAAATTGCGTCCGCAACCCATTCCCGCGCAGTTGCAGCCGCGACACGCCGCCCGTCGCGTAAGGCAACTGAGTCGCACGTCTGGCGATCCCCGCTTAGCCGCATTGAGCGAGATGCGGTTCTATCAGCGAAACGACCTGATTTCGCTCCAGCAACTCCTGACAGCTTTCCAAACGGTCCTGGGAACCGATCCCGGCCTAGCGTTGCTCGCCGGCTCGCCGACCGCCCAGCGAGAAGCGCTCGCAGAATGGCTCCCTCGAATCCGATCCCGACCGATTCCCATCCCCCGGCGCAGCGATCCGGACGACTAGGCCAGGGGGCTCAGGCTTCGGCTTGTTGCTGTCGCCACATTTCCCATCGTGGGGCCAGTTGCTCGGGTCGAGCGACGCCGGTCGTTCCCAACTGCTGCACGGTCAACGAGGCGACCAGATTGCCGACGAGAGCCGCCTCGGGCAGCGATGCGCCGGCACACAGCGCAAGAACGGTCGCCGCGGTGGCACTGTCACCGGCGCCGGTGGGATCAAGGGGCCCGGAGAGTTGAACACCGGGAACCCATGTTGGCTGGGGATCGCTGACCAGCATTCCGCGGGCCCCCAGCGTAACGACCACCGGAGCTTGATTGCGGGCACGGAGTTGCGGCAAACTCGCCCGCAACGTTGGCAGGTCCACTTCATCTCCCGGTTTCGGATTCTCGAAACCCACCGCCTCAAACTGGTTCGGCTTGATGATCACTCCTTCGAACGCGTGAATTCTTCGTCGACTGTCCGCCCAAAAAACCGTCTGGGCGTATTGCCGTGCGTAGCGAGAAAGTGCCGCGCGAACGTTGGCGGTGATCACACCACATTCCGGCTGTTCGACCTGGTCGAGCACGATCACGGCGTCGACTGTTGGCAGCAGTTCTTCCAGCGATTGAAGCATCCGGGGCTCAACCGCCGGATGCGGCTGGCGGTTCTTGGTGTCATAACGCGGGTGTTCCGCCGCGAGCCCTTCCGACTCGGTATCGCGCGGTTTGAGGTAGGTCGGCGTCGAAAGCTCCGCGACGACGTGGAAATGCTCACAGCAACAACCCAGAAGCCGCATCTGCCGCTCCAGATCATAGCCTTCGCCATCGTCTCCGCGAAAGCCAATCGCGTGGACATCACGGGCGCCAAGCGCCATCAGATTACTCACCACCGTGCCGGCAGCACCGGGACTACAGCGGATGCCCACAACCTGGTGGGCCGGTCGCCCCGTTTCGACGCTCACCTCTTCCAGCACCGGATCGACATCCAGGTACTTGTCAAGAAAATAGTCGCCGAGCACGGCGACGCGGCAATTCGGAAAGCGGGCGATTCGCTCCGCCAGTTGATCCACAGAGAACGACTCCATCGTCATGCCGACCCCACGTTGTTCAGCAACTGATTGAGCGTCAACAAGAAATCCCGATTGTCAGCCTGCAGGTACCGCATCGTCCCACCCATCCGGCTGAATGACTTATTGTAACGAAGGTAGTAGGCGGGGTTCTCTTCCGGGGGCTCGCCTTGCGTCCAGTCCCAATCGGATGCGGCCAGGTCGGTGACCAACAGATAATGATTTTTAATCCGCTGGTTCTGTTGCAGTGCCAAATTCTGCGCCATCGACATGGATTTTTCGAAAACCATGGGACTCATCACCGCGGAGCCGATCGAGATGTACACGCCGCCTTCCAATTGGCGGACACTGTCCGCGAAGGTCAGAAAATCTCGCTCGGCAGCACGTCCCAGGCAGGCACAACAGTTCATCGGGTGATTGTAAATAATGTCATGTCCAATCATCGGGTGCCCGGTGAAGGGTACTTGGGCAGCCAGAGCGCCAGCCTGTACGCTGTATTGTTTCCACGGATGAGGAATGGAAATCCATCCCGGTTCCAACGCGAACCGCCGCACCACCGCCAGCAGGTCTGCTGCGGCCGCGGCGCGGGATGGATCCTCGCACAGTTCGTGGTGGACCACCGACTCCAGCTCCTCCGGTCGCGGGATCGACAAGCCCTCCTGGTGAATCATCGCACCAACGGCTTCGCCATACCCTCGCCCTTCGTAAGCGCCCACGTTGAGTGCCAGGTTGAGATAGAAACCGGTTTCCTGCCAATTCCCGAACCGCCCCTGCGCGACCATCGGCCCAACTTGCTCGCAGCTTTTCCCTTGAAATGCGAATTCCCAATCGTGGATGATCCCCGCGCCGTTCGTGGCCAAATGCGTTATCCAGCCGCCCTGCAGCAATTGCAGCAGAACAGGTCCCAGTCCATTCTTGATCGCATGCGCGCCGAAAGCCACGATCACGGGCCGCTTCTTGTCGCGCGCCGCTTGGATGCGTTGCGCCAACTCGTCCATCACCAGCTGCGCAGCAGCTGACAGACGTCGGGGTACAGAGGTGGGCGCGACGTGATCCTGTTCGATGAATTTGCGGTTTTCACGGGCAGCGAGCGGTTCCATGCGAATCTGGAATCGGTCGAGTCTAGGGTACGGCATCGTCGGCT
The DNA here is from genome assembly GCA_963776055.1 of uncultured Planctomycetaceae bacterium. Lineage (GTDB taxonomy): Bacteria > Planctomycetota > Planctomycetia > Pirellulales > Pirellulaceae > CAVZLD01. The sequence goes on along the minus strand of CAVZLD010000004.1, from coordinate 171,583 downwards.
TCCTTTCTGGATTCCCTGCGCCTCGCGTCGACTCGCGGAAGGATGTGTCCGGGATTCGCAACTCCGCCACAGTCTGCCAGAGCCACGAACCGAGGGCGATCTACCGACCACCAGCTTCCATCCACTTCTGTCGGTCGCTTACCTGATCAAAAAGTCAACGATCTCTAAGACGAGTGATACAGAAATGCAATCAATTGATCCGATTCGCGAAAATCGGGAATCACCAAATCGGCCCCCACTCCAATCAGCCGTTGCCGTTTCCACGGATCGGGCTGACCGCTGCGGCCGGCTTCATCACTGGCCACGGCGACGGCGGTGCCACCTGCTGCCTTGACGTTCTCGATTTCCACGTATCCGTCACCAAACCCGAGCAACCGCTCGCCCGCGACGTGATTCTCAGCCAAAATCCGTCGAATCACCATCGCTTTGGAAAAGGCCTTGTAGTCATCACGGGCGCCGTAGATGTGATCCCCGAAAAACGGATCCAACCGCAACAACTGGACCTCTTCCCGCACGAACTGTTCATCCGTGCCACTCGCCAGATACAGATTGGCCTGCTGCTCTTGCAACTGGCACAACAGCTCGCAACTGCCCGGCACGAGAAGTTGCTCCGGAGCGATTGCGCCACTTCGCAACGACTCGCGGCGCGTGGCGATGCGTTCCATCAGCCGATCATGATAGATACGCTTATAGGCCAACGGATCCCTCGGCTCGCCCCCACGAAGCTTGATTTCCTCGGCCAATCGAATCATCTGGTAGATCGTCTGTTTGCCGTTCAGTTCCATCACGAATTCGTGCACCAGCCGCTGAAGCTGCAATTCCGTTTCGTCGGTGTTTGTGTCGAGGAGGAACTCCACCATCATCGGAACCATTACCTTGGGCCAGCCCTCGCGAATCAGACTCAGGGTTCCGTCAAAGTCAAAGATGACGTACTGTGGCGGCTTCGCCAGCCGGATCGTGTGCACGATCTCAATGGAGGTCCCCGATAGAAAATGGGCGTGTTGCCGTTCGTTCTGCATCAACGGTTCCGTTTCCAAGATAAGTCAAAGCACTGAGGAACTGGCAATTTCCCGAAGAGTCCCGTCGCCGGCATCCCACATCTTGGGCACTCACCACACTCGTTATACGGTTGCCGAGAGCACACGGCAACATCGTCACTTCGAGTCAAAAAACGCAACGGGCGGCAGGGCGACCCATTTCTTGCGACACCACGACGCCTCCGGTTACGGTACGATTCCGATGATCCTTCAGATAGCCGAAAAACAACGAGCTCGCGGATGCGCAGGGCGGCCAACCAGGGTCCCGTGTACGCAACCGCGCGGGAAGGATACAATTCGGTGCAGCCCGGCAACTCATTCTTTTTTTGGAGGCGCGATCGCCATGATCCGACAGATCGACCGAAAGCTACGGAAGGATGTGCGTGGAGCCCTTTTCTTCCTCGCGATCGGAGCCGCGTGGAGTGGTTTACTCGGCGCTGGAGTTATAGCGCAAGCGGCAACGGCCCCCGGCCTGTTGAAATACGGCGACAACAAGGCTGACGGCAAGAAGAGTCTGGGCGGGACCGGCGAAATGATCCGCTTCACGGCGCCGGAGGGTTATCGCTTGGTCCGCGGGGTCAAAATCCACGCTTCGCGGTACGGCCTTCCTAAGCCGCCGGATGAGGATTTCGAAATCACCTTCTTGAGTGGCGACGGCGAAGAGATTCTCCACACCGAGGCCGCACCGTACCGTCTATTCAAGCGTGGCACCAACAAATGGGTTACGGTGCGGCTCAAGGCAGCAGTCGAGGTCCCCAAAGAATTCTGGGTCGTCCTGGACTTTCATGCCGAACGAACCAAGGGCGTGTATGTCAGCTACGACACCAGCACGGGGGGCGAGTTTTCCCGCATCGGTTTGGCCGGCGATGAGCAGCCGAAGAAGACAGATTTCGAAGGCGACTGGATGGTGCAGATCCTGATGGCGAAGTAGCGATTCTGTCCCGAAGGGAAGATGATCGGCCGTTCATTCAGGCATGAGACGCTGTGTCGCGGCCTTGGGATCAGCTGGTTCCGTCGTCTGCAACACTTCGTCCAGCACGTCGTCAAAGTCCGACAGCGAGAGGCAACCTTCTGCCGACGCGGTGGAGTCGGCAGCGCCCGCCGTGCTCCAGAATTCCACGGTCGTCAGATCATCGCTTACCGTTTCCGGAGCGGTCTCGGGTGCAGAGAGGCTAAGATCGCGTCGACGTTGGTCGAGCAGTTCCTGCTGTTGCCGGCGGAGTTGGGTCTCCCACACACGGAGGCGTTCGGCGATTTGTGCCAGTTGATCTTCACCGACGTTAGCTGCCTCTTCCCGCGCCTTGAGTGCACGCTGAGTCCGAATCCGTTGCACCAACCACCGCTCACGTTCTTGTTGCATCTTCGCCAACTGGCTTTTCGCTTCTGCCAGTTCGACTTGCAGTCGCTTCTGCGTCTCGGACCGCTTCTGTGCGTCCTGTTGAATTCGTTGTGCACAGCGTTCCAGCTCCTCTCGCTGCGCAAGGACTTCCGCCCGATCGGATTGCAGTTGCTCTGACTGCAGCTGCAGGCGCTGCAGCTCGGAATCTCGTTCGGCGGCCCAGGCATCTTCTCGTTGCTGCAGCGCCTGCTGGTGGGCCTCCAGTTCCGCAATCTGCGCCCTGGTGGAGCTCTCCCACTGCTCGACGACGCGCGAATGTTGCTCGTACCATTCCTGTTGCACTCGAGCGAGCGACGCCTGTTCCGCGTGCAATTCCTCCGCCCGCTGCGACAACTGACCTGCCTCCTGCTGTTGCCGTGTCTGCCAGTCCTCTTGCTGACGCGCCAGTTCCTCTTGCTGTTGGATCCACTGTTGCTTGGCTTCCAGACACTGATCGCGCACCGCTCGCAACCGGAGCACCTCCGCTTCGAAAACCTCCAACTCGGCCCGACATTGAGCGACTTCTTCGCGAAGCTCCCGCCACCGACGATCCTTCGCCTCGGCGGTGACTTGCAACGCTGACGGATCGGTCCGTCCTGGCAGCCATCGCACTCGCGTTTTTCCAATGCGAAACGATCGACCACGTGAAATCGCGTCGGCAGCGACGCGCCGGTGCCGGATGGACATTCCGTTTCGGCTGCAGAGATCCACGAGCCACAAGTTTTTCCCAAGTGACAGAAGAAGGCAGTGAACTGATGACATCATCGCGTCATCGATCTGCAGATGACAAGGAGCGCGACGCCCAACCAGGATCGGAACTCCCCGCGGCAGATCAAACTGATGCCGGACGCAGCCCGTTTTCCACTGCAACGTGCTCACGGTTTCCTGACCGTCTTCCGATGCCGTTTCATCCGAGTGGTCAAGAAGTGGTTCTTGGCCGTCGGCTTCTGGAAGCAACGCGATTTTTAACTGATAGCAACCCAAACGGAGGGAACGTTGCAGCGTGAGTCGTCGGAATCTTGCGATGGAAGAATGTGAACCGTCGACAAGCACGGACCCCAGCAGCACGCCATTGACGGCGATCACGCAGAAGCACCGCGGAGGAATCCGCGATCCGGCCAGAACAATGTCACAGCGAGGATCGGAGCCCACGACGGCTACCGGTCGGGGAACGATCACCGACTTCTCCTCTTGCCCCGTGCGCACGGACAGGCGCAGCCGCGCATTCGACCAGTACGACTCCTTCCGCTTTGATCGATCTCGCGAAGACGAGAGTTCCGAGATCACCGCCGGCGGTTGTGCTGGCGACGGTTCCACGACCGGTTTCATATGTAGGAGGTTTTCACGTCGGTTCGTCTGAGGTGCTCGTCGAGATCAGCCCAGTCTAATTGACGTTTGCGCCGGATTCAACTTCCGGCCTCATTCCGCGATTTCCTCGGATGCCGCCTGTCGGCGGGCCTCCTCCAGTTGCGTCTGCAACTGTTGCACGCGGTTGGGATCCAGGTATTTTCCCAGCAGCGAGCGTGTATCGGCAAAGAGCTCGTCGATCTGTCGCTGGACTTCCGGACTCACATTGGTCAGGCTTTGCTTACGTTGCTGCACTCGGCGTGCGAAATCTTCTTGTGTGTCCAGCCGGCGCAGCTCCTGCAGCAGCTGCTCGGCCCTCTCCCAATCCTCTCCTGCGATTCGCTGTTGAATCCGGACGGTCAGTACTTCCCGGCGGGCCACGAGATCGACAAGGCCTTCTTGAATTCCCAGCAGGAATCCTTCCGCCTCCAATCGCTGATCGTCGTTCCGCAGAAGGGCCCGCGATTGCGCCTGCGCACCAGGCACGATCGGCAGCTTTGCCAGGAGCTGAGAACCGCTGCGCACAAACAACAACCGCACGGTATGGTCGGGATCCGGTTCGATGCGCAGTCGGCCCTGCCAATCCGTACGCCCCACGAAGCTGGATTTCTCCTGATCCGGCTTCCGAGAATACACCTCGTAACCTACCAACGGCTGTCCCACTTGCCTGCGGTCACAAAGCTGCAACACGGTGGCTGGAAGGCGAGCTTTGACAAGCCATGCCAACTGGTCGACTCGTGCGCTGCGGCGTGTTCGAAATGGCTGGCCGTAACCAGAATAGAAGCGACATTCGATGGTACTTTGCTCGCGGGACTGCACGACCAACACCGTCCATTCGATCGGCTTCGCACCACCGGGAGGCACTTGGCCACTGCGATCGGTGCGGACAATCACCGGCTGCAGCACCTGTCCTGCCTCGATTTGCGTTGGCAGTCTTCCGGACCGGACCGATTCGGTGGGACGACGCAGTGCGCCGCGCGGACCACGGCGGTCACAGTTTCCTCGCCAACGCGCACAACCCGAACTAGTGGCACGAAGACGTCACACAGCAGGGCGAATGCGGCGGGAGGCACCTGCGTGAGGGTACCGACGGATCGATGCAATGGCAGACTCCAGGTCTGCGTCCGCAAGTCAAGTTCACGAGCTTGGATCGAGTAGCCCTCGGCGGTCGCCTGCACGGTCAGCGTCAGGAGCTTGTCGAACTGGCGCAAGTCCGGGATCGCTTCTACGACGGTCTGCCAGTCGGGAATTCGTTCCGCCAGCAGGTCCGCTCGGAAGAACATGGGAGAGTCCTGCGCGTTGAGCTGCCAGGCTGCCCCCACCAGACTGGCGGACTGTTCTTCCAGTTGACGCTCGAGTTCGGCGTTCCAATTCGAAGGAATTCGCGGATGATCGGCCAGACTAATCCAGGCCGAAATTCGATACGGGGTAACTTCCCACAGCGATTGACCGTGCGCGGCGGAACCATACCCACTGGCGAGCCAGAAGATCAGCCATGCCAGGAACATGCAAAGCCTTCCGAGAAACCGATTTCGCAGGCCAGCGCGTCGGACAGAAACGGCAGGGCGCAGCTTCCCACGCAGCTTGCCTTTTGCCCGAGCGCAAGCGGTCGATACCGTCCGTCACGGCGAGGTATTTCTGCGGACGAAACTGCATATCCAAGTTCACCTTTCGTGCCCTGTCTCGCGTCGTGGCTCCGCCTTCGCCTTTCGCAGCTATTCCCCCGTCGCGTATTGCAGCGACCAACCTTCGATCCCCTGATACGTTGTCACCGGACTCTCCTTCACACCAACGAGCTCGCGACGGAACGCCAAATGGTCGACCAACTGCCACAAGGGGAGGACCGAGGCATCGTCGAAGCAGATCTGATGGATCGCCCGCAATCGATCGCCGGCCTGTTTCCAGCTCGTCGCCTGCTGCAATTGGCGCAATGCCAGATTCAGGTGCGGACTAGGGCAACCGGCCAAACCGTCGGCGGCCAACAATCTGGGCGCGTCAATCAGCGGCTCCTGCATTACGCAGTCGAGATAGTAGAAGTCCCAGTCGTCGTCGACCGGCCAGGCTTCCGGTGCCGGCAACGGCCTCAAGACACAGGTCACGCCCAGTACCTTCCAGTCTTCCATGATGGCGGCGCAGGCGACGCGAGCCAATTCACTGGGCGGAAAAGCAAGGACCAGTTCGGTCATCGGGGGCAAGGCGTCCTGGTTCTTCTGTGCCTCTCTCTGAAGCTCGATCTGCGCCAATTGCAGCAGCGTGCGCGCGTGTCGGGGATCATACGCGCGGGGATCAATCCGGAAATCGTATGCGTACGCCAACGGGTCGTCACCGTCGATTCCTCGGGGAAACGGACCGCTGAGAACCTCACACCCAGCGAGCTCTCGGCCACCGAGCAATTCACTCCGTAGAATCCGCCGCCGGTCGATCGCGTACGCCAATGCTCGGCGAAAGCCCCGATGTCCCGAGTAGACTCGTGCCGGGTTGGGAATCAGCAGGTGTAACGATGGCAAACGATATGCGCGGACCTGCAGGCCCGCCTCGCGTTGGAGGCTCGCCACATCCGCCGGAAACACGCGATCCAGCAGATCGATATCTCCGCGTCGAAGACCTTGGACCGCCCGTTGAGGATTCTCGAAGACAGTTTCGACGATTTCCCGCGGCTGCGCGGCGCCAGCCAAGGCATAGGCCGGATTGGCAAGGAAGGCTTGATGCGCCGAGCTTTCGGTGGGATTCTGATAGGGCGACCAGACGTCCGACGATTTCCCGATTGCCGTTTCCGCCAGTGGAATTTCCAGCAGCGATGGGACCTGCAGATGCGGTTGTCGTAGCAGCACTTCGACGTCATACACATCTTGAACTTGGACGTGATCGAGCAGCGCAGCCCATTGGCGGTCAAAGTGAACGCTAGCGCCGATCTGCGCGATTCAACAGTTCCCGTGCCACCGTCGGTCCACTGAAGAAACTACCAGGTTGTGCTTCCGGCGGAAAACGCAGCGACAAGGTTCGACCATCCGGAGCGACCTCTGCCTCACCGACCACCGCGCGATAGATTCCTCCCTCGGGGCCGACCTCATCCAACTCAAACAGCTTCCGCGTCAACAGACGGTCCACGCGACGGGCCCCCCAATGAAAAGTGGTGGGGAAATCCGGTTTCACCGAAGGCTGTAACACGCCCACGGTCAGCAACGGGTAACGACGCGTGGTCTCCCGCAGCAACGCAGCGGCGCCGTCGGTGGCGGGCCAAATTTCCACGACTTGCCGAGCCGTAACGAATGCTTGACGCTCGCTTCCTTCCTCGAGCAGCGCGCGTGCCTGTTGCATCTTGTTACGGGCAGCCCGTTCGAATCGTTGTTGCCAGCTATTTAGGAAATCCGAAAGCGTTGTCTCGTATCGCTGTCGCGCCACTTCGAAAATGCGGCGGGCGTCTCGAAAGTCGCTCGCTTGAAAACGCAACACTAGCAGATCCTGCAGGATACGCGACAGGGCCGCGTCGACCTTCCGCCGATCAGCCTGACGCTGGTAGATCTCATCCAGCAGCAGTAACGCTCGCTCATACTGCTTGTCGCGGTACAGCACGGCTGCTTCGCCGTAGAGCAACTGGTCCAGAGTCGCGGCAAATCCTGACACATTCGGGTAGTTATCGTGCAGGAAGGTCAAATGCTCGAAGGCTTCATCGAACTTGCGAGCACGAATCCGTTCCTGTGCTCGCTGCAGGACGCGCTGTTCGAAGAGCTCCACCCGCGCGATCCCGCGCCACGCCACTTCCAATTCCTGCTCTGGATCACTCACCAGGCGAGCCCGGAGGGCAGCGTTGGGATTCGGGTTTTCGGGCAATTTGCGGCCCGGCAGATCCAATGGCAGCACCCGCAGCTCACGATTCTGATTCGCCGCGTCGAGCACGATGATATCGAACGGTTCCTGTTCGTAGATCTTCTCTTCCTGGGCAAGACTCGATGCCGCCAGCCCGAGAAGCAAGCCCAATACGCACGGCCATCGCCGGCCGCCTGGCAGCGTGCGCGAGGGGATCCGAGCGCGCGCCATCCTCGAGGCAAGAGATGGCGGCATCGGTAGGACAGGCAGCAAATCGGACATGCGGCTAACGTAGAGGCAGTTGAATCACATGAATGGTCCCGTCGTCACCGCAAACAAGGAATCGATTTCCGGCGAATTGGACGGGACCGGTACCGATCGGTTCATCGATCTCAACACGGGCCAATGACTCTCCGGTCTGACCGTTGAGTTGCCACACGGTACCGTCTACGGAGGCGAGCACGAGATCTGGCCCCAACGGCAGCGGCGCCCCGATCAACGGGCCAGAGGGCAGGGCGATCTTCCACCGCGGCTCCGACTGGTCCTGCAAAGCCCATAGCTCATCCTGGTCGGTCGCCACCAGGATCTGCTCACCGGCGTCGTAAGGTCCCCACACACATCGCCCGGTCAGCAACCACTCTTGGGCCGGTTGAAAATCCTCCACCTGAAACGCGACTACGCGATCCTGGCCCACGTCTCGCGCCGCAACGTACACAAGAGATTCTCGAATCGCGGGCGCCGCCACGGGAATCGCAGAGGAAGCAACCTGCAATTCCAAGGCAAGGTGCGGCTGCGGTTCCGTTTGTAAGGTGAGTCGATGTAACGTGCCTGCCGCGTCGATCAACACGGCGTCTTGTCCGTCTTTGGTGACGGTGGGCGAATGCCACTGCACCTGGGCTCCTGCGGCCAACGCGGGTTGAAACGGTTCGGCTGCCGGTTGTCCGGTCTGCGGATCCAACAGCAACACACGGCCGCTGCGAACGGGCACCAACAACCCCCCGCCCAACGAGCCGGGCTCAACCGCGGAAGTGTCGCCCCCCAACGTCAGTGTTAGAAGCCGCAGTGGCGAGGAGCCGGCTTCGGAATCGAAGAGGACGTACCGCTCGCTGGGCGGTGATGAGAAATAGGCGATCCGCGACTCCGGCAAGGGGACCGCTGCCTGTAACGCTGGTCGGGCCGTGTCGTTCAGCGCGAAGGTCGCCTGATCCACTCGACCCGCTCGGATGATCGAGCTGTCAATCGCGAACAAGGCCGCGTTTCCGTTGACGACCTCGATTTGTTGCTCGGCGCGATTGATGGTCGGCGGTCCCGCGGGGGGAACACCCAGATCGGTTTCCCACAAGAGCTCCCCATCGCGAGTGGAACGGCTGGCCCCAACTTGCATCGCTGCGACGGTGGCGCCCAATCGGCCGGATCGACGACGCACGTGGAACAACCGCTCGCCACGCAACTGGAGCGGTCCAAGAAACAGGTCCCCTTTGCTGTTGAGCCATTTGCGCACCAATTGGCCGCGTGAGATCTGCAGTTCGAAATGTGTCAACTGACTGTCACCGATCCAAAGGCGACTTTCGGCCAACAGCGGATAACTGACCGCTTGTCCCTCAATCGTCGAGACAGCACTCGCGGCGACACGGATGGGCTGACGGACATTGTTGGGATCGACCTCGAATACGTAAACACGTCCCCGATCCGTGACGACCAGGACGCGCTGGCCGAAGGCGATCATCGGCACAACCACTCGCCCCTCCAGCCGTAGCGGGTCGACAACACGCCGCAGTACGTCCGGACGATCGGGGCTCGGCCCCAACAAATGCAACAGCGAGAAAGCCGTTCCGGGATTCTCGGCGACGAGGATCTGGCCCAACACGCGTCACGGGCGGGATGGTGACCGTACCGGCCGCATGCCCCAGGTGGAACACTTGCTCACAACGCAGGTCAGACGCATGCAACAGGTACAAACTGGAATGCCAGCCCGGCTGGACGAGCGTCTCTCCCTGGGGATCGACCAGCGGCGGGGCATTTAGCCGCTCGGGAAAAGATACCGCTCGCTGCACGGCCCCCGTTAGCGAATCGACGACCAGCAACCGGCCTTGTTCCTCGTCTCCTGTCGCCAAGAAGATCTGCTTCCCGACGACAACAGGCTCTCCAGGTGGACCACCGCAAGGCAACCGCCAAAGGAACTCGCCGTTTTCGCCCTGGACACAGACCAGTTCCTGGTGGCGTTCGTCGACCAGCAGCACGCTCGTATCCGGCTCGGTGGACAACCGGATCGGTTGCTGATGGGAGCGAAATCCCAGAAAACGTCGCCAGAGCAGTTCGCCGGAGGACCGCGCAGTCCATAGGCGGCACCGCGTGCAGCAACGAACAATAGTTCCGGGTCGACTTCCGCCACACTCGGCCCGCGCCGCTGGGACACGGCCACGCGGAATTGCGTGACGGGGGAATGATCTTCTGGGTTTGGCGCGGGCGGATCAACTAGCGGTTGGACCGCATCTCGTTCGCACTGCGTAACGGCCAGCACCGCTGCTTCGAGTCGAGCGTCAAGTTCCAATCCCGGATACTGCTGCAACAGCGCCGTCCGGAAACCGTAGGCCTCTGCGATCTGCCCCTGTTCGATCGCTGCCTGCATCTCCGCCACGGCCTTTTCCAGCTCTTGATCTCGATTGATCCGCCGCTCGACACTCTCCAACTTCGACAGGATCTGTTCAATCCGCGGCTGCTGGCCGCGTCGAACCGAAGTCGGCAGGTAGCTGCTGTTGTTGACTTCCTGAAAGGCCTCTTCGCAGAATCGCCGATATTTTTGTGCCGCGGGAATGTCAGGTGCCTTCAGCGCCTGCTCGGCGAAGCCATCGGCGATTTCCGGCAACAAACTAGCCAGCTCCGGTCGCGCATCTTGGAACTCGAGCAGTCGTTCAATTTTGGGCAATTCGGTGCGGACGGTATCCAGAGCCGTCTTCCAATCCTTGCGAGTCACGTCATTCCAGATACGAGCCAATCCAATCCGCACGCGTGCCAAACCCGCTTTCGGATGATCCGGGTAGTCCTGCAGAAACCGTTCAAATTTCCCGATGGCTTGTCCATACGAACCACCGCGGTAGTCTTCGTAGGCCAAGTTGAACGCGTCGTCCCCGGTCCCATGCGACAGATAGAAGTAGAGTCCCACGGCCAGCATCACGAGTAACATCAAGGCACCGCCGCCGACCAGCATCAGCGGCGAATCCCAGCGGTTCGCCGTGTACTTCCGCGGATGTGTTCCTCGGCGAAGCCCGCCCAGCCATCCGGAGAGGCCCCGGCGGCGACCGCGAGTCGCCGTCCCCGCGACGATTTCTTCCTCCTCGTGGTTGCCATCGTCCTCTTGCAGTTCGGCAGGGACGTCGTGGTCCAGCTCCGCCACCGGTTCGGTTGGCTCAGCAACGGGCCCCCCCGGGTCAATGTCCCTCATTTCCAGATCATCCGCCTCATCCACTTCTAGCGGTTCCGGGGCCAGCGGTTCGGCTTCGAGAGGCGGAGCAGGTTGGGAGCGCGAAGCCGGCGTTGTCACCGGCAGGTCATCATCCGAGTCGGGGGCCAACCCCAACTCCTCTTCGTCATCGACTTCCGCCGGCGCTACTTCGTTCAATTGCTGCAGTAGTCGTTCTGCCAGTTCCGCCGTGAGGACGCCGCGTTTGACGAGTGCTTTCGCCAGCGAGGCAGCCGACATACGCGCGGATTGCCTTCCACCTGCCGTCGCAAGCCATCCAGCTTGCGACGCGAGAGAAGTTTCTGTTGTTCCAGCAGTTTCAACAGGTCCAGGGCGCCGATCGTCTTCCGTACTTTCCACTCGCAGTTGGGGAACCGGTCCCGGTATCTCCGAGGCCGACCGTCGATTGTTCACTCATCGTCCTCCACCGTCCTGAGACTGACCTCCTCCATCCCGATCTCCGTCCCCGCGTCCATCGCCATCACAACGTGATCGTGCGTTGCATCGCCGTGGGCTTCCACGATCAGCTTGTTCGGGACCTGAGCCCCGGCCATCCCCCGCTTTGGCCTCGCGCAGTCGTCGCAGCAGTTCCTGTTCACTGGGTGCTTCCTGCTCTTCATCCCAATGGGAGGCGGCCACGTGAAAGGTGTTGTATTCGTCGATCCGCACGGTGATCACTCCGGTCTCATCGACGGTCTCGGCGACTTGCGTGCTGGGAGCATGCTCCTTGGGGGTGGGCAATTTGAACGACTTCTGCATCGTGAAGGCGGCGGTCACCATGAAGAAGATCAACAGCAGAAAGGTGACGTCCACCATCGGCGTCATATCCAATTCATCTTCCTCGCCGCGCCGGAGCGAACGGAACTCCAGCGCCGCTTCGTCGGCGAACAGATCCGTTCCCGGTGCCGTGCGACGGGACTCATAGGGCACGGCCAGCGTCGAACTGCAGTCCGGGACACTCGACGTGCTGTTCGGCATTCGCCGCGCGAGTCGCCATGCGGGCCGAGCAGATCGGACAGCGGAAGTGGATCAGATCGTCTTTCATTGGATCTCCATCACGGCGACGTACAGGTCCCCGCTACCCGCCTTTCCCACCGCGGCGGAGACACGCGCCACATCGCGGTGCCGCACGCCTTTCTCGGCCTTGATCAGCACGTGCAGCTTCCCTTCCGCGCAGACCGGCTTCGACATAGCGCAATGATCTCCTGTTCCTGCACGGTCAGTCGGATGACGGCAATCTGCCGGTCGCTCGCCCGCCCGTCGGCCAGGTAGACCTCGGCGTGCTCCGCCGTCGCCCTTCGCCAGGGTGATCGGAATGGAACTCTTCTCGGCCACGGCGCTCCGTAGCGGGCGGTGGGCAGCTCCACCGGCGCGTCTTCGTCCAGCCGCGACGCCACAAGAAAAAAGATCAGCAGCAGGAAAGTGATGTCGATCATGGGCGTGATGTCCATCTCGGCATCTTCCAGCGGACGACGAAAGACCAGCGGGTGCTCCTCGCCAGCTTCCACGAAGTATTCTTGTTGATCGGTAGCAGAGGTGGCATCGACGAGGTACCCGTCTAGCCGGAACGGCCATTGCGGGAGGAGGACGGCATCATCGCGTCGCGGAACGTGTCCAGGACCTGGTTCAATCCGGCGGCGACCAGATCCTCCATCTTGCGAATTCGAATGTTGATCGAGGCGGTCAAGAGCATCAGCGGAATGGCGATCGCCAACCCGCAGGCGGTGGTGATCAGGGCAAAACTGATGTCGCCGGCCAGCACATCGGGATTCACGTTTTGCTGCATTCGCCAGCTTGCCGAACGCCCCCATCATGCCCATCACGGTACCGAACAGCCCGACCATCGGGGCGCTCTTGATGACCGTGTTGACCCAGCTCAGCCGTTGCTCCAGATCGGACAGCACGTCCCGCTGGAAACGATCCATCACCAGGTGCTTGATCTTCGCATAGCCGATCTCACGGTTCTTGATCGCGATCAAAGCGAACTGCGACACGGCCCGCGGATCGCCGTCGCACAGTTCCGCGGCCTCGGAGAAATCGCCGCGGGCCAGGGGTTCTTCCAACTGGTTCAGGAATTCCGCCTGAGCCTCTTCGGTGCGAAACCGCTGCCGGGCAGACGCGCATCCAGACCATGATCACACAGAACGCGCCCCAGAGGGCAATCAGCACCAGCACGCCGTAGGTCAGCTTGCCGACCACGCTGGTCAGTCCGCTGATATCCAACGCCGCCCACAAGCAGATCAAGACAAAGGACATCATCATCGTATTCGCTTAGGACCTTCCGGTCCGCCATTGGATTTCGACCACGAAAAACTCATATCCTCGTCCGGCGGGACGCACGCCAAAGACCGTCCGTTTCACATCCTTTAGCGGCCGGTTGCCCATTTGCTGTTGTTCCAGCACGGCCAGTTGGTTCTCCAGCGCCGGAGGATAGAACTGGCAGATCACTCGTCCGGTCGTGTTGATCCCCGCGCGTGACAAGAGGGCTCGATCCTGCTCTTTGAACTTGTCCGCCCTGCCAGATGAAATACAAGCGATCGTCCTCGGCTGTTGTCGGCCGAGCGACTCTGGATCGAACCGTTCTCGAAAAACGCGTAATCGATTCCCGGCCGTCCACCGCCCAGGGCCGCCAGTTCGATCTCGAAGAACTCCAGTTCCTTGGCATAGGACTCAAGCGTCGTAGCTCTGGAACCGGATCTCCCAGCGTTGCCAGCGCGGAATCGTCTCGCTGCCGCCCCGTTTGCGTCCATCGGCTCCACCTCGACCGCGGCGTGGAGATCACGGTCTCCATCGCGTCCAGGCTGGCGGCGACGGTCGACACCGCATCGGTCACCGCCGCCAGCGTCTCCTTGACGTCCGGCTCCGCCAGGTCCTGCAACTCCTCTACGCCAGGCTCCTCCAGGCCTTCCAATTATCGCCTAGATCCTGGACCTTCCTCTTCGACCAAAAACATCTCGGGCTGCGACGGCAGCGCGAACACACGATTCGTCAAATAGATGTCACCAGGACCACACCAGCAGCCCGACCATCACCAGCAACGCGATCATCAGGCTTGCCACGCGGTCGTAGCGGCTGACCCTCAACAGGTCTCCGTGCCGTCACAGACTCGTGAGTCGGCGGACGGCGTTCGGATCGCGGCGGGGCTGGGAACACGTTAGGAGGACAAGCCAGCTAGAGGATGAAATTTGTACTAATCTAGGAACTGCGCGTTCGGGACGAATGGCCAGGTACCACTGTTTCCACTTCTCGATCACCTCCAGCTTTGCTCCTTCGGTGGGATCTTCCGGCAGGCCAAAGCCATCGACTTTGCGACTGAGCAACCGCAAGCGCATCGCGGGACTTTTGACACGATGCGCGGGTCCGGGTCGCCCAGGCGCATAGATCAAGGTCGGCACATTGTCCAGATCCCGCGTACTGTAGAGTGCTCTGAGTGCCGCCATCCGCACATCGGGAACTTCTCGGCCGCCACCAATCGCCGCAACCGTTCCAGTTCGCGGGCCCGCTGCTCCGGATCAGCACTGAGCGTTACGACGATATCGCGTGTCAACAGTTGTCATCGTCTCGCCGGCACCTTCCAGCAGCGCGAGCAAGCTCTCCGCCTGGCCTTGAAACGGCGTCTTGACGATCTGGCCATCTTCGCCCACCGCCACATCCGCCGTGCTTGTTGGCAAACCGCGTCCGCCACGCAATCGACCGTTGTATGCTTCCGCTTTCTCAATCGATTTTTTCGTACCGCGAGTGAGGAACAGGATCGCGAAGCAGGTGTCGGCGACCGTTCCTCCCTCCGCCTCCCAGAAGCCCTCGGCCGACTGTCCTTGTCGCAGCGATTCGACGCCCAGGTTGTACCATTCCGGTTCGGAAGGCTCGTCGCCGGTCGCCAGCTCCCGGAAGCTCTGGTACCGTTCATAGGCGTACATGTAGTAGTACCGCCAAAACATCGCGTCGATGCGAAAGTTCTGGGCAAACCAACGATCCCCATCCGCCATCGCACGCTGCAACCGGTCGGCCTCGACCGCAGTTGTTCGCGGCCCCGCGGGACGTCGCTCGGACGACTTCAAAACACGTCGCACGGCGGGGGGCAGCCCGCGTCCGGGATCGCGCCGCGCCGCCGTGGTCATGCGCAAAAGATCACCGCAAATGTACACGCTGCTCAGTCCCGCGGCGCGAGAGCGAATGCTGCACCGGGTACTGGCCGACGCGATCGAACGTGCCCGGATCGGAGCCCTGATAACCCCATCCGCCGGTCGGATCCTGCGTCCGCAAGAGCCAGTTACAGACATTCGCGACGGCATCCGCTGAGCTCTCCATCGCGCCGCTCCGATCTGCGGTCCAGCTGGCGAGCACCGCGTATTGTGTCATCGAAGTGTCACACTTTCTTGGAGTGAACGCCTTCGAGGTACCCCCATCCGCCGAACTCCTTCTGCCAATCCAGCATCACTGTCATCAGCGTGCGGATTTCTTCTCGGTACTGATCAGCGTCAAGTTCACAGAGGAAGATGATCGAGATGGCCAAGTCGTACATCACATCGGAGCTGTGGCTCTCACGGATTTCGGCGGCCGCCGCCTGACAGGCCTGCACCGCCAGCTGAATCCGCGGATGGTCTGTCGGCCGGCCCCCCTTCAGCAGAGCCAATCCCACGAGCGCCTTCCCGCCTAGTCGTGGGTGCTTGCCACTCTCGTCGAGGTATTTCAGCGCCTTTCCGAGCAGTTGCCGGACTTCCGGACTTTCAGGCGTGTAGCGCGCACGCCGGTTGCACGGTCCCCAGCAAGAGAAGCAGGACCACCGATCGCCAAACGCTACGGGGAAGAAATGACCACGCGGGCCAGCCAATCTGCGCTGCGGAAATCGGCACGCTAGGCGACGGGCGGAACGCACCGCGGACGCATCCGGAGTCGAGTAACGCCAGCCACGACCGTCTCGAGCGCATGAGAAGAGACCTGTTCTTACTGTTCCAAATTCGATGGTAAACCTGCGCGGGGCACATGTCAAGTTCTGCGAAACGTCGGAACTCGTTTCCGCATCGGACTTTGCTGCGGATGGCCGCCCCGAATTGACAGCCTTTCCGCGACCCTTTACGATGCACCTTTGGCAGCTTGGTCAGGTAGCTCAGTTGGTAGAGCAGTGGACTGAAAATCCACGTGTCGGCAGTTCAATTCTGCCCCTGACCACTCCGCCCCCTGACCAACCCGCCATGGGGGATCTCGGTTCGAGACCGCAGGCGCAAGAGACGCCGCGGAGCACCACGGTCAAACGGGTCCGTGTCGATCCGCGGCAACAGTTCGGGTCTCGCCGGGCGTTCCGCAGCTGGAACTTCTTTCGATCCGCACGTTCCTGTACGCACGGTGACCCTCCGACCCACGCCCATCGAACTGTTCGACGAGCATGGGAGGGATTTAGATGGGGTGGAAACTTGGTCGCTCTAGCCGACCATATCTTTCAGGTTCTTTAAGGGGCGAATCTTGATCACGTTGCGAGCCGGCTTGGCCTTGAAGACGGTCGGTTCGCCGGTGAACGGGTTAGTCCCTTTGCGTTCCTTGGTCGCGGGCTTGCGCTGCACGATGATTTTGCAAAGACCGGGCATCGAGAACTGGCCCGGCCCGCCGCGCTTGCTGATCGACTTGCGAATCTCTTCCGACAGAGCTTCAAAAACGGAGTTGACTTCCTTCTTGGTGAGTTCCGTCGCCTCAGCGATGTTGCTCACGATTTCGGTCTTTGTGGGAGGCTTCTTTGCGGTCGCTTTGGCCATCGGGGACCCTCCTTGTCAGGTCGTTGACAAAAGGTGCTGGTGAGATACGTCCGTCCGCGTCTGCGGAAAGCGATGATTAAATTACGCGGGACGAGAAATTGCAACCCGTAAAAGCTCAAAATCCCCCTGAAAAACAGGCCTTCGCGACGCTTGGCACTCATCAACTTCGAGCGATCCGGGGCGGACAAGAAGTGGCTTTCGGATACAATTTGCCGGTTCCTGCCGCAGAAACGGCCCCCAGCGATGGATCGGGAGACACCCGAAAAGGCGTCTTGGACGAACGATCGCGTGGCGTTCGCTTCTTTTGCGATTTGGACCGTAAAATACCGTATTCTCGGAAGTGAAACCCTCATATTCGCCGAGTTGCAGGAGCTCAGGAGCCGCCACCATGCGAATGAACCGTCCTTTTCGCGGCCTGTTTTGGGCCTTGGCCGCCGCGACGCTCGCCGGTCTTACGGGCACCGCATCCCCGGTTATCGGCCAGGTGGCGCTTCCGCGCAGTCGCACTACCGAGAGCGAACGTCCGCGTGTGTTGATGTTGGCACCGCGCGAATTTCAACAACAGCTGAAGCAGGCGGAGCGTGCCATCGCGCAGGAACAGTACGGTGAAGCCATTGATCAGTTGGGAAGCCTGCTGCACGCTCCCCGAACCTCCGCCGGCGGCGATCAGAGCCCGGCGCAGGAGGATTATTTCCTGGGGCGCCCGGGCGAGTCGCACTATCAAACGAGCCTGCGGAGCCAGGCGTTGCGTCTGCTTGGGTCGCTTCCCGCCGCCGGTCGTGAGTTGTACGAGTTACAGTTTGGGGCGGAGGCGCAGCGGTTGCTGAACCAAGCCCTCCTCTCGTCCGACCTAGACGGTCTCGCCGATCTGTCGCGCAAGTATTTCCACACGGATGCCGGCTACAAGGCCACCTTTCTGTTAGGTCGTCTCTATCTCGACCGTGGTCGCCCGCTGGCGGCAGCGATGTGCTTCCAACGTTTGCGAGACACCGACATTGCCGAGCGTCGGTACGATCCGGAATTGTCGGTGCTGCTGGGCGTCAGTTGGCAGATGGCGGGCATGCCCGATCGAGCGGTGGCAGTGCTCGAAGATTTGCGTCGCCGGAACCCGAACACCGAGTTCCTGGTTCGCGGTGAACGGGTGCCGATCTTTTCGAACGCAGCGGATGCCGGCACTTGGCTGGCAAGAACATTCGACCCACCGGAGAGATCTTCCAGCCGCATTCCGGTCGAATGGTGGATGCACCGTGGCGACCCGACACGCAACGCCGCCGTGGAGGGTGGACTTCCGCTACTGCGCCCCCGATGGCGCGTGCCTGTGTCGAATGATCCGGATGATGAAGAACTGGTGCAGTCGCTGATGACCAGCCATCGCGAAGACGAATCGCAACCCTTACCGAGCGGCTTCCCACTCGTCGTAGGTGGTGTCGCGCTCATGCGGACAAGCGACAACATGTTGGCTGTCGATTTCGCAAGCGGAAAACGGATCTGGGAGTTCCCTTGGTCCGAGCCGTCGAACGTTGACGGTGATCAAGACACACTCGTCTCTCGGCAGGATGAATCTGCGCGCCAACAGCTTGAGGAACGGTTGTGGCGCGACGCGATCTACGGTCAGCTTTCCAGCGACGGACGCTCCGTGTTCCTGATCGACGATCTCGGCTACACGCTCCAGGCAGCATTCGGGCGGCGCAGTCCAGATCTTCCGTGGGCTGCGTGTCGAGAACCCGGATCAACCGAAGGATTTCAACGCTCTCGTCGCGTTGGATGTGGCGACCCAGGGCAAGTATCGCTGGCGAGTGGGTGGCGTCACGGGCGAGGATGAGCCAGCGTTGGCCGGTGCCTTCTTCCTTGGCCCCCCCCTTGTCCTGGCCGACGATCTGTACGTGCTGGCGGAAATCCGCGGTGACATCAGTCTCTTCGTGCTCGATTCTCAAACCGGGCAGTTGCGGTGGTCGCAGCAACTGGCGCACGTCGGGCAATCCAACATCCTGGTCGACTCGGTTCGTCGACTGGCCGGAGCTGCGCCGTCCTATTCCGATGGCGTGTTGATCTGCCCCACTTCCAGCGGAGCGGTTGTCGCCGTCGATCTGGCGAACCGGTCACTACTCTGGGGATTCGAATACCCGCGAACAATTGCCCGACCGGTCTATGGAGCCATCGCCTTGAACGGTCTCCGCATCAGCACTTCCGCGGCAGAGCGAGAACCATGGTCGGATGCGACAGTCACCTTGGCCAACGGACGGGCGATTCTGACCCCGGCAGAAGCCAACACCGTCTATTGCCTCGATCTGTTGACGGGAAAACTCCTTTGGCAACAACCGCGGCCCGAGGCAGCGCAATACGTGGGCGGCGTCGAGGATGGCAAACTGATCGTGATCGGTCGCCAGGACATCCGCGCCTTGCACCTATCGGATGGAGAAACCGCTTGGACATTGCCCTGGCCAAACGAAACCGGCGGCAGCGCCTCGGCGGTCGTCCCCAGCGGGCGCGGATTTTTGTCGGACGGCTGCTACTTCCTGCCGATGACCGAGCAGCTGTTGCAGGTCGATCTGCGCGACGGACAGCTCGTTCAGAGCGTGCCGTCCTCCGAACCGCTCGGAAACCTGATCTGCAACGGGGATCAGATTCTCTCGCTGGGGCCGGACTTCCTGTCCGCATTCTACCGCACCGATCGCCTACAACAGTTGGTCCAATCGCGACTACAGCAGGCCCCCGAGGATCCCTGGGCATTGGAACACCAAGCACTGCTTTGGCTGGAAGAAGGCCGCCGCGAGGACGCGCTTCGCGTTCTGCGACAGGCCGTCGCGCAGTACGATCCTCGGGATGATCGCCGAGAGAGCGCGCGCGTCCTGTTAGTCGACGTGCTGCTGGATTCTCTGGAGCGCAACTTTGCCGAAAACGAACGATTAGCGGAGGAAGTCGACGGACTCATTCAGCGTCCTCGCAAGCGGGAAAAGTACCTTCGTCTCCTCGCGCGGACTACTGCAAGCCGGCCGTCGGCCGGAGGCGTTCGCGACGTTCCTGGAGCTGTCACAGAATCGATCCCCAACGGAATACGCTCGATCCACACCCTTCGGTCGCCCCTCGTTGCTGGAGACGGAGGATCCGGGCCGACTCGTACAGCGAGAGCGGTTCGTCCGGGCGGGAATTGAAGCGTGTCTTCGGGGGGCAGCTGCCGCGCAGCGAGCCGCGATGGAGTCCCAGATTCAAGAGCGTCAACAGGCGGTCCTGGCCGAGGGAGACATGCGGGGACGGCGCGAGTTCCTGGCGACCTTCGGTGACCATCCGCTGGCCGACGCGGTTCGATTATCGCTGGCCCGCGAGGCGTTATCGATGGGGGAGTTGCTGCAGGCCGAATTGCTGCTGACGCCGCTACTGACCGACGATAGCGAGTCGACGACCGCCACGGCCTGGGCCCTCGTAGCCCGTGTAATGGAAGCGGCACGCGACGAGGCGTCTGCCGCGCAGTGCTACCGCCACTTGCGGGATCGCTGGCCGAACGAAGTCTGCCTCGATGGACAGACCGGGCAGCAACTCTGGGATCAGATTCCGGTCGAAAGCCCCCTCGGTCAACAGCTCGGCCACTCCGTTTCTTGGCCGTACGGAGTCGTGCGTGTCGAACGGGTAAAGACCACTCCCACCGGACCCGCAAGGGGCTTTCCGTCGTTCACCAATTTCCGCCCCATCCCTCTTTTGGAAGCTGCCGGGCCCCTCCAATTGGGTTGGCAAGTGTCTTTCGATTCCGCCGGTTCAAACGCCATTGTCATCCAGGACCGGCTGGGACAAGAACGGACGCGAATCTCCGGCGCCCGTGGTCGGACCAGCCGTTTTCGCGATGACACGCTGACCTGCAAGTCCGTCGGCCACCTGTTGCTCGTCAACCTGGGCGACGGCCTGGTGGCCGTCGATGCCCTGCAACCCGCGGTGACGCAGGAGAAGCGAATCCGCTGGCCCGAGGACTACAACGAGCTGTTTTCGGTCGTCGCCAACCGACGGCTCCCCCAAAGTCAGACTCGGTCACGGCCCAACGCATGGGGACAACTGCAAACCGGCGTGAAAGGGCGGCGCGTTCACGCCATCGGCCCGGTCACACCGGACGAAGTGGTCTACCTGCAAGGCAACCGTCTGACTTGCGTGGACGCTGGCACCGGGGAAACGCTCTGGCTGCGACAGGACGTCGCCGCCGAAAGTGCGTTGTGGGGAGACGGGGAACGGATCTTTCTTGCGGCCGACACGGAATCCGCAGCCCGCGTGTTTCGTTTGACGGATGGCCAAGAGGTGGGGCAGCGTGACGTGCCCCGAGCGAATCGCCGTTGGTCAACGCTCGGCCGCGCGGTTTTGACCTGGACCGAGGAACGACGCGATGGACATCCGATGTGGGTCGTTCGGATGTTCGACCCTTGGACGCAGCAGGATCTCTGGCAGCGGGTTTTCCAAGCGGAGTCCCGCGGTTACGTAACCGCGGAAGACGAGCTGGCCGTTGTGGAACCGAACGGAAACGTGACCGTGTTGGATCTGGCAAGTGGTCAGCCCCGGCTGCAACAGCACATCGAACGGGACCGCGGCCAACTGCTCTCGATCTACCTGCTTTCCTCGGAATCGCAGGATCTCCTGCTGTGCGGTACTCGCCCGAACGCGGAGCAAGGAATGACGATCGCGAGTTTCCCGGATCCGCAGAGCGCTCCTTTACTCGACATGGCCGTGTACGCATTTGACCGCTCCAGCGGACAACCGCAATGGCAGGTCCCCGCCGTCATCCAGGGGTATAGTGTCCCGTTGAACCAGCCGCCCGGCTTGCCGATTCTGGCTTTCGTCCGACAGGTCCAGCAACCGCAAAGCGGATCGCGTCGGCGGTCGCAGCTTGGTTTGTTGTGCCTCGACAAACGAGATGGACGGATTCTGTTGGATGCGGACGATCTGCGGTACTCCTTTGGCAGCCTCCTGATGGTCGGCGATGCGGAGCGGCAGAAAGTCTTGCTGCGATTGGTGAATGCCGAAGGTTTCGAACTGCAGTTCACGGACGAACCGCAGGCCCCCCAACCGCCCGCCCAGACCGGAACCTCCTCAAGCCGACGGCGCGGCGGCAGCCTGTCGGGCATCATGAATGCGGTCTTTGATGCCTTTGGAAAACAGGTTCGCGAGCAGGGGGAGCGGGGCGAACAGGAGGTACGGCGGATGATCCAGCGGGCGGAGGGCGAGACGCCGCAGGAACGAAAGCCCGCCGAATAGGCGGAAGGTTCCGAACTCCGCTTCTAGTCAGTGCCCCGTTTCGCGTCTATCCTTTACAGGACAACTCGACCCACCCCCCCGCTGGGTTCCATGGCCCGAGCGACCTCGGCGGGGAGTCGGCGGTTGGCTTCCGATACGCCCCCAAGAAAGGCTCTTCGAAGATGACACAGGACGAACATGACGCGATTCGCAAACTGGGCGAAGCGCGGGAACGGATTCTGAACCAGTTGTCGCGAATCATCGTCGGTCAGGAAGAAGTTCTGGACGAACTGCTGATCACGCTTTTCACCCGCGGTCACTGTTTGCTGGAGGGTGTCCCGGGCTTGGCCAAAACGCTGATGATCAGCACGCTGGCTCGGACGCTGACCCTATCCTTCAGCCGCATGCAATTCACTCCCGATCTGATGCCCGCCGATATCACGGGCACGGAGATCATCGAGGAAAACCGCAGCACCGGAGCGCGAGAGCGGCGGTTTCTCGAAGGTCCGCTGTTCGCCAACGTGATCCTGGCCGATGAAATCAATCGGACGCCACCGAAAACGCAGGCCGCCTTGCTGGAGGCGATGCAGGAGCGGCAGGTAACCGTCGGTCGCGAGCGCCGCGAACTGCCGGATCCGTTCTTCGTGCTGGCCACACAGAATCCGATTGAGCAGGAGGGGACCTATCCCCTTCCCGAAGCGCAGCAGGACCGCTTCATGTTCAAAGTCTTCGTCGATTATCCCAGCTTCGACGAAGAATTCGAGGTCGCCCGGCGAACGACCGGAGGTCTGCAGGAGACCGTCGATAGCGTGCTCACGGCTGATGAGATCCTGCAATTGCAGCGTGTGGTCCGCGAGGTTCCGGTCAGCGATCACGTGATTCGCTACGCACTGTCCCTGGTCCGCCAGACACGCGTTGGTCCGAGGGAGTGCCGGAGTTCGTCACGGAAATGCTCTCCTGGGGAGCGGGCCCGCGGGCGGTTCAGTTCCTGATTCTAGGCGGCAAGGCTCGCGCGCTGCTGCACGGTCGAACGCACGTCTCGACCGAAGATATTCAAGCCCTGGCTCGCCCTGCGCTGCGGCACCGCATCGTCGTGAACTTCGCTGCCGAGAGCGAAGGCGTCTCGCCCGATGACATCATTGATCGCCTGCTGAAAGCGACCCCGACCAGGGAGGATGAACTAACCCGCGATGCCCGATTCCAAAAGATTTTTGCATCCTGAAGCGATTCAACGGATTTCCCGCTTGGAGCTCCGGGCGCGGCACGTCGTGGAAGGCTTCCTGTCCGGCATGCATCGCAGCCCCTACTTCGGCCAATCCGTCGAGTTCCGGCAGCATCGCGAATACACCGCGGGGGACGACCTGCGGCATGTCGATTGGAAGGTCTGGGCCCGACAGGACCGCCTGTACGTCAAGCAGTTCGAAGAAGACACCAATCTGCGGTGCACACTGCTCGTGGATGTTTCGCGAAGCATGCAGTACGGACACGGGCCGATGACCAAGTACGAATACGCCTGCACCGTCGCCGCCAGCCTCGCCTACTTGATCCTCAAACAGAACGACGCGGTCGCGTGTGTTGCCTTCGATGAACAGCTTCGACGCAGCGTTCCCTCTCGCACTCGACAATCTCACCTCCGCGATATCGTCGATGCGCTGTCCGTAAGTGAACCCCGTGACAAAACCGAGATGTATGGCGTGATGCGTGGCATCGCCGAAAACTACCCGCGGCGGGGCATGATGATCCTGATCTCGGATCTATTGGCTGACCGCCAGTCGACGCTGAAGGGACTGCGGCTTTTGCGACAACGCGGCCATGACGTACTGGTGTTTCATGTCATGGATGACGATGAATTGGATTTTCCCTTTCAGGGACCGACGCGATTCGAAGGGCTCGAGAGCAGCGACTTTCTGACCTGCAATCCGCGTGCATTGCGAGACGGGTACCTGGATTCGCTGCAGGAGTTCTTGGATTCTACGCGGCGCAGTTGCGCACAACACACAATCGACTACGCACTCATTCGGACGAGCCAATCGCTGGACGCGGCATTGGCAACTTACCTCTGTAACCGCCTGGGAATGCACCACCGAAACTGACCGGCTCCCGGTCACCAGGAAGACTCACACGAAACCGTCGCGCCGGCCATGCAGTTCATCTATCAACCGCTGACTTGGGGATTCCTGCTGGTGCTCGCCCCGCTCGTAATCCACCTGATTACGCGGATGCGACACCGACCAATGCAGTGGGCGGCGATGGAATTTCTGCTCTCCAGCTACCGCAAGAATCAACGTTCGGTCTGGTTGAAGCAACTGCTGTTGCTGCTCCTGCGAATGTTGCTGATCGCAACCATCGTCGCCATGCTGGCCGGGCTGATTACGTTGCGTCAGTGGTCCCAACTGTTCGGTGGCCGGACGACTCACCATTTCGTGATCCTGGATGACAGCCTGTCGATGTCGGACCGAGTTGCCGGAGTAACCGTCTTTGATCAGGCAAGACAGGCCCTCGTTCAGATCGCATCGTTGGCGAACCGGGACGAGCGGGCGGAGAAGATGACGCTGATCCGACTGTCACAGGCCGCCCGCGGCCAGCAACGGGATGCCGCGGGAGCGGCCACACGGGCGGACTTGAACGCCATGCCCATGGGCGCGGACTTTTCTGCGCAGTTGGAGGAGCGGGCCGCCGCGTTCGTGGCCACGCAGCTAGCGCTCGATCCGCGACCGGCGCTGGAACTCACCGAACAACTGATCGATCAGGCGACGGACGAGCAACGCGTGTTGCACTTGGTCTCCGATTTTCGTGCGGTGGAGTGGGATCGCCCCACCGCAGTGCGAGAGATCCTAGCGCGGATCGAACGAAACGGGTCCCGCTTGCGGTTTGTGCGTTGCGCAGCCGAAAAACACGCCAATCTGGCGATCACCGAGTTGCTTCCCGCGGACGGTACGCGCGCGGCCGGCGTTCCGCTGTTTGTGAACGTCCAGGTCAAGAATTTCTCCCGCGCGCTGGCCGAACAGGTGCTCGTCAAGGTCCGGACGACTTTCCACCCCGCTTCGCTGGATGGCAGTGAATCGGCGCCCCAAGCAGCAGATCTGCCCGATCTATTGATCGAGCGAATTCCTCCGGGCGAGATGGTGTCTCGGCAAATCCAGGTCTTCTTTCCAACCGCCGGCCAACATCTCGTGGAGGCTCGTTTGCCAGCCGATGCGATCATCGCTGACAACGTCCGAGCGTGCGTGATCGACTTGCCGTTGGGGGAATCGGTAACCATCGTGGATGGCGATCCGAAAGGGCGGGGAGCCTACTACCTGGAGTCGATCTTTCAGCCGGGCATGACGGCGAAGACCGGTATCCTGCCGCAGATACGTCCCGTGCAGTACCTGCGCGACGCCACGCCCGAAGAACTGGCCGGGCAGCGGGCCATTTATCTACTGGATGTCGGCCAATTGGAGCCGCGGGCCCGGGAGAATCTGGAAACGTACGTGCGGGGCGGCGGCGGCCTGGCCGTGTTTCTGGGTCCCAACGCCAATCTGCGGTTCTACAACGGCTGGTACGCCGGGGGCGACGGATTGTTTCCCGCGCCGATTTCCGCAGCGGCCGAACTACCCGCCGCCGGCGGCGAGGCGGCGGTTCCTGATCTGCAATTCGTGGATCATCCGGTGTTTCGAGCACTGGCAGGGGAGCGGAATCCTTTCGCCAACAGCATCCGCGTTCAGCGATCGTTCCCCTTGCCGCCGCTCTGGAAACCACCGCCGAACTCGACCATTCAAGTTCTGGCACGTTTGCGCAACCAACAGCCGGTCGTGATCGAACGTCAATTCGGTGACGG
Source organism: uncultured Planctomycetaceae bacterium (assembly GCA_963776055.1). Taxonomy (GTDB): domain Bacteria; phylum Planctomycetota; class Planctomycetia; order Pirellulales; family Pirellulaceae; genus CAVZLD01. Next base: position 145,779 of record CAVZLD010000004.1, on the reverse strand, counting down.
TCGCGTCATGGCATTCCTCACGACGCTGACGCCGACCTGGAACAACTGGGCGTTGGAACCAAGCCTGATCGTTGTTGCCCTTCAATTGCATGCGTTCCTGGCGAGCCCACAGCATGCGACGCACGAGCGTTTCGTCGGCTCGCCGCTGACACTGCAACTTGATTCCACGGAGTACCGGCCAAATGTCCGTTATCTGGTGCCGTCCAGCGCTCGGGAAACCGCCAGCATCATCGAACGAACCGCGCAACCGTTGCAGAACAACGCCGCACTGCTCACCACCACGCTGGGATTGGACACAGCCCAGGGAGTCGCAACCGGAGAAACGGATCTTCGCGGCGTGTACGAAGCACAGCTGAGAACGCTGGAAGGCACGCTGCGACATCGGCGATTCGCCCTGAATACCAATCCGGTGGAAAGCGACCTCTCGCTGCTGACACGGCCGGAATTAAAGGAACGTCTGGCCCCTTTGCCAGTGGAAGTGGAAGACGCCGACGATCTGCTGTACCAGAATACCGAGCAGGCGAGCCAGTCGTGGCGTTACCTGCTCTTGATCCTGGCCCTCGGCTTGCTGATCGGGGAACAAATCCTGGCATATTCGGCCAGCTATCACCCCCAACCCCTGGCACGCAGTGGGAGGGCGGGATGATGCTTCTGGCGGCCGCAGACTTCCCCAACGATGGCCCATCGCGCACGTATTACGAGTTCGCCCGATTGCAGTCGATGACGCAGTGGTGGCACTGGATGCTGTTGACCGTCGTCTGTTTGGCGATCGCCGGATGGGTCGTGTCCGTCTACCGCCGCGATACCGCCGAGTTGCCCCGAGGAATCCGCATCCTGCTACTCGTCATGCGCCTAACGGCCCTGGCCGGGCTGCTGCTGTTCTTCCTGCAACCCGAGAAACGTACCGAACGCAAGCTCACAAAGGCCTCCCGCGTAGCGCTGCTGGTCGACACGTCGCAAAGCATGGGGCTCGCGGACTCCGAGCAGACAGATCAGCCGGGGCAGACGCGATTGGCGGAGGTCATCGAGGCCTTTTCTCAGGGCGAACTGTTCGACACCTTGCGGAACAAGCACGAGATCACCGTCTATCGCTTCGATCAGGAACGAAGCCCCGCGCCGCTCGCTACGCTGGCCCAACGAGCGGCCACCGATCCGGTTGCCACCAAAGCTTCCGTCGTCGATTTGTCCGGTTGGCAAATCGCGAAATGGCTCTATCGCTTGGCCGTGGGCTTGCTGGGATTTGCAGGCCTAGCGGTTTTGCTGCACCTGGTCTCAAGCGGATGGGGCCGCGGTCGCGAAGGCGAGTCCTGGTTTCTGCTCGCCGGCGGATTGGCGCTGGTCGTGGCGATCGTGCTGGCGGCCGTGGCCAATTTGCGTCAGCCATCCCGCAGTCCGATGGAGGCATTTCGGGCGGAGCAACCGGTGCAGACGCCGGTCGCGGTTGAGTCGACATCAGCGTCCTCCGCCCCAACAGACGGTGACGCCGATCTGGACTGGTCGCAGCAACTGGCCGCACGGGGTGCGGAAACGCGCCTGGGGGATGCCTTGCGCTGGATCGTGGATCGGGAACAGGGCGGTCCACTCGCGGGAATCGTCGCCATCACCGATGGACGGAACAACAGCGGGCTCGATCCGATTGAGATGATCGCCCCAGCGGCGGAAGCGCAGATCCCGCTGTTCGCCGTGGGGCTGGGTTCCGATCGGTCCCCTCAAAACGTCCGAGTCGTGGACGTCGAGGCCCCGCCACGCGTCTATCCGGATGACAATTTCACGATTACCGGGTATCTGCAAGCCAGCGGTTTCGCGGGACGGACCGTGCGGGTACAGCTGATTTCCACCAGCGACAGCCCCGATGCGCCGGAAACCGTCCAGGAGGAGCGACGCGTGCCGCTGTCCGAGGACGGCCAAATTCAGCCGATCCGTTTTACGGTCGCACCCGAGGCGATCGGACGCCGCCGCTGGACCGTGCGGGTCGCGGCACCTGCGGAGGATCTGGAGCCGGCCGACAACCAGCGTGCCGCACGCGTGGAAGTCGTGGAGCGGAAGAATCGCGTGTTGCTGCTCGCCGGGGGGCCGCTTCGAGAATACCGTTTCTTGCGGAACCTGCTGTTTCGCGACCCGAACACAACGCTGCATGTCGTCCTCCAGTCGGCTCCCCCAGGGGCAGCTCAGGAAGCGGACGAGGTCTTACGGCAATTCCCGCAAGACGCCGAAACGCTGTTCGAATACGACTGCCTGGTCGCCTTTGACCCCGACTGGCGGCAACTGACCAGCGAACAGACGGAGCTGCTCGACCGCTGGGTGGCAGAGAAAGCGGGGGGCTTGATCTTGGTCGCCGGCCCGGTCTTCACGCCGAATTGGAGTCGGGGGGGCAACGGCGCAGACGAGACGAAACTGAATCGAATTCGCAGCCTGTACCCGGTGACTTTCTATCGTCGCGGTTCCGCCAACATTCGCCTGGGGCGAGTCAACTCGGAAACCGTCTGGCCCCTGGAATTCACGAGCGAAGCCCGGCAGGCACCGTTCCTCTGGCTGGAAGACGCGTCCACGACCAGCGAAGCCGCCTGGGCCCGTTTCCCAGGCATCTATGGCTATCAGGCGGTCAAGGACATCAAACCGGGAGCGAAAGTCTATGCCCGGTTCTCGGATCCCCAGGCGACAATGACCGATGAAGCTCCGGTCTACATGGCCGGCCAGTTTTACGGGGCGGGGCGCGTCTTCTACCTGGGCAGCGGTGAAATGTGGCGGCTCCGCGGAGTCGAGAGCTCCTATTTCGACACCTTCTACACAAAGCTGATCCGCGAAGTCTCGCAGGGTCGCCTGTTGCGCGACTCCACGCGCGGAATCCTGTTGCTGGAACGTGAACGCTGCAGCCTCGGCGAATCGATCACGATTCGTGCGACCCTGTCGGATACGCAGTACCGTCCATTGACTTTGCCCACCGTGACCGCCAACGTGATCCATGAACGTGGCTCTCGCTCCACGCTGACACTCCGCCAGATCACCAACGCGGAACGCGAGGGCATGTACGCCGGACAATTCACTCCTTTGCGGGAAGGCGACTATCGGATCGAGCTGGCGATCCCCGGTATCGACGGCGAAATCCTGTCGCGGGACCTGCGCGTGCGCATTCCGGCGGTGGAGATCGAGCAACCGCAGCGCAACGACGCTCTGCTTACGCAACTCACGCAACGCACCAACGGAGCCTATTTTGTTGGCCTGGATGCCGCCCTGGGACGCGATGGTATCGCCCCGCTGGCCGGTCAGATCCGAGCGAAGGATCAGGAAACTTACCTGCCTGGTTCGCCCGATCGCGACTTCGCGCTTCGTTTGCACGGCTGGCTGCTCGCCGGAATTTGCGGAGCCTTAAGCCTGGAATGGCTTGTACGCCGATTGAGTCGACTCGCCTGATGTGATGGACCTCCCATTCGTACACTTCACAAGATGCCCCACGCAACAACAAAACCTCCGGCACCAATCTTGAGTCTGCTTCGGCGGCTGCGCCGGCGAATTCGCTGGTACATCTGGTGGGAAAGCGCAGCGTTGGCGATCGCTTGGCTGGGATTCGCTTATTGGGTCGGCTTGGCACTCGATTACCTGCCGGTTCTGCTTGGATCAAGCGAAATGCCCGCCGGCGCCCGATTGGTCCTCCTGGTGGTGACCTCCGCCGTGCTCGTGTTTATCCTCGACCGATGGCTCGGCCAGCGATTGCGGATGCGTCTGACGCCCAGTCGCCTGGCGTTGCTGGTCGAGAAGTACTTTCCGCAGTTTCATGACGCGCTGATGACGGCGGTCGAGATTCCGGCGGAATCGGCCGAGCAGGGTTCGTTGGCCCGGTCAATGCTCGAAGAAACGCGCCAGTCCGCCAGTGAAGATGCCACCGACCTGCCCCTGTCCCGCGTGTTCAACTTCCGCCCCTTGCTGCGGAACACCGGACTCGCGCTGACCGCGATCATCTCGATTGCACTGTTTGCGCTCCTGGCGCGCGACGCCTTCGGCTTGTGGTCGTCGCGTTGGCTGTTGCTGTCGAACGTTCCCTGGCCAAGGCGCGCGCACATCGAACTGTTGGATTTCCAGGACGGCAAGAAACGCGTCGCGGAAGGCGCCGATGTCACATTGCATGTGCGGGCCGAAGCGACGCGTCCCACGCCGCCCCCCGAATTGTGCTCGATCTACTACCGCCTGGAGAGCGGCGAGCAAGGCCGAGCCAATATGAGCAAAGACGGGGAGCCACGGGAAGGCTATCAGTATTACGTCTTTCAAGGTCCCCCCTTCAAAGGGATGTTGGAAGCCGTTCAATTCGACGTCGTTGGGTTCGACCATCGCCTGCGCAATCAGCACGTGGAAGTCGTAAAGACCCCCAGTATCATTGAGGTCTGGCTGGACTGCGACTTGCCCGCCTACACGGGGCGGCTGCCGCGCCGTCAGAAATGGCGACCGGGCACGAGTCTGCCCGTCGGATCCCAGATTCACTTGACCGCACAGGCAACCAAGCCGGTGCGGCGGGTCACAATCGAGGATCGGCAAGGTGGAGAGCAACGGCAACTGGATCTACCAGAAACACCGCCGCAGAATGAGTTTTCCTTTGAGATTGCCAAACTGCAAGAAACGCTGGCCTTGAATCTCACTTTGGAGGACCAGGATGGCATTCAGAGTCAGCAGCCGTATCAACTGACGATTGCGGCCGTGGAAGACATACCTCCGCAGGTGAATGTGCTGCTTCGCGGCATCGGCAGCGCGATCACTCCCCAGGCTCGCATTCCGATCGTTGGCGAGATCGAAGACGACTACGGCGTCCAGCGAGCGTGGTTTGAGTTATCACAGGCCAACCAGACGGTTCCCTGGGAACAGACTTTCACCCGCACCAATGGCAATCAAGTCGACGCCGCCCTCGACCTGCGACAACTGCGTGACGAGCCGGACGTCTCCCTGACCCTGGAACCCGGCCAACAGGCCACATTGGTGATCCGCGCCAGCGACGCCTGCGATCTGCACGAAACGCCCCAGATCGGTCAGAGCGATGAATTCCAACTGGACGTCGTCACGTCGGATGAACTGCTTGCGATGTTGGAAGCACGTGAGTTGAATCTGAAGCGGCGATTCGAGCAAATCATCGCGGAAATGACGGACACCCGTGACTCGTTGCTGAGGCTGCAAGCCGATTTCCAGTCGACCGAACCGGCGACCGACGTGGAGCCGGGGGAGGAACCCAATGATCGGCCCGAGCGTCCATGGTCTTTGCGACTGCTGCGCGTCCAGCGAGCGCGGCAGCAGGGCGAAAAATCCCAGCAAGAGATTGCCGGTGTGGCCGCGTCCTTTCGCGACATTCGCGAAGAACTGGAAAACAACCGCGTCGACACCGAAGAGCGCAAAATCCGCCTGCAGAATCAGATTGTCCAACCACTGGAGCAGATCGCCTCCGGGCAGTTCCCCGACTGGCAGCAGACGCTGCAGGAACTGGAAAACCGGATGGAAGCGGAACAGGAATCGCTGCCCCTGGCCCGGCAAACCGTCCGGCAGACCGATGAAATTCTTTTGGAAATGCAGCGGATCCTGGAAAAAATGATTGAGCTGGAATCCTACAATGAACTGGTTGATTTGGTCCGCACCGTGCTGCAGGAGCAGGAAGAGTTACTAGAAAGGACGCGTCAGGAACGAATCGAGCAGACGCGATCGCTGCTGCTGGAAGACTGACGAATCTCCCCGAGGAAAGACCGGAATGCGACGGAGCTGAAACGTGAGGAACGACCGCTTATCACTGCTCACGCCACCATTCGGATGGTGCCTGTCGGCCGCCGTCCTGCTCGCGGTCCTGCTCGGCTCCCCCCAAGCGCAGCCGGCCGAATCGGATCCGGTGGGGGGCTCCCCCCCGTCGGCCGAGGCGCGGAATGCGTTCGAAGAACTCGCCGACCAGCAGATCACCCTGGCGGAGAAATACCGGCGGCTCGAAGTCCTGATGCTGAAAATGGCGGAATTCGATGCCGGGTCCAACCCACGTCGAGCTGCGCTGCTGAAACAGGCTTTGTCCGAAAGCAAGGACAAACACATTCGGCTGCAGATGGAAACGCTCGCGTCCCGGCTTCGGCAACAGCAGTTGCAGCGTGCCGTGGACGATCAGACCCAGGTGCGGGACGACCTCCAAACGTTGCTGGAACTGCTGCTGAGCGAGAACCGCGCGGATCGACTGCGAAACCAACAAGCGCAATCCGTGACTATATCAAGGAGGTCGAGCGAATTTTGCGGCAACAACGCGGAATTCAAGGACGCACAGAAGGCGGTGGCGATCCGCTGGAATTGGCGCAGGATCAGGACGAAGTGGCCGACAGGACGGCCGAACTGGCGGATACGATTGAACGGGATGAGCGTCCCGCGGGCGAGGAGGGAAACCAAAACAACTCGTCATCAAGCGACGAGGAACGCTCCGGTGAGGCCCGCCCATCCGACAAGGACGGCAATCCGTCCGACGAATCGCCCGATCGTCAGGATCCTTCCGGCGAAGACCGGTCCGACGACGAAGAAACGGATGAGTCGAGTTCGGATGCCGCGCCATCCGAGTCCGACGACAGGCAACCTGGCGAGCGTAGTGAATCGAACGACACCGACCGATCGGAGTCGGATCGTCCGGCGGCAGACTCCAACGCCACACCGAGTGATTCTCCGGCTCCGCAGGATGGTCCACCTTCCGATTCCGGCCAACAACCACCCAGCTCCTCCCCGCCCAGTCCGAGCCCCGGGCAGCCATCGCCTTCCACGCCAAGCAGCCAAGCCCCCGGGCAGGAACGCATCGCAGAAGCCGAGCAGCGAATGCGTCAAGCACAAGAGCGACTGGAAGAGGCGCAGCGCGACGAGGCCCTCGAGGAACAAGAAGAAGCACGGCGGCTGTTGGAAGAGGCAAAAGCCGAGCTGGAGGAAATCTTGCGGCAGTTGCGCGAAGAGGAAATCCAGCGAACACTCGCACAGCTGGAGGACCGCTTCCGAAAGATGCTCGAGTCGCAATTGAAAATCTACGAAGAGACACAGCGGCTGGACCGAATTCCCGACGAACAAAAGGGCAGCCAGGTTGTGATTCAGGCGGGAAAGTTGAGCCTCGAACAGCGTCGACTCGTCGGCGAAGCGGACAAGAGCCTCTTGCTGTTGCGCGAAGAGGGATCTTCGGTCGCCTTTCCTGAATCGGTCGAGCAGATGCGAACGGATATGGAGCAGGTCGCCGAACGACTGGCGGAGGCGAAGGTCGAGCGAATTACGCTCGGCCTCGAAGAAGACATTATCGCGGCGTTGGAGGAAATGATTGAGGCGCTGCAAAAGGCGCAGCAGGAAGCGGAACAACGGCAGCAACAACCTCCTCCACCGGGATCGATGAATCCGCAGGATCAACCGCTGGTCGATGCGATTGCGGAGCTCAAGATGATTCGCGCGCTGCAGATGCGCGTGAACACGCGTACGCAGCGATATGCCGGTCTACTGGATGACCCCGAGCACCCTGTGGGCCAAGCGACAAACGACGATCTGGTGCAATCGCTGATTCGCCTGGCAGAACGAGAAGCACGAATTCGCCAAATCACACGGGACATCGTGCTGGGCAAGAACAAATGAGAGCTGGGAGATCGTGGATGAAAAGACGGCAACTTATCGGAAGCGTGTTCTGGATCGCAATCGCTTGCTGTGCTGCCCGGGCCTTCGGAGAAGCCTCTCACGACGATCTGGCCCGTCGACCGACGTGGTCCATTCCCGCCTCGGAAGAAGTACACCAACAGTTGGAAGATTGGTGGCAAACCCAATCGCTTAGTTCCGCGGTCCAGCAACAGCTCGCCGCCGTTTGGACGGAGCCGATCGCCGAATCGGGAGAGCCGTTGTTGGATCGATTGGTCCGGACTGTCGCTCTGGTCGATCCGCGGGCCGTGTCGCTGATGGATCAATGTCTCCAACCCCGCACCCGTGTGCAACTGGAAGAACAGTCGATCCTGTCCGACGAAGAACTGCCCGAATGGATCCGACGCAATTTGAGCCTGTACTACGCGCAATGGCTCACGGGAGAACATTATTACGACGAGGCCCGCAGCTTGTTGGCGGATCTGACGCCAGAACAAGTGTGTGATCCGGCGGCATTACTGTTCTACCAAGCGGTCGTTCACCACCGTTTGCTCGAGAAGGAGTCCTGCCTGACGGCCTTGGACAAACTGCTACAGAATGAACCGGCCGTGCCACAGCGCTACACCAAACTCGCCCGGCTGATGGAGGCCGATTTGCGTCCTTTGGAAACAGACTCGCTGGACGAGGTCGCACGTATCATGGAAAGCATTCGAGTGCGTCTCGGTCATGCCCGCGCTGGGAAACGCGTTCGCCAGGAGGAAGAAGACGTCATCGCGAAGCTGGACAAGATGATCGAACAACTCGAGGAACAAGCCTCGCAGGCCGCGGCCGCGGCGAGCGCCTCGGGCAACCAGGCTCCTAGTGCCCCCATGCAAGACAGCATGCCTGGCGGGCAAACCGGGCCAGGCAATGTCGACCCGAAGAAGCTCGGATCGCGCACGGATTGGGGCAATCTTCCGCCGAAGGACCGAGAACAAGCGCTCCAACAACTTGGCAAAGACCTTCCTTCCCACTATCGGGATGTGATTGAGGGGTACTTTCGCAAGCTGGCCCAAGACGGAGTTACACCGTGAACGGTGGGTGACGTCTGCGGTATTCATCGGCCGGCGAGGTTGCCATCTGCCATCTGGAGATTCGTGCGCAGAAAGAGAAACCATGGGAATTATTGGGCCACTGTTGATGTCCACTGCCGTGATGACCGCCGCTCCGGTCGCATTGGAGACCCTCGACGGCGCGCGAATGGAAGGAGAGCTGGTTCGGCTGAACACCGACGAAGCCGCGATTCAGGTGCAGCAGCAGCAACGAACGATCCCCACCGAGCAGCTCCGCTGGTTGCGGTCGGCCACCCGTGATTCGTCCCCCGATACCGAACCGGTGCAAGCCTGGATCGAGCTGACAGACGGCAGTCGCTTGAACGCAACCGGTTACCAGGTCGATGGCGCCCAGGCGACGATTGGCTTGGCGGGAGATGTCACCGTGCAACTGCCCGCACGTGCGGTACGCATCGTGCGCTACAGCGGCCCGCAGGCGGAGTTGGACCGGCAGTGGCAGGATATCCAACAAACGAAAGTAGCCGGAGACGTACTGGTCGTCCGGCGTCCCAATCAGATTCTTGATTATGTTGTGGGCAGCCTCGACAAGATCGACCCGGAGAGCATTCGCTTTCAATTCGACGGAAACTGGATCGATGTTCGACGAGAGAAAGCAGATGGCTTGATCTATTTCCAGGCGACGGCACCATCGTTTCCCGCACCGAAGTGTCGACTCACGACACGAACCGGCGATCGTTGGAACCTGCAGTCGCTTACGCTACAGGAACAACAACTCCAGATGAAGTCGAATAATGGCGCAGGTTGTGCTCCCGATTGCCCACGTGCAGAGCATCGACTTTGGATCTTCGTCGTCGATCTACCTCAGCGATTTGGAGCCGGATCAGCTCAAGTGGACGCCCTTTCTGCAAGTGAAAGAGCTGGACGAAGAGCTGCGTCAGTTGTTTCGACCGCGGCGCGATCGGACTTTTCGGGGAAGCAAGTTGCGGCTCAAGATGACGGACGGCCCGAGCCAGGAATACAACAAGGGGCTGTCGATGCATAGCCGGACCGAACTGGTGTACCGGCTGGCCGGTGAGTATCGCCAGTTCGCCGCCTTCGCCGGATTGGAGCCGACGCTGGCTGACAGCGGATCGGTGACGCTCGTGATTTCCGCGGATGGTGCAGAACGTTGGCGGCGGGAAATTACTGCGAACGCCGATGCCATCCCGATCGACCTGGACGTAACCGGTGTGAACTGGCTGACACTGCTGGTGGACTACGGCCAGCAGGGGGATGTGGCGGATCAATTGAACCTTTGCGACGCGAGACTGGTGAAATGAACGATCCGATGGGCCGAAAAATCGCGAGTGCGCTTCTGGGTAGCCTGCTGATCATCGGCCAGGCCGGGGCCGAATCTCTCGAAGTGCCGGCTGCCGTTCGCGCAGGCCGAGCAGCAGCGGATCGATGTAATTCGACGGGCCTGCCACTCCACGGTTGCGATTTTCCCCGGGCACTCCGCCTCGGGAGGCGGCTCGGGCGTGGTGATCACGGCCGATGGATACGCGTTGACGAATTTTCACGTCGCACAACCCTGCGGCAACTACCTGCGCTGCGGACTGGACGATGGCCAGCTCTACGATGCGGTCATTGTCGGTGTGGACCCCACGGGCGACGTGGCATTGATCAAAATGCTCGGCAGAGACGATTTTCCGGCAGCGGAACTGGGCGACAGCGATGCGTTGGAGGCCGGCGAATCCTGCTTTGTCGTGGGCAACCCGTTTCTGCTGGCGACGGACTTTCACCCTTCCGTCAGTCAGGGGATCATCTCGGGCGTCCATCGCTATCAGTATCCCGCCGGAACCCTTCTGGAGTACACCGATTGCGTCCAGACCGACGCCGCCATCAACCCGGGGAACTCCGGCGGCCCGCTGTTCAATGCCCAGGGACAATTGGTCGGAGTCAACGGTCGCTGCTCTTTCGAGAAGCGGGGACGAGTGAACGTTGGCGTCGGGTACGCAATCTCGATCAACCAGATCAAGAATTTCCTGGGAGACTTGCGCAGTGGCCGGATCGTGGATCACGCCACGCTGGGAGCGATCGTGGACACCGACGAGGACGGTCGCGTGATCGTGACGAATATTACCGAATCATCCGATGCCTATCGGCGTGGGTTGCGGTACGGCGACGAACTCGTTTCCTTCGCAGGACGCCCTGTGGCGACGGTCAACGGCTTCAAGAACGTCCTGGGGATTTTCCCCAAAGGATGGCGTGTGCCGCTCAGCTATCGACGTGACGGACAACGCAACGACACGTTCGTCCGATTGGCAGGTTTGCACGCGCCCGAGGAATTGATTCGCAAAACACAACAGAATGTCGAGCCTCCGGCACCAAAGCGAGACCGACCGGCACCACGCACTCCGCCCGAACGAAAGCCCGGCTCGGAGCCGGCCCCGGCGCCCGTCCCCGAGCCAGAAGCTCCGCGGCCCCGAACGAAGCGTGCGGCGGAAAAACGCCCGCTGCCGCCGGCCGTGGCAGCAATCTTCGAGGCTCGTCGCGGATATGCCAACTACTATTTCAACAAGCTGCATCGCGATCGCGTGTGGGATGCCCTCCAAAGCGACAGCCGTGCGTTCCCCGTTCATGCGTCCTGGACGCTGCGAGGTTTGCTCAACGGTCAGTCGACTCTGAATGTCACTCTGGAAGACGAGCAGACTCTGGCGCGGTGGACCACCCCCACCGGTGATCGCCAGTTGCTGCGGGACGTGAAAGAGGACCTATCTCGCGACTTGCTGCCGGAGGGCAGCGGTGGTTTGCTGACCGCACTCCATCTGTGGCGGCGACTGTTGACGCTGGGCCCCACGCAGTTCGGCGAAGTGTCCTACCAAGGTACGGCCCCCTGGCCGGGTCACGATTCGCTGGCCGACGTGTTGGTGGCGGTGCACGATGTCGTCGAGTCGCGTTTCTTCGTGGATCCTGCGACCGGCCGGTTGCTCGGCATCGAGATGTATCCCGATAGCGAAGTCGATCCGTGCGAGATCTCCTTTGGCGATTACCGCCCGGTCGACGGGCGGCAGATGCCGTTCCAGCTGGAAATTCGGTTTGGTGAGACGGTCTTCGGGATGTGGAAACTCGACGAGGTTTCCATTCGAGGCTTCGGAAGGGGAGGACGTCTGATGCGGCACGCGGATCCGTCCCACCCGCGTTCTATCCGATGGCGGCTGGGAGCCTACCTCATTCTCGCCAGCGGAATCTGGATCGTCGGAGATCACTCGGCGGTGGGCTCCACCCCATTGCCCGAAGTCGCCCGGCAGGTGCTGCCCAAAACCGTGAAGATCTATGGAGCGGGAGGGATTCGCGGCCTGGAGGCCTACCAGAGTGGGTTCCTGATCAGCGATCGAGGGTCACATTCTGACGGCGTGGAGCTACGTGTTGGACACCGACCCGGTGTTGGCCGTGCTGAATGACGGCCGGCGTTTCCCGCGGAGTTAGCGGGGGCCGATCCACGGTCCGAACTCGCCGTGTTAAAGATCGAAGCACAGGATGTGCCGTACTTCAACCTCCCAGAGGCTTCCCAAGTCCGGACAGGTGATCGGATCCTGGCCTTCAGCAACCTGTACGGAATCGCAACGGGTAATGAACCGGTGAGTGTGCTGCATGGATTCGTTTCCGCTGTTACGCAGCTTTCGGCCCGCCGCGGTGTCTACACGACAACGTTACGACGGCCCGATCTACGTCCTGGACGCGATGACCAACAACGCCGGGGCCGCCGGCGGGGCGTTGACGGACGACCAGGGACGATTGGTGGGCGTGCTGGGAAAGGAGCTGCGAAACGCCCAGAACAATACGTGGCTGAATTACGCTCTTGCCGATCACCGACCTGCGACCGGTGATTGATGATTTACTGGCGGGCAAGACGCGGCGCCGCGACGAGTCCGAGTCAGCGGAAACCGCTCAGCAACCCATGACCTTGTCGCAGTTGGGCATCATTCTCATCCCCGACGTCCTGCCGAAGACGCCTCCGTTTATCGAACGCGTACCCGCCGATGCTCGCCAGCGTCTCGTGCCGGGCTTGCAGGTCGATGATTTGATCGTCTTCGTGCAAACGAACCTGGTCGGATCGTGCCAGGAATTGCGTGAGGAGCTCTCGTACATCGATCGTCTCCAGCCGGTCCGTCTCACGGTGCTCCGCGACCAACAACTGCTGGAGTTCGAGCTGACCGCAGAACCTTGACCTTGTTTGAAAGTCATCCTTGATCATGCTTCGCATTCTTTTGTCGATCGGCCTGCTTTCGCTGGTGTTGCTCCCTTCGGTCTCCGCTCAGGAAGATCGTTTGGTATCTCTGGAGCAGGCCGCACTGCGGCGGGCGGCCGATACGGTCGTGGCGCCTGCGTAGTCCAGATCGAAACTCTGGGCAGGCCTGGAAAGAGTCGACCGACTTCTTGTCGGAACGGGCCCCACGACCGGGCTGATCGTGGCAGAAGACGGCTATGTTGTTTCCAGCGCCATTCAACTTCATCCAGCAGCCCTCATCGATCCTGGTAACGTTGCCAGACGGACAACGGCAACCGGCAACGATCGTGGCCCGTGACCAGAGTCGGATGCTCGTCCTGCTGAAGGTTGCGACCGAGACACCGCTGCCGGTTCCGGTCGCCGTGCCGAGAAACGAGATGCAGGTCGGTCAATGGACGGTCGCGGTCGGCCGCGCGTTGTCCGCTCAGGAAATCAATCTGTCGGTCGGAATTCTCAGTGCCCTGGATCGCATCTGGGGCAGGGCAATTCAGACCGATGCGAAAGTTTCTCCCAGCAACTACGGGGGCCCCTTGGTCGACCTGCGCGGCCGCGTGCTCGGCATCCTGGTCCCGTTGGCTCCTGAAGAACGGACGGAGGTCGCAGGGGCCGAGTGGTACGATTCCGGAATCGGATTCGCCGTCCCCTTGGTCGACCTGCAGCAGCGTCTGGATCAATTACGGTCCGGAACGGACCTAGCCCCGGGCATCCTGGGAATCGGGCTGAAGTCGCAGAGATATCTACGCGGAGGAGACCGAGATCGCGGTTGTGGAAGTCAAGTCACCGGCCGCCCAAGCCGGTCTGCAGGCCGGTGATCGGATCTTGCGGGTCAACGCAGCCGAAATCCAGCGGGGTGCCCAATTGAAGCACGCGTTGGGACCACTCTACGCTGGCGACACCGTGGAACTGGTCGTGCTCCGTGACGGAACAGAGATCGAAACGGAAGCGACCCTCGTCGATCAATTGCTGCCCTACGAACGTCCCTTTCTGGGAATTCTACCCCAGCCAGAGACGGAAGACGGCGTAACGATTCGGTTTGTGTTCCCGGGAAGCGGCGCGGCGCAGGCGGGCCTTCAACCACGCGATCGGATCCGAACCGTTGCCGGGGAGTCGGTGCGGGACGCGGCCCAGCTCGCGCACTGAGCTTGCCAACCGCCAGCCACAGGAAGAAGTCTCCTTGGATGTGGAACGCGATGGCTCCTTGCTGTCGCTGCAAGCCACGCTATCCGGTCGCCCGACGGAGATTCCGCTGGAGTTTCCGCCGAGTGCGAATCTGCCGGACGCAGAAGGGACGGGTCTCGAGACCGGAGTGATCGAGGTCCGAGTCGCCGAACATGCCAATTCCTGTTCCGCTTACGTACCGGAAGAGTATGACGGTCGCCGGCCCTACGGCTTGCTGGTGTCGCTGGCGCCTCCCGGCAGCGAAGATCCGGCCAAACTGCTCGATCCTTGGAAAGAGGTTTGCGCGCGTCACGACTTGATTCTGCTGGCGCCACAGTCTCAGGATGCGCAACGCTGGATGCCGCTGGAAGTCGACTTCGTGCGGAAAACGATCGACCAGATCGTTGGCCGTTACCCAATTGATCAGTCGCGCATCGCAGTGCATGGCCGCGAAGGGGGTGCGGCGATGGCCTATCTTGTCAGCTTCACACAGCGCGACGCAGTGCGCGGAGTGATCGCCGAAGATGCTCCCCTGCCGAGCGGACTTCGCCAACCTCGAAACGAACCGTTGCAGCCGCTGGCGATCCTGGCGACGGTCGCCAGCCAATCTCGCTTGGCAAGCCCGCATTACCGCCGGTCTGGATCGACTGCGAGACGCCAAGTTTCCGGTGACGGTGATCGAACTGGGACAAGAGCCTCGACCGCTGACACCCGCCGAACGACTGCGGATCGGCCGTTGGATCGAGTCGCTTGCCGGAATCTGAGCGGACCAGCAGCGGGGCAGGGCAGAGCGGCGTAGGACTATTTCCTGACGCGCGGGCGAAGTATCCAAATCAGAATCAGGATGGGGACAAAGACCCAAGCGACACGCGCTACAACGAGAACCACTCGTGGCCGTACTGCAACTGCCAGGGCCAGTACAACAATGCTGCTGAGCACCCACCCCGGAAGACGCTCGAGTTGCGGAAAGGCCAGCCAGGTCGCGAGTAGGACCAAGCCGGATTTGATGCTCGAGCCCTGCCAGAAGGTCGCGCTGGCTCCTTCCACCGGCCAAATCCAGAAGCAGATTCCCGACCCGAGCAACAGCAAGCCCGCTACGCCCATCAAGTGCCGTCGCAGTGCGGTGGCGCGGTCTGGCTGCATAGGCACCTATCTGAATTGTCCGAAATCGAGGGCGACAGGACTCTGCCTTAGGCGGTGCGATCCTGCTCCAGGCTCTGTTTCAACCGTTGCAGCAGATCCGCTGCTTTTCCGATTTCCGCCTTCTGCCGCGCCGGTTCCTGCGGGATCTCGCGCTCGATCGTCAAGCGGACCTTCGTAGCCGATCTGTTGAAGTGTGCGCAAGTACCGCTCGATGTCGACCTGGCCTTCTCCCAGCGGCACTTCCTGCCCCCATTCAGCGCCGGGTTCTTCGCCCAAAGAGCGTCTTTGCAGTGGACGCTGCGAACGTGGGGGCCGATCTGCTGCAGCGCTTCAATCGGTTCGCCGGTGCCGTACAGAATCATGTTGGCGGGGTCAAAGTTGACGAACAGATTATCGCGCTGCACGTCGGCGAGGAACTGCAACAGCCCGGCCGCTGTTTCCTGGCCGGTCTCCAGGTGCAGCGTCTGGCCGTGCGAGCGGCAATGGTCACACAAATCGCGGGTCACCGCGACGACCGCGTCGTAATCGGCATCGCCGGCCGCGGCATGAGGGATGAAGCCCAGATGCAAGGCGACAACCGAAC
The DNA here is from genome assembly GCA_963776055.1 of uncultured Planctomycetaceae bacterium. Lineage (GTDB taxonomy): Bacteria > Planctomycetota > Planctomycetia > Pirellulales > Pirellulaceae > CAVZLD01. The sequence continues at coordinate 129,983 of CAVZLD010000004.1, read as the reverse complement.
AGCCCAGACGGTGGGCAAAGTCTGCGATCTCCTTCATCTCCGCGGTCCGTTCGGCGCGTGTCTGCGGGGGGAACCAAACCGACGGTTCGCTGAGTGGTGGGGATATCGGCGTAACTTTCACCGGCAAACCCCCCGAAGACCGCCGTCAGAGAGATCCCCAATTCCCGCAACCGTTGTAGAAATGCTTCCGCATTTGCTTCGGTCCGAGATGACCGCGAGGGAGCGTGCAACTGGATCGTGGGAATGCCCAGTTCCTGCGCCACCTCCAGTTTGACTCCCAAACCGGCATCAATACTGGCAAACACACCGATGGGCCATTTTTCCATGCTTCCGTCTCCCTCGATTTCCTAGGCTAAAGCGCCACGTCGGATAGCGCGTCCCCTTTGCGAACGGCTTCGACAAAAAGGGGCAGTCCCGCAAGACTGCCCGACTCACGCCTCGAATTCACATACGGGCGGTCACCCGCTCTGCCCACGAGCAAACCGCGGATCCGCCTGCCGACCGACGTCAAACGGTTTCCGGCTTGCTGCCGTCCGGCGTCTCGTCACTGTCGACGTCAAACCACTCTTCCCGGAACTGCAGGTAGCCGCCTTTGCCTTCGGCCGCGTTCCGCATCGCCACGTTGCAGGCGAGGGCAATCACGGCGTCGCCCAGCGCAACTTCGGGTCGGCAGCGAGGTTGGTTTTCCGGGTCACGGTTGCGAATGCACCATGCCCAGTGTTCCATTTCCTCGGTGTAGCCGCGGCTGACCGGTCCCGTGTCGGCTGCCTTGGCGACCGCGGCCGCCGGGCCTCCCGTTTCGTAGGAATCCATCGTTGGACCGCCCTTGTCGTCTGAAACGGAGATCCGACTGGATGTATCGGAGCCTTTATAGAGCATGATCTCCTTCTCTCGCTCCAGAACGAGCGTTCCCTTCGTCCCCATCACGACTTCACCATAGCCACCATAGCCGTTGCCGTTGATGGAGGAGTAGGTAACGACGACGCGCTTATTGGGGTCCTCCGCGTAGGAAGGAATCCCTTTCGTCGCGTCGAGCCCGGTGATCGGATCGACGTAACCGTAGAAGCCGGGATCCTCTTTCGGATCGTAGCCCGGGCCAGGAAACTCGAAAGTGCAGTACACGTGGTCAAAGCAGTCCCGATCCTGCGGAAAGAGCTGTCGACCGCCCACCGCATGCACGCTCAGCGGATGCGCCTTTTTGCCATCGCTTCGCAAGGCACTCAGGAAGATCGAGGCGGCATCAAGTTGGTGACTACCTAACTCGGCCATCAGCCCTCCACCGGTCCGATCCCACAGACGCCAGCGAACCAATTCATCCATCGCCGACCGAATTCGTCCGTTGGACAGTTTGATCTGTTCGTAGCCGAAATCTTCGGGATGGATGTTCCGATCCTCGTTCCAGGCGGTCCATTGAGCGACCTGATTCTGCAAACGCTCGACATCCTGGGGCGACTTCGCCTCCGCCAGTTTCCGCTGATAACTTTTCAGCTCGTTGAGAATTCGATCCACTCGTTTGCCGTCGGCCGCATCTTCACCACCCGGCAAGGGGGTCTTCCAGCTATCCTTCCCCGGCAGGTTGCCACGATGCCACTGCGCGCGGATGTGATGCACTTCGCCCAGCAGATCCCACTTCAGCAGGTGCAGAGCATTGTCGTAAAGGACGCTATAGTGCCGCTGATGCCCGGTGGCCAGCAACAAGTTTTGCGCTCGCGCGATGCGGGCCATGTTCTTGCATTGGGCGACGTCGTGGGCCATCAGTTTTTCGGTCAAGACGTGCTTGCCCTGTTGCATGGCCGCATTCGCCACGGGAGCGTGTAAGAAGAGCGGCAAGGCGATGATCACGGCCTCGATCTCCGGATCCTTCAGCAGTTCTTCGTAGGCCGTGTAAACCTTGACATGCTGTTTCGCTTCGTCCTCCGAATTCCAGCCGTAGACTTTCATCAGGCCGGGGCGGGCCGTCAGCGTATCGGGCTTGCGCCAGTCTCCGTGAAAGGCACGGTGGACGTTGTAGGGCCGAATGTCACAAATGGCTTTGACGTCGATGTAGTCTGGGTTGATCGCACCAATCAACACGTTGCCTTCGTCGCCCGTGCCGATGATTCCGACTCGCACCGGGTCGGAAACTCTCGTGCCGTAGCCGAAGTACATCGCGCCGAGTCCCGCACCGGAAGTCACGCCTGCCAGCGCGACTCCCTTGAGGAAATCGCGGCGTGAGACTCCCAACGCCTCGTAATAGTTGTCCATCCCGATCTGTTTTTGTTCAGCCGAAAGATTGGCCATAGCCGGTCTCCTAGATCTCGATGTTTTTGGGCGGGCAGCATCGCAGGCGGAGGCCGCGAATGATGTAATCCAAGCCACCGAAGTGCCCGGCCGAAGTGGCCAGAAGAACTACCAGGGCAAGCACCTCCACTACTTGATAATAGAAGTAAGTTGTCTCCGATCCAGGGACCCAGGGGGGCTGAGTCGATAGCACGGAAAGGAGGAATCCGATGCCAGCCAGCGACGCGAGTCGCGTGAAGAGGCCCAGAATCAGCAGAATTCCAATCAGCAACACGGTCCATTTGACGAGCGTATCGACGATCATCGCCGACCGATCCGGAATGGGATACGCACCTTGCTGACTCTGTTGGACATCCGTCGCTGTAGCTTGCAGGTCGGCCTGGAACTGCTCCCCCATCATCTGCAGGTCGGAAAGCCACGGCTGCGCCGTCGACCGCAATTCCGCCTCCTTGGAGTCGATCCAGTCGCGGCGAAAAGCAACTTTCCGGTCCCTTCCCTTCTTCGCTTCCGCCAACCGGTCACACTCCAGCAGGTACTCTTCAATGTCCGGCCCCTTGTCGCTGAAGTACCATTTCAACCGGTCTTTCGCCTTGTTGAACAGCTGATCGGCCTGCTGCTTTTGTTCGCCATCGAAGCCATAATGCTTGACCACCTTGTCCTTATACTTCTGCCAGAACCCAACCGTTTCCTCCATATTGAGCCGCTCCCGACCTTCCCGATCGGGAATCATACTCTTGTACAAATCCGACAAGGGTCCTTTTGACTGCTGCAGAAAGTAGACGGAAGTAAAACTCTTGCCGGTAAACTTGGCTTCCCCTTCCTTGAAGAAGTGCCAACCGACACCCAGACGCAAGGCGATAATCGCCGCTACGCCAAACGTGGTTAACTGTCGCATGGAATGGTTCAGGGGTCTCTCCTTCGCAACTGATGGGCCAAATGGAGGGCGGGGGCCTGCAGGCGGGAGGGAGGTCTTGGTGGGGTACCTGCCGTGGGGAAGCAGGACAGCCTCCTCGACTCATTATTTTATGCTGAGCGGAAACTGGTCTGTCCAGCCAGTTTTCGGTCGCTGCCGACCGCTCGGCATGCTTCGCCCGGCGGCCGCGTTGAATGGCTGCGCAGCGCACAAGCCTGCCCGGATGATCCCGCAGCCGTCGCGTACAGCGCCCGGTCCTCGCAGGCTCTGCCTGGAGTGAAATGTGGTCCCTGCCACCCGCATCGCCGAGCCGAACCCGGGACTGGTCCGAATCTGGAAGGGCCGCTACATTGTGCCTCCATGACGCAAAGTCCCCATCACCGCATCGTGCTCTGCTATCCCCTGCAGCCGCAACATTTGGCACAAATCCAAGCCGCATGTCCTACCTGCGAAGTGATCGATGCAGGGCAGGAAAGAATTGCGGACGAGATCCTGCAAGCCGACCTGTTCTGCGGTCACGCAAAAGTACCAGTTCCTTGGGACGAGGTGGTTCAAGCCGGGCGACTGCGGTGGATCCAGTCTTCTGCGGCCGGCCTCGATCACTGCCTGGTTCCCTCGGTTATTCGTTCCGACATTCTCGTTTCCAGCGCTTCTGGTCTGTTTGCCAACCCGGTCGCGGAGCAGACACTCACATTGCTATTGGGCCTGATTCGCCAGATTCCGGTCTTCTTTCGAGCGCAGCTGCGGAAAGAGTTCCAACGACAACCGACCGACGACTTGCACCGCCGGACCGTTGGGATTGTGGGCTTTGGTGGGAACGGGAGACGGATCGCGCAGGTCCTGGCGCCGTTTCGCGTGAAAATCATCGCCACCGACTGTTTTCCGGCACAGCAACCGGACCATGTGGAAGCGTTGTGGCCTGCCGAACAGTTACCGGAACTGCTCGCTGCCTCGGACATCGTGATCCTTTGCGTTCCGCTGAATGGGGAAACGCGCGGGTTCATCGATGCATCCGCGCTCTCGACGATGAAACGCGGTTCCTATTTGATCAATGTCGCCCGGGGACCGGTTGTCTGCGAACGGGACCTGGTCCAAGCACTCCAGTCGGGCTGGCTCGCCGGCGCCGGTCTGGACGTCACAGAAACCGAACCCCTGCCGCTGGAGAGTCCACTCTGGGAAATGCCCAACGTACTAATCACACCTCACGTGGGCGCGCAGGCGGCGGATCGGCTGGATGTGACCACGCAACTGTTCTGCGACAACTTGCGGCGTTATCTCGCCGGAGAGCGTTTGGTCAACATCGTCGACAAACGATACGGTTTCCCGCGGCCGGAGGATCGCCTTCCCGTCTGAGGAGCCGACGGGTTGGCGCAAGCCGTCACGCCCCCGGGCCTTGCGGGTGGTATCGTCCGCTGTCCCCCCGGCGTCCGACAGGGGCCGGTCAGGCGACCTCTATAGACCCCACTTCACAGTCCCCTGTATGATAGGAGGGCAAGCACTTCACCCCTGCCGAGTAACTGCATGTCCACCACAACATTGCATGACATTCACGCGACCGTGGCATTCCGCGACAGTCCACCCGCGGACGGCACGGCCAGTGAGTTAGTCTCTTGGTACACGTCGATCGTGCGGGATAAGCGTCTGAGCTGGACGACCCACCAGCGGCTGATTCGACTGCTCGGAAAGGGTGGGCAGGGCGTCGTGTTCCTCAGTGAAAGGCGCGGAGCAGACCAGTTCACACTGCCGGTCGCCGTCAAGATCTTCTCGCCCGAGCGGTACGAGACAAGTCGCTGCTACGAGGATGCGATGGGGCGAATCGCCCAAATCGCGGCTCACGTGGCACAGATTCAGCAAGACAACCTGTTGGACGTTCACAACTTCGTCGACCGAAACCGAATTCGGATGATGGTGATGGAATGGGTCGACGGATACGACCTGCGACGCCTGCTCGACAACGAACTGGTGGAGAAGGTCCGAGACCGCGTGAGTACCCGCCGCTGGGAATACATCAATCGCGTGGTGATCTGTCGCGGTGAGGTCCAACCACGGATCAAGCCGGGCGTGGCGGTCGCGATTGTGCGACAATGCCTGGCCGCCCTCGCGGCCCTGCACCGCGAAGGGATCGTGCACGGTGACGTCAAACCGGCCAACATCATGCTCAAGTGCACGGGAAACGCGAAAATCGTCGACATCGGTTCCGCCTTCGACGTCGAAGATCCTCCGCCCTACCGCACCTGCACCCCGAAATACGCCGCGCCGGAAGTTCTAGAGGGCAGCGAGTGCACCCCGCGCAGCGATCTGGCCAGCATGGGATACGTGCTGATCGAAATGCTCGCGGGCAAGACACTCTTTGCCGGCAAGTCGACCTACAAAGAACTGCTCGAGGCGAAACGGCGGATGCCGCGGGAGTTGGACCGTTTCCTCCCGGAAGAGGTCACCGTCAATCAACTGCTGATGAACTTCTGCCGCGGCCTGATCGCCACCGATCCCATGCGACGCTTCCACAGTGCAGAAGCGGCCGATCTGCTCCAGGAAGGAGCTGCCGCCTTCCTGCGCCAGTTGGTCAAAACCGATCTCGCGGCCGAATATGACAACGAAATCCGATTGTGGCTACAGGAACTGCGGGAGATGGATGAAGCCCTGCAGCAAGGCGAACCGCATAGCGGCTAACAGCCTAGAGATCCGCCACTGACGATCTCCCCGAATCCACCACGGCAGAGCAGGGGGTCTGTTGCGGTACGGCGGTTGCGTGCTTCGGACAGACATCCGAGCGCTCCGAAAGGCGATCGATTCGCGCAGCGGGAGTTTCGGCTGCTCCGCGTGACTTTTTCCCTCATGCGTTCCGGCACGGCGAGGTAAGTTCATGGCTGACCACACGCCGCCGACGGCGGTTGCTCCCAACGGCCCCTGGTTTCATCGCTTTCTGATCGGCCTCTTCAGCGTCCTCCTGACGATCCTGCTGTATTGGCTGCTGGGGTTCCTGGTCGACGATCTCGGCAACCTGCCCGGCCCCAGCTATCAGGCGCTCGAGCGCGAATTGCTGGATCCCGAACTGCTGTCCACGCGTAACAACCTGCGCGATCAGATTGGCGAAGTGGAGCGATCGATCGCGAATGAGCAAACGCGGCAACGCTTGCTGCGAGAAAGCACCAGCAGTTCGCAGACAACACTAAACCAACTGCTCGATATCCAACGGATCAGTCTCGAACAGAATACCGATCTGCCGGAGGAACAACAGCAGGCTTTGGTCGAAAGCGAACGACTGTTTCTCGAGAATCAGAAGAAAGACCAGCAGCTGACCGACTCGATCACGCAGCTCAACGAGCGACGCAGCGAACTGAAGGAGCAGCAGCGGTTGAATGAGCTCGCCCTACAGGTGCAGCGACAACCGATTCAGGAGAAGTTTCAGCAACTGACCCAGGACCATCGGCTGCGGGTTGCGGCCTGGAAGCTTTCCTTACTCGTGCCCCTGCTGCTGGTCGCCGCGGCTCTGTTCCTGGTCCAGCGACGCAGCATCTACCGTCCACTGATCTACGCTTTGGGAATCGCTACGCTGATCAAGACGTTCGAGGTGATGCACCGCTATTTCCCGGCGCGGTACTTCAAGTACGCACTCGTCGCGTCCGCCATTGCCGCCGTCACAATCGTCCTGATCTACTTGCTGCGCTCCCGCGCTCGCCCAAGCCGTGACACGCTCTTCAAGCAATATCGCGAAGCGTACGAATCGTTTCTTTGCCCCGTCTGCAGCTTTCCGATCCGACGCGGTCCGCTTCGTTTCGCCGCCTGGACCCGCCGGTCGATCAAGCGTCTGCGGCGGCTTCCTGACGCCAGCGACGATTCGCCTTACACGTGCCCAGCCTGCAGCACAACGCTGTTCGCGGCCTGTCCGGAATGCGGCGCAACGCGTCACTCCCTGTTACCGGCCTGCCATAACTGTGGCGCAATGCGGGACGTCAGTTGACAATCCCGGCCATGGCACAACAACCGCCTAATAGCGATTTTGCGTAGTCGGCGGTGGGGCGGTGGGGAAGGCCGGTTGTGGAGCCTGCGGAGCCGGACTCATATTCGGCGGGTACGCGGTGGCTCCCGTCACGGGAGACCGCCAATCCAATCGGCGACCCGAAGTAGGTGGCACTCCCACATTACTGGGGGGCATCGTCGAGGGATTCACCGGTACGGTAGCCGTGGCGGTAGGTAGTCCGCCATTGCTGGCCGCGGCGGAGGAACGGCTGTCCGCGACTTGCGCTGCGCCGGGCGAAGGGGTATTCGAGGTGAACCGGACGGTCGGCGGCAAGGCCTGCGCAGTCATCGGCACGCCCGGTGCATTCGACGTCGTGGCGGACGTCGTTCCGCGATAATACGGGTCGTTTTTTCGTGCGCTGCCGGTGGACGGCGGCGGAATGCGCGTGGGGCCATAGGCAGCGAAAGGATCGATCGGCGTTGTCGAGCCCTGGCAACCGGCCAACAGGCTGACCATGCAGAAAAAGATGACCTTTCGGTCCATCGGCAAGCTCCTTCCCGCCTAGATCGCCCGTCGGCGATTGGTGGTCCCGGATCGCGCAGGCTCCCCCTTTAGCCAACGCAATGCCCAAACGTGTTGTCCGACCCCACAAGTAACCGGGCCGACCCGCGCGGCGGAAGCTTAGCGGCTCGGCCCCAGGATTCCAAGATCTCTTTTCACAGCGCAGGGCATCAAGCGACCCAGCGCATCTGGTGGCGTGCCGGCGGCTGGGTCCTCTTATCGCAAGGAACCAGAGCTACCAAGCTCCCGCAAACCACCCCAATCGCCTGCACCCACCGAAAAGCGCAGACGCCCTGCGAAACGCCGTCACCACGCTCTCGCTACCGTCAGTCAGCGGTGGCGTACCTTGTCGCGAACCGTTCCTTCAGATCGGCTCGAACGTGGGGGTTCTCGATCATCTGAAACGATGCGGTCGTGACCGTTTCCTGTTCGACGGCTGCGTCGGCATCCCCCGCTTCGTCCTCGTCGGGAGTGACGTGCGGATTGATGATCATTTCCGGCATCACAACTTCTGGCGTGGGAACCGTTCCTGGATAAGCGTACGGGCTGTAGCCGTAGGAACGCGCCACCGGTTGGCTGTAATACACTGGCGGGTGGAGCGCGAAGTAGGGCGGGACGGGAATCTGGCCCAGCGAGTACGGCGAACCGTAATATCCCAACCATCCTGGATAGGCGAAGCCCTGGGCGCCGAAGGACCCGGCACACTGGGCCTGGGCGGAGGTGTTCAGCCCAAACATCAACAGCATGATCGCCAGAACGGCAACCAACGACAACAGGCGAGCAGTCTTCATGGTGATACCTCAGAGAGATCCGGAGAAATGACTTGACGTGCGTTACCTTCTCCACGGTAATTGGGGTCGCGCGCCACTGCAAGCGCCAAGGCGGGGGCGTCATTTGTCGACTCGCACCGACGACTTCGCGGGGAGTGCAGGAAGTCTCGCGTTCCCGCGTGCCCTTGCTCTCAAAACTTTGCCGCGCGCAGCACCTGGTTGTTTCAGAATCTTGACAACGGACCGCCGCATGAGCCTGACGGGAGAATGGAAAGCCAAAGCGCGCGAAGTCGGTTTTGACCTGGTCGGAACGTGTCCGGCCGTCACTCCCGCGGGCCTTGATCGGTTTTACTCGTGGCTGGACGAGGGGTTCGCCGGCGAGATGTCCTATCTGCTGGACCGGGCGCAGCCTATGCACACCCACGTTCGGTCCTCGACGGTGTGCGCAGTCTGCTGGTTCTGGCTCGCAACTACCACACGATCGCACCGAACGAGCCACGGGCAGGGGCGGGGCGTATCTCACGGTATGCCTGGGGCGCGGCGGACTACCATGATGTGATCCACGCGCAATTGCAGCCGCTCGTCGAATGGATCCAGTCGGAGGTGCCGGGATGTCGGGCGCGGGGCGTGGTGGATACGGCGCCGTTGCTGGAACGCGAATTTGCCCAGTTGGCCGGCCTCGGCTGGCAAGGCAAGAACACGATGCTGATCCATCCGCGGCTCGGCAGTTGGTTCTTTCTGGCCGCCGTCGTCACCGATCTGCTGTTGGACTACGATGATCCGTTTCCGGCAGACCACTGTGGCCGTTGCCGAGCGTGCCTGGAAGTTTGCCCCACGAACGCGTTTCCGCAACCGTATGTGTTGGATGCGTCGCGTTGCATCAGTTATCTGACGATCGAGCTGCGCACATCGATTCCCAAGGCGTTGCGCCCTGCGCTGGGCGACTGGGTCTTTGGCTGCGATCTCTGCCAGGAGGTCTGTCCGTGGAATCGAAAGAGCCCGCCGGCGGTTCCGTCCGAGTTTGCGCCGCGCGACGATCTGCGTCCCCTGCCTTTGACGGACTTGTTCAGCTGGACCGACGCGGATTTTCGGCGGGTGTTCCGCCGCACGCCGTTGTGGCGTGCCAAACGGCGGGGCTTGCTGCGGAATGCCGCCATCGCCCTGGGAAACGCAGGCCACCGGGAAGCGGTGCCAGCCCTGCGACGCGGCCTGCAGGATGAGGAACTGCTCATCCGGGGTGCCTCCGCCTGGGCGTTGGGGCAACTCGGTGGCGTCGCGGCCCGAGCGGCTCTACTTCAGCACCGTGCAATCGAGCCGGCAGCGGACGTTCGGGATGAGATTGACGCCGCGCTGTCACCATCCTCGACTTGAACGCGGTCCGTCTCCGCCGCCGGATCTCGACCTGGCCGATCTTCCCGGTACCAACGATCGAGGATCTGTTCCCAGTCGCTGCGGAGTTGAACACGCACAAAGGCATCACGGACTCGTTCCTGATCCGGATGAAGAGCCGAGTACTTGATGCCAAACTTTCGCATCAGGGGACCAGACCGCGTCCCATGGACCTGCTCAGCCAAACGAAAGTGTTCGCGAAGCACTTCGCCTTGTTGCCGGACGGTCGGCGGCGGCAACGGACGCCCCGACGCCAGGGCGCGCGTCTGTTGAAAGATCCACGGGTTCCCGATCGCCCCCCGGGCAATGGTAATGCCATCAACTCCGGTACGCGCCAGCATGTCCAGGCAGTCCCGAGCCGAAAACAGATCGCCACTTCCCAGAATCGTTCGCGATCCGGCGTGCTGCTTGACGCGCCGCAGGAATTCCCAATCACTCCGACCTTCGTACCGTTGGCGAACGGTCCGCGGATGGACCGTGACGGCACTAACGCCCGCTGCGAACGCCCCGTCGAGAATCTGAAAGAACCGTGCCACGCTGGCGGGCGAATCATCCATTCCCCGGCGCATTTTCACCGTCACGGGAATCTGGCTCGGAACCACATCCCGCGTTCGGCGCACGATTTCCAGAGCCACTTCCGGTTGGCTCAGGTGATATCCACCGCGACACCGCCCCAGCACTTTTTTCACCGGGCAGCCAAAATTGATGTCGATCACATCGAATCCAGCCGCGACCAACCGGCGGGCACCGGCGGCGAACTGTTCTGGTTCCGCACCCATCAATTGTCCGCCAACCGGATGTTCTTCGTCCAGAACCTGCAGATAGTGACGATTGCGGCGCCGCTCAGGTTTCACGGAGAGGAGGAACTGATCGAGCATCACCTCACACAGCGTATAGCTGGCGCCATGACGGCGAGCGATCACGCGCATGGGGGTATCGCTATAGCCGGAGAGGGCCGCCTGCACGACGGGAAAACCGATCTTCACATCCCCGAGCCACAGGTCATTCAGATGGACGGTATCGCTTTGCATCGAGTCTTCCTGGGGACCGGTCTGCTGGTGCCTCGGAGAAGGACGTTAAATCCAACTGGCGCGGACGGACGGCTCGCCAACTAGTGCAATACGGGACACACATCGAACCATTCGCGGCCTTGCTGCCGCATCCATTCGTTGGCGTAAACCGGCCCCCATTCGCCTTCGGTGTACTGCTCCAACGCCGGAAGATCCTCCGATTCGTTCCACGCCTGCAGGATCGGGTCGATCACGCCCCACGCCGTTTCGACTTCATCACTGCGAGCAAACAGGCTCGCATCGCCTAAGGCGACATCGAGCAAGAGGCGTTGATAGGCGTCCGGTAGAGCCCCGGAGTATTCTCGGTCAAACCGGAAATTCAGGTCGGTCATCCGCATCCGCATACCGGCGTCGGGCACTTTCGTCTGGAACTGCAATTGAATGCCCTCGGCCGGTTGAATTTGAATCACCAACCGGTTCGCATCCAGTTGCCGACACTGACTCTGGGCAAAGAGCATGTGAGGCGGGCACCGAAACTGAACAACAATTTGCGTCGTGCGACAGGACATCGCCTTGCCGCTTCGCAAGTAAAACGGAACACCCTGCCAGCGCCAATTGTCGATCGCAAGCTTCAACACGGCAAACGTGGCGGTCCGACTGTCGGCCGCGACTCCCGATTCCTGCCGATACAAATCGTATTGGCCGCGCAGTGTATCGCGCGCAATCTCCTCGGGTGTGAGGGGTCGCACGGCGCGCAACACTTTGACCTTTTCATCGCGCACCAGGTCCGCTTCGTAACGGACCGGAGCTTCCATGGCGGTAATCATCATCAACTGCAACAGATGATTCTGAAACATGTCGCGGAGCACACCCGAATGATCGTAGTACGCACCGCGTTGACCGACGTGTACTTTTTCGGCCACGGTAATCTGGACATGGTCAACGTAGGTCCGATTCCAGATCGGCTCAAAAATGCTGTTGGCAAATCGCAGAACCAGCAGATTCTGCACCGTTTCCTTTCCTAGGTAATGATCGATCCGATAGATCTGCCCTTCCTGAAAGACGCCGTGAAGATCTTCGTTCAGTTGCCTCGCCGAGGCTTGATCCGTCCCAAACGGTTTCTCGATGACGATCCGGCGCGGGCCAGACTGCTCATCCGCCAAACCGGCTTGCCCCAACTGCGCCACTGTCTGGGCATAGAGGGCAGGCGCCGTGGAGAGATAATAGATCCGTACCGCCGGTTCCCCCGAGGCTTCGTCGGTGGCCTCCAGAGCCCGCAACCGTTCGGCCAGTTGTTGGAAGTCCTCCGGTTTGCCGATGTCGAGCGGCACGTATGTGACCCGTTCGACGAACGACTGCCACGAATCGGAATCGATCGTTTCCTGCGTCATCTTCGCGGTGGATTCCGCCAGGCTCTCTCGCCACTGCTGATCGGTGAACGGCGAGCGGGAGCAACCGACGATCCGTGTCGCCGTCGGTAGACGATCTCGACGGTGCAAACGATACAGCGCGGGAATCAGCTTCCGGCGTGTCAGGTCGCCGGAAGCCCCAAAAATGATGAATGTGCACGACACCGGGCTCGATCCTTCTCTTCGAAGTCAGACGACGTATGTCGAGGACGCGGTCGTTCCGCCACGTCCGGTCCAGTTGGTGTGAAACACCTTACCGCGGGGCTTATCGACTCGCTCGTAGGTGTGCGCACCGAAGTAATCGCGTTGCGCCTGCAGCAGGTTAGCGGGCAGCCGCCCACACCGGTAGCCATCGTAGTAGGCCAGCGCAGAACTGATGGCGGGAATCGGAATCCCGTTCTCGACGGCCGCCGCGACAACGCGTCGCCAGGATTTTTGGGCTTTCGCCACAGCATCGCTGAAGAACGGGTCCAGCAGCAGATTGGTCAGCTTCGGGTCGCGATCAAAGGCCTCCTTAATCTTGCCCAGGAAGACCGAACGAATAATGCATCCGCCGCGCCACATCAAGGCAATACCCCCGTAGTTCAGATTCCAGTGATATTCTTCGGCTGCCGCGCGCATCAACTGGTACCCCTGGGCGTACGACACAATCTTCGAAGCGTACAAAGCTTGCTTCAGGTCGTTGACCATGCGTGTTGACTTGTCCGAGATCTTTCGTCGTGGACCTTTCAAGACCTTCGAGGCGGCAACGCGTTCCTCCTTGATCGCCGACAGGCATCGCGCAAAGACGGCTTCACCGATCAGCGTCAACGGCATCCCCAGACTCGCCGCCTCGATCACTGTCCATTTACCCGTCCCTTTCTGGCCGGCCGTATCGAGAATCAGGTCCAGCGTCGCTTTCCCCTTTTCATCACGATATCCCAGGATATCTCGCGTGATTTCAATCAGGTACGAGTCAAGAATCCCACGGTTCCAGTTGGCGAAGACCTGTTCCATGTCATCGTTGTTCATGCCGAGACCGTCTTTCATCAATTGGTAGGTCTCGCAGATCAACTGCATGTCACCATATTCGATTCCGTTGTGGACCATTTTGACGAAGTGGCCGGCTCCGTCTTCTCCGACCCAATCGCAGCATGGATCCCCTTCGTCCGTGTGGGCGGCGATCGTCTGAAAGATCTTCCGCACCGACCGCCAGGCCCGTTTGGAGCCACCCGGCATGATCGACGGTCCCCATAGTGCGCCTTCTTCGCCTCCGGAAACACCGGTGCCAATGTAGAGCCGCTTTTTGCTCTCCACGTACTTCGTGCGACGGGTTGTGTCAGGGAAGTGTGAGTTGCCACCGTCGATGATGATGTCTCCCTCGCTCCAAGTGAGGCAGCACCTTGTCGATGAAGTCGTCGACCGGCTGCCCGGCTTTGACCATCAACATCACCTTGCGCGGTCGTTTCAACGTGGCACATAGTTGCTTGATGGAATGGCATCCGATGATATTCTTATCCGCCGCGCGACCTTGCACAAAGTCATCGACCTTGCTGGTCGTGCGGTTGTAGCAGGCGACCGTGAAGCCGTTTCGTTCCATATTGAGGATCAGGTTTTCGCCCATCACCGCCAGGCCAATCACGCCGATATCCGCCTGTCCTTCTTTCGCCACTGGTTTGCGTTTTGCCATGTTGTTTCTCCCCTGTCTGGAATGAATGCGCGGTCGGAAATGGATACAAGATCGCGGCCGTTAGACCCCACTGAACGCGGAAAACCCTCCGTCGACGGGGATGACCGTGCCGGTCACGAAGCCGGACAGTTCGTCGTCGACCAACCACAGCAAGGTTCCCAGCAGGTCGCTGGCCTCGCCAAACCGCCCCATGGGCGTATGGTGGATGATCGTTTCTCCGCGGGCGGTCAGTTGACCGTCTTCCGTCGTCAGCAGCAACCGATTCTGTTCGGTCAGAAAGAACCCCGGCGCGATCGCGTTCACACGGATCCCCACGCGGGACATGTGGACGGCCAGCCATTGCGTGAAGTTACTAACGGCAGCCTTTGCCGCACTGTAGGCGGGGATTTTGGTGAGCGGCGTGAAAGCATTCATCGACGACACGTTGATGATCACGCCCGATTTTCGCTCGGCCATGGACCGGGTCAGCGCCTGGCAAGGCAACAGCGTGCCGAGGAAGTTCAGGTTCAAAACGAACTGGATTCCCTGGTCGTCCAGATCATAGAATGTCACGAGGTCTTTCGAATCGCCGGCCAAGTCTTCCGGCAACAAATGCTCGCGCGACGTGGTCCCCTTGGGATGGTTGCCACCGGCCCCGTTGAGCAGAATGTCGATCGGTCCCAGATCGGTTTCGATCTGCCGATTGACCTCCAGGAGACTTTCTTTGCGGAGCACATCACAGGCGTAGCCGCGGGCGCGGCCCCCGTCGGCGACGATCTGCTGGGCCACCTGCGTCGCCGCCTCCTCTCGCAGATCGAGCACCGCTACCTGCGCACCGGCTGCTCCCAAAGCGCTGGCCATTCCGCCGCAGAGGATTCCACCTCCCCCGGTAATTGCCACCGTCTTGTCGGCCAAATTCGTTGCATGGGGAATCTTCATCACCAGTCATCCTTCCTAAGAAACCGCCGTATCGAACCGCCCCCGGTAGGCCCACAAACCGAGGGCCGGGTTGGAGATATAGAACACCTTCTCCCCGTCGGGCAGCGTATTCCATCCGTCTCGCAAACTTGCCGGATCGTATCGTTGGAGCATCGCGGACAGCTCCGCATATTCGAAGCCGACCCCTTCGATCTCTTTCCGTGTCAGGTGTCCCGGACAGTACGTGATCTGGAACCTCCCTTCACTCGAACCGTGAATCAAGTGCGCCGCCGCACTGAGGTTTTTGCGCAGATCATCGTGTTCCTCAACCGCCTGCAGGACAGCGGGAGTCCCCACGTAGCCATACTTGCGAATCAGTTCGTCGATCTGCGCATCTTCCCCGAACTCGGCCACGCCCGGCGCCAGAACGACAAGCTCACCGCCATCGGCCAAAGCCATCCGTGTGCGGTAGACGGCCTTGTTTCCCAGCCACGTGCTCTTGAACTCCTGCGGGTCCAAATAGACCACTACCTTCTGCAAGGGCTCCTCCAGCATTTCGAAATTCACCTGCAGCGAGAGTTCCGCGGCGCGATCGAAGCACTCCCGATCGTCGCCCACAAACAGACCGCGGACTTCCAACTCGCCGTTTTCGCCACGAGCCACGACGGTGTGGACGTAGATGATCGGCAAGTGCGCTGCGAAATGCCGGCTGGCGTAGTCCAGCACTTGCCGTACCGGTGTATCGGCGCGTCCCATCATCCGTTCCATCCCGTAGGCAGCGCCCAGGAAGTGGCTCTTGTTGATCCCTTCCGGTCCGCCGGTGCCGACGAAGATGTTCTTGTTGTAGTTGGCCATGCCCACGACTTCGTGCGGAACAACCTGCCCCAGGGACAGGATCAGATCGTGGCCGCCCTCGGCCAACAACGTGGCGATCTGGGCCGGCCACTCATAATGCACGGCGCCCTCGGAGACATCCCGCAGGAATTCCGTCGGAACCGTGCCCAACGTGCGGACCCCCTCGCGCCAGTCATGCTCGCGAAAAAGCGATGCCGGAACACGACCAAACATCTTTTCGATTTGCGGCACCGTCATCGGCGAATGGGTTCCGATCGCCGGAAGGACATCCTGCACCTGATCGCCGTAGTATTCCCAAGCCAGTTCCGTCAGCAGACCGGCACAGGAATGGAGACGGGTAAAATCAGGCGGGACGAGCACCACTTTCTTGCGCGGCCCGAGCTTTTCGAGGCCGGCGAAGAGTCCTTCACGAAGTGCCGTCGGATCGAGCCGGTCCGTCACGGCGCCGCGAGCGTAGTAGAGCATGCGTGTCTCCCAGGAGCGTAACCCAGAGGGGCGTGCAAAACCGAACCTCGATCACGCACGCTTTCAATTCTTCATTCTCTTTAGGATTCGACGACCGGCCACGGCGGTCGGTCGGGCAGATATTGTTCGAACTCCTGCAACAACGCCTGCTGAAAGGTCCCCGCGAAATTCCCTTGCAGGAATCGATCGATCCCTTCCTGGATAGAACCGTTCCCAACTCGCTTCTTCATGCCCTGGATTGATCGGGAAAAACAGGCAGTCGTTCGCCATCGCCGCTTTGTAGTCTCCCGGTGCGTCACCGATCATCAGGCTTTTTCCAGCGGCGTACTTTTTGGCGTTGGTGAGAAACTCCTTCTTGGAGCCCTGTTCCTGCCCGAGGATGGCACGGGTGAAGCGCGCGATGTCGTGTTCCTGCCACTCCGCTTCCAGCGCCGCGAAAGGCGTGGCCGATACAACCAGCATATCGGCGGTTCCGGTCAGCTTTTCGAGGCTCTCCTTGACATACGGAAAGGGAGGAACGCCCCGGACCATGTCCGCAATTGTGTCGTTCACGGCCACAGACCACTCCAGTGCCCGGCGCAGATCCCCGTCACCGGACTGCTCCACCTTCACTTCCAACGCAGGGTTGCCCAGCTTGGATTCCTCTTGAATCCAACTGCGCAGCGATGCGGGAATCCCGATCCGCACGCCGCGGGCCCGCACCTCGGGGCGTTTCTGCAGCCATTCGAGTGTTTCGACCAAAGCCGGAAACCGATTGATACCTCGGCTCTTGGAATACAGATTCACAAACTCGGCGGATTCGCGCGCGTACTTACTGACACCCTGCAGATCGTAGTACTTGATCGAATTGGGAATGAAGCACTCCTTGTGCTTCAGTTCCATCGTGTCGAAGGCACAGCCGTCGGAATCGATTCCGACCAAGAACTCCTGCTGAGGCTCGATCTGATACATTGCCATCCAGTTCCTTTGCGGCAGGAAAAAGAGTCAAAAAAACGAATTCGTCTCACCACGGGGACTTCCACGACGCGGGCCGCATCCACGCCGGTCGCTCGCCGCTACTTCCGTCGTCTGTCCCGATGTGTGCCGGTTCGCCGACCATCGACCGATTCCCGTCCACACGTCGACTCTTCCCATCAACTCGCCTCTTCCGCACCGATTCCTGCGGCTGGATCGGTCGGAGGCCAACCGCATTCCCGAGCGGCCGTTCGAGGTAATCTGGGCCGAGAGCGGGAAACGATGGCGCGAGCGCCCCATTTCCGTCATTCCGCGCGACTGGCCTGCGGCACATACGGCGGCAGGACTTGGGACGCAAACATCGGCTCAAAACGGGTCATCCGCTGCCGTCCGTCGATCATCGGCAGGCTGACCATCGCTTCGCCGACCAGCGGGCGGGCATAACGAACGAAATCATCGGTCACGTCCATCCCACTTTCGGCAATCCACCGTGTGGGAAACCACCGCTCGCTGTTCGCAACCGCATCCAACGGCACCTTGTCGTACCGCACGCTGTACACCGCCCCCGGGTTCCGCAGAATCGTCGCCATGTAGCCGCTCTCGCCTCGCGCGGCCAACAGAGCAGCCGTCTGTCCCGCGTGGTACGCCTCGTCCAGATCGACCGTGGAGGCATAGGCCATCGAATGCCGTTGATCGGTGCCCGGTACGTTGGCGCGGGCCGAACCGCGGCAGGCCAGGCCCACTTCATTCAAGTAATTCACGACCCTCTGCCCGACGGTCAACTTGCTGGCACTGAAGTGCGGATGTCCGAACGAGTCGCGCATCAGGCCAAGCTCACCAACATCAAAGCCTTCACTGATGACAACCAGACAGCGACCGTCCTTGCGCAGTTGATCATTCACGTTGTCGGCCAGTTGCTCCAACGTGCAGGGACTCTCCGCCAGGTAAATTTGCAGCGGCATTTCGCGACCGGGATCCGCCAACCGGGCAGCGGCCGGAATGAAACCGATCTTGCGACCCATTGCCTGCAGCACGAGCACCGGATCCGCGGGGCAGGAGCCACAGTTCTCCTGGTTGGCGTATTGCACGGCATGCATCCAGTACTTAGCCGCCGAACCATAGCCCGGTGTGTGGTCGATCAGTTGAAACTCACTGTCGCCCACATCGTTGTCGATCGTCTTGGGACCGCCGATCCCGACAAGATCCAGTCCTCGCTCGCGCGCCAGCAAGGCGACCTTGTTCGCCGTGTCCATCGAGTCGTTGCCGCCGATGTAGACGAAGTATCCTACGTCGTGGGCTCGAAATACTTCGATCGCCCGTTCAAAGTCTTCCTGCTGCGTTTCCTTCAACTTGTAGCGGCAGGTGCCGATCGATCCCGCCGCCGGCGTGTACCGTAGCAGCGCAACCTCCTCGGCGCTCTGGGCGGACAGATTCAGCAGTTCTTCCTTGAGAACCCCTTCGATACCATGCCGAGCAGCGTAGACGGTGTCGATCTCAGCTAACTCGCGAGCCATCTCGACGATGCCTCGTAGCGTGTTGTTGATCACAGGACTCGGACCGCCACTCTGGGCGACGACTAGGTTTTTCCCCGATGCCATGACAGATGCTCAACCTGGAAGGACCAACCGCCGAACCACGCCGCGATCGACAGAGGATCGACCGAGTACCGGGTTTGAGGAGGCGGAAAATAGAAGTCACGTATTGTAGCGGACCTGCCGGACAGCATCAATCAGCGGTGCCCCGCGCACGGGGGCAGAGAACGTGCGGTGGGTCCGAGAACCCTCAAGCCCCAGAGTCCAAACGGCGGCATCCGCCAATTCTGACGGGCCTGGAGCGAGCTTGTCCAACCCACGGGAGCAAGACAGGAACGCTACGCCACGCGCCGCACGGCCTGTTGCGCATCTCGCATCCGCGCCGCGTCGACCAGCGCGCGGCGGACAACCCGGTGACGAGCGGCTTGGACGATGAACGGCCAGTAGTGCGCGTCGATATCCGCGTCTTCGGAAACTGCAATCCCCAGTTCACGATCGATCACCGACGTGGCACGAACGCGGATGTACCCCTGGGCCTCGTGAGGACTCATGGACGTGACGCGGTCCCGAACGCGCAACCACACGCCTTGCTGGCTACGAGCGACAATTCGGTCAATCAGTCGGAGCAGACGAGCTCGATTGCAGTACAAACGCAGGCGGCGGAGAATCATAGTGCGGTGCATCCTTTCCCAGAGAAGGCGACGGAGGCATGGTCGACAGAGCCACTGCCAATCCCCGCTCCCCGCTGAATGAGATCGAACCAGAACCGCATCATCTTCAATTGGCAGAATGGAATGCCGCGCCTGCCGGTTGGGCAAATCACGGCTCGCGGCGTCCGGGCAGGGAACCCAGCGAAAGACATCCGATCACATCGCTGCGGCGGCCCGAAGGATCCCTGTAATCGACAAGCCTGATCAGCAAAACGACCCGGCCGAATGCTACGTTCACTCCTCTTGACCAATCGTCAAGGATTTCCTACCCTGCCCGGATCAGGCGCCGTAGCCAAGTGGCTAAGGCAGCGGATTGCAAATCCGCCATCCCCGGTTCGAATCCGGGCGGCGCCTCTGGAAGACCCCGGGAACTGTCGGAGTCTTTTTTTCAGTCAGAGGTCCACGCGGATTTTCGCCCACCGGCGGTATCTCTACGGCGCGGCAGAAAATCGCCGCGATCCTCTTCGCCTTCCGGCCCACGTGACAGCACGTGCTTGTGTCGATCGGTACTTGGCGCACCCTTCCCGCCAGCACGACCGTTCTTGTCCCGAAGACGGCCGATCAGCACAGCAGCGGCGCAGGTCATCGCCCGATGCATTCTTCTTTATCGTCTCACGACCATTCGAACCGCTTCGTCGTCGTCGCCGCCATTTTGCTGAAGGGCAATCGATGACATGTTGGCGTCATCCTGCAGACAACGACTGTATTTCGTCCCGATAAAGACAAATCCGTCCGGATCTGCTGCCGAGAGGGGCCGGAGAGGACGGTCACCACCGCAATCGTGGGCGTTCGCCACCGTGGACGATGAAGCCGGGCCTATTTCCTACCAGAGCTGCCCATCCGTCCCGGCTCAGATCTAGCTAAGCGCTAGACAAAGAGGAGAATTGCATTAAAATGGGCGGCCCTGAGAGGCTTGATCGACTTCAGGCCGGCGTTCGACGGAAGACGTTCGGTCGAGATGGCGGGTATTCGTTCTCATCCCAGAGGCAGTGCCCATTCTGCTTGGTCGTATCCTTGGGAGGTGCATCGTGAGACAGTCAGGAATGATTAGCGCGGGCATTGTCATAGCCGCAGCGTTTGCGAACTGCCTACCGACGAGTACCGTGATCGCCGAAATGATCATACTGGACGACGACGGCGACCGTGATTTCGCCGCCGGTCCCAACGTTGAAACGAGCGGGTTCAGTACCAGCCACGATAATGGTGGTTGGGCGCGGGCCCCCAGTATTTCAACCAGACCAACGCATACAACGGCGACGGCCCCGACTTCAGCGGCGGGGTTCCCGGCCCCGGATCCGCGGTCTACACAATTGACGCCGGACTCGGACTGGTTGCCGGTGGGGTTTACGATGTGTTTGCCTACTGGCCTGCGCAAGGCAATACCGGTCCCGCAACTTACACTGTGAGCGATGGCCTGGGACCCGTGAATGTGGACCAGACAATTGCGACCACTCCCGATGCGCCGATTACGGATCCGTTCGTTGGTGACATCAAGGAATTCCAACTGCTCGGGCAAGTGGTCGAAGACGGCGATGGAATCATCACGATCACGCTGTCGAGTGACGGCAACAACTTTGCCCTAGCGGACGCGGTGGCCGTCAATCTTGTTCCCGAACCAAGCAGCCTTGCCTTGTTCGGGTTGGCCGCGCTGGGTTTGGCTCTATGGAGGCAGCGCTCTTAGGTTTCGGAGGGGCTACTTTCCACCACACGCTACTGGGCCGGGAACGAGTTGCTTGGCCATAGATGGTCGCGGTGCGTTCAATAGCCATTTCGGGGGGGAATTGCGTGTCGCCGCATCCTCGATGGCGCACGACATGCGAGGCAACCCGCTTTCTCGCTGCGGGGCCATGCCACTTTCCACCAATCCTGATCGATGGCCGTTATGGCAGGAGCTGGGTGATCCGCCGCCTTCCGAGTAGGCAAGCCTCGGGACACGCGCCGCGTGGTCGATCGACCACGGAATCTCGTTCGCACTTCTCTCCGGAAGACATGCGCATCCGACATTCAGGATGATGATACTGGAAAGTATTTCCCTCGAGCACGTAGAGCAATCAGGGGCTCGCTGATTTGGCGACCACGTGAGAATTGGCCGATCGAAATATGGCAGGACGAAGAACGGGGATGCCGCCGGCCTTGGCAGTGTCGTCCCTGCTTTCTTCCAATATCAAAAGCGTCCAATAGCTCACCACTGGCGAAGCTCAGTGGCACCCCATCCTCCATTAGGCTCCCACGCGCGTGAAGCCAATTGACACATCGCTCCCGATCAGGCTGGGACAAAACACTCGGGGGCAATTGACGCGATTACATACCAGCCAGTATGTTAACAATCGATTCGACACGCAAAGGCTGGGCTTGGCGCCGAAACGCCCTTGTTGTGTACGGCGGTGACGTTCCGTTCGTGCCGCGTTAGGCCAACGACGGAGCAGCCCCGCCGCTTACTGTGGCCGGAGTGAACACAGATGGCCAGAAGAGTGGCGACCCGTCCTGTGAGCCTGACGCAGAGCGCCCTGGAACTCTTTTCCGAGCGGGGATTCGATGAGGTCACGATTGACGATATTTCGACACATGCTGGTGTAACGAAAGGCAGCTTCTACAGCCACTACAAGTCGAAACACGAAATCATTCTTGCCGCCTGCTCGCATTACTATCGGTCGTATCAGCAGCGAGTCCATGCGGAAATCGCTCCCGTTGCAGAACCGATCGACCGCCTGCGGCGGGCTCTCGAACTCTCAGTGCATACGTGCATTATTGATAACCGGAGCCGCGTGTTTACGACGGAGGTATTTGCGTTGTCACTGCGTGATAACGCGGTTCGCAAAAGCTGGGCGCAGTTCTACGATTCCGTCCGCGAGATGTACGTAGGGCTGGTCCTGGCCGCACAGGCTCAGAAACAGCTTTCCGTTCGCGAGCCACGCGCAGCGGTCGACTTGATGCTGGCGGCCATCGAAGGTGTCAAACTCCGGGCCACGTTCGAGCCTCACATCGCAGATTCCACGGAACAGGCAAGGATCGTTCAGGGATTGATCGGAATTCTTGCCTCCGGTGGAGTTCCTTCGCCGACTGCCGCACTCATTTCGCCATAAGAGAGAACAGGATGATTCGATCGGTCGCACGATCTACTCGAGAGAGCGTTTCCGAATCCTCGGCGTGGTTCGCTGATCGCGGCGGCTCGGCGACCGCAGATCGTCGAAACGCGGTGAACGCCCGCTGGCAGAATCTGCGGTTGTGTCGCACGACCGTGCATGGCATGGCTTGGAA
This sequence comes from uncultured Planctomycetaceae bacterium, assembly GCA_963776055.1. Lineage (GTDB taxonomy): Bacteria > Planctomycetota > Planctomycetia > Pirellulales > Pirellulaceae > CAVZLD01. The sequence goes on along the minus strand of CAVZLD010000004.1, from coordinate 107,350 downwards.
ATGCCTTCTCCTCCTTCTGCTGGCGTTATCCGGGGCATCCCTGGCCGCAGACGCCAGTAATGATTCGAACGCTGCGTGTCGCGTTCTGCTCGTCACCGGGGAAGACTATCCGGGCCACAAGTGGGGTGAGACGACACCGGTCTTGAAATCGCTGCTCGAAGAAGAACCACGCATCGACGTGGACGTACTGGACGACCTGACCCAGCTCCACTCGACCCGCTTAAGCGAGTACCAGGTCGTCGTGATGCATTTCAAGAACTACGATCCCCAAGTGCCGGGCCGCTTGTCTTTTGACTCGTTAACCGACTACGTGAAAAGTGGCGGTGGCCTCGTGCTCGTCCACTTTGCCTGTGGTGCGTTTCAGGAGTTTCGAAAGGACTTCGAGGTGCTGGCCGGCCGGGCGTGGAATCCCGAGCTGCGTGGCCACGATCCTTACGGTGAGTTTCGCGTGCAGATAACGGACAGCGACCACGAAATTACGCGCGGCCTGTCATCGTTCGAAACGACGGATGAGCTCTACACCTGCCTGGACGGCGTCACACCGATCACGGTGCTGGCCCAATCGAAATCGAAGGTGGACGGCAAGCAATACCCGATGGCCTTCGTCCTGGACTACGGAAAGGGACGAGTCTTTCACAGTGTTTTGGGACACGACGTCCAAGCGTTTTCTGCCCACGGCGTCGGTAGCCTCTATCGAAGGGGCACCCTTTGGGCAGCAGGAATGGGCCCGAAATAGCATCATCCAGAAGCGGAGGACAGCGGTGGAGATCGGCTTTCATACGGACGCATTCAATTCGGCCTACTGGAACTTCGACAAGTGCCTCCAGTGGGCTCAAAAGAACAACGTCCGGTACATCGAGTGCGGTGTCATCGATGGCGTAAGTTGGATCCATGGATTGGGATACCAGCCACACCTCGCACTTTACGAGGATCCGCTTTTGCTGCGACGAAGGATGGAAAGCTACGGGGTACAGATGTCGCAGGTGGATGCGGCGTTCCCCCTTTCCGGGCCAGACGGCCCGTTGTACGGCGTACCTTACGTGCTCAAGACAATCCCCTGGGCCAAGCATCTGGGCTGCCCACGAATCGCGACAACCGATGGCCTGCACAAACCCGAAAGGCTCAGCGACGAGGAAGCCATGGAGTCGATGCGGCGCAGCTACGGTCAGATCATCGAGGTGGCGGAGGCGTACGAGATCACAATTAACGTCGAGGTGCATGGCTACTTCACAACGAATCCAGATCGTTTGGCGGAGATGCTCGCTTTCTGCGACAGTCCCTTTCTCCGTCTGAACCTGGACACGGGCAACTCATTCATTGCCGGCCAGGACCCGCCAACGTTTGCCGAGCGATTCAAAGACCGAGTCAACCATGTGCACGTGAAAGATGTCAGCCAATCGCTCGCTGCCGCAGTCCGTGGCGATGAAACGGGAATTGCCGTTAGCCACTGCGCACTGGGGGACGGTGCCAACGCCGAGAATATCAAGCAAGTGCTCACAATACTGCGTGATGATGGGTTTGACGGTGTGCTGAGCATGGAATGCGAAGGCGCTGCTGGCCCGATGATCGAGAAATCACTCGTATGGCTGCGAGCAACTTTGAAGGAGTTGAACATCCCCGTGCCGGGCCATTGATGGCTGCGCAGTTCGTTCGGCAAATTTCTCGGAAAGAAGCCATGAAGACTTGCGGTGTGTCCTCTTTTCAGAACGCATCCGTTGCGCAGAGACGAACCATCCTTTCGTGACGATCATACTCTCCCCAGCAAAGGACCGGTCATGCCCCACCCTGAACTGCCTCCCCAGTCTACGCGTCGCCAGTTCCTCCATTCCACGGTCGCCGCCACCGCCACTGCAGCCACGGGACTGTCACTCGCTCGCAGTGCCCATGCCGCGGGTAGTGACATCATCCGAATCGGCGTGGTTGGTTGCGGTGGTCGAGGCACCGGTGCAGCACAGAACGCCATGGAAGCTGATGCCGGTGTACGGCTTGTTGCCATGAGCGATCTGTTCGCTGATCGTGTGGCAAGCCGGCGAGCCGCCATCCAGAAGGCCAATCCCGAGCAGTGCTCCGTCGACGATGACCACTGTTTCGCTGAGCTGGATGGCTACAAGAAAGTCATTGATTCCGTCGATGTTGTTTTGATCGCCTGCGCCGCCAAGTTTCACCCGATGTACCTGAAGGCGGGTATCGAGGCAGGCAAACACGTCTTTGTCGAAAAGCCTCACGCGATCGACCCGGCCGGTATCCGGGTCGTGCAGGAAGCAGCCGCACTGGCCCGCGAAAAGAACGTCGGTATTCTATCGGGTCTGCAAAGTCGATTCCATCCGGCCATCCGCGCTACGGTGGAGCGCGTGCAAGACGGACAAATCGGCGAAATCATCTCCATCGAGGAGAATTTTGTCCGAGGACCCTACGGCAACACAGAACGCCCCCAGGGGATGCGGGAACTGGAGATCCAGTACGGCAACCAGTACCGCTTTTCATGGCTGTGCGGCGACGATGTTCCGCAGTCGCTGGTACACAACATGGATCGCGCAACCTGGGCGATGGGGGAAGCCGTGCCGATCGATGCACACGGATTCGGCGGGCGTTCGGGCGTCCAGAATCTGCTAGGTGACGTCTTTGACCATCATTCGGTTGTCTACCGGTACGCAAGCGGCATTCGTCTCTACGCATTCTGTCGTACGACATTGGCGTGCTACAACGAAAACTCGAGCATGATTCGGGGTACGAAGGGAACTGCCTATCCCTTGGCGGGCAGGATTACTGGCGCCAACGAATGGCAATTCCGCGGTGTAAACGAGAATCCATACGTTGTTGAGCACCGGGAGTTCCTGCAGTCGATTCGCGATGGTAAGCCGATGAACTGCGGCGACTACATGGCTCGAAGTACGCTGGTCTGCATCATGGGACAGCTCTCCTGTTACAGCGGAAAACTCGTCACCTGGGATCAGGTCACGAACTCGGATTACGTCATTCAGCCCAGGCCGGAAGACTGCACCTGGGATATGGAGCCACCAACCAAGCCGGACGAGAATGGCGTGTATCCGGTGTGCGCCATCCCCGGGTTCACAAAGAATATCTAGCGCAGCTTCCCAAGTGGCGAGCCAAGCCAGAGCGTTCCTGCCGTGAAGGAAAGACTGGAGGCGGACCGATGGAGCCTGCTGGTCCCCAAAAGATACTGGGACAATGCAGACACGATTGAGTTAGGAAACCGTTCGATGAATTCGGATTCTTCACAGGTGTTTTTCAAACGAGAGGGGATGGAAAGATGCGACATCTTTTGAGTCTAGCTCTAGCCGTCGGTGTCCTTCTAGTACATGCGGTCAGCGCCCAGGCTGATCTATTGGGGTATTGGTCAGGAGACTCCAGCGGTGGAACGGGAACGCTGCTGGTGAACGATCAGGGAAATGCGGATCTCGATGGAGAGATTTTTGGCACGGAATTCACTGCCGACGGGGAAGGCCATACGGGAATGCCGGGCGACTTTGCCGTGAGTTTCCCAGGCGACGATGACGACTACGTGGTAATTCCCGCTACCGAGGAGACGTTTGAGGAAATCACGATCACCGCTTGGGTGAACGGGATCCAGATGAGCCCTTGGGCAGGGCTAGTCGTGTCGCGCGATGCAGCCCAACCGATTGGCCTGGATTTCCATGACTTTGACGGAATGGTGAACTACATCTGGAACGACGACGCCGAAACTTCGTGGGGATTCATCTCGGATGTCCTCATTCCCGAAGATGAGTGGACCCTGGTCGCCTTGACGATCGACCCGGACAAGGCCACGCTGTACGCTGGCGCAAAGGGCGAGGATCTGGAATTCGCCGTCAACGAAGTCGCCCATTTCCCGCAGGACAATTTCACGGAATGGCGTTGGGCAGAGGACGACGGATTCGCGGGGGCACGGAATTTCAGCGGGTTTATGGATGACGTGTCGATCTGGAATCAAGCCCTTGCCTTCGAGGACATATCGCGACTTCATGACGGCTCGGCGACTCCACTGACACTGTTCGGCGACATCCTGCTGGGTGACTACAACGAAAACGGCGAGCTGGATACCGGTGACCTGGACCTGCAGGCGATCGAGATCGCCAGTGGGCAGGATCCGCCCGAGTTTGATCTGACGGGAGACGGATCGGTTAATGGAGACGATCGCATCTTCTGGCTGCATGACTTGAAGGGCACTTGGGTCGGTGATGCCGACCTGAACGGCCTGTTTGACTCGGGCGATTTCGTGGCCGTGTTCGTCGAAGGTCTGTACGAGACGGGCGAAGCGGCCGGTTGGGCGCAAGGCGACTGGAACGCGGACCTGGTGTTCGACTCCGGCGACTTCGTAGCGGCGTTCGTCGACGGCGGTTATGAAATTGGCTCGTTCCCCGGTGCCGTGCAGGCAGTTCCCGAACCGAGCAGCCTAGCGTTGTTGGCGACTGCCCTGGGTCTTGCCTTCACTCGCGGGCGGAGGGGTAATAGGCAGCACGACGTGCCGCAGCCACTCACTCACGACCGCGATGCAAAACGCGGCGGCCGTCCCGAGTGACTGCCACTATTCCGACATTCGATCGTCTGCATCGCTGCTCGATTTCCGAGATCCTCTCCTGTTTAGGAATACCGCCCGTGGGCAATCGTGGCCACCGCAAGTACCATCACCGACCCAACAAAGTGGAACGCCTCGAAGATCGTCGTGTCCTCGCCGCGGCCGTGGTGATCAACGAGATCCACTACAATCCGGTCGACTCCCAGAGTCTGTCCGAGTTTGTCGAGCTCTTCAACGCCAGCGATTCGGCCGTCGATATTTCGGCGTGGTCAATGTCGGACGGAGTGGACTATCGAGTTCCGCCCGACACGATCCTTCCCCCTCAAGGTTTTTACATCATCGCGGAGGACACGGCAGGTTTTGATGCAGCATTCCACTCGGGAAAAGGGCCCCACGTGGCCTATCAAATCAGCGAGGGTACCCGAGGGCTGCAAAACTTCGGTGGCGCCATTGGCATGGACTTTGTCGCACATGACAACATTCTGGTGAACAGCCTTGGAGCTTTCGACTCCCGGTCCGATGGCTTCGGCCGCAGCATCACGGTGCAACTCTGGGAGCGAAACGATCACGGTACGCCTGACGTACCAGGTGACGACACCGGTCAACGTGTGCTCGCGGAGCTGGTTTTCTCGGATGCTTCGCCTGGCGAACTCGAGGGCGGCACGCGTTTCCAGGACCTGGAAACACCGCTTGCACTTGGACCCGGCGCTTACACCATTGTCGCCTCAGGCTATGGCGTGGGCGAGCGCGTGTTCAATGGCGGAACGGAGGGGGCCGGAGAGGTCAACGATGCGGGAGGACTCGTCTCCTACGTGGGAGATTCCCGGTGGGGCGACGAACCGACGGCGTTTCCTCGGAATTCGGACTGCGCATCCGCACCAGTACGCCGCCGGCTCGTTTCGATTCGAATTGCAGGGCGAAGGCCCCGATCGATCTGCCGACGGTCAATACGAGGGCCAACTCTCCAACAGCGGCGAAAGACTGACGCTTCGCGATGCGGAAGGTTCCATCGTCGACACGGTGACTTACAAGCTGGGTTTTCCCTGGCCGACGGCCGCCGGCGGCGGAGGACCGTCGATGGAGCTGATTCACCCGTCGTTGGATAATGACCTGGGCGGCAGTTGGCGATCAGCCGGCAACGGACTGTCAGGGCAACCATCCCCCAGACAACAGAATTCCGTCTTCTCAGAAGACGCCGCTCCGCAGATTCGCCAAGTGCGAGTCACACCAGAGCAGCCGATCTCCGGTCAGGTCGTCGTCATTTCGGCGAAGGTCACCGATCCCGATGGCGTGGGAGACGTCACGGTGGCCTACCAAGTCGTGGCACCGGGGGATTACATTCGCAAATCTGACCCTCGCTACGATACCGACTGGCAGATTGTGCGCATGCTGGATGACGGCATGCGAGCAGATCTCGTCGCGGGCGACGGAACTTATTCCGCTACCCTACCGCCGGAGATTCAGCTTCATCGGCACTTGGTACGATTTCGCATTGTGGTCAGCGACCGTCTGGGGCAGGCCGTGCAGACCCCTTACGCCGATGACGAACAAGGGAATTTCGCCTACTTCGTCTACGATGGCATCCCGGAGTGGACCGCTGCTGACCGCCCCGGTCACAGCGAACCAGTGACCTACGGCACGGACGAGACGAGATCGTTGCCGGCTTTTCATTTGATTTCGCACGAAACGGATGTGCTGGACAGCAACTACAACACTCGGTACAACTCGCGCGACTTTCGTTTCGAAGGAACGCTCATCGCCGGCGGCGAAGTCTACGATCACATTCGCTACCGCGTTCGGGGCCAATACTCGACATACGTTTCGGGCAAGAACAAGTGGAAGCTGAAGTTTCTCCGCGGCCACGAATTCCAGGGGTTCGACCAGTACGGAAGGCCGTGGCCTGAGAAATTGCGGACGCTGAATTTCGGCACCGCAGCCTCTCCCTGGGCACCCGCCAACCGAGGTCTGGCCGGCCTTGACGAAGCACTCGCGTTCCGACTGTTCAACATGGTGGGCGTGGCCGCTCCCAACATCAGCCCATTTCAACTGCGCGTGATCGATGCGGAGGAAGAAGCATCCGCCAGCAGTCAATATGAAGGCGACTTATGGGGGCTCTACCTGGTCTTCGAAAACCCCAGCGGCGACTTTCTCCGGGCACATGATCTGCCCGATGGAAATCTCTTTCGCATGCAGAATACGTCGAGTGAGCTGGAAAACCATGGCCTTGGTCTACCCGGCGATCTCTCCGACCTGAACGACTTCACCAGCAGCCGCGACGGGTACAACCTGCGTCCTAGTCAACCAGTTTCGTGGTGGCGCGAACATGTCGACCTGGACGGCTACTACGCGTATCGGAGTGTCGTCGAGGCGATCAACCATTCCGATATTCGGGATCGCGAGAACATGCTGCTGTTCTTCAATCCCGATACCGAGAAGTGGTCAATGCTGCCGTGGGATGTCGACCTATTGTACGAAGAATTTGACCGCTGGGGTCCGCAGGGCGTACAGAACGCGTCCCTCCTAGAGCAGTTCCGCAAGGCTCTCGTTCACGAAGAACTGTTGGTCGGTTTTCAAAACCGCGCAAGGGAACTGCAAGACCTGCTGCTGAACGATGATCAAGGCGCTCAACTGATCGAGGAATACGCGCGTTACGTCGAAACGTTTGCGGCCGTCGACCGAGCGATGTGGGACTATCACCCTCGTGCTCGGCAGTCTCCCGCGAATGGTCAGCACTACGGTGCCTTTTACAACGAGGTCTATCGCTACCCTTCCGGTAACGGCGCCGCCGGTGAAGTGAGGCGCGCCATCAGTCCTGTTGGCTTTGAGGGGATGGTCAACTGGGTGAAAGAGTTCATCTCCAAGGATGGATTCGGCGGCGGCCGACTCATGGATCTTGCCCACGACCCTCAGATCCCCGATACGCCGAGCGTGGTCTATGCCGGATCGGCCGGCTTCCCCGCAAACGAACTCACTTTTCATGCCAGTGAGTTTCATGACCCACAGGGCAAGGATACGTTCGCCGGTCTCCAGTGGCGGCTCGGGCAAGTCCGCAACCCAACGACCCCCGACTTTTCCCCGTCAGAACCGTGGGTGTACGAGATCGAAGATCTCTGGACCAGCGACATACTCGACCCGTTTGAATCCCAGATCACCATTCCCGCCACGGCCGTACGGGTCGGACAGACATATCGCGTCCGCGTGCGCCATCGGGACGCGACGGGACGTTGGAGTCATTGGTCGGCACCGTCAGAGTTTGTCGCAGGCGCGGCCCAGCAGCCGGGCGACCCGGGGTTGCGAATCTCGGAGATCCATTATCACCCTGGCGAGCCCACTGCCGCGGAGATTCTGGCTGGTTTCGATGACGCCGATGACTTTGAGTTCCTGGAGCTAGTCAATGTCACTGGCAACCCGATCGAACTCTCTGCCGTTGAATTGCGGCGCACGGCCAACGATCAAGGAATTACTTTTTCCTTCGACAACAGCCCCATCCGTCAGCTGTTGCCAGACCAGTCGGTCGTAATCGTCGAAGATACGGACGCCTTTCAGTTCCGCTACGGCGAGGCGATTGTCGTTGCCGGCCAGTGGTCAGGTCAATTATCCAATAGCGGAGAGACCCTTCGCTTAGTCGTCAACGCCACACCGGTGCTGGAATTCGCCTACGACGATAGCTGGTATGCCGAAACCGACGGCGGCGGTTTTTCTCTCGAACTGGCAAATCCCTATCGTGCAGATCTTGATCAACTGGGGTCCAAGGAATCCTGGCAGCCCAGTGTCGATCCAGGCGGCTCCCCCGGCAGCGTCGAAGGGGCGATCGCTGGAGATGCAAACCGCGACGGACTATTCAATTCATCCGACATGGTTCAGGTGTTCCAGTATGGCGAGTACGAGGATGACATCGAGGACAACTCGACCTGGAAAGCGGGCGACTGGAACGGCGACGGCGATTTCGACTCCTCCGACATGGTACTGGCCTTTCAAACCGGACGGTACGAGGTGAATTCGCCCGAAGTCGCCGGTGAGATCGCTGCTGCGGTGGATTGGCTGTTCACCCAAGATGATCGCGCGACTCGCCGGCGCGCATACGTGGCTTAGACGAATTCGTGTCATCCGACGCCGCAACGATCCTCGCCGTGCATGGCTACGGACAAGATCCCTCTACGGACACAGTCGTTGTTACTTGCCATCGACGGGGCACCGTGCGACCTGCCTCAGAATCCGTAATTCGGGTTTTCGATGTCGAAATCCCGATCATCCAGCCCAACGTTCACCCGCACGTTTCGATAGGTGTATTCTTCTTCGAGGACCGGTTCCCCGCCCGGTTTCAACGGCCAGGACCAGGCAGCATAGCGAATCGGCATGTTCAGGTCTCGACTGAAGTAGACGCGTGCACGATGATAGTCAAAATGGTCACGCCGGATCGGATGAACGACCTCGATCCTGTCGCAGACATGATCGCCGACCTTGACATTCTTGTGCGTCTGAACCTCGCACTCGCCGTGCTCACGATCGCGCGTCGCCGCGTCGATCAGTTGCAACGTGAGCTTCTCGATTCCGATCTCCGTAATCGGATACCGCTGGCCGCGCATGGCCAGGTAGCCGGTTGGGTCGAGGTAGTAATTCATCAGGTTGCGAATTCCCGTCTCATGCGCGATCAATTTCCCACCATTCTGCCCCTCAACCCAAAGCACTTCGCGCCCCTTCACGGAATCTGGCCCGACAAAACCAAGGTACACGCTCATCGGCACGGCGATTTCGCCGTCTTGCACCCTGCGGTGGCGGACCTTCAAGTTGATCGACTGCAATTCCGATAGCACGCCGTCCACTCGAGCTCGTTTCTCGAATCGCGCCGTGTAGTCGCGGACGTTGCTTTGAATATGCTTGAGACTCGCGCGCGATCTCGAGGGCCGGATCCAGCGGGTGTGCCCCCCCACGCTTCGAGGACCCGGCAGTCGATTCCGCTGCGGAGGAACCGGCCGGGTTTGCGGAGATCGTTGCACCGCCAACGAAGATCACCGCGACCACGAGGCGCAGCCGCTGATTGCCCCGGAAAGCAGACAGCCTACTTCTTTCCATTGCGGATCTCCTACCCGTCAGATCTTCAGGAATTGTTTTCGCTTCTACTGCCTATAGTCCAGCTTGAGCAGCTCTCGTCAAGCCGAATTCCGGCAACGTCGTATCGTCGTTGGCCACCGAACACATTTTCGTATTCGTTGCGACACGGAAACGCATCGAGTATTCTACGACTTCAGGTGACTTCGCCATGAAACTTCTCTGGACCACTCTATTCGCGCTTTGCTTCCCACTCGATGGGGCGTCTTCTCAGGACGTGGGCCCTTTCCATCGGATCAAGACGGCGAGTTCCGACGAACTGGTCGCGCTGTTTCAACGCGATCGCCAGTCCATGCCGCTCGTCAGCGCACATCGCGGGGCGCTGCGCCCGGATATCCCGAGAACTGCATTGCCACGTTCAAACACACGCTGCGAGAGACCTTCTCGATCCTCGAGATCGATCTCCAATACACAAAAGATCGACAGATTGTCCTGCACCATGACCCCACGCTCCAGCGGACGACAACGGGCACTGGTCGCGTTGATAACTGGACGTTGCGGGAATTGAAAACATTTCGCTTGAAGGACACGGAGGGACAGGTCACGCAGTACAGCATTCCCACGCTGGACGAGGCATTAGAATGGGCCCGTGGAAAAACAATTGTGATCCTCGATCACAAGCAAGTGCCCATCGATGCGTGCGTTGCGAAAATCCAAGAGCATCGCGCGGAGGCCTATGCCATGGTCATGGCCTACAGCATGCGTGACGTGCAAACCTGCTACCACCTCAACAAGAACATTCTGTTGGAAGTCATGATTGGCGACCGCAATCGTTTTCGAGAATTCGAGGCAACGGGTGTTCCCTGGAATCACGTCGTCGCTTTCGTGGGTCATGCACCGCCGCAGGATCGGCAGTTGCTGGAGATGATTCATGCGCAAGGCGGCGTGCTGCATGGCCGGCACATCGCGGAACCTGGATCCGCAGCTTCGTGTCGCTCGCAATTCTGACCTCATGACACTCGGGAACGAATACCGAGCTCGACTAGATCTCGGCGTTGACCTGATTGAGACGGATCTTCCCATCGAGGTGGCGAAATTGCTCTTCGACGAGCCGGTGATTCCGAAATCAAAAGCTCCGTTCTTTCACCTTCCCTCGGGCAGTAAGTAGATGCAAGAGGCAGGCAAGCGGACATTGCCTATTCTGTTCAGCACAATTTGCGTAGAGTGCGCCCCGGCGAGCCACGCGACCGGGGGCTTCACAGAGTCACGTCATCGAGTGACAAAATGACGGCAGACGCGAGAACGCGGACAAGCGATACCCAATTGCCTTGGCCATCCTGCAAAACGCAACTGGTCGAACCGTTGTATCCACGGAGAGCGCAGGCCACCACATCGTAGGGTGGGCTCAGCAAAGCGCAAGCCCACCAGCGACTACCGTCCCACCATTCACCCACGAAAAATCGTCGGGACGCTGTTGGGACCTTGCTCAATTCGTCGGCTGATTACGAAAACTGGCGCGATGGCCAAGAAGGATGGTTCGCCAAACACGCGTCTCATCAGGAAACAGCGAAGAACGAAAGGAGAAGCGATGCATCGTCTATCGTCTGGAGCGTCTTTGGAAGAACCATCTCGTCGCGAGTTCCTGCAACGGAGTGGTCAAATCACGGTTGCCTCGGCGCTTGTGGGAGTGGCAATACCGCACGTCCACGCCGCGGAAGACAACACGATCCGACTGGCGTTGATCGGCTGTGGAGGCCGCGGCAACGGGGCGGTCGCCAATGCGATGAACTCCGTCCACGGACCCGTCCAGTTGTACGCCATGGCCGACATCGTCGAAGAGCGGATCCGAAGCACCCACAAGATCCTCGCCAAAACCTTTGGCAACCGGATTGATGTCCCGAAGGAACGGCAGTTCGTCGGCTTTGACGCGTACAAGAAAGCCATCGATTGTTTGGGCCCCAACGATGTGGCGATGCTGACTAACTTCGCCTGCTTCCGACCAACGCAGTTGGAGTATGCCGTAAACAAAGGGGTGAACGTTTTCATGGAGAAATCGTTCGCACCCGACGCGCCGGGATTGCGGCGACTGATTCGCGCCGGAGAGGAGGCGGAGAAGAAGAACCTGAAGATTGCTGCCGGCCTGCAATGCCGTCACAGCGTGAACCGCCAAGAACTGATCAAGCGAATCCGCGACGGAGCGCTCGGCGACCTCCAGCTCATTCGAGCGTACCGGATGCATGCGGTGGGAGGGATGGGGCCCAAGCCCCAGGACTACAACGAACTGCTGTGGCAGATCCGCAATTTCACTCGGTTCTTCTGGGTCTCCGGCGGACTGTTTGCCGAGATGAATATCCACCAAATCGACGAGATTTGCTGGCTCAAGGATGACTGGCCCGCCACCGCGCACGGAATCGGCGGACGTGCCGCCAACAGCACCAATCGCGGCCAAGGCTTCGACTCGATCTCCATCGAGTGGACTTTTCCCGACGGAACGAAAGCAACCGACGGCGTGCGTTGGCTCGACGGGCATTGCGCGACCGAATTCGCCACGTTCGCTCACGGCACCAAATGCGCGGCCCAGTTCTCCGGGAATATCCACGCCGGGACAACGCACATCTACAAGGACCAGCGAATCGCGAAGGAGCACATCGTCTGGGAGGCGCCCGATGAACAGTACAACCCCTGGGATGCCGAATGGAACGTGCTGCTGGATAGCATCCGTACCGGTAAGCCTCAGAACGAAGTCAGGCGAGCTGCCTACTCAAATTTCGCGGACTTGATGGGGCGGGCGGCCGTACACTCCGGCAAGGTCATCACGTGGGACCAGATGATCAACTCGGACTTCCGGTTTGTCGAGAATATTGATGCGATGGATTACGATTCAGAACCGCCCGTGCAAGTCGGTCCGGATGGTTTCTACCCCATTCCGGTTCCGGGCGTCTGGTCGGAAGTCTGAGTGTTCGGCTTGATGGTGTGCTCCCATGTCTTGGCAATCGCATCGGTCGAAAACGAATCAAAAGAATCCGCTTGGCTCGGTTTCGCCCTGTGCATCTGCCGGTGAAGGGGACGGCACCGCGTCCAGCATCAGCGGGAGAGTCGTACCGCGCAAGGCCGGCTTCGGACTCCTCGGCGATCGAAGAACGTCGCCATTGGGGGGAGAATCGGGGTCCTGGCTCGCTCGGCGACGAGGGTCGCGATTGCACCGGCTTCTTCCGGAGCAGCATCGGTTGTTACTTATCTATTACACGTGTGGATGGCTTTTCCCGTCGCCTGAAACCGGGGACTGCTCTAAAATTCGAGTTTCCACCACATCCAGATACTGGCAGCACCAGAAGGAAGTCCCCGTGGCACTAGCAGTTGCATCTCGTCCCGGCTCTTCCGGCTCAGCCAGGACCCTGCGAGATTTGGAGCCCATGTTGACCGACTACCGTGGTTCCCGAACCGGGTCAAGTTGGTGGCAACTGCTCTCGACCCTTTTGCTATTCGGAATCGGCTGGGCGGCGATGTACTACTGCCTCTCGATTTCTTATTGGCTGACGCTTGGATGCGCCATTCCGACGGCGTTACTGCTCGTACGGCTGTTCATTCTTCAGCATGACTGCGGGCACCGCTCCTTTTTCAAGTCCAAACGAGCCAATGACCTGGTCGGTTCTGCGCTGGGGATCCTCACGTTTACCCCATACGCTCTTTGGCGTCGGAAGCATGCGATGCATCACGCCTGCTCAGGAGATCTCGATCGACGTGGAAAATCGGGGGAGATCATGACGATGACGGTCGAGGAATACCGGAACGCCGGTCGCATGCAGCGGCTGTTCTATCGCATCTACCGCCATCCGTTCGTACTCTTTGGCCTCGGGGCTTTCTGGTACTTTGTGATTTCCCAACGTTTTCCGATCGACGTACCGAAGACCTGGAAGAAGGAACGGCGGAGTATCTATCTCACCAATGCCGGCTTGCTGCTGATGGTGGTAGCGATGTGTTGGCTGATGGGGCCGCGCAATTTCTTGCTCTTAGAAATTCCCGTGGTGTTTCTGGCATCGGGGATTGGTGTGTGGCTGTTCTACATGCAACATCAGTACGAAGATGCGTTTTGGGCGAAAAGCAAAGATTGGGACTACGTCGAAGCTGCCTTGGCGGGCAGCTCCTACTATCGGCTTCCCAAGATCCTACAATGGTTCACTGGTAACATCGGGCTCCACCACATCCACCATCTTGACGCCCGAATTCCCAATTACCTGTTGCAGTCCTGCCACGACGCGAATCCCGAGTTACAACAGGTCCACGAATTCTCGCTCTGGGAAAGCATCTCTTGCGTCCACGCGAAGCTATGGGACCCCGAGCAGCAAAAAATGGTGGGGTTCGATCAAGGTTTCGATGATGGCGTCCGGAAGGTATCCAAGCGTTCCACCGACCACCCTTCTTCCGCTCGCCGCAACTGAAACAGCGGATGTTCGAGTTGCCGCTTCGCCGGCGAACAGGCTCTCAAACAACATCTTTACCTTGTCGACGTGCGTGGCAGCGAGGTCGTTCTGTTCGCCCGGATGATCCGCTAGAGGAAAAGGAAAAGTCCTCCGGCTGCAACGACAAGCGTCACGTGGGTTGCGAATGACAGGGATATTCCGTCTTCGGATTTCCCCACGCGTCCATCAAGCGGCGCAACAGAAGTCACGGAATGCCATGAACGAAGGGCCCTGTGAAATCGTTCACAGGGCCCTTTCATCGTCACTCAACGTAAGCAAGTGATCCGGGAGCGACTAACGACGGCGTGCCCACCCCAGCAGGCCGGCGAGACTCAGCAGAGCCAGCACCAGACTGCTCGGTTCGGGAACGGCTTGCACCGCTCCGGGGAACGCACCGATCTCGTAGCCGCCGTCGATAAACGCCGCCACGAAGTCGCCTGAATCGAACACCAGGTCGGCGTTCCAGTCGCCTTGCGCCCAACCGGCTGCTTCACCCGTCTCGTACAGACCTTCAATGAACACCGCCACGAAGTCGCCCGAGTCAAACAAGCCGTTCAGATCGGCATCGCCGACCCAGGTGCTCTTCAAGTCGTGCAACCAGAAGATCCGATCGTCGCCATTGACAGCACCGTCTCCGGTCAGGTCGAACCCCGGCGGATCCTGCCCACCGGCAATCGCGGCCGCCTGGAGGTCGAGGTCTCCCGCGTCCAACTCGCCGTTGCTGTTGTAGTCGCCGGTCAGCCCACCGCCGATGCCGAAAGTCAGCAAACCGGTGTCGGTGTCAAAGCTCCACGTATGCGCCGGATTGATGGACGTGACGATCGGCGTACCGAGGATCTGATCCGCGTCGATGATCGCGAAACTGTCACCATCAGCGAACGCACCAACCCCCGCGATCTGGAGGGTAGCACCATCCACGTCCAGCATGGTCGTGTACACATCCGGATTAGGATTGTTGAGGGCAATCTGATCGGCTGCGTCCGTGTCACCATTCACGTCAAACTCGATCGGCCGAGTCGTGGCAAGGGAAGCGACGAGGTCGGCACTCACCAAGACAGCGTGCTTCGGACCGCAAGTGCGTGTCCGGGATTACCAGGTCCGGGGCGTCGTCAATCAACACTCCCATGTCAAAGTCGGGGAAGCCTATACCTCCTCCGAGACGGTCCCCTTCGGGAGCATTCGGATTGTAATCCCAGTAGATCACACCGGAATCACCGCCGCCGCCTTCGCCCATGTTGAACTCGACGGCCAGCCATTCACCGCCTTCGTCCACATCGATCTCGGCGTCCATCCAGCCACCGCCCCCGCCGTTCGTATCGCGCAAGGGGCCGGTCCAGGTGTTGTCGTCAATCAGGATTTCGATCGGATCATCACCGATGACACCGCTCTTATCCAAATCGATCGCGAAGTAAGTGTAATCGTCAACCCCATCGGCAAAAAAGTAGTCACCCGATTCGGGAATGAAGATCTCGCCTGTCGCACGCACAATGTAGTTGTCATTGTTTGAGGCGTTCAATGGAGGCTGAACCTCGGCCGGATACTTCACCAAGTCACCCCAGGCGGCGGCATCGCCGGTCCACCAAGTGGTGCCATGCCCCGCCCGAAACGGTGGTACGATTGGTTCGTTATTGTCAAAGGCATCGTCGATCGCGTCCTTGTTGCCCGGATTGCCAACGGCGTACCATTCCTGCTGTAGTCCCGGTCCCAGTTCGGGCGGACCAACCACCGGGTTTTGCTGCTCCGTATCCTCCGTCCGGACGCCAATCGTCCCCTGACCGGCAACATAGGACGGCGGAATGACAACGCAACCGGCACCGACATCTTCGTTCGTCCGAATCGAAATATTGTCGATGTGGTGGTACGCATTGCTGCCACCGGTTCGACCACCGAACACAAGAAGGCCCGGGCTCGGATCGTATTCCACGACCTGGTTGAAGACTTCCACGTCCTTGTAGTTCACCGTCAGATTGTTGGCGCACAGGTTAATCGACAGGTGAGCCCAACCCATCAGTTCCTGAATTCGTCGGGAAACACACCGGCGGGCCCGGTCTGCAACGAGGTGTCGTCGTCCACTTCACCGTTGTTATTGGGGAACTCGTATTGATCGACGAGTTGGTTATCAATCCGAATACTCATTCCTCGAATATCGGCTCCCCCGCTCAGCCACTCATCGAAGCCAATCCCTAAACCGGTCGTCGTACCTTCCTCGGGAAGATTCGCCTCACCGGTCGGGCTGGCGGCCCAACCTTCCCCGTCGTCCAAAACAGGATCGCCCGGTCGCGCAAAATTGAAACTGAACCCATCCGCCGGGCTATCGGTTCCTCCGCCGACACGCAGATCGGCTTCAATCGAGAACGCCCTCAGATCAGCGCCATCCTCCAAGTCCGGAAAGACGATCGCCCCCCGTTGATCGTTCGCGGCGTCGGTAATATTCAAGTAGCCCGAATCGTCGACGCCGTCGAAGTCGAGCCACTGCGAAGTGCCAAAGAACTGCACACCCAGATCCTGCGGGTCCGTCTCAAAATCCAGGTCAAAGATTGCGGCCTGCGCCGGCAGACAGGCGAGGGCCATGACAAGGCCCCAGATCGCGAACTTGTCCTTCCATTGCTTCATGACGCTCCATCCCCTTTCGATAGGAACATGAGAAAACAGGGCAGCATGAGAACACACGCGTGTTCCATCCGGTAACGAAACGCCAACAGAAACTGTTGGCGACGGCCGCTTTCCTGCTCCGCTAAAGTCCCACGCGAATCAAAGTTCGGTGGAAACGTCAAATCCGTCAGAATCGACGGATTCGCGATAAACCATTCCATCTGTCAGGATAATATACGACGATGCAGTTTCAAGGATTTGCTTCGTAAACTATCGAAACACCAAGCCAAAACGGAGGGGTACATACCCCCCCGAAACGGTTGCATTAATCCTCTTTCGTGGGCCGTCCGTCCTCGGTTCCGGACCGATCCGAGCCGCACGAACGCCCCGTGGTCCGAGGGGGTCCCGTTGAGTCCCTTCCGCCCCAAGTCGAAACGAACATCACCGGCACCGCAGGACGGCCGATCGGCCGAAACGGATTCTCGCGGGGAGCAGCTTCGGCAGCGATCGGCGCATCCCCTCAGTCGCCGTCGACGGTGGGCCTTTCGCTTGGTCGCCGCGGTATTGCTTCCCACGATCTTCTTTGGCGTGGTCGAATTGGCTCTGCGACTGGCGGGAGCCGGCTATCCGACGCAATTCTTGATCCCCGCGGAAGCGCAACCCGGGTGGCTGAGGGACAACTACCAATTCGCCTGGCGTTTCTTTCCGCGACCTTTGGCGCGCAGTTCCCAGCCAATTCTGGTCCCCCGGCAGAAGCCCCCCGGGATGACGCGAGTGGTTGTGTTCGGCGGTTCGGCCGCGATGGGTGATCCGGAGCCGGCCTTTGGCTTTCCGCGCGTCCTGCAGACCCTCTTGGAAATGCGGTATCCGGGGCAGGAATTCGAGGTCATCAATGCTGCCATGACGGCGATTAACTCCCATGTCGTGTTGCCGATCGGAAAGGACTGCCGCGATTTGGACGCGGATGTGTGGGTCGTCTACATGGGAAACAACGAGGTGGTTGGGCCGTTCGGCGCGGGCACGGTGTTCAGTGGTCGCGAGACACCGCTATGGCTGATTCGGGGCGGCTTGGCGCTCCGTCGGACCAAGACGGGCCAACTTTTGTCGGAACTCGTGCCGCAACCCGATTCGAGCCAGCTGGGATCGTGGGGCGGAATGAAGATGTTTCTCGATCACCAAGTGCGTCGCGACGACCCGGCCCTGAATCGCGTGTATGAGCAGTTCCAGCAGAACCTGGATGACCTTCTAGAGGTCGCTGCCAACAGGCGGACACCGGTCCTCGTCGGTACGGTCGTCAGCAACTTGCGGAACTGTGCCCCGTTCGCCTCGCTGCACCGGAAATCGATCTCGCCAGATACCCGTCGCCGGTGGCAGGCCGCTTACAGCCGCGGCTGTGAGCAGCAAGCCGAGGGGCAATTCGAGGAGGCCATCCGAGCTTTCGAGCAGGCCTACTCGTTGGACCCGACATTTGCAGAACTCACTTATCGGTTGGGCGAGTGCCGGTTGCAGTTGGGTGACTCCGTCACAGCACGGGAACGATTTCGCGAGGCACGCGACCTGGATACGCTTCGGTTTCGCGCCTCTTCACGAATCAACGAGATCATCCATTCGTGTACACAGTCGCGCAGGGAAACAGGCGTCCGTTTTGTGGACGCGGCGGCCCAATTTGCGGAACGGAGCCCTTCCGGAATTACGGGGGAGGAATTTCTGTGCGAGCACGTGCATTTCAATTTCACCGGCAACTACTTATTGGCCCGACTGTTCGCCGTCGAATTGTCCGATGTGCTCAAGCTGTCGACCGAAGGCGTGCGGCAAGACGAGTGGCCTTCTGAGCAGCAGTGCGCGGAGCGGATGGGACTGACACCCTATCATCGCCTGCTGTTTGCCAAAGAGCTACGCATGCGGCTGGGGGCACCGCCCTTTGACCGGCAACTGCATCACGAAGCTCGCGATGCGAAGCTCGAATCGGAAATGACTCACTTGGCCAGTTCTTTGACGGAAGCGACGGCGCGGACAGCGATCCAAAACTACAAAGAACTGTTGGAACGCCATCCGGATGACTGGGTTCTGCGCGAGCAGTACGGCGTACTATTGGAATCTCTGGGCGACATGGAGAAAGCAGCGCAGCAGTGGTCCATCGTGACGAAGCAGCTTCCGCATCATGCGGAGGCTTTCTGCCAACTGGGCCTGCTACGAAATCGGGCCCGACAGTGGAAAGATGCCGAACAGCCACTGCGGACCGCACTTCAGTTGCACCCGGAGTACGCGCTGCGCGTTGAATAGCCTCGGAATCTCCCTTTCTCACCAGAATCGGTTCGACGAATCCTACGAGCAGTTCGCGCAAGCGATTGCCATCCAGCCGAGTTATGCCGAGGCCTACGTGAACTGGGGGCTCGTGTTGGCGAACCAGGGGAACACCGCCCGCGCCGTTCAACAGTATCATGCCGCCGTGAAGGTTGATCCCGATTACCTGCCGGCTCACATCCAGTTGGGTCAGCATTACACGAGTCAGGAACAGTATGCTTCCGCGGTACCGCATTACCGCGCCGTGGCCCGGCTGAAACCCAACGACCCGGCCGCGCAGCTGAACTTGGGGCTGCTGTACCTGAAGACGCAGCAGCCAGGTGAGGCGACCCGTCACTTGAATCGCGTGATCGAGCTGGATCCCACCAACCGCATTGCAAAGCAAGCCTTGGCACGGGCCCAGCAAATGAGTGGCGAATCGTCGCTTCCATAGCGGAGCTTGCCAGGATTCTCGACAACCCTGGTCGAATCGGCCACCCGAAGGAAATCTTCGCCGAATTCTGCTGCCGACACGCCATCCAACGATGCGCAGTTGTGTAGGTGGATGAATTGGACCCAATCGGTTGGTGGGCTTGCGCTCGCTGCGCGATGGTTGGTGCGCTTGCGCTCGCTGCGCGAGCTGAGCCCACCCTACGGGACTACGACACGGTACTCAAGCACTTTGTGGGGTGGGCTCAGCGAAGTGCAAGCCCACCAACTCCAAGCGCAACACCACCCAGCTCCCACTGCAGCGTAGCTGGCCCGAGGCCCAGCGCATTTCATGGAACTCGTCGCAATCCCCAACATCACTTTCTGCCGGGACGGGGCAGGGCACTGACCAACCACGCAATCACGACGGCAACGTAGAACTGGCCGGTGATCGATTGCATCCAAGACAACGTTCGAGTGATCCTACCAGTGGGGATAATGTCGCCGAAACCTACGGTCGACATGGTCACAAAGCTGTAATAGACGTAGTGCGAAAACTCGGTCATGTGTCTCGCGTCTTCGGGGTGCAAAGGCGCTGCGGCGGCGTCAAACGCAAAGGCATCTGGCGAAAGCGCGTGGATCCCCCAATAGGCCAGCGCCCAACCAAGACCTATTAACAAGTAGGCGGATATCGCGCCGAAGACCGAGTCGAATGTCACCTCGAGCGGCCGGATCGCGTTGTAGACGACGACACCACCGGCATACCAGAAGAACGCACTTCCGAGCAAACAGTGTGCAACAAACAATGGCTTCGAATCGATATAGAGTGTTGCCCAGGCGGTCGGCAAAGCGATCACGAGCAGTGCCACGGCAACGGACCGCAGCCACGAGCGGGCGGTCAGCGTTGCGAGCAGGAAGATGCTCGTGAGCGCGAAAAGGATAAAGAATCGCCCCGCGAAGAAGTTTTCGAGCAGCGGGACAATCAGCAAGCTCAACAGGAGTGAAACCAGCAGCCCGAGACTGGCCGCGTGCAATTCTTGGCGATCGGTGTTCGCTGCACTGATCATAGGGAATTCACGTCACCAAATCCATCCTGAAGGCTCGCCGAAGCGGGCTTCTTACCAACATCACATCAGGATTGTCACTGAGTGGGTTGCCGCCGCGGTTGACGAGGCTGGCGTTTCATTTCCAGCGTCTGAGTTTCGTCGGACAGCGTTCCATTCGCATCGATGGAGTGAACCGCAATCTTCATCGTCCCGGCCCCGGCTTTCGAATGCACGATCGCCATCCGCTGTGTCTCACCGTCGGCGCCCAGCCGCGTACTCTTTTTTACCATCCGATCGGATTCGGGTTCCCAGGTCGCCTTGGCCGTCCCTCCACGGTTATCCACGCCTACCTCAATCACTTGATCCTGACTCCGATCGTAGTAGACCATCCCTCGATAGGCATATTCACCCATCTTGAAGTCCACTGTGCCCATATGGCCATCCAGTTCCCAACGGAGCGTCAACTGAACCTCCCCCTCGCTGGAGTCGGCGGTCCACCGTCCCATCAACCAGCGGAATCCCTCTTGTTGCGTCATGTCGCGCAAGCTCTCTTGCGCCGACGCCGTGCTCAAGCCGATGCTCAAAACCACTGTCCCCATGATCCCAAGTGTTCCAAAGCGCGACAACAATCTCGCAGGGCTCTGACCGTTCATACGCAATCCATCCTCTCTTCTTGTGTAGGGCAACCGAAAAATACCGCCTTCACCCTGTCCCTCAGGTTGGCGTTATTCTAATGTAGGATCCTCAGAGAAAGAAGGTTTGCTCGTGCTGAAACAGCTCCACGGCAAACGATTAACGACCGCGTGAGAGGATGGGATCGCAGGAGATGACAATGGCCTCACCGTTCGCCAGGTTACTGCTCGGCACGCTGATCCTGCTGGCCCGCATCGAAGCACGCGGCGCATCGACCGGCACCACGGATCAATATCAGTCACTGGCCGGACGTTGGCAGGCGAGAATGGACGAGTCGGATCGGGGCCTTGCGGAGCAATGGTACGCGCAGCCCTTAACTGACACGGCCGCCGTGCAGTTGCCTGGTTCCCTCGCTGAGAGCGGCTTGGGGCACCGCTTTGACTCACGAACCGGTCGCTACGAGGGACTCGATCCACCGTATCTCAAGTGGCCGTCAGCAGGCTACACGGATGCACACCGCCGTGACGAACTGGGAATGCTGGTAGCCCACCGCATGACCTACGGCCCGACCTGGTTCCAACGCACGATTGAGATCCCGCCGAGTTGGGAGAACCGACCAACTCGTTTGTTGCTAGAACGCGTCAAGTGGGCGAGTCAGGCTTGGGTCGACGGGAATCCGGCCGCCGGCCTGGGCACGCGGAGTCTTTTCACGCCCCACATTTATGACCTGGGGCGGCTCACGCCGGGTCCCCATCGACTAACCCTGCGAATCGACAATCGCCCTGCCGTACCGATCGGATTCGCTGGTCACGGATACGGCATGGAAACGGAACCGCTTTGGCTGGGTGTGGTTGGCCGATTACAGCTTTTCTCGCTCGATCCGCTGCGAATCGAGCACGCCACCGTGCAGCCGTCCCCGGACGGTCGTAGTGCTCAAGTGAGCGTGGACGTCGCGGGCGACCCGCACTCCGTGGAAGAAACCACCTTGGCCGTGAGCGTTGTCGACCCCCGTGATGATCAGGTTCTGGGAGTGGCGAGCCATTCGTTGCGCGGCGAAGATGTCGGTTCATCGCTGTCTCTTGCGATTCCCTTTTCACAGGTCGCCCAGGCATGGGATGAGTTTCATCCCAAACTGTACGAACTCCGCTGGACGATCACGACGAAGGACCACATCGATCACTGCGGAAAACTCCGCATCGGATTGCGCACGCTCGCGCGTGACGGTCGCCGCATTCTCCTCAACGGCCAACCGGTATTCCTGCGCGGCAACGTGGAATGCGCGATCCATCCGGGCCGCCACACACCACCCACCGATCGAAGCTGGTGGGAACGTGTTCTGCGAGCTCACAAGGAAGCCGGCTGCAACCATCTCCGTTTCCACACGTGGTGTCCACCCGAGGTGGCATGGGAAGTGGCCGACGAACTGGGCCTCTATTTTCAGGTCGAGACCACATTCTGGGTGGACGACTGGATCCATCGCACGGATCCACGACCGCCTGCCTATGGGCAAGATCCATCAGTCGACGCCTGGGTAGAGGAGGAATCGCAGCGCATCATCCGGCACTTCGAGCATCACCCTTCGTTCACGATGTTCTGCATGGGCAACGAATTTGGCTCGGAAGCGACGGATTGGAAAAAGATGCAAGCGTTCGTCGAGCGTCTCCATACCGCTGCGCAGCAAGCATTGGTGAGTGGCACCTGTGCCCGCCGGAGCTTGAAGGCCGATGAATACTGGGTGACTCACAACAGCGGTCAAAGTACTCGCGGCGTAGGTCCTCCGCACACCGATTGGGATTTTACCGCAGCCGTGCAAGCGACAGACAAGCCACTCATTTCGCACGAGACGGGGCAACGTCCCAGCTGGCCGGACTACGATCGACTGCTGCCGAAGTACGCCGGCGTGATGCAGCCCTCGAATCTGCGGCGTCTGCGAGCGATCTCGCAGCAAGCCGGATGCACCAACCACAGGCAGCGGGCCGAGGCCACCGCTCGGTTTGCCTATGTGCAATACAAGAGTGAGCATGAAGCGATGCGGCGGACTGCCGATTTGACCGGCTACCAATGGCTGATGATGCACGACTTCACAGGGCAGGGCGAAGCGCATGTCGGCCTGCTGGACGCGTTCTTCGAAGCAAAGCCCGGCATCACGCTCAAGGGCATTCGCGCCTGGAATGGACCTTCCGTTGTCCTGGCCCGCTTCCCTCGGTACACGTGGACCACCGATCAGGATTTCGAGGCTGAATTGGAGATCGCCCACGAAGGTCCCGACCACCTCGAGGCCATTGCGGCGGAATGGCAGCTGACGACGGTGCCACTGGATGAGGCGCCCGAGGTCCTCGCACAGGGCAAGTTGCCGATCCGTGATGTTCGCGCTCACGCGACAAGTTTGCTCGGCAAGATTCGCGTTCCGTTGCATTCCCTCCAGCAAGCGTCTGCTCTGCGTCTGAAGGTGAACGTGGATGAGATCGAGAACTCGTGGAACCTCTGGGCCTACGCACCAGCCGACAACGCCCCCCAACCGCCCGTGGAACTGCATGTTACGCGACATTTCGATGCGTCAGCCGAGGCGATACTGCAACAGGGCGGTACGGTGGTGCTGCTCTGTCATGGAACGCCGCTGAGCGACGGTCCGAAAAACAAATTGGGCCTCAACCTATTGGACCGGTGCCTGGGGTTGGGGTCGCGGTCTCGGGATTCTCGCCGATCCGAGCCACGCGGCACTTGCAGGTTTTCCCACGGCCGCGCACTCCGACTGGCAATGGTACGCGCTCATGGAAGGAGGCGAGGCGATTGCGTTACCCGCGAACCTGGCCCGGCAGCTGGACTCGAGCGGCGGCATGATCGTCGAACATCTCGCCGACTTTCACCAGCCTGCACGGGAAGCCTGCGTGTTCGCTTTGCAGGTTGGCGGCGGCAAGCTACTCGTCTGCAGCCTGGATCTCGTCAGTCGGTTGGATCAACGTCACGCTGCTCGGGCCTTGCGCCAGAGCCTGCTGCGATGGGCGGCTTCCAACCGTTTTGATCCAGCCGCCAGGCTCTCAATCGAACAGGCAGGCGAACTGCTGACCGCAACCTCAGGCCGTTGACCTCGCGTGTCTTCCCCACAAGAATATGTTCACGGATCCATCCGCGACTCTCTTCTTCGGAGATCACCCCGTGGACGAAACGACGCGAGACACGGCGAAACACCAAGCGGAAGGGGATGTCTTGCGACTCAAGCAAATGGAGGCACAGACGCGTCGGATGAACAAAGTGTTCATGGACGGTGCCGATCCGATCGTGATCCGTGATCTCGATGGCAACGTCATCGATCTGAATCGAGAAACGGAACGCGTCTTTGGCTGGAATCGTGATGAACTCCTAGGTGGCAGAACAAGGCACCTGCTCACGCCGGAATATCGCGCGACAGGCGATGAGATTTTCAGGAGTTTGGAGCGAGGAGAAACCGTCCGCAACGCGGAGGCCGCGGTGACAACCAAGCAAGGCAATGTGATTCCCGTGTTGGTCACGGCGTTCCTGCTGACCGACGAAAACGATCAACCGGTCGGTTCTGCACAGATCATCAAGAACATCACGGAACTGAAGGAGACAACCTCTAAGCTCGAACAACGCAATCGTGAGTTGCAGCAATTTGCCAGCGTTTTGGCCCACGACCTGGGAGCACCGCTACGATCGATCCGTGGCTTCATCGAATTACTCAAATCAGATTGCGGCGGTGAGCTAAATGAAGACTGCCAGTCTCACCTGCATTTTATCCTGGACACCGCCCAGCGAATGGAGCGGCTCATTAACGACCTGCTGAGTTACGCTCGAATCGAAGACCAACAGTCGCCCTACGTTGCCGTTGACTGTGAGCGAGCCTTCCAACAAGCCGTAGCGAATCTTCACGCGGCAATCTCGGACAGCCATGCAGAAATCACCGCCGATCCGCTGCCAACGATCCAGGCGAACCCAACCCAAATGGTTCAGCTCTTCCAAAACCTGATCGACAATGCGATCAAATATCGCCGCTCGGCGCACGCCTCGCATTCATGTTTCGGCAAGCCAAGGGGAGAACGGTTGGGAGTTTGCCGTTCAAGATAATGGCATCGGAATTGACGCGAAGTATTTTGACAGGGTCTTTGATGTTTTTCAGCGATTGCACGCCGACGATGTGATTCCAGGGACCGGAATTGGCCTGGCAACCTGCAAAGCAATCGTCGAACGCCACGGCGGACAAATTTGGGTCGAATCGGACCAGGAGTCCGGGTCCACATTCCACTTTGCCATTCCGCAACAACCGCAGGCGTAGGGCAAACCATACCGTATCGCGAGATTTCCCGCATCCAAAGTTCCCCTGGGCAAAGTCCTCTTTCTCCGGTGCTGCGATGTCCAAGCGGGATGTGATCCACCAAGTGCTAACCGGACAGTCGCCGCCGTACGTGCCGTGGTCCATGGGGTTCACGAAGGAGGCGAAGGCGAAGCTGCAGCAGTATTATGGCTGCGAGGACATTGAGGAGCCGTTGGAAAACCATCTGCTCAAACTCGGCAGCGACATTGGTTTTTTCGAAGACCTGGGAAATGACCGCGTGCAGGATGTGTTCGGCGTCGTGTGGGATCGAACGATTGACAAGGATATCGGCAATGTAGAGGGACAGGTCCTGCCGGAGCCGACATTGATCGGCTTCGACCTGCCCGATCCATTGGATCAACGATTCTTTGCCGACATCCCAGCGAGGATCGACAAATACGGCGATCGATTCCGTGTCTTCCAGATCGGCTTCTCGCTGTACGAACGGGCGTGGACATTGCGCGGTCTTGAGTCGCTGATGATCGATTTCCTCGACCATCCGCAATTCGTTCATCAATTACTAGCTGCCATTGCGGATTACAACATTGCACAGGTTCATGAAGCTCTGAAACACGACATCGATGCGGTTTATTTCGGTGACGACTGGGGGCAGCAACAAGGACTACAGATGGGTCCGACCACCTGGCGCCGGTTTATCTTACCCGTGCTACAAAAAATGTACGGAGCCGTCCGCGACGCCGGAAAGTTCGTGATGATCCATTCCTGCGGGGACGTGGACGAGTTGTTCGACGATCTGATCGAGGCGGGCATTCACTGCTTCAATCCGTTCCAACCCGAAGTGATGAACGTCTATGCCCTGTTGCCGCAATACCGCGGCCGCTTGGCGTTTCACGGCGGATTATCCACGCAGCGAACGCTTCCCTTCGGCACCGTCGCCGAAGTCGAAGCCGAAACCGAAAAGCTACTGCGACTGGGCCGAGACGGCGGCTACATCTTTGCGCCAGCCCACGACGTGGAAGGGGATGTGCCGCTAGACAACATGCTTGCCGCGATCGACGTCGTTCATTCCCAGCCGGGGGCTCATTGCCGATGAACGCGGGCATGTTTCTTGTCCACCCCGCAGTGAATCATCCCGCGTGCCAAACAGACGGCCTGCTACTCCGACCGGTGCTGCTTCCAGTATGATGCGGTTACGCGGCCACATGACACTGGGTCGCCAGACCGCAGGGAAACGGCGCTGTCATTCGATCCCTGCCCCGGAATACATCCTGCGAGGATACTCCCATGCTCTCTTTTCGAACGACGTTTGCCCTGATGCTGTCGTGCTGCCTGGGTTCCCACGCTTGGGCGGAGGACAAGTTTTCAGAACTGCCGAAAATCGAAGCGGATATCGTGTATGGCCACAAGGACGGATTGGCGATGACGATGGACCTGTTCCGCCCGGACGAGGAGGCAAACGAGGCGACGATTCTGTTTATCATGAGCGGCGGTTGGTTTTCGCGGTGGGCACCTCCCGAACAAGTGCGGGGCTTGTTTCAACCGTACTTGAAGCAAGGGTACACGGTTCTGGCAGTGCGTCACGGTAGCAGCCCTCGGTATTCGATTCCCGAAGCAGTGTCCGACATTCGGCGCGCGGTTCGCTTCGCTCGAAAGCATGCGGACGAACTGCGAATCAACGCCGATCGCTTGGGAGTGATGGGAATGAGCGCGGGCGGTCACCTGGCGCTGATGATCGGAACCACGGGCGATGACGGAAAAACAGATGGCACCGACTTGGAGCAGGTCGCGAGTCGCGTCGCAGCGGTCGTGGCCGTGGTCCCTCCTACAGATCTGACCGTGATGGTGTGGGACGCTGACTCATCCCTGCCGGTCTACCGCAACTTCCCGGCGCTCAACCTTGACGCCGAACAAGCGAAACAGAATTCACCGCTCTGGCATGTGACTCATGATGACGCACCATCCCTCGTACTCGCCGGCGAAAAAGATGAGCTTGTTCCACCAAAGCATAGCGAGTGGATCGCCGACGCCTTCGCGCGTGTCGAAGTTCCTCACAAGCTGATCGTGCTCCCGGGTGCCGGCCACGGTTTGGAGGGCCCTGAAAACCAAGCCACCCTGATTCAGGAAACAACCACCTGGTTCGACCGGTATTTGCGCCGCAAACGCTGAATAATTCCCTCCGCCGTTCCCGAAGCATGCGCCGGTGCAAAACTCACGGACGTGCCGCAGCGATTGGCTGCAGGGCAGCATGCAGAAACAAATGTGCCCCGTTCATCCCTCAGGAGAAACCCGATCGGCACCCGACATCGTTTGGCCGAAACAACCGTCGCGTCATTATGGCTGTCGTGCGGCCGGAGCGTTTTTTGGGAGGAGGGCAGGGCGGAAATAGGGGTCGGCGCTCCCCAAGGAGATAGCAGAGGAAGTCGCTGGAAAACCATCGCCTGGATAATGCCTTCTGCGTAGATTCAATTTACACACCGAGCTGAGCCGTGGGCGGATCCCTCCGTCAATGCTGACCGAACTGACCGGACTACCTTCGCCAACCACCGGTGGCACGCGCAGCTTTCTCGCACTGCTGGCCGGTGATGTTCGGTTGTCGCTATACTACCATCCGTTCACGCCTCCGATCCTGGGGCTCTTGGCGGTGACGATCGGACAGCTACTGACCCAAGGTCGGTGTGCAAACTGGATGGCAAAAGCCTGGGTGTTACTACTCGCCCTGGGTTGGATTGTGAAACTGGCCTCACCACCCGCGACGTGGTGAGGCCGGCAGCGTGCCGGCGGTCGTATCCACTTGATTTGGGCGAGGGTGCCGTCGCTGTGGCTTGGGAAAAACGGTATGATCATCCGTTGTGGCGTCGTACAACACAGCCTTCTTGCTCGGGGAGAAACAGGAATGGACCGGCGGACGTTTTTGCAGTCGGGAGTTGGAGTCGTTTCGGCCGCGACCGTAGGGGGAACCACCATGGGCACGGCAAAAGCAGCGGATCAAGCCACTCCTCGGCTGCGGACGAAGATCGCCGTCGCCCCCCAATGGTTCCAGGGCTCGCACATCGAGCAGATGGAGCAGATCCACGCAGCGGGTTTTTCCGCGTTCGAGACACTTGGCTGCGGCTCCTGGGATGACAAGGAAGCCGTGCGGACGCGGTGCCAGGAATTGGGCGTCGAATGCGGCGCCGTTGGTGGGGGAATGGGTTCCATCAATGGCTGGGGCCCAAACGACCCGGAGAATCTTTCTCGGTTTGTAGAGGCAGTTAAGGCTTCGATCGCAAACGCCAAGGCGATCGGATCAAAACGCGTACTAGCTCTCAGTGGTGCGGACCGAAAAGGTGTCGAAAAAAAGCAGCAGATGGACGCCTTGGTCAAAGCCGGGACAGGCCGTGGCCCCCATGCTGGAAGACGCAGGAATGGTTCTCGTCTGGGAATGCTTAAATGTGCTGGTTAATCATCCCGGCTACTTCTTAGTCTATTCCGCGGATGGCGCGGAACTGGTTCGGCGAACCGACCGACCGCACGTCAAATTCCTGTTCGACATCTACCATCAGCAGATCAGCGAAGGCAATCTGATCAACAACATTCGCAAGTATATCCAGGAGATCGGCCACTTTCATTTCGCGGACAATCCCGGACGCCATGAGCCGGGCACCGGTGAGATTAATTACCAGCAGGTTTTCAAAGCGATCTACGAGGCCGGCTACCGCGACATCGTCGCCTGCGAATTCGGTAAGACAAAATCAACGGAAGAAGTCTTGGCTGTCCTCGCCGAATGCGATCAATGGTAGGTAACAGCCCCGCGATCGCATCGAAAACGCGGCACCGAAAAAAGGCACCGCATTCTCATCGCGCAATGATCATTCGTCGTGGGACAACATCTGAATAGCTTCCGCGACGGACTCCGCATAGAGAAACATCGAACCGTCACCACCTGGGGGATCGACCAGATGCGTGGTGACGAAGACCGCCCGCACGAATTCGGAGAAACAGCACAGCACGAGTTCGCCACCGGTTTGGGCCAATGCTTTTCGGAGCCGAAATAGCGGGCCGAATCCCACACTGGAAATGAACTCGACCGCGTGCATGTTGATGATAACCTGCCGCGCCGCCCGAGGCCTGCACAACGTGGCTCAACTCCCGCTGGATGGATTCGGCCAATTCCCCTTCGCAGATTTCCTTTTCCGCCAGTGTCACAACAAGCATCTGCCCCTGGTGATCTGTGACCAGGTGTTCGTAACAATTAGTCGTCATGAGGATCCACCTCCACTTATCGTGACCGCTGCGTCGCATACGACAGCCGTTATTATAGCGCTTCGAAGGCAAGCCAACCGAATAGAAGAAATGTTCTCGAATATTGACAGGAACAACAAAACACTCTGGCGCGGCACCACCAGGGAAGATAGATGCTTTTGGTCCCTGATTCGTTCGCTTTGTGTCGAAGAAAGCCGAAAAACGTCCGGCCGAAGATCTTCGCCACTTCCGCTGATTTTGCCAAGATGAATCATTGACGCGGCGGATGCAACGGATCCTATCGCGGAATACACCAAGAATCGCGGGAGAATCACGCTCGAAATTCCTTACCGATCGTCGATCTTTCGATCGTTAGGCCGTTCCCGATCGTCCACTGCCACGCAAACGCCGCGCCAAATAATCCAGGCGAAGGCTCCAGTTCTTCGTCTTTCTGCCGCTGGCGCCTTTCATTCGCACGCGGACTTGAGCAGCGATCGAGAGGACGCGCAATCTGCAGTTCCGCGGTACACTTCATGCTCGCTCCCCACGGCGACTCGCTGCTTGAAGTGCCGGTGACGGGGGCGTATTCTGAACGAACTGCGTCCACGATGCGTCAGCCTTGAAACTGCCCGGGTACGATTCCAGCGCCCGATGTGAGTCGCTTCGGTGAGAGCCGTTCGCCTTGTGGACGCGACAACGAGGTCGTTGGGCGTCGCCCGCGCGGGGTCGGTGCCTCCCGATCCGCCCTGGGGCGATGGGGCTGGGCCAGATTCGCCGATTTGAAGAGTTGCGTGGGGCACAGAAGCATGAGTGCCGACAGGACCCTACCGGAATGGGCGGAACACGATCCGCGCTGCCAGACGCTGGTCCAGCGGTCACCGGTGGGAATCTACCTGACAGATGCGGTGGGAGCCTGCACCTATGTGAATCCGAGTTGGTGTCGGATGGCCGGCATGGATGCGGCACAGGCATTGGGAAACGGTTGGATTCACGCAATTCATCCGGACGATCGCCGCCAGATTACCTCTCGTTGGCGTCAGCTGATGCGGGGGCAGGCGGATTGGAATATCGAGTATCGGATGCAAACCCGCAACGGCAAGATTACGTGGGTCTTTGGCCAAGCGGTCGAGTTGAGCGATCCGGAAGAGGGCCGGACGGGATTCCTGGGAATCAACATCGACATCACCCGACGGAAGCGTGCGGAGGATGCCCTCCGAGCGAGCGAGCACCGGTTCGCTCAACTGTTGTCGGCAGTAACTTCCTACCGCTACGAGGTGCAATTGCGGGACGGACGAGCCTGCATCCACACAGCACAGCATTGGCTGCCTCGCCACGACCGGATACACGCCGGAGGAATACCGGGATGATCCGTATCTGTGGGTCAAGATCGTCTATCCACCGGATTGGGAACGCGTCCAGGTGCAGATCCAGAAGATTCTGCAGGGTCATCCCGTCAATCCACTGGAACACCGTATTGTGCACAAGAACGGAACGATTCGGTGGATTCGAGACACGATCATCTGCCATTACGATGAACAACAGAAGCTGCGTACCTACGACGGCCTGGTTGAAGACATCACGGAGCGGAAGTTGTTCGAACAACGATTCTGGCGAATTGTCGAAGCAGCGCCGGACGCAATGCTTGTTGCGGATCAAGATGGCAAGATTACGATCGTCAATGCGCAAGCAGAACGGTTGTTCGGCTTCGCTCGCCACGAATTGCTGCAGCAGTCTGTGGAAATGCTCATGCCGGAGTCTTTTCACGAGCGACACCAGGTGCACCGACGGCATTACATGGAAGCGCCCAACTGCGTATGATGGGCGAACGGTCCGAACTGGTTGCGCGGCGGAAGGACGGAAGCTGTTTTCCCGCCGAGGTATCGCTCAGCCCCCTGCCCGTTGAGGACGGCGTCCAGGTCGCCGCCGCGATTCGTGATGTTTCTCCACGAAAACGAACCGAAGAAGCCCTGCGATCGAATCTGCAGATTCAATCGACGCTGAACGCCTTGCTGGAACTCTCGCTGCAGAACAGCAGCATAACGCAAAAACTTCAGCAAGCACTCGATCTGCTATGCGAAACTTCCTGGTTCAGCAAGGAATCGCGCGGCGCGATCTTTCTGGCGACCGCGAGGTGGATCCGCTGGCGATGGTCGCCGAGCGAGGTTTTCCCGTTTCCGTCCTTTCACACTGCCAACAACTCGCCCGCGATCGCTGCCTGTGCGGCCGACAGATTGCTTGGCGAACCAACGTCTTTTGCCGAGCGAACGAGTTGGATGGGCAGAAGACACAGAGCGATTGGAACCAACAGCCTCATTATTGCATCCCCTGTCTATCTGATGATGAACTTCTCGGAGTATTGATCCTGTTCGTTTCGTCAGAACTTCAGCCGCAATCGGATCATGGGCCGTTCCTTGCTGCCGTGGGAAATATCATTACCGGGATGATCGAACGAGGGCGTGCCGAGGAATCGCTCCGCGACAGTGAGGAACGCTTCGAGTTGGCGGTGCGCGGCTCAGACGCGGCCATTTGGGACTGGAACCTGCTGACCAATAAGGTCTACTTTTCTTCTCGCTGGAAAACGATGCTGGGCTACACGGAGGATGAGATCGGCGATGATCTGACAGAATGGGAAAGTCGAGTCCATCCGGACGACCGCGCACTCGCATTGAAGACACTTGGCGACTACATGGAAGGCCGGATACCCGAGTACGAACTGGAGCATCGGCTCCAGCAAAAAGGCGGTCGTTACCGCTGGATCTTGGCGCGAGGTGCCATCGTTCGAGATGTAACCGGCAAGCCATACCGCATGGTCGGATCGCATTTGGATATCACGGCACGAAAGGAATCCGAGCAAGCTCTGCGTGAACGGGATTCGCAACTCATCGCAGCCCAACGAATCCAGGAATTCCTTTTGCCCGGACGGTCGCCGAAGATTCCCGGGTTCGAAATCGCTGGCGCGCTGGTGGCGGCCCAATTCGCCGGGGGAGACTACTACGACTACCTGAAAATGAAAGACGATTCCTTGCTGATCGTCGTCGGGGACGTTGTCGGCCACGATGTGGCCGCCGCGATCATCATGGCGACCGCCAGCGCGCACCTTCGATCGTTCGTGGAGCACTACGTAGCGATGGAGGAAATCGTCAAGCACACCAATTCGGTCATGTACAAAGAGACCGACGACGACCGCTTTGTGACGGCATTTCTGCTACAGCTACACCCGCTCACTCGAACCTTCCGATTCATCAATGCGGGACACCCTCCGGGGTTTGTGCTGGGCCCCGCCGGGGAGATCAAGAGGAAGCTCTGCAGCAATGCACTTCCCCTGGCGGTGCAACCCCATTCCTCGTTTCCCGTCACCGAGATCGGGGCACTGGATTCGGGCGATCTTGTGGTGCTGACCACAGACGGAGTGTTGGAAGCGAGAAATGCGGACGGACTGGTGTTCGGCACCGACCGCATGCTCGCCTCGATCCGGGAAGATCTTTCGCGCCCGGTGGAGGAGATCATCGCCAACCTGCAACAGGCAATTCACAATTTTTCGGGCGACAGCGCGGTCGAGGACGATATCACTTGTGTCGTCCTGCGTGTCAGTCCCGATGCCAATCGCTGGGATTAGCGACCCACTGCAAGCGTCGCACGACCTGACGCGTCACAAAGCGAGGCATCAGGCGAACTAGCAAGGTCCCCAAGCGGTTGCGCAGCCCTGGCACGACGACCGCCCGGTGGCGTCGGAACCCACGGTACCCGCGGCGAGCAACTTCCGAGGCGGACATCACACCATAGCGGAACAGCAACGTGCCCTGCATGCCCGCATCCGACACCAATTCGGTGTCGGTCGGCCCTGGACAGAGACAGGTCGCGGTGACGCCGCTGCCGGTCAACTCCTCGTGGAGCGCTTCCGTGAAGGACAAGACGTAAGCCTTCGATGCGTAGTAGACGGCAAGATTGGGTCCGGGTTGAAACGCCGCTGTAGAGGCAACATTCAAAATCCCCCCCCGGTGTCGCTCGATCATGGCCGGCAGCAGGAGCCGTGTCAGGCAGGTTAGGGCGGCCACGTTCACCGCCACCATCCCCATCTGCCGTGGCAGCGATAGACGGGCTACCTGTCCCAGCGAGGCGAAACCGGCGTTGTTGACCAACACGTCGACCGCCGTTCCCTTCGCGCCACAACTGATCGTAAATCTCCTGACAAGCGTTTGCCTGCGACAAGTCCGCCACGAGAACCTCGACCCGAACCGCGTGTTCCCGCTGAAGCTGTTCGGCCAAGCGGTGAAGTCGATCCTCGCGTCGAGCGACCAGAATCAGATTCGACCCGGCCGCCGCGAATTGCCGCGCCAGCTCCCAGCCAATCCCCGATGATGCCCCTGTGATGAATACCGTCTCTGTGGACATACGCCACACTCCGATCTGCCTAACGACCGTTCTTCACGCTGATCGTTCGATGGATACAAGCACAACTCCGAAGCCTTTACACCCATATTCGGGCATCGACTCCGTCATCTCCCCTTACCAACGACGGCCCCTTGGCGTCACCACGATAAGGTAATTCCTTTCGATCCTAAAGGGCGAAGCTCGGTCGCGTGGGGGAGCCAACCGGCGGGGGCAAGCGGTGACCGCAGCAAAGAAGTGGAATCCGCTGCCATCGAGTCGGCGTGCCGCTGAGCAATCGCGTGAAACCGGCTGCAGTCGTTATCTTTTCCTGGAGCACGTTTCAGGACGACTACCAAGGCAAGTCTCGAGCGCATTTCAGAACCGGGAAGGCGAGGCTCCCGGTTTTGAAACCGCCTCTCGTGTCCTCTCTCAGCGAATCACTCGTTTGACACAGCAGCGTGCCGCGATCCTTTGGCGGATTCTTGCCCGGTTTACCGGCATACGCACCCACGGTACGTTGACGGTCGGGAAGTGGGGCAGTCGGGACCAAGCGGTTGAGTAGAACGCGATGAGCGACCTAATTCTTGTGACAGGTGCGACCGGGCTGGTCGGCAACAATGTGCTTCGGCTCCTGCTGGACCAGGGACGGCGCGTCCGAGTATTAGTACGCGAGTCCTCCGATCCTCGCCCACTGGCCGGTCTGGCCGTTGAAAAGGTGATCGGAAACATCCAGGATCCCGAAGCCGTGCAACGAGCTTGCCAGGGCATCCGTTGCGTGGTGCATGCAGCCGGCTATGTGCGAATCGGACGCAGTCGACTCGATTTACACCAGGCAATCAACGTGGACGGCGCACGCTTTGTCGCGCAGCAAGCCCGAAGTGCGCAGGCACGGATGATTCATGTATCCAGTTGTGACGCGATCGGCGCGATCTCGCCACAAGAGCCGGCTGACGAAGACACGCCGTTGACGCGAAATGTGCGCTGCAATTACGTCATCACCAAGCGGGCAGCGGAACAGGTCGTGCGGAAAGAACTGGCCGAAGGGTTGGATGCTGTGATCGTGAATCCCGGCTTCATGCTCGGCCCCTGGGACTGGAAGCCCTCCTCCGGTCGCATGCTGTTGGAAGTCGCTCGCGGGCGGGGCCTGTTTCCACCACGCGGTTCGGTCAGCGTATGTGATGTGCGCGATGTGGCTACGGGCATCGTGGCGGCCATCGATCGGGGCGAAAGCGGGCAGCGTTATATTCTGGCTGGGCGGACGATGACCTACCGCGAAGCCTGGCGGGTTTTCGCCGAGGTCACGAACGGGCGTGCGCCCTGGTTCTGCCCTGGACCGGCCGTCCTGTGGCTCGCGGGTCAGACCGGTGACGTCGTCACGCGACTCACGGGCCGGGAGCCGGATATCAACTCAGCCGCTATTGCTTTGGCACGAATCCCCAAGAACTACAGCAGCCAGCGTGCCGCTGCGGTACTCGGCTATCGCATCCGTCCGCTCGATGAAACCGTGCGGGACGCCTGGAGCTGGTTTCTCGAACACGGATACGCCTGAGGAGAGCGCGATCGCGACAGGCTTGCCGGCCGCCGCCTGGATCGCTTGAGAGGCCGGTCGACCTGGCGTGTTATCACCGCGAAGCAACAGTGAAGAATTGGGGTGCCACTCGCTCTGCCAAGAAGACGATAGCACCTGGTCGGGAGTTTCGCACTGGTATCGAAGTGGCACCCAATCCCAAATTCCAGTCTTGACAGGGCACTCGGTCCCAGCCAGCTGGTTGTCCTGTCCTAATCGGCGGCGGCCAGCCAGAAGTCTTCGTCCGTCAGGAATGCCTCAGCGGCTGCGGCGCTGTTGTCCCCCCGATCCTCCGAGAGCTCGGTGCTGTTCCATCGTTCGGCCCCATCCCACAACCTCACGGTAAGCTCGGGCAGCAGCACTTCATGGTTTTCCAATTCCTCGAGCCGGTCTGTCTCCTGCGCCGGCTCCGCCGATTCGCCTGCGTCACCCACGCCTGCTGCGTCATCGATCGGCAAGACAGCCGCCGCTACATCACCTAGAGAGTCACTGGGAACCGTCGCTCCTTGCACACTGACGATATACTCTCCCCGTGGTAGCCCACGGTGTCAGCTCGGAGGCGGTCACCTCCAGGTAATAGATTCCCTCCAGATCTCGCGGCGTCCGGTAACGCAGGCTGGCGTTGTGACCATCGGACGATGAGTTGTCATCGTTCGCGACAAGACGGCCGTCGGCATCGTAGAGGCGAATAGCGGGATCCAGATGATTGACGAATTGGTCATCTTCACTGGCCGGCGTGTAGGTCTCCACGTTCAGCTGCTGATTGCGACCCAGATACAACCGATAGAAATCTTGCGGTGAGGTGGAATCGTTCTCAATCGCGCCAGAATCCACTGCCGACCAGAGACATCGGGCACCAATAAGTCTTGCGCAGACTCGATCGTGTCATTTGACTCCAGGTCAAACTCCATGTTACGCGCGGTCATCAAGGAATAGCGAGTCAAAGGCGTTCCCGTAACGCGAACGTAGTAGACACCCGTTTTGGGCGCGACAAAATCTCGGATCAGATCATCAACGTTCTCTGGCCAGACAGTGCCGGTCCACAATTGGACGTTGTCCACCTCCAATTGGCCGGGCCCCGTGAAAGAGTCTGGCACCTGGGCTCGGAACAGCAATCGCACGGTCTGTCCGCTATATCCCAGAGCGGCCAGATCCGCGGTGTGTGTCTCCCAGCCGGAATCGCCCGAAAGTCGAACGCTGCTGGCATCGCCCGTGGAAAACTCATGCAACACTTCCAGCACCTGTCCGGACTCGGGATCGACCAACTCCACAGAATACGCGCGGGACTTCGCCTCGAGTCCCAGGAAGGCCCATTGCAGACGATGCTGCCAGGACAGTTGTGCCGGCGAATCGTCGGGAACCGTCAAATCCTGATACAGGCGATATTCCACTGGCCCGTCACCATCGAAACCACACCAAGCCACAAAACGACCATCCTGGGGGCTCGTGGGATCGACAAAATAATTCGTGAATTGATCCGCCCGACTGATCTGCCACGGACGATTCGTCAGACCCTCGACTTCCGCGACCCAATCATCGAAGTTTCGCGTTTCGAAGCTACCGTTTCGCAACGGGTTGGGCGGGCTGACGCCCTCGGCTGAGCAGATTTCCTTGATCGTCAAACAGATCGACCTTCAAATCCCCGGTTCCGTCGACAGTCCCCAACAGCGAGACGCTCTCGCGTGATCGCAAATCCAGACGGAGCCAATCGGCATCGTCGGCATGGTGAATCGCGATTTGGTCCCAACCACGACCATCGTCAGCAACGGGAGAGTTGTCGAACTGCTGGAATTTGATCTGCACCGGTCCCTCGAGAGAGATCCCGGCGACCGCCGCTTGTTGCGCCAAATCAACTTGGAACGTGTGCCATACGCCGGGAACCGTATCGGGCGCATCGAAGACGGGATACCAATGTTCGCCATCGACACTGATGGCGACGCCGTCTGCGTTGTACTGACCGTCAAACATTCCGGCAAACGGGTGCCGCTCATCACCGAAGCTGGCGTGAGAAAAGGCCAGGATCGGCCGGACCACGCCTGTCAAATCGATACTCCACACGGCTTCGTTCAGATTGCTCACCAGCGAGCGACTCACATCCATGATCAGGGCGTGATCACCCGTCGCCGCGCCGTGGGCCCCGGTAACTTGAACTCGTCCGTATTCCGTAGAGGAAGATACCGTCCAGCTGCCCCCGGGGAAGTCCTGCTCAAAACTCTCGCTCTCCGCAACCGGCCCGGTCAGGCTTCCCCACAAGGCTGCCCGCTGCGAGCGCGCCGCCAGCGAGACCACTCCCGCATCCAGGTCATTCGAAACGAGCGGTGCGGCGAAGATCGCTTCCAAATCGACTGCGGAATCCGGACCGTCGTTTGTGGGCCCGGCGAAATCCTCCTCCTCGAAAGCTGCGTTGAGCAGCAATTGCATCGAATATCGCCCCGAAGAATTGTCCACTCCTTCGACTCGCACGACAAAGTCGCTTTGCGTAGGTCTCCCACCCACGAGCCGACCACGAACAGGATCGGTTTGGACTACCAGTGACTGTCCGCCCGACGTTGCTTGGGCATTCGTGATGGCACGATCCGATGACAGGATTTCGACTCGGGCCTGGAGGAATTCGTCTGTCTTCAGCAGCACGGCCACGGTCTGGCCGGAGTCAACGGTGATCGAAAACTCGTCGACGTCGCCCGGATCGATCGTACCTTCCATCGTCTGAGTGTAGACCAAGGATCCCTGCGGCATGAGTCCTTCCAGGGCGGTCAAGGGTACACGTTCCGTGTCGGTCAAGAAGCTCGAAGAAAAACCGGTGGCAAGATTCCCGAACGCATCCGTCACCGCGCCGTCCGGCAGAACGATCTGCAGTGGTTCCTCTTGCTCCACTCCCTGCAGCAGGTAATCGATCGTCCATGCGTCGACGAATGCAATTTCGACAACCTGCCCCTGACTCAAAGTCAAATCGCCTCGATCCACGCTCGCCGGATCGTACGGCTCATTGAAGGTAACGCTCACGCGTTCCAACGGCAGACTCACGGCGGAGTCGGACGGCGTGACCGAAACGACCTGCGTCGGTAGGGGGTCGTAGCCAAATTCCGCGTGAAAGGCTGCTACAGGAGCCTGATCGCTATCGCGAACTACGGTTCCTTCTGCCAGATCCAGCACCTGGCGACCTGGCTGGACCACCGGCGAGCTGAAGAAACGAAATTCCAATGTGCGCGGGCCGATGGGGACCACCTCGTCGGCGGGCAGTCCGTTCACGGTCAGACCGCTCGCATCGATATCCTGTTCAACATCTGATTCGTCGAAGAATTCGTCCAGGAATTCGATTTGGAACTCCGTCGGAGCGACGTTCAGCAGTTGTTGATCGGCGGGCAGGCTACCGGCGACGATCATCCCGACATCATGGATTCCCGTTGACAGTCCGAACGAAATCGCGTTCCGAGTATTCTCCGTACCCGTAAACCCCTCGTTGGGAACAAACTGATCGCGACCGAAACCGGACCTCGACATCATCCGCGCTGCCAAATTTGCCGTCGGGGCCCAACCCCAGGATGTTTCCAAGCTGCCCACCTTGATCCATCAGGTCCAGAACACCGTTTCTGGGGTCCGTATGCCAGTTCGCGAAGAAATGTCCCGCCTCGTGCGTGATGA
This sequence comes from uncultured Planctomycetaceae bacterium, assembly GCA_963776055.1. Taxonomy (GTDB): domain Bacteria; phylum Planctomycetota; class Planctomycetia; order Pirellulales; family Pirellulaceae; genus CAVZLD01. The sequence continues at coordinate 68,229 of CAVZLD010000004.1, read as the reverse complement.
CATTGCCGATCGCCACGCCGAGCAAATCGACCATGGTCCTCCCGCCGACCAGCGGAATTCGATGCAACGAACTGAGGAAGTTCTCCGGAGCACTCAATGCATCCAGCAAAACGACTCCCGTTTCATTCGTGCGGAAGTTCCCTACGTCAACCGACTCCGCAATGCCAATCGTATTGATGCCCAGTTGTTCCACCGTGCCACCCACGACGACCCGACTGACGTTGGGTTCGCCGAACGGGTCGAGAGGAAAACCGTACAAGTCGACGCTTTCGCGACTCGTCAGAATCTCGATCCCAAAACTCCCCCCCGTGCGATCGGCATCGAAATCACCATTCCCACCGAAGGCAGCAACATCGGCGAAGTTGGCACGTACTTGCTCCGAGATCAGCTCGATGACGGTAGCTTCATTGGCGGGATCCAAGCCAAAATCTTCGAGGAAGGAAGAGAAAGGAGACAGCGTTGCCTGGGCATTTCCGAATCCGAACAGCGATTGGGCGTCCAACGTCGCGCCGTCGAAATCGAGAAATAGAACCTGCCGCTGACCACGGTCGCCCGCTTCCAAGGCTGGCCGAAAGACTGCCAACTCCAGTTCATACTCGCCGAAGCCACCGTCCACGGCCAACGTGTAAACGCCGGGCGAATCGGCAACCCAACTGAGCGAAGCGTTGCCACCGGTGGGCAACGAGGAATCGAGTGGCTGGTAGAGCGTCAAGTCTTGACCGGAACCGACCAGCACCTGCTCAGCCGCATCACGCAACGTCAAATGATTCGGACCGCCATCCACGGTCGCCCCGAGGATGTCGCCTGGAAGCAGGGAAAACGAGTAGACATCCACATCGGGGACCGGCTCAACGGCCAGTAACAGTTCGTATCCGCCTTCGGTCGTTGCGCCGAGCCCGGAGGCAGATTCGGTGGGAACCACCGGGCCGAACGAACCGAAGGCCGCGACGGACACGTAATAATCCCCCGGATCATCGGGCGAAAACACCAGGTAGCTGTCGGGGGAAGAGCCGTCATCGTCACTGAAATCGATGCGATTTCCATCGGCGTCCCAGATGTAGATGAAGGAATCGAGGAGCGAACCGGGGGGCGTGTTAAGGTCCACGGTTAACTCCTGGTCGACTTGCAGATCACGCACCGCGTAGAAGTCAAAATCTCCGGTTCCAGACCGATCGCGACCGTGCGGACCATCGCCAATTCGCCCCGTGATCCAAACCGATTGGCCGGGCACAAGTCCCGTTTCCACCGCCTTCGATTGATCCCCATCATCGGCCAACGGGTCCCCGATCTCCGGTGACTCGATTCGCAGTGGCAACGGGTCCAACGCCCCCTGGATCAGAACGGTTGAGGTCTTGCCTGGTCCGGAGCCGAAGTCTTCCAAGGATTGAGGCAAGAGGAATGGATCGGCTTCTAAATCTTCGGCGGCTTCCACCACGACGAGCGTTTCGGGGGGCAGTTCGGAACGGATCGGGTTCCCCTGATCCGGTCGCGCTCCCTTGGCCGCCACGTACTGGTCGACAAGTTGTTTGCCGTCGACTCCCACCGGCAAGAACACGGTCGCCAGAGACGCCGGCAGATCTTCCGGTGGCCGCTCCTGTTTCCGAAAGTCACTCCATAGAACGGATCCGAATGGCCCGTGACTCGATCCGGGCTTCAAGTGCGTACTCACGACTTCATTCGAGGTATGTCCATGCAGATCGCCGACCGAAACATGGAAGCGGGTCTCGGTGTGACTTAACGGCGCCTGGTCAATTCGAAAGCGACCGTTGGCGTCGGCCAACGTGACCGCGCCGGTCTCCTGCAATCGAATCACAGCGAACGGGTCGGCCTGTCCCCCAATCACGACGGTACCCAACGGGGCTTCCGGATCGCCGCGCAGCGCGGTCGTCGTGCAGCGTGACGTGAACCGTTGGCGAACGAAGCACGCGGGGGCCCGCCTCGAAGCCACCGCCCTGGAAGGCCACGACCATGTCACTGGTGCCGAAATCCCCGTCGCCGTCCCAGTCGCCGGTCGCCCAGGAAGCATCGGCCGCAATCGAATTCTCATACAATCCGGCTTGAAAGACAGCGACCATGTCACTGGAGTCGAATTCGCCGTCCAGATTTGCATCGCCCGCGTAGGTCCGATTGATCACGTCCACCCAATACGCGTGATCGGCCTCCGTCAGAAGGCCGTCGCCGTCCAGATCAAATCGGGCGTGCGGTTCGCCCTGACGCAGCGTGCGACTGAGCAGGTCGATATCCGCGGCATCCAAAGCGCCGTTGTGATCAAAGTCCGCCACTTGCGCGATCGGAAAGGCAGAAATGTCCGCTGCCAACAGAGCTCGACACTCCAGGGATTCGAAGCGGGTGCCGCGACCACGGCAGAATCCCGAGCGAGAAGCGCGGCGTGCACGAATCCGATCCCCCGAGATGGTCCCTCTCCGAGCCTGCACACGGTCCCCACCGCTGTTTGTGCTAAGCTGGCGCAGCCAATGCCCGTGGGCTAACTCGTCACGTGTCATCTTGGTAGCCTCCTGGGTGACTGATCCCTCTGCCTGGGAACCTGCTTGCGATGCTACGCGCCCCAGGCGGGAAGTCAATCATGTGCGCCCGCCCGCACCAGTCCCCCCCCGTGGGACAGTCTTCCAGACTGTCCCGTACGGCAGTCTTCTCAGACTGCCATGCCCTCGTCCTGCCGCATTGTCCTCCTGCCGCACGCTCGTCCTGTCGCACTCCATTCACCCCACGGCGCACTCAACACCCCACCCGACCGGCTTCATCTTCCATGGCTCCAACGACACCCTTGCCGCTGGGCAATTCACCAGACCAATTCCCATGGACCGTTCGCGTTGGAACCCGCATCCGGCCGAACTCCGTGCACCTGGAGTCGCCAAGGCGATTGCAATCCGGACAAAATGATTTGCATATGGGACAACTTGCGTATACTAGAATTCGTGCCGCGGGACGAGTGTCCCGCTCGTGACCTCTTCGGTTACGGGCCGGTCGCACCACCGCTTCTTCTGGCCGGCGCGCTCGTTCAAACGCACCTTGACTCACTTGGTAGATCCGGATTCGCTCGTCAAGTCCGCCACCGCCGTCGCAAAAAATAACGGCATGCCCGGTGGACCGCCCAGCTTCCAGGCTTCCCTCGCACGATCGTGGAGATTCTCGCGACGATGAAGAGTACTTGGTTCTATCGGCAAAAACCGGCGTTCCGCTATCGACGCCCCTGGCTGGAGACCTTGGAGTGGCGACAGCTGCTCCACGCGAGTGACCTGTTGGCAGCGGAAGCGGCAGCCGAGGCGGAACCTCCGCAGGTGGTCGACTTTTCACTTCTTGATGTGAACGAGAACTCCGAGACTTACAACCAGCAAGTCTCCCCGCGTGACTATCTCGGCGGCGTCTCGGCGTATTACTTCGGCAGCGCCACGTGAGGCTACTGTGTGCGTCAGTTTGACGCATTAGACGTTATGCAGGCCGATCTGGCCGACAACTATCCCCAGTTAGAGATTCAGATTCTTGGCCTGAATGAATGGTCCCAAGCAATCGGCAACGACGAGGCCGCGGACGGACGGCTGATTCCGTGGCTGCAGGACCAAGACGACAACTCGAATGGGGCCTCCGACGTCCTGGAGAACTGGGGACTGATCTACCGCGACGTGGCCATCCTGGACGCAAACAATGAACTTGTCGACACCTACAACCTGACGCAGTACGACCTGGGGGACCCGAGAACCGACGGCCCCACGGAGAATTACGAGACTCTTCGCCAGTTGTTGATCGATGCGGCGGAAGAGCAAAACCAAGCCACGTCTTGGACGAACCCGGTCGAGTCGTTGGATGTGAACGATGACGGCCTGATCAGTCCGATTGACGCGCTGATCGTGATCAACGAACTAAACACGGTCGGTCCACGTCAGCTGGATCCGCCGGGAGCCGGTGAGGCACCACCCCCGTTTGTCGATACGTCCGGCGATGGATATGCCTCCCCGATCGACGCACTGCTGATTCTGGACCACCTCACTGTCCAGCCGAGCTCATCCGCTGCGGCTGTATCCGCCGTTGCGTCGGACCTTCCGCGAGATGACGTCGGTTCGCTCCCCGAGGGGACCGCCGTGGGAACGACGACGCCGTCCGCCCAGATGGTGGCGGCCGTCGCCGCTGCGTTGGCGGCCAACGACTGGACGGCGGATTCGCTGTTCGACGATCCGGCGTGGGAAGCCTGATCGGATCCCGCCGCCGTTGCCCGCACGAAGAGCGGCGGCGCAAATCGCAGCGGTGCTTGCTCAGCGTCCGGTTTCTGGCCCCTGATAGGAAACGGGGCGAATGCCCTGCGGCGGATCTAGGACGCGGGTCCGCGTAAGGCGGCCGGTGGAAAACAGGCCGTGGCGCTCAGCGGACAATCGAATGCGGGCTGGCGTCCCGTGGCCGATCGTTCCTCGGCGCTACGGCTTGAGCGGCACGAAGATCGGGGGGCGCGGCGGCCGAGCGGGGGGCGGTTGCGCCAGATAGGCAAGGAACTTCTTGGCCGCCGGGTCATCGGGCATCTTTTGGGCAAGCTCTTGATAGATCGGCAGAAGGCGAGCCTTTGTGACCGGGGAAAGACGGCTGAACCGGCGGACTCGCAGCGTGCTGACTTCTCGACCAATAAGTTGGATCAGTTTCGCATTCAACGGGTCGAATGTGATGCGGTACGATTTCAGTCGGGCCTGACCGTCTCCGATCACCGGACGCATGACCGAAGTCCGCAGCGGGGAGTGGGCCGCCCCCAAAAAATGCCCCAGCTCGTGAACGAGTGCCTCGAGCTTCTCTGGCTCCACAATCGTTCGAGTACTCTCACGAAGAATGATATGGCTGTGCAGCGGGCCGCGTGTTCCTCCCAGTCCATTGATCCCTTTGCGGAAACGATACTGGCTGGAGAAGCCGATCGCGATCTGCCCGGGTGCCGGATCCACCTCGATTTCGAATTCGCGCAGCGTCCGGCTGAGATCGTTTTCCCGATTATCCGACTGCCAGGTGTCAAACGTCGCGACGGCGAAACGAATGTCGCAGTATTCATTGATGATCGCCGAGGCGCGGTCGACTCGGTCTTTCAACCGTTGCTGCCAAAGATGCTCGACAGCTCGCTCCTCTTCATCGACTAGCACCTTGACGTAGATCGTCGCGCCATCGACGGGCGTGAGAAAGGCAAGCCCGCACCACAGCCACAAGACGATTCCGAGACGAAGCAAGGGGAGCACGCCAACACCGCTCACCAACCAACGCTGCATACCGTTACACAAGTCCCTTGCGCACCGCCCACACGGCCGCCTGCGTCCGATCCGAGACGCCGACCTTGCGCAGAATGTGCTGCACGTGCTCCTTGACCGTTTCGTAACTGATCTCCAGCGCCAGCGCGATTTCCTTGTTCGTCAGCCCCAACGCCAGTTGCCGCAAGACTTCGCTTTCGCGCTGGGTCAGCGGCACCTCCACGTCGGATGCCAGCCGTGGCGTGGCCAGTGCACCGGTCACTCGCCGCAATTCGTCACGCGTCCAGACATTTTCGCCCGATGCAATCTTACGTATCGCATCAACAACCATGTCCCGGCTACAGCTCTTGAGCAAGTAACCGCTCGCTCCGAGGGCCACGGAGCGAGCAACGTAAGTCGGGTTGTCGTAGGCGGAGAACATCAGCACAGGCGTTTCGGGCTTTTCCAGTTTGATCCGCCCCAGAGCGGTCAGGCCATCCCCCCCTGGCATGCGGATGTCCAGAACCACCAGGTCCGGGTTCAGCTGCAATACCAGTTGTACCGCCTGATCGCCACCGTTCGCCTCGGCGATCACCTCAATGTCGGTCCCGTGAAATATGCTCTTCAGCCCCAGACGCACCACTTCATGGTCGTCAGCGATCAAAACGCGAGTACTCATCGCATCCCCAGTTCTCGAGATTTAACCCTTCCAACGGGTGGATATCAAACCGTACCTAACGATACCATCCAACCGAGTGGTGGGCAAGGAAGCAACACGGACCGCTCGATGGAAGTCGAACGATCCCGATATGCCGTGTCAACCACATTGTACACCTCCGGTCAACCCTTGGGGGGGTTTTCAGGGTCCCTCTTTCGGCCACCGGAGATCGCCAGATCAGTCGCGGTTCCCGAAACCAAGATTCCTCATATAGACTAGGGGGCCCGGTGTTCGAGCCGCGAGGCGGCTGCAAGGGCCAAATTCGATAACGAGGGTAATAAAGCACCGATGCGCACTGACCGAAGACTACCGTTGGCCATGGTCGGACGACGTGCTCTGTTGATCCACCTGATGTTTTGGGCGAGCGTGAGCGGCGTTCACGTCGGCTGCCGGCGGCCTGGCAAGGAAGCAACCACACAACCCGAAACGCAGAAGCTTGAAGAAGAACGGGTCGAAAAGCACAACCGAGGCGTGGCCTTGATGGGCCAATTCCAGTACGAACAGGCCCGCGATCTGTTTCACGAGTTGGTATTGCAGCACCCGGAGTGGCAGGATGCGCGGGTCGATCTGGCGATTGCCACGCTCAATCGGCGTCACACGGGAGACGCCGAGCAGGCCGAACAGTTGTTGCAGGAGGTGCTGCAGCAGAATCCCAATCACCTTCGGGCGCACTATTGCCGCGGGGTTTTGGCCGTGGATCGCGGGGATCCCGCGGCGGCGCTGGAGCAGTTTCAACGGGTTGCCAACGCGGACCCCTCGGACGCATACGCGGTCTATTATGCGGGCCAATGTCTGGTGCAACTGTCGCGCGTGGAAGAGGCGGTGGAACATTTCGAACGGGCAATCGCAATCGATCCCTATTTGCGAAGCGCCTATTACGCTGCCTTCCAATCCTGTCTTCGCCTGGGTCAAGTCGACCGGGCCAAGACATTCCGCGAAGAGTTCTCGCGTCTGGAACACAACCCGCAAGCCCGTCTGGCGGAAATGAAGTACACGCGGATGGGAGATAAGGCGGAAGTCGCACCGATCGCAGTGACAAGCCCCAGCTCGCTCGCGCGGCCGAGTGGTCCTTGGTTCGCACCGGTGGAAACACTTCCCGTGGAGTCGGCTGAACCGATCGTCTGGGCCGCGTCGGGCGACCGCCCACCCAACGTGACCGCTTGCGACATCGATCAGGATGGCCGCATGGACCTGTTCGTGACCCAAGGTAATCAGGCTACAACACCTCCCAATCTCGTACTGCTGTCGGGTCCCGACGCGTATCGCTCGCAACCGGATCACCCCTTGGCGCAGGTACCTTCGGTCAATGCAGCGGCCTGGGGCGACTATGATAATGACGGGCTCGTCGACGTGTACCTCTGTCGTCCGGGCCCAAACCAACTCTGGCGTCAGACCCAACCCGGGCAATGGCAGGACGTGACGCAGGCCAGCCAAGCAGCCGGACCGGATTGCGAGACGCGTGACGCAGCCTTCTTCGATGCCGATCACGACGGCGATCTGGACCTGTTTCTCGTCAACGACGGCCCGAACGAACTGCTGAGCAACAACCTGGACGGCACATTTCGTCCGCTCGCCCAGGAGCAAGGTTTGGCAGGGCAGGGGGCAGATTCTCGCCTGGTCGTAGCTTGGGATTTCGACGCGGACCGCGATCTGGACCTGCTGGTGCTGAACCGTCAGCCACCGCACGAGGTCTACCGCAACGATCGGCTGTGGTCCTACGCACCGGCCGACGGCTTCGATGCCTTGCGGCAGGCCCCCCTGCAGGCCGCCGTGGCAACCGATCTGAATGCGGATGGGCAGTGGGAATTATTGACGCTCGAGGAAGAACGACTGACCGTCTGGGAGCCGGGAGCAGCCGATCAGTGGGTCCGCCGCGACAAGCCGCTCAACGATCCCGCCGCCGGGCCGCTATCAGGACCGATCGCCGCCAGCGACATCAACGGGGACGGGGTGCAGGACTTCCTGGCATCCGGACCGGTCGGCTGGATCGCGATCGACGGTCAAACGCGGGAGGTGGCGTTTCGCGGCGAAGAGCCGATGACATCGTGGCGGGTTGTGCTGGAGCAAGATGCCCGCGGCCCCTCCGTTGTTGCCAGCCGGGCAGGGGCTGCGCCGTCCATCTGGCGGCCCGGTGCGGGGCGTTTCCCCTTCTTGTCGTTGCAGTTCACGGGAAAGGAGGACCGCGCCGAACAGATGCGATCCAATCGCTCCGGCCTCGGCGTGCAGGCGGCCGCCCGAATCGGAACCCACTGGACCGCCTTTCAAACCTTGCGATCCGACAGCGGTCCCGGTCAGAGCTTGCAACCGTCGGCCCTGGGCACACGCGGCGCAGACCGATTGGATTTTGTCCGCATGAACTGGCCCGACGGACTGTTTCAGACCGAATTGAACCTCGACGCCGGCGAGCCACATCGGATTGAAGAGATTCAGAGACAGGTATCCAGCTGCCCGGTCGTTTTTGCCTGGAATGGTGACTCGTTTCAGTTCGTGACCGACGTGCTGGGCGCAGGCGGCCTGGGATTCAACCTCGGAAGGGGTGACTACAGCCCACCACGCCCCACCGAGAATCTGTTGCTGCCTGAGGGGCTGTTGCAGCCGCGAATCGATCGCTGGTCGATTCGCATCTCGGAGCCGATGGAGGAACTGTGCTACCTGGACGCGGTCCGGCTTGTTTCGTACGACCTTCCCCCCGGGTGGAACGTGGTGTTGGACGAACGCTTCGCCGTCGCCGGCCCCCCACCGTCCGGCGAGCCGCGTTTCTATCGTCGCGAGTTGCAACCGGTCGCAGCGGAAAATGATCGCGGCACGGACGTGTTGCCGCAACTGCTGAAGGCCGACTTCCACGCCGCGCCACCCGGGCCGCCGGATCGACGCTTCATCGGTCGCACGGCCGAGCCGCATTCTCTGACCCTGACGTTCGCGGAACCGTTCGATGCGGAAGACGCGTACCTGGTGATGGATGGCTGGATTGAATACCCTTACTCGCAGACCATGTTTGCCGCCTGGCAGGCCAACGCTTCCTACGATGCACCCACGATTGAGGCAGAGGATTCGACCGGACGGTGGCAAGTCGTAAGCGAGCAGTTTGGCTACCCGGCCGGAATGCCTCGGCAGTCCGCCGTGCCGCTCAGCCGGAAGCGATTGCCACCGGGAACCCGGCGACTGCGGATCTCCACAAACCTGGAGATCTATTGGGACCGGCTGGCCGTAATTCTGGCGGAGGAACCGCCCACCGTGCGATCCCAGTCCCATGAACTACTGGAGGCGATTGTCTGCGAATCCGGGTTTGTGCGCCGCATCACGTATCCTCAACGACGTCCCGATTACCGGTATGACCAACGGGTTCCCTTCTGGGATACGCGACATCCCCAGGGCAACTACACCGCGTGGGGTCCGGCCTTGCCGTTGTTGACGACGGTTGACGATGCCGTCGCGATCCTCGGCCCCGGCGAAGAAGTCCAACTGGAGTTCGCGGCAGGACAGCCGGTTGCGGACGACAGCATACAACGTCGTTGGGTGCTGGAATTCCACGGCTGGTGCAAGGACATGGACCTCTACACACAGGACGGCGAAACGGTCGCTCCGCTTCCGCGAAGTCTCGAATCCCCAAAGGCCACCGACGGCGAACGCGAAAGATTGCATCAGCAATTCAATCACCGCTACGAGGATGGAACCTGAAAGAACCGACCCAGATGCCGAATCCTTTCTCCGTGCGGGAAACCAACCCGCAATCCGTACCGATGCCATCCGCTTCTCGCGTCGTTTCCCCGTTGCAGATCGGCGATCTGCGGATCGATCCGCCCGTGCTTCAAGCCCCGATGGCGGGTTATACGAATTTCGCCTTCCGACAGATCGTACGCGAGTTCGGTGGCGTCGGACTACAGGCCACCGAGATGGTCAGCGCCCGCAGCTTTGTTTGGCGCGACGAGGCCGGTTGTGAACACCCGGACCGCCTTTGGGGAATTCGAGATGAACCACGTCCGCTGGCGGTGCAGATTTGGGATAACGATCCGGATACACTCGCCCGCGTCGGAGCGCGCCTGGTCGCAGACTATGGCGTGAGCGTGGTCGACATCAACTTCGGCTGCCCCGTCCGGCAGGTAACCCAGCGGGCCCGAAGTGGGTCCTACCTGTTGCGTGATCCCCAGCGGATGGGAGAAATCATCGATCGAGTCGTGCAGGCCTGCGCACGGTCCCGGTGACCGCCAAAATCCGCCTGGGTTGCTCCCGCCATGCGGTTAACGCAATCGAAGTGGCCCAAGTCGTAGAGAGCGCCGGAGCGGCGGCGCTGACCGTGCATGGACGGACCGCGGAGGATTTCTTTCGAGGGTCCGCCGATTGGGATCAAATCTCCGCGATCAAATCTCATCTGCGCCGTCTGCCGTTGATCGGCAATGGCGATCTGGACACGCCACAAAAGGTGCTGATCGCCTTCCAGCGGTACGACATCGATGGGGTCATGATCGCTCGCGCCTGCCTCGGCAAACCGTGGCTCTTCCATCAGATCCAAGCTGCACTGTCCCATCGGCCGATCCCCCCGGAACCTTCGCTCGAGGAACAACAAGCCTGCCTGCTGCGACACTTCCGGTTGGTCGTCGATCGATTCGGCGAGACGCGGGGCACCATGCTCATGCGAAAATACGCCTGTTGCTACGCACAAGGCCTGCCGGGGGCGCGGCAGTTTCGCGCAACCGTTGCCCGGGCTTCCACCGCAGCGGAGTTCGAGCAGATTGTGGAACAACACTTTCCGCGAGAACGGACAGATACCGGTCAGTCGGCGTCTTGACGATCGCCGGTGTCAATGTCCGGCGGCGCTTTCAAGTGGGTCTCCAAATCCGCTGGAGGCAAACTCAAGACCCGGACCAGACAGTACGTTACAAGCGTCAGGATGGACCCCACCGACCCGATCATAATCACCCAACCACCGAGTGTCATTGCTCGTATCCTCTCTGCGGAATCACTCCGTGAGCGGTTTCTCGTAGCGATTCTGCTGCCGCCATCGTTTGTCCGCGATCCGCACCAGTAATAACAAGAACACGAACACCAGCCCGATCATCGCCACCGACATCAAGGCTGCCGGTTCTTTCCACAACATCTGCAGTCGGCTGGTCTGTCCCTCGGAGGGATCCGTGAAGAATTCGCGATAACAGACCCCACAGAAGATCGCCGCCAGATACAGCGGGGTCACGTACTTCAACATGTACTGCACAACGCGCGGGATGCGGATGTGGGCTGCCAAGTGCGCTTCCTGTTCCCCCTTTTCGATTCCCAGTCCCCAACCATACAGCAACGACTGAACGAGCGCAAGGATGAAAATCAGGAAGGTTCCTACCCAGAAATCGCACGTGTCCAGCGCCATCATATCCTTCGAAAAATAGACCACGAACGCCGATCCCAAGGCCGTGATCAGCCCCAGGATCGTGGCCGACGCGTGCCGCTTCAAGTCAAACCCTTCCTCGAGGAAAGCAATCACCGGCTGCAACATCGAGATGCTGCTCGTAATCGCCGCCAGGAACAACATCGTGAACCAGACGAAGCCGAAAATACGGCCCCCCGGCATCACGGCGAATACGTTGGGCAGAGCGTTGAACCCCAGGCCAAACGTCCCAAACGAGGCGGCCGCCGTCCCGAGAAAGATGAAGGCGGCGGTCACCGTGATCAAACCACCCAAACAAACCTCAAAGAACTCGTTCATGCTGCTGGCGGTCAGTCCACTGAGCACGACATCGTCGTCCTTCTTCAAATAGCTGGCGTAGTTCACCACAATTCCGAAACCAACCGACAGGCTGAAAAAGATCTGCCCCGCCGCCGCCAGCCAGGTCTGCGGATCCCGAAGACTCTCCATCCGGGGATTCCACATGAAGCCCAAACCGGTCAAAACAGACTGATCCGGCTTGGTTGCATCCGGCGTACCCAAGGTCAACACTCGAATCAGCACGCACACGGCGCAAATGGCCATCGTGGGAATCGCATACTTGCAGAATTGCTCGACTCCCTTGTTCACGCCCCGATAGATCAACACAAAGTTCAGGCAGAAGCAAACGACCAGCAGCAACAGGACCGGCGACTGCCCCGCCCCGAACAGCGCCCCATCGGCCTCTGCCCCCACGAAACGACCAAAGAAGTCCGTATAGGCCTCCGCACCGCTGCCGCGAACGAGGTCGCCCGTCAGGTACGCGATCGGCATACCCCAAACACCACGCCTCAATCACCACGTAATACATGTAGATGATGATCGGGATCAGCAGCGCCAACGCGCCAAAATACTTCGCCAGCGGGTGCGGCCAAAGCACCGTGAAAATCCCGGGGGCGGAATTGAAACCTCGCCGACCGCCATAGCGGCCCATCGTCCACTCCGCCCAGCACAAGGGAATTCCCAGAATCAAGAGCGCCGTGAAGTACGGAATCATGAACGCCCCGCCGCCGTGCTGCGCCGCCTGCCCCGGAAAACGGAGAAAGTTCCCCAGGCCGACCGCCGACCCGGCCACCGCCATGATGACCCCCATCCGGGATCCCCATTGCTCACCTGTTCGAGCTTTGTTCACGCCGTATTTCCTTCCCCCCGGAAAGGACCGGCCGGAGTCGGCCGATCAACCACCCAGTCAAAAGCACGAGGCTGCGGATTCCTGTTATACCAGCCGGATCCAACGCGACAATGCGGCCCCACCATCCTTCGCATCTCACCCAGATACCACATTGCGGCAGATCGAAACCGCCATCGTGCAAGGCAGACGCGTCCGGCGCTACCCCCGCTCTGCGGCCGCCCCCAATTTTTCGAATATCTGGTTGTCGAAATTGTGGTATTTGATACGATCTATTGGCGTTGAGATTCGATCAGAATGCGTCTGAGCGAGGCGGTGACAAGTGCAGGCTCCTGTTCCCAGTGACTTGGCGATCCTGGATTTGCTGCGGAAGCAGGACGCAATGACGGTCGCCGACTTCGAGGCCGCATTAAGCGTCACCGCGACCGCCGTGCGACAGCGATTGAATCGTTTGCTCGCGCAAGGGTACGTGGAACGGCAGGTCGAAGAGACGAGTGGGCGCGGTCGGCCCTGTCATCGGTACCGGCTGACGGTGGCGGGCCGACGGAACGCGGGTGCGAATTTCGCGGACTTGGCGGAAGCATTGTGGCTGGAGCTGTGCGCATTGGACGACTCCGTCACTCAGCAGAGCATCCTCCGGCGAATCGCGACGCGACTGCAAGACACCTACCGGGGTCACCTGCGCGGCGACACGCTACAGGAGCGGATGGAAGCCTTGGCGGAACTGTTTCGGGAGCGACAGATTCCGTTTGAGGTGCACCAGGAACCGGGAGAACTGCCGGTCCTGACAGCATTGGCTTGTCCCTATCCCCAACTTGCGGAGCAGGATCGGACGATCTGCGCCATGGAACGCATGTTGTTTTCCGACCTCTTGGAACATCCGGTCACGCTGGACCGTTGTCGATTGACGGACGGCGGATTTTGCGAATTCCAGCCGTGCGGTGAAGCCGTGTCGGCCGCTGAAAGCCAGCTGCCCGGGTAGTCAAGCAGAATTGAAGTTGCGAAAATGGACGGTCTTTCCTTCCTGCGACAGGACGAAACAACATGACGCAGCCGTGGATTGAAGGTCGGTTCGAGGAGAACGTGATCACGACGACGCTCGAGCAGGCGATCAACTGGGCTCGGCAGTCGAGTATCTGGCCGATGACGTTCGGCTTGGCCTGCTGCGCGATCGAAATGATGGCAGCGGGTGCGAGCCGGTACGACCTCGACCGTTTTGGCGCCGGGGCATTCCGAGCGACACCACGCCAAGCGGATCTGATGATCGTCGCGGGGACGGTCACGTACAAGATGGCGAGCCGCGTGCGACGGCTTTACAACTTGATGCCAGACCCCAAATTCGTGATTGCGATGGGTGCGTGCACCGTGGGCGGCGGCCCTTACTTCAAGTGGGGATATCACGTGGTGAAGGGAGTCGATCTCGTGGTCCCGGTGGACGTGTACGTGCCCGGTTGCCCTCCGCGGCCCGAGTCGTTACTCGAAGGCTTGATGCGAATTCAGGACAAAATCAACGCACATCGGATCGCCAAGCGAAGTCTGGTCGAAGGGACCGGTGGACCCCGCATCGGCGACAAACTGGAGGATGACCTTCCGCTTCCGCACCACTCGGGATACGTGAAGGCACCCTCGGACCTGCGACCGCTAACGGACCATCAAAAACTTACCGGCTGACGGGATCATCGAGGTTCTCGTTGTTTTTCCTTCATGAGACCCCGCCACAACCATCGCCAGGGACTACTGATGACTGACGTTCTGACTATCTCCGACCTACACGTTCAGATCGAAGACAAAGAGATTCTGAAGGGAGTCAACCTCAAGATCCAGCGTGGCGAGACGCACGCGCTGATGGGTCCCAACGGTTCGGGCAAGAGCACGTTGGGTCTCGCGATGATGGGACACCCCAAGTACGAAATCACGCAGGGATCGATTGAACTGAATGGAGAAAACCTGCTCGAGATGGAAGCGGACGAGCGAGCGCGGGCTGGGCTCTTCATGGCCTTTCAACGACCTATCGCAATCCCGGGCGTGAAGATGGCCGACTTTCTGCGACACGCAACGACGAACGTACGCAACCCCGATCGTAAAGAAGGGGAAGAGCTACTTCCGATGCGTGAGTTCCGCAAGGAAATCCGGCAGAAGATGGAGCAGTTGCGGATCGACCCGGAATTTGCCCGACGGTATGTGAACGACGGCTTTTCTGGGGGTGAAATGAAACGCGCGGAGATTCTGCAGTTAGCGATGCTCCAACCCAAGTTCGCGGTTCTCGACGAAACCGACAGTGGGCTCGACGCCGACGCCGTGCTGCTGGCCAGTCGCAGTATTGCGGAAATTGGACGCCACGAAGTGGGACTGCTGATTATCACGCACCATGACAAGCTATTGGAGCACAACCGCCCTGATTTTACGCACGTAATGCTGGGAGGTCGAATTGTCGAAACGGGTGGCGTGGAGTTGGCGGCAGAACTGCATGCGCAGGGCTATGACCGGATTCGTCGCAAGTACCCCGAAGCAAATGCAGCCAATCAAGCGATGCTCGACGAGGAAGCATCGCTGCAGGCTACGACTTGATGACACATTGAAGTCGCGGCAGTTACCCCTTTCACTTTCCCGAAAGTCGATCCTTGGAAAGAGAACCCACCATGGCCACCGACCTGAAAACCAACCCGCCCGAACGAATTGGCGAGATCAACAAGTACGATTTCCGCACCAAATCGACGGCAATCTTTAAGGCACGGAAGGGCATCGACGAAGCAATCATCCGTCAAATCTCCGAGATGAAGGCGGAGCCGGATTGGATGCGCGACTTCCGCTTGAAGAGCCTCGAAGTGTTCGAATCCAAACCCATGCCCAAGTGGGGCGGCGACATTAAGATCAATTTCCAGGACATCTACTACTACCTCAAGCCCACGGACCAACAGGGACGAACTTGGGATGACGTGCCGCAGGAAATCAAAGAAACCTTCGACAAATTGGGGATTCCCGAGGCGGAAAAGAAATTCCTGGCCGGCGTGAAAGCGCAGTTCGAAAGTGAAGTCGTTTACGGTTCGTTGAAGGACGAATTGGCCGAAAAGGGCGTGATCTTCACCGACACCGATACCGCCGTGCGTGAACACCCGGAGCTTCTGAAAGAGTACTTCGGAACGATCATTCCTCCGTCAGATAACAAGTTCGCCGCGCTGAACTCGGCGGTCTGGTCGGGAGGCTCCTTCATTTACGTACCGCCGGGTGTGTCGATCGACTTTCCGCTGCAGGCGTACTTTCGCATCAATGCCGAGAGCATGGGACAATTCGAGCGGACTTTGATCATTGTCGACGAGGGAGCGCAAGTTCACTACGTCGAAGGCTGCACCGCTCCGATGTACAGCACGGAGAGCCTCCACTCCGCCGTGGTCGAGATCGTCGTGAAGCGAGGTGCCCGGTGCCGGTACACTACGATCCAGAACTGGGCCAACAACATTTACAATCTCGTGACCAAGCGAGCAATGGCGTACCAGGACGCCACGATGGAGTGGATCGACGGCAACCTGGGAAGTCGTTTGACGATGAAATACCCGGCCGTGTACATGATGGAGCCCGGTGCGCGGGGCGAAATCCTGTCGATTGCGTTTGCTTCCGCCGGACAGCACCAGGACGCGGGCGCGAAATTGGTACACTGTGCTCCGCACACCTCGGGCCAGATCGTCTCCAAGTCCATCTCCAAGAACGGCGGACGAAGTAGCTATCGCGGACTCGTGAAGGCGGAGAAGGGGGCGCACCACTCCCGCTGCAATGTTGTGTGCGATGCCTTGATTCTCGATCCGGAAAGTCGGAGTGACACGTATCCGTACATCGAGATCGCCGAACAGGATGTCTCGATTGGGCACGAAGCGAGTGTTTCACGGATCGGGGAAGAACAGTTGTTCTATCTGATGAGTCGTGGTTTGAGCGAGTCGGAAGCGAGCACCATGATTGTCAACGGGTTCATCGAGCCGCTGGTCAAAGAGTTGCCGATGGAATACGCCGTCGAAATGAATCGCTTGATCCAGTTACAGATGGAAGGTTCGGTTGGCTAGTAGCCTGTGGCAGAAGAGGAACACGGCGGCAGGAAGGTCGTTCCTTTCCGGTCAGACCGCCGTGGAAAATACCGCTGCCTGCCACTCGATTCACAGACGATCGCTCTTTCCGATTCTCTGATTTGCGGGCTGAATATGACTTCCACGACCAGTGTACCGTCCTCCGGTTTCCAATCGGACACGTTCGAGCAATTCCTTACGTCTCGGTCCCACGAACCCACTTGGTTGCGTGAGATGCGACAGGCTGCGTGGCAGGAATTCCTGCAGCGTGATTTGCCGACCCGCCGCGAGGAAGAGTGGATGCGGACCGATATCCGGCTGTTCTCCCTCGACCGCTATCGCCTCCCGAGCGGCCAGCCGACCGGGGCTGCCGCGCCCGCAGTCCTTAGCAAAGGCGTCGATCTGGGGGGAGAGACGGTTGCGGTCAACGGCATGTCGGTGAAGTCCGAGATCCAATCCGAATGGGAACGGAAAGGCGTCCTGTTTGGCGACCTGGCTTCGCTTGTCGTTGAGCATGCCGACCGGCTTCAGCCCTACCTACAGCAAATCGTCCCGCCGAACATCGACAAATTCTCGGCGCTTCACGCGGCCTGCTGGTCCTGCGGAACGGTGCTCTACGTCCCCCGCGGAGTGGTGATCGAGAAACCGTTTTATGCACAATCGACCCTATCCGGTGGAGCGGTCGATCTCGGCCACACGTTGGTCATCCTCGAGGAGGGAGCCGAGGCAACATTCTTGAACGAGTTGGGAAGTGGCGATCCGGACGACGGAGGACTTCACTGTGGCGCCACGGAAGTCGTTCTGCAGCGCGGATCGCGATTACGTCTGGTAACCTTACAGGACTGGGGATTCAACACCTGGCATTTCGCTCATCAGCGGGCGGTTATCGGCCAGGACGCGTCGTTACAGTGGACCGTTGGCGCTCTCGGAAGCCGGTTGGCGAAGGTGAATCAACAAGTTTCGCTGGATGGCGCCGGCGCCGACAGCCAGGTGAACGGTGTGATGTTCACGGAAGGCAAGCAGCACCTCTCCTATCACACGCTGCAACACCACGTCGCGCCGCACTGCCACAGCGACTTCCTGTACAAGGCAGCGTTGCAGGATAAGTCACGCACCGTCTGGCGCGGAATGATCAAAGTCGATCCGGATGCGCAGAAAACCGACGGCTACCAGCGGAATGACAATCTCCTGCTGTCAAATCAGGCGCGGGCGGACGCCATTCCCGGCCTGGAAATCGAAGCCGACGATGTGCGGTGCACTCACGGGGCAACCACCGGCCGCGTGGATGACGAATTGATCTTCTACGCGCAGTCGCGTGGTTTCACGCGACGGGAGGCCGTCCGCTTGATCGTGACGGGATTCTTCCAACAGGTATTCGACCGAATTACCATCGAGAGCGTCCGCGACGCCCTGTCGATGGCCATCGCCCGCCGAGTTCGCGAGTACGAATAGACACCAAGAGGGGATGGATGAACGATTTCGTTAAGGTCGCCCAGGTTCACGATCTTCCTGACCCCGGCAAGATGCTTGTGGAAGCCGACGGCCGACTCGTCGTGCTCTTCCACATCGGGGGCGAGTACTTCTGCCTGGACGACGTCTGCACACACGACGGCGGACCGCTTGGTGAAGGTTGCTTAGAAGGTCACAGAATCGCATGCCCGCGGCACGGAGCGGAATTCGACATTCGCACCGGTAAGGCGGTCACCATGCCCGCGACCGAAGACACACTGGCCCACGAAGTGAAGGTCGAGGGGAACGACCTGTGGGTCCGGCTTTCTGGGGACTGAGAGAATTGCCATGCCGATTACCGAAGAGCAGGTGCGAGAAGAATTGAAAAAAGTCATCGACCCGGAGTTGTTCGTCAACATCGTCGACCTGGGGCTCGTGTACGTGGTGAATCTCGAACCCACGGAAGAGGGAAAGGCCAACGTCGTCATCGAAATGACGTTGACCAGTCCGGCGTGTCCCGCTGGTCCCCAACTGATCGGGAACAGCAAACAGACGGTGCAGCAACTCGAAGGTGTGCAGAATGTCGAGGTGAAGATCGTGATGGACCCACCCTGGTCCCCCGATCGGATGACCGACGACGCCCGCGATCAATTGGGCATTTTCTGAAGATTCCGCTCACCGGTCCGCTTGCCGGTCGACGTCTGAGCTTCCCCGAATAGGGGAAACCTGAGACAATGCCGCATCTGGCGCAGCTTGGATGCTGCGCGGCACGGTCCCCGAAATCATGCCACCGGGACGGAGTGGCTGGGGACTTCCGGCTGGATCCGTCCCGGCGGACGGACCGATGACGTGGAAAAACCCTCTGCTACGTCCTGGGGCGTTGCTGCTGGCCGCCCTGTCGCTTTCCCTCGGCTGGGGCATCCGCGGGAATTATGGACATGAAACGGGGGCGATGATCCCCGGCGCTTTGGCGGCAATGGCCGTTTGCCTGCTCTCGGGCCGGGAAGACTGGCGTTCTCGAGTCGTTTTCTTTGGCCTGTTCGGAATGCTTGGTTGGGGCCTGGGCGGTTCGATCAGCTACATGCAGGTGATTGGCTACACGCATTCCGGGCACGCCGCAAGTCAGTGGTACGGTTTTGCCGGGCTGTTTGTGATCGGGTTTCTGTGGGCCGGCCTCGGAGGCGCCGCCACCGCCTTGCCGGCCGTTTACTCCGACCAGAAATTGAACGCTTTGCTTCGACCATTGGCCCTGGTCGTGGCCACATGCATCGCTTGGCAACTGCTACAACCCTGGGTCGCCGATCGCATCCACTCCTGCGTCTTGCAGTCGAGCGCCCCGGAATCCGCACAACGCCATGAATCGCTGCTGTACTGGCTCGATAGTGACTGGTTATCCGTCGGGCTGATGCTCACCACACTGCTAATCTACGAACTCGCGCAAAGACGTTTTGAACGATTCGGCATGCTGCTCACGTGTGCGGCCACGGGAGGCATCGCCTGCTACCTCTTGTTCCTTTTGCTGGATCGCACGACCGGCAACGATTGGATCCTGCGGTACTTGGTTCAACCGCAAGGGTTGTTCGAGGAGCGTTTTCAAGCCTCTGACCTGGCCGTCACCAACTGGCCCGCGATCTTTCTCCAGTGGGGAAAAGAACGAGGCCTTCTCTACCGGGGCGAAATCTTGTCCCTCTGGGGCGGAGCCATCGCGGGAATTCTGTTCTATTTCGTGCGGTGGGGTCGATTCTCCCATGGCATCGGGCTGTTGATCGCGATGGCCGCGGGCTGGTGGTTATCCTTCCTGCTGCTGCCGGTGCTGGGCAGTTTGTTTCTGGCGGAATCAGGCGGCCTGCGCATGACCCCACCCCGGGGCGACAATTGGGCCGGCGTGCTAGGGGCCTTTCTTGGGGCGCTGTGGTATTTCTGGCGGCAGAAGCAGCACGAGTTGATCGTCGTCGCTCTGTTAGTGGGAACGGTCGGGGGAATCGGTTTCTCCGGGGCGGCTTGGCTGGAACTGATGATGGTATCGAAAGGAAATCGAAATCTGCAGGCGGAGGCATCCGAATGGCAACCGTGGCAGGAAACAACCTGGCAGCCTTCCTCCTGGACATCCGACGAGACGATGCCCATGCCCGCATTTGCGACCGACCAGCCGGTGCCCGACGAATGGCAACACTGGCACGAACAGAATTGGCACAGCTTTCTGGAACAGAGTTACGGGTTGATCAACGGCTTGGGATTGGCGTTGGGAATGGCGTTTCTCGTGACGCGGTTACCGCCGCGCAAAGTAGTCCCCTGCGATCGCCGCGCGCTGCTGTTCGCACTCCTCCTACTCCTTCCCGGACTGGCCTACGTGAATCTTGTGAAAAACGTGCAAGCCTGGACGTCCAGTCAGGCAGGTGACAGCGCCGTGCCGGAAACGATGCGTGCCCCATGGGTCGGCCATGCGATATCGGCCGAAGGCTGGTTTCAACTCTTCTTTGGAGTGGCCACCATCGCGTTCGTCGGCCTGATTCTTCGACACTATCGCCGTCCGATTGCACTCTTCTCGCGGTCTTGGCTCGCGCAGCCAATTGCTCTACCTCGTGTTCCTGTGGGTCTTCGTGGTTGGCAACTTGATGCGTATCCTCCCGGAATTTCACGAACGGCGACTCCTTACCGAAGGTCTCATTTCCTGCCACGCGATCCTGGCGAGTCTGCTGGTGCTGATCGTCCCGCGAGAATCCGAGGAAATCCCGTTACGAGCCACTCCAGCCTGGGGGCGCAGTCTGGTTCTAGCCACAGCCGGTGCCATCCTGATGTTGTGTACGGTCCCGGCCGCCGAGTACTTCTCGACGCAGCGCGTTTACGGGGCCGCCCCCAGTGGACAGCGCGGCCTGCACTTTCGCTTCGGTCCGAACGCCGATTGGAAACGCGATCCGTTACTGCGCGAGCAGACGCACAACTGACGCAGGACACAGGATCAGGAAAACCGGGCCCGGAATGCATCTCTTCGTTTACGAGTTCCTTACCGGCGGAGGACTATTTCATGCGAAAGAATGGGAGGCATCAGCCGAGCATCTCAGAGAGGAAGGGGTCTCGATGCTCCGCGCGGTCTGCGAGGACCTGGTCCAACTCACCGAACTCCAAGTGAGCATACAGTGGGATCTTCGGCTCCCCCCCGCGCTTCGCCCTCCCGTTCACTGTTTGCCTGTCGCTGATGCCGAGGAAGAGGAACGGGCCTTCGATCAACTCGCCGCCGATTGCGACCACACGCTGCTGATAGTGCCCGAGTTGGATGGCTGGCTGTTGTCGCGTTGTCGCCGTGCCGTTGCGGTCGGTGCCAAGCTGATCAGTCCTCCCCCTGCCTTGGTTGCGCTCGCTTCCGACAAGTGCGCCACAGCCGCCTGGCTCCAGCAGGCCGGATTGCCAGTTCCCCTCACCTACCGCGTCCAATCCGTGGATGAGCTCCCTCGGTCGATGGGTTGGCCAGCCGTGATGAAACCGAACGATGGTGCCGGGTCAGTCGACGTGCAACTCGTCACTTACGAAGGTGCGCAGTCGTTGCTGGTGGGCCGGCAGACCTACTGCTTGCAGGCGTATTGCATTGGGCGAGCGGCAAGTGTGGCAGCGATCTGCGGACCCCAACAGCAACTCCTCCTGCCACCGTGTTGGCAAAACCTCGACCCCACCACCTACGCGTATCTCGGCGGATCGCTGATCACCGATCCGGCAGAGCGTGAGCGTGCCACGCGGTTGGCACAACAGGCAATCGCGTGCCTGCCGAGTCCCATCGGCTATCTGGGGCTCGATCTCGTTTTGGGCCCATGCTCCGACGGTTCCTCTGACTACCTGATCGAAATCAATCCACGGTTGACGAGTTCCTACCTTGGACTCGCGGCGGCGGCCGAGCAGAATCTGGGGCAGGCAATGTGGCGGATTGCAGCGGGTGCCCGGGTTGCTTTGTCGTTTCGGTCCGGCCCGTTACAATTCGAGGCATCCGGGCGAATCCGAATGGATCCCCCTAGCGAACCAAAGGACTCTTGATGAACTGGCTGGCTCTCGACGTCGGTGGTGCGCACATCAAGGCCAGTGACGGCCGTGGTTTTGCTGCTGCCTATCCGTTCCCGTTATGGAAGAACTCAGAAAGACTCACGCATGAACTACGGCGAATCATTTCGGAAGCCCCCGATTGCGATCACCTCGTCGCGACGATGACCGGCGAACTAGCCGACTGCTTTGACTCGAAAGAGCAGGGCGTGCTGTTCATTCTCGAGGCCCTTCACGCCGCCGCAGATGGACGGCACACACGCGTGTACGTGAATGACGGCAGCCTGGTCACGCCGGTGGTGGCCGGTCGGCGCTTCACCGAGGTGGCCGCGGCAAATTGGCACGCCCTGGCCCGTTATTGCGGTCGCTTCATGGAACTGGGGGTGGCCTTGCTGATGGACGTCGGTTCTACCACGTGCGATGTGATCGCGTTCCGCGATGGGTTTCCGAATCACATCGGGATGACCGACACCCAACGGTTGCTCTCCGGCGAACTGGTCTACACCGGTGTGCAACGAAGTCCGATTTGTGCCGTCGCCTCGGCGGTTCCGTACCGAGACCACTTGTGCCCGTTGGCCCACGAGCTGTTCGCGACGATGCTGGATGTGTACGTCATCATGGGCGATTTGAGTGAGGATCCCGCGAACCATTGGACGGCTGACGGGCGACCGGCGACGAAGCCGTTCGCCCGTGGTCGGCTGGCGCGATCCATCTGCAGCGATGGGGAACATTTCAACCATCGCGATGCGGTCGCAATGGCACAATCCCTCGCGGAGCGACAGGCGGAACTGCTGACCGAGGCCATGGAGCGGGTCCTGCAACGAGCCGGTGAGACCCCCGAGTCGATCGTTATTTGCGGCGTCGGAGAGTTCCTGGCGCGGCGAGCGATCGAGCAATTCGGGTTGAAAGCCACGGTCATCAGTTTGCGGCAGCAATTGGGACGCTCGATCTCGCGCTGCGCGACCGCCCATGCCTTGGCGGTGATCGCACAGGAGTCCGCCGGCGCATGACGATCCGCCCGCTGCGCGTCGTGAAGGTCGGAGGCAGCCTGCTGGATTACGCATCGCTTGTCGACGCACTGACGCAGTGGCTTTTCCAACAACCGCCGGCACGGAATCTTCTCATCAGTGGTGGCGGCGCATGGGCCGATGAGGTCCGCCGACTGCACCGGTCGCGGCGCATCTCGGCCGAATCCGCGCATTGGCTCGCGATTCGCGCGATGAGATTGACCGGGTGGATGCTCGCCCAGTGGCTGCCACATTCGGAGTTCTGCGCCGAGCTCGATCCGCTGCCGAATCCCTTCCCGCACGCCGCCGAACGGATCCCAAGGATTCTGGATGTCGAGCATTTCTTGCGACATATCGAACCGCAGCTGCCCGGTCATCCGCTGCCGGTTGGCTGGCATGTCACCAGCGACTCGATCGCCGCCCGATTGGCGGCGGTGACCGGAGCCGAAGAGCTCGTGTTGTTGAAATCCACAGGTCCGCCGCAGACCGTCCTCGAGCAAGCCGCGACGGCGGGGGAAGTGGACCGTTACTTTCCAGTGGCGGCGGCAGGCCTGCCGCAGGTCCGATGGGTCAATCTACGAGACGATGGCTTTGCGACAAGCTCTTGGCACCCACGGAAGGCCGACCGCTGATTGCCTCACGAAAAAGCTCCGCCAACCGTTGGGCTTCTTGCTGCACGTCGTGTTGCCGGCGCACTCTCTCGGCACCCTTTCGTCCCATCTCCTGAATCCGATCGATGGGCAACTGCAACGCATCCTCCAAAGCTTCGGCCAAGCGGGAGACACTGCCGGCGGGAACGATCCATCCGCAATCGGCGTCTACCAGTTCCGGGATCCCCGCGATGAACGTGGTCACGACCGGTCGCTGCATCGCGAGCGATTCCATCAACACGACCGGCAATCCCTCGGCAAAGCTCGGCAGCACGAGCGCTCGGGCAGCCAACAACTGCTGGCGCACTTCCGCTCCCGTACACCAGCCGGCGAAGGTGACCTGCGACTCCAATTGATGGTGCCGCACGAGCGTTTCCAATTCCTTCCGCATGGGTCCGTCGCCCACCAGCACAAGTTCAAAACGAATCCGTCGTTGTCGCAGTTGGGCCGCCGCTTCGATCAGCAGCAGTTGGCCCTTCTGCTCGCAGAGTCGTCCCACACAGACGAGTCGATGACTGGAATCCACAACTTGTGCTACGGCCGCGCCATATTCCGCAGGGACTCCGCAACGCACGACGTGGATATCGGGCCAGCGAGTGTGATCGCACAACCGGTACAGCTGGCTGCGCCCGTAGGAGCTGATCGCAACCACGAAAGCGGCGTGTTGGATTTTTTCTCGCAGCGAAATCACCGGCGCGTCATCAAACTCTTCGGGACCATGCACCGTGAAGCTGTACGGAGGACCACCGAGCAATCGGGCGAGCATTACCACATCGGTTCCATTGGTTCCGAAGTGCGCATGCACGTGTTGCACCTGGCGTCGCCGCAGTTCCCGTAACAGTACGCAAGCTTCCAAGAGGTACACGCAATGTCGCAACACTCCGCTCTTCGAACCGTAACCCTCGCGCAAGACGGTCCCGATCGTTCGAAGAAACCGCAAGGGCGCCCGAAGCAAGGCATGCGCCGTATCACGCACAAAAACCCAGGGACGACAGCGCAGCAGAAAGAAGAACGCGGTGCAGTTCTTCTCGGTCTATCGGGTCGACCAGATCCTGCTCGCGCGTGTACAGGGCAAAGCGATCCACCGACAGACCGCTGACCTCAAGTGCTTCCAGCTCCCGGCGAATGAACGTGTGGCTCACCGCCGGGTACTGATTCACGAAATAGGCGACACGCATGTTCGATGTCGGGTCGCCGGTCAATTCCACCACCAGCGATCGGCCTGATGTGTAGTCTGTGTACGCAGCTTCGTCACCTCCGAATTGGCCTCGGATTCTCTCGCATAGCGGTAGGCATCGATCTGCACTCCGCCCGACGCGGTGATGATGTAGTCGTTGCCACGTTTGATGACACTGCACTGCGTGGAGATCGTTTTTGGCGGATTCCAAGCCTCTTGCGCGAAATCTCCGTTCTTGCCGGTCAGAATGGGCAACGCACAACCAGCCTTCTGCAGAAGTTGCTGTTGGTCAATCAGAGCCGCAATGATGCACAAATCCATCACGTTCCGCAATTGTCCGAAAACAGCCTGCTTTTCCACCAAATCTCCGTAGTGCTCGTTCATCAATTCCGCCCAACGGACCGCGATCGGGTTTCGGTCACCAGTCTGGTTCGCCTGCCCTTGATCGGAAACGAAGTCGTCTTCGGTCATGACTTTCACGCCCTGGCCGCGGAGTTGCCAAGCCAACCCATCCGCGTCGCGTGCCAGCGGCTCGTAATTGCAGGCCAACCACCACCGAGGCATCATGTTCTTCGGTGTAAAACGGCTCTGCGCCAACAACTCCAAGAAACTGGGGAGCTCTGGCACGGGCGAGTGTTCGAGCTGCATTCCGATGCGTTTCATCCGGTAGTCGGCTGCCACGAGAACGCGAGCAAAGTGTGACGTATCGGAGACCCCCGTGATCGTGACCTGCTGGGCTCCCAAGCTTTGGGCAATACCATCCAGCACATTGGGTGCGAAACGGCGCTGACGCTTGACATACTCGCGCATCGCCCGCACACCCTCTTCTGTAGGATCGATCGAGCAGCTAATGCCCGTTTCGCGAGAAGACGGTGTCGCCTGCAGAGCCACCAGCAAGTCCTCGAGCAAGATGACCGGGCGGCCCGTTGTTTGGCCGACAATGGCGCCCTGCTCGTTGATCGTCCATCCCTCTCCCGGCCCAGCGAGCACGATGTCCTGCTGTTCCGGATAAACCAGCACGTACTCAACTCGCTGGATCCCCGCCAGGTACTTCAATTCGTCGGGCAGTGCCCCAAGGTCGCGGTCGACGGCCTGCTGCAGAGCGGCCTCCAATTGTCGGAGAGAGATTTTTCGCAGCTGCATTGGTCCCATGTCCGTGGGAACGGCCTGCAGGCGTTCTTGCAGCGCTTGTCGGAGGGATTGCGTGGCTTCGACTGACGGCTCCCGAAGCACACCCTCGGCGTCAATCGAAATACCACCCACCGCCGTATTTCGGAAGAAGCCCCCCGCCAGCGCTTCCGCCCCGATCCCCATGAACAGGACCGCCGCCAACAGCCCTCGGACGATCATGGCACCTCGCAAGCCAAAAATCGTGGCGGGTTCCCCCGCCCATGCACGCGGATATCCACAGGAAATCCGGGAATTCTCGGCTTTCCGTCGCTTCCGGAAAACCGTTGACGGGGCAGCGATGATAAACGTGTGCATAACGGGGCTCCGATGTGAGTTGACGCGACGTCAGGTCCAGATCCAGGCCTGGGCCCTGAATGCTCTGCAAGGTCCCGCAGCGGGGGAGCCGAGCGAGCCTCCCGATACCGCGACCTATCTACTTCTA
Source organism: uncultured Planctomycetaceae bacterium (assembly GCA_963776055.1). Classification (GTDB taxonomy): domain Bacteria; phylum Planctomycetota; class Planctomycetia; order Pirellulales; family Pirellulaceae; genus CAVZLD01. The sequence goes on along the minus strand of CAVZLD010000004.1, from coordinate 41,786 downwards.
TAGAATAGGCTTAGGATAGTCGGGACGCTACGGGGAATCAAGGAACCGCTCCAGCCGGTTGGGGATCGAACCGATTGCCAATGACGCCTGCCCAGCACCCCGTCGCCGGTCGAGTGAAAAGGACCGGGAACTTGCGTTTTTGTCTTGATAGCGACTACAGTGAAGGGGGAGAGGAAGGGTCGCACTCCTAACTAAACACATCTCAGACGATCTGCGACCCGTCCGTCCCGGTCCGAACTCCCGCCTCGAATTTCTCGAACGACGGAAGTATTCACCAGCGGCTGCCGTTGCAGAGCTGAGCGGAATCTTATTGGACAGAAAAGCTGCCGAAAATTTGCGGGACAACGAAGCTCCGATGCTGGCGTATCTGGTAATTCGCGAAGGTGCCAAATGGACGGACGTGTTCCGACTGGTTGAGGGTCGGACGGTCACGATCGGCCGCGCCCCTACGAATCAGATCGTGGTCAAGGACGAGCGTTGCAGCCGCCACCATGCCGAAATCTTTCTCTCGCAGGGAAATTGGGTCCTGCGTGACCTGGAAAGCCGCAACGGCACCGTTGTTGGCGAGCAACGCGTTTCCGGTGACTGGCAACTCACGGCAGGCGAGGTGATCCGGATCGCTCACGCGCAACTTGCCTTCGTGCATGACCTGTCCCAAGCGTTTCCCGACATGCCGGCGGAGGCCCGACAGGAAGAAACCGTCCTGGGGGATGTCGAAGACGCCGACGTGCTTTCGGCGTACGAACCCACGACCATTACACACCGAAAGGGCCAGACTCGGTTCCTCGAGCGACCGCTGACCGATGATGACTCGGCCATCCCAAAGGTCGGCCGAGCTGCCGCGAAGTTGTGCCGGATTGCTTTTGAGCTGGCGAATCAACCGGATGTGGTGACAGTCGCCAACCGAGCGTTGGAAGGACTGTTGGAAGCCACCCACGTAAATGCCGGCGCCGTCTTATTAGTTCCGCGTGATTTTCCGGGGCCCCCGTCGGGCAGCGACCTGGAGGTCATTGCCTCGCGGACAGAAGACAACGTGAAATACCATCGCGTATCGGCCTTCCTTGCGACGATGGTCATGCGGGAAGGCGAGGCGGTGCTCGCGCGAAACGTGGAGGGCGATAGCCGGTTGGCCAGCCGCGACAGCCAGGGCGAAATCCACGCCACAAGCGTGCTCTGCGCACCCATCCGACAGAACGGCCGGGTTGCCGGTCTGATCCACCTGTATTCGACGCAGACCGAGGTCGTGCCTGACCCGGACGATCTCGAATTCTGCCTGGCGGTAGCGGACAACGTCGCCCTGGCGCTGAAGACACTCGGACGTCAGCAGGAGTTGGCAGAGAACCTGAACGTCACGCAGGGGGAGGTCAAACAGTTACGCAAGCAGTTGGGCGCAGCGAGCGAAATCGTCGGTTCCAGTCCGCTAATGTTTCAGGTACAGCAGGAAGTGGCCCGCGCCGCCCCGAGCCGAGCGACCGTGCTGATTCGCGGTGAGAGCGGTGTGGGCAAGGAACTGGTCGCCCGCGCCGTCCATTACGCCAGCCCCCGTAAAAAAGGCCCCTTCGTCTGCCTGAACTGCGCCGCCCTTTCCGAAACCTTGCTCGAAAGTGAACTGTTTGGCCACGAGCGGGGCGCGTTCACCGGGGCGACCGATCGAAAGATCGGCAAGTTCGAAGCCGCCGACAAAGGCACGCTGATGCTGGATGAAATCGGGGAGATGACTCCCACTATCCAGGCAAAGTTCCTGCGTGTGCTGGAAGGTCATCCGTTTGAACGCGTGGGTGGTAGTCAGGCGATCAAGGTAGATGTGCGCGTGATCGCCGCGACGAACCGCGACCTCGAAAAGGCGGTTTCCGAAGGCAGTTTTCGCCGCGATTTGTACTTTCGGCTGCGCGTCGTCGAAATCGTAGTGCCTCCCTTGCGCAAACGACCGGAAGACATCATCGAAGTCGCCGAGCATTTCCTGCGAAGCTATATCGAGGAAACCGGCAGCAAAATCCTGGGATTCACCGCCGAAGCCCGTGAACAACTGCTGCAGTATCGCTGGCCAGGGAACGTGCGCGAACTGAGAAACGTCGTGGAACGAGCGGTCGTGTTGGCCCGCGGCAACTACGTGGACATTGACGATCTGAACCTTTCGCATCTGGCCACGGCGGGTGACAGCGCCGTCATGCCCTCGTCACTGTCCGCCTACGAACCGATCACACTGGAAGAAGTGGAGCGGCGACACATCCTGGCAACACTACGGCAAACCGGTTGGAACAAGAGTCGCTCGGCGCGTACCCTCGGCATTGAACGTTCCACGCTCGATCGCAAAATTCGCCGCCATGGATTGATGCCCGACGCGGCCCACGCCGGGCAGAGCAAGGAGCATCGATGAGACTCCGCGTCGGACTGGTGGGCCTGGGCGACGCCTGGGAGACACGACATCGACCGGCTCTGCGAACACTCAGCGATCGTTTCGAGGTTCGCGCCGTCTGTTCCGAAGTCGCCCTCCTGGCCAAACGCACCGCCGTCGAATTCCAGGCCACCGCTGTGGATGGTTTCCGCGCACTCACGGCACGTGAGGATATCGATGCCATCCTGATGCTTTCGCCCCAGTGGTACGGTCCACTGCCGATCCTGGCCGCCTGCGATTCGGGCAAGGCAGTTTACTGCGCGGCGGCGTTGGAACTGGATCCGGAGCAAGCCCGCGAGGTTCGTCGACGAGTCGAACAGTCCGGGATCGCCTTCATGGCCGAGTTACCGCGGCGTCATGCGGCCGCGACGCTTCGCCTGAAGGAGTTGATCGCAACGCGATTGGGACCACCACGGCTGTTGTTCTGTCATTTGCGGGCAGCCATCCCGAATCTTTCCGGTCCCCAGCGGAACCGCTGCCTCAAAGCCCGCTCCACTCGCGACCTGATCGAACTGGTCGACTGGTGCCGCTATGTCGTGGGGTCCGAGCCCATCTCCGTTACCGGCGTGCAAAGTGCCCCTTCCGAGAACGTGCAGGACGGTCTCTACCGAATGATGAGCCTGCAATTTGCCGCCGCGGAGGAGTCCGGCCGGGGGCCCGCCGCCCAAATCAGTTGCGGCTACTATCTTCCGTCAGAATGGCCGGAAGCGATCACCTTCCGACCGCCGGCCGCACTCCAGGTCTGCTGCGAGAACGGTGTGGCCTTCATCGATCTACCGGCCAGCCTGGTCTGGTTTGACCAAGCCGGCCGCCATCTGGAATCGCTCGAAACCGAGCGACCGGTCGGCGAACAGTTGCTGGCACTCTTTCACCGGGCCGTTACCAGCTTGGTGCGAAAGACGAACGAGTTGGAAGACGCCTATCGAGCGTTATCGATCGTCCTCAACGCGGACCGAAGCGTAAGCGAAGGACGCCGCATTCCGCTCGAGTTCTGATCCCAGTGTGCTGCTCGGAAAGCGGCACACTGCCGGGACTTCGCTCCATCGGCGGTTTCGCCGAGGGCGAGAGTTTGCTTGACGTTCGCCGCATCCCTGCGTCACAACAGCTCCGATCGCCGCGGCCGAGTGGCAGAGCGAGCGACCGATGTTGACCACTGATCCGGGGCACATTCGTGGGCAGATTCCGATCGCTGTTCGCATCTCGCCGCACGTGCTGTGGAAGCGTTTTTCGAAGGCGGCATCGCGGGCTGGTCGCTGCCGGAGTTGTTGGCGGTGGTCGTGATCGTGGGAGTCGGTATGGCGTTGCTGCTACCCGCGCTTGGGCAGTCGCGGGAAGCGGCCCGTCAGGTCCAGTGCCGCTCGCACCTCCGGAACCTTGCGCTGGCGACGCAACAGTATGCTGCCGCTCGGCAGAAGTTTCCGCCCGCCGCCTCCCACCGGTGGGGAAGATCCGCCCCCAACGACGCGGGCCCAGCCCGTCACGGCTTGATTACCCGACTGCTGCCGTACATGGAGCAGGCGACGTGTTATCAGCAACTCGATCTGCGACAAGATTGGAATGCCCCGATCAACGCACCTCACACACGGCAACACCTGGGCGGAATCCTGTTGTGCCCCTCCGCGCCGCACGATCGACGTCGATATCATGTCAGCGACTACTGTCCGGCTGTACGGATCGACGCCAGTGACAGAAGCGGACTTGGAGCCCTGCTGCAATCCGGCCGCCTGCGCAACCGCAGCTCCGAATCGGGCCCGACATGGGGCAACCACCAATCGGTGTGGGACAACGTGTTGCAGGTGGATTGGGTTGACTACCTGCGGGGCCGTCAGGATCGTCGTGATCGTCCGCCCGCGAGATGTGCGGGATGGCCTGTCCCACACGCTCCTGATCGTCGAAAACGCCGGCAAGCCAATCTGTTACCGGTACGGAATGCCGGCGAACTGTACGATCACGCGTTTTCGATGGGCCAGCCCGAATCTGTGGATGACGATCAACGATTTCTGCCGACGGTCTCAGTTGGTCAACTGCAGTAACAATTCGCAACCGTACAGTTTCCACCCTGGCGGCCTGCACCTGGCACTCGCCGACGGATCCGTTCGCTTCCTGAGCCAAGAGCTGGATCCGGACCTGTTTGTCTCCTTGGTGACAATGGCGGCGGGCGACTAACCTGGAATGGTGCACGGGCGGGCAGATGCTCCGCCACGACGAAGAGATTTCCGTGCGGGGCGGTGCTGGATCACTCTCGATGGCTATAATATGGTGGCCGTTCGATTCCCGATTCCTCTCAGGAGGCTCAAAACAGCCGTGAATCGCTCATTGTTTCTTCCCTTGCTGATGGTCTTGGCATCCCTGCCCGCCCTGGGGGTCTCTCACCCCTGCGAGAGCCTGCAACATTCCGGTATTTCGCTACGCACTCGAGAACTGGGCGCCAGATCCGTATCTCGTGTTTGTGCTGCACGAGGGGCCGATGGACGAACAGGCCCAGCAGTTGGTCGACACACTCAAGGCATCTGCCAGCCGCACCGACCAACCAGCGAATCTTCAGGTGTTTTCCGTCGATCCGAAGACTTGGCAGGACGAGAGCGAATCGGCGGATGCCGATCCGCCGGAACGTCAGCAATGGCCCCCGTTCCTCCGCGATTACCTGTCTCAAGCGGTGGCCAACCGCGACCTGAGCGTTCCGCAGATCGTCGGCCTGTTTCCCCCCATGATCGGACGTCCGACGGTCGCCTGGCAGGGTGAACTGAACGAGTCTTCCGTTCAGATGCTGGTCGACTCGCCGCTTCGGCAAGACATTGCTCGCCGTCTGTTGGATGGCCAGTCCGCCGTTTGGGTATTGATCGAAAGCGGCAACGAAGCAGCTGATCAAGCGGCGGCTGAGCTATTGCAGCGTGAATTGGAGCGGGTCGAATCCGAACTGCCAGTTGCCCGACCAGAGTGTCATCGAAGCGGACGAGTTTTATCGGCCCGAAGTTGAGATCGAATTGCGGGTCGAGTTCTCGCTCGAGCGGATTCGCCGCGACGATCCGCACGAGGCGGCCTTCCTATCGATGTTGCTGGGCAGCGAGCCGGATTTGCGGGATTTCGAGGAACCGATTGCGATTCCGATCTACGGCCGAGGCCGGACCTACTTCGCGCTCGTGGGACGAGGAATCAACGCGGAAATGATGGAGGAGAACTGCCGCTTCATTTGCGGTGCCTGCTCCTGCCAGGTGAAGCAGGAGAATCCGGGCATCGACATCCTGATGGCGGTGGATTGGGCGAATCAGGTCATCGGGACGGCCATGCCGGAAATCGCCTTGCCGGAACTCACCGGCGTGGGCGCACTGGCCCTGGCCGACCAGTCCACTTCCGCACCGGGCGGCATCGGACTCATCCGATGCCGCAACTGCTGCAACGATTCCGGAGGCAGCAGACGAGCCGACAGAGGTCGACGCAGCATCGGACAGCGAGGATGGGAACGTCCCGCCCGCTTGCGACAACCAGCGGCGAGAACCAGTTGCCCTCGCGCGTCCTTCGAATCCAGGCTGCTGATTTGGCTGCTGGGAATCGTCGGCGTCGGCCTGACACTGGCCGTGGCAGCTACCCTGTTGATGCGACGCAACGTATCCACCAGTTGAGCGAAATGAGCATCTTCCGCCTGATGTGGATGGAAATCATCCACCGCAAACTGGCCTTCCTGATCGCCTGCCTGGCGATTCTGGTTGCTGTCGCGTATGCCGTGAGTTCCCTAACCCTGATTCGCGCCAACGGTATCGCACGCAGCAGCAGGTCGCGGCGTCTGGATGACGAAATCCGGAAAATCACCAAAGCGATGGGTTTTAACATCAATATCTTGCCGGCAGATCAGAACCTGGCTGATTTCCATGCCAACGATTTCGCCGAAAAGACAATGCCGTTCGAATACGTGCAGCGGCTGGCCAACAGCACCGAGATCATGAGCGTGCGGCACTTGCGGCCTGCACTGATTCGAAAAATGGATTGGCCCGAACTGGAACGCAAGATCATTCTGATGGGAGTGAGCGGCGTCGTTCCTCTCAGCCACCTCAAAAACCCGACTCCGCTGACGGAACCGGTTCCTGCCGGATCCGATTCATTTGGGTCACGAATTGGCGCGGCAGCTGGGAGCATCGGTCGGCGACGAAGTGCGTCTGCAGGATCGACCGTTCCGCGTGGACAAGCTCTACCCGCGGCGGGGCAACAAGGACGACATCACGGTCTGGATCGACCTGCCCGCCGCGCAGGAGATGCTGCAGCTTCCCGGTCAGATCAACCTGATTCAGGCTTTGGAATGCAACTGTGCCACGCCCGATCGACTGGCCCAGATCGAACAGGAAATCTCGCGTGTCCTGGGTCGTGAAGTCCAGGTCATCGAGCTATCGACCCAAGCGATTGCCCGCGCGGGCCCGAGAAGATGTGAAGGCAGATGGACAGCGCACGCTGGCTCACATGCAACGACGGGCCACAACGAATCTCGTGCTGCTGACGGTCGCCGGTTCGATACTAGTAGGATTGCTGGCCCTGGCGAACGTAAGAGAAAGGCGCAGTGAAATCGGAATCCTGCGGGCGTTGGGCGTTTCCACCGGTAAGATCATGGCCCTGTTCCTCAGCAAAGCCTTCCTGCTCGGCCTCCTGGGCGCCGGACTCGGTTACGCGATCGGCTTTCTGGCGGCGTGCTACTTGGACCAACAGACGGCCGAAGACGGCATCCGCCTGACCACGCCGCTGCTGTTCAGCGGGCCCTTGCTGACCGCCGTGTTGCTCTTGACGCCGGCCTTGACCGCACTCGCCAGCTGGTTTGCCGCCGTATTGGCTGCCAGTCAAGACCCCGCCACCATCCTCGCGCAAGAGTAGATCCGTCACGCATGCTTGCCAGTTTGGAAAACGTCAACAAGAGCTATTCGCTGTCGGAGCGCCGTGTTGTCGCGCTGCAGGACCTGAACTTGCAGTTGAATCCTGGAGATTTCCTGGCGGTCTGCGGAAAAAGTGGTTGCGGCAAGACCACACTTCTGTTGACGCTTGGTGGTCTACTCCGTCCCGATTCTGGCAAGGTGACCGTCGGCGGCACAGATCTCTACCAGTTACCTTCGAATCGACGAGCCATTTTTCGTGCTCGGAAGATCGCCTTCGTGTTTCAGCAGTTTCATCTGGTGCCGTACTTGTCGGTCCTCGACAACGTCTTGGCCGCGACATTGGGACTTCCCGGGGAGAGCTCGGAGGGCAGCCGCAAGAAGGCGGAAGGTTTGCTGACCGAATTCGGGTTGGATGATCGTCGCTGGCATCGTCCGGGACAGTTGTCGACCGGCGAACGGCAGCGGGCGGCGATGGCCCGCGCGCTCATGAACTCGCCACAACTGCTGCTCGCCGACGAACCGACGGGAAACCTCGATCAGGAGAACGGCGCGACCGTGCTCGATCATTTGGCGCACTTCGCCGATCGTGGCGGCGCCGTGCTGCTGGTCACGCATGATGCATCCGCCGCCGCCCGGGCGCAGCGGATCATCCGCCTGGAACACGGGCGACCGGTGCCATCCCCCAGCTGAACGGGGACGGCTTGCGACCAACGAGTGATCCATCAGGCTGCCCCTGAATTTCGATCGTCTTGCGAATGACGCGGCCCGCAGGCGGTGCAGTCGGGGCGCCGCCGCAATTGGATTCTGCGAAACTCCATCTTCCGCAGATCACCGATCAGCATCTTCCCCGTCAACGGAGATCCCAACCCGGCGATCAGCTTGATCGCTTCCATTGCTCCCAGACAGCCGACCGAACCGGACACGGCGCCAAATACGGGGAACTGACGCCGCCAACCGGGCGGAGAGTCCGGAAACAGACACCGCAGACAGGCCGTCCGCCGAGGAAGAATGGTGAACAGTTGGGTCTCCAACTCGTACATCGCGCATTCGACGAGGGGAACTCCGTGCTCAATCGCCGCGTCATTCATGGCGAATCGTTCTTCGAACAGCGGAGCGCAGTCGACCACCACGTCCGCCTGCGCAATGAGCTTACTGGCGTTGCCCGGGTGAAGGTTCTCGGGAACCGTCTCAATCTGCAGCCGCGGGTTCAGATCCAGCAGGCGTCGGCGAGCCGATTCGACGCGCGATTGTCCGAGGCGATCGTGGGTCATTAACAGTTGCCGATTCAGGTCACTGGGACGGATCTTTCCGGCATGCGCCAAAATCAGCCGCCCCACGCCCGCCGCGGCAAGTTCGTAGGCCACAACACTGCCCAGACCGCCGACGCGGGAAACGAGGACGGTACTTTGCTTCAGCCGCTCCTGCCCCACCTCCCCAAAGTCGGGCACCCACATCTGCCACTCATATGTCGCTCGTTCCTCGTCCGTCAATGACTCACGCTGCCCCATCAGCTCACCCACCACTGATCGCGGAAAGAAACGTGACGACCGCGTCCTCTGGCAGAGGATCGTCGGCCTGGGGATCGACTTGCTCGTCACCGACACACAACAGGACCGAAGGCAAAACTCCGCCATCGGTCGCCACCACCAGCTCACGGAACGGTTCGCCATGTCGCGCGATCAGCTGTTGGATCAAGACGCGCATCTGGGATGCGGGGGGCAAATCGATCGATTCCTCAGCGATCCCCAGGGCAGCCTTGATTTGCGCCGTGTAGTGGACCGTCACGTGCATTCTGATCGATCCTCCGAATCTGCCTCGGACGTATTCCAGGCGATCGACTGAACGCCGCCCGTTCTTGCGGTTATCTTTCCGCGTTGGAGCCGGAGCACCAAGTCAGCCAATTCATCGGCTTCCACAAGATTGTGAGTCACGTGCAACGCCGTCACGGCCTGCGATTCATGAATCCGCCGCAGCACGGCGTACATGTGTTGGCGCGTGTCTTCGTCCAGTGCACTGAGCGGCTCGTCCAGCAACAGGATTTGGGGACGGAAGGCTAACGCGCGTCCCAACGACACACGTTGCGACTCGCCACCACTGAGCCCGCGTGGATAGCGGCCCAGCAAGTCTCCGATTTCCAACAGCTCTGCCAACTCGCGGACCCGCTCCTGAATCGAGGCGGACGACCACCCACGAATCTGCAGCGCAAACGCCAGATGTTCGCGCACCGTCATCGTCGCGAATAACGCCCCATCCTGTGGCACATACCCCACGCCGCGCACCGCCGGCTTGCAACCGGTCACATCGCGGCCGGCTAACTGAATCCGGCCGGCACGAATCGGGCGCAATCCGCAGATCGCTTCCAAGATAGACGTCTTTCCACTACCCGTTTTCCCCATCAATACGGCGTACTGGCCACCCGGAACACGCAGCGAAACGTCCTGCAATGAAAACGAGCCCAACCGGATTGACAGGTCCACAACAGAAATCACGTGACCGACTCATCACGAAGAGGTCAAAAGCCAACCGGTGCTATCTTAGCCAAAGGCTGCCCGGTTCCGCAAATGGCCTCCGTCGGGAAGAACTGCCTTCGAACCCGGATGAGTCGTCATCCGTTGGGCCGTGGCCCACGGTTCCAACCCATGGCAGGAATCCGGACGCCGATGCATTCCGCTACGGTATCGGTCCGTCGGCGTGGGAACCTGCCGCCCAGTGTCTTACCATGGTCCGCCCGCCCAGCGAATGGACGAGATGACACCGGAAGCCAGACCCACCAGCAGATTGACAGCGAGTGCCATGTAGAATCGGCGGTTAGATCGCGGGTGCAAGGTGCCGTGACGGAGGCTGACGCGCAACAGCAGATACATCGAATAGACGTGCAAGAAGGGTGGGAAGAAGAACAGTCCCAGCACGGAGGCGCGCCAAGCCCGCGTCACCAAATCGTCCCGATTCGTGACGGAAACAATCGACCATTCTGATGATGGGGAACGTCCCACGGCGGACTCACGGAACGACGGCCGTTCCCACCGGTCCCCGCTCGGCATCGACGAGTCGGTCTGGAGCAACTCAAAAGTGGGGGAGCGAGCCGGATGATCCTCTTCCGCGTCCTCGCTCAAGACAGCCAACGTGGGCCGAAAGGAAGAATCCGCCACTTCTTCACGCGGCTGCGAGCATGACCAGCAAAGCTCAAATCCCGGATCGACCACCTGCTGGCAGTCCCGACAAAGCCAAAAGCCCTGCAGTTCCTGAGGGATTTCCCAATCGGCGACGCCCAGGAGGATGTCACCCGCTTTCTGAAGTTCAGAGGCACGGACCTGCAGAACGGCCCGCGCTTCGGTGATCCCCACGTGCGACAGGAATCCCGACGCGAGCGGCTGCGAGACTTCCGCCAGGATTCCCGCTCGTTCCAGACGCTGCCGAGCGCGGTGCGCGTCCGCTGAGCCGGCGAAACGAGCAACGGTCACCAGGCGGTTCGACATGGATGATCATTCCTGTTTCGGTGACGCTCGGTAGATTGGCTGGGCGTATCCGGAATAGGCTTCCGTTCGCAAGTGGTTCAGAAGATGATGTCCCCGTCGCCGCTGACGCTCGTGCCGAAGTGCCGCCAGATCGATCGGCCCGACCAAAACCTGCTCGCCCGGTCCCGGATTGGCCTGGGCCAGCAGTCGCCCATCATAATCGACCACCTGGCTGCCTCCCGGCCAACTGAACGGCGGATAGTGCGACAGGCTGGCAGCCTGGTTGCAGGCGACCACGTAGGCCAGATTCTCGATCGCCCGCACGCGATTGATCGTGGTCCACCAGTCCAGCGGAGGCATCGTCCCCCAGGGGTCCATGTAGGCCGACACGCGAATCAGGACTTCTGCCCCCCCCAAAGCCAGCTGGCGGATCGCTTCCGGAAACAGCCAATCGTAGCAGATGGCCACGCCCAATCGCCCGATGGGGGTCTCCGCCACCGGAAACAACGGCTCCGCATAATCGGTCAGATCGTGCGGGCTCGTATGCAGTTCCCAGGGGATCCAGGGATGCACCTTCCGGTATTTCAACAGAATGCCGTCAGGACCGATCAGGCAGGTCGTGTTGAAAACGTGTCCCGGGTGCCGCGAATCCACTTCGAGAAAGGTCCCTGTTTGCAGGTAGACGTTCAACTTCCGACACTTGCGATGGTAGAGTTCCGTAAATTCGTTCGGAATCGGCACGGCAAGCCGCTCGATCAGTTCGTCGACGGTGGGATAGATGGGAGCCGCATGAGCAAACTCCGGAAAGACCACCAGGCGGACGTCGAAGAACGGTTCGTATCCGGTGACCGCATAATCGATCAGCGACAGCATGCGATCCACGCGTGCCGCGATTTGGTCGCGTGTCTTGGGATTCGGCAGATCCAGTTGGCACGCTGCGGCGTAGTAACGATCGGTCTTCATTCGCCTTGGCATTCCTGCGTTCGTCAGCGGCGGCCGTGCGGTGCACCGCGCCATTCGGCGATCGTTTGACAGTCTCTTCCTATCACCATACGCTCGGATGGTGGATACGAGTATCGTCGATCGACCTCCCGACGGCAAATTGGTGGGGACAGAGAGGAAACGACCTTCCGCAATCGATCGCACGTTTTGCCTCGACTCGGCCCCTCCAACCCGCATTGGGAACCGGTGGATGAGGAACCCGACCCATGACCGCTCGAACACGGCCGATCCACCGGTCGATCGCCGCGTCACGCCGGTATCGGCCCGCCGTCACCCCCGGACTGCGTCGCGCGTTGATCGTCGTCTTTGTGTTGATCGCTCTGATCGGCGCGAACTCGCTCTACCTGGTGACGGTCACCGTGCTGGAAAATCTGTTCGACGCAAGCTTCCAGAACTACTTCTATCAATACATGTTCCTGGGGCATCTGGTCCTGGGCCTACTACTCCTTGCACCTTTTCTGGTGTTTGGCATCGGCCACATGGCGAACACGCGCCGTCGCAAGAATCGCACGGCGGTGCGAATCGGTTATGCCCTGTTCGCCGTTGCCTTGACCCTGCTCCTCACCGGGCTTCTGCTGACGCGTGCCGGCCCGCTGGAGATCCGCTCGCCCAACGTGCGTCGCATCCTGTATTGGCTGCACGTGATCGCCCCGCTGGTGAGCGTCTGGCTGTACTGGCTCCACCGCTTGGCCGGTCCGCCGATCCGTTGGCGTTGGGGGCTCGGTTACTTGGCGGCGGCGGTCTTCGCAAGCCTGGCCATGGTGGGACTGCACAATTCCGACCCTCGCCCGTGGAACCAGATCGGGCCGCGCGAGGGCGTCCAGTATTTCGCACCCTCCTTAGCTCGAACAAGCACCGGTCGTTTTCTGTCGGAGCGGGTGCTGATGAATGACCAATACTGTGCCGTCTGTCACCCCGACAGCCACGCAGACTGGTCGGAGAGCGCTCATCGTTTCAGCTCGTTCAATAACCCGGCCTACTTGGTCTCCGTTCGCGAAACACGCGCCGTAGCGTTGCGGCAAGACGGTCAAGTGCAACGGGCCCGATTCTGTGCGGGTTGTCACGATCCGATTCCCTTCTTTGCCGGTCGCTTTGACGACCCTCACTACGATGACGTCAAGGACCCCACCGCGCACGCAGGCATTACCTGCACGGTCTGTCATGCGATCACGAACATCAACAGCCCTCGCGGCAACGCGGATTATACGATCGAGGAACCTCTGCATTACCCGTTCGCTCTTAGCAACAACCCTTTTCTGCAGTGGGTCAACCATCAACTGGTCAAAGCAAAACCTGCGTTCCATCAGCGCACATTCCTGAAGCCGCTCCATCGGTCGACGGAATTCTGTTCGGTATGTCACAAAGTCCACTTGCCCGAGACATTGAACGACTACAAGTTTCTCCGTGGTCAGAACCACCACGACTCCTTCCTGCTCAGCGGAGTCTCCGGTCATGGGGCGCGGAGCTTCTATTATCCGCAGCAAGCGGAACGAAACTGCAACGGTTGCCACATGCCGTTGCGAGAATCCGCCGATTTCGGCGCACAAGTGTTTCCCGGCAGCCCACGGCGCAGAATCCACGATCACCTGTTTCTGGGCGCCAACACCGCGTTGCCTTATTGGCGTGGCAAAGCCGACGTGATCGCCGCTCACCAGCAATTCCTGCGTGACTGTATGCGAGTGGACCTGTTCGCCCTACGGGAGGGGGGCACGATCGACGGTCGGCTGCTCGGCCCGCTCCGCCCCACGGTTCCAATAGTCCAGACCGGACAACGGTACCTGCTGGACGTCGTCATCCGGACCCTGAAACTGGGGCATCACTTCACCCAGGGCACCAGCGATTCCAACGAAATCTGGCTGGAAGTTGTTGTGACTAGCGGCGACCGGCTGCTTGGTCAAAGCGGCAAGCTGCAGGACGACGGGCAGGTGGACCCCTGGGCACATTTCGTGAATGCGTTCGTTCTGGATCGGGATGGCCATCGGATCGACCGGCGCAACGCGCAAGACATTTTCGTCCCACTGTATGATCATCAGATTCCACCCGGCGCAGCCCAGACGGTTCACTACAGCTTGCCGGTTCCCAGCGATCTTCGAGACCCGATCGAGATCGAAGTTCGCCTGCAGTACCGCAAATTCGATCAGACCTATCTGCAGATTGTGGCACAAGAACTCGGCGAACAAGATCCTTCCATCGGCGCAGCGCCACACGCGGACGACTTTCGCAATGATCTGCCGATTACGACGCTGGCGGCGGACCGGATCGTGTTACCGGTCGCTGAGGGCCCGCCCGTCGACAACTATCAAGAACCGGACATTCCCGAGTGGCAACGGTGGAACGATTACGGGATCGGCCTGCTGCTGAAAGGCAAAGCCCAGTTACGGCAAGCGACCGAAGCGTTTGCTCAAGTCGAGCGATTGGGACGCTATGACGGACCGCTCAACCTCGCTCGAGCTCACTACGCCGAGGGCCAACTAGATGAGGCGACCGCCGACGTCCGCCGAGCATCGGCTGTAAACGATCCACCGACGCCCGCTTGGACACTGGCTTGGCTGAGCGGTTTGATTAACCGGGAACAGGGGCGACTGCGCGAGGCCGAGATGAATTTCCGCAGCATTCTGCAGGCCCCCACGGCAGCACAGAGCGAACGCGGGCTGGACTTTCGCTTGGATTACGAAATCATCAACCTGTTGGGACAAACGCTGTACGAGAGGGCCCGATCGCTCCGCGGCACGCAGAATGATGCTGCTCGAGGGCAGCTCTTTCAGGAGGCGGTGCAGTGGTTCCAGCAAACGTTGATTCTCGATCCAGAAAACGTGACCGCTCACTATAATCTACAGCTGCTGTACGCGGCCCTTGGCGATGCAGATCAGAGTGCTTATCACCGACAACAACATCAGCAATACAAGGTGGACGACAACGCTCGCGATCGGGCAGTCGCCGCCGCGCGAAAACGCTACCCGGCCGCCAATCATGCCGCCGAGGCGGTGGTGATTTACGATCTCGGGCGGGAGACGCTCACGGAGTCAGACACAGAAGGCCATGTCTCAAGTCGGGAGAATGGATCAGGGCGCAGGGAATGAATCGGCGATCAGGTGTTCGGTCCGATGGTGGGCTTGCCTCTGCGCCGAGCCCACCTACGAGAACGGTCCTAAGCCCATCTACGAGAACGGTCCTAAGCCCTACGAAAACGGTATTGAGCCCACCACAGAAAGACATCGCTGAGCCCGCCTATGAACGACAGAAACAGAACGGGGGAAACCACTGAAACCCGTAGGGTGGGCTCAGCTCGCAAAGCGAGCGCAAGCCCACCAAGTCGATCGCTGTATGCCGAGTCGATCGCTGTGTGCTCCGCAACAACACTGTGGCATCGAAATCCTCCGCGAGTTCCACGACCGGAATCCCGAAATCCGTTGGCTACGTCACTCAAAGAGCGGGAACTTGAACGAGTCATCGAATCAAGATCGTCCGAATTCAACCTCGCCTGACGACGCGATCATTGGCCGAGCGCTCCGAATCTCGCTATGCGTATTCACGGCCGCCGTGCTGCTGGGCGCGATCGTTATCGCTGCCGGACGATACTGGAATCGTGACCAGCCACCGGAAACGGTCGCGGGACCGATCCGATTGCCGGAAGTTCGCCAAGTGTCGGAGGTTCCCATTCCCTCGCTGCCGTTCACCGACATCACGCGCGAGGCCGGCATCGAATTTCAGCACGAAAACGGCGCAGCAGGCGAGAAGTTATTGCCGGAAACGATGGGTAGTGGCTGCGCCTTCTTCGACTACGACAACGACGGAGACCAGGATCTTTTACTAGTGAACGGTTGCCGATGGCCCTGGGACGCTCGCTCCAACGCGTCGACTTCCCACTGTGTCCTTTACCAGAACGACGGCTCCGGCCACTTCCGTGACGTCTCCGACGAGTCCGGCCTGGCAGACTTCGAATTGTACGGCACGGGCGTCGCCGTAGGAGACTT
This sequence comes from uncultured Planctomycetaceae bacterium, assembly GCA_963776055.1. GTDB lineage: Bacteria > Planctomycetota > Planctomycetia > Pirellulales > Pirellulaceae > CAVZLD01. Next base: position 26,107 of record CAVZLD010000004.1, on the reverse strand, counting down.
CGATAACGACGGACACGTGGATCTGTTTCTCGCGGCCGTCGGATCGAACCGCCTGCTACGCAACGAGAAGGGCAGATTCGTCGACGTCACACAGGCCATGGGAATCGGTGGAGCCGCAGACCAGTGGAGCAGCAGCGCCGCATGGATCGACTACGACAATGACGGCGACTTGGACCTGCTGGTCTGCAACTACATCCGCTGGTCACGCGGGATTGATCTACAGCAGGAATTCCAACTGACCGGAATCGGCCGCGCGTATGGTCCTCCGATTTCGTTTGAGGGGGCACAGCCGTACCTCTACCGGAACGATGGCGAACGCTTCACCGATGTATCGGCCACCAGCGGCATCCAGCAACGGAACACGTCCACCGGCGTGGCGTTGGCCAAGAGTCTGGCCGTCGCACCGGTCGACGCGGATCGAGACGGCTGGATCGATCTGATTGTCGCAAACGACACGGTACGGAACCTGTTTTTCCGAAACGAGCACGATGGGACCTTTCAGGAAATGGCGATGGAGGCCGGAATCGCGTTCGACCCCCAAGGAAAGGCCCGGGGAGCAATGGGGATCGATGCGGGCTATTTCCGCAACGACGACTGCTTGGGCGTGGCGATCGCCAACTTCGCCAACGAAATGACGGCGCTGTATGTCTGTGAGGGAGCAAATCTGCTCTTCACCGACGACGCCATTCCCACCGGGTTGGGCCCCCCCACGCGGCTGGACCTGTCGTTCGGCCTGCTGTTTGTCGACGTCGACCTCGACGGTCGCCTCGACCTGGTTTCGGCCAACGGACATCTGGAGAACGACATCCACCTGGTGCAGGCCAGCCAGCAGTATCGCCAACCCGCTCGACTATTCTGGAATGCCGGCCCCGCAAGTCCTTCGGAATTCGTCGCCGTTCCCCCCGCGAAGCTCGGCCGCGACTTCTGCCAGCCGATCGTCGGCCGCGGGGCCAGTACAGCGGACATCGACGGAGACGGAGATCTGGATCTGCTGCTGACGCAAACGGGAGCGTCGCCACTGCTGCTGCGAAATGATCAGGAACTGAAACACGATTTTCTGCGATTCCGCCTGATCGGCCAAACAGCAAACCGGGACGCCATTGGCGCTTGGGTCGAGGTCCAGGCCAACGGTCGAACGTTGCGCCGCCAAGTGATGCCCACTCGTAGTTACCTGTCACAGTCCGAGCTACCTGTTACGTTCGGATTGGGTGATGGCATAGCACCCGATCGAGTGGTCGTGCAATGGCCAAACGGCACCGAACAAGTTATCGACGATTATCGCATCAATGGATTGACCGTCGTTCAGCAACGTTGACCGACAGCCTTCGCGCGATTTCTTGGTATTTCCTCCTCGTCAATCGCTCGCCACTTCCCACGTCTCAAAGACTTGACACGTCCGATTGTGCGGATTATTCTAAGCAGCGCATCTCCGACCACCGCGCACACATACCGTGCAGACAGATCTAGACATCGCGACGCCTAGTCGCCGCGTGTGACGCACCATTGTCAGTCGTTGGCGGGGCAGCAAATGCACCACATGTTGTAGGCATGAGGGGGCGGTGTCGAGCGATTCAAGCAGCCACTACGTCAAGCAATCCTGGTCCCTCATCTGGTCGGGCCGATTCAAGAGCTTGCCCGTTGGCACGGCGGCTGTGAGGTTCCTCCTCACACCCTTTTGGGTCCGGGCTCGTTCTTCTGCAGCTTTGGAGGGAAGTTTCTATGAAGTGGCAACGATTGGCTTTCACTTTCTGTTTTGTGCTCTTGATGGCTGGATGGGCCGGGGCAGAGAACACCGTGCAAGATTTCACGGCAGAATTTTTTGAGTTTGACCCAGGAACACCGGGACTGGTCACGGTAATCCTGGAAAACGAATCGGGCGAAATCATCACTCCGTACGTGGATTTCGAGATTCCTGGGTTTGAGGCATATATTGGACGTCCGCAGTTCTCGGCGCGAACCGGCGGCGCCAACGCAACACAGGAAGTTGGTAGCATCACAAGTGTCTATACCGCCGGAGGTGCCGATACAACCGTGCTTTACGACGTGGAGGAGGATCCCTTGTCGGGTGGCAACGGAGTTTTCACACCGACTCTCGACGCCAATCGTGAAGGCTTCATCACTCTCACGGAAGATGGCAACGAGGGTGCCACCTCCGCTGTGGCGTGGGATTTGGAGTTCAGCAATCCCTACGATAGTGTCGTACACTCGTTTCCGTTTAGTATCAGCGGTGTAGGCGACCCAGTGAATGACCAAGCCGACGGCATCAGTTGGGGGTATCTCAACGTCGACAATTACGAAGAATTCGGCGTGACGGGTGCCATTTCAGAAAATCCCTCGAATGCGGGCTCGCTGGGAGTCGGGTTTGACATTTGGGACAATTGCGATCCGTGTCCTGCCCAAGGTGGTAACTCGATCACGATATATAACAATGGGCAGGAACTTGCACGTGTACCGATCGACCCTGGCACGACAGATCCGAACACAGGCGAACCGTGGAGTTTCAATTCGTTTGAGACCGACGAAATCATCCAAGCGACGATCTCTGTGACAGCTGGCACAGCAGCAGAGGAACCTGATCCGCCCGTGCTAGTCGGCGGGACTCCGTTCGAGTTTGACCAAGCTGGTGCCGCCCCGGCCCCGCAAGTCATCAACGAGGGACCGGGTCCGGGCGTGCAACCGGGCTACTTGCAACTCTCGACGACCATTCAAAGCCAAAGCAACAGCGTAGCATTTGACCAAACATCGGAAACGGCCGACGAGATTGTGGCGAACTTCAAGATCCAATTGGACGGGGCTGCCGATGGGATGTCGTTCCTGATCCTCGACGCCGATTTCTACGCTGACTCCGGACCCTTGGGGCAGGGTATCGGCGAGGAGCCCAATCTGTCCGGGGTGCTTGGCATCGGATTTGACATTTATGATAACGAAGAAGAAGGTGACGAAACCCAAGTCTCCCCGTTTGATCCTGAAGGCTGCGGCGGCACCGGGACCTGCGCCAACGCTCGCGCGAACCATGTTTCGCTTCACTTCGGATCCGAACTTGAGCCCGCAACAAGATTTGATCGCGATGACATCGATCTTGCGAGCGGTGACTGGCACGACGTCACCGTCACGGCCACGCAGGACGAGGATGGGATGCTCGTCTCGGTCGTTCTTGTAGATGGAAGTGATGGAAGCGAGCACGTGGCGTTTGACAACGTGCTCGTAGACTTCGCCGAATTCCCCAGCGGCGCTCGAGCCGGCTTTGGCGCCCGCACGGGAGGCTCAACCGCCAAACAAAATGTTGACGACCTCAACATTCTTTGGACACCCGGTGATGCGACGGTGGGTGACTACAACCTGAACGGCGAATTGGATGCGGGAGACCTGGATCTGCAGGCGGTCGCGATCGCGGAAGGGCAAGATCCGCTGGAGTTCGACCTGACCGGAGACGGTGCTGTCAATGGCGACGATCGGATCTTCTGGTTGCACGACTTGAAGAGCACCTGGGTCGGCGATGCCGATCTGAACGGCTTGTTTGACTCGGGCGACTTCGTGGCGGTGTTCATTGAAGGTCTGTACGAAACGGGCGAAGCAGCCGGTTGGGCGCAAGGCGACTGGAACGCCGACCTGGTGTTCGACTCGGGCGACTTCGTGGCGGCGTTCATCGACGGCGGCTACGAGATCGGCGCGTTCCCCGGAGCGGTGCAAGCCGTTCCCGAACCAAGCAGTCTGGTGCTGGCTCTGCTGAGTCTCGCCGGTCTGGTAGGCCTGGCCCGCCGTCGCGGCTAAACGCAGCTCGACGGATCACTCACCACGAGTAAGCAACCCAAAACGGCCCTTCGGTGAACTCCGAAAGGCCGTTTTTCTTTTACATTTCACCCGACATCCTCCCAAACCACTTCGAAAAAGTACCCCAACGAGTGGGACAATCTTTCCGGACTGGACCGCAAGAAGAAGCGACCCAACCGAGTGGGACAGTCTTTCCGGACTGGATCGCAAGAAGAAGCGACCCAACCGAGTGGGACAGTCTTCCAGACTGTCCCGTAAGATGGCCTTCCAGGCCATCACACAAGCCGCAATTCCCAATTCTTCATCCGCCTCCCACACGCATCCACCACTGCAAAAGATCGGGTCATCCCCCCGCCTTTACACCGCGTAGAAACCTACAATGGCGTCCTTGTCGAACTAGACAACGCATCGCCATTCGCATGGCCGTTCACTCTTCTTAACACTCCCAAATTCGCCATACTTGCTTGTTGACATCGCCCCGGGGCGCCTTTATCATCTGTTTCATCACTTAAGGAAGTGGACCAAGAGCCAAAACTTGATCCCCGGACAGGCAGGGTTGCTAATCAGTTCAGTTCTCATTCCTCTAGAAAGGCCCGCTAATGACGCGAATGACTCGACTTGAACTTCCAGCATGAAAGTGTCAGGTCGACGACGCACAATTAGCATTCTATTGCCTTCGCTTGGCCGGTCCATTCGGTCATGAAGAGTGCTTGGACGCGTTTGCGTGACCCATTTGTCCGCTACTTGAGCCAAGTACTACCGCGTGGTCGACCGCACCTTTGAATCCATATTCTTTGGCTTTGCACAACACGAACTGATCGACTCGGTACTCTTTGACGTAGGAAGACTGATCACATGAGAACTGCATCTTGTAGTGTTATCGTTGCCTTGGTTCTCGTCATGTTTTCGGTGAACGCTGTTTCTGGCGCGTTCATCGACATCACGCGCCCCGGCGATCCCATCGCGATTGTCGATGGCATCAACCAGGGCGACGGCGACGCAGGCCCACCGCCGGCAGGCGAACCCGTGGAGAAGGCAATTGACGATGTCGGACAGAAGTACCTGAACTTCTTGGATCTGTCCTCCGGCTTTGCCGTCACGCCTTCGGCAAACCCAAGCAGCGAACCGGTGATCGGTTTGCGTCTGTACACCGCCAACGACTCCCCAGAGCGAGACCCGGCCAGCTATCAGCTGTTGGGATCGAACGACAGCATCGACGGTCCGTGGACCGCGATCGCGTCGGGCAACTTGGCGCTTCCCGAAGGGCGCAACGAGGGTGGTGATGTCGTCGCGATCCCGCCGACCGGCAACTTGGGTGCTTTCCTGCAAGAGGTGTCGTTCACCAACGACCTTCCATTTGAGCACTATCAGATCACGTTCCCGACTTTGAAGGATGCGGCCGTGGCGAACAGCATGCAGATCGCAGAGGTCGAGTTGCTCGTCGTGCCCGAACCCGCGTCGCTGGCGTTGTTGGGACTTGGCGGCATGCTGATGCTGATCAGTCGCCGACGCAGAAGCTAACACAAAACAGCCGTCGAACGACGGTTGGACTGATTCTTGTACCGAGATCGAAAGCCGGGACGGCGTTACACGCCTGCCCGGCTTTGTTTTTCCGGAATAGAGGAAATTCTTGTGACGCACTTGAAAGGAATGAAGGCAATGGATCGAGGACAACGTGTTGTACTGCATCTCACCTTCGCTTTTCTCGCGACGGTGGCTCTTCCTGCCCTGGTTCCAGCGCAGAACTATCAGCAGGATTTCTCGGCGACATTTCCGCCCATTGTCGAGCCCCAGGCTCTGGTGACGGTTGTGTTGGAAAATGAAGATGGAGATGTAATCACTCCGTATGTCGACTTTCCCGTCAACGGGCTTTCTGCCTATCCCGGACGTCCTCAATTTGCGGGGCGCACTGGGGGCGCGACTGTTGATTCGGAAGTGGGTCCAATCCAGGCCACCTACACTTCGGGTGGCGCTGACACCAACGTGCTCTATGGTGTTGATCCGCTTCCCGCCGTTGGAGGTAACGGCGTTTACATACCCGATCGAGTATTAGACGACGCTTTCATCACAATGACCGAGGATGGACTTGGCAACATTCAATCGGCAGCCGCCTGGGACGTAGTCTACAGCGACAGCTATGACCAGGTCACTTTCACATTCCCCTTCCGGATTTGGGGGGCGGCCAACCCAGCGAATGATTATGCAGATGGTTTGGGGTTCTCCTATTTGGCCACGGAATTCCATGGAGAAACGGGAATCGTCGGCCCCGGTGTCTCAGAAGAGCCGACTTACTATGGTTCATTTGGTGTCGGTCTCGACATCTGGGACAGTGGATGGGAAGGCGGTAATTCCGTCTCTCTTCACTTCAACGAAGCGGTGGTCGCGAGCAGAAGCATTGACGAAGGAACGACAGATCCGAACACGGGCCTGGATTGGGCCTTCAACACACTAGAACTGGGCGACGTCATTACCGCAACGATCAGCATTACTCCCGGGGCAAAAGAACTAACACAATTGGAGTTGTTGGGTGGTTCTCCCTATTCCACTTGGCGACGAGGTCAGTTGCCTCCTGCCCTGGTCCCAGTGGGCGGCGAAGGGAGCACAGAAGGTTATTTGCGTATCACCGAGGAAGTCGAAGGCGCTAGCAATGTAGTCGCTTTTGACTATGACGGTGGTGAGGCGTCCACTGAGATGTACGCTGCGCTTCAATTTTCGTGGACTCAATGAAAATGATAATCGGGCGGATGGTATGTCGTTCCTCCTGGTGCCCACCGACGTTTATGGCGAAACGGGAGCGACGACGATTGACTTTGGACCACACGAAGAAGCGAATCTGACGGGCGCCTTCGGCCTCTCGTTTGACTCCTACAACCCCGGTACTGACCCCGCAGATGATCTCGAGAACTTGACGGTTCCCACCGGCAACCATGTTTCGGTTCACTTTGATGGATTGAAATTGAGCCAAACCAATTTTGCTCTGGAAGACTGGGATTTTGTCACGGACGATCCTGCTGTATGGCATCGCACGGATGTTGCTATCAATGGGGACAACGTCGAGATCGTGATTACCGATGGCGTTGACGGGAGTCAACACATTGCGTTCGACGGCGTTATTGAGGGACTGTCGGAAATCGGCACGATCCGTCCGGCATTCGCTGCGAGAACGGGTGGTGCATACGACAACTATGAGATTGATAATTTCTTTTTGGCAACAGAACCCTTTGGACTGCCTGGTGACTACAACAGCAACGGCGAGTTGGATGCGGAAGACCTGGACCTGCAGGCGGTGGAGATTGCCGGTGGGCAGGATCCACCGGAGTTCGATCTGACCGGAGACGGTTTTGTCAATGGTGACGATCGGATCTTCTGGCTGCACGACTTGAAAAGCACCTGGGTCGGCGATGCCGATCTGAACGGCTTGTTCGACTCGGGCGACTTCGTGGCCGTGTTCGTGGAAGGTTTGTACGAGACGGGCGAAACAGCCGGTTGGGCGCAGGGCGACTGGAACGCGGACCTGGTGTTCGACTCCGGCGACTTCGTGGCGGCGTTTGTGGACGGCGGCTACGAAATCGGCGCATTCCCCGGAGCGGTGCAAGCCGTCCCGGAACCGAGCAGCCTGGTGCTGGCTCTGTTAAGTCTCGCCGGCCTGGTGGGCCTAGCCCGCCGTCGCGGTTAGTCTCCCGCCATCACCACAACCAATGACAGACCCCAACGGCCTTCCGGTGAATACCGAAAGGCCGTGCTTCTTTGTGCCGTTCACAATTCTTGACATCCGCAAAATCGCCATTTTGCTAATTGACATTTCATTGTCGCCATTTTACTCTCAGCACCATAGGCACAGGACGTAGACCAAGGCGTGTAACTTGATCTCGAGCGAAGCAAGGTAGCTAATTACTACAATTCTCACATCTCTAAAGGCCTGCTAATGACGCGAACAAATCGACTTGGTTCGTAAGAACGAAAGTGTCAAGTCGACGACGCACAATTAGCTTTCTTTGCCTTGTAATGGCTAACCTCAAGAGCCATTGAAGTGGCTGCAACGCGGCCGTCTGACCGCTGCGTGTTCGCTCGATGAGCAAAGTACTACCGCGTCGCCGATTGCACCTTGTCTTTTTGTTTCGCGCATTGATATAGATCGACTCGGTACTTTTTTAGAAAGAAGGTTGAGCTCATGAGAACTGCATCTTGTATTGCCGTGCTTCTGGCGGTCTTAAGCATGGCGTGTGCCGGTGCGAACGCTGCTTTTTTGGAAGACTTTGATGGAGCTGGCACTGTTCCGTACACACTCACCAACAGCAGCGGCGATCCACCCGCGATTCTCACGGGAGGTTCCACCAACACGTACGCTCGATTGGTGAATTTGACCGGCAGCAACAACAACTCGATCGCCTTTGATGAAGATCCCTCGACGACGGGACCTTCGCCGGCTGGCATGAAGTTGGCGTTTGACTTCCGTATGACCGACAATGCGGCGAATGATGCAGCGGGTGGTTGCTGCGGTTCGGCCGCCGATGGCGTGGGTATCGGTATCTTCGCGACGGAGCGTTACGGAGCTTCGGGGGCGGCGAACCCCGGGGCAGGCGATGGTGGTAGTGCGGTGCCTTACGACTGGGAGCGGGGTGGTCCGTTCGCCGACGCCTTTTCAGTCGGCTTGCGGGTCTTCGACAAAGTCGACGTCGTACAAGTCAGTTGGGACGATACGATGATCGCCGAACTGGATGTGCAACCCATGATGGACCTGAACAACAACCGTTGGCACCGAGCAATCGTCGATGTCAAGCCGGATGGAGCCAACGCGCTGGTCGACGTGACGCTGTTGGAAGACATCAACGGTCCGACCTCGATTCACTCCGTCGTGACGGACCTCGCGGTTCCCGGGCTGGACCTGGCTTCGTTGCCGAGCTATCGCGTCATCGCCGGTGGCCGGACCGGCGGCGCTTTCGTCGATGGTGATCTGGACAACATTGCCCTGGTCGCCGTTCCCGAACCCACCTCCCTGGCTTTGCTGGGACTCGGCGGAATGCTGATGCTGATCAGCCGCCGACGCAGAAGCTAATAACGAGGCAGCCGTCGAACGACGGTTTTGTGGTACCGAGATCGAAAGCCGGGAAGAGAACGCCTGTTGTCTTCCCGGCTTTTTCTTTTGCCTGCCGTCGGTCCACCTCCCCTTTCGTGCGTTCGACCTTATCCTCTGAAGCGGACCGTTCAAAACCCTTAACATCCGCAAATTCTCCATTTTGCTTATTGACAATGCATTCCTCCTAATTTACCATCGGCTCTGTAGTCACAGATTGCCTCGCGCACTGATATTCATCGACTCGGTACTTTTGACGTAGGAAGACTGAACACATGAGAACTGCATCTTGTAGTGTTGTTGCCTTGGTTCTCGTTATGTTTTCGGTGAACGCTGTTTCTGGCGCGTTCATCGACATCACGCGCCCCGGCGATCCCATCGCGATTGTCGATGGCATCAACCAGGGCGACGGCGACGCAGGCCCACCGCCGGCAGGCGAACCCGTGGAGAAGGCAATTGACGATGTCGGACAGAAGTACCTGAACTTCTTGGATCTGTCCTCCGGCTTTGCCGTCACGCCTTCGGCAAACCCAAGCAGCGAACCGGTGATCGGTTTGCGTCTGTACACCGCCAACGACTCCCCAGAGCGAGACCCGGCCAGCTATCAGCTGTTGGGATCGAACGACAGCATCGACGGTCCGTGGACCGCGATCGCGTCGGGCAACCTGGCGCTTCCCGAAGGACGCAACGAGGGTGGTGATGTCGTCGCGATCCCGCCGACCGGCAACTTGGGTGCTTTCTTGCAAGAGGTGTCGTTCACCAACGACCTTCCATTTGAGCACTATCAGATCACGTTCCCGACTTTGAAGGATGCGGCCGTGGCGAACAGCATGCAGATCGCAGAGGTCGAGTTGCTCGTCGTGCCCGAACCCGCGTCGCTGGCGTTGTTGGGACTTGGCGGCATGCTGATGCTGATCAGTCGCCGACGCAGAAGCTAACACAAAACAGCCGTCGAACGACGGTTGGACTGATTCTTGTACCGAGATCGAAAGCCGGGACGGCGTTACACGCCTGCCCGGCTTTTTTTATGGTGCGATGGGAGCGACAACGATTGAGACGGCGAATCGATCTACGCGCCGGACATAAACGGTTGGCTACCGTATTCTTGACTCATACCTGCGTCGCGTCGCCAAGACCCAAGAACTTGCTGCATTTGCTCGCTTGGTCTAGTATCAATCTTGGGCGATGAAACGGTGAAGAGGCGGCAGATCTGTGGTACGGCGGAGAGCTAATCCCGCATGTTCCGGCGGAGCATTTCTCGCACTCAGCTGCGTCTTTTCGGGCGAATCGAGCGACTTCGATCGCGGATGGCTCTTTTCTTCGCCGCAAAGATCCTCGCGGCTTCGTCTGTGCCCAGGCAGCGGGCTGCGAAGTTGTCGGTCGTGACAGCAGAAAGGCAGAGTGATCCGTGCGGTTCTTTCGCAGGAGGGAAATCGGGAATCGATCGAGTCGACGTCGTTTGGCAGCACACAAGCTCACCTCCTCGCGCCGGCGAAGACTGGCAATGGAACGAGTGCATCGGCTGGAGGCCTTGGAACCGCGTTTGCCGCTGGCGGGCGATCTGGTCATTGCCGAGATCATGGCGGACAACCAGTCGACGCTCAAGGATGAGGATGGCGACGCATCGGATTGGATCGAAATCTACAATCGCGGTACGACGACGGTGGATCTGGAAGGTTGGCATCTCACCGACAAAGCCGACCGCTTGACACAATGGGAGTTTCCCGCCGGCCAACTGGAGCCAGGGCACTCGTTGATCGTCTTCGCCTCGGGCAAGGACCGCGACGATTCGGGCCGCGAGTTGCATTCCAATTTCAAACTCAACGCCGACGGTGAATACTTGGCGCTCGTGGCACCCGATGGGGCACAGATCGTCGATCAATTCAATCCTTTTCCTGCGCAATACACGGACGTTTCTTACGGGCCCGAACAGACGAGAGTCCCAACCGGTCCTCGTGCCGCCGGAAACGACCAGTCGACTACTGCTGCCCACCTCGCCCACGACCGATGTGCCAGCGAGCGAATGGGGACAACCGGGATTCGATAGTTCCTCTTGGCAAGAGGTCCCTGCGGCAATTGGCTTCGACCCCCACCCCGACGACGGCGACTTCGGGCCGCTGATTGGCCGCGGGGGCAACACCGGGTCGATGCAAGGTCAGACTGCGTCGGCCTACCTGCGAACGGAGTTCTCGATTGACGGTACAGTGTCACCGATCGATTCGATGGACCTGGCCGTGCACTTCGACGATGGGATGGTGGCCTACCTCAATGGACAAGAAGTGGCTCGGCAGAATGCACCGGACGAGCTGTCCTGGAGCGCAACCGCCACGCGCCCCCACGGCGGCATCATTGATGCATTGCGATTTGACAGCTTTGACGACCCCGACGACCGTGATGAATTTACGCTGCTCGGCGGTGCTCGTTGGGTCGGGAACCGGCTGCAACTGACCCCTGCGGCGGAGGACTCGAGCGGAGCAGCTTGGCGCACGGAACCCGTGACTTTCGGCCGCGACTATACCTTTCGAGCCGCAATGGTGATCGATGTCCACTCGCCTGGAGGAGCACTCGACGAGGACGGACGCGGCGGTGAGGGAATGACGCTCGTCCTTCAGACCGGCGGAGAGACACGACTGGGTGGAGCTGGCGGCGCATTGGGACTCGATTCCACGGGGATGTCGTTCCTGGCGGTTGAATTCGACACGGGCGCAACTGGTTCGTTTGATCCGGATGACACGCTGCCGACGCATGTGGGCATTGACACGAGCACCGACGGCAATCTGGCGCGCGCCGCGGTGCAGCGATTCAACGGCCACGCCATCCTTTCCGGCCAACCTGGGCCAGGCGTCAATCTGCGGTACGTGTGGGTCGAGTACGACGGTCTGACCGAAACGCTGAGTGTGTTTTTTGCAGAGAACGATCACAGCCGGACGAGCCGGTAGTCTCTGCACAAGTCGATCTGGCCGCCCTCTTCGGCGGCGTGACCGAGTTGTGGACCGGGTGGACCGCAGGAACCGGCAGTGCTTACAACGGCGCACGAGGTGCGGCGTTTCGATTTGACCAGCGGAGCCGGGCAATTGGGCTTGGAAGCCACCCATTTCGATCTGACGGATCAGGCCGACATGCTCCGCCCGGGCGCGAATGTCCTGGCCATCCACGGCCTGAACAGCGCAGTCGACGATGCCGACTTCCTGCTGCGACCCACATTGCAGGGCACACGTCAGCAGCAGGGACCGTTGCGGTATTTCAGCCGTCCGACGCCCGGTGCCATCAACGGACTGGGGGATGCGCCACCCACGGGTCCCGTGCTGTTTTCGCAAGCGACACAGACCTTTGTCACGCCGTTCGATCTGGTCATGACGCCGCCTTCGCCGGAAGCGACGATTCGCTACACCACCAACGGAGACCTGCCAGACGAAAACTCGACAAGATACACCGGTCCCCTGCGGATCAGCTCATCGACGCGGATTCGAGCTCGAGCGTTCGAGGCCGACCAAAGGAGCCGGACCGGTCCACAGTGAGAGCTTCCTGCTCGTCGACTCCAGCCTGACCAACTTTGAGCAGGGCGGGGCATTTGATTCCAATCTGCCGCTCATGATCTTCGACTCGTTCGGCAAGAACGTCCATTCCGAAGACCGGCGGCTGGTTCCGGTGACCGGAGTCTTCATCGATCCGGGGGAGGACGGTCGCGCGGACATCCTGGAGAGCCCCCGAATTCGGCGGCCGAGGCGGCATGCGGATTCGTGGTCAAACGTCGCAAGGGTTCGCCAAGAAGCAATATGCGCTCGAATTGTGGGATGAAACGAACAGTGATGTCCAGCCCTCGCTCGCGGATCGAGCCGGACGACCGATCCGCCTCCTTCTTCGGTCTGCCGGCGGAATCCGACTGGGTACTGAACGGCCCCTATTCCGACAAGACGCAACTGAACAACTACCTGACGTTCCTGTGGAGTAACAAGATGGGGCTGTATGCCCCGCGAGGCCGTCTCGTGGAGGTGTTTCTGAATCAGAATGGAGGTCCGCTCAATTTCCGCGGCGACTATCTGGGAACGTACGTGCTGCTGGAAAAAATCAAGCGGGACGAAGAACGAGTCGATATCACCGAGATCACTCCTGCCGACAACGATGGGCAGACGATCACCGGAGGCTACATCTGGAAGAAGGACAAGCCGGGAGCGGGCGATGCTCCCTTCCAAACCGATAGCGGCCAGGAACTCCGGATGGTCGAACCCGATGATCAGGAAATCACGCAACAACAGAAGGACTGGCTGCGGGGTCACTTGAACGAGTTTGAAGCAGCGCTGTTCGGACCCGATTTCGCCAACCCTGAGTTGGGCTATCGCCAATACATCGATGTCGACTCCTGGGTCGATACCTGGCTGCTGGTCGAAATGACCAAGAACATTGACGGGTTCCGTCTCAGCACCTACTACCACAAGGACCGCGACGGCAAAATCGAGCAAGGCCCCGCCTGGGACTACAATCTGTCATTGGGCAATGGCAACTACCTTCGCGGTGCCTATCCGGACGGATGGTATCACGACGGCGTCGGCGGCGGGGGCTATCCGTACTGGGATCGACTGTTCCAAGACCCCGCCTTCGAGCAGCAGGTGATCGACCGCTGGAACGAGCTGCGCGAGACGGTTTTTGCCACGGAGGCCCTGCTGGCCGACATCGATCAGGCCGTAGCGATGCTGTCCGATGGTAACCCCCGATTGGAGAACCCGGCCGCCGGGGAGCCTTCCAATCCGCTGTCGCGCAATTTTGACAAGTGGGGCACACTGACCAACTACCTCTGGCCAAACTGTTTCTTCGGCCAGGGCGACTGTCCCTCGTCACCGCTGCCCGGCAACGGGCGTCCCCAGCAGTACTCCGACTACATCTACATCATGCGGGACTTCGTTGAACGTCGGACGGCTTGGATCGACACGCAGTTTCCTGCGGGCCCCGACATTGGATCCGGCCGGAGGCATCGTGCCACAACCGACGCAAGTCACGCATGGAAGTCCCACCCGGCTGGGAGGCGTATTACACCACGGACGGATCGGATCCGATCCGACCGGTGATTGGTGGCACCCGAAGTGATCCTGTCTCCCTCCGGAGCAGACGCTCAGGTGTGGGTCCCGAGCGACAATCGACTGATGGATGCCTGCCAGGGAGTGAATCTACCGAATCCCACCGACTGCTTTCTCCATCCCGAGTACACACTCGGATCAATGGGGGGAGAATTGGACGACCGGTCAACTGGGAGTGGGCTACGACGAAGTCACGACCTATCGTCGGTTTATTCGCACGGATGTCGAAGCGGAGATGAACGACAAAATGACGTCCGTCTACATTCGAGTTCCGTTCCACGTGACTGCGGAAGAGCTTTCCGACGCCAACCAGATGACGCTACGGATGCGCTATGACGACGGCTTCGTTGCGTACCTCTGGTCATCAGCCGTTAACCTACCGGTAGAAATCGCGCGGGCCAACGCAGCCGGGATGGCCCAAGCAATGCCGATCAACCCTCTCCCATTTGATGCGAATGCTACGCAAATTCACAGCGACGGGCAGGCGATTCAACTGTTGGACTTCGACGTCAACCGCCGCTCTACCGCTGCTGCACGCGGGACAGAATGTGCTCGTTCTGCAGGGGATGAACGACTCACTCGGCAGCAGTGATTTCCTGATCGATGCGGAGCTTGTCCTGACGGGCAATGTCGTGGATCTGCCGTCCGATGTGCAGGTCTACACGGGACCGATCACGATTGACCACAACACGCAGCTCACTGCGCGTCTGTTCCACCCAACCCAACAGACGTGGTCGGGTATGACAACCGGCACCTATCTGACCGAAATGCCAGAACTCGTGATCAGTGAAATCAACTATCATCCTCACGCACCCACGGCAGCTGAGTTGGCGCAGCAAGAGTTATTGGATGATAGCGATTTCGAATTCCTGGAGATCCAGAACGTTGGAGCAGAAACCGCGTACCTGGTGGGCCTCGAGTTTGTCGACGGCATCGAACATCAGTTTTCGTCGCAACAACTCGCACCCGGCGAATTCGGGCTTCTGGTCAAGAATCGTGAAGCCTTTGTGCTGCGATATGGGGAAGAACTGCCGATTCTCGGAGAATTCGATGCAGGCAGTCTGAACAATGGCGGTGAGACGATCAAACTGCAGGACGTATTTGGCCGCGTCGTTGCTGGAGATGACCTATCGCGACAACGCGATCTGGCCGCAGCGCGCGGATGGAATCGGCGGAACGCTAGAGCTAATCGATCCCCACCACACGCCCGCAGATCAACTCGGAAAATCCTATCGCTGGCGGGGCAGCACCGCCCTGGGAGGCTCACCCGGATTCGCCGGACTGCCGACGATTCCCATCGTGATCAACGAAGTACTCAGTCACACCGACCCACCCGTAACGCAGCCGGATTCGATAGAGCTGCTCAATACCGGATCGGACATCCTGAACATCGGCGGCTGGTACCTGAGTGACGCCGTGACCAACTTGAGAAAGTTCCGCATCCCGGACGACGTGCGGCTAGGGCCGGGAGAATACATCGTCTTTGATGAGAGCGATTTCAATCCGACGCCCTTAGATCCCGGGCCCCATCACTTTGCACTCAACGGAGCCGAAGGCGATGACGTGTGGCTGACCATTCACGATGGCGCGAGCGGATCGCTTCACTTCGTTGATGATGTACATTTTCCAGCCACCGCCAACGGAGAATCGCTGGGACGAACACCCGATGGCGAAGGTCGCTTGACGCCGATGCAGTCGGTCACGCTGGGCAGCGCAAATTCTGCACCTCGCGTGGGATCGCTGTTCTTGAGTGAAATCCATTACCAGCCGACCGCTCCCTCGGATGACGCGTTGGCGGCAGATCCGCAGGTCACCGCGCAGGATTTGGAGTTCGTGGAGATCACGAATGCCACGAATCAACCGGTCGAACTGAACGAATGGCGGATCCGTGGCGGAATCGACTTTGAGTTTTCCGACGGCCAGCAATTGCCACCGGGCGAATCGTTGGTCATCGTCTCGTTCGATCCGGGGGCACCCGAAGCAGAATCGTTGCGAGCTGCGTTCGCGATCCATTATCAATTGGAACCGTCCGTGCCGCTTGTCGGTCCCTTCCGAGGGCGTCTGGCAGACGGCGACGAGCGGATTACGCTGCAGCGACCGGATGATCCGCCCATGGACGACCCCGGCACGATTCCCCGCTTGGTCGAAGACGAAGTCATCTATGACAATCTGCCGCCGTGGCCGAAGGCAGCAGCGGGCGACGGCCCGTCGCTGCAGCGCGTGGCCGCGGCCATGCACGGGAACTTCGCCGCTTCATGGAAGGCAGACGCGCCCAACCCGGGAGAGTTTGCGGGCGGGGTGAGCCAACCAGGAGATTTTAATCTCGATGGTACAGTGAACGATCAGGACATCGATCTGCTTGCCGCAGAGATGCGACAACCGGTTCCCCATCCGGCGTTTGATTTGAATGCCGACGCAGAAGTAGACAGCCAGGATCACGAATTCCTGGTGCGGTCGATCCTCCGAACGACCTTTGGCGATGCCAATCTAGATGGGCTGTTCGATTCCAACGATTTCGTTCAAGTGTTTCAGGCAGGCAAGTACGAAGACGAAATCTTTGGCAACGGTTCCTGGGCCGAAGGGGACTGGAATGGCGACGGAGAATTTACCTCCGATGACATCATCCTCGCGTTCGTGGCGGGCGGTTACGAGACGGGATAAACGTCAGGTGGGTGGTTGGAGAGAGCAGGGCCGCCCTGCCGCTTCAGCGAGCGGTCCAGCCGCCATCCACCATCAGCAGGCTACCGGTCACGTAGCTGGCGGCGTCGCTCGCCAGAAAGATCGCGGCGCCCTGGATCTCTTCCAATCGTCCCCAGCGCTGCAGCGCAACAGCACCGATGATGAACTTCCGTGCTTCTTCGGTCTCTGCGATGGGTTCGTTCATCGGCGTCAGAAACGGGCCGGGACAAATCGCGTTGCAGAGGATCTTCCAAGGAGCCAGCTCGAGGGCCAGTACGCGTGTCATTTGCACCACCGCGCCCTTACTGGAACCGTAGGGAGTCCGGTCCTGCAAGCCGACGACTCCCAGCGTGCTGGCGAGATTGATGATCCGCCCGGCGCCGGCCTTTTTCATGCCGGGAACGACCGCTCGGCAACAAAGCCACACGCCGTCGACATTCACGCGTTGCACCTGCTGGAACTGTTCGTAGGTCAGCTCGTCGATAGGACCACGTGTATTAACCCCGGCGTTATTGACCAGGATCTGGACTCCACCCAACTCAGCCACCGCCCGATCGACCATCGCTTGGGTGTCTTCCGGACGTGTCACGTCTGCCTGCATCCCGATGCACTTCACGCCGAAGTCTTGCGCGATCTCCGCCGCAACCTGTTCCGCTTCGTCACCATGCCGGCTGGTCAGTAGGACTTGCGCACCGGCCGAGGCGAGGCCGGCGGCCATCGCCTGGCCCAGACCTTTTGTTCCACCGGTCACGACGGCGGATTTTCCGCTCAGGTCAAACTGACGAACACCGGGCAGCTTTCGACTGTCACTCACCGACGACCTTCCTTTCAAAGTTTGCGTGAAACTCGTTGACGCAGCTTCTGAATCGCCGCCGACATGGCTCGGCTCCGCTCGCCAAATTCCTGGATCGACTTCTCTTCCGAGGACTGCACGTAATCCAGCACAATCCGCTCCGCCTCCGTGAATTCGCCCGCCACATCCGCTACTTCGGAGGCGATTTCCAGCGGGATGTTCGTGACCCCGTTGGCATCCCCATGCAACAGGTCACCCGTTTCGACCGTCAGTCCACCAACGCGGACAGGCAAACCCACATGCAGAATATGGCAATCCGCGTGCGAACAGACCGTGCTTCCGGTGAATACCGGGTAGCGTAATGCAGCCACTTGCGCCAGGTCACGTCCCCCGCCGCTGGTAATCAAGCCGCTCGAGCCGAAGGCACGATACGTGGAACACATCACTTCGCCGAATGTTGCTCCCACGACCGGATCATCCAAATCCTGGAACACGACAACCGTAGACTCTGCAAACCTCGTCATCAGCTCCAATTGTTTCTCGAGACTTCCGTACCCCTCGGCCGCGGATGGAGCGACATCCGAGCGAAACGCAGCTGTGGAAGCAAAACCTACCATCGGTGGCAGTTCCGGAAAGGCAGCTCGAATCCGCCCGTCCATGAAACCCTGATTACGGCTGCGAATTTCGAACAACTCAATCACATTGCACATCGTCGGTGTATCAAACGACCGAAGACGATCCAGTGTAATTCCTACGTCTCCCATTTGATTCCTGCTCCAACCATCTTGAAGATTGTTTTTGTAGAGCGTACCAGTGGCTTGCCAACGAGACAACGGGCGAGAGGTTGTGCCCCGCAGGACAATCAAGAATCAGCCCCCCTGCGTGGCGAAAATCGGAGGAAGCGATGTACGCACACGCGACGCGCGATTTCAACCCTACTGCGCGGGAGATGATCCTTGGGACAGACGATTCTGCCACCCGGCCCATTCTTCTCTTGACGCCCGAGCCGGTCGTGGCCACGCTGAAGAAAGAGGAGGGGAGGGGAGGATGCACCTGCATTTCGCTATCGGCTTCGCGGATTTGGTCACGATGAGGAAATCGAACAGCCCGGGAGCCTCCGAGCGTGGTCGTTCCGTGGGATGCCGTGTTCGGCATCCACGAATACTCCTGCGTCTTCTGTTGTGGCTCCTCGTCGGCATCCCGACTTGGCTTCTCTCACCCGCGGTCTTCGCCCAGGCGGACTTTCCAATCCCGGAACTGGACCAATTCTTTGATGACCTGCTACCACCGCTCTCGGAGCAGGAACGAGAACGACTCGCGTCGATTCCGGTTTCACTGCGAGAGGAGCGTCAACTCGGCCAGCAGGCGATCGATTTGCTTCTGCAGGACTTGAAACGCAGCAACATTCGCGTCTGGGAACGGGGCAAGGATGTCGGTTATCTCCGGGCGCTTGATCCGAACCGTGCAACCCCAGATGCAACAACCGCAGCGTTATCAGAAGCTGAAGATCTATCTCGTCGATTCCCCCGTCACCGAGGCACGCTGTTTTCCCGGCGGTTTGATCGTCTTCTACCGAGGCCTACTGGACTTTGTCGAGAACGAGGCACAACTGGTCGGTATTGTCGGACACGAACTGTCTCACCTGGATCGTGGTCACGCCCTGGTTCGCCTGCGGGCCTGGAAACAGACTCAGCAACAACTGACAAATCCATCCCGCTCAACCGATCCGCGTCAGATGATGGGAATCGGAATGAGAATCGCCCGCACGCTCGGCCGCCCCTTTCGCCCCGAGGATGAGACGCAGGCTGACGAGGATGCGGTGCAGTGGACCTGGAAGTCGGGGTACGATCCGCGAGAACTGGCGAAGCTGTTTTTGCGACTGCACCAGCGCGACGGAATGCAGCCGATGCCGTTCCCCAGCTTTCTACGGTCTCATCCGATGCCCGTCGAGCGATATCGCGCCACGCGTGAGTTGGCCGAGCGACTCGTCACCGACAACCCCAACGCGGAGATTTACGTCGGTGTCGAAAACCTGAAACAGCGGATCCCGCGCGACCGAAAGCGATTGATCCAAAATAACGCGACAGCCGCGGCGCATTTCCGCGCGTGGCACTTCCCAGTCGCGTCTCGTCGCCCTTTCTGCTCGGAAGAAACGTCGCCCCGAACGCTACATGTCCATGCGACACGCACCAGCGGAAGTCGGAGGTCCGGCTTGAACTCTTGCCGCAGTCCCTACGCGGATTGGGGCTCATCGGAGGGGAGGCAACTGGCGGTTTCTTCGGATCGCGTGATGGTAAACCCGAGGTCCTGGATCAGTTGATAGTCCGCTTCGGGTGCCTGCCCCTGTGTCGTCAAATAGTCGCCCACGAAGATCGAGTTCGCCGCATAGAGCCCCATCGGTTGCAGGCTGCGCAAGTGCAATTCCCGCCCGCCCGCGATCCGAATCTCGCTGGTCGGATTCACCAGCCGGAACATCGCCAAGACCTTCAGGCAGTATCGCGGATTCAGATCATTCTGCCCCTCGAGAGGCGTCCCGACGACCGGGTGCAGAAAGTTGATGGGGATCGATTCGACCGCCAGCTTACGCAGTTCGACCGCCATTCCGAACCAGGTCTTCGTCTCGTTCGCCCATCCCCACGATGCCGCCGCTGCAGAGTTCCAAACCAGCCGAGCGAACAGCCTGGAGCGTGTCGATTCGGTCCTGGTAAGAGTGCGTGCTGCAGATTTGTCCGTAAAACTCCGGGCCGGTATTCACGTTGTGATTCACTCGGTCCACGCCGCAGGCCTTCAGTTGCCGGGCTTGTTCCGTTGCCAACAATCCCAAGCAAGCACAGATCTTCAAGTCATACTGCTGCTTGATCTCGGGAACGATCTCGCAGATCGCACGCATCTCACGTTGTTGGGACCGCGGGCCGATATCACGATGCAATACGTCTTCGACTTCCGTTCGAAGGCAATCCGCGCACCGTCCAAGAGCTTTTCACGGCGGAGCAGGTTGTATCGTGGAATGTCGGATGCCGCCACTTTTGACTGGGAGCAGTACGAACAGTCTTCGGGACAGAGTCCACTCTTGGCATTCATCAGGAAGTACAACTGGACCGTGTTACCGAAATAGCGTTGTCGCACACGATAGGTAGCTGCCAGCAATTCGAGCACCTGGTCATCCGGCACGTGCAACACTTCCAGCCCTTCGCTTTGAGTGAGGAGATGACCGGCGAGAACCTGATCGGCCTTCTGTTGCCAATGTGCGGCTCGAGATTCGGAGACAATCGATGTGGAAGAAGACATCACATTCTCAATCCTGCAAGGCCGGAGAAAGGACACAGTTTTCCTGGACACGAACAACACCTGCCGCGGATCCGGCCGACCGCTCTTTCGCCACAGCTTGACATGGGCTGCCGCGGTTGACAGTGCTCCACGAGAGTACCAGCCGCCCCTGGTCCCCGGCAAGCGACAATCTTTCCAACGCCGCGAGGGAATTCGACTTGCCACGCGGCCAAGACAATCCACAATGATCACCGCATGGCGAAGCACTCACCGTGCCACGGCGCCGCGAGCGAAAAGACGTCGCGGAAATCGCCAAGCTTATTCGCAATTGACCAGGTGCAGCATTCCCGCGGATTTCGAAGCGACCTCCGCGACCGATCGGAACGGCTCAAGACTCTTCGCGGCAGGGGAACCATACGTGTCCAGAATCCATTACATTCGCGTCGGGGTCCTCGGACGGATCGGACGCTTTGCCTCGTTTGACGATGCCGAATACGGTCGAGGCTGCCGCGTAATCTGCCAGACTCCGCGAGGTTTGGAGGTGGGCGAGGTCTTGCGATCGACGAACGGTGGGAGCCAAGCCGACTCCCCGGATGGCAACGTCCTCCGCCCCGTATCCCGCGAAGACGAACGAACCTGGGAACAGCTCGAACAGAAGCGTCGTGAGGCGTACGCGGCTTGTGTCGAACGACTTCGGCAGGAAAGTCAGAAAGCGATCTTGCTGGATGTCGGAACAATTATTCGATGGAAAGGCTTTGTTTTTCTATTTTCTGGGGCCCATCACGCCAGAGATCGAGACGCTGACTGCGGATTTGGCGAAACTCTACGCGGCGAAGGTGCAGTCTCACGATGTATCGATGGTGACGAACGGGGGCTGCTGTCGCGCGTGGCGACGGAGCGACCGCCTGTGGCGACGGAGCGACCGCCTGTGGCGACGGAGCGACCGCCTGTGGCATGCCACGTTGTGACAGCTGCGGTCTTGCCGGCACATGCCAGGGCTGCTGCTCGATTTCCTTCGATTGATCTCTGCAGCCGATGCCCCGGGCAACCAACAGGAGCCCGGATTTTCTCGGCTTTGCGTTGCTCGCCGAAGCTCATGGGACGCGGAGAGTGGATATAGTGCTTGGTCAACGCCAGGAATTGGGGGCGTCGGCGAAGCTCGAAAAACGAAAGTGGGACACAGCACTCCCGTGCGAAGCGCTTCCCGGTGGCGTCTCGTCACCCTTTCTGCTCGGAACACGTATCGCCACGAGCGCTCCATGTCCGTGCAACAGGCACTCAAGCGAATTCAGGATGGGTCGGGCGGGACTCCCATGGCCGTGAGAAACTCGGCCATCTCGCCGGCGGCGTGTGTTTCGCCCTGCTGTCGAGCGGTTTCGATGCCGGCTCGTAGGACCGCGCGGGCCTCCGAAGGCGACCGAGACGAGCCAGCAACTTACCGGCGACGGGGAAGGCCGGCAAATACGGGACTTCTTGCTCCATTAACTGCCGCAAATCGCCTAGTCCCCGCTCATGCTGACCTTCCTCGATCCATTCCAGCGCCAGTCCATACCGTAGGAAATCATCCGTCGGGTCCTCCGACAGCATCGCTTCGATTCTCTCGCGCCGAGACTCGGCCATTCCACTCACCCGTTCCCTTTCTCCTTTTCCTGGGGCCGCCCTCATCTGACCGCAAAATCCTCTCAATCCGCAAATCTTACTTAATCGCTGCGTTCAGACTAACCGATAAACACCACGCGCCTGAAGTCCAAACCTGAACCGACAGGAAAGAGCGATGTCACACAAACATCTGATCACGGTATCCATCCTGACCAGTCTGCTGCTGGCCGTGACGGCGAACGGCGACAGCAATGCCATCAAGCGAACCGCCGCAACGGAAAGCCGCCGCATCTCAACCGGCGGCCCCGGTCATTCATCGACGGGCCACCGTGCCGGCCGGCTGGTTCAGCCAGTCGAAGCCCTCGGTGCCGCAAACGGTGCGTCGGGCCAGACGACGCGTCAGGCGACCCATTTTGACACGACCGGCCGAGCGCGATGGGCAATCCCCGTCGGCCGGTGTGTCGAAACGGCTCCTCGAAATGCGACGGGCGGTCGTCTACGACGATCTTTCCCCCAGTGCTCCGCCAGCCCGCCGGGTGCAGAAGGTCCCAAGCAGATCCCCCCGCGAGTGCTACCGGCCCCGCATCAAAGACCGGAGACAAGGCAATCGGTACCGAGGTGCGTGAGATCGTGACGGACGACTCCCCGGTGGAACCACTTCCTCTGGCCGTCGACCAACTGCCGTCGATCATGCAAGGGGCAGCGCCGATGGTCGAGACCGCTCCACCGACTGGCTCAGCCCCTCTACCGGCACGAGCCTCCATGCAACTTCCCACCGCACCGGGCCCCGTCAACGCGCAGGTCACCGATTCCCCGGTCGCGGCGGAGCCGTTGGCGACGACGCCGATCATGGAACTCGAATCCGATCGAACCGACGGGCGACGCCGGCCATCGTAGACCAGGCACCATCGGTCGCGGAACCGGTCACGACCAACGCGATCGTAGAGACGAGCGGCTCCTACCGGTGCCGCGGGCGACGGCACGCAAGAGGGCGTGCTGATTACACACGAGAGCCCCGTGCTGTCGGTCACCACTCGTGGTCCCCGCACGATCGTTGTCGGCAAGGCATCGTCTTACGTAGTGGATGTGTCGAATCGGAGCGCATTTGACGCGAAAGATGTCGTCATCCGGATGAACATTCCCCACTGGGTGGAGGTCGTCCAGCAACAGGCCACGCTCGGCTCGGCCCACATTCAACCGGACGACCAAGGCGATTCTTCGTTGACCTGGACGGTGGGTCAACTCGCGGCCCGCGGTCAAGAGAAAATCACGTTGGAGCTGATTCCTCGGGGAAGCCGTCCGTTGGACTTGGGCGTCACCTGGACGTTCTCGCCGGCCACTTCGACGGCGCAGATCCAGGTTCAGGAACCCAAATTGGACATGACAATTTCCGGAGCACAGGACGTGCAGTACGGAGAGACGAAGGTTTACACGATCTCGATCACCAACCCCGGTACCGGGGCGGCGGAAAACGTCGTGTTGAGTCTGCTACCGCTCGTTCCCGGCGAAGGTTCTGCCGGCGTGCGTCACCTGGGAACGATCGAAGCCGGCACTCGCCAAACGATCGAGGTGGAATTGACGGCGCGACAGACCGGACGGTTGCAGGTTCGAGCCGAAGCAACCGCGGACGGCGGACTGCACTGCCAGTCGCAGCAGGACGTCTTGGTGCGGCGAGCCATCCTGGAAGTGCTGGTCGAGGGCCCCCCGATGAAATATGCTGGTACGCGTTCGCGCTACTCCATCCGTGTCTTCAATAATGGGGATGCCACGGCCCGCGACGTAGTCACCTTGGCCACTCTACCGGCCGGTGCGCAGCAGATCGCCTGCAGTGACGGCGCAACGGTCGAAGCGAAACATGGACAAGTGCAGTGGCAGCTCGGAACCTTACGTCCGGGAGCCAGTCGCGCGCTGGAGCTGGAATGCGTGCTGATGTCGCCGGGCGCCAACCGGGTGGACTTGCGAACTGTCGCCGCCGGCGAACTGAGTGCGGTGGCGTCCGCCGTCACGAGTGTCGAATCGCTGGCCGACCTGAAGCTGATGGTCAACGATCCCAAGGGAGCGGTCGCGGTCGGCGCCGAGGTCACCTACGAGGTGCGGATCGTCAATCGTGGAACGAAAGCAGCGGAGAACGTCACGGTCCTCGGATACTTCTCGGAGGGAATCGAGCCGGTCGCCGTTCGGGGATGGAAGGGCACGATGAACGAGGGCGAAGTGGTCTTGGAGCGCATTCCGCGCCTGGGTCCCGGACAAGAGATGCTGATCAAGATCGCCGCGCAGGCGAACCGTCCCGGGGATCATGTTTTCCGCGCCGAACTGGAATGCCGGAACCCGGAGACGAAGCTGGCCGTGGAAGAATCGACTCGATTCTATGGTGACGTCGAGGTCCAGGCTTCCCGTCCCCTCGTCGAGGACTCAGCTGGCCCTCCGCATTCGCAGGAAGCTCCGCTTCACTAGCGGCATCTTCACTCCAGAACGAGAGGTTCATCCGCCTTGGGATCGCGAATGCGGACGGCCAGTCGCCCGGCCAACAGATCATCGATCGTACGGCCGACGACTTCCGCTCGCCAACCGCACGCCAGGGCGGGGGGCCCCTCCGCCGCACGACCGCCATTCAAACGGTACTCGACCAGATCGCGCACGTCCTGCACGGTCCCGACCAAGCTGGGCGCCAGCCGCTTGGCTCGACAGATACTGCCCAAGGCGGTCGCGACGAATTGGCTGACGAGATTCGCACGCGAGGAGCCCCGAGGACTGTTCGCGGTCGGCCACTCGCTTCGCGGCAATTCGAGCGCCCGCCGGATCCGGTCCGCGATGATCGGGAAGTGACGCTGTGCCACGGCACGCTCGATCCCTCGTATCGCGCGAATCTGCTTCACGTCGCCTTTGGCTCGCCGGGCTAGTTCGACAACGAGATCATCGCGCAAGATTCGTCGCGGCGGACGATTCTGCCGCTCCGCTTCGCCTTCACGCCACCGCCAGAGCTCGCGAACGATCAGCATCGATTTCTCCGACAGACCGGAGGTTCCGGAGACACGTCGCCAGTTCTCCCGCGCCTCGGCCGCCTCCATTTCGGTCTGCCAGCTCTCCATTTCCTCGGCGAGCCACTCCGATCGCCCCAAACGATTCAACTCAGTCCAGAGGGCGTGAAAGAGAGGTTGCAGATAGACCACATCCTGCAACGCATACTCGATCTGCCGTTCTGACAGCGGGCGACGGCGCCAGTCCGTCCGCGTTTCCCCCTTCGCCAAGGCCTTGTCCAGCAGGCGCGTGATCAGCTTGCTATACGAAGAGGGGTATTCCAACCCAATCAAGCCGGCGCTGAGTTGGGTGTCGAACAGACGCCGCGGGCGGCGCCCGACCGCGTTAAGACAAAAGCGAAATTCCTCTCGGCCCGCATGCACGATCGTCTGGTGATCACCATCGCAGAGGACCTCCCAGAACGGTGTCAGTCGGTCCAAGTCGCGTGGATCAATCACCGCGAGGCGATCGTCGGCCGCCACCTGGATCAGGCACAAGTCCGGCCGATAGGTATCCTCCGACACGAACTCCGTGTCAAAGGCGATGAACTGCACACCGCGCAGCGTCTCACAGAACTGGTGCAGATGCTCGGGCGTGCAAATGTAATCGTGTCGCACAGCAAGCTCAGACAATGGGGTACCCACGGACGTCCGGATTTCGGGGCATCTTAATGCACGACGGCCCGGTCAACCACCCGGCTTCGACGGACGGAGCGGCCCAGGTCGCCTTTGCAGTCGCCCGGGCTTCGAGTACGATGCGGAGCAGACCTCGAGAGAGGATGAGACCACCTTGCTCGAGGATGCGTTGGAGGGTAAGCGAATGGCTCAGCGGCCT
>CAVZLD010000003.1:25000-329160 GCA_963776055.1 uncultured Planctomycetaceae bacterium | reverse complement strand
ATTGAGAGTTCCATTTCCGCACCCTTGTGCTCGGCGTAGGGGTCATGTCCTTTCCAGCTTGGTGCCCGCGGCTGGGAACGACGTATTTGCTTGTCAGTGACACCGGACGGTCCCATTTCACGGACAACCGGGCGTAACGCTTCCAACATCTCGGAAGTAGGAAGCGTCGCAGGGAGTAGTGGATTGGGGGAGCACACGCTCTACCAGAAGGAAATCGCAAGGCGTCCTCTCAAACCGCCATGTCAGGCGTGCTATCGCGCGAACGTGTTCGAAGACTGGTCTCTGGGCGCGGTAGCGTATCATGCGACTCATGAATGCGGAGGGTTGTGACGTGTCCTGCCGACTACGTTGGGAGAAACGGCCTAGCCGCCTGGTTGGGGATGGTTCTTACCGTTGGAATCGGCGCGACCGCAATAGGCGTGTACCAACACTTCTTCCCGCCAGGTCGAGCCTGGGACCCGACGATTAGGATGCCCGCTTTTTCAACGTACCTATTGGGTTGGATTAGGCGGTTGCGTTCGCGTAGGAGCAAGCCTAGCCCGGTGTGATAGAACGATGGGGTCCGCTGATCCCGACTTTTGTGGTCGCAGTGCTCGTTGGACTGCTACTTATGCCAGTCACCAACAGTCGGCCAAGAGATACCGGAACTGCCGCCATAGTCCTTCGGCTTAGCATCATAATTGCACTCGCAGTGGATGCCCTTCGATCTAAGGGAGTACAGCATATTACATGCGGAATGCTTCACGTCCGACGGGGATTTCAAAACGAATTGACGCATACACCTACATCGGCAGCCAAGACGGTTTGCCGTGATGATCCGTCCCCCGCCGGAGCAGATGACAACGATGCATCGGTCACTCATTCGAACAATTGAGACCATGTTGACCCTGGTAGAACTTCGTTCCAGGATGCGCGCTTCTCCGCTGGGTGTAGTGGCCCACCGACCTTCGGCGTGAATGCCTGTACACGCAAATGGGAAGGGTGTCGAAGCCGGTACTGCATCGAAGGCAAGGCGAAGGGGGAATCCTTGTCCGTGCAGACGAACGCGAGGCGCGCAAATTCGACGATCTGCGCAGACCGGTGGTGCAGCATGCCGCAGAGTCTCGTCGTTCACGCGGCCGGACGAATACGGATGATCGGCAGGTGGCGACGGCCTTGGTGACAGTCGAGCTCAAAGAGGATCGCATCGCCGGGTTCACCGTTGATCTCGACCTGTGGCTCGGCACAGGGCGATCCGCGTGGCCATCTTCGTCGCGGTTCGATGCGCGGCTGCTCGTTTGCCGGTGGCCGGAGTGGTACACCTCGTTAGGTGTTTTTCCGCCAAGGGTCTCGTGAGGGCGGTGCTGATTGTACCAATCGATGACGAGTCCCACTTCGTACTCGAAATCAGGCTGGTGCTCGGGTACCGTGATCAGACACAAGATCTCCTTGAGCGTTCGGTGGAAGCGTTCCACGATGGCGATGCTGCCGTGCTTCCCGACCGCTCCGAATCGCGGCAGGATATTCCTGGCTTTGCACCAGACGTTCTCGAAGTGCTCACACTTGAACTCGCCTTGGTCGACAATCAGGTGCTTGGGCTTCACCTGTTCCGCCGACATGATGCGATCCAAGGCGGCCGTCACTTCCTCCGATGTGGGTCTGCACGGGAACACCGCGAATCCCATCGACCGTCGTGAGAAATGATCGATCACATTCAGTACCCACCAACACACGGGCCATCGTTGCCAGATGGCGTTGGGCAGCCAGTGGGTCCAGAAGCCGCCGGAGATGGGCACCGCCGTTAGATCCGCATGCCATGTGTGGCCAGGGTATTTCGACACGATTCGGCACGGCTTGTTTGCATCGCAAGTCGTTGGCTTCGGGGCGTTGAGAGGTTTTTCCTGCAGGATCCGCCCAACGGTTGTTTTGCCGATATGGATTCCTGCTCGGGCCAACATGTCGGCGATCTTCACCTTGCCGAGCGTCGGGCAGACCAATTTGATCTGTTGGACCGCGTAACGGACGAAGTCGGGAAATCGATTGACCGGCGTGAATGTGTCAACCAACGAATCGTCGTCCACTCGTCGGAGCCACGCTCGGACCGTGTCGTCGGATACCAAGAAGTGGCGAGCCGTCTCGGTCTTGTTCCAGCCACGCATGGCACGCAGCTGCAGGATCGCCATCCGCTCAACGGCTGTATATTGCGGCCGTCGATGGGGGGGAACCCTCTGGATGCGAGCCCCGTTGATCCGCAGTTCCTCTCGGAGCATCGCAACTTCGGATTCCAATTGATGAATCCTCGCATCTTGGACATTGCCGTTCGTGATCAGCGCTTCGCGCCCAGGAGCATAGCGATGCGCAAGATCCCAATCACATTGAGCACCGCATTTCGAACGAACGACTGCCACCCCTTCGGAAGTCGCAACGACTCGACATCATTCAGGCAGACTACATCACACATGGGAGCAATTCGAAATCACCCACCATAACAGGTCCTAACTGCCAAGTCGGGATGAAACCGACACGATTGAGCGGCTCGGTCGCTCTTCCTCTGGCAATTCAGGGAAGTCTGCCGGTTGTGCCGCCGACTCTCGCCCGGAGCAGGGACTTGCACGTCCTCCGTGGGGCTGGTGAAAGTCGCTCGACCGGCTCAGCGGGAACAGGACCAGTCGTCCGACTGCTTATGCGCCATCCCGTGGCTGTTATGTTGTAGTGTGATTCCGGAACCGATTCAAATTCGTCTGCGTGAAACAGTATTTGCGAGCGGTACCCCTCGGTGCCTTCGCGGAAGAATTGGTTGCCCTCCACGTCCTCCAGCCAACTCGGGACAATCACGCTTACCTCCTGACAGTGCGAGGTGTCAGCGGTTTGCACGCGAGAAGCACCGTCAATACTGCCAGGCAGAGTTGGAACGCCACACCGGGAGAGTAGCGATTCTCTGATTTGCATTAGATCGTCAGTTCGTTGACGGACTACTGTCATTATTAGAGAACTCATCTGTCACTCGGCCGCCATTCCCCCGCACCACGCGAGGTCGAACGTCCTGCCATGGGGCGGGTCACTTCTACTGGCGCAGGTGGGCGGCTTGCATCGCGGCTACATGCGTGCGGCATAAATGACATCTTTCCAGCTTCCCGTTCGCTTGCAGCGTGCGCGAGGTGGTTGCGGCCTGCGCACGCCGGTGAAATCGGGCGTGATTCGCGTTCACGGGCCCACTTTCCGGCCGTTTTCTGGGCCATTCTCACGTCCACCAACTCCACGCTCGACCGCATCAAAGGGTGGATGGAGATTTCGGGAGGGACCGATGCGCTAGCTGCACACCTTGTTGTCTTCGAAGCGACTTACATCGCCAACGGAGAATCTTCGACAAATGCCGAGAATTTGCGATAATATCAGCAACGGTCACGGTAACTATTGGTGGCGACGTTTCTTTTAAGCGTTTCAAGCGATGCGAACCTCGCCCGAGACACGACCGAGCCTTTTGCTCCAGATACGCGATCTCCAAGATGGTCTCGCATGGGCGGAGTTTGTCGAGATGTATGCGCCGGTGATCTACGGGTTCTGTCGGGCCCAAGCTCTACAGGATGCCGATGCGGCCGACGTGACACAAGACGTCCTGCACTCTGTTTCCAGGTCGATTGGGCGTCTCGATTACGATCCAGCCCGCGGCTCCTTTCGGGCGTGGCTGTTCACGGTGACCAGAAACAAGATCTGCGACCGTCGAGCCAGACAGCGTCGATGTACCGTCGGTACGGGAGATACGGCCTGGCACGTTCGGCTGCAAAACCAGCCAGATCGGTTGGAGGAGGATTCGGATCACTGGAACCGACAGTACGAGCAAAGAGTATTCTCGCTGGCAGCCCAGCGCGTGCGTCAGGACGTGGAGGACCGAACCTGGCAGGCGTTTTGGCGCACGGCCGTCGAAGGTCAACGGCCCAAGGACGTCGCTGGTATTCTCGATATGAGTGTTTCCGCGGTCTACTTAGCGAAGAACCGCGTCTTGAGGCGGTTGAAACAGAAGATTGCCTACCTGCGAGATGATTGATATCGCGAAACCGGGATCAACAATGATGTCAGATTCATCCGTTTCATGTCCCGATTCCAAGCAGCTCGAAGCGCTGCTGGAAAACCGCCTTCCTGTTCCCGAGCAGGAGAAGTTGTGGGCCCATTTGGATGATTGTGATTCATGTCAACGCCAGCTTGATGAACTGACTGCGGATGCCGACCTTCTTGCTGGGTTAGCCGATGGAGTTAGTGCGCAGGAATTCAGCGATGACACGGCGTTACGCAGGGTGATCGGCGGACTCCAGTCGGACGGACGCATCGGTTCAAAGCCCACTCGTACATCCGACGCGCCCCGAGTATTTGACTTCCTGACTCCTTCGTCGGACTCCGCATTGATGGGACTCCTGGGCCCGTACGAAGTTCTTGAACTCATCGGTTCTGGCGGCATGGGAGTCGTCCTTAAGGGGCGAGATCCGCAATTGAATCGACTCGTGGCCATCAAGATCCCGGTGACCGAGAATGCCTTGAGCAAAACGGCCCGCAGACGATTCATGCGCAAGGCGCAGGCGGCGGCAGCCATCAGCCATGACCATGTCGTAGCCATCCACGCCGTCGACGAAGCCAACGGCGTACCTCTCTTAGTCATGGAATATGTCAGCGGATGCTCACTGCAACATCGCATTGACGACGGCGGGCCTTTTGACACCAAGCAGATCCTGCGGATCGCTCTGCAGACCGCGGAAGGTCTTTCAGCAGCTCATGCGCAAGGCGTCATTCATCGAGACATTAAGCCGGCGAACATCCTGCTAGAGAACGGTGTCGAGCGCGTCAAGATCTCCGATTTCGGCTTGGCTCGCGCGGTCGACGACGTGCAGCTAACGCGGCGCGGCCATCTCGCAGGAACGCCCGAGTATATGTCCCCGGAACAGGCACGCGGTGAAGCCGTGGATCATCGCAGTGATCTGTTCAGTTTGGGAAGCGTGGTCTACGCCATGTGCACCGGCCGCGCACCGTTTCAGGCCGAGACGACGTTGGGCATGATCAGGCTTATTTGCGAGGACGCCCCCCAAGAAATACGCCAACAGAACTCGGACATCCCGGAATGGCTTGCGCAGGTCGTGGAACGACTGATGGCGAAGGATCCACAACATCGATTTCAAACTGCGAACGAAGTGGCCGGACTACTCCGCGGATATCTGGCACATCTGCAGCAGCCCACCGCGGTCCCAACTCCGGTCCTCCCGTTAACTGCGTCAACGTTACCTCGTCGAAGAAGAACTCCCGCGTTGGCTACAACTCGTGGCGGCGGTTTTCCTCACAGCCATGATTGGTGGATTAGCATGGACGGAAACCAGCGGCGTAACCCAAGTGGTGAACATCGCCGTCCGCTTGGTCCGCGGAGATGGGATCTTAGTCCTGGAGATCGATGATCCCAACGTCGAGGTGGTCATCGACGGCCAAGAGGTGATCGTGTCCGGTGTTGGGGCGAAAGAGATTCGGTTTGCGCCCGGGTCAACACAGCTTGCGCACCGCGAAACACGGCCAAGTGATGCATAACGAGTCGGTGACCATCACCCGCGGAGGAAAGCGGGTCGTAAAGTTGACACGCCGCCCTGCCATTCGTGATACGTCGGCCGTTGTGTCTCGTCGCATCTGGTCGGGATCGGACGTGGAACTGACCGGGACCGTGTCTCCCAACGGGCGTTATTTGACCTACGTCGATTGGAGTAACGGCAATCTGGCGCTCCGTGACTTCGTTGCGGGAGAAAGTCGGCATCTCACGACCGCGGGCACATGGGACAAACCCAACCAGAGTGCTGAGGCATCAGTATGGTGCAGTGATTCTCGCACGATCGCCTACATGTGGGAGTACGAAGGCGCCCTGCAGCTGCGAGTGCGGACCATCGACTCACCAGGACACCGCGTGATCTACCAAGGCGCGTCCGGAGAGTTCCTCTATCCTTTGACGTGGACCGCCGATGATGAGCACATTGTCACCCTGTTACAAAGCGAGGACAGACTCAATCGCATCGTGCTGATTGCTGTGGCCGACGGAACCGTCCGCACCGTGCGAGACTTGGGAAGACGTGGGACAATTCATGCCGACTGTTCGCCCGACGGACGTTTTCTAGTCTACGAACACTCACCCGACCCAGACGAGTTGCGGGCGGACCTCTTTCTGCTGAGGATCGACACGCAGGAAGAGTATCCGCTAGTTGTGCATCCGGCTCATGATCGTTCACCGCTGTTCTCAAGCGACGGACAGTGGGTCGTGTTCGTCAGTGACCGTTCGGGAACCGAGGCGATCTGGGCGGTACGTGCTATCGATGAGTCAGCTTCGGGCACACCCCAGCTTATTCGACACGGCGTCTACGACGCGACTCCCTTGGGACTAGCCAGCGACGGTCAGTACTTCTACGGAATGAAACAACCGACGACCGACGTATTTCAGATTGAGTACGACCCAAAAACAGGCGCCGTAAACGGAGACGCCCACAAAGTACTCGCCGGTTTTGAAGGATTCAATCGCGCGGCGAACTGGTCCCCGGATGGACGCCGGCTCGCCTACTTCTCACGTCGGTCCAGTCACAGCGGCTCTCCGGCGACAACACTGATTATCCACCGGTTCACGCCCCAAGAGGAACAGCGACTTGTCCCGCCAATTCGAGTTTCTTATACAGTTCCCGCTGCAATGCCGCGTTGGCGGCCGGATGGTCAATCGGTTTTAGTGCACGGTCTCGATACCGACTCACGGCCGGGTTGCTATTTGGTTGACATACTCACTGGAAAAACAACGGCGGTGGTGCAAGGTCCACTGCTGGGTTCGATGGATTTCTCGCCCGACGGACAGCAGCTGTTTTATGTCTTGGCCGATGACCCCTACGTGCCCGCGATATTCGCCCGTGACCTGGTTGAGCGGTGAAACGCGTGAACTCTATCGCGAGCAAATGGAAGGAGTCGCTCTGCTGGCTGTCTCGCCGGATGGCACCGAGTTGGCCGTTACCTACGGCCGCTCTCTGCGTGTGATGCCTACCGAAGGCGGCCCGTCTCGCGTGCTCTGGACAATCCCGGAAGAACAGGACACGCCCTTCCGAGGAGGCGTCGCCTGGACGCGTGACGGGAATCACCTGCTGATTGGAAAGAGACGGAGCAGGGACTCGAACATCAACCAAGTGTGGTGTATTTCGACCCAAGATGGAGATCCTCGGCCCATTGGCCTGGAGATGGCCGGGCTTTCGCACCTGCGGATTTCTCCCGACGGTGAACAGATCACATTCACGGGAAATCTCACGAACCAAGGATGCGAGGTCTGGGTGCTGGAGAACTTGCCACTGCCGTCAATTCACGTTCCCGAGTCGGAGTAACAGATTCACGGAGTTTCAAAAACTCTCGAGAATTCATCATCAATCTCAGGCCATGCTGCTGTATCTACAGTTGGGATGTTTCCACCGGCCTTGCCTCCGTGGCATGGAAGGAGTCTGAACGATGAAACTCACGGTCTATTTCGCAGCTGTTGCATTTGCGTCGGTCGCATTGATTTGCGACTCCCGCGCCTACTCGCAATTGGTCGAGCCATCGACATCCGTGGGCGGCGTTTCACAATCCGAATGGGTCGCGCGATGGGGGCAGTGGTACTTGTCATATCCCAATCACAGGCGGCCGGAAAGGGACGACTTCTCGTATTTGGGAGACCAAGGAACTGTTTTCTTCTTAGCGTCCCCGGGCGGATTGGGGGAACAAGAGATCACGTTCGACGTCATCATCAGCAGCGAAGACTATGTCTTCCTGAATCTGCTTAGCGTCTGGGTGTGGCCAGACGATCCGTGGACCGAAACCGAGGAAGAACTTCGGGCATACTCGGCGCAACTGGTCGACAATGTCGATTCTCTTTTCTTGGAAATTGATGGCGTGCATGAGTTTGAACTTTGGGACCATCGGCAGACATCTCCACCGGGTCTCATCGACGTGACCTTGCCGGATGACAACATAATCCTTGGACCAGCGGGTGTTTATCCGTCAGTGTTCGAAGGTTACTACGCGATGCTAGAACCGTTAGCGATTGGCGAGCACACAATCCACTTTGGTGGCTCTGTCGACGACGGCCCGGACCTCTCGACTCTGGCCAACGTAACAGTCGTGCCCGCCCCCCTACCCGGCGATTTCGACGCCGATGGGAACCTGAGCGTCGCGGACATCAACTTGCTAACTGCGGAAGTCGCCACTGCAATCCATACCCCTGCCCTTGACCTCAACGCCGACCAGCTGGTGGACACCGAAGACCTGCGGATGTGGGTCAAAGAACTGAAGGCAACATGGTTCGGCGACGCCAATCTCGATGGCAAATTCAATTCCAGTGATCTGGTTGCCGTCTTCGAAGCAGGGGAATACGAGGACGACCTGCCGAATAACTCGGTCTGGTCCACAGGTGATTGGAACGGTGACGCCGAGTTCGACAGCGGCGATGTTGTTGTCGCTTTCCAAGATGGCGGCTATGAGAAAGGGCCGCTTGCCAGCGTGGGTACCGTGCCTGAGCCCGCGACGTGGGTGATGCTCACAGCTGGGCTGATTGGAATCGCCATTCGACGGCGAAACAAACAGTGCGTGAGCCGCGCCTTGCTGCCGCATACAGAAGGTGCGCAGACGGATGTGCCCGCTCAGGTCAGGCCAAATCGCTGAGCGTCAACAAAAAGAATGACCAGGTCCAGTCCAAATTCGTGGAGGCTCGCCCGTTCTCTGTCCTGCGAGCGTCTCAAAAGTGGCCGATGTTTTCGGCAATCACGTTCGTGCCAAATGAAGTTGCGTCAAGAGATGAATTGGAGGCCACCTCCGTAATCGTTTTTTGCGTAGAGGCACGGACTGCGGCAAACATGGGAAAGGAGAAAGTGATGAACATTCACAGAAGACTCAAGTCACTTTTGGCCTACGGGCTGGTTGTGGCCATAGCCGTTGGAGGGGCTGCCCTCTGTCAAAACGAATCAAGACTTGACGCGGCGCCACCCAGCAAGGAGACCGTGCGATTTGACGTGTGGACCCCGAGCGATAGTGACATCGTAATCGATGGTGTTTTTGTGGACGATGGTAACGGCAGTTTTGTGAGCGATGAAAGCGGCATGGCAGCGGGTGCGCCGGGAAAAGTGGTGTCGTGGTCAACAGGCCTGCACCGGCGGTAAAGCTGGACTTCTTGGCTGACCACATTTGCTTCGATGAGGGTGGTATTTACGGCGGCTCGATCGCCATCTTCCAGCCCAAGCGGGGAGGCCCCGCAATGATGAGTTTCTTCTTCCGATGGAAGGGAAAGGACGGTTCCCTGGTGGGCTACCGACTAGACGGCGAAGCCGAGATTCGTGCTGACCACGGGGGCATTTTTCCTGACGGCGATACGCAGGGCTATACCGTGACTGTAAGAAGCCTCCGCGTGTCGGTGGACACCGGCAAGCAGAAAAACGGCTGTACGGGCGACTTTGATGATGCCGTGGGAATCATCCGCCTCGACCGGATTAATGAATGAGGTTAGGTGAGATATGAGTCACACGTTTCCTTGGTCGGGCCCGCGGCGAAAGCCATCGGCCTGCCGCGGGACGTTACGGATGGTCAGCCACGATGCGTGATGGTTTGAAACGGCAACGAGTGAATGAGCTAAGTCGCGGGAATAGGCAGTCGATGGGGATCGGATTGGTATGTCGTCGATTAGGCCGCCTTCACTTCTGCCAACGGTGCAAACCGCCACGTGATCGTGCCTCTGGGCCAGGTTTTTCCAAAGCAACAGGGATCTCAGGCCGGCGTGTGGCATCTCGGCCAAATCGACGATTGGGATGGATTCATTACGGACTCGAGACCACGTGAAGGCAATTGCCAGCGTGACGTTGAATCGAAAGGAGAATGAAAATGCGTGCGCATCACAGTTCGAATCGGTTATCACGTCACGCGTGTCGATTGAGGCTGGAGAACTTGGAAGGTCGATTGCTGTTAGCGAGTGACTTGGCCTGGTCACCAGCGACGAGCTACGCGGTGGGAGCTTGCCCGTGGGGTATCGCGGCAGGTGACTTGAACGGTGATGAGAAGATTGACCTGGCAGTGGCAAATGATGGCTGCCAAGGTTCTCTTACGGGGGGCGACGTGTCCGTGTTGATCGGGCGGGGAGACGGTACGTTTGAAGCTGAGCAGCGTCACACGGGATACATCAAGGCTCGCGTCATCAGGATTGCCGATGTCAATGCGGATGAAAACGCCGATCTCGTAGTAGCAAATATTGCGGGTGACGTGTATGTGCTGCTCAATGAGGGCGATGGAGTGTTTCCGGCCGAACCGAATGAGCTACAGCGTTCGTGGCGGGGTCTGGGACGTTCAGATTGCGGACATGGATCGCGACGGTGTTACCGATCTGGTCGTTGGCGTATGGGGCGGCAACGTCGTCCAAACGCTTCGAGGAAACGGAGATGGTACGTTCGGCGAAGCGGTTACGATTAGCCACGGGGTTTCTCCCTCAGTTGTTGTGGGTGACTTCAATCGAGACGGGCACCAGGACGTTGCAGCTTCCGATCGGAGCGCAAGCAACGCATCGGTGTTGCTTGGGAACGGCGATGGGACATTTCGCGACGGAGGGATCTATGACGTCGGCGGTGAACCTTTCAGCATGACAAGTGGCGATCTTAATCAAGATGGAATACTGGACTTGATTACGGTGAATGACCGCCAGAGGACCGTCTCCGTATTACGGGGAAAGGATGATGGCACCTTCATGGAAGGGGCGCCATTACGCGTAGGTGGCAGTCCTGTGGATGTGGTGGTCGCGGACTGGGACGGCGATGGCGATCCTGACCTGGGAGCATTGGACGTTGAACAGGCGAGAGTTACTGTTCTGTTAAACGACGGCGAGGGCGGTTTTGGAGACGGAACCAGGGTTAATTTACGATATGATTTTTGGACCCCTCTTATGGTTGCCGCTGACTTCGACAATAACGGACTCCCGGATTTGGCAGCGGCGGCGAATGGGAGCGGACGCTACATTTCGGTCGTCCTGAACATGACCGAGATCGATCCCCCGATCCGGATCGTGGGTGATTCGAACGGGGACGGAGTCTTTGATTCGCTGGACTTCGTAACGGTGTTTCAGCTTGGCGAATACGAAGACGGAATCCCAGGTAACTCGACATTTGAAGAAGGCGACTGGAACGGAGATGGGGATTTTGACTCGGGCGATTTCGTGTTGGCATTTCAGATGGGACACTACGAAGCTGCCGCGACCCCGTTGGAAAGTCAGATCGCGGCGGCCCTTGATCTGATCTTTGCGACAGGCACCAATAATGCAGCAAAGCCACGGTCGTTCGTGGCGTGATCCGTATCAGAAGGTCGCAGAAAGCCGGTTTTGGTGGGTCCGTTCGGAACGCTCCGTTTCCGTTCGCAAGTCGATCGACCAACACTTAACACTTTGCTGCGGATCGCGGGCGTGTGTCATTCACTTTTGGGCGAGGTCGCTCGATGAAGTCAGGCACTGTGCGCTGACCCAGCGAATCTTCGGAGAGTTCCAGGAAGTGGGAGCGCATTGATATGATTCGTGTTATGGTGATTCCGAGCATTGCTTTCCGCGTGAGTTTTGGAGCACACCATGACACAGACAGGGCACCCCGGTACCTTGTTGGGCATCACGCGACTTCTTCTGCCGCTTTATCCATTTGGCGTAGTAAGGCAAGAAGAACAAATAGATTCCTGTCATCCACAAAATACCAAGCACCAACGCGACGGGAAGGAACACCCAGAGTTTGACGCGATCGTGGAAGAAGCTGCCGTCGTGGATACTCTCGATTAAGTCGGATCGCCGATAGGCGACTTGGAGCACATCGCCTGTCTTCGCGTCCAATTGGACCTCCCAGCGATTCTCGCAGCGTACCTTGAGCATTCCCTTACCCGGTCGCACGTCTACTCGATCGATGTCGTCCCAGCTTGTGACGCCGGCTTCGGGAACGCTTTGGGTCGCTGAGAGTATCCGGTCGAAGCTTACCGAAAGCTTTCTGCTTGAGCCTTCTTTCGTCGTCGGCTGAATCCAAGCGGACTCCTTTTTGAGTTGCAGGACCACCCCAGTGACAATGATGACTGCCACCGGTAGGGCAATCAGAATCGATCCCCAGCGGTGGATGTCACGGTTCAGTTTCGAAAGTTCCATGTGGTCATCATCGTATTGGATCTTCGCAACCACGTCGCAAGGGAGGAAACTACTCCGTCGCCCTTGCTGAAGCTGCGACGCTTCGGGTTACGAAGGAAAACGACAAGCGAATCAGCGACAAGCGACAGAGGCGTCGCGATCGGCGCGACGCCTCTGTATTACCCAGCTGACTCGAGCAACCCGCACTACTCAAAGGGGGCCATCGCCTTGTCAAGCTGCTTGTCCAACTCGGCGATCTTGGCGTCGATCTCGCCGGAATACCTTTCAAGATGGCCTGCTATGTCTTCTCCGCTTTGGCATAGAGCTTCATCCAGGCTTCGGACCTCTCCTCGGTCTGCTCCTTGGTGTAGGTTTCGTTCGGGTTGATTTTCAGCTCGAAGGACTCGGTCTGTGACTTCCCGTCGACGGTCAGGCGCACCTGATAGATTCCCGGCTTGGCGATCGGGTTGATCACCACCGGTGCGCGTCCGGGGATCTGAGTGACCAGCGGAAAGCGCATGTCCCAGATGAACCGATTCAGCCCCGGTCCCAGCCGCACTTTGGGCTTCCCGGTCACCAGGTCCTGTTCGTAACCGCGGTTGTCGAAGCTGAGGAAGCGCTCCGTCGGAATCTCGTCGCCGCTGAAGGTCCTGACTTCGTTGCCTTCCTCGTCGAGAATCGTCAGGCTGACCTCCTTTGCCTTGTCGCTGAGCTGGTAGTAGATGATGGCACCGAAGGGGCGGGCATCACCTGCATTGATGAATTTCCGCTTTTTCTCCCCGTTGACGACACCCAGTTCATAGAAGGTGTGTCCGGGCTCCGCGTTGCGCACAAAAAGACAAGACTTTTCCCATCGGCTCCGCGATGAGAAAAGTCTTGTCTTTTTGTCATAGAACGTTGGCCCGCAGGTTCCTGGGACTCACCGGCTATCCAATATTTTCTGGGATAGTGGCGGGTGGGACGTTCGCAGTTCGGTTGGCGCTCTGTCTTAGCAGTCCGTTGCGCGTTAGGCGGAAGCCGTCTATCACGCAGAGAAGACGTTGCATTACAGCAACTCCCTGCTAGAGTGTGACTTGCGAAAAGTGTCTGCGTGCGCGTTAGGCCGCATATCTGTTGCCCACAGGTTGTTGGCAGAAACCCCCTATACACAAGGCAGCTGAGCGATCGATTCATGGATACTTGGAAGTTCTACGACATTACTCATCGTGGGCAGGTGGTGTGCAATCCCACGAGCGAAGAGAAGCTCACACGCTTGGTGGACCTGGTGCAGCTTCCGAAAGCCGCACGTGTGGTTGACATCGCCTGCGGGAAGGGCGAATTCCTGATACGTCTGGTGGAGGCATACGGAGTGCGCGGCGTAGGCGTGGACCTCTCGCCCTTCTTCATCGCTGAAGCAGAACGGAGGCTCAGTGGCGCGCGTGCCACAGGCAGGAATCACCTTCACACAAATGGATGGCGCTGATTTCAAACCCGACAAGCCACACAGCCTCACTCTAGCTTCGTGCATTGGGGCGAGCTGGGTTTTCGGCGGGCACGCACGGACTCTGGACGCGCTGGTCGAAATGGCCGAGCCCGACGGCTGGGTGATAGTGGGTGAGCCGTACTGGTTGCGGGAGCCGTCGGACGAGCACTTGCGGGCGAGTGGGCTAACAAGAGACGCGTTCGGAAGCCACGCGGAAAACGTAGAGGCAGGAGAACGGCTAGGGCTGGACCTCGTGCACACTCTGGTGAGCAGCAAGGACGACTGGGACCGATACGAAGGTCTTCAGTGGCACGCGATGGCGGAGTACGCGCGCGCCAACCAAGATGACGCTGATCTTCCAGAACTGCTTGAGCGCGTGGCGAAGGAGAAATCAGTCTACTTAAAGTGGGGTAGAGACGCCTTGGGCTGGGCGATCTACGTATTTAGATGTCCATCTGCTCGACATACTGAGCCGGTGTCGGGTGCCTAGATAGCGGTTGTAGCCGACGGATCACCCCTGCCGCCCGCGGCTGAACCGCAACACGTTCCGGCCACTGTCCCATCAATCGACCCATTGATGACGCAAAGACAGGGACGTCCGCACTGCCCCTACGGGGTGGTATGAAGATAGGATTCCCAAGCAAGCTGCCGGTGGCCAAACCGGGCAGATTCTGCGCCCGTGAAAGGAACGGTTCTTGGAGTACCCATCCATATGCACTTCGGCGGATGGGGCGACGTGTGCTATGAGCGTTCGCGACCAATGACGGTTCGACGTTGTGCACGAACAGAACCGTCGCCCGATGCCGATTTGTCATCGTTTTGACATCGGATTTGGCCACTTCGAAGTACCAGGGGTGGATTCGCCCGCTGCATCGAACGCGGATTGGCAGCAGCAGTCGGTCGATGCAACTTCCGCGAGTTTGAGCGACGGCGAAGTGCGGTCGGTGTCGTCACGCTTTCCACACCGCCGCAGCATAGCGGCCCAGAACAGCGAAAAATGATACGCCTCTTGCCTCGCCCGCTGAACTTTGGGGGCCGGGCAAATCACGAACAGGCGTGCAGCGGCCAAATCTGAACCGTGCCATCTGCCTTGCCGGCGACAATTCGACGGCCGTCGGAGCTCCAGTCGAGGGATGTAATGGCTGGCCCGGCGGCCGTGAGTGTAATGAGCGGTTGCGCATTTTCGACTTCCCACACGATCACTCGTCCGGATTCATCACCCGAGACGATTTGGTCTTCCTTGGGGCTGACCGCGATGGCACCAACCGTGCTCAAATGACCGATGAAGCGTCGCTTATCACGGTCAGATTCGATGTTGAATCCTGTCAATCTGCCGTGGCCACTGCTGACATAGACGGTATGGCGATGCTGGGAGAAAACGATCGTATTCACAAACTCGCCCGGGACGGGAAGTTTGCGGACGAGCGCCCGCGACCGGACGTCCCAAACTTCGATGTTGTACTCCTGATAAAAGGCAACACCGACACGGCCATTTCTCGGGTCCAAGCCTACACAAATTGGTACTCGCTGCGTTCCCAAGCCAGTAGCAAACGCGACGGTCTCCTCGCCAGATTCGAGATTCCGAACGCCGATCGTGCCGTCCATCAGAACCACGTCCAACTGTCGCTTCGTGGTAGCAAAGCTCGCGAGAGGGAGAGGCGTGTTTCGCGGAAGAGCTCGTGCGAGTTCGCCTGTGGAGGAGTCATGTACTCGAATCTCCCGCCGCAGATCGGCGGCAGCGACAAGATGTTGGCCGTCCGGCGTCCAACAGGCAGAATGCAGGTGTTCACCAATCCTTAACAGCTCGGCCCCTGATCCTGCGTCCAACACCTTGATCGGGCTACCTTGATTCATTTGCGCTCGCTTGTCATTGTTCACCCACAGACCCGTACGTCCAGATGATGCAGCGATCAGCTGGCCATCTGGGCTGAAACGAGCCACGACTCGGGTATCTATTGGCGTGACATGTAATAGTCTCGGCTTCCTCATGCCCGCCGTACTCCCAAAGGCGGATGCCATTCGAAACCGTGAAAAAGGCGACCTGACTCCGCGACGGATGGTGCGCTAACCAAAGTGCGCCCATTCCGGTTTCCAAAGCCGCAAGTTCCTCACCCGTGTCGACGTTCCACACCTTGGCGCCGTTGCCACGGTCTCCAGACGCTAATCTCTCTCCGTCCGCAGAAAAGTCGAGCCCCCAGACATGGAGTTGAGATGCCGGACGGGACCAATGCTCCGTAGGCTGCTTGCCGTCCCATTCCCACACGGTAATCGAACCATCCAGATTCGACGTGGCGATTCGGTGACCATCAGGATGAAAGGTGGGGATCATATGTCCTTCCCCCGGGAACTCTGCGGCAATCTCTCCCGTCGAGACGTCGATGATGATTGCCGGCTCCTCGCCATTGGATCCGGCGGTGGCAATCCAACGGCCATCTGGGCTGAACATCACTTTTCGAAAATAGTCGTTGGTCGACGCGATCTTCCAAAGCACGCGGCCGTTCGTCGAGTCAAAGACCTTGAGCGTCTTGTCCACATTTGCGGTCGCGATCAGACGACCGTCAGGGCTGAAGGCTAAACCATCGAATTTGTCCGTGTGCTCCCTGACAGAAGGCCAACGTTTCTTGCCCGTCGTGGCGTCCCAGACAAAGAGGTTACCGTCGTAATCGCCACCAGCAATCCACTTTTCGTCGGGCGACACGGCAATATGGCTAAGTCGCGATTCGTGTTTCAAGGCTCCAACGCGGCCGCCTGTTGCAACGTCCCAGACCAACACCATGCGTTGTTCGGGCGTACCTAAGGCACCTATCGCCGTGACACGCATGCCATCGTTACTGAAGATCGGCTGCTCCGCGCCGGAATACTCCTGACGAATCGTCGCACGGATACCTCGGTTGAGATAGTACCACTCCCAGCCGCGAAGTTCCTGAGGACAGGCGTCGAGTTCCAGGCGGGCACGCGCATAGTTGTTCTCGAACAGTGACCTATCGGCATTGGCGAGATGCATCAAGTAGACGCGGCGGGCAAGTTCGCGGCCCCGAGAAGTTGCTTCATTGCGAGCGAGTTCCTCCAACTCCCGGGCATTTGTTGTGATAACAAGCTGCCTTGAAATGAGCAGAGTGCTGACCGCAAGCGTCAGCGTAACCAGCGACAACGTGATTACTGCTGCCCAAGTCAGAATTGGATTTCGACGCGTCCACTTGCCGATGATTTCCGATGGGGTGGGTGGCTTTGCCTTGATCGGTCGATTCTCGAGATGCGAGCGGAGATCATCCGCCAATTCTTGTGCGGATGCATACCGATCTTCGACATCCTTCGACATTGCCTTGTAGATGATCGTCTCGATCTCGGCGGGAGTGTCTCGGTCAAGGCGACGTAGCGGTGTCGGCTCTTCGAAGGCGATCTGCTTGAGGAGTTCCTGTCGATTCTCCGAACGATAGGCCGGCTGCAGTGCGACAAGTTCGTACAGCGTGATGCCCAGCGAGTAAATGTCAGCTCGATGATCGACGACTCGCTTTGCCAACGCCTGTTCAGGAGCCATATAACGCAGCGTTCCAATCATGTCGCCGGTCATCGTCACGCCGGCGTCGGATTCGATTCGGGCCAGTCCGAAGTCTGTCACGAACAGTGTCGCCGTATCGTCTAATAGCAA
Source organism: uncultured Planctomycetaceae bacterium (assembly GCA_963776055.1). Lineage (GTDB taxonomy): Bacteria > Planctomycetota > Planctomycetia > Pirellulales > Pirellulaceae > CAVZLD01. The sequence continues at coordinate 311,925 of CAVZLD010000003.1, read as the reverse complement.
GTTCGCAGGCTTGATGTCACGGTGAATCACGCCCTGATCGTGTGCGTGTTGCAGAGCGGACGCCGCCTGGATTCCCAGCGCCGCCACACTGCGAAGGTACTCGCGTCGCGATGCGTGAGGAATGGTGGAGCTATGCGCCTGGGCAAATGTGTCGAGCAGATCCAGCTGCTCCTCGACAACGGTACGACTTGTCAGGTCTTCCGCTTCAGCTATCGGTCCGTCAGCTGACTCCGCTCCACGACCAATACTCGCCGCTTGGCTGATGGATGTGGCATCAAGCTCCTTACGCTGGTCACGGACCTGCCGCAGGGATGCGATCACATCATTCAGGCTCCGCCCGCGGATCAGCTGCATCGCATAGTAATGCACGCCGCGATCCTGGCCGACCATGTAGACCGGCACAATGTTGGGGTGGTTGAGCGCGGCGACGGCCCGCACTTCATTCTCGAAACGATGGATCTTCAGTTCATCCACCAGCCCCGCCAACGGCAGCACCTTCAAGGCAACTCGCCGCTTCATGGAGATCTGCTCCGCCTCATAGACGATCCCCATCCCACCCCGGCCAATTTGACGCAGGATGCGAAAGTCACCGAGCTGCTTCTCGGTGGCAAGGGTGTCTCGGATGGACGAAGTCTCGGATGGATCCGCCGCGCGTTCGGTCACCAGCATCGCCGGAACAACCACTTTCAGCTGATCAGCGATTTCAGGGTAGCGCCGCAGATAGTCCGACATATCGGGTGATTCACCCTCGGAAACAGCCGTGAAGAATTCTTCGACGACTTGTCCCAAGAGGGCTTCTCGGTCTCGGCTGGTCTGCAGGTCCGTCATCACGCGTCGCCCCAGGAAAAATCTGCTTCCAATCCTGCCGCCGTCGCCTTTTCAGCAAGTCGATAGAGAGCGCGACCGTAGCGTTGGCGCACGGTGGCCGACTCAATGTTCAGTGCTTCGGCGATCTCGCTATTCGTCAGCCCTTCTGCATGACGCAATGTCAGGATTTCACGATCATTGTCACTCAAGCTCTTGATGAGTTCACGGACTTGCTCAGCAAATTCTTGCCGCTGCAGCACCTTGCTGGGTGTTTCCGAGAATAGTGTGAGAGCGATCGCCATGGAAGACGCGTCGTTGAACATCATTTCACGGCGCACGGTGCGCATTTCGGCGGTCACGTGCCGCCGATACTGTACGACCAATTGTTCAATGGCTCGGCTACGAAGCCACACTCGAAACGAAGACGGTCGCTTGGTCACGAACTCCTCGATTCGCCGCATCACGACCATCTGCGTTTCCTGGAGCACGTCCGAAACGTCGACACGAGTACTCAACTCGGGAGAGATGCGAATCTGGAGGACCCGCTTGAGATAAGGAGTGTACAGGCGCAACAGGTCGTCCAGCGCAGACCGGTCACCCGTGGCCATCGCCACCAGGAGCTGGTCCGTCTGCTTTGCGTTGGAATCGGCCAAACTTCTCCTCCTCTACCTTCCAATCCGATTCGCCGAGCCAATCTGTGACAGCAATTCACTCCGTCGCCGAGAATTTCGGCCCAGTCCGTCGAGCGTCTTGGCGACCTTCGCGGACAAAATATCCACGGTTGCCATAATTCTGCCCTGAACTGTCACGTTTCGAAAGTGCCGCGCGGATGAGAAACATAGGAGGCGACCACCGCAATTGGTCTGGTTCGGCCGGTTCGTCACCTCTGGAACATGGAATCGGGGAAGCTCCGCGATTCAAAGGTCTTGACAATTCCTCTCACTGAAAGGTCCATATTGATGAATCTTACAACCAAACGACGACTGCATGTCGAAGGACTCGAGGCCCGAGCGATGTTGGCTGGCGACGTACTTACAGCAGCCGAGCCTGTCGCTGCATCCGCGGCCATCATCGGAGACGCTAACGGCGACGGAAGCTTCGGTCCATCGGACCTTGTGGACGTGTTTCAGGCCGGCAAATACGAAACCGGTGAAATCGCGGAGAGGCATGAAGGCGATTGGAACGGAGACGATCTTTTCGATTCGGCGGACCTCATCGTGGCATTTCAGTCAGGGAATTACCTGAAGGACAGGCGCAGCAGCAAAAGGAGCGGGCAGTGCCCACGTCGACAATTGGCCGGACCTAATTGATCTTCCGATTGGTTTTGAACCCGAGGGGATTGAGCTAGGAAGGGGTCATGACTTCTTCGCCGGTGCCTTTTCCTTTTCCAGTCTTCTGGGGCCCCTGGCGGGACAAGCTCACCCTACCTCTCCCTATGCGGGAGCCATTTACAAAGGAGATCTGCATACCGGAGCAGGTGAGATTCTCGTTGAGCCTACAGGAAGGCCGATAGCAGGTTTGTCGTATGATGCGCGTACCGATAATCTCTATGCCGCCGTAGGTGATCCGAGCGTCATTGGGGAGTCTCGCACGAACCTGGGAGTTGTGATTTACAACGGCACTAGCGGAGAACTTGTAGACGAAATCATTTTCGGTGATGGCGTAGGAGTCAATGATCTATTGGTCACGAGGTCTGCGGTGTATGCCACAGATTCCACTCGCCCCGTCATCTTCAAGATACCGTTAGCACCGGGCGGAAGACTTCCTTCACCGCTTGCTTTTGAAGAGCTCGAATTGACAGGTCCGGGAGTTGGCCCTCGCAACAACGGTCTCGTGGCTTCGTTTGACGGCAACGACCTCGTGGTGATCAATGACAGTTCGGGCCTTCTTTACCATGTCGATCCGGATACTGGGGCAGCAACGGTAATCGATGTTGAGGGAGAACAAACGACCTTCCAATCTGGCGATGGGCTTTATTTGAGCGGACGAACGCTCTATATCATGCAGAATCAGGTTTCATCGTCCGATGAACTTGGCAAGATCGCCGTCGTTCAGCTATCGGGTGACCTCTCCAAGGGTACGTTCGTGAAGGATATCGTGAGTGGCAATTTCAGGACCCCTACCACGATTACAGGACTCGGCGACTCGATCTATGCCATCAACTCACACGTATTATTCAACGGATCTAGCGAGGACGTGATTTTTAATTCCGGTACAGTACAGACCGAAATCGTAAAAGTCCATAAGTAACTCCTGTTTTCACAGCATGATCCGAGTGAGTCAAAACAGTTTCCAACGAGGCTGCTGGACGATGTTCAGCAGCCTCATTTCTCCTGCCAATCAGGAGCTGCCGACTCGTGGATTCCGAAGCCGGGTCAGGAAGAATCAAGGCTTCGCTGCCCACTAGCTCAGGTGGCATCGACCGACGCGCCAACGTTTTCGCCGGGCCCCAAAGGAGGAAACATCCTCCGGCGGGAAGCGCGCCGCGGCGGGCCCGTGTATGACGCGTTGGGAATCGACGACCGACGCGAACGGTGGACATCGTCTGGTTCAAGTTCGGCTCGGGCCAAGTCGCAGCGGCTGGACCAACTTCAGCACCCGACGCGAATGTCAGACTGCGGTCGGTGTCTACGACCGAGGCAAGAAACCGATTCGATACCTCCGTCCGGTCGCTTCGAACGACGGCGGTTCCCAGAAACCGTACGGACGAGGCGGGACACGTCATCAATAGAATCCAGTTAAGCCGTGTGCGTTGCTCGTTTTGAGTGCGAGCAACGCACACGGCTTGCATGGATTCTTTGGATGGAGCACTTCAGAGACTATGCAAACAACTCGGCAACATCGAGTTCAAACTCAGGCAAGACGTCCCGTAGGTCGATGGTCCCGTCCTCGTAGACACGGATCTCAGACGGCGATCGATACTCACGAATGGATTTGGTCTGGGGATCCACGATCAGTACAACGCGGACTCCGGCTTGTAGCCAATCCTTCGCCTTCGATTCGACCTTTGACGATTCATCACTCGGAGACACGACTTCGGCAGCCAGATCGGGCGCGAGCGGCAAGTAGCCAGCGTAGTCGGCAAACTCGCCGAGCCGCTCAAAAGACACAAAGGAAACGTCCGGAGCACGCACTGTGTCCGGGTCTTGACTGAGAAGGTAGCCAGTTTCTGCGGCAAATACCTCGCCGAGTTTTCCTTGTTCGACGTGGTTTCCGATCCGCAGAAAAAGCCTTCCCGCGATCCGTCCATGGCGACCGCCGGCGGGTGACATCATGTGCAGTACTCCGTCCACAAGCTCCCGCCGGTTGCCATCGTCCGACAACGCTGCAAGTTCGTCGGCCGTCATTTGATGAGTCGTGTTTGCCATAGTTTTCACTCAATCTCAGCAATTCATTCTATCTGGACACGTCTCACTAAGGCAACGATAAAACGCGTCCAGCTCACCGCGCACGAAGAACGGCGAAGAACGGGGACATTCCTCAATTCGCAGGGGATCTGGCGGAACGGGGTTGACGTTCAACTGAGAAGGAATGACTTTCTGTTCTTCTTGGTGGCTGTCGGAAGTGCGACCCATCTTGACCGCTTGCTCCAGCTTGTGTGACTTGGGCGGAGAACTGGGAATGTCCCAATTTCTTCAGCCGCTTGTTATGAGAGTTGACCAGTTTCACTTCTTCTGATGTAGACGAATGCGCCAATCGATATGGCAAACAATGCGACAACTAGCACATGTGCCCCGATTGGAGTCGTACCCCGATAGCTTTCCGGACGATATGATCCACCTGTTGCCTCAAAGAGTAGATAGCCAATCATTGGATAACCAACTAATAGCATCAATTGAATGGTGCCGAAAACAAAAGATATGATTCCTATTTTGCCAAGATACTTATGTCGTTCCATTGTGTTTCCTCATAACCGAATTAGAGTTTTCGCGGATTGCTATCTGCGCTGAAGGCGATTGATCTTGTTGGATATCGTGCCACCGAGCCAAATGGACACCATAGCCGGTGCACCAACAGTCAAACCGACCTAACTCCGATCGATCCATGCAGGTGTATCGCGTCCACCAAACATGACCGCGACCACCAGTACTTCGTCCTCGCTACATCGGGAATGAATGACATAGGGAAAGCGTGCCAGTCGGCAGGCTCGTAATCCCACTTCGGTAATCGCATACGCAAACGGTTGCTTCGCTAATCGCTCGACGGCTGACCAGCACTCACGAAGGAATTCGTCCCCCAACCCCGATCGTTTTGCCTCATACCAAGCCGTCGCATCACGCAGATCATCCGCAACCTCCGGACGAAATCGGACGACCTGCATCAATCCCGTTCCTTCAATCGGCGTTCAAGTTCCTGCCGGCTTATGGCAGAACTCGGATCGGCGTCGTGGGCCGTGATGCGGTGTTCCAATTCGCGCCGCTGAACGGCCGAGAGAACTACCTCCGTCTCAGGCGGAATCGTGTCCCAGAGCAATTGGACAATTCGCAGTCGGTCATCGACCGGTAGGGCGGCAAGATCGGCTAACGCCTGTTGGATGTCCATCGGAAAACGAAGCCCTCGTACAGGAGTTGGTAGGTTCAGCAACTCATTATAGCCGCTAACCGCTCAATCTGTCGGTTTGAGTGGAAACCCAACGCCAACCCAAACAAGAGCGCTGCACTTGATAGGAAAGCGACAATAATCTACACGCCATGCCCTGGATTCTCCATCTCGTTGATGAGCGCCGTTACCTTTTCGACGTCTTCCTTCCGACCGTGAGGCACGAAGACGTCGGTGCCCTCAAGAATCTCGATTTGGACGGGGCCATTGACTGCTTGATTTCGACGATTCCATTCTCGATGTGAGGTCCAGCCTGCAGCGTACGCGGCGGCCAGTGCCATCAGAATCAGCAACGATCGAAGACTGAAACGTACTAGGCGACGGAGTTGCAATCGGCTGGTTTCCGGGCTGGCCATGAATGGAGCCTCTGAAAGCTGAAGTCAGACTAGCGCCACTGATCAAACGGTTCTAGACGACAACTATCTACGTAGAGTATCTCCTCAGATCCCAGGTTTGGATCTCGGCGTGTCCGATCTACCTGGCCCCGATCGTTCTTTCGCACCTCCCGCCATTCTAGCGAACTCTTGGTCCCGAATTGGGGTCTACTATTTGCAGCGCCTCACGTCGGCTATCCGTTGTGTATCGCAGTCCATGTCTTGACCTAGAACGACGCTATCCGGCGAATAAGTCAATGAAGGTATACTTGACGGCCGCCATCGCAATGAGCCCACCTACGATTCCGAGCGTAGTGAGCGCGAAATAGCCGAATTTTGCTAATCGGCCACAGTTTGGGCAGAAGTATGCCTGCGTCGACATCCTTTTTTCGCAATCGGGACATGTGATCAGCGGCATCGTGACTCCTTCTCGTTCTGCAATATTAAACCGATTGCGTGGTCGCAAATCCGCCCGATTCTGCCATTATGTTTACCATGGCTGCCGTTGGCGGTAGGGCCGTGCCTTACTCGGTTGATTTCTGGCGTGTCTCATGCTGTCCATTCCTTTCTGGGAACCTGCGTCGGTCGATGTGACCACTGAGCTTCCTGATAGCGAAAAAACTGCCAAGATTGCCTGTCACTCGCTCCTTACGGTGCGACTCGTTCCGTTCCGGTTTTGTCCACCAAGATCTGTTCCAACACATCCTTGCCATCGGTATCGGTAGCCGAGCAGATCGTGAGATCGAACCGGCGGCCCTTCGTTTTCAGGGCAACTGCCTCGACGACGATTCGGTATCTGCCGCCTTCGGCAAACTTCATTCGCGCCGGCCGGTTGTAGGATGGCGACCCACCGATACTCGCCACAGAGATCCTGCCGATCTGTCCCGCCGGAACAGGGCGAATACGGTAGACGCCGTCGACGCTCTTGTTTGTGCCGACACTATCGTCCGCCGCATCCACTCGGAACGATACGCGTCGTTTGTCGATCGGCTCGCGGTCCGAATCGAGCAACTCGACTTCAAGCTCCACTTCGGACGCCAAAACGAAATCGATTGGTCCAAACGGCTCGTTTCGCTTCACGAAGTAGCCGGACCGCAGGTGGTGGTGGCGAAACGAACCTGGCTCCGGTTTATCGCCGTGTTCAATGAGTCCGATATCCCCCTGCCGACTGAGCGTGACTTCCGCCATGCCTGGCGCTGTGGCCTGGATCCAGGCCTTCGCCACGGTCGCGCCTTGAATGCGAGGTGACGGGTAGTATGGCGCAGAGGCGAGACGCAGGCGATACGAGCCATCGGCTGCGCTGTACGTATCAGCGACCTCGGCCGATCCGACTCCGCAATGTGCGTGGACCCGCACACCCTGCAATGGACGACCGGCTCGGTCCTTGACGGTGCCGAACACCTCCCAGGGCCAAAGCTCGGCTGCCTCGGACGCGGTCATTTCGGGTGTCATCAGATCGAGATCGAGCTGCCGCGGTTCAGTTTTTTCCGACTCGGGTCGTGGAACTTCGAAATCCTGGATGTAGCGAGGCAGGACGGCCCGATCCCCGTTCGGCAGATGACACCAGATGCCAAAGACGACCATCTTCACTCGGCCGGTGGGCAACGAACAATCGAATTTCCAGCCTCCATCGATCTTGTCCATGTTGTAATACTGCGTCGAACGCCATATCGGCACCAATTGACTGTCGTAGTATCGGACATGCGGCTCAAATCGCTCGGCTGGCCGGCCCGTCTTGGAGTCAGTCAATCTTCAGCGCGACATCGTAGTTCACGCTTTCCGTCTTGACATACTCCCCAACGAACGTGGTCGGCTCGTGTGAATTTACCACTCGAAAAATATCGCAAACACAATCGAACTGCGCGCCGTGTCCGACACCGATCCGGTAGTTGCCGGGCGACAGGTTTTTGAATGTCCATTCGCCGTTGCCGGCGTGCGTTGTAACCGCGACCCATTGCCATCGCGTGCCGTCGAATAAGGTTACCAGCCGGCCCTTGCTCGACGAACGTGCGCGAGGGTCGGTTGTTTGCTTCCAAACGGAGATCCGATCGGGCGGTTTCTGAAGCGGTTTGCCTCCGGGTGCAGTCAATCTCACGTGCAGTGAAAGCGAATTGAAACTCGTGTGTTTCAAACGGGAGTAGCCGGCCAGCCTTAGCATGGGTGCACCAATCACGTATCCGCCTCGGCGAAAGCCTTTCGGTGTCGGTCCGTCGCGGTCGCGCGCGAGCCAGAACCCGGTCACTTGCTCCTGCTCGTCGAACGTGAGCCGCACGAGCATCACGGCTTTTTCCCACTTGCACCGGGCTTCGAGGTATTCGCCTCGTGGTGTTTCAACGGCTCGATACGTGAGCACGTGCTGGAATCGGCCCGCCCGCTCGGCGAAGCTCTTGTGAATCGCGCGGAACATCTTCGGATAGCGCGAGACAAGCGGGTTAGCAACTTCGCCAAAAGGCGTACCGAAGACTGCGTCGAGCACGTCACGCATCCTCGCGTCTTTTGCGGGGGGCAACGGGCCGCCCCCTTTCCTCATCGTTTTCTGTGCGTCGGCGGCGTCGGGCGGCAGCGCCCCCGGCGATTCCGTCCGCAACGTAACCGCGGCCGGCGCATGGAAGGCCTCCTCAATTCCCCATGGCGCAACGTGTGGCAGCCATGCATAGGTGCCCACGGGCAGCCCGACCATGGCGATAATGGCAACGCAGCCAAGGACATATCGAGCGTCCGCCGCACGATTTCGTAGCACGAACGCGACAATCGCATATACGGCCGCGACCGCCGTGAGTTGCCACAGCGAATGCAACAACGTCCAACCTGCCCGTTCGGCCCAATCGGCTTGCAGAAACGCGGCGATCGTGTTCATTTTCCCTGTTCTCCCAGGTCGTCCAGCATTCGGCGGATCTCGGCCAGCTGTTCCGGGGAGGCTTTCTGCGAAGCGAGCGCCTGAAGCACGAGGCTGCCCACAGAACCGTCGTAGACCTTGTTGACCAAGTCTCTCAGCATCCCCTGCTGAGTACGTTTCTGCGAGGCGGCGGGCCGGAACACCTGAGGGCGGACGCTGTCGTCGCGCCGGACCAGCTCCTTGTCGAGCATGACAGATAGCATCTTGACTGTCGTCGAGTAGTTCGTGTCCCGTAGCTCCGCAAGTCGATTGTGGATCCGTCGTGCCGTGACGGGCGATTCGTTCCAGAGTATGCGGAGGATCTGCAACTCAACTTCCGTGGGCTGCGAAGAAGGCTTTCGGGGCATGGCGGGACTCCCCTTTGCATCCGGCGAAAAATAGCGAATGTATTCGCCAAGCAGCGAGATGCTCAGCGAATACGTTCGCTATGTCAACACTCGGAAGCGAAGTGATTTTCCACTTTCCTCGGAGGAACCACAGCGAGGGTGGTGAAAGACGATGGGGGCAAACTTGGTTGACACTACCGCTCGTCGCATCGGCGGATCGGCGAGGCACCCACGAGCCGTTCGACATAGGGTCCCGCGCCGTGGTGGCGCGGGTGCAAGCGGCAGGGAAAGGTCCTGCGCCGACAGCACGGTTCTGGGACGCAATCGCAGAAGTTGTGTCGCCAATCAGAGATCTGCATCGGTGGCCCCACCGAACACACTTGTGCATCGTCCTTGGCGATGACAACGTTCCACACGAATCAGCACCTGCGTTTGCCTGCGTGGTTCCGACACCGCTGTGGTCTTCCTCGGGCGAATCCTGCCTCGGCGAGGCACCGATCCGTCGGAATTGCACGGTTGGGCCGCGCATCATTAATCATTCCTTTGCCGGCAACCACTCGCCGCAACTCTAATGCCGGCAAAGCTTTCGGCAATTTCGCCCCAAATTGCCGTCTCGTCAATCAAAACACCGAAACAGCCCGAACAGACGGCCCCGCGTGCTAAGCGGACGGACGGCCCGTATTGCGCCAATCCCGGACGCAATCCGTCACCTCGTGGAGGAGGTCATCCCACACCGTTTGACGGTAGTGGTCCGTCATCCGCTCCGAAGCGTGGCCCATCACATACTCCACCACCTCGGGAGACTTGGCCCTTGCGGCGGCGGTCCGGAAGGTCTTACGCAACCAAGAGAATGACCCGTCTACGTTGACGGACCGGGCCACCTTGCGGAACTCGGCGGAGATAGGGCGAGCCCTTCCCATTTCCGAGTACCAGGGGTTTCCGTACTTCGTGACGAACACCAGCCCGGTTGTCCGCTCTCTGATGACCTCTCTGAGGGCTGCCTCGGTTTCGGGCCACAACGGACAACGGCGGTAGGTCTCCCGACCCGATGGAGTCCACCGGCCTTGCGTTGCCAAAGGTGTCCGCGATGGCGTCCATCACGAACTTGTACTCGTCAAACGTTCTGGCGGCCAAATCGCCTCGGTCCCGTTGCTCCTCCTTGCGTTTGTGGAATGCGTTGAGGATATCCCGCAGTTGGGTGGGTTCTCGCTCGGGTTTGCGTCCAGCGTAAAGGGAGACTTTTTCTTGCTCGTACTTCTCAAGGGCCGCTTGCCAACCATTCTTGACTGAGCCAAAATAGTGAACCTTCCCTCGTATCTTCTTGCACCACTGTCCGTTACGGTGGGCGGTCAATGGAAATGACGGGAAGGGTTCTGGATGTTTCGTCATCTTGCCCTCGGTTGTCGCGGCGGTTGTCGTGCCACCCTTTTGACGAGGTCAATGAGGAAACCAACCGGGAAATATGAATGAGGCGGAGTAGCTCAGTTGGTTAGAGCAGCGGAATCATAATCCGCGTGTCGGGGGTTCGAGTCCCTCCTCCGCTACCTTAAGCCGCATAAGCACTTGCGGCTTTTTCGATGCGATCAGAATCAGCCGAGAGTGCCCATTAAGTACCCGCACAGCCGAAACGGCCTTCTTGCCGCGGCACTGCATTGGGTCTGCACGCTCGCGCTGAATCGCGTCGAGTGCACAACTCACGCAGCAATATGGCTTGCCGTCTGCGTGCGTGATCATCTGGCCGACATGCAATCGGCAACAGACACTTGCGGCAGGTGTCTTCCTGCCATTCGACTTCGACCCGCCTATAGTAGAAATACTCGATGCGCGTCATCCCTCGGACCTGCTAATAGAGTTTTGTTCGATTGGCCGCTCAGCCATATCCTGCTGACCAACTGCGAACCCGTACGCCGAGAATCCGCCAGCTTCTACGCGGCCAGGGCGACCCAAATCGCCGTCCGCTGACCGTCGCTGATTCTCCGTCGCTTACGTGGTAAGCTAACGCCCCCAAAAGTACCATTTGGCCGCTGCGAACGAGACTGCAGGGAGGTTGTCGAGTACTGGGAGCAGTAACAGGCAGCCGCGCAGCGCAGCTTGGTGAAGTTATGGACCAATACTTCCTCCAGGGCGACCTCCGCCGACCCGGCGACCTCCGTCAACTTCTGCGCAGCCTGGCGTATGACGACATCGTGCTTGTCGCTGCGATGAAATACGCACCTGTTGAATTGCCCGATAGCGACGCAGTCTGGCAGTTTGAGTTAGTCGCACCAGACCGGCTGGTGCTCAGCCGTTCGGCCCTGCGCGTGTTATCGCGATACCTGGATATCCTGGCCGAAGTCTCAAAAGACCCGCACGTTGTCCGCGTCGAGATTGAGTCGCTGCGGGGCGTGCTGTACGGATTGCAGAGGCCGAGAGTGTGAGGGTCGCGGGACGTAACGTGCAATTGACGGGTTTCTGTTGACCGTCATCCCGTTCGCTTGCCCCAGGCACGCCGCGGAACGACGATGAGCGTCGGTCCTTCACTCCGCCCAGGGAGCCACGCCAGGCCGTTCCCTGATGGGCATACTCGGACGGGCAGTCGATATCCCAACCTCGCTGGTTTTCCGCAATAACGGGGAGGCTCCCTACTACGAGAAGGGAAGTGGGCTGGTCAAATGGCGTTTGCACGCACAATTTGAAGTGGAGAAGTACGTCCCGACACGGATCGACGTGACACGCGACGGCGGAGGCGATGTCGACGAACGCGCGGTGCTGGAGCGAACACTCGAAGCGGGCCGCTGCTACGTCAAAGACCGTGGCTATGCCAAGTTCACGTTGTTTAACGCGATTGTGGCCAAGGGCAGCAGCTACGTCTGCCGTTTGCGTGACAACAGCAACTACAACGTCGTCGAAGACCGCCCACTCTCGGATGAAGCCCTAGCCGCCGGCATTTTCCAGGACGCGATTGTCGAACTCGGCACAACGAGTAGGCCGGACGCGCAGGCCCGACCATCCGATTCGGCTGATCACGATCAAGACGACACCCCACGCAAACGGGGCAAATACAAAGGGGGGTCCACCGGAGCGGGCAGCGACGGCATATTGCGAATCGCGACGAACTTGTTGGATGTGCCGTCGGAGATCATTCTTTAATGCTTCTTGCATCCTCAGTCAAGTTGGATCGTTACGCTACTCAGCTTGCCAGTGAAACGAAATGGCATCGCATATCCTTCCACGACGGGTGTGCCGGTGTCGAAACCGATGTCGAAAGTTTCGTCGAGCGTAACGCGGTTGGGGATGCTCTTTTCAATACGGCCCGTTCCGACCTGCTGATCGTTGGCATAGAGAGTAACCTCGGCCCCGGCGAAAGGCTCATCGGCGTCGGTAACATAGACGGCCTTCAGAGCGACCTCACCCGTCGGAACGCGTTCCTTCGACTCCACGGTGTACCGCTCGACTCCCGCCAGGTTGTAGTGGTATGCGAGGCGGCCATCCTTGACGTAGAGACCATATCCAGCGAATCGGCCTCCCTGCGTGAGGAGCATCCCTTCGGCCCCGTCTTCGGGAATCGTGACTTTCGCGATGATCGTGTGGCTCTTGTGTTTCAGGTCTGGCGCGGCGCCTTCGGGGAGTCGCAGCAAATTCGGATAGGTGAACGTCTTGCGGCCCTGCGTCAGGCTGGGGCGGTTCTTGACGTTGAGCCTCGCGGTCTTGCGGTCGTCAAGCGGAAGCACGTTGTACTTGGCCGCCTCGGCGAAGAACAGTTTGACGAGCTCTTGTAGCTTATCTGGGTTCTCCTGGGCGAGATCCTTCGCCTGACTGAAGTCTTCCTCGACGTGATACAGCTCCCACGGCATGTTGAGCAGATCGGCAGGCGGGTTTTCGCTGAGCCAAGGTACGCCACGAATCGCACTTGCCATCCATCCGTGATGATAGATGCCCTGGTTTCCAAGCATCTCGAAATACTGCGTGGTCCGGCGGTCGGGCGCATTCGGGCTATCGAAGGTGTACATCATGCTGACACCCTCCATCGGCTTCTGCGCAACGCCATTGAAGGTTGCCGGCATCTCCACTCCCACTGCCTCCAGAATCGTAGGCGCAATGTCAATCACGTGGTGGAATTGATGCCGCATCTCGCCACGGGCTTGGATTCGCTTGGGCCATGAAACAGCCAATCCGTTCCGGGTACCGCCAAAGTGGCTGGCGATTTGTTTGGTCCACTGAAACGGCGTGTCCATCGCGTGCGCCCAACCCGCCGGGAAGTGGTTGTAATGCTTGTCCGTGCCCAACGTATCGAGTGCGGCGAGCTTGCTGGCCAACGGCTCTTCAATGGCATTGAAGAACGTCATCTCATTCAGTAGACCGTTGAGGCCCCCCTCGGCGCTGGAGCCGTTGTCGCCAGCCATGTACAAAACAAGAGTATTGTCAAGTTCGCCCAAGTCATCGATCGCGTCGATGATACGACCCGCCTCAAAGTCGGTGTGGGCCGTGAATGCGGCAAAGACCTCCATCATCCGGGCGTAAATGTTCTTCTCGTTCTGCGGCAGTGAGTCCCACGCGGGCAGCGAGTCAGGCCGCTTGGTGAGCTTCGTTCCCTCGGGCACGACGCCAAGTTCGATCTGCCGCCTCAGGGTCTTCGCGCGGTAGGCATCCCAACCATCGTCGAATTGGCCTTCAAACTTCGCGATCCACTCCTTCGGCACTTGGTGTGGAGCGTGAGTCGCCCCCGTTGCAAAATACACCAAGAAGGGTCTTTGTGGAGCGACCGCCTTCGATGCACGAATCATGCGAATGGCCCGGTCAGCGATGTCCGTCGTGAAGTGATAGGGCGCCCCGCCTTCGTTCGTCTCCGGCGGTTCGATCCGCTTCTTATTCTCCACGAGCGCTGGGTGAAACTGGTCCGTATCGCCCCCGACAAAGCCATAGAAGTAATCGAATCCAAGACCGTCTGCCCAACGGTCGAACGGCCCCACCAGACTTGTCTCCCAGTCGGGAACGTTGTGATTCTTGGCGAGGAGAACGGGGAGCCGCCCCATTGTTGAGAGAAAATCGCGAACCTGGGGCGTTTCGCCGTCATCGTGCGGGCGCATCGACATCAAGATTCCTTGACAGTTTCTTTGGCCCCCGCATCTTACGGCAAGAAAGGGGAGGCTCCCCTTTAATACGTTCGAAGTTTCTGATTGAAATGGTCGATCTTTCCCAGCAAGCCAGCCCGGTGGACGCGTTGCTTCAGATGCTTCAAGAACGCACACCTGCTCTCAAAGACCGCGCCAATTACTGGGGCAACGTAGGTATCTTGCTGGCGAAATACGACCGAGCGGAGCCAGCCAGGTCGATGCTACAATCGAGCTATGAGCTTCGCGCCGACGCGTTGGGGATCGAGCACGCCGAGACGCAGTGGATGCTGCGAGAACTCGTCTCCGTATCAGAGCGACTTGGCGAGTCGGATGACGCGATGCGTTATCGAGAGTTGCTCACGTCGCCGCTGAATTGAACTTCATTACGCGAGGAGAACGGGGAGCCTCCTGGGCTGCTAAAAATCCGCCCTTCCGCGGTTGGATTCGTGTTTGCGGATGGGGGCATTTCTGTTCCACTGTTCGAATTGTTGTGCGTCACATGGATCGTGGTAGCGGAGGTGTGCCATGCTCTCGGGAACGGATGCTCGTGAATTCAAGAGTCCGGTGCTCAAGTTGACTCGCTTCTTCGAGCGTAGCCGCGATAACTGGAAGTCCAAGCACCGAGTGATCAAGCAACAATGCAGGAAGCTAGAGAATCAAGTGCGGGCTGTCGAAAAGAGTCGAGCCCATTGGAGAGAGCAGGCCAAGTTGCAGGTCCAGCGCGTCCGAGATCTGGAACGCCAGTTGGCGAGGCTAAAAAGAGTCCCCCGCTGAGAAGCCACTTACCATCACGCCCCCGCCGGAAATCTGGGGGGAGCGGCCGTTCGGTCATCACTACTGCTTTGGCGTGATTCAATTTTTCCTCCGTTTGGTTCTCGACGGGCCGACGAGTCTCCGTGGGGCAAGCGGAGCACTGCGCCTCGTGCAGTCGCTGCTATTTCCTCACCTGGGAGGCGCCCCCACCGCCAATGGTGGGCGCCTCTGGCTACTGCGGATCGGTTTGTATGAACTGAGAAGACAGAAGGAGGTCGCCGACGACTGGCTGTGGATCGTGGATCATACGGTGCAAATCGGCACGGTAAAGTGCCTATTGGTCGTGGGTTGCCGACAAATTCGGGCAGCAGACATAGGTTCAACCTCATGATAGAAGGCGTCGCGAAGTGTTGTGACAGTCTATCAACTGAGAGCAGCCTTGCAACAAATCGATTGCGCGAACGACGCCCCCTGTGTGGCCACGAACGAATTCATGCAAAACAACAATGTGTAGCTGCCGGTGTCTTCGCCAAGGATGTGCCGCTATGCCTGTTGTCGGCGTCCCCGCATCCAGGCAGCAAGCACCCGAAAAAGCCCCCCCATGGCTCGTTATCGTCCATTAAAGAGCTGCGTCCCCTTTTTTGGCGGGACTTGCCAGAGACGACGTTGGAACTAAAATGCCGGAGCTTCGTGAGGCTGTTGTTGTCGCACACGTTCCGCGGAACAAGTCAAATCATTTCTGAGATGCGTCGTGTCTTGACATCGGCTCGTTCACATTACTGACATCGTCTTGTCGGCAATCGCCGACTGTTTTTACAGGAATCGTGATGTTCCGTTCATCGATGGGAATCCGCGGGAGACGGCGATTCGCGGCTTCGCCAAATGTGCTTCCGGTCGTCGCACAGAGTGGCTTTGCGGCACGTTGAGAGGATCACCGGACTGACCTTGCGTCTTGTGTCCGATTCGGTAATCGACGAGTAGCCTCGTCACCAAGAAGGACCGCGAGCCTCGTCACTGAGAAGAAGGAGATTTCTATGTTCGGCTGGATTCAACAGGGATCCGGTTCCCGGAAGGTATCCGCCCAGGCCACGATGCGCGCACGACAGGCAAGACGCTGGCGCGGTCGCCAACGGATCTCATCCCTTGAGCAACTGGAGCCGTTGGTCATGCTCGATGGAGAAGCCGTCGTGGAAATCGTTTCTCCGCCCTCTAACGTTGTGGAAAACGAGCGAATTGACATTCAGGTTCGGTACAAGATGACAGAGTCTGACGGCGGGCCCTTCCTCGTCGAAGAGCTCAGCATTCGAGACAGCGACCCGGCGGGAATCTACAACAGGATTGCTCGAACGGATGGCCAGAGATTCGCGCAACAGAACACCTGGTACTATTACACGTTTCGCAATGTCCGGCTGAGCGACTTCGACGATGGAGGCAACGGCGTCGAACTGTACGCGCACGTCGACATTGATAACCAGGCCGCGTTCTTCGCGGATGCCACCGACAATTCCCCCGTGTATCAGGTCACGATCAGGCCCGGCGTGCCGGATTTGATCGTGAAATCCTTGCGTGCCTCGGACACCTCTGTCGACCCCGGAGATAAGGTCGACATCGACGCCGTGGTTCAAAACATCGGAAACGGCGACGCGAGTCAGAGCCTGATTCACTATTACTTTGGGCCGAACCGTGGAAGCAGGAGCCTGGAAGTGGGAACGGGGCTCATGCCGAACCTGGGGGTCTTGTCGCCCATGGAGGAGGAAGGCGACATGATTAACAACTTCACGATCCCGGCTTGGCCCGATGGTCACTACTACATCACCGCCGTTGCCGACTCCGGATCGGCCGTGCGTGAAAGCGACGAAAACAACAACCAGGCGTACGTGCGGATCACGATTGGAACTCCCGGGCCGGAACCGCCAGATCCGGTTCCGGTGGCGTCGCTCGTTTGTGGTCCACCGACAGGGCCCGGTGTGACCATCGTCACGCACGGCTTTCAACTTGCTGGAGGACCCGATTCCCGAACGCCGGACTGGACGATGGAGATGGCCGAAGCGATTCTCGAACGTAACGGCTCGAGCGGCAGTATCCTCGTCCACGACCCCAACTTGAATCGTTGGGTACCACCCGAATCCCGCGGGCTGCCGGTCTCCTGGAACAATAGTAACGACCTGGATGACGAGATCGTCTTGGTCTACGACTGGTCTTGGGAGTCGAATGATTTTCAGAAGGGTTGGCTCGAAGCCGCTGCAGACAGCCTTTTCACCAATCTCGTTGCCCCCTTCGGATTCACCTCCGAGAAGTACCACAACCTACTCACGCGTCCGATGCACTTCATCGGCCACAGCCGCGGAACGGTCGTCAATTCCTTAGCCGCCAGTCGACTCAATTACTACTTCCCGGAGTTGCAGATTTCGCAGTTTACGACACTCGACCCACACCCTTCCACCATCCATCGTGACCCGGGCTATGACGCTGATCCGCCAGAGCTCCGAATTCCTGACAACGTGTTATGGGCGGACAACTATTACCGCAAGGACGGCGCCTACGAACTGGACAATGACTTCAACGGAGTCGAGGCGATAGGCGCCTTTAACCTGCAGCTCAACGAAGACGTACTCCAGGGCGCCGGGCATCTCCAGGAACATTCCGACGCGCACCTCTGGTATCTCGCCACCATCAAGGACGACGCGAGTGAAGTCGAAGGCTACTCGCTGGACGACGATGGATTCGACGACTGGTGGACATCCGGACAAGGTTATGCCGCGGAAGACGAAGATGCGAGCGGCCGTCCGAATGTTGGCTTCGCTCGCAGCCGCCTCGGTGGGTCAACGCTACGGACCGACCAGATGAATCGTAACCAATTGCAGTCAGCCGTGAAGCCAGCTTTAGTTTTCAACGGTGACTTTGAGCTGGGAGCGGAATTGACGAACGAAATTCCTGGATGGGAACGCCATGGCGGCGGCGGCACCGGAAACTTGGATGGAGGGGGGAACAACTATCTTCAGCTGAACGATAACGATTCCTTTCGTATCCACAATCCGATGTTCATACCACCGTCCGTCTCGAACATCCAATTTGACTACTGGATTCATGACAACGACGGCCTGAATTCCAATGACAAGCTGGAAGTCCTCCTAGGCGACGAAGTCTTGGGGGAAGGAATTAGTTTGGCCTGGGAAACCGATGGATTTGTCCGTGGGTTTCGCCTGCCGTTGTCGGCCACGCAGGTCGACTCCATCAATAGTCTGCAGTTCCGCATCGGCGGTTCGGGAGATATTCAGTCGGGGGTCCGCATCGACAACGTGACGTTCGTCGAGGACCGTCCCACGCGCTCGATCCAACTGGACGAGATCCATGCGGCGATTGTCTCGGGCAGCGGCGATGGGATGTTTGACCTTAATCACGACGGTTTCATTGACGTATCGGATGGCAGTCATTTCCTCCGATCTTGCCGCGTCTATCGCGGTGATAGCAACCGGGACGGCCAATTTGAATCCGACGATATTGTCCTGACATTTCAGGCAGGGCTCTTCGAAACCGGAAGCCCCGCAACCTGGGAAGGTGGCGATTGGAACTTTGACGGCGTATTCAACACGGCGGATTTCGTCGCGGCGTTGCAGGAGGGTCGGTACAACCAGCAGGATCGTGTCGCTTCGACCGGATCGGCGACGCCACCCCGAAACCAGGATCCGTTGCCCACCAAGCAGACTCTCTTCGCGGAAGAACACCGCAGACTTGTCGACCTGGCGATCGCGGATCTCGATAATCAAGCGGGCGACGCGTGGGACCACGAGGAAAACGCTCCGAGTTCCCTGCCTCTCGGGCATCCATTTGTTGCCTAGCCCGGAGATCTTCTCGCCTGGCACGAAAACGTTATAACTCGTGACGATCGCGATCGTAGCCAATCGAGATCAAAAACCAGTATGTGTTGGCCGTCGGGCACTGAAGAAACCTGTTGTAGACCATCCAACGCCGCATAGAATATCCCTGTTCGTTCCCAAGAAGGTTCCCGCCCGTTTTTTTCAGCGAAGTGATCGAGGCACAACCATGACTCGAGCGAAACTGTGGCCTTGGTTCTTGCTGCTGGCCCTTGGGCTTCCCGGATTGACGCAGGACCAACCACAAGCATCATCTGCTGAACGAGAGACTGCTGCCTCCGCACGATTCGATCCAACCATCAAGAACATCGAAGGCTGGACGGTTCACGTCGAACCGGCGTTACTGCAGGGCGAGCACCAGGTGGAAGGGACGCGGGCCTTGGCGATGCTGGCCAATCACCTGCAACGCATTCGGATTCTGGTCTTGCCGCCGCAACTGAAAAAGTTGCAGGCGATCGAGATTTGGATCGAACACGCGCATTCGCGTCTGGGAGCGATGCAGTACCATCCCAGCAAAGACTGGCTCGTATCGCACAACCATGACCCGCGCCTGGCCAAGAAGGTGCACATCACGCATGCCGCCGAGTTGCTTTCTCGGGATCAGATGCTGAAACATCCCGCCGTAATTCTGCACGAACTGGCACATGGCTACCACGACCAGGTGCTTGGTTTCGATAATCCCAAGATCGTTGCCGTGTACCAGCAGGCGAAACAGGCCGGTTCCTATGAAAGCGTTCTGCTGTACACCGGCAAACAGGTTCGGCATTACGCGCTGACCGATCACAAGGAGTACTTTGCCGAAGGGACGGAAGCCTACTTCTATCGAAACGATTTCTACCCCTTCGTGCGGGCGGAATTGAAGCAGCACGACCCCCCGCTGCACGCCCTGCTCGAAGAAATCTGGGGCTCCTAACGCACTCGCCCCATTCACGCCCAGAACCCGAAAGCGCCAGCGAAGGGGTCCGCGCAGCGATCCGCGGTGCATCTTGCGAAGGGGGCCCAACAGGTCAGCCGAGCGGTCTTCCTTTCACCCGACGAGAAGTCATCCGGCAGGCCGTCCGGCGCAGCACTTCCCTGTAGCGTCTCGTCGCCCTTTCTGCTTGGAAGAAACATCGATC
The DNA here is from genome assembly GCA_963776055.1 of uncultured Planctomycetaceae bacterium. Classification (GTDB taxonomy): domain Bacteria; phylum Planctomycetota; class Planctomycetia; order Pirellulales; family Pirellulaceae; genus CAVZLD01. The sequence goes on along the minus strand of CAVZLD010000003.1, from coordinate 292,084 downwards.
GCCACGAAGGCTGCATGAATATGCGACACGCACAGGCTGAACCCCAAGGATTGTCCTGCCATTGCCAAGACGCGGTGCATCGGGCGAGGTGCAGAAGATTGCAGTGCCGGCCGCATTCTTGGCCGACTTCGACGCCGATCAGGGTTTCTTGCCGGACCCCTTCGCTGGCGCTTCGGGTTGTTTGCGGCAACAAGGGAATCTCTTCAATGCCTGCCGCCGGACCCCTTCGCTGGCGCTTCGGGTTGTTTGCGGCAACAAGGGAATCTCTTCGATGCCTGCCGCCGGACCCCTTCGCTGGCGCTTGGGTTGTTTGCGGCAACAAGGCAGTCTCTTCGATGCCAGGGCACAATTCCTGCCGCTGGACTCCACTCCATCCGAGTGCCGTTCCTTCCCGTGCCCTTTTCTGTTCAAGACTCGATGAGCATTCTGCTCAATACTCAATGACCACATCCAATCCATCGGCTTGGGGCAGTAGATGAATGTTGTCCGGGACATGCAAGGCCTGCGACCGATCGACGGCGCTGGCGGCCGCGAGGGCCAGCCACCAACCCAGAAAGGCTTGGGATGGGTAATGGTCATCGTCGTTGATTCGTGAAATCGCGGGCAGCACCGAGACGGTGTAGCAGCCTGCCTTGAGCCAGCGATTGTCGGTCATTTTGGCGGCGGACAGGAACGGAATTGCCCCCATAAAACTATGCCCGCTGACACCGTTGTTGTCCTGTAGCGGAGTCCACTTGGATTCGTGAGAGGTCTCTCCCGGACGCGATCCACCGGTCAGGTATTGCAGACCCAGCATCGGCGGCCCGCCGACCAGCAATGTCCGCAACGACCGCTCACCCCATTCGGCGACCGCCGAACCGTAGGGCAAATCATCCAGGAGCGGCTCGGAAAGTGCGGTCACCACAAACAGTGGAATCGTATACCGGCCGTCGCCCAGGATCTTGGGCTGATGCAGTCGCTCAACAAACTCGTGAGTTGGCGCAAGGACGACGTTCTCCGCATAGACATCGTGCAGAACACTTTCGTCGAATGGCGTGTTGGCCATCAGCGCCCCAACACCCACACCGGCGAACGTCGTCGTAAGACGGGACAAAGAATAGAACTCGGTATGATCCGTACGAATCAACGACCAACGGTTGGTGACCTCGTCCAACAGCGTCGCGTCGCCGCCATCGGTCGGAGGGAGGCGAGTCAAATCCGGCATCTCGTAAAAGAGCTTGGAATCGGTTGCGGGTGATGCAGAGAATGTTCCCCTCCCGTCGAATCGCGCACTCGCCAGTTGAATATCCGGCTCGAGAGAAGACACTGTCCGATGATCGAAAGCCGGCCCCAGGTCCGTCAACGGCGCACTGTCCTGGGAAGGTGGGAGAACAGCTTCCGTAGAAACCGCGGGCAGTCGCTTGACCGGTTCCGGGGCGTTCACGCGGGGGTGTCTTTCCTGCCAGAGTTGAACGTCCCGTCGCCGCGCCGCCGTTTTCCCTTTCCTTGCAACCAGAGTCATTTGATTGCTGGCGCAACCGCTCACAGCACCAGCGAGCAACAGCCCCAGGAAGGCAAGCGAACGCGTCTGCATATGCGATTCGTTACCGGAAAGGGTTCGCAACCAGCCCAATCGGGCGCACGACACGACTGCGACACAGCACGATTCCGTCCGGACGATCCGAGCGGCGGCTTACCGACGGGCGGAGATCGTAGTGCGGTCGAAAGTCGTGCGTCAAGGTCAAGTTCTTGACCGGTGACTGGTGCTTCGTTTGCCAGCAGGCGGTCTCGTCGATTCCCATCCAACGCCAGCTCCGCGAGAGTTTTGCCGCGTTGGACTCACTCGGACCCCAACAGGGGGGCTCATGAATCGATTGGCCGCGGATGAAGCCATGCGGAGATTTAGTGGTCGCTGGCTGGCCGTCCGGCTATAATCGCGGCGTTCAGGAATCGGACCCTACTGATGCTGGATTGCATCGCCAGCGGCTGATCCTGATCTTGGTTTGTCGGGCCGAGACGAGCACCGAATTCACCAGAGGAGAGGACATTCGAATGTCGCGCTGCAAGATTGGATCCAGGGCTTTGTTGAGAGATTCTTCGTCCTCGGCGACTCGACGGCGACATTGGCACGTCGGTGTACGATGCGCCGCTTGGCTGGTCGTGCTGATGCTGTGCTCCAGCGGTCGGGCCGACTTGGTGGCTCACTATCCTCTGGATGACGCGCCGGGAACGATCGGTCCCGATTCGGTTGCCGACGTAATTGGAGGTTTCAACGGCACGCCCACGGATCCCGGTGTGCCGACATTCGGTATCGCCGGTGCCAATCCGGCCACGGGAACGGCGCTGGACGTGGTCGGCACAAGCATTGATGTGGCGTACAGTCCCAACCTCAACCCCGACAACTTCACGCTGACGGCCTGGGCCAAGCCAACCGTGGCGGATGGTGCACCTTATTCGGTCGTCACCAACCGCGAGGATCTGGGACCGGGCGTCGAGACGGGGGGATTTGTCCTCTACAACATCAATAGCCGGTGGGAATTCTGGACGGGCGTCGGCCTCACCGCCGACGCCGGTGGTGCGTGGGACGTCTTGCAAGGCCCCGACGTGTTTGTCGATGAATGGCAACACTTAGCGATCACTTACGATGCCGATGAGGAAGTCAAGTCGTTGTACATCGATGGTGAGTTATGGATGGAAGACGTCGGCCTCTACTCGCTGAATCAATCTCGTGACCTGCATATCGGCGGCGGTGGCGATTTCGGGACGCAATATCGTTTTGGGGGAACGATCGACGATGTGGGCCTCTGGGGCGTAGTCCTCGATGAGCCGGCCATTGCACAAATCATGACCGACGGCGCGGCCTCCTTCCCGGTGGATCAGATCGCCAACTGGAAACTGGATGACCCGGCGGGCACGACGGGCCCGGACTCGGTTCTCGATTCCGTGGCCGGTGAACATCCTGGATCCACGGCCCCCCCGAACTATGCATTCGGTGTGGAAGGCGCGACAACGAAGACGGGAACTTCCTGGCGCACCACGGGAGTCTCTTCGATCGACGTTCCCTACGAAGAACCCTTGAACCCGGAAGAAAGCTTCACCGTCACGGTGTGGGCGCGTCCGGAGACGGCGGCGAATGGTCACCAATCCGTGATTACCAGTCGCGACGACGCTCCCGCGCTGAACGGATACGTTCTCTACAGTGCTCCCAGCGGAACATGGCAGTTCTGGACGGGGGCCGGCGGATGGGACGTTCTGGACGGCCCACCGGTAGAACCGGAAGTCTGGACGCATCTCGCCATCAGCTATGACGCTGATTCAAACGAAAAAGTGCTGTGGGTGAACGGAGAACCCACCTCGGACGATGGCCTCGGGGCAGGGTATTTCGCCAACCTCGTGGAAGGTCTGCACATCGGCGGTGGTGGTGATCTGGGCACGCAATATCGCTTTGACGGAAGTATTGACGACGTGGGAATTTTCGACGAGGCACTCACCCAGGATCAAATTGCAAGCATCATGGTCAATGGGGTGCAAGCCTATCTCGGCATTCCAGGCGACTACAACGGAAATGGTGTGCTCGACGCGGAAGACCTGGACTTGCAGGCTTCGGTCGGGATTGCCACACAGGATCTGACCTATGACCTCAACCAGGATGGCGTCGTGGACTTCGAGGGCGACCGAATCGAGTGGCTGCATACCTTGAAAGAAGTCTATGTTGGGGACGCGAATCTGGACGGCCTATTTGACAGCGGTGACTTCGTGGAAGTTTTTACCGCTGGCAAATATGAAACCGGCCAGGCCGCGTTGTGGAACGAGGGAGACTGGAATGGCGACCTACTGTTCGACACCAGTGACTTCGTGGCCGCGTTTACCGATGGTGGTTATGAAACTGGACCGTACGGCGGTGAAGTCATGGCCGTGCCCGAGCCTGCTACCTGGATCCTCGCGCTGCTTGCGTCTCTCGCCTGCCTGGGCTATCGCCGGGGCACGCGCGTTGCATGAACAAGCTCGTGAATTAATTCACTTGCAGTGGCGCCCCGCAACCGGGACACGTGCTGGCTCGAACTGAAACATAGCGACCACAATCGGGACAAGGGCGCAGGTTCGGGTTCTGGGTATAATTCGCCCGCGATTGACGATTCACCGCCAGGATGACCACCACAGCCAATAGCGGAATACCCAAGATGCAGGCAATGATCATCAACTCGAGAATTCCCGGAACAAAGGCAGCGAACATGATTGATCTTCCTCTCGCGTATTGAGTGGAATTGGTGGGGAATTCGGCTCAGTCGCGATTGAACCACAAGGCACACCGAGAGCACATCGGAGTGTGTACGACAAGTCTTCGACGGACAGGGAATTCTATTTGGAAAGAATTCGCGGGGTTTTCTACATATTCCGCAGGAGGACATGTCGCCACGCATCGTGCGGGCGTTGACCGATGGCGGCCAGCCGTTGGCCGCCTGGCGCGAAACAGAATCAATTCACATCCGACCGTCGACAAAATTACTGTAAAAGAATAATCCTCGCCTGCTGATCACTCATACCTCATCGGGGAACAGCAACTGCAGTGTCGAATCGAACTGTCCCGAGCGCATCGCCAGATCAAGCACGGTGAAACGACGGCGAATGAAATACGCTTCCCGGTAACTGGCACGCAGACGCTGCCGCGAGATCCCAATCTGCGGCGATTCCACCGGACAACCGGCCGCATCCAGACGATCTCTGGTTTCGACGCATGGGAGCAAGTGCGCTCGCAGGCGAGCGGTAAGCGAAGGCCCCATGCGACGCAGGCGAGCGAGTTGATCACGTAATTGCGCTGACGAAAGATGTTTCGCCCGCGTTTCTTCCAGCGCCTTTCGCGCTAGACATTCGCGTGGGAATCGCCCACGGATTTCTGCCTCCACCGTGGAGATATCGGGCCACGCCAAAGCCCCTTGCTCCACCTCGAAATCTTCGAGGTTGTGCCGCAACAACGCTTCATAGAATGACGCGGAAGCGAGTGTGCCAATGCCGACTTGAAACCCGTGAGAAGGATCATGAGCATGATGGCGAGAACGTTGCATATCCCAGAGATGGCTGAACTGGTGTTCGGCTCCGGAGGCGGGCCGGCTCGTCCGAGTGTGCTGCATTGCGAAGCCACTGAGCATCAATCCGATCACCAGCGACCGAAGAGCTCGCGGGTCGCCGTGTCTTACGCCTTCCGGATCGCCGACCCACTCGTGCAGTCGACCGTGAATCATCTCCCACGCTGTCTCGTCCATCGAGTCGACGCCCAGGGCGTCGGCGATCAGCCAGTCGGCACCGGCGACGTTTTTCGCCAGCAGATCGGCATATCCCGAGGCACTCATCTTCGGCGGCGCCGCCTGAATCACGTCCAGATCAGCGAGGATCGCCACCGGTGCACGACAATCAATCGTTTTCTTAAATCCGTTCCGAACGATGGATGCACCAAACGCCGCGTAACCGTCCATCGACGCCGCGGTCGCCACCACAGCGTACGGCCGTCCCAGATTGTGCGAAGCAAGCTTCGTCAGGTCGTTGATTGTGCCGGAACCTACCGCAATTGCGGTCGCATCAGAATCCGCGAGCACTCGTTCGATCGTCTCGACATGGGCGTACTCCGCCCGAAGATGTTCTTGTTCAAAGACGAAAGGTTCCACGCATGGCTGACGTGCCGCTCGGAAGCTGTCGACAACATCGCGGCCGGCCACCTCGAACGTGTTCGCATCGGCGACAATCAGCGCCGGTTGGCGGTCGAATCGATCAGGCAGTAGCCCCCCCGCTTCGTGCCGCAGGCCACCGTCCACGCGCAGCATCGTCGTCTGGCAGGCCACCTTGAGTGCCTGCTCAATGATCTCATGTTCCTGCCGCTTTTCTTCGGCCGTCATCTACCGGTTTCCATCGCGAGCGGGCAATCGGCTGGTGAAATACTCGCGCTAGCGTACGCCGGCGGAGGGCCGACGGAGGAGCGAATCGTAGATCACCAGGCGGTGATCGCTGGTGAGGCCCATGACACTGCGACCATCCGCTGTGAATCGAGCTTTGGTGATATAGTGCCCCTCATCGGGCAGTTCCATCAACAACTGCGCGGTGGCCGCGTGCCAGATCCTCACGACGCAATCATCCCCCGCGGTGACGAGTGACCAGCCATCGGGGGCGAACGCGACAGATCGGACCCAATCGCGGTGTGCCACAACGACTTCTCGCTGCTTGCCCGTGGCTGTTTCCCACAGACGCAGCTTTCGATCGTGACCCACGGTGGCCAACGTACTACCGTCGGGACTGAACGCCAGATCACTGAGTGTGCTGGAATGTCCTCGAAGCACGCCGAGCTGCCGTTCGGTTCGCCAATTGTACAACAGCCCGTCATCTTGCCAGGCAACGGCCATTCGATTGCCATCTGGATGGAACGCAGCGCACTTCGACTGGATCGCGGGCACGCGCCACGTTTGCCCCGGCTGATCCAAGTCGAACACGCGGACTTCGGGCAGTTTGTCCCAGGCGGTTGTCGCGAAGCACCGGCCATTCGGCCCGAAGACGATTCGGTGCCAAGCAACGGCGTCGGCCGATTCCCACCGATGGATCGGCTGCAGCGCGTCCCATTGCCAAGCGACGAGTTGCCCTCGTTCGTTGCCCGCGACAATCACTTCGCGTTGCGGGCTAACGGCCAACACATTCCACGGACCTTCTTCTTCCGCCCACCGCGCAATCGGTTTGCGCAGGTCCAGATCCCAAAGCTCCAAGCCCTTCGCACCGGCAACCACAATCTGTCGGCGTGATCCCACGCATGCAAAGTCGTCGATCGACTTTCCCTCTCCGCCGATCGACCAACGATGTGTTTTCAGTTGGGCGGACCATCGCCGGATTTCGCCGTCGCGACTGCCAGAGATCAGGTTCTTGCCACCCGGTGTCAAAGCCAGGCCGGTGACACGGTTCTTGCAGGCTTGCCAACGCGGATTCGTATCATGACCATGCGGATCTGTCTTGAGTGAGGAATCCTGATCGGCGACTGGCCAAAACTGAATCGATCCTCCCCGATCGCCCGTGGCCAGCCATTGATCGCCTGGCAGAAAGGTAATGCACTCCACGCCGTCCAGCTGTTTGTAGACGATCGCGGGTTGATTCCCATGTACCGGATAGACCTTGACGCGCCCCACCACATCCCCCGCCGCCACCAATTCCCCGTCCTGAGAAAAGGCCACGCAGAGGACTCGCGAAGGCCCGTGAGAAATCGGTGGCCGCTGAAGTTGTCCGGTGGCCAAGTTCCACAGCCGGATCGTCCCGTCACTGGAAGCCGACGCCAGCAGTCGGCCGTCCGGCGACACTTGTAGCGATTCGATCTCGCGGGTGTGGCCCAGCAGTTCCGCGGAACACTGCCCCAGCGGGAGATCCCAGAGGCAGATCCGTCCATCGTCGCCCGCAGAGATCAGTCGATTCCGCCGAAAGTCAAAGGCCAGCGCGTGAACGTGACCCTGGTGCGCTGGAATCGGTTTCTGCCATGAAACACCGGTCGCCAAATCCCAGCGGTGCAGGGCCCCATTGTCTCCGGCCGCAATCAATTGCTGGCTGTCTGGCGTGAACATGACGTCATTGACAGCTTCCTCCCCCGCGTCCAACGTGGCCCGCAGCTTGTAGGACCGCGGATCGCAGATGCGGATCTTTCCATCACGAGCCGCGACAGCGAGCCATCGACGATCCGGCGAAAATCGAATCGCTTCGATGTCATCTTGTGCCTCGCCGATCTTGAGGCTTTCTCGATGCACCATCGCCGATAGAAAGTACCATTCGAAATGTCGATGGTCGATCTCTCCCTCGATCGGTTGATGTCGTTGCAACAGACCCGACAAGCGCGCCGAATCGGCGTCTTTCCAGGCATCCGACGCGACTCGCATGTCCGCGACGTACAGCAGTTCTGACAGCCGCGCGGTCGATACCTCGGCCAAATGCAAAGCCACCGTCTTCTGGTACACCTGCCAGAGGCTGACCAGAGAAGACACCAACAGCGTACTGGCAACGAGCAGTCCGGCTGCAAAAAACGCGCGATTCCGACGGGCGAACCGCTGCAAGCGATACCAGGTCGATGGGGGAGACGCCTCAATCGGCAAATGATCCAGGTATCGTTCAATATCTCGCGCAAGTCCGTTGGCCGTTGGATATCGCTCGGCACGGTCTTTCGCCATGGCTTTGCCGACGATCCGATCCAAGTCGCCTCGCACACTTTGAATCAGACTGCGGGGATCCGTCCGGCGATCTTTCGCCACCTGCGGCAATTGATCCCCGAGGCCTTGCAGCCGTGCACTGGGTGACGGTACTTCTTCCTTACGAATCACCCGGCGTAGATCGTGCAGATCCATCTCTTTGAGCCGCGAACTCTCGATCGGCGTTGACCCGGTCATGAGTTCGTAGAACAGCACACCGAGAGAATAGATATCGGTGCGCGTATCGACATCGGAGTTGTCGAGTCGCGCCTGTTCGGGACTCATATACAGGGGAGTCCCCACCGGATGCCCATCCAGCGTCACTCCCGTGTCGTGCAGCTCGTGCGCGTCGACTGCCTTCGCCACGCCAAAATCGATGACCTTGGGAAAGGGACCGGATTCGGAATCCCCAACAATCACATTGCTGGGCTTGATATCCCGGTGAATGATTCCTTTCTGATGCGCATGCTGCACGGCGCGACAAACTGTCACCAGCAGGCGTGCGCGTTGGCGGACCCCCATCCGCTGGGCATCGCAATATTCCGTGATGGAAAGCCCCCGCACCAACTCCATCACAAAATACGGTCGTCTTCGGTTTGCCAGGCCGGCGTCCAGCACCTGCGCGATATTCGGATGGTCCATCAGCGCGATCGCGCATTTCGTTCCGCCTCGAAACGTGCCATCACACGTTCGCTATTCTGCCCTGGCTTCACAATCTTCAGCGCCACGCGACGGCAGATCGGCTCCTCCTGGACCGCCTCGTAAACCACCCCCATTCCGCCCTCACCAATCTGCCGAATCAAACGGTAGGGACCGATCGTCTCGCCGACTTGCACGGACGCCAGGTCCAGCTCGACGGTCTGATCGCCGCTGTCGATCCCGTCAGGCGCCGGCGTGGGAGGATGGGGAGGACGGTCCTTGTCGGAATCGCTCATAAATCAATCGTGATCGCAGGAATGGGTCCAGCAAAAAACGCCAAGTCGCCGGCAGCCACGCCAGAGACCCGGTCGTCGCGGCAGCGGCAACGGTTCTGAATGGAATTACGCTATTCTACTTGGCCAAAAACAGCTAGGGGCGTTCGGTTGCGGGAACGGGACGGGGTCCCACGGAAAATGAGCCCAGGCACCTTGCGACCCACGTCTTCTTCGGAATCCGCGCGGCCGTACTCGGAGTGAGCCTTTTCGGAGCCTTTTTCACCGGCTATTCCGGGAATTCTGCGCGGACGGTCACGATTTGATACGCCGGCACGTCGATCGTCTCGCCGAGTGGCGCGAGAGGGCGCTCGCTATTATCGCTTCGCCAGACCGACCGAGGCGGCGGATCACTCCATTGGATTTTCGCCGTGGTGTCCTGGCCGGACACACCGAACAGGCGGACGATCCAAGCGCGACCATCTTCACTGGGCTTGAACGCGGTCACTTGCACGTTCCGGGTGGCAAGTCTCATGGCCGGCCTTCCCGGCGGTTCTTCCCCGCGGGCCGGCGACACGACCAAGGGCTGACTGCATTCTACGGCAACGCGCGAGGCCTGACTCTGATGGTATTTGCCGTGAGGAACCAGGAAATAGCGCAGCGTGGTCGGTCCTTCCTGCTCCGCTCGATAGTTGGTGAACCAGTGGTTGTTCATCGCCCAGGAATAGATCGTCTGCGACGGCTGGATATGATCCATCCAGCGCGACGGATCGGACTCCGCCCCGATGAGATTAGCCGTGATTCCGCCGATTTCGATGAGTGGCGCATCGGGCGTCAGCCAGGTGATGCCGCGTTTGTCGTTGGACACATCGACCCACCGTTGGACGGTGAACCAGTTCCGACAGGCCCCGGGAATCTGGTCTTCCTCCGGTCGGATCACGGACCACGGGCCTTCCATGCGAACGGTGCCATCGGGCACGTGAAAACCGAAGCCGAAATGGACGCCTTCCTTATCGCGAACCGGCAGCTTGTCGAGTGTGTTGATGATTTCGACGTAATTCCGCAGAGCGTGCACGCGCACTTCTCGCGTCAGCTTACGGCAACCAGCGGCCTCGGACTCGATCAACAGCGAGGCGATCAGGGGCCCGCGTTCCTTGACCGAAATCTTGACCGGTCCGGCGCGTTGCAGCCCGTTCAGATCACTGCCGAGCAAGTAGAAGTAATCGTTGATCGCCGTGTCCGAATCGCGGTCTACAAACTCGTGATCGTCGTAGACAAGACTCTGAATCGCGCCGGATGTTTCGTCGATGCGGACCGTCAACGCAGCCGCCACCGACGAACGAGGACAGGTCAACGTGCTTCCCTCCACGCGTGCGCCGCCCCCACGCAATTCGGCCGCGGATCCCTCGGTGATGTACAAGCGACGTTGCATATACCCCGGCCAGCACGGCCGACACACAAGCTCACCGGTCGAGAGTCGCTGAGCGGGCAACGAGGTCGTGCTATTCAAAGAAGCTTTGACGGCATCGCCCGCGGTGGATAACTCCGCTGGCACGGTCACCAGACTCCACGGGTACGATCCGCTATTCGTATTGTAAACATCGATTACGTTGACGTTGCCTTCCGGCGGCACGAGGTCGCCACGCGTGGCCAGCGCCGCGTCGAGCAACTCCCGCGACTGTCGATCGCCATCGAGCGCAAAAGCTTGCTTGATGGCCCATTGACGCTGGACGAACGGATGATCGGGCTGGCTGACACTGTTATGCGCGCCCCACGTGTGTTCGTCATACAGCAAGACATTCCGCCAGGCTCGACGGAACTTATCCTTCGGGTACGATCGAGGATTCAGCTGCGCGAACAGAGTTTCCGCCTGGACCAGACGATCCGCCGATGCGCGGTTCAGCGCGGTCTCTCGCGCTGGATGCTGCACCATCTTCCCAGTAGGGCGTGAAATCTCCCTGGACGGTCGGCAACTGATCCCCGTATCGCTGCTCGAAATCACGGAACATCTTTTCCGTCGTGGCAATCACCAACTGGGGATAGGCATACTTGGCATTCCACTGCTTCACGCGATTCGGAAATTCCACATCCGGTGCCGCGTTATCCCCGAGGCAGTGACGGACTTGTACGTAGTCGTAGGGATAGTCTTGATCGCCGAGTCGCTGCAGATAGTCCAGTAACCTTTCGGGCGACTGAAACACCTGGTAGTAACCGGTGCCGGTCATCCAGACGAGCACGCGATCTCGCCCGTTGGGGCCGATCCACCAGAATGGTTTATCGCCCCACGCCATACTCGTGCGTCCAATCCGGGCACCGCCGTTGGGGCCAACGCTGAAGTATTTGACACCGCTGTGCACCAGCGCCGGAACGATTCCCCAAGTGTAACCGGGGACATCCGTGATCATCGCCGAGCGAATCGGACGGTCGCAAGTCTGGGAAATTCGCTGCGCACACTGCAGTAACCGCAACAGTTCCTCCGGACGACAAAGTCCGGTGAGTTGATTGCCGTACAGGGCCTGCAAACCGATCTGCCCGGCCTGCACGGCGTCCACAAACGCCTGTCGTTGCTCGTCGGTCGCTTGCTGCAAGTAGCTGTCCACCGCCCAGAGTACTTCGACATTCCACTTGAAACGGGCTTCTTCGGGAAAGTCAGCCGACCGCCGCGCCGTCTCAATCGCCGTTTCCAGATACTGCCACTGCGCATGTTCGACATCGGTTTGTACGTGGGTGTACCCGATATCGACGTGCGAGTGCGGCAAGAGGTAGATCACCCATTTGCGCACCGGCTGAAGTCGTACGGCTTCCGTGACCAGTGTTTGTCCGGCAACGTCAATCCGGACGGCAATTTCCTTTGCTTCCTCGACGGCCGGAACGGTTACTTCGAGTGAGTCGATCGAAGCATCCACGGCGCGCGTGGCAACCTGCACTCCATCCACGAAGACCGTTGCCTCCGTCGGATCGCCGAGATGCCGGAATCCACAGCGCAGAATTTGCCGCAACTGACCGGACTCGTCCACCAGCACCGGAGGGGATTCGATCGTGCCGATTCGCGTTCCGGAGACCGCGGTGAGTTCCCATCGATCGGGGACCTCCAAGGACAGCGCGTCATACAGCATCCAGCTACCGGAAACGGTGGTGATGGCAATCTCGTTGGTGCCCGCCCGTAATAGCTTCGCGGGAAATGGCAGGTCGAACGAGTGCGGTTTTCCGAGCGACGGTTGGCCGAACACGGAGGCATCGCCCGCTCCGGAGGGCAGCGACAACCGAAAAGGATTCCCGTTGATTTCGATCTGTAATTGCGGCGGGCTCTGTCGATGCGTATCCACCAGATCGCAATGCAGTCGGCAAGTTCCATCTTCCGCGGCCGACTTCAATCCAAACAGCACACGAAACGTGTGCCGCCGGTTTCCAGCCCAACCGTCGAGCGGCCCGGGATGCACGTAAGGCCAGTCGCGTTCCGCATGGGATTGACCAACGGCGAAGAACCCATCATGCAAAAAATCACTGTATTGATTCGGTGCCAAGGCAAACTCGGCATCATCTCGATCTTGTCCACCCATTTGCCAGAGAGTATGGCCCTCGGCTGCGGTGGCGATCAATGACCATCCATGCGTCGTCGCCAGCATCGCAACAACGAGCCCGCCAAGCAGCAGCCTCCGCAATCGATCGACGACCTGCGGCAGAACCTTCGATTTTGCTCGAGTAGACATGGTCATGCTCCAGGAGGGCAGCGAGGAGGGATGGCCGATTCGAAAGCGCGGCGTCCATCGGACAGCCTTTAGCTTGAGTCCTTCACGGCACTCGGTCAACCGGAGACATCCACGGCACTCGATCCACAGCAGGCGTTCACGGCACTCGATCCACCGCATCTTACGTGGGGGGCCGTACCCTGCGTCAGAAAACCGAAAGGGCTCAGCGGATTTCTATCAGTCGGTCGACCGATGTGGGATGGCCTTCCAGTCGACCGATGTGGGATGGCCTTCCAGTCGACCGATGTGGGATGGCCTTCCAGGCGACCGATGTGGGATGGCCTTCCAGGCGACCGATGTGGGATGGCCTTCCAGGCGACCAGTGTGGGATGGCCTTCCAGGCCGTCTCGTTTCACGGCCTTCCAGGCCGTATACCCAACAAACAATCACCCACACTCTCCTCCACTCCCGCGACACAGCTCAACCGCTTGCCAGCCCGTGCCGGGCACATTACCCTACACGCCGGGTGTCACGCGGACAGCTTCTTCCAACGGATGCGGATCATTCTCTCGCATGAATCCGCGGAAGGCTGCTGGGGGCGACATCCCATCGGTCCGATTTCATTATCGCATTGGAGGATCACAACATGTGTGCACGTCAATTCCCGATGTTCGCCAAGAATGTCGGTCTTGCGTTCTTTCTTTCCGCAGTTGGTTTGGTCGCGGTTTACAGCCCCGCCGATCTGCAAGCGCAGGAGACTCCAACAAAAGACAAAGCGGTTGTGTTATTTGACGGCAAGTCGCTTGAGGGATGGGACTACCACTTGGTCGATCCCGAACTGAAGCTGGAAGACGTGTGGAGCGTGAAGGATGGTATCCTGATTTGCAAGGGCGAGCCGTTCGGGTATTTGCACACGAAGCAGGACTACAAGGACTTCAAGTTAACTTTCCAATGGCGATGGGCACCGGGTTCGGATCCGGGCAACAGCGGCGTCTTATTGCGGATCACGGGCGAGCCAATCGGCTTCATGCCGAAGTGCGTGGAAGCCCAATTGATGAGTGGCAGCGCGGGCGACATTTGGGCCTTCTTTGGATTCGGCGTGAAAGGGGCCCCCGACCGCTATCGTGAGGTCAAAGATCACAAGGACTTGGGGACGTTCTATGGGGTCGGTGCCAGCCGCAAGGCGGAGAAGCCGGCGGGCGAATGGAACACCTACGAGATCGTCTTTCAGGGCGACAAGCTGACACTGACAATCAATGGCGAGCAGGTCAACGAAGCGAGCGGCTGTGACCAGGTGGCCGGCAAGATCGGCCTGCAATCGGAGGGAGCCGAAATCCACTTCCGCGACGTGAAGCTCGTGCCACTGGACTAAGTCAAACCAAAGTGGACTCACGGCGAACCGAGGCCGACACGAACGATTCACAGCGGCGTGGCGAATGAACCGCAGGAGGCGACGCGAATACGGAAGATTCCCGGACTTCCGTTGGTCACCCTGGTTCAGTAACTGCGCCGCGGTTATTCGTTTCTTGCGGCCTCGGCGGCATCCTTGTCCACTTTCGCCCGTTCCACCCGTTTCTGCTGCTCGGCGATTTCCTGTTCGACTTCGGCGATGCGAGCGAGAATTTCGTCACGATTCTCTTCTCTTTCCTGTTGCGCTTGCCGCAACTGGTTGCCGAGTCCAGCGAACGGATCCTCGTCCGCCCCCGCCGCATCGGGATCGGCCACATCCAAGTCTTCGAGCGTTTGCTGTAGTTCCGCTCGAGCACCGCTGGCATCTTCCAACAATCCGCCTACCAATTCTGACGCATCCGGAGTCAGGGACTGTTGCAACCGATCTCGTTCGGCCTGCAATCGATCCAACGCAGCCAGTTCCTGGTTGTAGATTTGCAGCGCCTCGACATAGCTTAACCTCTCGGGTTCCGGCTCCGTTGCGGGTGGTGGCGGAGCGCCACAGCCCACGACGGTCAAGAGCGTGATTCCGATCACCCACCACATTCCCTTGGAATTCCAGCGTTTCACGATTGATTCTCCAACTCGGGTTCTGACTCGTTTCGAGGATTCTTGACGATTCAAACGATTCGCATCGTAAGTCCCCCATCGACGGTGTACACTTCGCCGGTGATATAGTCGTTCGTCACCAGCAGGCCGACGACTTCCGCGACCTGTTCGGGCGTACCTTCTCGATGCAAGGGAACTCGGTGATCCAGGTTGAACTGTCGTCGTTCTTCGCTCATTCCTTCATGGAACCGGGTGCGAATAATGCCTGGTGCAACCGAGTTCACGCGGATGTTTTCCTCCGCCAAATCGCGGGCTAGAGCTCGAGTGAACTGCGCCACGGCTCCTTTGACGGTACAATAGGCGACCATTCCCGGGACGCCGCGCAGCCCAGCGACGGAAGACACGGTGATGATAACCGCTTCCGGATGTTTGCGCAGGTGAGGAAGCGCAGCGCGAACAAGATAGAAATTGGCCGTAAGATGCACATCGAGCGCGCCATGCCAGTCGTCTGGAGTAATCTGATCGATCGTACCGGGCACCGGGCCACCTGCGTTGTGCACCAACACATCAAGTCGGCCGAGAGCGTCGACGGTTTGCTGAACGCACCGCGCAGTCTTCCGCGCGGCTCACGTCGGCGGGCAGGATCACTGCTCGGCGTCCTATCGCTTCGAGATCCGCCAGCACGCCGCGTGCTTCCTCCCCATCGTGACGGGCAACGAGCGCGACATTTGCTCCCTGCCGAGCCAACTCACGCGCGATTGCGGCGCCGATCCCCATCGTTGCTCCGGTGACCAGACATACCTTTCCGCTCAAGTCCACGTTCGTGTCTCCTTGTTCCGTGTCCGATGGCGACGAGCCCGCGAGAGGTCACTGCTGCCGCTTCTGCTCATCGACCGAGTGGTCCTGGATCCACTCTTCAAGTTCTTTCATATCGACCGGCGGAAAATCGGACAGATCAGGCCGCAGCTTGATCGCGTCGCGGAGGTAGATGTGCACAACATCCTTCTGAGAAGCCGCCGTATTCCAGTGGATCAGGATTCGCACGCAACGGGGTAGCGCCCCCGGGACACCGATTTCGTTGGCACACAACAAGGGCACGTCCAGCCAACCTAATTGGCGAGCGGCCAGTGCGGGGAACTCCGCATTCAGATCGGTTGTCGCCGTGAAAATTGCACTGGCCACGTCGTCCGTTTCGATTCCGTTCTCGCGGATCATCAGCGCCAACAATTGCCGCGTGGCCTGCAGGACGGCCTCACGCGAGTTATCGTCGACCGTTGTCGCTCCACGTACTCCTCGACATTTCATGCGACCGGTTCCGGATCGGAAAGTGTGACAGATGGCACAATGCTGGCGAACCTAGCATGCGGACCATCGAACGTCAAATGGGGGAAAGCTGCGGGTGGACGTGGATCCATCCCCGGTTTTGGCGTCGCCGGATGACACGGTCGAGGTCACCCGGTCGCGGCGCATCCGTACTGGCATGTCACCGCTGGCCTATCGCAGCCCCCACATCGCAGCAGGCAGTGCCAGCGGGAAACGGGAAACGGAGGAGAGCTGGGGGCAGCTCGTTTCGTCCGGTCACAGGTTTTCGGCAAACAACCACAAGTTACCTAGCTGGGATGCCGACACATTCTGCGTCTTGAGGACGGATGGGCAGCACTCTGTGAATAGCATTCCGACGAGCCGGTGGACACCGTACGCGGCGATTGTGCTGGTGTGCGCTTTGATTGCGCTACAGACCAGTTGCAGTCGGCGACATTACCGGCTGCGCGCCGATCGCGACGCGTACGGTCTGTTGGCCGAACACTCCTGCGGAACGCCGTGGGAAGTACCGGCAGACTTCTCGATCTATCCGCGGCCGGACTCGCGCTTGGCTGATCCGACCGATCCTGATTGGCCATGCTTGCCTTCCCCCGGTCCGCTGCTTCACACGAGCCCGAATGCTGGCGGAGAAGGATCGGAGGATCTGGAAGTACTACCCACTCCGACACCTCAATCGGCGCTTTCCTCGAACCTTCGCAAGCTGCCCCCCGTCCGGTCGGCGGGGGATCCCGAACCGGAAGTCCGCTTGGTTGTGTACCAGACACCCGACTCGCCGGCGCCGGAGGAGTTGCCTCGGCCGAGTCCCGTCGCCCCGCCGGATGACGCGCCGATAGGTCGGGGCACGCTGCAACCGATTCCCGGGGAGTACTGGCGATCGGTACCGGATTCCTGCCTGGAAAGAATGCTGGAGTTCGAAAGCGTCCGGGACGAGTATCGGCGCGAGTTTCCCTACGCCGACTGGATTGTCGAGCCCGATTCAAACGCAGGCCTGACGTTGGCGGAAATTGTCGAGCTGGCTCGGCGAAACAGCCGCGAGTACCAGACGCAGAAAGAACAACTCTACATCGCGGCCCTGGCCGTATCGCTGTTGCGGTACGAGTACGAGCTGAAGTTCGCACCGACCGGAAACGGAGCCGACGTCAATTACCTCCACTCGCGTTTCGACGGAGAGACCGTCAACCGGCTGGGAATCCCCAGTTCCTTCCAGATCGAAAGGACGCTGGCCACCGGCGGCCAGTTCCTGGCACGTTTCGCCAACGATGTCCTGCTGACCTTCAACGGCCCGGACGGATTCTCCTATGACGTGGGCTCGGAACTGCTCTTCGAATTCACGCAACAGATTCTGCAGCGTGATGTGCTGCTTGAGCCCATTACGCAAGCGGAACGCAATCTCATCTACGCCGCGCGGGATTTCATCCGCTTTCGGAAGGAGTTCTTCTTCGATCTGGCATCGCGGTACTACAACATCTTGCGGATCTATCGCAACATCGAAATCGATTCGCAGAACTATTTCTCCCTGGTCCGAACTGTGGAACAGTCGCGCACCGAAATCCAGGCGGGAGTCAAGAATGCACCGAATCAAGTAGCGGTGGACCAGTTTGAACAAAGCATGCTATCCGGCCGGCGGAATGTGATTGAAACCAGCAACCAGTTGGAGCGCGCCCTGGATGAACTGAAGCTGACGATGGGACTTCCCACGGAACAGCCGATCGACATCAGTCTCCAAGAACTGGAATTGCTGACCCTGCGTGACGAGACGGAAGTGGTGGCAGAACGAGTGGACCGCTGGCGCCGCCGCGTGATGCAGGCACGAGAGAGCACGGAAGTCAATCGGGGAGAATTGCTGAACGCCGACCTATTCCTCACGGAACGGCTGCTGGAGTGGGTTCGGCTGCGAGAGAAACTCGACCCGGATGCGACGCCGCCGGGGGATCTGTTGGCGCTGTACCGAAAGCTCCGGGTGGATCAGGCTTACGTCGAGGTCCAACGGAATCGGCTGGAAAAAGCCCGGGCGGCGGACCCGACGATTCCGCAGCCCGACATTCTGCTCTATAGCCGTACGACCGATATCATCCTTGCGGAAATTGAGCTGGCACGACGGCAGCTGCAACTGCTGCAGCAATCCGGCGTCGCGCCGCTGGAGGCCTACTACGATCGATTGGAGGTGGCGGTCCGCCGACAGGAAGAACTGCAGGGCAGCGTGGCGCGGATCCTGCGTGGCGAGCAGGTCGAGATCCACCAGCTGTTGACCGATGCCGAGATCCTGCTGGCGGACGTCGATGAGCTGGCACAAGAGCTGTGGCAGCGAAGCGGCGCCGACCCCAACATGTCGGAAGAGCAATTGCTGGAGGAATCCTTCCGACGCACGCAGCAATTGCTGCAAACGGCCGATGAGCTGATGGCCAATTCCCAGATGGGCCTGCCGTCCGTCGATCTGCAAGTCGACGACGCGATGCTGACAGCTCTCGTACAACGCCTGGACCTGATGAACGAACGGGGACTGTTAGCAGACAGCTGGCGACAGGTCAAATTGGCCGCTGACGATCTGAAGTCCGTCCTGAACTTGAGTGCCAGCCACTCGCTGCGTACCGACCGCAACCTGCCGTTCGATTTTGACTTCGATGACAGCCTGACCGACTTGCGTCTGTCGCTGGACCTGCCGTTGAATCGACGAGCCCAACGGAATCGTTACCGCCGAGCGTTGATCGACTACCAGCAACAACGTCGCCAGCTAATGCAGTTCGAAGACAACATCAAGTTCAGTATCCGCAATGAACTGCGGGACCTGCAGCAGACACGCGTTCAGTATCCGATCAGCGTCACGCAGGCGGCCTTGGCGGCCGAGCAGGCAATCAGTGTGCGTCTGCAACTCACGCTGGGAATCCAGGAGGTACGCGAAACGGACCTATTGGATGCTCTGCAGGCATCTCGCGAGGCGCTGAGTGCGGTGGCCGACGCGCGGATCGGGTACCTGGTTCAGCGCGCACGGTTCGTCCTTGATCTGGAACTGATGCAATTGGACGAGCAGGATTACTGGCCTTCGATCAACGACCCGCTGTACCAGCCGGCCGCGAATCCGTACTATCCTCGATCGGCCGGGCCAACGTATGGAAGGCTTTCCACTTGGGTGAAACCGTCGAAGCTGATGTACCACCTGTATCATCATCCTTTGCCGGGCCAGGAAACCGTCTACGTCAATCCGCCGACGATGGATCGGGCCGCGGAAACACAAGCGGCAGAAGAGGCGAAACAAATCGATTCCGAAATGGACTCGCAAGAGTCCGCCGTTGGCCCCCGAGCCACGCTTGCTCAACTTCGACACGAACCGGGCCGACGCTACTCGTGACGGAGAGCTTCGATCGGATCCAGCAAAGCCGCCCGACGCGCCGGGTACACGCCGAAAACGATCCCGGTAATCACCGAAAAACTGAAAGCCATCAGGATCGCGATCAGGCTGAGGGAGGTCTCAATCTCGGAGGCTTTCGAGACGATCATGGGCAACGCAATCCCGACTACGATCCCCAGCAATCCACCGGCCGTGGAGAGCACAATCGTCTCGATGAGAAACTGCACGATAATATCACGACGTTTGGCCCCCAAGGCACGGCGAATGCCGATCTCTCGCGTTCGTTCCGTGACCGTGGCGAGCATGATGTTCATGATGCCAATACCGCCGACCAGCAGCGAGATTCCGGCGATCGAACCAAGGACCAGATTCCAGATCCGCTTTTCCCGTTCCGCTTGGCGAAGCAGTTCCAGCGGTACTTGAATTTCGAAATCGTCCGCTTGGGGGTGCGTCTGTTGCAGGATGCGACGCGCCATGTTGGCGGTGGGACTGACCATCGTCTCATCCGCGACGGTCAACGTGATTTCGCTGAGCTGCGTCCGCTCATATTCTTCACTGCCGGATCGAATGATCACCTGCAACTCACCGAACAAGCTGCGCGCTGCCGTAATCGGCACATAAATGTCATTATTGAAGTCCTTCACGCCGATCGCCGCCGTGGAGGCTGTACCGGGGTCTTGCACATCCAGTACGCCGACCACTCGGAACGCGCGATCCCCGATCGGCAGCGGTTGACCGATCGGATCCTCGTAACTGAAAAGCTGTCGGGCCGCACCGGCGCCGAGCACTGCGACATTCGCCGTCGCGCGCAAGTCGGCGTCCGTCAGAAACCGCCCTCGCACGATCGCCAGGTTCTTGACCAACAGATATTGGGGGGTAGTTCCGAGAATGCTGCGCGTTCGGCACACGATGCCGACCGAACTGCGCGTTCTTGCGGATCAACGAGATCGGGACGGCTCGCTCGATCGACGGGATCGCCGCCAGGAGACGATCGTAGTCATCGTATTTCAGTCCGTATTCGAGGACGCGACTCACTTGTTGGCTATTCGCCATGCTCCCGCCACTCTGCTCCTCGTCCATTCCCGGCTTGATACTCCGCACAATCACGTTCGCCGCCCCCAGACGACGGATCTGCTCGACGGCATGCCGCTTCGATCCCTCGCCGATCGCCAGCATGGAGATGACAGAGCCCACGCCCAGGATCGTACCGAGCATGGTCAAGAGACTGCGCAACTTGTGCAGCAAGAGGTTGCGAATGCCGAGTTGAAGTGTCGTCCACCACATGATTGCGGTCAGCTGAGACCCGCACCGGACGGCAGATCTTCGGCAGCTGGTACAACGCCGTCGGCCGGTGAATCCGAAGCGGGGGCGGACTCTTTGGACTCCGACTTGGACTGGCGACTGTCAGCGATCGCCGAGGGATTCAGAACCACCTGATCACCCTGCTCCAGGCCGTCACAAACCTCCACGAAGCGATCGTTCGTAGCGCCCAGTTGCACGATGCGACGTTCCGGCCGGCCTTTTTGCGTGACGTAGCACCAGGTACTGTTTCCCACCTGCACAATCGCTTGTACGGGGACGGCCAGAATCCCCTCCAAGCGATCGACGTGGATCTGCACAACGGCCGTCATGCCCGGCTTGAGCTGCTCGACTTCCTCGTCGATCGTCACCACCGTGCTGTAGACCTTCGTATCCGAACTTCTCCATCCACCTTGATCCGGCAGCACGGCGACCGACTGCACGGTCCCGTTGTAGTGTCGATCGGGAAATGCATCGACGCGAATGGACGTCCTGAGCCCTTTCTTGATGCGATCCAGTACCGATTCGTGAACAGCCGTCTTGACCTGCATGTTTTGCAGGTTGGGCAGCGAAAGGATCGCCTGCCGGGGTCGCACCGTGCGCCGGCGCGGATCTCTTCACGATTCCAGCGATTTCCCGTGGCATAGGCCACCATGCCATCCTGCGGAGCGAAGATCTTGCATTTCTCCATCTGATCACGATAGCGGGCCAGCAGTTCCTCTTCCTTATTCTTCGACTCTTCGGCCGCATCCATCTTGGCCTTGGCTTGCGCCAGAATCGCTTCGTTGTTTCGCTCGACCTGCTCGGATTCTCGTTGAGCTGAAGCCAGCGCTCCCTCGAGTTCCATCTTGCGTTTCTTGTACTGGTACTCGACTAACTCACGACGCTTCGACAGCGCTGTCGCCAGCTCACGCTCGGAACGCAGGGAGTTCAGCCGGGCCTGCGCCAGTTCGCCGCTGCTGCGATAGCCCAGTTTGTACAACTGTTCCACGCCTTCGAGATTCGTCTTTTCAATCAGTTGCCCGGCCTCCGCTTCCTGCACCAGCAGCTCGATATCCTGCAGCTCAATTTGAAAGGTGCCGCCTTCCTCGTCCTCGAACTGTTTGACCGCCAATTCGGCTAGATCCACGGCCAATTCGGCCTCCGCCAAATTCGTCGCGTTTTGCGTAATCTGGTTCTCGTACTGCACTCGAGCCTGGATGTAATCCGCTTTGGCCGCCTGCGCATCGAGCACTTGATCGTCGAGTCGATCTCGCAGCGGTGTCGAATCCAGCTCGACCAGCAGATCGCCTTCGGCGACCGAGGCACCGTTTTCGACGATCCAGACAATCGGCGTCCCATGAATGCCGTCATCGCGGACGTCATCCACTTCGCACATCACTTGCAAGTCGAACTGACTCTCAAGGTTCCCGCGTTCGGTCACCTCGACTTCCAAATCCGTGGGCGCCACTTCGTACAAGACGAGCGCCCCGTCCGTCTTGATCGAGTCATCCGTGCGACGCCAGGCGACACCGGCCCCCACCAGTACGACGATGGCCATCAAGCTGCCGATCCAGTAAAGCCACTTCTTCCGCTGGGGTGGACGCCCGCGTTGCGGTTGAGGCGTTGGCAGACTGCGACTTCTTCGGACAGGTCGTGTCGTCGGAGCAGTATCGGGACGGGTCACAACACTCATGAAACACCTCGGCGGGAGTTCAGGCAAACGCTTCAGGTTGGGGGCGGCAGAGCCTGGATTCTCTCTGCATCGACGCAGCGGGCGGGTGGACAACAATGGCGTCGTGCGGTAGGTCCGGTCGCGGTCGACCGAGGGCCGGATGATGACAATTCTCTCGATTGCGTCACGAACTTGCCGTCGCCACGCAAGAAAACCGTCTCTGCCCGCCCAGCCGCATTGTAGCCGAAGCCGCCAGATTTGACGACCTCGTAGTTCGACCGTTTGATTTCGTGACAACGACAGAAGATGCTGGATCTCAGCGACTTCGAAGAAAGGGAAACACAACCACAGCGGGCACGAAGGGCACCGAGACAAAACAAGGAGAAGACAGGAAGGGCATGAAAATCAGCCGTTTCCCATTCGAATGCTCTCGTGCTCTGTGCCCTCCCTGTTCTCTGTGGTTCGCTTCAACCCGTTCGGCCACAAGAGCTTCCGTCTGGCTCCAAGTCAGACAGTCGAGGTCGACACCAACGAGCGAAATCAGCCAGCGCACTCCACGAAGCCGGCTCCGCAGCCGGAAGGCACCGGGAGGGAGCCAGCCGAAATGGGCATCCCGCGTCCCACCATCAATTGCCGGCCGACTGGTGTTGCTGGATGTACTCCCAGGCGCGTTGCCGGTATTCGGGACCCCGCAGTCCGATTTGCTCGGCCTCCTGCGTTGCCTGCTCCAGGTCGACGCCCTGGTCCAGCACACGAAACGGCAGCCAGACCGCGCCGACGCGGTTCGCCGTGGCACAATGCAAGAGGACCGGTTGCCGGCTGGATTCCGCCAGGAGCTGCCGGATCCGATCAAAGATCTCGTCGGTCAGGTTCTCCGCACCACGGAACGGGACCTCTTCGAACTGCAGGCCCAGCTCTTCGACGACCTGCGCTTCATCCCATTCGATTTCTCCTGGCGTGCGCAGGCTCACGACGGTTTGCACGCCCTCGGCCTGCGCCGTCGCCAAATCGGCTGCGCTCGGTTGCCCCGCCAAGAGCAGTGTTCCGCTGCGGTGCAGATTGGGCGTTGATCCCAATTGTGCTTCCACGACGCTTGTGTCGACCTGCTGTTGGACCGCGGGCGTCACGAGGTCGGGAATCACCACCGTCGTTTGTTCCGAGCGGCCACAACCGCCCAGGAGCAAGGAGAGGGGCAGCAGCATACCCAGTCGTCGGAAACCGCGGGAAGGGAACTGTCCAGGGCACATCATCACGGATCTCTCCTGAGGAATGGATTCAGAAACGGTTCCAAGCGGCCGGGCGTCGCGGAGCACGGGCACGGGCACGGGCACGGGCACGGGGGGCCATCCGGCGGTACCGACAAGCCTGACCGAGGAAGGTTTAGGCGATCAACCGACCAGCGCCAAGTAGTGAGACCGGGGGGCTCCGACCGATTGACCCGCGGGCTGTCCCTCCGCGGCGGCGGTTGGTTCGGTTCCGCAATCCGGCTATAACCGAGAAAAAAGGGGAGCCGCCGTGTTCGACCGACTCAAAGCTCGGATGTTGCTCAGCGAATGCACCGGCCGGGACATTTGGCCGATCGAGCTCTGCCGACAGAAAGGGGTCCCCGAGGTCTGGATCGACGAACTGGCCGACTGCTTCGAGTCGGGCTTCCGCTTCGACCGAGAAACGATCTACCACGAACGGAAGGTCGTGAATCAATTCCACGGAGTCCATGACCTGCCGTTGGCATTCCGATTGGGAGAGTTTTTGGGCGTTGATACGCAACGAGTGACCGCTCTCGTCCCGGCCCCCGAGTCGCAGGTACATGCAATCCAAGAGGCGGTCGATGAGGCTTAAACATGAAGGACAGTGACCTCAACGCACTGCAAATGCACGACCAAACCGCCTTGGAAGGCGGAACGTTGGTGCTGGCTTTCAGTGGTTGGATGGATGGCGGGGATGTGTCGACCGGAACCGTTCGTCGACTGATCGATCTGCTGGACGCCAAGCCAATGGCCGAAATCGATCCGGAACCGTTCTACATTTACAATTTTCCCGGATCGATGGAAATGACGGCCCTGTTTCGGCCCCACATCCGCATCGAGCATGGTGTCATTCAACAGGTCGAGATGCCGTCGAACCTGTTCTACGTCAGTCCCGCAAACCGGCTATTGCTCTTCGTCGGCAAGGAACCGAATCTCCACTGGCGATCCTTCGCCGGTTGCATTTTTCGTCTTTGTGAACAATCGCAGATCACGCGGATCTTGTTTGTGGGATCCTTCGGCGGGTCCGTACCGCACACGCGCGAACCACGGCTGTACATCACTTGTTCCGACGAACGCCTGCTACCCGAAATGGAACCGTTCGGGCTGAAGCGCAGCGACTATGAAGGCCCCGGCTCCTTTACAAGCTACCTGATGACCCGGGTGGAAACGCACCAGCTACAAATGGTTTCGCTGGTGGCCGAGATTCCGGGCTATCTCCAGGGCACCAACCCGCGCAGTATCGAAGCGGTCACGCGGCGGTTGGCCAAGATCCTGCACTTACGACTGGACATGAATGCTCTGCGGCAGGCAAGCACTGAGTGGGAGCTGGAAGTTTCCAGTGCGATCGAAAACAACGACGAACTGGCGGAGCAGGTTCGAAGGCTCGAAGAGGAGTATGATAACGATCTGTTGCAGCAGGAGATTTGACTCCCGACGCAACAGTGAAGCCGACCGGGCGGCAACCCCTTCAGATGTCACGGCACTGGGGGGCAAACCCCGCTTTTCGGTTCAACTTCCTTGTGTTAAGGAAATACGACGCAGGGGGGGCGATGAACGTCTCCAGATCCTCGCAAATGGTTAAGATTCGAAAACACCAGCGACTCTATCAGCTCTCCGTCCCCCCTCGTCTCATGCCACGTCAGCACGCGCGGACCCCGCATTTCCACCAAGGCGATGTTCCGTAGAGTCAAAAATGCCTGAAAATCTCGCGCGAAGTCAGGTTTGTCTTTGCAAATCTCCTGGGTTGTGAGTACCTTTAAAGTCGCGCGGGCTTTATTGATGTAAGGATTCCCCGGTTCTTGCGGGGACGGATCGTCCACCGGATCCGCGGCTTGATCGGGACAAATAAATTGGCACCAACGGGGGAGAATTCAACAATGATCAAACGGTACACAGGAACTTTTGCAGCGCAGGTTTTCTTCGGCCTGTTGCTCAGCGCGGTGACGGTCGTTGGAGCAGAACCATTCGAGATAAACGTCTATCCGGCGTTCGCACCCAAAGGACCCACGTCACCAAGTTGGGATAGTTACGTTACGAATGCAACCGGTGCGATTCAATTGGGCGCCCCGAACGTTGGTGATCGAACGGTAACTCCGGACGCATACGAATGGGTCACCGGACCGATCCCGCCGCTCGAGATGATCTACACGAACTTCAACTCGTGGCGTGCGTCGGCCGATCCGTCGCCGATCTTTTCATCTCGGCCGGCCGAGTTCCAAAGTGAATTCGGGAACCGAATTCATTTCGGCGTTCACATCGTGGGTGATGGCTCCGAGATGTTCGCGCTGGACAATCTCAGTTGGGCGTTGGACAGCAACGACGTCACGAACTATTTCGACCAGGAAGGCACTTTCGCCGGAGGAACGTATTCGGCGACGCGAGTCGGGATCGACTACGGTCCGAACCGACAACCGGACGGCGGCTTGGGTGACGACATTGTCTACAACAACGGAGAAGCGGGCAGCTTGCAGATCGATGAGCTCGTCTACGTCGGCGTGGGAGACGGTTTCTTCTCGGAAGAACCGGCACCGGCCAACGATCAGGCAGACATCAATGCGACGCTTCGCAGTCTTCTGGAAAATTGCTCCGACGTGTGTGAGGTCGACTTGTCGGCGATCTACAGGTTAACGGCCCCCGGCATCCAGACTCCGGTGATCGGGCAGTCGGCGATCGAGATTCTGATTGAGCCCGGCTTTGGCGGGGACTTCAACTACGACACCATGATGGACTGTAAAGACCTAGACTTGCTGACTCCGCAGATCAATGCCGGCACGAACGACATCTTGTTCGACATCACGGGAGACAAGCTCGTCAATTTCGAAGATCTCGAGATGTACGTGTACGACATTAGGAACACCTACTTCGGTGACGCGAACTGCGACGGCGAGTTCAATAGCCACGACATGGTAAGAGTTTTTGTCGCCGGCTTGTACGAGAACGATATCGAAGATGACGCGGTCTGGACGACAGGCGACTGGGATGCCGACGGCGACTTCACATCGCACGACATCGTGCTTTCGTTCGTGGGCGGTGGCTACGAGCAAGGGCCGAAATCAGCGACCGCCGCGATGGTACCCGAACCGTCCTCGCTGATCCTGGTGCTGACCGGTTTGGCTTGGCTGGCACTCGGCCGACGCCGCCGTTAGGAACCGTGAACGGAGACGCGCAACGATTCGCCGTTCGGCGGTGACCGTTCGCAGACAATTTTTTGACCGCCGAAGACGCCCCGCGTGTCCGGACGAAGCGGAAGCCAGCCCACGGCAGGGTTCCCCACGATTCGGTTCGCACCGCGTTTTCGGCGGTTTCGGTTTGGGGGGAGAGGCAGAGCAAGTCCGGATCCTTCCGGTAAGTCGACTTTGTAAGTGGCGAGGCCAAGGCGAACGTTTCGCGAAGATCGGGCATGAAAGTGTTTGCTCACCAACGCCGCCGGAATCCGTCGGCGGAAATCATCGACGTACGGCCGACACCCGGGCAGGCCGTCTGCTCGGAATGTGGACGGGCCTATCCCCTGGGCCCCGAGGCGGACTGGGTCTGTCCTCGCTGCGGCCCTTCCTTCCCGTTGCCCACCAGCACCGGGCCGAATGACTCGACGCTGCCCGCGCACCGGACCCGTCGCTCCTTCTTACGGCGACAGCTACCTCTCCTCGCGCTCGTCGTTTCGCTTAGTCTGGTCTCGCTGTTTGTGCTCCTGCTGGTGCGGATTTCCGATTGGCAGCAGACCGGGATCCGGCCGAGTAACTTATGGCAGCAATCTACCACGGAGGCTTCGCCGGTCTCGGAGACGGAAGCGGCTTCCGATGCACCTGGAACCCCTTCCGATCCCCCGAACTCGTTGGATCCGACGGTCACTGGGAGTGAAGAACGATCAGCGGAGGCCGAAAACCGCCCGCCGGAAGGTCCTCCACCTCCCAGCGCAGGGGCTCTGATGCTGACCGATCTGCTGCGTTCCCCGCGACCCCATCTGCAACAGGAGCTGCAGCTCGACTGCCAATTCGTGCGCAACATCGAATCTGACACCGACTGGCGGATCAGTATCCCCGAAGGTGATATGCAACAACCCAGCAGCCGTCTGGAGTTGCAAGATCCACGGGGGGAGAAGATCTCACAGGTGTTCGTCGCGACCGGCAGCCAAGCGGAGCAGGTCGTACCTTGGATTCGGCAGGGCGACTGGCTGCAAATCAAGGGAACGGTCGTAATGCGACTCGATCGACCAGCCCCCGTACCTGTTTGGGGCTTCTTGATTCGGGAGATTCAACCGGCGGCGAAATCGCTGAATCCGACCCGCACTACCGGCCCTGAAGCCACCTCTGCGCAAAAAGGGTAGCGGTGTCGCGGTTCGGGAAAACATGCAATCTAGCGAATCTTCGGTTCGCATGCTCCCGGTGGTACTGCTGCAACTTCAATCGCGAGGATGTCACGAACACCTTCCGCGACCGCCCCTGCATCAGCAGCACAAAGTGTGTCTGATTCTCGATCGGGTCGACGTAAGGTAATCCATCCAAGTGCTGCGCGATCGACTCCTCCAACCGCATGAAATCGGAGCCGAAGTGCTTGGCGAATAAGCTGCCTGGTACAACGGACTGCAGCGGTTCCAATTGGCTAACTTCACTCAAATAGGCTTCAAACTTTTTCCGTTCGCGCTTCGCGAAATAGTGGACCATCGCCCAGGATGCGGCATACCCTAGAGAATCTAACTGCTTGGCCTGGACTGTCTGCCGAGTCAGAAGACCCTTCGGATGCGTTGTCCCCACACGCTTGGAATACTCGATCAACTCGTACAGTCGAAGATCGTTGACGCAATCCACTCCTTTCCAGCGGGCCCCTCGCGCCAGTTCTGTGGGGGCGAAGTATTCCGCCAGACCTTCGCTGAACCAAGTCGGCCAACGCGACAGTCGCTGCTGCACCCCCAGATTGTGCAGTATTTGATGGACACCTTCGTGAGCGATTGTCGAAACGGATTGCTTAAATGCCAGCTCAGGGGCCTCCTCGCCCAATTCCGACTGCTCGAACATCACAATCTGATTGGACAGAACGTTGTAATACGCCAGCAGGCCGGGGGCCATCTTTCGATAGCCTTCAAACTCCTTTTGCGTGCTGAAGATGACCACGACCAACGGAAACGGTGGGTCGTCATGAGGCAACTTCCGTCGACCGCAATAGGCCACCAACGCGGGATACATCGTCTCCAGAATCTTGCTGGTCGCTACGCGAAAAGATTCGCTACAGTTGTAGACGAACAGGTAGTGCCGCGTCGCATCCGTCTCAAAACCGCGGAATCGCTCGGCGGTCAATTGCTTGGCAAGCTGGCGGTGGTCGAGCGGCTCAAACGGGCGGTCGGTGGCCGCCGCTTGCGCCGCGGGAAGTGCGATCAGCTGCCCGCTAGGCAGCAAGACCACGAAATACTCTCCGACTTCCAGGTAAACCTGACCGACCGTCGGTGTGCCCCCGTCGACCGATACCACGACTCGCCGGTCACCTCCCGGTTGGGGCGGCACCTGCGGCAGACGCAATCCGAGCTCTTCCGGCGAAGCCTGCGGCAAAACGAATTCGTCGGCGGCGAATGTGCGCGGCGTCTCAACCAGCAGAAACAAGCCGTAAACCAAGCTCAGAACAGCCCTGCGCACGATCGGCGTCCAAGAAAAACGGGGGCAATTTCGCATATCAGACCGACTCATCCCGTTCCGGAGACTCGACTAAGGAAACAGTGAGGTGAACGGAGGTTGCTCTGTCGATTTTGGCCCGCCACGGCGCATCGGTCAACTCGCAGGTTCAAAGTAGCTCCTCCGACGTCATTCCGGTGTCACCTTGCTCGCCCGTCCCGCTCTACCGTTCGGCCGGAATGCCTCCCGTCTTTCCCCCGCAATCACGCGGTTCTATAATCGCGCTGCGGCGTACGGGAAGGCAACCGCACCGGCTCAATGACCAAGCGCGATGCTGCAGCGTGCCTGTGCTGTGCGAGGGTCTCCGACCCGCACCCGGCGAGGCCGGAGGTCGAAGGTTCGGGCGAGGTCAGAGATCTGTACCGAGCGCTGGCACCCCCGAACGGGAATCCCGGTTGGTCAGTTAGATTTTTCGGTGCGAAAAGACTTGGAAGCGAGAATCCAGCGGAACGGGATCTGGTCGATGCGCAATCATCCCCGCAACAAGAGACGGAAAGAGCAGATATCGTGTCCCACCTGTGGACGAAGATTCACGCCGAAAGAAACGGCTTGTATGCCGTTTTGCAACGAGCGCTGTCGACAGGTTGATTTGGGGCACTGGTTCGATGAGCAGTACGGGTTACCGATCGAGCCGGAGCAGGAAGCGGAGCCATCATGACCAATGCTACCGGAGTGGTTCGGTCGATATCCTGGCGTGATTTGTGTGCGTGGACACTGCTGTTTCGCGTGTTTCGCCTCTCCGTATCCGTCCCGCTGCTGCTGCTGGCTTTGAGCGGTGCCTTGGCGACCACCGCTGGCTGGCGGGTGGTGACCACCGTCTTTTCCAGCCAACCCGCGGCGGTCGAGCAGCGTGGCGTGCGGTTGATCAACGTGGCTCGCAGCTGGCCAGGTACGCCACCGGGCACGGCCGATGTCACGGTCCTCGCCCAACAGCTCCTACCGACGACGGCCGGCGGGCCCGTGCCCGGAACACCTTCGTCCAACTCGGCGGCCGAATCATCAACCCCGAGCCTCGGAGCGCAGCTCTACTCGCGAATGCCGTTCTACTTATTCGTGGAACCATTTCGAAGGCTTTTTGGGACCGGTCTGAGTTGGGCCGACTTCTTCTTCTATCTGATGGGCGGACTCTGGACGTTGGCCGTCTGGGCGCTGCTGGGTGGCGCGATCGCCCGGATCGCCGCCGTCCGCCTGGGGCGTGATGAGCGAGTCGGACTGCGGGAGTCCATTGCCTTCGCGGGCCGCAAATGGCCCTCCCTGATCGGCGCTCCGCTGATGGGCTTGCTCGCAATCGCGATCAGCGGCATCCCTTTGTGGATCCTGGGCCTCATCATGCGGACCGACGTCGGAGTCGTGCTCGGCGGAATCGGCGGAATCGTCGTCGCACTCATCGGCCTCATGATGACCCTATTTGCGGTAGGCCTACTTTTTGGCTGGCCGCTGATGTGGCCCACCATCGCTTCGGAGGGCAGCGACGCATTCGACGCGTTCAGTCGGGCCTACGCTTACAGTTTTCAGCGACCGCTGCACTACCTGGCCTACGCGGTACTCTCCCTCGTACTCGGGTTCCTGGGCTGGATCCTGGTGGCGATCTTTTGCGAAAGCGTGATCGGTCTCGCCCAATGGGCTATCTCCTGGGGCACCGGCACCGAACGACTCACGGAAATTGCCGCCGCATGGCCGAATCCGCCAAAGACAGCTTTGGGGCTGGGTACGCGACTGTTGGCCTTCTCACAAGCCGGCGTGCGCGGCTTTCTGACCGCTTTCCAGTACAGCTTCTTCTGGGCTGCCGCCACCGGGATCTATCTTCTCTTGCGGCGAGATGCCGATCAGACGGAGATCGACGACATTTACCTCGGTGACGAGTTGGCAGCTCCTCACGGGCTGCCGGCCCTGCCACCGGATGAAGCCGGAGTGCCGGGTGTGGACGAGGCGGAGCAGACGCTTCCGAACTCCGATCAGGAAGAGGAAAACCTGGCGGAGTGACCTCCAGGTTTTGGGGCAACCGATGCGGGCAAGTCGACCCACGTGCGGAAGCTGACGTCCCCAGCGTTCTATCGAGCAGGCGGCATCAATCGACACCCGTGCCGTCGAACAACAGCAGGCTCTTCAGTTCCCGATGGAATTGGCCACGCGTCAGAACCAGATCGCAACCGGCCTGTCGCGCCGCTTCGAGCCGCGCGGTGTGAACATGAGGGCCGAAGGCAATCAGTCGCGGCCGGGATAAGGCGACATGCTGCACTTGGCGGACGACTTCGAGTGGGTCAACGCCCGGCAGGTTCAGGTCGAACAATACCTGCTGCACATCATCGCTGCCGCAGCGGGACACGAGCCTCTCGATTGTCCCCACGGACTCGGCGCGGCCGCCAAGGGACGCGGCCAAGTTGGTCACTTGGGAAACGAGCATCAGGTCTTGTGACAGCAGCAGCGTCGTCATGAGCACTTGGGCAACGGCGACCGTCGCCATCAGACCGCTTCCGGTCCGGTAACGGTTTGCCCGATTCGAATCGTCTCGAGTACCGGAATCTGGAAGATCTTTCCGTCGCCGATGTTTCCTTCCGGCCCGGTCCGTGCAACTTGCTCGATCGTCTCGATGGTTCGGTCGAAGAAATCGTCATTCACAACGACTTCTAACACGACCTTCCGCAACAAGTTCACGCTATATTCCACGCCCCGGTAGGTCTCCGTCTGCCCCAGCTGTCGACCGTAACCGTGGGCATCGCAGACCGTCATGCGTTCCACCCCGATCACGCGCAAGGCTTCGCGCACCGCTTCCAATTTGGTCGGACGGATGATGGCAATCAGCAGCTTCACCGAAAGGCACTCCTGGACGAGTCTCGCCCGTCGAAACCGATCGGAGCCAGGTACCGAACCTTTCGGCCCCGCCGACCGGCCGCCTGCCTCGACGCAACGCCACCAGTGTAGTGAAACATCAAGGGGACGGCAAACGGAGCGAGGCATCCAACACCTTGCGGACTCGATCTTCCGACGTCTGCAGGTGCGCCAGGGTGTAACTATCCAGGCCCGCGACATTCGCCCGCTTTTCATGGATGCGGTCGGCCAGCTGCGACAGTTGCGCGTAGGCAACCGCCTGACAGTCATTGGGGGCTGAGCGTCTGCCCCAGGGCCAGGCGGGACAGGCGGGTCAGGTATTCGCGCTGCAGGTTCCTTCGCAGACTGCTAATCGCCGGCTTGCGCGTTCGTGTATTCGCCCGCTTCCATCTCTTCCAGCTCAGCAAACATGATCTTCGTCAATTCCTCGATCAACTCCGCCGTCGTGAATGCTTCCTTGTCCTTGGCGAGTTTTAGCTCCGCATCGTGCAGACGTTCCAGCGTCAGGGAGGAAAACAACTGATCCAGGATTCGGCTCTGCCACATCAAGATCACTTCGTGAACCGGGAAATCACTCCGCAATGTGCTGGGCATTCCCCAATGATTCCAACGGGAGGGAGTCAGCAGGTTGTACAGCGCCGGATCGACCGCGTACGGCTTGTCATTAAAGACGTGCTCCTTGAGCAATTGTAGCGCCTCTCGCTGCTTGCTCGCCTCGATCACTTGAAACGGAATCGGCGCATTTTCGTCACCCTTGTGGCTACGGCTCACATCCAAGCCGCCGATGAACCGAGACGCGAAATGCATTGCTCGGCCATAGTTCGCCAGCAGCACGTTGAACGCCTGACGAGCTTTCGCGTAGTCGTCGCCATCTTCGGTCATCCGATCGACGATGCCCGGCATCAGGTTCGTGACCACATTCGCCTGGCGCAGGGCGTACTTCAAAGGATCTTTTCCCAGGTCGAACCGATTCGCATAGGGATCGGGATCAATTCCGCGAGTGTCCTCGTCGGTGGCGTAGGCAAAGGCCGGTTCGCCGCTGCGGGCAGCGATCTTTCGCAGTTCTGGCAACTCACTCTGCGTGTTGCCGGAGAACGTCCTGTAACCGTACTCAATCGCCCAAACATCGTACGGGCCGATCGTCGTGGAGTAGTAGTCGCCCTGCTTCGTGCCAGCGGGAACAATGTTCACCGGTGCATAGTCCATGATCGATGCGGTGAGCCCCGTCTCGCGGGTCTTCTCCGGGTCGTTCATTTCTTCCAGCGTGAGCAGAGTACTGGACTTGAAGTTGTGGCGCAAGCCGAGCGTGTGCCCAACTTCGTGCATCGTCACCTCCTTCAGTCCCTGCATGATCAACTTCTCTTCCGCTTCCGCCAGCTGCTTTGGTTCGGCGAAAACCGGCAAAGCCGCTCGGCCAAACGCCATCTGCAGAGACATTCCGTGGCTGAGCAGGCAGGCGCGGTGAGCATGAGGAACGGACGGCAGAGGCAATTGCATCTGCTGCCGATAGCTTTCCAGGTCGAGGGGTCCACCGGTCAGAGCGGCCACGGCAGCCGGCGTAAAGGTCTCAAAGCTGGACTTCCAGGATTCGAGGAAGTCGGAGTCAAAAATAATGTCCGCGTCCAGAATTTGGCCTGTGTACGGATTCACCCGTGACGGTCCCATCGCGAAACCGGCACTCGCCGTGATCCAACGAAACGTATTGTAGTTGATATCCTCGGGATCCCAGGTTGCGTCATCCGGTTGCTGACGAACTTCGATCGCGTTGGCAAACCCGGCCTTTTCGAAGGCCTTGTTCCACTCGACAATTCCGTCGGCAATCGGCTTGCGGTATTTGAAAGGAACCGTCTTCTCAATCCAAAAAATGATCGGCTGCTTCGGCACCGAACGCTCCAGCGACGAGTCCGCGGGCTTCAGATTCCAACGGTTCACGTAGCGCACAAATCGATCGTCGTCGCCCACCTTCGAGTAGTCTTTGACCGCTGTAACAAAGTAACCGACGCGGTCGTCCGCCAAACGAGGTCGGTAGTCGGTCTGCGGAATTTTGCTGATTGAGTAATGCACGTTGATCGTCACGCCCCGGGAATCAGCTACCGATTCGAACGATCGCTGGCCACCGGATGAATACGTCGCAGCCACCTCGATCTCGACGTTGTCCGAAAAACCTTTCACCGAATCCCAGACGGATTTCGTTGCCGAAAAAGTGAAACCGGATAGCACCTGCGAAATCTGCGGCAGGTCACTCATGAAAACGGGCGTCAGGTCGATCAGGTCGCCACCCCGCGGCCCCTTCGTGACCACCGGAATGCTGAAGAGCACACTGTCCGTGTAGGCATTTCGTACGGCTCGCTCTTCCGGCGAGTTCTTCTTGGCCCGGAAGCGAACGTTCTTGCGAATGATGTGTACCCGATCGTCCACCTTGCGGAATGACCATACCCAGTCGTCACCATCACTCCACGACATACCACCCAGTAACGGGTTCTGTCCGATCCCGCGCCGATCGAGATCAAGACGATGAATTCGCTGGAGTAATCGCCGGAAGTCAACTCGCCGTAGAGTCGATTCCCCTTGCGATACATCCGAATCATGCCGTCGATCGCCTTGGCGTCTTTCAAGACCTGCGCGTGGGACGGACCTGCCTTCGCGTCGCCCGATCCACCGCTCGATCCACCGCTCCCGCTGGACGCCCCACTGCCCTCTCCCGCCGCATTCGCCGGCGGCGGAGAATCCGTTGGCTCGGAGTCATTCGGCTCGGCGCCTACCGCCGGCCCCCAAACCAGGAAAAGAAGTGCCAAATGGACGAATAGAGCAACGCACGACCGAATCATCATCTTGGTGACCTTGGCTGGAAAAACGTGGAAAATGGAGTCCCAGACGACCGCCGGCCGACCCTCCGATGCGCCGGCCGACGTACTGTAGCGGGCGTAGACCCGATGAATATATCCTATTTTCCGCATCTCCTGCAGCCACAACTGCGTGCCTGAGCCGTCCAGCTGGTAGAAACTGTTGGATTCCCGCCGTTGATGACGG
Source organism: uncultured Planctomycetaceae bacterium (assembly GCA_963776055.1). GTDB lineage: Bacteria > Planctomycetota > Planctomycetia > Pirellulales > Pirellulaceae > CAVZLD01. The sequence continues at coordinate 256,921 of CAVZLD010000003.1, read as the reverse complement.
TCGCACCAATCCCCGCATTTGCCGAAAAGGCATTTCCTCTTGCTGACAGCATTCATGGAGAATCCGTTCCGTGACCCCAGATGAAGATCGAGTGAACACGGTGCTGTCGCACTGGCCCATTCTGGCGACGAACAACCCCGTCGAAGCTTTGGGCAACGCGGGCGGCTTTAGTGGATCGAGACTCTGGCGTGTGCAGACGGAAATGAACACGTACTGTCTGCGGCGGTGGCCCCGGCCACATCCAAGTCGCAATCAACTGGCGTGGATCCATGACACGCTGCACCAAGTCGCCGCAGCCGGATGCTCCTTCGTACCAGCACCCCTGGCGTCGCGGGAGAATACGACTTGGATCGAGCGGGATGGATTCCTGTGGGAATTGGCCCCCTGGATGCCCGGTGCGGCCGATTTTCACCAACACCCCACCCCGGAAAGACTGCGAGCGGCACTGACCAGCCTCGCACGATGGCACATCGCTGCGAGTCGGCCTGCGGCAGATCGATCCGGTTGCTCGCCGGGTCTCCAACGACGACTCGAACAGATCGAATCACTCAACGACGATGTACTCCTCCGCTCACAACAGGCAATCGACAATCGATGGGGCCGATCGACGGAAGAACGGTGCCGCGAAATCCTGCAGGCCGTGCCTCGGTTGACAGAATCGGTCCGCCCACAGGTTCGGCAAGCCACTCAGGTCGTGCTGCATCTGCAACCGTGTATCCGAGATGTCTGGCACGACCACATCCTGTTTCTTGGCGATTCGGTCAGTGGAATCGTCGACTACGGTGCGATGGCGGTAGACACAGTCGTAGGGGACATTGCCCGATTGCTCGGCAGCCTTGCGGGAAATCATGCGGCAGATTGGGAAATCGGCGTCAACGCGTACCATCACGTACGTCCCTTGGAAGCACGGGAACGCGAGTTGATCTGCACATTCGACCACTGCAATAACCTGTTGAGCGGCTTGAACTGGATTCGTTGGCTGTATCTTGAGAAACGCCAATTCGAGAACCGATCCGGTGTATTTCGAAGAGTTTCGGCGATCGCCGATCGACTGCGGCCACGCCTGTGAAGGACCGGTCGGTTGACGCGAGGATGGAGGCGGGAAGGATGGATCGAGGGACTGGCCGGAAGGGATCGGAGAATCGGAGAATCGGAGAATGGAACGCGGAGATGGCGGAGAACGCGGATGAACGCGGATCGCTGCCCGTAAAAACTGGCGATCCGAGTCCGAATCGAAACAGCCAGCGCCGCGCAACATCCGGTCCGCGTAATTCCGCGGCATCCGCCCTTGTCCGCGTTCCCGTGTCCTCTCCTCTTTTCTCAAACATCTTTGGCAGAGCCAACAGAGCATTCGCGCTGCCGGTTGCAGCCGAAGTGCATTGACCCAATTCGCGATCGGGCGATAGAATCCCGAGGATTCCGCATCGAGGCTGCATCTTCGAGTTGCATCGGGTGATGGGCGGCGAAACGGTTGTTTCGTGTCGGATGTCAGGTGACGAGCGGATCGCTTTCCTCGCGAGCGAGAAAAAAGAGGCTGAAAATGAAGCTCCGAACGACCACGGCCTGTGTCGTGGCGCTATGCATCCTGGGGATCTCCACAAAATGGGCAATGCAGCCAATCGCAACCTTGGCCGGGGAATCCTCTTCGATCAAACGACGAACGCCGCCGATCGACGTGGAAATTCCTTCCGCCGTGTCGGCGTCCGGCAAGGCCAGCTACCAAGCCTCTCCCGCCGGCGGTTTTCGTGTTGGCACGGTCCATGCTTCGTTGCGAGGCCAGTTGCAGCCGGCAGCGGCGGCGCCGGGCCAGCGGGTGAATCTGGTTTTGGCGTTGGAGCCGGACTCGGGCTGGCACGTGTATGCCTACGCGCCGCGTGATCCCAAAAAGATTTCCAAACCAGCTCTGATTGCGGTTACGGCACCGGCCGAATGGGTGGCAGGCGATCCGCAACCTTCGTCGTCTCCCACCGTGAAGAGCACGGGCCTCTCGATGGAGCCGGAGCATCGGTACCACGAATCGACGGTACGGTGGACGATCCCGCTGCAGATTCCGTCAGACATCTCGCCCGGCGAATACGCGATCCGGGGGATGATCGGTTATCAGACCTGCTCCGACAGTCAGTGCGACATGCCGGTCGCGGCCCAATTTGAGGGTTTGATTCGCGTCGAGCCGGGCGGCGTAGGGTCGGCAGGCGCGGTACCGCTACGTTATGCGGCGAGCAAGTATTCGACGGTCGCAAAGTACCTGGAGGGCGGCGCGGCGGCGGTAGTGGATGTCCCACCCCCTTCAACGCAACGCTCGGCGGCGGTCGGTTTTGACCTGTCGCGGATCGCGGTGGACGACGGCGGCGAGCAATCGGTTGCGTGGATTCTGCTGTTGGCCTTTGTGGGCGGCTTCGTGCTCAACTTTATGCCATGTGTCCTGCCGGTGATCGGCTTAAAGATTATGGCGTTTGTGCAGCAGGCTGGTGAAAACCGCAGTCGCATCCTGATGCTCAACATCTGGTATTCCCTTGGCATGCTCTCCATTTTCTGGCTGCTCGCGACGTTGGCTTCCGCGGCATCGTTGGGCTTGAGTCAGGAGTCGTTGGGGTGGGGTGAGCAGTTCAATTACGACGGTTTCACGATTCCTTTATTGTGCGTCGTGTTTGTGATGGGCCTGAGTTTTCTGGGCGTCTGGGAAATTCCGATTCCCGGCCTGGCAGGTTCGGGGCGTGCCAGTGAGTTGGCACAAAAGGAGGGTGTCGGTGGGGCGTTCTTCAAAGGCGTGCTGACCACCATTCTGGCGACGCCGTGCAGCGGACCCGGCCTGGCGACCGCACTCACCTGGTCCGCGACCAAGCCGCCGCACCTGGTTTACCTCGTCTTCACGTTCATGGGCCTGGGCATGGCTTTGCCCTACCTGGTGATTGGCGCTTTCCCGCAGCTCATTCGATTCATTCCCAAGCCCGGCGTTTGGATGGATACATTCAAGCAGTTGATGGGCTTCGTGCTGATGGCCACTGTGGTGTACATGTTTACGATGTTGGCACCGGAGCACGTGATTCCGACGCTTGCCTTAATTTTCGCCGCTTGGGCAGGCTGCTGGTGGATCGGGCGTGTAGAAGCCGGTGCGGAATTCGTCGTGAAGGCAGGGGCGTGGGCGGTCGCCGCCGCCTTTGTCGGCCTGATTGGCTGGTTTGCCTATGGCTATGAGCGCGACCAGCAAAACGAACTGCCCTGGCAACCGTACTCGCTGGCTGCATTGGACGAGCACATCGAGAACGGGCACACGGTTTTGGTCGACTTTACCGCCGACTGGTGACCGACCTGCAAATTCTTAGAACGGTCCGTTCTAAACACGCAACAGGTTTCCCAACTCGTAGAACAGAACAACGTTGTCACCTTATTGGCCGACTGGTCGGAGGGTGACGAGGAAGTTGAAGAGTTGCTCGATGCACTGGGCAGTAAACAGTTACCGGTCGTCGCCGTCTTTCCGGCGGGAGATGCGTACCGCCCCAAGAAGCTGACCGGCTTCTACTCGAAGAGGGAATTGGTGCGGAGCCTGAAGGACGCCGGCCCGTCGCAGGCATCCAGCCCACCACTCGTGGCGGACGGGCGTTAGGCTCTGGGCAGGAGGGCCGAGGTGGGCGCACCAAATTGCCTGCAAGTCCGCACGCAACGTGCGATGGGAAGTGATAAATGAAGCGGCCGCACCCGGGACGGCCTGACTCGGATACGACCGCTTGCACAAGGAGAAACGATTACAGTAACACTTGCACCGCTAGAGCTTCCCGCCACACTACGCAGGCGGGGACCGCTCGTGGGATAGACAACGCAACATCACAGGTCCTTTCATGTTCAGCATAGGCACCTCTTGTCGTTACGCGTGGGAGAATGCATGTCTCCGTTTCCGTTGTCCTTCCTACGTGGACGGGAAAACACTTTAGCAAACAATGTGCCACACCTGATTTTGCAGACACGGTCCCGCACAGATCTGCCAATTCTCCCGAAATTCATGGTGTGTCTCTGCCGTTGCTTTTCCAACACTCGCGACCCACTGCCGCGAAAGACAGCAGCAAATGCTTCACGCGTAAGCAGACAGGCGCGATCGTGTGAGCACGGATTGATTGGCACAACGCATAGCCCTCTCAACCAAGTGAGATAGCCTTCCAGGCCAAGTGAGATAGCCTTCCAGGCCAAGTGAGATAGCCTTCCAGGCCAAGTGAGATAGCCTTCCAGGCCAAGTGAGATGAGCCTTCCAGGCCAAGTGAGATGACCTTCCAGGCCAAGTGAGATGACCTTCCAGGGCAAGTGAGATGACCTTCCAGGCCAAGTGGGATGGCCTTCCAGGGCAAGTGGGATGGCCTTCCAGGCCGTCCCGTTTCACGGCCTTCCAGGCCGTTTCCCAATACCTGCCCCCCACGCCCACACCCATATCTGTCTTACTCAAGAGAAGATCCGGGGCCAACACCTGCACTGACTTCCTCACCTGCAATCCATTCCACTTTGCGCACAGTGATCGTACAGTTCTCGCAATACATCGCGTACGTTTCCCTGATGCTGGTGATACAACTGTTCCAGGAGATCGTCCGTCAGCCATGGCAGGACGAACGGGCTGAGCCGCCAATAATTCCGCAACCAGTTGCCGCAGCACTTCGGGAGAAGTGCGGCAGACGTATAAAGTCGGCAGGCGTCCGGGTGCGTGTTGCGTTCCGAGGAAACCGACGCCGGGGCGCAACTGTCGCAGCAATCGTTTCCACTGCCATCGGGGCAAGGATTCAGCTCCATCGAGCAGAACCACACCGCGATGATCGAGATCTCGAATGATCTGCTGTTCCGCGCGGACAAGTCGCCGCGGTTTGTCGGCACGAAGAGAACACTTCAGCACGCGAAAGTCATCTTGGCGGAGCTTTCTTTCCAGCGTTTCCAGCAAGGTGGTCTTGCCGGTCCCGCGAGCACCGACAAGATTCGCTCGGCGCCCCATGCCGTCCCAACGTCGCAACAAGCGTTCGCTTGTCTCGTTTGTCGATCGGTATGGAAGTTGAGTCACTCGTTCGACACGAAACGGGTTTTCGCGAGCCAGCATCAGGAGGGGTCCAGTATTCGCTCGATCCCGTCGGGTGCGACGACGAGATCCAGTCGGCGCGTGGGGCCGCTGGGCAGGACGACGACTTCGGCGCACCACAGCAGCGAAATCAGATGGCCGGAAAAGCTATAGGGTCCATTGGGAAGGCGGAAGGAGCACCGCCGACGATCCTGCAGCGGAGGATGTTCATACCGTTTGACCTCCACCACGCTGACGTCCTGATCTCCTTTGCCCTGCGTGTGCCAAACCAGCCGCACTTCCAGTGCTTCTGGATGATCCAACAACCGCCAATCGACCTCAAGCTCCAGTTGTTCGCCGGGCGACAATTCGCAGCGACCATCCACGGTTTGAATTTGTAGTTCCGCATCGCTTTGGTCCATCAGGGCCCTCTCCTCTCGCGTTGTAGGCAACTCCAATCACGACGTGACGAGTCACTTGCCGGATGCCAGAGGCAACACCGGGATAAGAAACGATTCGTCGATATCCGGCCATGATGAGATCTCGCCGGTCACGCGGAGACACCAGACGATCTTGTTGTGTGGTGCGTCCAGGGAATGCATCGTATCGCGCGGCAACAGAAATTGTTCGGAGCCCGAAAGCACTTGCCCAGGCCGATCCGTTTCGACAATGGCGACATTGGCGAATGACCGCTGATCGGTGTGAGTCTCGGTCCCCCGGCGATATCGGGTGATTTCCTTGCCTTCGAGCGAGATCTTGAAAGTGCGCACGGAGTCAGTTCGACCGCGCCAACGCCACGACACCACCAGTTCGTCTCCCAAGCGAGGTTCACTCGGCGAAAGCGAAAGAATCGGCCGGGGATTGAGCAGCGTCAGCAGACTATGGACGAAGGCGACAATCACAACGAAGCCGATCAACACGAACGGTAGGAAGAACACCAACAGAAACCAATCGATCAGATGTCCAGACCATTCATTCCATCGAGTGTACACGAGTGTCCCGACGATTCCGTTCCAGAAGACGGCGAAGGCCAGCATTGCCAGGACACGCGCGACCGGTGAAGCTCTGGCAGACAAAACCACGGTATCGGCGGCCGCGGCATGACTTGTGGAGAAACCTGCGTTCGAGGCATCTTTGGCCCAGTCGAGCGTCGTGTCGGAGCGTCGCTGGTGTGTCTTGGGCCTCCACGACCGTGGCGCAGGCATGCTGGGATGCCACAACCGGCCAATGGACCATAAGAAACCGACGATCCCCAGGACGACAAACGCCAGCGGAACCAGGCCAAACCAGAGATCCGGCGTCGGACCACGTTCCAGAACGGAGCGATGGGAATGGTGCGGATGCACGAAGCACGTTTTTTCCGAGCCGGCGGGATACTGCCGTAACCGCCGCTCTTTCCAGCGGCGGAAGGAAGAGGAAGCGTTGACAAAACTGAAGCGATCGCCTTCATACCGCTTACCATCGCGCCGGTATTCGTAGCGTACTCTCACGCGACTACCCGATCCCGCTTCTCCCAGTTCCGTTTCCAATTCACTCGCCAGAATCACGCAAGGAACCGCCTCCCAAGTCCGTGCGGCCGCCATCCGATACAGCGGCAACAGAATCGTGGGGACACTCAGGATCAGGCTGAACAGAAGAAAGAACAGGCAGAGCACCGCTAGGCAACTGCGTCTTCCGACCGCATTGTCGTGAGACACGGCCGGTTGGTGCCCCGAATTGGATGTTGGCGAGTTCACGGTGTTGCCGTCGCGGCCGCCGGGCGTCCAATGTCGTAAGCAGTCACAGCGCCTCCGCCCGTAATCACTAACACGCCCTGCCCTCTGTGTTGAAAACCGGCCAATCCTTCGATCGCGTGGCCGACGTGGAACGAATCGAAGAACTCGCCGGAATCATCGATCAGATGGACCGAGCCATCCGGCCCCGCCAGCAGCCACTGACCGGACTCCCCCTTGAGCAGTTGGGCCCAGATCGGCGTTTGCACTTGCGTGCTGTAGACCCCACCGGGTAGCCCGTAGCTCCACGCTTCGCGCAGTTCGGGCGTCAGACCGACGGCAATCGAGCGGCCATCCACCGTGTACGACATCCCCAGGAACTGGGTCGGCCGAGGCGAAGTGGTGGGATTGGCGGCCAGCTGGTGAATGGTGCGTTGTCCCACGGAGATCGCCGGGCCTTCCCCGCCACTCCGGCTGATCGGCACAATCACGCCCTGCTCACCCGTCGCCAACAGGTACGGCGGCCGGGCGAGTCGACGAGCGACCAGGGAAACGACCCCCGGCGCCGCTCGGTTGCTCCACCTCCGCTTTCCATCGAGTTCCAAGCGATGCACGCCCACGGGATCCGCGAAGCCCACGTACAGCTCCACGCGGCCATCATTGTCCAGATCCACGACTTCCACGTCCATGATTCCCGCATGACGCGGTCCGGAGTCCGGATATGAAAAGAGCAGTCGGAACTGTTGGTCGTATACATGCATCTTCTGTCCAAGCCGAGCGAAGCCGACAAAACAGGCCTCGCCACGCGAGTTGCCCGCCCAACGAAGCTGCGTGATCGGCGACCGGTCCGCTCCCGCCAACACATGCCGTTGCACCACACGACCGTTCGAATCCAGTTCGACTGCCTGCTGCATCTGATCCAGGACAACCAAGCGCAATGTGGAAGGGGATTGACCGATGACCAGCAGATTCCCCGGAGCGGAGAGTTCGCGGTTCTGCCACCGCAGTCGGCGTTGCAATTGATTCGGCTCAGAGGCGGGCGGAAACGGTGGTGCTGCGATCGGCAACGGTTCTCCGGCGGGATGTCGGGCCAACTGAAGACGCTGCTCGTACGCTTGCGTTTCCGCCTGAAAGTTTCGCAGTACGTCGCCGGCAACGTCCTCACCGTTCAGTAGACGGGTCAGCACCGCGGTCAACGTGCTCGGCAGACTGGGGTTCGCCCCCACTTCGAACAATTGCAGCCGTCGACGACCATCCAAGACCACGACCGTTGGCGCTTGGTCGATCTTGAGCAGATCCCGGCCGACCGCCTCCTGATCTCGGAGCAACGGTAGACGTGTACCCCACGAGGCCATGAGCTGGCGCAGTTGATCAGCGGGATACTTTTCCGACGACTCCGTGCAGACCAATCGCCACAAGACGCGTTGTGCCCCAACTGGAAGCTGTTTGGCCACGGCATCCAGCCGCGGCACAAACGCTCGACAAGTCGGATGATCCTGAAACCAGGCCAGCACCACGATCCGATCGCCCCAGTCTCCACTGCGCTCGATGTTTCCCTCCAAGTCATGCAAAGCAAACGCGGGGATGACTTGGCCAAATTGCGTGGAAGGCAGATCCAGTGGAGGCAACACGAAATGCTGCACCAGCGTAGCCTCTTTCGGTGGCGGAGTGGAAAACAGCGCAGTGCGGTCCGCACCGTCCAGTTCGATTGGGTCCATCTCGATCCACAAGGCAACGTTCTGCGGTCGCTGCGGTTCCGGCACTTGCTGGAAAAGCTGCCCGGTTGGAAAATCCAACCGACGCAAGACGCCCAGTCGCGAGTCGATCCAAAACAGGTAGTCGCCATCGCCCGCTGGCGAGGGCAACCGCAACCGACGGCACGCGTGGCCGCGCCACGCTTGATCGGGCAGAATCTGCAAACCACGCGGTTCCTTCAGCAACTGCTGCCAAGCGGCACTGGCGGTCAGCAGCCCCAAGGGTGACCGCTGCAGATCGAGCGGCAAGCCCAGCAAAACGCTCAGCATCTCCTGCGGACGCATCGGGTCAACCAGTTCCGTGGCGGCATACACTTCGTCGACCGTGAGCGTTGGTGATGCGATTCGACGAACGATCTGCCCCCGCATGTTCTTGGTGAGCGGATCTTCCAAGGCTACCCACATCGTCCGCCCGTCACTGACCATCCGCAACCGGTTGATCCCCCGATGGATCTGCAGCGACAGACGGTTCGGCCGCTGGAAGTCCAGTTGCAGGTCCGACGTCTCACTTCTTCGCTGCCCACCCAGATCGTATTCCAGGTGCACTCGGGCTCGATCGGAGTATCGGGAGCAGCGAGCGTATTGCCGCTCCATCTGCCGCAAGGACAGCGCAACGTCGCCGGGAACGCCACTCGCCGCATCAGCCGAAATCGCCTCGTCCGATGAGCAGCCGGCACTCGCGATCGCTAGGCCCGCGACGAGGAGACATCGCAGAACGGAAACGGTCGGGCGGAACGAGGTTCCACCGCACAGTTCAAACGGGTTTGTACTCACGGATTTCCTTTGACTATTCCGATCCCCCCAGGAGACCGGTGCACCGGCTGCTCTGAGGCTTGGGGAGAAATGGCGATTATTCGTCACTTGGCAATCTACGTAAAGCTCGACTTTCGTGATCGGTCGATGCCCATCCGAACGTCAGCGGCGGACGAGCCAGCGGGAAAAAACGCGGAAATCGGAGCGAAACGCGGAAATGGCGGATACCGCGGATGAACGCGGATCGGAGGGGAAATGAAGCGATGTCGGAGGATGCGTTGCGTGGCTTCTGTTGACTCGAGCGACATTTCGACCGGCTGTTCGTACACCATTTCATCCGACGAACGCTGCATCCCTCCCGACTTGTGCCGAGACGCGTTCCCACCGATCCGCTTCATCCGCGTTCATCCGCGTTCTCTGCCCCCTGTCCGCGTTCCTTTCTTCCCTTCCTGTTCCCCTCCCCATCACTTCCAGCAATCCCCCGATCCGCGTTCATCCGCGTTCTCTGCCCCCTGTCCGCGTTCTCTTCCCTTCCGGTTCCCCTCTCCATCACTTCCAGCAATCCACCCGATCCGCGTTCATCCGCGTTCTCTGCCCCCTGTCCGCGTTCCTCTTTCCCCTCCCCCTCATCACTTCCTGCACCCCATCCGATCCGCGTTCATCCGCGTTCTCTGCCCCCTGTCCGCGTTCCTTTCTTCCCTTCCTCTTCCCCTCCCCATCACTTCCTGCACCCCATCCGCATCCGCGTTCTTCCGCGTTCTCGTCCGACGTGGAGGACCGCAGAACAGGGCACGGCGTCTTCGGCTTATTGACCCGCGTTTCCGATTCCCAGTAACCTGAAGGGATTATAGGTTGTGTGCGACGGGGGGGCGGATCGGACCACCGCCGCGAATCGCTCGAGAAACCGGGAATGGGAACCACATGTCGAGACACGGGTTTGATGTTGGGCAGGATCTTTCGCTCCCCAACGAGTTGATGATCGCGGGCTGTGGTGCGCCGCGCAAGCGCCGGTGCCGGATCCGGTGGCGGCGGTCCGCGAGGCGTTGCAGCATCCGATCGAGTACCCGGCACTGCGGCAGACCGTCGTGCCCGGGGATCGAGTCGTATTGGCCCTGGAGGAGGGTTTGGTCCAGCCGGTACCGATGGTCACGGGCGTCGTGCAGGAATTGATTTCCGCCGGTGTCGAACCGGGGCAGATCACCGTGATTCGCAGTGCACGAGACGCGCGGCTGTCTCGGCTGACTCCGACGCGTGGCTTGCCGGCTGAGATGCGTGAGCAGGTCGCTGTTCATATCCATGATCCGACGGATCGAGCGGAGTTGTCTTTGCTGAACATTTCGTCGCACGAAGATCGCCCGATTTACATGAATCGGGAGATTGTCGAAGCGGACGTCGTTTTGCCGATTGGCGTTGTGCGGCCGCTCGAGTTGCTGGGTTCGTTGGGTGTGCACGGCATGTTGTTTCCGACATTTGCCGACGAGGACACGCAGCAACGTTTTTACGCTCCCCGCTCGACTCTTTCGCGCACGGAGCGGCGGCGGCGTTTTGCCGAGGCCCAGGAGGCCGTGTGGATGCTGGGAGTGCGGATGGTTCTGCAGTTGATCCCCGGCCGCGCGGAAACGGTATTGCACGTTCTGGCAGGTGACGCGGACGCGGTCGAAGCACGGGGCCGGGAGTTGTGTGACAAGATCTGGCAGTTCACCGTACCGCGACGCGCCAGCCTCGTGGTGGCCACGATGCCGGGCGGAAGACAGCAGCAGTCCTGGCAGAATTTCGCGCGGGTCCTGGACTCGGCGCTACGCGTTGTGCAGGAAGACGGGACGATCGCGGTTTGCTGCAAACTGCGTACGAAGCCGGGGCCCTCGCTTCGTCGTCTGGCGCGCGCCGATTCGCTGGATTCGGCACGGCGGGCGATCGAGCGCGACCGGACGCATGACGCCTTACCCGCGCTCCAGTTGATTCGCACTTTGCAGCGTGTCCGCGTCTACCTGCTGAGTGATTTGGAGGAGGAGTTGGTCGAATCGCTGGGCGTCGCATACGTCGCCGATTCGGAGGAAGTTGGTCGGTTGGCCTCACATCATGAGTCCTGCATTTTACTACAGAATGCGCACCGAGCCGTTGCGACCGTCGTGGAACAAGGAGTATCGTGAATGGCCTGTTCGATTCCCAATCGTCTGCAAGATCCATACACGACCCTGACGCAAGGCTGCGGCTTGGTCGATTTCCACAACCGCACCCAGATTGAACTCTGTGGGAAGGATCGAGTCACCTTTCTGCACAATCTCTGCACGAATGATGTACGGAGTCTAGAACCAGGACAGGGATGCGAGGCCTATCTCACAACCGTCCAGGGGCGAACTTTGGCGCACGTGCTGATCTTCTGCACTCCCAACTCGTTGATCGTGGACACGGCCGCTCAACAGGGGCCGACGCTGGTTTCCCATTTTGACCATTACCTGATCGCGGAGGATGTCCAAATCCACGACCGAACGGGCGAATGGGGGCAATGGTTATTTGGCGGACCGGGAACGAGCAAGGTGCTTGAGCGGTTTGGTGCACCGAGCCACTTTGCTGACAACTGCACGCACACACGCGTGCAGTTCGACGGATTCCCGGTGTGGCTGCGGGCAGTTCCCTGGCTGCCGGTCCCCACCTACCAACTGGTAACGACGCAGGAGCACGCCGAGAGTCTTGGCACACAACTCACGCGGGCCGGCGCCGAGCTCTGTGAGGAAGAGGCCTTCCACATGGCTCGGATCGAATACGGATTTCCCTGGTACCCGTTGGACATTACCGGTCAGAATCTACCGCAGGAGATCGGTCGCGATCAATTTACACTGAATCTTCGGAAGGGCTGTTATCTCGGGCAGGAAACGGTCGCTCGCTTGGATGCGATGGGGCACGTCAACCGTCTGTTGTGCGGAGTGCGATTCGAGGGTTCCGATCTTCCGGAGTCCGGGAGTCCGCTGACGGCCCAGGGCAAGCCGGTCGGGCAGGTGACGTCCGCGGCGTTCTCACCCCGTCTACGTGCGCCGTTCGCGCTTGCCTACGTTCGCGTTTCCCACAGCTCCCCCGGCCACCGACTGGCATCCTCCGTCGGCCCAGCCGAAGTGATCTCGCTGCCGGTCGACTCTTCGCCCGAGTGATAAGCGAACTGCGCTGGTGCGCGGAGACCGTCCCGCTCCGGTCGTTTCCGCGAGTTCCTACATCCGGCCGCGCCGGATTGACAGAGGCCGCGGTGTCGATTCCCATGGGGTCACAGGCGCATGCTACCCTGCACCGCTTCGGTTTGCCGGAAGGAGTGAACGATGGACTTGCGTCAGAAACCATCCGCAGACATCTGGCTCGAGTACGAAGTCCATGGGGTCCTCACGCTGGATCCATTGTCGACTGCGGATGAGCTGGAGACCTTGCGTCCGTTCGATCTCGAGGGGTTCCCGCAACGGCATCTGGTGCTGGATCTGCAGCATGCCACTTTCCTCGATTCCAGTGGAATCGGCTGGCTGCTGAGTGTAAACCGATTGTTGCGCGATCGCGATTTGCGGCTCGTCCTGTATGCCGCTCCGCCGATCATCGAACGAATCACGTCGATGATGCGGTTGGGCGATGTGATTCCCATCCTTTCCAGTTTGCGCGATGTACGCGACTACTTTTCGAGTCTGGATTCATGAGCAATCTACCGGCCCCCGATGCGAATCGAATTGACAGCGAAACCGAACCCGTTGACCGCACGGCTTCTGCGCTGATTCAGATGGCTATTCAAATGAAGGCCAGCGATCTGTTCTTGTTATCGAATGAAGGGTCGGTGGAGGTTCGCCTGCGGCAGTTGGGCATCGTTCGCCCGGTGCGCGAGTATGCGGCGGATTATGGCCGACGATTGATCTCCCATTTCAAGGCCATGGCAGGAATGGACATCGCCGAGAGACACCGACCACTCGAAGGCCGGTGGGTGATTGTGCGCGATTCCGGCCCTCCGGTCGACATGCGGTTGAACACGATCCCCACGCTTTTCGGCGAGGACCTCACCTGCCGTTTGCTGGACCGGCAGCGGGGCCTCCTGCCCTTGGATGACCTGCATTTGGGTCAACAAGCAACCCAGGATCTGCGTTCGCTACTGAAGCACCCTAGCGGGTTGATCCTCGTCACCGGACCGACGGGCAGTGGCAAGACGACCACGCTGTACGCCTGCTTGCAGGCCCTCAACGATGGCCAGCGGAAGATCAACACGTTGGAAGATCCGATCGAGTATACCTTGCCAGGCATTCGTCAGTCGCAGGTCAATCAACGGATGGGAACCGACTTCCCGATCTTATTATCCGCGTGCCTGCGACAGGCTCCGGACATCATCATGATCGGCGAAATTCGCGATTCCAAGACCGCTTACATCGCGGTCCGTGCAGCCAACAGTGGACATCTTGTGCTGGCCACGCTGCATGCCCCGGTGGCCGCCGCAGCCCCTTTCAATCTGGTGGCTCTCGGCGTGAATCCGCATTTCCTGGCCAGCGGATTGATTGGAGTCCTCTCGCAACGATTACTCCGTCATCTGTGCCCCAAGTGCCGCGTCGAAATCAACCTGCAGGACTACCCCAGCTTACTGGAGGATGTGCGCGACCTGTTGCCCGATGAATACGCCGAGCGAATGTACTCACCGGGACGCTGCGAAGCCTGTCACCAGCAGGGCTACGATGAACTCTTGTGCGTCTGCGAAATCATGTCGCTGAGCGATCGACTGCGGCGCATGATCATCGATGGAAGTGCCATGCGGCAGTTGCACCAGAGCGCGATTGAAGAAGGAATGATCGAGCTGCGCCGTGCGGCGCTGGTCCGCATCGCAAGGGGCGAAACCACAACGGAAGAAATGTTTCGACAAGTGCCGTTCGAGTATTTCGACACGCGCGATCCCGAATAGCGCAGAATCGGTGGGCTCAGCGAAGCGCAAGCCCACCAGTCTTCTCGATCGTTCCCGGAACCACAAACCCACCCGCTTCGCGCAAGCATGCATCAACCGGTCTTCACTCCCACTCACATCAGCGGGAACTGGGTGGGCCGGTGCTGACGTAGCAGCGGAATGAGCGTTCGGGAAGCTTCAGGCAACCGGAGCGGGTCATGGAGGGGCCGGTCCCATCGGGAAAGGCGTCACGGGGTGAGGGTGATGCCGTGTCGACGACCAGCTTCCACCGAGCGCCTCTTGGCCACCGGCGGTAGAATGAACTGTTGTGAATCGCCGGTGTTGTTCATCATCAACAGCACATCGCGTCCGGATTGTTCGGAATCTTCGTCCAGCCCCGGAGCAGCCAGCAGACACGTCAGGCAACGTTCATCTTTCGACCAATCCACCGCGGTTCCCAGAGCGCTGTACCAATTCACGTCGGACAAACCGGAACTGCGTGTTGGCTGTCCGCTCAAGAAATACTTGCGTCGAACGGTCGGTTGGCGGCGACGAAAGGCGATCAGCGATCGCACGAAGCGGACGAGTTCCGCGTTCTCGCGCACGAGCTCCCAATTGAACCAGGAGATTTCGTTGTCCTGGCAATAGGCATTGTTATTACCGTGCTGCGTTCGTCGGCATTCGTCGCCGGAAAGCAGCATCGGCACTCCCTGACTCAGCAACAGCGTGGAGAGCATATTCTTGATCTGCCGCAAGCGAATCTGTTCGATTCCCTTGTGGCGAGTCGGTCCTTCCACACCGTAGTTGTAGCTCAGGTTGTTGTTGTCGCCATCCCGGTTTCCTTCGCCATTCACCTCGTTGTGCTTTTCGTTGTAGCTAACGAGATCGTTCAGCGGGAAACCGTCGTGCGAAGTGATGAAATTGATGCTGTGGTAGGGTCGGCGACCGCCGGGTTCGTACAGATCACTGGAGCCAGCGAGTCGGGTCGCGAGGTGTCCCAGCATGCCCGGGTCGCCGCGCCAAAAGCGTCGGATGTCGTCTCGGTAGCGCCCGTTCCACTCGGCCCAGCGCAGGTTCCCGAACGACCCCACCTGGTAGGCACCGGCCGCATCCCATGCTTCCGCGATGATCTTGGTGTCGGCCAGCAGCGGATCCTCCGCAATCGCCTCGACTAACGGCGGGTTGGGAACCAGGTTCCCTTGCCGATCGCGACTGAGAATCGATGCCAGATCGAAGCGGAAGCCGTCGATGTGGTAGTTATGGACCCAGTGGCGCAGCGAGTGGAAGATCATCTCCCGCACGATCGGATGATTGCCGTTAATCGTGTTACCGCAACCGGAGAAGTTCTTGTAGTAGGTCCCATTCTCCAACATGTAGTAGACACTGTTCTCCAGCCCCTTGAAGCTTAGCGTCGGCCCCAGTTCATTCCCTTCGCAGGTGTGATTGAAGACCACATCCAGAATGACCTCAATGCCGGCTTGGTGCAGCGCCTTGACCATCTGCTTGAACTCGATCATCTGGCAGCCTGGTTCGTCGCCGCTGGCGTACCCGCGATGGGGTGCGAAGAAAGCCAGCGGGTCATAGCCCCAGTAGTTGGGCCGTTGCGACGGCTTCCCATCCACACCTCGAATCGGGAACTCGTGCACCGGCATCAGTTCGACAGCCGTAACACCAAGGGATTGCAGGTAGGGGATCTTCTCAATCACCCCCAGGTAGGTTCCCGGATGTTCCACCTCGCTCGTTTCATCGCGAGTGAAACCACGCACGTGCATTTCATAGATCACCGACTCGGACAGGTCACGACGCAGGTGTCGATCACCTTCCCAGTCGAAGTAGTCGTCCATCACGACGCACTTGGGCGGCCGGATGATTCCATCGGCCGCCGGCTGAAATGTCCCGGCCAACGCCTTGGCATACGGATCGATCAGACGTGCGTGACCGTCGAAGCGGTGGCCGCGTGCCGGGTCAAACGGACCTTCTGCTTGGAAGTGATAAAGTTGACCGGGTCCGGCGGTCGGAACAAATACGCTCCAGATGTCGCCCCAGCGATCCGTATCGGGATCAAAACGAATCGTTTCCGTTGGTTCGGTATCATCCACGTGATCGTAGAACAGCAGTCGCATGGAGGTCGCCGAGCGACTGAAGACGACAAACTGAACGCCGCGGTCATGAACGAGGGCGCCATAGGGAAGCAGGTGTGTGAATTGAAGCTCTGGATGAGGATGTGCCATCAGCATCGTGCAAGACCCATCTGGTAAACACTGGTAGTAGAACGTCTCGTGAGCGGACAGGTGTAGGATACCACCAGAGCTACTTTCACCGAGCCTTCCGAAAGCCTTTTTGCGAGGAAATTTCCTCGCACTGCAGCGCGTTACACGCCTTGGGTAATCCGTTTCGTCAGGCCAAGTTTTACCGTCACCAAGCATGCGGAATGTTGCTGCAACTCGGTTCGCGAGGGTCTTGCTTTCTCCTTACTTTCTTGCGTTCAGGCAGACTGTCCGGACACGGCGCGGCCAGCGTGATCGAGAAACGGTTGCTGCAAGTAACACAACGCTGCGTACCGCGCATGAAACTCGAACCGCTCTCTTCCTTTCGGCTCCCGCAGGTCATCCGGTCTACGTGACCGATTCTCGTGCTGCGATCGCCACCCTTCAGAATAATCGGCAGACATCCCGCCGGCCACGAACTGCCGGCGCCGGAGCGTCCAATCCAGGCCGTACCGCGACCGGAAACTCCGGTCGCACGGATGCTACCTGCCACCGTGCGTTGACAATCCTGTTCGGACCGTCCTACAATCCCGTTTTGCGCTCCTCGTGAAGTTCACCGCATGGCCAAGGCAACCTACCAAAGTGCCGGAGTCGACCTGGATGTGTATCAGCAGTCCATGTCGCGTCTTCCGCGGCTGATGCACCGCACGTTTTCTCCACGCGTGATGCGGCTCGACGGGGGCTTCGCAGGTCTCTTTCGCCTCGATTTCCAGAGCCCCCTGTTTCGCCGACGTTATGAGGATCCGGTCCTGGTCGCCTGCACCGATGGCGTCGGCACAAAGCTGAAGGTAGCGACGTCCGCCAATCAGCATGATACGGTCGGAATCGACCTGGTGGCGATGAGCGTCAATGACGCCATCTGTTGTGGTGCCGAGCCGCTACTATTTCTCGACTATGTTGCGATGTCGCACGACGACCCGGATCGCCTGGAGAAGATCGTCGAAGGCATCAGCCAGGGCTGCCTGCAAGCCGACTGCGCTCTCCTGGGTGGCGAAACTGCCATCATGCCGGATCTGTACCAACCGGGAGACTACGACCTGGCCGGGTTCTGCGTCGGCGTGGTCGAGCGGTCGCACCTGATCACCGGCCAGGCCATCGACGCCGATGACCTGGTCCTGGGCGTCTCGTCAAACGGCCTGCATTCGAACGGATACAGTCTGGTTCGCAAAGTTGTCTTCGACTTGGCCGGCCTTCAGCTGTCGGATCCGGTTCCGGAACTCGATCAGACCGTACAGCAAGTCCTCCTCGAGCCGACCCGGATTTATGCTCGAGCCGTGCGCCGGATTTTGAACCACTACAAAGTTAAGAGTGTTGTACACGGGCTGGCACACATCACGGGTGGCGGACTGCAGGAAAACCTGGAACGGATCCTGCCCCGGCACGTCGATCTGCAACTGAAAACCACGGCGTGGCCCGTGCCGCCGGTCTTTCCCTGGCTCCAACGGTTGGGAAAAATCGACACGGACGAAATGCGCCGCGTCTTCAATATGGGCATCGGACTCGTCATCGTCGCGAGCCCCTTCTACGCCAACCGGATTCAGCAACTCGTACAGGAATCCGGTTACTCCTGCCACGTGATCGGTCAGGCCCAGGCCGGCAGCGGTCGCGTGCTGCTGAGGGACTGAAAACGGCCCGCGCTGCGGCGGACTGCGACAGCAGTTTGCGGAACATGTCCGTCTTTCGCGCCACGGAGCTCAAACAGTTTGACACTCCCGATCGGGCCACTAAACTGAAGGCCAGCGGGGTGTTTGGCACAATTATGCCTGTAATACCGATCATGGTTTCTGGAGGTTCTCCACGATGAGACGACTGACTTGTAGAACATGGTGTGTGGTGGGGTTGTTTTGCGGAATCGTCTTCGTGGCGGGAATTGGCGTTGCGCGAACGGCGGAGATTCTGTTTATCGGGGCCGACCCCGAACCGACCTTTGGCGATGATGGATTTGTCTTCGATTACTTGACCGACGTCCTGGAACACGACGTGACGTACGTGGCGGCGGTCGATTCCACGACCGCCGACGGCGAAGAGGTCGACCTGATTATTCTCTCCTCAACCCCCGGCTCGGGCGACATGCGCGGAAAATTCAATGCCTTGTCAACGCCCATCCTGAATTGGGAAGAAGCGCTCATGGACGGCACAACCGCTGCGGGGAACTTCGCGATGGGCCAGACGTCGGAGAACGGATCCGCAGCGCCCCGGATGGAAATTGAGATCCTCGATCCCACGCACCCTCTCGCCGCGGGGCTGAGCGGTGTGGTGGAATTCGCGGAACTCGAGATTCAGAACCCTTACGTGACCGGTCCGCTGGGACCTGGCGTTCTACCGATCGCCACTTCTCCTCAAGGCGACGTTTCGGATCTCGAGCTCTCACCGTCCGGGATGGGAATGCACATCGGATCGAACCAGAACGGAGGCAATGCGTTCGTGGGCCTGATGGACGAAGTCGCGCTCTTTGACCGGGCGCTTTCCTTTGAGGTCGATGCCAACCAGAATCTGACTGGGGGCGACGTCCATGCGATCTATACGCAAGGGATTCGCTCCCTGGCTGCTGGCAGTCCCGAACCGACCGGCTACTGGGCCTTCGACTCCGACAGTGATGATTTCTTCGCGGTGGATAACAGCGACAACGGAAATGACGGCGACATCCTGGGTGGTGCCAACTTGGAATCGGATAATCTGATCCCGAATGTCGGCGGCGACAGCTACCTGTTCCTGGACGGCTCAGGAACCGTTGACGTCATCACGATGGAACGGCCGGGCGGCGAATTGGCCTACTCGTTCTGGATCAATCCGGATGGAGCCGCGTACGGCCCGGAATTCGGCCCCGACGATGACCCGCGGGTTGACTTCTTTTATGGAAACGGAGACGGCGGAACCGTTCGCCCGCACCTGAGCGCAAACCGAGGTGGCCGACCGATCGGGCTGTACGTGAATGCCGACGGCGACCTCGCCACTCCCATCGAAGCGGCTACGCAGAATCTGGCCAGCGATGAGTGGCACCACATCGTGATCAGTTGGGACGGAGACATCGGCAGTGTGTTCGTTGACGGCAAGCTCGACAACCAGGTGCTGCTGGGAACGCCGGACCAATTCACGATTACTGCCGTCGAAGCGGGCGGCGAACTGAATGATGGCACCTTCGCCCCCGGGCCACGCGTCAACTTCCCGGTCGCCGACACCGGGTTTGCGGAACTGACCGAGGACGGCTTGCAGCTTTTCACCGCCGCGGTCAACTGGCTGCTCGATGGAGGAACGCCGCAACTGCCGGGAGATTACAACGGCAACAATGAATTGGATGCCGGCGACCTGGATCTGCAGGCCCAAGCGATTGTCGGCGGTCAGAACCCAGCGGAGTTTGATCTCAACGGCGATGGAGTCGTCGATTTCGCTGGCGACCGAATGATGTGGCTGCACGACTTGAAAACAACGTGGGTCGGCGATGCCGACCTGGACGGCCTGTTCGACTCGCAGGACTTCGTCACCGTCTTCGTCGCCGGCAAATACGAAACGGGGGAAGCGGCCAACTGGGACGAAGGCGATTGGAACGCCGACCTGCTGTTTGACTCGGGCGATTTCGTGGTGGCCTTTATCGACGGTGGCTACGAGGCCGGCACGTTCCCCGGAGCGGTTCAAGCGGTTCCCGAGCCGAGCGCACTCGCGTTGCTGGCCATCGCACTGCTCGGATTGGCCGCGAAGCGCAGACGGCCATAGGCTGCCCAGACTGCCATTGGCCCGGTGCAGGCGTGTCCGGGCCGTGTTGCCGTCACCAGAGGCTGTCCGGACCGAATGGAGTAAGCACAATTCCGACCAGAGACGGGACGTGGGAATCTCGGCCTGGAAGGCCGACCAACGGGACGGACTGGAAGTCCGTCCCACGGCACGTCCCACGCAGCCGGCCCGTGGGACAGGCTTCCAGCCTGTCCCGTACCGTGGGCTTCCAGCCTACGGTACGACGCAACCAGCCTACGGTACGACGCAACCAGCCTACGGTACGACGCAACCAGCCTACGGTACGACGCAACCAGCCTACGGTACGACGCAACTAGCCTACGGTACGACGCAACTAGCCTACGGTACGACGCAACTTTCGCGCTCGGCACAGGTCGCTGACTCCCCCAAGAAATGGCCGACCAGCGGTCGGTCCAATTTCGAACAGTGATGGAACGCGGAAATGTCGGCCTGGAAGGCCGACCAACGAGACGGACTGGAAGTCCGTCCCACACCCACAGGAACTTCGTCCCACGGGAGTCCCTCACTGATGGTCGGAGGGCCGGTGATTCCGGTTCGCAACTGCCTGCCGAATTACAGCGGTACAACATTCCCGGACTCCTCCGGACTGGGGTCGCGGTCAGTTCGTTTCCAGAATGCTGGCGCCAAACGTAAAACCACCGCCGAAGGCGCATAGTCCGAACCGGTCACCGGTTTGGGCCCGGGGAAGCACATCGGCCAGGCAGAGGGGAATACTGGATGACGACGTGTTACCGTGATGGCGGATGTTGCTGAAGACCTGCGGTTGAATGCGATGCTGGATGGCGTCCAGGATCCGCTGGTTCGCCTGGTGCGGAACGATCATGTCCAGTTGATCGACCTGAATGCCATTTTGCTGACAGGCACGGTTCAGGCTGGCGATCATCGCCCGCACCGCTTCGCTAAAGACTTTCTGCCCCTGCATCTGAATGAAGCCGTCATGCAATAGCGGCACAGACAGCACGCCACCCACGTCGCTCTTGGCTGACAGCTCCGGACGATACAGTCGGGCCGACGCCTTCTCGTAGTGCGCTTCTCCGTACAGGACGGTCGCCGAAGCGGCATCTCCAAACAGGATCGCCGTGTCGAAGTCGTCCGGGTCGAGCAGTGGAGACAAGACTTCCGTCGTCACAACCATCACGCGCCATGCGGACGGCTCTGCAAAAAATCGTAGCCGGCTTGCAACGCGTACAAGTATCCGGAGCAGGCTGCGTTGATGTCAAACGCCTGCACCATCACGTCGCCTTTTTGGGCAGCCAACCGGTTCAGGATCCGGCAGGCCATCGAAGGCGTGACCGAGGACGGACTGGTCGTGCTACAGATCAACAACTCCAGATCGTCCAGAATGATCTCTTCCTGATCGAGTACTCGTTGGCAAGCGCCAGTGCCAGGCTGATGGCATCTTCGTCTCGGATTCACCCAGCGTCGAGTTTCGATCCCTGTGCGACGGATCACGTCCGCACTCGTGCGTCGACGCTGCGCATTGAGCAGCTCTCCGTTGCTGACCAGCCGCCCGCCTTCAATCGTAGCGATCGATGAAAGTCCGACGTCAAATTGTCGAATTCCGTCATCCGACCGCGGCAGAATCAGTCGCCCCGATTTCGGTTTCGTTCGGAGGATCGGAACGGCTTGATCCGCCTGCTGCTCCTGTGACTTGGCAGGATGCGAAGCGGTCCCCGGCTGACAGCGAACTCGGACGATCGGCTGCCCCACGGCCACGCCGCTGCCCCGCCTCCGCCAACAGTTCCTCGACGGTGCCTTCCACGGTCGAGTTCATATCAAAAACAGATTTGGAGGCCTCCATCGAAGCCAGCGGCGTACCGCGCTGAATCGTCTCGCCGGGTCGAATGAACCACTGCACAATTTCGACCTGATCGTCGGAAGGACCGGACCCAATCGCTTCGATAACCGCAATGCCTTCTTCCTGAGCGGCCGGCTCCGACCAAGCCAGCTCCAGATCCAACAACTCGGCCGCTGTCGCGAGCACCGTGCGGAACGACGGCAGCAAGCCGAGTTGATTTCCAAAGTGGCACGGAACGTGAGTGTCCGGTCGAGCTACGCGGCGACAGGCCACCGGCACGCGCGCCGTTTCGGTCACAGTCGCGAGCACCTCCGCTCCAACGCCGCACGTTTGATTGTCCTCGTGTACTACGATCAGCCGGGCCGTTTTCTCGGCCGAAGCCAGTACGGCGTGCCGGTCCCAGGGTGAGAGAGATCGCAGGTCGACAATCTCCGATTCCACGCCCGCCTGCTCCAGCGCTTCGGCTACGCGCTGACAGATGCGGACCGTGTTGCCCCAGGCAACGAACGTGATATCTCGCCCAGCGCGAACCTTTCGGGCCGGACCAATCGGGATGAACTGGCGCGACACGTCCGCCGAAGTCGCCGCCGTAAGGTCATTCAGCAGTGCCTTCGGATAGAGCATCAGCGTGGGCCGGCCAGACTCGAAAGCAGCATTCAGCATCCCGGCTGCATCCGTAGCCGTCGACGGCATGAAGACATCGAGACCAGGAATGTGCGTCATCGTGGCTTCGCCGGTTTGGGCGTGGTAAGGCCCCAGTCCCGGGCGATACGCTCCACAGGCCGCCATTACGATGACCGGCGCTTCCCAACGGCCAGCGGTGCGCCAATAGATCGTCGCCAACTCGGCCGCAATCTGATTGTGCGCCAGCGGCAGAAAGTCCGCGAACTGCACAAACGCCACCGGCCGTTGCCCGGCCAAGGCTGCGCCCGATGGAAACGCCCAGAATCGTTGACTCCGACAGAGGAGAATTCAAAACGCGGTCGGGAAATTCGGTACTCAACCCACGCGTGACGCCAAAGACGTCGCCCTTCGGATCCTCGATGTCTTCGCCGAACAGCACCACACGCGGGTCGGTCTGCAACCGGTGCCGCAGCACGTCGCACAACGCCTGTCGCATCGAGACGTTCGCTTCTCCCGTGCCGCGGAACTCCCGTGACGGATGCGTCAGTTCCACCGGAAGACGCTTCTTGGCCTCCGTTTCCAGGGACGGATCCTCGGTCGCAAACGCCGCCTGTTCCGCCAACGAAACCTCACGAATCACCGCCTGGCGAACGGCGGCGAGCTCTTCCGGTGAATATCCGCGTTGCAGCAGTAAAGCCTCGCACAGAGGCAACGGGTCACCCGTGTTCTCGGCCCGCTGCAGATCCTCCGCCGAACGGTAAATCGAATGATCGTCGGCGCTCGTATGGCTGCTCAGACGCTCAACGTCAAACACGACAATCGCCGGTTCCCGCGCTTGTCGCATCTGGCAGATGATCGGACTGAGTTGGTCATACGCGGTTTCCACATGCCGGCCGTCAATCCGATGAATCGGAACACCCAGCAGGGAATCGGCGCCCGGCAAGCTGAAGAATGTCTGGCCGTCCGTCGAAGTCGAGATGGCCCAACGGTTGTTCTCGATCCAAAACAACACCGGAACATGCCGCCGCCGGGCTTCCCCGCAGGCTTCCAGGAATTCCCCCTGCTGCGTCGTTCCATCCCCCAGTCCGCAAACGACAAGCGGAGCGCCAGGGCGTTCCCGCACCGCCTCCGCGACACCCACGGCCTGCAACGTGTTGTTGCCCACCGGCGTGACCATACTCAGCAGCTTCCGTTGTGGGTCGTTGAAGAACGGACCCATCCGCCGACCCTGCGATGTCGATGTGCGTTTGCACAGGAGATTATCGAAGAACCGCCGCGGCGAAACACCTCGAGCCAATAACAGTCCGCGGGAACGGTAGTGGCAGTGCAGCCAGTCCTCCTCCGTCAGATGCTCTGCCAGCACCGCGGAACTCTCATGGCCGCGGCCGGAAAGCTGGAAGAACGCCTCTCCGCGGTTCGTGATTTCATGCTCGACGTGATCAATTCGTCGAGACAAGAACATGATTCGGTAGAGTCTGAGAAGCTGCTGATTTTGCATCATCTTTCGCGTCAAGTCTCGCGTCGCTTCAGCGTTTGGAACGGGGCGAGGCGAGTTGTAGCGAATTCGATGGAGCGGGGAAATGCCAATCGAGCAGGAGAGCTGCCAGCCCTGCCAGCGGCTTCTGCCGGCCATTTCCGAGTCCTGCTTCGGCAGCAGCGTGATTCCGAAAGTCCACGGATCAAGATGAGGGAACGCGGAAAGGGCGGAAAACGCGGACTTACGCGGATCAGAGGTTAGCACTCTGCTGTATTCCGGCTGCTCCGGCGTCCTCCGCGATGGCCTGCCCCAATCCGGGGTTCTGCCAGCGGTTGGCTGCAATCCAATCCAATCCGGCGTTCATCCGGCGTTCATCCGCGTTCATCCGCGTTCATCCGCGTTCATCCGCGTTCATCCGCGTTCTACTCCCGCGTCCTCCCGCGCAACACATGGCGGACATCGCAAAGGCCTTGCGCTAATCCCTTCGAGAAGTACTGTCCAGGAAATAGCACCAGCTTCAATACTTACCCCAGTTTGCTTGCGTTTTCCTTGCCAATCGGGGGGGGCGTGTGTACATTCGAAGAAGGGCCTGCGGGGCGACACCACCTCCTTTGCGGCGTTTTCGAGGTGGCCTTTTCTGTGATCAGGTCGTTTCCGGCGACGGACGGTTGAGTTCCGCGCACACGTCTTGCGTTGCGCTTCGTGGTGGCTGTCGAGCCGGTCTCGAAGGTGGCGATTTCGCTTTTTGTCTTCCCAGCTACTTAGGATGTACGACATGAAACGGCGGCTCCGGAATTCGGTGCGTCGACCCCACCTGGAAAGGCTTGAATCGCGGATGATGCTCGCGGGAGACTTGCGCGTCACCGAATTCAGCTACAACCCTCACGCCCCACTGCCACAGTTCGGGGACCGTGACGTCGACGCGGATGAATTCGAATTCCTCGAGGTCACGAATGTTGGCGATCAACCGCTCGATCTGGGCGGATACCGTTTTACGCAAGGCATCCGCTTTGTCTTCGACCCCCAGTTTCTCAATGCCGGGAATCGGCTCGTAATCGTCAAGGACAAGGGCGTCTTTCGCACACGCTTTGGTCAAGACGTCGAATTGGCGGATGGCGATGACGGTGAAGGAGGCAAGAACGGCGAGTATGGCGGCAACCTGAATAACGACGGGGAAGTAGTCGAGCTACGCAACGCGGCCGGGCAAATCGTGCAGCAATTCGAGTACTTTGATCGCGGCAGGTGGCCTCGTCGCGCCAACGGACAAGGCAGCTCGCTGGAGCTGTCCGACCTGGAACGGGATCCGAATGACCCCAAGAGCTGTGCGCGAGCAGTGAGTTCGGCGGCAGCCCTGGTTGGGTGGGCGAAGGCTTTCGTGGGGACGTGGTGATCAATGAACTCTTGACACACACGGACCTGCCCGAGATCGATGGCATTGAGCTGCACAATCGTACGAACCAGCCGATCGACACGGCCGGCTGGTACATCAGCGACTCAGCCGCCAACCTGTTTCGCTTCCAGATCGGCGATAACAACTCCGTCGTCTATCCGGAAGACTATCAAACGTATTTCGAAGATGAGCTCGGTTTCGGCTTTCGCGGTCAGGCACCTGACAACGCTTTCCTGGTGGAACCGGACAGCACCGGCAGACCCGTCCGCTTCGTCGACTCCGTGACGTACAATGCGACGCAAAATGGAGTCACTCTGGGACGATGGTCCAACGGCGAAGGAGAGCTGTTCCCCATGGCGGAGAACTCGTTGGAGGATGCCAACAGCGGCCCGCTCATCAGCCCGGTGATCATCAGCGAAGTCCAGTATCACCCGGAGTCCCCCGTCCCGGGGTCGGTCTTGTCGGAAGACGACTTGGAGTTTATCGAAATCTACAATCGCACCGGGGCGCCCATCGATATCGGTCTCTGGCGGCTCAACGATTACGCCGCCAACGAAATGGCCCTGTACACGTTCCCCGAGAACACCGTCCTGCCGGCGGGCAGCACGCTGATCGTGCTGGGTTTCAACCCCGCCAATGTGGCCAAGCGCAATGAGTTTGTGGCAACCTATCGCGTACCTGACTCGATCCCCTTACTGGGTCCCTATTCGGATGCCGCGTACGATCCCAACCCGGACCAGCTCAACAACGATGGCGAAACGCTGTTACTGGAACGTCCGGAAGACTTGGAACAACTGGGCCTGGGATACGTTCTCGAGGATCGCGTGATTTACAGCAACACCGCACCCTGGCCTGAGGACGCTTCAGGCACCGGTCTGTCGCTGACACGTGCCTACCGCAACCGCTACGGTGACTTTCCCGAAAATTGGCAGGCGGTCATGCCCACGCCCGGACGACCCTTGCTGCCCGGTGATGTGAACGGCGACGGCCTTGTCGACGCGACGGACATCGACATGTCCTGCGCCGCGGCGAATCTCGGCGGCAACACGATTCGGTACGACCACAACCGTGATGGCGACGTTGACTACGACGATGTGGAATTCCTCGTCTTCGATATTTTGGACACGACGATTGGCGATGCCAACCTGGACGGATTCTTTGATTCGAGCGACTTCGTGTTCGTATTTGTCGCCGGCCAATACGAGAACGGGATCCCCGGCATGCCGGGTGGGCGGAAGGAGATTGGAACTGCGACGGCATGTTCGACAGCGGTGATTTTGTGGTGGCCTTCCAGACGGGAGATTACGAATCCGCGGCAGCGAGCCTTTCTGTCGCGGCCCCTCTCGACGCAACGTCCGTTGCCGCGGCACTGGATCCACGATGGTCCGGTACGGCAACGCACACCGACAGCGACACCGACGAATCGATCGGTTCGGAGCGAGTTGCTGACTCCCCGCGAGCAACGCAAATCCTCGTTGCTCCGGCCAGCGCGCACGACGCCGTGTTTGCCAAGCGACCGGAGTTTCGCGCAACGGATGATGCGTTGCAGGACTCCGACTCCGCGAACGGACTACTCGCCTGGTTAGCGTAGAATCGTGCTCGCGGCATGAGTGCGGGGCGAGTCAGAGACCCGGGCCGGATTCGCCCGGCAGCGGCCCGCGTTCATCCGCGTTCATCCGCGTCATCCGCCATTTCCGCGTTCTACGCTGCCGTCCGGACGATCCGCGCTAGTCGTAGAGACGGGGGGACGGATCGCCGCGAGCCTCGATTGCCTCCGTGATGGGGCGTGCGTACCGTTCGTGATTCGCGGTACACTTAGTCTTTTCGGTCGCCGCCACTAACAGGCCTACGGTCATGCTGGAACGCTTTCTGATTGGATGGCTCTGTTTGCTTTCCTGGTTCGCTTACGTCTGGCCTGCCGCGGCCCCCGTAGACCCGTTCGTTGCCAGCCAGCCGTTGCTACCGCTGGTGATCGTGATCACCATGTTTGCGATCGGGTGGATGTTGCCGCCGGATGAAGTCCGCCAGGTGATCGAGCGTTGGCCACTGGTTCTGGCCGGCACAACGTTGCAGTTCGCCTCGATGCCTTGGTTGGCTTGGCTGGCCGCCGAACTGTTCGCACTCGATCGTGACCTGCGACTTGGCTTGATCATGGCCGGATGCGTTCCGGGGGCGATGGCTTCGAATGTGCTGACGCTTATGGCCCGGGGCAACGTCAGTTACTCGCTCAGTTTGACCACGACCGCCACCTGCCTTTCGCCGGTTTTTGTCCCGCTGATGCTGAAGTGGACGCTGCAGCAGGAACTTCCCAAGCCTCTGTTGCCGTTGATCTGGCAGTTGATCTGGATGGTCGTCTTGCCGGTCGTCGCCGGGCACATGCTGGGCCGTTGGCGTCCCGACGCTCGGCGGTTGGCCGAGGCCGTTGGCAAGCGCGTCGCTGCGCTGGCCATTCTGTGGATCATTGCCGTGGTGGTCGGCGTCAATCGGGATGAATTGAGCAAGGTGGAAGCGGCCGTGCTGCTGGCCGTCCTGGCTCTCAATCTGGCGGGGTATGCAGTCGGCCAATGGGGGGGCCGGGTGCTCCGCTTACCGACTTCGATGCGCCGAGCTCTCACGCTGGAAATCGGCATGCAGAACGCCGGATTGGGAACCGCGTGGCCAGCGACCTGTTCTCGGACCAACCCCGAGTGCTGATCCCCACCGCGTTGTACACTTTCGGCTGCATGTTGACCGGCACGGTGCTCGCACGATACTGGGCTCGACGAACGGAATCCGCCGAGCAGGAGACGGCCGCAAAGCCGTGCTGAAGGGGCTTAGAGCGGAATTTCAAATCAGGCCGTTTTTTCACTCGGCAGGGTCAGCAAGGGCTTACGACTCTTGACCTTAGGTTCAGCGAAACCTAGACTGCGACAGAGGAACAGGCATCCGTCGATCCGTCGCGATCGGAGGGTGCCTCATTATTTTCATCCGGCAAATTTGGGTTCTCGGAAGGGTCCAGCTCCGTGAAGCGAGCGCTGATCAGTGACGTACACAGCAATCTCGAAGCGCTGTGCGCGGTGCTGGATGACATCTCCAAAGAGGGAATCACCGAGATTCTATTGCCTGGGCGATGTGATCGGTTACGGCCCCAATCCGCGCGAGTGCCTGGACCGGGCGATGAAATTCCAGGCCTGCATTCTGGGCAACCATGATCAGGCGGCGATGTTCGATCCCGACGGCTTCAATCCGGTCGCCTTGCGGGCCGTCTATTGGACGCGGGAGCAACTGGAGCTGGCAGGCCGCCGCAACCAGATCAACGGTCGCTGGGATTTCCTGGGGAGCTGCCGCGGACACGGGACGAGGGAACGCGAATGTTCGTCCACGGTTCCGCTCGGGAGCCGACCAACGAGTACGTGTTTCCGGAGGACGTGTACAATCAGCGGAAGATGCAAACGCTTTTCGACCGGATCCCGCTGTATTGCTTCCAGGGCCACACCCACATCCCCGGCGTATTCACGATGAGTGGTGACTTCCTGAGCCCCGAAGAGTTTGATTTCGAGTATCAGCTGGGCAGCGAAAAGGTGATGGTCAACGTCGGCAGCGTCGGCCAGCCGCGCGATGGTGACCCTCGCGCCTGTTACACGATCCTGACAGACGATGCACCTGATCTTTCGCCGCGTATCCTACCCCGTGGAAGAGACGATCGCCAAGATTTACAAGGAGCCCGACTTGGATAACATGCTGGGCGATCGGCTCCGGGAAGGTCGTTGACCAGCCGCGGGGACCAGCAAAGGATGGCCATCGGTCTGGTGGGGTGGTTCACACCGGCCTCGGGGGACGGCGGCGAATTCGGTAAAACGATCCCTCGGGTGTTCGATTTGGGAGGCATAGCGTGGAACGTCGTGCGATTATCAGCGACATTCACGGCAACCTCGAGGCCCTGCAGCGGTTCTCGAGGACATCCGGCAGCAGGAAGTAAGCCCGAGTCGTCTGCCTGGGGGACATTGTCGGGTATGGCCCCAATCCGCGCGATTGCATCGATCTGGTGATGCAGATGGAAGCTTGTGTCTTGGGCAACCACGACCAGGCGGCGTTGTTCGACCCGGAGGGCTTCAGCAGTGGGGCCGAACGGGCGATTTTCTGGACGCGACAAGAACTCGAGTCGGAGGGAGAGACGCCGCAGAACCGGGAGCGGTGGCAGTTTCTATGCGAGTTGCCGCGGCAGCGCCATGAAAATGGACTCTCGTTCGTTCACGGCTCCGCTCGCAACCCGCTGATGGAATACGTCTTTCCGGAAGACATCCACAATCCGGGAAAGCTGCAGCGAATCTTCGGTGTCATGCGACAGTACTGCTTTCAGGGACATTCCCACGTCCCGGGTGTCTTCACCGTCGATGGAAAGTTCTTTCGCCCGGCGGACGTCTCCGATCAGTACGAACTGGACGAGCAAAAGACGATGGTCAACGTCGGCAGCGTTGGTCAGCCGCGGGATGGTAACCCGATGGCCTCTTATGTCATATTAGAAGGACAAAAGGTGACATTCCGGCGAGTCCCCTATCCATGGGAAGAAACGATTGCGAAAATCTACGCAATTCCCGAGCTGGATAATTTTCTCGGGGACCGGCTGAGAGAAGGACGCTGACGGTAACGGTGACACGACGCTCCTCGGATCGCGAACCGCGGCGGGGCAATTCGGTCGGACCCCATCCAGCACGCGATCGCGAGGAAGGCATTTCACTGTGGAAAAGAGAATTCTGCCGTTCATTATCGTTTCGTTGGCTGTCTTGTTAGCCTTCCAGTCGCTGCAAAACTGGCTGAATCCGCCTCCGCCGATCGTCGCCGAAGGGGAGCAGGAGGCCGCACCGGACGCCCTCGCAGCCGACGAGGAAACGAACGACGAACCGACGCTCTCCGCAGAGGAGCCGGTCCCGCCCGAGGCGGCGGTCGACCCGGAGATCGACACCGCCGAAGCCTTCGATCCCGACGCGCTACCCGACACGCCTGCCGCGGACCGCCCGCCCAGCGAATCGCGGTGGGTCACGCTGGGGTCGCTCGCCTCCGACAGCCCCTACCAGATGCTCGTCTGGCTGAACAGTCGCGGCGCGGCGATCGAGTGCATTGCGCTGAACAGTCCCCGCTACACGGACCTGGATGACAAGTCGGGCTACCTGGGCTATCTGGCTTTGAACGCCGAGGAGGACGCTTGTCGTGTCCACGCGGTGGGACCCGGCACACCGGCAGCCACAGCGGTGCCCGAGTCGCCCCAAAGCCCCACCGGACTGCAACTGGGCGACGTCATCGTGCAACTCAACGGCCGCCCGATCGACGATGCGGTTGACTTGTCCGCGGAGCTTCAAAAAACAAAACCGGGCCAGTCGGCGGAGGTGGTCGTTCGTCGCGAAGGCGTGGGCGGAGCCACCGAAGTGCGTTACAAGGCGAACCTGTCCAAGCGACCGCTGGAAGTGATTCGCCCGGAACCGATTCTGCCGTCCGCTTCCCAACCGCGTCACCCGCTGTCCTATCTGCTGACCCTGGCGCAGGTCGGCGATCGAAGCTTGAAGCGAGGCGAACCGGAAATTGCCGGCCTGCCGTCCCTGGCGGACAACAACTGGGACCTCGAGATCCTGGAAGGCCCGGAAGGCCCAACGGTTGAGTTTCACTTTGATCTGGGCCCCAACGAACTGAAGCCTTTGGGACTCAACGGCTCGCTGCAACTCGTCAAACGATTTCGCCTGTCGCGCATTCCCGCGAACGAAAAGCGTCAGGCCCCTCATCGCAGCTATCACCTGACTTACGAGGTGGAGATACGGAATCTGGGAGCGGCTCCGCTGCAGATCGCCTACCAGTTGGACGGCCCCACCGGCTTGCCCCTGGAGGGCTGGTGGTACACCTACAAGACACACCCGACGAAGTTTGGGGGAGCCGGCGTGCGGGACGTCGTCTGTAAAGCGTTCGGGGGCAAGCACCGAATGTTCTCCAACCCGAGCATTGTGGAACGCAAAGAGGAGAACTCCGAGTACCCGATGCTGCCAATGTTCGAAGACGAGCAGCAGCCGCAGATGCAATACGCAGGCGTGGACGCGCAGTACTTCCATTCCGCTCTGATCGCCGATCTGCCGGAGCTTCCTGCCACCGGCACCACCCCGGACAACAACCCCGACACCAAGGAGTATCTCTTCGAAGAAGCTCTCGCTCGAACCGTGGCCCCGATCGACACGCTGCGAGCGTCGCGGACGGATGTTTCCTTCCGGCTGGTCAGTCCGGTCATCGAAATCCCCGCTGGAGGCCAGCATCGGCGGCAATTCTTGATCTTCGCGGGGCCGAAGAAACCCCAGATCCTCGCGCTGTACGGCCTGAAAGAATGCGTGACCTACGGCTGGTTTCCGCTGGTGGCCAAGCCCTTGCAGTGGGTCCTGCACGCGTTCTACAGCGTGGTCCGCAATTATGGTATCGCAATCATCTTGCTGACGGTTCTTGTCCGAGGTTGCATGTCGCCACTCGGCCTGCATCAGGCGCGCAATGCGCAGAAGATGCAGGAACTTGCGCCGGAGATGAAAAGGATCGCCGAACAACACAAGAACGACATGGAGAAACGAGCGGCCGCCCAGCGCGAGCTGTTCCGCAAGCACAACTACAACCCGCTTTCGGGTTGCCTACCGATGTTCATCCAGTTGCCGATTTTCATCGGCCTTTACCGTGCGCTGAGCGTGGACATCGAATTGCGACAGGCGGCTTTGATTCCTGGCCTGCAATGGTGTTCGAATCTCGCCGGCCCGGACAAGCTGTTGTACTGGGAAAAATTCATGCCCTCGTTCCTCGCCAGCCCCGTGGGTTGGCTGGGACCGTACTTGAATATTCTGCCGTTGGTCTCCGTCGTCTTCATGATGTTCCACCAAAAGATGTTCACTCCACCACCAACGGATGATCAACAACAGATGCAGCAGAGCATGATGAAGTTCATGATGCTGTTCTTCGGGTTCATGTTCTTCAAGGTGCCCGCCGGGCTGTGTCTGTATTTCATCACCTCCAGTGCCTGGGGCCTCGCCGAGCGATTGCTGCTGCCAAAGACCCGTGGCAAGACAGCGGCGTCCACCGGACAGCCAGCCGCGGAAACCGTCGCCGGCGCACCGCTCAGCGGAAGCGTCTGAAGCAGCAGAAGAAGCGTTGACGACCGAATGGATGACACGATTGTGGCCGTGGCGACGGCCGCCGCTGGGGCCGGACGTGGCATTCTGCGACTGAGTGGGCCGGCGGTGGTCGCCTGCTTGCGAGATTGCTTTTTGCCCGAGGAAGCAGGAGCGTTCGACCGCAAGCTGCCCTGGTGCTCAACCGGCCGACTGCAGGTCGCCCCGCCGATTCAACAGATCCCCGGCCTGCTGTATCTCTGGCCCGGCGTGCGCAGCTACACGCGACAACCGACTGCCGAAATCCACACCCTCGGTTCGCCCCCCCTGCTGGAAGCCGGTCTGCAAGCACTCTGCCAATCCGGGGCTCGGCTGGCCAACCCGGGAGAGTTCACACTCCGATCCTTTCTGGCCGGGCGACTCGATCTCACCCAGGCAGAAGCGGTACTCGGCGTAATCGATGCCGCCAACCAACGGCAACTCGAAATGGCACTCACCCAGTTGGCCGGCGGACTGTCGGTTCAATTTCGTGACGCACAAAACCGACTGCTGAACCTATGTGCCGATGTGGAAGCCGGGCTGGATTTTGTCGACGAAGACATCGAATTCGTTTCGCCGGCGGAAATCCTGCGGCAATTGACAGGAATTCTCCAGCAGCTGAAAAACACGCTGCAGCAAATGGAATCGCGTGCGGCCCAGAATACCGACCGCCGCGTCGTCCTGTTCGGTCGGCCGAATGTCGGCAAAAGCACGCTGTGGAATCGGCTGCTGGGCCATTCCAGCGCCCTCGTGTCGCCAACCCCGGGGACAACCCGAGATTACTTGGAGGATCGCCTGCAACTCGGCGAACTTTCCTGCCTGCTGGTCGACACCGCCGGACAAGAGGAACACCAGGCGATCTCCGAAACCGACGGCGCGGCACAACGAATTGCGCAACGCAACCGCAACGATGCAGACCTCGTCGTGCTCTGCCTGGACCCGAACCGACCGATCACCCCCTGGGAATGGCTCCAGCTGACAGACGACGATCGACCACCACTGGCAGTCGTGACCAAAATCGATGATCCGGCGGTGGATCTGTCAACATGGATCGGCTCCTTTCCCGCGGAAGTCGCCGTCGAGAATCGACCGTCCGTGATCCACTTGCGACCGGTCGGCATCGGGGCCGGATATCCGCTCGAACTGTTGAAGGTCAGCGGCCTGACGGAATTCGGATTGACCGCTCTTCGTTCACGCGTCGCCGAACGACTGCTTGAACAGGATGCCGTGGAAAACGGAATCGTCGAGTGCACCGCAACGCGTTGCCGCGAGAGTCTGCGGAGGACTTGCGAATCGATCGAGGCAGCACAGGCCCTCGTCGACAGCTCGGCCGGCGAAGAGCTGGTGGCCATCGAGTTACGCTCGGCACTCGATGAACTCGGCCAAGTCCTCGGCACGGTCTACACCGAAGATATCCTCGACCGCATTTTTGGTCGTTTCTGTATCGGCAAGTGAAGGCCGGCCTGGTTTGGCTGGCTCGAAGACGTTGCAACGCATGACGATCGCGACCGTTGCCGATCGAGATCCGTGGATAGCGAGTGAATTAGGGCGTGTCGCACGTCCCTGTAGCGTCTCCTCGCCCTTCTTGCTCGGCAGCCACGTCGCCACGAACGCTCCCTGTCCGTGCGACACGCGCTAGCCGTTGAGCGCTAGGAGGATCTGCAGAGTGAACGCCCAACGGTTGATCAGCGGATCGTTGATTTTAGTTCAGATCGCGCCGTGGCGGTTCGGAGAACGGTCTTCCGACACGCGGCGATTCTGCGCGTGATCCACCGTCGATTCCCCCAGCGCTGCCCAGGTCAGCAGGCAGAGACCGAACGCGTTCGCGGCGGTAGCGAGCAGAGACATCACCCCCATCGCATTGGCCATCGATTCAGGACCCGCCACCCGGGCCAACAGCATGGGAACAACAGTTACCACTCCCATGCTCAAGAGCATCACGAGCGCGGCGATGGCAACCAGCGCGGCACCTCGCGGATTACGCTTGGCTCGCGTCAATGCAAACACAAGCATCCCAGCATAGACGACAAACATAGTCAGCCGCGCAAAGAAGAACATTAGCGAGAAGGCATTCATGATTGGCGGCCCCGTGACAAAACAAGGTAGCGTTCGTTCTCACCAAGAGGGAAAGCGGAAAGATCCCCGCGTGCCACGCCAATCCTCTCGGCGAGTTCCGCGCAAAGAACCGTTGGCCCCAACCTTATCGTTGCAGTCGCGCAGACTCGTAGCGGAAATCGCCCAGACTGGCGGCGGAAATGCCCGTCAACGAACGCCCAGGTTCTTCTCGATCTGACGGGCTCGGTCATCCACCCCGAATGCCTCTGTTGTATCGATCGACCAGCGGCGTGTCCAGGACGAAGAGGACGCTGGTTCGGACTGCGCGTTTCCAAGTTGCGCACCCAACAAGTTGACAACTGACCAGCGCCACAAACAAGGCCGTGGACAGGCGGCGGATAGGACGTTCCAACATGACTCGCTCAACGACGAAAAAGCGGCAAGCGGCGGATACGGCGCACGCAATTCGCAACTCGTGCTTTGTCACAGCTTGTTCTTGGGTCGGGGCGCTGCTGACCACGCCGGTGCCAGAGCTACCGACCATGGGCTGTCGTCTCACTGGCAGAGCCCGAGGCACCCGCATTCGTAGCTGTCACAAACACTAGGGTGGAGACTTACGTGTCACTCCATCGCACAGGGCTGCGAAGTCTGTCAAACATTGCCCTCGACGTCCAGTTCAGTTTCGGAAGAATTCTCGGCGCGGATTTCCACAAACCCAGCCCACCACGGCTTATCCCGGGATGGCTTCCAGTGTTTGACGAGCCAAGCGGGCTGTGCGCGGATCGGAACAAACGGCGGCTTGTTCCAGCACTTGTTTGGCTGAGCGTGCGGCAGGGCCAAGTTGTCCCAAAGCCCACACGGCCCGCTGCCGAACGGCCGGGTAGGCGGAATCACTGACGGCCTGCGCCAGCGCGTCGACGGCCGCCGCTCCCTGCTCCGCCAGTCGCCCCAGCAAGGTGGCGGACCAGTACGCCGACAACTCAACGTCGGCGGCAAGTTCTTGGCAGAGCGTCGGCAAGTCGCCGTGCGGTGGAGGCCCCAACTGCTCCAAAGCCGCGACGACCCATTCCCGCAGAATCTCGTCGTCCGTATGACAGGCCTGGACGAGTGCCACAGCCGCCGCACTCGCTTCTTCGCCCATCTGCGCCAGCGATTCGGCTGCTTCTCGGCGCAAGGCCAAATCATTTCCATTCAATTGCGTAATCGACTTTGCGATGTCCACCACGTGGCTGTCCTCTGAAAAACCTCGATTCAGACCGATCCCTTCTGCCTGGCGGAATACTCGTGCCAGCAAAACGTATCCATCAGCGAATGCGAGGGATTCTACTTCGTGTGCCGTCGGATGAGGATGGCAATTTGGATGGAGTGCCCGGCGACAATTCGCGTTCATCCGTGGCATCCGCTCTCCTCTGCGTTCTGCTTCTCCGCCGGGGCATGCAGCGGAACTCGCGGGGAATCTCGCCCACGATCGAAGTCATTCCGCTGATGGAATTGGCGACTCCCGTCACCAAGCGACTGCCGTTGCGCAGTCACAGCAGCGCGCATGCTGTCACATCACTCCCGTCCCACAAAACACTTCAGAAAGGGCCGGAGTTATCAATTGCTGGAGTCCGATCATTTCCGTAGTTGTCGTCTGGGTAAGATGCTACGCTTTTTCAGGCACTGCGCGGCCCCATCCTTTCGTCGCATTGCCTGTTGTTCCCGCTGCTCGTTCGTTGCGTCGCCGCGGAAGGACGGTTCGAGGCTGCTGCATGGCAAAAAAACGCGGTGCCAAACGCGGTCCATTGAAATCGCTGTTTAGCTGGCTGGCTACTTTGCTGGCGAGTTTGGGCGTTGGGGGATGGGCGTATCCCGACCTGCCGGTCGTCGGTAAGGCGGTTTCTACGGGAGTGGAATGGGTCCAGGGCGCCAGTCAAGCCGTGGCCGGACCGGTTCGCCCTGGAGCCGCGGGGCCTGCCTCTGCCCTGGCGAACTTGCCTGCCACGAGAACGCAATACGCCAACGCTACGGGCGCGCCGTCCATGCAGGCGGGCGCAACGATCACGATTGCCTCGTTCAACATCCAGGTATTCGGAACTTCCAAACTGCAAAAACCGGAAGTGATGCAGAGCCTGGTTCAGATCGTTCGGCAACTCGACGTTGTCGCGATTCAGGAGGTGCGCAGCAAAGACGATAGCGTGGTTCCCACTTTCGTGCAGATGATCAATGCGGACGGTCGCCGATACCATTACGCCATCGGACCGCGCTTAGGCCGCAGCAATAGTAAGGAGCAGTACGCGTTCATCTACAACACAGACCGCGTGGAACTCGACCCCAACTCCATGCTGACCATGGACGATCCGTCTGATTTGCTGCATCGTCAGCCCCTGCTTGGTCGCTTTCGAGCGCGAACGATGGAACCGTCACGCGGTTTCACCTTCTGGCTGATCAACATTCACACCGACCCGGACGAAGTGAAAACGGAAGTGGATGCCCTGGCTGATGCCTTTGCCTCGGTACAACAGTCGGGATGGGGCGAGGATGACGTGATTTTGCTCGGCGACTTGAACGCCAGTGAAACACAGCTCGGCCGGCTGGGCCAATTGCCAGGCATCTACCCGGTCATCACGAAGATTCCAACGAACACGCGCGGAAGCAAAACCTACGACAATATCATCTTCGATCGTCGGGCGACCGTGGAATTCACCGGTCGAGCGGGCGTTGCCAACATGATGGAGATGTTCGGCATCTCGGTGGATCAGGCGCTGAAAATCTCGGATCACCAACCGGTATGGGCCGTCTTCAGCTGCTACGAGAACAGTCGCGGGGATGCAGCCCTGGCGCAACAGGCCAGCCCGCGGCGTTGAGTTCGGCGCACGTCTCTGACCTCAGCCCGGCGCACGTCTCTGACCTCGCCGAAACCGCTGCCCAACGGTCTCCGCGATTCGGCCCCGAGACGAAGCGCGGCAATCTTGGCCTGGAAGGCCAACCAACGCGACGGACGGGAAGTCCATCCCAAGTTGGGCCTGTTGTGGGACAGGCTTCCAGCCTGTCTCGTACCACAGGCTTCTAGCCTGTCTCCCACCCCCGGCCTCCCACCCCTCCACTACCCAGCGCTGGTCGCAAACCGATGTTCCCTTTTGGCGTCGTCGCAAGTGTCCAATTTTCTGTACGTCCGAAACGGGACAAGATCACGTCTCCTACAACATCATGACAAAATCCACAATTTCCCACCACACAGTCCTTGACAGGCTGGCAAGTGCGTTTAGTCTGGATTTTCAGGTTAGCAAGCCTCACGCGCTGTTCACGAGGCTGGCTGGTGGAACGGAATGCCCGGTTTTCGTTTTGGAGTGAGTCTAATTAACGCAGACTGAGTCGAGTGAACGCTACTGACTCGTATCGATGAGAACGTCAACACTTGTGTCGCCCGGATGGCTTCTGCAGCCGACTTTCGGGCGGTTCGCGTGTTGACGTTTTTTTGTGTTTCGACTCTTCCATTGGATAGGAATTCGTCAGGATTTGTATTTCTGCATCTTGGAGTAACTGGCATGAGATTCTTTACATGGCTCGCAGGCGCAACGGTACTCAGCTGCGCGTTTGCAATGCCCGCAACCGCGGAGACGATCCGTCTAGAAACAGAGGACTACAAGGACGGTGGCCAAGGCGTTGGCTTTAATGACAACGACCCGGACACGAACAACGGCGGCCAGTACCGCACGAACCCGGGCGATGGTGTCGACATCGAAGTCGCTTCCGAAGGAGGATTCAACGTCGGTTGGACCAATGCAGGTGAGTGGTTCTACATGACGCCCGACACGACGCCGGGGCCGTGGGTCAACGACCCGGTATTCACCACGGGTGGCAATTACCGGTTGGACGCCCGGGTCGCTTCGAATCCTGGTGGAAATCATCGAATCAAGATCGAGGTCGGTGGCGCCGGTGGTGCCGTTCAGCCAGTGGTCACCGGTCCGACCGGTGGTTGGCAGACCTGGACAACTGTCTCGACCGTAATCGGCCCGATTCCGGCCGGTGCGCAGACGGTTCAGTTGCTGCTGGACACGGACGGTGTCAACATCGACTACATTGAGCTGACGCCGACCAGCGACCCACTGCCCTCGTTAGTGGCTCCCCCCGGACCCTCCGGCGGAATGGGCTACATGGGGATTCGCGAAGTAATCGACAATGGTGGGATCAGCGATCAAGACGGCGCGTACGCTTCGCTCAATTCGGGCGGCGGCACGATCGTCGATTACACGGCGCCGGTACTGAACATTCAGGATAGCAGCGGCAATGGGAACTTTGGGGATGACGCCACCTACGGCGTGGTCACGGCCGGTCTCGTGGCGAAGGAAAGCGTGGACAATATCTCGCTCGTCGCGAAAGGTACTGTCCGCATTCCCGAGGGACAGGGCGGCGACTGGACGTTCGGCGTGAACAGCGACGACGGATTTACGATCCAATTCCCCGGTCACGACTTCAACTCGATCTCCGGAGGCGGTGAAATCCGCCAATTAGAGAACGGCAACGCCCTGCAGTTCTGGGGCGGTCGCGGGGTAGCGGACACGCTGGGCGTGGTGAATCTGCCCGCCGGCGACCATCCGTTCTGGGTGATGCACCACGAAGGTGGCGGTGGAGCCGCGGTGGAATTCTTCTCCGCCCCGGGGGCTCAGACGAGCTTCAATGACACCTTCCGCCTAGTTGGCGACACGACGGTGACACCCGAGATCGTTTACACGCAGCCCGTGCAGTTAACCAGCGATGCTCGCGTCATCAATGGTGCGTCGATCGGCGACATCGCCGCGGCCGACGCCATACTTCGGACGCGCGATTCCATCGATGCGGCCAAGGCGGACTGGGTCAACAGCCCGAAGGGCGTCACTGACACGTTGGTGATTCCCGAAGCGGACATGCCGAACGGTGGTGGCGACGACTACACCACGGGCGTCTTCGGCGAGTTTGCCGTCCTCGATACGGACGGTGCTCCCGGTGAAATCATCACCTTCGGCCTGCGTTCGGACGACGGTTCGCAACTGCGAATCTTCGGCCAGGACTTCACCGCGGTGAGCGACTTTGCGGACGCCGGCGATGCGGCACTGGTGGACGTTGATGGCGACATGGCGTTGACCGCCGAGTATCCCACGGGCGACACGAACGCCTTCGGTCTGATCACCCTGGCGGAAGGCACTTACGCTTTTGAAGCTCTTCAATACGAGGGCGGTGGCGGATCGTACCTGGATGTCTACGCGGTCGCGGGTGACTTTCTCAGCACCGGCTTCCCGAAAGTGCAGCCGCTGACGACCGGCATCTTGGATCCGATTGTCATTCCCGCCATCACCGGCTTGGAATTGGTGCCGGAACCCTCCAGCCTGGCATTGGCCTTCCTCGGCCTACTGGGTCTGATGGGCCTGCGGCGCCGCCGTTGATTGGAAGGCGAGGGTTCGACTCTCGCACAGTAGTATCCTCCTACAAAGGGCTGTCAGACAATTGGTCTGGCAGCCCTTTTCTCAAATGTTCGCCGCGCAATCGCTCACGCAAAAGTGTTTCACGAATTCTCCCATTCGTGGCATAATCAGGTCGGCTCCCGTTCGTTCCCTTCGTGCGGCACCTGCAATCCTGTACGATTTGCACCCGCATACACCAACCCGAAGCGCCAGCGAAGGGGTCCGCGCCGAAATCGCGGTCCATTGAGAGTTCGAGACAATCCATGAAACCTTCGGCACAATCCAACAGCAGTTCGAGACAATCCACGAGAGGTTCAGACGGCGGGGTCGATTCGGCGGGGTCGTGGCGGGAGCGGTTGGAGTGGACTGGGACGCTGACGCTTCGCGCGAGGGGTGTCGAGGAGTAGGGACGGGTGGGGGTGTTGGAAGGGGCGGCGCGGACCCCTTCGCTGCGCTCTCGAAGTTGTGCTTTCGATCCATCGCAACCCGAAGCGTAAGCGAGGGAACCCTTTCGATCCGTGGGAATATGTCTTCCTCGCTGACATTTTGGTTTAGGATGGGCGCGCGAGCGCTCGGGAGCAGCGGCGCGAACCCCTTCGCTGGCGCTTCGGGTTGGTGTGTGCGAGAAAGGAATGCATGTTGCCAGAATCTGTTCCACGCTGGTTGTCGTTTTGCCGGACACGCGGTCCGTCCGCGCGACGTCGTTCGACACATCGAAACGGCTGGGAACTGCTGGAGAGTCGCCAACTGTTGGCCGCCGATCCCGTGCTGAGTGAACTCGTGGCGCTGAATCGATCCACGCTGCAGGACGAGGATGGCCATTTCTCAGATTGGCTGGAAATCGAGAACCGGGGCGATCAGCCAGCGGCGCTCGGCGGCTACTTCCTAACAAACAGCTCGGCGGATCTTACCGCTTGGCAACTTCCAGCGCGGTCTCTGGCCCCCGGCCAATCACTGGTCATCTTCGCGTCGGGCAAGGACCGTCGCGGGGAAACGCTGCACACGAACTTCACGTTGGCGGATCAGGAAGGCTTTCTGGCACTGGTTCACTCCGACGGATCAACGATCGTTTCCCAATTCGATACCTATCCAGCCCTTGCCCCGGATCAAGCCTACGGGACGTATTCCGCCAGCGGTGACTTCCGGTTGGTTTCCGGCGACGAAGTCCGCGTTTGGATCCCGACGGACAACCGATACGCGGACCGGTGGACTGGACGGAATGAACCGTTCGACGACTCGACCGCCTCCGGCTGGCTGCATGGATCGGGACCGGTTGGCTTTGATCGGAACGCCACGGCACCGGACCTTCCCATCCAGATGGACGTGGGCGACGCGATGCACGGCCGCACCGGATCGGCCTTCTTACGCTATT
Source organism: uncultured Planctomycetaceae bacterium (assembly GCA_963776055.1). Classification (GTDB taxonomy): domain Bacteria; phylum Planctomycetota; class Planctomycetia; order Pirellulales; family Pirellulaceae; genus CAVZLD01. The sequence continues at coordinate 215,493 of CAVZLD010000003.1, read as the reverse complement.
CGTTTCTTCTGGATCGGCCGGAAGCGCTGCAGACCGTGTCGCTGCACCTGGACTTTGACGACGGTTACATTCTGTATCTCAACGGCCAGGAACTCCTGCGGCGCAACGCGCCTACTTTGCCGAATCACGCTTCGACAGCTCCCACCGATCTGGGGCGGGTCGAGTCGCAATGGGACCTGACCCGCTTTCGCGAGTATTTCCGGCCCGGCCAAAACGTGTTGGCCATTCACGGGCTGAACTCGTCACCCGACGAGGGCGAGTTCCTGATCGATGTGCAACTGACCGCGCGAGGGTTAATGCCCGAAGCCACAGGCGTGCTGGACGTACCCACCCCCGGCACAACAAACGGTCACGTGGAACCGGTGATTACCGAGTTCATGGCAGCCAATCGCCAGACACTCGACGATGAGGACGGGGAATCATCGGACTGGATCGAGTTGCACAACCCGGGCCTGGTCGATGTCAGCCTGCAAGATTGGTACCTGACCGACGACGCTCAGGACTTGACCGGCTGGCAGTTCCCTCGCACGAATCTGAAGGCGGGCGAGTATCTCCTCGTGTTCGCCTCGGGCAAGGATCGTGACCAAGCCGGCGGCCCGCTGCACACCGACTTTCGGCTCGCCGCCGAAGGGGATTACCTGGCTCTTGTCAGGCCCGACGGAACCGTTCGCTGGGAGTACGATCGGAACGGGCAACCGTTCGGACCGCAGTACGAAGACATTTCCTTTGGCGTGCGCGGTAGCAGCTCCTCGGAACCCAACGACCCTGTTAGAAGGGCTAGTAGCTTATTGGGATTTTGAAGAAGGCAGCGGGTTCCAGGCGACCGACCGCAGCGGACACGGTCATACGGCGTCCCTGGTGAACATGGACGCATCGAATTCCTGGGTGACCGGGCGTACGGATGACACCACGGCATTGCGTTTCGATGGCGTGGATGACCTCGTCACGACAGCGGCTACTGCTTCGGAGCTGAGCTTGCCAGGCAGCACACCGCGAACGTTCGCGGGCTGGGTCCAAGGACCAGAATTCTTCGAAGGCACGGACGGCGGCGTTTTTCAGTTGGGACAGAATGAATCCAGTCGGTTCGCGTTTCGCAACGTGGACCCCCTGGGAAACAGTTGGCGGGTGGAATATGGAGGCACCGAACGAGTCTCGGCCGGCGTCGGATCGGCCCATTGGTTCCACTTTGCGGTCCGCTACGACGGGCGCCAGTTGCAACTGTACATCGATGGAGAACTGCGAAACGAAGCCGCTGCTCCCGACTTATGGACGGACGATCTGCAGCCGCTGACCATGGGCCCGTTCGACGATGCGCTGCTGGTCGGATTGATCGATGAGCTGGCCATCTGGGATCTGGCACTGCCTGCCGACGTGATCGCGAGTCTGGCGGAGGAAACGCTGAATCCGCTGACCGCTCCCTCGGTCAATCGCGAGATCGGCTTCGACCAGGATGGCGTGCGCGCTCGTCAAGTCACTGCTTCGGCGACCTTCCCCGGCCGAGTCACGGGGGAAATCGGAGGTGATGATGGCACCGGAATCCACCCCCTGGAAGACGCCGACCGGCTGCTGAACCTGCCCAGCGGCGATCCCGGTGTCGCGGTGGATGTCACGTTCGACTTTCCGCTGATCAACTTCTTTGATGCCGCGTCCGGCAGCGTCGGCGACAACGGACTTTTCCATCAAGACGAAGACTTTCCGTACGACCTGTTTCTGGATGACGACGACCATTTTGTGCTTCAGGCCATCGGGAACCTGATCGTTCCCGCCGAATCTGCGGGAGAGTTCCGGTTCGCCGTACACAGTGACGAAGGCAGTCGCTTGCGAATCGACGGTGTCGACGTCCTCGTGGATGACAATTTGCATCCGCCGCAACAACAGATCACCGACACGGTTTCCTTGGCGGCCGGAACCCACACGTTGGAGCTGGTCTATTTCGAGCGAACGGGCGTAGCGGAAGTCGAGCTGTTGTATCAATCGATGACCGACGGCTGGGCGAACGGGGACTGGCAGCTCCTGGAGATTCTGCCGGAGTTGCAGCCGCCGACCGTCCCGCCCAGCGTGCTGACGGCGGAACGGGTCTACATCACGAAGCCGACCCCCGGCTCAGCCAACAGCGACGGATCCGAAGTTTTTCTGGGCAACCTCGAGTTCTCGCACGAGCACGGATTTTATCAGTCGGCCATCGCCCTGGAGATCAGCAGTCGCACCCCCGGTGCCACGATCTATTACACTCTCGACGGCACCGAACCGCTGCCGGAAAACCCTACCTCTCGAACCTACGCGTCACCGCTAAGCATCAGCAGCACAACCGTGGTTCGCGCCAAGGCCTTCTTACCGAACGTCGAACCGTCGAAGACAGCCACGGCCAGCTATCTGTTCGTCAATGACATTGTCCGACAATCGCCCAATGGCGAAACGCCGGCCGGGTTTCCCAACAGCTGGGGTGCCAACGTCGAAGACTACGGGATGGATCCGGCGATCGTGGACAGTCCCACCTGGGGCCCGCGAATGGAAACGGCCCTCACCTCCATCCCTTCGGTCTCGATGGTCATGGACACCGACGACCTGTTTGGTTCGCGCGGTATCTACTCGAATGCCGGCGCCTCGGGACGAGCCTGGGATGCGCGACCTCGTTGGAACTGATCGACCCAAGCGGCACTCAGGAGGGCTTCCAAGTCAACGCCGGCGTCCGTATTCGCGGCGGCTTCAGTGTAAGCGGCTCGAATCCGAAGCACGCCTTTCGCTTCTATTTTCGCGACGAGTACGGCGATTCCCGCTTGCGGTATCCGCTGTTCGGAGACGAGGGAGCCGCCGAGTTCGACAAGATCGACTTGCGGACGTCGCAGAATTACTCCTGGGCGTTCCAAGGCAGTGGACAGAACAACTTCCTGCGCGACATCTTCTCCCGAGACTTGCAGGGTGCCATGGGGCATCCTACGAAACGCGGCGAATTCTATCACCTGTACATCAACGGCCAGTATTGGGGGCTATTCCAAACCGATGAACGCGTCGGCGCTGACTATGGAAGCATCTACTTCGGCGGTGCGGACGAAGATTACGACGTGGTCCACAATAATCCGCGCGACAACGCCGCGATCGACGGCAACCTCGATGCCTATCGACGACTCTGGGAGGAGTTTGTCAAGCCGAATGGCCTGAGTGACTTGAACATGGCCGACTATTATCGAGTCCAGGGCATGAATTCGGATGGCACGCGCAATCCGGAGTTCGAACGCCTGCTGGATGTCGACAACGTGATCGATTACATGATCATCACGTATTACACGTCGGACTCGGATGGCCCCGGCTCGAAATGCACTCGCCCGGCACTGAACAACTACTTCGGCATCTACAATCGCGCGAACCCAGACGGTTGGAAATTCTTCGAACACGATTCCGAGCACTCGCTGGATACCACCGGCTGCAATAACAGTGACCACAACATGGTCACACCACTCGCCAACAACGGAAACACCTTCAACCATTTCAATCCCCACTGGATGCATGAACAGTTGGCGGAAACAAACAGCGACTACCGGCAACGCTTTATCGACCGGGTTCACGAAGTTTTTGCCGAGAACGGGTTGCTGGGCGATACCAACGTCGAAGGGATGCTGCAACGCCGCGCCGACGAGATCGAAGAGGCGATCCTTGCCGAATCGGCGCGATGGGGTGACGCGAAACGCTCAAGCCCGTACACCAAACTGGACTGGGATCGTGCGGTTCGGAACTCCGTCTACTGGACGCGTGGTCGCACCGACGACGTGCTGGCGCAGTTGCGGTCCGTCGGTTGGTGGTCTTCCACCGAAATCCCCGAGTTTCACCCGGTCAGCGGTCAGGTAGCGGCGGGGACGATCGTCACGATCGACGGCAGTATTGAGCAGCGCATCGAGGACGCACGCTGGCCAGCTCGAGCTTCTTGCGGTACGTCGTTCCCGACGCGGCTCTGGACAACCGAATCGGGATGAATTGGACCGATCCGGACTTCCGCGATTTTGCCGGATGGAATCTCGGCAGTGGCGAATTCGGCTACGAAACCGAATCCGGCTACGAGCCGTTCCTGCGAACCACCGTGCCCGTGGGAGCCACCAGCATCTATCTGCGAGGGCTGACCAGCTTCAAAGTCGACGACCGAAACAACAATGGCACGGTCGCCGATGAGTTTGACCGAGTGTACCTGGAGGCTCTTTACGATGATGGGTTTGTGGCGTACCTCAACGGCGTGCCGGTGCTGCGCGTCAATGCGCCCGACACACCCACGTACGATTCGATCGCCACAGCCACTCACGAAGCGACCGGGGATTACGAAGTTTTCGAACTGGGGCCGGACGCGATGGCGCTGCTCCGGCCGGAACCGCAGAAAAATGTTCTGGCGATCCACGCGCTGAATGACAGCGACACGAGCCCCGATTTCCTGATGGGCTTTCGACTCATCAGTCAGAAAACGATCGGAGATCCAGCCGGTCCGGACGGCCTCTACTACACCCTCGATGGCTCCGATCCCCGACTGCCCGGAGGCGAGCTGCATCCGGCGGCTCGGAAGTACCAGACGAGTCCGTTCCCAATCGACGACAACATGCTGGTGCGCGCTCGTATCCGTTTGGCGCACGAATGGTCACCCTTGGTGGAAGCCTATTACCAAGTGACCCCGCCCAGCATCGCGATCACCGAAATCAACTATCACCCGCACGATCCCAGCGACCTGGAAAGGACCCAGTTACCCAATGCGGACGCGAACGATTTCGAGTTCCTTGAGATCTATAACCATGGAACGCGTCCGGTGAACCTGAACGGGTTGCAGTTGACCAGTGGCGTGCAGTTCACGTTCCCCTCGGAAATGCTCGACGCCGGACAGCACGCCGTCGTTGTCAAGAACGCGACCGCGTTTCAGCTGCGGTACGGCAGCGAGATTCGAATCTTGGGTGAATTCGAAAGCGGATCGCTTGCCAATGGCGGCGAGCGTTTGGAACTACAAGACGCGCTCGAACAACCGCTGATCTCCTTCGGATATGGTGACCGTGATCCCTGGCCGCAGCGTGCCGATGGATTCGGAGGCACGTTGACACTGATCGATCCCCAGACCACCAAGGATCAGTACGGCAAGGCCAACCGTTGGCACGGCAGCACGAACCACGGAGGAACGCCGGGAACAGCTTCCCTGGAACCGGTGGGCATTGTGATCAATGAAATCGTGTCCAATCCAGACGCCGTCTACCCGCGCGACGCGATCGAGCTATTGAACGTTTCCCATACCGCGATCGATCTGGGCGGATGGTTTCTGAGTGATTCCGGCAGTCGTCCACTGAAATACCGTCTTCCCGACGGAACGCAGCTCGACCCCGGCCAGTCGATCATCTTCGACGAAACCCACTTCAATCCGACTCCTCCCAACCCCGGTCCGGATCATTTTGCGCTCGCGCCATGCAAGGCGACGATGTGTGGCTGGTGATCCCCAATCAACAATCGGGGGTCGCTACCTTTGTCGACGATGTGCATTTTCGCGCGGCCAAGGTTGGCGAAGCGTGGGGGCGGGTTCCCGGCGGTCGCGGCCGTTTGGCGCCGCTCACGCCCGCGACGATGGGCGAGCCCAACGCCGCACCGCGCGTGGGACCGCTGGTCATCAGTGAATTGAACTACGCCCCCGCGAACCCATCGATCGCCGCGTTGGCGGTCGAACCGAACATGACGGCGGACGACCTGGAGTTCGTCGAACTCTACAATCCGACGGGAACCGACCTGGACCTGACGGATTGGCGGTTACGGGGCGGAATCGATCTGGACTTCGTGGCCGGTCAGACCGTTCCGGCCGGGCAAGCACGGTTGATCGTGTCGTTCGATCCCCAAGCCGCGGAGAATGCCAATCGAGCCGCTGCTTTCCGGCGGCATTACGGCCTAGAACCGCAAACCATCCTGATCGGCGGCTACTTCGGACGATTGGACAACGAAGCGGAACGCGTCGCGTTGCTGCGACCGGGCGTAGCCGATCCGGCCGAGCCGCAGGTCATCCCACACTGGCTGGAAGACGAACTCCTCTACGACGATCGCGCCCCCTGGCCGGAGCCGCCGGCGGGTTCCGGCTGGTCTCTCCAGCGACGCGGCGTCGAGGCCTTCGGTAACGACGGGGCATCCTGGCTGGCCGACGTGCCCACACCGGGATTGGCGAGATTCACCGGCGGGATCCGCGGTGATTTTGATGGAAATGGCAGCGTCGATGTCGACGACGTCGACGCGCTGGCCGCTCAGCTTCGATCCCCGTCGCCCGATCGGCAATACGACCTGAACCGCGACAACCAAGTCACCATCGAGGATCGTGATCTGCTGATCCTGGAGATCCTGAACACGACCTATGGGGACGCCAACCTGGACGGGATGTTCAATTCCATGGACTTTGTGCTGACCTTCCAGATGGGTGAGTATGAGGACGCCATCCAGGGGAACTCAACCTGGGCCGACGGCGACTGGGACAGCGATGGCGACTTCACGTCGGCCGATATCGTGCTGGCTTTCCAAAATGGGGGGTATGAGTCCCACGCACAAATGCGGCAAAATCCCTCCGAAGTGACTACAATGAATTTAACGGCGGCAGCGGTTGCGGCGATTCCCGCGCCAACCGCACCGGAGAGCTCGTTTGCGGACGCAGGTCGTTGCGTCTTCCAAACGTCCCTCCGCGCTGCACACCGGAAGCGTCATGTGGAACTCGTCTCCGCGGATCATACTCGCGAAATACTTTTCCGCCTGCGCCGGAGAGCTGGATCTTTGAAGAATCCGTGAATCACATAGCGCCGTTGCTATTGACCGACTTGGACAGGAACGACTTCTGACGCAAGTGGACCCAACGCAGCGAGAAAGCCGTCGACGGAGCACTCGTTCCGCGATCCTTTCTCCGCGGCGGGGGATCACCGCGCGTCAATCGTGGAAGACCAACTACAGGGCATTTGAAAAATGGGAGGGCGAGGCTCCCGCCGAGCCGCGGGACCTGCAAAACAAGGCTCAGCAGGAGCTTCGCCCTTCCGAAAACCAGTTTTGAAACGAATTCTAGGAGCATCTCGATGGGCCGCAAGTTTCGTAAACTCGGAAACCGAAATCGTCGTCGGCTGGGTGCACAGGTTTGGAGACAATCGATCCAACGGCGAACGCGAGTTGAAGTGCTGGAACCGCGCGTCGTGCTGGCAGCCGACCCGCTGATCAACGAATTCCAGGCCGACAACGAAACCACATTGCCCGACGGCCACGGAGATTACGAGGATTGGATTGAAATCCACAATCCAGGAACGGAGGCCATCGATCTGAATGGTTGGCACCTGACGGATGAAAAGGTGAACTTGGACAAGTGGGCTTTTCCGGAGGGAACCACTCTGGAGCCAGGCGGGTATCTCGTCGTCTTCGCCTCCAACAAGTACCCGGACGATATGGCGGGATTGCCGGATGACGAACTGCACACGAACTTCCGACTGGCCAATGACGGCGAGTATCTGGCGTTGGTCAAGCCGGACGCGATCACGATTACCCAGGAGTTCGACCCGTACCCGGCTCAACTGCCGGACCAATCGTACGGTCTTGCGCCGATCCCAGTGACGACGACGCTCATGGAGGACGACGTACCAGTCACCGCATTTGTCCCGAGCGATAACTCTCTCGGAACGACTTGGACGGGACTCGGCTTCGACGACGCCACCTGGGAAGCCGGCACAACCGGTGTTGGCTACGAACAGCTTCTTGCGGGAGCGACGCAGCGCGACGATTTCGAATCGGCGTTGGGTCCCGAGTGGACGGTCGACATTCCGCCCGGGGGATCGGGCACCGTAACGATGATTGGCGGCGGCGTGCGGTTTGACGTCCCCTCCGGACAGGACACCACCTCCTCGAATCGCGGCCTGGCACCGATCGTCTATCGTGACGTGGTTGTGGGAGACAACTTCCCCGAGGACTTTGTCCCGGCCAACTTCGAAATCAGCACGCAGATCTCGCGGCAAACCTCCAGCAACGGGGCGGTTGGCCTGATGATCTACAGCGGCAGCACCGATCGCCCGATGATCCAGGTGGAATACAACGCGAGTTTGCTGTTTCGCATGTTTGCTAACGGTGATCAGGTCGGCGGGAACAAGATCAAGTCCGGCGCCACCGATTTCTCGCTGCGGATCGTTCGTGATGGAAACGCCCAGACGTGGACGAGTTACTACCAACTGGTCGGAGACGATGACTGGACGGAAATCTCGTCGGTGAGGGACGGCGATGGCGGACTGCCGTTTCTGACCGACCCGAAAGTGGCGATGTATGCGCGCACGCCCAGCGGCACAATGGACGCGACGTTCGACTATTTCGAAGTCGTGGTCCCCGATCAGCAACCGGTCTACGGCCCGGAAATCGGTCTGGACGTCAATGATGAGATGCGCCTGGCCAACAGCTCCATCTACATGCGGATCCCCTTCACCGTGCAGGGTGATCCGCAGCGATTCGACGAGATGTATCTCCTGGCAAGCTACGACGATGGGTTCCGAGCCTATATCAACGGCGTGGAAGTCACGGCGCAGAACGTGCCGATCGACGCCACCTGGAACTCGGCCGCGTCCAGCGTCTACGGGGCAACCGGCGGTCAGATTCCGGTCCAGCAGATCGACCTGACGCAATCTCGAGACGCGCTGCGACAGGGAAGGAATCTGCTGGCGATCCACGGCATGAACAACGTGCTCGAGACGGATCCGATTCGGAACGATCCCGACTTCTTCTTTGATGCCAATCTGCTTGTGAGTGAAATCGACACAGGAACGGAACAGGTCTTCACCAAGGCAACACCGGGCGCGACGAACGAACTTCCGGCCGCTCCCGCTCCGCAAATCGTCGGGGGCGAAGGAATCTTCTTCGGCACACACACCTTCGAACTCGTCTTGGACAACCCCTTACCATCGCTCGAGATCCGTTACACGCTGGATGGAAATACACCGACGCAGAACTCGACGCTGTACACCGGGCCGATCACGCTGACGCAAAGCGCCCGGCTGGAAGCCCGCGCGTTCGATACGTCCCCGCAACAGATCTTTGTTCCCGGTAACGTCACCAGCGGCACCTTTATCGCATTGGATGAAGGTCTCCGCGATCGCGATTCCGATATCCCCTTGCTGGTGCTGGATTCGATGGGATCGGCATTGCCCGCTACAGGTTCCACCTCGCTGGCGGCCATGAATGTGATCTTGCTGGATGTCAGCAAAGCGACTGATCGAGCATCCTTGGACAACGGAATCATCGATTATCTGGGGCGCGGTGGCGCCCGGCGACGTGGTTCCAGCACAGGGGGCGCTGCCAAGCCGAACATGGCTTTCGAGACCTGGGGGCCGAGTGGCACGAACCAGGACGACGATGATGCTGCCGCGCTGCTGGGCATGGCCGCCGATGCCGACTGGGTGCTGCATGCACCGTTCGAATTCGACCGGGCGCTGATTCGCAATCAGTTGGCGTTCGACCTGAGCAACGACATGGACGTATGGGCCTCCGACTGGCGGCATGTCGAGGTCTACATGAATCTCAATCGGGATGGCGTCGTCTCGGAATCGGACTATTACGGCATCTATGCCCTGATGGAGAAGATCGAACAGGGCGATGACCGAGTCGACATCGCCGACTCGATCATCGATCCGGACAGCGAACCACCGCATCCCGAAATCAGCGGCGGCTACATCTGGAAAGTCGACCGCTCCGATCCTGGCGAGCCGGGATTTACGGGTGGCGGACAAGCGATTCAGTGGGTCTATCCGAAGTCTCCCAGAAGTAGCACCGCCCAACCGGATCAGAAAGCGACGCAAGAGCAACAGGATTGGGTGCAGAACTACTTCAATGAATTCGCCAGTACCTTACGCGACCCCGACATCAACGACCCGGAGGGCTACAGCAAATACATCAATCCGATTTCCTGGGTCGACAGCCACATGCTGAACGTGTTCATGATGAACGTGGATGCGTTGCGACTGAGTGCCTATTTCTACAAGGACCAAGGCGGACTGGTCGAATATGGGCCGGCCTGGGACTTTGACCGCTCCGCCGAGTCGACGGACGGCCGCGACGACGATCCGTACGTCTGGCGATCCGAAGTGCCTGATCTTCGGCACCGACTTCTTCGGCAATGGCACACAGCGTTGGTGGGGCGACCTGTTCGACGATCCCGGCTTCTGGCAACTGTACGTCGATCGCTGGCAGATGTGGCGTCGTGGGGAGCTCAGCGATGCCGAGGTCAGCGCCACGATTGACGCGATTGCGTCGGAACTGGTCGAGTCGCAGGAACGAAACTTCGAGAAGTGGCGTTCGCAAAGACCGCGGCGCAGCAGCGGATTCAATTCCGGACTATTGGACGGAACCTGGCAGGGCGAAGTCGAAAACATGCGGCAATGGCTGGTCGAACGAGCGGCCTTCATGGACTCCAACTTCGTCCAACCGGTGCTCTTCCGCATTGACGACACGGTGCTGCCTTACGATCCGGAGGCCGATGACGCTCCGGTCTATTCCGACGTTCCGGGGATGTACGTCGATCCGGGCCAGGAAGTCCTGATTTCCAGCGCACCGCTGACGTTCAACAGCGACACGACGCTGCTTTCCGGCGTGCCCGGCGCGACAACCGCGACCTATTTCGTTCCGACCGATGACAGCTTGGGCGACAGTTGGGCAGCACCGGGATTCAACGATTCCTCGTGGGCCAGCGGTCCTACCGGCTTGGGCTTCGACACCGGCTCGGACTTCGAAAACGTGCTGGAAACGTACGTGCGACCCAACGAATTGGATCCGGACGCAACCACGATCCTGTCGCGAATTTCGTTCGAGGTCGCCGATGCCCAGGCCGCCCAAGACGACGATTTGATCTTGCGGATGAAATACGATGATGGTTTCGTCGCCTACTTGAACGGCACGGAAGTCCTGCGGCACAACCTGCGTGATCCGCGAGCTGGCGTGGAATTCGCGCGCCAGCGGGCGGACTTCGTCCAACGACCGAACGATGGCGGCGAACTTCGAGGAATTTGACCTGTCGGAGCACAGCGATCTGCTGGTGCAGGGCACGAACGTGTTGGCGATCCGCGGGCTCAACTCGACCGCCAGCAGCACCGACATGCTGATTCTGCCGGAACTTGTTTCGCGCGAGATCCTGTTCGGTGTCAATCCGGCGGCCAAGGTCTACTACACGACCGATGGCACGGACCCGCGCGGGCCCGATGGAAATCCGAGTCCGTCGGCACAAATCCTGCCGAACGGAGAAACGATCACGATCACGCAGAACACCCGCGTGATCGCACGGAATTTCGATGACGCCATCGATCGAGGCGAACAGTCGCGCATGGTCGGTGTGGACAAGATCTATTGGAGTGGTCCGCTGCAGTACGACTTTGTCACCACGACCAGTCCGCTGGTGATCAGCGAAATCCACTACAATCCGACGCCCGCTACGGAGGCCGAAACCACTGACGGTATACGACAGCGATGATTTTGAATTCATCGAGATTCTCAATCCCACCCGTCAAGTGGCCGACCTGGTCGGCGTGCAACTGACCGACGGCGTGGACTTCGATTTCTACGGCAGCGCGATCACCACGCTGCAGCCAGGGGAACGGCTGGTGGTGGTCAGTAACGAAGCGGCCTTCCAGAGTCGGTACGGTAACGATGCGCCCGTCGCCGGCCAGTATGAAGGAAACCTGAACAACGGCGGTGAAGACATCGACCTGGTCGACGGATCCGGTACCGTGCTGTTCTCGGTGATGTACGGCGATGACGATCCGTGGCCGGTCCGCGCCGACGGAGCCGGCGCCAGCCTGGAACTCGTAAACCCGTCCAACACGCCGCCCGCGCTGCAATCGAAGTGGTATAGCTGGCGCGGCAGTCGCGAGTTTGGCGGAACGCCCGGGACCGCCGGCGCCGGCCCGGTAGGGGTCGTCGTCAACGAAGTCCTCGCCGCCACGCGCGGCGGAGAAGGGCTCCGCGACGCAATCGAATTGCTGAATACGAGCGACGCTCCCGTGAACATCGGCGGCTGGTATTTGAGCGACTCGGCCAACGACTTCTTCAAGTTCCAAATCCCTGCCGGAACGATCCTGCAGCCGCAGCAGTACGCCGCCTACGACCAGAACCAGTTCGACTTTGGATTGAACCAAGACCATGGCGACAGTGTCTGGCTGGTGGTCGGTGATGGTCAGCAGGTCGTCACGAACTTCGTGGATGATGTCCACTTCGGACCGACAATCGACCGCGAATCGCTCGGACGCATGCCCAACGGTGCAGGAAGACTCGCCCCCCTGGAACGATTGACTTTTGGTGCCGATAACGGCGACCCTCGCGTCGGTCCGCTGGTGATCACCGAGCTGCAATACAATCCGGTGATTTCCGACGCAGCCCTCGACGCCTATCCGAACGTCGACGAGAGCGACCTGGAGTTCGTGGAACTTCATAACCCAACCGGTCAGGTATTCGACCTGACCAACTGGCGTTTGCGAGCCGGTGCCGACTTCAATTTCCCAGCGGGAACCGTGCTGGGGGCCGATGAGACAATTCTGATTCTGAAATTCAATCCGGATGATCCGGAAAACATCAACGAACTGAACGCCTTCAAGGCCCAGTACAACATCGGCGATGAAGTGCGGATGCTCGGAGGCTACCAGGGAAGGCTCAACAACAGCGACGATCGCATCACGCTGCTGCGACCGCTCGATCCACCGGTCGACGAACCGAATTACATCCCGCGGGCGCAGGAAGATGAAGTCCTGTACGACGACAAGGTGCCGTGGCCGACCGGCGCCGATGGGACCGGTAACTCCCTGCAGCGAAAATCCGCCGACGCCTTCGGCAACGATCCCGCCTCCTGGTTCTCCGGTCGACCGACGCCCGGCGAACTGCTGGCCAGCATCCCCGGCGACTTCAATGGCAACGACCAACTGGACGAACCCGATATCAACCTGCTGTTCGTGCAATTGCGTTCCGCCAATCCGGACTTGAGTTACGACTTGACCGGAGACGGCAAGGTCGATGATTTGGATCGCGACGAGCTGATTCTGAAGATCTTCGGGACAACCTACGGCGACGCCAATCTGGACATGTTCTTCGATTCCAGTGATTTCGTGCAGGTCTTTCAACGAGGCGAGTACGAGGACGATATTCCGTTGAACTCCGAATGGAGTGACGGAGACTGGGATGGGAACGGAGATTTCGACTCGCTGGACTTTGTCCTGGCATTCACGACGGGTGGCTATGAACAAGGATACGGAGCAGACAAACCGATCGCACGGCAAAATCGGGTGGCCGCGCGTGGTCCCGTGGCCGCTCAGCCACTTCTCGTGGGAGCCGCTCTACGCGCCCTTGCCGCACCGAGGCGAGGAACCGTCGCGCGAAACGCAAGCCATCGGAAGCCTGGGCACCGACGAGCAACCCGCGTCACAGCAGCCCGCCGAACTGATCGACGAAGCCATCCGCTCCCTGTTCCAAGACGAGGAAGAGGACAATTCTTGGACAGAAATGGACGAGCTTGATACGGTATGGGACAAGTCGCTGCTGCCCGATGGAAAGTAGGACGCGGAGGGAACCAACCTCCGAAGGGGAGGGAGAATCAGGCGCCGAGTTGACACCCCCTCCCACGAGGAGGTCGAGCGGTTTCTACGTGTTTGATTCGGAAGGAGTTAACACACCCTCCTGCTTGCGGGAGGGTCGGACGCAGTAGCGTCCGGGGAAGGCTTCCTGCCTCTTTCCGTAAGGTGAAGCTCCCGACGAACCACATCACCCTCTCCGGGGTTTGATGACCCGACTCTTCCAGCGGGGAGAGTGATGCACGTTCGTAACCTTTCGCAAAAAGAGACTTTCCACCTCCAAGACGAACGTTTCACGCAGCACGAGTAACTTGTCACAGCCTAGTTCGGGCTTGTCACAGCCTAATGGCGGACCGGGTGCCACGGGCTTTGCCAGTGCCGGAGCTACCAACCATGTTCCATCGTTTCACTGGCAAAGCCGGTGTCACCCCCATGCTTAGCCGTGACAAAACTCCAGCGGATGCAAGGAGCCAATAACACAATGTGGCGTGGATTGCGATCCCTTCGTCGGCGGCCTCGCCGACTTGCGGCCATGGAATCCCTGGAAAATCGCGTCTTGCTGGCTGCCGACCTGGTCGCCCATTCGCGCGCGGATGATCTGAACCCGATCCTGGAGGACCAGGCAACGGTCGCGCATTGGACCGATTCCGTGGGATCGGTCGAGGCGGTGGCCGCGGGACAACCGCACCTGATCAAGGATGCGGCGGGCGGGCGTTCCGTGCTGCGGTTCGATCCGGCCGACGGCATCGACAGCTTCCAGGTCGATTCGGCCGCGAATCCGCTCTCCGGAGCCGAAGACTTTTCCGTGGCGGTCGCGTTTCGCACCGATTCCCCCACGCTGCAGGGCGGACAAGCGGAATGGTACGCGAACTCCGGGCTGGTCGACACGAATGTCAAGGGTATCACACGCGACTGGGGATTGTCGATCAACGCCTCGGGACAATTGGCCGCCGGCATGGGAGCAGGTCTGTTTCAGCCGGTGGAGACGATTTACAGCACCGTCGACGGGCTGCACGATGGTCAGGTCCACGTGGGCGTGCTGACCCGCAGCCTCGGCGAGTTGACACTCTATGTGGACGGAGTCGCGGTGGGAGCAACCTCGTCCGCCGATGAAGGCGCACGTGCTGCGCTGGACCTGGTCCTTGGGCGATCCGCCAACCAGGGTCCTGGATTTGAAGGAGATCTGGCGCAAGTCCACCTCTACGACGGGCAATTGTCGGCGCTTGAAGTCGCGACCCTCAGCGACACACTGGTTGACTATTACAGTAACTCCGCGCCGGAGGCAGTCGCCGACGAATATACATTCGATGAGGATCCATCGCTCCTCGAAGGAATCGTGCCGACTCCCAACGGCGTACTGCGCAACGACACCGACGCCGATGATGACGTGCTGTCGGCGATTCTCGTGTCCGGCCCGAGCCATGGCTCGGTCCAACTGAATGCCGACGGGTCTTTCTTCTACGCGCCGGATGCCAACTTCTTCGGGGTCGATTCGTTCCGCTACGTCGCGCGTGACTTTCGCGATTCGGCGCCCGCCACCGTAACGCTGCAAGTCAATCCGGTTTACGATCCGCCCGAACCGGTCGCCGACCGATACAAATCCCTGGCGGGCAACTTGCTGACTATCGACGCAACGCAAGGTGTGCTCGCCAACGATCAGAATGCCGATCAGGCTCCCCTGCAGTCTTTGCTGGAACAGGACGTCAGCGACGGTCAACTCGATTTCGCCCCCGACGGTTCCTTCACCTACGACCCACAAGGTTTTTCGGGCCAGATCAGCTTCACCTATCGGATCGACGACGGCGTGAGTGTTTCCGATCCGACGACCGTCCTGCTGGTGATCAACACGATTCCCGTTGCGCAGGACGATGAGTATTCGCTCGAGGAAGACCTTCCGCTGACAGCGTCTTCTACAGAAGGAGTCCTCGCTAACGACATCGACGCGGAATTCGACCCGTTGACGGTCCAGTTGATCGAGACCACGGAACACGGAGAGCTGTCCCTGGCCGAGGATGGTTCCTTCGTGTACACGCCGGCCGAAAACTACTCGGGACCCGACCGCTTCACCTACCAGGTTACGGATGGCGAAGACACCTCCGCGCTGGCGACGGTGACGCTTGATGTGCGTTCGGTCAACGACGTGCCGTCCGCCGTGGAGGATGTCTATTTCGCCTTGGCGGACCAGACCATCCAGGTTCCGGCTTCGCAAGGCCTGCTGGTGAACGACTCGGATGTGGAACAGGAACCGTTGACCTGTCAATTGGTGGCCGGGCCCGAACAGGGCAGCTTGCATCTCGCCCCGGACGGCTCGTTTTCGTACACGCCACCGGATGGGTTTACCGGAACGGCTCGCTTCACATACCAGGCCGACGACGGTCACGACCGATCCCCCATCGCCACCGTACAGATCGCGATCAACTCGCTGCAAGAGCAGCAGCAGGTCGTCATCAACGAGGTGCATGTCGATCCCGATGATGCGACCGAACTGGTCGAATTCATCGAACTCTACAATCAGGGCTCCGGGCCGGTTGATTTATCCGGTTGGACGCTCCGCCGCGCCGTCGATTACACGTTGCCGGTGGGCACGTCCATCGCTGCCGGCGGCTACATCGTGGTGACGCAAGACACGTTGGATTTCGCCGACAAATTCGACGGTTCCGCCTTCGGTCCCTGGAACGGCCGACTCCGAAACGAGGGCGACACGATCGAGTTGTGGACGGCCGCGGGCGATCGGATTGATGAAGTGGATTATCAGCTCGGATTCCCTTGGCCGACGGTGGGCGATGAACCGGGACCTTCGATGCAGTTGGTCCACCCGTCGCTGGCAAATGATCTGGGCGGCAGTTGGCGATCCGCCATGCCGACTCCCGGAAGGCAAAACACAGTCTTCTCGACCGACGCGGCCCCCCAGATGCGCCGCGTCGATCACAGTCCGCAGCAACCGAACTCCGATCAAGAAGTCATCATCACTGCGCGAGTCACCGACCCCGACGGCGTGCAACGAGTCGAGCTGCAGTATCAATTGGTCGATCCCGGCGATTACGTGGCACAGAGCGATCCCCGATACACCACGCAGTGGACGACGATCGTCATGCGGGACGACGGCCAGGACGGCGACGAACGTGCCGCCGACGACACGTACACGGCGGTTGTTCCGGCCGAGCTGCAGGTGCATCGGCGATTGGTCCGCTATCGGATCTCCGCAACCGACGCGCAGGGAAATGCCCGGACAGCACCCTATGAGGATGATCCGCAGCCGAATTTTGCCTACTACGTCTACGATGGGATCCCCGATTGGACCGGTGCAGCGCGACCGGGCACCACTCCCGAAGTCACCTACGACGGAGATCTACTCAACAGTATCCCGGTCTACCAACTGATCACGACGCGCGAATCACACGAAGATGCGATGTTCATCCCCGACTCCACGCGCGGCAGTGGCTACACCGGCAGCGATTACTTGTGGGAGGGGACGCTGATCTACGACGGCGTGGTGTATGACCATATTCACTACCGCGCTCGCGGCGGTGTGTGGCGCTACGCGATGGGCAAGAACATGTGGAAGTTCGACTTCAATCGCGGCCACAGCTTCCAGGCGCGAGATGACTACGGAAGGCTCTACGACACACAATGGGACAAGCTGAACTTTTCGGCCATCATCCAACAGGGAAACTTCCTGCATCGCGGCGAACAAGGTTTGTTCGAATCGGTAGGGTTCAAGCTCTTCAACCTGGCCGGTACGGAAAGTCCCTATACAAACTACGTCCATTTTCGGATTGTGGAGAATGCCAGTGAGGAAGCGGAGGACCAGTACAGCACCGATTTCCAGGGCATGTATCTGGTCATCGAGCAATCCGACGGCCGCATGCTGGATGAACACGGACTGCCGGATGGTAACTTCTACAAGATTGAAGGCAACGCCCCCGAGTCGATCGCGAACCAAGGACCCTACCAGGTCTCCAATCGATCGGACGCGCGCGATTTCATCCGCGAGTTCACCGGCTCGCGCCGACCCGAGGAACAATGGTGGCGTGACAACCTCGATCTGGAACGGTACTACGGATACCAAGCCATCTCGGAAGCGATTCACCACTACGACACCGCCTTCGGGAAGAACTTTTACTATTTCAACAATCCCGAAACCGGTCGCTGGCAGATCCATCCCTGGGATCTCGACCTGACCTGGGCCGACAACATGTTCGGCAACGCCGGACATGAATTCAATGTGAAGGTCGCAAAGAATAGCGACTTTAACCACTATGTAAACGAAGCGAACATCGACCTGCGAAATCGGCTGAACCACGAATACCAGAATCGCGTGCGAGAGATCCGTGACCTGCTGTACAACCCGGAACAGACCGGCATGGTGATCGACGAAATGGCTTCCTTCGTCTATCAGCCCGGTCAGCTTTCCTTGGTGGATGCCGACCGAGCGATGTGGGACTACAACCCGATTCTGGCGCGGTCCACGCGATACACAAACAACAGCAAGAACGGCACTTCGCACCACTTTTACGACCGGGCCTCGACCAAAGACTTCCCTGGCATGATGAAGATCATGAAGGACTATGTGGTTTCTCGGGGAGCATGGATGGATCGGGGACTGCTGACCAATGAAGACAACATTCCGGCCACGCCGACAGCAACCTACACCGGCGCAGCGGGATTCCCGATCAATGGCCTGACTTTTCAGACGTCCGAATTCGACAGTCCGATCGGCGCCGAGTTCTCGGCAATGGAATGGCGGATCGCCGAAATCACCGATCCCTCCGCTCCCGATTACGATCCCTTCGATCGCTCCTCGCCGCGAAAATACGAAATCGAAGCGACTTGGGAAAGCGAACCGATGGAGGTCTTTACCGATGCGGTCACGGTCCCTGGACACCTGCTACAGGCCGACCGAACCTACCGATTGCGCGTGCGGATGCGCGACAATGACAATCACTGGAGCCACTGGTCGGAGCCGGTGCAATTCGTCGCGGGACCGGCGGTGTCCGTCAGCCTGGCCGAAGCACTCCGCGTCAGCGAAGTGAACTACCATCCAGCCGAACCGACGCCCGTAGAACGAGCGGCCGGGGTCGTTAGTGGTGACGAATTCGAATTTATCGAGTTGATCAATGTCAGCGATCAACCGATCGAACTGGCCGGCGCCGAACTGACACAGGTGGAAACCAACAATGGCACGGAAGGCGTCCATTTTCAATTCGCCGAGGGATTGATCTCCACGCTGCAGCCCGGACAACGCATCGTTGTTGTGGAAAACATCGATGCCTTCCAAACTCGCTATGGCAGCGATCTACCGGTGGCGGGACAGTGGAGCGGTCGGCTGAGCAACGGCAATGAGCTGATTACGCTTTCCGCCTTCGGAGCCGTGATTCAGCAGTTCCGCTACCAGGATGACTGGCATCCCGCCACCGATGGGTCCGGTGCCACATTGGAAATCATCGACGCCGCCTTCGCCAACCTCGATCTCTGGAACCAGCCAACCGGCTGGCAATCCAGCCCACGCTCCGGTGGCAGTCCCGGAAGCGCTAGCCGAATTCCCGGCGATGCCAATGAAGACGGACGCTTCGATTCTTCCGACATCGTACATGTCTTCCAGGCGGGAAAGTACGAGGATGACATCCCCCAGAATGCCACCTGGCAGGAAGGCGACTGGAACGGAGACGGCGACTTTGATACGCTCGACATGGTCTTCGCCTTCGTGACCGGCTTGTACGAAATGCTGCCCGGATCGTTACCCGGCGAAGACGGATTGGATCCTTGATCGCGTTCGGTTCCGGTGCGTGATCTTGGTCAACGCGAATGCGCGATCACGTTCGATAAATTGCGTGGTCGCGGTCCATTCGATCGAGAGTTCCCTTCGCCATTGGACATGAAACTCGGTTCCGCGATTTTTTTGTCAGAGCGGAGAACGGGAGTGCCGCGGGCTCTGCCAGTGCGCTGTCCGCACATGTTCGGAAGCTCCGGCACAGGCGTCGCCCGGTGGTACTCCATTCCGATATCAAGCGGTGACAGAACACTCGCCGTGGCACGTCCGCCCCGGTTGCTCCCGAGAAGCAGGGAACGAACGCTGGCGAGGGCCGGCAGCGACACACGATTTCCACCGGCTTCGGAGCCCACAGGATGGGGAGCACACCTGATCGCGGGCACAATCCGGCGCCGGTCGTGAAAAAACGCCCGGAGAAGCCTGGCATACCAGGCAACACCAGGACAATAAGCAGCTCACGCATTCTCGGCAACACAGGTAGCCCCTTTATCTCGTCAAACGGAAAAGCATTTCCCACGCGGACCGAAAGCGTAGATAATCACCACTTCCAATTCCCGCGCTGAGTGTCTCAGCCTGCGAGCGGCGGACGGGAAACCGCAGAAGGATCGACCGGAGGAGAAGGATCATTCATGAAGGAGCGTACGGAGAGTCGCAGGGGCAGGAGCGAACATCATCTGCATTCCTCGGAGGCCACTACATCGCCCCCGGAGCTCGGCAGAAAGCAACCGGCCGAGCCTCCGGGTGACACCCAGTTGGCTCGACTGGAGAACGAGCTCGACCGCACAAAACAGCAACTGCAGCATACGATCGAACAGTTGCAAGAGCGGAATGAGCAACTGCAGACATCGAACGCGAAGTTACTGCGCGAACAACAAGCTGCAGAGCACGAACCAGCGACAGCAATCGGTCAACGCCAGCCTGGGAACGGTAAATGCCGAGCACCAGAAGAGGATTGACGACCTCAATCAGCTCAATCAGGACATGCATCACCTGCTGCAGGGCACGGATGTCGGGGTGATTTTTCTGGACCGTGAGCTGCGAATTCGCAAGTTCACACCTCGTGTGGACCGGACTTTCGCGATCCATCCGCGAGACGTGGGGCGGAAGATCACACAAATCCCCCATCGGATCTGTTTTCAGGATTTGAGTTCGTCGCTACGAAAGGTGATTTCCAATCTCCAGCCTTTCGAGGCCGATGTGCGGGATGACGCGGGCAATTGCTACCTGGTGCGAATGTTGCCGTACGTTGTCGAAGATTCTGTCGACGGTGTCGTGCTGATGATGATCGACATCAATGCGCTCGAAGAAACGCGCCGCAACCTGACTCGGCTCTCGTCGATCGTCGAATCGTCCGGCGATGCCATTCTGGCAACTACGGCGGACGGCGTCATCACGGCTTGGAACTACGGCGCGGAGAATCTCTTTGGCTACACGGCCGCGGAAGCGATCGGGCAATCGCTGAATTTGGTCGTACCGGAGGACCGGCGAGAAGAACTGTCCGAGGCGCGGCGGAGCGTGATGGCCGGCGAACGATCACAGGAGATCACTACCGTCCGCCGCGATCGGCATGGCCGCCTGGTCGACGTCGCGGTCCGCCTCTCGCCCGTCCGCGACGGCTGCGGAAACATTGTGGGAATCTCGGCGATTGATCGGGACATCACCGACATTGTCGCGGCGCAAAAGGAACTGCAGGAGAGCGAACACCGGTTTCGCGGTACCTTCGAAAATGCAGCGGTGGGAATGGCACATGTGGATTTGAAAGGGCGCTTACTGCGAGTGAATCAGCGACTCTGCGAAATTGTCGGTTACACGCGCGAAGAACTGTTGCAGATGAATGTCCAGACGATCACGCACGCGGATGATGTCGCCACGGACATAGAAATCGTCACCGCGTTGCATGATGGTAAAATTGACACGTACTCGCGCGAAAAGCGGTATGTGCGCAAGAATGGCACCCTTGCCTGGATTTATGTCACCGTCTCGCTGCAGCGTGACGAGCAAGGCCGACCGCTGTACTGCATTGCCATTATCGTCGACATCTCAAAGCGAAAACAGTTCGAAGAAGCGCTGCGCAATGCCGTGCAACAACGTGACCAGTTCCTGGCCATGCTTTCTCATGAACTGCGCAACCCACTCGCGGCTGTCCGAAACGCCGTGAGATTGATGGAAAGAGATGATGCCACGGCAGAATCCCAGGCGGAAGCAAGACAGGTCGTACAGCGACAAACCGCATTGATGACGCGACTGCTGGATGAACTACTGGATGTCTCACGAATCACGCAAAACAAGATCACGCTGCGCAAACGCGTGATCAACCTGACGGAGATTGTCTTGGACGCGGTCGCCTCGGCGCAAGCCAGCGCGCGCCAACGACAGATCTCGATCGGGCTGGAAGTCGAGCAGGAGTTGCTGTTCGTCTTTGGCGACCCCGCTCGACTGCAGCAGGTCGTGGGCAATCTGATGACCAACGCCGTAAAATACTCGCCGCCCACGCAACGGATTCTGGTCCGGTTGGGACGGGACGATCGTCAAGCCGTACTGCGAGTCGAAGACCAAGGGATCGGCATTGAACCCGATTTGATCGGACAGATCTTCGATCTCTTCGTACAGTCGGACGAGACGCTGGCGCAGCGAAGGTGGCATGGGCGTCGGTCTGGCGCTGGTCAAAGCACTCGTCGAAATGCATGGCGGCTCCGTCTCCGCCCATAGCAGCGGCCGCGGCTGCGGTAGTCAGTTCGTGGTGCGGCTGCCTCTCAGCCAGCAGCCAGATCCCCAAAAAGGCTGCGATCCCCCCGCCCACCACACCCGTCGATCAGAAGATGGATATCCTGCTGGTGGAAGACAATGCGGACAGTCGCGGTATGCTCAAGAGCCTGCTGGAACTGGACGGCCATCAAGTCGCGGTCGCCGAAGACGGTCAGCAAGGTCTGGAAGCCATCCTGCGTGACCATCCTCAGGTGGGCCTGATCGATATCGGCTTGCCCAAAATGGACGGGTATCAGGTCGCGCGAGAAGCGCGCAAGCATCAGAGAGTCGCCGAACTCTACCTGATCGCCCTCACCGGATACGGGCAGGACAAAGACCGACAGAAAGCCTTCTCCGCGGGGTTCGATGAACACCTGGTCAAGCCGGTGCACCCCAATGATCTGTCACGCGTGCTGGCCCGCGCACAACGACAGACGAATCGCATCAAGTGAGCGCATTCAGCACACCTTCCGTGCCTAACTGTCACACTCACACTCAACCGGCGATCTGTGCCCCCCGATTCGCACTCACCCGGTAAGCACTCCCAAACGATTCGCTCCAGGGAAGTGAAGTACGGTGCGCTGGAGTGTTGGCGGACTTGCGCGCTGACTTCGACCCCTCTCGGCAGCGATCGCACCTATCGTTGGTGCCAACATCCTCATGCAGCCGATCCATCCTC
Source organism: uncultured Planctomycetaceae bacterium (assembly GCA_963776055.1). Taxonomy (GTDB): domain Bacteria; phylum Planctomycetota; class Planctomycetia; order Pirellulales; family Pirellulaceae; genus CAVZLD01. Next base: position 192,752 of record CAVZLD010000003.1, on the reverse strand, counting down.
GACCGAACCGCCGCGTGGCATGCAATGTGCACCATTGGCCCGGCTCGAGCCGGTTGTGCTCGCAGCCGGCGGTCCCTCGAGTGGTTCCGAGGGCGAGACATTTGACGTCAGCAATTGAGGAGTACGACATGGGACGCCCCCATCAGCCCCAGCGCCCAGAATCTCAGCCACACTGTTGTCCCGGTTGCAGCGCCGGCTCGGCGTCCACCGTTTGGGGGGAGGTTTCGCGACGAGCTTTTCTCGGCGGGGTGGGGGCGGGGACCGCCATGCTGAGCGGCCTGACCTGGAGTGCGCTGAGCCGCCGAAACGGATCCCTTGCCATCGGCCGCTGCCGCACGGCGTCCACTGCGTGTCACCCCCATCCTCGTCTACAGCACACCGGAGCGACGGCATCAAACTAGTTGGCGCAGTTGGGGTGGAATCCAAACCGAAAATGACGCGAACGACGAAGTGGCTGCGCATCGGCCGCGAACTGTCCGCTCTCCAAGAGAAGGCCGACTTCCCAGTCGAATTCGCCCCGGTCGCCAAAGTCCGTGGCAAGGCAGACCTGGACAAGATCGCCGATTTATCCGAAGCCGACACGCTGATGGTCTACGCGGCCGGTGGCTGGATGGATGTCTTGGATACGCTCGGCGAAATGAACAAAGACCTGATTCTCTTCTGCCGCCACAAGTCCGGACCGGTCTATCTGTGGTACGAGATCATCAGTCCGCGTTACCTGCGTCAACACACCGACAAGCGCGCCGTGGAAAACGTCGACGAACAGGACGTGGTCATCGATTCTCAAGACGAACTCCTCTGGCGTCTGCGTTCCTTGTGCGGCCTGCACAATACCAAAGGAATGCGAATCGTGGCCATCGGTGGTGCGGGAGCCTGGGCGCAGCCAGCGGGAGTCGTACCTGGCCTCGTGAAGGAAAAATGGAACTGGGACATTCAGGTCGTGGATTATGCTCAATTGGCCGAGTTACTACAGGCGGCGCGTGCCGAAAAGGGCACACTCGAGAGGATGCGGCAACAAACGGACGAATACTTGAAGTTGCCCGGAACGAGTTTGGAAACAGAACGGTCATATTTGGAGAACTCGTTCCTGCTGACGGAAGTCTTTCGCCGAGTCATGCAGCAGGCAGACTGTCGTGCCTTGACCATTCAAGCGTGCATGGGCACCGTGATGCCGCTCTCGGAAACCACCGCCTGTATTCCGCTCAGCTTGCTGAATGATTCGGGCTACCTGGCCTTCTGCGAATCAGACTTCGTCGTCGTGCCCGCCGGCGCACTGCTGGCCAACATCTCGGGGTGTCCCTCGTTCCTGAACGATCCGACCTACCCCCACGACCAGATCATTACGCTGGCGCACTGCACCGCACCACGAAAAATGGACGGCAAGCATGTGGAGCCGGCTCGGATCCTGACGCATTTTGAATCGGACTACGGCGCGGCACCCAAGGTCGAAATGCGGAAAGGCCAAGTCGTGACCAACATCATTCCCGATTTCGCCTCGGAAAAGTATGTCGGGCTGCTGGCCGAGATCGTCGAGAATCCGTTCCTGCCGATCTGCCGTTCCCAAATCGACGTGAAGTATGCCTGCGGCGATCAGGAACTGGCCGAAGTCATGCCCGGCTTCCACTGGATCACCGGCTACGGCGATTATATGAAGGAAGTCGGGTACGCCCTGAAGAAGATCGGAATTCAGTGGCAATCCCTGGGTTGAGCCGGACACGCATCGGTGATCGCCCCCGACACACATCCGACCTTCTTCTCAAGGAGGGCGTGCGGTTTCGAAGCGTTGGTTTCACAAGCGCTTACGAACCGGAGCCACTCTCCCTCCGGGAGATTCGGGCCGCAGGCCCGGGGAGAGACGGAGCGTGTGACGCGATCGGCGCGTGTTGCTTGTGCAGGAACACCCTCCCGCAGTGCGCGGGAGGGTGTGGTAACTTCTTCCGAGCCAGCAAGTGAAAAACGGCACAATCTCCCAGGAGAGTTCGGCCGCGTTCGCGGCCGCGTGGGGGGGCACACACGGCGGATCACGAACCGTCCGCCGCGGCCGACGGACGCCCCATCCACAGGGGCGTGATCGCAAACCAGGCGATGGCCGCGAGCAGCATCAGCCATTTCATAAACGGCAAGTCGGCACGCCCCGCCAGGTAGAGCAGGGAGGGAAGTATCGTACCGGCCAGGGCCAGCCAAGAGATCAGCTGCAGCGTACGTCGCAATGCCATTCTTTGGGAACCTCCGTTGCGGGATCATGCCAACAACATGGCGTGACTCAATCGGCATGCACCAGCGGCTAGTCGGGGGAGACTGCCGGAATCGGGGCGAGTGCGTGTCGCACGAACAGGTAGCGTTCGTAGCGACGTTTCTTCCGAGCGGAAAGGGCAACCAGACGCTGCAGGGAAGTGCTGTGCGCAGTCGCTCCCCGCGGCGAACGGCACGCGTACCAACCGTGGGCATCGTCCAACGGCTCATGAATTGGCCTATCTAATCAAGTGCGGTTTGCGTGTTCTGGAAGAACCGACTGAGCACGATATATAGCGCGGCGGCGATAAACCAGCCGGGCAGCGAGACGAAAAACAGGGACCAGCGGCCGATGAAGAAAACCATGCTCAAGCAGATCGCGAGCGTCAGCACCCAACTCAACCCGGCCGCCCAATTGAACGCGATCCCTGCCTGTTCGGCGTAGTTGCGACGAAGACCCAAGCGGTCGAAGAACCAGAAATCAATAAACACCACGGCCCCCATCGGCATCAGAATCAATCCGTACAAGGCCACGAAGTCCAGCAACTTCATGGCCAAAGCCGGAAAGAGCGCCGCCACGGTGGCAACCGCTCCGGTGATCAAAGTCACCAGGAATCGCGACGATCGAGGAACAATCGCCTGAAAGGCCAGACCGGCGCGGTAGATTGTCGGATTGGCAGTGGTCCAACCCGCGACAATCACACACAGTAATCCCGCAATTCCGCAGGCAGCGTAGGCCAGCGGACCAGGCAAGGGCGCGGGAAGTTGTTCTGCCGCGGCCGCCTGCCGAATTGCCTCCTGGTTGGTCAGACCGGCTTGATGCAACTGAAAGGCGAATAGCATCGAGGCGCTGATCCAGGCCATCAGATGCCCCACATACATCCCAGCGGCGGAGGCAACCCCGTACCATGATTTGCGTGCGAAACGGAGGACGGACAGGTCGGCCATGCCTACGTGCATCGCCATGTTGCAGAACCAGGCGAAGAACATCACGTGCCAGAACGTGAATTTCACTTGTCCCGGCAAAGGATCGCCGCCACGCCAGATCACCGTGCTGGCCAAATCCCAGACATCCGTCAGCGAATGGACCTCCGTCTGTGTGGCCGTAATGAATTGCCGCAAGGCGACAAAACCGAAGGCCAGGAACACCAGCACCATCCAGGGCGCCGCAATGTTCGCCACACGCGAAACGGTCTGATAACCGTATGCCGCTACAACGGAGATCACGGCCCCCACGCCCAGGACCGCCAGGATCCACCCCAGGCTATTGGGATAAACGTCGTTCAGGCCGGGCATTGGAAAACGGACGAGCACCCCCACGGCGGTCGCCGAAACCGTGATCATCGCCCCGGCGAGAAAACAGAACATCACGCCATTGGCCAGGTTGTACAGCGTCACCAGGTGACGACCGCAGATCTTTTCCAGCTGATAGTAGAGCGTCAGCCGCGCGCGCGTCGCAATCGGCGCCGTCAAAAATACCCAGCTCAGTACCGCCAGCAGATTGCCCACGATCAGGCCGAACAGCAGGTCGACCGCACTGACACCGGCCGCGACAAACAGCGGCCCAATCATCAGCTCTGTCCCGGCGCAATGCTCACCGGCGTACATCCCCAGAAAACTCTTGAACCCCAGCAAGGCGTGCGCTGGAACCGGTTCACGTTCGAACTCACCACCGGATGCCGAGACGTCTTCGTCGTTCAAAGTCCATTCTCCTTCGTGTCGGAAGCGTTACTTCGGATTCCCATTCTCCGACCGACTGTTCATTGCGATCGAGCCAACCTCAAAACGCAGGTTGGCCCCAACACTAACCGCGCTTGGCCAGGACCTCTTTCTCATACATCTGCACATCGGCCAGCCAAGCGCGGCCGATCGGCACATCCTGCTCGAGACAGTATTGGTCCCAGACGGAACCGGCGGGAAGCGTCTTGAGCTCCTCCAACAGAGCCAATCGAGCGGTGCCGTTCCCTTCCTGCTCCAGTTGTTGCAGCAGCGGACGCGGCTCCAACAGAGCCAACAACATCGCCTTGATCATCGCCCGCGTGCCGATCACCCAGGCAGCTACTCGATTGATACTCGCATCGAAGAAATCCAAGCCAATGTGTACTCGCGGCAGATAGTCATGCCTCGTCAATTCCTGCGCGATCGCCCGCAGTTCGTCGGTCAGGATGACGACATGGTCGCTGTCCCAGCGGACCCCCCGACTGACGTGCAGCAGCAATCGATCGACGTACAGCATGACCGCCGAGATCTTATCGGAAATCACTTCTGTCGGATGAAAATGCCCGGCGTCCAGGCAAAGCACTTTGTTACGGGAAATGGCATAACCCAGATAAAACTCGTGGGATCCTACTACATAACTCTCGGACCCAATGCCGAATAGTTTGCACTCCACGGCATCCAGATTGTGTTCGGACGGCAGCGGCTCGACGAAGATCGCGTCGAGCGATTCAAGCAGTCGTTGCCGGGGCCCCAGGCGATCGATCGGAAGATCTTTGCAGCCATCCGGAATCCAGACGTTGGTGACGCAGGGCGTACCGAGGGCGGCGCCCATGGCGGCGCCGATGCGGCGACAAACGATGCCGTGCTCGACCCAGAACTGCCGAATCGCTGGATCCGGATGACTCAGCGTCAGCCCGTCGTCGGCGTGCGGATGTCCAAAGAACGTGGGATTGAAATCCAGACCCAAACTCCGGTCGCGAGCCCAGTCAATCCAGCCCTGGAAATGGGCCGGTTGCAGATCGGTGCGCTCGACCTTCTCGCGACCCGTCTCCGCATAACTCGCGTGGAGATTGAAACGGTGCCGCCCAGGGATCAGGGACATCGCCAAGTCGATATCGGATCGGAGTTCGATCGGGGTCCGCGCTTTTCCCGGATAGTTGCCGGTGACGGCCAACCCTCCCCCAATCTCGTCGGCCACACCTTCAAAGCCCGCCACGTCATCGCCCTGCCAGCAGTGAATCGAGATCGGGATCGGCGAAGTTGTTGCAGAACGGCGTCGGTGTCCACCCCCAATTCTGCATACTGTTCTCGTGCGGCCTTGTAACTCGCTTCAATCCGATCTGGCTTCCGACAACTTGGCAGGTTGAGACCAGGGTCAAGCTTCATCCAGGCCACGGTGTACCTCCCTCTCAATCGAGTCGCACGCCCAGTCACTCCCGCAGCGAATGAGTCTAACAAAAACCGATCGCAAATCTACAGGAGGCTCGTTGCGGCGAGCGAAACGTTGCCAGAGCGAATTGTCAAACTCGATCCTGGGAGGGTCAAGCTCCTGCGAAGAGCCATGATTTTCAACGCACTCTCGCCTCGGCGGGAGCGTCGCCCTCGCGGTTTTCCAGTGCACTCGACTGATGGTTGCGTGGTGAATGGGCCAGGACGGCCAACGGAAGTCCGGAACCTCTCGGCGGAACGTTCTCTTCTGGGGCACTTGGGCGGCGCAACCGTGAAGAGGAGCCGGAGAACGTCTTGTGCGGGAGCGCCCGACGCAGGAGGGAACGCCGCGAGTCGAAGCGTCCGACGGCACGAAAACGCGTCGCGCGTTCAAGCCCGATTTCGCCACGGCACGCGATCACAACTCATCTTCCCACCGGTCGCGGGTCGGATCGCAGGCTGGATCTTCCTCGGCGAACCATGTACGGAGCCGTTCCTGAAGATCCGTGCATTTAGGCTCCAAATCGGGCCGCGCAGCGGTGACTTCCTGCAACCATTCGCAGAAGCGATCGACGACCGGTTGGGTGAGTGCGGCTTGCCCTGGCTGTTGTGTGTGGCACAGATGGTCGTACTGTTGATTCAGCCCGTCCATCAATTCGCGGTGTCTCCCTGCACAGTTCAGATCGGAAATCAGCTCGGCCAAATGCGAGCCAACGCCGAACAGCCGCACGGCGGGAGCTTCGGCAAGGATGTCTAGGTTTACGTAGGACGATTTCCAGACGGAGGTGGTCGATTCCGTTTCTTCGCCCAGCTGTTCGTCATCCGAGCCATCTCCCGGGGGCATCGCGGTCCAACACTGGTTAGCTTGATCCAGGTCCGCATCGAAACTCTGGGGGTGGCATTCCTGCTCCCAGTCGTCGCGGGTCTGGCAAAAGGAGAAGGCGAAGTCATCGTCAAGGTGGAACCCATCGAGATAGGTGAAGGCCGGTCCGGTATTCGATTCGGCTGCCAACCGACAAAGGGGGCAGTCAGGATCGATCGCGGTGTCATCGACCCACGGCAGCCGCCGGCGTTCTCGCTCGATTACCTCACGGGGTGGTGCATGCCCGGTGAGTTCCGGTTGCGGCTGGCTGAGCCATGTGTCGCGCAGCTGCTGCAACCACTGCACGGCCGCGTCCCTTTTCTTCGAAGGAGTCTGCACGAACTGCAGCAGGCAGTGGTAGAGCAGATACCGCACCAGGTCATAGTAAATGATAATCTCATGTGTTCCCAAACCGCCCCAACGGTAGGCCGCATCCTGCTCGCACAAGGCTGGTGGACAGTGCCCTTGGACAGCCCACTGATGGGACCGATGCTCGATATCGTCGCGATGTGTACTCTTTGTGAGAGCATCTGGTCGCGAACCGAATGTCCCTGCAAGGTCGGTTGCGGCGAAGTCAGCCACCGCGCGTGGATTTCCCGCGCGGCGCGATAAGCGGCGTTGTCCAACGGGCAAGCACCATGGAGGGCTTCCTCGATGCAATCGAATGGGAGGCACGTGGGATCGGGGGTAACGACCGCCAGGCTTTCGTCGACGAGGAATTCGAGTAAGGGGTCACCGTATAGAATCTGACGCAGATCGATGCGCGGTTGGCGCAAACGTTGCTCGCGTCGCTGCTGCGACAAGGTGGACCAGTACTGCAGATCACTCGTCAACAACCATTCGTCACTTAGGTGGTAGGCATACCAACGTTCCGACGGTCCCTGCACACTCACGTAAGGCGTGGCGGCAACACCCTCGTCGAGCTCATGCTCCCAGCTGCTGACCACCATCCGGCCGGCGAGATCAATCACGCAGATTGGGTCCTGGGCTTTCTGCCAACCGGGTCCCAGCGACCAGTGGGAAAGCAGTTCGCTGGCGATCTGCGGATGAATGAAGCGCGTTAGGGCTGCCTGCCACTCCGAAAGCGTTTCGGGATCGGCACTCACGGATGCGATCATGGCATGCGCCAAGTGCTCATCCACGACGGCGTGCCGACTCTGCTTGGGGTCCTGCACTGTCAAACTGATCATCGACATCGGTCATCCTCCTGAACCAACGGTTGCCGCGGCGATTCGCCGCGGGGCAACTCGGCGACCTCCGCGCGAAGCCACGCCGTAACGGGTGGTTGCGCAGTGATTCATCGTGGCAGAGACCTTCCCTGCCCCGTGCTGCGGAACGCGGCCGGCCGGCGTGGGCCAATGGAAACGGCCCGAGTGGTTGCTCCCGCGCGTGATGCCTCGCCCGCGTCCTCCAAAACGGCCGGCAATATAGTTCGATCGCAGGTCGTTCGACAACCAACGCTGCAACTTTGAAAAAAGGGGTCAGACAACGACACGACTCCAGCGACCGCTGGCGTAGTAAGCTGCCAGCACGCAGGCGCGAATCGCGATCTCGCTACAGACGGCGATCCAGATTCCCGCAACGCCACCCGCGAAATGAACGCCGATCAGATAGGCGGCCGGAACGCGCAGCAGGAATGTCGACGCCGTCACGATCAGCATCGCCGGTCGCGTGTCGCCGGCTCCCCGGATCGCCTGATCCAGTACCATCGAAGTGCCGAGAAAGATCTGCGCGGGACCGCAGATCCGCAATAAGGGAATCGCCATCTCCAGCAAGCGTGGTTCACTGGTCACCAGTCGCACAAGCGGACCGGGAAACAACAGAAAGACCAATCCCAGCGTTCCCGTAACACCGGCGGACAGCAGCCAACAGTAATGGGTTGCTTTCCGCGCTCGAAGGGGATCTCCCAACCCTAAATACTGGCCGGTCAGCGTCGAGGCAGCGACAGCCAAGGCCCACGCCGGAAGATAGCTGATCGCCTCGATGCGAATCACAATGACGTGTGCACCCAAAGCTCCCGGCTGCATCGTATGTCCCAGGTAACCAACGAACGAAGCGACAATGAAGTTGCCGGTCCAAGTGGCCAAGGAATCGATGAACTGGGGGGAACTGATGCGGAGGATCCGGCGCAACGTCGCTCGGTGCGGACGAAGTCGAAACCACCGCAGACGAATCGGCGAGTCACCGGATAGGAGCGCCAACACGGTCGCGCCGGCTCCCAGGACCCAAGCCGTGGCGGTGCCGACAGCAATTCCCGCCACGCCGTGACCTCCCATCGGGGCCGGGCCAAACACGAGCAACAGACTCAGCATCACGTTGACGACGTTCACCAGTCCCAGAATCCGAAACGGAGTTCGCGTGTCGCCCGACGCACGCAGACAGGCCGCACCGACGTAGAGCAAACCGTGCGCTGGCACGGCCACCGCCAGGATCTGCAGATAGATCGTGCCGAGACCGAGTGCGACAGCGTTCAGATTCAGCAGACGCCCGCACGGCTCGGCAAGCAAGAACACGAGCACCGCCAGAACGGTCCCCAACATGGCCACGGCCATCAGCGCCTGCCCGAGAACGGCGTGAGCCAGTTGGCGATGTCGGCCTCCAATCGCTCGGGCGACCAACGCCCCGGCCCCCACGCCGACGGCGCCGAAGAGCAGGACCAACAGCCAGCCAATATACGCAGCGACCGCAATCGCCTCCGTCGCCGCCACGCTCAACCGGCCGGCAATCGCCGTGTCGACGAACCCGACACAGAAACCCAACAGTTGTTCCAGAAACGGCCAGATGGCCAAGACCAGCACCTGCCGCCACACGGATAGGCCCGCCAAGCGTCCCGGCAACTGAGCGTCCGCACCGGACCGCCGTTTGATCGTCGCGCCGGTCAATTGTTCGGTGGAACACATCCGCAACCTTCCGTCGTCATGCCTACTCCGTCTTCATGCCTCCAGCGCGTAGCACTTCCCTGTGGCGTCTCGTCGCCCTTTCTGCTCGGAAGAAATGTTGCCACGAATGCTGCACGTCCGTGCGACACGCACGAGGCAGCCTTGGGGCACCATCGGACAACGCCTGGTCGGGACGGACGATCGCTTGCTGATCGCCCGAGTCGAGTTGACTCCGTAGCGATCGGTAGCTCGGCAGGCACAAACAGCCAGTTCAGAACCCATTCTAAGGGTCTGACCCGTCGGGCGTCAGGTGTGGCCGAGATGGCGGGAGCGGCCGCGGTCGAGTGGGAGTCACGCCGGTTCTGGTAGGCTTGCGCTCGCGACTCGATCTGAGCCCCCCTAGAATGACTAGAGGCGGTTTCCCAACCGGTTCCCGGGGAGGGGAAGGCTCCTACCGAGCCGGGGGCAATCGCACCTTCGGTTCGGAAGGAACCTCGCCCTCCCGGTTGGGACATGTGCTCGACAACAAACGGTGCAACGACGCCGTCGATGGGCCTTCCCGGCCGTCTCTCTCACCCATCAATCCTTCTCCACAAAACGGTTTGTCAGTGTCCGAGTAGCCTGGCGCACATCCAGCCACGTGGGCAGCACAGCGCCACGATAGTACCACCGCCGGACGGTGTTACCGTAGACGTGCAAAGGCCGGTATGGTCGCCGCTCGATCGGCAGAGAGGTGAGTTGTTGACGGCGAGTTCCCACCGCGATTATTTCATGAGACCAGGTGGGCTCCCGGGCGACGCAGTACCCGGTGCACAGAAGTGCAATCAGGAAGGATTTGCCAAATAGACGAGTCTTTTGGATAAGGGAATCCATCGTCAGGTATCCGCAAGTGAGCCGATGTTGTCCTCTTGAATGGTTGCGCGGTGAATGGGTCAGGGCGATCCAAGGGAGTCGGGAACCTTTCGGCGCAATGCTCCTTTCTGGGGCAATTTGGCAGCGCAACCGTGAATTGTGCGATGTCTATTTCTGAAGCATAACTTGCATTTTTTCTGCGTCTTCGGCTTGGGCTGGAGTTCGTGCCAGCCCATGAATCACGGGGCAGGCTCCGGCGCCCCATTCTCCGCCGAACCGTGCTCGGCGCGCATTTGGTTGAGACTGAGCTACATTTGGCATGAGATCCTCCTTTGTTGTCGGAGACACACCCTTGAACGATTCTGCGATTTGGGCTCAGTTCTTCCTCAAATGGCCTCCCAAGCTGGCTCAGCGGGGGGTGGTGGTCACCGCATGGGGTGATCAGATTCCCTTTGCCGGGTTTCTGAGAACGAATGACACGATCCTGCTCGAGCGGCAAACCCCGGATGCGATCGGTGCGAGAAAAGTCCTGCTGCCTTACAGTCAAATTGTCAGTGTCAAGATCGTCGATCCGGTGGGTCCCGAAACCTTCAACGAAGTCGGTTTTCAGGGGCAGTTAACCTCCCCCTCCTAACCCTCATTGCGGGTCACCGTCTACCGCCCGCCACGATGCCTTCCGGCCTTCCGCCACCTGCTCTCCACACCACCGGAGGGCTCTTTGGCAAGTTCTCGACAACCTCCGGTCGCTCTGGTATGGTTGCGCCTGCCGTGGGGGGGGACGGAAATTGGAGTACGGGTTCCCGCGGACGAAGCACCAGGTTTCCGGTACGCTCGTCGCTCCCGCCCTCCTCTCATCTCCATCCGATCCAATGGATGACCAGCAAAGGGAGAAAGAACCATGAAGCGCATGCATCTATTTCTGTTGACTCTGGCCGTGATCGCCGTGGGACCGTTACGAGAACTGGCCGCCCACTGCGAAGTGCCCTGTGGCATCTATGCGGACCAACGACGATTCGAGGAAATGCTGGAAGATCAAACGACCATTGCCAAAGCGATTACGAACATCAACGAGCTGGCCAGCAAAGATGATGCGTTGTCTCACAACCAACTGGCACGCTGGGTCGCCGTGAAGGAGTCGCACGCCACGAACACGCAGCACATTATCGCGCAGTACTTCATGACACAACGGATCAAGCCAGGTACGGACGATGCCACGCAGCGGGAGTACTTGAAGAAACTGACGTCCGCTCACGCCGTGATGGTGGCGGCCATGAAATGCAAGCAAACGGTCGACGCCAGCTCGGCCGCCGCCTTGCGCGAATCCATCTTAAACTTCTATCGCGCGTACGAGGGCAAGGAACCGCAACTCGAGAATTGATCATTCGGATGATCCAATGTCCCATGCCCTCCGACTCCTCTCCGGAAAGAGCGGGCAGCGATTGAGCCGTCTGATTGCGATCGGTCTCGGGATCGGCCTGTTTTGCAGCGTAGCGGCGGCGTTCTGCCAGCCGTTCCCCGGAGACCTGTTTCGGGAATACACCTGGACCAATCGCGATGGTGACGCCGGCGGCTCGCTGCGAGTCGGAGGACGTGTGGGCTACGGTGGCGGCCCAATCGAGTGGCCGTTCGAAGTGGATTTGGAACACGCCATCCGCGCCGAGGTCGTGCTCGAAAAACTGCTGTGCCACGACGGAACACGTGGGTTGGCGTTGCGAGTCAACGACCAGGAATGGTTGGAAGTCCCAGAAATCGACACCATTCCCGCACCGGCGTGGAAGTACCAGAGCTTCAGCTTCCCCGTCGTCGCGTTGCCGCTGTCGCATCTGCGCCGGTCCCGGCAATACGTTTTCGCTGCGCGTTAGTGATGAGCATCCCTGGGATTGGCCGCAACATCTCATCTACGGTGTGCATCTGCGAGTGTACTACGATCCGCAGCAGCAGCCGCATGGCACCGGGAGAATCAGAACGCCGCAGGCCGGCAGTGCGTTGGGCGAATCGGTCGAAATCGAAGTCGAAATCGACGGCCCTCCTGGCGCCGTGGACCGAGTCGACGTGCTGGGGTTATACGAGGATGTCAACTGGCAAGGCGACGGGGTGTACCGCCAATGGCAGTATCACTTTCTCCAAGGCGAGTTGCAGCACCATCTCGGCACGGTTACTGAGGCACCATACCGACTCCGTTGGGATGCCACCTGGGTTCCGGACCAATCGGAACCAATGCAACTGGCCGCGCGGATCACGGACAACACCGGATTGACTTTTTTCACTCCCGTCGTGTCCGGTCTCACCCTCCGACGTCCGGGCGTCTCCGTCGAATTGTGCAAGCCGTTCGATCTGCCTCCGAAGTGGGTGACCCGCTCGGGAGAAAAGACGGAGAAGTTTTGCGTTGTCGGTGATTTGCGCCGGGCGGTGGCGGCACAACTGGCCTGGTCGAGTTGGAGTCCTGGTTATATGAACGGGCTGTACATCAATGGGCACAAAGTGTTGGACACGGAAGGCCCACGTTACGCCTGCTTCCACCATCGCGTGACGTTAGCCGATACCCGTTGCCTCCAGCCCGGTGAAAACCAGCTAAAAACCGGCCAGACACCGTTACACAACGGCAAGATGGTGCACGGAATGGAAGTCAACTGGCCCGGCATCATGGTCCTGATCCGCTACGAAGATCAGTAGCCGAATATCGCTGTGAGAATCACGCCGCCATTGGCCCCCGGATGTGGTAACTCGGACCCGTTGGGCGCCTCCTCGGGGCCTTGCCTTGGCTCCTTTGGGATGGCGGCGCAGAGCGGTGGCGATACAAAGTCAACGGAGGTCGGCGAAGTAGAAGAAGGCTGACACCACGCAGGTGCCAGCCTTCCTGATGGCCTTCCGAGGGGATGCTACCGAGCTTTATCAGAAACGTCGACTGGCCCCGCGATCGCCGAAACTGGCGAATAGTCGGTCACGAGCGGCTGTTTCCTGCGAGATGTCGCAAGCCCGGTCTTCCTGCGAACTGCACTCTCCTTCGCGGTCGCGCTGACGATCGCCGTCGCGGTTCCGGTCGCCGGAGCGCCGCTGCCCGCGGGTTTCGACATGGCCGGAGCGACCATGCAGACGCAGCGACTCGCCCAAGTTGCCTGTCTGGTTCACACTCACTGCACGATCGCGCTGGCGCTCTCCGCCCTCGCCATTGCCCCGCTCTACAGGCGAATTGGCAATTGCGTCGAACTCCTCTTGTGAAAGGAATTGCGCCTCATAGATTGCATCCGAATCACCGGCTTCCGCGGCAGCTTCGATTTGCGCGGCAAAAGCACGGAGGTGATTGCGCGAGCCGCGCATCAGATTCTCATAAACCCTTGTGACGTCGTCGTTCGTCGCGGTGGACGATACATCTTGTAGGTCCTTGATGTCCATCTCCTCGATCATTGCGCCAACCTTGTACGCCTCAAGCAGAGACTCCGATCCGCCTTCCACCAGGTTCTCGTACAAAGTCGTGAACTCGGGGTTCGTGAACACACCTTCCGTGTCGTCGCTCACCGGATCTTCCAACCCATACTTGGCGATTAGCTGACCGACCGCATCCATATGTCGGCTCTCGGCCTCGGCAATATTCGCGAAAATCGGCGACATATCAGCGAGAGCCGAGTAGACATCGCGTGCCAACTTTTCTTCCTCTCGAAGGTGGAGGAGACCGAGTGCGTCTTCGGTAGTGAGCGTGGCACGATCCGTCACGTTGCCGCCATCGACGGGGCCACCTGCCTGCGTGCCGACTACGACCAACACCACGGGACAGCAAGGGACCTCCTGCTCGGGACACGCCACCGAACTCATTCGCCTGAGGCTCGCAGTCCTCGACACCCACCAGCGCGGAATCCACCGGACAAACACCACCATGACCGGCCGGGCCCACGGGAGCACCGGCACAAGAGAAATCGGCCGCCAACAACTCTCGTTGCTCCAAATGCTCGACGCGGAGCGCCCGCCTGCCTGCATAGCTTCTACCAGTACTTGCCAGAACCTGTTTTCTTCGCATCGTAAAACTCCTCTCGGCTTGATATTCCGTAGATTGATATTCCATAGAACGCACTGCAAAACGGGGATAACGCGGTCGCCGAGCGACAGGGCTCGCCGAAGAATATGACGCAGTGGGAGCTTCGCCTTCCCAAATAACGGTTGTGAAATGCGCTCGAATAAAACCGAAACATTCTGCTGCTACTGAGCGACGTTCCCCGTCTTGCGGGCACCCTCGCCGTCCCGCAACCGCTGCCGCAACTTCTGCCCTTGCGAGTTGACCGGCCCGCTGGCCGCCCCAGGCCGGACCTGTCTCGAGCGGGATCGCATGCCCTGCCCAGATCGGCGCCCCTGAGTGTTGGATCGAGATTGGCCGGAACGCTGCCAGTTTCGCTGTCCGGAAGCGTTGTTCCCGTTGTTCAGGCCGGTCTGCCCATTTCGCTGGCGGCGCTGCGTTATCCCCTGCGACGATACGGCTCCGTTTGAATTGCCAGCGCCGAATTGCCCAGATGACATCCGACGGCCTCGCATTGGCTGTTGCGCACCACCACCTTGGTTTGCCGAATTGCCCTGTCCGTATCGAAAACGGTATTGCATCATCCTCTGCTGCAACATCGCCGCTCCTGAATTGCCATAGCCTGATTGGCTGTAGCTCGAGCGACCTTGGATCGACTGTCCGCCGCCTTTCGTTCGACCGCCACCTCTGGCAGATGCCTCTCCGACGGCAAGACTCAATACGACAAACAAAGCCGGACCCCATCTCCATCGTCTCATCATCTGGCCAACCTCCTTTGACTGTTCCGTGGAAGTGCCAATGCCCTGACACAAGAAATCGCCAAGACATCCTCACAGGGAGAAACCAACAAGCCGCACGTCGGCATCGCGATTGCGATGGTCGCTTTCAATTGCAACCTTCGTGCCATACTCACAGCGTGTCGTATTTCCCCGTAGTGTCTCGTCACCCTTTCTGCTCGAAAAGCCCGTCGCACGAACGCTATCCATCCGAGCGATACGCACTATCTGCCGGTGACTACCACGTCTTGTTGGCCCAGGAAAACACGTGATCGCAACGCATAGGAGGGCACATTTTCGAGTCACACCGGGCAATGGCCACCCGCGGAGAACCGGCAACCGCGCAGGAAACGGCAGAAGCGGGGTGGTCCAGTGTGCAATAAGGTCGCGCCACCGTTCGACACGTCGGTCGTCGCCCGCCCGATCCTCCGATCAGGCTCCGTTACAGTTCCCCCGACAGGGCTTCCGACCTGCCGGGGAAACCGAACGCCTTTCTCGGTCAGGTTGGCGTCACGACGTTCGCCGAGTGACCTCTGCGCAGCGAAAGCCCCCGGCCGACCGCGGGGAGCCCGGATTACCACGGCTGGTGAAATCCGCACGGAGAGTGAAGTCTGCACGAAGAGCGGGCTCAGCCGAACGCAAGCCCTCCCATTCCTCGCCGTCTACTTGGGTGTCCCGAGTTTGCGGGCGATGAGGATTCGGAACAGAGAGTTCCAGGACGTCTTCGAATCGTCTTCCAACCGCAGTGGTAGATCCGCCAGCAAGGCAGGCACACTCAACGTCGTTCGCCATCCCAGGTGCCGTGTCAACGGATCCAACAGATCGATGGGTGCGGCCACCCAGCGGCGTGGACTACGAAAATGATTGATAATCACCAGAGTCGCCTTGCGGTTTACACACACGAACCATCTCTTGCATCATCTGCCGATAATTCGGGACGACGCTCACGACGTGGTAAGAAGTCACGTAGTCGAAGGATGCGTCGGGGAATTCCAAGTCGAGTGCGTTCATCTCGCGCAGTGCGATGTGTTCCCATCCGTGCTCGTCAATCTTCCGTTGGGCATGGGCCAACATTTCGGGCGAAAGGTCAATTGCGGTGATCGCGGCATGTGAGGGATACGCGCAGAGCGAAATCCCGGTACCGACGCCCACTTCCAGCACGCGACTTCCGGCGGGAATCGCCAGGTCGCGCACGGTCTGCTGGATGCGGGGTCCGAAGAACCGCTCAAAGACCCGTTCGTACCAATCGGCGAACTCGTGGTAGGTCTTACTTTCGTGGGATTGGATCGGAGGAGATGTCATGAGGATCACCCGGATCGTCTTCCAACGGACGGCGGATAGGACGCACGCGGACCTTGGGGCGCCAGGAACGGATTGGGCCCTGGCCGGGCGGAATCCTGCCAAACCGCCAGCTTCTCAAACGGCCTGCCGGCTGCCCTGGCTTGCCCACCGGTCGATCTCGGACAACGGCCCGCGTCCAAGTCGCTCGAATCGGCGAACCGATGACGAACGCCAGAAAGATCATAGGCAGGGCCAGTTCGTGAACTGCGACGGCCGCCACAATCGCACACACCATTTGCACCAGATGGTGCAGTTGACCGCGCCCGGTCAGAAACTGATTGAAGTGCGGATAACGAACGCGCGAAACCATCAGTAACGCCACAACAACGGTCATCACGGGCAAGCTGATATCGGACCCGACACCCAGCCAATAACCCAACCGCTGCGCCCACTGCGAGGTGCTCGCTTCGGCCATCTGTGTCAACTCGGGCGTCGACACGGCGAACGACGCAATCATGCCCGCGGCGGCCGGCGTCGGCAACCCGCTGAACGAATCATGCGGACTCTCCTCCCCGATTTCACTATTGAAACGTGCCAATCGGATCAGAGCACACAGCAAGAACAGCAGGCAGATCACCCACAAAAACCGGGGGTGATAGAAATAGGTCGACTTCAACACCAGGAAGGCCGGCGCCAAGCCGAAACTGACCGCATCGCAAAGGCTATCCAGTTGTGCGCCAAAGCGACTCGTCTGCCGGATCAACCGCGCCACCAGGCCGTCCAGCAGATCGAACGCCATTGCCGCGAAAATGAGCAGCCCGGCGAAGAAAATCTTCTGATCCGCCTTGGACGAATCGATCGCCTGCGCAGCCAGTGTGAGACTTCCGAAACCACAAACACCATTACCGAGCGTCAGTAGTGTGGGAAGCAGCGCGACCGTCGCCGGTCGTCGTCGAGGGAATTTGTCTGACATGGAACGATCCGTTCTCTCCATGGTTTTCTGTCATCGAATGCCGACCGGACCAACACAACGCGGCTGCCGCCAACTTCGGTCACTCTCTTGCGCCAAATCGCGCGATCACCGTACTGCCCGCCTTGACGGATTGTCCGATCTGAATCTGAATCTGCAAAGTCCCCGGTTGCGTGGGCAAGATCAACTCCGTTCTGGATCCCAATTTGATCATCCCGAAGCGCGCTCCACGCGAGAGGATTTCCCCCGGGCGGACCCAGCACACAATTCGGCGAGCGATGGCACCGGCGATCTGCCGGACGACCAAGCGTCGATACGGAGCCTGATTCTCCTCCAGACGAACCGCCAATTGCTCGTTTTCCTGCGCGGATCGAGGGCGCAGCGCATTGAGGAATTTTCCCGGCGTATACGTGATCCCGATCACTCGGCTGGCGACCGGCACTCGATTCACGTGGACGTTGAACACGGACAGGAAAATCCCCACCATCACCGCCGGGCCTTCCACGAACGGATCGTATTCAATCTGCTCGATCGCCACGATCTTGCCGTCCGCCGGAGCGACCACCAAGCCCGGCTCCGCCGGCACACTTCGATAAGGGTCGCGGAAGAACCACACCACCAGACCGACGAGCACCAGGCCGGTCACCGCCAACGGACGGTAGATCGCTCCCAAGACGACCGCCACCAACAATCCCAGGGCACTCAGCAACAACAATTCCGCCAACCCAACCCGTGTGAACGGCAGCCGGTCGCGCCAACGAAAGGGGTCGTCTTCCGGCCGCCAGCAATCGCCGGTTCGGTTGCGGTAAAACTTCAGATCCCGCGGATCCAGCACCTCGGTGGGGCAGCCCTGCGGCTCGCAAATCCGTAACGCGCGCATCCGCTGCACGTAGGTCGGTCGGAAAGCCTTCAGGTACCAGCGCCGCAACCGCCCCCAGATCAACTCCA
Organism: uncultured Planctomycetaceae bacterium; assembly: GCA_963776055.1. GTDB lineage: Bacteria > Planctomycetota > Planctomycetia > Pirellulales > Pirellulaceae > CAVZLD01. Next base: position 174,799 of record CAVZLD010000003.1, on the reverse strand, counting down.
TCGCCATGCAGACGCCACCGCCGGGCTGGATCGAGGACAGCTGCGCGTCGAGCGGTTCCAGGTCGAGTCGCGAGGTCCCTAGTTGCCGCTCGGTCATCGCCCACTCGTTGCGAGAATGCTGTTACTCTCTGCGCACGAACGCGGAGAAGTTGGTCGTCTGATCAGGAATGGGAGTGTCCAACGGCAGCGATTGGCTGCAGAAGTGCGGTAGCACCCCTTCGGCTGAGGACTCTGCCACGCAGCGCGCATTTTAACATTTCCCCCTGCGACTCGTCAGGGCCACGCCGCAACGCAAGCACCGAGAAACTCGCGAAGGAGATCTCTGTCGACGCCGTTTTTCCGTTCTATTCCGCAGATTTCAACAGCAGCAACAACAACACGACAGGCGTCTTGGCATGAACGCTATGTGGCAACTGTGCCGGCATGTAGACCCACGTTCCCGGCCCCGCTTCGCGTCGGTCCTGTCCTAACGTCAACGTCGCCTCCCCCTCCAAGATCTGCAGTACGGCCGGCATCGACGCCGTGTGCTCGGACAGTTCCTCCCCCACGGCAAAGCCGAAGGCAACGACTTTCAGGCCGGCGACGTTCAGCAGCGTGCGACTCAGAATCCCATCCGCCGGAGGCTCGATCTCCTGCTGCAGGGCAGGAAAAACTGTGCATTGGAAACCGTCTTCCGCCATCTCGAGGGTCCTTCGTTGGAAAAAGAAGACACGCAATGATTTAGGAAAAAGTTGGCCGAAGAGGCATCCCACTGCGTGGCGTGAGAGCCGACCGGGGAGAACTCCGCAGCTTGAATGGACCGAATTAGACCACAGAGGACACGAAGGACACAGAGTAGAAGCTCCAGAATCGGGGGTAGGAAAATCACCGAGCTGATTGCATTCGTGTCCGATTTCTCGCTGCGTGTTTCGCGTCTTTGGTGGTTGTCATTGCCTTACCCGGGAGTTCCGGTCAGGCCGTGATGGCGCTCCCGCAAATGCTTGCAAGCGGTCCTCGATCCGTTCTAATACAAAACCGAACCCGCAGGTACACAACCCGCTTGCCGCGATGACCGTCATCGCTTCCCTCCCTCCGAAGAAAGGAATTCCACCATGGCACCGCTGCACGATTGTCGTTGCTGTCTGAGCCGCCGAGACTGCCTCAAGTTCCTCTCTCTCTCGGCCGTGGGAGCTGGGGTGGCCGGCCCGGTCGCACATGTCCTGCACGGCGCCGGCGCAGCGCCTTCTCCAACGGATTTCGTGGACGTCGCCAATTTGCGCCCGCAACCAAAGATCAAGATCGCGGCCACGTTCTTGGAACTGCCACGTCCCTATTGGCTGGGATGGCCGGGAACCACGTACAATCTGGATCAGCACGAACAGGAATACAGCCGACAGTTGACGCAATCGACGAAGGCTCTGGGAATGAGCGTCGATCTCGAGGAAAAGCCGATCGACAACGAGGAACGATTGGGCGAGTGGATTCGACGGGTGAAGACCGATTCACCGGACGGGCTGCTGGTCATGCTGCAGCACATGAACTGCTGGGGATGGGTTTCCCGCGTGGCGAAAGAGGCCCAGATTCCGTTGATCGCGTTCTCGCCCGTGGGAACCTCGTTTACGAATCACGTGGCTCCCGTTGCGCGAATGCAGCACGTGCATGTCGTTTCATCGCTCGAATGGCAGGCGGTCGAAGACGCACTGCGCATGGTCAAAGCAAAGCGGATGTTCGAAGAAACACGCGTGCTGTGGATCCGCGGCAACGAAACGAATGAGACGGTCGTAGATCGCCTCGGAATCAAGGTCCGTGCGATTCCGCGTGACACATTCAACCAGGAATTCGAAAGACAACCGGTCACGGAGGAAGTCCGGGATGTAGCGGCCGACCTGCGGCAGAAAGCGCAGAAGATCGTCGAACCATCGAACACCGATATCGACAACGCGGGGCGAGCTTACGTCACAGCCAAGCGTTTGATGGCGACGCAGAAGGCGAACGGCATTTCAATGGATTGCCTGGGCATGGTTGGGGCCCGCCTGGTTCCGACGCCACCCTGCGCCGCGTGGACCATGTTGCAGGACCAGGGGATCACCTGTGGCTGCGAAGCGGATCTGTTCGGAGCGGCTTCGTTGATGATGACCAGTTACCTGTTGGATCGGCCCGGCTACATGAATGATCCGGTTCCCGAAACATACAAGAACCTGTTGATCGCTGCCCACTGCACGAGTGGTACTCGACTGGAAGGCTTTGACAAACCGGCTGCGCCGTACGTCTTGCGGGACCATTCCGAATCAGCACTCGGCGTCGCCACGCAGGTCCTCTGGCCCGTCGGCGAACCGGTCACCCTGGTCCGCTTTACCGGCCCGCACGAGATGATCATTGACACCGGCAAGGTGGTCAGCAATGTCGATACGCCTCCCGCGGGCGGCTGTCGCACGTCCGTCGAGATCGAGATGGATCGAATTGAGGATTGTCGCGACGTCAGAGGATTCCATCAGGTCGTCGTGCTGGGCAATCACCGCCGCATCTTGGAAGGCTTCTGCGAAATGTACGGCATCCGCCATATCCATTCGCCCCAGATGTCGACCTTCGCCACAGGAGATCCCGCATGAGATATTTCCTCCTGACCGCGTGCATCGGTTTCGCCGCCGCACACCTGTCGGCGATCGCGGACGAGTCGATCTCGATCTCCTCACCCGGATTTCGCCCCTCCGCCCTCGACGCCCAGGGGCGCTTGATCGAAGACTGGGGAGCGGTCCAGATTCGCTTGTTCGGCGAGAACGTCACGGATGAACCACTGCAGTTGGAGTCGTGCAAGTTGGATGAAGTGACTCCCGCAGCGCGAGCGACGGCGAACCGAGGACCCGTGCGATTCACGTGCGTCGTGTTCCGAGCCCCGACGTTTCCCGCCGGTGTTGACGTGCTGCAAGTGCGCGTCGACGAAATTCGCGGACGACCGTGCTCCGTCAAAGTGGCTCTCGAACTGCCCGAAGAAACGTCCGCCGGCGGTCGCACCGTCACTTTGGGCGGGCGGACCATCTTGGCGCTTTCCGAGGAAATCATCAACGATCAACCACTGCGCGAATGGGGGTACGACGACCAGGCGGTCAGCCTGCCCAACTGGGCCCAGCCCATCGGCGATTGTGATCCTGCGTTTCGGAACATTCGCGCCGGAATGGGCGGTGTGCCGATCGTCTATCACTTCCAGATCACGCCGCGGGGCCGAGCGGATCTGCGGTTAGGCTTCTGTGAAAGTCATTGGACATCTGCCGGCCAGCGTCCGCTGACCTGTCAGGTCGAAGGCGCACGGCGGAGACGGTCGATCCGATCGACCGCTGGGGACGCCATCAGCCCGGCATCGTCTCCTTCGCAGCTCACGACGAAAACGGAGACGGACAACTGACCGTCGTCGTCAAGACGCCGCCGACGGCGCAAGATGCCAATCCGATTCTGAACGCCATCTGGCTTTTTCCCCCCGGTGCAGCACCCACCGATGCGCAACTCCTGACCGGCGCCGGCCGATCGGCCGCCCGTCGTTTCGTGGACGTGGGTGGCAAGAACGATCAGTCGATTCTTCCGCCGGCGAAATTGGAGTACTCCGTCAAGTTGCCGGCCCAGGGCTTTCGGGAATGGACGTTCCTCGTGGCCGCTCCCGGCGGTTCCGTGCCTCATCCCCGCCAGACCACGTGGGATGTTGGCTCCCTTCGTCGGGCGGCACGCGATGTGTGGCAAGATTGGCCCGCACCGTAGGCCGGGCATCGCGTCGGCGAGCACGAAAACGCCGCCCACTAGCGAAACGGGGGGACGGGCTCCGAGAGAGGCCCGTCCCAATCCCCTTCGGCACGGGAATTGCTGAGCGAGTTGTAGGGTGGCCCGAGCGAGTCCAAGATGTGGCGGATTGCGGAGAACAAGCCGAGCGCTGGCCCACCAGCATGCGGCGACGGTCGGGCACAGCGGAACAGGATTGGGCTGCGTCCCCTTTTTTCTTTGACGGCGGCAGGCCACCTTCCCATCCACGCGATCGGTTGACACGGGAAGTCGAATAGTCGGCCGCCTACGGCGAATACTTGGTAGCATGCTGGGTTCCGGTGGCCACCAGGGTTATCGGGTTGCCCGGGTGGGCGGCGACCGGCGGGGGACCAGCCTTCGCATTTCGCTCGATCCGGGCAACAGATCGTTTCGAATTTTTCACGGGAGACTCCAAGATGTCGCGTGCTTCACTTTCGTATCCCCTGCTGATGCTCACCGCCATGGCGATGCTGTGGCCCTGCTCGGTGTGTTGGTCTCAGGCCACGCAGACCGTCGAGGCGACGGAGTCGGATTCAAATTCCGAAGAAACCAAGCAGACGCCTGCCGTCGTGCCTGTCTTCTCGCTGAATCAGGCATTGTTGGAGGCACCTGTGGGCGACGATCCCCTGTTCGGTTCGATCGGCGCCGAGTCGATGAAGAACCTGGTCAGCCGGCTCGAAAAAGTCGCCAAAGACGACGAGGTGGCTGGTGTCATCGTGCTGCTGGGGAATGCCCAAATGGGCAGAGGTCAATTGGAGGAACTGTACACCGCCTTTCGTCAGATTCGGGATGCCGGCAAGCCGGTGTATGCCCACGCGGATTTCCTATCCTTCGGTCGGCTGGCACTGCTGTCGTCCGCATCGCGCATCAGCGTGTCGCCTACCGGACACCTGTTCGTCACCGGACTGTACGGATCGCAACCTCACGTCCGTGGTCTCTTAAACAAAATCGATGTCACGCCCGACTACATCACCTGCGGAGAATATAAGAGTGCCGCGGAGATGTTCATGCGGGAGGCACCGAGCCCGGAAGCGGAGGAGATGTACGACTGGCTGTTCGACAGCCTATTCGAAACCACCGTCGGCCAGATCGCCGATGGTCGCGAGGTCCCCACCGAAACGGTGCATGGCTGGCTGGATCAGGGAATCTGCTCGGCCGAAAAGGCGGTCGAGTTGAAGATCATCGATGCGGCAGAGACGGTCGACGATCTCCTGCACCACGTCAAGCAGGAGCATGGCGAGGATCTGAAACTGGAAAAACGTTATGGCAAGTCAAAGTCGAGTACCGCGGATTTGTCGAATCCCTTTGCGGTTTTCAAAATCTGGGCCGACCTGTTGAAAGGATCCAGTTCGGCGGACAGAAGCAAGAAAGATGCCGTCGCCATCGTGTACGTGCAAGGCGCCATTATGCCGGGACGGCCGACGCCCAGTCCGTTCAGCCTGCAAGGTGCGGCGGCCTACAGCGACCCGATTCGCAAAGCATTGAATAAGGCCGCGGAAAATGACTCGATCAAAGCCGTGGTCCTGCGAATCGATTCGCCCGGCGGATCCGCCGTGGGCAGCGAAATCATTCTACAAGCGACAAAGGAACTGGCGAAGAAGAAGCCGCTGATCGTCTCGATGGGCGACGTCGCCGGTAGCGGCGGCTACTATGTTGCTTGCGGCGCTGACACGATCATCGCCGATGCGTCGACAGTGACCGCTTCGATTGGCGTCGTGGGTGGCAAGCTGGCTACCGACGAAATGTGGGATTCCATCGGCGTTCATTGGCATTCTCTGGAACGAGGCAAGCACGCCGGGATGCTGTATTCCGGACAACCGTTCACCGACGAACAACGCGAGATTCTGCAGAACTGGATGGACGAGGTCTACGAGGTCTTTAAGGGTCACGTGGTTCGCAACCGCGGCGATCGCCTGAAGAAACCGATCGATGAAATTGCCGGGGGACGAGTCTATTCGGGACGTCAGGCCTTGGAACTTGGATTGATCGACCGCATCGGTACACTCAGCGATGGCATTCGATTGGCGGCCGAGAAGGCGGGTATCAAAGACTATGACGTTCGCGTCGTGCCGCGACCGAAGAGCTTCGTGGAGTTGTTGATGTCGGATCTCGTGGGGGACGATAACGACGAAGGCCAGATCGAACTGGCGCCGACAGCAGCCGCCGGTTGGAAGACGACGTCCGTTTGGCACGCCGCGCAGCCGGTCCTGCAAAAACTGCAACCCTATCAGGCGGAGGCCATCCAACGCATCCTGCTGCAGTTGGAAGTCCTGCAGCGAGAACAAGTGTCGCTGGCCATGCCGGAATTCGCGATCCAGCCGTAACCGAAAGGGGCGCGATCGACCTTCTCTCAAAACGACAACAGCACCTGCCAGACATACGCGTAAGCAAGACCGTCAATGTCTTCCCAGACGCGCTGGCAGAGTGCTTCGTCGCCGGTGATCGAATCGATCTGCTTCCGTTGATCGCGCCAGGGAAGACAGACGCCAGGGGCACGACACGACTGTTGCGGATCGGGATGCAACCGGGGATCGCCGGAGAGAGAAGGATCCGGCAAACAAACCTCGGGCAGCGATGACGACGAGCCGCTGGAGTAGACTCCATACTCGCGGGTGAAGTCGGTCATGGCCTGCATATTATCCACCTGCGCATCGTTCTGCACGATCGCGCTGGCGTCCATGATGTAACCTCCGTCGCCGGCAACTCCGTCGATCATCTTGCGACAATAGTCACGGACTTCTTCCGGCGAACCTTCCGCCAGCAGCAAGTTGGGCAAGCCGCCACTAATGCAGAACCTTTCGCCCAGCACACGATGCGCCTTGAAGAGATCGCCCTGATCCACGTGATAGACGATGCTCTGCTCCGGCAGTTCGTTGAACGACTCCAGGTGATGATTCCAGTAACCTTCCGCGTAAAACAGAGTCTGCCGTCCGTGCGACCAGAGCTCCTGAATGATCGGCTTTAACGTCGCCCAGTAGATATTCTGGAACATCTTCGGGAGAAACGAACGGCACGCCGCCTCGATGCATCCAGATAACCGATCGGAACTTCTTGATTCGGATCGGAAGTCGTCTGCGCAACGTGATACAAATGCGGCATCAGCGCCTCGCAGGCGGCCACCACCTTGTCGCGTCGCTCGAATAGATCTTCCACCAGTCCGAGATAGCCGCGCAGCTTGTCCGCCAGAATATCCATCGGTGCCTTGAAGATTCCGGCCATGGCGGGAACAGTTCCCGATTCGCGCCCGCAAGCGCGCATTCTGCGTGCCGAACGCGGTGAAATACTGCAGCATCGCCATCCCACCCTTCAGGAAACTCAGATGGTTCTCCTGCGTGGTCGGCGATCCCGGGGTCTGTACCGGAGCCGCGACGCGCGGCAACCAGACGTTTAACAAATATCCGGTCGGATCCTCGATCAGCGCGTCATACTCCTCCGGCTGCATGAATGCCTCCTGCTGCTTCGGTTCGCGATACTGGAACCCCGTGTCGGGAGGTACATCGATTCCCGGGATTCCGTAATACTTCAGACCAATCGCCTGCGTTAGTCCGGTCCAGACATAGACCATGTTCGGAACCACGGCATCCCAGTCGATAGTCCGCTGCACACCGACGTGCGGCGGCGAATGCCAGCTCATAGTCGTGGACCAGTTGCTGGCAATCGTAGCCGGCGTGCCGCCCGGTAAACTCGGCCACAAAAGGACGGATCGGCACGCAGTCGGGCTTCCCGTTCCGCATCGCCGTGACATATCGACACCGCCTCGTCTGATAGAGCTGTTCCATTTCGGCAGCGGCGTTGGTGGAGGGTTCGGCAAGCGGCATCTCGTTCTCCCGTAAAGGTGCGTCCCGTACCGGTGAGTAAGTCAGGCCACCGGGCAGAAACCATGCTACCGCAAGGCGAATCCGAAAAGAAAGGGTGGATTCGAGTTTCGATCCATTGTTCCTCCGCGAGGAAGCCGTTGCGAAACGCCCCATTTGCGAATAGCATGGCAAGTAATTGCCAGATTGGTGAGCCCTCATGAATAAACCCACGGACAGTTCGACGACCCACTTCGCCCCGGCAGGACGTGACTCGTGCGAAGCCCTGCGGCAGCATGCCGAGCAGATCCACGCCACGCCGATGCTGCAGCGAATGATCGAAGCGTTCGGCGAAGCGGTTGTGATTCTGAACAAGCAGCGCACAGATTGTGGCCGCTAACCGCCCCGCGTTGGAAATGGTGTCCTGCTCGCTCGACGATGCAGTCGGACAACGGCCGGGGGAATTGCTGGGCTGTCGGCACGTGTCGGAGGGGCCGGACGGCTGTGGCACTTCCCGCCATTGTGCTGTTTGCGGAGCGGTGCAAGCGGTGTTGGACAGCCAGCGTCAGGAAGATCGTGTTACGCGCGAGTGTCGGATTGTCCTGGAAGAACCGGTCGGTGGAGCACTCGATCTGCTGGTCCACGCCACGACCGTCTTTGTCGACGACGAACGGTTTACCATTTGCTGCCTGAAAGATGTCAGTGATCAGAAGCGGCTTTCTGTCCTGACGCGCCATGTTCTTCCACGACATGCTGAACACCGCGGGGGGAATCCGCGGTTGGACGGAACTGCTGCGAGAACAGGCGCGGACGCTTCCGAGGAGGAGCGCGAGTTGTCGGACCTGCAAATGCTGGCCGACCAGATGGTGGAAGAAATCCAATCGCAACGGGACCTGATGTACGCCGAGACCGGTGACCTGGAACCAGAGTTTGCCCCACTGCGAGTTGCGGATTTCCTACCACGATTGCTCGCGCTGTATGAACACCATTCGGCCGCCCATGACCGGCAGGTGCAGCTCGGGGAGATCTGGCAGGGAAGCCTGCTGACCGACGGCCGCCTGCTGGGACGCGTCGTCGGAAACATGATCAAGAACGCGCTGGAAGCAACACCCGCCGGAGGCACCGTCACCGTCAGTTGTCGTGAAGACGAGTCACGGCACGTCGTCTTTTCGGTCCACAACACGGGTGTCATGCCCGAAGAAGTGCAGTTACAGATTTTCCAGCGTTCGTTCAGCACGAAAGCGGCTACGGGCCGCGGCATCGGCACGCACAGCATGCGGTTGCTCGGCGAACGCTATCTTGGCGGCGAGGTTTCTTTCATCAGCCAAGAGCCGGAAGGAACCATCTTTCGCTTGACCTTGCCCCGGGTCACTCTGTCCGTTCCCAAACCGTGACTCATGGAGACGTCACACATGGCGCACCCGTCCCCCGGCCGTCCGAATCCCTACACCGCGGAAGATTTTGCGACCGCCCCGATGATGTTCTATTACGAAGTCACGCAAGCCTGTGACCTGGTCTGCCTGCACTGCCGCGCATCCGCCCAGGAAGAAGCAGACCCCGAGGAGCTATCCACGCAGCAGGCGCTGGCCCTGATCGACCAGGTGGCGACGTTTGCCAAAAAACCGCACCTGGTGCTGACCGGGGGTGATCCGCTCAAGCGTGCCGACCTGTTCTCGCTGATTCGCCACGCTACCTCCCACGGCCTGCGCGTCGCGCTGACGCCCTCCGCCACTCCCTTGGCCACTCGCGAAGCATTAGAAGCGGCCAAGGAGGCGGGCATCCAGGCGTTGGGAATCAGCCTGGATGGGCCCGACGCCGAGACGCACGATGCGTTCCGCGGTTGGCCGGGCAGTTTCGAGCGAACGTTGGCCATGCTGGAACACGCCCGGCAGCTAGAATTGCCGGTCCAGGTCAACACGACCATTACGCGGCGCAATTTCCAGATGATTGAAACGATGGCCGAACGGCTTTCGACGCAAGGCATCGCTATGTGGTCGGTGTTCTTCTTGATCCCCGTAGGACGAGGCGTCCGCGAACAACGGATTGAGCCGGAAGAATACGAGGTCGTCTTTGCGCAGCTGTGGCGTGAATCACAGCGACAGCCCTTTGCGATCAAGACAACGGAGGCCCCCCACTATCGCCGGTTTGTCTTGCAGCAGACGCAGGCCGCCGCCCCGAACGGTAGCGGTCCCACCAACTGGCTCGGGTCGGCCCGCCACCGGGCTCCGCTGGGCGTTGGCGATGGCAAGGGAATCATGTTCGTGAGCCATCGCGGCGAGGTCTACCCGGCCGGTTTCCTGCCATTGTTGTGCGGTCGCTTTCCGCAGGATTCCGTCGTCGATGTCTACCAAAATCACCCCACCTTCCGGTCGCTGCGCGACGCCGACGGATTCAAAGGACGCTGCGGCATCTGTGAATACCGCTATATTTGCGGCGGAAGTCGCTCGCGCGCGTTCGCGGTCACCGGCGACGCCCTCGAAACCGAACCGGACTGCGTCTACGTGCCCGGTCAAGTTCCGACCGTCGTGATTCCGTAGGCCCGGGAGCATCTCCGATGTGGCAATCGTCCTTCGGCGCAGCAGCATGCCGGCTCGCCGCTTCGCTGTGCCTCTTGACCGCGGTGGAGGGCCGATCCGCGTCGATGGCACTGGATCTGCACGTCGATCCGACCGGTAGTGATCAACAATCCGGATCGGTTGCCGAGCCGTTTGCCAGTCCATCGCGAGCACTCCGAGAAGCCGCGCGCCATGCGCGTCAGGGACCATCGGGCGATGTGCGAATCGTACTCCACCCGGGTAGCTACCGTTTGGAAGAACCATTGCGTATCGGACCGGAACATCTGCCGCCCGGTGGCGGGCGGTTGGCCTTCACGGCAGCGCCGGGCGAGATGCCCGTTATTTCGGGGGGACGCCGATTGACAGGCTGGCAGGTCCGGCCGAATGGAACGTGGGCCCTGCGGGTGCCGGAAGTGGCCAATGGTTGGCACTTTCGGGAACTGTTCGTCGATGGCACGCGGCGACCCCGCGCACGACATCCCAATCAGGGCTATCGACGCATCACCTCCGCCCTGCCCGATCGGCGTTCCGGCTTCTACTTCCAAGCCGGTGACCTACCAGCCTCCCTGGACGGCGGCGAGCTCGTCTTTCTGCATGATTGGTCGATCTCGCGGATCGCGATTCAATCGATCAATCACACCGATCACTGCTTGCGCACGACACATCCGATTGGAAACCGCGCGCCCCATTACGCGATCGACCATTTCGAGAAACACCCGCGTTACTTTGTGGAAGACCATCCGGCGCTGCTTGATGCCGACGGCGAGTGGTTCCTGGATCGCGATCAAGGAATTCTGCTCTATCGCCCGCTGCCGGGAGAAGATCCCCAGCAGGTCGAAGTCGTCGCGCCCTATCTCGACACCCTGCTACTCATCCGCGGCCGACCGAATCAACCGGTGCGAAACGTGCACTTCCGCGGCATCGCATTCGAACACTGTCGCTGGGAGACGCCGCCGGAAGGCTACGCTTCCGGTCAAGCGACGGTCCACGAACGGCGTGATGGATCCCGCGAGAACCGTCAACGAAAACTGATGGAGGCGGCGATCCTGCTGGAACGGGCCGAGGATTGCGTTATGAGCCACTGCCGGATCGCCCACATCGGACAAACGGGAATCTGGTTCGGCTCGGAAACCCACCGCTGCCGGCTGCAATTCAGCCGCATCGAAGACATCAGCGGAAACGGTGTGAACGTGGGCGAAGACACAACGCGGCGCGTCGGTCGCGCTGCTTGGTGGCAAAACCGTCCCGAACAGGCAGCTTCGGAGCATGTGATTGCCGACAATTCGATCCTGGGATGCGGCCAACAATACTATGGCGCCGTCGGCGTATGGGTTGGCATCGCGCGTCAAGTGCACATCGTCTCCAATGAACTGACAAAGCTGCCGTATACCGGAGTTTCGCTGGGCTGGATGTGGAATCCGACGCCCACGCCCGCCGGCCAACATCTTGTCGCCAACAATCACATCCATCATGTGATGCAGGTGCTCAGCGATGGTGGAGGAATCTACACCTTAGGGCGACAACCAGGCTCGCGGTTCTTGCGGAACCATATCCATGACATTCCCCTGAATGCCGGTCGCGCAGAATCCAATGGAATGTTCTTCGACCAAGGCAGCGATCAGATTACGGTCGAAGAGAATCTGATTTACAACGTCACACGCTCGCCCTTGCGATTCCACCAGGCGGAACGAATCATCGTGCGGAACAACATGCTCGTAGTTCCCCAACGCGACGTGCCACCACTCCGTTTCAACAACACGCCGGAAAAGAACATCCAGCAGGATGCGAACCGGGTGCAGCTCGCCAAACGGTTTTCGCTTTCCGAACACACCAGCCTGGTCGAACAGGTCGGGCCGCGATTGTCGCCGAAAGAGTCGCCGTGACTCCCGTGCTGCCAAATCCCTGAGCCGCTGGGCACTCACGCCGTTCCCATCGACCCTGTCCTTTTCCGCAAGTAACGCTTCGATCCGCGCACGCATCCATTGCTCGCCTTGCGCGGTTTCCCAATTCCCGCTGTGCGAGGGTCTCCGACCCCGCACTTCTCGCGATCGGAGGTCTGGGAAAACCGGGGAGACCATCCGCTGGGTGGGGCGGCGAGGTCGGAGACCTTCGCCGAGCGCGGGCATGTCATCCGGCGGCATCTGCCGCACAGCGATCACGAGCCATCGACCCTGTCCTTTTCCGCAAGTAACGCTTCGATCCGCGCACGCATCCATTGCTCGCCTTGCGCGGTTTCCCAATTCAGCTCGCCGTACCACCAGTAACGCACGCGTCCCCGTTTGTCGATCAGATAGACACTCGGCCAGACGCGATTGGCCCAGGCGTCCCAGTTCTGCCGTTGATTGTCCACAACAATCGGGAACCGGAGTTCGTTCTCCGCTGCTTTTTGCCGAATCCGCGCGACGTCCCGCTCCCCTTCCGTTTCCGGCGTGTGGATGCCGATCAGCATTACGCCTCGTTGTGAAAAATCCTGATGCCAGGTTTTGTAGGCCGGGTAGTTGTGGATGCAGTTGATGCAGCCAAAAGTCCAGAAGTGAACGACCACCACCCGTCCCCGCAACTCTGAAAAACGAATCGGCTCGGAATGAATCCACTCCTGCGAGAGAGGAAGCTGGGGCGGATAGAACCCGGTCGAGCGCAACGCGCTGAGATCCAATCGCCGGCCGCGCAACTCCACCCAACGGTTTTGCTGGTCAGGCGTGAGCAGCGTCAGAAGCTGCTGCTGCTCGTCCGTGCGCAGCTGCGTGATCTGCTCCGCGACCAACGGTGGATCCTGCTGCTGTGCGAGCTGCAACTTGCGAACGGCCTCCGCCGTCTGGTCCAGAATGTGATGCGTCTCCCGTCGCTGCGAATCGGACAGCCCAAGCCGTTGCACGAATTCCGGATCGCGAAGTGCCTGCACGCCCTGGGCCTGAAGCACGAGTTGCTGGAGGCGCTCTCGCTGTTCCGGCCGCAATACCTGTGTCAGTCCAACCTGGAATTCACGCAACCGGTCCTGCAATTGCTGAAATGCCGCTGCATCGCGCGGCGTCGCGTCGCGCAAAACCCACAGACGCGGATCGATCTGTTGCAGAAACTCCTGCAGTTCGCCGCGTTGTGCGCCGGCGATTTGCAGATCCGCCAGGACCCTGGGATCGCGCACCAGTAACACGGCGGGATCCCAGCCCGACATCGACCCCGTGACGGACGGCACGTCGGCCGTCACGCTGTGGGGAAGGCAGCAGACGAGTACCAGCCACGCTGCCTTGTGAGAAGGCGTGGAAACCATGATCGCTCCGTGGGATAACGAGAAGCAGATTCAACGATCGGGCGGCGATTCGACACTCGATGGTTCATCCGGTCGATCCGGCGGTGGCTTGGGCGGTAAGCGTCCCGATTCGATCAAAGACCGCCGCAGCAAGAACTCGATTTGACCATTGATGCTGCGCAGTTCGTCGCGCGCCGAGCGGCGCAGGGCGTCAAGCGTCTCTGGATCCGTTCGCAGGAGAAAAGAATCACGCCCTGCCACGTAATATTCTCCTTCCGCAAGCTCGCGTCAATCGGCAGTTGAGTCATCTAGTGATACAGGGATCCCGTATTCACAACCGGTTGCGTGTGACGGTCACTGCAGAGCACTACCAGCAGATTCGAAACCATCGCGGCCCGACGTTCGTCATCCAATTCGACGATCTTGCCTTCCGCGAGATGATCGAGTGCCATTTCGACCATCCCCACGGCACCCTCGACGATTTTGGTTCGAGCGGCAACAACCGCCTGCGCCTGCTGGCGCTGGAGCATGGCGGCGGCAATCTCTTGCGCGTAAGCCAGATGACTGATGCGCGACTCGATGACCTCGACGCCCGCCTGCTCCAGCCGATCCTGGATATCATGGCGCAACTGGTCACAGACTTCCGCGGTGTTGCCACGCAACGAGACCTCGTGATCCTCGCTGTCATACGGATGACGGGTCGCCAGGTTTCGCAAGGCAGCCTCACTCTGGACCGCAACAAAATCTTCGTAGTCGTCGACCTCGAACAACGCCTCAGCCGTGTTTACCACCCGCCAGACCACCACCGCCGAAATCTCGATCGGGTTGCCGTCGCGATCATTGACTTTCGACGGTCGGCTGACGGTCCGACTCCGCGCCTCAATCACCTTCCCCGTGGCATCCTTCTTCTCGGGCGTCGCGATCGATCCGGTCTCAAAATTCCGAATGCGCAGCGACAGCTTCTTCTTCGTCAGGAACGGGTTCACCCAGAAGAACCCCGATTCGCGAACGGATCCTTGGTACTTGCCAAATAACAGCAGCACGCGCGACTGATTCGGCGCGATCGCCATGAAGCCGGCCAGACAGAGCAGTCCGGTCAGGATCATCAGGACGGCGAGCAAGCCCCACCCGAACGAAAGCGGATCTCTTGCTCGGTCACTTGCGACCGCCCACCAGGCAATCAGCGCCGGCCCCCCCAGCAGCAAGGCCAGTGACACCAGCAGCGGCAGCCACCCCGACATCGGCCGATACACTTTTTCCTCGATCATCGCAGCTTCCCCCGAAACGAGCCCGAAAGAACATGATTGCATAATGATATCATTGCGATATCACTCGTGACCATCATGCCAATGGGGGGTCGAACGGTCGAATTCGTCGAATCACCTGTCGCGGGTGGCTTGGCGACTGATCGATTTTGCCAGGAGCCGGTCGACGTCTACACTGAAGGGGACGCCGGGCGGGGCCCGGGCGGAGCGACAGGGCGGTCAACGAACGAACCAGGTGGATTACGAAAAGACGAGGTTTGATGTGCCGGACGGACAGGAATCTTCGATCGACGGTAATAGAGAATGCCCTTTGGCCGGTCGGCCGACCCCAGCACAGGCTCTCCCGCCAAGGGAGGGCCCAGCTACGTCTGGCCCGTTGGCCGACCGGAACGGTCGCCGGCGATTTCTCCAAAAAGCCTTGGCAGCCGCCACCGGTTCGAGCGTGATCGCGGCCGGCAGTCGCGAAGAACAGGGTCTATGGGCCTGGGCCGATGCCGAGCGCACGGAGGCGGGCCCC
This sequence comes from uncultured Planctomycetaceae bacterium, assembly GCA_963776055.1. Lineage (GTDB taxonomy): Bacteria > Planctomycetota > Planctomycetia > Pirellulales > Pirellulaceae > CAVZLD01. The sequence continues at coordinate 159,656 of CAVZLD010000003.1, read as the reverse complement.
TCGGAGGATGCCGTCACCGGCCTACCCTACGGCCGCATCGGTCGTCTGAAGATCAGTCGTCTCATCTGCGGCGGGAATCTTTTTAGCGGTTTCGCCCATGCGCGGGACCTGGTGTACGTTTCGGCGCTAATGAAGCAGTATTTCACGCCGGAGAAGATCCTGGACACGTTGCAGCGATGCGAGGAAAACGGCGTCAACACGGCCGTTCTGCGGTGCGATCAACATGTGATCCAATTGTTGCAGCGATATCGCCGCGAACGGGGTGGGAAGATCCAATGGATCGCCCAAACCTATCCCACGGAACAGAGCCCGCTGGATAACGTGAAGTTAGCCTTAGATCAGGGTGCCGTGGGTGCTTTGGTGCAGGGAATGACCGCGGACCGATTAGTGGCGGCGCAGCGGATGGACGTCCTGGAAACCGTGGTGACATTCCTCCACCAGAACCGGCTTGCCGCCGGGGTGGGAGCCCACTCGCTGGAAACACCGCGGGCGATTCGACGCGAGGATCTGCCGTTGGACTTCTTCTTCAAGACGTTCAATGACGTGGACTACCATTGCCAACCGCCCACAGAGGTCGCCGATTTCATGAAGACGGTGAACCGGCCCTGGATTGCATTCAAGGTATTGGGAGCGGGGGCGGTCACTCCGGCGCACGGTTTCCGGATGGCGTTGGAGGGTGGAGCCGACTTCCTGACGGTTGGAATGTTCGATTTCCAGGTCCGCGAAAATGCGGCTTTGATGAAAAAGCTGTTCGCGTCACCGCTGAGCCGCTCACGCCCCTGGCTCTCCTGACCCCCCTCTATCGGATGTAAACGCCCGCAACGAGAACTGCTTGCGGACGGAATGTGGCGCGTTAGATTGTCGGCTACTGAAAGCTTCGAGAAGATCTCATTCGGAACTCATCTGAATCGGACCTTCATTCTATCGACAGCCAGCCGTGCAGAACCAAGCACAGCGCAAGCGGGAGAGCAGCAATCATGCGTAGTGTGATCATGGCGAGCGTTGCCTTCATCTTCACTCTGTCCGGGATGACGCAAGCCTTCGAAGCAGAAACGGACGAAGTGGCTCTTTTCAATGGCAAAGACCTGTCCGGCTGGACCTTCCACCTGCAGGATCCAGAGAAGAAGATGGAGGATGTCTGGAGCGTCAAAGAGGGGGTCTTACTCTGCACCGGTAAACCTGCCGGCTATTTGCGGACGATCAAGGACGACTTCCATGATTATGTGTTGACACTGGACTGGCGCTGGCCGCCGGGTACGAGTGGTGGAAACAACGGCGTGCTGGTGCATTCGAGCACGCCGGGCGCGTTGGGGGTCTGGCCGAAGTCGATCGAAGTCCAGTTGGCCAAGGACAATGCGGGAGACTTCTGGGTGATCGGGACCGAGCTGGATGTCCCGGATGAGGACACGCGGCAGAAGGGGCGCCGTCACCTGAACCTGACCGACGATTCGGAGAAGCCGCTTGGCGAGTGGAACCAGATGGAAATCACTTGCCGAGGCGACGAGGTGATCGTCAAAGTCAACGGAGACCTGGTGAATCACGCCACCAATTGCAGCGAAACTAAGGGGGCGATCAGCCTCCAGTCCGAAGGAGCTCCGATCGAATACCGGAACATTCGATTGCGACCACTTGATCGCTGATCGGATGGGCCGATGAAGGATTTCACTGCTGAAGCGAATCCACTCGACGATCTGGTCATTCGCCAGATCGCCGAGTGGCTGAAATCCAGCCATCGGGCGATTGCCTTCACCGGGGCGGGCATGAGCACCGAAAGTGGCATTCCCGATTTTCGTTCTCCGAACGGAATCTGGGCCACGTCGCAACCGGTGGAGTTCGAGGATTTTCTGTCGAGTCCCAGGGCGCGGTATGAATACTGGCGGCAGAAGGCGGTCGCGCATCGAGACTTCGTCGACTGCCAGCCCAACATCGGACATCACCTGCTGGCCCAATGGCAATCCGCTGGTTGGCTGCGGACGGTCATTACGCAGAACATCGATGGGCTGCATCAGGAGGCCGGCAGTGCGGACGTGGTGGAGCTGCACGGAACCGCTCGGGAAGTAGCCTGCCTGGACTGTCACGAACGGTTCGATGCGGATCCGTGGGTCCAGCAGTTCCTGGACCAGGACGCCGTGCCCGACTGCCCAGGCTGCGGGGGCCGCTTGAAACACGCGACGATTTCCTTCGGCCAGTCGCTGTCGCCCACTGTGCTGCACAAGGCTTCCCGGCTCAGCCGCGAGGCTGACCTATTCCTGGCAATGGGCTCCTCCTTGGTCGTCAGCCCGGCCAACATCCTGCCCCAGGTGGCAAAACAGGCGGAAGCGCGATTGGTAATCATCAATCGCGACCCGACGAGTCTGGATTCGCTGGCCGATCGCACCGTGCACGCCTCCATCGGCTCCGTTCTATCCGCCGTTCACGCAAAGCTGACGGCCGGCCGAGCCTGAATCGCCCAGCCGCGATGTGACCCGATGTGATCGACGGTCTGCTTGGCACGCTCAAAGCGAAACGCGGAGCGTGGTCGCCGTTGGCCCATCCCATGTCACAACCGCTCTTGCGGTGGGGGGGCGGGTGCGATCCAGCGGAGGTAGTTGGTCCCCCCAGGAATGACTACCAATTCGGGGCAAGGTCGGTATGATGTTAGGAAGATTAGGCCAGCGGACTCATCTGTCGAATTGTCCCTGGGGCATGGATCTTGCCAAATTGAGGTGGCGCCTGCGCCTTGTCATCTGCTCCTCTTCCGCAAGGAATCACTTCGTGGAAGCGGTCCACCGAAGATGGCAGCAACGCGCGGCTCGGCAATCATGGGCCGAATGCAAGAGTTAGCGAATCGCCGGGAGGATCTTCCGGCCACGGAGGCCGCGCCGCAGTCGACGGGGGCGGATGCGAAGTCGACGCCGCGAGCTTTCCCGGGGTTCGCGAAGGACGCCCTGGCCTGCGCCCTGATCGAAGCGGTCGTCGACGGCATTGTGATCATCGATCAGCAGGGCGTGATTGCCTGCTTCAATTCGTCAGCGGAGCGGCTCTTTGGCTACCAGGCAGACGAAGTCATCGGCCAGAACGTTTCGCGCCTGATGCCGGAGCCAACGGCAGCACAGCATGACGAATACATCCGCAACTATCTACGAACAGGCAATCCGCGAATTATCAGTGCCGGACGCGAAGTGCAAGGACGACGCAAGGACGGGACGCAGTTCCCCTTGCATCTTTCCATCAGCGAGATGCATTGCGGGAACGAGCGGTTCTTCATCGGTGTGATCCACGACATCTCGTCGCTCCAAGAGGCCGAGCGGGCGCTGCGAGCGGAGAAGGAACGAGCGGAGTCGGCGAACCGGTTCAAGACGGAATTCCTGGCAAACATGAGCCACGAGATCCGCACGCCGATGAACGGCATTCTGGGAATGGCGGGCCTCCTGGCCGAGACCTCCCTGGACGCGGACCAGCGCGACTTCCTGGAGATGATTCGCAGTTCCGCCGAATCGCTGTTGGCGGTGATCAACGACATTCTGGATGTGTCGAAAATCGAAGCCGGGAAGCTGGAGATCGATTCGCGTCCCTTCGATCTATCGGAGACGATGCTCGAGATTCAGAAACTGTTCGACGTTCGGGCACGACAGAAGGGAATTCGTTTCACCAGCCGGCAAGCACCCGGATTACCACGACAGCTGATCGGAGATCCTCTGCGATTGCGGCAAGTGCTGGTCAATCTATTGGAAAATGCCATGAAGTTCACGCAGGCCGGCCGCGTGGACTGCTCGGTTTCCGCAAAGCAAGTGGTGGGTCCGCTCGTCACGCTGCAATTTGACATCGTCGACACCGGAATCGGCATCCCGCTGGAACAGCAGCAGAACGTCTTCGATGTGTTTCGCCAGGTCCACCATCGGGACAGTGGCGACTACGGCGGATCAGGACTCGGTCTGCCAATCTCTGCCAAGTTGGTGGAGATGATGGGCGGGCGGATCTGGCTCCACAGCGACGCCGGGAAGGGATCGTCCTTCTCCTTCACCGCCGTCTTCCAACAACAAGGCTTGCGGGAGTCGCTTCCCACGACGTCCGCCCCGGTCGGAAAGCCTTCCCCTGCGAAGCCGCTAAAGATTCTGTTGGCCGAAGATAATCCGGTCAATCGTCAACTCGCTGAGCGTTTCCTGCGGGGCGCTGGTCACACGGTTACCAGCGTGGAAGACGGGGCAGCAACCGTCGAGCAAGCATCCGCTCACCGCTTTGATGTCGTGCTGATGGATGTCCAGATGCCAAAGCTGGACGGGTTCGCCGCCACCCGCGCGATTCGGGAGCAAGAGCGGGGATCCGAACGTAGAATCCCCATTGTCGCAATGACCGCTCACGCGATGCTGGGCGATCGCGATCGGTGCTTGGAAGCCGGCATGGACGATTACGTTTCCAAGCCGATCAAGATGAAGCTGCTGCTCGAGTGCCTCCAGAATGTCACCCAGCAGCCGTCACCTCCGCCGCATGCCAATGAAAGCGACCGAGTGGCACGCGACCTGGCCAACCAACTCGTGCAGGGCGACGCCGAACTGCTGTCCGAGCTGATTCAGACGTTCTTGCAAGAAACGCCGCAGGTCCTCCTCGACTTGAAACGGGCGGTGCTTCTGCAACGGTGGAAGGGAGTTGCGGCCGCGGCCCACTCCATCAAAGGCGCTGCCTCCGCATTCCAAGCCAAAGCGTGCCTGCAGACGGCGATCCAACTGGAACAGGCCTGCGAAGAAAAAGCCGCAGACCGCGTGCAGCAACTGGCGGTGGACTTGGAGCAAAACATCTGCCGTCTTATGGAAACTCTCCGTCAAGCGGCACCCGCATCGTCGAAAGCTTCGAGCTGACCATACCTGATGCTGCTCCGAATGGTGCAAACAGGTTGGTGCGCGCTGGCGGTCGGTTCCTCCGCTCGTTGTCGGGCGTTAGCGGCAGACATTGCATCTGCCGTTGGGCGGCTGCTTACCGATTCCCGAGCCGCCGGCCGCTCGTCCCCGTTCTTATCGATTACCAGAACACGATGTACAGCAGGAGGGTGGCCACGACGACGAGTGCGCCGCCGAGGCGTGCCACCGGGGAGCCGTCCATCGGAATCTTCGTCTGCTCCGGAAGCCTCACGGGTTCCGACAGCGGCGCCAGCAGCGTCAAGCCGGCCAGCACAGCCGAAAGGGCTCCCACCGTGATCGCCATCCGATTCAGAAAGGCCATATCCCCGAAAAAGTAATGCAGCAGACCGTAAACGATGGGACTGAGCACGAGTCCGACGACACCACAGATGCGCGGTGAGCGGGGCACGAACAGGCCAAACAGGAAGATTGTCAGCACGCCCGGCGACACATACCCCTGGAATTCCTGAATGAAGGCAAAGGCACCGCGGAACCGAGGGCTGGCCAACTGCGGCGCAATCAGACACCCGAGGACAACGAAGATCGGGACGCAGGCACGCCCCACCCAGACAAGGTTCTTTTGAGTTGCTGAGCGATTGATGTACTCGCGATAAAGATCCATCGTGAAGATCGTGGACGCGGCATTCAACATCGAGGCCAGCGAACTGATCACCGCTCCCATAAGAGCGGCCAGCACAAAGCCGCGCAGCCCGGGAGGCGTCAGGTACCGGATCAGCAAGGGAAAGGCGCCATCATAATCATAGCCAACCAACTCTTGCTCCAACGTCAGTGTTTCATCTTGCCCCGTGGCGGCTTCGACAAGATCTTGGTTGGCGGTCGGTAGATCCAGGCTTTGGGGAACGGGCACGGCCGCGACGGCCGCGTTGACTGCCAGGACGTCCTTCGCCAGATCCGGATGAAGGGCCGCGAAGTCGCTGTCAAACCGAAAGAGACTGCGACCCGGCTCCGCCGCCGACCGTGCTGTTTCCAATGCCCGCAAGACCGGCGCGTTCAGCCGCTCGTCCGACATCGCGTTCTCTTTCATCTTGTCGGCATACAACGTGAAAGCGATGATTCCGGGAATGCAGACGATGAACGGGATCACCAGCTTCATTGCAGCGGCGAAGACGACGCCCTTCTGCCCCTGCGCCAACGAACTGGCACCCAAGGTCCGCTGCATGATGTATTGGTTCAGACCCCAGTAGTACAGATTCGGAATCCAGATCCCAAACAGCAGCGCGGTCCAGGGCAGGAACGTGCTGCTCCGCGGCAACACCATGTGCATCTTCTGCTGTTTGAGCGCCTGAAACTTCTCGCCGAACGAAGCGTCTGCACTCACCCCCAGGGACGCCGTGACGGACTCCGCTCGAATACCCTCAAATTGGTCCGGACGGTCCAGGGCCTGAAACGCCAGGACCATGATCACAGCCCCTCCGAGGATGAGCGCCGAACCCTGAATCAGATCGGCCCAGGCACACGCCTTGAGTCCTCCGGCCATCACGTAGCCCCCCGCCACAACACCCACAATCCAGGCCAGCGATGTCAGGGAAAGCCGCGGGAACAGCGGATCCAGCGCTTTGGCGCCGAGAAAGATGACGGTCGAGATCGTCACGCCGACATAGATCACGACCATCAACAGCGACATGATCGTCCGCGCTTCGTGCGTGTAACGATATTCAAGAAACTCCGGAATCGTGAAGATCCCACTGCGCAAGAAGGTGGGCAAAAAGAAGAACGCCACCAGCACCAGCGTCACCGCGGCAATCCACTCGTAGCTGGCCACCGCCAGGCCAATCGAATCGCGCGCGGCCTGGCCGGACATCCCCACGAATTGTTCTGCCGAAATATTGGCGGCAATCAGGGAAAAGCCGATCAGCCACCAGGTCAGATCGCGGCCCGCCAGGAAGTAGTCTTCACTATCCTGTTCATGGCGGCTCATCCAAATTCCTACGAAAACGACGGCAGCAAGAAACGCCAGGAAGATCGCAATATCAATTCCAAGCAGATTCACGGGTTTTGCCTTTCCGTTCTGGATGGCTCCGCGGTGGATCAGCTTCCGGGCACAGCGAAGAGACGCAGTTCTCCCTGCCACACGTTGTCCCTGAAACCTCGGTCTCTCGTGACCATCGCCGGTACAAGAGCAGGACAGGGCCGGATCGACCGCAACGATTTTGAACTGACGCACGAAGCCACCAGGATACGCGAGAACGCATTCGAATGCGAGTCCGACCCCCTGCGTCAAGAAGCTCGCTCTGCCCCACCGTCCCGGCCAACGCCAAGACCCTTGCAGGAGGACCGCCGAAGCGTCACCATGAGGATCCTTGAGACATCCGATGGATGGCTGCGCGGCAAAGAGCTTCGGAGCGAACAAGAACAGCTGCCCGTTTCTCGCTTCGGCGGTATCCCTCTGCGGCTCACGTGTGGCGCAGCAGCGAATCATCAGGAGAACCCGCATGAAACGCACGCTTCACCGACCGGCGATCGCCGCCCGCTTCCTCCTGCCAACCGGAGCCTGGATCCTGCTGTTAGCTGCTGCATCCCCGAACCCCGCTGCTTCGCTCGACTGGGAAGACGAACAGATCGTGAGTAGGAACAAGGAACCAGCCCGCATTGCGGCCCTTCCCTGTGCCGACGCCGAAACAGCCCAAGCCGACAGCCGCCAGAGCAACCCTTGGGTGCACGAACTTAACGGAGCTTGGAAGTTCCATTGGTCGCCCACACCCGCCGAGCGTCCGGTGGAGTTTTACCGAGCAGATTTTGACGACGCGACTTGGAAGACGCTTCCCGTACCCAGCAACTGGCAATTGCACGGCTACGGCGTTCCGCTGTACGTCAACCAGAAGTATCCTTTCCAGGCCGATCCACCGCGCGTGATGGGCGAACCGCCGCCAGATTTCACGAACTTCACGCAGCGCAATCCGGTCGGTTCCTACCGGCGGTCCTTTACGGTACCGGACGGTTGGCAGGGACGGCAGGTGTTTCTGCAATTCGACGGCGTGGATTCAGCCTTCTACCTGTGGGTCAACGGACAATCGGTCGGTTACAGCCAGGAGAGTCGCACTCCCGCGATCTTCAACGTCACCCAGTACCTCCAGCCTGGCGAGAACCTCGTGGCTGTCGAAGTCTATCGCTACTCGGACGGCAGCTACTTGGAGGACCAAGACTTCTGGCGGTTGAGTGGCATCTTCCGCGACGTCTATCTCTGGACGGCCGCCGACCTGCACATTCGGGATTTTTTTGTCCGTACCGACCTCGACGAGGCGTATCGTGACGCAACGCTCCGCGTGGAAGCGCAAATCGTCAATTTCGCGGACGCGCCCCGGAACTGCTCGCTGCAAGCCACTCTTCAGGAACTCTCCAGCGGTCAAGTGATCGCCACGCACACGCTGCAGCAACTCGCTGTTCCACAGGATGCACCACTCGACTGCGAAACCCCCGAATGGCAACTCGAAAATCCCGCCAAGTGGACCGCGGAGACGCCTCATCTCTTTCGCTTGCTGCTGCAGCTGCAAGATGAATCCGGCAAGACGATCGAAGTGATGAGCCACCGGGTAGGCTTTCGCAAAGTGGAAATCCGCAACGGACAACTGCTTGTCAACGGTCAGCCGATCTACCTGAAAGGAGTCAATCGCCACGAACACGATCCAACCACCGGGCACGCCGTCTCGCGCGAGTCCATGATCGCTGACATCCGGCTGATGAAACAGTTCAACATCAACGCCGTGCGAACCTCCCATTACCCCAATGATTCACTCTGGTATCAGCTCTGCGACGAATTCGGACTCTACGTCGTCGATGAAGCCAATGTCGAATCACACGGTATGGGATACGGCCGCAGATCCTTGGCGAAAGATCCTGCCTGGAAGATGGCTCATCTGGATCGCACACAACGGATGGTCGAACGTGACAAGAATCACCCGTGCGTCATCATCTGGTCCCTGGGCAATGAAGCCGGAAACGGTGTCAACATGGAGGCAACCTACGATTGGATCAAACAACGTGATCCGGGGCGACCTGTCCAGTACGAACGATCCGAACTTGCGCAGAATACAGACATCTATTGCCCCATGTACGCGACGATCTCCCAAATCGTGCGATATGCCAGCCAACCGCAAGAACGACCGCTGATTCTGTGCGAGTACGCGCATGCCATGGGCAATAGCGTGGGCAACCTCCAGGACTATTGGGACGCAATCGAAAGCCATCGACTGCTGCAAGGCGGCTTTATCTGGGACTGGGTCGATCAGGGTTTACGGACCAACGTACCCGGAGAAAGCGGCAAGCAGTATTTCGCGTACGGAGGCGATTTCGGCGACCAACCAAACGACGGGAACTTCTGCATCAACGGTCTGGTCCAACCTGACCGGCGCCCGAATCCGCATCTGCACGAGGTTCGCAAGGTGTACCAGTCGATTCGTGTGAACCCCAGCGATCTCGCGCAGGGCAAGGTCCGGATCGACAACAACTACTTCTTCAGGAACCTCCGGGATCTGGAAACACGCTGGCTGTTGCGCAAGGACGGCGAACCGATCGCGGAAGGCAATCTCGGCCGCCTCGATGTGCCACCCCAACAGAGCCACACGGTGGAACTGGATCTGCCGCCACGCGAAGGACAGGAAGGTGATTTCCTGCTCACCATCTCGTTTGTGCTCGCCGAGGAAACGGCCTGGGCCAAAGCCGGCCATCGGGTCGCCTGGGACCAGTTCCAACTGCCAGGCAGTTCCCTATCTAACCCCACAACCACCACTCCCATTCCGCTGCAAGTGGATTCGGCCGACGAGAAGATTTCCGTTGCGGGTAAGTCGTTTCGTGTCGAGATCAGCAAGCAGACCGGTGCTCTAGTCTCCTACGAACTCGACGGGCAACAGCTCCTGGCCCAACCGCTCGTGCCGAACTTCTGGAAGGCACCCAACGACAATCAGTATCGCAATGGATATCTCGATCGACTCGGACCCTGGCGTCACGCTGCGCACGACCGCTCCGTCCAACGAGTGACTTCCAAAGCATTCGGGGACGGCGTCGTCCAGGTCGTCTGCGAAGCGACTCTGCCGGTCGGCTCGTCTTCCTACCGCACGGTGTTCACGGTGCACAGTGATGGACGAGTCCAAGTCGTAGCCGATTACCAGCCAGGGCAGTCCGACCTCCCCCTGATACCCAAGTTCGGTATGACCACGGCGCTTCCCGCCGCGTTCCATCACGTGCAGTGGTACGGACGCGGTCCTCACGAAACGTACTGGGATCGCAAAACGAGTGGCGAAATCGCAAAGTATGAGATGACGGTCGAACAGTTGGCTCATCCCTACGTCCGCCCCCAAGATGTCGGCAACCGATCGGACGTCCGCTGGGTTCACTTTACCAACGACGCCGGCTGGGGTCTCCGGATAACCGGCGACGAGCCGCTGAACTTTTCCGCCTGGCCCTTTGACCTCGCCGACCTCGAGGCCGCGAATCACGACTACGAACTGCCGCGCCGCGATCATATTACCGTCAATGTGGACCATCAGCTGCACGGCCTGGGCGGCGACAACAGCTGGGGTGCAAGAACTCACCCCGAATACACACTGCCCGGCGGCCAGCCATACCGGTACGCATTTACGCTGGCACCCGTCCGCCCGTGAACGAAAGACAACCCGCAGCGCGGGCGGGGCCGCCGCGGAAGGCTGGGCTTTGCAGGGCGCAAGCCCACCAAGTGTCGGATCCCGTGCCGCCGAAGGGGGAAGACGGCCTGGAAGGCCGTGGAACGGGACGACCTGGAAGGTCGTCCCACAGGAAGGTCGTCCCACGGGAGTGGGCATGGGCGCGTGCAGTCCTTGCTCACTCGACAGGCGGGAACCCTACAGGCTGGAATCATTCGCATGGCCCGCTGCGAGGGACTGCCGCAGCGCATCCCGAATCCCCCGCAGCGCCTGGAGATGCTCCGCCGTCCAAAGGGATCCGCTAGGGACAGCCGAAGCTTCATCCCCGAGACCCGCATCCTGCAGCGGACGAAGTCGCGTCAGAATCTGATCCCGGATCCGCTCCGCCTCGGCGACACCTTCGATCAAGCCGCGGTGGGTTAATCCCCCCGAGTGACCCGCCGCGTTCGCGTCGCCCCCCCCGGCCGTCTCCACGAGCAGATCGGCGATCCCAAACCAGCGTTGCAGCGGTCCCTGCCGAACCGAAACGTTCTGAATGTTCTCGAACGTCAGCGTCGTCTCGTGGATGACCCAAATGCCGCGCCGCAATCGCAGACTGCGATGGGACATCACGTACCACGTCGTATCGTACCGCAGGTGAATCGCCACGTAGGCTGCGATATCCGGAACGACGGCCAAGACGAGCGCCGGCCCGGCCAGAATGATCCCGGCAACAGGAGCCGCCATGGTGATCGCAACCCAACCGACAAAGATCAGCAGATCGATGATCGCTAACCCAATCCAGAACTGAAATTTCAGGTAACGCAAAAAACCTTCCGCTGGCCGAAACGACTCCAGCGTCTCTCCCGGAGCTGTCGGGAGATCAGGCGGTCGTGCCGGCACGCGGAACACTCCGGTCAACACATCCCAAGTGCGGGCATAGATTCGCTGCGCAATACTCTCGATACGATTCATCACGACTTGGCCTCTCCCCGTTCCACCTGGCTCTGCAACAGATCGCGGATCTCGCAGAGCAGGCCCAAAGCTTCGTCGGAAGGTTGCAGTGTCTCGCTTGGTTCCACCTCTTTCGCTCTCGGATCCTCCAATCCACGAGCACCCCGCATCTGCGAATAGAGATAATCGCGCAACTGGGAGTATTCCAGAATTCCCTCGATACTCATTTCCGGCCCCGTGCTCCCAGACGCCGTCTGAATCGCTACCGTAGCCAGCCCAAACCAACGCTGCATCAGGTTGGTCGTCAGGTGAATATCCTGAATTCGACGATAGGTCAGGTAGATCTCACGCCGGAATACCAGACCCCACTTCATCGAAATCCCCTGGTCGTCGAACTCGTATCGCAAAGTCTGATACTTAAAAAAGAGCGGCAAGAATGTCACCGGAAAGAACGGACCAGTGAAGAGCGAAACTGTCAAATAATAGACCAACAGCGACGGTGTCGGTCGCGTGACGTCGCGGGGATCGAAACCTGCTCGCTCCGGCGGAAGTGACGATTCAATCATGGCGATGATCCTCGCGTGTCGGCCTTGGCCCCTGCTAACGAGTTCCCGGGAAACGCTGGGCCGGTTGTGTGGTTCGGCGTCTACAACGCGTAGCACTAAGAGGAATTCGCCGGGTGTGGAAGAATCTTGTCGGCGGGGGGGGGGGGGAAACGGCCTGGGAAGGCCGTTGTACGAGACGACCTGGAAGGTCGTCCCACAAATCCACGACCTGGAAAGGCAGCCCACATCCACGATCTGGAAGAGCCTCTCACAGCCACGGCCTGGATGGGCAGCCGCTGGGCCGTTTGCTGCGCGAAACATGTCAGAACGCGTACGCCTGTCCATCGAGTACGACGGTCACCTGGCCTTCGATCGCCAGGTACTTGGCGACCTCCGATCCGTGCTTTTCGAAGAGGTCAAAGTACTCGGGGCTAAAGCGTTTCAGCGTGATCACCTTCCCTTGCTGTTCCTCCGTCAGACTCGAATCGACCCAGCCGCCCTCTCGAAGGTAAAACGTCTTGCTGCCGACGTTCTGCATCTTCTGGATCAATCGATTCTCACTCGGTTCGCGCATCAACCCCGCCTCGACCGGCGCCGTAGTCCCGGTTGCCACGCCGCCCGCCTGACTGGCCGGCACGAATTCCGCGACGGCCGGAAGCGCAGGTTGGGGTGCAAGTTGAGCGGAGTCGAACCGATCAGAATATTGATAATGGCTCTTGAGCCTTCGTTGCTCGAAGGCAGACCGGCCGGTCGTGCGACGGAGCAGCTCCAACCGTTGCGTCGCTCGCGACCGATTTCCGGCCAAGTTGTTCAGGTTCGTCGTGTCGTCGGCCAGGAATGCGGTATACGGCGTCAAGATTCCGTGCCGCGTAGAAAGCGATACCAGCTCGTCGATCAACTCCTGGTTCTTGCCCTGCAGGTCGATCTGATCGACGATCTCTCCCACGCGCCGCATCGCCCATAACTTCTCGACAAACGCGCGCGTGCTGTCTGGGGATTCCTGCGCGAAGTTGGCGGGAAAATCCAAAGATTGCGGCTGTCCATCGACTTCGCCGCGAATGGTCACCTTCGCTGCACCGCCCTGCTTGTACCGCCCGACGATCACCAATTGATCGCCGGCGAACAGGTCGTACGCATCCTTGGGGTACAACCGGCTGACTGCAGAACCACGCTCGGGCGGAAACCCCTCCACGTCCACCGTGACGGAAACATTGGTCATCGCCGGTGCACCGATTCGCCGGTACAAATTGCCAACCTGCTCCTCGATGTCCTCGTTCGGCCGCACGTACTCGCTCTTGCCCATTAAGGTTCGCGCCAGTTTGTCCAACAACCGACTGTTGACATCATAGCCGACGCCCATGCTAAAGACTCGAGCCCGCACCGCATTCAGCTTTCGGGCATTGTCGACAATCCGCGTCTCATTCGTTTCCCCCGCCGTAGGCAACCCGTCCGTTAGGAATACGACATAGCTCGGTCGCGAGTCATCCTGCAGCTGACGGAGAGCCACCTGAAGAGCTGCATCGATGTTGGTACTGCCTCCGGCGTAAATACCTTCTACGAACCCGAGAGCCTGCTGTCGCATCTGATCATTGTAACGTTGCAACTCGGGCCGAAAACTCTCGACCTCGTTGTCATAGGTCACGACATTGAACAGATCGCCTTCGTGAAGGTTGTTCAAAACGAACGCAAGGGCGGCTTTCGCCTGCTCGATCTTCTTACCACTCATGCTGCCCGACCGGTCAACGACAAAGATCACTGTCTTCTTCAGCGGCTGATCGCTGGCTCGCTGAATCTCCGGACTCACGAGCAGCATGAAGTACCCCTCCTCATTCGTATCGCGTCGATAACTGAGTGCACTGGCACCGACCGCCGCGTCGCCGACGTCATACAACAATCGAAAATCGCTGGTGGGGACCTCATTGTGACTTTCAAATGTCACGCGAGCCGAGGTCTCCGACGGACGCTGGACGCCAATCGCGTGCGTCGGACTGTAGATATTCTTGATCGGAACCTGCGTCTGCACCGTCACATCGAGTTTCACTTTCTCGACCGGATGGGATGTGTACTTGGCGGTGCTCAGCGGAAACATCAACTCCGTCAAACCCTCCGTCTTGCGACACAACTGGCTGAACCGCAACATCACTCGGCGCTCTGCGCCAGGCGGAACCGGAAAGACGCTCGTCTGAAACATCCCGTTGCCCATCCACTCCAAGAGCGCCGGATCTTGCATCTTGCGAACGTAATCTTCGAAAATCCGCCGAGCTTCGCTGGCATTCAGCAGTTTCGCCTCGTACTCCTTGCCATCGACCAGGAACGTCATCCGATCCACCGCCCCGTCATACGGCAGCGGAAACAGGAAACGGACCTCCATCTGTTGACTGCCGGTATTCACAAACGATTGTGATACCTGAACCTTCGCAATCTGATCGGTCAGATTTACCTCGACCGACAACTCCTTGATCTTGTACGACTGCGCAGGCTGGGGACGCAACTGCGGCGGCGGAACGGGGCGAGGATAGGGGTGCGGATGCGGCCAAGGACGAGGACGCGGCAGACGGTATCCGCTGTCCGACCGACCGTCCACAAGCAGTCCTTGGGCGGCCGCAAAAGCGGGCCAGAAAACGAACCACAGGGCCATCGATCGAGCGATCCAAGTGCACATCACAAACGCTCCCGTCCCACAAATGGACTTCTGTCAAAAATTTCCCGCAAAAAACCGCCAGCGATGCCGAGCGGCGCTCCAGCTTCAACGGCCGTCCGCTGCGACGGATTCGAATGACGGTTGGACGAGTTACCCCCGCATCGAGTTCCCTCAGCAATCGTGACAACCACCCGGGAGAATTCCTTGGCCATGCCAGCCATCTGGCGGTATCCGACCGCGGATGCGGCGACAGAGAATCTTCGCGAGGCATCACGGTTCGATCGGAAAGCCGCGAGTCCAAATTGGCGTGTAGCTGAGGATTGAGAATTTTGGGGGGTAAGCAAGATCCACGTCGCGTCCGTCGGGCGGCTGCACCGGGAGCACAGGCGTAGTGCTGAATAGCAGTCGATCCTCCAGCTATCGGAGCAGTAGACTTGTTCTTTGTGCAGCTCTTGCCGATCGAAACATGCGCTCACCCCCCCAATCTGCCCAGAACCTGGCCCAAGGCGCGCACAAGCGGGAAGAATGCCACCCGGCAGGAGGGCCTGTTAGAAAAACGCAACCCGCGCGTCATCCGCGGTGCAACTGGCCCATCCAAGACCGCATTGAGCCACTGGAGCTCAATGATCGGCTTCCCACGGAGTGAGCGCGCGTACAATTGGGGCAGTTGCGTGGTGCGCCCTAGGTGCCACTGCGAGTTTTCCGGCGCCTCGAGTTGCGTGGAAGTCCGGACGCCGGCTGGATGGACCGTTTCCTACCTGTACTCCGACAAGGAGCAGAACGATGTACCTGGAAATGGACGAGGACGAATACGGCTTCCTGGTTGGTCTATTGGAGAGCCGAGTCACGGAGCTGCATCCGGAGATTCGTCGCAGCCGAGACCGACAATTCAAGGACGGCCTGAAGCAAGAATTGGATTGTCTGACGGCTTTGCTGGACCGTCTGCGGTTCCAGATCGCGCCGCGTTGAAGCGAGCGACGCGCGAGTGAAGAAAGATCAACAAAAGCGGCGGGCAGGGGACATCCGCCGCTCGGAAGCGGTCGACCGCGCCGCGTCTTGCAGCGATCGTGTATCGATCGATTGACACTTCTCGTCCGCGGAGGTCATCGCGAACGGCCGAGATTGACCTCGGGCGCAAGGGTCGTTATCCCGAAAAGCCTCGGAACGCAACGTGCCTGCTCCCTCTTTTCCGCTCCGTCCGGTGCCAGATGTCGACAGGAATCGGACGTAGCGTCCTGCGGCTCGTGACAACGGACAGACATGCGTCCAACGGCAGAGATCCAATGAGCGGTCTTGTGCCAACACCAAGGATCGACGCAAGCCGCGTGTGTTTTCGTATCCCCTCGACGGTCCCGATCCCCTTGGAACCACGCCGTTTCGGTTGTCGGGCGTTCCGATCTGACTATACTGTCGGCAGTTTGTGCGTGCTTCCAGACGAGCACCCATTTCGGCAGAAGGAACTTTCAGAGGGAATTGCCATGAGACCGAGGCACTGCTACGCGGCGCTGTTCGCTGTCGTTTTCGCCCTGCCGCCATTCGCAGTTGGCGAAACGTATTGGTCGGACAACTTCAATGGAGACACGTCGGACATTTACGAGATTCTCGAGTTCACGCCAGGCCGAGATCGAGCTGAGTTCGCCTTTGACTACAGCATGGTCGGCATTCCCGAAGCGCCCGGCTCGACGGACGGCGGCACGACCGGCGTGCGGTTCTTTGTCAACGATCCCTTCGAGGGCACGGCGAACCGAACCAGCGGTGTGCAGATCGTCCCCATCGATCTGGACCAGGTGCTGGAGGGCAACGACTACTCCGTGACGTACGACGTGTGGATGAACGTGAATGGGCCGCTGCCAGGCGGTGGAGTTGGATCGACGGAAGCGATGATGGTCGGCGTCGGCTTCAGCGGTTTCGACCCCATCGAAGCCGGCAATCTGGACGGCACGTATTTTACCGTCACCGGTGAGGGCGGAGCCGGAACCGATATCCGAACGTTTTCCCTGAACGCAGGCTACAACGGCGTGAACCCCGACGGGACGTCGATTAATGTCGGCCCGGAAAGCCTCGAAGACGCCTACTACGCTGACATCTTCCCGGGGGGAATCGTGGTGGACGACCTTCCCGTGCAAGGCAGCGAAGACAATCAGATCGGTACCACCGCACTGGGCCAAATGGCCTTCGAGTGGCACCGCGTGCGAGTGGACGTGGAAGGCAACGAGGCCAAGTTCTTTGTAGATGATCTGCTGATCGCCCACGACAAGGATGCCTGGGTCGAGGGAAACGTTGTCGTGGGATTGATGGATTACTTCTCGAGCGTGTCGGATGTTCCGGAGTGGCATTTTAGTGTCATCGACAACCTGAATGTTGCTTCTCTCTCCACGCTGCTCGGCGACTTCGACCGCAGCGGCGTGCTGGATCCGCCCGACATCGACCTGCTGACCACCGAGGTCCAAGCCGGCACGAACAACCTGACATACGACCTGAACAACGATGAACTGGTCAACGGTGAAGATCGGGATGTATGGGTCAACGAGTTGGCCTACACGTACTACGGCGACGCCGACGTGAATGGAGAGTTCGACAGTCTGGATTTCGTCCAGGTGTTTTCCGCCGGCGAATACGAAGATGCGACCGAAGGAAATTCGACATGGGCAACCGGTGACTGGGACGGGGATGGAGACTTCAGTTCGACCGACTTCGTATTGGCTTTTGTCGAAGGCGGTTACGAGACGGGGCCCCGACCACCGCAACCGGCCGCCGTTCCCGAACCAGCCTCCGCTCTGCTGCTCGCCCTGGGAATCGGAATGCTCGGCCGTCGGATGCGACGCAAGTGAGCTTTGGCCGGCTGCGCCGAAACAAAAAATGCTACTCCTGTATCGTGGTCTTCGACGGCCCCGGTACAGGAGTGTTTTGTTGGGACGGTTAATGATCCCTCAAAGGAAGGAGTACCGTTCCGCGTGCACGACCGGGCCGCCTCGGACATCATCCGACTACCGGTTCACCCAACGGTTCATCATCAGGGATAGACCGTACAGCACGAGTCCCAACGCGATCGCCAAAACGCCGAGCATCGCCAGCGACTCGGCGTAGTCCAGGCTGCTCCACAGCATGTACCCGCACATGCTGCAGAAAACAATCGGGGGTAGCGGGTATAGCGGAACTCGAAAAGGCCGCGGTCGCCCGGCATCGGTGAAACGCAGGACGAACAACGACAGCCCGGTCATCAGGAAGAACGCCCAGAAGATCGGTGCGGTACCGGCCACGAGCGTGTCGAAACCACCGTAGTATCGATCCCAAGGCAATTGCGCCAAGCCGATGCGTGTCAGGCCCGCGTCAATCCCGTTCCTGCCGAACGGTGTGCCGACGCCAAAGATCAACAGCAAAGCGATCGAAGCCTGCGCCACCAGGGCAGCGACCGGTGCCCCATCTTTCGAACTCCATTTTCCCAGCCACGCGAACAACCGGTGATCCTCACCTACCGTAGCGTAGACACGCGATCCGGCCAGAATCATGCCGTTAATCGCCCCCAGAGCAGACACCATCACCAGAATGCTGATGCCATTCGCACCCCAGCTGCCGAAGAAAGGCTGGTTTTGCAGGACATCGGCGGCCGGCGTGGCACTAGTGCGTGCTGCGTCAAACCCCAACACCGCCAAGTAGGCGGCATTCACCGCAAGATAGATCACCGGTGATGCCCAGCAAACCAAAGATCAGCGCACGTGGCAAATTCCGTTGCGGATCACGGACTTCGGCCGCGACAAACACCGCGTCATTCCAGCCTCCATACGCGTACAACACGAAAACGAGTGCCATTCCCAGACTCGCAGAAGTCCCATCTGGTGCTTCCGCAAACTCCTGGCCAAACGCGAACGCTTCGCTGCGCCCCCAGGCAAGCACCGGCCACGACCACACCGACCAAGCCCACGACCTTGGCGGAGCTCAGTAAATTCTGCAGGGTCTTGCCAAAGAATACGCCCAATAAGTTGAGCAACGTGATCGTCACCACAGCGGCAGCGGCGATCCAAGCTTTCTCGTGTTCCGGCCGTTGCCAGAGCCCGGCTGCGTAGTCGGCAAAGGCGTACGCCATCGCGCCGATACTGCCGGTCAAAATGACTGCCAGCTGTGCCCAGCCAAATAGAAAACCGCTCCACCGCCCGTACGCCCGACTGAGATACTCGTAGTCGCCACCGTTTCGCGGATACGTCGTCGCCAATTCGGCGTAGCAAAGAGCACCAAACAGGCAGAGGACGCCGCCCAGCAGCCAGAAACCCAAAGCCTGCCAAGGCCCCGACACATTCTGGAAGACCAACGACGGCGAACGAAAGATGGCCGTTCCCACGACAATGCCGACAATGATGCTCACCGCATCCCACATCCCCAGATGACGATCGACGGGAATCGGATCGGACAAAGCCGCACCAATCCCGTCGCGCGTCGCCACCTGATCGCTTTGGTTCTGGGCCACCGTCGGACCTTACCTTCCTTAGCGTTTCTTCATGGTCACAGCCACGCCACTGCCGTCCATATGGAGGAAGGCGGTTTCCAGATCCGGATTCGTTGTGATCGCTCGGACGAAATCGGGATCCGCCATCCGAGGATTCATATTGTGGGCAATGATCATTCCGCCGGGCCGCACCACCGGCAGAAGTTTGTCGAGGTAGTCGATGTACCCTTGCTTGTCGGCATCCAAAAAGAGGATGTCGATCGGTTCGGTGTGCTGCTTGACCGTCTCATGGGCATCGCCCAGGATCAAGGTGATCAGCCCCTCGACGCCAGCCTTCTTGAAATTGTCTTGCGCGACCTGCGCCCGCTCCGGATCGATTTCGTGTGTGTACAGATGGCCGTCCGTCTTTCGCAGAGCCAAGGCGAACCAGATCCCCGATTCGCCGGTCGACGTGCCAATTTCTACGACTCGCTTGGCGTTGACCGTTTCGGTCAGCAATCGCAATAAGCGTCCATCGATCGGCGGCACATTGGCGTACCGGGGCCCCTCCTGCGCTTTCTCTAACGCGTCCAGTATCCTCTGCTCGCTGTCATCCTTCGGCAACGCCAGAGTTTCGAACATCGCCTGTTCCCCGCCCCGCGCCGCTGGTCGTCCCGGGCCACCGGGCCCGAAGCCACCTTGGCGACCGCGCCCGGCACCAAACGGCAGCCGATCGCGCAACTCCCCGAGGGTCAGGCGACCGTCACCACTGGCATCCAACTCCTTCAACTTCGCCGTCGCCGCATCCAATTCGGCTTCCGAAAGGACGCCATCTCGGTCGCTGTCCAGAAGCTGTAACACCGGATGGAACCCAGCGCCGCGGGGACCACCGTCTCGCGGAGGTGCACCATTTGGCCGCGGTGGCTGGGCAGCAGCCGACATCACGCAAACGGCCAGAACAACCCAAGGAGTACCAGAGAGCAACCGAATGTTCATGACCTTCATGATAAACCTCCAGAGACAAACAGGAAGGTGCCAACTCCGGGCATAACCAGGCAGAACGGAGACGTCTCCGGCGTTAAACCGCCAACTGGAGGAAAGGTTTCGCAACGACGCAAAAAAGGCAGGCAACGGGATAGGCCGCTTGTCCCAAGCAGCGCGCGGCCAGGTGGGAATCGCCGGTTCCGTTTGCACCCGCGATTCTACCGAATTCGCGTTCCGGCTGCATGGGGTTTGCCAATCGGCGCGTAAAGATAGACTCGGACGTGGTGACTCCTGATTCGGAATGCAGAGATCTCTCGCGAGTGGCAGGCTGTCTCGTTCACTGTTCGGCGAGAGTAGCCGGGAGCGATCCGGGCGACTCATCTTTCGCACGTCCTTTCTTTTGTCAGCAAATGCGGCGTCCCCCAAAACTCGAGAACAAAAAGGCGCATTCAGAATGACGGTCGGCCGATGGACTGCCATTTTGTTGATGGTCGGAACCGCCGGCGCGTTTGCTCTACAGCTCCCACCGAAGTTCCGCCGATCCCTCAGAACGAACGGGTGTCGAAGCTTGGCAGCATAGAGATCACCGCGCAGCTCGTCGAAATCCCGGAAGGAGCGATCTTTCAGCGCGACCTGTACAACTACGCAACCGTGCTGAAATACCACATCGTCCGCGTGCACCGCGGAGATGCCGTGGCCGGTTCGACGATCTACGTCGGGCACTACAACCCGTTCTTGCCCGCGCCGAAGCCGCCGACCAGCGAGTGACGGGTATCGGCGGCAATCTTGTCAAGTTTCAAGCCGGGCAATTCCACCGGATGGCACTGGAAAGCTCGATCGACGATCACTATCTGGGCGGGATCATTAACAAATACTTCGGCCAACACGACGGACCGATCTACTGGGCGGTCTGGACCAATTTGGCTCGGGAAGAAAACGAAGCGTTCTTCACGAGCCCGCGCGGAAACATCCTGCTCGCCAATGGTTTTTAGCACACACCTTTTCGTGTTCTATTTCTTGCCGTTGGTGCTGGCGGTCTATTACGTCCTTCCGTTGGTAGCCCGCCTGCTCGGCCTCTCCCCTGCGGCGCTCTCGCTGCTGCGCAATGCGTTTCTGCTGCTTTCCAGCTACTTCTTCTACGGCTGGTGGCACCCCTCCTTCGTTCTGTTGATGCTGGCAATCACGCTCGTCAATTACTTCGCGACCGGTTTTCTGGGACGAGTGGCAGCACCGCATACGCAGCGACAAGTCGGTGTTGCGTTGGCGGTCGCGGTGAGCCTCGGCCTGTTAGGCTTCTTCAAGTACTTCACCTTCCTGCAGGAAAACTTCAATCAGCTGCTGGCATCGGTTGGCGCCGAGACCATGCCCGTGCTGCACATCACCTTACCGATGGGGATCTCGTTCTATACCTTCCAGGCGATCAGCTATAGCGTTGACGTGTACCGACGAACGACGCCTCCCGCTCGATCGCTGCTAGATTTTGCGACCTATATTGCGCTGTTCCCGCAGCTGATTGCCGGACCGATTGTCCGCTACCACACGGTCGCTCATCAACTGGTCAGTCGCACTCACCGTTGGGACAAATGCGCGACGGGGGCTGCCCTGTTTATCCTGGGGTTTTCCAAGAAAGTCCTCCTCGCCAACCCATTGGGCGAAGTGGCGGACACGGCTTTCGGCGCCACGGCGTTAACCGCCGGCGACGCCTGGTTTGGCGTCACCGCCTATGCCCTGCAGATTTATTTTGATTTCTGCGGCTATTCTGATATGGCGGTTGGCCTGGGAAGGATGATCGGTTTTGAGTTCCTCAAAAACTTCGACGCTCCCTACCGTTCCGACAGTATCACGGACTTCTGGCGCAGATGGCACATCTCGCTGAGTACATTCCTGCGGGACTATCTGTACATACCCTTGGGAGGCAATCGCAAGGGAACACGGCGCACGTACGTGAACCTGGCCGTCGTGATGTTGCTCGGCGGTCTGTGGCATGGGGCGAACTGGACCTACGTCACCTGGGGCGCATTCCACGGTTTGCTGCTCATCAGCGAACGAGCGATGGGACGGCGTAGCCTGTACCATCGCTGGCCGCGCCCGCTTCGCGTCGCCATCACCTTCCTGCTACTGCTCATCTCCTGGGTCCTGTTCCGCTCGGATTCTCTCGCAAATGCGATCGAATACTTGCAAGTCATGGTGGGAGCCGGTCGCCGGGATCCGAGTGTCCTGCTGCTGGCGGGAGTGCTGTATCGTCCTCTGCCGGTCACTGCGATCTGCGTCGGTACACTCGTGCTGCTGCTACCTGCTCAAGCTCACGACTGGTCGCAACATTTGACCTGGTCTCGCATCCTGATCCTCGTACCGTTGTTTATCGTTGCGCTGGCGATGATGACAGTGCAATCTCACAACCCATTCCTGTATTTCCAATTCTGAACGATGACCAGTGATTCGCCGCGCAACGTGAGTGTTTTCATGATGGTCAGCTTCGGCTCGATCCTGGCCACGCCTGCGCTAGTGCAGGTGGTTGCGGAATGGACGCGCGGCGAACCCATCACTGCCGTGGAGATCGTGGAACAGGTTCCAACAGTTGACAACTTGCGTGCTTATGAGACGCGCGTGGAACGAGCAAGCCTTGTGGCAAAGACTTTGAGGCCGAAGGCGCAGTGGTTGCTTTATCGCCTGCTGGGTGACCTCGGCGAAAAAGTGATTGCCGGGCCAGAGGATTGGCTGTTTTACCGGCCGGGAATCGATTGTCTGACACAGCGAGTCCCAGCCGATCACTCGCATCCAGGAAATGCACTGGCGGCGATTCTTTCATTCCGAGATCAATTGCGCGCCGCAACATTGAACTGCTTGTACTACCGGTTCCGAACAAGGAGAGTATCTACCCGGAGCAACTCACGGCGCGGGGGCAGGCCATCAGCGCCAGCGACCAGGACACGATTATCATCGCGCCGCCCACGCGTACGCTATTGGCGGAGCTACGTGCCGCGGAAGTCGCTGTCGTCGATCTGTTCGCACTCTATCGCCAGGCGAAACTCTCTCGTACCGCCGACCACGCATCGAAGCTCTACCTGCAGCAAGACACGCATTGGTCGCCGGTGGGAGTCGACCTGGCCGCACATGCGGTCGCCGAGATATTGACTGAGCATCGTTGGATCGAGCAGGGCACAGCACGCTATGGGCAACGTACCACATCCGTTATCCACAAGGGGGATCTGTTGCAGATGCTCGCCGCACCATCGATCGCCCACCAATTCGGATCGGAAATCATCGAATGTACGCAAGTCTTCAGCAGTGACGACGAGCAGCCCTACCACAGCGTACCAGAAGCGGAAATTCTTGTTCTGGGCGACAGCTTTCTCCGAGTCTACGAACAAGATCCGCCCGGCTCGGCCGGCTTCCTGGCCCAGTTGGCGGCGGAACTCCGGCAACCGCTGGCGGCAATCGTCAACGATGGAGGAGCTTCCACGCTCGTCCGTCAACAACTGGCGCGGAACCCGGATTGGCTCGCCCGTAAGAAGGTCGTCATCTGGGAATTCGTGGAACGAGACATCATCGACGGTGTCGAGGGCTGGCAGGAGATTGCGCTCCCGCGGTGATCGCCGCCGCCCGAATCTCCTCCTCCCGCGACCGTTCACCATCGCCTCAGCGGCACATGACCGGATGGCATAACGCACGTGCCATCGAACTCCGACCGATCTATAATCCCTTGTATCCTGCTGCGATCGCAACGCAGCATCAAGGCAAACGAACACACCGGTCGACGAGCGATCAAAAAGAGGGACGCAGCGAAGAACTCTCATGACCAACACATCGATCCGCATCGCTCTAGGCTTCGTCGCTGTACTGGGATCCTGTTCGTCCCTCCCAGCCTCAAACGATGCTCTCGAAAAAAGGCAGATCGAACAACTGGCCGACGAGGTCCGCTGGAAAGGGTGGATCGTCTATTCGGCCCGATCCGACGACGGGGACTGGGACCTGTTCCGCTGCCGTCCGGACGGGTCGTTCGTCCACAATCTGACACGCACGCCGCAAGCAAGCGAGACCGCACCGCAGATTTCACGGGACGGCACCCGTCTGCTCTTTCGCAGATTGCCCCCCAAGGAACAACTCGATCACAACCTGCACGGGACGCAAGGGGAACTTGTGATGGCACAGGTCGACGGAACGCAGCAGCAAACCCTGGCGGCTCCAACCGAATACTGCTGGGCGAGCTGGAGTCCGGATGGAAAACAGATCGCGTGCCTATCCCTTCGCGGCGTGTTCTTCGTCGACATCGAACGGCGGGAAATCGTCCGACGCTTACCACGAAAAGGGTTTTTTCAGCAGTTGGTCTGGTCACCGGACGGGAAGTGGCTAACCGGCGTCTCCAATGCCTTCGGCGCAAGCTGGAGCGTGGGGAGAATGAATGCCATCACGGGAGCGACGAACGCGGTCAGCCGTATCAACTGCTGTACGCCCGATTGGTCTCCGGATGGTCGCTTGATTATTTTTTCCAGTCGGCCCCCGCGGCAAACGGCGAATGACGGATACGGATGGACGCAACTCTGGATGGCGGACGCGGAAGGGCGCAATCATCGCCTCGTCTACGGGGAAGAGGGACGACACATCTACGGCGGACATTTTTCGCCCGACGCAAAGTATCTCCTGTTCACCGGCAACCGCCAGGAAGACGGCGATCCCGGAAATGCTGGCGCCCCGATGGGGCTGATGCGACTGGCGGACGCGCCGATCGTGAACGGAGACAGCCCGGCCCTTCGCCAGCTGCATCCGGACGCCGGCCCGGGCCCCGTGCTGACCTTACCCCAAGGCTGGGAACCGTGCTGGACCGCGGCAGAAATCGGCCCACAGCCCTGAGGATGGCCCACAGCCCTGAGGATGACCCACAAGCCCTGACAGGACCAGGTGGACCGGGAGCGGACAAGGTGTTTCGGAGCGGACCCCTTCGCTGGCGCTTCGGGTTGTGGTGTTGTTGCGCACCGAACCCGAAGCGCTAGCGAAGGGGTCAGCGTGACACCCGCCCCACGCCCATGCCGGCCAATGGAGTACCTCGGCAGCGCGATCCACAAAAAGCCTGCCGGTCATCGACAAGAGAGCCAGCTGCCCCTTCGCGGACCCCTTCGCGGACCATTCGCCGACCATTCGCCACCTTCACCGACCCCTTCGCTGGCGCTTCGGGTTGGCGAGGGCGACGTGGCATAATACGGCGCCCAAGCGAGCCCGAGGAATGGCTACAATGACGCTTCTCAGCTGGAGATCCCATCGACCCAGTGCCACAGCACAAAGGAGTACGAACGATGGCCAGGATCTGCCGTGTGAACATGTCAGACCTTTCGGTGCGTTTCGAGGATTCACCGGAAACAGGTCATCCACTGGGCGGGCGCGGCTTGACCTCGCAAACGGTGTTGCAGGAAGTGCCAGCAGACTGTCATCCGCTTTCAAGTGACAACCGGCTTGTGCTCGCGCCAGGATTGCTTACCGGAACAGGCGCACCATGCTCGGGCCGACTGTCCGCCGGTGCGAAGAGCCCTTTGACCGGCACGATCAAGGAGTCAAATTCCGGCGGGATGCCGCCGATTCATCTTGCGACATGTGGCCTGCAAGCGATCGTTATCGAGGGAACCGCGAAACCGAATCGACGTTACCGCCTGTTTCTTTCTTCGCAGGAGGCGCGATTGGAACCGGTGGAAGAGCTGGCCGGATGCGGCAATTATGAAACCGTTGCGGCGCAGCGGCGGCAATTCGGTGAGGGGATTTCCTGTATCAGCATCGGTCCCGCCGGAGAAATGCGTCTGGCGGCCGCAAGCATCGCGGTAACGGATGTCGAAGGTCGCCCCACTCGACACTGCGGTCGCGGTGGCTTGGGAGCCGTGATGGGCGCCAAGGGACTGAAGGTCATCGTCATCGACCCGCAGGACGGGCGGCGTCCCCAACCAGTTGACTCACGGCAATTCAAGCAGGGCGTCGAACGGTTCAACGCGGCCCTAATGAAACACCCGCTCACTTCGGAAGGGCTGCCCAAATATGGCACCAACGCGCTGGCCAACGTCATCAACGCCGCCGGCGCACTGCCCACGCACAACTTTCAAACCGGTCAGTTCGAAGGAACGGAATCGATCAGCGGCGAACAGCAGCATGACACCATTCTGGAACGCGGCGGACAAATCGCGCACGCTTGTCATCGCGGCTGCACGATCCGCTGTTCGCGGATCTACGTCGATGAAGCAGGTAAGTATGTAACGAAGGGCCCGGAGTACGAAACCGTCTGGGCACATGGCGCCAACTGCGGCATCGACGACTTGGATGCGATCGCGCAGATGGACCGCTTGGATGATGATCTGGGTCTAGACACAATTGAGGTTGGAGCCACCGTGGCCGTCGCGATGGAAGCCGGAATTTTGCCTTTCGGTGACGCGGCAGGAGTCCTGCAATTGCTGGAGGAAGTGCGGCAAGGCACCCCCTTGGGCCGGCTGATCGGGTCGGGTGCCGCCGCGTTGGGAAAGGTCTACGGTGTGCGTCGCATTCCGGTTGTGAAAGGACAAGCGATGCCGGCCTACGATCCGCGTGCGGTCCAGGGAATGGGCGTGACGTACGCGACATCGACGATGGGAGCCGATCATACGGCCGGGTACGCCGTCGCGCAGAATGTGCTGGGCGTCGGTGGCCACGTCGATCCGCTTCAACCCGAGGGACAAGCGGAGATCAGTCGCAATCTGCAAATCGCGACGGCCGCCATCGATTCGCTGGGACTATGCCTGTTCGTCGCCTTCGCTGTGCTGGATGATCCCACCGCAATGGAGGGCATGTGCGAAATGCTCAGCGGCTGCCGAGGCACAACTTTTGCCGCCGATGACCTGCTGGCCATCGGGCGAAGAACCCTGACGGCCGAACGACAGTTCAATGCCGCGGCGGGATTCACGGCGGCGGATGACCGTCTACCCGACTTCTTCCGCCACGAAGCGTTACCACCCCATGACGTTACGTTTCAGGTCACCGACGAAGATCTCGACCGCGTCCTGGCGGATCTGGAATAGTGGATGCCCCACGTCACCGTGAACACTTATGCGAGCTTGCGAAAATTCACCGGCGGCCAGCCCTCCGTGCAGTGCCCCATCGAGGTGGGGACAACCGTCAAAAAGCTGCTGCAAGACCTGCAAATCCCGATCGAGGAGGCCAAGATCGTCTTTGTAAATCACCGCGCGGATTCGCTCGACCGGACTCTCCAAGGGGGAGAACAAATCGACCTGTTCTCCGCCATCGGCGGGGGATAGAGCCGCCGCGACACCCCCAACTGGTTGTCCGTTGTGCGGACGCGGCTATACTACGCAGTCTCTTACACAGCGGTCATGAGAAACCAGCCATCAGTCGGCAGCGGGCTCGATTCCGTACGGCCCGCATTCAAAGGAACACGAATAGGAGAGGCGGCGTCACCTTCCTCGTGAAGCGTGGCGGAGCGCAAGATGCCCCCATCGCCGCGAGTATCGCCCTCTTGCCGGGGACTCTCTGATCTTTTTTCGCTCTTATTCTATCTCGGTAGAAGGATCTCCTTCGCCAATCCCTCGAAAGGAAGATATCAATTATGGCCAACGCAATGGACCTCCTGGGGTCACTCATTCAACAAGGGCTTAAGGGACCCAACAGCGGTCGTGTCGAGCATTCCCTGGGCGACCAGGGAATCGGCGGACGGGGCGGATTCCTCGATGAGATCCTGGGCGGGCTGTCCGGCCAACAGCCGAAGGCTGCCGAACAGGAATCCGGTGGGCTACCGGGAGCACTCGGGTCGGTGAGCGACCTGGCCGGATCCATCCTGGGTGATTCCAAGTCGCTGAAGGCAGGCGGGCTGGGAGCTCTGGCTGGCGCGATCTTGGGAGGGGGTGGCAGGTCGATGGCCGGTGCGATGGGCGGCGGGGCCCTGGCACTGCTGGGCTCGCTGGCACTCAAAGCGTTGCGCAGGCGCTGGCGAAAAGTCGGCGGAAAAGCCGACGCTCGACTCCGCGACCAGCCTGAACGCTGGCCTCCGCGCACCGCAAAACAAGGTCGAAGAAGAACAGGTGCAGTCGATCGCCAGCCTGACCGTACAGGCAATGATTAACGCCGCAAAAGCTGACGGTCGCATCGATGAGTCGGAAATGGAGCGAATTGTTGGCAACGTGAAGGAAAACGAGCTGGGACGTGAGGAAGTGGAGTTTCTCGTGGCCGAATTGCGTAAGCCGATGGATACGGACAACCTGGTGCGGCTGGTGCCAAACATTCAAGTGGCGTGTCAGGTCTATGCCGCGTCGTTGTTGGCCGTCACCCTCGATACGGTAGCCGAGAAGAAATACCTGCAAGAGCTGGCCACGAAATTGCGGATCGACCCGCACGTGATTGCCCACTTGCATCGAGCGGTTGGCGTGACCGTTTGATCGCTGCCAAATCATGAAACTCGAATGCGAAGCCAATTTCAGCATGTCGGAAGGAGTGAAGAACCATGGGGTTGGAAGATTTTCTCAAAGAGATCCTCGGTAGTGTCGGTCAGAGCATGGAAACCGATATGCGGGTTCCGGGCCCCAAACCGGTCCCGGAACCCACAGACGAAGGGGGAGTGAGCGGCGTGATGCGCGCGGTTGTCCAGGTTGTCGCGCTGCGTCAGAGTTTTCTCGGAGGGATGTCTTCCGCTTGGACCGGCTCGGGCACCCTTGTCGATCCGACCGGCATCGTCCTAACCAATTGTCATGTCGCATCGCCGCGGGACATGGGGATGTCGGCGCCGCCAGCCGACCGGCTGGCGATTGCCATCACCGACCGTTCGGATGAACCACCAGCGATCAGCTACTTCGCGGAAGTTGTCGCGAAAGACCCGCGCCTGGATCTGGCCGTACTGCGGATCGTCGCCGACTCTCGGGGACGCCGCGTGCAGGGGCTGCGACTGCCGACGGTTCCTTTGGGTGATTCCGACACCATGCAACTGGGCGATCGCTTGGCGATCTTTGGATACCCCGGCATCGGCGGCGAAACGGTGACCTTTACCTCCGGGAATGTCTCGGGATTCACCGGCGACAAGAATGTGCGATCCCATCGCGCTGGATCAAGACGGACGCGACAATCGCCGGAGGCAACAGTGGTGGCACGGCGGTGAACGATTCCGGACAGTTGGTGGGAGTGCCCACCCAGGCGGCAGCCGGTGCCGGTGTCACGCCGGTCGACGCCCGCCCCGTGCTGGACACGAACCGCGATGGACGGATCGATGAGCGAGACACGCCGATGGCGATCGGCGGATTCATCAACGGCCTCCGCCCAGTCAACCTGGCATTTCCTCTGCTGGAAAAGGCCGGCATGCGGATCGAGATCGAACGTCCCGGAACGGTAAAGCGCCGCGATTCGGTATTTCCCTCCAATGATGCGATCTTCGAACGGCATTCGGCCCTGGAAAAACCGGGCTTCCACGAACTGCTTTTCAGCACGCGCATCACCGACGATGCGCGACCGATCAATCCCACCGACCATGTGCCCGCTGGATTGGCGACGATCTATGCCACGTTCGTCTTCTCCGACATGAAGAACGGCACTCCCTGGAGCGTCGTCTGGATGTCGAACGGCAAGCAGATCATCGAGCAGCGAGATACCTGGGACGACGGTGAACAAGGTCGAAAGGCGGTCAAGGTCAGCAACCGCAAAGGCTTGCCCGATGGCGAATATCATCTCGTCCTGGGCATTAACAACTCCGTGGCCTTGGAAGGAAAAGTGATGGTCGGTACGCCGATGGATGAATCCGACAGCGAGGTGTCGGGACAGCTCGTCGACGCGCAAACCGGAGCGGCCATCGGAGACGGAATGGTCATGGTCCTCGACCCTAAGGCCTCGCTGCGGGACTTCCTGCGGACCCAGAACCAGGCCCTGGTCTACACTTCGGCCCAGGTGACACGCGATGGCCATTTCACGTTTCCCAAACAACTGCCGAAGGGACAAGCCTATAGCCTGATCGCCTTGGCACGCGGCTACCAACCCATGGCCGTGGAGGGTGCCCTGCGCGTGAGCAGCAAAGCTCCCGAAAAAGCCAACGTGGGAAGTATTCAACTCGCCCGTGCATAAGGAAGGATTGAACCATGAGCTACGGTGACTCGCCGGTAGACTACGGCCCCCCTCGACGCCGCTCGTCCGGGATGGGCTGCCTGGTTCTCCTGGTCCTTGGGGCCGTGTTTCTGTACGTCGCCAACATGAACCGGGGCCGCCAGGGGCAAGCTCCAGACCCCCTGGGACCGCCAGGACGCGTTGCGCCTGCTCCCCCGGTGTGGACCCTCTTCCTCCACCGCGCATCGAGATCCCGGATGATCGGCAGCCGGCCCAGACCACAACCGAGGGCGATTGGTCGATCGAGGAAGTGGAAGTCGAACAAACACCGGATCCAGGCGGCGGCGCCGAAATCGTGATCCCTCCGGCGAATCCATCCACCACGCCTTCGACGGATTCCAAGCGAACCGAACAAGGAGACTGGTCGATCGAGGAAGTCGAGACCCAAGGGTCCAGCAACGGAACTCCACGAGCGAGTGGCGCACGAGCAACGGAACAGCAACCGCCGAAGAAAACCCAAGAAGGCGACTGGGAGATCGAAGAAATCGAAACTCAAGGCAGCGGCAGCGGCGCAAATGCAGCCGGTGAGCAGCCGCCTGCCGAGAAAGCACCTCCCAAGAAGACGCAAGAGGGTGATTGGGAAATCGAAGAAGTGGAATCGGATGCGGCGGCCGTTCCTTAGGGGAGGTTGGGGAGAGTCCCCCTGGAAGGCGGCAATACGACGACAACCTGGAAGGTTGTCGCACAACCTGCTGCAGCCCAACACAACCTGCTGCCTGTAAGGGAGGTTGGAACTTGCGGGCCTTACTCGGGGACGTGCGCGGGTGGGCCCCGGTGGATCAGTTCATGGCCCGTTGGACGGCGGCTCCCATGTCGGCGGGACTCTCGGCAATCTCAATCCCCGCGGCTTGCAGCGCGGCAATCTTCTCGGCGGCCGTTCCCTTGCCACCCGAGATGATCGCCCCGGCATGCCCCATCCGCTTGCCGGGTGGAGCGGTGCGGCCGGCAATGAAGGCCGCCACCGGCTTCGTCACGTGTTGCTGAACGAACGCCGCGGCCTCTTCTTCCGCCGACCCACCAATCTCGCCGATCATCAGAATCGCTTCGGTATGGGGATCCTCCTCGAACAGCCGCAACAGGTCGATGAACGAAGTCCCCACGATCGGATCCCCCCCCAGACCGACACACGTGCTTTGCCCCAATCCGGCGTTGCTCAACTGCCATACGGCCTCGTAGGTCAGCGTGCCACTGCGACTCATCACGCCCACCGAGCCCGCGCGGTGAATATATCCGGGCATGATCCCGATCTTGCATTGTTCGGGGGTGATGACTCCCGGACAGTTTGGACCAATGAGATGCGTCTTGGAACGCTTGGCCACATCGTAGACGTGCACCATGTCCAGGGCCGGCACACCCTCGGTCACCGCGACCACCACCTCGATCCCGGCATCGATGGCTTCGAGAATCGCGTCAGCCGTAAATGCCGGCGGAACGAAAATCATGCTCGCATCCGCGCCCGTCTGCTGCACCGCCTCGCTAACCGTGTCAAACACTGGCAAGCCGTCCACCGTCGTGCCGCCTTTGCCCGGCGTGACGCCCCCAACCATCTGCGTCCCGTAGTCGCGGCAACCGCGCGTATGGAAACTGCCCACTTTCCCGGTAATTCCCTGGCATAGAACGCGCGTCCGTTGGTCTACCAAAATGCTCATCGGTTTGCTGCCGTTTGTTGGAAGTAGGTCGTGTACGTATCGAGTGATTTCAACGAACCGAAGGTCGCTGCCCTGCGATGATCACGTGGTTGCCCGTCATGGCGGATTTTTCCGTTCCGATCAGCGGTGGTTTCTATCCGGCCGCAGCGACCACCTTCTTCGCCGCGTCGGTCAGGTCGCTGGCCGCGATCATATCGGCACCACTATCGGCCAAAATCTTCCGGCCCTGCTCGACCTCCGTGCCCTCGAGGCGCACAACAAGCGGCACGCCGAAACCGACCGTTCGGTAGGCTTCCACCAACGCCGTGGCGATCGTCGTGCAACGCATGATGCCCCCGAAGATATTGACCAGCACGGCCCGTACGTTCTTGTCGCTCAACAGAATCCGAAAAGCCTCAGATACTTGATCAACATCCGCTCCACCACCGACGTCCAGAAAATTCGCCGGCTCTCCGCCATGCAGTTTGATCAGATCCATCGTGCTCATCGCCAACCCCGCCCCATTGACCAAGCAACCGATGTTTCCCTCCAACTTGACGTAGCTCAATCCGGCCTGGTGGCGCGAACTTCCGTCGGTTCCTCCTCTCCCAAATCGCGTAACTCCGCGATCTCGGGATGGCGAAACAGCGCATTGTCATCAAAACTCATCTTGGCATCCAATGCCAACAGATCGCCAGCACCGGTAACCACCAGCGGGTTGATTTCCGCCAGGCTGCAATCGTTTTGAACAAAAGCCCGACAGAGTCCGCGCATGAAAACCCGAGCCGACTTGACACTGCCGCCGGTCAATTGCAATGCCTGGCACAGCTTGCGAATCTGAAAATCGTGCAGTCCCACCGGTGGATCAAAATGCTCTTTGACGATTCGCTCGGGTGTCTCCGCGGCTACCTTTTCGATTTCGACACCGCCCTCTTGTGAGGTCATCAACACGGGACGCGCCGCGGCCCGGTCGAGCACAATTCCCAGATACAGTTCCCGCGCGATGTCGCAACCTTCCTCGATCAAGATCTGGCGAACCGTTTGTCCTTCGGGTCCGGTCTGCAGTGTGACAAGTCGGTTCCCCAGCAGGCGTCCGGCGACCTCCTGTGCTTCGTCGGCGCTGCGCACCAATTGGACACCGTGCTGCTCGGGGTGCTCGATCAGTGTCCCTTTGCCGCGCCCACCCGCGTGGATCTGGGCCTTGACGACCACGACCGGAGTGCCCAACTGATCAAAGGCGGCCGCCGCCTCGTCCGGGGAACCGGCCACCTGACCGCGCGGTACCGCGACGCCAGCGTCCCGCAGCAATTGTTTCGCCTGAAACTCGTGCACTTTCATGGTGGTCCATCCTGGCAGGTCGCGGACGCCCGATCGGTCCGCCGTCGCTTTTCTCGGAAACGAAAATCGAACCCCCGGCGAGCCGTAACAGGGGCGCAAGAAAACGAGGATTATAGAAGCCGCACGGTGCGCGGGTCAACCATGCCCGTGCGTCGACGGTCACGGCGCCGCGCTCAAGCGGGAGAGCCCGCGCTGTGCTCCGCCACGTGCGCTGCGCGTCAAAACAGCTCGATCCGGTCAATCCTCATCGATACTGCGAAGACCGGCGGGCGAATGCAACTCAGAGGAGACCGCCTGTGGGTGTTCCAGCCCCAGACGTTTCATCTTCTTGTAGAGCGTCGTGCGATTGATGCCGAGTGAATCGGCGGTCAGATTCCGATTCCAATGGTTGTTTTCCAAGACTTCCAGAATGATCTGTCGTTCCGGACCGGCCAGTGCCTCTTTCAGCGTTCGACCAGCGGCCGTAGGAATCGCGGCAGCCGGCGTATTGCGGATGTTGGGGGCCAAGTCCTCTGTGCCAATCCGGTCCCGTCGACCCAACAGCACGGCCCGCTCCACAACATTCTGCAGCTCACGCACGTTTCCGGGCCACGCATATTGCTGCATGGCTGCAATGGCTTCGGGGGTGAAGCCCTCGACCTGCCGGCCGGCCTCCTCGCAAACTTCCATGAGGAACTGTTGCGCGAGCAGTGGAATGTCGCTCGGACGCTCACGAAGCGAAGGCAGCTCGATATTGATCACGTTGATGCGGTAAAACAGATCCTGGCGAAAGCGGCCTTCCGAAACCGCCTGCGACAGATCTTCGTTCGTTGCCAGAATGACTCGTGTATTGACGGAAAATGTCTCCGTCCCACCTACCTGCTCGAATTGCAATTCCTGCAGGACACGCAGCAACTTGACCTGCATACTCGGTGACGCCGTAGCGACTTCGTCCAGGAAAATCGTACCGGTGTCGGCCTGCTTGAACTTGCCCACCTTATTGACGCTGGCCCCTGTGAATGACCCCGCCACGTGCCCAAACAGTTCACTCTCGAGCAGCGTCTCTGGCAACGCACCACAAGCCACTTCGACGAACGGCTTGTCGCGCCGCGTACTGCGCCGATGAATCACGCGTGCGATCATCGACTTCCCGGTGCCACTTTCTCCCGAGATCAGCACCGTAGCTCGCGTATCGGCGATGCTGTCGATCATCTCGAAAATCCGCTGCATGCGCGGATCGTGCCCCACGATGTTCTCGAGGCCGTATCGCGTGTCGAGCTGTGCCTTGAGGAACTGGTTCTCCTCGATCACTTTTCGCTGCGACAGCGCTCGATCAATCGCCATTTCGAGCTCTTGATCCAGCAACGGCTTCGTCAACAGATCGAACGCGCCGGCTCGCAAAGCCTCGATTCCGGTTTCCACGGTTCCGTATCCGGTGATCAGAATGACGGATAAGCCCGGGTGGTGCTGGCAGCAATGATCCAGAATCTCGAATCCATCGCCGTCGCGCAACCGGATATCGGCAAGGACCAGATCGTATGTCCGTTGTTCAATCCGGGCAATCGCTTCCTCGCGACCGGTCGCCACGTCCAGTTCATAGCCCTGGCCCCGCAGCCAACTGGACATGGAATCCAATACGTGGCGGTCATCGTCGACAAGCAGCAGGGAAGCTTGGTTCATCACGCACAACCGGTCTAACCGACATCAAAGTCGGTTGCAAGAAAACCTGTGGGAAAAGCACCTCGATTGAGAAATATTTACGTTACAAAAACGCAACAGTCAAAGTCGACGCGTCGCGTGAATGCAGGCCTATCGGCTGGGAATTCACCCCTTCGACGCCGCGAAGCAGTGGGTGCATTCTGCAGATGACTTTCCAGCAGGAATCGTCACAGCGCCGACGAACGTGCGGCTGCCACCGCACGCGGATGCGCCTTTTCGTAGATCGCCCGCAGACCGGCGGTGCTGACGTGCGTGTAGATTTGCGTCGTGCTGAGACTCTTGTGGCCTAACAATTCCTGCACACTGCGAATGTCCGCCCCGTGATTCAACAGGTGCGTGGCAAAGCTGTGCCGCAAGGAATGCGGTGAGGTACGCAGATCTAGTCCGGCTGCCCGCAGATGCTTCTCCAGCATCCGCGCGACACTCCGCGTCGTCAGCCGCGTGCCAAAGCGATTCACGAACACGGGTGCCAATGGGCCAGCCGGTTGCCGCGGTGCCAGCTTTCGGACCGCGAGCCAGTGACGCAGGGCGCGCATGGCATAGGAGCCAATGGGGGCAAGTCGTTCTCGCCGGCCCTTGCCACGCACGCGCAGTAACGCCTCCCCTAGCTCCAGATCCTCGTCATTCAACCCCACCGTCTCGCTGACCCGCAGCCCCGCAGAATACATCGTCTCGAAGATCGCCCGATCTCGCTGCCCGAGATAGCTGCGCGCTGGCGGAGTATTCAGCAGACGCCGAATCTCGTCAGTGCTCAGGAAATGCGGCAACTTTCGGGCAGGCCGCGGGTTCCGCAACGGCCGAGCAGGATTCTGCTCGACCATTCCCTCGCGCTGCGCGAAGCGGAAAAAGCTGCGCAGGCAGGCTAAGCGTCTCGCGATCGACGTCTTCGCATAGCCCGCCTCGTGCAGCGCTGCCAGGAACCCCCGCAAATCCAAGGTGGTTAGCTGGCCCACGGAAGGATACTCACCGGAATCCGTCCGCAGATACTCCGCTAGGGAAGTGAGATCCTCCCGATAGCTTTTCACCGTCAACGGCGACGCGTTGCGTTCAACGGTCAAGTATCGCAGGAATCGGTCGAGGGCTTGCTGCATGCGTCGGCCGAGATCGATGGCTGCCGCGTGACGAGTTGACCGAATCCGATTCAGAAACTGTTCGGTTCGTCCTTGTCGGTCGGCTGCGGCAGAAAGAGACGGTTGTGGATCGGATCAACGGATTTCGACTGCCGACGAATCTTCTGGCTCAGAATCGCCGCGTCGTACCAACTGAAACTCAATTCCGGATTGGAGGCAAATCGGCCTAGGACCCGTAGCGTCCGCGTCCGCTGGCTATCGTCATACAAAAAGATGTATTTCTCACCACCCTTGACGAGCGCGAGCACATTGATGTCATCTGACACGACGGGTCACCTCCTGTTGATTGCCCGAGGGCGGTTGACACTTCCCTGATCGGCATCGGCCATTACCGTCATATCGGCCGTCCCCCGGGGAGGACACCACATGGGATGGCGCGGATCTGCGAATCGTATCGGCGCATCAGCGCACCACCGCCCAGATCGATGCAATCGAGAAAACCAGTCACGCATGTGCCAGTACAGCGCCGCTAGTGCGTGTCACACGGACATCGTCGCGTTCCTGGCGACGTTTCTTCCGGAGCAGAAAGGGCGACCAGACGCTTTAGGAAAGGGCTACGCGCTATCGTGTCGAACGCTCTCGCCTGATCGTATGCCACGAAACTCGCGAAGGAAAAGTCACCACGCAGTACGCACTCAGCGCACGGGGCTTTTCGCAAAACACGCCAGCTATCAATGACGCCAGCGGTAGCGGACAGCTAGGTGTCACGCGATCTGTGTCACCCATGCGGGACGCGAGGCACATCGGGAAGTGACCGACGGAAGAGAGCATCAGTCGCTACAGCTCCTTCGACGCTCCCCAAGATGGGAACGCGGAAAAGAGCGGAGAACGCGGAGAAACGCAAATCAGACGGCACGAGGGACCGGCTGGGAGGGCGGGATCTTGCCCGGCGGCGGAAAAACCGGTGCTCAGCGGGCAGGTCGAGCCATCCATCGCACGCTACCAAGCTATCAAACGCGGTGGGCCGATTGAGGTTGAGTGACCGGCCGGATTCGTTTACATATCCGACCGCTCGTGTCAGGTCATTTGACCCTTGTCCCCGACGTTTCAGGAACCGTCCAGCATGCTCCGCCCCATTTCCGGTTGTCTGTGCTTGATCCTGGTTCAAGCCCTACCTTCTCTGGCCGAAACATTTCCGCATGTGAAGCACACGCAGTCGAATCAGACACCCGTCCGCAGCGGCCCTGGTGAGGCTTTTTATGTGACGGATCATTTGCCGGAAGGCCAATCGGTCGAAGTCTATCGCAAGAAGGGAGAATGGTACGCCATCCGACCACCGGACGGCAGTTTCAGCTATGTTGCGTCGGAACACGTCGAAAGAACGCCCAATCCTGCCTTGCTGCGAGTCACGGAACAGGATGCGACCACGCGCGTCGGAACGCGCCTCAGTAAGGCGCACAACGTTGCGTATGTCACCCTCGACCGCGGGGAGATTCTGCAGGCACTCGGACCGCGGCGGATGCTGGGCCGGTCGCGCCAGATGTGGTACAAGATCGCCCCTCCGTCCGGCGAATTCCGCTGGATTCACGAAGCAGACCTGAATTCGACCGCATCAACAGCGATCGGGCAGAGCGAACCACAGGAACTGCAAGTTCCGGAGGAGGCACGGCCGCTGACAGCCACAGCAGATGCTCCCGAAACCGAATCGGCTGCCGAGGAAGTCGGCACTGACGTCCAGCCGGTCGCTCATGCAAGACCCGAAATCCCCCTGCAGAAGTTGGGACAACACGGTTCGATGCAAACGGAACCGATTCCGACCACGGAACCGGAAGAAGAGACAATTGCGGAGCAGCCCGTGCCCGAAGAAACCGCCGAACCGGAACCCGCTGCGTCTGCCTGGAAAGTCGTGGACGCCAAGGATTCCCCTCCCCCACTGCCCGGATCGAGTCTGGATGGGGAAGATTTCACCCACCAGCTGGCCGCCCTGAGTCTGCAACTGTCTCGAACCGTCCTGCAACCCATGAGTCAGTGGCAGTTGGCCGAACTGCAAACTCAAGCGGAACAGTTAGCCAACACCGATGCGGACCCCACACTGCAGCAACAAGCCGTCGCTCTCACGCGGCGGATCGCAGAATTCGACGCGCTGGCAAAACGTCACAGGAAGGTCGTGCAACAGGAACAGGCGCAACCGGACCGCACTTCGGTCGACCCGAAAGCAGCCTTCGCCGGCCACGGCTGGCTGATCCCGGTCGTCACCTCCCGTGCCGATTTGCCCCATTTTGCGCTGACCGACGACCAGGGGAAGATCCTGCATTTCGTCTCCGCACAACCGGGTATCAATCTGCGGCGGTATATGCGGAAACGCGTCGGAATCGTCGGTAAACGCGAGGACGGTGACGGCACAAAACGCTCCCACGTCTTGGCCAGTCGCGTGGTCCTGCTCGAACGGCATGACGTGCAAACGAAGTAGGCTTCGCACCGCTGGTGAAGTTCGAGATCACACGGCCCGCGTACGCGCGGAAGGGCGAACCTCGGAACGCGTCAATCCGCAACAGTCCAATCCCACCGCACAACCAGGTGCTGTCATTATCCCGCTGGCAATGCCGGCGCGGCGCTAAAAAATTTGACTGTCCAACCTGCCTCCCGGCAGCCGAATTACCAGTAGGACCGGCAAACTTGGCCTAGGTCCGCAGTCGGTAGTTGAGGGGGGGGGCAGCATGGAGCGTCGGCTTAGGTGGTGGGGCTCTGTTCGCGCGCTTTGCGCGACACAATGCATTCGTAGGCTGCGGCCGGCTCTCGTCGGCTTGCTGTTCCTGATCTTGCTGTCATACTCTGCGGCGACTCTTGCGGCGGCGACAACCGTCGGCAAAGCGTCGACCAGTCGAGCGACGCGCGAATCCTCGATCCGCGATCTTCCGCTCGAACACTTGACGCCCGAAGCCCGCGAGCGAATTACAGCCGTTGTTTCTCGTCCAAGCATGTTTCGTCGCATGCCGGTCAACGTGGTCGAATGTGAGCCGGAACTGTACCGATATCTGATCCGCCACCCGGAGATCGTCGTCAACATCTGGCAGTTGATGGGAATCACCAAGGTCAACATCGAACGTCAGGGGCCGTACACCTTCGACGCGACGGACGGCGTGGGGACCGTCACTCGGGCGGAGTTGGTCTACGGGACGAGTGACACTCACCTGATCTACTGCGAAGGTAGCTACGAAGGTCCGTTGTTCCCGAATCGCTTGACCGGCCGCTGCGTGTTGTTGCTGAAGTCCGGCTACCACGAAGAACCCAACAATCGCTGGCAAATCACGAACCGGATGGACGTCTTCTTGCAGGTGGACCATGTCGCTGTGGACGCGATCACCCGCACCTTGCACCCGCTGTTCGGTAAATCGGCCGACGTCAATTTTGTCGAATCGACGAAGTTCCTGGAGCGGATTTGTCGCACGTCCGAAGAAAACGGGCCAGGCATGCAACGACTGGCGAAGCGTCTGGACCACGTCGAACCGGATGTTCGCAGTCGGTTTTCGGACCTGACGTCGGCGGTACACCAGAATGCGCAACAGCGGTTGGCGGCGGCGACCGTTCCCGACGGCACCCCTGTCCGAGACGGCCCGTCGTCCACTCCGGCGGCATCCGCCGCTCAGCGACGCTGATCACGATGCCGCGTATCAAAAGGCGGCCGAACCGCCCATCAGAGCCGGCAGTTGGCAATCTTCGTCTCGAGAATGGCCGAGGCGCCGAGCTCCTCCAACCGCTCCATCGCGTCGATCACATCCTTCTGCCTGACCATCACGCGGACGGAACACCAAGCCGGATCCTCCAGCGAATTGACGGTCGGTGAATCGAAACCCGGCGTGATTTGCTCCGCCTCCGCCAGGTGTTGTCGCAAAATGTTGTATTCCAGCAGCGAATAGCTGCGAGCAATCACGACACCTTCCAGCCGGCGAACAACGCGATCGGCCAGTTCCGGATGGGCACAGCGCCGGTGCTGAATCAGAACGGATTCGTAGCGGCCGATCTCGTCGAACACGCGCAGGTGGTTCGCAGCGAGCGTGCTGCCGGTTTCGACCAAATCCACAATCGCATCCGCGACACCGAGGGCTACCATGATTTCGACGGAGCCGGACAGTTCCACCAGGTGGACATGGGAATCTCGCTGCTGCAGGTATTGCTGCGTCAGCCGCGGGAAGGTCGTCGCCACGCGACAGTCGTGCAGATCGCGGACTTGTTCAAAGCTGCTCTCCTCCGGGACACACACCGCCAGCCGGCAATAGCCCACACCCAACTGCAGGCGGGTGAGCACGTCGACCTGACTCTCCGCCACCAGGTCGCTGCCGGTAATCCCCATATCGATCGCGCCCTCGGAGCAAAGCACGGGGATGTCGTCGGTCCGCAGGAATGTAATGTCGACCGGAATCTCGCGGACGCGGGCGAACAGGCTTCGTTCCTGCCGCCGAAAGTTCAACCCGGCCTGCCTGAGCAACTGACCGGCAATCTCACTCAACCGGCCTTTGCTCGGAATACCGATTCGCAGATTTCGCATCGCTTAGCAGTCCTGTTTTCTGGAACGGGCGGCTTTCTCGTCGAGACCAGACGTCCCGAACCGGCGTGCCAACTCGGCCGCCACAGCAGAAAGCGGGATCTCACGATATCCCAGCATTACGAACAAATGGTACAGCAGATCCGCCGATTCGTGGACGAGTGCTGCATCCGCGGAATCGGCCGGCGACCGGCCAGCCGCCTCTACGACTTCCCCGGCCTCCTCGAGGATTTTCGAGCCAATCGCGTCGACGCCCCCGCCAAATAGTTGAGCCGTATAGGACCGCGGGCGAGGATTTCTCCGCCGGTCTTCAATCACGGCCATCAAATGCTCAAAGACCTCAGATGATTCCGACATTCGGCGATCCTCTTCTCAATTCGCAACGCTCCGATCACAATAGACCCCCCATGGTAGACCCCGGTTCCCCCACTGACAATTCCCACACGCAACAACCGGATGCGGCCGTTCTGGAGCTGACCGGAGCGTGCTGGTATCTGACCGGCCCAACCGCCAGCGGAAAAACGACGGTTGGCCTCGACCTAGCCGACCGGCTGAACGCCGAAATCGTGTCACTGGATTCGATGTCCATTTATCGCGAGATGGACATCGGCACCGCCAAGCCAACCGCACAGCAGCGGGCCCGATGCCCGCATCACCTGGTCGACCAGATCTCCCCCCATCAAATCTTCAGCCTGGCCGATTACTTTGATGCCGCCGTCGAGTGCATTCGCCAGATTCGTCGCCGGAACAAGCAGGTTCTATTCGTCGGAGGTACACCGCTCTACCTGAAATCGCTGCTCCGTGGGATCTGCTCCGGGCCCGGCCCCGACGAAGAATTTCGCCAAGAAGTCTTCGAGGAAAGCCAGCGCGTCGGCGCGGAGGCTCTGCACAAACGCCTACAACAGGTCGATCCCCTGTCCGCCGCTCGATTGCACCCCCACGACCAACGGAGAATCATCCGCGCCCTGGAGGTATACAAGCTGACCGGACAACCGATCAGTCACCTGCAACTGCAATTCGACCAAGGGCGGCCAGCCGAGCAATGTCGCGTGTTTGTGTTGGACTGGCCACGGGCGGAACTTCACCAGCGGATCAATCGGCGTGTCGATCGGATGTTCGAAAGTGGATTGGTCGAGGAAGTCCGACAACTTCGCGCAAAATACGGGACGCTCAGCAGAACCGCGATGCAAGCTGTCGGCTACCGTGAGACCATGCAGTACCTGGACGGTCAAGTCGGGCGCGAAGTGATGATTCGCCGAACCAAGGCCCGCACACGCCAGTTCGCTAAGCGGCAACTGACCTGGTTTCGCAGCCTGAGCGAATGTCGTTGGCTGCCGATGCAACCCGACAAATCAGCGGCGGACGTCGCCGATCAGATCGTGGAAATGGAGTAAGAGTTTCGCAGCTGTTGTGGAGGACGAGAAAGAAGGAACCAAGAAGAAGGGCGGAACGCGGAAAAGGGCGGATGTCGCGGATAAACGCGGATCGGAGTGGGACGCTGACGCGACGTGGGGCCCCGAACGGACCGACCATTTCGCGGGCCAATTCTTACTCAACCGCCCACATCCGCCGTCCCCCCTCATCCGCGCGCTCTGCCGTCACCTCTCCCATCTCCTCCGCGTTCAGCGGCGATATCCAGACTCCTCCGCGTCCCCTACGCTCCCCCGTCCCATCCGCGTTCATCCGCTCTCGTTCGCGTCCCCTACGTTCTCCCGTCCCATCCGCGTTCATCCGCTCTCCTCCGCGTCCCCTACGCTCTCCCGTCCCATCCGCGTTCATCCGCACTCCTCCGCGTCCCCTACGCTCTCCCATCCCATCCGCGTTCATCCGCGACATCCGCCCTTTTCCGCGTCCCCTACGCTCTCCCGTCCGGTCCGCGTTCATCCGCGACATCCGCACTCCTCCGCGTTCCCTGCCTTCTCTTCACGGGGAAACACTCCAGAATAAAGCGTGTCGTCGTCCGTCTCGCGTCCCACCGGATCCCGGCAAGGATCCCGGAGTGGCGCTACCGTAAAAGCCGAAACCCAGTAGAATGCGGGGCTTACTGATTGCCGGCGACTAGAGCTTTTCTGCGAGGAACATAACTTGTTACGGTCACACACCTGTGGAGAACTCCGTGCGACGGATGAGGGCCGGGAAGCCACGCTTTGCGGCTGGGTTGACAGCTACCGGGACCACGGTGGCACGATTTTTCTTGATCTGCGAGACCGGTACGGGAAAACGCAGGTGGTCTTCGGGCCGGAGGGTGGCGAGGAACTGTTGGGACAAGCGCGGACGCTGCGAAGTGAGGATGTCGTGCAGGTCATCGGCCGCGTGGCGGCTCGCCCGGCGGGAACGGTTAATCCGAAGTTGCAGACCGGCGAGATCGAAGTTCGTGGCACCCAATTGACCGTCTGGAACAAGTGCCACAATCCACCCTTCGTCCCGACGCAGCAGGATCTGCCTGCGGAGGACCTTCGGCTGCGGCACCGTTTTCTGGACCTGCGACGAACGCGTATGCAGCAGACGCTGGCGCTGCGCAGTCGCATCATCAAGGTGATGCGTGACTACTTCGATGAGCACGAGTTTCTCGACGTCGAAACACCGATCCTGGGGCGCAGCACACCCGAAGGAGCCCGCGATTACCTCGTGCCCAGTCGGATCAACTCAGGTTCGTTCTACGCGCTGCCACAATCCCCCCAGCTGTACAAGCAGATTCTGATGATCGCCGGCTACGATCGGTACGTGCAGGTCGCTCGTTGCTTCCGCGACGAGGATCTACGGGCGGACCGGCAGCCGGAATTCACACAACTGGACATGGAAATGTCCTTCGTGGAGATGGATGACATCATCTCCATGATCGACGGCCTCGTGGCTCGACTGGCGCAGGAGATCCTAGGCCTGTCGATCCCACTGCCTTTGTCGCGCATGACGTACGACGAAGCGATGGAACGATTCGGTCACGACGCGCCCGACCTCCGCTACGGGATGGAACTGGTCGACTTCAGCGATCTGGCCAGTGCCTGTTCCTTCCGAGTGTTCCGCTCCGTCGTGGAACAGGGTGGCAAAGTGCGTGGCATCAATGCCAAAGGAGCAGCAGCACGTTACTCGCGGAAGGACATCGACCAACTGACCGATTACGTCCGCCAAGACTTTGGGGCCCAAGGGCTGGCCTGGTTCAAAGTCGATGCCGACGGGACCCTGGCGTCACCGATCGCGAAGAATTTCGAACCGAGCTGGCTGCAGCAATTGGCAGACCGCTTGGACGCGGAACCGGGAGATTTCCTGTTGATCAGTGCCGATAAGTGGCCGGTCACGTGTCGCGTGCTGAGTGGTCTGCGCCGACGGCTGGCCAGTGAATTGGAGCTCTACGATCCGCAGAGCATGCATTTTTCCTGGGTCGTGGAGTTCCCGATGTTCGATTTCGATGAGGACGAGCAGCGGTGGGTGGCGATGCATCATCCGTTCACCGCGCCGCGTCCACAGGACCTGTCATTGTTAACAAGTGATCCGGCCACAGTCCGTGCGCAGGCGTACGATCTGGTCATCAACGGTTCCGAAGCGGGTGGGGGCACGGTCCGAATCCACGACAGCCAGGTCCAGCAGCAGGTATTCGAGCTACTCGGCATGGATTCGGCCACGGCCCAGGAGCGGTTCGGCTTCCTGCTGGACGCGTTGCGGCTTGGGGCGCCGCCGCACGGAGGCATTGCCCTGGGAATCGATCGGATCGTGATGCTCATGGCCGGCCTGGACAGCATCCGCGACTGTATCGCCTTTCCCAAGACGCAGCGCGCAACCGACCTGATGACCGGCGCCCCAAGCGCCGTGGAACGCAAACAGCTTCACGAGTTGGGCATTCGCGTAGGAACAGTCCACGAACAGTGAGCCGAGAAATCGTGGCGCAGCTCGGCAGTTAAGACAACCAACGGAAGTCTTGGGGCTTTCACCCCGATGTCGCATGGTCGGTCTTCGACAGCGCGGTGGGGAATCGTCTCAAAGGAGTAGCACAAATGCGAGATCGGACGCATGGACGAGTCATCACCGCCGGGTGTCTGGCCCTCACGTTGACGTGGACTGCCGGTTGCGGGGAACGATCCGGGCCGTCATCGACCGCGACACCGCGCGAGACCGTGTCGAAACGAGTATCTCCTCCGCCACCTGCCGCCCCAACGACTCCGGCGCCGGAGCCTTCTTCGGTGCCAGCGCCCGAGACGCGGGTCCAACGATACGACTCCTCCACGCTCGAATCGCTCTCCGAAGAGGATGCCACCTATCGCCCCCACGAACCGATCGTACTGTTGAGCACG
Source organism: uncultured Planctomycetaceae bacterium (assembly GCA_963776055.1). Classification (GTDB taxonomy): domain Bacteria; phylum Planctomycetota; class Planctomycetia; order Pirellulales; family Pirellulaceae; genus CAVZLD01. Next base: position 114,956 of record CAVZLD010000003.1, on the reverse strand, counting down.
CAGCACGCCGAGACCTGTTTACTGAAGGTCGACGAAACATTTCCCGACGTCACACTGCAGACGCTTGAAGGCGAGCCGGATCGGTTATTGGCACACCTAGGCGAACGGCTGACCGTCGTCGTATTCTGGGATGGTCAGCATCCGCTGGCGATCGATCAGATCCGACGACTCGAAGCGGATGTGGCCGATCCCTACAGCGCGGTGGGGCTGCGCGTCATCGCGATCCACGTCGGCGACTCGACCGAACAGCAGCGTACGCTCCTGTCCCAAGTCCAACCGAAGTATCTCGTCCTGCAGGATCCCGGCCGCCAGGCTTATTCCCAGATTGCCACCGATCTGATGCCCCGCACGTACCTGCTTGATTCGCAGGGCCGCGTCCTCTGGCTGGACGTCGAGTACTCTCGGAGTTTCCGACGCGAATTACGAAACGCGATCCTGTATCATCTCCGACCGCATCGCGAAGCCGTGCGACATCCTGCCCGACCGATTGTCTCCGCCGAGGAGCAAGACCCACTGCGTTAGTCTGACGCGCCACAAGTGAAGCACGGAAGGCACGAAGAAGTGGCGGGGACGCGGATCAACGCGGGTTGAGAGCAAGGCGCGTTGCGCGGTGGGGCACCGCGGATTCGATCAGCAATCCGGGGTAGCTTCAATCGCCGCCGCAATCAGAGAATCGGCCTCGATCCGGCGCACGGCGGCCAAATCGGGGTGGAGAAAGACACGCACGCGTTTGACGTAGTCATCGAACTGGGTTTCCGCCAGCGTGCGGACCACCGGTGACACATCACCCAAGCGACGATATTGACCACGCTTGGGATCGAGGATATCCACATCAAACTGTACCTCCAGCTTCCGCGGAGGCGCATCAATTAGCACCTCGTCCGGCGTTACGACGCGGTGCAGCCGAGTGCTCAGTTGTTGCGCCAACTCGGCCGCGCAGCGCACGAGCCAGGGATACGGTTGGCGTGCCAGACGGTGGTAGATGTCCGGCTGTTCGAACAGGCTGTACTGCGCCCAACGTTTGTACAGTCGACGTTCGGAACCGAACAAGCCTTCCAATAAGGCGGCGATGGAAGGATCGGCAACGGCGCACAGTTGGTCGACAAATCGCAGCTCGTCCATGCGAAACAACGCGACCACTTCGACGTGATTCAGTAACCGAAAGAAGGCCCGTTGCAGCATCGCCGTGGCAGAGCGGACGGCGTGGTGCCAGTACACCTCGCTGAACATCACGTAACGGGCAAAGACCATCATTTCCGCTGCGGTGCGCCCTTTCTCCGTCAGCGCCAGACCATCACCCGCTTCATTCAGGCAGAGACTGCCGATCAGCCGCGCTTGATCGAAATTGCGACCGTACGGGACTCCCGCGTGAAGGCTGTCCCGCATCAAGTAGTCCATCTTGTCCACATCGATCGGCCCGGACAGGATGCTGTGGAACACTCGACGAGCGGGGCTGTTCCCCGAGTGGCTCAGCAGATCGGCAATTTCCCCGCCGTCGATCGCCCATTCCCGCTGCAAGACCTCCGGCACTTTGCCGGCGGTGAGGTAGGATCGAGCCAGATCTTCGTGCTGCGGAATCTGCGGCAATTGCAGGTCTTCGATCAAGTGACAGAAGGGCCAATGCCCGATATCGTGCAACAGAGCCGCGACGATCAGACGCTCCACCTGCTCCCGTTCCACCTGTTGACCAAAACGCGGGTCGAGAGCGAGCTGCTTCACATACAGCAAGCTCAAGCGATACACGCCCAGCGAATGCTCGAAGCGTCGATGGTGGGCGGCAGGATAGACGAGCGAAACCAGACCGAGCTGCGAAATCTTTGCCAGTCGGCGGAACTCCGCGGTATCGATCAGGGCACGCACCCGCGGCGTCAACGGCACATCAATTTCCTGGGGAATGCGCACCAGCCCCTGGTGAGCATCCAGGCCGGCGACTTCCGGGATCTCGCCAAAGGCCATCAACAGCATCCTCCTCGGCTCAACCAATCCACGGTTGCTGTGCGCGTGCTGGTATGTCGCCGGCGCATTTCTCGATCAGTAGGGCCCGATTCCCATTACGCAGCGCAAGAGAACCGTTACCAGCAGGTAGATCCCATAATGGAGCGATCCGTTCCCGAAGTCCATTTCGAGGCACGCCAATGCCGTCACGCCGCCGGCAGCCACCAGCGCAGGCAACAAAAAGGCTAAGTGAAAGACTTCGACTTCTCCTCCCAGCAGAGAACCCTTGATGTAGGCGTAGACTCCCCAGAGCGCCGCGTAGATCAGACCGCACACCAGTGCGCGAAGTAGCAGAGACACACCGCGGTGCGGCTCCAACTCCTGGTCACGGAGCAGCCCGTACCCGGCGATCGCCAATGGCGGACCTAACAACGCCGCCCCCACCGCCAGGATCGGAAGCGGCACTCCCGTTTCCTGGCCGGCATAGGATCGCCCGAGCAGGTAGGTGACCACCAGGATCACGAGACAGGCGGCGGCAATCCCCACCATCATGACCGCTGAATAGTTGCCCTCCCGCCGTTCCAACGGCTTCAGGACCGATCGACCGGACGCATCCTTGGGCCCGAAGTCATCCGGCGCATGGATGACCACTTCCTCGCTCTTTTCCGGAATCCGGATGGGGAATTTGCATTTTGGACACGGTCCGGTCTGGCCGGCAAACTTGTCGCTGACCTTGAAGCGTGCCTGGCATTCGGGGCAGGTGACGTGAATCGACATGGAAGAAACTCAGGATCAGTTCAATGGAGCAGAGTCGGTTTCGACAGCATAACTCGAAACCCGTCGCGCGGCGAGTCGAACCGCGCGGTAAGCGGTGCAGCAGACCGGCTCAACGAGAGGTGGCCGTCCGCTTGCCGAAGAAAACGTGGGGCGGAAGGCGTCTGTCCTCTGTTTCAGCCGATAGGCAAGGGAAAGGAATGTGGGAACGCGGAGGCACACGGATGGTAGCTACGGGCAAGAAAGGGGACCGGCTCCAAGTCGACCGACGTGGAGGACAAAGACAAGGGTGGGTCGCAGGGTGCCGATCCCCCTGTTTCCTCAGAGTCAGCGGAAGCCCACCCGCGAAGCCCACGGCACCCGGAGGGCTGGCTGTGACAACGCGCTTGGGAAAACGGTGCTCAGAAGCGGCCGTCCAGACCGCCGGTCGCCTCGAAAGACAACAGCGCCTGCCGGATCGCGCGAAGATCGTGGATTCGGAGCACCTGCACACCTCGGCGAGCCAGGCTGAGCGCCGCGCCGATGGTGGCGGCCGTTCGATCGGTATTCGGATCCCCCACCGCCTTGGCCAGAAAGCCTTTTCGCGAGGGTCCCACCAGCAGGGGACAGCCCAGTTCATGCAGGCGGTCACAATCACGCATCAAGACCAAATTGTGTTCCGTGGTCTTGCCGAATCCGATCCCCGGATCGAGGCAGATGCGGTCGGAAGCAATGCCGGCGGCGAGCAGAGCATCGCGTCGATCGCGGAGATATTCGCTGATTTCCCGCAGCGGATCGGCATAGTGCGGGCGGTCCTGCATCGTCTGGGGGTTGCCCTGCATGTGCATCACGCACACAGCCGCGTGGTGTTCCAGCGCTACACCGACCATCCGGGGGTCACCTTCCAAACCCGTGACGTCGTTGACGATCTGGGCGCCGGCAGACAGGGCCGCTTCGGCGACGAGCGCCTTGGAGGTGTCAATCGAAACCGGCCGATCCGTCGCGGCACAGATCTTCTCCACGACCGGCAAGACTCGCCGAAGTTCTTCCTCGCAGGACACCGGTTCCGCGTAGGGCCGCGTGCTCTCCCCACCGAGGTCCAGAATATCGGCCCCTTGCTCGACCAGTTGCAGAGCGTGTTCGACGGCGCGTGTCGTGGAGAGGAACTGACCGCCATCCGAAAAGCTGTCGGGGGTCACGTTGACGATCCCCATCAGCAAGGGAATCTTCGATGGGTGAATTTCCCGGTCACGTAACCGCCAGCCGACTACCACGGAAGCATTTCCATTTGCGAAACGATCTGTTCGGCCAGACGCTCAATCACCAGTTGGTGCGTGGTGGCGACCGATTGGCCGCCCTCGGCGATCAACTGCTCGGTCTGTCCCACGTGCAACAGATACTCGGGCAAGGGAACGGTCACGGCATTGGCGAGCAGATTTCCCTGCGGGCCGGTCCAGTCGATTTGGACCACCATATCCGTTTCCACCACGCGGGGCTGATCGTAAAAATCTTCCGCCATGACATCCTTTGTTTCGGAAATGATCCGACCGCGCAGCAGGCTGTCGGCCGTTTCGGCGGGGGCCAACCGGTAGGGCGTTTTGAGTTGGATCTCCCTCACGACCGCTTCGGTCAGACGCTCCCCCAAATTGCGGCGGAAGCTATCCGATTGGAAGATCGGGACGTGAACCGTCCGCACGTCGGGGCGATACAACGTGCGTTGTCCCCACTGGTAGCCGGCACATCCACCGGCCAGGACCAGCAGGAGCAAAGCGACCGTGCAGCGCACCTGGGCATCGGGCTTCATGTCGACATTCAACGTTTTAGCGAATCCAACGGGTTGCGGGCAACGAGGGGTTTCTCGCGGTCCGGCGTGGGAAAAATCCGGGTCACCCAGGGCAGAGGCTGACTGGGTTTATCGGGTTCATCCGAAATCTGCTGCAATCGATCGGTAGCATCCTTCGCCAAACTCGTATCGGAGTAGTGATCCCGGACGCGCTGGTAGTATTCCCGCGCCGCGCCGTGCTCGTTCCGCCGATCATAGTATTGGGCCATGGACCAATCGTGCATCGCCTTATTCATCCGGATCTCTTTCCAGGCGTTCGTCAGGTACTCCCGCGCCTGGGCTGCCTCTTGGGGAAACTGCCGGTGAATCTGTTTCAGGATTTCTTCCGCGTCATCCATCGGTTTCAGGCTGTAGTCCGGTCCCTGGTAGAACTTCAATTTACATTTCAGGCTCAACAGGTGCGCCTGGAACTGGTGTTCGCTGTTGGGAAAGGAACGCCGCACGTCGGTAAACAGCTCGTCGGCTCGCGAGTAGTTCCCGGCTTTGAATTGCGCTACGGCAGCGGCCATCGTCGCATCGTCCGCCAGTTTGCCGGTCGGGTCATCGAAGCGAATCTTATCGAGCACGCGGACTCCGTGTCCGAACTTGTCGAACAGCGGTCGGTCACGATCGAGCAAATTGGGTGTGATCGCCCAGTCGGGATTGAGCTCCTGGTGCTCAATCCAGTAACGCCCCATGGAGAAACGGCGTTTGTCGATGGTGTCCATGTAGCGCGAGTTGGGGTATTTCTTGACCAACATTTCGTACGCTTCTGCGGCGGAAGGATAGCGGTCGGCGAAGAAGCGACTCTCGCCCAACATCAGCAGTGCATCTTCCTGCAGCGCCGAATCGGGCCAGCGGTTAGCTGCCTTCTCGTACAATTCGGCGGCCTCCAAGAACCGCTTCGTGCGCTGGGTCCCCTGGAGTGCGGTCGCTTCGACAAAAATCTTTTCTGCATCGGCAAAGGCCTGCTTGGCCACGTCTTGATCGGGCCCCAGACCCACGCCTCGCTTGGCAGCATCCAACAGTCGTGCCGGGTTCACGGCACTCAGCAAACCATCCGACTCGTCCTGTCCGCGAACGGTCACCGGTTGTCCCACCGGCGAAGGCCCGGGCATTTCGCCCGTTGCGCAGCAACCCGCCAGAGACCAGACCAGCCCGGCCAACCCGCAGGTAGCGACGGACCGACGCAACATACTGCTGGATTCGCTTTGACGATTCATACGAGACATCCTTGTCACCCTTGGGAAGCAATCGTCGGTAGCACCTCGTGCACGGAGGTCACGCGACGAACGTTCGACGCCATGGCGTAACTGGCGTGTGTTGCCACTCGTTTTGACTACCGCAGTGTTTTCAGAAAAGGAGCCATTCGCGGCCGGCGGCCGAGCAAATGACTGAGATAGTTGGTCAGTAAGCCTCGCAATTCTCCGCGAATCGCCCGGTCCACTTCCGCCGGCTGATCCAACCCACGATCGCTGCACAGTTGCTGCAGCACACGCATCGCCGTGCGGCGAACGGCGACGACGGGTCGCTGTCGCAGCTTGCAGTCGCCGCACAAGACGCCTCCCGCCACGAGGCCAAAGGCCACGCGTTGCCCCTGTGCCTCGAGCGGACGACCGCATTCGACACAATCGGACAGCGAGGGCAGGTGTCCCAGGTCTTTCAGCATCATCAATTCAAAACGCAGTACCTCGGTGGCCACATCTGCGTCACCGTTGATGTTCCGTAATGCGACGAGCGCACTGCGGAACAGCCGGGGATGGGGGTCTCGCTGATCGGTCAATGCCTCCAGCAATTCCGCCACGTAGAACCCAGCGTACAAGCGCATCAGGTCGCGAGCCGCGGCACGGAACGGTTGCTCTAATCGGGCCTCCGTGAACAGGTCCATCGATTCGGAAGATTTGCGGATGAACACTACGCGACAGATCGCCAGCAGGTCAAGGGCGTTCTCAAATGCACTTTTCGGCCGTCGCGCACCCTTTGCTAGCCCGGTGATCTTGCCGAAATCCTCAGTAAAGAGCGTTGCTACGTAACTTGATTCACTGAAATCGACCAGTCGAATGACGATCGCCAGTGTTTTCTCACTCGCCATGCGGGCTCCTATGGCTGCTGGTTGCACTGCCAGCGGCTCCTCGCCGGCTCCGGCCAACCGCACGATCCGCGTCTGTTGCGGGCGTTCCGCCGACGATCGACTGCACGTCGATCATGCCGTGCGGCGCAGCCAAGTCAGGCGAGCAAATTGGAGACTACCGATCAGGAGCGCCGCAAGCCCAATCCAGGGGGCCAGCAGCACCAGCATCAAGCCGGCGAAGATTAGCAAGAGGCAGACGCCACGGTTGAGCACCGCATCGATCGACGAGCGGCGGACTCGCGGATAGATCACCCCCACCAGGGCCAGCACGAGCGTGACGGCCAGCAGTCGCATCGAGCGTGACAGCAACGGCCGCTCGATGGCGCGGCCCGCAATGTTCGTATCGCCGCCGGGCGTGGTAAAACGATACTCCGTGCCCCGCAGCGGAAACTCGATATCCAGGCTCGCCAGACCGGTCGACGGTGTCGCCGCCGGCCCACTCGGCATCTGCCCCGCCATGCCCAGCTGATGCAAATCGCCCGGCTGCCCGACAGCACGTTTGCACCGACCATCAGACGAAAACGCCGCCGAGCTTGGTTGTCGCGGCACGCCATCCACGGGTGATTCTCCCTCGACATAGGAAAGCTGGGATCCGACCGCGGAGTCATCCTCCTCAACGGCACCACTCTCCAACTGGTTGCGGAAGCGTTCCAGTTTGCTTTCCGGTCGTCCCTCTGCTTGCTCCCCCTGTTCGCCGCGGGAGATTTCTGACGGCTTGCTGTTTGATCCGTTCGAATTCCTCTTTCGCGGCAATGTCAGGTGCCGCACTCGCGGCTTCCTTTTCGACAATTCCCGGGACGGACGGGCCTCATCCATTGGTGCGGCGGTTTTCCGGGTACAACAATGATCTCGACGCGAGCGGTCGCCCATCCCGGGAATCGGGCACTGTGCCCAATCCGGTCTCGCCGAACCACTCGGCCTGGATTTGGCCCAGCTTGACCTCGCCCGCTGACTCCTTGTCCGTCGATTTCTCGTCCGCCACTCCCGCCCCATCGCGGCAGAAAGATCGAGCGATTCGAAGTTCGCTCCCTGCGTGTTCACGGCATTTCGCCCAACTTCCGTCGACTGTTGGAAATACAAATCCCCCAGTTGCTTGCGATTGCCCGAGAGCGGGTGACCAGCTCGTCCTGTTGCTGCCGACCCAGTTGCTGCTGTGCCTCGCGCCACACGCTGCGATTCGTTTCCAGCTCTTTCCGCAAGGATCCCCGTTGATTCGATCGAATAGTGGTCCGGCAGTTGTTGCAGCTGCTCGATCTTGCGCCCCAGTTGCACGAGGTTGGACCGGGCCCGCAACCGAGTGTACGGGTTGGCACTGGTCAGGTTCTCTGTCGCGGTGCGAATTTGTTGTGTCTTGTATTTCAGGTACCCTGCCCACAGGTCGCCTGACTCGGCGGCTATTCCCATCGTGCCATCGAAACCAAACCACTTGTGAGTATCCGGCAGAAATACACGAACCTGGCTCTCTTCCACCTGGATTTCGCGACTGCGCATCAAAGGAAACTCAACGCGGTCGTAGCGGCCGATCAAATCCATCCGCCCGCCGTACTTCAAAACCACCTCATAATCCAAGTCCCCTTCGGCGGTCTTGACGATCGGAATCCGGACGTTGTCGGAGCCGGTAATTGGTTTGACCGGCTTGCCCGCCACGTGGGCGGTCCAGAGTCGAGCTCCGTCGGGCAGTATCAGTTCCAAAAACTGTTCCGTACGATTATCGACATGGCAGGTGAAGACTCCCCGATACGCACCACTGGCATCCAGCGTCAGCACCGTTTCGGCCAACAGGATCCGCGCACCGGCAGTTTCAACGACCTCGCGGTCCTTGGTTCGCACTGTCAAGCGAGGATTCTCGGCACTCGGCTGCACTAGGAACGCCTGATGGATCTCTTCGCCGAGCATTTCCGCCAACGGTCGCCACGCTCGCTGTTCACGACTTAACGGTTCCAGTCCGAAGGGTTCCATCTCGACTTCCTCCCGCCCGCGAGTTTCCAAGGCGACGAAGCGGCGTGTCGTGACACCGGTCTCCACACGCGGAATCGGAACCGCATGCGGATCGGAATCCAAGACCCGGTCCATTTCGATTAGCACGCGGTACTGATCCATCACCATATCGTCCTGCAATTCCAGACGAACGCGCACCCATGCCGGATCATCCGTCTCTTCCACCGACTTCTGGCGAATCAGCGGGGCTTGGATCCGCGCGCCGCGAAGTGCCTCGGGCAACAGGAAGGCGACTTCGCCGATCCCACCGTCCTCAATCATGAAGTCCAGCAGAATCGTCTCCTCGAAAGTCCGATTCGTAACGGCAAGATTGCTGATCGTTTGGCAGGACACGCGCAGCGGCGCCGCTCCAAACGCAATTGGCCCGCATAATCTTCTCCGGGGCAGCGGATCGCCAACCGCGCCAATTTGCGCTGGTCGGGCTTGAGCCAGCCGAACGCCTGTTGCAGCAAAACCGTCTGACAATCCCTGCAGCGTATCGACGCGCGAATCGAACCCGGGATCGGTCCGAATGACGATTGTCGTCTCCTGTCGATCCACTTGCTCGACCGTGATCCGCGGCAATTCCATCGTGTTCGCCGCGGCACCGCCCTCTAATGATCCGCGAATCAGCAACGAAAAGGTTCCGAGCTGACCTTCGATCAGAAACACGCGCAGCCGTGGCGAGCCATCGTCGGAGTCGACCGCCCACTGGCAATCGACCGGCCCCCGCATCTTCGCATCGGGCGACGCCGAGTTGTCGTCGCCGACCAGTTGCACACCCTCCACGGTCAGTTGCGGCGGAATCGCGAGAGTCATGGCATAGATCGGTCGCCCCGAGCCCTGGAAGATCACCCGGCTTTCCAACGATCGTTCCACCAGCGACCACTGGAGCAGCGTTTGGATTTCGGCCGTCAATTGCAGGGGCGAGGGAACGACGGAGAGCTCCAGTCGGAACGGTGTTCGAGTGAAGCGATACGCTTGAAAGGGCCGGATGCCCAAGGGGCTCTCCACACGGCTCGAATTCTCCTCCGCAGCGGTGCTCAGGTCCGTGCGTGTGAGACCGTCCGTATCGACGACGCGCAGTTCCAACAGCGGTGATCGACGAACATCCAGGCGCCCTTCATGCAACACGGCTTCCGCCACTTCGACCACGGGAGCCTGCAACACCTTCATGTCTTCTGAGCCAACGGGCTGCGCCGAGAAAGATGCAGAACGAGCGACTGCGCATCGCGAGCGGTCTTCAGCAAGGTGATTTCCAGTCGGCCTTCTTCTGCCTTCCAACCACGCACATTGTCCCCCTCAACTTGTTCCACAACGTAGGCGTCCGGCAATTGCACCGTAAACCGGTCCCGCTGGCTTAAAGGAAACTTCAACTGCATCGCCCAAGCCAATCGCAATCCATCCTCCTGCACATCGAGCACCACCTCGGATTCAACGGTCAGGCTGCGATCGACCGTCGCCTGCCCGACTTTTGGACGCCATTCGATCTGAAAGGCGCCATCCGGCGTCAGCGCGGTGTCGATGCGTTCCTGCGGTTCTGTCGTTTCGAAACTGGTGCGGTCCACGACACCGCTTAACCGCACCTCGGTTCTTGGATCCGGGATGGTCAGTGCCAGTGCATTGATCGTGGCACCGGGAAGCCGACCACGAACGGTGCGCCAGCCGCCGTTGCGTTGCAGTCGATAACGAACCGCGAGCGCAAGTTGTTTTCGACCTTCTCCGTTCATGTGCAACGTCGCGAGTTCTTGGACCTCCATCGATTGCACGGTTCGGGTCTGCGCAGCCGACGCTTGCGGCGGGTCGGCCGCCTGGATCAGTTGGATCCGTGCGGGGCGCCCGTCCAATTCCGCTCGCTGAAGGACGCCCCCCCCGAAATTCAGTGGCACCGCCACCGGCCGTTCTACATATTGGTCGAACTCCAATTCGCCTTCGATCAACAGGTATTCGTCGTCCACGAGCGTCGTGCGCCACTGTCCACCAGCGAAGGCGTACGGGGCTGGTGGAGCGTCGCGGGTCAAACGCTGGTCCGGATTGGCCTGATTCCATAGCTCCACGTAGCGTTCGTAGGGCACCAGGATCCGTTCCGCCTTAGTCGCATCTTCCGGGCTACTGGGATCGTAAGGCACCAGAATCGCGTCGGAGGGCACTTTCGCGGGAGGGTCTGGTTCCACGATCTGTACGCTCAGCGGACCGGCGGGGGGCATACGGATCGGTTCGGCCGGTGGTTGTGCATCGGCGACCGCCGTCAGGCAGACCGCCAGCAACATCGCGGTCGCCTGCGGGACGAACATCGGTTGCACAACGGCAACCAACCGCCGCCATAGTGCGGCCACAAGATAGACCGGGATCAACAGCAGAGCCGCGTAGATGGCAAAGTCGAAGGTCGCTCCCCAGGGACGATACCCACCCAGGAATAACGGCACGACGGTGGCAACGACCAGGACGCCCAGCACGAATCGCGTTTGGGTGGACGCCGAGTTGCGCAGAAGCAGCAGACCACCGAGCAGCACCAATAGCGCCGCGCTCCATGCCAGAAGATCGATCCGACGGCCATCCACCAGCCCGATCTGCAGTGTCGGATCCGATCCGAGGCTCTGAAATCGAAGCGGAGCGTCGCGAGGAGCGAGATCGATTTTCAGACTGCGCAGGCCCTCCAGCGCCCAGCTCTTGCCGCGCAGCGGCGGCAGCGGCTGGCTCACCGGCAACCGCCCCTTCGGCGATCAGATTGGAACCTCCCGCGATCGGTTGGTCGGATTCGAACGAGTCGAGGCGATCGGATAGGTGTTCGACCTGCTGTGGCATCTCCGCCGCCGGGGCCGGCTTCGCTTCGTCGGATGCGTCGGAGAAGGTAAGTAACGGCCGGTCGCCGTTCGCGTTCCCGGATCGCCTCTTCGCTGAGTGGCGAGGATTGTCGGAAGGACCGGCTGGAAGATCTCCTTGCGCGTGCGTCGGTCTGCGCTCGGGCAGCGAGGATCCAGGGCCCGCCCGTCGTCGCCACTTCGGTGATCTGTTGCCAGGCGGACCGGTGTTCGGCCAACCGTGCGCGAGTTTCGGGGTCACTCCAATTCGGGAAGACTGTACCACGCGAATCGGCCAAGCGAAAACCTTCCGGTGCATGTACCTGCCAGACAAGGTCAGCCAAGGGAACGTCCATCGCCGTCGACGCGTCCTTGTCACGCAATTGAAGTCGCGGCGCATCAAGCGTTATCGTCCCGCGCATTCCGAGCGACGAAACGGGCGTTTCATAGACAATCCGCAAGTCTCGGACGGTCGCATCTGGTGCCGGCGGAAGACTGATCAACAACCGCTGCTCCACTCGCTGCGGCTTGGATGGTTTGTCGTCCAGCAGCACGGACCAGACCACCGATTCGGCCGGCAACCGCACCTCCATGAAGGAAGCTTTCGTACGCAGCAGGAATCGGGCTGCCGTCTGGCTCAGTCCTTCCGCGGAGACCGCCGTAACCAGCTCGCCCCGTTTCACGATTGCTTCCGGAATGTGATACCCCTGCGGGCGAGAAACGTTGGCCGCAATCGGTTGCGGATCACCCACGAAACCGTAAGTACCCAACAGACGTCGACCGGGGCGGTAGGCGGCATCGACCAGCTCGCCGACGTCCACTTTGCGAATGTCGGTTTTCAATTCCACTTCCAGTTCAGCGCTACCTTCCACCGCGACGGTGCCGCTTTGGTAGTCCACGTCGGCCGCGCGAATCAGGGCCAGTGGATAGTCTTTCAACAGTTGCGTACCGCCTTCGTCCGGAGCAGCCGACGCATTATCCAACCGCTGCTGGAAACTGACAGCCAGGTGAATCAATCCGTCCGTCGGTGCCACCAACTGCACGTCCCAACGGCGGAAACCGTCGACCACCTCCTGCGGCGAGGAAGACTTCAACTTCGTTCCGTCCAGACCGACAATCGACAGTTCCACGGGAGTTGTTTCGGGCAACAGAAAAGCCAGCGTCCGGGTCCGAGCCTCCAACACTCGGTAGAAGACCTCATAATTCGCCCGCAAATTGCCCGGTTCGATCTTCAGGAAGGAATATGTCTCCGCCGTGATCCGTGGTGGCTTTCGCTCCGCGTGGAGTTGAATCTCCCAAGGCGATCCTTCATAGCGATAGGCCAACGCCGTGGGGACCTCGGCCAGGTTGAAGGCCGCCTTGTTGCGATCATCGAGCGGTGTGACGCCACTCGTCCGTTCCGGTCGCACGGTCAGGTCATCGCGAACTTGAACCGCCAGTCCTCCGCGTTCGGTTGTTGCATTGACCACGGTGAAGGATGGAAATTGGAGCTCCTGTTCCGACCAGTCTTTGAGCCACCCATCGGGCGTCTTGATCGCATGAAACTGGAAGCTGACGGTTTGACCCGGTTGGACGCCCTGCGGTAGGGCAATGCGAATTCGCTCCCGCTCGCCGGCGAGCTGAAACCGTTCAAAGGGTAGTTCTGCTCCCTGGCAAGTAACTTCGGTCACTTCCCAACCGGGTTCGACGGAAAACTGACAATCAAAGATTCGCTCGGCATCCGGAGTCAGTGCAAACCCGCCGTGAAGCTCCAGTCCGGCGTCCTGCAACGTCAGCAGCACGTTGCTGGTCACGTCGAGACGGCCCGGTGGCTTCTCCAAATCTGCCGCCAGGGAGTAGTCGGTCTGCGGAGCATAGTACGCCGCCAGCGGTCGGACGGCGGGTGCCCCCGGATCCGCGGCCAATACGCTGGGCGGCAGCCGATCGGTGAGCGTTCGCGTATCAATGGGGATCAAGCCTTTCGGCGTGAGTGACTTGAGTCGCAAGCGGTCCTCGGCCAACAAGCCAAAAGCAGAAACACATCCCGCCACATCCAAGGGCTGCAACTGCGGCATTCGCCACCCGGTCAGTGGTGGAGCCGTCCGCTCGGCGGTCAGCTGAATGACGACCGTACCGCTTTCGGGACTCCGCAGCTGGACCTCCAAGATTTGCTGTTCGCCCGATGGCGTGACCTCCCACCGAGCCATCTGCGGTGTCGAGACGCGCGTAACTTCAAATTCATCCGGCAAGATGATCCGAAACCGTTGTGAGGCACCGTGCAACATCTTCATCGAGGCAATCGCATGGAGTCGCTCGTACGCTTCCGTCAGCTCGTCCACAATGACTTGTCGCGCGACAACGACCGACTGCTGCTGCGCAAGGCGGTTATTCAGCGTCATTTCCAACGTCGTATCGCCCGACGATGGCAGTAGTTCGAACCGCGTGACACCCGCCGCCGTATCGACCTCGCGCTGGAGAACCTCAGCGCCGCCGCGAATTTCGACATCCCCCGGCACCACCAATCGCCACTGCATCGCGGCGGCCGTCGGCAGTCGGTACTGCAGCTTCTGCCGTGCAGCGGTGACTTCCACCGGGAGCACCATCTCCAGGATCAGTTCATGCCGGCCACGGCCGGACACGAACAGAACGGTCTGCCCGTCCTGCATTCCGATCGCCGCCGGTTGTCCGTCGAGCGTAGCGCGTTGAACGCCGACGTGCGCCAAGTCCAACGGTACGGCCTGCAGGCGGTCGACCGTCGTTTCCAACAGAATGCGGCCTGTCAACTGGGCGCGACTGTTCGCAACCGTCACCTCGTACCTGGCACTCAGAAGCGCCATTGACAAGGGAGGGGGATCGTCCGCGGTCCGGTCTGCCTGTTGCAGCAGCTTCGCGTATTCCTGACGCGTCAAGAAGACTCTCTGCCCGGCCGCTTCCAACACTCGTTCGAGATCCTCGAACGGCACGTATAGCTCCCGCACATGACTCGGTTCGCCCGCACCGATCGACGTGGCGGTAACCCACCCGATCAGGAGAGCGATCAGCCACTGGCGGACGGGCGGTCTCCCCACGGACTTCATCTTGCGAACTTCACGCTCCTTCCGAGAGGGTGAAACAACGCAGCACGACTTACTTCCGGGAGGGTCGGACGCGGTAGCGGCCGGGGAGGACGTTGGACATCCCTCCGGAAGGCCAATCGAAACTCGCTCCGTGGAAACGGCTCTAGGACTCATCGTGCGTCCCTCCTTCCTGGCGAGAGTCGGCGTCCGCCTGCTCGGTGCCCGCGGCTTGCCCGGTCGTGGCCGACGAAGCGACACACTCCACCGGGGCATCCGAGTTGTGTTGCGAGGTTCGGGACCAAGGCCATTCCGGGTTCCACTGCGACAAACGCGACAGGGACCGGAGGAAGAAGACCACGAGCCACAGCAGCAGGACGAGTGCCACCGCCAGCAGCAGGATCTGGTTCAGGATCGCTCGTGAGAAGGTCGGCAGAAAGACACCCAGCAGCACCAGCGCGGCGAGGAACGTGCAAACGACGATGATACGTTCCCGTAGCGGCCGCCAGACCAGCGCCATCCCCACCAGCGATACCAAACCGAACATGAGGCCGTACAACCAACGAGTGGATATCGTGTGGAGTCGCAGAGCACCCACGTCCGGCGCCGGTGGTCGCAATGTTGAGAACAGCAGCGGCTGACCGTCCACCGGAAAATCTTCTGCGGGATTGCCGGTCACCGCGATCCCCTGCGTCAACTGGCCGAGCAGCTGTTGGACGCTGGTCCGCGGCACAGGCCGCTGGACGCCAAAGCCACCGACGCCACGTCGAACCCAGCGAAGCTCGTCGGTCCACGGCCCCATCATGCCCAGAAAGGTCCGCTCCTGGGGAACGTACGCCACCAGGTTGACCTTCTGCGTTGCCGGCTCGTCGGGAAAACTTGGATAGACCAGTTTCTCGGCACCGCCGGCCATCGTGTAACGCAATTCGAGCAGAAACGGCTGATCAGCATTCAGGCCGACCAAAGGAACGAAGTAGGACTGACTGTCACCGCCCTCTTCCAGCGTCGCGCGTCGCCCGTTGATGCGCAGCGGATCCGCGTCGAGTACCGTTTTGCCGGAAACGACTTGCTCGGGAAGTCGAATCTGCAGCCGCTGTCGATTGCTGCGCATTCGATAGAGAGCCTGGACAGCGACACGGTCACTGCGTGTAATCACCATCCGCAACACGGCCTGCTCGATACTGGTCTGCTTCAACATCTGCAGCTGGTACCGCGTCGCCGTCAGAGTGAGCTCCCAATCATCCTGAAATTCCAACGCGGCGGCGGCGTCCGGAATCCGAACCGTGCCGATCAAATCGTGTTCTGGATCGATCGGATCGAGACCTTCGGGCGTCCCCTTGGGCTGCACGTCGATCGTTTCGGACTTCACCAGGACGACCTGACCTTCGGCTCGATCCACTTCGCGTGGCATCAACCGCGGAACTTGCAGGTCGACGCTTTTTCCCAAGCCCAAGTCTTCGATCGGCGACTCCCAGGTCAACTTGACTTGCTGGTCGCCGAGCAACTCGCTTTCCCCTTCCAACACCCAGCCGACCAGTCCATCCGCCTCTTCGAGAGCCGATTCGCGTAAGGATTTCGTCTGATTACGAACACGGCTGGCGATCTCGGCAGGCAGATCGATTCGCAGTGATTTCACGCCGCTATAGAGGATGTTGTAGTAAAAGGTCGCAACGTATTTTGTCACGCCCGGCTCGATGCGAACCTCAAGCAGCTGCTGCGCGGTGACATACGGTTGCTTGCGCTGAATCGACAGTGTGGTGGAAGCCGTCGCGTCCGAGAAGAACATTGCCTGCACCGGTCGCATCTCCGCGTAGCGTCCGCCCCGCTGGGAAGCCATTTCCTGAAACGCCTCCTCGAACGAGACATTCCGAAGGCCGTCCAGTTGATCGATCGATACGCGTAGGCTCTCCGGCGCGTAAACCACCAATCGACCGCTACTGCGAGCCAGGCGGGGGTCGGCGGCGCGGGGCGGAACGAGCGAGAGGGAGGTCGACTGACCGGTCGGACTGAGCAGATTCGGATCATCCAGCCGGCGCAGCAGATCGACTCGCAAGCCGGTCGGGCCTTGCGCCTTCGCGGCCAGGTTGACCCGCAGTCGAGGCCGGTCGGGCTCGGATTCGTCGACCAGATGCGTGTCGACAACCGCCGCTTGGGCACCGGCCGCGGCGTGGCCGCGGACCTGCTGCACTTCGTAACCGGGCGGCAGATCCAACAGCAGCTCGAAAACCCCTGCCCGCTGGATGTCATAATTGGCGAACAGCTCGAGCGTTACGCCCAACGGATCCACGAAGGCCTCGACCAGATGATCCACTTGAATCCTCGGTTCCACTTGCGCGACTTGCAGCGCCAAGTCGAACGGGAGGGAGGCGTATTGGAAGGAGTGGGCCCACGGCGTGTTTCGAAGATGCTCCGGAACTTCTTCGCGGTCTAGTTGGGAAAGGCCGGTCCGACGGATCGTTTCGCCCCGTAACGAATCGGTTAAGCGCACCAGTACAACGCCTCGCTGCCGTCCCACGCCGACGGCCTCGACCGTAGGCACCGAGACGGTCCCCTGCTCTTCCGGCTGAAATCTCTCGAGCTCGATCAGAATCGATTGACGATCGCGAGCGGGCTGGAACAAGCCCACGGTAATCGTCTGGTCATCGCCGGTAGATTCCACGTTCCACTGGCGCAGATTGGGATCGGCGACGTTGACCACCTTCTGGTCGGCCGGCACCTTGATTCTCAGTTCGGAAAGCTCCGCGCGGCTGATCTCGTAATGCAGCTGTGCGCGTCCGCGTCACCCCCTGGTCGACCACGAACTCTTGTTCGGCCTGCACGCTGACCAGGGCATCCAACCCGGTGGCTCCCTCGGCCCGTGGCGTCCAGTCGATGCGAACTATCGGTGCCGCACCGACGAAGGCGAGCACGACCGTTCCCGCGGTATCGTCCGGCGAATCGGCGGCCGAATCGTCGGCCGGCACCTCCGTGGCTGCGAGCAGCGGGTGGACATTGACCTTCACCCCCGCTTCGGGAATCCGGATCCGCCAGCGATTCACCGGAGCGAGCGGCGCATCGAACTCCACCGAATTCCGAGCCGGTGCCTTCGTAATTGCCCGGGCGTATTCCAATTGCAGTTCGATCTGTGAGGATTCGGTATCGGACTGGTTCCAGAGTAGGCGATGTCCTCCGCCAGGATCCGACACGACCCGTGCCGGTTCTTCGCCCACTCGAGCGGACAGCAGCGCCGCATCCTTCAATCGCAAGGGAACCTCGATCCACCCCTTACCCAACAGATCGATCTTCAATTCCGCCCGAACATGCAGTGCGTCATCGCGGACCTCCGCTTGATTGGAAATCTCGGTAATGATCGCTTGGACGGGCGGTTCGGTGGGGGCCGTTTTGGGCTGCGCATCCCGGGCGGCCTGCCACAATTCCTGAAATTTCTCGTACGGTAGAAATACCCCGCGGCCCTGCTGCTCGAAGGTCCGCCGCAATTTCTCGTACGGAATGTAGATCGTCTGTTCGCGTAACTCCTCCCGCGGATCGCTCTCGTTCGCGGCATTCTCGCCGCCAAGGAGGAGACCGAGCCCCCGATCAGGCTCAAAAACAGGGCAAAAAACAGCACGTTGTGCTTCATCATGATCGCCGGCTCCCAAACAGAAATCCGCCAGAAGGATGCTCTGGGAAAGCATAAGTCGTACGACCTGTAGACGCAGCAGACCGACAAGGAGTTCCCCGGACCGAAAATCCCCCTGACCGGGTCCATCGTGGGCGGTGGTCGGCTACCGCCGCGTCCAGTCAAGCAGCCGCATTCATTCGCCCCTTTCCCGCAAGCAGTAGTGCAGCCTTGGGGTGCTATATTCGGGAGAAGTTGACTCACCCTCCCGCTGGCAGGGTGCGTGATACGAGTTGGTCCACTCCTGCAAGATTGAGAGATCGCCAAAGCCGCACAACCTCCCAGCAGGAGATGCGAAGCTTCGCACTGGCCCGTTCGGGAATCCCCTTGCGGCCGAAATGTGGCATCGCATCGTAACCCGAAGCGTTCGTTTTGAACTTGCCCATTCCCCAGAATCCCCCTCGTCCACGGTGCGGAAAGCCCATGAAATCCGAACCCGAAGTGTCGCGGGAAACACATCCTGACGGGTCTAACGTGTTACCTCGCTTACGCTCTTTGAAGTTGCACATTTCCGAATTTCCCTCCTCCGATGTGCGGAATGCCCGCGAAATCCTAACCCGAAGCGTCAGCGAGGGAGACACCTCCCAACGGTTCGAAAGTGTTCCCTCGCTTACGCTTCGGGTTGAGAAAGATCGAAACGCGCAACATCAGAAAGCGTCCGCGCGGAATCCTGAGCGGTCGTCGTACGCTTACGCTTCGGGTTACGATGCACGCCGAAGGCGCAACTTCAAAACACAGGAGCGGGAACGGAGATTCTGGAATGCGAGCATTTTCTGCGGCGGTTTTTTGGCGAGATGACCGTTACCGGTTCTCCGGCAAACGGCTTGGCCCCCTCCAAGGGTCACATCCGCGTAACCGGCGGCTACTCCGGTGCTCGCTTGCGCAGTTTCCGCTGCAGCGATCGTCGGTGGATTCCCAGGCGGCGAGCGGCTTCGGAAATATTGCCCCCGGCGTCGGCCAGGACACGATGGATGTGCTCCCATTCACAGCGTGCGAGTGAAGGAACCGCCTGATTCTCGGTCGGTGCTTCGGCCGTCGCCGACTCCGATCGCTCGAACGCCGCCAGGATGTCATCCGCATCCGCCGGCTTGGGCAGGAAGTTGACCGCGCCCAGTTTCACAGCGTCGACCGCCGTCGCGATGCTGCCAAAACCGGACAGCACAAGAATGCGAATCGCACCGTTGAGCTCGTGCAAATCACGAACCAGCTCCAACCCGTTCCGCCCAGGCATTCGGAGATCGACGACGGCGAGCATCGGTGGATGGCGTTTCGCAACCTGGATCGCTTGTTCGTAGTCGCCGGCCGTCAGCACCTTGAACCCACGTTGCCGGAAGGCGCGTGCCAGTCGTTCTCGGAACATGTGACTGTCGTCGACAAGCAGAATGGACACGGCAGACTCGGCTCTCTCGAGGAGGGTAAGGTCGGGATGAAGATTGGCAATCGTGCAGCGCGACGGGCTTCTGGGATGGGCGGTCGTTGTCATCTCTTCGCTGTGACAAAGGGCTTGGATTTCTCGTGCCCGCGGCGGTGGAGGCAATGCGCTACCCGGGAACAGTTCACTTTCTCAGAAATTATCCGCGAAACAACAAGCACCCATAACGGGAATCCGGACGGAATCGACGCCTGGACCAAGCCGGAGGACAGCGTTTGCTCGGTCGAGGAATCTTGGCGAGTGATTCCGATGGAAACTCCATGGACGGGCAGGTAATTGACGTAACTCGTGACGATCGCAATCGTTGCGGAGAAGCCAAGCACGGCGTGTGTACCAGTCGGCTCGCGATCGCGTGCGTTTATTCCAGTATTTATGGGTGCCGGACGTCACATGCGAAGTCGAGGCGATCGCCCTATCTTTGGGGAATCATCCGGACCGTGTGGAATCATGCGGGTCAGCAGGGCAACTCCATTGTTACGGTGACCCCCTGCTGCAAGACAGATTCGAGGCGAAGCGTTCCGCCGAGCCGTTCGACAACGCTCCGTGCCAGAAAGAGCCCCAATCCCATCCCACGGCCGGGTTCTTTTGTGGTGAAGAACGGGTCTCCAGCGCGAGCCAGCGTCTCGGCATCCATTCCGGGCCCCGTGTCGCGGATAATCCAACAGAGGAGTTCATCTCGTCGTTCGACGCGAAGCGTGACGCGACCTTCTGGACCGCTGGCATCGAGTCGCGTTCTGCAGTACGGCCCGCATCGCCTGTGCCAGGTTTTCCGGCGGAACACAGACGGTTGTGTCGTCGAGCGACTCAGGAAGGGACAGATCGATCCGGTCGGCGGAGTGCATTTCCTGCAGCACTCGCTCCACGAAATCGGCAACACGAATGTCGTGCGGTGGCTCCGCCACCAACTGCCCCGCGCGGCCGGTCATTCGATGCAGAATGCGGTGGCAATGATCGACTTCCGCGCGAATCAGATTCATGTCTTCGCGCAGCTCATCATCCTCGGCATGGCGTCCCAGTTCATGCGCCATTTCGGTGGCTACGACGGCAATAGTGGAAAGGGGCGTTGCCAGCTCGTGCGCGGCCCCACCGGCCAACGTCCCCAAGGCTTCCAGTTTCTCGCTGCGCGACCGCTCCTGCTCCACGCGCCGCAACTCCGCCTGTGTCCGCTCCAGTTGATGGATGACGCGTTGGACAAAATGCGTGATGACGACCGCGAGGTTGCAACCGCCACGAATTGCCCGAGGTCGGCCAACGTCACGCCGCGTCCCAGGATTCGCGTGTTTTCACCCAAGGGTCGAGCGAGTTCCGGTAGGTGAACGTGGAACATCAGCAGCCAACCGAAGCCGGCCACCGCACAACCGGTCAGGGCCCATCCCCAAGATCGGGGCAATACGATCGCGGATACCGCCAGGTTGACGAGATAAAAAACGGAGAAAGGATTCGCCGGACCGCCCGTGCAATACAGCAAGGCTGTCAGCGAAGCCAAATCGAGCGCCAGGATCGCCGCCAAAAGCTCCTGCCCGTAACTTGGGCTAGTGCCTGAGCCTGGCGAACACTCAAATCGCTGCAGCCACAGCCACAGCCCGAGATTTGTCAGCCCGGTAGAGAACACAATCGCCAACAGAGGGACGAGCGGAAGCGCTACGCCAAGCAACGTCCCGGTCACACCGATCGTGATCAACTGGCCTGTAACGGCAACCCACCGAAGGCGCATCAGCCACGACGCATTGACAGCCAAAGGGTTACCTTGATCGTCGATCTCGCGCGGAAATTTGCTGCCGGTCAAGCCTGGATCTCGATTGATTCTCAACGTATTGGTTGACAACTGCCCTATTGTAGCGGAACTCGACCTCGAGAAGCTGCTCCCAGCATCCCAACATCCGCGGTCATCGATTATGAGCCGGAGCTCGGGCGCGGTTTCGGCGCCGCAAGGATTCGCCCACGTCCTCCGATCCTGGTGGCATTCCCAGCCTGCGATCGATCTCTGCTTGCTTGCTGAAAAACGGGTTGAAACCTATCGTTGAGTCATGCATCCTGTACCTTTGTTCCCCGCCAAAGCTTCCGCACAACCGGCACCGTGGCTATCGAAAGCACAACGCGGGTTGCTGCTCGCGGTCGTCAGCCTGGCTGCACTCGTCGCTGGGGCACTCGTGGTCATGACGTTCACGGGAAAGATCTCCTATCTTCGCGGATGCGGCGGCGACGAAGGATGCGCAAGCCTGTTGGGAGGCCGTTGGGGAAGCTGGTTTCTGCTGCCGGTCAGTCTCTGGGCCTTGCTGACCTACATCGGGCTAGGGGGGCTGATTGCCCGCGGGCTGAACGGTTGGTGGAGTCGCACGCTGGCGCTGGCGGGTACTCTGGTTTTGGTCGGCGCGGCGCTCTGGTTCTTTGCGTTGCAGGCCTTCCTCGAGAAACGATTCTGCTCGTATTGCAGCCTGATGCACGTTTGCGGTCTGTTGATCGCTGCAATCCTCTGGCGAAACCTGGCGACTCACGCGTTTCCGGGACGAGTGGCCGCGGCGCAAACGGCTGGCTGGCTGGCTGTCGTTACCATGGTCGGTTGGATTGGTGGACAACTGTGGGGCCCCCAACCCGCAACGCATGAAGTCCGGCAACTGACCGGAGACGCATTGCTGGCTGCGTCGGGCTCCCCTCAGTCAACCGTCTCGTCGGTCGCCGATTCTCCGGTTCCGCCCCCGGCGTCGCCTCCCGAAGATCGCCCGATGGGCATCACGCCCAACGGAGCGGAGTTGGCGCCGCGCGAAGTGACCTACATGCGCGGCGGAATTCGGTACACGATCGGCGAAATCCCCTTGTTGGGCGACCCAATGGCGGAACACATTCTGGTCAAGTACTTCGACTACACGTGTGAGACTTGCCGCGAAATGCATGAAGAACTGGATCGGCTCTTGCGGCTCTACCCGCGTAAACTGGCGGTGATCGTCGTTCCTACGCCGTTGAACCGCAGCTGCAATCCGCATCTACTCCCCAGTGTTCCCGATCATCCCGACGCTTGCGAACTGGCTCGATTGGGACTGGCCGTGTGGCGTGCCGATCCGCAGCAGTTTCCTGGTTTTCATGATGCACTATTTGAGCGGCAGGGCCATCTGACACTGGAGCAGGCACGCGAAGTGGCGGAGCGGCGCGTCGGTGCATCCCCGCTGCAGAAAGCGGAACAGGACCCCTGGATCTCGGAGACGTTGCGCCGGGCGGCTGAAATTTATGGCGGCCTGAGTGGCTCGGGACCGCGCATGCCAAAACTGCTGCTGGGCGGCCGCGATCTCATGAACGGCGTCCCGCGGAGCACGGCTGATCTGATCCGATCACTTCAGGATCACGTAACTCTCGATTAGTGCTGTGTGAGGCTTGCGATTCGTCGTCTCGCCCTGGCGCCGTCTCGCCCTGGCTGCTCGAAAGCAATGCGATCCACGCAAAACCATACCGCCACGATCGCCACCCGTTCGTGCGACACGCGCTCGCTCGAGAATTGCATCGGCTGGCACGAAAACTTGGAAACTCGTGACGATTGCGACCGTGGCCGAGCGAGCTCACAAAACGGCGCGTGGATTCCGCGCAGGGCAGTTCACTTCCTTTTTCGGCCTACGCGAGTTGCTCGCGCACGCGCTGTAGCAACTTGTTCGTTGCCGCGATGCCCTCCGGTTCGCTCAGTGACTGCCCTTCATACTCGACACCCACATACCCGTGGTACCCTGCGGCGAGGACGATCTTCATCATCATCAGGTAGTCGGTGTGGGTTTCGTCTCCCTGCTGATTAAAATCATGCGACTTCGCACTGACTGCTTTCGCGAACGGCATCAATTCCAGGACGCCCTTGTAGCGGTTGTAGTCCTGTCCCGATCCCACGCGAAAGTTGCCAAAATCCGGAAGGGTCCCACAGTGCGGCAAATCGACCTGTTTCATGACCTCGGCCAGCCATTGCCCATTCGACGAAAGGCCGCCGTGGTTCTCCACCAGCACATTGATGTCATGTTCCGCGGCGAACTCGGTCAGCGCCCGGAGCCCGTCTGCCGCGCGAAACAACTGGTCCTGGTATGAGCCTTCGCTGGCCGCATTCACGCGAATCGAATGACAACCAAGTTTCTTGGCAGCAGCAACCCATTTGTAGTGATTCTCGACAGCCTGCTGTCGTGCCTTCAGACTAGGATCACCCAGTCGTCCTTCCCCGTCGCACATAATCAACAGACTTTTCACGCCGGCATCCTTCGCCCGCTGCTTCATTTGCGCGATGTAGGTCGCGTCCTCGGCCTTGTCTTTGAAAAACTGATTGACGTACTCCACCGCCTCAATGCCAAACTGCTGCTTGGCGTAACCGGCAAACTCCAGATGATCCAGCTCGCCGGCGAACAACATCTTGTGCAGGGACCATTCCGCCAGGGAGATGCGGAACAACGGCTCGGTCGATCCGGCGGCTCGCGCCGCACCCATACCGGGCAGCGTGGCGGCAGTGCCGGCGGCCAGCAGGATGTGCGAAAAGTCACGTCGCGAGCAGGTGGACAAGGGAGGCATGGAAAGCTCCTTCTGAAGTTGGCTGGAACGGACAGATGATGGCCGTATTCAAGGCCAGCCCGGGGCGTTGGATTTCTCTGCGGGCGCCCAGCGGCGCGAATTCGATTCATTAAACCAGCGCGTCAGGGCTTTCGCCAGTTGCTCCACGCTTGGGGGGAAGGCACACGGCGCAGCGGCAAAACGTTCAATCCACTGAACGCGCGCTGCGCTGTCGCCTCCGTTTTCCCCCCGCACCCGACGGGCTGGTCCTGTTCCAGCGATCGCGGCAGATGGAGGGGAGGATCGTCGGCACCAGCATAGTAAAACTGGGGAATCGAAAGCGATTTCTTGGTGGCATCAAACCCCATAAGCAAATAAAATGAAGGTTGATCTTCCAGTTCCTGAACACCGTCTTCTCTGCGGTTCCAACCGCGGCAGGCGCCTCGCTCGTACCGGAACAGAGAGAGCCTGCCGCGTTCCCATCCATTGAGGGAGTTCGCGTCATGTCAAAGCGTATTCACGTTACTTTGGGAATCGCCATCTTGTTGGCCTGGATCCCGGGCTGGGCCCGGTCGGCGCCACCGACCGCCGCCACCTTGATGACGTTCGAGGATGGTAACGGCTCACGCTACTTCGCACTGAGTCTGCAGCCGCCGGCTGACACGCCCGCCGCGCCGACCAGCGACGTACTGATTCTGGTCGATACTTCCGCTAGTCAAACGGGTGCCTACCGTCAGGACGCGATCGATGCCGTACAGACTCTGCTGAAGGGAATTCCCGCGGAAAGTCGTGCGCATCTGGCCGCCATCGACCTGCAGTTCGTTCCGTTGTCCAGCGATTTTACGACAACCGGGGACGCGAATCTGCAGACGGCGCTGCAACAGCTCCAGCGCCGAGCACCACTCGGATCGACCGATCTGGTTCAAGGACTCGCGCGAGCCGCTGCCACGTTTGATCGCGAGGATCGTGTTCCTCGACACATCGTGTACGTGGGCGATGGGATCAGTCACGCGGACATTCCCACGACGGAACAGTTCCGCGGCTTGGTCAATCAGCTCGTGCAAAGGAAGATCACCTTCAGTAGTTATGCAATCGGACCGGCTCGAGATATTCAACTGTTGGCCGCGCTGGCTAATCAAACGGGTGGACAAGTATTCGTCGACGCCGAAAACATCTCCGGTCAACAGGCGGGCAGCGCTCTGCTGCAAGCGATTCACACGCCGGTGATCTGGCCAACAACCACCGAACTGGACGATGCGATTCAGGAAAGCTACCCGCGTCGGCTGCCACCGCTACGTGCCGACCGCGATTCGATCGTGATCGGATCGCTGCGGAAGGGAACGGACCTGGCCGCCGTCCAGATCGATGGGCAGGTTCAGGGACAAGCGGTGCAGCTCCGCTGGCCGGTCGAAACAAAAGCGTCGTCGGACGATTTCTCCTTCTTGCCGAAACTTGTAGAAATGGCTCGGCGCGACGACGGAGTCAGCCTGCCCACGTTGGGTACGGAGGCGCTGCGGGAAATTCGGCGGTTGACGGTGGACCAAGCGGAAGACCTCAGCCGGTTGGGAAACCAGGCATTGATGAGCGGTAACCTGGCAGGCGCCAAACTGCTGGCCGATCAAGCCGTCGAACGGGATCCCAGCAATCCTCAAGCTGTCGCGTTGCGGAACATCCTGGAGAAAAAGAACGATCCCCAGACGATGATGGTGCAGGAACCGCTGCCCCTGCGGATGGTCCCGGAACAGGTGGCCGCCCCACCGGTCAACTCCGGTCCGTTCCTGGAAGAATTCGTCCAGACGGAAGCTGCCAGCGGCTTGCTCGATCGAGCAACCGAAGAGCGGCTTCTGAATACCGAAATCGTTCGGAGTGAAGTCAATCAGGCCCTGGCCGACGCCCGCCAGCAAGTCCGGACCGATCCGGGCACCGCGATCGTCGATCTGAAGACCCTCCGCGAAGGAGTGATCCAGTGGCCCGATCTCGATGCCGAAGTGCGAGCGCAACTGCTGGATCGGATCGACAATGCACTGCGACAGACGAACCAGCGAAAGATCGAAAAGGATGAACGCGATCGACTGCTGCGGGCCAACCGAGCACAAGCGCTGGAACGTCAGCGTCTGCTGGAAATGGTGCGCCGCGAAGATGAACTGATCGTTAACTACATCGACCAGTTTAACTCCCGTATCGATGAACGGCGTTTCTCGCTCGCCGTCGAAGTGGCCTTCAATGCGCGCGAGGTGGACCCCACCTTGGTCGTCACCAACGCCGCTTTAATCAAGGGCGGAATCGTCAACAACTTCGAACGGTTGCTGGAATTGCGCGTGATGCGCCAACAAGCCGTCCTGGACACACTCTACCAAGTG
Organism: uncultured Planctomycetaceae bacterium; assembly: GCA_963776055.1. GTDB lineage: Bacteria > Planctomycetota > Planctomycetia > Pirellulales > Pirellulaceae > CAVZLD01. Next base: position 88,549 of record CAVZLD010000003.1, on the reverse strand, counting down.
GAGAAATCCCAGATTCCGTTCCCGGATGAGCCGCCGCTGGTCTACCCCGACCCTCAGGTCTGGCAGGATCTGACCAACCGCCGACAAAAGTACGCTCAGGTCGACTTTGCCAAAACCGGCAGCGCCGAACAGAAGATCCTGGATGAGATGGATCGGCCAACCAAAATGGACTTCCTGGATGATCCGCTCTCGGATGCCGTGACCTACCTGGAGAACCTGCACGGGATCCAGATCGAAATCGACCAGAAAGCGCTGGAAGATCTCGCGTTGACCACCGACACCCCGATCACCAAGCAGCTGAGCGGAATCTCGCTTCGCTCGGCGCTCAAACTGATGCTCCGCGACCTGGGCCTGACCTACGTCGTTCAGGACGAAGTCCTGCAAATCACCAGCCCCGATGTAGCCGAACAGCGTCTCGTCACCAAAGTCTATCCGGTCGCCGACCTCGTCATGCCCATCCAGTCGATGGGCGGAGGCATGGGCGGCATGGGGATGATGGGTGGCATGGGAGGAGGCATGATGGGCGGCATGGGAGGAGGCATGATGGGCGGCATGGGAGGAGGCATGATGGGTGGCATGGGCGGAATGGGAATGGGCGGCATGGGAATGGGCGGCATGGGCGGCGGATTCTTCGCCGTCGAAGATTCGCTGCAGCTTGGTCCCGCCGCGTCGCGGCCCGCCAGGTCGCCGAAGCCGGTCGTGGAACCGTCCTCCGCGGCACCGACGGCAGTCCCCGCAACACGAGCGTTGGAGGTGAAACCGGAAGCCGGACAGACAGCGGCAGAAGCCTGGGACAGCTATTTCCGTCAGCCGGACGAGCAGATCGACGATGCGGCCGTTCGGGAGACATTGCGGCAGCGAATGACCGCCAAACAGTTTCCGGAGGTTACCGAGATCCTGCAGTCGGCTCTGCGTAGCGGGTACGTTCGACCGTGGATGTACGAGGCGTTGGGACTCGCGTTGCAGGCGCAACAGTGCCGGGTCTGGAGGTGGAGCGGGCCATCATGTCGGCGGTCGACCTGAGTGGCAACCCGGAAGAAATCATGTTGGCAGCCGTGTATCTGTCGCGGCTGGGACATGACCAGCGCGCGTTGCAGCTTTTTCGGGAAGTCGCACAGACAAATCCACTACGGCCCGAACCATATATCCAAGGCCTGGAACTGGCCCGCCGATTGAACGACATCGAGGGCGTGCAGTGGGCGGTGACGCACATCTTGCGACAGGCTTGGCCGAAGGAACATCGGTCGGTCCAGGACAAGGCCGTGCAGATCGCGCAGGCGACGTTGAAGGAGCTACTACAGAGCGATCCGACGCAGGCCGAAGTGTTTCGGACAGCCGTACAGCAATCGATCGCTCGAGACTGTCTGGTGAAGATCAGCTGGACGGGAGATGCCGACATCGATCTGATGGTCGAAGAGCCGGCCGGCACGGTCTGCTCGATTCGCAACCAGCGGACCACCTCCGGTGGCGTTCTATTGGGTGACACATTTCGCGCATTCAACCGGAAAAACGGGCGAAATGCTGTCCGAAACCTACGTCTGCCCTGAGGGATTCGAGGGGCGGTACCGGGTGCTGATTCGTCGAATCTGGGGCGACGTGACCGCCGGTAAGGTCACCGTGGATCTGTACACCAATCAGCACACGCCGGAAGAAAAGCATATCCGGCAGCAGATTCCGCTGGCGGATAAGGATGCGTTAGTGATCTTCGAGGTCCCGCAGGGGCGTCGAATGGAGTCCTTAACGGAGCATCAGATTGCGAGCGTCGCAAACACGCAAGCCGCGATCAACCGAGCCGTGTTAGCGCAGCAGTTGAACTCGGTGTCCGAATCGGAAGCGGTAACTCGTCTGCGCTGGCCCGCTCCCGTGCGGGGCAGAATGGCGGTCGATTCCCCTTCTTCCGCGGTGGCGCAGTCGGGTACCGGCCGGAGATTACCCTCCTGCCCGAGGGAGCCATGCTCTCGGCCACGGCCGTGATTTCCGCCGATCGAAGGTACGTCCGCTTCTCGGGCTTCCCATTCTTTTCAACGATCGGCGAGGTCACCACGTTTAACTACGTCACCGGCGGCGAGGGAGGAGATGCCGGCGGGGGCATCGGTGGCGGCGGCATCGGCGGCGGCATCGGCGGCGGGGGCATCGGCGGCGGCGGTGGGTTCGGCGGCGGTTTTGGCGGTGGGTTCTGAGCCAACCGCGCGTAGCACCTCCCTGTACCGTCTCATGGCCGTTTCTGCTCGGAACAAACGTCGTAACGAGCGCGACGTGACCGTGCGCCACACACTAGCGAATCAGACCGGGTACGGCGTCGAGGTCGAGACTTTCGGTCTGCCCGGCCTTCCATCGTTCCCAGGCAATCGCCCCCATGACGGCATTGTCCGTGCAGAGGGCCATCGGAGCGATGTGCAATTCGATGTTCCGCCGCGCTGTTTCTTCTTCCAGCCGCGCCCGAAACCGACGGTTCGCGGCAACGCCACCGCCGACGCACAGCACCGTGTGACCGGTTTGGCGCAGGGCTTGTAGAGCCTTGCCCACCAGGCAGTCCACCACCGCCTCCTGAAAGCTGGCCGCCAGATCGGCAGTTTCTGTTTCGGAGAGTCGGACCGCGTTCAGATCAAACCGGCCTGGACCGGTGATCGCGTACCGCACCGCCGTCTTGAGTCCGCTGAAGCTAAATTGCAGTCGTTGTTGATCCTGCAGCAGCGCACGGGGAAAACGATGGGCGCGCGGGTTTCCGTGTTCGGCCACCCGTCCGATCGCGGGCCCACCCGGGTACGGCAGGCCCAACATGCTGGCCACCTTGTCGAACGCTTCCCCGGCCGCATCATCGATCGTACCGCCGAGCACGCGAAAATCGGCCGGGCTGCCACAATCGAACAGCATCGTGTGCCCGCCGCTGACAACCAACCCCACGCAGGGAAACACGTCGTGGCCGGCAGCCATTCGACATGCGTAGACGTGCGCGTGCACATGATTGACAGCCAGCAAGGGGCGGTTGAGCGCTAGGCAGAGTGTCTTGGCGGCGACCAGACCCACCAGTAAAGATCCGGCCAGTCCCGGGGTATTGGCAACGGCGACGGCGTCGATCTGCCGCAGATCGACTTCCGCTCGCTGGAGCGCCAAATCGATGACCGGCAGAATCCGCTCGACGTGTGCGCGAGCGGCGATTTCGGGAACGACGCCCTGGAATCGACGGTGCAGTTCATCCTGCGAGGCGACGGCGGAACCAAGGACTTCGAGCGTATCCGAGACGACCGCCGCCGCCGTCTCGTCACAGGTGCTTTCCAGGATCAGCAGCTTCATCGGATGTCCATCGCTACCGTTGGGCCAGCTGCTCACCAAGGTAATCCATCGCCATCTGCAATTGCCGGTCGACGAAATCGCCCGTTGTCTCGCGCAAACCACGGCGGTCTGCCACGACGTCCAGTGCGCGCTGTCTTTCCAGCAACTGCCGCATCTCGTCCGGCGTCAACGACAATTGGTGTCCGTCATTGGGGTGGACCCCCCAATCATCGTCCTCGCCGGCTCCCTCGAAGCGATCGATGTTCTTGCCGCTGGGACGAAAGTATCCGGCCGTCGTCAGTTTGATCGCACTGCGACCATTCTCCAGCTCAATGATGTTTTGGACGCTACCTTTGCCCCAGGTTCGCTCGCCGATGACAACCGCACGTGCATGATCCTGCAGGCAGGCCGCAACGATCTCACTGGCACTGGCGCTATGCCGATTCACGAGCACAACCAGATCCAACTCCCGAAAGGTGCCTTCCGCCTTGGCCGTCCAACTCTTGCTGGGCGTGTTGCGTCCCTCGGTGCTGACGATCGTGCCTTGCGCCAGGAACAGGTCCGCCACTTGGATCGCTGACGAAAGCAATCCCCCGGGATTGAATCGCAGATCCAGAATCACGCCTCGCACATCCCGCTCCTGGAGCTGCCGCAAGACGTCGCGTAGGTCTTCGTGCGTTTGCCGGCTGAACGATACGATGCGGATATATCCGATGTGCTGGTTCGCGTCGCAGAAATAATCCCAGCTATCGTCCGCGTTGCGTCGGTACCCCAAAACCGTCTCCACGAAGACTCGTTCCCGCCGGACCGTAAGCGTTTCCTCGCTGCCATCATGGACGTGCCGTACGGCGAGCTGCAGTTCGGTCCCGACCGGACCTTTCATCCGGCGGATCGCATCATTGAGCGACAGTTCCCGCGTATCTTCCTGGCCGATTCTCAGAATCTGATCTCCGGCCAGCACGCCGGCTCGATATGCGGGCGTGCCGCACAACGGAGTGATCACCGTCAGCTGCTCTTCGATCATCCCCACCCGAATGCCGATACCCCCGAACTCGTTCTCGACGCCAGCGCGGAACTGATCCAGATCCTCCGGGCGAATGTAGTTGGAGTATTCATCGAGTTTCCCGAGTACTCCCTGAATCGCCGCCTCCATCAGTTCGCGACGACTCACTTTCTGAACATAATTGCGCTCCACCTGATCGACCGTGTCGGCAAACAGCTTCAGTAGCTCGAAGAATTCCTCGTCATCGGCCGTGGGAGTGGGCGAATCGGCGGAGTCCGCCAATGTCGTCCCGGACGGTGCCTCCCCTGGATCCGTACTGCCATTTTCGGCGGCCGAGCCCGCATCTTCCGCATCCGGTTCCGCCGCTTTGTCGGCCGGTTCCGTGCCCTCGGAAGTCGCAGCCTCCGCGGGCGCAGTTGTCTGCGGGCGCGATGTTGCGGGAACATCCTCGGACCGTGCCGGCGGCGCCACAGCCGGCGGAGCCTGGGCCCAGCCCGCAGTTTCTGTCAGCGGCATTCCGACTGCGGCCAATAAGACAAACGTCAACAGCAGCAACACAGGCCATCGCAAGGACATGACAAGACACTCCGTTATTTGCATCAGAAAACTGCACCGGTCGGCCCAACTGAGCGATCATCCTGTCGAACAGCGGCGATGGATCAACATGCCATGGATCGAGGTCAGTAGCTCCAATCCTGCACATTCTGCGCTATTCTCTGCTGCCCAGCGCACCTGCTTCGCGGCTTCCACGTGAGACCGCGATTTCCCAGCTCCCATTTCGCAGCTGATTCCCAAGTTGAGCTACGACAAAGCACGAGAGGCAGTTCGATCTCCGTCGGACCGAAGGGGTCAGACGCGAGAATCGTTCGGCAGTGGGGTGCCCTGAACCGGTCCAATTTGAGTATACAGGTGGTCAGGTCAAGTCACAAGTTTGCTTTCGGTCGGAAAGGGTGCAGCACGTGCAACGCCTTGATGTCGTCGTGATCGGCGGAGGAATCGTGGGCCTGGCTACCACGTACGAGCTGACCCGTCGCTATCCGGAATGGAGGGTCGCGATTCTGGAGAAGGAATCGCAGCTGGCCCAACACCAAACCGGTCACAATTCGGGCGTGCTCCACTCGGGCATCTACTACAAACCAGGATCGCTGAAAGCTGAAAACTGCCGAATCGGCAGGCAGCGGATGGAGGCGTTCTGCCGCGAACAAGAGATTCCTTTCGAGACCTGTGGCAAAGTGATCGTCGCTACGCGGGCGGAGGAATTGCCGGGACTCCAGCGGATCTACGAGCGCGGGCAGCAGAATGGCGTGCGCTGTGAAATCATCGGTCCCCAACGACTCGCCGAGCTGGAACCGCATGCGGCCGGTTTGCAGGCAATCCATGTTCTGGACGCCGGAATCGTCGACTATCGGGAGGTCTGCCGCCGCCTGGGGCAGATTGTCGAAAACCAGGGCTGTCGCCTGCTTACCTCCGCGCAAGTCGACGCGATCCGCCACTCGGATCAGGAAACGATCGTCCAATGGCCGGGCGGGGAATTGACCACGCGTTACTTGATTAACTGTGCCGGACTGCACAGTGATCGAGTGGCACAACTGTCCGGCCAGCAACCGACGGCACGGATCGTTCCCTTTCGCGGCGAATACTACCAGCTCAAGCCGCAAGCATTTCACTTGTGCCGCAACCTGATCTACCCGGTCCCGGACCCCCATTTTCCGTTTCTGGGCGTACACTTCACACGAATGATCGACGGCACGGTCGAATGCGGTCCGAATGCTGTTCTTGCCTTCGCTCGCGAAGGCTACCGCAAGCGCGACGTGAACCTGCGGGACTTGTTTGAGTCACTGACGAACCCGGGGTTTCTCCGATTGGCATCGCGCTATTGGCGCGTCGGCTCGGGGGAGATGTGGCGGTCGGTCAGCAAACGAGCCTTTGTCCGCGCGTTGCAACGGCTGGTCCCCGACATCCGAGCGGAGATGATCCAGTCGGCCCCAGCCGGTGTTCGAGCACAAGCAGTTGCCTCGGACGGTACGATGGTGGATGACTTCCTGATTCTCACGGCTCCTCGCGTAATCCACGTCTGCAACGCACCTTCGCCGGCCGCGACATCGGCACTGAATATCGGTCAGACGATTGTCGACCGGTTGGCCGAGCAGGCAGGCCCGGGGATGGCGAAAGAACACGATCGATAGGACCCGAAGCGAGCGCACAGCGGTTCCTGGATTCGACGTTCGTGCGTGTCGCACAGACATGTCACGTTCGTGGCGACGTTTCTTCCAAGCAGAAAGGGCGACGAGACACTGCGGAGCGTGCTACGCGCTGCAGGCAGCCGCATCGCCTGAGTTGGCAAACCGCGACTCCAGCAGTTCGATTTCCAGGTTCGCCAACTCGTCAACTAAAGCCTCTGCCGACGAGGGACGTCGCAACGGGTCCTTCGCCAGCAATCGCCGAACGAGCTCCTCTACGCCAGTTGGAAGACCACGGCGGAACGAGTTCAACGTGGGCGGCGTTTGTCGCAAGTGGGCTTCCACCAGGCGTGCCGGATCCGGTTCCGAGAAGGGCAGCTGAGCGGTGAGCATCTGGAATAGCGTAATGCCCAGACTGTACAAGTCGGAAGCTGGCGCAGTGCGCATGGCCGACGTCAATAATTCAGGCGCAACAAAGTGCAGTGTGCCCACCAACGGACGGCCGCGGTCGTAAAACGACTCGTTCGGACGCAGTGCCGACCCGAGGTCAACCAAGGTCGCATGGCCTTCGCGCGAGACAATCACATTGGCCGGCTTGATGTCGCCGTGAATCCATCCTTGGGAATGCAGGTGTGTCAGTGCCTGGGCCAGTTGGCGGGCGATCCACAGCGCTTGCGGCACGACCAAACACCCGACTCGCTCAATCACGGTGCCTAGCGGAGCCCCTTCCAAGCGCGGCATGACCAGATGGGGCGGCCGAGTATCCAGACTCGCTTCGAGGATCGGCACGAGATTTGGGTGCGAAGTGTGTCTTCCTACCTCCGCCTCCCGCCGCATCGCCGAGAGTGCCAACGGGTCGTCCTCATACTCGCCCGCAACACTTTGACCACATAATCGGCCGGCCAAGCGGGTGGGCACCCCAGCGGACGAGCGTAGAAGACGCGAGCCATCACGCCTTCGGCCGCAAGTTCTTCCAGTTGCCAATTGCCGAGAAAACTGGAGGAAGCAGCGGATTCCGTGGAGGACCGTCGCCGACTAGACGGCAGGGCGGATACGTCGCGAGGCATGCTCATGGAGGGATGTGAGATGGGAGCAGAGGAAGGGAAGAGTTCTACAGATAGCATCGGTTCGGCACAAAGGAGGAGTTGAAACAACTTCGATCAGAACGCAGGTTGCGAATCTGCGCAAACGGCGCGAAACATTCACGCGATTCAAGACGTTGCACATCGATCGCCCGATCCCGCTGTTCCCGCTGGCCTGTCCACCGGCTATACTCGACGCAACTTGGCCGTGACCCGAGGCGCGCAGGCGGCGGAGCCGTGGGGTTTCCACGAGAGATGCCGTTGGCGTGTGCCCTGCTCCAGGAGGAAACCGATGGCTGCGAATCTTCCCGACTACATTGCTTCTGCGAAAGCTGTGCCCCCCGACAATCGTGTCGCGTGGTTCAAGAGCACGGCACAGACGTACGCCGGCATCATGTTGTGGTTTGTCTTCTGGCAGGATGTTCCTACCGGAGACGGAACCCCCGGCGGCACACTCGTGCAAGGCCTCGGGGTTGCCCTGGTGGGACTCGTGCTGGCCGCGTTGCTGTGCCATTTCTTGTATTACCTGGTTCCCGGAATGCTGGGAATGAAGACCGGGTTGCCACTGTACATCGTCGGGACATCAACGTACGGGGCGATCGGCGGCTTTCTCATGCCCGGGTTTCTGATGGGCGCTTTGCAGTTCGGATGGCTGGGCGTCAACGCGTATTTCTCGAGCCTCTTGCTGGTGGCACCCTTCTTTGAATCGATGGAGGCGGCGACCGGTTCGGGGGCACACATGATTGTCGCTACGATCTGGGCGATTGCCGCCGCCTTCATTGGGCTGAAGGGCATTCAGTACGTGGCGCGGGTAGCCAGTTTCCTGCCACTGATCCCGCTCGTCATCCTGCTCATCCTGTTCTTCAAAACCGTGGGCAGCCTTGGCAATTTCGAACCACAGTCACTCGTCTCTTCGGAAACCTCGGCGGGCGCCCTGTCAACTTCCTGGGCGGTGATCGCCGCATTGCTGGTGTACGTCATCGGATTCTTCGCGACCGCCGGAGCCGCCGGCACCGATTTCGGCATGAACAACCGGGATGCCAGGGATGTGCAGATGGGCGGCCTGGTGGGAATCGCCGGGGCGACGATCTTCGCCGGCGGCCTGTCGCTGCTGATCGTTGCCGGGGCCTACGGAATGGGAGCCGTAACGGCCAATGGTCCGATGCAGACAACCGCTTTGATGGAATCGATTGTCGGAACCAAGATGGCAGCCGCCTTCTGGTATCTTCTGGCCATCGCCGCGATTCCGCCGGCTTGCTTCTCGGCCTTCATTGCCGCCAACAGCTTCAAGACCACCTTGCCCCAGGTGAACCCGTTCATCTCCGTTGGCATCGGGACGGCGGTTAGCATCCTGCTCGCCGTGACCGGTTGGGCCGGCGATGTGGTGTCGGTGTTCTCGATTATCGGCGCTTCGTTCGGACCCGTCTGTGGCGCGATGGCGGCCGACTACCTGCTGTCCGGCAGGCAGTGGGCCGGGCCCCGCGCCGGATTCAACCCGGCCGGCTGGATCTCATGGGTCGTCGGCTTCATTGTGGGAGCCGCGAACTTCATTCCGCAATTGGCGGGCAGGATTCCGGTTCCGCCACTGGCAGCCTTCGTGGTCGGCTTTGTGCTCTACCTGATCTTGGCCAAGGCCGGCTTGCAGAGTACGACGCTGGCGATGCCCGAACATCGTCCGGCAACGTAACCGCTGCACGGGACGCAAGCGGATCCTGGTGGGCTTTGATTCGCGACGCAAGCCGAGCCCTCCCGCCATTCGTCGCAAGACGGGTCGGGGGGCTCGGCGCCGAGCAAGCCCACCAGTTTTCTCGGCCGGCAAGGACCGTCTGGGAGTTGGTACGGGGGGATGATCGAAGGGGATGGTTTGGAACTCGGCCTGGAAGGCCGTGGAACGAGACGACCTGGAAGGTCATCCCACGCTACGACCTGGAAGGTCATCCCACGCTACGACCTGGAAGGTCTGTCCCACGCTCATTCCGCACGGGGCGCGGGCGGCAGTTTGGCGGGCGACATCAGCGAAAACCGATTGGCCAACTTCGGGATCGCGGCGGTCACGACCTGTTCGACATTCTCGGCCAGGACGAAATCGAGTTCCTGCCGCACCTGTTCCGGAAGTTCGTCCAAGTCTCGCTCGTTTTGCTTTGGTAGAATCACTTGCGACATCCCGACGCGGTGCGCGGCAAGCACCTTTTCTTTGATGCCACCGACGGGCAGGACCAGCCCGGTGAGGGTAATCTCGCCGGTCATCGCGACATCGCTGCGAACCGACTGATTGGAGTACAGGGAGGCCAGAGCAGCGGCCATTGTAACACCGGCGGAGGGGCCATCTTTGGGAGTCGCGCCGGCGGGAACGTGAATGTGGACACCGCAGGCCAGGGCTTGCTTTTCGAGACCCAACTCGGCCCACTGGGATCGGACAAAACTTTGCGCGGCTCGAGCCGACTCCTTCATGACATCACCCAACTGACCCGTGAGTGTCAGCTCTTGCTTCGCGTCGGGCAGCAGGACTGCCTCGATGTATAACACGTTGCCCCCGACCGGCGTCCACGCGAGGCCAGCGGCGACACCGGGACCCAATTCCGGCCGGAGCTCCTGGTGATGAAACTTTTCCTGCCCCAGCATTTTCGTCAGCTGTGCCAGGTCGAGGACTAACGGTTCGCTACGTCCTTCGGCGAACTGCGTCGCGGCTTTTCGACAAACGCCGCCCACAACGCGTTCCAATTCGCGGACGCCGGATTCCGCCGTATAAGCGCGAATCAGCCGCAGCAGTACGTCATCGGAAAGGACGAGTTGCTCCGGCTGCAGACCATTGTCCGCAATCTGTCGAGGCAGCAGATATCGGCGAGCGATCTGGAGTTTCTCGTCATCGCTATAGCCGGAGACCGGCAGGATTTCGATTCGATCCAGCAACGGCCGCGGAATCGTGTCCAACGTGTTGGCTGTACCGATGAAGAACACCTGCGACAGATCGAACGGCAAGTTCAGATAGTTGTCGCGAAACTGCGAGTTTTGAGCCGGATCGAGAATTTCCAACAGGGCGGCTGCCGGGTCACCACGAAAATCGCGGCCGAGCTTGTCGACCTCATCGAGCATCAGCAGCGGGTTCCGCACGCCAGCTCGGCGAATCGCCTGAATAATTCGTCCGGGCATCGCGCCGATATACGTGCGGCGGTGACCGCGCAGCTCTGCTTCATCCGAAACGCCTCCCAGGCTCTCCCGCGCGAACTGCCGTCCGATCGCTTCGGCAATCGACTTTCCCAGGGAGGTTTTCCCGACGCCAGGGGGTCCGACGAAACAGAGAATCGGCGCGCGCGCCGTGGGATTCAGCTTCATCACGGCCAGGTATTCGAGGATACGCTCCTTGACCTTTTTCAGGCCGTAGTGGTCGCGATCCAGAATCTCGCGGGCGCGGGGCAGATCAATGTCATCCTTCGTCAATTCGTTCCAGGGCAGTTCCGCCAGCAGTTCCAGGTAGCTGCGTGTCACCTGATAGTCGGGCGCCGCGGCCGGCAAACGTTCCAGTCGCTTCAGTTCCCGGTCGGCCTCCTGACGGGCTTCTTCCGGCAACTCGATGGCCTCCAACTGTTTGCGTAGATCCTCGGCGTCGGCCTGTTCCGGGCTTTTGTCGCCCAATTCCTCCTGGATGGCACTCAACTGCTTTCGCAGCAGGTACTCGCGCTGCTCCCGACTCAATTCCGACTGAGCCTGACTCGCAATTTTTTGCCGAACTTCCAGCACGTGGACTTCATGGATCAGGAAATCATGCACCAAGCGCAGTGCTTCCGCCTGGCTGGTCGCCCCCAACAGTTCTTGTTCGTCCTCTCGCTTCAAAGACAACAAGCTGCTGAGCACGTACACCTGTTGCAGCGGCGTTTCGACCTGTTCGATCATCTGGTTCAGGGCCGATTGCGCTTGGGGGTTGACTGTCTCGAGGATTCGGCGTGCCAGTTCCAGTACTTCCCGATGGAGGGCTTCCGTTTCCGTATCCCAATCGGTCGGCGCGGGAATGGATTTCACTTCCGCCTGCAGGTATGACGCTTGCGTTTCGTCGGGCTGCAGCGTAACTCGTTCAATTCCCTGGACGACGATCTGGATCACCTGGTCGGTGCGGGCCATTTTCTTGATGACCGCCAGGGTTCCGATCGGAAACAGGTCCGCAAATCCTGGTTCCTCGATCTCGTCATCCATCTGCGACACCACGACGAGCGTTTTGTCTTCGGTGGACAACGCCGCTTCGGCGGCCGCCAAGGAAGAGGGACGGCCGACGACGAGCGGCAGCATCTGGTGCGGGAACAGAACGGTATTCTTCAGCGGCAGGACCGGCAGCCGCTTCGCTTGCCTTTCCGAGTTCATGCCAGCGTGCTCCGCGGGGAGATCAGGACCAGGAACATTCCATCGCGGTACTCGCTGCGAATGTCGCACTCACTCACATCGCAAGGCAGCTCCAAAGCCCGTCGAAAGCGGTTGTAGGAGATCTCCATGGAATAGGCTCGTTGATCCTCCAGAACGGAGTAATCTCGCCGAACGCCCTCCACGATAATTCGGCGGCCTTCGCCGCGTAGGCAGATGTCTTCGGCGCGCACACCCGCCAAGTCGAACTTAATCAACCAACCGTTGCGCCCTCGATAGATGTCGGCGGACGGGCACCAGCAAGTATTCCCGTAGGTCTCCGTCACGGCATCGAAGAATGACTGCATCATCCGTCGAACGTTTTTTTCCATCGAGGGCTCCTTGGTCCACCGCCCCCATCGGCCGGTGTCCCGTTGCGTTTACCGCCGCTTCAAAATCAGGAACTGGGTTCCCACGCCGGGCACTTTGACGTTCAACGTGATCCCTTTGTCGAGTGACTTGTCCTTGATCGCTTCCTGGAACTCCCGGACGGAGCCAATCGGCTGATTGTCGACTTCGGTGATCAGCATTCCGCGCACGAGTCCGCTTTCGCGAGCGATTCCGCCCGACCGAATCACGATCGCACCTTGATCCATCGGATCGAGCTGCAAGCGAGTGGCCCATTCCTCGGTGACATCGATCAATTGGAGACCAAGTTCCTCCTCGAGGACCGTCTCATCATCGCTTGGCGCACGGCGAGACGGGCGGCGACCGGCGATCTCCTCGGGAAGCGATTCGGTCTTAACTGTCAGTCGCAGCGTCTCGCCGCGGCGAATCACTCGCACTTCCTTCTCCGTGTTCAGCGGCGCCCGCTCGACGGTGCGCTGCAAGGTGGCAGGATCGGTGACCGGTTGGCCGGCGAAGTGCGTAATCACGTCGCCCGGCCGCAAACCAGCTCGCTCCGCCGGCGTGTCGTCGCCGACCTGGCGAACGACCACCCCGGTCGAACGCGGATCGACACCCAGCGTCTCCGCCGTTTCCTGGGTCAACGATGCGATTCCGACACCCAGCCAAGCTCGGCTCACAGACCCCTTCGTCACCAATTGATCAATGACCCACTTCGTCAAGTTGACCGGAATGGCAAACCCGATGCCCTGATAACCGCCGCTGGACGAGGCAATGGCGGTATTGATCCCCACAACTTCGCCCCGCAGATTGACCAGCGGGCCGCCCGAGTTGCCCGGATTGATCGCGGCGTCGGTCTGCAGAAAGCTCGCCCGTTCGGCCGATCCGAGTGACCGTCCCTTGGCACTGATAATCCCCGCGCTGACCGAGGCCTCCAGTTCGAACGGGTTGCCGATCGCCAGAACCCAATCGCCGATGCGGAGCGCATCGGAGTCACCCAGGCGCGCCGCGGGTAGTGGCTCGCTGCTGGTCACCCGCAACACGGCCAGATCGGTCGCCGGGTCCGTGCGAATATCCTCCGCCTTGAATTCGCGGCCGTCGGCCAACTCGACGACCACCGTGTCGGCGTCCGCGACGACATGGTTGTTCGTCAGGATCAACCCATCCCGGTTGATGATCACGCCCGACCCGGTTCCTTCGCGTCGCGGCATGTACCGCTCGAAGGGACCCCCGAATCCGCCGGATTCCGGGTCGAAAAAGTCTTCAAAGGGCGTGCCCCGAAAAGGGTTCTCGCTGATCCCGCCGCGCGGCGCGGCGCGGCGAGAATTCACACGCGACTTAATCGTCACGACGGTCGGCAGAACGTTGTCCGCGGCGTTGCGGAACGCTTGCGACAGCGTTTCCGCATGATCCACGGCAGAAGCCGAGTCGGCGACCGCCGGTTTCCCTTCCTGCCCCAGGGAAGATCCCATCAGCGTGGTCAAGGAAACCACAAGACCCAGAACAACATGCTTGGTTCGGAACATAACGGTGGTGACTCCATCAAGTGAAATTGGTGATCCCTGGAATTGTTACCGCAAACCGGTTCGGGACGAGACGCAACAAATCAGGTTAAGACATTTTGCGGCAACCTACCACCGGGTTTCGTCTCGCAACCCGTTTCCGACGATAGACTTTCGGCCCAGGAGCGGTACACTGAGGACACCTCGCCGACAGGGCCGTGCCGAGCGGGAAATCCGCAGGCGACGCCCGGTCGCCCAACGGCGGACCGGCTATGGCCCCATACCGTTGACGCCAAGCCATTTCCTACCGCAAATCTGACAGAGAGGCCTCCCATGCGCACCCTGACTCAACTCTCGCTCACCTGGCTGACACTTGGACTGATCGCCTCCGCCAGTTGGTCAGCGGACAAGGGCCCGCTGACGATCGAGGAATTGGACGGCAAATGCCGCGTGTTGGTGGATGGTGAACTGTTTGCCGAGGTGGACTATCAGACATACGAGAAGCCGATCGTCTATCCGATCCTGGGACCGGGCCAGATTCCGATGACGCGCAACTACCCCATGAAAAGGGACATCCCCGGCGAGGCGAACGACCATCCGCATCACAAATCGATGTGGTTCGGACACGGGGACGTGAACGGCGTGAGCTTCTGGCATGAAGAGGGCAAAATCGTCAATGAGAACGTGGCCGTGACCCACGACCCTCAGCAGCCCTCGATTACGATGACGAACAAACTGTTGAACCCTGCGGACCAGCTTGTCTGCCGGGAAACTGTTCAGATTACGTTTCGAGTTCAGCCGGGAGCGCGGATCGTGGATTGGCAGGAAACGCTGCATGCTGGCGACCAGCCACTCCGGTTCGGCGATACCAAAGAAGGCTCGATGGGACTCCGCGTGCATCCGAGCCTGCGACTGGAAAACGACACGCGACGTGGCGTCACAACCGCCAATGGAACCGCGCTCAACAGCGAAGGGGTCCGCGGTGGCGACGTCTGGGGCAAGCAAGCCAAATGGGTTGACTATTCAGGCAAAATCAACGGCCGCGAGATGGGGATCGCGTTTTTCGACCATCCACAGAATCTGCGTCATCCAAGCTACTGGCATGCCCGCGCCTACGGGCTGTTCGCCGCCAACCCTTTCGGGCTATCGCAGTTCGTCGGGCCCGGCAACGACGGCTCCTATACCGTTCCGGCCGGCGACGTTTTGCAGCTGCGATACCGGTTTGTGTTTCATGAGGGAGCGGGCGAACCAGAGAAATTGGAACAGCTTTACGCGGAGTACGCGACACCCTAAACCATCGAGTACGGTCCTGCGCAGGTGGGTTAACGGGTGCGGCTGAGCTTGACAGAATCTGCGGTGAAGGGTGTTCGACAAGCCCTGTTCGGGCGGGTATATTCCGCATCTAGGCTCTGGAGGGGGAAAGCGGGGGGAGCGGAACAGCTTGACCGGCGCGTGTTACCCTTCAGATCCAATTGCCTTGTCCGTTCGATCGCTGCGCCGCGACGGAGTCAGGGCAACCCGCGCGAGTTCGATGATCTTCGCGGTGGAGTTGCTCGACGAGGCCCATTGATCGCGCAGCCCTGAATCGTTGGCCTGACCGCGTGGTGGTTAGGCCGCGTCATCCTTCTACCGATTCTGCGGGGAGTTGCGACGTGGACGCGAGCACTTTTTTTCTGTTGGCCCAGGAATCTGCACCTTCAAACTTGTCGCTGCAGATCCCATTCTCGATCCTGCATTTCTTGGAGTTCGCGATCTGGGGCGCCTGGTATGTCGTACTGGGCAACTATTTGAATTCTCTTAAGTTCTCGCGGAAGGATATCGGCAGCATCTATTCCACGATCTGGATCGGTTCGATTATCGCCCCCATGTTTGTCGGTGCGATTGCCGACCGCTATTTCCACACGGAGCACGTGCTGGCTGTCTCCCACCTGGTCGGGGCCTTGCTGCTGCTGTGGATGGCCTACATCCGCACGCCGAAACTGTTCTTCTGGGTGGCCCTGCTGTATGCGATCGTTTACGCACCAACGCTGGCGCTGGTCAATTCGATTGTTTTCGCGCACTTGGACTCCTCCCAGTTCCCCTGGATTCGCGTGTGGGGTTCTGTCGGATGGATCGCCGTCGGCCTGTCATTGAAATTCGTTCTGAAGCCAGGCGAAGCGGTCAACAATCGACCGCTGTTGTTGGCCGCGGGGCTCTCGGCCCTGTTGGGCGTCTTTTGCTTCTTCCTGCCAGAAACCGCCCCAGCCGGCGGAAACGCCTTCCCATTTCGGGACGCGATGGCGCTGTTCCAAGACCCCTCATTCGCCGTCTTTTTCGGCGTGTCGTTCTTATTGTCGCTGGCCCTGTCCGTCTACTTCAGCTTCACGGCCTTGTTCTTGGAACAGCATGGCAAGGTCAGTCCGGAGAACATTGGCCCGATCATGACGATTGGCCAGTGGGTCGAGGTGGCCTTCATGGTCATGCTGCCTTGGTTCCTCGGCGTGTTAGGGATGAAATGGGTCCTGGCCTTAGGTGCTCTTGCCTGGAGTGTCCGGTATGGACTCTTTGCGATCGGGAGACCTTTGTCGTTGTTGATTTTGGGCATCGCGTTGCATGGCGTCTGCTTCAACTTCTTTTTCACGGCGGGCGCGATGCACGTCGAGAATACAGCACCGCAGGCGATCAGCGCCAGTGCGCAATCGCTGTTCGTGCTTGTGTCGTACGGGTTCGGGATGACCATCGGGGCGATCGCCGCCGGTTGGCTCAATGAGATGCTGACACAAAAGGTCACCGATCCAGCCACGAACGAAGTCGTCAGTGTCACGGATTGGCGGCGGTTCTGGCTCATCCCGGGTGCGGTGGCGCTCGTTTCCTTCGTCATGTTGCTCCTGTTTCTCAAGGCTTGATGTGTCCATGCCGCGAAGTGGAAAAAGCAGAATGCTGAATCGTTTCCGCCGATCCGACGCGATGCCATTGCCGGTTCGACGATCGAGCAGGTGGCTTCTCCACGCCGTCGTGCTGTGGATGCTCGCCGTAATCTCTGTCGAGGCGTGTGCCGAACTGCAGTGTGCGATCACACGGGTCGACATCACGCCCGACTTGCAGAAGGAGGGTCCGGTCTGGCTGGCCGGCTACGGTTGGGGCAGGAAGGCGACCGGTGTGCATGATCCGCTGTACGCCACCTGCGTTGTGTTGTCGGATGGGACACGACGTTTGGCCCTCGTAACGGCTGATGTGGTCGGTCTGCAGTTACCAACAGTGCAGCAAATTCGGGCGCAGTTGCCGCAGTTTGCGTATGTGATGGTCGGCAGCACACACAGTCACGAAGGCCCCGACACGATCGGGATCTGGGGTGCGACACCGATTCAGCGAGGCGTCCACGACGGTTATCTCGATCGAGTCGTGGAGTGTATTGTTGACGGAATTCGAAAGGCAGAAAAGCAGTTGGAATCGGTCCGTGCCTTGTACGGCACGGCGCGTGATGCAGCGTTGCTGGGCGATAGCCGCAAACCGATCGTGAAGGACGATGTGTTACGCGTCGTACGTTTCGAGCGGCTCGCCGATGGTTCGCTGGCGGGCTTACTGGTTCAATGGAACTGTCACCCGGAAGCGATGGGTCCGGACAACACCCAGATCACCGCCGATTTCCCCTGGGCTACGATTGCGCGGCTGCAGGAGCAGTTTGCCTGCCCAATCGCCTACTTCACCGGCGCAGTCGGGGGACTGATGGCGCCGCCCGATGATGGAATTCGGGGCGAGCAAGGACAACCACTGCGCGAAGGGGACTTCGAGTACGCTCGCCGTTACGGAGAAGCCGTCGCCGACCTGGCCGCGCAGGCAGCCAGCGAATCGCAGCCCATTCAGCTTACTCCCTTCTCCGTCGCTTCGCGTTCCGTCGCGATTCCGATCGCGAATCCGCTGTACCGCACGGCGAGCCTAATCGGCTTGGTGCGCCGACCCTGGGTGCTGTGGACAGGCGACTATCGCCAGACCGAGCCGGTGAAGCGAATGCTGGCCCCCAACGACATGGCGATCGCCACGGAAGTCGCCTACCTGCGTCTGGGGGAGTTATCGGTGGGGTGCATCCCGGGAGAGATCTATCCTGAACTGGTCTACGGCCAGTATCAGGAACCGGTTGAGGCAGCCGCGGATTTTCCCGAAGCGCCCCTGGAAAAATCGGTTCGTGAGCTGTTGCCAGGCGATCGCTGGCTACTTTTCGGGCTCGCCAACGACGAAATCGGCTACATCATTCCCAAACGCCAGTGGGATCAGTCCGCTCCATTTGCCTACGGTCGTAGCAAAGCGCAATACGGCGAAGTCAACAGTTGCAGTCCGGAAGTCGCACCGATTGTGATGCAAGCCCTGGCCGATTGCGTTCATAGCGGGAGCGATCCGTAGTCTTCGTCTCCGGCATGGCTCGTCGCGCGTGGAAGCAATCCACCCAGACGTCTCGCGAACAGCACGACATTTCTCCCACCTCCCAATTACGGTCCCGCACATGAATCCTTTCCTGATCGCCGGCGCATGGATGATTGTAGGCTTGTGTCTGCTGGCGACAGGTGGCGAGGGGCTCGTCCGCGGAGCGTCGCGATTGGCCACCGCTCTGCGAGTAAGTCCGCTGATTGTCGGTTTGACCGTGGTGGCGTTTGGCACCAGTGCGCCCGAACTGGCGGTGGTGCTGCAAGCGGTGCGGGCTGGCACAAATGATCTGGCCGTGGGGAACGTGATTGGCAGCAACATCGCCAACATTCTGTTCATCCTGGGACTGTCCGCATTGATCGCTCCCCTGGTCGTCCACAGTCAACTGATTCGGTTCGATGTGCCGCTGATGCTCGCCGCCAGTGCATTAACCTGGGGGCTGGCGTGCGACGGATCGATCAGCCGGATCGACGGTAGTCTGTTGTTTGGAATGCTGATCGGGTACTTGATGTGGTCGGGCGCGAGGCGCGTCGTGAAAGCCAGGCGGTGCGAAATGAGTTTGCCGCAGAGTACGGCGTGCCGCCATCCGCCGATCTTCGATTTCTACTCGTCCAAGGTCTGCTGATTCTGGGCGGATTGGTGATGCTGGGACTTGGGTCGCGCTGGCTGATCCATGGTGCCGCCACGGCCGCGCGATTGCTGGGCGTGAGCGAACTCGTAATCGGATTGACCATCGTGGCCATCGGAACCTCGTTGCCCGAGGCAGTCACTTCCATCGTGGCCAGTCTCCGCGGTGAGCGGGACATTGCCGTGGGCAACGTGGTCGGCAGCAACATGTTCAACTTGCTGGCGGTGCTCGGGCTGGGCAGCCTCTTCGCCCCCGGTGGGATCGCCGTCTCACAAGACGCGTTGGCCTTTGACATCCCGGTGATGATGACCGTTTCCATCGCCTGCCTTCCGATCTTTTTGAGCGGTCGGCAGATTGCCCGCTGGGAGGGAGGCCTGTTCTTTGCCTATTACGTTGTCTATCTGACGTACCTCGTTCTCGTCGCACGTAATGTGGCGTTGCCGAGCCCTGCTTGGGTCGTGATCACCGTCTTTGTGCTACCGCTCATGGCAATCACATTGCTGGTGGGGTTCTCCAAGCAACGGTCGAGCCCCCGGAAGACTTGAGCCGACCTTCTCTGCGTGGAAAGTCGAAGAGCAATTCCCTGGATGGTTCCCCAGTGAATCTCAGGGAGACCGCGGGCCCTCGAAAGTCGGCAGAAACTCCGCTTGGAAGGCCGGCTTTACCGGATGCGGCGCGGGCGGGACGAAGTGCCCCGACTTACGCGAACTGCGGCTGGGCAGTGGCAGGCGTACCAAGCCAGGAAGGGCCACGCTCGGCGGATCCTGGGACGCGGTCACTGGTTGGGGAACGGCGGTACCCATCGAGACGCTGTTCGCCGCAACGGGGGAAGCCGAAGCGTTGAAGATCACCGGATCGGAGGCCGACACTGGCGTCGAGTAGGCAGCTGGTCGAGCGGGCCAGGACGAGTGTGGCTGCGGCCCGGTGTTACTCGCATCAGACGGTTCGGCCGCCTTCCTATCCAGCGGGACCGGCCCGGAACTTTGGCCGCTCACGGGACGGCTGGACGATGCGTTGTGCACGGGTGGGCGCGCACCGGAGGCCGCATCGGTCGGACGCGCACTCAACTGAGGCGCCAATTGGTGCAGCATCGCGCGGGCTGGTTCTAACGCCGGATTCGCTTTTAGTGAGGAGAGAAAGTGATCGACGGCGGCACCATCTTCGCCCCGCTTGTGCAGCAGATAGCCCACATTGTAGTGCGCCACGGCCGTTCCGTAGGACTGGGCCAGCATCGGAACCGCCTCGGCGCTTCGATTCGATTCGACGAGCACCGCCGCCAAATTGTTGCGGTACAACGTGTTGGACGGCGACAGTTCCACGGCCCGCGTCAGAACGGCTTGCGCCATTTCGGGCTGTTCGGATCGAGCGTAGCAGAGCCCCAGGTCATTCAACAGCACAGGATCGTCGGGGTAGGCGTCCAGCGCCCGTTGGTACACGGCAATCGCGCCAACCAGATTTCCTTCTCGGTGGCGCAGTCGTCCGAGACCGATCATTGCCTCGCGGTGGCTCGCATCGGCGGCAAGGGCTTGCTCGTATTTCGCAGCTGCTTCCGCGTTGCGGTTTTGTTGCTCCAGGACGGCGGCGGCCGACACGTACAAATTGGCCGGGATTGGGCCGGGATCAGATGAAAGACTGGTCGGGTCCGCGGCTGGGATTACCTTGGGGTGAATCGTCATCGCGTTTTTGAGGGAGCCCGCCGTCTGGTAGAGCTTACTTCGGACTCCGCTGGATGACGCGGTTGCCCCAAAACTCGGCACCGACTGCGAATTCTTCGGTCCAAGACGAAAACCCGATGAAGGAGTATTCGCCGACTTTTTGGACAACATCGTGTCCAATCGCAGGGGATCCTGGTTCGGACTACTCTTGCAACCGACGGCGATCAGGACCCACAGTACAAAGGGGATCGTGCTTCCAAGCTGTCTTGCCACGTGTGCCTCCATTGCGTGGGAGATCGCCGACGGGACACGGCGGTCGATGACACATCATGCGCCACCAAAGCGCGAAGTGCTCGCGCACTATTGAAGATCGTCTCGTCCACGCGAACGCTTGAGCGCGATTCTGCCAGCTGAACCGAGTTTGCGGACGAAATCGGTCAGACGCGGGGCAGCTTGGGCCCCAAGACAGCCCGGTTTCCAATGATTCACAAGTCAGCGGATAGAGCGCGTAGCAGTTCGTCGCCGCTCCTGCTCGGAAGACACGTGCGCAACAGATCCGTCTATCCGTGCGAGACACAGGAGCCCAATTGCAGCGGCGCCGGTCGCCGTTGAGCAAGGCGAAACAGAAAAAGGCTCGGCGGAAAAGCCCGCCGAGCCCACACTGCCGTGAGTCCGTTCGGTGTTTTGGAGCGACTGCTCAGCCCCCCGAGACGCTGCCCGCTGCTTGGAAACTGGGCAATCGTGGCGGAGGAATCGTGCTTTGCTGCTTGCGGTCGATGGCATCGATGTAATCCGCGGGCCATCCGTTCGGTTCATTGGGCGTCGGCAAGACAGCCGGCAGCGATTGGTCAGGCAGCATCTTCACCAGGGCTTGCTGCACGGAATCAACGCGGCGTTCGGAAACTTCCGACTCCGGCGACTTGCTGACGTAGATCGTGCGATGCTGTTCCGGCACTTGCGTCACGATCCAGAACAGCTTCCGCTCGCCGGCTTCGTTCAGTACGTTCGTTTCGCGGTCGAAATAGTGGACTCCCAACGTGTTCTGGGACCGCCAACCACTCTGGATCATCGCCGCGAACGGTGTTCGTGCAGCGCGACGGTCCAAAGACGTGAACGGTTCGTCCCAGCAGTTGTTGCGATGGAAATCCAAATGGACTCGATCCCAGAAGTCGTGCCAACCGGCAGGTACCGGTGTCACAAAAAGCAGCGTGGTCAGACACGCCAGCAGGGTCACCCTGACTCGCAGCATGATATGCATCTCCATATGCATCGGTGTCGAACAAAAGGAGCTCGAGGCAGCGATTCGCGCCGTTCCTCTCGCCCGAAACCTAGCGAGCGATCCCGCGAACCGGCCGGCCGCAGCACCGCGAGGAATTCACTGGGAGAACTTCTCACCCGCAATAGTATCGGACGGGTGCGCGGTGCAGCTCTGAAGGAAAGCGCGTCGTACTGCTTGACCCGCGAAATCGACCGAGTGAACGCAGTCAACCCAAACTACCAAAACACCCTGATCGTCGTTTCCCTCCCGGAAGGGCCTCCAACTAGCCGCCGCTCATCATGGGGAACATCTCCCGAACCATCGTGATCGCGGCGGGTCCCACGAGAACGACGAAGATGCCGGGGAAGATGAACAACACGAGCGGAAAGATCAACTGCACGGCGGTCTTCGCGGCCTTTTCCTCGGCCAATTGTCGTCGTCGCGTTCGCATCGAATCACTCTGCACACGAAGTGCCTGGCCGACGCTGGCTCCGAATTTTTCTGCCTGAATCAGCACGGAGGCAAGGGTCCGCAGGTCATCCACGCCGGTGCGACTGCCCAGGTCCTGCAGGGCTTCACGACGGGTCTTACCCATCTGCAGCTGGAAGTTCGAGATCGAGAATTCTTCGGCGATGATGCGGTGGGACTTCTTCATTTCTTCTGCGACGCGGCGCATGGCCTGATCGAGACCGAGGCCCGCTTCGACGCAGACGACCATCAAGTCGAGTGCATCCGGCAGACTGAGGAAGATGGCCTTTTTCCGCCGGCGGGCCAGGAACCAGACGATCAGGTCCGGCAGGTAGAATAGGCCGCCTCCGACAAGGACCACTCGCATCAATGATCCTTGCGTCAACCCGGTGAAGATCATCGCGCCGCCGGCGAGGACAGCGCCAACGATCAAACCTACGAATTTCATCGAGAGGAACAGGCCTGGTGCTGCCTCGGTACGGAATCCGGCATGGTCCAGGCGCTGCTTGAGTTTTCCTTCGTCGTTTGCATTCTTCGGCTGCAGGGGCCTCGCGAGGGTGGGGGAAGCTTTTTTTAGGATGTTTGCGACCGTGTCG
Organism: uncultured Planctomycetaceae bacterium; assembly: GCA_963776055.1. Lineage (GTDB taxonomy): Bacteria > Planctomycetota > Planctomycetia > Pirellulales > Pirellulaceae > CAVZLD01. The sequence continues at coordinate 65,772 of CAVZLD010000003.1, read as the reverse complement.
CTCTTCTTGGCAGCGTTCCGATCCAAGAGGCGTTTCCGCGGATCTTTCAGCTCCGACAAGCGTTCCACGGCCCGCGTGCGGCGTGAGGACAACACATCGAGGATCCACCAAGCGCCGGCGGCGAACGAGATGAAAACGGCAGCATACACGACGTAAGACAATTCGATGGCGGCCAGGGTCATGATCAACCTACTTTGTATTGCAGTACCGATGGTGGTGAGTGATCGTTGTCTCTGATCGAAGCTACACCTTGATATTGACGATTTTCTTGATCACGAGAGCCCCGAGCAGCTGCAGCACGATCGCAAACGCCAGCAGTTTCTTGCCCATGGGATCTTGGAAGAGCATCATCACGTATTCGCGATTGAGTTTAAACATTACGGCAAACAGCGCCGGCGGCAGAGCGAGCAGAACGACTCCGGAAAGTCGCCCTTCGCCGGTGAGGGCCTGAACCTGTCCCCAGATCTTGAATCGTTCTCGAATGATGTAGCCGATCTTATCGAGGACTTCTGCCAGATCACCACCGGTCTGCCGTTGCAGAATCACGGCGGTAGCGAAGAAGCGCAGGTCCAGATTCGGAACGCGGTCCGCGAGTCCCCCCAGGGCCTCCTCCATGGAGATTCCCAGGTTCTGTTCCTCATAGCAACGTCCGAACTCACTGGCGATCGGATCGCCCATTTCCGTAGCAACGAGGTGAAAACCGGAGCCCAGGCTATGACCGGCGCAAGGCACGAGCGATCAGCTCGAGGGCCTCGGGCAACTGCTTGGCGAAGGCTTTCTTGCGGCGCGAACGGCGAAAGGCAACCCACAGCAGCGGCAGTGGTGCCAGAGCCAACGCGCCGAGCGGCGCGAACAGGATCGAAAGTCCGGAGAAGACCACAATCGCCGCGCCGAGCAGCCCCAGTCCGGCCATCAGAATCACGAAGTTCCCCGGGGAAATGCTGATCGCGGCTTGCTCGAGAAACAGCGTCAAGTTCAGCAGGCGCGACGCCATCTCCTCCAGAGCGTTTGGCACATCGTTCAACGGTTTGGCAATGACGGTCGCTTCCTTGTCAGACCGGCGTCGCTTGGAAGATTTTCCGGTCAATGCTCCCAGTCGATCTTCGGCGACATTGTCCGTTGCTCCATGAACAAGCATGGCGACACCACCCACCAGGGCAGCGACACCAACGAAGGCAGAAATTGAAACGATCAAGGTCAAGGACATGTGACAAATCACCTGTAAGGCCGGTTTGCGGGCGCGGCACGTGAATTCTGTTTCGCGCCGCCGTGTATTGACTCTCGCAATCAAACGGACCGCGGATCCGTCCCCTGTTCCTCCGTAGAACGGATTTCCCGTCCGTTCCTTCTCACGGGCCCGGTTTTGCAACCCGACCCTCCCATTTCCCTTTCATTCAGCACTAATCATTCAGCATCACGCGTTCTCGGAACGCACTGCCGGGCAGGCGAATTCCGACCGCCTCCAATCGCGGCATAAAGTTAGGACGAATCCCGGTGGCAATGAACCTTCCTCGGGCCGCACCGGCTTCGTCGATTCCATCCTGGGCGTAACGATAGATGTCTTGCATCACGACGGTGTCCTGTTCCATCCCCACGACTTCGGCGATCCGTGTCACGCGTCGTTTTCCGCCTTGCAGACGGCTGACCTGGATGATCACATCGACGGCACTCGCAATCTGCTGTCGCATCGCCTTAATCGGCAATTCGAAGCCCGCCATCATGATCATCGTTTCCATCCGGGCGATGGCATCTCGAGGCGTATTCGCGTGAAGGGTGGTCATCGAACCTTCGTGACCGGTATTCATCGCCTGCAACATGTCCAGCGTTTCTGGTCCACGACATTCGCCGATGATGATTCGTTCGGGCCGCATGCGCAAGGCGTTCTTGACCAGATCGGTCGCGGTGATGGATCCTTTGCCTTCGATATTGGGCGGCCGGGTCTCCAGACGCACGACGTGTTCCTGCTGCAACTGAATTTCTGCCGCATCCTCGATCGTGATGATTCGGTCGGTATTCGGAATGAAGCTGGACAACGTGTTCAGCAGTGTCGTTTTACCGGAGCCGGTTCCACCCGAGATGACAACGTTCAATCGCGCTTTGATCGTTCCCTCCAGCAGCATCACCATTTCGGGCGTGAAGGCTTTGAAGTTCAACAGGTCTTCAAGCTTCAAGGGATTGGAGCCGAAACGCCGAATGGAGACCGCCGCTCCATCCAGGGCCAACGGCGGGATGATGGCGTTGACACGAGATCCATCCTGCAGTCGCGCATCCACCATGGGGCAAGTTTCATCAACTCGCCTGCCAATCTTGGAGACGATTCGATCGATGATTTGCATCAGGTGTGCGTTGTCGCGAAACTCAACGACGCTCTTTTCGATCTTCCCCTGTCGCTCGACGTAGATCTGCTTGGGACCATTGATCATAATGTCCGAAATCTTGCCATCCTTCAGCAACAACTCCAGCGGTCCCAGGCCGAACGTCTCATCCAAAACCTCGTCGATCAGCCGTTCCCGCTCACTGCGATTGAGCAGCGTGTCTTCGGTATCGCACAGGTGTTCGACAACGAGGCGGATTTCGCGGCGCAGAGTGTCTCCCTGCAGTTCGCCGACTTTGCTGAGATCCAACTTGTCGACAAGCTTGCCGTGAATCCGACGCTTGAGGTTTTCGAATTCCTCATTCTTCGCGGAATCGGGAAGTCTTTGCGTAGAGTTGAGCGACTTCATAGCGGTCCTTATGCTTCCTCACCGGTAAACGACGCGAGGTCGTTTGCATGGGATAATCCTAGTTTTTGAGCGGAAACATCGTCTCCAGAAACCTTTCGGAGGGTCCTTTCTCTCGCAAGCATAGCTCACATTGATCTCCGTCAACCGGGAAGGCGGCACGGCAGGACCTGGAGTCCGCGTTGGAGTTCGCCGCATGGTGACGAGATATCCGCAGCGTCCGGGGCAAAGCGGCTGGCCGAAGCGGGGAATACATCGGTCGTGCCGAATAGAACGACTTAGAACCGACCGGTACTACAGCGCGAAGCAATTCCCTCTAGCGCCTCGTCACCCGTTTCTGCTCAGAAAAAACGTCGCCACGAACGCGACATGTGCGTACGACACGCACGATCACCGAACGACGAATGAAACAGCTGGGCGAGTACCCGAGAAGGGATGAGGATTCCGGCCGCGTGAACCACCTCGACTGTCGCCGGCGGCACAAGCACTTCGCCGGCGGGCTGGCACGTTATTCGCCTTTTCCGACCGCCGATCGACGAGACGACAAGAAGCTGAGCCAACCGGAAGCCCCAGCCTTCTCCGATGTCACTGGCTCGGGATGGTCTCCCGTGAGCGTGACGGCCAATGTTACCACGGCCTGCGTGATGCTCGCCTTGGGAAACTGCTCTAATAACGGCACACCGTTATTGCGGACTTCTACCATCGTCCGGTAGTCGTTCGGAATCTGCCAGAAGATGTCTCGACCGATTGTTTCTTGGGCCTTTTTCAGCCCAATCTGCCCGGTATCCAGTCCTACGCGATTGACCACTATCTTCGTTTTGTCTTTCAGCCCATCGAATTCGTCGAACGACATCATCAACCGAACGACATTCCGAAGACAAGGTAGGTCCAACTGCGTCACCAGCAACACATGGTTACATTCTTCCAGGACCGCCATGTCGAGCGGGCTGTAAGCCTTCGAAAGATCCAGGATCACGTGGGTAAAACTGGCTTTCAGCAGACCGAGCACCCGGCGAAGGTCCTCGGGAGTGACGAGCGGCGCGTCCTGCAATTGCACGGGGCGCGGCAGCAGGTACAAGCCGGAGGAGTGTTTGGTCATGGACTTCTTCAGGAGCGCGTAGTCCATCCGCGACACATTCTGCGCGACGTCGGCCAGCGTGTAATCCGGAATCGCATCCAGGAAGACGTCGGCATCGCCCAGTGACATATCTAGATCGACGAGGGCAACCGAGTTCGCCTCGTCGGACGCCAAAGCACAGCCCAGGTTGACCGCCAGGCTGGTCGAGCCGACTCCGCCACTGGCCCCAGCCACGGCCATGCTCACACAGCCCCGCCCTTTGGCAACGCCGGCGCCCGTTCGCTGTTGCAGGATTCGGTCAAAGGCTGCGACGAGCTCGTCCATCGACAACGGCTCGGTCAAAAACTCCTTCGCCCCGGCACGCATGGCCCGCAGAATCAGCTGGCCGTCATTCGAACTGCTGACGACCACCACACTGCAGTCGTTCGTGTCTCGGAGTTGTTCGATCAACGTAATGGCTCGGCCGGTATTCTCGTCAACACTGACGATGACGACATCCGGGTGACTTTGCGCCACAACGTCCGCGAAGAACTCGTAGCGCGAACATTCCGCCTCCAACCAGACGGTATCCATCCGGAGGAGCATGCTTTTCAGCGCATCACGACTGCGGTCGTTGGGATCGACGATCGCCAAGCGCAAAACATTTCCCATGGTGCATACGATCCAAAGTCCAGAGAGCAGAGCGAAACGATCCGAGGTCCTTCGGGACGCATTGCCCGAGAAACCTGAAAGATCACTTCCTATAATCTAGGTCGTCGTATCCCACGCCGCCAAACAATCCCGGGTCCTCGGCCGGGTAAGCCCGGTGCGAGTCGTAGGAATTCGCGGGAGTCTGCCGGCTTCCCGGGTTGACAATCGGCATCATGGCTCGGGAACCCGTGGAGGAAGCGGCTCCCGTGGTCGGTTCGGCCGGACCTTCGTACGGAGCCGACCATTGCGTCTGCGGTACAACCTCACCCGACTCGGGTTGAGCAGGAACCGGTTCCCCGGTCGGAACTTCGATCACCGCGCCGCCGGGATAGGATTCCGTAGGGCAGCTGCCGTTCTGGCAACTGTTGCAGCTACCGTCCGGGCAACACTTGGGAACCTCAAGATAGCCGCGGAAGTACAACTCGGTATCGCACGGGCTCGTCGTCCGCTGCCCCGGCAGACAGTTCGGGACTTCCAGCGGATCCAGGGCATCGACGAGTTCGGGTCGCACGGTGACAACGAGTTCAATTTCGTTCTTCTGCTCTTCCACACGCCGGAACGCAGCACCGGCCCAAGGCAGATCGGCCAACCAGGGAATGCCACGGTTTTGTGCTTCGACGCGTGTCTGGATCAGACCGGCCAAAGCCAACGTCTGGCCCGCCTTCATCTCGACGGCCGTATCCACCCAGCGGGTACGCAGGCCCGGTACGCGAGTACCATTGAACGTAACACCGTTCGCATTATCCAACTCGCTAACCTGGGGCCGGACCTCCAGGCGAATGCTGCCATTGCCAAGCACAATCGGCACGAAGTCCACTCGCGTTCCAAACTGCTTGTACTCGATCGCGATCGTTCCCAGGCTTTGCGGAACGAGAATCGGAAATTCACCACCGGAATTGAAGCTTGCCGCACGGCCACTCACCGTCACCAGTGTCGGCTCCGAGAGGACCTTTGCCAGGTTATTCTCCCGCAACGCTTCCAGGAAGCCAAAGAAGGCGTTGTCCCCGTTGACGATTCCAAAGCTCATCGTCTCGCCACCGGTTCCCACCACGGTTCCGGCGTCGCCCGACGCCTGACCGAGAAGCCCGCTGACACTCTGAATGATGAAATCATCGCCGCTGAAGTACGCCCAGTCAAAGCCCAACGACCGCAACTTGGTGCGGGAAACTTCCATCACCTGGACGTGCAGCATGACCTGTTGAACGCCCCCCACCGTGATGTTGTTGATCACTTTGGGGTAATAGTCTTCCGCCATTCGAACGATCCGACTGACCTCGTCAGAACGGTCAACACGGCCGGAAAGAACCACACTCGTCGCCAGCGGTCGAACGCGCAAGGATGCCTGCGGAAATTCGGACTTCAGCAGCATCTCCAGTTCCTGGGCATCCCCCATGATGATGAGATTGACGGTATGCAGTGCACCGTCTTCATCCCACAGGTTGACCTGCGTTACGCCGGCCTTCAATGCGGAGATCTGCACCTTGGTAGGCGAGAGGGGAACGACGCGAACAACGTCAGGGTTGTTCACCATCGCCCGAGGGACCTCCTTGTCCAGTTTCAGAATGCGGCTGGTATTGACTACCATCTCCAGCCGCTGTGTGTCCTTCGTCACCCGATACTCGACCGGATTCTCCCTTTCCTGGGCCGTCAAGACGCCCACGAGGATGAAACAAAGGGAAAAGGCCGAAATCACCTCCGTGAGTCGTCGTACGGTATTGGCCATCTGCTTGCGTCCTTGCGTTAGCAACGATCCAGTCTCGGGTTGTGAGGTCAGCGAACTGACCTCTGCCGCTCATTCCGTGAGCAGGGCTGCATCTTCCGTATCGGCCTGATCGGCTGCCGAGTCCGTATCGTTGGACTGTTGCCCGTCGGAGTCGTCCCAATTATCCAGAGTGTTCCAATCGGAAAACTCTGCCTCCGTATCCAAGTTTGCTTCCATGGGTGACGCTACGAGTTCTCGCGGTAGCGAGTTCCGATCGTCCCAGTTGAAAACTTGGATGTCGGCAGGCGTGTGAATGTGCATCACCCAACCTGCCTTGGCGGTGGTATCGGCATCCTGCATACTCATCGCCCGCATTCCCTTCAGAAAATCGGTTATGCCACCGGGCGTCGAACTCTGTGTCGTCGACGCCAATGTACTCACGGCAGGACTCCGGCCGGTCGATCCACTTTCCAGATCGGCCAGCGTCGCACCGTTCGCCTGGTCTTCGCTGTCATCATCCGAACGACGGAGGGAGAGCTTGATTTTGCCCAATTCGCTCGCCAGCGTGACTTTTTCGACCTGGCTGGGCTTCACCAACAGCGAAACCGTTTTTGCCGTGGAAGCATCCGCCTCTTCCTCAATGTCTCGCTGCGTTCGCTCGTTCACCGCGAACACCGTAATGTTCTTCAGAATCGTGCGGGTACCGGTGTGAGGAATACCGCGGGTTTGCTTGAGAAAGACGAGGACGTCGACACGATCCCCGGGGTTGATCAGCCCGGACGCCGAGCTATCCATGGTAACTTTCACCGACACGACGCGAAGTCCCTTCGGAATCTTCTCCGAGGCCCCGGTAAAACGATTGGCATCAATCAGTTTCGCGGAAAGGATCGGCTCACCCGGATAAAGACGCGTCAACGGCTTGTGGCCTTCGATCTCCTCTAGGCTGCGGACCGCACCTTCGGGAATCTTGTCCTGTGGCCACTCTTCGAACTTCACCATCTGGGCAGTCAACGTTTCGCCGAGCGGAATGTCCGCGAGGGCCACGTAGATTTTCTCGGTGGGCGCCACCATCGGATTCCCTATGGAACGTCGCTCCATCACCTGACTGATGCCGATCGAGGCGATCAGGCCACAGCCCAGTGCAATCACAATCAAGATCATCGATTTGGGACGCATCTTCACTCACACCTTTCTCTGCTTCGCACCCTCTGTGCTGTTGCAAATTGAATAAGCCTATAGGGCGCTTTCTTTTCGCATCACGGATGTCGCCGACAATTGCGCAGCTCCCAAATACATCGGAGAAGGCAGCCAGCTGACATCACGAAAGGCAACGCCCACCGTAACCGCCACGGGATCGCCATTTCCTGCGGTGGCAGGATCCTGTGGGATTGAAACGTCATCTTCCGTGATCGCAATTTGACTCGCCGCGCAGTAATTGACGACCGCGCCAACAACATCCGTTTCCGTCGATCCTTCCAACACCGCGACGCGAGCACCCTCGCGAGAGGCGTTGGTCAGAACCTGCTGTACCATCACCATCCGGCCATACTCAATCAGCCCGAACACAAAGAGCAAGAAAATCGGCGCCACGACGGCAAACTCGACGACAGCGGCGCCTATTCGCTTCCTTCGGGAAGATTGACACATTTTGTCCAGCTTGCAGCGGTTTCTCATCAACGTCACCTCATCTCATGCAAGTTGCCAAAGCATCCCTGCCTGTTCTGCAGGCCCTGTCTTGACTCAGACCAACATGTCCATCCAGGCAAAATAGACAATCGTCCCAATGGCGATCGGAATGCCGTACGGTAGGAGCAGCATCGAGCTCTTCCGTTCTTGCGCGATTTCCGACAGTTGACCGGGATCGCGAATCGTCATGATTTCACCCAAGATCATCCAAAACTGATTGGAATGCCTTTCCCAGGCTCGACGGTACAGCACCATGGCCACGGCGAGCACCGCTCCGACCACGGTGGAGACGGCGAAGGCATAAGCGGTGTGCGTGCCGTGCATCCAGGCGCCAACGCCCGCGAGCAGCTTCACGTCACCAGCCCCCATGCCTCCGATCGCGTAGGCGGGTAGCAGCAGGGCCAAACCGACGGCCGTCCCCAGCAAGCTCCAGCCGAGGCCCTGGTACCAGGTCATGCCGGAGCTTCCGGCGACCCAGGCACTGAAAAGCCATCCGCTAATGATCAGCGGGAAGGTGAGCCAATTGGGTACTTTCAACTTGATCCCATCAATGACCGCCGCCACGACGAGCGTGACGGAAACAAACCAGACGGGCCAGTTGTCGATGATTCCTTGCAGAAAAGCTGGCATTTGCAGATTCCTCGCGAGTCAATCGGTCGCTACATGAATTACTTCATCGTGAGCAGGAAGCTCAACAGGGCGGCTCCTGCGCTGAAAACGTAGCACAGCATTTCGAAGGCGGACGCCAGACTGTCAGGTGGCAGCGTCGAATACATGGCGAGAAACTCCGAATGAGGCGGCAAATTGCGAACCGAGTTCGACCGGTGCCTGAGAAAATCCCCCTCGTCGCGCGAGGCGCCGAGGGGGATTTTGAAAACCTAATTGACTATGCCAAAGAGCCAGGCTTACGGAGTGCCTGCCTGCTGGATCTCATCCGCGACTCTTTGGAACGTGTCATTGGCGTTGGTTCCGATCGCCTGAATCGCGGTCAAGCAAACGATCACGATCAGAGCCAGCATCACGGCATATTCAACCGCAGTGGGGCCATCTTCCGAAACCAGGAAACGTTGCACATTCTTGGCGAGACTCTTCATGGAGTTCCTCCGATTTCTCTTTGGCCATGCGAAAACGTCGCGCTGGCCCAATACATGGAACAAGGAATAGTTGTTTGCGACCTTTCGCCCAGCTTGACCCGAACCGATCGGGCCGTAAGCCACAGCGAAAAGCCAAACCCAAACGAACGTCTCTCCTCGTCACTCTCTGAACGATGAAGTCGTCGTCGCCACAGGGCGCCGCTATTCACCATCCCTTCGGCAGCTAGGCTACCACGCCGCGAAACGGCATGGCCCTCAGCTTTGCGGGCCGGCCAGTCAGCCGGTTTGCCTTTATCGAGGACGGGAAAGCTCAAGTTCACTCGACATGATCGCGTGAAACTTGACACATTCTTGACAGTCAAGTGTGTTCGCTCGACTGTCACTTGAAACCTATGTCAGATCCCACTGATGTCAAATTCTGAGCTTTAACAAATCTTGGGAAACACGAAAAGAAAGAGGCACTGGTCGGGAACGCCGGTCAGTGCATCCCGCACAATGGGAACAGGGCGGTGGCAGGCAAGCCACTTGGCACGCGCCGACGCCCGGTTTCTTCCGATCAAAGAAAACCGTGGGCCAGCGTCCCACGGACAATGAATCATCCGAGCGAGCGCAAATCGAGTCGTAGGCGCCCACGTCGTCTGTGCCAACCCTGTACGGCGAATAGCAGCACGCCGCTGAACGCCAGCAGCATCCCAGACGGCTCGGGCACCGCGAGCACCACCTGCCGCGGGCCCGCCTCGTAACCACCCGACTGAAAGGCAGTCACGAAGTCATCGGTCGTAAAATCCGCGTCGCCGTTCCAATCGCCCGAAGCCCATGTTGAGTTGCCGGCGATATCGTCCTCGTATTCGCCCGCTACAAAGACCTCGACAAAATCCTGACTCTCGAATTCGCCATCCAAATTGGCGTCGCCAAAGTACGTATGTCGGATTTCTTCAATCCAAAGCTGACGATCCACACCGTCGACAATGCGATCCAGGTTGAGATCAAATCGCAAGTCGTGCGTATCTCGTCGGACTTCCTCGGACAACCAATCCAAATCCTCGACATCCAGCGCGCCATTACGATTGAAGTCTCCGAGAGTCCACAGGCTGCGGGCCACACGCACGTAGCCACCGTCATGTTCGGTGACAATCAGATCGCCGGCCGGCGAAAGTGTCACCGCTCTCGGTTCGCTGACCTTTCGTCCCGGCGTATCCAACGGCAAGCCGTCTCCCGCGTGGGCACCGCGATCGTCGCCATCGATCAGTAGATGAATCGTCTCGTCGTCGTCGACGAACCAGATCTGGCCTCCATTGTGCGTAGCGAGGTAATAGCCCCCCTGCGGATGAAACCAGATTCCGCGCACTTCATCCAACCCCGTTAGTTGGGCTGGCTGACCACTGCCGCCCCCCGATGGAGTTCCATTACCTGCAATTCGTTCGCGTGAGCCGTCGTCATACAACTTGTAAACACTATCGCCTTCGCGGTCCGTGACTACCAACTGCTGGTCGCTTGGGTCCACCGCTAAATTTCCCAACTCGACAAATCCCGACGCGTACGTCTCGCTGCCGTTCGTGTCCGTCCACTTCCGCACAACGTTGCCGGAGGAGTAGAAAATGGTCGACTCGTCCGGGCTGACCCACAGCCCCCGACCGGCCAGAATGCCCTGGGGATCGACAACAACGGTTGACAGTTGTCCATCCGTCGACAGCTTGCGAATCATTCCGTTGCCCAGATCGAGGATGTACGTGGTGCCGTCGGGAAATGTGTACAAACCATTCGGCTGGTTCAGTTGGACCTCGGTGCCGGGCCCATCGCCGTTGAAACCAGGGACATTTGTCCCGGCGATCGTGTGAATCGTCCCGGTCGGTGTCACCCGTCGGATCGCGTGAGCATCCTTGTCGGCGATGTAGAGATTTCCAGACAAGTCAGCCATCGTCATGTGGGGTCGCGACAGTTCGGCTTCCACCGCCAGCCCGCCTTCCATTTCGGCAAGCCATCCATTGTCGCCGCGACCGGTGATCATGGCCGTTCCCGCAACGGTCTCTAAGACATCGAAGGATGCCAGCATCTCCTCGAAGGAGAGGGCGAGACTTGGTGAAGTGCCTCCAAACAGAACGATGAAAAACACAACGGTACGCACGATACGACCCCACGCGGGACGGGAATAATGGCCGAGATTCTCCTACAGCACCTAGCACTTCCCTGAAGCGTCTCGTCGCCCTTTCCACTCGGAGGAAATCTCGCCACGAATCGCGACATGTCCGTGCGACACGCACTAGCCTCAGTTTAACCCAGGGTGGCGGGACCACCAACGAAAATGAACCGCCGCGCGGCGGCACCGGATCGTCCCCATGGACTGTCAACTTCGTCAGGAAGGCGACGTCCTGGACTCTCGACATTCGGTGCCTTTTTCCGATCCAGAATCTCCATCTTGCTCGGAGGAATACGATTCGGCGCACATGTCGCAGGAAAAGAGCGTCTCTTTCCCTATGGGTCGTTGCGTCGCCGCAAGTCCATGCCTGGCAACCTCGAATCGCAATTTGCACCCTACGCTGGGTCGTCCAGGACACTGGATTCGCACCCGCCAGGAAGTGCTCTTACGGGAGGATTCATCATGCGATTTCCCGCCCTGCTCGTCTCGTTTCTGACGTTCGCCACGACCTTTTGTGCCTCCGGCTTGGCGATCCCGGAACCGTCGCCGACGGAAAAGCCGTCAATAACTGTCTTGCCAGTTAGCGCGGAGCCCAACGCGCTCCCCGACGACTTTGGCTGGCGAGTTGGTGCCGTGATTGCCACGTTCCTGGAGAAAAGTGGCGTCGAACAACTCGAGGTCTCCAGGCTCATCTTTGTTCCGCCAAAGACCAGCAACGTTCGGGAGATCGCCGACGCATTAAGTCGGCGAGTTCGCGAAAAGCCAATCGAGACGAATTTTGCCGTTTTCGCGCAGTTCGTGGGAACACCTCAGTCGGGAGTCAGCGAAATTCGAATCATCGTAGTCGACCAAGCCGGCGAAGTGGTTTTGGCCGAATCTGCCGACCAAGCTCATTTGAACCGGGCTAGGCCCGTGCCGCAGGATCCGATGAGTTCCAGCCTGTTCGTCAGCCAACGATTGCGAACGTTTTGGAAGCTGGAGGATCCGCTGCGGCCCAACGCCCCTGAGGGCAAGATGGCTGACTTCTGGCGGAAGGATGCTGGAATTCCCAAGGAAGAAGAGCTGAATTCGATCGCAGAACGAGCCAAATCGCTGAAAAAGGACATCAAGACAGCGACGTGCACCGTCTATCCGATTCGCGTGGGAGGCCGTTCCGACGCACAAGCGGCCCGTGACCTAACCGCGATACTCCTGCAAGAAGAATGGTGTCGAGCCTCGGCCTCCACGGTCCATCCAGGCCTCGAAATCGCCGGCCATTCCAATCAGCAGAGAGTGCTCTGGGATACGGCCCGAGCGTTCCAAGATTTTCTGCGCGAAGACCCACCGGCGACTGACTACGCAGTCTATGCCGACTACGGTCTGTTGGGAGGGAGAGCTCGCTACGTGCATGCCATCGTCTGCGACCGGGCAGGTGATTGGGTGCTCGTCGAACTGCAGAACTCGCATCATCCGACTTTCCAACAGATCGACCCAAAGTCGGTTGCCGACTGCCACCGTCTGCTCGTGGCCCGTCTGAAGGATTGGCTGACGCAGTAAAACAACGGGGCCACGCGATGAACGGCAGTCGAGCCGTCTCAGCACGACGGCACGATGATCTGGACGCAGCCATCTGGCCCGTCACCGAACCTGCTCAAGTCGAATTAACGAAAACGACGATGAGCTAGAGAGGTCCGCCGCATGACACGCTGGCATAGCAGTCGCATCGTTCTGTTCCGTCACGGACCGGCCTTGCTGCGTGCGGGAAACTCATGACGCCACGTTGCCCGGCGCGGCCCATATGCCTCGCAACCGATTGGAAAACTAGAGCTCACGATGAAAAGTCATCCGTCTGCTGCCGGCCGCCAAACGGTCCGGTCTCAACCAGGCCGAGTGTACACGTTTCTGGTTCTCGCCCTGGCTACCTTCGTAGTGGGACTGAGTTTGGGGCCATGGAACGCGGTTTCCCATAGCACCTCACCGGCCCTGTTCACGGACGCAGGCCACTCCCTGCAGTGGCCCAAGAACCAGCTGCTGGTGCTGATGGGCAGTGCCATCGTGCTCGGGATTTGTGGCGTCTGGTTAATCGGGCTCGGTTCGCGGAATACGCCGGCCTCCTCTTTCTTGCCCTCCAAGCAGGTCGCGGAGGCAACCGGGCTGCCGGTCGTCGGCAAACTCTTCCCAGCTACCGCAAACGCGTCGTCGTCTCGATCGTTTCGGTGGATTCTGTTTCCGGCCGAGTTGGCTCTGATGGCAGCCGTGATGCTGTCATTTCACGCGGCGGTCACAACACCGTCTTTCGCGCAAAAGTTTGCGCAAAACCCTTTCTCGGCTTATTCCGAAACGGTCCAGGGTTGGCGTACAGAAATCGACAGCGTGCTGCAGCGCGACTAAGGGCCAGCGCAAGGACAACTTCGTTAACTGTCGCCCGTGGTGGCGTGCCAATTCACGACGGCCGGAGTGTCGATCAACAAACGGCCGAAGTTCGCGAATTCTTCCGCTGGAGCGATCCCCGGGAACTGCCGATTCTTACGGATAGTCTATCCGTCTAGCCCAAGCTGGCAGACCGTCCTTCAGGTCGCGGAGCAAACGCGTGAATCTGCAACCCAATGCATTAACAACAGGCCCCGGTGACGTCCACACATCCGTGTTTGTCTCCGCGGAAAGATCGTTCCCGGTCAACGACTTCATCTTCCAACGGCATTTTCACCTTCGGCGACGCCCGTTTGCAAGCTGCCCGCGTCCGGAACAGTATTTCGCGGGGGCTTCGATGGAAAACGCGCGCATCTCACTGATGCGATTGCTGGACCGACACGAAGGGCCAGGTCTGTTGGTTGGTCCCGTCGGAACCGGCAAGTCGCTGCTGATGCGAATTCTGGCCGAATCGTTTCACAACCGCTGCCGTGTGGTCCTGCTGCCGGGCAGTCGACTTCGCACGCGGCGCTGTCTCCTTCAGGCCATACTGTACGAATTGGGACTCCCTTACCGACAGCTGGAAGAAGGGGAACTCCGATTATCCTTGTTCGACCACGTGGGCAACAGCGAGCTGTGCCCGACCGGAATCCTGCTACTCGTCGATGAAGCAGACAACTTGACAATTCCGCTGCTCGACGAACTGCGATCGATGACCAATCTCGTGAGGGCCGGCAAGTCCAGCATTCGGCTGGGATTGTTTGGCAGCCAACGTCTCGAGGAGAGTTTTGCCCACCCGCGACTGGAGTCCTTCAATCAGCGACTGGCTGGTCGCTTCTACCTCGAGCCGCTGAACGAAAAAGAGACGAAACAGTACGTTCAGCAGCAATTTACGGAGTGCGGCGGCGATCCCCAGGTCTTTGGCGAATCGTGTCTGGCCACGATCCACGCAGCCACCGGCGGAACACCACGCTTGATCAATCAGCTTTGCGACCACGCCCTCGTCCTTGCCGCAGCCAACGGGCAAACCGAGTTGAGTGCTGAGCAGATTGAGGAAGCTTGGGCCGATCTGCAGCAGCTGCCGGTGCCAACGCGTCGTTCCACTGAATCGACGAACGCAGCCGGCGATTCGGGGGTCGTCGAGTTCGGACCTTTGGACGCAATCGAGCCACAGGATGACGAGGCGGTAGAGCCGGAAGAAGTGGTAGAGACTCCAGCCTGTGCTGCATTTCCCAGCGACGATGGCGAGTCGGACTCGAACTCCACCGCCGATGGCGGGGAGAACCACGAGCAGCCCCAAGTCGAACTGGTTTTCCATCCGGCCCACGATCCGTTCACCGAAGAATACGCAGAAGAAGAGGTCGTCGTCGATCAGTACGCCTCGGCCGACTCGATCGCTCAACGAGAGCATCGACAGGTCAGTTGCGCCGAAAGCCAGCAGATCGCTTCGCAGCTTGATCGAGTCGTGCAGCAACTCCATCGGCCGCAACCAACCTCGCCGAGCAGCGACATCTCGCCGGAAGCCAGCGCGCCAGAACACGAAGCTTGGAGGGAGACAACCGAGAAGCGGCAACCGGAGGGCCACAGCGAGCATCTGTTGGAACTACGGTACTGCGAACCCTTGGCACCAGAGACCTCGCAGCAAGAAACTCCATCCTCATTGGAAGATGAGGTTGAGGAGGAAAGTGCCAACGCTGCACCGGCAAGTGTACCGATCAACGCCACGGCGGCGAAAGAAAGTTCGCCCGAGCCATCTGATCCATCGCCGGACGACGAGATGCATCAAGAAAACACAGGTCAGACAGTCGACGCTGCGCCGCAGCAGCAGGCTGCCGCGCGACGTGCGGACTATCGTCGGTTGTTCAGCCGACTTCGCCAAGCAGCACGCTGATTTGCCCAACGCGGACACACGTGTCCGTGATGGATGGTGGTTTCATCCAGTGAGGTCTCCCATGAACCTGACAGACAATGCCCTGCGGAAACTGCAGCAAGAAGGCCTGTTCGTCGACGGCCCCCGTCAGCAGCCCCCGCCTGACGCGCCGAAGCCGACTCCGCTCAACGAAGACGATTCGGCAGTGGAAGCGGAGGCCAAGCAGGAAACGCCGGAGGCCACACCCGCCCCATCGGTGAGCCATCCCGCGATCGTCCAAAAGACAATCGAGTCGGTACACCTGCCACAGAACATCCGTGCGCAGACCACAGAGACCGAACATACCGAGCCAACCGACTCCGCCGACTCGCCGCCCGTCGATGAACTTCCGCGGCCCGAGCAGTCCGCTTACGACCCGGTCATTCCCTCCTTCGAGGGAACTCCGCTGTCCGAACAGGAGGAGCAGCTCTTATCCGAGCAACAACCCGAGAACTCAGCAGCCACTTCACGCGAATCCATCGGGTTCCCCGAACAGCTCGAGGAAGTGATGAATCTGGTGGAACGGGTGGATGACAGCGAGAGCGTCGAACGGGGCTCCGATCGTGAATCCCTGGCGGATGAAGACGAGCTGCTGGTAGCCGCCGCTCCATCAAACACCTTCGATCCGCTGGAAGAAACGTTCGACCCGCTGAGCGGAAGCTACGGAAACCGACTTGGAGAATCTGGAGATGCCGGCGGCCGGCGACGCGCAGCGGGGGGTGCACGAGGAAGAGGTATCGCCGCAGGTAGAAGAGCCGCTGACCGACACCGCAGCACACGCAACGTCGCCCGCACCCGCCGACGTTGAGCGTGCTTCCGCGGAGCCCCCTCAGCCCCAGGACATGGATCCGCCTGATGATTCGCCGGAGGAGGCGCCCGAAGTCTGCGACACAACCTACGAACAAGACATACTGCGGAAGTTGATCGACACCAGCTACGCCCAACCATTCCTGCACTTCCGGGACGAGCTTCTGCGACGTAGCGGGTCGGATTTACCCAGCAGTTTGCTGAGCGGTCTCTCCGGAGGCAACCGCTCGGTCCGCGGAAACACTCTGTCATCTTGCTCTGCTGTGGAAGCGACCACAGGAGGAGATTTTACTGCTCGATGCGAACTTGGAAGAGCAAACCCTGACAAGAGCATTTCAGGCGATCGGACGACCAGGCCTTTGTGACATCCTTGCGCAAGGTAGCTGCACGGAGGATCTGATTCGCTGTACGCAACAGGCTCAATTGCATTTCATTCCGTGCGGCGACGATCGAACCGGCCTATCCCGCGTACCGGGCGAATTGGACCGCGACTACCTGCAAGAAGTGTTGGAAGACCTGTGTCGTCGGTACCAACGGGTTTTCATCGACGCTGGGACGGTGACGGCGGCACTCGCCAGCCCGTTGGCAGAGCTGTGCGACGCCGCGATCCTGGTCGTGCCGCCGATGCGAAATACGGGGTTACCCCAACTGCAGAATGCCGCCGATACCCTCAGAAAAACCAGTCGCCGTGTGTTGGGTTGCGTTGTCACGGACCATCCGATTGCAGGGCGCGCATCTTGAGAGACGGTCTTTCGGAAACCGTGGGAGTTATACGCTCCACACATAACAACAATTCGACGGGTGGGCTTGCGCTTCGCTGAGTCCACCCTACGGAGAACGTGGGCCAACGAATTGCCAATGACAGAGCAATTACAGTAGGATGGGCGAAGCGAGTGCATGCCCAGGCAAGACAACATGAACCGTCGGACGCTCGCCCACAGCTATCGTACGTCCCATCGCAACCGGACGCTGGCGCACGCCGGTTGAATCATGTGTTCTCCGGCCTCCTCGGCAGCGACTGCCATCGCGACGAGGCTGACGCGTCTGTGCTGCCAGCCCATCGACCATTCAGGCTACAAGGCTACAGCGCGTAGCACTTCCTTGTAGCGTCCGGCCGTCCTTCTTGCACACAAGAAACGTACGAACGCTACATGTCCGTGCGACACACACTAGCCGGCCAGCCGCGAGATCCGATTGACCGGTTGCAGCGACTCCTGAAGCGTCGGTTGATAACGCAACTCCATCAGATACGCATCCTCTGTCGTATCCTCGTAGAAATCACGCAACACTGAAACCGCACGGAATCCGGCTGTCCGGAAAAACAACTGCGCGTTCAGATTTGTCTCGCGAACCTCCAGCAGGATACGGGTCCGTCGCTGATGAGACAGCTTGCTCATCAGCTTCTCCGCCATCTGGAGGCCGATGCCTTGATGTCGATATTCCGGGTGCACAGCGAAGTTCAAGATGTGCAATCGGTTCTTGTGCAGTTCATAAATCATGAACCCTACAGTCTGGTCATTGCACTCGGCTACCATGCCGATGCAATTTCTCTGACGAAGACAACGAATAAAATCCTCTTCCGACCAAGGAAACTCGAAGCTCCGATCTTCGATATCCAGAATCTCGGGCATGTCGCGCCGGATCATCCAGCGGATATGGACTCGTACATCCTGTTTGCCTTCGAGACTCATCAGTTCACCTCCGTGTCAATGCGACTTGCCAACCTGATAAGTTAGTAGCTCCATTATCGGCTCGCTTTTACCATCCGTGGCGGGCCAAGGAAACACCGGAAAAGCCTTACTCCTTGTAGGGGAAAACTTCGTTTGTCATCAATCATTGGACCTTATCACATGGCCGATTTTGTGCCAAGACGAACTACCCGCTGCCACGCTTCGTGCAAGCAAGCTGCAGCGATGGAAAAACAGTTTGGCAGACGGTGTCAAGATCAGAAATCCACCGCGGGCAACAACTGCTGAAGAAAGTCGACAACGATCGCAGACGGATCGAGTGTCTCGATCAGTGGATCATCGACCAAGACTTGGATCTTCAGCAATACCGGTTCACCACCGTAGACCAGACGAGGCATCGCCGGAACGGCCCATTGGCGTTCGCAGCCGAAAGCGTAGGCGACACAGAAATCCCCTCTCGCGACAGACTCTGGCCCGTACCGCAGCAATTGAAACTGCTGCGGCTTCCCGTTCACCGAGAACTCCAGGCGACGAGTGTCAAGCAGATCGCGATCTAGCGAACGGTAGCAAAGCTCTGGTGGATGACGTATTAATGGCCCACTCGGCCCCACCAAAATCAGAGCGGCAACCCGTTGACCACTCTCGGCCTGTTCGTAGATCCGATGAATATGGCCTGCCAGGTGAAGTGCGCTCTGCACAGACGACGACAGGGGCTTTCCCTCCGCAACGCATGCGCCAAGGCCCCAGTTGCGTCGGCGTCCGATGAACAGCGTCCACGACCTGCTGCAGATCGGTGTGCGTATTCCACCGGTTGACGAAGTGTCCTTGAACGATCGCCACCGGCACTGTCAACGCCACCACCGCTAGAACCTTGATCGCCGACCCAACCGGTAATACCTCTTGCCGGCAGTGCTGTCACTTCCTCAGACGACCGAATGGTATTCATTCGTTCTGGATCCATCCCCGATCTCGCTCGAGAGGCCCGTCCTGGTCTTCCGGTCGGCCGTCAAGCCGCTCACAGGTGCAGTTGACGCTCCAGCTCCTGCAGCAACTGCCGGTCCGATGGCAACAGCGGTCGCTCGTTCACCTGTCGACTGCGAGCCATCCCCAGGGCGTACTGGGCCATATCGGCTTGCCCTAATTCGAGCCAAGCCTGGGACAGATGCAGGAACAGCAAGCCGTCGGCAGTCGCCTCCGGTAGCACTGCCAGCAGGACCTCGACAGCATTTTGTGGAGCACCTTGCGCAGGTGCAGAACCGCCAGGGTGTCCATCAGCAGCGGTTGTTCCCCTCCCTGCTGGATCGCACCCGTCAGCAGCTCCCGTGCCTCGGCAAGCCCCTGGTCCGACTCGAGCGCCAGGGCGAGAGCTAAGTTGTTCCGCGTTACCAGATGTTGCGGGTCTTGTTCCAAACAGTGGCGAAACCACTCCGCAGCTTGGAGATACTCACCCCGCATCAGTTTCCAATTCGCGGCGCAGAACCGCAATTCGATGTCGTCGGGAAACTCCGCCAGTCGCTCTTGCAGGAGCGAGGCTTCCGTCTCGGCTGGCAGCAGACCCAACGGGCACATGGCCAGCGCTGTCAGCAAGGCGGCCGCAGCGCGCGGGGGAGGCACCAGTTCACAACAGCTGTTGGCCACTTCGCCGACCGTCTCTTCGTATCCGTTCTGCAGCAAATGGGCCAATATCGACGTCAACAGGTCGATCCGTTGTTCGCTCGAATCCGCTCGCTCGATCAACCGGTGTACAAAGGGCGCGATCCAGCGTGCCAGCTCGTCCGGTTGATCCGGCAGAAGACCGGGGCCTCTCTTCGGCGGCCAGACTCCAATCGTAACGTCAGCACATCCAACATCGAATCCGGTTGTTCCTCAAGCATCTCGAACATCTGCTCGGCCCAATGTCGCAGGCGAACATCGGCCTGAAGCTGGTGATCACAATTGCGTAAGAATTGCAGCAACGGATCTATCTCAACCGGCAACTGGCTGGTCACGATCTGCAATTCATTCAGGGCCGACGAATACTTCTTCTGTAGCAGATAGAGTTCGGCCAACTGCAGCGCGTCTTCCCGAGTCTTGTGGACGATGCCTTGCAGCAGTGACACGGCTTGAGCCTGCTGCTCCTGGCCACCGTCTTGATCCAATTTCGCGGCCTGGATTCGAATCTCGGCCAGCAAGCGATTCAACTGATCACCGCTGGGCAAGTCGGCCTTGGCAACCTCAAACCAACGTTCGGCTTCTGCAATCGCATCGACAGTGCCCTGTGCCAGTAACAGATCGATGAGAATCTGCGCCGCCCCCGTAGCCTCGGGATCGATATCGAGCGCCCTTCGGCAACAGAGCTCGGCAGCGGTCGGATCGCGGCGCGAAAAATACTGCGCCGACCTCTGCAGCACGACGAGCTGCTCGGAGGGCGTCTGCTGTTCGTCCAACATCTCCACGACCTGGTGAAAGAGTTCGTCGGCACGGGAGAGGTTGCCAATCGATTCGTTGAGTTGTGCGAGAGCAAAAAATCGGTTCAGAGGCGAAATCTCTTCTCGCTCGGCCAATTCAAACAAGACGCGTTGCGATGCGACCGGATCGGATTTCACGGCAACCAGAAACCGAAAATATGCGGCCCAAGCACGAGTATTTTCCGGCTCCCACTTGACGGCCTGCGCGAATGCGTTTTCGGCGCGGGTCAAATAGTCTGCCTGTTCGCGCGGATGCGACATGGCAGCCAGCACGAGCGTCCGCCCCAATCGCAGAGCAGACTCCGCGTGGGGGTTCTGTCGGACGGCGGCTTCCGCAAACCGAATCGCTTCCTCCGCCGATTCACTGGGCAAACGCAGCAACATCGGGTCGATCACCTGCTGTGAAGCGGCAAGATACCGCCGGACCTCCTGCACATACCGCTGTGCTCTGCCGGTCTGCCCTAGCTCATTCAATAAGCCGACCAGGTCAACCGCCAGCGAAATCCGAGGAAGATCCATCTCCCAAGCTTCTTCGTAATTCGCGACAGCACACCACAAACGTCCCTGGCGGGCTGCGACATGCCCCAGAGCAATGCGAGTCTGCGGCGACTGCGGGTATGATTTCTGCAGCGAATCGGCCAGATCCGCGGCCTCTTCGACAGCAGCCGTCGCTTGCTCTGCTTCCTGATCGATCGAACGGGACAGGACCCGGTCGATTCGCGAGGCCTGCCAATGGGGTCCGAATTGGCCTTCGATTTTGCGGAGCTGTGCCTCGCATCGATCCAGCAGTGGTCCATCCTGCAGGCTGAGAGCCAATTGACTGAGCACGTCCACAACACGGGGGTCCGCCGGTGCTGACTGAGAGGCCGCCTCAATCAACTCCTGGGCCTCATTCCAATTCCCCAATTGCATTTCAATTCGCGCCAACTCCAACTGCAATGTGGGCAGATCACACGCGGCCGGCGATCATCAAGCGCTTGTCGCAGGATTTCTGCGGCTTGCTCGTGTTTTCCGAGTCGACAACGCACCTGCGCCTGCAGCAACAGCGAATCTGTGACATCACTCCCAGAGGATGACATTTCCTCCGCGGTGCGCAGTGCTGCCTGTTCGTCTCCCCGTTGCGCCTGCAGCAAAGCCAGCGAACGAACAACCATCCGGGACGCGGGATAGGTGTTCTTTCCGTCACTCAGCAGCTCGAGCGCCTGTTCGGTTTGGCCGCGAATCTGAAGCTCTTGTGCCATGAAGCACCAGGAGCCAGTCGGCCCGATCTCCTGCCACGGCACTGGCCGCCTTCATCGCGCGTTCGAAGGACGTCCAATCACGACGATCCGGTGGCAAGAGCAGTTGTTGACGCAGGGAGACACTCGCCGCACGCAACCAGGAATCAGCGGAATCCTCATCCGTCCGCGCCACTTGTTGGTACTGTTGAACGGCATCCCCCAGGTTTCCTTCGGCTTCCTTCTGACTGGCCAACGCCCAACGATACTCCAGTCCCCACGTTCCATCCAAGGTGGCCGCTCTCTGATAGGCATCGGTGGCTTTTCGCCAGTCACCCGCCATGCGGTAGTATTGCCCGACGTTAGCCCAGGACTGAGCAACGTAATCCGGGCAAGCTCTCAGGTAGTCCGGAGGAAGTACGGTCAATCCTTCCGCGAGGGCGACGGCCGCGTCGACGAACCGGCCGTGTTTCGCCAACTGCCAGGCGTCGACGTGCAACAACTGCACTCGGAGCGTCGTCCGCGTCGGATCCTCGAGCTGCTCGATCGTGCGGTCGGCCAAGTCGCGATACTGCTCGGCCTGATCGAACTGTTGTAGCTCGACCAGCTGCTCGATCAACGGAAAGAACAAGGTGACTTCGGTCGTCCCGAGCTTGGCAAGTCCCTGCTTCAGGACGTCAATGGCCTGTTGGCGTCGCTCGACCGTATCCCCTTCCGCGATGATCTCACTCATCGCCAAATAGGGACGAACATCTTCCGGGTTCGCTCGCCGAGCCGCCTGGTACATCTCCAGGCTGCTTTCCATTCGCCTTGCCGGCGAAATCGTTCCGCTTCCGCGACGAGAATATGTACGTTCCGGGACTGGGAACGTTTGTCCAGCTCGATCGCACGATCAAGATCCGCATCGAGGGATGCCTGCCACTCCTCGGACAACTCATCGGATTGCGGGTACCGACTCCGATAGAGGTACCGGGCAAACCAAGCGTCAGCGGATTCCGGATTCACGGCGACCAAATCTTCGATGATTTGATCTGCCTGTTTCGCGCGTTGCTCCGCCGACGGCAGCGCCAGTTTGTCGCGACAGACGGTAGCCAAGTCGGAACGCGTGGTCAACGGCGGTTGCGTCCAGTTCGCGAGCCAGTTGCAGTGCATCGGCAACCTGACTTCCAACCGGCATCCGACAGATCGTTCGAGCGAGTCCGTAACTGATACAGTGAGTCCGCTCGCCGGCTGGCAGCCCGTTGCCTGATCGCGATCTGATCGGCTTGGTCAATCTGCGAGCTCGAAAGCATCGCCTCGGTGACCTCGATGACCTGTTGGTATTCCTGAAGATCCCATGCCATTTCCGCAAGGGCATCGGCCAACACCAAATCGTCGGGATGCGCCTTCCAGGCTCTCCGCATCGAGTTCAACGCTCGACGTCGTGCCTCGGGTGTCTCCGCATTCCTTCTGCATCACAAAGGCTAATCGACGCTGCGCTTCGCGTTGTCTTCCGTCAGCCGTGCATATTGCTCCAAGTAAGCAGTTGCCAAGTCCCATTGTCCAGAGGCTTCGCAAGTTTGTGCAGCCTCCAACAGTGCTCTTTGCACATGTTGGAATTGATACCGATGAATAAGCCCAACGGCGAGTACCAGCATGGCCATGGCCACGGGCCAGACAGCCACGCGTCGAAGAAATGCGGTCGGCATTCCTGCCAGGACTGAAACCCGATGCGGCAACAGCGTTCGATGAGCCAAAACCCAACACGGCAACCAGGAGCATCAGAATGCCGGCAAAGTCGTGCGCAAACCGCTGGGCCAGCGAGTTGGAGGTCAGTTGATACAACAAACCGGTCACCACGATTCGCAGCACATTCGCCAGGATCGCCACCGGTACAATCAGTCCGAGAAGGACAATTGCCTTGCCGCGTTGCGGACGTGTTAACAGTAGGAAAGCGACGGCCATGGCCGCCGTGCCCATGAACATTCGCAGTCCACTGCAAGCGTGTTCGATCTCTAACCGATGTGTCCCGACCAGCACGGTCGTTCCCGAGACCACCGCGGGTTGCCCCAGCGTTTGCAGGATCCACGTGCTCAACCAGGCCGCCTGACGCTGCAACGGAACACTCAGGGCCTGCTCCACGCGACCCGGTAAGGGAGCGGCGAACCAGAGGAAGGCGATCGCCGGTGCTGCCCAGCGAAATGTCCGCCAACCGGCCAGCAGCCAGACCAAACCACCGATCCACAGCGGAATCGACCAGGCCTCGAGCTCCAACAGATAATAGCGACCGGCCAGCAGACGCATGAGAGCTGCCGCGGCAAGCAACACCAGGCCGCCGAGGCCATACCCATCTTCCGCGGTGTCCGATGGTCGTTGGCGACGCCACAAAATGGCGCATGCAATCGGCAGGACCAGAAACCCGTGGGTGTAGTCGGGATCGGACCGCCAACTGTGCACGATGCGGCACAAGGTAGGCCAATAGGCCCACAGGAAAAGAACAGTCACCGGTAGACCGACGGTCCACCACTTTCGTCGGATCGTTAGCCTTGTCATGACCAACTCTAGAGTACGGCTCCGCACCGAAGCAAGTTTGCCGGTGCTCCGCCTAGGGACCCGATGTGGCGATCCGCGGGGAGCGACTCCGTCATACAACGCAAGATCGGCACAACTCGTCCTGCAGAAGACTCGCCGGTCTACCGCTTGGAGATCGTCGCAAAACCGCAATCCTCCCGGCGGTAGCGGCAGGGCGGGCTCCGTGAGCAAAGCGAGCGCCAGCCCATCAGGCCCCGTACGAACGCACCCAACCCAGCGCAAACGCCGCAACCGATCTTCCGGCCGCGTGCTTGCGCTTTGGTCAGCGGCGAGGCCTTCGTGTGAAGGCCAGCAGCAAGGCACCGGCCAAGCCCCAAAGCAATCCGGAAGTGGGCTCCGGCACGACGCTCGGACCACCATCCGGTCCCGGACCGATTCCCGGGATCACCTCCGCCCGGCGGAACCTCTTTGGGCTCCGGTCCGGATCGCACGGGCGTTTCGGGATTGGTCGGGGGCGTGGTTCCGCCTCCCACCGGCTCGGAAATCCCGGGCACGCCGTTCCCAGGGCGATCTTTTCGCGGGGAACGTACCGACCAAGGCGGTCCCACGCGGCCCGCACCGGCCAAGTCACCCCAGGATCCGATTCTCCCCGTGGCCCACCAGTCCGGCTGCAACTGCAATTGCGCATGCCTGGCGAACCGATGACCGGCCAATGTCGCCCCCGAAATGACTCCCGGAGACTGATAGGTTGCCGACACGACGAACATAAACGGTTGGCGGTCCTTCATCGGGGACGGTCCCGAATATCGCAGACTGACGCCTCCCTGACACACGCCACACATACCGATCAACAGAGGCAGAATGACAAGTTTCTTCATCAAGGAGAGTCTCCGCACGTCTGACGGCAAAGGAAGCTGAAGATCCATTCGAAATCGGCCCCATCCGCTTCCGGATGACAAGAAATCAGCAGTCACAACAAACGAAAACATGTGGGCCTTTGTTTTTAGTCTACTTGGCGTCTGAGCAAGTTCAGCCCCGAACGCAATTTCTTTCCTGTAAAAATCGATGAACTTGGAAGGTGCACCAAAGGATGGGAACGGCCACACCCTTGCCGATTGTCCGGCAACCACCGTTTTCATCGTTTGTATCAATCACAAAGGGCCCCAGGATCGGGGCAGATTCCTCGAGCATGATGCTGTTGGAAAACGGCTCTCACCGCGAGCTACATCGGAGATCGAAGCGATGGGGCGAAAAGACTCTGCACAGCTTCCGCGAATCCGCTACCTGTCACGTGCTTCGTGCGGAATCCGCGTCCTCCGAAGGCTCTGAAAACAACAAAAGGCCCGCGACATCATCAGGTCGCGGGCCTTTTGAGCAGAGCAAGACAGCGTCCGAGACGCCGTGTGGCGGGGGAATCAGTTATTTGGCAGAGCAATCCCCAGCTTGGTTTCTTCTTCTTCTTGGATGATGATTCGAGGCGTCACCATCATCATCAAGCTTTGCGTCGTTCGACCGATGCCAACGTTCTTGAACAGTCGGTTGACGTACGGCAGTTTACTGAGAATCGGCACGCCACGTTCGTTGCGCCCTTCACTCAGGCGTTTGATGCCGCCCAACAGAATCGTACCACCATCCGGCACGCTGACGGTCGTCGAAACACTGGTGTAGGCGAACTGCGGCAACTGCACAGTCGTACCTTCGATAATCTCCTCTTCGTCATCTCGAATCGTCTGCGTCTCATCCGACGGATCCGAGACGGCGGTTCCGGTCCTCGAAGCCCGACGCCCCTCGAACGTGAACTCCTCCACGTCCCCGATCTTGCTGAAGAAGGGAACGAGCGTGAGTCGGACAAACCGGCGATCATTCGAGACGACGGCCTGCACGTTCAGCGATGTCCCTTCACTCAGCACCACGATGACGGGTGCTTGAGCAGCAGCGAAGTCACCGACGACCGGCGTCACACTCGTCACGAACGGCCGCTGGGAGTTGTCGTTGACGCTGGCCTGCTGCCCGTTGAACAACGTGACCTTCGGCGCTTGCAGCACGTTCGTCCGTGTATCGCCCTGCGCGGCCTGGATCACGAAGAACGCTTCGATATCACTGAGAATCGCAAAGCCGAAGTTCGCGGCACTTGCGGGATCAAAGCCACCGAAGGACGGTATCGTCGATCCAAAACTGTCCTGGGAGAACGCGAGGTCCAGATCCGCGGTCGGGTTGCCCGACGGATCAAGACCGATCGTAACGCTTGGCCGATTCGGGAGTTCGTTTCCATCCGCGTCGAAGAGATCGTCCGGATCGACACCGCTGTCGATGTCGAAATCAAAGTCGACGCCAATCCGTTCGAAGAAGTTGTCGTTCAAGGTGATGAAGCGCACTTCGATCGTCACCTGCAGGTCTTGCAGACGTCGCAACTGCTCCAACAAATCAGCAATCTGTTCGTGAATCTCTTGCGTCTGACTGACGACGAGGCTCAAGTTCGTGGGAAATCCCTGAATGGAGCCTTCCCCACCGACATCATCCCAGGTGTCGGGAGCAATTGTCGCGGTGATCAATTCGATCAACGTGTCGAAGTCGGCCTGCGCACCACCGCCGAGACCACCGGGGCCGAACCCGAGTGGTTGCGGTTGCCGCGTTTCCTGGCAAGGACCCGGTATTGGCCATCTGTGCGAGGACCGACTGCGGCGTATCGACCGAATGGTTGTTATTGGCCAACACGGTCAAGGGCGCCTGATTGTAGCCACCTTGGAAACCGTTCCAGCCCTGCGAGTTGTATGCCTCGCGAATGGCGCTGGGCAACCCCACGTTGTAGCTGGACACAAAGTTGGGAATCGGAATCACCAGATCCGCAACGTCATAGGTATCCACATAGGTCTTGGAGTCTCGAACGCTCTCGCTCGTAATTTTCAACACTTCGTCCTGGATCACGTAACTCAATCCATACTGTTCCAGGATGATGTTCAAGGCACTCTTCAGTTGGAGTTCCTGATTCAGGTGGATCGTAACCGGCACGTCGCTCGTGGCACCCTCGGCCGCCAATCCTTGCGGATCCAAGTAGATGCTGACACCCACCAGGTCGCCCAACTGACTGAGAACCTGGCTGAGCGGCTGGTCGGTGAAGTCCACCTGGACCTTCTTCTTGAGGGCGCGTTGGATTTCCAGTTCCGTTTCTGTGAACTGGCGTCCACCTTCCCCCATCGCTCGGCGGCGGAGGCCGGTTAACTCTTCCCAATACTTCGCGCTGCCGCCGGCAGGAAATTCGATGGCGATTCGATCATCAAACGGAATTCCCGACTCCATCACGCTGGTGAGCGCACCTTCCACACCGATCTGGGATCGATCGCGGATGGACATTTCCACCATCAATCTCTCAGCGAATCGACTCTTCCAGACCATCGACTCGACCGTTGGATTGTTCGGTGACAGCTCGCGTGCCTTCTTGGCCAGCACGACGGCTTCGCTGAACCGTTCCTGGTCCATCAACTGATTGAATTCGTCAACCATCGAGGCCAGTTCATCATCGATCTCAATCTGATGCAGACGTCGGCGGTCGATTTCCTCGACCACGCTGCGGTTCCGCTCATCAAGTTCAATTCGTCCGCGGTTTCGCTCGATGTACGCCTCGGTGTCTTGAATACTGCGATCCACGCGGGCAAGAAGTTGACGCCGCGCTTCGTCGGGAACTTCCGCATCCACGACTTTCTGCCGCAAATCCTTGAGTTGTTGCCATGCGTTCTTTGGCTCGCTTTCCACCAGACGGCGGATCGCAGTCTGTTGCTGACTGATTTCCGTCGCAAAGCGGCGAACCAGAGCCGCTTCCCCTTCGGTCAGAGTTGGTTCCGGCCGGCTGGGAGGCACATCGGTCACGCGCAACAGCTGCAAATGGTCTTGCAGTCGCTGCCGAGCCGACGGGTCGAGCTCGGCTTCGTACTTCCAAGCGTCTCGGAACAGTTCACGAGCTTTCTCGAAATCGCGCTGCTTCACCGCTGCTTCACCACGTTCGAGCAGGTCGTAGCCCGAATTCAGTTCACCTGCGGGCGCGGCAATCGGTTCTTCGGCGTTGGAAGTCGGCGCTACGTCAAACGGATCCGGTTGGGGACCTTCCGGCACCGCGTTGATGTCTGCGGAAAAACTCTCGCCGGGCGAGGCCTGTGCCAAGCGAGGCGGCGGCAGAAGCTGCTGCGCCGCAGCCGGCTGAACTCGCGTGCCCAAGGGTGGCGGACCACCGGCCTGCACGACTTCCGTCTCGGTCGACGTGGCCGTGAGAGCGGACGCCTGTGCCACACGTCGGGCGCGATCGACCGCCAGTAACAACATCCACGGACGCGGCTGTCCCGGGCCGAATTCATGGTCCGGGACCTGCAGCGCGTGCGCTTGCTGAGCCAATTGTTGTGCTTCGTCAATCTGGCCCCGGTCCAGCGCAACACGAGCTCGCGCCAGCAGTTGCGTCGCCTGAATTTTCTGAGGGGAGTCCGCCGGTCGCACCGGTGCCGGCGCAGGCGCCGACGGTGAAGTAGCGGAATTCGGCGGAGCGGCAGCAACATACGGATTGCGGATCATTTGACCGGGTGCAGCACGTGATGGTGCCGGTACGCCCGCAGGAACGGACGAAGAAGGGGGCGGCGAGTTGGCTTCCGAGTCGACAATCGCTTCCTGCGGATCGGTACCTTCCGCGGCCGACGAGCCACCTTTTTCCAGCACCGCCAGATCGCGTCTCACCTTCTGTGGTGTGTCGCCGAACCGCTGGAACAGGCCGTCGTAACTGACTTCCATTTGTTCCACGCGATCCAGGCACCACCGGGCAAGCTTCAGATTGCCCTCCTTCATTGCCGCGCGGGCTTGACGAAGTAAATCGTCGGCCTCCCGGCGACTACCCGAAGTCGCTGACTGCGTTACAGCAGCGTTGGCAAGCTGTAAGGCGTGACTCCAATCCGCGGCCTGCAAGGGGGCTGGCGCTAAGGTCAACAACCAGCTGCAAAGCAAACCACAACTCCATCGTTTCGCGTTCATATTCAACGCGACGCTCCTTAATCGCATGAATCCGTCTCGTTCGTTCATCTTTGATCGCAACAGTTTCGAGCCTGTTTTGCTGCCCAAAAGGGTTCGTGCAAGCAACGCTTTCACGGCTCCGTTCAAGCTGTTCGGGCGACGTGAACTCAACCCATCCGGCGAGAGATTCGTGGACGAGTGGCGGTTAAGTACAATCTCGATTCAACCCGGTCAAGAGCAAAGCGAAAGATTTTGCCAAATTCATATTTGACAGAGCGAACCGCGTGGTTCGAGAATTCCCGCAGAATGCGGGCAGAAGCGGCTGATACGACCCGCTGGTCCAGACTCTTCATCAGCCGTTACGCACGATCCGAAATTTTCAGTTTGGGGCGCGATCCTGTACCATTCCCGGGTGCGCGTCGCACGGACAGTTCGCGTTCGTGGTGACGTTTCCTTCGAGCAGCAAGGGCGACGAGACGTTGCAGGCAAGTGCTGTGCCCCGTGGCCGCAGGGCGAATGCACTGGCGGGCAGCGTGGTAGTGGTCTGTTAGCTATCGGCCGCGGCGACCGCGTGCGGCCGGATCATCCGGCGGGGTATCGCCTCGGGGTCCTTCCCCACGCCCTCGGCCGCGACGTTCCGCACCGTCGGGGTCCTCCATCATGCGATCGCGAGCCCGCTGCAGCAGAAGTTCCTCATCTTCCGGAATCGTGTGATATTCGAACTGCTGAAAATCGGCGACCTGGTTGTGGAAGACGAGTTCCCCTTGATTGTTCATCAACAGAATCTGACCGGGAGACCGTAATTGCCCGGTGCTATCCAGCGACTCTCCCCCTGCAATATCCAGCACAATCGCATTGGTCGTCAGTGCGTAATCCTCCAACTCGACGATGTTCGCCTTGGCGGGATCCACGGCTTCGGTCGTGAACTGGCCGTTGATCACCGAGCCTCGTCGGACACGGACTTCGGCGGGAACGTCCATCGCTCGATCTCGGTCGAAGACGACCGCCATCACCGTGGCTTGCGGTTCATCACCGGGTCGACGAGCCAGACGGATGCGGCGGTTGCCAGCGGTAATGGCCACCATGCGAGGTTGCTCCACGGATCCGGCAAGAACCGTTCGCCCCGCGGGCACGTTGATCGTGCTGCTGGCTTCACTCCAGGGTGTTTCGATGAAATTCTTGGAGGGATTCTGCTGCCGACGCACAACGACGCTGGTTTCGCAACTGGAGGTTGAGGGCCGCGTGAATTCACGCGGATTGTTCGGATCCTCGAGAATCAGCTGCACGCGGTAGGTGTACGACTTGCCGGGCTCGACGGTGAAGTCGAAATACCGGAGGAGTCCCTGATCGATTTTTGGACGTTGCGCCAATTCGACTTCGCTTGCCAGAGCGGCTGCTTCGCCGCCCGCTTCGCCGTCTTCCGCTTCCCCGCCGACTGGTCCTTCCGGCCGCATACGACCGCCGGAGCCACCAAATAGGTCGAACACATTATCGCCGGTCCCGGATTCGTCTTGCTCTGTGGAACCGGTGGGTTCACCGTAAAGCTCTGCGCCGGTGCGTGCGAGGGGAATCTTCGAGTGCACGGCGTAGGGCGTAATATCACGAAACTTCAGTGGCGGAAGCGGCATGACTACGGGCGCGATGATGTGCTCCGGCGATGCCTGCTCTTCCTGCTGTCCGTCCCACCGCTCCGGTTCCAAACGCATTGTGCGGATCGCATCCAGATCCGACCATTGCTGCGGCTGTCCGTCCGGCCCCACTTCGGCCCGCTGGACTTTCAGCGCCAGGTAGCGAGGCGTATCTCGCTCGGGCAAGTATTCGGCGGCGCCATCGAATGCATCTTGATAGGCCGCAAACTGCTGCTGGATGGGCACGAGCCCCTTGATGACGACGAAGAAGACGCTCTCGGTCGGCGACGCGCCCTTCGTGTACTGTCCCGCCTTCGACTGCGTGTATTTCGGCGGAAGTGGTCGCGTTTTCTCGGTTCCTTCCGTGTCGCGGAAGAATCCGGGCATCCGGCCGGCGCCGGCGGAATCTGTCGGCCGAACGGCGAGGGGACCGTAACCTGCCTCGACTTCGAGGTCGAGCGGCGCGATCAGTTGCGGATCGGAACGCCGCTTCTGTCGCTCCTGCAGAATCGGGTGCAAGGGAACCGGCAGGGGGAAATCTTCATCCTTGATGGCCACGGTATCGGCGGTGGCCTGTTGATCGAACGTATCCGGTTCGGGATATCGCTGCTGGCGGACTTCGTTCCAAGTCTGTGCATCGATCGTCGATTTGGCCGAATCGATGGCGACTTTCAGGTCGTCTTCGTCGAATTGGATTCTTTCCTGCTTGAGACCCGAATACAGGAACCAAAGGGTCAAAACGGCGATCAGCGACACCAACAATTTCTCGAGGTGATTGACGAGAAAGGCCTGTACCGATGCCAGACCATTGCCGCCGGAGCGTGAAGCGCGCTTCGCTGGGGCTGCCTTGTCACCGCCGCCCCCCTTCTTGAAGCTGAATTTCATAATGTCGTTCCTGCGTTACGATCGGAGTGCCATCAGCGGGACATGTTCGAGGCCAGACCGTCGTCCGGGATACTTTCGGGCGAGCTGCCACCCAGCACATCCTCACTCACGGGATTGAAGATGTACACGATCCCAAACAGCTCGACGGTGCGGTCAAACGACCGGTAATCATCCAACTTCTTGACATTCATCAGGCCCGCACCACGTTCCGTAGCAAACGGGTCCAACGTCTCGCCACCGAAACGTCCGCCGCCAAGGCGATCATCGGGAGGGTTCAGCCGGAACTGCCGAACTTCGAACGTGAGCGGCGAGTTGGCACATTCCACCAACAGCCGGGTGATCCTTCGCTGATCCACCTTCACGCGCACTCGCACGGGGATCCGCTTCGCCACGGTGACGGAAGAAAGCAGTGTTTGGAAGTCTGGAATGGGCTCGTAGTTTTCATTCACGTAGCGGTTTTTCACCAACTCGTTCAGCGCCTCGGATTGTTCCTGACCCTCCACTCCCTCCAATTCACCCAAGTCCAGCGCGCTGTCGCTAACGGGGTCTTCGGCGACAACATCGAGGGGATCCTCGTCGCCGCTGAGGGAAGCACCGCCCACCACGGGCGCCGGTCGCAGCACCTTGAACCTCGGCGGATCCACGTTGTTGGCGATCTGGATGAACTCGATCTCTTTCACCGCGGCCTGGGAACGCGTCGGCGCGTCACGATTGGTCCGCCGCACGATGTCGATCAACGTGCTCAACACCCACAGATCTTCCTGCGCGTAGAGCACTTGCCGTGTGGTGGGGGGACGAGTTCCCCAATTGAACTGCTGGTCGAACAGGCCCTGATTGGCGGGGTTCCACAGTACGATCTGGGACTCATCTTGGGCCGCATCGTCATCGCCGGGCGTGTTTCCGCCGGATCGTCGATCGAAGCCTCGCAACGATCGTCGTCCGCCGGTCTGCGGTTGCCATCTCGATCCGATGCTCGCAGCCAGTTCGGGCAGGACATTCTTGATGAATCCGCCGTACGTCCGGCGTAGCGAGGCGGGGATTTCGTGTTGCGGGTTATTCTCGGGGTCGACCTTTTCGATCGGCCGCATTTGTTCCACCTGTCGTCGGAACTCCGCGGGTAGCTGTTCGGGCCATTTCAGTTCCTGTTTTTGACGTTCCCATTTCGTCTGCCAGGCCGCGCGAACGTTTTCGCGCCGCTGCTGAATCAGCGTCTCCATACCCTGGTGATAATCCGGATTGGGATGGTTCTGCTCCCCACTGACCGATTGCATCTGGGAGAGATAACCTTGCACGGTCGACTTATTCGAGGAGAATTCGTCGCTCAATTTCTTGGAAGACAGCCACCATCCGATCAGGGCCATGATCAGCAGGATGGGAGCCAGAAACCAGAAATGCTGGCGTTTCAACAGCCCGAAGAATTCCCGCAGTTTGTCCATGATCAGAAATCTCCCGCAAATTCATCGGCGGCCGTGGGCGGCGTTGCCTGCTGCTGTCTTCGTTGTTCCAGTCGTTGACTGGCCCGTGTTTCGATCCAAATGAACTGAACCGTGAACTCGTACGCCGGCACGGCGATCATCTCGTCTTTGGTCGGGTCTGCGGAATTCCCCACGGAGAAGCTGGGCCGCCGGTTCGATCGCTCCCCCGTATCGGCGATCGTATCTGGCGGTTTGTAATTCGGATTCGGCACGGCGACGGAGATGTCGCGACCTTCGGCGGCCAGGATCGGACAATGGATCCCCATTTCCTTCATCGTGAATTCCATCAGCGGCTGTCCCGGTCCGGCGGGCAGTTGCACGCTGGCGTTTTCCAGAGAGTCGAGCAACGTGGTCATGACATACGTCGCCCG
Source organism: uncultured Planctomycetaceae bacterium (assembly GCA_963776055.1). Taxonomy (GTDB): domain Bacteria; phylum Planctomycetota; class Planctomycetia; order Pirellulales; family Pirellulaceae; genus CAVZLD01. Next base: position 32,353 of record CAVZLD010000003.1, on the reverse strand, counting down.
CTGGTTGTAGATATCGTCGTTGTGGAAGTGAAATCCCTGGATCTGAATCACCCACCCCGGCTGCGTCATCTCCGGCATGACAACTTCCGGCGTGGCTTCTTCTTCCACGAGTTCTTCCTCGAGCGGAGGTTCGCTTTCCTCCGCAGCAACGTCACCCGGTGCCGGAACAGTCGCATCCGGCGCTCCTTCGGCAGCGGGAGCCTGCGCCATCTCCGCCTGTTTCCGGCTGAGTGCCAAGTCCTTGAGAAACTGCGTATGCCGATCGCGTACATCCGGCGTGAAGTACGTGCTGAGCGTGGGGAAATATTCGGAGTCGATCGACTCAATGAACAGTTCCTGCCGCTTCAAATACGGGGTCTTGCTGATCGCGAACGGATCCGCCCCTTCCTCCCGTGGCAGCGCGACATCAATGGCCTTGAGCAATTCGAGGACGATGAACCGCGCGTCCGCTCCGCCAACGACCTCGTCCCCCAGTTTCTCCAACGCCTGGAACTGTTGCTGCAATTCCTGGTCCTTGCTGATGTATTCTTGACTGCTGCTGGATACGGCCCGCACATTGGGAGCCTGAGCCTTGAAGCTATCCGGATGGGCTTCGCTCCAGCGATTCCACATCAAAACAAAATTCAAGCCGATCCCCAGCAAGAACAACGAAAGCGCCAGCACAGCCCACGGCTTCTTACGCCGAATCAGGCGTGCGTTAACCAGTTCCCGTGGGATCAAATTCGTCGACAGTCGTCCCTTCCCTAGACCCTGGATGCAGAGTCCGTAGGACACCGGGAAAGACAGGATGTTGTCCTTGAACTTGGGAGTGGAAATCACCGAAGACCCGGTCAGGTGTTCGAATTCCTGGACCTTCCGAATCGGGATTTCGAGATTCTTTTCGATGTACGGCTGGAGTCCGGGCAACCGCATCGCGTTACCGAGAGCGACACCCTGCGTGATCTGTGCGCGGCGGTCAATACTGCGGAAGTAGCCGATACTGCGTTGCAGTTCCTGCACCAAATCATTAAACACGGGACGCATCGCCTGGAAGACCGCCTTGGGATCCTCCGCCTCCCGCGCGTTTCGTTTCAAGTGTTCTGCCTTGGCGAAGGTCAGTTTCATTTCCTTCGTCAACTGCTTTGTGAAGTGACTGCCGCCAATCGGGATGCTGCGCTGCCAGATCCGAAAACCGTTGGTCACGACCAGGTCGGTCGTATCGGTTCCCATCGAAATCACGACGACCGATGCCGGCGGATTGTCCGGATCGTATTCGGTCGGGCTCGGCAGATCGTTCAGCACGCCGTAGGTCACGGCGTTGTAGATACAGATCGGAGTGAGCTGCACAATATCCAGCTCAATTCCCGCATCGCGAAACGGCCGCAGTGCGCGAAAGACCTGTTCGCGTTTCATCGCGAACAGACCGACTTCGGTTTCCAGTGCCACGCCGTCGTCCTGCATTCCGCCGAGCAACGGCTGGTAGTCCCAAATCACGTCGTCCAACGAAAACGGGATCTGCTGCTTCGCCTCGTACTTGACGATGTCCGGGATCTTTTTGGATTCGACGGGCGGCAGCTTGATGAACCGGGACAAGCCGCTCTGCCCGGATACAGAAATGGCGACCCGACTATCGCGAATGGAGTTATTCGCCAGAAACTGCCGCAACGCATCCTGGATCAACTGTTCCGGATTCGCGTCGGGCTGGGTCAGGATCTTCGGGTATTCGATGTAGTCAAAAGCTTCCGCCTGAAGAGTCTGCCCGTCATCGGCCAGCGTACACCGCAAGGCCTTGAGAGCACACTGTCCAATATCAATTCCCCAGACGGCATTCGCGGCGGCCATAGCGTTCGCTCCCCCACATTCCCAGCGGGTATTGGCCAGGCTGCATTTGCCAACCTGTACGCCATCTTGGCTCCAAAGAAAAAAGTAGAGCCGACGCTGCGAAGGGAAACAAGAGTCGATGTGGTTTCTGTTCCGTAGACACTTTTAGTCTATTCAGCGCCAACTCCCGTTGTCAAACGAAACGGACCAAATCGACGTGCTGTAACCCCAATCTATTCAAGAGGATACCCAGCCGGCCCGGGGGCTGCCCCCGTCGACGGACTCGCCGAGCCAAGATATCCTGAAACGCGATGATCTACCAAGAAACTGCCATTCTCTTGACCTGCCAGTCGCTGGATGATTTCCCGGTCGACCACCAGGGAGATGACGCCGACAGTCTGCTCGCCTGCTGGACCGCCCTCTGGCACCCTCAATTGATCGCCCGCTGCGAAAAACGCCCCCCGTGGTACGCGATCGATCAGCTGCCGGACCCGGCCGCGGGTCGACTATTGGTCATCCCGCGAACGTCGCAGGACAGTATCCAGCCGCGTTTGGCGGCAGAATGGGAATCGCAGGGAGTCGTGACGATCTACGGCGAAACCAGCCGTGATCAGATTCTGCAACAAGTTCTGTCCTCCGAATCCGGACCGCCGGTGGAACCGGCCTTAGCCGACGACTTCATGGCCCTGGGGTACGCCTATCTGCAGGTTCAGCTGCTGACACGCCGGATGCGTTACACCCCGTCGATGGAAGAGAGTGTGCTGGAGGCCTCGCTGGTCAGTGGCGCTAAGGCAGCTGTACAGGGCGACCAGGAAACCGCACGGCAACAGCTGCAGGCCTGCTTCGACCTGCTCTCGCAGGAGCGAAACCATTACTACGCCGCCGACCTGTTCCTGCTCGATCTGTCGCTGGTCAGCGACCGACTGCCCGCCGACGCGCTGGAACAGCAGTTGACACACCATCCGAAGAGCAACCTGTTGATCACCGGGGAGCAGTTCGAGCCGTTGGCAGACCGGTCACCCGATCTGCGACAACGGCTGCAGTCCGCCTTGGAAACGGGCCAAGCCGCGATCGCTGGAGGGGAATACGGTGCGCTGCCGCTACCGCTGCTGTCGATCGAGACGATTCGCGGGCAACTGCGGCAGGGCCTGGATGTCTTCCAACGGCACTTGCAACATCGACCGCGGGTCTTTGGTCGCCACCACTTTGGCCTGACCCCCGCCCTGCCCCAATTGCTCGTGCACTTCGGCTACCGCGCCGCACTCCACGCCACGCTTGACGGCGGCCGTTTTCCCGAGGCGACCCAATCCAAGTCCCGTTGGGAAGGGGACGCCCAGGCCAGCTTGGACGCACTCGTGCGCAGCCCCCTGGATGCCAGCCTGCCGGAAACGTTTCTGAAACTTGCCAACAGTCTCAGCGAGTCGATGGACATGGATCACGTGGCAACGCGCGTCCTGGCGCACTGGGCCGGGCCGCCAAGCCGCTGGTATCGAGATCTGCTGCGGGTCAGCCACTACACGAATGCGCTCGGCCGCTTCGTCACGCTGGACGAGTACTTCGACCAGACCTACGATCCCGGATTGCACGATCAGTTTGGCCCCGACCAATACCACTCACCCTACCTGCAGCAAAGCGTCGCCGCGGAACACGTCGCGGCCGATCTCGCGTTACGTGCACTACTGGCGTCGATGGGGACTCGTCCAAAGCCTCTGCCACTGCGCAGCCGCTGAACCTGCTGCTTCAAGACCGGCCGTCCGCACGAACCACGTGGCAGAACGCGCAACAAGTTGCCGAGCAGTTCGCCGCCCGACCGCTGGACGATGCCGACACAGAACAGCGTGACGAGGAACTTCGGCAGCAAGTGCGGCAGGCAGCACAAGACTCTGGCGCAACAGATGAACTCCCACGCGTCGGATTCCCGCCGCGGCACGGTCGTGATCAACCCCGATGGCTTCCCCCGACGCACCGTCCTGCAGGACTCGCCGCTGTCTCATCCACCGGAAGATCCACCGGTCGTCTACGCCGCGGACCTTCCGCTTCGCAGAAACGACTGGTGGTCGATGTTCCCTCAATGGGCGCAGCCTGGCTGGCGGACACCGGGACCCCCTCCCGTCACAAGCGAGCGACTCCCTCGCTGGCCGATTCCTGCCTGTTGCGCAACGAGTTCTTTGAGGCGCAGATCGACGCCGCCACGGGCGGCCTGAGCGCCTGCGCGATTACCGAGCGCGCGGTAATCGACTCTCGCAACAACTCGCGTTCCGCCTGGACAACACGAAAGCATCCCCCCACAGCTCGCAAGCACAGGAAGCCGCGGAACCGAATTACAGTCGGATGGTGGCGGACAGTTGCGAGGTGACGCAAGCCAACGCAATGGTTGGCGAGATCGTGACACGCGGCCAACTGCAAGATGACTCCGGACGATCCCTGGCAGATTACCAACAAACGTTTCGACTGCAGCGCGGCAGCCGCGTGCTGGAACTGGAGATCGACCTGCAGCCGCACCAGATGCCTCAGGCCCCCCCCTGGCAGTCCTACTTCGCGACACGGTTTGCCTGGAACAGCGAAGTGGCGGAACTGGCTCGATCCTATCACGAGCTACGCTGTACGACTCGCGCACGTCGCCTGGAAGCCCCCCTGTTCGTCCAGATCGATGACGGAACCCAGAAGTCCACGATCCTGACCGGCGGTTTGCCTTTTCACCGGCGAGTGGGACCGCGGATGTTGGACACGCTGCTGATCGTAAAAGGAGAAATCCAACGGCAGTTTCGCTTGGGAATCGGCGTGGATTTGAAACAGCCGGTGCGCGAGGCCCTCGGTTTTCTGAAGTCCCTGATCGTGATCGACGACGTGACGGGAGTCGCCAAAACGCGTTCGGCATGGCTCTTTCACCTGGATGCACGCAACGCGCTGATCACCGATTGCCAACCCCTGCTGCAGGATGATCGCCTCGTGGGCGTTCGAATGCACGTCGCCGAAACCGATGGCAAGTCTATCACCGTCCGGATGCGGTCCTTCCGACCGTTTCGTGCGTGCGCGTAAAGTCGATGACACCGGTCAAACCGCCAATCCGTGCGATGTGAGCGACGACGAAGTGCGTTTTGCGTTGGCGGCGCACGAACTGACCGTCATTGAGGCCTGTTTCGCGGACTGAACCATGATCGTAACCATCGACGGACCCGCCGGAGCGGGCAAATCGAGCGTCGCAAGGCAGCTGGCATGCCGATTGGGTTTCCGTTTTCTCGATACGGGCGCGATGTACCGCGCCGTCGCCTGGGCCATGCTGCAAGCCGCGATCGATCCTGAGGATCAAGCTGCCCTGGATCGACTCGTGCAATCGATCGACCTGCAACTTCGCGATCACACGGTCCTGCTCAACGGGACAGGATATTACCGCCAAGATCCGCACCCCCGAAGTTACCGCCGCCGTACAACCGGTCGCGGATCATGTGGGCGTCCGACGACGGCTCTCCGATTGGCAACGACAGTTCGCTGCGCAGGGGGATACCGTTAGCGAAGGCCGTGACCAGGGAACCCTCGTGTTCCCACAGGCCGAATGCAAGATTCTTCCTGACCGCCTCCCCCGAACAGCGTGCCCGACGCCGCTTCCTGGAACTCCAGCAGCGAGGCGATTCGAGCTCGTATGCCGACGTCCTGGCGCAACAGAACGCGCGCGACGCACAGGACGCGCAGCGCCCCGATCGGCGCGATGGCCAAAGCACCCGATGCCGTGGAGGTCTGCACCGATGACCTATCCCTGGATGAAGTCCTGGACCGATTGGAAGAACTGGTCCGCGGCAAGGCAAAGGAGTCACGGCCGTGATACCGGCTGCGGTGGTGGCGCGTCATGCGGGCTTGGGCAGCGGTGAGTTCAGCAAGGTGCAGAGCGGTTGATTCCCCAAGCCTGCAGCGGCCGTCGGAAAGGATCGCAGTTTTTTGACATCGTCGTACGTATTGGTGGGCTTGCGCTCGCGATGCGAGCTGAGCCCACCATCACATTGCGCGGCCCAACCATTCGGCCCACAACGACCTGCAGCGGAAAACGCGAAGACGGTCGCACATCGCGGCGGGCGTCACGACCGACGAGGCAATCGCCTCGCGGCACCGAATCAATCCTGAGCGCGTTTCCACTGCTCGACCGTGCTGTTCAGCAGACGGACTTGGCGTTCGAGCGCGTCACGCGTGATCTGCACGCGGTCCAGAATCCGACCACTGGCCGACTGAATCGTCTCGGCCGACTTGCGAATCTCGTCCATCGAATGGCTACGCTTCTCCACCTCCAAGATTGCGCGATCGACCGCTTCGAGATCGATCGCCTCCCGCTCGCTTCTTTCCGCGGAGCGGACGCACAGTGCGCGGGCGGTGGTGAGCGCGGCGTGGAAGAAGACATCGGTCGACGGATCTTCCGCATTCCAGACCACCACCAAATCGTCGCCAAAACGGGCGAAAGGCTCCAGAGAAGGGGGAGCCGTCTTGGCGGAGAAAACGAACACACCAATTTGTGCATCGCGGTTTTTGCGGGCGAGCTGAATTTCCTCGAGCGCTTTGGGTAACGTGGCGTTGCTGTCCTCTTTCGCCTCCAAAACGATTTTCGCACCGGACGCACGGCACTCCGATCCCAGGTTCACGACAAAGTCACCCACCTTGCAATTCTTCACCATTCCAACCGATGTGCCGGTCGCCTGCACGACATCCCCTCCCGGTTGCAGCCGCTGCGTCAGGTAGTCTCCCACCGCATCCTCGAACATGCAAACCGTGTCGAGTGCCTTGCTCCGCCGCTTCGCGACGTGCCACCAACTGGGCCAGCGTGGCCTTGACCTCCTCGCGGAATTCGGTGTTTTCTTTGGAGTGTTCTTTGAGCAGTTGCAGCAACTCACGTTTCAGTCGCGCGAGCGGTGATTTTTCGTCATCGAACGTCAGGTTACCCTGAATCGCACCTTGCGTATCGCGCAGGATGAGATTCAGTCGCGAAAAGGCGGACTCGGGGTTGTCCAGCGAAAACTCGCGGACGATCGTCCGCTGTGCCAGGTCGACATTCCGCACGAGCCGACTGAGTGCGGAGTTCTCTTCGTCGAGAGAAAACTCTTTGACGACGTCGTCGATCTTGGACTGCAGATCCCTGCGCAGAACGCCTTGGCTGTTGGAAATCTCCTGCACAAGTCGCGAGAGTGCTCCCTGGGCATTGTCCAGGGAGAATTCGCGGAGCACGCGTTCCCGCTGCTGCGTCAGTTGCTCCTCCACGACGCCACGCAGCGCCGCCAGCAGACCTTGCGATTCCGTGGGACTTAACCATTTCATCAACGGGCTATTGCTACCCAAGTGGGTCAGCAGTGTCTTGGTAAGTTCCGAATCCTCGTCGCCGATCTGTCGGCGCAGCATTTGCTCCAGTTCGCCATCGCGACTGACCAAGCGTTTCACTCGTTCATTGAAGCGGCCACTTTCCGGATCGAAGTATTCCTTCAATTGCGAATTCACGCGATCGTGGACGGCCTGTGAGTGCTGATGCAGTTGGGCGGCCAGCGACTGCAGACACTTGGGCCCCTTCCCGCTGGATCA
>CAVZLD010000003.1:0-22500 GCA_963776055.1 uncultured Planctomycetaceae bacterium | reverse complement strand
AGGATTGCACGGGCTTTCCGCACAGCGGAAGAGGGGAATTCGGGAAATACGCAACTTCAAAATGCGGAAGAGATGGAGCACGGGCGTGAACCACAGAGTTCGCAGAGAACACCGAGAAAGACAATGGTTGATCCGGACCTGTCGCTCAATTCTAATAAGGGCGCGTATCGTGAAGAATCTACCCAAGCGTCGGAATCGCTCCATCGAACGCCTCGAGGAACTTTGCCATGAAATGCTACTCTGCAGAATCTGCTGACCAGCTTCGCTTGCCTGATCACGCTGATCGCCGTCGGTTGCGTCACGACGGCTGCGTGGGCCGGCCCGGCAACACAATTCGGGCTTTACAACACAGGCGTGGGTGACGATCAGCTGCCGTTGGCCGAAGACGCAATCGACCCGCACTACGAATTGATCGATCCGTCTTTAATCGTGGGCGATACGTACGTGACAACCTCCGCAGGCGGTTTTCCCGTTCCTCCGTGGCTCGCCGATAATAGCCTCTCCGCGTGGATCTCTCCCACTAGCCAATACGAATGCACCGGGAGACGACTTCGAAATTGACAATTACATCTTCCGCACGTCGTTTGACCTGACCGGGGTCGACCTGGACACGTTGGAGATCGCCGGCCGCTGGTCTTCCGACAATACGGGCCTCGACATCGTGCTCAACGGTGACAGCCTCGGAATTCGCAATGACGGCGGATTCACCGCGTTGACTCCCTTCACTTTGAATAGCGGCTTTGAGGAAGGACTCAATACGCTGGACTTCCTGGTATACAACGCTGGTGTTCCAGAGAATCCCGCCGGTGTACGTGTCGAGTTTGTTGGCAACGGGTTTTCCGCACCACGACATCCGAACGCCATTCCGGGTCTCTACAATACCGGCGTCGACGACTTCGACTCGGCACTCTTCGGTGGTCAGGTGCTTGACCCGCATTACACGATTGTCGTCGGACCGGACGGCGATCCTCGCGAGGCGTACACGCTGGAAAATGACGGTTGGCCGGTCGGTGGTGCCTGGCGCGCCGACGGTCTGAATTCGCGCTGGATCGGCCCCGAGGACATCAACGGTGGCAACGACGCCGTCGATGAACCAGGAACGTACATCTACGAGACGACATTTGACATGACAGGTTTGGATCCCCAGAACTTTGCCATCACCGGCAACTGGGGATCGGACAACGATGGGTTAGCCATCCTGGTCAATGGTGTTCAAGTGCCAGGAACGAACTTGCGCGGATTCGGCGCGAACCCCACCTGGTTTGGTATCAACGCCGCAGCGGTCGAAGCCGCGGGGGCCGAGCTTCTGCCGGGTGAGAATAGCCTGATGTTCCAGGTTGATAACGCGCCGGGCGATCCGCCGGCACCTGGGCCCACCGGCTTGCGAATCGATGACCTGGTGGCGCGGGCGGCACCGGCAGGTAGTGCTCCGATTCCCGGTCTGTTCAACACGGGCGTGGACGCCGATGGCCTGGCGCTCGCCGACTACGAGCCGGATCCGCACTACGAAATGGCCATTTTCCCGGACGATGCCGTGGATCCCAGCGTGGCCATCATCGCGGATCCCGCTTGGGTCGAAGATACCAATACTTCGGGTTGGATCGGCCCGGACGGCGATACCGGTAGCCATCCGCCCGGAGACTACGAGTACGAAATCGAGTTCGACCTGACCGACCTCGACCCAGCGACCGCAGTGATCCTCGGCCAATGGACCTCCGACAATGTGGGCAACGACATCCTGCTCAATGGAGAGCCTACCGACAACAATCAGCCGGGGCAGTTCGCAGCTCTTGTCCCGTTTGAAATCTCCGCGGATCGTGGCGACAGCTTTCTGGAAGGAGTAAACACGCTGACCTTCCGGTTCAACAACGCGGGAGATGCTCCCAATCCATCCGGGCTGCGAGTGGAAGGAATCCTCGGCTGGGCCACGCCCGTAGGCGGACTCGTCGGCGATTTCAACAACAACGGCATCCTCGATGTTGAAGATATCGACATGCTGACCGTCCAATCCGCTTCGGGCGACAACAACCCGACGTACGACCTGACCGACGACGGCCTGGTGAATGATGCGGATGTTGAGCTGTGGGCCAAGTCACCGGACATTGGACACACCTGGATCGGCGATGCAGATTACAACCGTGTGTTCGACTCGCAAGACTTCGTGGCGGTCTTTGTGGAGGGCAAGTATGAGCTCGACGAGGATGCCGTCTGGTCCCAAGGCGATTGGAACGGTGACGGTCGCTTCAACTCCGGCGACTTTGTCGCCGCCTTCTCCGATGGGGGCTACGAGCAGGGCGAACCGCCAGAAGCCGTCGCGGCCGTGCCCGAACCTTCGACGTGGATTCTGGCACTTCTTGGGGCCTTGGCTTGCGTGAGCAGACGCCGACACGTCTGAACATGGGGCCGAAAGCAGGCCCGCGAGGATCTCACCGCTGAGAGCACGGTGTAAGCCCAGCCCTCAGCGGCCCCTTCCTTTCCGCGCTGCAGCGGACAAAAACGCGGCAGAAATCAGCACTCGGCATTAGAATGGAGAAACGACTCCGCCTCTGTCCGCGAACGTGACAAGCCTGCGCAAACCCAAAGGGGTCCGCGTAACACCGGGCTCACGACGCAAGAACCCAAAGCGCCAGCGAAGGGGTCCGCGTAACCCCGGCTTACGACGCAAGAACCCGAAGCGCCAGCGAAGGGGTCCGCGTAACCCCGGCTCACGACGCAAGAACCCGAAGCGCCAGCGAAGGGGTCCGCGTAACCCCGCGCGATCAGGACCGACCCCTTCGCTGGCGCTTCGGGTTGAGCGTCGCCAAATGAGCGTCGCCAAATGAACGCAGCCTGGGCGGGGCCATCCATTCCTTGAAAAAACCATCAGACGGTGTCAGCCGATGCTGAGATTTCCGGTTCGCAGTCGAAGACGCCCCGCTCGCCGTCGGCGTCCCTGCCAAATGGAACCGCTGGAAGCCCGTCGCGTGCTGGACAGCACGGTGGTATTCAGCGAACTGATGTACCACCCACCCGACGAAGATCTGCGCGGCGAATGGATCGAATTGCGCAATCTTCTGGCGGTCGACGTCGATCTTTCCGGTTGGTCGCTGGCCAACGGCGTGCGATTTGACTTTCCCGACCGGACCGTCGTACCAGCCGACGGCTATTTGGTCGTCGCGGCCGATCCGGATGCCTGGACGGACGCGGTTTCACCTGTCGAAGTACTTGGCCCATGGGAGGGCGCACTGAGTAACGGCGGCGAAACGGTGGAGTTGTACAACAACAGTCAACGGCGGATGGATGTGGTCCGCTACGACGACGTTCTCCCTTGGCCGGTGGCTGCCGACGGAGCCGGAGGCACTCTGGCAAAGCAGGACGAATACTGGACCTCCCAGGACCCTGCCAACTGGCGTGTCAGCGCACAGCCGGGTGGTACGGCCGGGACGACGAATTTCCCGCTGCCCGATCTGACCCCGATCCAGACGCAAGTTGTCGCGTTGTCTTCCTCGTGGCGATATGACGACACCGATCAGTCTCGCGGCCCTGAATGGCGTGATCCGGCATGGAATGACTCCGACTGGCCGGAGGGCCCGGCGGTGTTCTTCGCCGGTTCGGAGGATGCCGGCCCCGACTCGGGACTACGTGTGATCGGACTACCCGACGACGGAGACGCCGACATATCGGAGCTGAAAAGCTACACGCACACAATCGATTTCGGATCGGCGGACACGGGAGTGGAAATCAACGGCGTGCCATTCGCACGCGTGACGACAAGCGATTTGACGAACGTACCCAACCTAGATTGGCAGAAGATCCAGCGGTGTCAACACGCAGAACACCAACAAGAACCTCCCGCCGCTGTCGGGTCCCCTGCAAGAGCTAATGCAGGATTTCGTCACCAACACCATCAACCTGCCCGGTGGCACCGTCACCCTTACCTTGGAGGGTCTGACGCCCGGCACTCAATATCAGACACGACTCTTCTCTCGCCGGTTGGATCACGACCCGCGTCTGGCAACTCTCTCGTTCGATATTCATGGAGACGGGCCGGCAGAACACACCATCACCCTCGACCAGAACGACCCCACGCAAGAGCCGGCAAATCTATCCGACCGCGATCAACCGTACGCAATCGAGTACGAATTCCGCGCCGAGAGCGACCGTCTGGTGATCACCGTGCAACAGCCAGAGGCGAATCGACCGTGGACGTTCTATGGCCTGACCAATGAAGTCCGCGAGCAAAACACGGTCGCTCCGATCGAAACGGTCACCAGCACGGGACTGGACGAGGAGGGAATCCCGCTGCCACCCGGGAGTTTGGATCCGAACTGGATCGTGAAGGAGACCGGAAGCCGCTCGTGGTGATGACTCCTCACCCCGCTTGGCTCGCGAATGATGCACAGTCTCGATGGATCGGTTTCCAGGCCGACGGCGCTGCCAACGTACCAGCCGAAACCTTCACGCTGGCCACATCCTTCGACCTGACCGGATACGACGCGACAACGGCCGAACTTCAGTTGGCAATGGCCGCCGACAATACCGTCGAAAACATGCGATTGAATGGACAGCCCACTGGAATCGCCTACAGCGGTTTCGCTGAGCTTTCGAACATCTTCACGCTCGATACCGGCTTCGTCCCCGGCCACAACAGCCTGGAATTGGACCTGGTCAACGCCGGAGCCGATCCGAATCCCGCTGGTCTACGGATGCAGATGCAGGGCACGGCCGTAACGCAGACGGATAGCACGGAATTGAGCCTGGGCCCCAGCACGCACTACTTCCGCGAGTCGTTCGTCTACAACGGAGACCCGCGATCCGATCACAATTTGCAGTTGCGACTGCTGGCCGACGACGGAGCGGTCGTCTACTTGAACGGCGTCGAGATCCATCGGCAGAACATGCCGGAGGGACCGATCACCCACGACACGTCCGCGCTAAACAATGTGGGCCGCGCCCAGTTGTCTCAGCCCATCGACGTTTCCTCCGCTCCCTTGTTGTTTGGCACGACGAACGTGCTGGCCGTCGAAGTACATCAAGCGGCTTCCGGCAACCCCGATCTGCGATTCGGCGCCGAGTTGTATGCGACCGAGCGTCCTCATCCGCCGGCAGCTCCCCCGAACATTCGCCTCAATGAGATGGCGGCCGCCGCAGATGAGTCGTTCTGGCTGGAACTGATCAGTCAACACACGACACCCGTCTCGCTGGCCAACTACGTTCTGCAGCAACTGGGCAGTCAAGACCGTTCGATTGTCTTGCCAAACGTCACTCTTCAACCGGGAGAAACCTGGCACGTCGTGGTCGATCCCCCTGTCCGACAGGCGGCCGTGGAGGATCGATTCGTGCTGCGGGCTGCCGATCAAACCACGGTGCTCGATGCGCAGGTAGTCACCGATCGACTGCAAGGGCGACGTTGGGAAGAAGAGGGGCAGTGGCGGTTTCCTTCGATGGCAACTCCGGGTTCCCCGAATGAGTTCGAGATCTCGGACGCAATTGTCATCAACGAGATCCTCTATCACGGTCCTCCTCAATACGCGACCGACGATCAACCGTTCGTGGAATCGACGGAGGAATGGGTCGAATTGTACAACCGATCGGATCAGACCGCGGACCTATCCGGCTGGCAATTGGCGGGTGGAATCGATTACGAATTCCCCGCGGGAACGCGGATCGAACCGGGTGATTACCTCGTGGTCGCCAACAACGTCGATGCGTTGCAGGAGAAGTACCCCAGCCTGGCGATTGTCGGCAACTTCGAACGGCGACTGGCGGATGGGAACGATCAGCTGTGGCTGATCGACCGCTCGCAAAACCTGGTCGACGAAGTGCACTATTACGACGATGGAAGCTGGCCGATCTATGCGGATGGAGGTGGCTCCAGTCTCGAGTTGCGTGATCCGCACGCCGACAATCGCCGCGCCGAAGCCTGGGCAGCCAGTGACGAACGGAACGACACGGACTGGGTCACGGTGACGTACGAAGGCCGGGCGACCAATCCGCTAAATAGCAACGATCCCGAGGAGTGGCAGGAATTGATCCTGGGCCTGCTGGATGCCGGGGAGATCCTGATCGACGACGTCTCGCTGATCGAAGATCCGCAGGGAGCCGCGATCGAGCGCATGCAGAACGGCGGATTTGAGCAGGGATCCAACGATTGGCGAATTCTGGGTAATCATGCCCAGTCACAGGTCGTCGCCGACGCCGACGATCCGCAGAATCACGTGCTGCACCTGATCGCCACGGGTGCCACGGAGCATATGCACAACCACGCGGAAACAACCCTGGCCGACCGGGCACAGATCCAGGCGAGCAAGACCTATCAGATCTCCTTCCGCGCAAAATGGCTCGCCGGTTCCCCCCAACTCCACTCCCGCTTGTACTTCAACCGGCTGGCCGAGACAACGATCTTGCCGATCACTACCCATCCCGGCTCACCAGGACAACCGAATACTCAGCGACAAGACAATCTCGGCCCCACTTTTCGCGAATTGCGGCACGACCCCACTGTGCCAGAACCCGGCCAGCCGATCACGGTATCCGTCACAGCCAGCGATCCCGATGCAGTGGCGCAGGTGCATCTCTGGTATTCCGTGGAAGGGGTCAACGGCGATGGCTGGCAGTCGCTGCCGATGGAATGGCTGGATGGAGATCGCTTTGTCGCCACAATCCCAGGACAAGCCTTTGGCCGAATTGTTCAGTTCTACGTGGAAGCCGAGGACGCGCGGGGCGCCGTGTCACAGTATCCAGCCGGAGGAAGTGACTCACGGGCGCTGCTGAAGGTCAATGACCGCGCGGCGACGACCGGACCGCGACACAACTTCCGAATCATCATGCGGGACGATGATCTGGATGAGATGTTCACGCAGACGAACTTCCTGTCGAACCAGCGCGTCGGCGCAACGGTCATCTGGAAGGAACAACAGGTCTACTACGACGTGGACATCCGCTTGAAAGGTAGCGGATTCAGTCGCGGAAGCAGTGCGACCGGTTTCAACCTTCGGTTTCCACGTGAACAACTGCTGTTTGGCGAACACGACACCGTAGCCATTGACCGCCAAGGCGCGATCTGGGGGCTGGGGGCAAGTCAGGCGGAGCTAACGTTGAAGCAGATCGCAAATCGCGCCGGCGGCATCCCGATGATGTACGACGATGTGATCCAATTGATCGGTCCGCGCGATGGATACAACGGATCCGCCCAGTTACTGTTGGCACGGTACGATGATGTCTTCCTGGAATCCCAGTTCCAAGACGGTGGCGAAGGCACGCGTTTCAAATACGAACTGATCTACTACTCCACGCTGACCGTCGATGGGAACGCAGAAAGCCTAAAACGCCCCCCCGGCAACTCCAGACCCGGCGTCTTTCCCGTGCTGGGTGTTGATCTACCCGACATGGGTCCCGACCCTGACTCGTACCGCTGGAATTTCCTGATCCGCAATCAGCGAGCCCGCGACGATTTTTCGAGCATCATGGCGATGACTCGTGCTATGAATCGAATCGGGGTCCACGGTGGGCAGCGCTCTGGATCTGAAAACCCAGGCCGCAATGGATGTGGATCAATGGATGCGCGTGTTCGCCTTCGAGTCGCTGGCGGGAATCAACGACACGTACAACCAGGGCCTGCCCCACAATCTGCAGTTCTATGTTCGGCCGGAGGATCAGCGCGTGTTGGCATTGCCCTGGGACATGGATTTCTCGTTCGACGATCGCCAATTGAGCATGTCGATTTACGGATCCGGATCGCGATTGTCTCGCGTGATCCAGATCCCGACGAATCGCCGACTGTTCCAGCAGCACCTGTGGAACATCACCCAGACAACGTACAACGAGGAGTACCTGCGACCCTGGGTCGAGCATCTGGCGTCGATCACGCAGCAGAACAACACGTCGGCGATCATGAACTTCGTGAACGCTCGCCGGTCTTTCGTTTTGGCTCGACTGATGGCCGATGTCGCCGTTTCTGATCACGACCAATGGAGGCCAACCGATCCAGGTCGACACTTCGCAAGTCACGCTGCGGGGATCGGGCTGGATTGATGTTCGTGAGATTCTGGCTGGCCGGTGCCCCTGCCCCGCTGGCCGTGCGGTGGCTGGACGACGACCGCTGGCAAGTCGAACTCCCCCTGCGCCCCGGCGTCCAGCAGATCGAATTGCAGGCCTACGACCTCCAGGGCGAACTTGTAGGCTCGAGTCGAAATCCAGGTCACTTCTTCGGCCAACGATTCGATTTCGATTTCCTCCGCGTCACGGAGTTGCACTACAATCCCGCAGCTCCGACCGCGACGGAGATCGCGGCGGGTTGGACGGACAACGAGGATTTTGAATTCGTCGAACTGGCCAACATCGGCCCGGTGACATTGAATTTGGGCGGCGTTCGTTTTGTTCGCAATTGCCCAATGGTCTCTCGGAAGGCATTGACTTTGCGTTTGCCGAGGGAACGTTGTTGCCGTCCGACAAATCGATCGTGATCACCGCCAATCCCGAGGCGTTTCGTGCTCGCAACGGTGATCTGGACATCATGCCGGAGGCGTACGACGGCCAGCTATCCAACGGCGGCGAGACCCTGACGTTGGTCGACGCAGGCGGCCAATTGCTTCAACAGTTTGCTTACGATGATCGCTGGTACCCGGAAACCGATGGCGGCGGATACTCCCTGCAGCTGCGTTCGCCTCAGACGCTGCCGCGTCGGCATGGGACAGCGCGTCGGGGCCTGGATGCCAAGCTCGGATTCCGGCGGATCGCCCGGCGTCGCCGCTTTGCCTGACTTCGATCGCGACGGCCAATTGAACGATCGAGACATTGACCTGTTGTGTGCCGCCCTGGGCAGTGATGACCCTCGTTTCGATCTGAATCACGACGGACCGGTCGATGAGGACGATTTCGATCTTCTGGTCGAGTCGATCATGGGCTCACGCATTGGAGACGCGAATCTCGACCGGCGATTCGATTCGCAAGACATCGTCTTCATCTTCCAAGCCGGGGAATATGAAGACGATCTTCCGCGAAATTCTGGCTGGGCCGAAGGCGACTGGAATTGCGATGGCGACTTCACCTCGGATGATCTCGTCCTGGCCTTCGTCGAAGGAGGATACGAGGAGGCAGGTGACGGAAGATTGATTTCCGGAGGGGACGTGGACTGAATCGCGCGTACCGGATACGCTTTCTCCCTTCCGGCCAACGCAAGCGGACATGAGGTTGCCATGCGGTTCTCCAAGCATTCGTTGCTCACAGCCCTGATTTTCGTGGGCCTTGTTGTGGGTCTAATTGTCGGTGAGGTGTTGTTTCGGGTCTACGAAGGAAACGTACCCACCAACGTCATGTCCGCGTTGAGTTTCGTGGGAGACACGTTCTTCATGCGGCTGTTGAAGATGATTCTCGTGCCGCTCGTCGTGTCGAGTGTCATCGTGGGAGTCGCCTCGATCGGAGATCCGTCGCGACTCGGCTACGTGGGTTTCGTCACTCTCGTCTACTATTTCGCCACGATGGCTGCCGCGGTGGTTCTCGGGGTGATCCTGGTCACCTGGATTGCACCCGGAGAAGAATTTCGATCCGGCTTTTCGCGAACGTCAGATTGCGGAATTCCAGGGGTCTGACCGCCCGGATGCAACGCAGATTGAGCGTGCCAGTGGTACCGGCCTGCTGGGTGCTGCCCAGAACATCTTGCTGCAGATGATTCCGGAGAACCCGGTACGCGCGGCAGCCGAGGGTCAGCTGCTGCCGACGATCGCCTTCAGCTTGTTACTGGGCGTCGCCCTGACCCTTGTTGGTGAGCGAGGGCGGCCGGTGCTGGCCTTTATGGAGGGTCTTTTTGCGGCCGTGATGATGCTCGTGGAATGCATCCTCTGGCTGGCGCCGCTCGGAGTGGCCTGCTTGATTGCCTGGAGTGTGGCGGCGATCGGCTCCGTGGCTCTGGTAGGTCCCGTCGGCAAGTACATGCTGACCGTACTGCTGGGACTCGCCGTACACGCGTTGATCACTTTGCCCCTGATTCTGTGGCTCTTTGGAAAGACGAATCCACTGCGGTTCTTCTGGCAGATGCGTGCCGCGCTGATGACCGCCTTCGGCACCGATTCGTCGTCGGTTAGTTTACCGGTGACAATCGAAACAGCACAAACCGAAGGCGGCTGCTCCAAACGTGCCTCGGAATTCGTGTTGCCGTTAGGCGCCACGATCAATATGGACGGCACGGCCCTGTATGAGGCAGTCGCCGTGGTTTTTCTCTTCCAGGCTTTTGGGATCGAGCTGAGCATTCTGCAGCTGGGCACGATTGTCATCACCGCCACACTCGCCGCCGTCGGCGCCGCGGGCATTCCCAGTGCCGGATTGGTCACGATGGTGATTGTGATTGAGGCGGTGAACACCTCCCTCGGCCCGGCCGGTCCGCATTTGCCACTGGCGTCCGTCGGGATCATTCTTGGAGTCGACCGCATTCTGGATATGTGCCGCACCACGGTCAATGTCTGGGGCGACAGCGTGGGCGCACGATTGGTCACACGCATTGCCCCCGATGAGACGCCGTAGGACGTACGTTCCAACGCATCAACGCCATGCCTGATCGAGACGCATGCCTGATAGGGTCGACAGAGCATGATAGAGTCAAGAAAGCACCGCAGCACCGTAGGGTGGGCTCGATCTTGTAGGGTGGGCTCAGCTCGCATCGCGAGCGAAGCCCACCAGATCGAAACGTGAAAACAAGAGCCGTTGGTGGGCTTGCGCTTCGCTGAGCCCACCCTACGAGATCAACCTACCTACGAGATCGCACCCACGTGGCAAGACGTTGAAATCGAACCGACGAAACACGGGAAGCCAAGCGATTGCTCAGCTGGTTTCGTCGTCGCTGGTCACTGCGGCATCGGACAACTTGGCGATCCGAACCGCTTCCCGCACGGCGCGCTTCATCCACTCATCTTCACTTCCCTCGCGAACGAGTCCCGAGGAGATGTAAGCCGCAAAAATGGTGGCGGCAGATTGCGCGACCACTTTTTCACTGGGTTTCAGCGAGAGGTAGGTCTTGTTCATGTCGCGGTCGTGCTCTTGACATCGGGGTGTCGCAGGCTTCGATCGGCGCATCTCGCGACAGTGGCCCATCAACTCGCCGGCGCGGTGCATTGTGAACCGTATCCACGGTCGATTCAACCGGTCGCACGGAATGCTCTACATCACCGGGGGCATGGGATGTAGATCTCCGGCTCCTCGAGTGGCGGCTCGTCGTTCGGTCGGTCGCGAACTGTCAACACCGGACACCGTGCATGCCGCATGACCTCCTCGGCGACACTGCCCAGCAGCAGATGCGACAAACCCCGTCGCCCATGCGTCCCCATCACGATCAGATCGCACTCCCGTTCTTGTGCAACCCAACAAATAACCGGGCCCGGTGGACCGCCGTGGGCCACGCGTTCGACATCAACACGCGGCGACGCGATTCGCGACGTATTCAGTTTCTCCATTAACTCTCGATCCACCTCGGACGGTTGGCCGCCCGCGCCCCAGGCATCGGGGACTTCGAACGCGTGCATCAAGATCAGCGTTGCGCCGGTCGCATTCGGCAAGTCGCGTCGCATAGTCCAGCGCACGTTGCGAAGTGGGGGAAAAATCCACCGGCACCAGAATCCGTTGGATCGGATTCAACGATTCGGCTTGTTCCATGCTTCCGGTCCTCCCACGTCATCGATTCTGTAGTTCGATTCCATTCTAGCCCTTCCCTGGAGCGGCTTGTCTTTCGAGCTGCCGCCATCATGGCGACGGTCCGTGCGCCATGCTACCCCCCGCCTTTGGCTGGCGACGGCGTGAGCCCAACCACCGGACGCCGCCATCAGGACCAAAAGCACGTAGTGGAAGTGTTCATGCCATTCGGGACCCGGCGGCCAGAAGCACAGCACCAGCAGAATCAGTTGCACGAGCAGGAAGTTGGCCAGCGCCAAGCCCCAGCGGTGCAAGTACCCCATGCCAGCTCCCGGCAGCAAGAAATTCAACAGAAAGGCCATCCACGGTTTCTTCATCATGCATACTCCAGCCATCCCGTTGGTCGTCGTCGAGGCATCCTCCGAAACGGTCGAGCGTACGTCTCGCAGATATGGAATTCCCGCCCGGGAAACGATGGACGCGAAATCCGGCCCACCACGCCTGTATGCTCAGCCGTTCCGAATAACGCTTTGCCATTTAGTAACGCATTACCGCAGCGATCGGAGAATCGGTCGGAAGCTCCAACCCGTTCAGAGAACACACTTGGCCACGATGCCGGATCGTCTCGATTGCTGCCAGTTCAATCAGGTCGTCGGCTTGTGCATCGTGGTGGGGTTCAGCCTGGCCTGACGATCTTCAAAGGACCCGGTGAGAATCGACTGTGGATCCTGAAACAGCAATTCGACACGGCCCTCCACCGCCGCCGGCAGGATGACATGCGGGTCATCGGACGACCGGTGATTGCCGGCGTGCTGAATGTAGCGGTTCTGAGCGACCCTGCGTCGCTCCAACTGCCGCGCTTCGCGCAGCGGTTGAACTCGCTGCAAGAACGTATCGGGACGTTGATTCGCGGCACTGCCCGACAGCGTGTCGGGCAATAGGTGCGGATACGTGTTCACACCTCGGTAAATGGAGCCAACGTAATCCACGCAAGCGAGAACAAGCGGCGTGTCTTCGCCTCGGAGAAACTCCGTCAGGCTGCGATTGACGGCGCAGGAAACTCTCGAGATCCTGCTTTGCCGTATCCGGTATCCCACCGTGTCCATGAAACACCGCCGCTTGCTTGCCTCGCAGTGCCCGATCGGCCGAATGCACCTGCGCACCCCGATCGTTATTGTCGTAATTCAACGTTTCCTCCCGATCCCGTGGCAGATGAGGAACGTCCACCACCTCGACCTTCTGCTCGGCTACGCGGTACAACCCCACGTTCTTGCTGCCCAACTGCAGTACGTACAGCGGTTCTTCCGTTTCCAGTGCATCCAACAGCGGTCGCACTCGAAAACGACGACCAACGGTGACCGATTCCTCCATCATGGGATTCAGGCGGTAGGCGAACAGATCCTCCGGTGAAAAGAACACGGCGGCCGATCTTCCCGATATTGACCAAAAATCCAGCTCGTCCAGTCGGTTGCGGACTTCCTGCACAAAACCTTTGGCCGTGGCCGATCGCATGCCAGCTTGCACGAGCTGCCGCTCCGCTTGCTGGAGCAAGTTCTTCATACGAATCGCGTCCTGTGGCAAAATTCGCCCCGGCCCTTCGAGGGGACAGTAGAGAGAAACACACGTTTCTCCCTCGGGTGCGGTCAATTGCAGAAAATCGTGACGAGTGAATTGAGTCATGTCAGTACTCCTCGCAAGCAGCGTTGGAAGTAACGCGAACTCTCGTGAAAAAGGAGTCAAGAAACCTGCCGGGAAAGCGTCCGCCGCGGCTCGCAGGCGTCAGGCCGAAGGCCGAGAGGATCACGCCCCCGTGGAGAGATAGGGCTGGGCCGCGACGTCTCGCGCTGGATTCGCAGCCCCCACCTCGAAGATTACGGCGAAGTCGACGCCGGTTTCCCGCCCTGCGACGATCGCGCCGGTGCCACCAGTCGCGGTCGTTCGAGTCGACTGGAAGGCCCGTTAGCAGTCGGATGACAACACAACGCATGCCTCGGCCCCTTGAACCTCGGCTCTGCAACACGTCTTACCGCCCAAGTGAAAGACCATTCGCCGCTGCGCCCAGCGACCGATCGAGACCGCGGCAGCGGCTTCATCGCTGCCAAACTCCTCAACCGTCCCCTCAGGCCAGACAATTTGACGCGGTTCGCCGCCTGATCCCTGACGCGACCCGCTCCTTCTTGCCGGCCTTTTCCACTCGGGCCGATCCTGCGCTCGTTGGCAGCTCTACCTACAATCTTCACCAGCAGCAAACACGATGCCAATCCCCCGGTTGGCCGGGCACGGGCGTTCGGCGGCAATTCTGCGCCTCCCCCGGTGACGGTCCTTGCACTGCATGTGCGTCTGAGCACACTTGCCGCTGGGCGGTCACCCATCCGACGAAGAATCGGCCGCGAATCACGGACTTCGAGTAGGCACGAGTTTTGCTCTGGAATGGCGTCGTGGGAATTTCTTGCAGCGCCCGGGCGCGTCTGACCGTGTCATTTCATGGGGAGGTGAAGAGAAATGAACATTCCACAGTATCTCGGCGAACACGACATCGCCTTCGAACTACTTCGGCACCCGCGCACCTTCGACGCGCAACACCTGGCGCAGTCGGTCCACGTATCGGGACATCACGTGGCCAAAACGGTGTTGTTGCGAGTCGATGGCGCCGAATATGCCGTAGCCATCCTGCCAGCAACCCACTACGTCGACGAAGTCAAGGTCTGTGAAGTGCTCCATGCGAAGACTGTCGTCCGAGCGACGGAAACGGAATTGTCTCAGCACTGCCCGGATTGTGAGGTGGGAGCGCTTCCCCCGTTTGGCTCGCAATACGGCATGCGAACGATCCTGGATTCCAGCCTGACGACTGACACAGAGATCCTGTTTGAGGGCAACACACACTCCGACGCCATCCGGATGAAGACCCAAGATTTCGTAGAGATCGAGCAGCCGATCGTGGCGGCAATCAGTTAATCGTGTGCAGGCCTGGCACTTGGCGTATTGATTTGTCCGCGGTCTCGACAAGCGCTCGTTCTCATCCAACCTCCGTGAGACGAGCGACCTTGGACCCGGGAAGACCGAACTGTTGACCGGACAACAGCTGGTCAAGCTGCGCGAAACCCTCCGAATCGGGCTATTGTCTCTACGACGCTCGAGGAATCCAGCACCCGCACTCGCCACCGCGTCGATCTCCCGAGCGCTGCTGGCAGCAAGAATGACGGCTGCATGTCGGTCATGTTGCTATCCCGACGATGAGTTGTTCCGCTGGGCGGGTCGCCAACCTGCAGAATCGCCACGGATGAGACGACTCCCAGTCACTGGAGAGACAGGTTCATTCCGATGGGCAGCGACGTCGTGTATCATTGGGGACTTACGAGCGCGGGGTAACTACGATTTTCGACAGCTTCGACAGTTCGCCGGAGCACTTGTTACGTAAGGGAGTCCGCCATGGCACGTGACCGTCGCCCTAACCGACGAACCTGCTTAAAAGGTTTCGGCACTCTCGGGGCCGCTGCCCTGTTCACCGGTGACGCCGGCAACGCACTTCCGCCAGCGTGTGCTGCCGAACCGCCAAAACAGACAACAGCTCTCCGCGAAGAGATCTTTACGAAGGTCTGGAATACACCTCTGATCGACACGCACGAACACCTCTGTGATGAAGAGGACCGTCTCGTCGCCGAAAGGATCGGCAACCGGACGGACGACTGGAGCGTCCTGCTGTCCGGCTATCTTGGTTCCGACCTGCTGACGGCGGGAATGCCGCCGGACGCTCATCAGCAGTTCTTCTCGCCGAGTTTGTCTCCGGCAGAGAAATGGGCCTTGCTAGAACCGCATTGGCCGGCCGTCAAACACACCGGCTACGGGCTGGCGGCTCGGATCACCCTGCGGCTGCTATACGGCGTCGACGGTCTTTCGGCCGACACCGTACAACAGGTACAGGACAGTTACGAGCGGCTGCGTCAGCCCGGATTCTATCGCCGCATCCTGTGTGAACAAGCGAACATCGAATCCTGTCAGGTGAACTGCATGGATCCACCGTTTCGACAGTCCACCATGCCAACACTGCTGATGCAGGATTTGAGTATTGTGGGTATGTTGGCGGGCCCGAACCTCAAGATGTATGGTGAGCCGGCGGGGATCGAGCCGACCGATCTGAACGACTGGCATCAAGTGATCGACTGGTGGTTTTTGAAGTACGGCCCGTATGCCGTCGCCGTCAAGTCGCAGGATGCCTACCGAAGGGAAATCGACTACCAACCGGTGTCGAAGGATCAGGCTGCGGAGATCTTCGCCCGCAAGGTGAAGGGGCAGCCGATTACGCCGGAGCAGCAGAAAGCGTTGGAAGACCATTTGTTTTGGTACGCGGTGAAGAAATCCACGGAAGCCAATCTGCCGGTCAAACTGCACACCGGTTACTACGCCGGCCAGAACGGAATGCCGCTCGAGCGATTACTCCACAACGCGGGTTCGGCCTGCGATCTCTGTCGTACGGCACCGGAGACTCGCTTCGTTTTCATGCACATCTGTTATCCCTACTACGAGGAGTTGCTGGCGGTCGCCAAGCATTACACGAATGCCTTGGTGGATATGTGTTGGAGTTGGATCATTAACCCGATCGCCGCCAAGGATTTCCTGAAAAAATACCTCGTGACGGCCCCTGCGAACAAGCTCCTGACCTTCGGCGGCGACTACCGGTATGTCGAACAGGTGTTGGGACACGCCGTGATGGCTCGGCAGGGAATTGCGCTGGCGTTGAGTGAACTGGTCGAGGAGGGATGGATGACTCGGCAGGAAGCACTCGAGTTGATCGATCCGATCATGCACGGAAATGCGCGGCAGGTTTTCCGACTCCATGAAAAGCAGCACATTCTGCGGGCCGCCCCGTGGATCCAGCAACAAGGAATCTGAACGAATGTTTCGTGGCCTCGACCACCTTGCCGTCGTTGTCCCGGACACGGAAGCAGCACTGCTTGTCTGGCGCGACAAGCTTGGCTTTCCCGTCGTCTGCAGCGAAGAAGTGAATCAAGGGACAGTCCGGCTGACGCATCTGGATTTGGGAAACACCCACCTGCAGCTTGTTGAGCCGTTGACACCGGATCATCCGCTACAGGACTGGCTGCGAGAACGCGGTGCGGGTCTTCACCATTTCTGTCTCCGTGTGGACGACGTCGCGCAAGCCGCTCAGACGCTCACTGAAGCCGACTTGGTGACCCAATCGTCGCCACACGAAGGCACGCAAGGCAAGCGCGCTTTGTTCTTGAATCGAGACGCGACGGGAACAGTCCAGGTGGAAATCACCGGCCGATAGCTGATATGCATTCTGTGAGCAAAGAACAAATGTTCTCGGCCCTTCCGCCGCCCCGCACGGGATCGCTGCTGCCGGTGATCCGCGCTACCGTTGCGGCATCGGGACGCAAGCTGGTCGTGTTGGATGACGACCCAACCGGCACGCAAACGGTGTATGACGTCCCGGTGCTCACGCGCTGGGATGTTGACTTCCTGCGCCGCGAAATGACAGAAGGGTGCCCTTGCTTTTACGTGCTGACCAATTCCCGCAGCCTGACGGCCGAGGCGGCGCGCACCCGCAGTCTCGAAATTGCCAGAAACCTGCGGCAGGCCTCTGCAGCGGCTCACACAACGTTCACGGTCGTCAGCCGCAGCGACTCCACGTTGCGCGGTCATTTTCCGCTGGAGACCGATGCGCTGTCGGAAGTGCTTGGTCCCTTTGACGCGACATTCGTCATCCCCTATTTCGAAGCGGGCGGTCGCTATACGGTGCACGACACACACTACGTGGCGGATGGCGATTTACTGCTGCCAGCATCCGCGACGCCGTTCGCTCGGGATGCCGCCTTCGGCTATCGGAACTCCAACCTCCGCGAATGGGTTCAGGAAAAAAGTGCGGGCCGCATCCCGGCCGAAAGCGTCGCCTCCGTGTCGGTCTCCCAATTACGAGCGGACTCGATCGATGAGCAGGCCCCGGGCGTCGTCACTGCTTGGCTGAGAAGCTTGCCGCAAGACACGACCTGCATTGTCAACGCGTGTCATCCCACGGATATGGAAGCATTTGCCCTTGCCGCACTTCGCGCAGAACAGAGCGGCGCCCGGTTTCTCTATCGCACCGCCGCAGACTTCGTTGCTGCCCGGCTGGGCCTTGCGCCTCGTCCCCTGTGGCAACCACTGCGCCGCGGCGGATCGCAGCGCTCAACCGCGGGTGGCTTGGTGATTGTCGGGTCCTATGTGCCAAAGTCGAGTGAACAACTGCAGCACTTATTGGACGATGTGACTCGGAAACCGGTCGAGTTGCACGTAGATCGTCTGTTGGATGACACAACGCGCGACCACGAAATCGCGGAAGCTTGCACCACGGTCGCGGCAAGTCTCCAGGCCGGCCTCACCACGGTCGTTTTTACGAGTCGAGAGGTGATGACCGGCGACTCCGCCGCCGCCAGCCTGCGCATTGGCGAGCGTGTTTCGGCGGCATTGGTCGAAATTGTCCGCCAGCTCCCGGTCCGTCCCCGGTTCCTGGTTGCCAAGGGTGGCATCACTTCCAGTGACATCGCGACAGAAGCACTCCAGGTCGAACGAGCGATCGTGGCCGGACAGATTCTCCCCGGTGTCCCGGTCTGGTATCTCGGTCCGGAGGCCAAGTACCCCCAAATGCCCTATCTCGTCTTTCCGGGAAATGTCGGTGACGCGCAAGCGTTGCAGGAAGCAGTCAAGATTCTCTCGCAATGAGGAAATGACTTACGTGAACAAGCGAGTGTTTGAAATTGCGCTCTTGCCGGGTGACGGCATCGGCGTCGAGGTCGTCGCGGAAGCGGTTCGCGTGCTCGAAGTGTTGGCGGCTTCCATGCCCACCGTAACGTTTCAGATGACCGAGTATTCGGCAGGTGCGGCGGAGTATCTGCGCAGTGGCGATCCGCTTCCCGCCGCGGCTTTCGACGCTTGCCGAGCGGCCGACGCCGTACTTTTGGGAGCGATGGGCCTCCCCGACGTCCGTTGGCCAGACGGACGCGAAATTGCTCCCCAATTGGATCTCCGCGAACAACTGGACCTGTATGCCGGTCTCCGGCCCGTGCGCCTTTTCCATCCAAGCGACACGCCGCTGAAAGACTATGGCGTGGGAGATGTCGATCTGTTGATCGTGCGCGAAAGCACGGAGGGGCTCTTTTCGTCGCGCACCGCGCAACATCCTGCCGATGCGAATCAGGTGACCGATACGCTGTTGGTTACGCGCGACAAAGCGGAGCGGGTCTGCCGCGTGGCATTCCAGCAGGCGCAAAAACGCCGCGGGCGGCTGGCCTTGATCGACAAGGCCAACGTGCTGCCTTCGATGGTCTTTTTCCGCGAAGTGTTTTATCAGGTGGCAAAAGAGTTTCCCCGATGTGGAAGCCGAGGCACTCTATGTCGATGCGACGGCACTCTACTTGGTGACCGACCCGCGCCGCTTCGATGTGCTCGTGACCGAGAACATGTTCGGCGACATTCTGTCGGACCTGACAGCCGGCCTGGTTGGCGGAATGGGACTTGCGCCATCCGCAGATCTTGGCGACGAGTGCGCGGTGTTCCAACCCGCTCACGGGTCGGCGCCAGATATCGCGGGACAAGGGATCGCCAATCCTGTCGCCACCATCCTTTCTCTCGCCATGCTGCTGGAATACCTGGATCATCCGGAAACGCATACCGCCGCGATCACCCTGTACGCGGCAGTCGAGCGGGCTTTTGCCAATCCCCAACACCGAACCGTAGATCTCGGCGGCGACTTACGGACAACGGACATGACCAACGCAATCCTGGAATGCCTGGAGGTGTAACGGTGTCTTCGATTCTTGATGCAGCCGTACGGATGATCGACTTGACCTTGACACTTCGCGATGGCATGCGGGGAGTCCGTTTTGAGGTCGCGAAGACGGTGGAACGTGATGGCTGGAACGCGCGGACTCTGCATCTGTATTCGCATGCCGGGACCCATATGGATGCGCCGACGCATTTCGCAGCCGGGGAACAGACGATCGACCTGCTGCCACTGGAAGATTGCATGGGACCGGCTTGGGTGATCGATCTGCCAGGACTCGCCCCCAGATCGTTGATCGAAACGCAACACCTTGGATCGGTAGCCGACCAGTTTCGCGCGGGCGAGTCGCTGCTGCTGCGGACGCTTTGGAGCCAGCATGTGGAGGATGCCTCCCTGTACCGAGACGGATTACCTCGCATCAGCGAAGGACTAGCCCAATGGTGCGTCGACAACGGCGTGAAGATCTTGGGAGTGGAACCACCTTCCGTGGCGGATGTGAACAACTCGAGAAGAAGTGACGCGAATCCATCAATCGACTCTTGTCCGGCGGCGTCACGATCGTCGAAGGCCTCACCCACCTCGATCAGATCCAATCCGCTCGTGTTCACTTCACCGCTCTGCCGCTGAAAATTGCGGGAGGTGACGGATGTCCGTGCCGTGCGTTTGCCGTGGAGGCTGCGTAAAGCCGAGTGCAAGATTCCATTCCGTCGTCGAAGAAGCGATAAGTCGTTCCGCCCGTCCTTCTACCATTCCCATTCCCGGAGGAAGGTTCCCGCAATGAAGAGATTTCCCAGGCGAGGGAGTGTTGGTCGCATCCACGTTCCTGCTCTCCGTGCTGCTCTATGTCGACCGGACGTGCATTTCGACTGCCAAGGACGCGGTCACCGAAGAGTTGGGGCTGAGCGAACTGCAGTGGTCCTGGGTCCTGGCATCATTTGCGTTCGGCTACGCACTGCTGCAAACCCCCTCGGGTGCCCTCGCCGACCGACTGGGCGGACGTGCTGTGCTGACTGTGGTCGTGGTCGCGTGGTCGATCTTCACCGGATTAACATCCGCAGCGCGGGGCTTTCTGTCATTGCTGCTTGTGCGGTTCGCCTTCGGTGCGGGAGAGGCGGGTGCCTTTCCCGGAATGGCCCGCGTCGTGTATTCCTGGATCCCGGTGCAACGAACGTGGACTGGTGAAGGGAATCAATTTCTCGGGTTCGCGCATCGGTGCGGCACTGGCGATGCCGGTGATCGCCGCCCTGATTGCCAGTATCGGATGGAAGCAGACGTTTCTGCTGCTGATGGTTGCTGGGATTCTGCTGGGCGGTCGGATGGTGGTATTGGTTTCGGGATGAACCGGCGGAGCACCCCAGCATCTCGGACGAAGAACGGCAATACATCCTGCAGAACCGCCAGCAGACCGAGACGGTGGCGGACCCCCGAGCCGCTGCCGTTGGCGGCGATGTTGGGATCCGGCAATCTATGGCTGATGATGATCCAATATTTCGGCAGCAACTTCACCTTCTTCTTCAGCCTCTCCTGGCTCTATCCCTATGTCAAAAGCCGCTACCAGCTCGACGCGGTCGATGCGGGTTTCTACGCGATGGTGCCGCTGTTGGCCGGTGCCTGCGGCAACATTCTCTCCGGCTGGACGGTCGATCGACTCTTTCGTGCCGGTTTTCCGGTAGCTTCCCGCCGAGTGCCGGCGATCATCGGCTTTGCACTCGCCGCGGCAGGAATGGTGCTCAGTCTTGACCAGAGCACACCGGCCGGTGCCGTCTTCTGGCTCTCGGTCGCCATCTTCGGAGCCGACATGACGCTCAGTCCCTCCTGGTCATTCTGTATCGACATCGGCGGCCGGCATGCCGGTGCCGTCAGCGGCACGATGAACATGGCCGGCAACCTCGGTTCGGCGATCACCGCGCTCGCGTTCGCCTATCTACCGGAGTCAGAACGAGGCAATGTTGCCTTCTTCTACACGGCAGCAGGCCTGAGCATCGTCGCGATCATTTGCTGGCTCTTGACACGGCCGGGACGCACGATTCAGGCTTGAGTGCACCGTGGTGCTGATTGTGCATGCGTCATTACTTTACCGGCAGATAGACATCGGTCCGCAGATCGGACGGCGATGTTTCATGAGGGTCGTTGCGGTAGATCTCGAATGCGTTGATCGAATTCTGTTTGAGCTTTTTGGAGCGTGCGTACTGGTAGACCGCACTCCAAGCGTTCCCCAGATTGTCGTAACGGCCGCTGTGTCCGACAGCGAGCGCGCGTGTTTGCGGAAGCAGGCAAGTTGCCAATCCCGCGGGCCCGGGGTCGACCGATTCGGGGACGGAAAACCCGCTCGTATATTCAAAAACTTGCGATTTCAAATCCATCCGATGGTAAACCGAAATGCCCTCGCCACCCGTCGCCAGATTGTGCTGAGCGAACTTCTGTTCCACCTCGGCAAACGCGGCACTCATCGACGAACCCACATCCTGAAACGAGCACTGCTGCCGCACACCGGCAATCCGCAAGGGCCCGATCGTCTCGATACCGCGGATCTCTGTCTGTGAGAGAACGGTCCCGGTCTCGACGAATTCTTTGAGCATCCTCAGCCCTCGTTCGTAGTCCATTCCGAGGAAGCGTTCCATCTGGGATCGCATCCAGAACAGAAACCAGGGCAAGCTGCCGCGCATCTGCCAGGTGATTTGGGTGCCGTCACCGGCGGATTCGATGTCAAAGGTCACTTCGGATTGAGACGGATATGGCTTGACGAAACGAATCTCATCCACAATTCGTCGATGGGGCAGAAGTTGGCGGTGTTCGATCTCCCCTTCCCCAACGATCTCCCCTTTCCACGCGTAGATTGACCCAACCGAGGCAGAATCGTCACTCACGCGGACCTGAGCGGTCGGCTCGGCACAAAGCCACGGTAACCACTGGGTCCAGGTCCCGTAATCCGCGACGGTGTCAAAGACTTTCTCGGGGGACGCATCGAGCGGAATAGAACGGCATACTTCGTAGCGAGACATGGACTCACCTGATGGCGAAACACTGCCTGACCGGAGACACCGCGTCGGCCTGATCCGGCCGGACTCGACGTGAAAAAAATGAGGCTGCAGGGGCTTGAACCCTGGACCTACGGATTAAAA
>CAVZLD010000002.1:0-347894 GCA_963776055.1 uncultured Planctomycetaceae bacterium | reverse complement strand
ATAAGGCAAGACCCAGCTGTTTGCGGGAACACCCTGAGAGCTCGTTCTACGTTTCCGAAGACGTGTCTTCGGCGTAATAATGAACGAGATTGGGCAATCCGCAGGAAACTTCCTGCTCTGGCAGGAAGGATCCTCAGAGGCCATACGCTGGGTATCCGTAAAGGAGATTGATGTGCAGCTCAGTGCGGACTGGGTGGTCGGTTTTGTTGACGCGGAAGGTTGCTTCCACGTCAGCGTCAACCGCCAGCCGTCCATGACGACCGGATTTCAGGTTCTTCCTGAGTTCGTAGTCGTGCAGCACTCGCGTGACCGGCAAATCCTCATGGCACTGAAACGCTTTTTCGGTGCTGGAGTGGTCCGGTCCAATCACGAAGATCGTGATTGCCTGCGAATTCGCAAGTTCGATGGCTTGCAGAAAGTGTGTGACTTCTTTTTGAAGCATCCGCTGAAGACAAAGAAGAACACAGATTTCCGTAAGTTTCGACGCATCATCCTGCTGATGGAGCAAGACCGCCATCTGGAACTTGAGGGATTGAAGGAGATCGTGCAGATCGCTCTGCAAATGAACTCTATTCGACGTCCCTCGCTGGAACAGATTTGGCGGGACTTGGCTTCGAACGGATAAAGAGATGGTCCACGCCGCCTGGAAACAGGTGGATTCGCGTGAGCGAAGTTCCTTGTCGGGTAAGTTCCGACCTGCATGAAAGGCGTAACGACAGCTACACTGTCTCAACCACCGACCCGGTGAAATTGTAGTCGTGGTGAAGATGCCACGTACCCGCGGTTAGACGGAAAGACCCCGTGAACCTTTACTGTAGGCTGATATTGGGCTGAGGTATGTCTTGTGTAGGATAGGTGGGAGGCTGTGAGACGGGAGCGCCAGCTCTCGTGGAGCCGTCCTTGAAATACCACCCTGGGTATGCTTTAGTTCTAACGCTGTCCCGTGAATCCGGGCAGTGAACAGTGTCAGTTGGGCAGTTTGGCTGGGGCGGTCTCCTCCCAAAATGTAACGGAGGAGTGCAAAGGTACTCTCAGCCTGGTTGGCAATCAGGCGCAGAGCGTAAAGGTAGAAGAGTGCTTGACTGCGAGACTTATCAGTCGAGCAGGTGCGAAAGCAGGCCTTAGTGATCCGGTGATTCCGAATGGAAGGGTCATCGCTCATCAGATAAAAGGTACTCCGGGGATAACAGGCTTATCGCTTCCGAGCGTCCATAGCGGCGAAGCGGTTTGGCACCTCGATGTCGGCTCATCACATCCTGGGGGTGAAGAAGCTCCCAAGGGTTTGGCTGTTCGCCAATGAAAGTGGTACGTGAGCTGGGTTCAGACCGTCGTGAGACAGGTCGGTCCCTATCTGCCGTGGGCGTACGAAACTTGAGGAGATTCTTCTTTAGTACGAGAGGATTTGGAAGGACGGACCTCTGGTGTACCAGTTGTCACGCTAGTGGCACGGCTGGATAGCTAAGTTCGGAAAGGATAAACGCTGAAAGCATCTAAGCGTGAAGCCCGCTCCAAGATGAGGTTTCGTGTTGCGTTTCGCACGAGAGTCCCCTGGAAGACGACCAGGTTGATAGGCCGGATGTGTAAGCACGGTAACGTGTTCAGCTTACCGGTACTAATGGACGAAAGCTTGACCACTTATATTCAACGTTTGACTTAGGGGAGCCTTCCGGCTTCAGGAACCTAATACCCAACCATTGAAGGGCGTCGAGTCGACAGGCTCGGCGCTCTTTTTCCGGTGAACATATCGCAGTGGCCACACCTGTTCCCATCTCGAACACAGAAGTTAAGCACTGCGAGCCGATGATAGTGCCACAAGTGCGAAAGTAGGTATCGCCGGATCTTTTTTAAGCCCTCGGGGAGCTTGTCTCCCGCGAGGGCTTTTTTTGTCGCCCAGCGTTGCCACGCTTGATTCGCGCCCGTGACGCGCTGCACAATAGCACTTCAACATCCTTCGGTTCGCCGAAGCCCTCGAGGAAATGTCCGCCAACGACTGGGAGCCACCTGATGAACTCTGCTCGTCCGCCAATCTCTATCCGTCCGCTGACCGTCGCCGTCGCCGGGGTGGCGACCGCCGTTCTGCTCCTTCTGGGAAACAGTTGCCAACTGCCGGCGCAGGAAATCGATCCGCCGCGGCCGGACGCGGAATTGCTGTTCAACGGAAAAGACCTTGCGGGGTGGCACGGCCGAGGCGATGTCTCGCCCGCGAAATGGGCCGCGATGTCGGCCGAACAACGGGCCGAACGCAAGGCCGCCGATACCGCGAATGCCCAACAACACTGGTCCGTTGACGATGGGGAATTGGTCAACGACGGTCAAGGCGTTTACCTGACGACCGATCGCGATTTTGAAAACATCGAATTGTGGGTGGATTATCGTACGGTCGCCCGAGCCGACAGTGGGATCTATCTGCGCGCCACGCCCCAGATTCAGATCTGGGATTTCACCGAAGAGGGTGGCAAATGGAACATCGGAGCCGACAAGGGCTCCGGAGGTTTGTGGAATAATTCGCCCGGAGCCGCCGGTAAGGATCCGCTCGTTCTCGCGGATCGGCCGTTTGGCGAGTGGAATCGATTCCACATTCGCCAGCTGGGGGCACGCACGACCGTCGAATTGAATGGACAACTCGTCGTCGATCATGCCGAAATGGAAAACTATTGGGATCGCAAACGTCCACTCGATCGTCGGGGACCGATTCAACTGCAAACGCATGGAGGCGAAATTCGCTGGCGGAACTTGTTCGTTCGTGAGATTCCTTGGGATGAGGCGTTGCAGGAACTGCGGAAGCATAACGCCGACGGGTTTGTCTCGGTGTTCGATGGCGAGACGTTTCAGGGCTGGTTGGGGCCGGTGGAGGAATACGAAGTCCGCCATGGCGCCCTCGTTTGCAAGCCGGGACGCGGCGGAACAATCTATACGGAAGAGGAATTTGGGGATTTCGTGGCGCGACTCGAATTCCAAGTGCCTCCGGGCGGGAACAACGGACTGGCGATTCGCTATCCGGGGCAAGGCGACACCGCGTATGTGGGCATGTGTGAATTACAGGTGCTGGATTCCGAGCATCCCAAGTACGCGCAACTCGATGCCCGCCAGTACCATGGCTCGGCGTATGGGATGGTGGCCGCGGCGCGAGGGTATCTGCGGCCGACCGGCGAATGGAACTTCCAGGAAGTAACCGTCGTCGGCTCGCGGATCCGCGTGGAATTGAATGGTTACACGATCTTGGATGCCGATCTGGCGGAAGTGGATGATTTTATGGGTGGCCATCCCCATCCGGGGAAAGATCGTCTGCGAGGGCATTTTGGCTTCGCTGGCCACTCGGATCCGGTGCAGTTTCGCAAGATCGCCATCAAGCGGCTCGATTGAATCGACCGTCCCTGTCGCTGGAACGCCCGTTCTCTCGAACTGCTTGCATCCCCGTCGACCTCCTGGTATTCTGCTGCGTCGACGCCAGGACCGGCCGTCGCTGTGACCTGTTTGACCACCTGCGGCAGTTCACGGGCGGAAACGAAAGCACACCGCGTGACTGTTCAGGTGGTGCCGGGACGGGATCGTCAGCAACAGCAGGGGACCAGTCATGCTCGTGCTGAGTCGCAAGGTCGGGGAACGCATTCTCGTTGGGGATCAGATCCGGATCACCGTCGTTCGGTTGACGAACGGCGGCGTACGCTTGGGGATTGAAGCTCCAGCGGAAATGCCGGTTCTGCGAGAGGAGGTCCAGCCGGACTACGGCTTGTCAGGGGCGACAACGCCGGTCGGGGGGCAGCGCGATTGTCGTCCGGTGCGTCGGCCGCCTCGTTGAGCGGCACTGGCGAAGCCGATTCCTCACGGAATGTCCTCCCCCGCAACGCCCGGGTTCGTGGAGTTGCTCCTTGCAGCGTGTAGCACTTCCCTGTGGCGTCTTTTCGCCCTTTGTGCTCAAAAGAACCGTCGCCGCGAACGCTACCTGCCTGTGCGACGGGCACTAGCGTGATTCGAGCCGATCCGGTCGGATTCGATCGGCATAGCGTGTGACGGGCAAGGCCATCCATTGTGCTTGTTCGTCGGCACCGACTTGGTCGAGCGAGCCGTGTTGCTGAGCGTACTTCTTTAATCCGGTGACTTTGACAGCGGCCGGGTTTTCGCCGCGTCGTTCTTCGCCCGGAGCGCTCCCCCAGGCGAACTGCCTGCCCTGTTTCGTGATCAACAGGAACGGATCCTCTTCGGGAGAATCAACGGACGAACGCCGCGGAGGGACAATCACGCGGCGCAGCTCGAGTGGTTCCCAGATTTCTTTGAGCAGGTTTACGATTTGCGCGGCTTGGGCGACCCGCGTGTCTCCCCATGGGCTGCCCGGGGGGCCGGCGGGTGACGTGTCCACGCCCGCGATCTTGGGGAACTGGGTCGCTTCCTGCTCTTCGATTTCGACCGGCAGCAAGAAACCCTCCTCGTCTACCGGCAAGAGACCCTCGTAATCGTACCCGGGGAACATTCCCGCGGGCACCTCGACCATCGCCAAGGGGCGGCGATACTCGACTACGACTTCGACCGTCGACGGGTATTGCTTGTTGACTCGGCGGACACGCTTGACCCACGGCTGCATGCTGAAGGCCTGCTTGACCTGGAGCACGAGTTCCCGATCCAGGAGGTTCGCATCTCGGAGTTGTCCGTGGGTGACAGCATTGGCCGTCACATCCGAGCGAATCCAAGGCGGTTGGGGTGTGACCACCATGTGTTCGGGATTGAGCCGATATCGTGGGTGCGTCACGACGGTGTCGCCGTAACGGTGCCAGAGGTGATAGCTGCTGACACCCAGAACCGCGCAGATCGTAAGCGTCGATCCGAGCAGCCAGGCGTTGCCCTCCAGTGGGCGAAACAGGTGCGCCAGGAGCTTCTTGCATTCGGCAAACAGCCTTTGGACGGCAGACATGAGGCACCTCCCTGTGCCGTGTTCGGGGAATGAGTCCCCGAATTACCAGATTTCGAGTTCCGTCTCTAAGGTCACTCCTAGCGTGGAGGCGACTCGGTTGCGCATCAGTTCAATCAATTCGCGCACGTCCTGGCTGCGCGCACCGGGTGCGACTTCGATGAAATTGGCCGAAGCCTCGGCTAACCGTGCGCCGCCCAACTCGTGACCGCTCATGCCGACCTGCTCGATCAATTCCGCAGCACTGATACCCTGGGGGTCCTTGAAGATCCGCCCGGTCCCGAGTTCACCGGAAGGCTGATGGGCCCGTTTCATGATCCACAGTTTCTGCATGCGACGCGTCAGTTCCGCCGGATCCCCCGGTTCCATGGCAAACCGTGCCTCGAGAATCACCAGGTCGTCGAGGTTACTTTCTCCGTAGGAAAACCGTAGGTCAGGACGCTCGCGTTGCACGGTTTCCCCCTCCGCCGTCATCAAGGTCGCCGTCTGCGTCCATTGACCGATTGAGTTGCCATGACTGTCGGCATTGCCGCGCAGCGCGCCGGCGACCGTTCCCGGAATTCCCACGAGCGATTCCAGGCCCGCCAAGCCCTCGCGAACCGCAGTGGAGATCACGTGACTCAGACGAGCACCTCCGCCGGCGCAGATGCTGCCGTCTTCGACCTGAATCTCTCCAAAGGCCGGAGCGGACAGGTGGATGATCATCCCCCGCACACCCTCGTCCGGAACCAGTACGCGGGAACCCGATCCCAATAAACGGATCGGGCAGGCCGCTTTTCGACATGCTTGAATCAGCTTTGCCAACTCCTGCCGGTTGGTTGGCTCCGCGAAATAATCCGCCACGCCGCCCAGCCGGAACCACGTGTGGGGCGCCAGCATCTCTCGCTCGCGGACGATGTGCTCCAGGCCGTTCCAAGGCATGATCGGGGATCCTTGTTGCGCGGTTCGACCGTCGGCGCGAACCTGCTGGGAAAAAATGCGTTAGCGAGGATAATAGGCTCGGCTGCCCGGGAGTGTCAATGTAGGTGTGCGGGATGGCCTGAACACAGAAACCACGGAGTATCGGTATGCAAGCGGAGGTGCTGGCGATCGGCGACGAGCTGACCCATGGGCAACGATTGGACACGAATTCGCAATGGCTGGCCCGCCAGCTGGGGGGGGTGGGGATCGGTGTGGCCTACATCACGGTCGTCGGGGATGATCTCAAACATGCCGCTGCAGCGCTGCGGTTGGCCGCGGCGCGTTCGGATTTGGTCATCATCACGGGCGGATTGGGGCCGACAGCCGATGATCTCACCCGGCAGGCGATCGCCGAAGCGGCCGGATTGGAACTTCGATTGAATCAGCGGATTCTGCGCCAATTGCGGCAGCGGTTTGCGGAGCGTGGGCGCAAGATGCCGAAGAGCAACGAGATTCAAGCCCATTTTCCCGAAGGCAGCCGAGAGATTCCCAACCCCCATGGAACCGCGCCCGGGATCGATCTTGCGATGGCGCCTTGTTCGGAAACCGGGCACCGCTGTCGGCTGTTCGCCTTGCCGGGCGTTCCGGCGGAAATGAAGCAGATGTGGCAGCAGTACGTCGAACCGATCCTAGCTTCTTTGGGGGGAGAGGGTCGCGTCATTCGCCACCACCGTTTGAAATGCTTTGGGGTGGGGGAGAGCGAGCTGGAGTCGATGTTGCCCAATCTGATTCGGCGCGGTCGCCAGCCGCAGGTCGGAATCACGGTCCATCAGGCTACGATTACCTTGCGAGTTACGGCGGAAGGTACGGACGCGGAGCATTGCTGGCAATCCATGCAGCCTACGCTGGCAATCATTCGACAGAAATTGGGGAGATTGGTGTTTGGGGAAGAGGAGGATGAGCTGCAGCATGCCGTCGTACAGGCGTTGCGATCTCGCCGGGAGACATTGGCGGTCTGTGAGTGGGGTACGCGGGGGCTTGTCGCGCGGTGGTTGAAGGAGGTGGATGACGGCGATGATCCGAGCGTGGACGGTGCCGCTGTCGTCTCGTCATCCGATGGGTTACGAGTGCTGTTGGGTGCGCCGGCGGAGGCCCTTCCGCGTGACTCGAAAGTCTTGGCGAGTTGGATGGCATCCACGATCCGGACGCGATGCCAATCCGACTACGGGTTGGCGATCGGGCCGGTGCCGCACCATTCGCAGACTCCGCCTCAGATCGCGTTGGCATTCGCGACAGCCGCAGGAGTGTGTGCCTGCGACCGTTCTTTCGCGGGGCATCCGGATCTGCTACTTCCCCGAGCGGCCAAGTATGCTCTCGACCTCGTGCGTCTTCATTTCGCCGGTGAGGATTCGCGGCTCGATGCCAATGCTGCCGGACAGCGCATCAGCTAAAGAGACGGAAACGAACGGCTTGGTAGGACTTGTTGATATTTCTTTGGGAGGATTTCCATGTCGGTGCAGTGTGTCAGTTTGCGAGATGAGGAAACCGGGACGCGTGCGGATATCCTCGTCGGGTTTGGCCTGAACTGCTTTCGCTTTCAAAGTCAACGGGAGGGGCGACCGGTCGAGGTGATCTGGTCGGAGGAGGGTTTTGAAACCGGTGAACGGCGGCCTTCCGGAAGTGGAATTCCGATCCTTTTCCCTTTTCCCGGACGGATTCGAGGGACGCAGTTCCTCTGGGAGGGGCAGGCGTATTCCCTCCCCCCTGATGATGGGCGAGGGAATGCGATCCATGGGTTTGTCCATCGTCGTCCTTGGCGGATTCGCGACCAGTCACCACAGCATCTCACGGCGCAGTTTCATGCCCGGTCCGATGCGCCTGAACTGTGTCGGCAGTGGCCGGCAGATTTTCAGCTTACGGTCACCTACCGAGTCTCTGGCCGCAGATTGTCGGCGGAGTTTCTGGTCGAGAACCCCGGATTGACGCCGCTTCCATTCGGACTGGGAGCGCACCCCTATTTTCGATTGCCGTTGGGGCCGAACGGTGCGGCTGCGGACTGCCGCGTTCGGCTTCCTGTATCGCAAGAATGGGAGTTATCGGAAATGAATGCGACCGGTCGTCGCTTTGGCTTGGACAATGCGGATCAACTGCAGCGGGGCGTCTTGTTCGGTGACTTGCAGCTCGATCACGTATTCAGTGGATTACAGTCGGAGCGGGGACGCTCTGTTGCCCGCATGGAAGACCCACACAATCGAAGCTGGGTGCGTCTGGATTTCGCCGCGGATTTTCGGGAATGCGTGGTCTACACGCCCGGCTCGCGGGAAGCGATCTGTATCGAGCCGTACACGTGCGTTCCCGACTGTTTCCGCCTGCAGGCGGACGGAGTCGACGCCGGGCTAAGAATTTTGGGGCCCGGCGAACAGTTTCAGACCGACTTTGGGATCGAAGTCGGCGGATGCGTCTGACGTTGGACGGTCAATCGCGTTGCCCCGCAGGGAGCGAAACTATTCCGCTTTCTGCTCTTCCGTTTCCTCGTCCTCGGTGGGCAGCTTTCCTTGCTTCAGGAAATCGCCGTATTTGACCTTAGACTTCGATTCCTTGTTCGCCACCGTCTCAAAGGCTTTGTCGAGTTCCTTGAGAATGATTTCCGTCTCTGCCTTGCGTGCTTCTTTTCCGGCCTGACCCGCTTCTTTGATCCGTGCATTGGCATCACCGTCAATGAGTTTGGCGAGTTCTTCACCGTAGCTGTTACGCTTCTTCTTGCTCTCACCCTTAATATGACACGTGTTGCAGCCGGCTTTCTTGAATTTCGCTTGCAATTCCTCATTGTCGCTTTTGTCGATGTACTTCTCCTGGAATGCCTTTTTGAATGGAGCAAGACCAAAGACACTCGGCGCGGCGAAGGAGACTGAGAGGAAACAAGCCAACGACAACAGAACACAGTATCTCATGAATTTCTCCTTCAAATAAGGTTGAAAGAAACCGGCAGGTCGGAAGCGATAGTCGGGAAGACAAGGATCCGAAGATTCTGTTTCCTGATTTTGCACGGCAGGAATCGAAGGCGTGGGTTAACCAGAATCGCAGGTTCTCTCCCATGGATCGACCGCAGGCGCCGGTCAATCTCATATCTAAATAGAAACCGCCAATTTTCAGCTGTCAAGCAATTCACCCAAAACATGGACAGGCCATGTATTTGCTGGGCAGTTCGCCGCGCCGAGCGCGGTGGAGGGTGGTGGCGCAGCGCGTCCCACCGGAAACGATGGGAAGAAGGCGGAAATTCGCCCGCGAAAGGCGTTCCGGAAGGAGGCACGCTGGGGCAGCGCGCACCAACCGGCATCGACCGCGTCACGATCGGGCGGACGAGGATCGTCCCGCAGCCCGCGACGGCACGAAGGACCACGCGACGATCGGCGGGCAGCGCACCGCGCGTCCGGCCGTGGTCGAGTGAGAACGCGTTACGCGTGACAGCCGTTCAGATTTGCCAGGTGACGGCAGCCACGTTGCCGGGCGGCCGCGCGCAGTCGGCTCCGCTGGAAGGAAAAGGCCACGCCGACCAGCTGCGGTCGAGCGAACAGTTGCTCCAACGTGGTACGCCAGGTCTCCCAGCCGACCCCCAGGCGGTCCAGGAGCGCTTCCACCCGCGGATCGACCCGTGCCTTGCCCGGACGCAACAGGCGACTCGTGGCGTCCACCAACAGCAGATAGCTGCCCAACGAGAATCCGGGCAGCACGCCCACGCGCGTCTCTCCCTGCTCGCGCCGGTCGTCCAGCGGGCAGAGCCACAGTCCTCGTTCCATGCCCCGCGCCTGCTGGGCCGCGGGCACGGACCCCTCGCGGGCGGCTTGCAGGTCCGACATCCGTCCTCGCTTCCGGCACCAAGCCAGCCGCGCGGCGAGCGACGTGTAGCGTGCCTCTTCCGGCAAAGACACTTGGCCCGCCGCCAGCGGATTGAGATCAATGTAGGCACAGGTCGCCAGCAACGCTTCTTCCCCGTGAATCGCGATCGACTTGTACCGGCCCGCCCAGAACGGGCCCTGGACCCCGTCTTCTTCGTTGGCCTTGCGGGCCAGCGGTTCTTTGAGCGACTTCATGAACCAGCCCAGATTGACCAGTCGCTTCCGCAGTTGCTTGACATACTTCCGGTCGCGGGCCTTTTCTTTCACCCATTGGGAGAGGGATCGGAGCGGCTTGCGATCCGGGCCACGCGGTGGGTGGAGCCTGGCCCACCGCCGCAGCACCTCTTCTTTGCTCCAGCGTCGCGCCTGCCGCCAGTCCAAGTGCGTCAGCACATGCAAGTGATTGTCCATCACGGCATAGCCACCGACCTGGATACTGAAAATCCCCACCAGCTCTTCCAGCCGCTGTTCCAGATACCGTTTGCGGTCGTCCTCCCTGCTTCGTAGCAGAAACGCGCCGCGGACGGTTTTGGAAATGCAGTGATACCAGGGGGTGACGTGGGCGTCGACGATCTTCGAACGGGCGATGGTCATGGCAGATTCTCCCTCGCGCAGGACCCACCGGTCGTGTGGTACGCCGCCCCGGCGGCAGCGACCGGCCCGATCCTAGCAATCCCTCCGACACCGATCAAAGTCGCGTGCAACTTTGAAACATGGACTGTCCCCGCGTTGGCCCTGCCAGCCCAAGCATCGCCTGTCCCGGGGTGGGGGCATCACCGTTCGTGGGAATACACGTCAGCGTTACCACGGACGTGCGATTGAACTGGTTGTGTCTTTCAGTTGACCGTCGTATGATGATCCACTCGAAGGCGTTTGGACTAGGCAAAGCGCAGTCGTGTGTCCAACCATTTCCATCGTCGGCTGCCATTCTTGTGGTGTGCTAACTCAAAGTTCGCGATGCAACGACTACGCTGGGGCCTGCTTCTGGTTTTGTTGAGCGGTGCCGCCGCACTGTCACACGAGTTGCTCTGGACGCGGCGATTGGTTGATCTGTTGGGTGGCAGTCATGATTCAATCGCCCGAGTCTTCGGGTGCTTTTTTTTCGGGCTTTCCCTCGGTGCGGCCCTGTCGACACGCTTTACGTCGCGCACGCGTTCGTGTTGGCTGATTGCCGGTTGTCTTGAAATCGGAATCGCTGTCTGCGCGATTCCAGCGGTGACGCTACCGTTCTGGTCTCAGTGGATTTGGCCGTCTCTGGGTCCTGATCTTCTGCTGGGCTGGTCCGGTGGAGTCCTGAAGCTGTTACTGTCAGTGCTGGTCGTCGTGCCCCCCGCGGTCCTCATGGGGATGTCATTGCCCGTGATTACGGCGGCGACTCTCGGTCGGGACGTCACCCTCTCGCGGCATGGCATCTGGCTGTACGCCGCCAACACGCTGGGAGGTGTCCTGGGGTTGGCGGTGACGGCTGGTTTAGGATTAACGCTCCTCGGAGTGACGGGGACGATGTCCTGGGCAGTCGCTCTGAACCTGATCGTCGGATTGCTGTGTTTCCGCGCAGGCCGACAGGGCAGTGATCACAAAGAGCGGCTCTCCGCCAGCAAGCCACGGGGAAGTACGCCGATTACTACTGACGCCTCCCCATCCGCCTCCCAGGCCGCAACCGGTGGTACGGTGCCCAGCGGCATGGCACTTTGTCTCATCGTGGCATTTGTATCAGGTTGGGGCATCCTTGCGGCGGAGATTCTCGTCCTGCATTTGACATTCAACGTGGCGCCCGATTGTCTCTACACCACGACTGCCGTGCTCGCGGCCATCATACTGACGCTGGCGATGGGGGCGGCGATCGTTCCGTGGTTTGGATCCACGCATCGACTGGCAAGACATCTTCTGCCGGCTGCGTTTGCTCTGGGTGGCTTGCTGACTGCTGCTGCTCCGTTTGTCTTCTGCCAGATCACGAAAGGGCTGACGCCCCTTCCAGAATCGGTCGGCCTCCTGTCCTTCCTCGCAACGCTCGTGGGAATCGTGTTACTGTCGATTGGCCCGGGTCTGCTGTTTCTGAGCCTGATCTTTCCGCTGCTCTCGGTCTGGCATGCGACGGCAGGCAAGGATCCTTACGGAACTCGGTGGGGATGGTTGCTGGCGGCGAACGGTCTCGGTGGGCTCGCGGGCGCCGAGGCCGCCAATCGCCTGCTGATGCCCGTCTTCTGCATGCATCAAGGCATGCTCGTGATCT
Source organism: uncultured Planctomycetaceae bacterium (assembly GCA_963776055.1). GTDB lineage: Bacteria > Planctomycetota > Planctomycetia > Pirellulales > Pirellulaceae > CAVZLD01. The sequence continues at coordinate 335,962 of CAVZLD010000002.1, read as the reverse complement.
CCATCATGTACACGCTGGTGGGCGTTTGCCTGCATGCGTTCCTTGCCCGCCGATCTTCACCATCCTGGCCGTTATATCTCGGCTACGGCTTCGCGGTCCTGGCAGCGTGCGGTGGATTTGTTCTCGCCGCGCAGCTTCCTACGATGAGTCTGGGCCCTGGTTTTGAAGTGGTCGAATCACACTGTGGTCCGGAAGGCGTGATTGCCGTCGTTGACCAAGTGGGGCAACCTGATTCGCGGACTTGGCGGCGAGCGATTGTGCAGTCCAATCAGTTTCGCTTGGGGAGTCTCGGCGGAAATCATAGTCAGCGGCGAAAGATGCTCCTACCCCTGCTATTGCATGCGAATCCCCAGACCGTTGGCTGCATTGGACTTGCCACCGGGATCACCGCCGGTGCCGCACTGGACTATGCCCCCGTCGATTTCGTGACGGCGATCGAGATCTCGCCCTTGGTTGCCACGGCTGCGGAGCACCATTTCGCTGAAGCCAATCGACATATCTGCACGGTTCCGACGGCGAAGGTCCTTGTCGAAGATGGAAGAACGAGCATCGCTGCAACGACCAATGCCTACGACGTTGTCGTCGGAGATCTGTTTCGGCCATGGGTTTCAGGCGTCGGACGCTTGTACAGTCGTGAGCATTTCGGAGCCGTCCGACGATCCTTACGACCCGGTGGCATGTTCTGCCAATGGCTGCCGATGTACCAGTTGGACGCCTACCAGTTCGAGGTCATTCTCGCGACTTTTCAGCAGGTCTTTCCGAATACGTTTCTTGTTCGTGGTTCTTTTCAAGCGTCCGAACCTTCCCTGGGGCTCATCGGTTTTCGCGACGGGACCATCGATTGGTCGGGCGTCGCGCAACGATGCGAGCAGGTGCGACAACAGGGCCGGATTCTCGATCCCACGCTCCGCCACGCGGAAGGCATCTTGATGCAGTACCTGGGCCGCGTGCGCGATGACCCGGATGCGTTCGAACAGATCAATACGCTGGACAACGTGTTGATCGAATTAGACGCTGGCCGAAAGAAGATCGTCGCCAAACCGCTGATTCCGTATCTGGAATGGGCCAGTTGGGTCGTATTCGAATCTGAGCTGCAGCAGCGCCTGGATTACTCGGACGATGCTCCCCCCGATGCGCAAAAATGGGGAGCGTTGGGGCGCAAATTGTGTGAACTGCACCTGACCCTCGCGCAAGGTTCGCCTCGCGCCGTTACGTTGCGAGCCGAAATCGATGCGAGTCTGCCGCCCTCGATGTTGGCGGATTCCGCGGCGGACTGGTCGGCATTTCCTTTGAGAGTGTTCCCCGCGAGCATCGACGATGGATTGATCGACAGCCAGTAACCGTTTTGGCGACAACAGGGGGCGCCGTCCGCGCGCCGCAGGCTGGGTTGTGGAGAAGGTTTCCTCAGGCATCCAGCTCCTCTCCTTCGTGCATCCAGCGTTTCAACAACGGGACGAGCAGGAGGCAAACCGCAGCGGAAATGATCGCGGCCAAAGCGATCTTGCCGAACACATCGCCATAGACCAACACCGTCTCCTGGGGCGGTGGAATCGCGACCGACTCCCCTTCGCCGTGGCCGACGCTCGTGAACTGCGCGATAAAAGCCGCGAGGAACTGAGAGAAAGCGGTGGCCAGGAACCAAGTGCCCATCACGGTGCTCACCAATCGCGTCGGCGAAAGTCGCGCTACCATCGAGAGTCCAACGGGCGACAAGCACAACTCCCCCGTCGTCTGGAAGAAATAGCCCAGCAACAACCAATTTAGAGCGACCATCCCGCGACCGTCAGCATGAGTTGCCCCGTACCAGAACGAGCCAAACCCGAGTCCGAGTTGAAAGAGTCCCAGGGCGAATTTCATCGGCGTACTCGGTTCCCAACCGCGCGCACCTAACCAGGTCCATACGGCTGTAAAGACCAGGCCCAGCAGCAGAATGAACAACGGGTTGATCGACTGGAACCAACTCGCAGGTGTCTCGTCGACTCGCTCCGCAACGCGCATCCCCAGGTTGTCCGGCGCAACCTGCCAGTCGATCATCACTTCCGCCGCGTCCGCCGCCACGGCTTGGGAGCCTTCCGCTGTCGAAGTGGCCGACGAAGCCGCTGGTTGTGTTCGAATTTCATCGAGCGACTGCAAGGTGAAAATCGTATCGCCGTTACGATATCCCAATTGTTCCTGGGTTGGCTGCAGACGAATTGTCGTACCAATGTCCGCTTCCGTGATGACCTTCGCCTGTCGATCTCGCACGCGATCTACATTGCGGTCCGTGAAGTTGTTGACCGAGCTGCCTGCCTGCTCAAAGAAGGACCAGAACAACATCGAAAAGAACGTCAGGATCATCACTACATACATGCGCTGTCGCGGAATCCGTTCCATCCGGAGCATTTCGAGACCCAGAAAACCGACCGCGATCAAACCTGCGGCGAGCAGGACACCACCGGCCGGAGTGCTTGCCTCGCTCACGAAGACGGCGGAAAACTGCAGCAGCGGATTCTCGCTCGTCTGCAAGTACTCCACCGCCGACCGGGGAACGAGCGTGATCGCGCGCTGATTTGCGCTGAGCGGTGCGAACCCGGAAACAAGTAAGGCAAAGATCGGTATCGCTGCCACCGTCCCCAGATAAATTGCCCACTCCGCCGAGATGCCTGCGATTGTCGGACGTTGTAGTCGTTCACGGTCCGGCGGCGCTCCGGCCTCCTGCGGTAGTCCGCCGCGACCGATCGCTGCCCAAGAGATCATCGCCGCAAAGATCAAGGCGATCCCAACAAAGACATTGATCGCCGTCGAATAGGGATTATCGGGATGGAACAGAAACAGACCAATCGCTGCGGCCAAGGCACCCGCCAGAATCACATAGCGGGCAAGCCGGCCGGGAATCACGAAAACGGCCAAGCCGGTGAGCATTCCGATGGTGGCCAAGCCAAAACCATAGTGCCAGCCGTAGGTTTCCCCGATGTACCCGCAAAGCAAAGGCGACATCATCGCCCCGAGATTGATCCCCATGTAGAAAATCGTAAAGCCCCCGTCGCGCTTGATGCTCTCGCGCGCATACAGCGACCCGACGATCGTGGAGATATTCGGTTTGAAGAACCCGTTGCCGGCGATCAGTAAGGCCAGGGCCGTAAAAAAGGCCGTGCTTGTCTCCACCGTCATCAGTAGATGCCCGGCGGCCATGAGCAGTCCGCCCAGCACGACGGCGCGCCGGGCCCCCAACAGCCGATCGGCGAGAATTCCACCGAAAAAGGGAGTCATGTAAACCAGCGACGTGTAGGCGCCGTACACCCGGTACGCGTCAGAATCTTGGTACCCCAGAAACCCCTTGATCATGTAGAAGACCAACAGGGCCCGCATGCCGTAGTAGGAAAACCGTTCCCACATCTCAGCAAAGAAAAGCGTGTAGAGGCCCGCCGGATGGCCGAAGAGCGTTCCTTGTTGCGACGGATTTTCGGCAGTCATCTCGCTCCCTTTGAACTTTCCAGGGCGATCGGTGGCGACCCATCGAACCGAGTGAACGGGTCGTGCGAGATGACAATGTAGCAAGGAGAGCGATGGGCCACTACCGCAGAGCCGGCGAGCTGCCACTTCGGGCGGCGACAGCCGAAGTGATTCCGGCACTGTCCCTTAGAACGGAAACAACGGCCGTGTCTTCGGAGGCAACTCCGCCTCCGGCTCCGGCAGTCGGGGGAGCAGGCCCGAGCGAAAACCGGCGTCGGATCGATCGGCGGACGACTTAAGGGCTGGATTGCCCTGCAACGCCAGCGTGTAGTCCGCCACGCGATGTTCGTGCGCCGGACGGTTTCGATCGGGCAATTTCTGCCACTTGACTTGCTGCCACCTCGGCCGATTCTCACCGGTCCAGTGCGAACGCCACATCTCGAAGTCAAGCTTCTCCGGCCGCTTCGGGGCTGGCGGGACGATCTGCCAAAATGTCTCCATTCCTTCGTAAAAATTGTGCTCCCCAAAATACTCCAATTGCGCCATCTGAGCAGATAGAGACGGTCCACCGGACTGGCTGATCAGGGGAACCCATCCTTGCGTGACCAGAATACTGTTGTTGCACCAGATACTGATTTCCATCAGGTTCGGATTTTGGGGTAGGGCATCGAACTCGCCGAGGCCCTTGTCCATGATGGCTGTCAAATGCTCGAGGTCCAGCAGGACGCTTTCGCCACGCTCCATTGACTCGCGCGCACCACCCAGATTGATCATCCGTTCCGTCGTAACCAGAAGTCCGTTGTGCCAGCGGAGTCGCATCGGGATCGCCTCGCTGGCTCGCAAAACGGTCGCCTCTCCGCGCACAATGCAATTGGTCATGTCGATTTCCGTCAGCAATCGCGAATCGTTCTGCGTCGAATAGAGCAGCGTGCCACTGACCGGCGGGACGACGTGAAACACCGAGACGTGATCCAGATTGCTGAATCGGCCACCATAGGAATTCCGCACGGTGATGGTGCAGTCCCGCAGGCTAACTAGCTGGTTCTTTTCCAGCTGCATCAGTGACCATTCTCCTTCGAGTGTGTCGGTCGGAACGGTCAATTCGAAATGCAGGCCCTCCAGCCGCAGCCGGCCTCCGCGAACGCGGATCATCCCCTGAGATGTTGGGTCGGTGACGGTCAACGCCGTCCAAAAGGCGAGGACCGGCGAGTAACCATCGGCCGCGACGATCCTCAGTTGGCGATTCGAAAGTTCGAGCGACAAGGATGGCACTCTCACTCGTCCGTTTTCTCGCAGCTCCACGGTGTCAATCGCGGGGTCTTCCAGTACAAGTTGCAGCGCCGTAACGAGGTCGCCGACAACAAGTCCGCGGTCACGGGAGGTAGCATCCGCCGGGTCGGACGTGACGATGACACGCCGGAACCGGGAATTCGCGGAACTGTCCGACGCAGATGTCGTGTAAGCCTGTGCCGCGTCTTCCTGGTCGAGCATTGGCTCCGTGCGGGTGTCGCTCCCGACCAAGGCGTCGCTTCTCGTTTCGGTGCTCGGCATCCGCTCGTCGCGTGACGGATCCTCATCGGTACGGAAACTCGCCCCGCGCGGGGAAGATCGCGAATCGGCCAAATCGGAGCCCGATCGGTTGCTCGGCCAAGTGCCGCTGGGAATCACCGGCAGTTGCCCGTCAGCCACGCGAACATCGCTCGACCGTGCCGGCTCCGACTCGGAGGCTCCCGCAGGTGGGATTTCGAACCGTGGGGGAGCGGAGGAATCCGCTTTTCCGGAGAGCCAACTGGGATCGAGCAGCAATAAGGCCAACATCAGACAACAGGGCACGGCCCACGGCAGATGTCGCGTAAGCGTTCGGGTGGGACCGCTTGGGGGCGGAATCCAGTGTGGCTTGGCATGAACGGCTGTCCGTACACCAAGTCGGTCGGCCAGCACCAAAAGATCGCCGATCAACTCACTCGGTTCTCGATATCGATCGGCCGGATCCTTCGCCAGCATCCGGTCCAATAAGGGCAGCAGTTCGTCCGGCAGATCAGGCCGCCAGGCGCGCGGGTCCGGCGGCGGCTGACTGCTGTGACTGAGTAACTTCTGTAGAACGGTTCCGTCGGCAAAAGGAGGCCGCCCGGTGAGCATGTAAAAGAGCGTGCAGCCAAGCGAATAAATGTCGCTCCGTACGTCGGCCGTTCGCGGATCACGGGCCTGTTCCGGGGAGATGTAATCGAAAGTGCCCAGCGTTACGCCGCTGGCAGTCAGGTCATCTTCGCCGGTCCGCATCGGCTGCAACCGCGCGAGCCCCATGTCGACCAGCTTTGCGCGATGGCCGTCCGTCAGCAGCACGTTCGAGGGCTTGATGTCCCGGTGGACAACCTCACGCTGCGCAGCGTGATCCAACGCAGCTGCCACCTGCAGCGTGATGTCCAAGGACTGCTCGACCGAAAGCGGACCTCGCTCCGCCACCAGATCGCGCAGGTTCTGGCCCTCGATGAATTCGAAGACGATGAAGTACCAGCCGTCATCCTCGCCCACGAAGTAGACTCGAGCGATGTTTTCGTGGTCCAAGCGAGCTGCACTTTGAGCTTCATTCCGAAATCGCTTGACAGTTTCCTCGTCTTGCCCCTGGTCGCGGGAGAGCACTTTGACGGCGACCGTGCGATTCAGCATCGTGTCCGTTGCACGGAAGACCGCCCCCATTCCTCCACCGCCGACGAAATCGACGAGCTCAAAATGTGCCAGTCGCCGGCCTACGAGCTGCCGACCAATCTCACCGGCCAACGTTTTACTGCCCACAACGGCCGCTGACGGCCGCGATGAGATCACCGTCGGCTGGGAACCCAGCGGATCGGCGGGTGCTCCCTCCTGGATAGGAAGGCCCTCCACCGGCTGCGCGGTTGTCTCCGTCGATCCGTGGTGCGGACGCAGCGTTCCCTCCGGCGGAACGCCGGCTGCAGCGTCCCGCGACGTTAGCTTGTCAGAGTTGGAATTCATGATCTCGAATGGATCGGAGCTGGACCGGGAGAAGACGGAGGCTAGAACAATCGCCCCGATGGCCGCCCCTTGCCCCGATTCTATTCGCCACCCCATAGGGGGTCAACAAAATCCCCGCGCCCCAACCATGCATCGCCCTGCTCAGCGTTGCCTGCCAAGCAGAAACTCAAGAGAAATCCCTGGCAAAACTCCGGGACAGGCTATGCATCGGCAGAGTGCTGAGCACGCGAAAGACCCAGGGACAGGCCATGCGCGGGGTGGGATGCAAGCACGCGGCGGGCGGTCGACAGCACAACGCCGGGACAGGCCATGCGCGGCATGCTTGCGAGGGATGGCCGGGAATGTCGGAATCAGGCAGCTTTCCGCTCGATGGGGAAGCGATCCACGCGAGCTTCACCTCGCGTCCGCTGGATTTGCCAGCAAATCTGCTCCGCCAAGCGAACCGCGCGATAAGCCTCCTCGGCGGGCACTCGCGGGCGATGGCGGCCCTGAACGCTCTCCACGAAATCGATCAATTCGTTCTGCAATGGGTTCGTGACGGCGACGTCCAATTCAGAGAGGGGTAGCAGTTGTTCAAAGACTTGGTCCCGAAGAGCTTCCACCTGGCTCGGGGCACATTGATCGAGTTGAAACGAGCCGTCGCGCAGCGGATTGCTCCGCAGCATCATCTGCACGGTACGCGCATTGTAGTCGACAAAGAGGTGCTGATCGGATTCGTAGATTGTCGTCTGGCGAACGGCTGTTGGACTCGTACGCGACGCCTTGAGATTCGCGACACAACCGTTGGCGAATTCGATGCGGGCCTGGGCCCAATCTTCATGTTCCGAGACGACCGGCAGGCCGAAGGCGTCGACTCGCACGACAGGACTGGGGACCAGCGACAGCACCAGATCCAGATCGTGGATCATCAAGTCCATCACCACGCCGACATCCGTCGAGCGGAAGGTGAAACCGCCGGTACGTGCGGCTTCGATCCATTGGGGGTGGTCGATCTGTTGGCGGACCGCCGTATACGCCGGATTAAACCGTTCGACGTGGCCGACGGCGAGCACTACGGCGTGGCGGGCGGAGGCCAGCATCATCTGCTGCGCGTCGCGGGCGGAGGTGGCCAACGGTTTCTCCACCAAAAGGTGGATTCCCTGTTGCATCAGGTCGAGGCCGATGTCGCGGTGCAACGAGGAAGGCGCCGCGAGCACGACGGCGTCTACGCGGCCGGCCAGTTCGCGGTAGTCGGTACAGGCCTCGATGGACAGCGAATCCGCCACGGCTTGGCAGGCCGCAAGATGGGGATCGACCGCTGCCACGAGCTGAACCGAGTCCAGTTCGCCGAGCAAGCGGGCGTGCACGCGTCCCAGATGACCACAGCCAACGACGGCCATACGCAGTTTATTCATGCGGCCCTCCTGAGTTCCCGGCCGCGTCCGAAACGGCCTTCCTGCTGTTGCTGGACAAAGCTTAATAGTTCATGCACCTGAGGCAGTAGTTTGCCCTCGCTGCGGAGAATCTCTCGCGCACAATCCAGACCTACCTTCGCCCGATACAAAAGTCGATGTGCGTCGTTGAGTGCGCGAATCACATCATCGGGGAAATCGTTACGCCGAAGTGCGACCACGTTGACGCAACGTGGCCGCGCCGGTGACCCTTCGACAAGCATAAACGGGGCGACATCGTGCAAGACGCGACTGAGCCCACCCACGAAGCTGTAACTGCCGATGGTGGTGTAGTGGTGCACCGCTACAGCACCCGATAGCGAGGCAAAATCATGCACGTGGACGTGCCCACCCAGGAGTGCACCGTTTGCCAGGATGACGCGGTCGCCCAGTCGGCAGTCATGGGCCACGTGACTGCAGGCCATCAGATAACAGCGATTGCCGATCGACGTTACGCCGTCCTCCTTCTCGCTCGCGCGATTGATCGTAACGCCTTCGCGAATCACGTTGTGATCGCCAATCTCGACGCGCGTATCGCTACCGCGGTAGCTCAAATCCTGTGGTTCGCCGCCGATCACGGAATTGGCATGGATGTGGTTGTAGCGGCCAAGTGTCACGTGACCGGTCAGCGTCACGTGGTTCTCCAGTCGAGTTCCGGCCCCAATTCGAACGTGGGGCCCCACGACGCAGAAAGGACCAATCTCCACCGAGTCCGCCAGTTGGGCTCGAGGGTCGATCGCCGCAGTATCCGCGACCAGGGTGGACATGATGCAACTCCGATGCTGTGGGTAACAATCGGCTCGGGTCCTGCATCGCTTCCGTTTCCTCTGTGTCAAGCGATGCCGATCGTCGCCACGATCACGCGGTTCAGGCGGAAGCCCTCCAGGGTTGCGTGACCGGAAACTGTTGGAGCAGCTTCTCGACCAGGCAAGCATTGAGTCGATGGCCGCTGCGGTGCGCTACAAACTGGCCCATCAGGTCTGCGCCGGCGAGTGCCAGGTCACCGACCATGTCGAGCAGCTTGTGTCGCACGCATTCGTCCGGGAACCGCAATTCGTTATCGATCAAGCTCTGTTCGTCGAATACCAGCACATCGCGTGGCGTGACGCGCCGAGCGAATCCTTGTTGTTGCAGCCATTCGGCTTCGTGTTTCATAATGAACGTCCGCGCGGGTGCCAATTGACGCAGGAACTCATCCGGCGTGACGGTCAGCCGGTAAGATTGGCGGCCAATCGGATGATCCGCACCGAAATCCAGTCCGTACCCGGCGGACATTCCGAATTCGGCGGTAGGCCGCGCCTCGATCCACGACTGTTCGTCGCCCACTCGAATCGGCGCCGTCACGACCAAGCGAGCTCTCGAAGCGGCTTGCGCAAGCGTTCCGGCCGATTGGAGCGCCGTGACAAACGGCTGACTCGATCCGTCCACGCCCGGCATTTCCACCGCATCGACCCAGATTTCGCAGTTGTCGATCCGCAGGCCGGCGAGGGCGGCCATGACGTGCTCGACCATCTCCACGCGCGCCGAACGATGGCAGAGCGTGGTGCGGCGCGGCGTTTCCTGTCGACAGTCGACGCACGCGGGAATGCGGACCGCCGGCTGGAGATCGCTCCGCACGAACACGATGCCCGTGTCCGCCGCAGCCGGGCGAAACTGCAGGCGAACGTCTCGTCCGCTCCAGAATCCGAACCCATCGACGGTGACCGGTTGAGCGATCGTGTTTTGCATTCGAGGTGGCGGAACCACAGTCAGCAGCATCCATGCTTGCGGAAAGGGGGACTCAGGGCGACCTGCGACGGACGCCCTTGCGAAGCAACGCACCCGCACGCGCCGACTAACGGCGCGGTGCCGTCGTCGTAGGCTTGGGGCGAACGTTCTGGTTGGACACACGCTGCGTGCGGTTCAGGCGATCCAGGACTTCGCTGGTGATGTCCAGGTCGCGATGGTATACGATCGGGCGATTGACCCCCTGCAGAACCGACTGGCGGTTGGCCGGATCCATTGCTTCGCCGCTGTAACGCAGCACCAATTCGATCCCGTTCTGGTCGGCGAATTCGCGAATCGCCGCCGCGACATGTTCGTAGACCTGATAGTAGACCTTCGCCTCACGCTCCAGGAATTCCTTGCGCTTCATCTGCATGTCCACCTGCAGCTTCGCGCCTCGATCGGCCAAGCTTCGCTCCAAGGAATCGTAGTCCGGCGTGCCCGGACGAAAGCTGCTCAGCCGCTCTTTTTCCTTCATCAGGGCGTTTTGTTGCGTGCGCAAATGCTCTTCGTACTGCTCGACCTGCTTCTTCATGCTCTCCATCGCCGCATTGAAGCCGTTGTGATTTTTGAAGATGTAGCTCACGTCCACGACCGCGACCGGGCTGCGACGCCGCACCGATGTTGCGGACGCCGGGCGGACGGCAGGAGAGGCAGGGGGGCGAGTGGCTTGCGGAGTCGTCGGACGCGTTTGGGCCGTCGCGGACGAGGGGGCCAGAAAAACAGCCGTGCCGAAAACGATCAGAAGAGAATAGGGAAGAACAGCTTTCACGATCAGCGCTCCTTGCTGGCTTCGGTCAACCATGACCTCGTGAGTGATTTGGGCCTCGCGTATGTACGTGCCCGCGCGGGCGGTGGTTCAGATCGTTTCTCTCGATCCATCGAGAGTCATGCGAACGGGCGCGTATTGTGCCGTGGGGCCGCGATTCCGTAAAGACCAGAAAAATGGCAAGCGCGCGACAGCACCGATGGCGGGCCGCGCGATCCGGCCGGTTCTTCCCAGGAGCACGTTCGCCCCGCATGGAAACGGCACTCCGCTTGCGCCACATACGTTATCGGGATGTAGGTCAGGTAACTTTGAAGGATTGTAGGGGTGCTGTCTGATAGCAGACGCCCGTGTTCGCGGCGGGGAGCGACGCAGACGCGCCTTACCCTACCCATTCGCAGGACGGATTCGTACAATCGACCGAAGGGAAGCGGCGGGAAAAAAATTGAAATGAAATGCCGGGACGAAGTTCCTGCGTGAAGAAACGCAGCCGCTCGCCGAGCCATCCCTGGGCAGAAAACGCCTGTCATCGAGGATGCGGCGGAGTCCGAACTGCAATTTCAACGTCATGAGGCACCCGGGTGCCATCACTGTTTGTCATCCAAGGCCGAGATCAAGGCAAACGCTTCGAGTTGCACGATCGAGTGCTCGGCGTCGGACGGGATGTCGCGAACCGCGTGCGGTTACATGACACGGAGGTGTCACGTAATCACGCCGAACTTCGCCAATCATTGAACGGCTATCAGTGGGTGGATCTCGGGAGCAGTAACGGCTCGTTTGTCAACAGTGTCCGCGTCCAGCAGCAAGAACTCCGTAGCGGGGATCGTGTGCAGCTGGGCCGCACGTTGATGATCTTCACCGATTCGGCCGATACCCGAAAAGTTGCTCCGGGCCGCGAGGTTGACATCGTGGCGCCCTCCGGTTCCGCACATCCGTCGCGGATTATTAAGTCCCTTCGGCAGGAAGAAGGCAGTCGCCTGCTGACCGGCCTGGAGCCATCGACGAGTCCCTGGCTGGCCCGCGCCGCAGCAATCTGCAGGTGATGTACCGCACGGCGCTGGCCGTGAGTCACACGCTGGACATTGATCAACTGCTGCAGCGGATCATGGAGCTCATCTTCGAGTGGGTCGAGGCCGATCGAGGATGCGTGATGCTCATCGACCGCGAGACCGACGAGTTTGTCCCCAAAGTGCGCCACGATCGCCACGGAGGTTCTGCGGCCGAACGGATGACGATCAGCCGTACGATTCTCGATTACGTCCGACAACATCAAGAGGGTGTACTGACCAGCGACGCCCGAGAAGATGATCGGTGGGATCCGGCTGCCAGTATTCTGAAGCTCGGCGTCCGCGAAGCCATCTGTGTGCCGATGCAAGGTCGCTACGGCGTCGTCGGCGTGATCTACATCGATACCTTCACCGCGCCCGGCCACGTGCTGCAGCAGGCTGCGTCGAATCGGTTCTCCGACGAACATCTCAAGTTGATGGTCGCCATCGGGCACCAAGCCGCGTTGGCAATCGAGGACACGTCCTTCTACTCGGCGATGCTGCAGGCCGAACGACTGGCTGCCGTAGGACAGACCATCGCCGCTCTGTCGCATCACGTAAAGAATATTCTGCAAGGCATGCGCGGCGGCAGCTACCTGATCGAAGAAGGCTTGAAAGCCCAAGACTGGGACGTCAGTCGCAAAGGTTGGGATATCGTTGAAAGAAACCAACAACGGATCTCGGCGCTCGTGATGGATATGCTCACCTACAGCAAACAACGCGATCCTGAGATGCTGGCGAGCGATCTGAATCAGGTCGTCGGTGACGTGGTGGAATTGATGCAGAGCCGAGCGCAAGAAGCCGGCGTGGCACTCGTCCAGCAGCGCCAGCCCGATCTTCCCACGATGGCTTTCGATCCGGAAGGGATCCATCGCGCCGTGTTGAATCTGGTCACCAACGCGATTGACGCGTGCGAGGAATCGGAAAATGGTCGCGTCGAAGTGGAAACGCACTACGATCGGGACCAGGAAATGCTGCGAGTCGAGGTCCGGGATAATGGCGTAGGACTCGATCCCGACCAACGTAAGCGAATCTTCCAGGTGTTTGTCTCCGGCAAAGGGAATCGTGGTACCGGCCTCGGATTGGCCGTCAGTCAGAAGATTCTGCAGGAACACGGCGGCGAGATTACCGTCGACAGCCAGCCCGGTCAGGGCAGCCGCTTTACGCTCCATTGGCCCGCCCTGCCGCCGGAACCCGAACCGGATTCCCCATCCGATGCCACCCTGACACAGGAAATGGATCCGCCACGACTCGACGGCAAACCTCCGGAGGACTGACCCGGACCGTTCCTTCGCCGCTCGGCGTGAACTCGCGGATATCACTCGTCGCCGCTTCGCCGAAGATCGTGCGGCTTTTCCGTGGGAGACTCAAAAGGAGTTGTCGTACCCTCCCGAATGGCGGTTCTGCAGCTTCGACGGCAAGACGATCGACCTTTGCCCCCCCGATTCCGCCTTCCCGCGTGAGCTTGCTTCGGCTCGCGCCGCTGGTCTCCCAGAGGGAAGGGGGATTTTCGCTGCACTGCCGCCTCACGGCGACTCCTTCTTCAATGTTAAGATGGGTAGACATGGAGGTCCCGCGGGAGCATCATGCACGCTCGGAAACTGCCGCACTCAAGAACTGTGCGCCCTCGCTGGAGGAAGAGCAGGTGGCGGTGAGTCCGCGACGGCGGAAGGAACACAAATCCAAGGCCCTTGAGGCCAAAAAGCTTGCGAATTTTTGCGCGTATGTTACCCTGCTTTCACACGTCGTGTTTTTTGTGAACGGCGTGTTTCTCTCCCAATCCAAATCATATACCTGTTCTCATTTCCGATCAGGAAGAAGGAGGATCGATGAAAGGTCAACGTCGTCAGGCATTTACCCTCGTAGAATTGCTGGTGGTGATCGCCATCATTGCAATTCTGGTGCTGCTGCTCTTGCCCGCGATCAACGCGGCCCGCGAAGCGGCACGCCGGGCCCAGTGCGTCAACAAAGTCAAGCAGATCGCATTGGCGATGATCAACTACGAAAGCACCTTCGGGAGCTTTCCGCCTGCCGTGCCCGTGTGCAGTGAACAGGCTTGGGTTTCCACCGGTACGCAAAATGGCCTCTACTGCGCGGGGCCCAACTGGCGCAGCAAATCCTGGGTCAGATGGAAGAAGTTGACCTCGACAGGCAGATTGTGCTTTGCATGGAGTCGCAGTGGAATGCGTGCGATGACTGCGAGCACGATCCATGGCGCGTGGGGCGCACGACCCCCAACTTCATGTTGTGCCCCAGTGCACCCTCGGCAATTAAGCAGTTGAGTTCGAGCACAACGCGGCATGAGCGAAACTCCAAGGGGAACTACGCGGCCTGCATGGGTGCCGGGACCTATTACGAATCGATCGATGGTAACCCCATCGTCGACGAAGCAATTGAGTCGAGTGAACCAACGCGGAAGTTGTTGCGCGGAGCGATCACCGTGAACATGATTCCTGGCTGGCAGAATATTTCCGGCCAGGATGATCCGAATGCCAAGGGAAGCTGGAAGTTCGGTCGAGGAAAAGGCGTGAAGCTGCGTCGAATTAAGGATGGGGTTTCCAAAACGATCGTGGCCAGCGAAGTGCTCACGTTCGATGGCGACGCCAGCGATCGGAATTTCTCAGAGGACATTCGTGGCGTGTGGTCAACGCCTTCCATGGGCGGTAGCACCTACAGCCATATGTACGGTCCAAACTCCACGGTGAACGACAAGATCAACGGTTGCGAGGCGGATATCCCGGCCACGAATCTGCTTGCCTGCCAGCAACAGCCGGCCTCCGGTCAATCCGCTGGGGAAACCTTTGCTTCCGCGCGAAGTCAGCACAACGGCGGCGTCGTGTCCGGCCGCGGTGATGGCTCCGTCGGGTTCTTCTCGGATGACACGGACATCAACATCTGGCATGCGTTGGCCACGCGAGCCGGGGGCGATGTGAGCGACGTCAACGACTGACCCACGAACGCGTCCCTCGCCGGAACATCGTCGCCTCTCAGACTGGGCGGTTTGAGCTTAGTCTGAGGGCGACAAACGGGACTGGCCCGTTCCAAAAAATGATTGTGTTTTCCAGATCACCCGAACGTCGCAGGTAACTGCGGCGTTCGGGAGTTTTCTTTTCCAGGGGATAGGATTTAAATGGGGATGAAAAAAGTGCCGTCGAATGCGGGTCTTCGGTTTGTCATGAAGGGCAAAGTTTGGCTGACTATGGCCGTGCTCATCACGGCTTGGGGCTGCGGGGGAGGCGATACGGTAGATCCGACTGCCAATCTGGATGAGGAGCAGAAAGAAATCGCCGAATTGGTCTACAATCTGGCAGATTCCACCGGTTCCATTCAGCGATTTCGTGCGTTGTTCGCGAAAGATGCTGCTCCGGCTTCCACCGACCTGGCGAAGTACAAGGACTTCATGTTCTACATGCGGAGCGACCCGGTGATCTCCGGCAATACGGCAACCTTCACGGCGGGAATGGAAAAGGGAATGGATCCCACGATTATTGAGAAGGAATGGACGGCCGTGAAAGAAGCAGACGGCTGGAAGCTGAGCTCGACCCCCGTGCCGTAGCTTGCGGATTGCCTCGGTCGTAATCGGAAGACGCTCTATCTGGGCGAGAACGCGATGCGTGCCTCTCGCCCTTTTTCATGCGCGCTCTGTCGCAGAAGTCGTAGAGAACTTTGGCATGCAACGTGGTTCCGTGGTTGTGTAGACGGGTGGACACTTCCGTAGATCAGATGGCTGGACCCCCCTGATCCGCTGGTGGGCTTGCGCTTTGCTGAGCCCACCCTACAAATCTGGTGGGCTTGCGATTTCGTACATCGTTGGCTCACGCTGTTCGTACATCGCTGGCTTACGCTGTTCGTAGGATGGGTTCAGCGAAGTGCAAACCCACCAATTCTCTTCCAGTAACACCTTAGAGAAGACGGTTGGGGAAAGGAATCGGTCGGCCTGGAAGACCATCCCACTCGGCGCAGCACCGTAGGTGGTGGGCTCACTTCCGTAGGGCTCAGTGAAGCGAAAGCCCGCCAGACTCCTGCTCGTGTTCGACAACCGGCGAGTGCTTTTCCGCGATTTCCTGCGGATTCCAAGCGGTTGATGAGTGTTCGATGGCTGTCGCAAACTTTTCCCGCTCAGTGCAGTCGTCCTTCGATTGCAAGCACGAGCACCGCTTTGCTGACACCAGCATGATCTCCGATGCGCTCCCTGCGTAACACGTTGAGGAGCGCGGTGCGCGCGAAGCTTATCGGATTCTGATTGGGAATGCGCTGGCCGAAGTTCGCCCTCCCCGAGCCTTTGGCTCGACCCTCCCGGCAGCAAGGTAAATTATGAGCGCACGACCTTCTGTGATTGTGTAGACCGTCCGGTTTCCGGCGATCCTTAGGAACAGGCGCTAGCGACCGGCAGCAAATGGAAGTGTGGTGATAGAGCCCAACGACTGACGGGATCTTCCGACATGCTCAATCCTCTGCCGGGCGATAGCCGGCGGGACGACCGACGAACGGGTTGGCAAGCATCTCTTGCTCGATCGTTGTGGCGGGCCCGTGACCCGGATAGACGATCGTGTCCGGCGGGAGGGTGAACAGATGTTGGTGGATCGAATCTGTCAGATCCCTGGTGTTTCCGTCCGGGAAATCGGTCCGGCCGACGCTCCCTTGAAACAGCACATCTCCGCCGAAGACCACCCAAGGAGAGACCTTTCGGCAGAGGAACACGACGTGCCCTTGGGAATGCCCCGGAGTTGCTATTACGTCCAGCTCGATCCCGGCCACCTGCAGTGTTTCGCCATCTGCTACGACCTGATCCGCAGGCGGACTAATGATGTTGAATCCGAACGGGGCGGAAAGATTCAGATCGGCGTCGGTCAGTTTCGGTGCGTCGTCGCGTCCGATGATCAGGGGGCTCGCGGGCCAGCACTGCTTGCAGTGGCCGTTTCCCGCGATGTGGTCACTGTGGCCATGCGTGTTCAGAATCGCCACGGGGATCAAATCATGGTCAGAAATCGCTTGATCGATTTTGTCCGGTTCCAATCCGGGATCCAGGATGAAACACTCCCGCTGACCCTGCAAGAAAACGACATACGTGTTCTCGGCGAACGGTTGCGATACGACACATTCAACACACAGCTGTGGTGGATTCACCAAATGGCCTCCCTCGAAAACGAGACTACGGGTAGAATGGGCAACCCCTCCGGGCCAACGGAGCAAAACCGCGACGGTTATGTAGATCGGGGGGATCGCGAAGACGCATTTTAATTCGACTTCGGACCGATGGCGATACTATCCAAGCCGTGTTGCGCGGCTCGTTCGAGATCGACACGCTTGTCTGGGGTTGGAGACGGGTAAACCGGAGGTAATTGGATGGCTTACGAGCAGGTAGCACGACTGTCGATTCCATGGGATCGGATTTGCGTGGCAGTGGCGGGTTGGATGATCGGCTGGCTGCTGATCGCGTGCGCCCTGGTTCAGGCCGACGAACTTGGGCAGAGCGGCGGCGCGCTCGAGCGGGAGGGCTTGCATGAGCCGGTCTACCGCATCTCCAAGACCTCCAAGAACACGCTGGGATCCGAGGCCCTGAAGACGCCGGAGCCCCTGGCACAACCCGATACGGAGTCCCATCCGCTGGATCCCGCCCTCGAACTCGCACGCAAGTCGCTCGACCACATTGAGCAGAACATTCATGACTACACCTGTACGCTCGTCAAGCGAGAACGCGTGCAGGGGGAATTGCTCGAGCACGAGTTCATGACCTGCAAGATCCGTCACGAGCGGGACCGAGACGGGCAGGCCGTTCCGTTTGGCGTCTACCTGGGGTTCCTGAAGCCGGATACGGTAAAGGGGCGCGAGGTCATTTACGTCGATGGGCAAAATAGCGGCAAATTGATTGCTCACGAGGGAGGCTTCAAGGGACGCTTTATTCCCACCGTCTCCCTTTTGCCCACCAGCGCCTTGGCGCTTCGAGGGAATCGATACCCAATCACCGAGATTGGGATCAAAACGCTGACCGAGCGATTGATCGAGAAAGGAAGCCGGGATCGCCGACTCGGCGATTGCGAGGTCCGCATGGTCGAAGGCGCAAAGGTCAAAGGCCGCTTCTGCACCATGCTGGAAGTGAAACACAAAGACCGGCGACCAGAATACGAGTTCTACGTGGCTCGTGTGTTCCTGGACAAAGAGCTGAATATGCCGATCCGTTACGAAGCCTACGATTGGCCTTCCTCGCCGGGCGGTTCGCCCGAATTGATCGAGGAATACACGTATATCAATCTTCAGTTGAACGTGGGGCTGCAGGATGAGGATTTCAACTCGGAAAACCCCGCGTACAACTTCTGATCATGGACGGAAGGGATCCCGAGCCTGCCTCTCTCTTCGATCGCAACCGCCGGATTGCGTTGCAGCGCATGCGAATCGCCGCGAGTGATCCGTCGTAGCTGGGAATTGGGGTCCACTGGCTCTGCCCGCAAGACGATGGTAGATGGTCGGTCGTTCCGTCACGGGCGTGGCCGCTGCCGCCGAATCCCCAATTCAAGTCTTGACCGGCCACGAGCGATCGTAGCCGTGCTGTACACGCCCAGCTTCTGCGGTCGCCTGGAATACGCGCACGCCGACCGCCTGACACACTGGATCGGCCGATCGTGGGACCGACCCAGGCTTGGTCGCAACGTCTTAGGAGCGATCGGCGGAGGCTACGGTCCGCAGGAAGCGGTACACCACGTACGCCGCGCCAGCTAAGGCGATCAAGGGCAGCAGGTGGAACGGTTCGGTGAAGAAGTGCATCAACCCGTTCGGCTCGGCCGGAGTCACTCCATGTCCGGGGTGAGCCCAGATGGGAGAGCCCGAGGAGAGTGCTGTCAACGCCAGTGTCAGTAGACCTAGTTTTCGCATGGTTTGCTCTTCGCTTACACCCAGGGAGTTGAAAACCGCCACTGCGTGCCCCCATCTTTCGGAAGGTCGGGAAGCGTCTCTGCGTTTCCCTGCCCTTGCGATCCGAAATCTGTAGGCCCGCAGTTGTCGATGAAAACCGCGTGTTTACTATCGGACGGGTCGGTCCAGTGAACCGTCCACTCCGATCGGGCCCGCCGTAGGTGTACGAGCCCCTTCCGCAGGACTCATTCTAACGAACTTTCCTGGCCAAGGAAGACGTTCCGCAGAAAGGCTTGGGCTTCCTGTTGAATCCCCGGGCAGGAGCTTTCGCGGGGGCCAGCCACATTCAGTACTCGCACGGCGGACTGTTGCAGCCAGCCGCGCACCGGATCAATCAAGGCGGGTGGGGCCAGCAAGGCGGGTTGGGCCAGATCGATCAGCAAGCACGGTCGATGGTGCTTGGCCGCCAGGCGGTGCGTCAACGCGGTCCCGCCGCGCAATTCGCCGCGGTAGAGAATCAGGGTGGCGTCCGAGTCGATCACGTTCTGCTCGGTCCGTACCCAGTATTCGGCGGAGTGCGTCTCCTGCAGTTGGAACCGCGCCGGGATCGGGCCCGACTCGCTTAACCGACCCCGCGGACACCAGCCACCGTGGTCCAGGCCAAGCTCGATGGCCGCCGCCAATGCCGCCTGGTCAACGCCTGTCTGGCCTCCGGAGACGATCTTCCGCACGCCAGCTTGGGGGAGTTCCGACGACATGACCGGATGATACCAGAGCTCAGCGTCGATCGGTGCCGCGTTCGTCCGCTGTTTGCAGGGGCGGGGGCAAGAAGGGGACCTCCGACGGATCCGCATCGACTTCCAGCACGTTACTGTTGGGCGCCAAGGCATCCGGCGAAGAAGAATCTTCCAGCCAGTTTTCGCTCGGCTTCACAATCGTCGGTTTCGATTCCCGCGTCAGGCGGACCGTTGGAATCGTGGGCAGCTCCTCATCGGGAGGCGGGCCACCGACCGGGCCCCAATGTTGCAGCAGGAGCAGCGAGCAGGGCAGCAACACAAGTGCCGTCAGCGTGAACCGTGATGTGACCAATCGGCGGGCCATCTACCTCGACTCCTTCCGTACGGCGTTTGCCGTCTCCGTGCGCAACGCTCCTCGCAGCTTTGCACTGCGGCTGCGCGGGTTGCGCTGCATTTCTTCCCCGCTCGGCCGAATCGGCTTCTTCGTGAGGGCCTTCCAGCGCGGGTCACCTCGAAAGGCCTGCTTGACCAAGCGGTCCTCCAGTGAATGGAAGCTGATCACGGCCAGCCGACCCCCTTCCACGAGGCAGTCGGGCAAGCACTGCAGTGCAGTCTCCAGTTCACGCAGCTCCTGATTCACGGCGATCCGCAACGCCTGAAACGTTCGCGTCGCCGGGTCAATTCTCTCCTTTCGGTTCCGACGCGGCATTGACTTGCGGACGATTTGTGCGAATTGGGAGGATGAGCGAATTGGCTCCACCTGTCGGGCCTGTACGATCGCCCGCGCGATCCGGCGGCTGAACCGCTCTTCGCCGTACTGGTAGATCAGATCGGCCAACTCCTCGGCTCGCAACCGCTCGATCAACTGCCAAGCCGGCTCACCGAATCGCGGATTGAAACGCAAGTCCAAGGGGCCGTCAACCTGGAAACTGAACCCGCGGGTCGGATCGGCGAGTTGGTCGCTCGACAGTCCCAGGTCGAGCAAGATGGCGTCGACGGCGCCGATCGGGCCCTGAGCCAGGATTTGCGGCAGTTCGGCATAGCTGGCGCAGTGAAGCTGTACGTTGGCCTGCGGAAAGACGGCTTCCAGCCGCGCGATCGCCTCCGGGTCGCGGTCGATCGCCAGAATTTGCCCACTCGGCCCCACTTCATCTAAGAAGAGCCGCAAGTGGCCACCACCGCCGGCCGTGCCGTCGACGATCGTGCCTCCCACCGGTGGGGCAAGCAGCTGCCGGATCTCGAGCGGTAGCACCGGTACGTGTTGTGTCAAACAGTCGCTCATCCCGCGTACTATGCCTGAGTCGGCGCGCTGGGGGAAGGCCATTGTTCGGTGAGAGCTGGCATACTACCCCGGGCACATCCGTGCGCCCGAGTGGGTAGTGGCCAGTTGGTACCTCATCGCTGCGGGATGATGAGGTAGCCGACGTTCGCAGCCAACAGCAATCCGTGCTCTTGACTCGCGGTCCTTGGCCCCGGAATCAGTTAGCTTCCCGGGGCCGGCGTCAGGTCAGTGGCCGCGACCCAAACGCCTCCGTCACCGCGCGAGGGCGAACAAACGGACGGACGTACTCAATGGTGGCTTTGATCCTTTCCGTGCGAAGCTGCAAAGGCTTTCTCCGCCAAGTCGTCGTAACGTGCTTGTCGCTGAGCGACGTAATCCTGCCAACGCTCTCGATTCCACAATTCCAAGTGGTCGCGGACGCCTACCAGGATGATCTCCTTGTCCAGGGCGGCTAGTTCCGCCAGTTCGAGGGGGACGCGAATTCTCCCCTGGCGATCCAGCGAAACGCACTGCGCCTGTGAGTAGAGCAGACGACTAAAGGCACGCACGTCTTGGCCGGTCGGGGGGCTTGCCGAAAGTTGAGCGGCAAGGTTTGAGAAAGAGTCCTCCGTGTAAAGGGCGAGCGAACCATCGGTTCCCGGAGCGACGTACAGGGCCAGCGGATCTGCGTCACCCTGCAATGTGTCGCGGAGCCGTTTAGGAATGGCAACCCGCTGCTTGTCGTCCATGGTCCTCGGAAAGGTCCCGGTCAACAACATGAATTACCACTCGCTCCCACTGACTCCCATTAAGGCCCAAGCATATCCACAATCTGCCTCGCGTCAACACGGTTTATCTCCCGCCATGCACCAACGGACCCACAAGATCGCGTATCCCGCGAGAAAACCCGCGATCGACGCGGCGGGAAATTTTTTCCAACTTCTCGCGGTCGTCATCGCACGACTCGCCGTGCCGCGACGGCGGCTTTCCGACCGGGCATCGCCTCCACGGCACGGTGCTTTACGAAACTGATTCTGAGAGCGAGACTTAGGGCGTCGCACGCGATCGGATGGCGATCGGGCGGGGGCACCGGGCGCTCCTGGGCCGGAGAATATCAGGGAGGGATCGCAGATGGATGGCCTCAACGGATGACGGATTTGCAGCAATACGATTACGATCTGCCGGAGGAGTTGATCGCACAGCGGCCCGTGGCGCGGCGAAGCGATGCGCGGCTGATGGTCGTTCAGCGGGCGACCGCAGAAATCGAGCATGCGCAGCGTGCGCGACCTGCCGGTTTGGCTCGCCGCCGGAGATTGTCTCGTACTGAATGATTCCCGTGTCGTCCCGGCAAGGCTGGTCGGGTATCGACGGGCCACGGGGGGACGCTGGCAAGGCCTGTTCCTTGCCGCGGACGAGCAGGGCAATTGGAAACTGGTCTGTAAGACGCGCAGTAAGCTCGACTCGGGCGATCGGATCGTATTGACCGATCGAAATGGTAAAGAGGCCGTGGAACTACGGATGTTGGCGCGATTCGATGAGGGAGTCTGGGCGGCGCGGCCGGAATCGACCGAGTCGACCTGGGACTTGCTGCAGCGGATTGGGCGAGTTCCCTTGCCGCACTACATCCGCCGCGGAGAGATGATCGATCAAGATCTGCAGTGGTACCAAACCGTCTATGCCAACCAACCGGGCTCGGTTGCGGCACCGACCGCCGGCTTGCACCTGACCGAGTCGCTGTTGCAGCACCTGCAGCAGGAGGGAATCGATCTGGCGCGAGTCACACTGCACGTCGGTTTGGGCACGTTTCGGCCGATCAAGCACGAGCAGATCGAACAGCACCAGATGCACGCTGAGTCCGGGAGCGTTTCGAAGGCGGCGGTGCGTCAAATCGAGACAGCCCGTCAGCGCGGCGGAAGGGTCGTGGCCGTGGGGACGACCAGTGTGCGGATCCTGGAAACCGCCGCCGCCACCGGTCCGCTCGACGCCTGGTCCGGTCAAACCAATCTGTTCATTCGCCCCCCGTACCGCTTCCGAATCGTGGATGCTTTGCTAACCAACTTTCACCTGCCGCGTTCCACCCTGCTGGTCATGATTCGCACGCTCGGTGGAGACGCTTTGATGCACCGCGCGTACCAGGAAGCCATTCGGGAACGCTACCGCTTCTTCAGCTACGGCGACGCCATGTTGATTCTCTGATCGACAACGCCCCGCCCGTTCTCTCTGTGTCCTCTGTGCTCTC
Organism: uncultured Planctomycetaceae bacterium; assembly: GCA_963776055.1. GTDB lineage: Bacteria > Planctomycetota > Planctomycetia > Pirellulales > Pirellulaceae > CAVZLD01. Next base: position 313,447 of record CAVZLD010000002.1, on the reverse strand, counting down.
TGCGGTGTATTTCCTACGCAAAACACGCCTCGCTCGAGCATCGACCGGTGGCCAAGCAACTTGTTGTGGTTGCATGGGAATTCTGTTTACCACAGAGAGCACAGAGCACACAGAGAGGACGGGAGATGCGGAAGGAGGTCGTTCGAGGGTTGGATGGATGGGGTCCCGCGGCGACCTGGCTCCTGGACTACCGCCCGAGTCCGCCCGAGTCCGCCCGAGTATGGTATAGTGCGATCCGCTCGAGCGTCGTGGCGGGTGGTTTCTTGTCGCAGATTGCAATGGCAGGGCGAGGTTTTATGTCAGTGATTCACACGGAGCACGTGCTCGTCGTTCCTACGTCCGAGTTCCACCAGGTCGGCTATTTTCAGGGCATCTCGACCGATGTGCAGCGGTATCTGGACCGCTTGCTTCAATCGGACATCGTCCGGTATCGACCTCGCCAGCAAATGGAGCAAGATCCGAGCTACAAGCAACTGATTCCGTACGTGATCTTTCGCCATCAGGACGATCAGCAGCGACCGTGGTTGTTTCAGTACACCCGCGGGACGGGGCAGGGCGAGCAACGCCTTCATCGCAAACGCAGTGTGGGCGTGGGGGGGCACATCTCCTCCGAAGACGCCCGTGTGGCCGACGATGCTGACCCGTACGCGGAGGGACTGCGGCGGGAGTTGGAGGAAGAAGTCTGGATTCGAACCCCCTACGTCGATCGCCGCGTGGCGCTGATCAACGATGACGAAACCGAGGTAGGCCGAGTCCATCTTGGCGTCGTGCACATTTTCGATGTGGAACGTCCGGAAGTTGAGCCGCGTGAGGAGGAGCTGCAGGATGCTGGTTTTCGGCCGGTCGACGAACTGCTGCGCGACCTGGACGGCATGGAAAGCTGGTCGCGGATCTGTCTGCAGGGCCTCTTTCTCTGAGCCGAATCATGCCGGGCCGGATCTATCTTGATCACCACGCCACCACACCCGTGGATCCGCGCGTTGTTGAGGCCATGCTGCCGTTTTTTACCGAGGTCTTCGGAAACAGCAGCAGTGTCAGTCATGCGTGGGGTCGAGAAGCGCGGGAGGCCGTGGAGCGTTCTCGCGCGGTGGTGGCCGAAGCCGTTGGTGCACTACCGGAGGAGATCACTTTCACCAGCGGTGCGACGGAAAGCAATAACTTGGCCCTCCGTGGTTTGGCCGAGCAACCACGGAACCGCCAACGACACCTGGTCAGCGTAGTCACCGAACACCGAGCCATTCTGGATCCGTTGGAGCGTCTACGGCGACTCGGGTTTCGCGTTACCTTGCTGCCGGTTCGCAACCATCCGGCCGATTTCCCGGGAGAGCTCGATCTCGATCAATTGGTCGCGGCGCTGGAGCCGGAGACGCTGGTGGTTTCCGTCATGCTGGCGAATAACGAGGTCGGTGTGATCCAGCCCTTGGCCGAACTCGCCCGCTTGTGTGCCGTGCGCGGCATCCTGGTGCATTGCGATGCCGTGCAGGCGCTGGGCAAGATGCCGCTCGACGTTCGCCTGTTGGGCGTCGATCTGATCAGTTTCTCCGCCCACAAGCTGTACGGACCGAAAGGCGTGGGCGCTCTGTATGTCCGTCGTCGTTCCCCACCCATTCGGCTCGCACCGTTGATCGTTGGGGGCGGGCAGGAAAAGAACCTTCGCAGCGGAACCCTGAACGTTCCCGCCATCGTGGGGTTTGCGAAAGCCGTCGAATTGAGCATGGCGGAGATGGCAGTCGAACGCCCGCGATTGGCTCAGTTGCGGCAGGAACTGTTCGATGGCCTCCGCCAAGAAGTGGGCGACTGCTACCTGAACGGCCCCTCGTGGGAGCAGGAGACGGAGCCAGGGCAGTTGCGACTGCCCGGCAATCTGAATCTCCGCTTTGCCGGTGTGGACGGCGAAATGGTGATGCTGCACACCCCCACCGTGGCACTGTCCAGCGGTAGCGCCTGTTCTTCGCAGCAGTCAGGTCCCAGCCACGTATTGCGGGCTTTAGGACTCTCGGAAGAGGATGTTCGCAGCAGCCTGCGGATCGGCCTCGGCCGCGGAAATACGTCTGAAGAAGTGCAGCAGGTTGTCGCTCGGTTGGCAGAGTCGATTGGCCAGCTGCGACGCGCGGGCGCTGAGCCGGTCGGATTGCTTCCGCAGCGGGGGAAGGACGTCCTCCGTGCGAGTGCCCGCAGGGTCACGAATATTTCGAGTTATCGATCCCGGATCGCTGCGGTTCTTACGGTTGGCTCGCGGTGCACGAATCGGTAGCGTGCGTGGCAGTGTTTCTTCCGAGCGGAAGGAGCGACGAGACGCTGCCGGAAAGTGCTCCGCGGTGGTAGGCCGTAGGCGCCTTTCCGCAGTGGATGATGTCCTTCACCGGACAGGTCGTCGTCCAGCGCGGGAGCAGTCATCTCCGGGGAGCGGCCTCGGCGATCCCGAGTTCCCCGCGATTTTGGCGCAAGAAGGCTTTCCTACCGCGGGCCTTTTCGATAATTTAGACATTGAACGTTGTTGAAATTCCACCAGGATCAGTTCAGGGGAGTCATTGCACTATGGCGATCACGTTGACGGAACGTGCGGCGAGCGAAGTCAAGCGAATCATTGGAGACCAGAAACTCGACGACGCGACCGTGCTTCGCGTGGGCGTCTCCGGGGGCGGTTGCAGCGGCTTCATGTACAAGCTGGCCTTCGACGAAGGGTACGATGCGGCCAAGGATGCGCGGTACGAGCAGCATGGTGTTTCGATTGTGATCGACAAGAAGAGTGCTCTGTACCTGGACGGCACAACGGTCGATTTCTACGACGGCCTGGAGAAGCGGGGCTTCACGTTCGAAAACCCCAATGCGGTGAAATCGTGTGGTTGCGGTAGCTCCTTCCAGGCGTGATGCACTCGAACCGCTCATCGTGAACCAGGCCAGGGCGTCTTTTGACTTACGGACTCCATGATCCGCCGTTGGATGTTGTCGCTGTGGGCGCCCATCCGGACGACGTGGAGATGGCGTGCGGCGGCACTCTGGCCCGCTTGGTTCAGCAAGGCTACCAGGTCGGCATTGTGGATCTGACGGACGGGGAGCCGACACCTGGCTGTCCTGATCCTTCGGTCCGATTAGCGGAAGCAGCTCGGGCGGCGGAGACGCTGGGCGTGCAACATCGGCAAACGTTGGACCTGCCGAACCGACGCCTGTTTGACGACTTCGAAACCCGCGTTGCTCTGGCCCGCGTGCTGCGACTGTGGCGACCACGCGTCGTGATCGGCTTCGGGAGTAAGACCCCGCTCGCCTCCCCCGACCACTGGCAGGCCGTTCAGATTACCGACGCCGCCGTGTTCTATTCGCGGCTAACACGTTGGGAAGAACATTTCGGCACTTTGCCCCCACACCGCGTGGCCGTGCAGTTGTATTTTCAACTGGATTACGATCCATTTTCCTTCCGTCCGTCGATGACGCATTTTGTCGTGGACATCAGCGAGACGCTCGAGCAGAAGATGTCGAGCCTGTTGTGTTACCGCAGTCAGTTTCCGCCGGCGAAGGAACCTTTTCTCCGTCGTTGTCGCAGTGGAGCGGAGCATGTCGGGGCGCTGGCGGGCTTTCACGCGGGTGAAATGTTTGTTCTGCCGCGTACTCTGGGAACCGCCGATCCGATGAAGCTGCTCTTTCCGCCCGGCGACGGATGACTCCATCGGGCGGTCTCCTCGTCATGCCGGTCGCAGTTCTTCCAATGTCTGCAGGAAATCTTCCAACGCGCGAGGCAGAGGGGCTTCGAATTCGAGCGGTTTTCCCGTGACCGGGTGATGTACGGCGAGTCGACGCGCGTGCAGCGCGAGGCGATCGAGAACGATCTGGTCGTCCGTTTGTTGCCCGAGAAGTTCGCCACGGGTTAGCACTCGTTGCCCGGTGTACAGCGGATCGCAGACAATCGGACACCCGATGTGACTCAGGTGCACGCGGATTTGGTGCGTTCGTCCGGTTTTGGGGTAGGCCCGCAGCGACAGAAAACCGCGGAACCTTCGCCGCACTTCGAAAAAGGTCGTCGCGGGGCGGCTGGTGGGGTGCCCGGATCGAATCGCCATCTTCTCTCGCTGGTAGGGGTGGACGCCGATCGGTTGGTCGATCTCATCCCGATCGCGGTCGGTGACTCCTCGGCAGATGGCGAAATACTCCTTTCGCACCGTCCGCTGCTCAAATTGGAGCGCTAGAGCTCGGTGTGCATCATCGGTTTTGGCGACGACCATCACGCCGCTCGTATCGCGATCCAGGCGATGCACGATGCCCGGCCGCGCGACGCCTCCGACCTGGCTCAGTTGGTGGAAGTGGTAAGCAAGTGCGGCGGTGAGTGTACCGGACCAGTGGCCTTTGGCGGGATGCACGACCATCCCGATCGGTTTGTTGATGACCGCGATTTGTTCGTCTTCGTAGAGGATTTCCAGCGGGATGTTTTCCGGTTCCGGGCCCGGCCGTTCGTCGGCCGGGATTTCTATTTGAACCGACTGGCCCATCTGCAGGCGATACGCCGCCTTACGGGTTTGCCCATCCACCTGCACCGCCGCGGTCTGGATCAGTTGCCGCAGTCGCACTCGGCTGTACTGTGGAAGATGCGAGGCAAGAAACGCATCCAACCGGGTTCCAACATCTGTCGCGGAGACCCGCAACAAGGCCGACCGTGGTTCGTCCAAGAGATCCTCAAAAAGGTGTCAGGAACCTTTTTCCTAAGGCGCTTCTGTCGCGGCTTCTTCTTCGGCGGGAGTGGTCGCGTCGGTGGCGTCCGCGGGAGCACTCAGTGGCTCGTCGGTCGCTTCATCGGAGGGCAGACTCTCGTCACTCGTGGACGGGAGGGGATCGAATTCGAGTGCTTCGGTTGTGGTTGGCGGCAACTCGTCTGAGTTGTCTTCGGATTCCAACCGGAAGGGCTGGAACTCGTTCGGCGAGGGACCGTCAGTGGCGTCACCTGGTGGCTTCAACATCTGGCCCGCTTCGGGGACGGAAAAGTCCGGTGACTCGGGCAGATTCGAGAGATCCTGGAGGCCTTCGAATTCGGGAATGCGGCTCGCGACCGGTTCCTGTTTGGCAAACCAGTCATACCATCCTTGCGTGGACGGCCGCTGCAGGACTTCGAGCCGTTTTTGCGCCAATTCGCCGACGGCCGTGGCCGGCCATGTTTCGGCGACTTCGCGGTATCGCTGCTCCGCCGTCCCGAAGTCGTTGAGCGACTCCAAGGTCTGTGCCAGGCCAAACAACGCTCTTCGCTTCAGCAGCGGATCCTTGGCTTGGTCGACGACCGACTGGTAGGTGTCGCGGGCTTCGTCCAGTTCCGCCGTGGCCTGTTTTCGATCCTGGAACAGTTGCTGGTTGCCCTGTGCCAAACGAACGTCTGCGGCGGTTTGCAGGGCCCACAATCCGGCCTCCGCGTCGGCGTGCCTCTGGTGGACCTTGGCCAGTTCTTCCAGATCAACGCCCCGCTCGTACTGCTGGAAAAGATCGGACCAGGCGAGTGCGCGTTTCTTTTCCTGGCTGTTTCTCACGAAAGTGACCGCGAACCAGACGGCACACAACAACAGACACGCCCCGACGGTCAATTTCCAATACGGTGCGATCGTCTCGATCCACCCAGCCAACCAGTTCGCCAGTTCATTCGTCTGAAGTTCGTGCCGACGTTCGGTTTTCATCGGGAGACTTTCCTGCGACCGGGGGAATGCGATGGGCGGTGACCGGTGCGAAACAGCGGCCACCGTCAAAGCTCGTAAATATAGGCGGTATCGCAGGATAGCGTCAAGATCGCATCTCCAGATCGAATCTTGCGCCGATCCGCCACTCCCGCAACACGATCCATTCGTCTACCATGTGGACCCTCTTGCCACGCCCTTTCCGGGACCTCTTGCAGCCTCCCGCAGAAAGCCTCCTGCGGATGATGATGACCACGGATTCCTTACTCGATCAACTGAACTCCGCCCAACGAAAGGCGGTTACTACCGATTCGGGGCCGCTTCTGGTGCTGGCCGGTGCCGGGACCGGGAAGACACGCGTCGTCACCTGTCGGATTGCCCGATTGATTGCTCGGGGAACACCGGCCGAACGAATTCTGGCGGTGACGTTCACGAACAAGGCGGCCGGGGAGATGAAGCAGCGGGTTCGAGCGTTTCGCAAACGAACCGGCACGGATCCGGAGATCTCGACGTTCCATTCCCTGTGTGTCCGCATCCTGCGTCGTCAGATTGGGCTCTTGGGATACCCCACGCGATTTGCCATTTTCGATCAGAGCGATCAGGAAAGTCTCGCCGCACGCGTGCTGCGAGAGATTAATGTGCCGGGAGCACAACTGCGGCCGAGTGATCTGTGTTACCAGATCAGTCTCTGGAAGAGCCGCAATCTTCGGGCGGAGGAAGCCGTCGGTGCGGCGGAGACCGATCGGGAGCACTTGGCGGCCATCGCCTATCGGCGGTACCAGCAAGCATTGAAACTGTCCGGCGCGGTGGATTTTGATGACCTGTTGCTGTTGACCGAAGAACTGTTTCGGGTGCATCCGAAGGCCCGACGAGCCGAAGCCGGTCGGTTCGATCAGATCCTGGTCGACGAGTACCAGGATACGAATGCCAGCCAGTACCGCATCTTGCAGGCCTTGGCGGTGGGGCACCGCAATCTGTGCGTGGTGGGAGATGACGATCAATCGATCTACGGATGGCGCGGTGCGGAGGTAAAACACATCCTTCGCTTTCGCGATGATTGGCCGGATGCAAAAGTGGTGCGGCTCGAAGAGAATTACCGCTGCACGGGGGAGATCCTGAGACTGGCGAACCGGCTGATTCGCTTCAATCGTCACCGGCATGACAAAACGTTGCGCGCTGCGCGCGGGCGGTGAGAAACCCAAGATCCTGCAGTGCCGCAACGAGACGGAGGAGGCGGAAACCATCGTCGGCGATATCGCCAAGCGACTGGCGAAAGGGATGTGTGAACCGAGCGACTTCGCGATTCTGTTTCGCACGAACGAACAACCGCGGCTGTTCGAAACGGAATTGCGGAAAGCAAACATCCCCTATGTCCTCATCGGCGGAATGTCGTTTTTCGACCGGAAGGAAGTCCGGGATTTGCTGGCGTACTTGCGAGTGCTCGACATGCCGTCGGATGAACCCTCCCTGTTGCGAGTGATCAACAAGCCGCCCCGGGGGATTGGGACGCAAGCCGTCGAATCGCTGCTGGCCGAAGCCGTCAGTCGCGGTTGTCCGGTCTGGGATGTGCTTCCCTCCGCCGATCGGCTCGCCGGGGTCAGTTCGACCGCCGCCGACGCGGTTCTCGCGTTCCTGCAGACCATTCGGCGATATCAGCATCGAGTGACGCGCGAATCGCTGGTCTCCTGCGTCCAGGATTTGATCCAGGAAGTCGGCTATGAAGACGACCTCCGACGCCGATACGCGCAGGATGTCGACGCCATGCAGGCTCGCCTGCAAACGGTCGAAGAAGTGATTAACGCCCTGTCGGAATACGAGAGCCGGGACAAGGCACCCTCGCTGCGAGGCTTTCTGGATGAGATCCTGTTATCGGGCCGAGAACAGGAATCGGACAAAGAGAAACGCCTGCGGCAAAACGCGGTCGTGATGCTGACCTTGCATAGCGCCAAGGGACTCGAGTTCCCGCAGGTCTATCTGGTCGGTCTCGAGGAGGGCCTCCTGCCCCACCGGCGAAGCGTCCAGGCCGATGGCGATGCGATCGATGAAGAGCGGCGATTGTGCTATGTCGGTATGACCCGCGCCCAGGAACGATTGACCCTCTCGCTCGCCCTCACTCGCCGCCGATGGGGCAAACCCCGACCCACCCACGCCAGCCGGTTTCTCTTCGAAATCACCGGCCAAGCGGACAATCCGCGAAATCCCGCCCGAAGTCGCCCCTCCCGCTAGCCGCACACCCATCAGCTTCCCCCAGGTCGCGCCCAGGTTATTTGTGTGAGGTTTTTTCTTAGTCGCGTCAGCCGCCACGGCGCATGGCCTGTCCCGGCGTTTCTTGCGGCGGTTTTTGGTCGCATCGTGCTCCCTTGCGCATGGCCTGTCCCGGCGTTTTCCTCCTTTCCGCGTTTGTCCGCGGCATCTGTTCCTACTCCGCGATCCCCTTTTCCTTGTTTGCCCTATCTTTACTTAGCTTCCTGTTCTTCTTGGATTTTCCTGCCCTCTTGTTATCGCTATGCTTCGCTGATTTCCATCTTTTCTGTGTTTCCTGGCTTAGCCGGGCCCAGTCGCCACGGAGTGGCTGTCGCCGCGGCGAACACGGGTAAACACGGGTAAACACGGGTAAACACGGGTAAACACGGGTAAACACGGGTAAACACGGGGGATCCGCTTCCCGGATTCAAGGTCGCAACCGGACTGCCCCGGACTCACCGGTCTGCCACGCGGGGCGAGAGAATCGACGTAGGCCCGACCTGCCATCATTGCTAGACTAGTGCCATCGATTTCTCGAGAGAGGCCGTCGCGTGGGCCAATGCGCAAGGAGGTGCCGATGGCACTGGAACGAGTACGTTTCCTGCACTCTTCGAACTGGAAGCTCGAACAGCCGCTCGGTGGGGTCGGCGATGTGCCGTCCGAACTGCGGGACGAGTTCCTGCAGGCACCGTTCGCCGCGGCGGAACGAGTTGTCGACTCGGCCATTCGGGAGCAGGTCGATTTTCTACTCCTGACGGGAGATTTGCTTGGTCTGGCGGACGCCAGCCCGTATGCGCTCGAGTTCCTCCTGCGGCAGTTGGAACGTTTGCGAGAACATCAGTTGGCGGTCTACTGGATCGGCGGCGCGCTGGATGACCCGGATTTATGGCCTGCGCAACTGGACCTTCCGGACAACGTCCATACCTTCCCGGTTGGACAAATCGAGGAACTGGTCCACACACGAGATGGTGAAGCCATTGCCGTGTTGGTGGGAAAGAGTTACCGACGGGGCGGAGAGTTTCGTTCCGTCGATTATGCTGGCAGTGGATCAACGCCCCGCATTGCGCTGGTGTACGGCGACGTACCAGCTTCGTCGTTGGATGCGCAAGGTGTCCGGTATTGGGCGCTGGGAGGTCAAGATCGGTACCAATCACTGTTGGACGGTCCGGTGGCCGCGTGTCACGCCGGCAGTCCCCAGGGTCGCTCGCCGCAGGACCCGCAGCGTCACGGTCCGGTGCTCGTCGAATTGAAATTCGGCGAGAGCGAGTTGCGACATCTTGCCAGCGATGTCTGGAGTTGGCGTCGGGAGCGGATCGCGACGTACGAGGGAAAGGAACTCTCCGGGCTGGAGCAAGCGATGCGAGAGCGGTTGCGGCAGATCGTCCGCGATGAGTCCGCGCGAGGCTTACTGATCGAATGGTCGGTCAAATGCAGCGAAGCGCTGACTCGATTGCTTCGGGACGATTCGACCAAGGAGCGGCTGCTGCAATCTTTGCGGTCACAGGCGGCGACGGATGCCAAGTGGTCGCTGGCGATCGACGTCGATCCCCCCGAAATCCCGTCCGAACTTTGGGAAGAAGATTCCGTCTGTGGCGACTTCTTGCGGGCCGTTCGTGAGTTGCGGCAACAGCCCGAGAGTTGGCAAAAACTGGAGGCGAGTTTGCCGATCGATTCGCCGCGGGAGCTGCTCTGGCAGCAGTTGCAGGCGTTGACCCTCGAGCAGCAACAAGAGCTTTGGCAATACGTGGCCGGTTTGGGCATCGACCTCTTGCGGGGCGAAGCAACCTTGACCGCGACGGATCGTGGCGAAAAGCCGTGACCTGGCCGCGGCGGCGAGATCTCTTTGCGGGGAGCGAATCGCGTGAGAATCACCGAGTTATCCGTCGACAGCTTCGGGCATTGGCGCGGCTTGCGGCTGCCCGATCTGGCGCCGACCGTTACCGTGATCCATGGGCCCAACGAGGCCGGCAAGTCGACCTTGATGCAACTGGTGCGCGCGGTGCTGTACGACTACTCCGTGCCGCTGCACCATCGCTTTGTGCCGCCACGGTACGATGGGGCGGTTGGCGGCGAACTGACTCTCGCCGCCCCCCAAGGTCGGTTCCAGGTCGCACGCCACGTCCCCGCCCCGGGCACCAGCGCCAGTTTGACCGCAGCGAACTTTCCGTCCGTTCGTTGGACAGCGAACTGCAGGGCCGTCATCTGCTGAGCATGTTGCTGGCCGGGGTGGACGAAGCGGTCTTCCATAACGTGTTTGCCGTCGGCATCAGTGAGATGCAGCATCTTGCTACACTCAGTGACACCGAGGCGGCGCGACAACTGTACGGTCTGGTCTCCGGCGGCGATCGCGTTTCGATTGCTGATGTCGCCGGGCAGTTGCGCGAAGCTCGTCGACGACTGGAAACCGAAGGGCCGGACAGTCTGGAGGCACTGCACCAGCAACAGCAGGCGTGGCAGCAGGATCGGAGTCGGCAGGAAGCGGTGTCCGAACGCTGGTTCCGTCTGCAGCAACAGCGGGCCGAGATTTCTGCAGAGATTGACGACTTGGAACGTCGTCAGCAGCAATTCGGGGAATTCATTCGTGGAACGCAGCCGAGTGAGGTGCTGCGAGATCACTGGCGCGAATGTCGTCGGTTGCACGGGGACTATCGGAAGCTGGGCGCCGTCCCCGACGTTCCCGCGTCGGCGGTGGAGCGACTTCAGCGCATGGGCGAGCAACTGCGCACGCACCGCACCGCCTGGGAGTCGCTGCGGCAGCAACGACGTGAGTTGCGGACTCGAGCGAATCGATTGCCGGGGGCCTCCGCCTTGCTCGAACAAGCCGAGGAAGTTAATTCGCTGCACAAGCGACGCAGCCAGATTGCCACTTTGTCCCACAAACTGCAGCAGGAGCGGAAACAGTCGGAAGAATTGGAAATCGAATGGCAAGGCGAGTTGGAGCGGATCGGTTTCAAGATTGACTGGCGGCTCGATGCACTTCCGCTGCTGCCGGACGAAACGATCCTTTCGCTGCGCCCGCTGGCGGAACAAGTCCAGTCGGCCCGCGCCGCCGTGGAGAGCTCCCAGAAGCTCGAACAGGAAAGCCGTGGGGAGGGCGAACGGTTGCAGGGACAGCTGGAAACGAATCTCCAGTCGCTAGGGCAGACAAACCTGAATTCCGCCGTGCAGCGTCTCCAACGCCAGTCCGAGCTGTTGCGGAAACGAATTGAACTCGACAGCCGGACCGTGCGGCTGCAGCGGAAACTCAAGGAAACTCGCAAGGAAAGCCTGCATTGGATCGGACGACAGGTTCCCTCCTGGCGCGGACTGATGGTACTGGGGTCCGTCTTCACGCTTGGATTTGTGGTCGTGATGATGGGACTCTTCGGGCATCGTTTTGGTATCACGGACGATCGACGAGGCATGATGGCACTCCTCGGCGGCGCGATCAGCCTCGGTTCTGTCGTGATGAGAAACCTGAGCGAATGGACGGCTGGCCGCAACCTGTCGGTCTGTCGCGAGGACATGGAGGCACTGCGCAAACAGTACGCTACCGCGCTGCATGAGCAAGAATCGATTGACCAGCAGTTGTCACCCTCGAATGAACCGTTCGCCGTGCGCTTGCAGCAAAATCAGGAAACCCTCGATGACTTGCTCGAGCTGCAACCGGTGGCGGAGAAACAGCAGGAGGCCGAGGGGCGGGCCCTGGCGTTGGCGGAGCAGAAGGAAGAACGGCTGCAGCGACTGCAATCCGCGGAACGAGCCTGGCTGGAATCGCTCCAGACTTTTGGGTTGCCCGCCGTCGTGACGCCAGAGCAGTTTGTACAGCTTTCGCAAGCAAATAGCCCGGTCGATCGGCTACGCACCAAGCTGCTCGCCGTCCGTCGCGAACTGGCGGTGACGGAGGCCGAATGGCAGACACTGCAGCAGCAGGTGGAACGCCTGTGGGAACAAGCCGATCTTGCGCCAGAGCACGAGACGCTGGAGAAGCAACTCGAGGAACTCGCACACGCCCTCAAGAAGGCTCGCCGAAGCCACCAACAACGAGATCAGCTCTACCGACAGTGGCGGAACGTGGGTCGCGAACAGCAGCAGGAATTCCAGGCGGCGAAACGGCTTCGGGAAAGCCGGCGCGAACGCTGCGCAAGTACGGCATCAAGAATTCCGCGGCTCTCAAGGCTGCGCTTGCCCGGCGCGCTCAGTCGCTGGAGTTGCAGAAACACCGGGACTTGCGTCTCGAGGAGCTTGTGAAACTGCTGGGCGAGTGCGTGTCGCTGGAAGATCTGCGCAAGGAGCTGGAGAGCGGGGATTTCGAACAGCGATTACAGGGGCTCGAGTCGGAACATGAGCAAGTTTCGTCACGGTTGGCCTCGCTGCACGAACGACGCGGCGAATTGAGCGAACAACTCAAAGCGATCGCCCAGGACCGTACCGCAAGCACCGGACGTCTGGCAGCGGCCGAAACGCGGCAAGGCATGCAGAACCATGTCCGACAGTGGCAGATTCTGGCGGGCATCAGCTTGGCCCTGGATTCCGTCCGGCAAGCTTATGAAACCGATCGCCAGCCGGAGACACTGGCCGAAGCCTCCAGCTATCTGAAGCGTCTCACGTCCAATCGCTACCAGCGCATTTGGACACCGTTTGGCGAATCGGCGCTCTGCGTCGACGACCTACAGAAGAACGTGCGGCGCGTGGAGGAACTTAGCCGAGGGACCCGCGAACAGGTTTACCTGAGCCTTCGCATGGCGCTGGCCTCCGCATACGCTCGACGAGGTGCTGGGCTGCCGCTGATTCTCGATGATGTGTTCGTGAACTTCGATGCGCACCGGTCGCATGCGGCGGCCGAAACAGTCTGCGACTTCGCGGCAGCTGGTCATCAGGTTCTGGTCTTCACCTGCCACGATCACATCCGGGACGTGTTCGCCTCTCTGGATGTCGACGTTCGCTGCCTGCCGCCTCCGGAGGAAGTTGCCGAAACGGGGCAGCCGGTCTTGCGCGAAGAATGCGTCCGCGTGACGGTTCCCGTGGAACCACCGCCCGAAGAGATTGATCCGGAATTGGACCTCGAGTTGCTGTACGGGGCACCCGAGTATGATCCGGGTTTTGGTGTTCCCGATCCGGAGCCCGTTCGGGAAATGCCGGTCGAACGATCGATGCCGCAGGTGGCTCCGGTCGAAGCGGAGCCGGCCGATTCTTCCCAAGATGCCTATCTGGCCGGATACCGCGATGCGTTGCGGGAGGCGACGATGGACCTTCGCGAGGTCTGCGCCGCCGCCGCAGTCGGTGCCCCCGACCGCTCCTGGGCCGCGGGAGGCACTGGTCGAATATGACCATCGTCCTCCTGCTCCGGAAGCTTCACCGATCGCCCGGGACCCGTTTTCTCGCGAAATGCGGCGTCGTTGATCGGCTCCCCGTGGCGGAAGACACAAACAGCCCGGGTGGTTGCCGGCCCCGGTGCCGCGGCGGAAGATCCGCCGAGCTCCGGTTCGGGACCTTTGCCGACAAATTGACTCGCCGCCTTTGCTGCACGATCCTAGAGTTTCATGTCTAGTGGAAGGTTCTTTCCAAGCCGCAGTGGAAGCCCGTGAAGTCGTCAAATATGAAACGACCGGACCTGATTCTCTGTGCCATCCTCGGCGGGCTCATCCTCGGGCTGGTGGTCCTGTTCGTCTGGGCGTGGCGGGAGTCCGAGCGGCGAGATGTCACTCCGTTTCGCGACGAGATGATGGTCAAAATGATGCGGCGCAAGCAGGAGACTTCCGATGGCATCGAGAAGGCATTGCGCCAAAGTCGGTTTCGAGCGGTGGAGGCCGGTGTGGAGCGGTTGCGAGAACTTGCCGTTGTGGCCGATTGGTATGTGGAAAAAGAGGCTTATCGAGTCCACAGTAACGATTTTCGGGTCGCTTTGGATCGCTTGGACCAGAGCGCCCAACAACGCGACCTTACCGCCGCAACAACGGCGTATCGCCAATTGCAGGCGAGTTGTGTCGATTGCCATGACCTGACCGGCCGCTTTGCTTCCGGTCGGCGTAACCGCTGACATCCCGGCCTGGTGCGCACCGCGGGGACGAAAGAAAGCTCCCCAGGGCACTCGCAAACCACCCTCGCGGCGAACGTCAAAGATCCTCGGCCAACTTGTCGGAATCGGGGCGGATGATCCCGCGGAAGGCGGTGTCGTCGGCCAGATCCGATTCGTAGCCCGCCCCCTGCAGCGGTTCATACAGATCTCCATGCAGCAGGGTAACGCATTCGACGTACTTTGGCACGGATACGCGTCGAAGGTTGAATGTTTCGACGAGCAGTTCCATCCACGCGGGAAACCGATCGGTGAATTTCAGCTCCAGCACTACGCCACCGATGTCCGGTCGAGGCCACGTGCTTAAACTGTTGGCGTCCAAGTGATCGTTGAACCGACCGCATGCAACTCGCGGTCGAATGTAACACGGTAGATGTTACCTTCGCGAGGTTCGTAGCCTTCGCGCAGGTAGGATGTGTATGCGGCCGCTCGGGCGTGAATGCGCTGCGCGAGTGAGCAGAACTCAAACAATGCTTCGCGGTTCTTCTCGTCATCCTTGAACAGATCCGTGGCGTCGAGCCATTCACCCCGGAGCAGTCGACCAACGCTCGCTCGCCGGACCTGGGCGCGCTTCTTCAGAATGATCAGGCTGACCCGACGTTTGATTTCCAAGAACACCGGACTGTTCGGGCTGTCGTCGTAGAAACGAACCCGTAGTTTGAAGCGGTTCTTGTCACCATGCAGAGTCGCTCGGCACGTTAAGAAATTCGTGCTGTCCAAGTAGAGACTGTGGACCGGGTATCCGCGTCCTTCTTTGCCGACCGTGTGCGCATCGGGTTCCACGTAGTTCCGAATGAACTGGCGGATCTTCTCGGCGGTCGGTTCATCCACGACGTACTTGAATTCGAACCGCGAAGACTGCAGATTGCCGGTCAAGGGCATGGTCTCACCGCCATCCCGGGGCCAGTATGGAAGGAATCCTCTCCTCGTGCGTTCCACCTCTCATTTTACACAAAAAACAGACGATTCGCCGCTTCTGCCAGGGTGTAGCGCTACAAAAAAAGCCGGACCCAGGGGTCCGGCTCAAGAGCAGGTCGAGGTAGCGATACGTTGGTTCGAAAGGTCAGTTCAGACGCGTTGAATGAGTCTGTTGTCCGGAGACTCCAGCCCACCTGCTCGCCGTCGGATCCCGCGAGGGGCGACGGCGGGCGAAAATGGCTGAACTCGAACCCCGGTTGCTCCTGTCAGTCCGAAAAGGAAATCCCCCGCGGGTCAAAAATCGCAACGGCTCGAAAAACTTCGCTGACCGGACGATTCATCCCACGTGGTGGATCCTGAATTGCACATGGCACTGAAGGACAACAGGTCGAGTCCGTCGTCTATCCGGGGATGCAGCCAAACGACCTCGGTGAAATTCCGGCAAACAGAACCTGGTCGTTTTGATGATCCCGAGTGACACAACAGACTCAAGCAGCAATGCCCGGTGGATCCAGCATGGTTTTGCCCTCCCTCAAAAGGTGCGGAGAACTCTTCATCGCCTTCCCTACTTCGACGTTGACTCGCTTGCACACAGCCAACACTCTTGGATTTAACCGATGATTCGAAGTCGGTCAACAATTCGTTGTTGACAACGTTCGACTTTCTTGCAATTCGATTCCGCGCTTCCGGCGATGCGTTTCACGAAGAGTTTGCCACCGCATACCTCGCGGAATTCGACTTGGTGACGCAGTGCATTTCCACTCGGAATTCGCCAACAGTGTGGACGCGTGACCTCGTGCGAAGATTTCCTCGGCCGTTAGGCGCGAGCTTCATCTGCATTCCTGGCGTTGCAGATGGAATTGGCGTTTGCGTCAGCTGCGGAAACACGCGGGCGGTGTTCTCGGAGGGGAGCGAGAAACGTTGGCACCCAGGGTGCGCCACTGCGCGAGGGCCCGGGGCTTCTCAGGGGAACGATCTCCTGCTCACCGCATGTCCAGCACCATGTCGAGCAGATCATCGGATACGGAGTCTTCGATGATCGAATGCGATTCTTCCGAGGACGCGAGGTTCCATTCGTCGAACAACCGGTCTTGCGGAAGCAGCCCACCTGCGTCGGGTGGAGCGGCAACGGACCGGACCCACTCTTCGCCAAGTGTCGGCTGCGCGACCGTGTCGGTATCGATGAGCGATGTTCGCTCTGCCTGCAATGCGGCCGCGATTTCCGCCGGTACATTTCCGGTGGATCTTGCCACCGGAGCGACCGCGAACCGACCGAGGGCCGCGCCGGTTTCGTAGTGCCCCAATTGAAAGACATAGATGAAATCCTGCGTGTTGAAATCGCCATTGCCGTCCCAGTCACCCTCTTCGAAGGTGGCATTATTGGGGATCCCGTCCTCGTATTTACCCGCCTGGAAGACGAGTACGATATCGTTCGAATCGAACAGCCCGTCATGGTTCGAATCGCCGGGCAACTGGTAATCGGAGTCGCCGGGTGTGCCCCCGTAGACGTAACTAGCGCGCAACTTGGCCCCAGCTCCCAGAAATCGAGTTCGCCCTGCTCATCGAGGATTTGCAGTGACGGTCCAGCCCCGTCGGTCTCGGGAACCCATGCGTCCTGGTAGGCGAAGCTGTGGATCGTTTCCTCGCCGGCCATGAGGGTGATGTGTTCCGAGCGATTATTCAGTCCGCCGGACCATTCGCCGGCCACGGGCAGGCCGCTTCCGTAGCGGACCGCAAAAGCCTCCAGATTCTCCACGACCACCACTCGCTCGCCGGGAGCCAATTCCCGGACAGCGCCGTCGCGAAAGCGAAAATCGATTCCTTCCAGGTCGTTCGCGACGGCGATCTTTCGAAATTCGACGTTGGCCAGATCGACGGCTTGATCCGAGATGTTCACCAACTCCACGAATTCAAATTCTTGCTCATCATCAAAGCCAGCAGCGATCTCCTCGGCCGTGGGGTTGGGCGGATGATATTGAATCTCGCTGATTCGAAGATTGGATCCGTCAGCCGGAATGCTGGTCGCGAAGCGAGCCTCACTGACCGGTCCCCAGGTCCCGTTATTTTCGCGCAGTCGAGCGCGCACGGTCACGCTTTCATTCAGCGGGACCGCCACCGAATAGACGGCGGCGGTCGGTGCGACGTCACCACCCTCCACGCGCGGGTCGGTTCCATCGGTGGTGTAGTAAATCGTTCCCGCGGGCGACGTCATCGTCAGCAAGCTTCCGTCGTCGACAAACCCTCCGTGCTGTGGGGTCCCGTCCACGCGGAACTCGGGTGCTTTGCCCGCTTCAAACCAATTCCGCCGGACGAACTGGTTGATCACGACATCGGTCCGGCGGGGGAAGTAGTCGTCCATCATTCCGTTGAAGTTGGCGACCCAATCCGGTCGCGTGTACCGCTGGCGATTCCCGTTATCGATCTGGTTATCGCCCCAGCGGGCCGATTCGACGCGCATCACCGAGTTGATCTGATCCGCTCGGAACCTGTAAATCTCGGCAGCGGCTGCCGGTGTCAGGACTCCGTCGTGGTAGAAGTGTTTCTGCACGTGGTCGGCGAACTTCAGTCGATATTCCGGGTGCGTCATCAGCCGTCGATGGAATCGTGTCGGCGCATTCGCGTTGTTCAAGTTGGTTACGTCATCGTTGATCGACTGCAACACTTTCTCGGCGTCCCAACTGTGAAACTGCCATTGGCCGTCAATTCGATTCCGCGACGCGTACCAGTTGTGATGATCCCAGTCCCGGTTGCCCCCGTAAAAATTGACCAGCATGTAATCGACGAACTCGTCGACCGCCAGCAGTTCGGTACGCGCTGATAGTCTTCGTCTGAAAGATCACCACTCGTTCCCAGCGTCTGACTTAGCTCGCGAAAGCTCTCATTCGTGCCATTTACGACCTCGTTCACCGTGTGCTTGAGGACGTCATAATCCTCGGAAAATCCGCCCAAGTAGGATGCCGCAAAGTTGTCATCTGGACGTTCGTGGAGAATGTGCATTCCCCAATAAATGCCGTTGATATAGACATGTACGTGTTGCAGATGAGGGCCGTAGCCGCCCATCGCATTCTGCATGTCGGCTGCAAATTCGTCTCGCAGATACTGGGCGATGTCGCGCTGGAACGTCGGCGAAACACCGCCTCCGTAATGCCAGGTGTTGTTCATCCGGGCGTCGATCACCAGCGTGTCAAATAGATCCGTGGCGTCGGATCCGAACACCGGATAGTCCAGGGCCGACTCACCAATGTCCTCCGTGAACCGCACACGCATGGAGAGCTTATCCACTTTCCAACGCGAGGGGCTGGAGCCGCCGACGATTTGCACTGTCGAGTTCGTTTGAATCCCGTTGTCCAGCCGCGCCGGATCGAGGAATTCAAAACTGACGGGGCGTTCTACATTCTCGCCGCGAATGTAGATCCCGTTGGTACCCCACATTTCGTCAAAGTCCAGCGACAGCGATACGGTGGGCAGTCGCAGTAGATCCTCGACCTCCGGACGGATTTCCGGATCGGGGTCATTCACGACCAGCGGGTCCATCTCCCAGTCGGGGCCCGCGTGTCCCCAACGCACGCCCCCGAGATCGCTACCGTCCTGCTGCAGCACGTCGGCGCCAAAAATATAAGTCTGTGCGTCAATATCCGATGGCAGATAGTCGTCCCGAAAGGCCGCTGCCTTCAGCACGGTGGTGGTCGTGATCATAATCGGCGCGGTGTACACTTCTCCGTGAGAACTGTCGGGCGGGCTGCCGTCCAACGTGTAGCGAATCGTTGCGTCGGGGGTACCGGTGGAGATTTCGACCGGAAACGCTTCGCTGAAAAAACCGCGGTCGATCGAGAAGTTCGTGTCTTGCACCATGCCGGCGTACATCTCCGAGTTCTCTTCGCCCGGGGTGGCGGCCAGCAAATATCCTTCCGTGCCATCGACGGTCATCCCGTACGAGACATCGGCACGCAGCTGCGGATAACCCGGTTCGTACGCATGCAGGACCTCGCCTTGGGCCGATGTGATGGCCAGGTATTCGCCCTCGACGCCGAGCTTGAAATTCGTGTGCAGATGTCCTAGTTCATCCAAGGCTGGATCGGTGATGTTCAGCCGATCGGCAAAGACGACCAGATAGCCATTGGCCGGAATCATCGTTTCTGCCGGGAACTGCCAGCGCAGCGGGTCTTGGTCTTGGTCGGTTAGGTGGAATCCGGAGACGTCCAGCGCAGAGCTGGTCAAATTCTGCACTTCGATCCAATCCGGCGAGAGTCGCTCGCCGCGGAATTGTCCATCGGGTTCCTCGCGGACCCGTGTCTGCAGCGTGTTGACATTCGCCGCCATGACTTCGCTGATCCGCACTGGGCTGCTGCCGATAAACAGGCTCACGAGAATCGGATCACTTGCGGCTTGGCCGTCCTGCACGACGTACGAAAAGGTGTCCGTTCCCTTGAATCCCAACGGCGGTGTGTAGGTGAACGCGCCGCTGGCCTGCCAATCCAACTGCCCGTGTTGAGGACCCGTGGGAACTGCGATCGTGAGCGTTGGGCTATCCACGTCGCTGTCGTTGCCCAAAACACCGCGTTCTACGTCAACAACCAGTGGCTGATCCGCCACGCCGTAGTACGCGTCCTCCTGGCCGATCGGCGGATCATTGACGGCGTGAACCGTCAAATGGACGGTCGCGACACGCGAGAGATCCTCGCCGTCACTCAGTTGGTACGTGAATTGATCCGTACCGAAGTAGTCGGCGTCGGGAAGATATTCGAAGCCGCCGTCGGCGGCCAAGTCCAGCGAGCCGTGCGCAGGCAGTTCGATCAACGCTGCCGTCAACGTTTGGCCCTCGGCATCCGAGTCATTCGCGGCGATGCCCTCGTGGGCTGCTCGGACCAGCGGCATGTCCTCATCCACCGCGTACGTGTCGTCAACAGCCACGGGAGGCGTGTTGACCCGGATCGTGACAGGAACGGGCGCCGACAGCCCGGTACCATCGTTGATCTGGTATCGGAAACTCGCCATTCCGGCAAATCCCTGTGGATCGTACTGGAACGAACCGTCCGAATTCCACGTCAGCTGGCCATGGTCAACCGCCGTCTCCAACTGGACCGTGAGTGTGACTTGGTCTGGATTCAGGTCGTTGGCGAGCAACCCTTCCGCTGCGGAAATATCCAGCGTTTGGTGGGGTTCGGTCTTATACTGGTCCGCGACCGGGACCGCCGGATCGTAGACATTTGCCACGTTCAGCGTCACCGTGGCCACATTCGATTGCTGCGGATCTCGCGCAGCGTACGTGAAACTGTCCGTCCCGAAGAAGTCGCTTGGCGGTGAGTAGACAAACGACCCATCCGGCTGCAAAGTCACCGTTCCATGCGTCGTGCCACTGATCAGGACGGCGGTCATCGGATCGGATTCCGCATCCGTGTCGTTTTGCAGCACACCTTCCGCTGGGCTGACGGGGAACAGGTCAAACGGCGGACCTTCGTCCAGCGAATAGCTGTCGTTCTGCGCAATCGGAGCGGTGTTGTTGTAATAGGCGACGATTTCCTGATAGAGCCCACTGACCTCGGTCGCGTCGAGCGCACCGTCGTAGACGCGAATGTCGGCCAAGTCACCGGTCAGCGGATTCTGACCTGTTTGCAGGACACCAAAGACCAAGTCGATCGCGTCACGCGGTGACGAGCTAACATCCGAGACCTGGGAACTCTCGACTCCGTCGACGTAGAGATACATCGTCGAGCCGCTGCGCAGGAAGGTGGCCTGATGGATCTGTCCGTCGTTGAGATCAGTTTCTGACGAGTACGTTGAATACGAAGGGTCGAACAGACCTTCCCCCAGGCCTACGCCCACCTGGCCCGCTTCGTTCAATGACAGGCCCCAGTCCTTGGCGAATCCAAGTCGCGTACTGTCCACCAAACCGGTGTTGTCGTACCAGTTTGTCGCGGCGCCCTGCAGATCGTTCGAGCTCGTGGCAAACGTGACCGCGACGGAAAAATCTTCGGCACCGGTCATGGGACTGCTGGTGCCGGGCACCAGAAACGAGTCCTTTTCATCCGACGCGTCGAAGCGAACCACGGATCGACCGCTCCACGCATCCTTGACCAGGACCGGAGTCCCTTTTGCCTCCGCCTCAATCGAGCCGACGGAGTCCGTCCAGGCACTGATCGCTGCACCATTCGCGTGGCCATCGTTCAAAGAATCGGCGCGCCAATGGGCGACCAGATCCGCTGCGAGTAAGACGCGGGACTCCAGCGTTTCGGAGAACGTGCGCCGCGTCGTGATCCGCCGCCGCGTACTGCTCCAACGTCTGCGTCCAAGTCGTCCTGATGCGGCACTCGCAGTGAAGCGTCTTCCCATTGCAGTCCAAGCCCCCGGGCAAAGTTGTAGGAGAGGTCAGGCAGGTCGCGGAGACGACCGAACGACCGATAAGATCGTTAGAAAGGTCTAATTTGATTCTAGCTAATTGGGGGGGCAATACCAAGAAATTGTCCGTTGCTTCCCCTCAAATGGGGTCGCTTGGCTTTCAAAGCCCGATTGCGAGCGGAAATGGTCACGCATTTGCCCCCCTGATGGAGTCCGGCCGTTGGGACGGAGTTGGTCGATGCGGGGGGGGCCCGAAACCTCCGCTCGCGGTCGCGCGATACGGAAGACCGTGTGCCTCCGCCACTGCGTCCGACACGCGCGTGCTGCTCGAAAGACGCGACCAACTGCCGGCGGATCGACCACGTCGCGCCGATCGAGTCACGATGCGGCGGCTGCCATCGGCGATCCCGTTTCCATCGGCTGCGGTTCTCGTTCTACGCGGGAGATCACCAGGGTTGGCATGCCGAGTTCCTGAAATCTCTCGGCGACTGTCGCATCGCCGGTGACCAGCAGGATCTGCTGGCCTTGTGCGGCGATCTGGCACAATTCGGTGGCCATTCGCGGCGGTCGGTCGTCGGCACTCGTCAAGCTGTCGTCGCCCAGCACGATTGGCAACCGGACGCCCGCGCGGGCTAGTTCGCTGGCCGCGGATAACTGCAGACTCAGGACCGCTTGCTGTTGTTCCAACTCGGTAAGCTCCGAGATCGGTTGCTGGACACCGTCCCTCGAGATCGACAGCGTGGCGGACTCGGCGTCGATGGCCAAGTCCAAATCGTGGGATTGCCAGACCTGCCGCAGAATCTGTGTCGCGTGCGACAGCGTGTTGGACGAAGCAGGCGCTGTCGGTCGCTGTGCGATTTCCAGGATCGCCCGCGTCAAATCCAAAGCGAGCAACGCGGTCTTGGTCTTCTTCTGCTGGGAAATCTCGCTTTGCAGTCGCCACGGAAGGTCGGACCCCGCCACCGGATCGGCCCACCGACGGACTCGTTCCAGCGTTTCGTGCAACGATTGCTGCGCCTGCCGGAGTTCGGCCTGCAGTTGTTGCCATCGCCGTTTACTCTGCTGAGCCCGCTCTTGGATCTCTTCCGCGGGATAAGTGTCGAGCCATTCCTCGATTTGCCTGGGCTCGGGCGCGTCGTCCAGCTGTTCCTGGATGCGCAGGCGAATCAGTTCGAGGTGCCGTTTCTGCTCGACCCATTCCGTGTGGTCGGTGGCAAGTCGCTCCAGCTCGCCCAGGTTTTCGACTCCCGCGCGACGCAGAATCTGCTGCCGCTGTTTGAGCAATTGTTTCCATTCACGCTGCAGCTTCACTACTTCACGGCGTTCCTGTTGTATTTGCCGGGCCGCCCGTTCTTTTGCTTCGGTCTGCTCCTGCTCCCATTTCACCTGGTTTGCAGATAGCCGCTGCAGAATTTCTTTCGGCGGAGCGTTTTCCAGGGCGACATGAGGCTGTTGTAACAACTCGGCGGCACGAGCACGCCATTGCTGGAGCCAGGCTGCGTCCGCTGCCAACTGCTGGGTCCATGCCTGCATCTCTGCCTGGCCAGACGTCGCGGCGTCGAAGACGATCCTTTCTCGAATCGACGCAACGACCCGTTTGAAGGAAACGTTTGCTGGCAAGTCGTGCCGCCGCAGTAACTCACGCCACTGTGTTTCCGCCGCTACGAGATCCAGCCAGGCGGCTTGACGCTGCTCTTGTGCATTTTCGAAAGAGCACTGTGCGAGAAGCGGAAGAGGCTTCGGCGATTGCTCGTGGGCGTTCGTCAAGTGGCGATGGGCTGTCTCGCGCGTCGCGGTTGATTCGTCCTCTTGTTGTCGCGATTCAATCTGTTGCATGAGACGCTGGATCCGCGTTCGCTGTCGACGTAGCTGACGCGTTGGGGCACGTTCGAGATTCCGTTTGAGCAAGCCTGCCGACAGGATGCTCGACACGCCGAGCAAGCCCAGTGTCCAATTCGACATGGGCAACGGGAGCAACACGCCCGCCAGCAGAGCACCGACTCCGAGGGAAAACCAGATCCCAATCGCGGCCAGCGCCGGGCGTGACAGCAGTTGTGGCTGCAGCAGGTGACGAGTTTTTTGTTGTTCCTCGTGGATTTGTTTCTGCAAGTCATCGTTGGCAGCTTGTTTCTCGTGTTGCCCGTTTCCCTCCGTCGCATCGGGCGTGGGATCTGCTGCGTCCGTGAGCGTTGACGACTTGGAAGGGGCGTCTTGGGTTTGCTCCGGTTCTTCGAGTTGCTGCCAGTTCTGGCGCGGTGCGCCAGGCGGCCCCCGCGTGACGGACTTCCCCAATGATGGCGGCCGCCGCGTCCCGCGACAGGGGATTCGAGGGGCGGGGGGACGGCTCTGCCGCCGCCGCGATCTGCTTGCGAAGTTCCCGCGACCGGCGATTGCGGCGGAGCGCTTCAGCGCCATCCTGCAGCAGTTCCTGGAACGCTGGTTTCGGTTCCCGATGATGTTTCGGCGTTGACTGGGACTGTTCCGCCGTCCGGCGTCGTCGCGTTAGCTGGAGTCGGGAACGGCTTTCGGCGATCTGCTCCTCCAAGCTGCGCAATTGCCGGATGGGCTTTGCGTAATCCGTGCTGGCCCGGTCCTGGGCTACCTGGGAGGCCAAACGCCGTTGCTGTGCCCAGTCTTCACTCAGCTCAGCGGCCTGTTGCCACGCGGCACTCGATCGTGCGGCTTCCGGAATTTCTTGGCTCAGCGTCGCAATCTTTCCACGGAGCGGTCGGACGGCCTGGCGGGTTTCCAGGTACTGCGTCCGCCGTTCAGCTGCCTCCGACGTTGCTCGTGCAGCGGCCTGCCTGAGCTGCGCCTCTTGGTGCTGCTGTTCGGACTGGCACGCGATCAGATGGGATCGCAGCTGGTCCTGCTGGGTGGCGATCCGTTCCTGTTCGCCGTCGGTCGTCTGCTGTTCGACCGCCGGGATCGCTGCGATGTGGCCCCGCAACTCCGCCGGCCAGTGTGCCAGCCGTACCGCGGGTGGCACGTGGTCCGTAAAGAGTGCCAGGTACTCGGTCGCCGTGAACTGACGGACCAAGGCCTGGAGTCGTTCGCAGGCATCTCGATGATCGGAGGTCTCCTCGCCGCCATCCAGCGGCACCACCTGCAGCGGACCAGCGGCGCTGGACCGGTGGTTCTGCCAGCGACCCAACTCCAGCGATTTATTGTGGACTTGGACAGCCATCGAGCCACGCACGGGGCGGAGCAATTCCAACTCCTCCGCGGGAGGGCCAAACAGAATCGAGGGGATCAGAGCGTGCAGCTCTTCTGCCTCATCGGGCCCGGGAACGTGAATTACGTTCAGGCCGCTGGCCAGAGCCTGAATTCGGAGATCGTCCTGACCACAAAACTCGTCGATCTTCAACTGATTGATAATCACGGCCCGCTTCCCTGCTGAGCTGCGCAAATGGCCGGTTTGCCGACCTTCCCCAACCGTCGCATCGTAACCAATCGCCGCTGGTAGGGGAACGGCAAAGCTGTCGTGCGGGGCTCCCCCAGGGGCCAACGAGCGGCACTCCGTGAGCAAAGCGATGGGCACATTCCCGTGCGAAACTCACTCACTCACTGCCTGCCAAGCTTGCCCGCTCAATACCTGATGAAGCCGCCCGGGACGGAGGATTGTCGGCCATTCCCGACTGCGATCGGCTTCCCACAAGTGGTCGAAGGCACTACGCTGGCGAGCGGCGTTTCCTGGCTGTGCCGGCCGGTGAAGAATCCCGCATCGACTGCGAGAATCGCGATGAAATCTGAGAAGTCTTCCCCACCAATCCGCTCAGACGAACACACTTCGGTCCGGGAGTTGCGCGAGTTGGTTGCCGCATTTGTGGAGGAACGTGACTGGCGACAATTCCACGCACCGAAGAATCTGGCAATGTCGCTGGCGATTGAGGCCGCCGAACTGATGGAGCATTTCCAATGGCTTACGGTACCGCATTCTCGAGAATTGCGGGAAGACTTCGCCCGCCGGTCCGCCATCGCCGAGGAGTTGGCGGACGTTTTTTCCTATCTGCTGGCGATGGCGAACGAGTTGGAAATCGATCTGAGCTCCGCAGTCCGTGACAAGATGCTCAAGAATGCCAAGAAGTATCCGGTCGAAGAGTACCGCGGGCGCTACGGGCCCGACGACGATTGACGAGCACCGCAAAGGCCCCCACAGCCAGCAGTAAACTGGTGGTCGGTTCCGGGATACTCGCGCCGATATTGGCGCTGGCGTCCGCCATAAAGTCTTCCAGCTGCCCGTCGCCTCCCAGAGACATCCCCTGGCCTTCATTGACGGTCAACAGGCTGACGGAAACCGTGGAGCGGGACAATTGCGTCTCGAGCAATGTGGGCAGCAGCAGACCGTCTGTAAAATCGCCGAATTCGGTGGTCAGAAACCCGCCGGTTGCGGTGCCACCGATCGGCCCCGACAGGGTACCGTGCCCTAAGGTTCCCGCTGAGCAGGAGTTCATTGTTCGGGTTGTACAGCTGAAAGCTGCCTCCGCTCGTTTCTTGCAGGACCGTGGATTCGAAGTACACCGCCGGCTCGCCAATCAGTTCGACGCCGGCCAGCGTCAGCGATCCGTTTTCGCCCTCGATCGGTGCCTCTCCCGTGAGAACGCCCAGGTAGGCCACTTCGGTGTTTTGATCGCCGTTTGTTGCCCCGACGGCGTCCGGTGCAGTGGATAGCACGCCATCGACCAGGCGGACGTCCGGCATCGAATCTGTTCCGAGATTCAATTTGATGATGGTCTCTGCATAAACACCAGGAACACACCACAGCATCAATGTGGTAAGCGTCAAAGTACGAACTCGTGCATTCATGAGCGACTTCCTTTTGTATGATTTGCCTGAAAGGAGTGCGAACCGACGGGAAACGGCGACGGGCCGACGATGTTACCGCCGTGAGAAGAACGTGGGTCGAAGATCAGACCGCCGAGAGTTCGGCCGGGCTGGGATGCAGCGGAGAAGACAGAGCAGAACGCCCTGCGAGTTGCTGGAAGATACGTAACGGAATCCTTTGCCTGCATTAGACGTGTTTCCTTTCGCGTCGGGCTCTCAGCTTCCCATTGTGTTTTTTGCTGACACCTTCCCGGATTCTACCGGTCGTATTCGCGTTGTCAATCAGGCGCTTGGTACGAGTTCGAATTCCTGCGCCGTGTTGTAGCACACGGGCAGTTGCCAACGCCTTATTGCGGTAACCGATCGCGGCGGACTTTCGGAAAATCACTTGTCAGTCCTTCTTCCATGAAGGCGACGATGTCCCGAACTTCCTGATCGGTAAGGTCTAGCTTCTTTACCTTGTCGCTGAGGTACGGATTGGGATGGCCACCCTTTACGTACCACTGCATAACTTCTTCCAGCGAGTTCTGGCTGCCGTCGTGCATGTAGGGTGCGGAGAGCGCAACATTGCGCAGCGTCGGCGTCTTGAATGCGCCACGGTCGGCGTCTTGCTTGGTGACTTCGTAGCGTCCCCAATCCGGTTCGTCGACTTCCATGCCGACGCCCAAGTTGTGATACAACTCGTCGGTGAAATTCGCTCCCGCATGGCAGGCTGTGCAGCCGACGCGATCGGCGAAGAACAGCTCACGTCCGCGTTTGGCGCTTTCGGACATGCCGCTACTGCCTTTCACGGCGGCTTGGTAGCGTGCGTACAGTTCCGGGTCGTCTTCTTGGAGGAACTCGATTTCGTCGCCCAGCTGCTGCTCCATCGTGCGGACCGTCTCGTAATAGTCGTACGGGGCCGTGTCGGTGACCAGCACTCGTTCAAAGGCAGCCAGCGCCTGACCGACCGTCTCGATCGTCGCTCCCGCCGCGGGGAAAACTGCCGTGAACTGCTGCTGGTAGCCGGGGATTTCTTTCAGCTTGGCGACCGCCTGCGCGTGCGTGTTTCCCATTTCGATCGGGTTTTCAATCGGTCCCACCGCTTGTGCTTCGAGCGTCAGGGCGCGGCCATCCCAGAATTGAGCACCGGAGAGAATTCGGTTGTAGCTGACCGGGGAATTCCGGTTTCCCGTCTGTGCGCCGATCCCTTCGCCAAATTGGGTGTGGGCGCCGTACCCCGCATCGGGATCATGGCATGTGGCACAGCTGACGGTTCCGTCGGCGGACAGACGCGGGTCGAAGTACAGCTGTCGCCCGAGCTCAATCTTGGCCTTCGTGAGCGGATTGGCTTCGAGCCCCTGGATATTTGCCTGCGCTGCGGCCAAGCCGGGCGGGAGTTCCGGCAAGATGGGGCGGTGATTCTCGGGATCGGCCAACCACGCCTGGATCTGTTCGGCGGTCAGCTCGCCTTCCCCCGGAATGCCGGCGGTCAACTCGGGCGTGCCCAGCCGGATCTTCAACGGCTCGGCCATTGCCGCGACGGTGTGTGTCTCCGTCGGCCAAACCACTCGCGGAGAGGCAGGCGCGAGCGCATTTGCGGTCTCGTTCGGAACGCTCCGGTCGGTCGGCCGGCATCCCAGCAGGAATAAACTGGCCAAAGCCAGGAGCACGGAGGGCAACGGAAATCGAGTGGCAAAGGCGACGGTCATCGTTCGAATTCCTTAATCCTGCGGAGCGAACACCGGTTCGGACCGGCAAGCGGCTTACGTTGGACTTCTTGTTACTATAGAACTCTTGGTAAGGACGCAAAAGCATACTCGCCGGATGGACCGACCTGCTGCGTCGGCAAAGAGGGCGTCGGCCCTGCCAGCGGAGTTGGCTGCTCCGCGCTTCGCCGATGGACCCGACTGGGGGTGGTAGCAACGGTCAAAAACAGCTTGCGGACGCGAAATGTGGAGAGTCTTGATCGGATGAATGCGACGGAGTCGGACAGGTTGAGTGTGGCGCGGCGGATCGGTGATCCCGTCTGGCTGGTAATGGCGATCTTGTTGGCCTCGAGCAGTTGTTTTTCGACCAACGGATCGGACCTGGTTGGGCGTTGGGAGGGACGATTGGAGTCGCCGAATTCTACGGCTGGTGCCGCGACCATCGCTCCGTCGCAAGATCGATCGTCGATGCCGCGACTGGCATTGGATCCGGCCACGGTCCGCGTCACGCTGGTGTGCGACAAGGATCAGTTCGAGATGTCGTTGCATCGACCGGACGGGGTAAGCGATCAGCGCAGCGGACCATGGCGGGTACTGGAATCCCGCGGAAGCCGCTGGTTGGTGGAGTTCGCCGCCACACAAACGGAGCAGACGGTTCGCCTGCAAATCGTTTTCGAAGATGCGGACCATTTCACGGCCCGAGAGATCCAGGGAGATGACCGGCTGGGGACGCTTCGTTTCCAGCGTCTGGCAGACTAGACGCGACGTGCCCGTGCGACACGCACTAGATGCCTCCATCGAATGGCGCAAAGTCGATGTCAACGAACGAGGTCGCTCCGTCGGCAGCGATTCGCAAAACGATCGACTGATGTGGCAGGAATTCCAGTTCGTGATGCTGCTGCATGCCCCGCCAATCAAGGACCACGGATCGTTTGGACCTGGCCGAAGCTTGCGACTGCCGGTAACGCATGGGATACCGAACGGTGGCGGCTGCCGGCTGAGCGAAAAAGATGTACAGGGCGTCTTCGGTCTCACGCGCCCAGAAAGGCGGTAGATGTTGACCGGTCAGCAGCGGGCGCAAGCCCAGCGCCGACAATTCCGGATGGACGGTCGGCAGACGCATTAACTGCCGAAGGCGCTGGTCGTAGTCATGGGACTTGCATCGGCCCGGTTCCCGCGTCGGCCGGCGCATCGCCAGCGGCAGTCCCGCCGCTGCCAACCGCAGGAGTTCATCCAGTGTCTCGGTGTCCAACCATTTCACGTCGACCAGCAAGCCCGGGAAGGAAAGCGGCCCGATCTGCATGCGGCCCTCCACGACCTTCGCGCGTTGCAGAAATGGCAGGGAGATCCACAACGGCTGGAATCCCTGGGTCTCGACCGGGGGTACGACGTGGCGCAACTCCCAATGGAAATTTGCCCCGGGGGTTCGATCTTCGGGCGCGATTCGGTCTCGCATCCAATTGTCTTCCAGAGGCAGGTAGAGGGCGAGTTGTGAGCAGGTTGTGCCTTGTTTCAGCAGCGAGCAAACGGACGTGAAATAGTGATTCAAAGCGGGGATGTCGCGGACGAAACTGGCATCCGGTCCGACGTGGGTGGAAGCGTAGAATTCGTTCTCTCCGTCCGGTGGATTGAAGGGCATGCCGTGCCACACGATCTGGTTGACGCCGTGGGCGAAGACCGCGTCCGCCAGTAGCTTCAGGTCCAGGGCCTGCTCTTCCTTCCAGTGGAGGATGGCGGCCGAGTCGCGTCCGAGGAAGCCATAGAGGCAGGTAAAGGTCTCGGCGCTGACCACTCGTTTTCCGCACAATGCAGCCGCAGACGCCGCAATCCGGGAAAACGAGGGATGGAACAACAAAGCTTCACTTTCGGGAATGTCGACCGCCGCGTAAGCCGACAGCAGATCGGTCGGAGCTCCGTGACACTGCACGCGAGACAACGTGCCGTGTTC
Organism: uncultured Planctomycetaceae bacterium; assembly: GCA_963776055.1. Taxonomy (GTDB): domain Bacteria; phylum Planctomycetota; class Planctomycetia; order Pirellulales; family Pirellulaceae; genus CAVZLD01. Next base: position 283,789 of record CAVZLD010000002.1, on the reverse strand, counting down.
GTGACAGATCGCCGTAAATGGCTCAAAGAACTCGCGGCAGATTGCTGCGGAGACGGTTTTGCGATAGTCATAACGCTCGTCCGGCAGGTCATCGAGTCGGTCTGCGAATAGCTGCAAGTCGTAGCCGAATCGCTGCTCGAATTCCGCCCACAGTTGTGGGCTCCACATCTGGCGGGTCTCCAATTCAAGGGAATCGCAGAACAACGCAGAAGGGGGGCCTGCCAAGCCGGCCGCGAAGGCGGGCATCAGGGAGGCGGCATAGGCCGTCAGGGCATGACGATTCAAGTGGTTCACCACGAACCCTTCGTCCGGGTGTTCCCATGAAGCGACCATGCGTTGCCGAGGGTTCCCGTGAAAATCCTGCAGGGCCAGCTCGGGCGTGACGCACCGGCCCCCGAATGGCCAGGCACTGCCGAAAGTGAAGTCGCACCCCAGTCCGATCGAATCGGCTGCCTCTTTCGTGAAGGCGACGAGGTCCGCCCATTCCGGGCTGAGCCACGTCGGGTCGGAACACGTGAGTGGGGTCAATGCACGCCAGACCGGTCGGATCCATGCGATTTCTACGCCGCCGAAACCATTATCGCGCATCCACTTCAGTTGAAACTGGATATTCTCTTTCGAGAAAGGGCCGGACAACCACCACCACCGCACGTAGGGCTCGCTTCGCCCGTGAAACGGTAATCGGCTTTCGTCGGCCCGATCGCGTTTCGCACTCACAGCTCCCCGCCTCCGATCGTCCTCCTCCTTAAGACATAAGCGAGAAACGCGGCGACCCGGTGTCAGCACGGATGCGCTCTGCGCATAACACAGCGAACGAGCCTTGTGGCTGGAGACAGGGCAGCGGGCGGCCCCGCACGCCGCAGATTCGTGAGATCGCGTGTGTGTGTGCTCGGAGCCGGACCTCGTCTTCAGCACAAACCGGACTTCGGCGGCTGTTGCGCACGACGGCGCGGATCACTCCACCCGCATGGCATGATTCACGGCGGCGTGGCGAATGCTCCTCCGGTGGCAACGCGCAGACGAGCGACTCCCCGGAGTTCCGCTGGTCGTCCCGGTTTCTTCCCTGGGCCGCCGTCAGTAAGCTTGCTTGTCTGACGCACAGCACCCCGCAACGGCGAGGGTCTGCCTCGTTGGGGGGGACCGTGCTTGTGTGAATCGGGGGAATTCTTCACGCTGGTTGCTTCAGGATTTCCCTTTTCCGAGGAAGACGCGTCTATGAGCACTCGTGAACGCTGGATCGTTTACCCGTTACTTTTTCTGGCGCTTGGTCTGGTTCTGCGCACGTCATTGGAGAAATCGGTGAATGCGATTGAATTTCGCTGCCAAACCATTGAATGCCACAATCTCCGCGTACGACTGATCAATGGCCAACCGGCGCTGTCCCAACCGGTGACGTTCGTCGTGCCTACGCCCATCCCGCCGGATGGCGCCCGCGACGAGGAAAACGCCGCCGATGCAGTGGCGGATCCGGAGGCGCCGCCCGCTGAAACGCAGCCCTCGTCCCCGGGAGAGCCATGATCCGGGCGACAAACGAACGCCACCAACGACCGGCGGCGAGAGCAATGGGGAACGTATCGAGGTGAGGACCAAGGAGCTGTTCGCGATCGAGGAGTATCCCCTCCGCAACGCGGTCATGGGCTCCGCCTGCGAAAACGTGGCTTATTCCGCGGCCCCGACCGGCCGCGTCAAAGCCGGTTTCGGCTTGCCGCCAAGCGGCATCACCACAAAAATACTGAATGGAGAAACGTGGAAGCTCGAAAATGAAGCGGTTCCACAGGGGTTCGATACACCAGGAACCGTTTCCGCATTTTGATCGAGAGCGGATTGTGCGCTACGGGAATCCGGACGCTGTTCTGGCCCGCCGCTCAGAAGAACTCTAAGGCTTGAGGATGATGAAATGTTGGTTTGGGATCCGTGGTATTTCGTAATCATTGGACCGGCTTTTCTGCTGGCCATCTGGGCCCAAGGCCGAGTTCGTGCCGCTTACGAAAGAGCGAGCCGCGTCGGTGCTCACCTTAGCGGAGCAGCGGCAGCCCGGTACATTCTCGATTCGGCCGGTTTGCAGGACGTGGATATCGAAATGGTCCCCGGCCACTTAAGTGACCACTATGATCCGCGACACAATGTGCTCCGCCTTAGTCAGGATGTCTATCACGGAAGGAATCAAGCGGCGATCGGCATCGCGGCGCACGAAGCGGGGCACGCGATTCAAAAGGCCAGAAGGTATGCTCCCCTGGTTGTGCGAAATGCGGCAGTTCCCATCGCCGGTTTCGGTAGCAACACTGCCTTTCTCTTTTTCATTCTTGGATTCCTGTTTAGTTTGCAGCCGCTGATTACCGTGGGGATCGCCTTATTTGGTGCTGTTGTCTTCTTCCAAGTCGTGAACCTGCCCGTAGAATTCGACGCCAGCGCACGAGCCAAGGCACAACTCGTCGAATTGGGCATCGTTCCGCCCGCCGAAATGCAATATGTGAATAGCGTTTTGAATGCAGCCGCTATGACCTACGTCGCGGCCACTTTGCAGGCCGTCTTGACGCTTTTGTATTACATTTTCCGTTTCTCGGGCCGAGATTAAGCTCGATGGCAACGTGAGCGGTGTACCACTCTGATCCCCTCCGTGAGCCAATCGATAGCAACACGGACTCGACAATCGGGCAGCAAGGGCACCGCGCGGCGAGACGCTCAGCTCGTGCAGAAGCGTGGGAAATCACGTGGTATCAGTTAGAACGCGGCAGAAGGCATCGCCGGGGAACGGTAGACGACGGTGTGGGATGCGAGTTTCGCGATGTCAAGGAAGTCGAGTTGATCGGCCGCACTTGTCGTACGACGTGCTGCCGTCACTTTGCCATTCCGCAGGAGGAAGGCGCCAGCCAATCGAAATCCATCTCCCGTCAAAGCCCCAATTCCGTGACCGCCAAATAGACCGGCCACGATTCCTCGTGACCACACCTTCCGTCCGAACAGTTGCAGGAAAGAGCCACGCGGCAATCCAAATGCTTTGTACAGCGTGCAGTTGGTATCACTAAAGCGATGAATGTCGTCCAAGTCATACCTCTGCAGGAACTCGGTAGCCTGGAGCGGATTGGACATGTGCACGATGGCGATCGTCACTCCTTGCGATTCGATATAACGGCGCTTGGTTGCCAAATCCGCCAGAGTCTCTCGGCAGAAGGTACAACCGGTGTGCCTTAAGAACACGGCGAGCACCGGTTGTCTCTGGGACAACTCGTCCAGTGTTTGACCGCGGTGGCAACGAACCGTGCGCATTGCCTCCTCTGCGGTCAAACTGTCCACACCGTCGAGAGAAGGATCTGTGAGCTGACGAACGGCCCGGTAGAGGATGGCGACGAAGGGAATCCACCAGATCAAATCGTTGGTCAGAATCATCAGGCCGAAAGACCAGGGCAGATCGCCAGCAATCGCCGACTGGAAAAAACCGATCGGTCCCAAGACTTTGCCGAGTAGCCCGACGAGGACGATCGGCCAGTGGCGGATGGGTTCTCGTGCGGCGATCCAGTAGCCGACGCCGTAGACCCCGACGATCATCCCGACGCATTGCCAAATCTGGGGGTAGCGCGGCGGCTCCATGCCGATCCATCGGAAAAAGAGCCCTGGAGCTGCAATCACGACCGCTCCCCAGAGCAGGTTGTAAACGGCTGCCGCCTTCAGTACCTGCCCCATCCAGGGGGGGGCTTTTTCCGATTCGTTTTGTTTATTCCCTGCCATTGCGTCGTTCCACTCCCAATATCCATTCCTTGAATCGGATCCGATTGCTTCCGATCCTGGCGTAGTGAACCGGATTTTGTGCGGCGTTCTTCACAGGGAGAATTGGGGGAATTTGGCATTGTCGCGACTTTCCTGGCGTTTTGGCCCGTTTGCAGCGTGACGGAATATGGCTTTTGGCCTTCCAACGGACCGAAACTGGCTCGTATCTGCTTTCTGGAGCAAGCCTGTCGTCGCCATGGGCAATCCCGGACTTCTCCTGGTCTGACACGCAAACCTCGTAACTCGTAACGGTCGCACTCGGCGTAGCGACGAGTTAGAAAAGCTGCGGGTCCAGCAACTGGAACACGTCCGCACTCGGTTTTCGGGGAGCGACGGCGATCACGGCGAGTCGCCCTGCGGCTGCGGAATCCGTTGAGCGAGCCCCCGGCGCTGATGAAGGCGCTGATGAAATGGGCAGGCTCAACGAATAACCCAGACACCGGCTGGAGATTTCCGAAGAACGCCCTTTTTGAAGGTGCGCACCGGGTCGCTTGAGAATCCCTGCTCGACCGACAATCTCGCATCGCGTCGTAACCCAAAGCGTCCGTTTGGAAGTTGCGCGTTTCGATCCAGCTCAACCCGAAGCGTCAGCGAGGGAGACACATCCCAATGGGTCTAAGGTGTTCCCTCGCTGACGCTTCGGGTTGCGATTCTATGGGCTTTCCGCACAACGGAAGAGAGGAATTTGCCAAATGCGAAACTTTCAAACGGACGCTTCAGGTTCGGATGCACGCCGAATGCGCAACTTCAAGAAGCGCTTTCCATGGTATGCTGCTCTGCGCAGTGGGCGCTCAAATGGTCGGACTGTGGGAGAAACGTCGCGCGGCGGTGATGCTGCCGCGATACGAATGGGGCGAAGGAGCGAGCGGAGCGTGGACGCGGAACAACGACTGCAGCGGGCTCAAGCGGCGCAGCGAGCGTGGGCGGAACAACCGGTGCGGCAACGGGTCCGTTTCCTCGGCCGTTTTCGCCAGCTGCTGGTGGAACGGATGCAGGAGCTCGTTGCGTCCGTATCGGTCCCGCAGCGGTCCTCGCCCACAGAAACACTGGCGGCGGAGGTTCTGCCACTGGCCGATGCCGCCCGGTTCTTGCAGCAGGAAGCGCCTCGTGTGCTCCGCGGACAACGGCTTTCGCGGCGCGGCCGCCCGCTGTGGCTCACCGGCGTTCGACTCGAGAAACGTCGCGAGCCGCTGGGTGTGGTCTTGGTTCTGGGGCCGGCGAATTATCCGTTGATGTTGCCGGGGATTCAGACGCTGCAAGCAATTGTGGCGGGCAACGCGGTTTTGCTCAAACCCGGTCAGGGGGGCACCGCCTGTGCGCGGCTTTTTGAGCAGTTGATCTATGCCGCCGGCATCGAGCAGAACCTGTTGCAGCTGTTGCCGGAGGACCCGCGTCTGACGGAAGACGCCATTCGAGTGGGCGTCGACAAGATTGTGCTGACCGGCTCTTCGGTGACGGGGCGAAAGGTAATGGCCCTGGCGGCGGATTCGCTCACGGGATCGACCATGGAATTGTCCGGTTGCGATGCGGTCTACCTTTGCGAGGACGCGGATGTTTCTCTGGCCGCGGAAGCGGTTGCGTTCGGCTTGCGCTTCAACGGCAGTGCCACCTGTATTGCACCGCGCCGCGTGTTTGTCCCTGCTTCCCTGAGTCAGCCAATGCAACGGGAGCTGATCCAGCGCGTGGCGTCGCTCTCGCCCGTCACGGTACCACCGGCCGTCGTGCTGCAAACGCGACAGCTCTTGCAGCGTGCCGCGCAACGCGGCGTGCAACGGTTGACGGGTGACATCGCATCCGATGATTCGCTGATTCCCATCGTGCTGCTGCAGGGGCCGGCGATGGGCGAGCCGGTCTTGATGGAGGACATTTTCGCGCCGATCGTACTGCTGCAGGAGGTGCCATCGATCGAGCAGGCCTTGGCGATCGACCGGCTTTGCCCCTATGCTTTGGGGGCTTCGGTATTCGGTCGACCTTCCACAGCGCGGCCGTTGGCGGAGCGGATCGACGCGGGCTGTGTTGTGATCAATGACATGCTGGTGCCGACCGCAGATCCACGGGTCGATTTCGGCGGACGCCGAGCGAGTGGGTTTGGGGTGACGCGAGGCCCGGAAGGCCTGCTGCAGATGACGGCACTGAAGACGGTGTTGGAGCGAACCGGGCGGCGGCGGCCTCACTTCGCGCCAGTTGGTCCGGAGGAGGGAGAGTTGTTTGCCGGATACCTGGCCCTGATGCATGGATCCGGGTGGGGCCATCGCTGGCGGGCGCTGTGGCAGATGATCCGCGCACGCGCGGAATGCAGACCAGAGGAAAAGATCGAGGGGAGACAGGTGGATGAGTAAAGATGCCGGAGCCGCTCAAATTGGAGTGATTGGTGCGGGACTGGGGGGACTGGCGGCGGCATGCACCTTGGCGGCCCGAGGGCATCGCGTCGTGCTGTTCGAACGCAACGATTGGCTGGGCGGCAAGGCGGCTGTCTGGTCCGAGGCGGGATACCGCTTCGACATGGGGCCGACAATTCTCACGCTGCCGTCGGTGTTGTATCGCATTTTCTCCGAAGCAGATCGCGAACTGTCGGATTACCTGGAGCTAATTCCGCTCGATCCGCAGTGGCGGTGCTTTTTCGATGACGGAGCGACGCTGGATCTGGTGGCCGATACGCAAGACATGCAGGCGGCCATCACGGAATTCGCCGGCGATTCACGCGTCGGAGAAGGTTACGCGCAGTTTATGCGGTTGTCGGAACGACTGAGTGACGTTTCGCAACGGTTCTTTTTCTGGCGCAACGTCGGCGGGATTCGTGATACGTTCGATGCGTCGAATACGTTTCGGGCCTCCACGCTGTCCGATTTGATGGCGCTACGAATGGGCCAGACCGTGGCCGGGACGGTGCGGCGACATGTGCGCGACGGGCGCGTTGCACAGATGATCGACCACTTCACCCAGTACGTCGGATCCGCCCCGGACGCCTCGCCCGCCGTGCTCTGTGGTATTGCCCACATGCAGACCGGCGAGGGCGTCTGGTATCCGCGCGGGGGCACCGCCGCCGTACCGGCGGCGCCTGACGCGACTCGCGGAAGAGTTGGGAGTGGATATTCGAACCGGTGTCGCGGTCCGCCAAATTCTGGTGAACGATGGTGCCGTGACCGGGTTGGAAACTGCAACAGGCGAGCAAATCACGCTCGATGCCGTAGTCACGAATTCCGATTCGGTCCGCACGCATCGCGAACTTCTACCTCCGGCATGCGCCGATCGGTTCCTGCAACGCCGAGCTTACGAGCCGGCTTGCTCGGGAGTCGTTCTGTACCTTGGTTTGTCGCAGGCCTATGAACACCTGCTGCACCATAACTTCGTATTTTCGCGGGATGCGCATGAAGAGTTCGATGCGATCTATCGGCAGGGCCGACCGGCGCCCGACCCAACATGTTACCTGTGCGCTCCGGGACGAACAGAACCGGAGGTCGCGCCACCGGGCGGCGAGGCGTCTACGTCCTGGTACACACGCCGTATCTACGCGAGGGGCATGATTGGCAGCAGATGTTGCCCGACTACCGGCGAACGATTCTGAAAAAACTCGCGAACACCGCTGGTATGCCAGACCTGGAGCAGCGGATTCGTTGTGAGCGGGTCCTTACGCCGGAGGATATTGATCGTCGCTATCACGTGCTCAACGGGGCCATTTACGGCTTGGCCAGTCACGGTCGACTGTTTGGTGCGTTCAAGCCGGCCAATCGAAGCGTTGATCTCAAGGGACTGTACTTGGCGGGCGGTTCGGCCCATCCGGGACCCGGGATGCCGATGGTGATGATGTCCGGGTGGATCGCCGCCAATACGCTCGATCATGACGGAGTGGCCGGACCGGCCGCAGTTGCATGACGACCTCCCGACGGGTGAGTGGCCGGAAGCCGGGCGAACACGGATCGGCAGCTGAATCCGAGCGATTCGTTCCCCCCATCTCGCCCTGGCTGAACTTTTTGTTTATGGGCTACATTCGTCGGTACCTGCGGCGCCACTTCCGCTCGGTGCGGATTGCCCGCGATGGCTTGCCACAGATTCCCGACCAGGGCCCGTTGGTGGTTTTCCTCAATCATCCGGCTTGGTGGGATCCGCTCGTCGGTTTGTATTTGGGCGACCGACTCTTCCCCGGGCGTGCCACCCACGCGCCGATCGATCGGCAGGCACTCGGACGGTATCGACTGTTCGAGCGTTTGGGGTTCTTTGGGATCCAGCCGGATTCACCCGCCGGGGCGCGAGTGTTTCTGCGGCACAGCCTCGCGATTCTGCAGGGCTCCGACCGGGCGCTGTGGATCACGCCGCAGGGAAGCTTTCGCGATTCGCGGGAGTGCCCGCCTCGCTTTGAGCCCGGGTTGGCCTATCTGGCGGAGCATGTGCCCGGCTGCACCTTCCTTCCGTTGGCGATCGAATACGCTTATTGGGAGGAGCGACTGGCGGAGATCCTGGTTCGATTCGGCCGGCCGCTGCGCTCCGCGGAGGCCACAACTACCGCATCATCGTGGAACGAACGGTTGGAGTTGGCGCTGGTCACGACGCAGGACCGGTTGGCCGAGCAGGTGAAGAGTCGTCGCGCGGAAGAGTTCCAGGTGTTACTGTCTGGCCGAGTGGGCATCGGTGGAATCTACGATGGGGGACGGCGTCTGCGGGCCGTCTGGCGCGGTCAGCGGTTTCGTCCGGAACACGGGGACCCCCTGCCATGACGTTGTCTGCGCTGGCCTGGACCTCGCTCGCGCTGGCGGCCGTACCGACGGCACTCCTGCTGTGGAATCTCTCGCTCTACCGCCCGACGCCACCAGCCGCGGACATGCACGTCCCTGGGGCCGAGGGGGAGGAGAGCCGCGCCGTGTCGATTCTCATTCCCGGCGCGACGAGGAACAGGAGATCGTGGATTGCGTGCGTGCGGCCGCCGCCAGCTCCGGCGTGCGCACAGAAGTCATTGTGCTGGATGATCATTCCCGCGACGCTACGTACGCGCTGGTCAGTGACCTTGCGCGACAGAATCCTCGGATTCGTGTGGAGCACGGAGCAGAACTGCCGCCCGGATGGTCCGGAAAGCAATACGCTTGTCAACAGTTGTCTCAACACGCTGGCTTTCCGCTGCTGCTGTTCCTGGATGCGGATGTCCGACTGCAGCCGACCGCTGTCGCGCGGATGGTGCGGTTCCTGGAAGAGAGAGAAGTCGATCTGATCAGCGGGTTTCCTCGTCAGCGTGTCACAAATTGGCTCGACACGCTGTTGATTCCGCTGATTCATTTTATTCTGCTCGGCTTCTTGCCGCTGGTCGGCATGCGCCACACGAACTGGCCCGCCTTCGCAGCCGGTTGTGGCCAGTTGTTTTTGGTTCGTCGCAGCGCGTATGAGCGAGTGGGAGGGCATGCCCAAGTCCGACAATCGCTGCACGACGGGATCCAGTTGCCGCGGGCCTTTCGACGAGCTGGCGCCACGACGGACCTGTTCGATGCTACCGATTTGGCGGTCTGCCGGATGTACGCTTCCGCTCGGGATACCTGGTACGGTCTGGCGAAGAACGCGGTCGAGGGCCTCGCCGCGCCGCGATTGATCTTGGTTGCCACGGTCGTTCTGCTCGGCGGCCAGGTGGTGCCGTTTGTGGCATGCATGGGAGGAGCCTTATCCGGCGATTGGCCGACTTCGGTGTGGATCGTTCTTGGGGTCGCGGTCGGCTTGGCCTATCTCCCACGATGGATCGGTGTTTTCCGGTTCCAGCAGCCGATCGGATCGGCGTGGCTTCATCCGCTCGGAATCTCGGTGTTTCTTGTCCTGCAGTGGTTCGCTCTGCTTCGTTGGTTCTTCGGGCGACCGGCCGGCTGGAAAGGTCGTGCCTACTCCCGATAGCCGCCACGCTCTGCGGGATTCCCACCGGAGTGAGTTGGCGTCCACTACCAGGCCGAGTTGACGTTGTGTAAGTTGGCCGGGACGTGGCAGCTCTCTCTTCGAGTCGCACGAGTTCCGGTGGACGCCCATCCCGCACGCCGGTTCAGGCAGCGCAACGACCGGGGTGGGGGGCCAACGAATCACGGCTCCGACGGGCCAGCGCAAGCGAACATCACACAGGAGAATCCCACTGATGGATGCCACGCCACTTGGTCAACTCGTCCGCTCACGGAGTGTCGCGGCTCTAGGCACGCTGCTCGATGGGGCCCCCTACGTATCGATGGTGCCGTTTGTCGTTGCGCCGGACGGTCGAGCGATTTTCGTACATGTCAGCCAACTGGCCGCCCACACACGCAATATGATGCAGAATCCTCGAGTGAGTGTGCTGCTGGCGGAGTCGGACGAGGTGGACAAGCCACCGCAGGCCCTGGCTCGTGTGACGATTCAGGGCGAAGCTTGTCGGTTGACGCGAGCGGATGCAGACTATGCGGCCGCGGCTGCGGTTTACCGGGAACGGTTTCCGGATTCGGCGGATCTCTTTGAATTCCCGGACTTTCACCTGTTTCGAATCGAGGTCCAGTCGGCTCGTTTCGTGGGTGGATTTGCCCAGGCCGTTACCCTCAACGCGGACGGATTTGCGCGGAACGTCGTCGCCTGATGGGTATGTCGCGATTCGCGACCTGCCTGCTACAACGGCGCCGTCGCGGGTTACGACGTCGGTGCACCCGTCCGTGGTGCATCGGGGACGAAAGCCTTGCTGCGCTGATGCCGTGACGAGTCTTCGTCAGCGAACAGCCAGTCAACGGCCGCTGCCAGTTCGCTTTCGCTGCGGAAGCGGTCCGCCGTTGCCGGCTTCTGGGCGTTGCGCCGAGGTTCGATCGCCGCCTGTCGCAGCGTCGGACGAGCTGCTCCGGTCTCATAGCGGCCGGTTTGGAAGGAGAGGATGAAGTCGGTACTGTCGAATTCGCCGTCGCCGCTCCAATCTCCGTCGGCCCAGGTGGAGTTTCCCGCGACGTTGTCTTCGTATTCGCCCCGTTGAAAAACAAAGATCATGTCGGCGGAATCGAACAATCGATCCAAGTTCGAATCGCCGTAGCTGGTACCGATGATCTCGGAGATCAGGTAGTCGCGATCCTGATCGTCAGTTCGTTGATCTCCGTTCAGGTCGCCTTGCGGATCTGCCTGTTGCACGTAATCTGTCATGGCGTCGATGTCGACCGCATCGAGGAGACCGTCACCGTTCAGGTCGCCGACCAGTTGGCCAAAGGGCGTTTGACCGGGGGCGGGAATCTCGGCCGACCAACTGGTGATCAAGTCGCCGTAGGCGTCGATCGCTGTTCGTTGCAGCGAGTTGCCTTGTCCGTCCGCCGACTCCGGCCAGGGGGCGGAGTCGTCGTAGCGCACGCGATCGACCAGTACGTATCCTTGTCCGAGCTGCGCTGGATCTTCCGGGCGATCCAGTTCCAGTTTTTCGCCGCCGTTGTCCAGGACTCCCCGGTAGGGTCCACGCAGCAGCGCGTCGACGGGCATCCCGAAGATCGATCGGAAGGCGTCGGCTTTCTGCGGCTCAGCCACGGGATCGAATGCTACGATCACGGCTCCCGTTCCGGCCGGTAGCAAGAATCCTTCGGCGAAGGAGTAATCGACTGCTTTGTTCAGTCGCCAATGACTGAGGTCCATGGTTGCTTGGCTCGAGTTCCAAACCTCGACGAACTCGAGTTCCTCCTGCAGCAGTTCCGCACCGGCCGGCGGGGGAGCCGGGTGATAATGCACCTCGCTCAGGATGACGCTTTCCAGCAGCGGGCCGGTGTTTTCTGCGCCGAAGGAGAGGGAAGACATGGGGAACAGATCTCCGCTTGCGTTGGGCCAACGGCCGAGGGAGACTCCATTTTGGGTGGCCGCGAATTCCACGCGGTCGACGAATCGCAGCGGTCTTCCGGTAGCATCGGCGGCGACAAGCCACGCGTCGTCTTCTTCCTGTCCGTGGAAGCCGAACCCGAGGGCTTCCTCATCCAGCACCAGATATCCGTTTGCGGGGATGACGGCGTCCTCGGCGGAAATCCGATTGTTCAGGAGATCGTCTCGGCTGTCACTCAAATACCAGTTTGCCACGTTCACGGAGCGATCCGTGCGATTGTGTAACTCCACTTGGTCAATTTGCGGTAGGTCCGTGTGGGTAAGCAGCTCGTTGATCACCACGTCGTTGATCGGTCCCATGCCCGGAGTCGTCGGGCTACCACCGAACTCGGAGCTGCTGCGCCAGTTCGATGGTCGTTGGTAGTCGGCCAGCGGATCGATTACTTCCAGCGAGCTGCCGACGCCATCGGCGCGGCCGGGCCAACTCCCGGAATCGTTGAATTCAAACTGCTGTACGACTTCGCCGAATGGGTCCAGCAGCGTGATCTGCTCGCCGCCATCGTTCAGCCGTCCGCGAAACTGGCCGGCGATGGGGATCGTGCTTCCGTAGCGCGTGCGGAAGGCTTCTTCGTTGGCCACGACAACCGTCCGCTGGCCGGGTTGCAGGACGAGGGGCGCGAATTGGAAGGAGATCCCCTCCCGCTGGTTGCCGACCACGGTTTGCACAAACCGGAGGTTCGCCAGCTCGACCGGTTGCGTAGCGAGATTGGCCAGCTCGATGAATTCAAATTCATCGCTGTCTACGACGGCATCGCCGAACTGGGCCAACGATTCGTGTGGGTTGTAGTTGATTTCGGTGATGGCCACCGTTCCCGCGATCGCCGGGGCATGGCCGAAAAAGGACGCTTGGCTGAGCGCACTCCACTGGCCGCTGGCGGTCCGCAGACGAGCGTTCAGTTGCAGATGATCCTGCAGCAGGAGCGGATCCGAGTAGACCGCTGCCGTCGGTGCCGGATCCCCGCCCGATTGTCGCGGATCGCTTCCATCGGTAGTGAAGTAGATCGTGCCGCCGGACGCGGAGATCGCCACCTCCGCGTCGTACGCTCCGTAACCGCCGTACATCTCGATCCCCGCCACTTGGAATGCAGGAGCCGGTATCGAAGTGGACGGATAGAGTCCATCGGCACGAAGTTGATTCAGGACACGGCCCGTGCGCACGGGAAAGTAACCGGTCAGGAGATTGTTTTGCGTTTGCAGCCAGTCGGCGTGCGTATAGGGCGAGCGCACTCGGTTGTCGCCCCAACGGGCGGTTTCTCCAACGACGGCCCTGTCGATTTCGTCCATCAATTTGCGGTATTCAGCCGCCGCGTTGTCCGGAGTCAGGATGCCATCGTGAAACATGTGCCGATGCACATGGTCGGCGAAACGCAACCGATATTCCGCGTTCGCCATCAGGTTTTGATGGATCTCGGTGGGGCCGCCGGAATTGTCTTTGGAAGTAACATCCTCGCTCGCGCTCTTGAGTACATGCTCGGCGTCCCAACTGTGGAAGCGCCATTTCCCTTCTGGATCGACACGGTTGAAGGAGGCATACCAATTCTGGTGTGCCCAGTCCGTGTTACCGACATAGAAATTCAGCAGCATGTAATCCACGAAATCGTCGATGTCCAGGATTTCCGTGAGCGCTTGATAGTTGGCCGGATCTGCTAGATTCCGTCGTGCGACGTTCAACATGGCGCGATAGTTGGCCGTCGTTCCATCCACTGCCGTATTCGAGTTGTGCTTCAGGACGTCATAGTCCTCTTTTTCACCACCCAGGTACTCGGCCGCGAACGAGGCATCGGGACGCTCGTGGACATAGTACATTCCCCAATACAGTCCGTTGATATACAGGTGGTGGTACCGGGCATGGGGTGCGTATCCATCCATCGCATTCTGTAGGTTCGCGACAAGCTGGTCCTGGATGAACTTGGCATAATCGGTTTGTCCCGTGCTGGGGTGATGGAAGCCGTAGTTCAGGACCGCATCGAGGACGATCGTGTCGAGCTGATCGGTTGCATCGGGGCCGAAGAGGGGATTCTTCAGTTTCGTGGGACCGAAGTCTTCCGTGAATTTCAGCCGCATCGACAGCTTGTCGGCTTTCCATCGGTTCGTACTCGATCCCCCTTGAATCTGCACGGAGCCGTCAATCTGGAAACCGGTTGTGCCATCTCCCAAAATCTGTTCGATGGAAACGGCACGCGGCGAACCGGTTCCCGAGAGATAGATTCCGGACCCCGCAACGAACATGTCCTCCCAGGGAAGAACGAGCGACAGAGTGGGCACTGCGCGAAGGTCGTCCGCCGTCCACCGGTTTTCGGCGACCGGATGCTGGACGATGTCCGGGTCGACTTCCCAGTCGCCGTTCTTTCCGGAGTGCCCCCAGGCGGTAAAGTCGGGCAGCCCGGAACCGTCCGTGCCGTACGATTCGCTTTGCCGCAACACGTCGTCCGGGAACAGGTAGGTTTGGGTGTCAATGTTGGTCGGTTCGTACCCGTTCTTGAACGCCGCTGCGCACAACGTGGTGGTGTGGGAAATCATCAGGTTCGCTACGGGGGCAACGTCCTCACTGGCTGCCGGAACCTGGGTCCCGTGACTCAGCGTCGGCTCGGAGCCGTCCCTCGTGTAGACGATGGTAGCGCCGGGCGTCTTCGTGGAGATCTCGACCGTGAACGGCTCGGTGAAAAAGCCGCGGTTCACACTAAAGGAGGTGTCGCGGACGAAGTTGATCTCCCCTTCGACGTTGTCCGCTCCCGGCGTCGCCTGAGCGTAGAAATGTGTCTGATCATCGGCACCGAGCCCGAAAGAGATGTCCGGACGCTGGGCCGGAAAATCGGGGTCATAGGCGTGCAGGACCGACGCGTCGGCGGCGGTGACGGCGAGATATTCACCGTCCACCGAAAGTCGAAAACTCACGTGGTAATTGCCGCGCTCATCCAGTCGACGGTCGGTGATGCTCTCCCCCGAGGCGAAAACGACGAGGTACCCGCGCGGCTCGATCTGGGCGTCGGCCGGAAAGGCCCACTTCGTCCGGTCCGTGCGGTCGTCTGTCAGATGCAGGCCGGCCAGACTCACTGGTTGGTCGGACGGATTGTGCAGTTCAATCCAGTCCGGCGTCATCGCGGGACCGAAGGATCCGCCGGGCGTTGCGCAAGCGCGTGGACAAGGTGGTCTCGTTGCTTGCCATCAATTCCGTGATTAACAGCACCGGTGCCGTGGCGGTACGAAAGGAGGTAGAAGCCGGTGCCCACGCCATGCCCGCCGCGTTCGACGATTGCGATCGGAAGAAGTATTCGGTGTCGGCGGCCAGTCCACTGAGCGTCGTGGAGAAGGTACCGTACTCATCCGGAAACTCAACGAAGGCTTGCCAATCGGCGGCGTTGGTCCCGCCATCGATCGTGCCATAGTACAGGCGAATATCAGGGGGATCGTTCCCCAGGTTGACCACGTGACCGCCCAGCCGGGCCGTGGTGCTGGTGATTTCGGAGGCCGGATCGTTGGCGACCTGTGCCACAGTGGCAGTCAGCGTAGTGAAGCTGTCCGCGACGTTCGACCACGACGATCCGGCGGAGTTCTCGACTCGGGCTCGATAAAAGTACGTCGTGCCATGTTGCAGTTGGCCCACGGTCCAGGCGAACTCGGACGATTGCCGGCCCAGGTCCGCCGTGGCCTGCCAGGCCGCGGGATCGGTGCCGCCGTCGGTAGTTCCCCAGTAGAGTTGCACTTGGGGGGCTTCATTGCCGTCGTCGGTCACGCGGCCACGCATCGTGGCGACCAACGCCTCGACATCCATCGCCGTATCCGTTTCCACTGCCGGTAATTCGATCGTGAGTGTCGTCAGCGACCGGGTTGCATCTTGCCAGCTCGTCCCAGCCGCATTGGTCGCGACCGCTCGATAGTAGTACATCGTGGTCGGGTCCAGGTCTTCCAGCGCCGCCGCGAACGATCCGTCTTGCGCACCGAGCGCGACCGCCGAGGCCCAAGCGGCCGGGTTGGTGCCGCCGTCCTGCGGGCCGAAATAGAGCGTCACCTGCGGCGTTTCGCTGCCAACGTCGGTGACGCGACCGGGAATCATTGCCGCGCGGGCCTGGATCGCGGTGGCCGGATCGGTCTCCACCTCCGCCACGCGTAACGGCAGTGTCTCCAAGCTGCCGGTCGCCGAAGACCAGGCGGTGCCGGCTGAATTAACGGTGCGCCAGCGAAAGTAGTAGGTCATGCCGGGAAGCAGATCTGCGGGACGGGCCGAGAAGTCGCCCGACTGCGCTCCCAGCGTGATCGAGCTGGCCCAGGCCGTGGTCGTGCCGTGATCGGTTGTTCCATAGAAGAGAGTGACGGTGGGGTCTTCGTTGCCCGTGTCGGTGATCGTGCCGGCAAGCGTGGCGGAGAAGCTGCCGACGTCGGTGACCGAACCGCTGACAACCGCTGGCGGTTCGGGCTGAGACAACTGCGTGATCTCAAGGAAGGCCAGTTTCTGGTTGGTGCCCGAGAGGGAGGGATACAACCGCAGCCGGCCATCCACGACCACGAACTCTTCGACCGTGTATTCGTCCCAATGATCCTGCCCATCGGGATCGTCCAGTAACAGCGAATTGGGACCGCTGATGAGCTCCAAATCCTCGATCTGGTCCGTGTGGCTGGGATCTCCCGAGACCAGATAGACTCGGTAGGCCCCGTTGGGGAGATCGATCTGCCAACTGTGCTGGTCGCCTTTGATCATGTGGTTGAGCGTGTCGTAGCGCTCGTCCGGCGCGGCGCCATTGTTGCGGTTGCGGGTTTCGGACTGCGTGTCCGGTGACAGATCACCGTCCAGCCAACCGTAGGTCAGGCCGTTGCCGCGGTCGCCGTAGGCCGAGCCGTCATCGGCGACATATCCTTGCAGCTCCGGGTAAACCGCTTCGTCAATGACGTCGTCGAGCTGAAAGTTCACCTTGACCACGTCGCCGGCAAGCATCTCGCGCGCCTCCAACGATTCCAATCGTGGCAGCGAGCGAGTTGAGGACCGGGGGCGGGACGCGGCACGACTCATGGTGTTCGCCTTCTGATAGGGGGTAGCCTCTCTTCAAGGTTAATCAGAATTGTCAAAAAAATACAGCAAAACGATCGCGGGTATGGGGCACAGGACGCACTCTTCGACCGGCTTGTGAACCGGCGATTTACTCGGTTTCCCAGCGTCGAGCCAGCAGTCGGGCGATCAGTAGGAATCCGATCGCACAGCCGCCGAGCACAAGTAATTGGGGTCCGAGAGCCCCGACCGGAAGATCACGCCAGAACACCTTCAGATAGCCGTCCAACGCCCAACCGTTGAACGTGAACAGGCCCAATCGCTGCATCGAGCTGCTCATCACGTACCGCGGGACCATGCTCCCGCCCAACGCCGACATTGTCAGCACCAGAATGACCGAGATCGCATTCAACTGCGTGCGGCTGTGACAAACGGTTGCCAGCAAGAGCGCGAAACTGGCGGCAGCCGAGGCGGTGACGATCGTCATGGCCAAGAAACCGGGTAGGTGGCCCCAGAGGTCTACGCGGAACACCAGTTGCGCCCAGAGAAACATCACGCTGACCTGGAGGAATCCAACGAGCATCAAGTAGAGCCACTTGCCGACCAGCAATTGTCCCATCGTCAGGCGGGTGGCCAGCAAACGCTCCAATGTCTGTGACTCTCGTTCTTCGAGCAGCGATCCTCCTCCACCGGTTGCGCTGAACAGCAGAAACATGACGGCGATCCCGGCGGCGTACATCGAGACCACCGGATTGGCTTTCTGCTCGCCCAAGACATCGACAACGAGTAGTCGCGGAGGGGCGATCTCCAGGGCCGAGCGGACAGGTTCCGGCGATCGGTCGGAGGGCGACGGGAAATCGGCAGGCTTCGCGTTCGATCTGGGGGCGTCCAGGAATTGCCCGCGCGGCGGCCCGTCGTCTTGTGCGTCGTCTTGTGCCGAAGTACCTGCAGCGGGAGGTAATCGGCGGAGCGGCGGGGTGGCGAGAGTTTCCGCCTGTGCTTGCAGGGCGGCTTGCAGCACCAAGCCCTGCAGCATTTGCGTCGCCACCGGATCGTAGGAATCGACGAGCAACTCAATCTCCGGAGATTCGGCAGGCTGCGCCGGATCGCCCGACGGATCGAGAATGACGGCTGCCTGAATGCGACCCTGCCGGATCCATTGCCGAGCCTGTTCGCGAGTCGTCGGTTTGCCGGTTGGTGGTTCATCGATTCGGAGGCTGAGGTGCTGCTGCAATCGCTCCTGGAGCGCCGATCGATACGCGTTGTCCGTTCCGGCGACGATTGCCACATCGATTTGTGTGTCTTCTCGATCCCCAATCTGTCGGTCGAAAATCAGCGCGAAGATGCTAAAGAACAGGATGGGCACGACGAAGATCAGCAACAGCTCGAGTCGCCCGTGCAGCAGTCGCAAAAAACCGATTCGCGTGATCGTCCGAATCATTCCCGCAACTCGCGTCCGGTCAAATGCAGGTACACGTCATGCAGCCGCGGCCGTCGCACATCGACGCCTTCGACGCCGCAATCGGCTTTCCGCAGCTCGTCCAGCAGTTGCGGCAGTTCCTGAGCGACGTCATCCACCCGCGCATGGTAGATGCCCGCCTGATGGGGAGTCGCCTGCAGTCCGGCGATCGGGAATTCGGGCGGACGACTCAGCCGCAACCGGACCTGCCGACCTTCTCCGAGAGTCTGATCGACAAGTTCCTGGAAGGTACCGGCGGCCAATAAGCGGCCATGATCGAGAATCAGAATCCGATCGCTGCGCTGCTCCGCCTCGTCCAGCTGGTGCGTGGTCAAGAGCAGGGCACAGCCGTTTTGCCGCAGGTGGTCCAACATCGCAAAGATCCGTTCGCGGCTTTGCGGGTCCACGCCCACCGTTGGCTCGTCGAGCAGCACGACCGGCGGATGATGCAGGACGCCGCAAGCGATGTTGATTCGGCGTTTCATCCCGCCCGAAAGATTCCGCAGTGGCTCGCTGGCTCGGTCCGCCAAGCCGGTCCATTCCAACGCCCACGCGGATCTGCGTGCCAATTCTGAGCGTCCCAAGCCATGCAGTTGACCGAAAATCTGCAGGTTCTCGCGAGCGCTCAGGTCCAAATAGAGTGCGATTTCCTGAGGAACCCAGCCAACGAGCCGACTACGGCGGGTGGCGTCGGCGGGCGCGCCACGCAGGCGGACCTCGCCCCGGTCCGGCACGACGCGTCCCGAAACACACCGCACGAGGGTCGACTTGCCGGCACCATTGGGACCCAGAAGTGCCACCAGCTCGCCTGCGGAGAGACGCAAGGACAACCCATCCAACGCCGTGACCGAACCGTACGACTTGCGCAGGTCGAGAACTTCCATCGGGAGGGAATGGCCGGCGCCCGAGGGCTGCGAATTCCACTGGATGACTGGCGGTTGTTGCGTCATCAACGACTCAAACAGTTGTTACATGGCGGGAGAACGCCTATCCTACGACTTTTTCGACGCCTTGCAGCCCCGGGTAGCGTGCCGATGCGAATGAGTCGAGCGATCCATCCCATCTGGTGCTGCGTGTGGATTGGTCTCACCGGTTGCGCTCCGTCGGTATCTCAACCGGGGCAGAACCCATCGGTTGAACCATCGGAATCGACGAGCCGACGCGTGAACCCGTCCCCGCGCCTCGCAACGCCAGCGGAGACTGCGGACCGATCCGCGAACCCCGTCGGACATACGTTGACCGTGGTCATTGAAGGCATTGTCGACCCAGGGGGGATTGTTCACTGTGCCCTGTTTGACGATCCACAGCATTTCGCCGATCGCACACGACCGGTTCGCTCCGCTCGTCTCACCACGGCAGATCCGATTCTTCGATGGGTGCTTTCCGACCTGCCTGCCGGCGACTACGCGGTGGCGGTCTACCTCGATCGAGACGAGAATGGTTCCCTGACGAAGTCCGGATTCGGTCTGCCCCGCGAACCTTACGGGTTTTCGAATTCGGCCGGTAGTCGTTTCGGACCCCCGTCCTTTTCCGAGGCATGCTTTCACGTGGCGGAATCCTCTCAAGTGACCATCTCACTGCGCGCTATCGGTCGGTAAGCCCGCCGGCTGCGGCACGTGGCATGAAACCCCGCTTGGGCCTGTTCGCGGTGCTGTTCACGGTGCTGTTCACCCGTGTGCTTCATCGCTCAGGACCAGATCGGTCTGGACGCGGTCCAAAACGAGACTTACTTCGCTCCGCGTGAGCTTCGAGCCGGGGCCGCATTGCTCGACCCGACAAAGCGTTGGTTCGGCCAGTTCGACCGGCAATCGTGTGAAGGCGATCACCGCTTTGGGAGCTTTGCCGCGTTGTAAGGCCTCAATGTACTGCTGTGCTAATTGCAGGTCATTCCGCGCAATCTCGAACAATTCGTTCGGCTGTAGATGGCTTGGCAAGTAAAAACGTCCTGCCCGCGCATCGGTGTCGGCATCCTTGAGAATGTTGACCAGCTGCAGCCCCTCGCCGAAAAACGGGGCCAGCGTGCGCAGCCGATCCGCTTCGTCTTGCAGCGTAGGCCAGTGCAGCAGGAACAGTTCGGTCAACATTTCACCGACGATTCCGGCGACGATGTAGCAGTATTCTCGGAGTTGATCGACCGTTTCCAATCGCAGTGTGCCCGTTGTATCCATCACCTGGACCGTCCGGCGCATGCCGGCGATCGTCCGCTCGCCGTGCCGCAGAATCACCTGACGCGAGCGAGAGGGAAGTTGCCCAATGCATTCCAGCACGCGCGGGAACTCCTCCAGCAGTCGCAGATAGTCTGGTTGATCGACCGGTTGCGTGGCAGACCAGGTGCGGCTCCACTGCTCCGCGCCGCCGACGTCAACGTGGGAGACAACCGCAAGCAGTTGCTCTAAAGCTTCCTGCCGCCGGTCGGGTGACAATTGAATTCCATCCTCCAGCGTGTCGGCGATCCGCAGCAGTAAGTACGCAAGCGTCACTTCCCGGCGAGACGGCTCTGGCAGCAGCGGGATGGAAAGGGCGAACGTGCGACTGGTACGTTCCAGCAGTTGGTCCAACAGATCCATAGTGGAGCGTTTTCTTTCGTGTTCTGATGCAGCCGGATTGGGTGTTAGGGGATGACGAGGGCACGCGGTTTATGCCCGCACATTCGCGGAGTCAGCAGCACGTCCGGATCCGTCGCGGCGAGAAGGTCTGCGCGATGACGGGTTGAGCTGGGCTTGCACGCGAAGATCGTCGCAGATCTGTTGGGCTGCGATGCGAGCGGAGGAATAGATCACGGGCAGGCCGCTTCCGGGGTGGGTGCCGCCACCGACCAAATAGACCGACTGGAGGTCCTCAAATCGGTTGTGAGGACGTTGCAGCAGCATCTGGCCCAGGTTATGCGACAGATTGAAAGTGGCTCCCCGATGGATTTCGTGCTGCTGGTCCCAGTCGTCAGGTGTAATGACGTGCTCCGTGCGGATTCTGGAGCGAAGTTGGCGGATGCCCATCCGTTCCACTTGGTCGAGCACAACTTCGCGGAAAGGAGCTCGCGCTTGCTGCCAATTGACGTTCGGGTGTTGGTGAGTGACGGGGACCAGCACGTAGAGAGTGCTGTGGCCTTCGGGGGCGAGATCGGGATCGGTGATGCACGCATTCTGCACATATACCGATGGGTCATCGGATAGCCGATGGTGATGCTCGATGTCGGCCAGGTTCGCCAAGTAATCGCGCGAGAGGTAGATCGTGTGGTGGGCGACGTCCGGCTCGAGCCCCTCCAGACCGAGGTACATCATGAACGTCGAGCAGGAGTATTTTTTTTCCGCAAGTTTTCGATCGGTCCACCGTCGGCGAAGTGAGTTGGGCACCAGACGGGTCATCGCGCGAGCGAAGTCCGCATTGATCACGAGCGCGTCGGCTGGCACGGTCTGTCGCGCGGTGCGGAGTCCGCGAGCGCGACGGCCTTCCCAGAGAATCGCCTCGACCGGTTCGCCCAGATGGAGCTTCACACCCATCTGCTCGGCCAACCGAGCCATCGCCTGCGAAACGGCTCCGCAACCGCCTCGTGGGTGGAAAATGCCGTGCTCATACTCCAGATAAGCCAGTATGGAAAACAGGCTCGGGCATCGCAGCGGCGACATGCCGACGTACTTTCCCTGAAACGTGAAAGCCAGCCGCACGCGGGGGTCGCGAAAGAACCGGGAAAGTTCGCGGTCCAGCGAAGACCGGGGCCGCAAGTAGGGTAGCGCCCGAAGGACCTCGGGACGCATCAGATCACGAAACCGGTCGAACGGTGAGGTCAGAATCGCCTCGAAGCGGGACAGTTTTTCGCGGTTCTCTGCCATGAACGCCCGAAACCCTGTCGCGTCCTGAGGCGACAAGCGGGCAATCGCCTGCTCCATCTCCTGTGGGTTGGGTGTCGCCAGCAGCTCGCCTCCCTGGCCAAAGATGAGCCGATACTGCGGATCCAAGCGAATCAGCTCGACATGGTCTTCCAGGGATTGGCCGACGGTCTGGAAGATCTCCTTCAGAATCGTCGGATACAGAAAGAAAGTGGGACCCAAGTCGAAGCGGAAGCCGGCCTGATCGAAGGTCTTGGTCCGTCCTCCGACGTACGGTTGTTGTTCGAAGACCTCCACCTGGAAGCCCGCATGTGCGAGTAGTAACGCCGCGGCCAGTCCGCCCGGACCCGCTCCGATAATCAAGATCTTCGCCGGCATTTGGCTTCCTTCCTTCGTGGTCTTCTGGGCGAAGCCCGATCCTTCTGGCCTTCGGAACCCAAGTGATCGGTCGCCGAGGGCCTGCCAGCGAGGGGCAGAGCGCTCGGCCACCGTTGAGATCTTAGCGGCCGGTGCCGGCTTCCGCCATCAAAGTCCGGCCGAAAAACTTCCCTCCTCTCGCTCACGACCTGCGGAGGGCCCGCCCGGCATGGGGCGCGAGATGTTGGATCGGAAAACCGGCCTGGACAGTCGAATCTACCGCAAGTATTCTCCGACGCCGGTCCGAACGACGTGTTGCTGCGGCGCATGTCGTCTGCGATGGATTGAGCTGGGTAAACTGCGATGGCCCCCAAGGATTCGGTGGGCTTTGTTCCCATTTGCTAGTGAAAGGAATCACGATGGACCAGATGCCTTCCGCCGTGTTGGTGCTTGCGGCCTCGGTGCTGAGCTACTCGGCGCATGCTTCTTCGACGACTTCTCACCACCAGGCTTCGGTGATTCTCGCTCTCGCCGCGATCGCCGTGGGGCTGTGGGGCTCCATCTCGCTGTTGGCTGCCTGTGTTCGCGAGCGGGAGATGCTGATTGACAGCAGTGCGCGACTCGAAACACTCGATCGAGTCCTGGTCCGCGAACCGTTGAATGCGCTGCGGAGTGCCGTGTCCACTGCTTCGCGAGTGGAGAAGCCGCGGCCGTTGCAGATTTCGGCCGAAGTGCAATCCCAATTGAACGCCCTAGCCCAGCTCGAAGGACGCGACCGTTCCGAGATTCTGGAAGAGGCTCTCCAGCGGCACCTGCCGAAATACTCGTCGTCGCGCGCGGCGTGAGGCGGCCGAATCGACGAAAGGAGCGGGCGGCATGCGTACATACATCGTTCTTGGTGGACTACTGATTGTCGGTCTGGGGTATTTTCTGGTGCGCCCCACGCTGGGCTTGATTCGCTTCTCGGCTCGCCTGGCCGTATGGCTGGTGCTGATCGGCATTGTGCTGGCTGCCACCGTGCTTTCGACGCAGCACCAGAACGGTCTCTCGCCCGACGCGGCAACGTATCAGTCGCAAGAGAGTGAGCCGTTGTATCGGTAGCAGGCACCTCGCGAACACGTTTCGTCGGACTTGTCGGTTCGCGTGTTCGAAGCCCATCCGCCTGATTCTGCGCCATCGCTTCGCCGCCCGTGGCTTGCCCCGGTTCCTCTCGCCTTCTACGAGTTCGAACGCGCCCGATACGCGGGCGTGGCAGCGCATCTGCGAGCTGTCTTCGGCTGGGACCCCGTAGCCAGGCCCGTCAAAGTTTGCGCATTCTCTGCCGCTCACGTGAGAGTCTTCATCGCGGGTTAGGTCAAGCATTGCCCAGTGGTTGCAGCCGGAGTGTTGTTACTACTTTCGAGCGAAAAATATTCGTGGCTGATTTGCCTGATCGTTGTGCGTGCGCATGCTTCAGGTAGAAGCAAGTCGTCGCGCCGTTCTTCGTTCCTGCCTGGCATCCCCTGCGAAAAGCGACGGCCCGGTCTCGCCCACCCCATCCGGCTCTCAGTTGACGGAAGCTTTCCAAACTGAAAGGAGTCCCTTCCATGAAGCCTTTGATTACCCTGGCCCTGACCCTGTCGGTCTTGGCCCCCGCACTCTGTGCCGAGACGATCATCGGCCAGCATCAGGAAGCGGCCGTTGGTTCGGTCGCCGCCTATCCGACCGGTAACGCCCTATCCGGCCCGTGTTGCGAAGACGATACCAGTTACTGTGAATCTCTTTGGGCCAACTACTGTCAGGAGAAGAAAAGCCATTGTGACACGCTGTCGCCTCGCCGCTCGGTCTGCGGTCACGGGGCCTGTCTGGGCGGTTGTGGTGGATTCCCGTTCCAAGGCTCCTGTTGTCCACCAACGCTCTGCTTGCCTTCCTTCAAGAGCTTCCGCTGGCACCACGCAAAGGTGACGCATTGCACCGGCGGAAGTTGCGCGGCGGTCGATGGTGGCTGCTCGGACGAATGCGCCGCCAACGCATCCGATCTGACAGTTGCGCCGCTGCCCGAAGAGGCCATCGGCTCGGGCGCGATGCCGCCTCCAATGCCGAGTGAAGAGGCGACCCCCATGCAGCCGGAACCGGTTGACGAGGCGGAAGTCCCCGATCCTCCCCCGGTTCCTGAGCCTCCAGCACCCGACGATTCGGCCCGCCGTTGGCGTTTTCCTTTCTCGTGGAGAAACTAGCAGCCCCTTGCCCACCGACGGACGATCCGCAACGCAATGATCTGCAGAATGTGACAGCTCTTCACGGCTGACTGATCTGACTCGACCGACGCTACACGGTTCGAAACACCGGATCCCTCTTGGCGAGGACCCGGTGTTTTTTTATTGGGGGCGAAAGCCTGACATCGGATGTCCCTCCGTCGATGGACCGCGGTCTGGATTCGTTGTTCGCCGGGAATGGCGTTACGCTCGTTAGAAGACGAGAAATCGGCTTCAGACGCGGGGAAGGAGATGCCGATAAGCCCGGTATAACCATATTACCGGGAGGGCGAGACATGGTCGGCGAAAGTCGTCTGTCTCGTTTCAGGATGGAGGTCGTGGTACGACGACGGAGCGACGTGCCACGACCTTTTATTGCGCGCCTTGCAATCATCGCGCACCGAGGGCACTCGTCGCGTGGTGAGCCACGTGCAGGGCATCTGCCAACCGGTGCATGTCGCACGGACCCCGAGCGTCTGGGGCGACTCTTCTTCCGAGTCGCAAGGGGCAAGGAGGCGCCACACGGAAGTGCGACGCGCTGTCGTGTCTTGTCCCAGCTTGATTTCGGGATTGGGTGCTATCTGGCTACGCCAGTTCCGGGGCTATCGAACCCGCGCTATCGTCTTACTGGGCAGAGCCCGTGGCCCCCCAAATCTCCGCTGTGCCAGGACCCTAGGGGTTGCGGATTCGCGCGAGGAGTTGTTCCGCTTCGTCTCGGTTCGGGAACACGGCTTCACTGGCAAGCCGTTGCTCGAGGATCGTTCGAGCCGCCTCGTTCTGTCCGCTGTCGAAGAGAATCTGGGCCGCGTAGTAAGCACTGTCGGCACTCATTGCGCCCACCGTCGGCATCAACTTCTGAATCAGTTGTAAGGCTTCGGCCGATTTGCCCAGGCGGGATAGGACCCAGGCGTACGTGACCGCGGCCTCGCGTCCCGCTGCCTGGTTCGGATCGGAATGCATCTGCAGGTTCATCTTCGCGTAGTCGAAAGCTTTCTGCTTCTTGGCTTCGTCCGGTTGATCAACGAGTGCCAGGCACAACTGCGTCAGCGCGGAGAGGTTCGTCGGTGCCTGTTCATGAGCGCTGCGAAACATCTCTTCGGCGACGCCCAGATTGTTCGTGAAACGGCCGACGAGCCCGACGTACAGTTTGGCTTCCAGGGACGAAGGATCCAGTTTCAACGCGGCTTCGGCATTTTCCTTCGCCATGTCGACCCTGTTCGTGTCGAGAGCCCACTTGGCGACCGACAGCCGCGTGCGCAAGTTGTTGCCGTTCTTATCGACGGCTCTTTGCATCAACAGTTCGGCGTTTTTCGGCTTGCCGGCCTGCTGATACAGCAGAGCCATGTTCACGTCCGGGTAGACCGTCTTTTCGGGGTCATTCTTGTAGAGATTTTGGAAGATCCGGAGTGCTTGCTCCTCGCCCTGCGTGTCCTTGGCCATTTTGAAGAGCACGCGGCCGTAGCGCATCATGTTCATCGAACTGTCTTTGTCGACTTGCAGCGCGTCTTCCAGGTACTGCTTGGATGTCGCCCAATCCCCGTTTCGCTCGGCGAGCGCGGCCAGTCCGGGGTAGATGCTCAACAACAACCGCTTTTTCTGCTTGTCGTTCGCGGTGTACTGCTGGGATAGCTCCAGACCTTTTTCGAGCAGCAAACCGGCTTCCGCGAACCGCCGATTTCGCAGTGCGATGTCGCCCAGGAAGGCATAGGCGGCCGGATCATCGGGAGCTTCTCGGGCTGCTTCCTCCAACGCCGCGACAGCCAGGTTGGCCTGTCGGAGTCGCAGCAAGATTTCCGCCAACATCATGTTCGCGGGCGGAAGATCCGCGTTTTTCTCGCGGGCCTTCGCCAGGGATTCCCGCGCGTCACTCAGGCGTCCCGATCGCAGTTGCTCAATGGCTGTTTCTACGTCGCTATACTCGGGGCCGTATTCATCGACAATCGGTTCCAGCAGGACTTTCGCCGAAATCTCTGTCTGCGCGGTGACCGCGGATGGCAGGGCGATGAAGAGGCAGCAGAGCAGCAACACGCCAACGAGGGCCGGACGAGTAAGGGAAATATGGGTGTGGGGAAGGGAAGCCATACAAGCACCACAACTTTCGTTTACGACAAGGTACGGAGGGACGGGGAGCCACAGCGGAAGCTGCGTTCGGCGGGTCGCATTGCGTCAGGAATCCTCACGGTGGCAAAGCCTTACCCCTGAATATAATTTTTCAAATAGTGGTTTTCCATGCTCAGCTGATCGTGCTGTGCTTTCACGACGTCGCCGATCGATATAATCCCTACCAATCGGTCTTTCTCCAGGATGGGAAGGTGTCGAATGCGGTGTTCCGTCATCTGCCCCATCACGTCAGACAGACTACTTTCCGGCGATCCCGTCACCAGTTCCGACGTCATGTGTTCCCGCACCACGAAATCCTTCAACGGTTGGTGACTGGCGGCCGCGGCACGCAGAATGTCACGCTCCGTAATGATCCCACAAAGCTGCTCGCCATCCACGACCACCAGAGAACCGCAATTCCGCTTCACCAACAGATCCGCCACATCCTGAAGGCTGTTTGTGGGGGTGATCGTGTGAACCTCGGAGCCTTTCACTTGCAGAATGTCTCGCAATTTTTTTGCCATTGAATCTCCCCTTCTAAACATAGTGTCCGGCATACAGACTCGCTTCCTACCAGTCTGTTTTCCATTCGCCGAGGGTAGAGGTACCCCGCAGATGCCGCAGATGATGGCCCGAATGCAAGCAGGCATTCAAGCCCTGTAAGATACGCTGTTCTCCCCCAGGAAGTCAAATCGGCTGTGGCCGCAAGCCCTTATTTGGGTTGGCTTTGTGACAGGATTCACGAACTGAAGCCGACCATCGGTCGAGCCGCGGATGGCTTCGTTCCGGCCGGTGAAGCAGGTCAGCGGTTGCCCGGATTGGCGCGGTGAATCCAGCGCGCGGGCGTTTCCGAAATCTCGATGCGACGAAATAGCAGGTTGGTCGTGGGGTCGTGAGCCTGGATCATGATGGATCCGGGCTCCAACCGGAGGCCCCGCCGAGGGTTGGCGTTCGGTGGCCTTTGATCGGTCCAGTCGGTCACTTGATAGCCATTGACCCAGACGGCCATGTGCGGGCCGTCGGCGATGATCGTCTTGCGGAACCAGACAAGATCATCCGTCACGACGCGCCGCGCGTTCTGGCGACGAAAGATGCCACCCGTGCCGCAATCGACCGGCCGCGATCGATTTCCGTCCTGGAACCCGTTGTGGATCTGGCTCTCATAACCGTCCATGACACTCCCCGGAACGCACCGGAAGAAGATGCCGGAATTGAGCTGTCGGTCGAGCGTCTTGCAGTCCGCTTGGAGTACGAAGTCCGCGTAATGCCCCTCACTTTCCAACTGTCCGCGACCGTTCCGCACCGACAGCTCCCCCGCCTGTGTGACCTCGAAGCGACCGTCCTGGTTGGCCGCGATGATCCAGCCGGTCAAATCGCGACCGTTGAGCAGCGGCGATAATCCGAGCGGTCTTAGCTTCACGTTACGGAAGTCGATGGCCCCCCGGTTGTGTTGCAGCCCGATGTAACCGCGACCGAGCCACTGGGGGTCCGTATACTCCAGGATTATTTGCCCATCGAGTTGCACGGAAATCCGAGACTCGTCGCAGCGAACCTCGTACGTGTGCCATTGATTCGGTTCCACTGCACCCACTTCGCTTCGGAGCCGCTGAACGAGACTGCCGGTGGGGAAAGGGTTCTCCGGCGGTGCAATGTTCAACTCATAACAGTCGCTTCCCGGGTCCTTTGGCTTTGGACTGGTGCGCAAGAAAATGCCACTGTTCGTCCCGCGATCGCATCGAAACTCGACCTTCAGCACGAAGTTGGCAAACTGGGTTGTCGTGCGCAGCAGGCATTGCTCGCCGGAGCGGACTCGGAGCATTCCCTGTTCGACCTGCCAATCCGCCGAGCCGGCAGGGCGCCAGCCGAACATCGTCTCGCCGTCGAACAGTAAGATCCAGCCCTCGGCCTGCTCCTCAGGGGTCAACACGTTCTGTTCGGCTGCACCCCACAGACGGCTCCCCATCAGCACCCAAATCAGGACAGTCGTTGCCCGGTGGATCATGCACATCTCTCCTCGATTATTCCCCGATGATTTCCAGACGAACGTCGACGCGTAGGCCCTCGGGCGCCGTATCTGCCTCGCGGCCTACCTCTAGGTCCAACTGCAGTTCGTTCGTCATCTGCAATTGATCCGTGATCCGAAATCGGGCCGCATCCGCGGGCAGTGGGCCAAGCAGAGCGTTGTTCAAGCGAATCTGGCCGACCGCCGACAATCGCTCGATCACCAATTCGACCGATGCCTTGGGCCCCAGCCCCGTCGGCCGATGAAATCTTCGACTCAATCGCAGGCGACGGATTGCTGTGCCGGCAAGCGCTTGGGGCAGGCCATCCGGAGCGGCGAACGTTTTCGCTCGTTGTTCCGCGGCCGGGGAGCGGTGGCCCGGTTCGCCGGCGACAGTAGTTTTTTCTGCCGATGGACCGCGAACCTCCCATCGCCACGGACCACGCAGTCGGATCACATGCGGAGGGTGCTCCGAAGCCGCGGTGCGGAAGAAAGGCGAGCGCGGACGGTGGGCGGCATCGATTCTTGCGCGATCGTGTCTCATTCGGGTAGAAAATCCCCGATGACGCTCGTTTGGCGAACCTGTCGCGTACTGTATTCCTGCGCACGGAGCAGAATCTCCACGCCACGCAACGGAGCCGGGTACGGCGGCGACGTTTCCTGTTCCATCCGATCGTCCACCACGTTGGGGACTCCGCCGTTGTCGTCAAATCCGTTGGTTCCCTGATCCACCGGCATTCCGTCCTGCGGGATGCCGTCCGATTCGTAGTGGGACGACCAGGTGCAGTAGACGCGCGGCAGGTCGACTCGAGGCGCTCCCCCGAGCAATCGCTCCAGTTGCGACTTCGGATGTGGCAGCAGAGAGAAACGGGATTGCAGCGGCGAGTTGAGGGGAAAGGCGCCTTGGCCGTACGCAAGATCCACGTACGCTCCTCGTCCGTCCGCGACCGGGGCTTGGGAAGCCAGGCGGTAGAACCCGGGATCCGTGGGGGTCAGCGAGTACGGGGGTTGCCCGGCGACCGACAGCAAAGCCGCGGTCGGATCGTAGACCCGCAGGTCGAAAGCCAAGGCGTCGCCGAGGACCAGGTCGCTGCGGTCACTGGCGGGCACCAGAAAAAAGCGGTTCAGCGGAAAGGGAAAGCCGTCAACGACGAAATCGGGTGCCTGCGCGATGGTAGGATCCCAGTGAGCAAAGCGACATGCGCGCCGCGTAAGATCTCCCAGTGAATTGGCGATCAGACGATTCCCGGCCGGGCGTACCGAGAGGTCGTTGTTGGCCAGGAAGATGCGCAGCTCATCTGGAGTCGCGAACTGCAAGTTTTCTAGCAACAGGTTCAAATCGGGCCGAATGAGCAGGACGCGGCGGTGAATCGTCAGCACGGTCGCCGGCGGATCGCCGGGGAGCGGCAAGTCGATCCACCAAACGACCTCGGCCAGTTCAGATTCCACGATGCGGTCTTGAAAACGACCGGTGAAGGGCTTGTCTCGGCTGCGGATGGTGGCCAGCAGCACGTCATCGGTGTCGCCCAGCAGGAGCGCAATATTCTGTCGGAAGGCTGGTTGGAAGATCAGGTCCGGGTCCGTGAAGTCCACGTCGACCGGATTTAACGCTGCCAGGAAATCTCCCCCCGCCAGGCGGTCGCCGTCGTTGTCCCAGTCGGTTCGGATTCCCTCGACAATCTCCAGATAGCCCAACCCCGCTCGCTCGTCCAGCGGCGGCAGCGTGGGAGCGGTGACGCGGTCCAGGTCGGCCTGCAGCAGGTTCGAAGCGTTCCGCAACTCGCCGGACAGCTCCAAGATGGCTCGGCTCTCGGTAACATTGCCTCCCAAAATGTCGAAGACCCGCACAATCGCCAGCACAACCAACAAGGTCAGCGCCACGGCGACCAACATTTCGATCAGCGTGACGCCGGCGCGAACGCCAAGAATCCTCCCGGGGGCCGCCGGGGAGGCTGCGCGGGGCGAGTAACAGCCAGAGCGGTGCGGCAACGTGCGACTCCCTCTTCCCTTGGATCGAACCGGTGATCCGCTGACGTGACCAGCCACTTCAGCCGCTGGCGGATTCCTGTACGCTGGCGCAAGTCAGAATCCTGGCCAGCAAGTTGCCCTGTCTTCATTCGAACTTGGCCGCCGAACGCTGTCAAGGATTCGGTGGCCCGTTTCGCCCTCGGCCGATGTTCACTCAAGTTGTCGCTGATGGGAGGTTTCCGTACACTGAGCGATGATAGGGCGGCTGTCCTCCGATGGCCTGCCCTGACCTTCTCTGCGGAGTAAAGACAGCATGATCCGACGCATTTCCTTCCCCCTGCACCCTGGTCGCTGGATTCTGGTGGTTGGGCTGGTCTTGCTGAGCGACTGGCAGGCCGTGGGGCTTCAGGCGGGGGAGGCGTCCCAGGCGGCGGCGACCACCGATCAGCCCAAGTCGTCTCCGGCGGCCCTGGCGGCTTATGCGCGAGCGGCGAACTTTCAGAATAATTCCGCCTTCGATCTGGCTTCGGAAGCGTGGCAAGGGTTCCTGCAACAGTTTCCCGACGATCCGAAAGCGATCGAGGCACGCTACCACCTGGGGGTCTGTCTGCTGCAGTTGAAGGAGTATCCGCCGGCGCGAGAGGCGTTTCAGGCAGTGGTCGACTCGACCGCGGACTTTGAGCGTCGCGAGGATGCGTTGCTCAACCTCGGCTGGACTTTGTATTGCCTGGCACTCAAGAACCAGACGGAACTCTTACCCCAGGCGGATCAGGTTTTCGCCACGCTCTTGAAGGAGTTTCCTGAGGGGCAGTACCGCGACCAAGCCTTGTTCTTTCGCGGCGAGTCTTTTTACCTGCAGGCTCGCCGAAAGGAAGCCGCCGACGCGTATCGGCAACTCGTCGACGAGTTCCCGGAATCGGAATTGCGCGACGATTCGCTGTACGCGTTGGGGGTGACGTTGGAAGAGCAGAATGAATTCGCACAGGCCGGCCAGCTGTACGATCAGTTCTTGAAGGACTTCCCGCAGCATGAACTGGTCCCCGAAGTGAAGATGCGCAAGGCGGAGACGATCCTGCGCGGCGGCGATGTGGCGGAGGCAGCTCGGCGTTTTGCCGAAGTCGCCGCGATTCCCGAATTCCGATCGGTGGACCATGCACTCTACCGGCAGGCCTTCTGCGCGGCCCGGTTGGGCAACTTTGCGGAGGCGGCCGCGTTGTCTGCCCGCATTCCCCGCGAATTTCCGCAGTCGGAATACCGAGCCGATGCGACGATCGCCGCCGCCCGGTGGTATTTCAGCGCCGGACAGCTGGAAGAAGCCGCTCAATGGCTTGATCAAGTGATCGCCGCCCAAAACACGCATTCCGTGGAAGCCGTTCACTGGCGCGCCCGATTGCTGCTGAAACAGAGTCATCCCCAGGAAGCGTTGAAGCTGGTCGAACAGTATCTGCCGAAGGCGGAAGCGGATCGGTTCTTCGTGAACTTGAAAATGGACCAGGCCGATGCGCTGTACGAGATACCGGAGCGACAGGCGGAGTCGATTCCGCTATACGCGCAGCTCGTGGAAACGCACCCCAAACACCTGCTGGCACCCCAGGCCCTGTACAACGCGGCCTTCGGCGCAATGAAGCGAAGACACTACACGCAGGGCGCTGGAGTTTGCGGAGCAATTCCGGCAACAGTTCCCCGAGGACAGGTTACTGCCGGATGTGAAGCACGTCACGGCGGAATGTCGATTGCAGCTCGGACAAAATCAGGCGGCGGCCGAGTTGTTCGGCGAATTGGCGCGGACACATTCCGACCGAGAGGATTCCGTGCAGTGGGCGATCCGCCAAGCGCTGGCGCTGTACATGCAGCGCCAGTATCGCGATGCGTTGCAGGTCTTGGAGGAGCAACAAGCGCGAATTCAACGACCGGATGACCGCGCGGAATCGCTGTATATCTCCGGGATGAGTCATTTCGGGCTGGCAGAATTCGACGCCGCGCGGGACGCCCTACAGCAGTCGCTCGAGGCGCAACCGCGCTGGCGACAGGCGGATGAAGCCCTGTTGAATCTGTCTCGTGCACAGCGGCGTCTGAAAGAGTTCGGCCCAGCGCGCGCAGCGGTCGAACGGTTACTGCGGGAGTTCCCCGAGAGCGGATTGCGCGATCAGGCTCATTTCCGGCTGGCCGAGAACGCGTATGCGCAAGGCGACTACCAGACCGCCGTGGACCACCATACGCTTGTGCTCCAGGACTGGCCCGAGTCGAACCTGGTTCCCTTGGCTCTCTACGGGCGCGGTTGGGCGCAACTGCGGCAGGAACATCGGGAGTTGGCGGAAGCGGACTTCACTCAATTGATCGAGCAGCATCCGGACAGTTCTGTGACCCGACAGGCCCTCTACGCTCGCGCACTCTGTCGCCAACAAATCGGCCAGTACGAAGCATCGCTGGCCGACCTGGACGCCTTTCAGCAACGCGAACTGTCGCGGCAGGAACAGTCCGATGCGCTCTACGTCCGCGGTCTGGATCAGGTTGGGCTGGGTCAGCTTGCGGCCGCGATTGCGACGTTCGATTCGATTGTCCGTGATGACCCGCAATACAACGGCGGAGACAAAGTGTTGTACGAGCTGGCCTGGAGTTTGAAGAACGATCAGCAAACGGATCGTGCCGTTTCCATCTTCGGACAATTGGCCGAACAACGGCCCGACAGCCCTTTGGCGGCCGAAGCGTTCTATCACGTCGGGGAGGAAGCCTACCGCCAGGGCAAGTACCAGGTGGCGGCGGAAGCTTACGAAAAGGCGATCCGCGGCGGCAAACAGGGCGGCGAGCTGCTGGAGAAAGCACAGTACAAACTCGGTTGGACCCGCTACCAGCTGGAAGACTATCGCGGCGCGCTGCAGGCCTTCCAGCAACAATTGGATCAGCAGCCAGACGGACCGTTGGCCGGCGATGCGCACTTCCTCCAGGGGGAATGTCACTTCAAGATGCAGAATCACCAACTGGCGATGAAGTCTTTCCGCGAGGCCACTGCGCAGCGCCTTTCCAGTCCCCAGATGGAACTCCTTGCTCGCTTGCATGCCGGGCAGACGGCGGGGCAGATGGAGAACTGGCAGGAAAGCCTACAGTGGCTCGCGGAGTTGCCCGCAACCTACGCCGACTCGCCTCTGTTGCCCCAGGTGTTGTACGAAACGGGTGTGGCTCATCAGCAACTGGGGGATTTGGAGCAGGCCGCGCGGCGCTTTGGCGAAGCGGCGGATCAGACGACCGGCGAGCTGTCGGCGCAAGCTCGTTTCATGGTCGGGGAGGTCCTGTATGCCCGTAAGGACTACGTTCCCGCGATCCGAGAATTTCGCAAAGTCCTCTTCGGGTTCGGCGAGGGAGCCGGGCCTGAGATCCAGCGGTGGCAGGCGAAGGCGGGCCTGGAGGCGGGGCAATGCGCCGCCGTGATGGCGTCACAACAGAGCGACACGGGGGAACGACGACGCTTGCTGGACCTGGCTCGCCAACTGCTGCGACACGTCCAAAAACAATATCCCGAACTGCCCGAAGCCGCCGCCGCAGCCGATCAGCTGAAACGGTTCGGCGGCTGAGCGACGGCAAAACCATGCTGATTCGGCAATGGTAGACTGAAAGGGGTTTCCGTAACCCGGACCATGAACCTTTCCCATCCGCGATTTCCTCCGCATCTTGATGCACATCCAAGTCGACCCGACAAGGACCACATTTTGACACTGCTTCGACAGACAGGTTGCCCGGGGCGGCGGATTGTCACCGCCACGATCCGATCGACTGCGAGTCGTCGACCTTTCTTGGAGAGGCCGCATGTTGGTTGACTCAATGCCGCGCTGGCCGCGACTTGGCCTGTTCGTCCTGTTCGTGGTTGGGTTGATCGCCACGCCCCAGGGCAACAGCTGGTCGCAACCGCCGGTGGAAGAGGCAGCGGAATTCTCGACTGTCGACCCCCTGCCACCGACGGAGCCGCCGGCCGAGCCGCGGGCCGAGCCGTCTCGCAACGAAGGGGAGGAACCCGCGGCGGCGACCGGCCGGTTGAACTTGCTCGACCTGCTGCTCAAGGGCGGCTGGCTCATGGTGCCGATCGGAATCATGTCGGTGGCGGTCGTGATGCTGGTTCTGGAACGCTTCATTGCGCTCCGCCGTAGTCGAGTTATGCCGTCCGGGTTGATCGAGAATCTGGCGGAACTGGGGGCCGTACCAGGGATGATGGATCCGCGAGCTGCCTACCGCCTGTGTCAGCAGTATCCGTCCTCGGCCGCCGTTGTGATTCGAGCGATGTTGCTGAAAATTGGCCGACCCCAATCGGAGGTGGAGCACGCCGTGACCGAAGCCGGCCAGCGCGAGGCCACACGGCTGTTCGCCAACGTGCGCTGGCTGACCCTGATCGCCGCCATCGCGCCTTTGATGGGCCTGTTCGGTACGGTCTGGGGCATGATCCGCGCGTTCTTTGACACGACGCAATTGGCCGCGGGGCAGAACAAGGCGGACTTCCTGGCCGAAGGAATCTACGTCGCGTTGGTGACCACTCTTGGCGGATTGGCAGTGGCCATTCCGGCCGCGATTTTTGCGCACTACTTTGAGGGCCGCATCGAACGCTTGTTCCATGAAATTGATGAGTTGCTGTTTAGCTTGCTGCCGCAGATCGAACGGTTCGAGGGGCGGATGCGCGTGACGCCGCACACGTTGGGCGGGACCGACGATGGTCCGACTCCGACGCGCGAGACGCCGGGCAGCCCGTCGGTGGACTCGGCCAAGGTTGGCTAGTCCGAAAACTTCATCGACTCGAGCAAAAATGTCGTAACTCGTGAAAGTTGCGGTGGTTGGGGAGAGAGATCAGGAAACAGCGTGTCGATGAGCCGCAGGGCGTTTGTCCGGCGGCAAGTGAGATTTGTTGGCGGGGGGGCGTAAACAACGCCACCGATCACTCCCGTCGTGCAAAGGAATCTGTCAGTGGCCGTGAAAATTCGCCGCAGTTCCGTGCTCGACTCGATGAGTCTGACGCCATTGGTCGATGTTGTCTTCCTGCTCCTGATTTTTTTTCTCGTGGCGAGTCGTTTCGCGGAAGAGGATCGCCAGTTGGACGTGCAGCTGCCGACGGCCAGCGAAGCCCGGCCGCTGGTGCTGAAGCCGAAGGACCTGGAATTGAGCATCGACAAGAACGGTAACTACTCGTTGGGAAACGGTCGTCCGCTCAACGTGGAGGAGTTACAAGAGGTACTGACTCGTTCGGCCGTGAGCAATCCGTTGACGCAGACGATCGTGATTCGGGCGGATCGCGAATGCAGTTGGAACCACGTGGCGCAGGCCCTGAGCCTCTGTTATCGCGCGGGGTTGCGCGACGTCAAGACCTCGGTGGCCAATCGGTAAGATGCGACATGCTGTCCGCAAAATCGAGACGAATCGGACCACGCCCTTCGATGACCGGTGGTGGCCGGTTGCGGTAGCGCTGTTGGCCCTCGGCGGGACAGTCCTGGCCGGGATTCGCCTCACTCGGCCGGCTGCTCCCTTGGCAGGCCAGGGGCCGCTCGACTTCTGGAGTCAACTGACGGTGGCGGTCACGTTGGGGGCGGTGTGCGCCGCGGCTTGGATTCGACCGCAGGGTGGTCGACGTCGTCTGCTGCTCTCGTTGGCGCTCAGCTTGATCCTGAATGCGGGCCTGCTGGGGGTCCTGTCGTGGATGGAGCTCGTCCGTCCCGCTTGGGAACCGCCGGTGACTGCCGAAGAGCCGGAGCCCGAGCCGGACCTGCCCGTGCCGGCCGTGCCGGAGTACTTTCCACTTGCGACGGAGGGCCGAGATCGGCCGCGGCAAGAACTCCAGCGACCGGTACCGACCGGCAAGCCGGAAATGCAGCAAGAACAGTGGCTCAGCAAATCTTCGCTCGCCGCCGATCTCCAGCGGCCACCCCAACCGGACGCTTCCCGAGAAGTCCCGTCGCCACTGCCTCCTCTGTCGAAGCCCCGACCGGAGCGTGTGGAGTCGGCACCCCGTGAGTTCGACCTGCAGGGACAGATCAGCCGCCAGACGCTGGCTGATCGTCCGCGCTCCGCGCAGCCGCTGGTCGATACCGGCGCGGTGGCCCAGCAGCCCACGGCGGTCACCGTGGCTGCTCCGCCCGCGGAATTGCAGCGGCAGAGGTACGAGGCCGCCCTGCGGGCGATCGATCTGGAGCCGGCGCAGCGACCGCCCTCGGCTGGCGTCGTCGCCGCCGCGTGGTCCAAAGCGGCGGGACCCGCAACCGACGCTCGATTCGCAACCGGCGCTGCCCCGTCGACTGGATCGGCGCGGCACCCCGCCGCGGACACTCGTCTCCGCAGCCGATCGCCCTGCCGAGTCGCAGCAGACCGATCCAGAGGCTTCCATTTCGGCCAATACCGTGTCGCCGCAGCGTCAGTACACGTCACCAGAGATTCAGTCCCGTGAGCAGCTTCCGTCCCCCGATCCCGCGGTGGTCGCCACGCCGCCGCGTGTCAGGCGGCAACAGCCGGCCGAGATCGCGGTCCGGATTGCGCAGTCGGACGAATCCATGCCACGCACGCGCCCGGCCGCCGATGTGATGCCGTCGCCGCAGACGCGACTGGCACCGCCCACGATGACCGAGCCGTCTTCCGCGGTCAGCGATTCGCTGCAGGCGGCCTCGATTCCCGTGCCTCGGACGGCAGACGCCACCCAGGCACCGGAACAGCCGATACCAGAAGATGCTTCGCCGTCGCCTCTTTCCGCTTCGTCGGCGCGGCGGTCAGACCGTTCCGCCGCGACGCCGGCGATGGCAGCGGAGGATCTGGCCGCCAGTTCACCTCCTCGTTCCGTCGAAGCACCTGCCAAGCGAGCGGCGGGGCCAGCGCCCGTCGCGACGGCACCCATTCCGAATCCGCCGACGGATCCGGTACGGGGGGCGCCAGCCGTCGCTCCGGCGGAAATCGATCTCGCCTCCATCCGCGCGGCCGCTTCCGCCGAGGTGAGTCCCAGCGATGCCGTCGTCCAACCGGGAGATCTGGAACCGGAACCGGGAACACCACGCTTACCGGCCGGGCAGATCGGACCGGTGGCTCGCAGCGGCGAGCAACCGGAGGCGGCTTCGGTGGTGCCAGACCTCGACCGTGCCGCGAAGACGCGGTCCCAAACGGCCGCTTCGCGACCCTCGACGAATGTGCCTTCGCCCGGTCGGTCGGTTGGTGAGGCATCCTCGGAGGATTCGCTGCAGGCGGCCGCGGCGCCGTTGCCGCGGGGATCGGCCGGCGCGCCCGCCATGGCCGCATCCGGCGGTGCAGCGGTTGCTCGTTTGTCGGGACCGGCTGCACCCGGGTTGCGCCCAGCCCTCCGCAATTGGAGCGTCTGGGCCCGATCGAGACGCTGCCGTCCCCCGTTCCGCAGGCCGGAGGCGGTACCCGGCAGCGAATCCGGCCAGCGCCGATCGTGCCGCCCGCCATTGCGCAGACGCGGGCCGATCCGGTCCAAGTTCCCGGGCGTGATTCGTCGCAGGGGCAGGTGGAGGCCTCGCCTTGGGCGGAGCAGGGCGAGCGGCGCGCGTTGGCTGGCGTCGGCGTGCCCGGTTTGCAGCCCCGCGAAATGATCGGCACGCTGGCCGAATCCGAACCGGCCGATGGCTCGCAGGCGGTTCGGTCGCTGGCCGTCTCCGGGCCGGCCCGCGTGGATTCGATCGAGCAGCCGTCGGTATCGCTTGGCGAACAGTCTGAAAATGGAACCTTCGAACGTTCCGGCTCGATCACTCGGCGTCCGGCCGGAGCGATCGGACCGGTCCCCGTTCCGGTGCCGGTGGCTGGCACACTCGCTGCCGACTCCGCGGAGCTGCTCCCGCGCGAAGTGGCGATCGCGCCACAGATTGGTCCGGTGGCCGAAAACGCAGCGGGAGCCCTGGAAGTCGCGGTGGATGCGCCGCGCGATTTTGGAGGGCTGGACCGCGATCGAACACCGGATGTCGGGACGGTCAATCGCCGAACCCAACCGGACAGCCAATACGTGGTGGATCGCGGAGCCCGATTCCTCCGCCGCGACCTGGGCGGACCGCCCTCGGTGGATGCCCGCGTGGCGATCCCGTCAGATGCCTTCCTGTCACGATTCAGTCGCAAGGGGGAGGAGATTGTCGGCGGGGATGGGCGTCCTTCGCCGAAGACGGAGGAGGCGATCGAGTTGGGCTTGCTCTATCTCGCTCGGCAACAGGAGGCCGACGGTCGCTGGAGTCTCCGTCCCACGGCGGCAGACTCCGCCACCGATCCGGATCCGCCCGTGTCGATTCAATCGGACACGGCGGCCACGGGCTTGGTGTTGCTCTCGTTCCTGGGCGCAGGATACCACCATTACGATGACAAATACCGCGATGCCGTGCGGCTGGGATTGCAGTTCCTGATCGATCAGCAGCAACCCAACGGCGACCTCTACCTTCCGCAGGATCAGTATTCGAGCCAGAGTGCCTGGTTCTACAGCCACGGGATCGCAACGATCGCGCTCTGCGAAGCTTACGGCATGACGCAGGATCCGCAGCTTCGCGAGCCTGCGCAAAAAGGCGATCGACTTCATCGTTGCTGCGCAGCATCCCACGCGGGGCGGATGGCGGTATACGCCCCAGGTCGGCTCCGATACTTCCGTGTCGGGCTGGATGGTGATGGCCCTGCGAAGTGCTGAATTGGCGAATCTCTCCGTGCCCTCGGCGGCGTGGGA
This sequence comes from uncultured Planctomycetaceae bacterium, assembly GCA_963776055.1. Taxonomy (GTDB): domain Bacteria; phylum Planctomycetota; class Planctomycetia; order Pirellulales; family Pirellulaceae; genus CAVZLD01. The sequence goes on along the minus strand of CAVZLD010000002.1, from coordinate 244,607 downwards.
GGGGATCCAGCGGTGGCTCGAATTGGCCCAAGTGTCGCCGGAGCGCAACGAATTGTACCGCTACAACCCGTTCGCTCCGCAGTCACCGACGCAAATTCATGGACGCCGGCCCAGTAGTACCATGACCGCCGTGGGGTTGCTGATGCGCATGTATACCGGGTGGCGGCGCGATCATCCGGCGATGGTCCGCGGCGCCGACTACCTCCGGCAGCGTCTCCCGGCGATCGGTACGTTGGACAGTCCCGAGCGAGATACGTACTACTGGTACTATGCGACGCAGGTCATGTTTCATATGCGAGGGGAACATTGGGAGAGCTGGCACGAGCGGCTGCATCCGCTGTTGGTCTCCTCCCAGGAAGCGAAGGGGCCGCGGGCCGGAAGTTGGGACCCTCTGCAACCCGTGGCCGATCGATGGGGTGCCTTCGGTGGACGTTTGTACGTGACCACGATGAACTTGCTCTCGCTGGAAGTGTTCTATCGACACCTGCCGATTTACGAGGACACGGCCCGATAAGGGAAGGACCCGCATGAAATGCCCTCACTGCGCGAGCCGCCTGCAAGCGGGCTCTGTCTTCTGCCATCGGTGTGGAAAGCAACTGACCATGCGGCCGACGTCACGCTCGGGCGAACGATCCGATCTGGCCGCACGCGACTCGGTTGCGCGCCGAATGGGAAGCAAACCGGCGCCCGGCGAGGAGGGGGATTTTCCGGAACACGAGATCTGGCGAGGTTCCTATGCGGCAAAAGGGATGGTCCACCTGTGGCTCGCCGCGGCCCTGGTCACACTCGTTCTGCCGGTCGCGGCCGTTGTGCTGCGCGTCGACGCCACGATTGGCATTGCGATCGCCCTGCTTGTGAGCGGCTTGTGGGGCGTGCTGTCGGGTTTGCTGCTGTTCCGAAAACTGGCCGTCCGCTACGTGCTGACCTCGGAGAGATTGCTGCACGAATGGGGGATCCTCACACGGTACACGCATCGGATCGAACTGATCGACATCGATGATGTAAGTCTCCGGCAGAGTATCCTCGAGCGGCTGATCTCGGTGGGGACGATCGCGATCCACTCCAGCGATCGGACCGATCCGCTCCTGGTGATGCCCGGCATTGATCCGGCCCCGCGCGTCGCCGCGCTGATCGACGATGCACGCCGCGCGGAGCGGATGCGCCGCGGACTGTACGTCGAGTCGATCTAGTGCGAGTTGCCCGGACATGTGGCACCGACAGGTAGCGTTCGGGGGATGCTTCTTGGGGAGCGGAAAGGGCGCCGAGACGCTCCAGGGGGAGTACCACGCAGACGTGCCCCTCGTGCCTGGTTCACGCTCGCCATCCGAACGTCAGCCCCCTTGCGGAGTCAGCTTTGACCACGGCCATACCGGTCGGCCGCCCGACCCGGAGCTCTGCTTGGCGTGTCGCCCATGCACGCAGAATGTGTGAGGAACCGTGGAAAAGTCCGCAGGCGAAATCTGGGGAACAGGGATATAATGACGTCGACCGGCCGGTCCGTGCGGTGACGTCCATGGTAGCTTCCTCGCGTGCCGCCAGCGCCATGCACTCGCTGGGATCCGCCGCAAAGAGGTTTCTTTCTATGGGGGCGAATCGCGCCATGTTGTTCGTGTCTGACTTCGACCGTTTCTTCCGGCGCCGTTGGCCGAGGTGGTCGGTTGTTTGTCTTGCCCTGTTCTTGTGTGGTTCCACCGTTCATTCAGCGGATCACGTGCGACAACTGCAGCTGCAGGCCGAGAGCACGGGGCAGGCTGACTGGGGGCATTGGGGTGCCGACCCGCAAAAGTACAGCAGTTGGGGCAACCATTCCAATCGGCTGATTCCGGTGTACACCTTCGGAATCGATCTGGGCAAGTATCAGGGCGCGAACAGCCCCTACCGAGAGGCCGACCGGTTGAAGCAGATCTTTGGCACTGTGCCCAGGCAAACGGTCAATCCTACCGCCGAATACTTCGATCAGACGGATCTTTACCAGTTGCAGTGGGACGCGTTGAACTCCGGTAAGAAGAACATCGTCTTGCTGCTTTTTGATGGGATGGATTGGCCCACTACGCGCGCGGCCGCCATCGTGGCATCGCGGCAAGTGGGATATGCATCCGGGCGCGGAACCGGTCTGAGTTTCCAGGATTACGAGCGGGTGGCGACAGATTTCGGGTACGTGGTCACCAGTCCCTACGGGGATGGGGGCCAGACGGATGTTGATGCGCAGCGCGTGTTGGATTCTGGCGGAGAGCCCCTCGGTGGCTACGCCGCGTCGCTTGGCGGTGCGACGCCTTGGGCCACTCCCCGGGCGCACGATTACCTGCTCGGCAAACTGCGATCGATGCCCCACGTCGTCACCGACTCGGCCTGTTCCGCCACGTCGATCAACGCGGGCATCAAGAGTTACAATGCTGCGATCAACGTCGATCCGCGTGGGACGCAGGTCGAGCCGATCGCCCGAGTGCTGCAGAAACGCGGTTGGAAAATTGGCGTCGTGACGAGCGTTCCGATCAGTCATGCGACACCCGCGGCGACCTACGCCAACAATGTCAGTCGGAATGACTACCAGGATCTGACGCGGGATCTGATCGGGTTACCTTCGGTCGCTCATCGGACGGATCCGCTGCCGGGCGTGGATGTGCTTCTCGGGTGCGGCTGGGGCGAAACGAGCGACAACGCCGGCGGCCAAGGCGGCAACTTCGTGCCGGGGAATGTGTACATCACGCAAGGTGACCTGGAGGCGATCGATGTCGAACGGGGAGGCAAGTATCGCGTCGTGCAGCGAACGCCAGGGCAGGCAGGCCGTGCTGTTCTGCTTTCGGCCGCGCACAGGCCTACGCGCAGGGGACAAGACTGTTTGGCTTGTTCGGCGTCACCGCGGGCAACGGTCGCAAAGGGGGGCACCTTCCCTACCAGACGGCCGATGGGGCTTTCAATCCCACCCAGGAAAAGTACGGTCCGGGCGACGTGGAGGAGAATCCGACGCTTGCCGACATGACCCAAGCGGCGTTGGGAATGCTCTCCGCCAATGAAAAAGGGTTCTGGCTGATGATCGAGGCGGGAGACGTGGATTGGGCCAATCACAGTAACAACGTGGATGATGCCATCGGTGCCGTTCTCAGCGGCGATGCGGCGTTTCGGATGGTCGTGCGTTTCCTGGAGAAACGAAACGCTTGGCAAGACACGGTCGTGATCTTGACCGCGGACCACGGTCACTACCTGGTGCTGGAAGATCCCGCCGCCCTGATCGCCGATTCAGCCCGCGTCGCCGAAGCCAGCAACTGACTCCCGCTGGCTGGCGAACGTGACCTTCCTTGCGTAGTCTCTCTGTGGCAGTCTCTCTGGTGGCAGTCTCTCTGGTGGGACATTCCTCCGGAATGTCCCGTATCACGGCCCTCCGGGCCGTCTTCCCGGAGCGTCCCGCGCACGCTCTGCCGTCCGCCGGACTCCGCCCCCATTCCAACTTATTCCTTGTGAATTCCAAAGAACGTGTGTTCTGGTTGATCGAGGGCAGCGCGTTGCGCGTACAGCGCGGCCTCCATGAGGTGGTAGTCACCCCACATGCAGGATTCACCGCGCGGTGTTTTGGCGCCGGGTGGCACGTAATCCCAGCCGCGGGGTCGGTGGTAGATCGTGTGCAGCAACAGGCCTTGGTGATCTGCTTGTTGGCTCAGGTAGGGAGCTTGGAGGAGGGTTTGCAGGACCGTGAGTCCGGCTTGCCAATACCGGGCTGCGGCGGGTTCTTCGCCCTGTTGTCGCAGAAACGATCCCAATCGCAGCAGGCCCTGCGCGGCGATTGCGGCGGCGGAGCTGTCGACCGGTTCATGATCATTTTCGGGGTCGGCGGGGCGATCGAGATAGTCACCCAGCTGGAGTAGGCCTGGGGCCCCGGTATCCCAGTAGGGAACGCCACAACTTGGCGTTTGTGCCAGGTAGAAGTCACATGCGGCTCGGGCTGCGCAGCAGGTCGGCCTGAACGGAAGCCCGCCCGCCGAATGGTTGCAGATCCTCCTCGGCGCACCGTTTCCAGGAACTGCAGTTGTTCTGGGTAGCCGAGCATGATCCATGCCAGCCCGCGCGTCCAGGTGGTGAAGGGCGAGTATCCTTGTTGCGTGCTGGGGCAGCGGTAGCGCCCATCGTTCGTGTTGAACAGGCTCTCGTGCGCGACGCGGCCCCGCCGGTCGTACGTGTCGCGTTCTTCCCCGTAGTAGACGTTGTAGCGTGCGGTCGTTCGTGCGTGTTGCACGAGCCGTTCCAGCAGCGACACTCGGCGGTCATTTTCCATCCACAGCACGTGGCCCAGGCGCCAGGCTAAGGCCAGGGCCCGCAGTGAGCGGATGGTGTCGGCGAACAGCGAGTGCGGGCCGTTGAACGAATAGATGAAACCTTCGCCGTCGTCGGTGGGAGTCCACCGGGCAGCTTGGACGGCACCGCTGGCCTTCAGTGCCAACTCGTACAGTTGTCGCTCGTACGCGGTCGCCTCGATGCGATGTTCGCCGATCAATCGCCATAGGTTGCCGTACGTGCTGACCTGGTTGAACCCGTGATCGTGTACCCCGAAATGGGTCACGTGCGGCGCCATCTGGTGCAGCGTGTGATCGCGGCCGATCTGGAGGAAAGTCGGGTCGTCGGTCGCATCGAACAGCAGCAGCGGCGCACCGAACTGGAAGCCTTGCGTCCATTCGGTCCACCCTTGCGCGACGTACTGCCCGCGCACGGTAAATACCGGCGTGCCGCCGATCTGTTCGGCGGACCGCTCGATTGCCAGAAGCTTGTCTCCGGCCAGGCTCCATAGATTTTGCAGTGCGGGCAGCAGCGAGCTGGCGGTCAGCTCCGGCTGAATCTGGATCATCCGGTGGGTCCTTCGGTTGGTTGTTCGGTCGTCGACAGCGCCTGGATGTGTGCACGAAGCTCGCGGAGTTCGCGCTGGTAGCCGCCGGAGAGTATCGGAAACCGGCACCAGGTCTTCGGATCCAGGTTCTCATCGTCGACGTGAAACGAGGGGGCGTATCGTTCCCGCTTCCACTGGTTTCGGCACCACAAGCGGAAGAAGCGTTCGATCCACAGGCCGAGCTGCGTTGCTGAGTATTCCGGGAAGGCCGACTGGAGACGCGGAAAGACCTCCAGGGGGGCCAGTTTGTCGCGGATGGCCAGTCGCTCGATCGCATCCAACAGGTCGTACGGCATCAAGTCCGCTTCGTCGGTTTGGCCTCTTTCCTGTGGCCGCAATTCGGCGGTGGGAACTTGTTGGTTGACCAGCGCGAGGGCGGGAAGTGGCTTTCCACCGTGCCAACCGGTGGTCTCCATCCAGCGGAGCCAATGGCGCAGGAAGGCTTTATCGATTCCGGCGATGGGCGAGAGCCCTCCGCACGTATCGCCGTCCATCGTGGCATAGCCGACGGCCGCCTCGGAACGATTGCTGGTGGCCAACAGCAGGGCACCGCGCAGATTGGCCAGCATCCAGACACTGGGGCCGCGGGCACGAGCCTGAATGTTTTGCAGCGTCACGTCGTCCTCTTGCCAGGTCAACGGTCGGCCAACGGCCTGCGAGATCAGTGCGATGTAGTCCTGAACGAGCGGGTCGACGTCGAGCTCATAGAAGGTGGCGCCCAACGCCGTGGCCACGCCGGCGGCCGCTGCACGTGTTGTCGCCGAGCTGTTCCGCGTGGCCTGGTAGGCGCAGGTGAGCAGACGACCGACGAGCGCCGACTCGGAAGGCTCCGATGGCCAGTCAGCCAGGTACATCAGTTTTTGTCGAACGCCGTCCGGGCCCAGCTGCGAGAGACCCAGGTGGACAGCCAGCGCACACAGAGTTGCGACCGCCGACGAATCAGCTCCCCCGCTGAGCGAAACCACAAAGCCACAGGAGTGACTCTTGCGCAGGTAGTCGAACAAGCCCAGGGCGATCGCACGGGCGAATTCTTCCTCTTTGCGATGTGGCGATTCTTCCCACGCTTCGGTGACGCCGGCAGCGGAAGGCGGTGGTGAAGGAGGGAATTCGAAATCGACGGAGACCGTCTGGCGGGCATCCCCCGGGTCTGGCTGGTAATTACCCGAACGCGCCCGATTCATTCGCACGGTGTCGATGTCGACGACGGCGGAAGTGAGATGAAAATCGCGGAAGGAGAAGCGGGGCCCGCAGGCCAACAATTGGCCCGCGCTGGCGATCATGGCGTCCCCGTCGTAGATCGCTCGACCAGCTTCATTGCCTAACAGGTTGGCGTAGATGTAGACCACATGGAATGCGCGGGACCCGTCCAGGACGAACCGCCGTCGCACCTGGTGCTTCTGAAAGGCGAAATGGCTGGCACTCGGGTTCAGCAGCAGATCGACAGCTTGGTCGGCCAATTGGCCGCCCGGCCGGTTGGCAACCCAGGCGTCTTCGCAGATCTCGAACCCCAGACGGACGTCGCCGCAGTCGAAGACCAGGTCGCCTAACGGGTAGGATTCGCCTTGCACGACCGTCTCGACCACGACCCCCTCCGGCCAGGGCCGGAACCATCGCGGCTCGTAGTGCAAGCCTTCCCGCGCCAGATTCTGTTTGCCGACGAAGCCTTGAATGCGTCCGTTTGCCAACAGGCAAGCCGTATTGAACAGGCCCCCGCGATGGTACAACGGGAGGCCCAGGGAGACAATCAAATCGGACGTTTCCGGCGCGATTTCGCGCAGGACGTGCCAGGCCATCTGTTGGACGGCGGTCGAGTAGAACGCATCTTCGCAGCCATAGCCGGTAATGCTCAGTTCCGGCAAGCACAAGACGCTCATCTGTTGTTGTCGCGCCTCGCGGATGGCGGCCAGGATCCGATCTCGGTTCCCGTCCCAATCTAATGGGGTCTGGTTCAAGACCCCCGCGCCCACTTTGATCAGCTTCACGGAACGCTCCGTTTACAATTCCTCGGATCGGTCGGCTGCCCCTTTCAGCGTCGGGTATCCCCCGGGCTTTGTAAAGGGATCCACGCCTCACCGCAGGGGACGAAGGCCCCGTTGGCGACGGTGTTCGTTCAGCTGTTCCAGCGCTCGCGGTTCGGCCCGCAGCAGGCCGATCAGCTGCGACGAGGAACAACCCAACCGCTCGGCCGTCTGTGCGACGTTGTGATCATGGGCCTGCAACGCATCCAGTCCTTCCGCCAGCAGGGCGGGGAAGTCCGCGTGCCGCGCGCTGATCTGCAGGCGGCCCCTTCGGCAGCGCGACTGCCACCGCTGGCTGCGTTCGGTCCAGGGGACTCGCACGTGGAGGGCCAGATTGAGGCGCAACCGCCGCAGGGCGACCGCGAGGTTCTCCGCCTGGCTGCGCCGCTCACTGGCGTTGCCGGTCCGGCCGGTTGGCCGATGCGTCAGGCAAACGGCTGTCTCGACCTTGTTGCGGTGTTGGCCGCCGGGGCCCGACCGCCGCTGGAACCGCACGCTGCATTCGGACCGCAATTCCGCGTCCGGGCGATCCGCTGGATGACGGGGAGGATCAGCGGGTAGTGAGTTGTTCATTTTGTGGGACAGCCCCCGGGACACGGTCCAGCCTGAAAGGCCCGTTGGTTCCGATCTTCTCGAAGGTGCAGCGCCTCACGCTCCCTCGGAGAGAACCGGCGCTGCGGCTTGCCGAGGGGCGTTGGAAAGCTCGTGGCACGGGAACGCGAACAAGAGTGCCGCCCACGGCCGCAATTGCGTCCAGCCTTCCCGCGAGCGGAGGTGTATCCATGTCGATGGAAGCCCGCAGCAAGAGAAATGTACGAAATGGCTCTCACGGTCCGGCTCTCAGCGTGTTTTGGAAACAGTTCCTCGGAAAATCGGACAGATTCCGTGTGCTTTCTGTGCGTTTGTATTATTCTGCAGGGTGCGTCTCCGTTGGTGGGGCGCTGGTTGACTCGAGTGTCAAAACTCAGGGGTGAGGAACAGATGGTCAGTCGGTTGGGTCTTGCGCGGGTCGTCCGCAGCTTGGGAGTTGCTGGACTAGCAGTATACATCGGAATGTTCTGCGGAACGTGGTCGGTCGTGGGCCAGTACATTCCGCCGTCCTACGTTGTCCGGTACGTCGAACAGCCACCGGTGATTGATGGCATCTTGACGACGTCAGCGGAGTGGGCTGCTGCGCAGCCCGCGGAAGAGAACTGGACCCTGATGCGCTCCGGTGTGAATTTTGCCAACGACCTGCCCGACGATACGGCCAACCGCTTCGTCGCGCTCTGGGGCGATGAAGGGCTGTATCTCCAGCATCAAGTCGATTTTGGTGGGTGGGCCGACCTGGGCTACGGTCGGTTGGATGGCGCCTACGAGAACCTCAATCTCTATTTCGATCCCAACGCCGATTGGGAATCAAACGACCAGGCGCTGCCGGACGGATACCGGCTGTCCTTTAATCAGCCGCTGGGCGAAACGGATTCTCTCGAGGTGGGCTGGGAGGTGGATGCGTTTGCCGACGCGCTGTTTGGCGGAAGTCTCGATGGAGATTCCTGGTCCGAATTTGGTGGTGCGCAAATGAAGCAGACGACCAGCAGCGTTCCGGAGTTTGGGTACACCGAGTTGTTCATTCCGTGGAGTGATTTCGACGCCACGAATCCGGAGCAAGTCGAGAATCCGGCGACGGACGAAGTTGGGCTCTACCATCCGGAAGCGCCGCTGGACGGGGAGGAGTGGTTCTTCAACATTGCGCGGATCGAGACGTCGGGTAGCTTGCCCACCTGGGCGGCTGCACCGGGAAACACCTTTTTTGCCCAGCGTCCGCACGGTGTGCTGCAGTTCAGCAAGAGTTCCGCGATCCTGGGGGATTTTGATGGCGACGGGATGTTGACGGTGATCGATATCAACCAGCTATCCGCCGAGGTTCGTCACCAGACGCACGCGTCGCGGTTTGACCTGAATCAGGATGCCCTGGTGACGGATCTGGATCGCGAAATCTGGGTGGAAGATCTGAAGTACACCTACTTTGGTGATGCCAATCTGGATGGACAGTTTGACACGTCCGACTTTGTGGACATCTTCGTGGCGGGGGAATACGAGGACGGCCTGATCGGCAATTCCGTGTGGGAGACGGGAGACTGGGACGGCAATGGGGAGTTTGACACGTCCGACTTCATTGTCGCGTTCATCTCGGGTGGCTTTGAGCGCGGTCAGAAGACGTCCCTCGCCGCCGTGCCGGAACCCTCCAGCGGAATCCTGTTGCTGCTGGCTTGTCTGGGCCTGTTGGTTCGACGTCGCTGACTGTCTGGTCGCGCGATCGCGAAATCGCTAGGATGAAGCGGTAGTGCGACGGGGATCGCATGAGCAGATGGGTACGCGGCTCGCAATCGGAGGGGCGCAGACGTGAAGCAGTGGACGGGATCATCGATTCGACGCGGGGGAGGCTGGATACTGGTCGGCTTGCTACTGCTGGCGGCGGGCTATGGCCTGCGTACGCTGCAGCAAGGCCAAAATCCTGTCTGGCCGGTCAGCACCCTGCACGCGGCCACCGCGGTGCAGAACGAGGCGTATGCTTTTGCCACCGGTGCGATTGACGAGGACGTCGAGGGCGTCTTCATTCTAAATTCGCTGACCGGGGATCTGCAGTGTTCCGTGATCGGGGTGCGGACGCATCAATTCGCCGGCCTGTTTCGAACCAACGTCATGAAGGACCTGGGGATGGATCCGGCGAAACAGCCCAGTTATCTGATGACGACCGGACTGGCGCAGTTTGCTCGAGGGGGCGGGGCGGCTCGGTTGGCGTTTTCGGTTGTGTATGTGCTGGATACAACCACCGGAAACTTCGCCGCTTACACTCTTCCCTGGCGGCGCGACATGGCAAATACCGGGCGGATCCAGACCGGGGCCCTCGTGCTGCTGGACGTGGGGCAGGGACCCACCGCTGTGATCCGCGAGTAAACGAGATTCTTTTCGAGTGAAGCCGGTTCCCACGCCGCTTTGCGGGATGCCGCGATCATGACTATCACCGTCAACGGCGAAGCTTGCGAATTGGAAGAGTCGGCCACGATTGTCGATCTTCTGCGGCACCTGCAGCTCGATCCGAAGCAGGTCGCGGTGGAGGTCAATCTGCAGCTTGTTCCCAGGACGCGGCACGCCGAACACCACTTGTCGGCCGGTGACGCATTAGAAATCGTGACTTTGGTGGGAGGAGGGTAGCCCGTCGTGTCGATGGACCAGACGTTTCCGGGGGGATCTGAGTTGCAGGTAGGCAATCATGTGCTGCGAAGCCGACTGATTGTGGGCACGGGGAAATATGCCACTTTTCCCCTGATGGCCGAAGCACTCGAACAATCCGGCACGCATTGCATTACGGTTGCCGTTCGCCGCGAACGACTCTATGACGAGCACGGTCAGAACATTCTGGATTTCCTCGACACGAAGCGTTACATCCTGCTGCCGAATACGGCCGGTTGTTTCACCGCCGAGGATGCACTCCGCACCGCTCGCCTGGGACGCGAAATCCTCTCCGGGCTGGAGAACCCGGGGGCGGACTGGGTGAAACTCGAAGTCCTGGGAGACAGCAAGACCCTGCTGCCCGATCCGGTGGCCACTTTGCGGGCCACGGAACAGTTGGTGGCCGAGGGGTTCGACGTGCTGTGTTATACGACCGATGACCCGATTCTGGCTCGGCAATTGAAACAGGCCGGCGCCGTCGCCGTGATGCCCGCCGGAAGCCCCATCGGGTCCGGCCAGGGCATTCTCAATGCCAACAATCTGCGTATCTGCCTGGAGTATCTCAAAGACGGTGATCCCAGCTATCCGGTGATTGTGGATGCCGGCGTGGGGACCGCCAGTGATGTGGCCGAGGCGATGGAATTGGGTGCGGATGGGGTGTTGCTCAATACCGCCATTGCCCACGCGCAGAATCCGGTCTCCATGGCGCAGGCGATGCGTCTGGCCTGCCAGGCGGGATACCTCGCCGCGCAGTCGGGGCGGATTCCCAAACGTCTCTACGCGACCGCCAGCAGCCCCGAAGAGGGCGTGATTCAGACCGCGCGATCGGGCTGATCGGGCCGGCCAAAATCATCTCCCGACGGATCGGCAAATGGGTTCCCGCTCTCGGAAACGAAGGAGCCGGCGGGCGATGAGTCGAACTGTCCGGTTGCCAGCAGATAGGCCACGGCGATGGAGAGCATGACGGCCGGAAGACCGAGGACCGATCCGAGCATGCATGTCACCAGAGCGAACAGACCCGCGAGCAGGCCGACGACAAATAAGCCGCCAAAAATTCCCAGGACGTTGCCCCGCGTGTAGCGGAGGGATTCCGAAAGAGAATCGATCACGCCCAAATTGCGGTCGATGACCAGCGCGGGAGCGAGACTGAGCCGAATCCAGATGTACATGACCAGGCAGAACACGATCGGCACCAAGATCAGGAACCATCCGATGAGGAAGACCGGCGGCTGCTGGCCATTGAAGCCGAAGATCATGAGCGGGAGCATGCAGATCAACGCCAAACCGCCGGCGATCACGCCGGCAATCAGGCTGATCGCAATCTGCACCAGAATCAGACGCCAAAGGACCGGCAGGATGTGAAACGCACCCCGCATCGGCTCCGGGGACCCCCGGAGTAGATTCAGCAGATAGCGAAGGGCAACGCCCATCACGACCGCTCCGAACACCTGGCCCCAAAGGTACAACAGGAGATTGATTGTCACCGCGACGACCGGTTGTTCCGCCCCGCCGGCGACGCCGAGGAGCGTGCTGAGAACGAAGGAAACCGAGTTGCCGGCGATGTACAGCGCGATCAGGATGAGCCCGAGCAGCAGGCAGTCCTTGGTCCGGTTGGTCAAGGTGTCCCAGGTCAACTGCAGAATCTCGCCGGCGGTGACCTTGGCCGGCCGCAGCGGACCGGCGCCCGTTGTCCCCGGGACTTCGCTGACCGTCGTCGGGGGCGAAACGGATTGCCTGCATCTTCCGCCGAGAGCGCGTCCGGGGCCGCTGCCGATGGAAGATCGGGCATTCGAGTTGTCTCGAGCTCCGCCTCCCAGGGAACGGGGAACGAGTGGGAACATTTGGGGCAGGAGGTCGGTCGCCCCTGAGAACCGTCCGGTGTTTGGAGTCTTTCGCGGCATTGCGGGCAGCTGAACTCGATCGGCATCCGTAAAGGCCCTCAGGTGAAAGGTCGTCGCAAACAGACATTGTGGCGCAACGGAAACGATCGAAGCAAGGCAGATTCCATTGCAAGCGAACGAGATCTTAGGTCCGGACGGACGTCTGGCAGCGCGGCTGGCCGGCTATGAGGTCCGCCAGCAGCAGATCGAAATGGCGGACGCGGTCGGTGTGGCACTGCAGCAGAAGCAGCATCTGGTGGTCGAGGCGGGGACCGGAACGGGCAAGAGCTTCGCCTATCTGGTGCCCGCGATTCTCGCCGCGACGTCGGCCGAGGACGGGGCCGAGGACGGGGCGGAGCCGAGCTGCCGCCGATTGGTGATTTCCACGCACACGATCAGCTTGCAAGAGCAACTGCTGCTGAAGGATCTTCCGCTGCTGCGGAGCGTGATTCCGCGGGAATTCACCGCGGTCCTGGTCAAGGGGCGGAACAACTATCTCAGTCTTCGGCGGTTGGGCCGCAGTTTGGAGCGGTCACGCAGTCTGTTTCACGATCCGGACGAAATCGACCAATTGCAGCAGATTTCGGCCTGGTCCCGACAGACGCATGACGGCTCGCTGAGCGATCTCCCATTCCGGCCCAGCCCGCCTGTGTGGGATGAGGTCGTCAGTGACAGCGGCAACTGCCTGGGACGCCATTGTCCCACCCACGCCGATTGTTTTTACTATCGCGCCCGCCGCCGCGCTCGGAACGCGCAGCTGCTGATCGTCAATCACGCGCTGTTCTTCAGTGACTTGGCGCTGCGGCAGTTGGGCGCTTCGGTGATCCCTGACTACGCCGCGGTGATATTGGACGAGGCCCACACAGTGGAGTCGGTCGCCGGCGATCACCTGGGCTTCCGCCTGACTTCCGGCCAGGTTGATTATGTTCTGCGTCGCCTATTCAACGATCGGACGCACAAGGGGTTGTTAGTGCACGAGAATCTGGTGGAAGGCCAGCGACAGGTCGACGCGTGCCGCGACGCGGCGGAAGTGCAGTTCGGCGAACTGGACGCTTGGTTCACGGCCCAGACCGCCCCATTTCAAGGCCGCGTGCGACAATCCGAGATCGTGCCCAATCGACTGACGGACCCGCTGATGCACCTGGCCCGCACGATCCGACGCCACGGCCAAGCGTTGGATGACGAATCGCGACGGCAAGATCTGCTGGCCGCCAGTGGTCGCTTGGAACACTTAGCCGAAGCGTTCGACCAGTGGCGCTGCCAATCGATTCCGGACACGGTTTACTGGATCGAGCGGTCGGCGACGAGACGCGGATGGCCTCGCACCAGCTTGGCGGCGGCCCCGTTGGATGTGAGTCCGATCCTCCGTCGCGACCTGTTTCAGCCGATCGCAAGCGTGATTCTCACGAGTGCGACGTTGGCCACCGGGCGCCCCGCCGACTTTCGCTTCTTCCGCTCTCGAATCGGGATCCCGGCGTGCCCCACTCTCCGCTTGGGAAGTCCGTTCGACTATCGCCGCCAAGTGGAGTTGATTCTGGTCCGGGGGATGCCGGATCCGTACCGCGAACCCGCGGCGTACGAACGCTGGACGGCGGCCATGATTCAGCGATATGTCGCACGGACAAAGGGACGCGCATTTGCCCTGTTTACGAGCTACGAGATGTTGCGGCGGACGGCGACCCGTCTGGCGAACTGGGCCGATGAGTGCGACCTGAGGCTCTACAATCAGGCGGATGGTGTCTCCCGTCACCAGTTGCTCGAACAGTTCAAAGCCGACCCGCGCGGCTTGCTGCTGGGCACCGACAGCTTCTGGCAAGGCGTGGATGTGCCAGGCGATTCGCTGCGGAATGTGATTATCACCCGCCTGCCCTTCGGTGTTCCGGACCAACCCTTGCTGCAGGCACGACTTGAAGCGATTCGCGCCGCCGGCGGAAACCCCTTCATGGACTACCAATTGCCCGCGGCGATCATCAAGTTGCGGCAGGGATTCGGTCGGTTGATTCGCACCAGGGAGGATCAGGGACTCGTCGTCATCCTCGATCCACGCGTGTTAAGCAAACCGTACGGACGGAGTTTCGTCGATTCGCTGCCGGATTGTCGGGTGGTCGAAGAATCGATTGATTGCTCCGACTGACGAGGAGCGCGCCGCACGAACGGAGGGGGAAGTTTGGATGGTTGCGGACGGGGCCCTGGGGGATCCCTTTTCGGCCGAAATATCGCATCGCATCCGAGCCCGCGGCGTCAGCGAGGGAATCGGATGCACGCCCAATGCGCCACTTCAAAAGGCGGGAGCCGGGTCCCGGCGGCGGAGCACGGCCCGCAGACCATTGACCGTCCCGGACGGGCGGCTTACAGTAAAAATTCCTGTCACGGGGTGCTCCCCGACGTGGCTCACGGAACAGACTCTGACCGATCTTGCACTGGCGAACCAGCCCATGCTGGCAAAGCGAATCATTCCCTGTTTGGACGTTGACTGCGGACGGGTTGTCAAAGGGACCAATTTCGTCCAATTGCGCGATGCGGGTGACCCGGTGGAAGTAGCCGCTCGCTACGAGCAGGAGGGAGCCGACGAGCTGGTTTTCCTGGATATCACCGCCAGCCATGAAGGGCGGGATATCATGCTCGACGTCGTGCGACGGACGGCCGAGCAGGTATTCATGCCGTTGACCGTGGGAGGAGGCATCCGAACGCTGGATGACATCCGGGCTCTGCTGATGCCGGCAGCGACAAAGTCTCGATCAATTCGGCTGCTTGTCGCGATCCCTCGTTCGTTCGCGAGGCGGCGCGCGGTTTGGCAGTCAGTGCATCGTGGTCAACATTGATCCCAAACGCGTACCGCGCGATGGACGGGAGGTCTGGGAAGTCCATATCAATGGGGGCCGGATTCCGACCGGACTGGAAGCGGTTGCCTGGGCGCGGGAGGTTGAGCGGTTGGGGGCCGGTGAGATTGTGCTGACCAGCATGGATCGAGACGGGACCAAGGACGGGTACGATTTGGAGATCACGGCAGCGGTCAGTGCGGCCGTGGGGATTCCTGTGGTGGCCAGCGGGGGAGCCGGGTCGCCGCAACACATGGCCGAGGTGATCGAACAGGGCGGCGCGGATGCCGTCCTGGCCGCGAGCATCTTTCATTTCGGCGAGTATTCCATTCAAGAGACGAAAACGATTCTAGCGGAACGGAACATCCCCGTTCGACTGTAGGAGGAACGCCTCACGGCGGGAGAGTCTGCTCGGGGGACTGGCGAAACGCGATCCTCGCCGGTGCCACCCAGTGGACCGGGCTGTGGTGGGTGGCCTCGCAGCATCGGCAGGGGAACATTAGGGAAGGGTGAAGGGCATGAGTACCGCCACCGAAGGTGATCTCGATCGCTACACCGGGAAACATGAGGAGCTGGAAGTCGACAAACTGTTTCGCGCATGTGTCAAGTTGCAGGGCAGCGACTTGCACCTGAAGGTGGGACAGCCGCCATACGTGCGCATTCGTGGCTCGCTTCGACCACTGAATCGCGATGCGATCGAGGCGGAGGAAATGGTCCGACTATTGTTTCCGATGTTGAATGAGCGGAACCGGCGAATCTTTGAAGAGGACGGAGGAGCCGATTTCGCTTACACGGTCGAGGTCGATGACACGAGCTGGCGGTTCCGCGTGAACATGTTGCAGCAGTTGGGCAAGATTGGGCTCGTTGCCCGGCGGATTAATAATTTCATTCCCGACTTTGAAGGCCTGAACTTGCCGCCGGTGATGGAGCAACTTTGCAAGTATGATCAAGGTATGGTTTTGTTGGCCGGAGTCACCGGATCGGGCAAGAGTACCACGATTGCTTCCATGCTGAACTGGGTCAATCGCAACTACCGCAAGCACATTCTCACGTTGGAAGACCCGATTGAATTCATCTTTTCCGAAGAGAAGTGTCTGGTGAATCAGCGAGAAATCGGGATGGATGTCAAGGATTTCTCGATTGGCATGAAGCATGCCGTTCGCGAAGATCCCGACGTGATGCTGGTCGGCGAGATGCGGGACCAAGAAACCTTTTTGACCGCAATTCACGCTGCGGAAACCGGGCACCTGGTGTTCGGCACGATTCACGCGTCGAGTGCCGCCACGACGATCGGTCGTATTCTCGACCTGTTCCCCGAAGAGATGCATAGCGCGTTGCGAAGTGCGATCGCCTTCAACATGAAAGGGATTGTCGCGCAAAAGCTGCTGCCTTCGATCAAGGAAGAGGTGGGCCGCGTCCCGACCGTGGAAGTCATGATGTTCACGCCGATGATCCGCAAATTGATCCTGGAAGAAGAAGATTCGAAGTTGCCGGATGCGATCCGTATCGGGGTCGAGGACGGCATGCAGGACTTCACAATGAGTCTCAAAACGCTGGTCGACAAGGAATTGATCGACCGACCAACCGCCTTCAGTGTGGCGCCGAACGTCGAGGCCTTGAAGATGGCCTTGAAAGGCATCGACGTCTCCCAGCCGGGAATCCTTTGATGTTTCGCAGCTTGTTGTTGATTTTGACCGTCGCCCTGTTGGTGCTGATGCTGGCCGAAGGGGCGTGGGCGGCAGAGTTGGCCGGAGTTTCCGCTGGAAGGGGCAGACCAGATCGCGCGCGGTCCGGGTGGCTATTTGAGTTGGATCAAGCTGGTGTCGATTCTGGTTCTCTATTTCCTGTGGGTCAAAACGACCAACTGGGTGAATCGCGACTGCCAACTGTTGGGCTTGCCCTATCCGATCTGGAATCTCGCTGTCTGGGCGACGTTTCTCGTCGGACTGCTGGCGGTGATCACCATCCCGATGTTTGCGGCCGGCTTCTCGGTCTTGGGACTGACCTATCTGATTCCGCTGGGCGCCTACATCTGGAAACGCAACCACGAGGTGGATTTGCACGAGCGGGTCTTGACACTGAACCACTTGCGACACGTGTTGTCCCACGGCGCATCGAGCATGGGAATGAAACTCGCCGCCGAAGGCAAGGCGGCCCACGAAAAGGGAGCTCCGGTTCAATTCCGACCGCTGGGGGCCGATGTGAAACAGAACCAGGCGAACCTCATCGCCGCCCGCCAATCGCCCGGGTTTCTGAATGCCAAAGCTCTGATCGTGGAACTTGTTCATCAGCGAGCCGACAAGTGCATGCTGGACTACACCCAGGATGCGGTTTCGATGCGGTTCCAGATTGATGGCGTTTGGCACGAATCGGAGAGTCAGGATCGTGAAACGGGGGACGCGATGCTGGCCGTTTTCAAACGCCTGGCGAGTCTGAATGTGGAGGAACGTCGCAAGCGGATGACCGGGCGGTTCTCGACCGAGTATGACGGCAAGAAATACGGCGCGATTCTGATTAGCCAGGGAACGGAGACGGGCGAGCGAGTGATCCTGCAGCTGGATCGGCCGCACGAAGAATTCAAGACGTTGCGCGAATTGGGAATGCGCGAGAAACCCGAGCAGCAGTTGCGCGAGTTACTGCGCCGGCCGCAAGGGTTGGTCTTGTTCTCTTCGCCACCCCAGGGAGGACTGACCACGACGGTGCGCCTGGCACTTGATCTGACCGATCGTTATATGAATGATTTCGTGGCGCTGCAGGACGAGGCCGCGCCGGAGCCGTTGGCGGAGAACATCGACCTGAAGACGTACAGCAGTGCCAAGGGCGAAGTGCCGCAGAAGATCCTGGAATCGTTGCTGCGGAAGGAACCAAATGGCGTGGTCATGCACGATCTGCCGAATGCGGAATCCGCCCAGATGCTCTGCAATCATGCCGCGGCGGATAAGTTGGTGATCTCCACGGTCCGCGCCAAGGAAGCCGTGGAAGCGCTGCTGCGCGTGCTGCTGTTGAAGGTGCCCGCGTCGACCTTTGCCCCGGCCATTGTCGCGGTGCTCAACACGCGACTGATCCGACGGCTGTGCGACAACTGCAAACAGGCCTACGAGCCCACGCCCCAATTGCTCAAAAAACTGGGAATTCCCGCCGGGCGGATCGAGCACCTCTATCGTCCGCCGGAGCCGAATGAGCAAGACAAAGTCTGCCCGCACTGTAACGGGATCGGCTACTTCGGTCGGACGGGCATCTTCGAATTGCTGCTGGTTGACGATCGATTGCGGGAAGCGCTCGAGAAGCAACCGAAGCTGGATGTCCTGCGGCTGATCGCGGGAAGGCCGGCAACCGCACCGTGCAGCAGGAAGGAATTCTGCTCGTCGCTCAGGGAATTACGTCCATTCAAGAACTCAGCCGAGTGCTGAAGCAGTAAACTCGCAGGACCCGCTACCGATGATGCTGACAATCTTCGTTCTGGTCATAATCGTGACCTGCATCGCGATGATGCTTGCCGAGGGCCTGTGGAGCAATTCACTATCCCTGGTCAATACGGTCTTTGCCGCGGCACTGGCCACGAACTACTTTGAGCCGCTGGCCGATTTCATCGACGGACAAGCACCCAGCTACACGTACTTCTCCGATTTTCTGTCGCTTTGGCTGCTGTTTGCCTTCGGCTTCACGCTGATCCGGGCGTTCACCGACACGTTGTCGAAGACGCGGGTACGCTTCAAAAAACCGGTGGAACAGTTCGGCCGCGTGATCACTGGTGCCCTCACCGGGTGGGTTGTCGCTTGCTTTTTTCTCTTCTCGCTGCACACCGCTCCACTGGTCCGAAACAGTTTCGGCGGTGCGTTTCAAAAGGAACCGATGTCCAGCAACTTCTTTCTCGCCCCCGATCGTCTATGGTTGGGTTTCATGCAAAGTCGGTCGGAAGGCCCACTGGCGACGTCACCCCCGAATCCATTTGATCCGGACAGCGAATTCATTTTGAAGTACGGGGAACGTCGTCATCGATTTGAGGACGTGCCGACAATGCGTATCCGCCCGGATCGCCGAGGTCAGAGATGAGCAGTCCGCGGTAGTCGCAGGCCAGAAGGATGAAGCCGATTTCCGACTCCCCGCCATCCGAGTTGAATTCGTACCGCTCAATCTGTGGGCTCGCCGTCTTGTCCCTTGTGCTCGGGGGGTTGTCGGTGACGGCGCTGTCGTACCCGGGGGCCTGGGTGGTGCCGCTGCCTGCGATTATCTGCAGCCTGTGGGCCCTCCGGCGGATCCGCCGCCAGCCGGACGAACTGGTCGGTCGCAGGGCCGCTTGGGCCGGTCTGGCCCTGGCGCTGTTCTTTGGGGCCTGGGCGCCGGCTCGCTACGCGACCGATCAATGGCTGCTCCATCGCCAAGCCCGCCGTTTTGTGGAGCACTGGTTTCAGCTTGTGCTCGAAGGCCAGTTGGAGGCGGCGCACCAGGCGACCTTGGATTTCTATCTGCGGCAACCGGAAGGAACCGCATTGCGAGAATCGTACGAAAGCCGCCCCGAGGACTTGCAGGAACTGCAAGAGTATTTCAGTCGCGGCATCGCCAGGGACTTGGTGGACCTCGGGTCGGAAGGACAGGTTCGATTTGATCGGAATCTGGAGATCTTCGTGGATGGCGATGCGCGCGTCATCGCCCAACGGTACTTCGTGTATCGCGCCGCCGAAGCCGAACCGGTCGTGCATGTGCAAGTCCGAACGATCCGCGACACGCACGAAGGGATCGTCTACTGGACGTTGATTGGCTTGGCGGATGCCCAACGCATCGACGAAGAATTGGGCCTGCCCTAACCGGTGCACCCGAGCCGTGGCCGATCGTCCGATCCGCTCAGCCGCCGTTGCCCTCAGCGATCTCCCGGATCTTCCCCACGACCAGCGATAGTGACGTCGGCTTGTGAAAGCTCTCGCGGATCGATTGCGACGCGAGCGGTTCGTCACGTCGCGACAGGACGACCGTCGGAATCGACGGGATCTGCTCTTCGTCCATCATCTGCAACAGGCGACTGCCCCAGTCGTCCGGCAGGTCCGGCTCCAGCAGCAATACGTCCGGCACCTGCTGCCGAATGGCACTGACACATTCTGGTCCGTCCGTGGCTGTGAACAGTTCGAACCCCTCCCGCAAGAGAAACCGTTCGTACGTTTCCAGTAACGGTGCGTCCGGCTCGGCAATCAACACCCGAATCTGCATTACGCGTTCCTGCTGTCCGGCAGCTGGTTATTTTCCACCCCACGTGGGCCAGCGCGATGGCCTTCTGTCCGCAGGCCAGAACGCTTGCCTGCGAGTCTGCAAAGGCCGTGCCGTCTGTCGAAAAAGGGAAACTCCGTCGCGATACTGCGGAATCAGCGGCGAAACGGTTGGCCCATGTGCGATCCCGCGCACCTGCGATGTGTAGGCTCGATGCGCAGGGCCTCGTGGAGTCCGGTGACCGAGCACGGCTTGCCGGACGCAGAATCGAGGTGCGGTCTCGCGTTACACGCCCCCGGCCAGCAATCGAGCCTCCACCGTCGCGGGAGCCGAGGCCTCGGACATGGCCGCTCGTGGAATCGCGGTGCGACGGGCCACTAACGTTTCGATTCGCCCCTGTTGAACCGTTGCGCCGCACTGGTTAATCAACGCGCGTTTCCAAATCACGCGGCCGCGCTTGCGACCGTGCGGACGCGTCTCGGTGATCTCCGTCACAACGTGCACCCGATCGTTGAAGAAAAGGGGCTTGAGAAATCGCCAATCGTGGACGCCGAGAAACGCCACGGTTTCGACGTCCGGATTGTTGCTGGCCAAGCCGGCCACAAACGAGAGGCCCAACAGACCGTGGGCGATGGGTTGGCCAAAGGGGGAACGCCGCGCGAAATCCTTGTCGAGATGCAACGGGTTGAAGTCGCCGGTGAGTTCTGCAAAACCGACCACATCCTCCTCGGTCACAACGCGTGTCGGACTGATCCATCGGTCCCCGGGGTGAAGGTCCTCAAAGTACAGGTGCTTCGGCATATCCTGTTCTTTCCTCTTTCCGACGAGCGTCGTGTGTATCGATCGATTGAAGCGGAATTCAACCGTTCGATAATTCTCTCACAGTCTGAAATATAAGCGAAACGGCGACGATTCCAACCATCCCCCAAATCTTCGACAAAATGGGTGAACAAGGTTCTCTTTGCGGCCATTGAGGGCGGTGGGCAATGTGAGCGAGCAGGGAGCGCCTCGATCCAGTGAAAAACCGCCCAACTGGTGTGCGTCACGCGAGGCCCGGAGGACCGGCAGGCCTTGGCGAGATTCTCCCGCCAGGGGCCCTTGTCAGCGTTCGGCCGGTCGGGAAAACTGCTGGTTCTTCGCTGATTCCCGATCCTCCGGCAGACGAGGAAACGCGTTCCTTCCCACGGTTTCCGGCGGCCGAACCGCGGGGGCGAACCGAAGTGCGGCTGGCAACGGCCCAGTGTCTCAGCGAGTGAATCAATCGTCACATGGATCGACGCTCTCCTTCAATGCGAGGAATCAACTGATGGGCGAGGCACTGATTGCGCTGTTGGCGCTAACTGCGATGGAAATTGTCTTGGGGATCGACAACATCGTGTTCATCACGATCATCACCGGTCGGTTGCCCGAATCGCAGCGACACGTTGGCCTTTCGCCTGGGACTGGGGGTGGCCCTGATTCTGCGAATCCTGCTCTTGTTGACCCTGAGCTGGATTCTGAGTCTCGAGGAACCGGTCTTTCTGCTCGAGTCCTTGGGATTGCGCGGAGTGGTTTCCGCAACTGACGGAGGAGGCATGGCAGCGAATCAATGGCGTGTCCTGGCGCGATCTGATCCTGCTGGGTGGTGGTCTGTTTCTCGTGGCGAAAAGTGTCCACGAAATCCACCACATCCTGGAGTCGCAGGATGAGCGACATACGCAACCGAAAACCGTGAGCTTCACGGGGATCCTGATCCAGATCGGGCTGCTGGATATCGTGTTCTCGTTGGATTCGGTCATTACCGCCGTCGGCATGGTTTCGCGAGACCACCTGTGGGTGATGGTCACTGCGATCGTGCTCGCAATCCTTGTGATGGTGGTTTTTGCCAGCCGTGTGGGCGAGTTTGTCCATCGACATCCCACGCTCAAAATGTTGGCGCTCAGCTTCCTGATCCTGATTGGCGTGATGCTGATCGCCGAGGGATTGGGAACGCACGTGAACAAGGGGTACATCTATTTCGCCATGGCGTTCGCCGTGATTGTGGAATTCCTGAACATGAAGCTGCGCAAGAGCCAAGTTGTCACGGCTTGACGCAGTGCTGTGCCACTGCGGAAAACCTCGGCCGCGAAGGGAAAGCGAACGTTGCGGAAGGAGCGCATGGGGCCCTTGGGGAATGTCTTTTCGGCCGAAATGTCGCATCGCAGCGTAACTCGAAGCGTCGAGGGATCTGGAGCGGTCGGCGCAACCGATTCCCTCGCTGAAGCTTTTTTGAAGCTCGCGCGTTTCGATCCATCTCACCCGAAGCGTAAGCTCCGAAATTGCGCGTTTTCGATCCATCTCAACCCGACGTGTAAGCTCCGAAGTTGCGCGTTTCGATCCATCTCAACCCGAAGCGTAAGCTCCGAAATTGCGCGTTTTCGATCTATCTCAACCCGACGCGTAAGCTCCGAAGTTGCGCGTTTCGATCTTTCTCAACCCGAAGCGTAAGCGAGGGAACACTTTAGAACCGTTGGGACGTGTCTCCCTCGCTGACGCTTCGGGTTAGGATTTCGCGGGCATTCCGCACATTGGAGGAGGGAAATTCGGAAATGTGCAACTTCAAAGAGCGTAAGCGAGGGACCACTTTCGATCCGTTGGGATGTGTCTCCCTCGAAACGATGAACGCTTCGGGTTAGGATTTCACGGTTTTTCGGCGCAACGGAAGAGCGGATTCGGGAAACGCGCAACTTCAAGAGTTACGCTTTGGGGTAGGATGCACGCGGCATGCGCCACGGTAAAGAGCGAACGCGGGGCCAGGCGTGAAAAGTGCCCGGCACTGGCAGGACCGCGCCGGTATTCGCCTGGTGGCCCCCTTAGCGCGGCCGCGGCGGGAACTGCAGTTGGAGGATAAACTCTTCCCACTGACGCTGGAATTGCCGGGGATCGTCCACGTTCAACAGTTCGCTCAGAGTTTGGTACCCGGAAGGGTCCTCGTCGACGGCGGCACGGAAGCAGCGATAGTACTCCCGCAGCCTCCCCGTTTCCTGAAGATAGAAACACAGGTAACGTGCTTGGGCGTACCCGAGGGCTCCGCTCTGCTGGTAGAACTCGGTCGGTTGCATCTGGCACAGCGTCTGGAAGTCGTACAGCCGATGCTCACGTATTGCGCCTGCAGACCGCGGAGTCTCCAATTGGGAAGACCCCAGATCCGGCCGTTACGATCTCCACACTGTTCGTAGAGGGAGGCAAGACCTTCGTCAAACCAGGCTGGACACTCCGGGAAATTGGCGGCCATCAACGGGTGGACCAGTTCATGGACGAGAGTCCCGCCGCCGGTGGAAATGTCCATCACTAACGCATGGTGTCGCCGGGAGAAGTACCCAAACGGCGTCGCGGGCTCGATGCCAAATAACTGGCACGAATGCTCGCGGTAAGCTGACGCATCCTTCAGCAGCCAGATCTCGATCGTGCCTGCGGGATCCCGTGGAAAGAAATCCTGTTGCAGTCGTTTCACCGCCCAAGCGACCGTTTCCGTTGCCCGCCGCTGGACCGTCGCCCGCGGCTCATTGCCGATCACGACGAAAGGCGGCACCGCGATGACGTGAAACGAGTCGTCGGGCAAGCGTTCGGCCAGCGGGCGTCGCTGCACCAGGCGGACCTGCTCGGGTGCCTCCCGGGGCCGTTCGGCCGTCTGGCCGCGCAGCAGCGAGGCGGCAAGCAAGGCCAGCAGCGAGAGCATCGCGGCCAATGGGTACCGGTCTTGCGCGGAAAAATGCCCGCGAGATTTCATGGCGGCCTTTCCGTATACTTCTCCAAGGTTCTTTGATCGAATCGTAATCGGCTGCCCCCGCCAAGGCCAGTCGATTCCCCCGGCCCCGGGGCTGGATTGTTTCGCGACCGCGGATGCGTCATGATCAAGCAAAGCGTGGCGGCTATGTGGGCGTCGCTGTCGGGCGATGAAAGCCCTCTCGCGATTTCCATGATCGATGCGGTTGCCCGTGATTGTTGCTTCCCGTTCCCCCCCTTCCACCGGAGACCTCGCCGAACAGATGGCTGCAACATCCTCATCTTCGCCAAATCATTACGCTTCTGCTCTTTCGACCGAAGCGGATTCGCTCTCGTCGGTGACGGAAGTCTGTGACAAGATTCTGGCGGCTGGACTCCACCAGCCAGACCTTGTCATGGTGTTTGCTTCTCATCACCACTCCGACGCCGGCCCGCGAGTGGCGGAAGAGATCACCGAGCGGCTTGCAGCGCGACAGCTGATTGGCTGCTCGGCAGAGGGCATTGTCGAGGGAGGACGAGAGGTCCAGGAGGGGCCGGCCCTGGCCGTGTGGGCGGCCACGCTGCCGCGGACAAGAATTCACTCGATGCACCTGAGTTTTCAACGCACGGCGGAAGGTGGGGCGATCGTGGGCTGGCCCGACGAACTGGTGGGCGAATGGCCCGATCAAGCGGTGCTGCTGCTGCTGGGCGAGCCGTTCAGTTTCCCCGCGGACTATCTGCTGCAGCGGGTGAATGAAGATCAACCGGGTGCGGTGATTCTGGGTGGCATGGCCAGTGGCGGCACCGGGCCGCAACAGAATTGGCTTTTTCACGGCCCTGCCGTCCGCGACAGTGGCGCCGTCGGCGTGCTGCTGGATGGAGGCGTGACCGTCACCACGGTCGTTTCCCAAGGGTGTCGGCCGATCGGCGATCCGATGATTGTCACGAAGGCCGAGCGGAACATTCTTGAGCAGCTGGGGGGACGTCCGGCTCTGGATCAGCTCAAACAGATTTTCCAGCAACTACCGACGCATGAACAGGAACTGGTGCAGCAGGGACTCCACCTGGGTCGTACCGTCTCGGAGTACAAAGATCAGTTCGAGGCCGGTGATTTTCTGGTGCGCAACGTCATTGGGATCGATCATGAATCGGGCGCGATCGCCGTGGGTGACTACATCCGGGTTGGACAGACCGTGCAGTTTCACGTCCGTGATGAGAAGTCGGCACACGACGATCTGGAATTGCAGCTGAGCCGCGCTGATGCGAGTGTCGCCCCAGGCCGGCCTGTTGTTCACTTGCAACGGCCGAGGAACACGCCTGTTTTCCGAACCTCATCACGACGCGCAGTCGATTGCCAAGCACTGTGGCGGAATTCCGCTCGCCGGGTTCTTTGCCCAGGGCGAGATCGGCCCCGTGGAAGACACCAACTTTTTACACGGCTTCACCGCCAGCATTGCCTTGTTTACCTGAACCGTTGATTTGTGCCATGTCTTCCAGGAATTCGTCGTCCAACGTGCCCCGGTCATCTTCGGGCTCCGTTCCGTTCTCTCGCCGAATGAGCCGCTGGTGGGTCCTGCTGGGCCTGCTGCTGGTGCTGGTCCTTGGGGTGATGGCTCTGCCCGCCGCATTAACGCGAACGGCGGTCGGTCGCCGGTTGATTCAATCCCAAGTCGCCCGCAGCGGGATTGCACTGGAAACCGAGAAGATTTCGCTGGGATGGTTTTCTCCCGCGGAGATGGTCGGTCTGCAGGCCACGGATCTGGACGATCGCTGGTCCTTCTCGGTGCGAAACGTTTCCAGCCAACGGACACTTTGGGGCCTGCTGTGGTCCGGCGGAGACTGGGGGGAATTCCGCCTGGTGGAGCCGACGGTGGTCGTGCGGCCGCCGCCGCTGGCAGAAGGCGACGATCGTCCCGCCATCGAATCGTCACCGGCCGCGGTGAGCCCCGCCACCCGTCGCCTGCAGTTGACCGTTACGGACGCGCACGTCCTGGTGCAAAATGTGAAGGAAAAGGGAGAGACGGCGGAGCCGATGACGTTTCTGCAGGGCGCGGATGTGGTTGTCCGTTACGACCAGATGGGGATTGAGCGAGTGCTGACGATCGAGCCTGGAAAGCCGTTGGACCACGCCGCTCTCACCCCGGAGATGTGTCAGCTGGGACTGAAGTATGTCGTGCCGGTCCTGGCGGACGTGGCTTGGACGCAAGGATCGCTCTCGCTGGAACTGGATTCCTGCCGCATTCCGTTGCATGATCCGCCATCGTCCGAGGTGATCGGCCGCTTAACCGTGCATTCTGTCGAAGCGGGATTGCGCGAGTCGACGGTTCGGCAAATCGTCCAGCAGGTCGCGCGTTGGAGAAACATCGATGCGCTGCCCAAATCATTGAAGCTGGCGGACGAGACGGAGGTGTCGTTTCGCGTTCATGATGGAATGGTCGAACACGAGAATCTGGCGTTCGGTTTGCCGGAGGTCTCGCCGCGCTTGGTCATTCATACGGAGGGCTCCGTGCACTTCGACGGGCAGCTTGACCTCATCGCCCAAATCCCCGTTCCGGGAGCCTGGCTGGGAGACGGACCGCTTGCCGAGGCGCTGCAAGAGACCGACCTGCGCCTGCCGATTCGCGGCACACTGCAGGACCCACAGGTTTCGTGGGACCAGGACGGCGAATGGAGCAAGATCCTGACCGACCTGGGCTTGCCTTTGTTGCAGGACCCGGCCGTTGTGGATGACGCCCTGCAACGCTTGCGCGACTTGCGGGAGCAACGTCGCCAACGGCTCGACGAGGGAGAAGATCGATCCCGCCGACCTGGTCCGCTGCGACGGTTGCGTGAACGTCGTCAGCCCTGAAACAACCGCCACAGGCTCTCCTCCCCGGCGTCAGGGCGCATCGGGTTGGCTGCCGGAGGGGAACAGGTTCCACCAACTGGACGCCGGTTTCGACCGGTTCGGCTCTTCCACTTCCACCTCAGCGTGGAGTACCAGTTGCGCATGCTCCTGCATCAGACGGGCGGTGGCGCCTCGTAACCAGGACATGATCGGGGAAGTGAATTCCTCGACCGTGATGGCCTCGTCGCCACCGAGACCCTCCCAGGCGGTGGAAACCCAGTAGTCAGCTCCCCGCGGTGACTTCCAAAGCTGGTATCGCCCGCCCAGCGCACAGCTCAACTGCACATCGAGCAATGCTTCGGCCGTAACGAGTGTCTCCGCCGCCTCGACGCCCAGTTGTTGGCGGAGCGCATGTAATAATCGCGTGTTGCCGATCGAATTCTGGTAGCGCGCTGGTAATCCAGCCGGGCAAACCAATTTCGGACATGGGACTCCGCCAAATTGCCAATCCGTAAACGCGCTACCGCCGCGTGTTCGTCCTGCTCGAGCGCCAGACGCGGTACTGCTTCGTCAAGGATCGTCTCATCGACAGCCAGCAGGGTAAATCCTTCGCGGTTATTGGTGTACCATAGCCCGAACGGTAACCGAGTTCGTCCGCGATCGTCGCGGGGAGGGATTTCCAATAGTGGGGCGAGGTCGGCCACGTCGATGGCCGGCCAGATGCCGATGTAGACCGGAGCCGTTCGCAGGATCTGCAACCCGCGCAGCAACCGTTGCGTCGAGAACACAACCGGGACTTCGCGGTCCTGCATCCCAAGACAAACGTGTAGGGAACCGCGCTCCGATGGGCGGTCGGCGCGTCGAAGGACGACTTGAAGCGAGGCGGCATCCTCGGGCAAATGGCGGACGTAACGCGTGGTCGGTGGACCCAGGCGGTCGATCAGCGTGCCGTACTTCTTCGGGTTGTACGGCCAGAGAGCGGCCCGAACCGTCACCCGTTCGTGTCCGTTACTGGCCACCGGGCGACGCTGCAACTGCATCGCCAGGGATTCGTTCAGGTTCCAGCGTCGCTGTTGTGTTTCGACGAGCTGTCGCCAGGTAGCCACTTCCGAGACGGTCACGTCATCGATCGGCACGTCGGGGATCGGCAGGAAACTCCCGCGCACTCCACGCAAGGAGTCAACGACCTGATCCCCTTGGCAGACAACATGACTGGAGTCCGCCCGCCGCTGAATCGCTCGCGGAAGAAACTGGCCGGCCACTAACTGCTCGATCGTCTCGGCCGATTGACCTTCGTGACGAGCCGCCCGTCGCGCCAGTTGCACCAATTCCAGGTCGGTGACCGCGCGAAGCCGCCGTCGCAGTTCGATCTGATACTGCGGCGTCATCAAGCCGTGCAGGAACTCCACCGACAGGAACGAAAACAACGCGGCCTCGTCACGCAGCGGGAAAGCGGCTCGGGCCTGTTGAAAGGACGGTAGGTCTGCCAGCACCCGTTGGCCTTGGCCGGCCCGCAGGAACTGCCGAGCGATCGTGACCGAATTGGTGACGAGGTGATAGGCGCCGTCGGCGAGATACAGGGAACGCAAATAGTTGTCCGGTGAGATGGCGAAAGAGATCGTCCGCCCGTCCATGGACAACTCGAGGAATTCGGCGCCACGGCGTTTTTCGCGGTTGACCGCCTGCCGGCGCAGATTCATCAGCTCGTTGGCCAGCAACTCGTTCTTCGCCTCGAACAGTACGCCCAAGGCCGCGCCTTCCCGCACATACGCATCGCGTCCGAAGATCACCATGTCGGAGATCAGTTTTTCGCCGAGCAGTTGGGCGAGCACGGTCTTGGAGAGCCCCAGTTGACGTTCGGCTCGTCCGGTCAGGTCGACCGTATGTCCACGGAGCGTGACCATTTGCTGCACGCTTCCGCCAAATTGGCTTAGCCAGCGGTCGAACCAGAGGTAATTGGGAAAGCTGCCGAAGCGAATATAGAAGCAGTCATCGGGCACGTGCCGCGCGATCGGTTCGATCTCGGGGAGTGGATTGGGCGCATCGGATGGTGCGACGGGCCATGCGACGGGTGCGGGCAGTGCAACGCGCGCTTCGGGTGACGCGCGGTCCTTTGCCTGCAGCGTCTGCTCGAGCGATCGAATGCGCATCGCCTCGCAGTTGAACATCAGCAGTAGCGATTCCCACTCCAGTGATAACGGTCGATCGATCGTGCGGGACGATTGACCGACTTGCAAGCCGAGGCGTTTTGCCAAGGTGTTCGTCAAGTACTTTTCCAGCAGCGGTGGATAATCACTCGCGCGGACCTGGAGTTCGGAAACGGCGGCGTACTGTCGCCACCATCCCTGAAGCAGCTTGTCGTAATCCGGCTGCGAGCGTTGCGGTTGGATCGTGACGTGACGCGGCGCGGGGGCAAAGACGGTGATCTGGAGTGGCTCCGAGCCCGTGAAAAGAAAGAAACAGGTGGCTGAGTTGGGAGCGCGGGTGGAGGAAACTCCCAGGATCCGCCGAAGAACGCCCAGCACACGCTGTTCGGCAAAGGCGGGATAGTACACCCGGTCATTCTGCTCGATGATCGAGTAGCCGCAGACGTTCACCGGAAAGGAGTCTTCCGCCGGGTTCAGTGGAATCGTCAGCCGGCCGACCCCAAACGGTTTTCCGATGAACGCCCACGCGGTCGGTTCACTTCCCGCCGCCGGGACGGTCAAGCTTACCGTCGCGAACCACACCGTCACGTTGATCAGGACCCACGCAGTGCGAATCACCGCATTCCTCCTCCCTGAAGAGCATCGTTGGCCTAGTTTTCCGATGGCGGCGGGGCGGCAAGCAAACGGAACTCCAATTGCTCGGCGAATGCACGCAGATCGGCTTCGCTCCGTCCAATCAGACGAATCACGTGCCAGTCGGTTACTTTTCCGCGAAGCCGGCGGAACGTATCTTCGCGCAGCATCGCCAGAAAACTGGTCCAGGTTTGCCGACCATCGGTAAACCAATAGGCAAGCCACCGATCAGCCTCCGGCTCGCGCCGTAAAGTCAGCAGTTGCGTTTCGATGGACGTATCTCCCAGCTGCAACGTTTGGCGTGCCCGA
Organism: uncultured Planctomycetaceae bacterium; assembly: GCA_963776055.1. Lineage (GTDB taxonomy): Bacteria > Planctomycetota > Planctomycetia > Pirellulales > Pirellulaceae > CAVZLD01. Next base: position 214,963 of record CAVZLD010000002.1, on the reverse strand, counting down.
TCGCGTACCTGCCATCCGCTACCCGTGAGACAGTATTCGGGCGCATGAGCGCGGCGGCGATCACCTCCCGTCGACGAGATCAACAACTCCACCGATCGATTCCCGTTGGAATAAAGCCGCGAAAGAATCCGCTCCCTGCCGATCTCGCGCGCCGCCGTCGCGGAAATGGGCAGGTCGATGCCGGTCCAATCTCCCTGAAAATGGCTCAATTCCAGGGCCAGTCGTGCCTCGGGCAAAGTGGCCGAATTGAGATACAGCACCTGGGCGATCAGAGCGATGACCGCCACCGTCAGTAACCCTGTTAACGTTCCCAATTGCGCGGAGCGATCCGCTGGGATCGGTCGGGCCCGCGCGACAAGCAGCCAACTCGTCGCCGCCAGAATCGCAGCGACGATCAGCTTGACCAACTCGACGGGGGCATGTGTGATCAGTGGCAATCGGCTGATGACGTACGTGTTCAACTGGTAGGTGACCGTCGGGAATCCCATGTAACAGATCGCCAACCCCGGCAGGCAACTCGCCGCCACCGAGCCGCCCCGAAACACGACGATCAGCGAGAACCAAGACAGCAACAGGGCTCCCACTTTGAGCATCGAAATATCGACGACGGTGGCGAGCAGCAGCACGAGCATCGATCCGGCGAACAACACCGTGCCCAACCATGGTCGTGGCACCGTCGCGGGATGCCGCCAGAGAATGAGTCCCAGGCACGCCACGCCGGCCAACAGAAACCACGGGCCGGCAGTGTCCAGAGGGGAGTGACGCCACGCGGAAAATGCCCACGTCATGGCGGGGGCATACAGGAGCAGCAGCAAGACCGCCAGCGTGGTCCGGTGCAGCGAAGACCGGGGCGTACCGGCCTGCTGCGGTTCTTGCGCCACCATCGCGGTGAGCAGCACGACCGCGCCCATGCCCAGCATCATCGCCGCGACACCGATGATGTCGTGCAGTAGCCCCTCGACCGGTTGTCGAAGAATGGTCCCGACGTACGTCAGCACGGCAACTCGGATGCCATTGGCCAGCAAGGCCAGCGGTATGGCCGCCAGTACGCAGAATAACTTCCGCCGCCAATTCAGATTCGGTTGGATCCCACACCAGATGACTGCGCTCGTGATGAGCACTCGCAGACTCGTCGATCCCGAGCAGGCGGGCACGACATCCCACGTGAAGTTCTCGGCGATCAGTAACGTGCCTTGCCGCTCCACCGAAAGGGACAAGGAATTCAACAGAAAGGTGGCGATGATGGCCGAGATTTCTCGCAGCGGGAGCGCCACAAGCGCATCGAGTCCTTCGACCAGGATCAATAATCCGCCGGCGATTGCCAGCAAGCGAAGCCACGCCGGAACTCGTGTTGCGGTGGCCGGGAGTACTTTCTCGGGAGGGGAACTCATTCGAGCGATCCGGCTTGAAGTTCCGCAATCTGGCGGTTCAGCTCAGCCTGGGTATCGGCCCACTCTGCGCTGGAACTCCGCTGCAGAAGTTGCTGGCAACGTTCGTACTCGAGAAGTGCTTCCTCCGACTGCCCCAAGCTGGCCAAGCTGCGGCCCAATAGGAGAGACAGGCGCGGTTCACTTTGCGTCAACACGGAGTCGGCCAGCAGGTCGCGGCAGACCTCGTACTGCCGGCTGCGCGTCAAGGATTCTGCATAGGTGTGCAGAAACTCCAGATTGGTGGAGGCCGCTTCGTGAGCCCGACGTGCGGCATCGATGACTTCTTCCTTGGGTACCGCTTCGGCCTGCATGGAATTCCAGGCCCATTCATTCAGCAGCGTCGGGTTGTCGGGGTCCTTCTGCAACGCGGCGTGGAAGCTGGCCACGGCCAAGTCATACGCCGAATAGACCGCTGCCACTTGACCACAACGGGAAAGATCTTCCATCGTCCAAGCGTATTCGGTCAACAGTTGTTCGGCCTCCTCAAGACGTTCCTCTCGAATCAGAAACTCCCACAACTGCAGAGCGATCCCGGGCATCGACAGGTGCTCGCGCAGAATTCGTTCCGCCTGTTCCGGTTCGGACTGCGTGTTGGCCAATTCCGCTCGGAGACCCACGTACATCGCTTCCGGCAGTTCGCTCTGAATCCCCTCCAATGTCGCCGCGGCTTCGTCCGCTCGATTCAGCTGAACCAGTGCCTCCACTCGCTGCATGAGCAGATCGACATCGTTGGGTGTCGTGGCCAGGCCGCGGTCAATCCAATCCAAGGCTTCCTGCCACAGTCCCTGGCTCTGCTTGATTAATACGATGGGGCCAATCAAATCGGGGTCCGGTTGTTGCGGATCCAACAGCGGCCGCAGTAACTCCTCGGCCTGGCCATACTCGCCCAGCTCTTGGTGTATCAGGCTCTTCATTGTCACGGCAGCGACCGAAGTGGGATCGACCGCCAGCGCACGTTCGCACGTCTCGAGACCCTCGTGCAGACGACTGAGCTGCAGGTCCGCTGCCGCCAGCAACAGCAGGGCCGTCAACTGCCGATCGTTACGCTCCAACGCCGCCAACGCGTATTCGCGGCTCCCGAGAAAGTCCCCCTTTCGCTGGGCCAGCGTGCCCATCCCGACCAGCGCTTCGATCTGTCTCGGATCGATCTTCAACGCTTGTTGATACTGCTGCTCTGCTTCGACCTCGCGGTTTCGTTCCAGCAACAGATCTCCAAACGATGCGTGGACGGCGGCCTCTTGCGGCACTTCGACCGCCCGTTGGTACGCGGCAATCGACTCTTCCTCGCGACCCAACTGCCAGAGGATCCAGGCCCTTTCCGATTGCAGACGTTCCGTTGGCAACGAGCCGAATTGGATCAGATCCAAAGCGGCCTCCAATTGTTCGGTCTTCATTCGCTGTTGGATGCGAGCGACCTGCAGGACTTCATCGTTGGGGTAGGGGGTGGCAGGTTGTGCAAACGCCAAATCGGCCGCCGTGGCGGAGGAAGATCGCAAGTCGAAGGAAAACTCAATCGGCTCCTCGTCGTTCGGCGCGAGTTCCGCTCGGGCCCACTGCTGTTGCGGATCCTTGTCCACACGGCGCGAGAGATTCGCCAGAAGCTGCAACGAACTTCTCGATGCCGTCCCATGGCGGTGAATCTCATCCAGGATCCAGAATGCCTCCGCATCTCGACGAATTCGGTGAAGCGTCTCCGCATGCGATACCATGACCGAAGGTGCGTGGCCCAGCAGTCCGTCGATCGCGGCAAAATGATCACTTGCGAGAGCGAACCTCGCCAGCTGCGCAGTTGAGAGAAGCCGAGACCCACTCGATCACCGGTTGGCCGGGAAAGCCGCGCAAGGCGCGATCGACGTACCGCAGAGCATTTCGCAGGTCCGGCTCGTCCGATGCCAGCAGCAACAACATCGCCTCGTGAAACTGCTGCTCGGCCTCGTTGCGAATCTTGTCGCCGGATTGCTTTGCCTGGCGAAGCAGTTCGGAGATTCCCGGTCGGTCTCCGGCGCACAACGCCAAGTACGATAGCAATACTCGAGCATGCAGCGGCGCAATGCTTGACCCTGGCGTCGCGAGATCCGCCACCGTTTTGAGTACCTCGGTCGCCTGTTGATCACGGCCGGTTACCGCAAGCAGCGCGCCGTGATCCAGTTGAACCGAAGGGCCGTACTGGCCAGCGTCCTGGGCTTGCTCGCACGTGTCTTCGGCCAACTGCCATTCCTGGACGCCGGCCTGCAGATTCACCAGCAGACTAAAAGCGGCCGAAGTGCGCTGTTGCCGCTGCGCCGGGTCCTCCAGAAACTGGCGGGCATGTGCAAACGACCGGCCTGGACATACGCCAACGCCATTCGCTCCACCAGGGCCGGATCCGATTGTTCCGAAAGAAGCTGCGTCCAGATCGCAATCGCCTTCAGCGGCTGTCCATCCCGCGTCAACTGATCCGCCCGAAATCGCATTGCGAGAGGCGCCGACGCTTCTTCCGCGGGAAGCTGGTCGAGCATCTTTAACAATTCGCCGGGAGAGATGGGAACGGAAGTCTGCGACCGGGACGCTTTGGCGAGCACTTGCAGCAGATCCAATTCGCGTAGCCCACCATCCCAGGCCTGTTGGGCCAGACGGGCGGCGGAATCGAAATTGCCGATTCGATCGGCCGCCAGTGCTCCGCTGCGGGCATAATGCGGTTGTTCCCCATCGAGCTTCGCCGCCCGCGCAAAAGCTCCCACGCCTCCAGGTCGCGGCCGGCATCCAGAGCAGCCTGACCCTGGACCGATAGATCCTGCGCTAACTGCTTGTCATTGCCGGTCGGCGAGGGCAATCCCCAGATGATGATGGTCAGCAGAGCAGCGCCGAAGCCAATGGCCGCCAATCCACCCCAAAAGAGCTTGCCTGGTCGCTCCATCACTGCCAACCACCACTCCGCTGAAATCGAAGAGAAGGAATCGAGACACTCGTGATTCGTGATGCGTCCCGCGACTTAATCGTACGTTTCCCTGCAAGCGTACTATGCCCCGCGCCAGTAAACCAAAAAAGCCCCTGCCGAAACAGGGGCTTTAGAGTTTGTTAACGGATGCTCGCGCCGATCCTGCGGGATCGGGCAGTCGATCAGGTACGCCTGCGCCGATAGCGATTCGCTCCCACCATCACGGCCGCACAACCGGCGAGACCCATCCACATGGCCGGCTCGGGAACTTCGCCGCCACCGGTGCCAACGCTGCCCGTACCGCCGCTGCCCGGCGTGACCGTTTCCGTCACGTCAGTCGAGCTGCTCACGTCGGACAATTCTGTGAAAGGACCTTGCTCCTGCTGGGCACGCCTGGCCAGAACCAACGCGATTCGACGAGCTCGGCGGCGCTGAATTCGTCGCTGACGAATCCGCGAAATTCGCGCCATTCTCGCGCTCGAGACTTGGTTGCCCTTGTAAACGGTTCCGGCGTGTGATTCGACCTGGAAGCCGCCCAGGAGGAAAACGGCGACCAACGCGCCGATGATCACTAGCTTTTTGCGGACCACTGAAATACTCCTTATCGACACCTATTGTGTGCTTTGAAATGTCTCACGACGAAACAGCTTTCTCAGCTGCGTACGTTTGAGTATAACCAGCGCCCCTCCCGTTTCAAGCGAATCCCGCATTCTTTCGCGAATTTCCCCAATCAGATTCTTTGGGGGCGATTGCCACGCTAAGGCGTAAGCAAATCTCGCGGAATAAACCACTATCTAGAGGGGCTTGTTTTGCTTAGCTTGGGATACGTAGGTGGTCTGGCCTAGCAGAAGAACGGCGTCATCTCGGAGGAAATAGGGGATTTCGGCAAGGATCGCCACATTGGGTGGCAATTGGGATTCCAGGCGTTGGAAATGATGACGCGTGGTGATCAGGCACCGCTCGGGATCGTTCCGCAGGAATTCCGCCGCGCGGTCGGGCTGCTCGGCGCAAAACAGCGGAATCTCTCTTCTTGCGTAGAATACCCAGCTTGGCTCCTGGCTCCCATATGCTGCCAGCGGAGACGGCCGTTCACCGCGGTGGGCCGCCTGCAGCAGTCGCTCGATCTGTTGGTGTTCACTGACGCGAGGCGCGACGAGGCCGAACAGCCCCACAGCGAAGACGGTGGCGCTGACGACCAGGGTTCCGACGGCCGCATCCGTTCGTTCTCGACGGAGCAGGAGGTACGTACTGACGCCTCCCAAGAGGGGAGGGAGGCCGATCATTCCGAGCAGCTCATCGCCGGGCAGGAAGTGGTGCGCTGCCACCGGCAGGCCAACCAGAAGCGCCAGCCGATCGCGGCCAACGTGAGAGCGGAAAGGGCCGGCCACCCCCGCCAGGATTTCAGCGACTCGGCGTACGCGGGGGCGGTTTCCTGCCAATGGGCCAGGAAGCATCCCACCAGGACGGCAATGGCCGGATAGGTGGGAGTGATGTAGCTGGGCAATTTTGTTTGCGCGACGGAGAAGATGGCGAGATACACACCGATCCAGCAGAGAAGAAAGGTGAAGGCCGGTACGGACCGGCGGGACTTACAGGATTCTCGCGTAGCCAGCACGACGGGAATGGTCAGCACCGACCAAGGGAAGGTGCCGATCAGTAGCGCGACCGGGTAATAGAACAGGGAACCGCTGTGGCCTTCCATTGGGTCCAAGGCTCGGCTGATGTTGTGCTCCCAGAAGAAACCGGACAGCCATTCTCCATTCGTGTGGATTCCCACCAGGTAGTACCACGGGCCGGCGATCGCGCCGGCGACGACCAGCGCCGTGATCGGTCGCATCCGCCAACAGGTGCGCAGGAAGTGACCAGGAGCAACGATCTGCAGGGCGCGATGAAGCGTCGGCACCAACCCCGGCAACGCATCGGATGGTGCTTGGTGGGGTGTCCGCGTCTCGATCAGCAGGAACATCCCCAGCACGGCGGTGGGTAGCACGAGACCGACAGGGCCCTTGGCGAGAATTCCCAGTCCCATGAAGGCATACATCGCGGCGGCTGTTCCCAGGGGGAGTGGCAAAAAGCCGGTTCTCGCCACCGCGTCGCAGTTCGGCGAGCCAGCCCACTGTCGCGGGTCGACGGCATGAACGTAGGTCACGAGTGCCATCGTTCCGCAGAAAATCAGCAGGGAATCCGGTGTGGCGGCATGGGCCGCCACGTTGAACATGAGGGTGGTGGCGAGCACGATCGCGGCCCAGAAACCGGCCCGCGGAGAAAACAGCCGCGTCCCGAGGGTCCAGGTCGCCAGAACGGTTCCGATGCCGAGCAAGGCGGAACAGAATCGCGCCGAAAACTCATGAACGCCGAACAGCTGATAAGCGGACATGATGCACCAATACAGCAGCACCGGTTTGTGTGTCCGTAGCTCGCCATTGAAGGTCGGAACGATCCAGTCCTGCCGTTGCAGCATTTCGGCGGCGCAGCCGGCATTCCGCGGCTCATCGCGATCCCAGAGGCGTGCGCCACCGAGTTGCGTGAAAAAGGTGGCGGCGGAAACGGTCAGGATGACCGCTAGGGAACGCTTCCGGGACATGATCGCTGACCTTTTCCTTCCGTGCGGGTGGAGCGTCGGGAGTTTAGGTGCCGCTCCGCTCTGCAGCAATATCACTCGGGCACATCTTGGCGCAGCCAGGCCGGATCAGTACCCTTTGCTGCCCTTCCGGTAGATGCAGGAGGATTTTGGTGATCGAGCGGACCCAATCAGAACGACGGCAAACGATGCTGGCAGTGCTGGTGCTGCTGCTGACGGGGATGGCCTTCCTGCCGTGGGACGTCGCGCTGTCGCGGTTGTTAATGGACGGTCTATTGCCCGGGGAATTGCGGTCGATCTTTCGTCGAGCGGAGGCTTTCGGGCATGCCTACGGCCTGCTGGCGATGGCGATCACGATCTTTTTTCTCGATCGCCGGTGGGTGCAGCACGCACCGCGGTTGGTACTCCACGGCCTCTCCGCGGGGTTACTTGCTGACGTTTTGAAGCTGATGGTCTGGCGGACGCGTCCCCGCTACTTCGAAGACCTGGGGCAGTCCACGTTCGCCGGCACGATTTTCACCGCGAGCCGAGAGGATCTGACGCATTTACTGAACAGCAGTCAGCATTCCTGTCCCTCGGCTCACACCGCCGTTGCCGTCGCCGGGGCGCTGACGCTGTCGCGGTTTTATCCTGCCGCTCGCGGTTGGTTCTTCTGCCTAGCTTTCCTGTGTGCGATGAACCGCGTCGATGGTGGAGCGCACTACGCGAGCGACGTTTGCTGGGGCGCTGCTCTGGCGTGTTGTTCGACCTACTTCTTTTGGCGGTCATCGCGAGTCGACTCGTTCCTGCGACGTTGGGAGGGACCTGAGTCGCTGGGAGCGGAGGTTTCGGCTGTCCACGGAAATCGTCGCGCCGCCTGAGAGCTCGTCGGTCCCGGGGGCCGTCCGCATCTGGTGGGATGCAGCCGGTTGCGGACCGTCGCTCCCGGCGCTGATTCGCTTCGCGAGAGAGATCACGGCCCCTTGTTCTGTGTCGAGATTCGATGGAAACTGGACACGCGGTCCTGGAATGTGCGGCGCGGGGACCCCATCCCGATTCCGCTGGCCGTCGAGACCGTCTGGAGAGGAAGGAACAAGGCACATGGCGATGGAAGATCAAACAAGCGAAGGGTCGGCCGCCGGGAAGAAACGAATTCTGCTCGTGGACGACGATGCAGAGATCATTGAATCGTTGCGGTACGCGCTGACGGCACGCGGTTACGAGATTCTGGTTGCGCGGGACGGCAATCAGGGCCTGGCGACCGCCGAGCGCGAAGACCCGGACTTGGTGATCCTGGACATGATGATGCCCAAGCGCAGCGGGTTCTTGGTGCTGGAGAAACTGCGGCGAAGTCGACCGGTACCGATGCGCGTGATTATGATCACCGCCAACGAGGGTAGTCGTCACAAGGCCTATGCGGAGATGTTAGGAGTCGACGATTACATCCGGAAACCGTTTGCGATGGATCGCCTCCTCGAAAGTGTGGATCGTCTGCTGAGCGATTAACTTGTTCGGCCCCGGAAGTCTGCTGCCCCGTCACTGCATTCGCCCGTCGTCGACCGATCGGTTGCGTCTCATTCGATTGGAAGGTTGAAAACCGACATGAGCTCTAGCTATCCTTCGCCCTCGTACCGAGTCGAACCGTCACTGACAGCCGGCGAGGGTTGGCACTGCAGTCACCTGTACTATCGTTGGGACCGGGATCGCCTGGCGCAGTTTCACCGAGGACGAACTGCGGGCCGGATCCGCGCAGCTCGAGAGTCAACTCGATCCGGACGGGCCGGACGCAACGCAACGACTGCAGACGTCGATTGTCAGTGGGCATAAGGCGGACTTCGGTTTGATGCTGATGGATTCGGATCCGTTGCGGATCGATTCCGTCCACCAGCGACTCGTTTCCGGTCTCCTGGGCCCCGCTCTCGTGCCCACCTATTCCTTTGTCTCGCTCACCGAAATCTCGGAGTATGTCCCGTCCGAAGAACAGTATGCTCGACGATTGGTCGATGAGGGAGATGCGGAGGGCAGCGATGCGTTCCAAGCGAAGTTAGAAGCGTACCGCCGGCGCGAGCCGATGATGCGGCGCCAGCGGTTGACACCCGATTTCCCCACGTGGCCGGTGACCTGTTTTTATCCGATGAATAAGAAACGCAAGGTGGGGGAGAATTGGTTCTCGCTGCCGTTCGACGACCGGAACCGGATGATGAACGAACATGCGCCAGCGGGATGGCGTTTGCCGGTCGCGTCAGCCAGCTGATCACCGTCGCCGTCGGTCTGGACGATTGGGAGTGGGGTGTCACGTTATGGGCGGTGAACCCCCACTTCCTGACGCAGATCGTTTACCAGATGCGGTTCGACGAGGCCAGTGCGCGGTATGCGGAGTTCGGACCCTTCTATGTGAGTTACGTTGTGACCCCGGCCCGCATGCTGGAGCATTGTCTCCGCCGTGATTGCCCTTCCAACGCATAGCACGCAGCACTTCCCTGTCGCGTCTCGTGCATGCTGCTCGGAAGAAACACCGCCACGAAGTGGGACGATCGGATGCGACCTGCTGACCGTCACCGGTCTTCTTTGGCTGCCCCGCTTTCTGCCGATGGGCTCGGCGTTGCCCGCTTTTTCGGTGGGATCTCGGGTGTGAGCACCAGCCGAACGGGTGTGCCCAGCGGGGGGATCTGGTCCGTGTTGGCTTCAAACAGCAATTGCGCGTTATCTCGCGGGCTTTCGATGGGGAGGTCCAGCAGCGCCGACGAGAAATTGGAGACGCAGATGAGTTCGCCATTTTCCGCGAGGTAATACCGTTCGCCGCTGGGCTCGTCGACCCAGAAGCCGCTTCCGGCGAAGACCCAATCGTGGCTCATCTCCTTGCGCGTTTTCACATGCAGAATCATCCTCTTCGCGGCACGGTGGACGACTTGGCCTTGCTCGTCCTTCCACGTAACTTCGACTTGCACTCGCGGGCCGGAAACCGGCACATACTTGGGATCGTACTGCACCGGCTTGCCGGGTTCCGCGCCCACGGCCAGTAAGGCGGTGTGTACCAAGAAGGCTTTGGCGTGGACCGAGACGACCGACTCGTGCTCTTTCGTGCCTTGCGGACAGGCGAACATCTCCAATAGTCCACGTCGCAGACAGATTTTGCCACCGACAATGACCCGTTTGTTCTGCTTGTCGATCCAGACTTCATCCGTGGGGCTAAGTCGAATCCAATCGGTCGCTGCGGCGGGACCGGCCACGGGCGCCGATCCGTCCTTCGCATCGGTCGCAGCGACGGACGAATCGGTGCGTGTCGCGGCCGGATCGGCCTCCTCGGCGGCGAGGCAGCCACTGATCCCGATCCACACGCAGCATGTGCTTAGGCAAAACCGTCGTCTCGACATGTTCGATCCTCCTGACACTTCCTTTCTGTTAAGGTACCAAAGCCTGCAATCCCTGGGAATCGTGCTCGATTCGACCATCGGGCGTTGCTGTCCCATCCCTTGGTGCTTACAGTAGCTTCCGGAGCAGTCGGCCTCGGTCCGAGGTCGGTCATGCTCGGACGGCACCTGTCTTATTGACCACGCGTTCTGAGCGAGGTCAATCGACGCTGGTGCATCAGGAGTTACATCGATCAGGAGGCCGTCTTTCCATGCCGTCGACCACGAAGTCCCCCTCGACACCGTCGCCCCGTTCCAATGGGAAATCCTCTTCGATGGACTTTCCCGAGCGGCCGTTGGCGGAGCATTTCCTGGAAGAGCTGCAACCGTTTTCCGCGCGACAGCGTCAGAAGTGGTCCGAGCAACTCGCCACGCGCCAGAAACCGCTGAGCCTTGAGCCGCTTATTGGGCAAGACGGAGCGGCACCCGTTGACTTGGGGAGGTTGTCCCGGGGGAAAGCCGCTTGCCTCCTTGCTGCGGAAGCGGAAACGCTCCGAAAAGTCGGGTGTGTCATCCAAGTGGACCAAGTGGACGAAGGAATGGCTGGCCGCTTCGTCCCAGTCGCCCATCGGGATCAACGTTGCCACCGAGTGTCTGGCGTGGTCGCACGCGCTGCCCCGTCTGGCCGCTCAATTGCCCGCGGACGTCTGGAATGGCCTGGCCGAGCGTTTGCTGAATACGGTGGAGCAGAATCTGGATCCTTCCAAGCGACTTGCGGACGCGCCGGAGGCGCTGGTCGTCGATCAACTGCTGGCGGGTGAATTGCCGTTGACCTTGGCCTACTTGTTTCCCAAAAGTCCCACCTGTCAACAACTGCCGGAACCCGCCCGCAAAGTGCTCTCCCAAGGCCTTGTCGAACTCCTCGACGGCGAAGGTGTGCCGCACGGACGGTACGCGACGTGCTGGCGCGCGCTACTCGCCTGCTGGACCCGTTGTCTGGCTCTCGATCCGCATGTCTCACCGGGGCGGATCTCCCGACCGGCTCGGCTGCAATTCGAGTGGCTTGTCCGACAGACGCTCCGCTGGCGCCGCGGCGACGGACACCTGGCATGGGAAGATCCAAAAGAAACCAGAGAAACGGTCGACGATCTGCTCGCCGCTACGCTGCGGTTGGTTGGGGATCGCGTGGACCGTGAACTGTGGAAATGCAGCTTCGGTCGAAAGAAAGCGAGCCACAGCGTCTACGCTCTGCCGCAGCCCGGCGAACACTCCGAATGGGGGGAAATGGCCCTCCTGCGAACAGCGTGGTCACCCACCGCGGCGTATCTGGCGGTTCGGTTTCCCAAGGATCAGTTTCATTCGGAGTTGGGGGTTGGTAAGCGACGCTTCTGGTCTGGCCCGGACATGCCGGAGATTCGTGCCGACGGCGAGTTGCTCCGGTCGGATGCCGAATGGCAAGAGCTCTGTTGGTCTTCCGATGACGACGTGGATTACATCGAATTGGAGTTGGAGCTCAACCACGGATGGCGCCTGCAGCGGCAGTGGCTACTGGCTCGCGAAGATCGTTTCCTGCTGACCGCCGATGCAGTTTTCGGGCCCGGTCCCGCCGAACTGGATTACCAGCGCACGCTGCCCTGGGTCGCAGGAGTCCGTCAGAAGACGGAAGAGGAAACGGTCGAAACCCACTTGCGGTGTCGAGGAGAGAGCGGTTGCGTGATGCCTTTGGCCTTGTCGGAATGGCGCTCGCCACACAGTCGCGGCCGTTTGGCAGAGGGCCGGTTGAGCCAATCCGTGACCGGACGGGCACTGTACGCTCCGCTGTGGATCGATCTGGAACCTAACCGGAAACGAGCGCCGCGCACCTGGCGTCAATTGACTGTTGCTTGTCAACGCGAAATCGTTCCACCGGAGCAAGCCGTCGCTTATCGGATCCAGGTGGGAACCGAGCAGTGGATTGTGTACCGGTCCTTGGCGGATCCGCAGGCCCGGACGTTCCTCGGCCTGCACGTCACCAGTGAGTTTCTCGCTGCTCGATTCCAGCCGGCCGGTGAACCAGAGTACCTGGTGGAAGTCCAGACCTCCTGAAGTTGACGGCCGGACAGAGGGTGAGCCAGCCGCGACGACCGTTGAGCTACCAAATTGATGAACGGGCTCTCCCGGATCGAGCAAAACTTGGGTGATGTGCGGCAGCAGATTGCCGACGCCGCGGATCGAAGTGGTCGTTCCGCCTCCGATGTGCGCCTGGTCGCGGTGACCAAGTATGTCAACGCGGCGATCGCGCGCAAGCTCTATCAGGCCGGTTGTCACGACCTGGGAGAAAGCCGGCCGCAAGAACTCTGGCAAAAGGCAGCGGCGCTGTCCGATTTGGCGATCCGCTGGCACTTGGTGGGACACCTGCAGCGGAACAAGCTTCCGCGTACGCTGCCTCTCACCACGCTGCTGCACTCCCTCGACAGCCGACGACTGCTGGAGTCCATCCAGTCGTGGAGTGTCACCGCGGCGCATCGATTGCCGGTCTTGATCGAAGTCAATGTCTCGGGCGAAACGGCGAAACATGGCTTCGCTCCCGCCGACGTACTTGATCTTGTGCGGTGGGCCGATCAGTGTCCCCTGGTGGCGGTCGAAGGGCTGATGTGCATGGCCAGCCGCACCGGCGGGCTTGCACGAGCACGCACCGATTTCGCACGACTGCGTGAGTTGCGGGATCAGATCCGTCACGAACTTCCGGACGGTCCGCCATTAAACGAGTTGTCGATGGGGATGAGCGCGGATTTTGCCGTGGCGATCGAGGAAGGGGCCACGATCGTTCGCGTTGGCTCTGCTCTGTTCCAAGGAGTGGTGGATTGATCGAAGTACAACCGCACCCGGAGGGAGTCGTGCTGGCGGTGCAGGCTCAGCCGGGGGCCCGCCGCAGTGAAATCCGAGGAGAGCATGCCGCGGCGTTGAAAGTTTCCGTCACGCAGATTGCCGAAAAAGGGAAGGCCAATCGGGCGCTCTGCCATCTGCTCGCGCGCAAACTGGGGCTCAACCGCTCGCAAGTGGAACTGCTGACCGGTGAAACGCAATCGCGCAAAAGATTCCTGCTGCGCGGTCTGACGGCCCCAGAACTGCGCACGACTGCGGACCGTTCTGCCGTCTGCGACCGATTGACGGCCTGCGACTGCCCGCCAACCGCGCGTTTTGGGTGCCATCGTTGTGTGCGCTGTGAGAATCGGCAAAATGCGTTGACTTGCCGAGTCACGGGGGCGGTGCCGATGTTGTCGCTCATCCCCGGAGAAAGGAAGGTGCGGTGGACGATGACAGTTCTGGAACTGAGGGGACACGGCGTCCCTCGGATGCCCCGGGCAAGCCTTGCTGGGAAAAACGGAACGACAATGGTCTTCACCGATCGCCCGATCCGCTTCTGCCAGTCGATGGGCTTGCAGCCCCGTACCGAGTGTCGCGTCAAGTGACGAATCGTCGGCTGGTCACAGGAGGACTGGCAACATGGCTCTTTCCAGACAACAAATGTGCCGTCCGAGCTGGCTGATCGTACTGACCCTGATGGTCAGCCCCGCTGTCGTTGCCTCTTCCGCCGAAGAGGACCTCGTGCTACCGAATAACGGGCCCTGTGACGTTGATCTGCAATTCGATCGGATCTCGAAGGTTACCGTCGGGTTGAAGCTGGATCCATCCAAGATCCCAACCGATTGCTCCAAGAACCTGTTCGGGAGCCCGCAGCGATCCGCTGCCAAGTTTTCTTCCCTGACCGACTTTCATTGGCAGCCATCGAACTTCTTTCACCAACCGCTGTATTTTGATGACGCTCCCTTGGAGCGGTACGGGCAGTCGCTCTGTCCGCATCTGCAGCCGGTCCTGTCGGGAGCTCGCTTCTTCATCACCTTGCCGGCGATTCCGTACAAAATCGGAGTCGATCACACCCACGATTGCGTGACGAATCTGGGCAAATATTGCGCCGGAAGCTGCGCCCTTGCGTCAAAGAAACGCTGCCTCTTTGCGATCTGGATGGGGCGTTACTGACCGCTGGCACGGCAATGCTCATGGTTTTCTGCTTGCCCTAAAGCCTGCCGGACTTTCCACGTCGTGGAAGCTGCGATCGCCCGGGTTCCCGAGTCGTGCATGGGCGGGCAGCAGAACGTCGTAAGTCCGGACGGTCGTGACCGTTGCCGAGCACGCGCAGAAATATTTCGTCGTTCAGTCGGCGCTGGCATCCGGTTTCCGGATGTCGCTCGCCCACTCCATCTCCCGATCCCGGCGGCGGATGAAACGTGCGAGCGCCCACCGGCCCGTCACAGGCCGTGAAACGGGCCGGTGGTCCCCCACAGCTCCTGATGCGTTCGGGCGCGGCACATCTGCTCCCGGGTGCGTTTCTGCTGCGGTCGGACGCGACGTGTCTCGCGTTTCTGATCTGGAAAAACAGGAAGAGTGTGCATGAGTTGGATGGTTTCGGTGAGTTTCCGTGCGAGGCAGACTTTTTGCATTAGCGAGGAGATTCGCCACGGAGGGAATGTATTGGTCAGCGCACATGCTAGGGTCCGATGAACGAGAACGATCCTGTCCAGCCGTTTCGGTTTTGCACTCTGCAAGGTGTGAGTATGAATTCCACGTCGCACACGTTGGCTCGTTTTGTTCGCTGTGCCTGGGTTGTCGTTCTGAGTCTTGGTTTTTGGGGTTGCCGTTCGCACCCGGAAGTGACTTTTGACGGCAGCTGCCCAGATTACCAGCCGTGGGCAACGCGGATCGAGTACCCCGACGCTTGTGTGCAACCCGCCTCTGCGGTGCTCAGCGACAGCGCCACCGAACACGTTGGCGGAACCCGATCCGGAGGATTATTGGGAGCTGACGCTCGAGGAAGTGATCCGCATCGCGCTGACGAACAGCGAGGTGATGCGGAGCCTAGGCGTGTCCGTTGTCAATTCGCCGGCGGTGCAAACCACCGTCTATGATCCGGCGCTGCAGATTGTGGATCCCCGATCGGGTGAAGAAGCGGCGCTGAGCGCCTTCGATGCACAGTTCACAACAAGTCTGTTCTTTGACCGTGACGAATTGGCTTTCAATAATCCGTTCATCGGTGGGGGGGCGACCTCCTTGCACCAGAATCAGGGGATCTTTCAGGCCGAATTGGGAAAGGTGGCGGCCACCGGAACCGAGTTCGCTGTGCGAAATACAACGGCGCGAACGAGCAACAGTGTCCCGATCAACCTGTTTCCGAGTGCCTATGACACGGTATTCGAAGCAGAGTTCCGCCATCCACTGCTGCGAGGCGGCGGATTGGCGGTCAATCGGATTGCGGGCCCCAACGCGCTGCCAGGCAGTTACAACGGAATCGTAGTGGCTCGACTCAGAACCGACATCGCCTTGGCAGACTTCGAAAAGGCGGTTCGCGATTTCATCGTGGAAGTCCAACGCGAATACTGGTTCCTGCATTTCGCCTACCGCAATCTGGATGCCAGAATTGCCGCACGGGACTCAGCGCAGGAAACTTGGCGTACCGCGAACACAGAACTGGAATTTGGCGCCAGCGATATTGTGGCGGAGACCCTTTCGCGAGATCAGTTCTACCTGTTTCAAGCGCAGGTCGCCGACGCCCTCAATGGGACCGCCTCTGTCAATTCCACGTCACGTACCGGTCCCGGGGTGTACGATACGGAACGACGTCTACGCTACTTGATGGGGGTTCCGTTGAACGACGGTCGCCTGATCCGTCCGGCGGATGAACCTTCCAAAGCGGAGCTGGTATTTGACTGGAACGAGTCTCTCAACGAAGCGATGTTCCGCCGAGTGGAACTGCGGCGGCAGAACTGGTCGATCAAGCAGCGTGAGTTGGAACTGCTCGCGGCGCGGAATCAGCTGCTCATGCGGTTGGACCTCGTGGGACTTTATCGCTGGCGGGGATTTGGCGATGAACTGTTCGGCGAGAATTGGCGGGCCAACGGTAGTGCCTTCAATGATCTCTTTCAGGGTGACCTGCAGGGCTGGAACCTGGGATTGCAGTTGACGGCGCCGGTGGGCAACCGGATTGGGCATGTGGCCGTGCGCCATGCTGAACTCTCACTCGCCCGCGAACGTGCCGTGCTGCGAGAGCAGGAGCGACAGATTTCGCACGAGCTGAGTAATGCCATGGGAGAACTCGCGCGGGCCTATCATCAGACACGCGCTAACTACAATCGGTCTGTCGCGACACGGCAGCGCCTCGCCGCCGAGAAGCTGAAATATGAACTCGGCGAAGAAGGAGGCTTGCTGCAGTTTGTTGTGGAGGCAGAAAGTCGCGTTGCGGAGGCCGACAGCGAATACTACCGATCCCTGGTCGATTACAACCTGTCGGTGGTCGCCATTCACTATGCAAAAGGTACCCTGTTGGATTACGTGGGGGTGAATTTGACCGAGGGAGCCTGGAGCGCCGAGGCATATCGTTCGGCCGCCAAGGAATCGCGTCGCTTCAAGCCACGCCTACTGAATTATTGCCTCACCGAGCCCTGTCCGGTCAGTCGGGGGCCGTACCAGCAGCAGATCCTGCCGCGTGACGGTGCCGAGATCGTCCCGCTGCCGCCGGCCACGGAAACCCCCAACGCGCCGGAACCGATGCTGGAAGATTCTCTGCCCGGACCATCGGAGGCAGAATACCCGCCGGATCCGTCGCTTCCGCGGTTCGAGGACCTCGACCCGGTTACTTCTTGAGTCCGGCGCGTCGGCCCGTCAGAATAGGGCATCGCCGATGCGGTCGTCCGTCGGCGTGCCCTGGAGCCATCCGGCCCGGTCGCACGCACTTTCGCCGGTCCCCCACCGCTCGCGTTTTTGCGCGACGGTCCTTCCGCTCGACGAGCGCTTTCCCCGACCCTACTTGCCAATCCACTCCCGAAACTGCTGTACTCTCGACGACTGGAGCCGATGATGCGCACAAAATCCTTCCTGCTGTTGACTGCCTGGATAAGTCTCATGTCCCTTCGGATCGCGGCAGCCGCCGACGACCAACCGGTGTTTACCGATCCGAAGCAGGCCGGCACCGACTTCGCCGTGCAGGGCGAGTACGTGGGCTTTGTCGAAGCCGATGGGAATCGCTGGGGAGCCCAGGTAATTGCGCTGGGCGACGGGAAGTTCCACGTGGTTGGTTCTCTGGGGGGCTTGCCCGGCGACGGATGGCAGCGCGGCGACGAGCGCAACGAAGTCGATGGACAGATGGTCGGTGACACGGCAGTGTTTGAGGCGGATGAATTTGTCTTGAAGATTAAGGACGGCAAATTGGCGGTCCAATCGTATGACGGCGAGTTGATGGGGGAATTGAAAAAGATCGAACGCAAAAGTCGCACCTTGGGCGCGAAACCCCCGGCCGGAGCGCTGGTGCTGTTCGACGGTACGTCGGTCGACGCATGGAACAACGGCAAGATCATCGAAGAGAAGCTGCTCGGCGCCACGGGAACCGACACCAAAGAAAAGTTCCAGGATCATTCGCTGCATATCGAGTTTCGCACGCCCTTCATGCCCAAGGCCGGGGGACAGGGACGTGGCAACAGTGGAGTCTACGTGCAAAGCCGGTACGAAGTACAAGTGCTGGATTCGTTCGGATTGGAAGGTCGCGACAACGAGTGTGGCGGGATCTATTCGGTCGCCGAGCCGTTGGTGCATATGTGCTTTCCCCCGTTGGCTTGGCAGACCTACGACATCGATTTCCAGGCGGCTCGGTACGACGATAGCGGCCAAAAAACGAAAAATGCGCGGGTGACGATTCGTCACAACGGTGTTGTGATTCATCGAGACCTGGAATTACCGCATGGGACGCCCGGCCGATACGAGGAAGGTCCCGAGCCGGCAGGGCTCTTTCTGCAGGATCATGGCAATCCGGTTGCCTTCCGTAACATCTGGGTCATTCCGAAATGAATACGAACACTTCGCTCGATACAAAGTACGGACGATGGAGTGCGTTTGCCTGTTGCTGGCTGCTGATTCTGAGCACCGGTGCAAAGGCCGATGTGCCGCGAGCGCTGCCGGCCGGCCAGCTGCCCCACGACAGTCGCCTCGAGCCGTTGCAAGACCTGGACGGCTACTTTCCGTTCCAGCCCAGCCCCACGGCGGAAGCGTGGCAGGAACGCGCGGTTTCGTTGCGGACGGCGATGCGGGTCGCCTTGGGCCTCTGGCCGATGCCGACCAAGACGCCGGCTCGAGCCGTAGTCCACGGTAAGCGGGAGATGGACGGGTACACGATCGAGAAGGTGTACTTCGAGAGTTTTCCGGGGTTCTTTGTCACGGGGAACTTGTATCGTCCTGCCCGGTCCACCGGCCGTTGTCCCGGCGTGCTCTGTCCGTACGGCCATTTTACTAACGGACGCTTTGGAGCTCGAAATCCTGACGAATTGCGCCGACTGATTGTTGCTGGAGCGGAACGTTTTGAAGACGGCGGGCGAAACAGCATCCAGGCGCGGTGCGTGCAGTTGGCTCGCATGGGGTGTGTCGTTTTCAACTACGACATGATTGGCTATTGCGACAGTGTGCAGATTTCCTACGAATTGGCGCATCGCTTCGCGAAGCAACGGCCGGAGATGATCTCTCCCGATCGCTGGGGATTGTTCAGCCCCCAGGCGGAATCTCACCTGCAAAGTGTGATGGGACTGCAGACGTACAACTCCATTCGGGCCCTTGACTGGTTGGAAAGTCTGCCCGACGTGGATTCCCAGCGGATTGCCGTGACAGGAGCCAGCGGTGGCGGCACGCAGACGTTCGTGCTGTGTGCGCTCGATCCGCGGCCGGCGGTGGCAATCCCCGCCGTGATGGTGTCCACGGCGATGCAAGGTGGCTGCACCTGCGAAAACGCCTCGCTGCTTCGAATCCACGAAGGAAATGTCGCGTTTGCCGCCTTGTTTGCCCCCCGCCCCCTGTGCCTGATCTCGGCCGATGACTGGACCCATGAAATGGCGAGCAAGGGGTTTCCCGAGTTGGCACAGCATTACGAAATGTTGAAGGCCCCGGGCCAGATCGCTCATCATCCGTTTCTGCACTTCGAACACAATTACAACTACGTCTCTCGGGCCGTCATGTACTCTTGGTTGAACCAGCAGTTTCACCTTGGACTGCGTGAACCGATCGTGGAAGAGGATTATCCCTGGCAGGGCCAGCAGGAACTGACCGTGTGGGATGACGAGCACCCGCGTCCTTCGGGCGGTCCCGATTTTGAACGGAGTCTGCTGCGATGGTGGGCGGAGGATGCGACGGCGCAATTAGCGGCCGTTCAGCCGGTTGATGCGGCATCCTGGCAGCGGTTTCGTGACATCGTCGCACCGGCCGTTCACGCGGTGATCGGGCGCGGCGTTCCGGCCGTGGAAAAGCTCGACTTCGAAGAAGTCTCGACAACCACGCAAGATTCTCATCGACAGATCGTCGGCTGTGTGCGGCATCGACCTTCGGCCGGTGTTCAGGAAGAGCTGCCCGTTGTGGGGCTGTTGCCGGACGGGTGGAAGCAGGGCAAAGCTGCGATCTGGGTGGACGAGCACGGTAAGGCGGGGCTCTTTGACGGAGACCGGCCGCGGCGCGAAGTGCAGCGGTTGCTCGAGGCGGGCGTTGCGGTGGTCGCCGCGGATCTGATCGGGCAGGGCGAGTTCCTGGCCGGCGGCGGAGCACTCCAGCAGACACGCCGCGTCGAAAATCCGCGCGAAGCGGCCGCCTACACACTCGGCTACAACAACAGCCTCTTCGCCCAGCGCACGCACGATGTCATGACGATGATCGCGTTCGCCCGGCACCCGAAATTGGCATGCTCGGAAGTCTGGTTAATCGGACTGGGCAACGCCGGACCGTGGGCGGCGGCGGCGACCAGTCAGGCGGGCGAGCGGGTCAACCGCGCAGCGATTCGCACGCGCGAGTTCCGTTTCGACCGGGTTGCGGGAATTCGAGATGTGAATTTGCTGCCCGGCGGCGCCAAATACCATGATCTTCCCGGGATGCTGGCGTTGGCCGTTCCCCAACACCTGTGGGTGGCGGACGAAGATGCCGTCGGCTTAGCGATCACCCAGGCCGCCTTCGAAGCGGCCGGTCTTCCTCAACACCTGACGATCCATCCACTCGAATCGGAAGATGTCGATGGGGCGGCGGTCAATTGGCTCTTAGGCGAGTGATGCGGCCCGACGTTAGTCGACCGACTCCTCCAGCGGCTTTTCCACGGTTTTTTGGGCCGAACTCGGCCCGCAACTGTTGCTCATTCACGTGGACACACCGAAGCGCGGTAAGATCCAGGCCTGCAGCGCAAACCACAGCAACAGAAATACCAAGACGCCCACGACTTCCATTTTGGATGCTCCCGACTTCGAATTCATTTGCGATCCCAAGTACCGTGGCCGGCGCTCCGTCGATCCGGGTTCACCGGCGATTGTGGAGCAACAGCGTGGCGCCTTCGTAGCTCTCGTGGTGGTCGAAAATCCAGCCCGGGCCAATGACGCCACGGACCGGCGGGGGCGACCGGAGTGTCACAAAACCCTTCGTATTATTACCTTCTTGGATCGAAAGGGAACCGGCGGGTCCGGATCTCACCACCACCACGGGCCCGGGAGGTCCTGCTGATGAGCTCTTCTCCCTCCTCTGCATCGGCTTCATCCCCCGTGCTTCTGGAGGTTTGTGTCGATTCCGTGGCCGGTGCGCTGGCAGCGCAACAAGGCGGAGCGGATCGAATTGAGCTATGCGCAAACCTGGTCGAAGGCGGCACAACACCCAGCGCGGGGATGATCCGCGCGTCCGGGAGGTCACGGATCTGCCGGTGATGGTGATGATTCGGCCTCGCGGCGGCGATTTCTGTTATGACCGCCGGGAACTGTACACCATGCAGTGCGAACTGGAGGCGGTTCTCAACCAAGCGGTGGCCGGGGTCGTGTTGGGAGCATTGACGCCGGAGGGCCGGATTGATCCGACCGTCTGCCTGCCGCTGTGCCGACAGGCCGCGGGGCTTCGCCAGACCTTCCATCGAGCGTTTGACCAAACGCCAAATGCCCAGCAGGCTCTGCAGCAATTGTTGGATCTGCCGTTCGATCGCTTGCTTTCCTCAGGCCAATCGGCAACGGCGGTGGAGGGGATTTCCGTGCTGCGCGAACTGGTGCAATCCGCTGCCGAGCGCATCGTGGTGATGCCCGGCGCAGGAATCCGGGCGGAGAATGCTCGGCAGATCGTGCAGCAGACCGGCGCGACAGAGATCCATTTCACGGCCGGTCAACTCGTGGAGAGTCCCGCTCGTTTCTACCGCGAGACGGTCCCGATGAGTGCGGAACGAACGCCCGGTGATCGCCTTCGACGAAGGACATCGGAGGATCAGATCCGGGCGATTCGGCAGGCCGTGTCGACCGGCGATTGACCGCTGCTGCCGCGGACCCAGCGGTCGATTGACTCATTCGGTCAAAACTCGTATGCTGCGCGGCACTTGATTTTCCAAGTCATTTGTTCAGAACGTGTTCTGGAAATCTTCTGCTGGACGCGTTTTGCAATTGGGGAATCGACTCGCCAAGCGAGTTCTCTTGCCCCCGATGCCGGGAGATGGAAGGGGCGAGAGGGTATCGAGTTTCAAAACATGTTCTCAGCTCGGGTGTCAGCATGGCTCGTGGAAAAACGTTTGATTCCGTCATTCGCACGATTGGGGACACGCCGATGGTACAGATCCGTCGGCTCGTTCCTTCCGATCACGCGACCGTATTCGCGAAATGCGAATTCTTTCAACCGCTCAATAGCGTCAAAGATCGGATTGGCGTGTCGATGGTCGAAGCAGCGGAACAGGAGAAGAGAATCCATCCGGGATCGCACATTGTCGAGCCGACCAGTGGAAACACCGGAATTGCGCTGGCGTTCGTTTGTGCCGCCAAAGGGTATCGCTTGACATTGATGATGCCCGAGTCCATGTCGGTCGAGCGTCGTGCTCTGCTGCGTGCTTTGGGTGCCAATCTCGTGTTGACACCCGCGGCAGAAGGAATGAAGGGGGCGATCCAGGCTGCCTACGAGATGGTGGAAAAGGAAAGTGAAGGCTGGATGCCGCAGCAGTTCGAGAATCCGGCGAATCCGGCGGTACACGAAGCAACGACCGGCCCTGAGATCTGGGAAGACACCGGCGGTCAGATTGATGCGATTGTCGCCGGGGTTGGGACCGGAGGCACGTTGACCGGTGTCAGTCGCTACCTGAAAGCCCAGAATCCCGAATTCCAGGCGATCGCCGTGGAACCCGCCAGTTCGCCCGTGATCAGCGGCGGCGCGGCCGGAAAACATCGGATCCAGGGAATTGGTGCCGGTTTTGTTCCCAAGAACCTCGACATGTCCGTTGTCGATGACGTGGTGCAGGTCGACGACGAAGATGCATTCGAATGGGGCAAACGCCTGGCGCGCGAAGAGGGGATCATGGCCGGCATCAGTAGTGGCGCGAACATGTGGGCCGCCGCCCAGGTCGCCGCGCGACCCGAATTTCGCGGCAAGCGGATCGTGACGATCATGTGTAGCCTCGGCGAACGCTATCTTTCCACTCCGTTGTTCGGCGGCCTGACCGGCTGATCATCCGGGCGAATGCTTACGGGGAACCGGCGAAGTGCAATCGCTCGAGCCATTCCACCGAAGGCAAACCGTAGGGACGAAATCGTTCGGCCTCGCCGCTTGCGTCCTGGTACAGAATCGCTCGGTGGCCGCCCAGCAAGCTGGCGGCGGTCGAGTCCATCAACTGGCTGGAGTCCACCGCGCTCATTTGAAATAGCACGCGGTGTCCAAAATCGCGCAGTTGGGGCCGTTGGATCCAACGGGAAAGATTGTTGTAGTTGTCGACCCAGAGCAGCGTGTGGATGCCGACCGCCGGACCATCGCGCAGCAGGGCGGCCCACTGTGCGGCCGGCGTAGCGGGCTGTTCCTGATCGCGAAAATTGGGCAGTCCGAAATCATCGAGATCCGCCTGCAGTTGGGCAAATCGGGCTAGATCGTAGATTACGAGGAAGATCGGATCGAAAGCGGTTCCGTCCTGCTGCCGCTGCGCAAGCAGTTCGGCGAGGGACTCAAGTGGTTCACGCGTCTGTGACGGATTCGCGACGGTGAAATCCAGAGGCAGATGCCCGGTCAGGAAGGCGCTCAGGCTGTCACCCGCGGGCCCGCTTTGCCCGCCGTCCAGCAGATAGAACTGCACGCCGCGCGATTGCGATGATTCGGCCATCTCCGGCCGATCGGCTGCCAGGCTAATGAGGCAACTGCATAACACGCCCTGGGCCGCTGCTTCGTTCTGTCCCACGAGCAGCAGGTTCTGGGCCGATTGCCGGTGAAAGGTGACGCAAGTGGGATCCTTGATGGCCACGGCCGCTCCCAACCAAGCGGTGGGTGCCAGCGCCGAAGTGGCCGTCGGGCCGGATTCCAGTCGCTGTCGTAACGGCTCGTTCTGCTCCAATTGCGCGGACATGTGGCCTTCAAACACAATGGGAGCCGGACGAGCGGTCGACTCTTTTGCCGCGCACTGCGCGATCTGTCGTAAATACTCGCCACGTTGTTCGTCGGACAGCCATACGACTTGAAAGGGGTGGTTTCCTTCCAACAATCCGTTGGCGTCGTTATAGATCGCTTCGCCGGGCCGACCCAGCAGACGTGCCGCTGTGTTATCTTCGCTCAGAATCAGGTGCGCGTCGGCGGAGCTGCATTGCAGGGCGATCCGCACGGCCATTTGTCCGATCGTGCTGCGAGCCAGCGAGTAGGCGCCGGCCAAGGTTTGCGAGCCAAGGATCACGTGGATGCCAAAGGCTCGACCTTGCCGAACGAGGCGATCCAGCAGCAGGGCGGCTTCGTGCGCGATCTTGTCATCGCTCACAAAAAACTCCTGAAATTCATCGACGACCAGCAGGATGCGAGGCATCGGCTGCTGCGGTTGTGTCTGGCGGAAGTGCTCCAGCGATTGCACTCCGACTTCGCGAAACAGATCGCCGCGCCGACGCAGTTCCTGATCCAGTTTTTGCAGAACGCTCAAGCCAAACTCGCGTTCGCTTTCGATCGCGATCACGCGGGCGTGTGGCAGTCGCTGTTCCGCGTACGGCTTGAACTCGACGCCCTTCTTGAAATCGACCAGGTACAGTTGCAGTTGCGAGGGTGAGTAGTGCAGGGCGGCGTTCGTGATCAGCGCATGGAGCAAGGTGGATTTTCCGGATCCGGTCTTTCCGGCGATTAAAACATGTTGGGATGTCCCGCGACCCAATTTCAGAGCGAGACGGTGCGTGGCTCCTGCTTGTCCCAGGGGAACATCGATTCCCGGCCCGCTATCGAAGCTCCACCATTCGTCCGGCTTGGGCGCCACAAAGGAAAAAGGGACCTCCACCCGGCTGGATTGACGGGCCTGGCGGCCACCGGCCTGAATGACGGCGGTCATCAATTCGTCTGTCGGGGGACGATCCAGCTGCAAGGGATACTGCGCCAACGGATCCGCATCCCAGCGAAATCCGCTACCGTCCCACGTCAGCACATTGGCGTGCGTTTCCAAGTCGGACCACTGTAGGTGTCGGGGTCTGCGGGCCGCGAGATCGATGCTGACGAGGGTGTAAACACCGCAGCGCGGCCCGCTGTTGGCGATGCTGATCAAGCGTCGCGTAGCTTCTTCCGAAAAGTGGGTGGGAAAATTGGCGACCACCAAAACGCGAAATGGTTCCGCAACCTCACCCGCCTGCGCATTGTATTGCTGAATCGAGTCGTACTCGTTTCGCAAGTACTTCTGAATCACGTTCTCCATATGTTCCGTCAGGTCCGCCAGTCGCTGACTGATGTGGCTTGCCTCGGTCCAAATACGATGTCCGACCAACCGCTCGTCGTAGTCGGCCAGATGCATGAAGGCCGAGAAGTTCTGACCGAGTCCGGTCGGATCGATGATCGTGAAGTGGATTTTGCCGGCGGGCACGGAGGTGAGCAGACGCAGCATCGCCTGTTGCAGCACGTCAATCGCGGCGGCACGTCCTTGGTCGCGGACTTTCAGCACCAGGGAGGCGTGGTGCGGAAAGGACATGAGCACCGGGAATTCGCAGGCCTCGCCGTCTGGCCGCTGGCCTTCCGGCGCCCGTTGGATGGTGCTCGGCCATGGCATCTGGTAGCGACCGAGGGAGATAGCGTCGACCGGTTCCGAGGGTGGAGTCCATGTCTTCCAGTCGATGGTTTCCCAGACCGGTGCGTTGCGACCGACGGCAAGCGCCGCTTCCGCGAAGCGACAGAAGGAATCCAGGCCTTCGCTCCAGTCTTGCTGCAGTTGTTGTTGCGCCTGCTGAGACTGTTGTTTCCGTTCCCATTGTTGCTGCTCGTGCTGCCGGACTCGTTCCTCTTCCTGCTGTTGAATCTCCTGACGCTTTTTGTGCAGAACAGGCGTATACTGCTGCCCGATGACGTCGGCTTCCTGCTCCCACGCGATATCCAGTTCCTGGCAGCGCTGGGTGTAGGCTGCCTCCATGTCGGTACGCCACTCCTTGAGTTCGTCTTCGGCGATCCGAATTCGCTGCTGTCGTTCTTCCTGCGCAGCTTCCGTCTGCTCGCGCTGACGCTGTTGCAATTGCGCCAGAGCCAGTTCGGTTTCCCGGTGGGAGGCAGCGCGGGCTTGACGCAACGAGATTTCCGATGCTGCCAGTTGCCGTTCCACCTCGGGGCCGGCCTCGCGTACCGTGCGAACCAGCAGGAAAGCGGCGATCTGGCGAACGATCAACGTGGCCAGCAGGGTGACCGCAATCACCAGGGGCCACCAGAGAAACGGTTGGTAGTCGACGAGTCGGCCCAGTGGCAAGGCACCGCCCAGCAGCACGGCGACCAGGAAGGGAAGCCACCAGCCTTCATCCAGAAATCGCGTCGTCGAGTGCTGGCGGAATTCGGCCAACTGCTCCTCTGCCCGCTGGCGGCTTTCGACGGACCGACGCAGCAGCGTTGAGCTCCATTCCTTCGAGTCACCCGCCGCCGTCGGCCCCGGTGCCCACTCGAGTCCGCGGCGTTCCCAGAATGTCTCCGCCGTATCCACGACCGAGGCGAGTTCACCGGCCGTGGTTTCGCATTGTTCGATGAACTGTTCGTGTTTTTCGCGCGTCGAGTGCTGATCCTGCTCCGTCAAATCCGCCAGTTGGAACAGCGCATCCTCACAGTCTTGCTCAGCCTGTCCGACGCGATCCTCCCCTTTGCGAATGGCTTCCCGCAAACGGATGTCGCGAACATCCTTGAGTTTTTCCAGTTCCTGCTCCAGCTTCAGCCGAGCGGCTTCCAGCCGTTCACTCATCTCGGTATTGAGTGCCTCGAGCGTCTCTTTGCCCCGCCTGGTTTGCCGCTGATGTTCGGTTTCGAACTCGGTCTGGGCCTGGACCACCTGCTGCTCATGCTCACGCACGATCTCTTGCCAGCGCCGGTCAACTTCCGCGGCGAGTTCCTGGAGTTGAACGATGGCGTCTCGTTGCGCCCCCGTGGAAACATCCATGCCCATCAGTCCACCTCATTCCGTTCATCGCGACATTCTCGCTCCGCCTTCTGCAGCAATTCGTGTAGTTCGCTGGCGGCGGTGAGGAGCAATCGGATTTGTTTCGGCAATGGTGCCAGGTACTGCTGTTCGAAGGCGCGGGCTGTTTCGTCCTGCCAGGTTGATTGTGTTTCGGCCCAAACCTTGCCGAGCTGGATCGTGGCCTTCTGCAGGTGGCCGGAACTCGTTACCAGATCGCAAACATTCATTCCGCTTCCCCGTTCGCATCGAGGTTGGAATCCGTCGAGTGCGGCGGGGGTGGTGCCGCGGTGGCCGGTGCTCGTTCCGTATACTTATCCAGTGCGCGAATGCGGCTCGCCAGGCCGGCCACTGCCCGAGGCAATTCGCTGTCCGAGAGGTGTTGCAGTTTGGCCAGCAAATTGCGGAATTCTTCGGTCTCGTTGCGGATGCGATGGAGCCAGCGCTGGGTTACGATCGTCTTCTGCTCCGCCTCACGCAACCGTTGTCGCGTCCGCCGAACCGCCTGCTGTTCCTCATGACAGGAGGGTGTCTCCGAGGGATCGAACGAAATCTGCTTCCGCTCCAGACGGTTCAGGTCCTCGACCAGCGTCTCCTGCGCCTTGCGGACCTCCGCTTGCCAGTAGGGCAATCGATCCTGCTCCACCCAATCCCTTCCCCGCTGAACCTCCATCTGCAGGGTCGTTAGCACCTGGGCAACGATTTCATTGTACTGACGCAGCGCAGCGTGGAAGTTGCGAAGTGCTTCGGTCGAGGTAACGTGAGCTCGGCGATTCATCGCATCCCGATCGATCAAGACTGGAGGTATTCTTCGATCTGCTCTGCTTTCCGGACCAGGTAGGGGACGTGCCGGTCCGAGCGTTCGAGGAACCGAGCGATTGCCTGGAGTTGCTCATCGAATTCGTGTGCGAAACGTTGATGTTCCTGGTCGCGCCACGTCGCGGAAAGCGAACTCAGATCACGGTTCAGCGCGGTCAGACGTTCCCGTAGGTCAGCATTGAATTTCTTGAGCCGGTGGGCGAATTGGCGAAGATCATCCGGGTCGACAACAGCTTGAGGCATCGTGGGCCCTTCGCGAAGTGAGTAGCAACGAGCGCACCGCAACAGGATTATAGCGTATCCCTTACGGCCGCCGGGGTGCGGTCGGAACCCACAGACAGCAGTCTTCTGGACAGACGTCGTGGCTTGGCCCCAAAGGCCCCAGACTGCGACGTACGGGGTCGTCCGTCATGCGTTCCAGAATGAGCTCCCGGATCATCGACACGAACTGCGGGTGCGTGCCAACCGTGCCCGCGCGAACCAGATTCAGACCCAGTTCTTGGCTGATGGCCGCTGCTTCTGTGTCCAGATCGAACTTGACCTCCATGTGATCGGAAATGAATCCGATGGGGATGATCACAACATCCCGTACACCGTCGGCCGCCAACTGCCGCAGATGATCGCCAATGTCCGGCTCGAGCCACGGTTGCGACGGAGGGCCACTGCGACTCTGGTAGACCAGCGCCCGGGATGGATGCGACAACTGCTCAGCCACCAGGCGGCAGCTCTCCTGCAACTGCTCGACATAACGACAGTTGTTCGCCATCCCCAGCGGGATGCTATGGGCCGTGAAAGCCAAATGGGTCGCCGATTGCCGTTCCGGTGGGATCGTGTTCAACGCCACTCGCGCCCGATCGGCAACGGCTTCGACAAACCCCGGATGATTGAAGCTCACGCGAAGCTTGTCAATCTGCGGAGCCTGCGGACCGACGGCCGCACAGGCCTGTTGCAGATCCTCGCGATACTGCCGGCAACCGGAGTAGCAACTAAAGGTCGAAGTGACGAACGCGATCGCGCGCTGGACGCCATCCTGCGCCATTTGCGCGATCGTGTCGGTTAGCAGCGGATGCCAGTTCCGATTCCCCCAATAGATCGGTAGCGGCGGCCCCTGTTCCTTCAATAGCTGTCGGAGCGCCTCGATCAATTCACGGTTCTGCCCGTTAATCGGACTGACACCGCCGAATTCGTAGTAGTGCTCCGCCACCTCCAGCATCCGATCTCGCGGAACGTTGCGACCTCGCAACACATTCTCCAAAAAAGGCATCACATCGTCAGGACCATCCGGACCTCCGAAAGAAACCACGAGCACAGCATCGTAAGTTGACGGCATGGTATTGGCGATCGCCTCCGAGCAAGTCTCCACAGGTTCAAAACATCGACACATTCTAGGGCGTTGCCCCGCCGAAACAACCGGAACTCGTTCGCCTTCCGGCCTGCAGCGGGATGCGGTTTCGCCTATGATAGGATCTCCCAAGGTTCGTGTCAGGTGTTGGAAAGGGAATCGCCATGCGACAATTCGTACTGTGCTCGCTGTTGATCTGTGGGAGTGGAAGTGGTTTCGCGTGGAGCCAAGAAGCCGCCTCGCCGCCCGGCCTGCCCGCCGGTTACGACCTGGTGTTTTCCGAGGATTTCTCGGACCCGTCCTCCGTCGATCGCTTCGTATTCGCTTCCCCGGCGCACTGGGAACGCGTGCAAGTCGGTGACCGGTGGGCCTTGGAGCATTCGCACGCCGGATCCGCGGGATATTCCCCGCCTCACCGCTCCCCCCACAACATCGCCCTTGTGGCCACCCACCGCTTCAAGAACTTCGTGCTCGATTGTGAGATGCAGCAGACGGGACGATCCTACGGGCATCGGGATGCGTGTCTGTTCTTCAACTTCGTGGACCCGGCCCATTACTACTACACGCATATCGCGACAAAAGCAGACCCCCATGCGCACCAGATTTTCTTGGTGAACGACGCGCCTCGAACAGCGATCACGCAAAAGGGCTCCGATGGTTTCGACTGGAAAGCGACGGATCAGTGGCATCCCGTTCGCCTGACTCGGAACGCGGACTCAGGAACGATCGATGTCTTCATCGATGACCTCCGCCAGCCCATCCTCCAGACCGTCGATCGAACGCATGGATGGGGCTACGCCGGCGTTGGAAGCTTTGACGACACCGGCCGTGTGACGAATGTTCGGATTTATGCTCCGGAAGCGAAGGAGGAGAAGATTCCCTTCTTTGGCCGGAAGAAGCCGTAGTCAACCGGCATCGTGCATGATCGGTCGCAAGCACCGTCGCACCGGAGGACAGGAGCGATCGTGGCCCTCCGGTGGCGATCTGCAGGTCGGCTGTGGTGGAGTGCCCAGGCCACGCCAAGGGATGGTCCTGGCGCATGGTGGAAACCGGAATTCGGGTGACTTATGATAGGAGGGAGCAACCGGACCCATCCATCCACCTATTGAGTAACTGCGATGAGAAGAGTGAGTTTCCGAGCGGCCGTCGTGCTGATCCTGGTGATTGCCTGTCCTTTGACGGCGCGAAGTCAGCCGCCGGCGAATCAGCGCGGCGACCTCGCTCGCGGAAGTAGACGCAGACTTTCGTTTCATGGGCGAGTATCTCGGCGATCTGGCCAGGGCTGACGGTGTTCGAAGTCGCACCGGATTGCAGGTCGTGGCACTCGGTGATGGTCAGTTCTCCGCCGTTCGTTATTCCGGTGGCTTGCCGGGAAACGGTTGGGATCGCTCGACACCGGAGTCATGGGAGGGTGCACGCGAAGCGGGGCAGCTGGTGCTGCGGCGCGGCGATGGGATGATTCAGGTGCAAGCAGGAACAGCAGTCGTTGTGAATCCGCAGGACGGGTTCGTGGGCACGTTGCCGAAAGTGCTTCGGCGCAGTTGCACAATGGGAGCCGAACCGCCACCGTGGGGAATGGTGTTGTTTGACGGTTCGGATGCCACCGCTTTCAAGAACGCCAAGGTGCGCGATGGTCTGTTGCAGGTTGGGACGGAGATCGTCGATCGATTTCGCGACTTCACGCTGCACTTGGAGTTCTGCGTGCCCTACATGCCGTATGCCCGCGGTCAAGGACGCGGAAACAGTGGTGTGTATCTCCAAAGCCGCTACGAGTTGC
Organism: uncultured Planctomycetaceae bacterium; assembly: GCA_963776055.1. Classification (GTDB taxonomy): domain Bacteria; phylum Planctomycetota; class Planctomycetia; order Pirellulales; family Pirellulaceae; genus CAVZLD01. The sequence continues at coordinate 184,345 of CAVZLD010000002.1, read as the reverse complement.
AGATCCTGGACTCCTTCGGCCTGAAAGGTGACGCCAGCGAATGCGGCGGTCTGTACCGCTACGTGCCGCCCCAACAGAACATGGCCTTCCCGCCGCTCAGTTGGCAGACGTACGACATCACTTTTGAATCACCACGCTTCGATGCGGACGGCAACAAGACGCAGGATGCGCGATTGACCCTGTTGCACAATGGCGTCCCGGTACACAATTGTCTCAAGGTCGAGCGGAAGACCGGTGCTGGGCGGCCGGAATCGCCGGAGTTGTTGCCCACCAAGCTGCAGGACCATGGCAACCCGGTTCAGTTTCGCAATGTGTGGTTGACGGAATCGTCACCTGCCGGTCCCGCGCCGAGTAAATCGCTGGCTCTGCGAGCGGACCGGTAACCGAGCCGCGGAGCTGCACGCGAAGCACTTTCCTGTAGCGTTTCGTCGCCCGTGCCGCGCAAAAGAAACGGCGCCACGCATGCGCCATGTCTGTGCGAGACGCACTAGTCGGCATCGGCCTCGTCGAGGGCCGCGAGCGGCTCGATTTGCACCGGCGTGTCATAGTACACGGCACATTGGCCGTCGTCGGTCAGTTCCGCGTGAATCAGCGAGTTGGCACAGCGACCGGTGTGCAGCCAGCCCCCCTTATCCATGCGCACCACATCGAGACGCTGTTGTGCATCGAATCGGAGGACGACCCGCAGCGTACCTCGGGCGGTGCGCAGTTGAACCAACTCGCCCTCGCGGAAATCGGGAGCTGCGTGCGGGTGAACCGTCGCCGTGGCAGGACCTTGCTGCGCTGCCGTCGGCCACTGTGAGGCCTGCGCCTCGGACGTGGCCAACGCGGACAGCGTCATCGTCCCGGAAGCCGGATTCTGCAGCAGGTCATCGGGAAGTTCGCGGATGAGGTTCACTTTGCCGCTGGGTGTCGGAAAACGGCGATCGGCAAAAAGGACCTCCTCCGCCAGCGGGTTCTTTACGGCGCCCTGACGAAGGCGGGCCAGGTCGACGTCATGCGGGCCGAGACGATGAAGAATTCGCTCCTTCCACGTCTTCACATCATCGTCTCCCCATGGCGTCATGCCGACCCTTGGGGCCAATTCCTGCGCAATCTGGAAGTCACTGCGGATACCAGGTGGCGGCGCAACGACCGGGCGTGATTCCGCCAACCAATGATGGCCGTATGCGCCCAACAGGTCGTCTTCCTCGAGCATCGTCGTGGTCGGCAGGATTAAGTCGGCACAGCGTGCCGTGTCAGTGAGGAAAGAATCGACCACGGCGGTGAACTCGCGCGACCGCAAAGCTTCCGCGACCGTCCGTGAATCAGGCAGCATGGCTACCGGGTTGCCGGCCGTCACCCAGACCATACGAATCGGTGGATCCGTTTGTTGCAGAATCCCGGGCCCAAGCAACGGTTCCGGGATCGTCCGCGGGGCGATCTCCGGACGACAGAACGTCAGATCAAAAGCACCTCGCCGGCGAAAGCAAAACGACACCCCGCCTCCCGGGATTCCTAGATTGCCGGAGATGGCGGTGAGGGCATCCAGGCATCGCACGGTGGTGGCGCCAAAGCGTCGGCGTTGTAGCCCCCACCCGACAAGGATTGTGGAGGGGCCCTGATGGTACGACATGGCGGCCGTCTCGAGATCCTCCGCCGTTACGCCGGCCAGCGTTGCCCATTGCTCGATCGATCGTGATCGAACGAGTCGTCCGTAGGCCTCGAAGTGGTCACAGTAGTGGGCGGCTTCCGCGTCAACTCCTGAATGTTCGAACAGCCAGCGGGCCATTCCACAGGCGAGCGCCGCGTCGCCGCCGGGGCGCGGCTGCAGCACCTGATCACACAGCGATGCCGTGCGGTGGTGAACCGGGTCGATCAGCAGCAGCCGCGCTCCCCGATTCCGGGCCTCCCGCAGCAGCGGTATTAAGTGCACGCTGCTGACAAAAACGTTCTTGCCCCACAACACGATCGTTCGGCTGTGGCGCAGATCGAACAGGTCGTGGCTATCGCAGCAGCCAAAATCGGTCTCCTGTGCGGCTTCGCCCGCTCCGGAACAGACATCGCCCGACTTGATCGTGACGGGGCCGAAGCATTGAAAGAAATAGTCGGAGACGTGCTTCAAGATGCCCATCGATCCACCACACCGGTAGTGCAGGATCGACGCCGGCCCGGATTCGCTGCGGAATCGGAGCAACTGTTCGGCGGCCATGTCGAGCGCCGCCTCCCAACCGATCTCACGGTACTCCTCTCCCCGACGAACCAACGGGCGCGTCAGTCGGTCGGGCGAGTACTGCCGGTCGAGGAATCGGCTCGTCCGCCGGCAAAGAAAGCCTCGTGTTACCGGATGATCCGGGTCGCCCTGCAACCGCGTCACACGTCCGTCCTCGACCGTGGCCAACAGGCTGCACGCATCGGGACAGTCGCGATTACACGTTGTGCGATGCAGCGAAGTGGAATTCATACCAGTGACCGTGTGGTGACGTGCCGCGCGAGGAGAGGATTCGCGACGAGAAGTCGTAGTGATCTTTGGCTGAGTATGATATTCTATCGGCGACGGCGTGGCCAATGGGGCGACCCTTCCACCACGCAGTAATCCACCCCCCCCTTTACCGGATGCCGGTTCCTGCCTGGGGAAGACATCATGCGTTTGCGGCGAAAGCAAGAGTGGCCGAATGCCGGCCCGGTTCTCCTGCTCATGTTCCACGTAGCGGCGCTGGCGCCAGGTTACTCACTGTCCGCGGCAGAGCAAGACGGCACGGAAGGTCCGCAGATTGTGTTCATGATTGGTGAACGCGAGTATCGGACCGCAACAACGTTGCGCGAGTTCTTTCGGACGGAATTGGCACCGGACGGCTGCCGAGCGACCTTTATCGTTGCGCCCGATGATGGAGCGGCGAAGCACGATTTTCCGGGGCTGGAGGAAACGCTGCCACCGGCGGATCTGCTGGTGCTGAGTGTTCGACGTCGAGCGCCGAAGCAGCCGCAATTGGCGGCCGTCCGAGAACACTTGGCAGCGGGGAAACCACTTGTCGCGATCCGGACTGCGAGTCACGCGTTTGATATTCGCGGAGATTCTCCGGCGGGCCACGATCAGTGGCTCGGCTTCGATGAAGAAGTGTTAGGGGGCAAGTATTCAGGCCATTTTGGCGAGGAGTCCGTCCAGGTTCAGCCGCATAACGCAGCTGCTGACGATCCGCTGTTGCGAGGCGTCACCGCCTGGGAGAGTACGAAGTTGTATCGCTGCGAGTTGCGGTCACCCGCGGCGCGCCTGCTGCTCGTCGGTCAACGTCCCAACGGCGATAAGGAGCCGGTTGCCTGGACCTCTTCCTTTGGTCCGCACGGCGCACGCGTTTTCTATACGTCCCTGGGGGTCGACACGGATTTTCAGCAGCCCGCTTTTCGACATCTGCTGCGGAATGCGGTGCAATGGGCGCTGGCACCAACCGAAACGAAAGGAACTGATCCATGAAAAGCGCACGAGCCTTCACGCGGCGAACCGTGCTCAAGACAACCCTCTCGGCCGGCGCCGGTTATTGGCTAGGGACCTCCGCCTTACCGTTGTTCGGTCAATCGCCCAACGAAAAACTGAACGTCGCGGTCATTGGGCTCGGAGGTCAGGGACGCAGCAATCTGAATGCCGTTGCGAAGCAGAACGTCGTGGCCGTCTGTGACGTTGACGACCAGAGGGCCGGGGATGCGTACGAGCGGTTTCCACGCGCGCGGAAATTCACCGACTTTCGGAAGATGTTTGACCAACTGGCTCCGCAGATCGATGCGGTGGTTGTCAGTACGCCCGATCACACTCATTTTCATCCGTCGTTGGCTGCGCTGCAGCTAGGCAAGCATCTCTACTGCGAAAAGCCGTTGGCACATTCGGTCTGGGAAGTGCGCGACCTTGACGCGGATCGCCGCCGAAAAAGGCCTCGCGACGCAGTTGGGTGCCCAACGGCATGCGATGACGAACATGCATCGCGTGGTGGAGCTGATTCAGGGCGGCGCGATTGGCCCGGTGCGCGAATGCCATTGCTGGATTGGCGGCGAACGAGGGATGCCGGCCATGCCCAAAGACTTTCCGGCCGTACCGGCTCACTTGGACTGGGACCTATGGCTCGGTCCCGCCGCCGAGCGCCCTGACAGTCCCGACTACTGCCCGTATAAGTGGCGCTTCTGGTGGGATTTCGGTACCGGGGAAACGGGGAATTGGGGGTGCCATATTCTTGATATTCCCTTCTGGGCCCTGGGGCTCGTGCATCCCACCCGCGTCGACGCAAGCGGCCCGGAGGTCGATCCGCAGCGCACTTCCCGATCGCTCGCCGCACGCTATCACTTCCCCGCGAGGAACGGTCGTCCCGACGTCGTACTGCATTGGTACCACGCGAAAGACGGTCCACCGATCTTGCAGGAGCGAAATTTGCCGTCCAAGGGCAATAACACGCTCTTCATCGGTAGCGACGGCATGCTGCTTTGCGGCTTTGGCCAGCGGAAACTGTATCCGGAAGAGAAGTTCGCCGATTTCGTGCCCCCTGAACCTTCCGTGCCCGATTCGCCAGGCTTTCATCGCGAATGGTTCGACGCTTGTCGCGGAGGTGCGCCGGCGTCCTGTGACTTTGCGTACTCCGGTCCGTTGACCGAGACCGTGCTGCTGGGCAACGTCGCCTACCGGGCCGGTGGCGGCTTCGACTGGGATGCTACATCGCTCCAAGTGCAGGGCAACCCCGCGGCACAGGACCTGATCGTTCCAACGTTTCGCGCGGGGTGGGAGGTATCGGCGACCGCCTAAGCCGGATTTGTCATCCAAGGCGGAGCTGTTCGCTCACGGTATGTGCAGACGAACCGTGAGCATCACCACGGTGGCCAAGACCCACGCCGGGACCTTGCACAACGTTCCGCGCACGACCGATCGACAGGAATTGCACCAAGCGGTGCCCTGCCAGAAGTTGTACGTTTCTTCTTCCACGCGCCGACGACAGCGAGCACAGTACGCGAGCATGGTGGACCCCCAAGGATGTGCAACGACAGCAGCATTCGTGACAAGTGCTTTTTCCAGGTGAGCCTGCGACAAAATGGTCGAGTGGGATGAGAAGAGAGTGAACGACCGATTCGGCTCACATAAAACATATCACACATTCGCAAGGGACGCCGGTTGCCGTGGCAGGATCGACGGTGTGGGAATGTCGAACTTTTGCCGCATCATGCCGTTTCCGACGACGTAGATCGGAATTGGCGCGGATAGACGAGGCTGTACGCCACGGGAATCACCAGCAGTGTTAGCAACGTCGCGAAGGCGAGTCCCGACACGATCGCGCCGGTCAGCGGTTGCCAGAATTCTGCTCCGCCGGTCAGGTTCAGCATCAGCGGCAGCAAGCCCCCAATGGTGGTGATCGTCGTCAGCAGGACAGGCCTTAAACGGTCTCGACCCGCCTCCAGAATCGCCCCTTCCAGGGAAAGCCCACGGGCCCGCGACTGGTTGATGAAATCCACGACGACGATGGCGTCGTTGACGACGATTCCGGTCAAACTGACCAATCCGATAAACGATGCCAGGCTGAACGGGTACTGCGCCAGCCATAGTCCGGCGACGACGCCAATGAAACTGAGCGGCACGGTCAGCAGCACCATCCCGGCCTGTCGGAAACTGTTGAATTGCATCACCAGGATGCCAAAAATCAACACGACGGCAATGGTCATGCATCCCTGCAGGTACTGAAAGTTCTTGTCACGCTCTTCATTCTCGCCCGTAAACGTTGCCCGAACCCCTTCCGACGGCGTCCCGGTCTGACCGAGGAAGGTCATGTTATCACCCTCGATCGGACGAAATCCGAGCTGTGGCAGAATTTCCTGACGAACGACGGCAAAGACGTCATCCGGTGTGTAATCTGGCTTGCGAACATCGCAGCGCGCCACGACGGCTCGCTTCTGCTGGTAACGGTTGACTGCGTGCACTCCGACTGTGCGTGTGATCGATCCAAGCTGGTCAATCGAAGCCCGCTTGCCGGTTTGACCGGTCAACATGATGCGGCCCAGACTGGAGGCTGTCTGTTGATACTGTTCCGCCGCCTGGATCCGTAAGGTGACGTCCTCATCGTTCAGATTCAACTCGATCGATTCATCTCCGTGCAGTGCCGTGAGAATTGCCCGAGCGATCTGCGCCTCATCGATTCCGACGAGCCCTAAGACCCGGGGAGCCGGTTCAATGACCAGTTCCGGGTTCTCCGGCCGGTAGTCCGTGCGGCAATCGACAGTTCCGTCCACCCGCTGCAGGCTCATCATCAGGCGTTCCGCCAGAGCCCCCAGTTGTTCCAGGTCATCCCCCGAGCACCGGATGGCAACATCCGAACCACCGGGCGGACCTTCCTCCACCTCTTCGATCGAATAGATCAGGCCCGGAAACTGTTCGACGCGTTGATCGATCTGCTCGCGCAGCTCGCCGATGATTTCATCCTCGTGTCGCAGCCGGTCCAGTGGGGAGAGCAATTGCACCATGATCGTGCCGAACTCAGGGCCCACCGCCGGATCATTTTCCAGTCGACTGGCGAGGCCTTCTGACGAGCCAATGGCCGTCACGAAATGCACCAGTTCCGTGCGGCCCTCGGCTTTTCCTTTCGCGGCCAATTCCCGCAGTGGCTCGGTAAAGCACTCCGCTGCGGCAATCGTCTGTTCGATGCTATTACCCAAGGGCAGCTCATAGCGAATCTCGAATTGACCTCGATCACTTTCCGGGAAGAACGTGAACCCGACGTGCTTCATCATCACACCGGCCCAGACCAGCGCCAGAACCGTGGTCGTGATTACCGCCCACCGCGTGCTCAGCGCCCATCGCAGAATGGTCATGTAGGTTTGCGTGACCCAGCGGAAGAAAAAGCCATCGGCTTTGACGGCAAAGGGACCGGAATCGCTGGCTGGCGCGGCCGCTTGCTGATGAAACCATCGGGCGGCCAGAACCGGAATCAAAAAGTGATCCACCAGCACCGAACCCAGCAGCGCAACACTCACGACCTTGGGCATCACTCCCATGAAGTCCCCCATCATTCCGGGGACGAGCAACATCGGTAGATAGGCCGCCACGGTGGTCAGGTCCGCAACGATCACCGGCGTACCGACCTCGCGGATCCCGTTCTTCGCCGCGGCCACCGGATCTTCGCCCCGTTCGACGTGGCGATAGATATTCTCGGCGACAATGATCGCTCCATCGACAACCATTCCCAGGACCAGGATGAAGCTGAAGACCACCATGTTGGAGATCGGGATGCCCAGCCAGTACAACGCGATCAGCGCCACAGCCGAGCTGAAGGGGACGGCCAACAGCACTAAGACCGAAATTCGAAGCCCCATGCTCCAGCCGAGCATCACCAGCACCAGCATCGCTCCGAAGATGAAGCTCGATCCGAGCACGCGGAACATGATCGAGATTTCTTCGGACGTGTCTCGCGTCGCGGAGATCCCCAGAAACGGATACTGTTGGTTCAACTCCGCCACGCGTGCCTTCAGCGCCTGGGCCGTGCCGTAGGTGTTGATGTCCGATTCCTTGTAGACAATGATCGTCGCGCAGGAATCACCGTCCAGGCTGGCCACATTCTTGAGTCGGCGATGCGTGTCGCGAACTTCAGCGACATCGGCCACCCGAATCACGCGACCTTCTTCCTGTTTCAGAACAACCTGTCGGATGTCTTCCACGCCGCGCAGCTTGGTCTCATTCCGGACTTGATAGTCGAAGTTCCCGGTGTCGAGTTGTCCGCCGGGAAGCTCGGCGTGGAATTTGGCGAGTGCTTCGCGGACATCTTGCAGCGTCAGCCCATATTGACTGGCTAGGTCAACATGCAGATTGACATGGACCTCCCGCTCCAGCCCACCAAAAAGCTGCGTGCTGGAGATGCCGGGGATCGCCTCGATTTCGTCCTGGACCTCTTCGGCGATCTCCTTCAGTGTTCGTTGGTCGAATCCGGCCGGCGACGTCAGGTTGACTAACATCAGGGGGGTGTTTTCGAAGTCGATCTTGGTGACGATCGGCTCGATCTCGCGGAAGATGTCCGGCAATTCCCCGCGCACCTGATCGACAAGATCTTTGACTTCGCCGCGAGCCTGATCCGCGTCGACACCGTCGAGAAAGACGACCTGTGTCACACTGGAGCCCCGCATACTCGTCGACGCGATGAAGTCGACGTCGTTCAGCCGCTGCAGGGCGTTCTCGATTTCCCGCGTGATCTGGGATTCCGTTTCGGTGGGCAAGGCTCCGGGGAAGGGGACGGCGATCAAGATCACCGCCTTGGAAATCGCGGGTGTCCGTTGGACTGCGATATTAATGCCGGCGAAGATCGTCATCGCCAAGACCAGCAGGGCGGCGACGATTACGATTCGAGGGTGGTCAACGGCGGCTTCACTAATCTTCATCGACGCGCGTCCCCCGGATGCTCGTGCTCCTCAAAAGATCGCCCCGCGGTCAGCGACGGCGTGCCGAAACGCGAAGCCTCGGAAACCGGCGGCGTCGTGTCGCCGGCCGGGGAAAGTGACTTGTCGCTGGTTGGCGACTCGGACGAAGATTCCGGTACGAGGCCGGACGAGCCGACCCCTTCACGAGTGGAAGTTGCCTGGGCCGATGCGGTCGTGCCCGGTGATTCCCACTGCACGATTCGCACGCGGCGGCCATCGACCAGTCGGTGCTGCCCGCGCAATACGACGCGGCGATGGGCCGGATCCAAGGTGGGCAGGATCAGCTCCCCTTCCTGTTCGATGAAGCCTTCCAAGGGAACTTGCACGGCGCGAAAGTCCCGATCCGGGCCCAGATTCCAGAAGAGCATGTTCAGATCCGAGCGTTCCTCGGTGACAGCGTACAGGTAGGGAGCCTTGCCGCGAAAGAGGACGCTATGCACGGGCAGCCGGAACGCCGTCAATTCATCCAGTACGATTTTCGCCACGGCGATCTGACCGGGCTTGAGCTGTCGGTCACTGTTGTTGAGCAGCACTTCGACCTCGAACAAGCCGGTCTTATCGTCTGCTGTTTCACTGATGCGATACACCTCGCCGTCTCGTGGCGGCCAGGGACGCCCGAATCGATCGGCGCCCATCAACTGCACATGGACCCGGAAAGCACCGTTGTCAGCTCGTGCGGCGGCGGCCGTGGCAGACCCGTTGTCGGCCCGATCGTGCAGCTGTCGTCGACGATTGGCCAATTCCTGCACCCGTGATTCGGGAACGCCGACGATCAGTAGTAAGCGGTTGACCTGGACGATTTCCATCACCGGCTGATGCATCGCAATCGACTCACCCGCGTTCACCAGGCGTTTGGAAATCACGCCATCGCAGGGAGCCTGTAAGGTCGTGTCGTCGAAACTTTTCTGCGCCTGTGCGACTTGTGCCTGCGCGACTGCCAGGTCGGTGATCCGTTGCTGGAACTCGGCTTCCGAGATCGCGCGGCTCGAGCCATTCCGCAGCTTGCGCGCCCGTTCGAGCTCCTGCTGGGCTCGTTCCAAAATGGCGGTCATCTCTTCGAGTCGCGCTTGGTGCAGCCGGTGGTCGAGCTGGGCCAGAGTCTGGCCCTCGGCGACGAGATCGCCCTCATCCAGGCTCTGGCCGTCCGCGTTTGTCCCCAACTGTTGGACCCGCCCGGCCGTCTCGAATCCGACGGAATACCGTTCGAAGGGGTGGATCATCCCGGAGTAAACATCCAGGACCTCGACCGGCTCCGGCTTCAATTCGCGGACAACGACCGGCGCCGCGACCGCCTCCATCGCGTCTGCCGCGGCGGCGAGACCGGAGGTACTCGACGGTCGGTGCGACCGAGTTGCCGTCGCCAGCATCACGGCTCCGGCGGCGAGCGTGACCAGGATCAGGCCGGCGAAACGGCCCAGGGTGGCGGGAGAGGGAGTTTTCATGAATTCACTCGGGAGCTAAGGCGACCAACTTGTCCACCGTGCCGATTTTAGAAGCGATCGGAGGAATCGTGTAGCGGGCCAATCCGGTTTTCACTCGCCCGTTGGCGCCATGCCGCCCGATTCCACACGCTTCTCCGGCCCCCACAACGAAACTCCGGATGCGGTGTGTTACCCACGCTGGCCAGACCGAACCGTCGTCGGCTGGTCTATAATCGGGGTCCGACCTCGGAGCGTCTTACCGCCCCGGAAGCGGGCTGGTTCAGGGTGTCGCCTCAACAGCAAAATTGCTGCCGTTCGTTTTTCGATCTCCATAGCAAGGAGCAGTGTGATGCGGATAACTCAATTCATGTTTCTGATTCTGATCCTGGGAAGCTGGTCCCTGGCCAGCGGGGACTCTGCGTCCGCCTGGGCGGAGACCGGCCCCGACCTGATTCACGAGCCCTACCGCCTGGGAACGGGACTCGTTTCCCGATCGATCAGCTTCGAAAATCCTACGGGCGAAGCGAGTATCGGCGGGCGGGCGGCCAGCCGTTTGGGCGTTGGGCGAAAAGGAGCTCCCTCGCGATCCATTCGTCCCGGCGAAACCGTGACGCTGTGTGACATCGAAGGACCGGGAACGATTCGACATATCTGGATGACCACCGCCCAGGAGCCGGAGGTGCAGCGAGCCTGTTTGATCCGCGCCTGGTGGGACGGGCAGGAACACCCCAGCATCGAGTGTCCCATCGGCGATCTATTCGGGTTTGCGCACGGCAAGATCATGCCGTACGGTTCCGCCGTGCACTCGGTTGGCCCGACCGGCGGACGGAACCTTTGGCTGCCACTGCCGTTTGTGCGTCACGCGAAACTGACGTTCACCAATGAAGGTGACAAGGCAGTGCCCCTCTTCTACCAGATCGATTACACGCTGGCGGATCAGCATGCGGAAGATGTAGGACGATTGCATGTTCTTTTCCGTCGCGAGAATCCCACGACCGAGCAACAGGATTTTGAGCTGCTGCCCCAGCGGAAGCAACAGGGCCGCTTCCTCGGTTCGGTGATCGGAATTCGAAATCTCCATCCGGGGCAATGGTGGGGCGAGGGGGAAGTGAAAGTCTTCATGGACGGTGATCAAGAATTCGCGACGATCGTGGGCACCGGCAGTGAGGACTATGTGGGATTGGCCTGGGGGATACAGCAGACTCCCTTTGCCTACAACGGCTGCAGTCTGAATCAAAAGCAGTTCGTCTCGATGTATCGCTGGCACCTGCCGGATCCGATCGCCTGGCAGGCGCAAGGCGCGGATTACAATCCAGCAGATCGCTTGGAAGGATGGTTTGTCAGAAACCTCCGACGACTGGTCCGCTGCGACGTTCTGGTATGAGCCGGTCCCGAGCGCACCGCTGCCGGAACTGCCCGATGTGGCCGCGCGCACGGCGGATTTGTGGACCGACTGAGGTCGCCTTCAATTTCCCTGTCGCGTGCCGGAGATCGCGCAGACCTTCGGCCAGACAACGTCACGGTTGATCAGCCTCGTGACGTCGAGATGGCAGAGGTGGGCTTGCGCTCGCTGCGCGAGCTGAGCCCACCCTACGAATCCCGAGCAAGCTGAGCTCATCTGCGACTACGGTGGCGGCACCAGAGATGCGCGGTCCAGAACTCTTCGTGCGATCTCAGCCGCGAAGGATTTCGCGAAGTTGTAGGGTGGGCTCAGCGCAGCGCAAGCCCACCAGACTCCCCCGTCATCCCCATCCTCCGGTGGAACCGCAGCAAACCCTACTCGGGTAGCGTGGCCAGCACGTACAAGTACAGGTGTTGCGCGTCGATGTCCTCGGCGAAGCTCATCCCGCCAACCAGCGTGACCTGGTTGATTGCCAGGCGAGTGGTTGTGGATAGCCGTTGAACTTGAATTACCGGGCGATCAATCGCGGTCGCCGATGGCAGCGGCGCGTCGCCTTCCCTCGTCAAAGTGGGGACCTGCGCTTCCGGGTCGTTTCCCTGCAGAACCGTGACACGACTGTGCAGGTCCAGTGTCACGAGCTCACGGTCGGGCAGGTAGGCGGCCGTCAGTTGCAGAACCGCTCCGTCCTGTAACAAGGAGACTTGAGGTGCGTAGGCGGCCACGTCGCCGCCGACGACTGGCGTCATTCCGGTCACCTGCAAACGCTGACCGCCGGTTTGGACGTGCACCGTTTGACCGCTGAAACATTGCAGTGCCGCACGATAATGATGGAGGCCCTCGGGTGCGGGGGTCTGAAAAGTTGTACGCCATTTATCCCACGCAACGCTTCCGCGAGGAGCATTCGCTCGAGACGCACGTTCCCAGGTCGCCAATTGCTGGTCCGTTTGCCAGAGCCAGAAAGCTTGCAGCAACAGGGTTTGCCGTGTTGCGAGATTGCCGCGCACGGCCGCCAGCAGCGACGCGATCTCGTCGTGAATGGGCGTGGTTTGAGAGATGACCAGCGTTTCTCCCAAGGCAGAGATCGTCCCGGGGCCACCGATTTCATCCCACGTGTCCGGCGCGATCGTGGACGTGATCGTTCCGATCAGACGGTCGAAAGTGATCTGCGAGCCGGGAGAGGTGACGACGGTTAAGTGCGGCGCCGCAGAAACTCCATCGGACACCTGAAAGAACCCACCGCCTTGGGCCGACTGTCCACCAAATCCGCCCATGCCGCCGCCCATTCCCCCGGGTGCCATTCCGCCGAAGGGGCCGCGGGGAATCGTGGCGTTGGGGAAGGCACGCCGCGGTGTTTCACTCAAGTCGCTCTCGTGCAAGGCGGGGTAGGGGACCGGACCGACAAGCAGGTCGCTGACGTCGTAGACGCGCGTCACGAGCTGGTATTCCGCGTTCTCGTCAGCATGGTCGTCGTGATTCGGCGTCTGAGCCGCCGGGGTTTCGTGTCCGCTCGATTCGGCGTGCTGCGCCGCCGTGGGGCAGGTAACGAGGGCCAGAATTGCGCAAACAGCCACTTGTTGAAATGTCGACATGACCGCCTCCCCGCATTCGCTGAGATGAGAAGTGATGAGAAATGTGCGAGACCGCGGTTCCGGACGCGGCGCACATTGCTTGGCCGCAATATAGTCGACCGCCGGACGGCATGCAAAAAAGAAACGGGTAGGTCCTGGCGGTGGAGCTGGGCCACACGCAGCGGGGATTCCATCGGATCTGTGCGGTCCGGACGGATCGTGACCCATCACCGTGGGATGTCTTACGGCTTGGAATGTTCCATTCTCCAAGAGTTCTCAGGAGTGAATCGCTGTCCGTGAGGGAGTCGGACCGTCGGGCCCGAAAAAGGTCGGGAGTTCATGGTACGAGACAGGCTGGAAGCTCGGGGGTACGAGACAGGCTGGAAGCCTTGGGGGTGCGAGACAGGCTGGAAGCCTGGGGGTACGAGACAGGCTGGAAGCCTTGGGGGTGCGAGACAGGCTGGAAGCCTGGGGGTACGAGACAGGCTGGAAGCCTGTCCCACTGGCGCGTGGGATGGACTTCCAGTCCGTCCCGTTGGTTGGCCTTCCGAGGCCAACATTCCCGCGCTCGGTCTCTGATTGGAATTCGGGAGCCCGTTGTTCGGTGGCTTCGGCGAGGTCAGCGACCTGCACCGAGCGTTCAAGAATTGCGCTCGGTCACTTAGCCCGTGCTCTCTACTCGCCGGACGACCACGTGGTTGCCGCGGACTTGGACGGCTCGCACCGTTTCCCCCGCGTTCACGAATGTTCCGTCGGAAACCACGTCGACGTATTCATCGCCGAAGCGGACTTTTCCAGCCGGGCGTAATGCGGACGCGGCGACACCCGTGTCGCCGACGTGGACGACAAACGAGTCCAGCGAACCGACACTGTCCACCGACTCGGTGGCGAAGTGGGATGGCGATGGTTCGACTGTCGGTGGTTGCAGGGTCAACCGGTTGAGCACCGGTATCTTGCCTAGGGAAGTCGTGAGCCACACGGCAGCGATCGTGAAGACGACTCCTGAGCTGAGGACGACGACGAGCGTTCGCATCATCGACGCGAGATCGCGCTGTGTGCGCGGAACAAGAAACGGTTCGCTTGCCAGCACCAGGCTACTGACGAGCAGGATAAAGCCGGTGGCACCCCAGATTCCGAACCCGGGAATCACAAAGACTTCGATCATCAGCAGCATGATTCCGGCGCCGAAGAGGATCACTTCCAACCATTCGGCGGTGCCACCCAGGAAACGACTCCAGAAGAAGACAGCGAAGCAAAGCAGAGCGGTCAATCCACCGAGACCGATGCCGGGTGACGCGAATTCGATATACAGTGCGATCAAGCCGATTACGAACAGCAGGCCGGTAACGAGCGGATGGTTGAGCACCAGAACCGCGGAGTCAATCGTATTCCAGGGCAGTTCCTGGAAGCTGTCGAGCGGCTCGTAGCGCTTTCGCAGTTCGGCGCGATTCCCCGCGATTCCGTCAGCCAGTTCCAACTCGACCGCTCGACGACCACTCACCTCCAGAAACCGCTTTTCCTTGGATTCGGGTACCAGCTTCTGGTTTTCCCAGGGGTTCGGCTGACCCACGGCGTCGAGCTCTGCCTGCGACATGAACGTGATTTGTCCCGTATCACGATTTTGCACCTGATACACGAGCAGGTCCATGTCGACCATCGCTTCGGCCAGTGCCGGGGGCCGACCTTTGGCTTCCGCCAGGATCCGTACGCGGAGTGCCAGATCACTTCGAATCTTCTCCGGCGCGTGCCGGAACAGAAAATCCTCGCCCATGAAGATCGGCCCGGCATCTCCCAACCGAGCTTCGGGGGCGAGCACGATTTCGTCGCAGCCCAGGGAGAATAACGCGGCACCGCTGAGTGCCTCGCGCGGGACGTAGGCCACGGTGCGGGCCCAATTCAACTGCCGCAGCCGATCCGCGATCCGCATGGTGGGCTCGATGCCGCCGCCGGGGCTGTCGATCTCAATGATCACCAGATCGGCATTCGCTCGCTGAGCCGCATCTAGTTTGCGATAGAGATACTGTTCGCTCAACGTATGAATCGGTCCGCGGAACTCGATCAACGCAGCACGGCGCGGCGGCGCCGCCGCCCCCGCCGGGGCGGTCCACACGGCGAGCCCGCAAAACGCAGCAAGCACCAGCGCGACCACCGCGCGTCGCATCGAACACTGCCCTTCGATCGCGGCGAGATCGGAGATGCTCACGGACGCGCCTCACCGATACGAAGCGTTTTCTTCATGCGGAAAATCCTAGGTGTGAAAAAGGGGACGGACGCCCCGGGATTCGTACAGTGTCCGTTCCCCCGTTCCACAAGCCGCTAGGGTTGCGACGGAACCGTGATCTGAATGTTCCGGAACGCGACGGGACCGTGGTCGCCCTGGAACATCAACGGACCTTGCGGAACATCTCCGCGTCCGAGGTTTCCTCCGGTTGGTCCGGCGAGTTCCACATTCTCCTGAATGACTTTTCCGTTGAGCACGATCTTCTTGAAAACCGCATTCGCGACCTTCTTGCCGTTCTCGAATCGCGGTGCTTGGAAATCGATGACGAAGGTTTGCCACTCGCCAGGAGCGCGCGCGGCGTTCACACGGGGCGCGGTGGCGCCATAGACGCCGCCGATGTCGCCGGGGCCGACCTTCTCTTTGCCAAAACTGTCGAGGACCTGAATCTCGTAATTGCCCTGCAGATAGATACCCGAGTTCGAGCCTCGCGGCACCATCACGTCCACCTTGACGCGGCAATCGCCAAATTCATCTTCCGTCATGATATCGACGCCGCGGGCTTCGGCATTGACCAGATGACCTGCGGAGTCTTCCACCTCGATCTTACGCGGGTCGCTTGCATTCAGCACGGCTTTTCCGACAACCCAGTGACTGCCCTGCTCACGGCGCAACTTCCAACCGTCCAGGTTCTTGCCGTTGAAGACCATCCGTTCTGTGGGTGGGGTTTCACGTGCGACCGAAGCGGTGGGCGTTGGGTCCGCGGCCCAAGTGCCCGAAGGGAGCCAAGCCCCGGTGATGCTGCCGGCGAAAAGAATCAGCAGCGATTGACGACCGAACAGATTCAAACGAAACATGGAGGGGACCTCATCGGGGGAAGGAAACGTTAGGAGGGAGTCTCCGCGGGCCGTTGCAGATGAACTCTGCCGCTTCGAGTTACGGGGGCGAGCAAGGGACCGTCCGAATACCTTGGGCGGCATCCTGCGGAGTGGTGCAGGGGTAGCGGATACGCAGCGAACCACGTTGCTCGCGACGGCACCGAGTCGGCAACAACCGACCCGCCGGATTATATCGCAATCGGGTCGGTCTCGCAGCACGCTTCTTCTTCGGCCAAACGACGGCCCGAGAGATGGCCGAAGCGAATCATCTGGCGATAGATCCGTTCCAGCCGACGGGTCCGTTGGTCGAAGCTCAATGCCCCCTCCACGCGGCGGCGCGCGGCGGCAGTGCGTTCGGCGGTAGCGATGGGGTCATCGAGCGTTTCGGTGATGGCTTGCCGCAGGGCGGTCGTGTCACGACAGGGTACCAACCGCCCGTGGATCTTATCCTGAAGCAGTTGCCCCGTGCCCCCCGCCTCCGTGGCGACGACGGGGATCCCCAGGGCCATTGCCTCGACGACGACCGTCGGTGTGCCTTCGTAGTCCGAAGATTGGACCAGCAGATCGAAGGCGTGATAGGTCCGAGTGATCTGCGGGCAATGCCCCAACATCCGGCAGACCGACTGCAATCCTTGCCGCGCAATCTGCTGTTCGATCTGGTGGAACTGGCTTCCTTCCCCCGCGATCAGCAGACGCGTCTCGGGGCGTTGCTCGTGCAGTTTCCCAAACGCTTCGACCAGCAGGTCAAATCGCTTCTGCGGCTCGATTCGCCCCGCAGCGCCCACCACGATCTCCGTGTCATCCAGCCCCAACTCGGCCCGGACGGACTGCCGAACCGTTTCCTCCCGCTCGTACCGTTCGAGATCGACCGCATTGAGGACGACACAGACGCGGTCGGGTCGTGCGCCACGCAACAACAGCGTTTTTCGGATCTCGTTGGAGACGGCGATGACACCCGGGTATCGGCTCAAGTGCAATTTGTCGGCGGGGTAGTACAGCCATCGCTCACGGGCTGTGTGCCCGGTCCAACCGTGGGCTGTGGCCAGTCGCGAGAGTCGAAAACGGCGTGCCAGACGAGAGGCGTAGAAGCTGGCCTTGTAGTCGTGGGAGTGAATCAGATCCGGACTGAATTGGTCGACCACTCGACTGAGTTTTGACAACACGTGCCGATCCAGCGCACCGTTGTGCAGGACCTCGCAGTAGTCCAGCCTCTGAGTGGCGGCACGTTGGTCCAAGTCGTACAGCCGGTCTCCTTCGCGGCGCATGCAGCAGATTCTCATTTCGAACTGCTGCCGGTCGAGCGACGCGGCGGTATTGAGGATGATGTGCTCGGCCCCTCCTCCGGCCCCATCGAGTCCGCGCAGGACGAGGATTCGCAGCGGAAGGTCGGGCAGTGGACTCTCAAGATCCTGACGCATAGCCGGCTCCGGAGGATGCTCTTTCTTCGGGGGAGATGCCTGATGCAGATAAGTATAGAGCCGTGGTCTGTGCCGGGGGGATCAAAGCGCCGAACGGAGGCCGTGCGGAGTCCCGCATAATCGCCTTGTTCCCTATGTTACGTCCGCGTTGGGTATCATCCCCGCGGGGTTCGGTTCCAAGAGCCGGGCCGAGAGGGCAGCAAAGCGCGGAAAGAGATTGCCGCCAGACGCAGGACGACGGCCGGAGTGCGCACAAGGAGCAGGGCCCGGGCGGGTGTGAGGCCGAGCGAAAGGATGCCGATGGCGAGATACAGCCCATGCGCGATCACGACGCAGACGCTGGCCGCCAGGAGAGCCCATGACCGTGGACCGGGGACCAGCACCGCCAGCAACAATCCGGCCGCCCATGTCGCGGCCAGATGGGCGAGTACCAGGGGGCGACTCAGCAGCAACAAAGTGACGCCGAGATCGGCCAGCAGCAGATTCTGTCGCCTCAAGCCGTGACCGATCAAACGGAACGCTTCCGACCTGCCGAGCGCCATGTTTCCATGAGCCCAGCGGCTGCGTTGGATCTGCAACTGCTCGAGTGTCTCCGCCGCCCGCGTCAGGAGCCACGCGTTGGCCGCGAAATGGACCGGCTCGCTCAGTTGTGCCAGTTGAATCGTGTATTCCGTGTCCTCCGTCAGAGAGTGCGAAGACCAGGGGCATTCCTGCAGGATGGAGCGGTGCAGCAGCATCCCGCTCCCGACCAGCAGGACGGCCAGGCGAAAACGCGATTTGGGGGCAAAGAACAGTTCATACTCCACCTGCCGTCCCACGGCGGCGGCGTAACTGATCGGCGAGGCATCCAAATTGACGACACGGTGATTCGCCTGCATCACGCGGCCGCCGGACTGCAGAAAAGCATCCAGCACGCGGAGCGAATCGGATTCGATACCGCAGTCGGCGTCGAGTATGAGAAACGCGTCGTGGCGCGTGTCGTGCAATTGCGCAAAGGCCCAAGCCAGAGCGAATCCTTTGCCGGGTTGTTGCAGATCGTGTCGTTCCCAACAGGATACGCCGTGCTGTGTCGCGATTTCGGGCGTTTTGTCCGTGCAATTGTCGGCGATCACGGTCACTTCGTACAGATCGCGAGGATAGTCGACTGCCGCGCAGGACTGCAGAGTCTCGGCCAGAATGGCTTCCTCGTTGTGGGCCGGGATCAGGATCAGGATGCGATTTCGAGCTGGCTCCGTGGGACGCCGCACGTCGCGAATGCCGGCGGTGCGAAGCAAGGCCCAGAACAGGTAATAGGCCGCGATCACTGCCGAGGGCACCAGCAGAAATACAACAAACAGGGATTGCAGAATCATCCGTTGACTCAGTTTTTCATTTCGCTGTTCCAGCGAACGAATCCCTCGATCGCTTCGTATTCGGCCAAGCCAAGCGCGTCATAGAGTCGTGCCGTTTCTGCATTTCTCGCTTCCGCACGCTGCCAGAATTCGCGCATGTCGGGACCCGGGAAGAGGGCTCGATCCTTCTGCGATTCGTGCTTGAAGATCGCCGCTCGCTTCCGTTGTACGACATGGGGACTCAACGGCACCGCCATCTCGACCTGGTCGGGGCCCCATTCCTGCCATGCACCGCGGTAGAGCCAGACCACACACTGCCGGAACCAGGGCTCATCCGCCACGCGCCGACAGGCCTGGAAAACGGCGGAGAGGCAGGTGCGATGGGTTCCGTGCGGGTCGCTCAGATCGCCGGCCGCGTAGATCTGGTGTGGCTGAATCTCCTGTAACAGGTCCACCGTGATCTGAATGTCCTGGTCAGATAACGGTAACTTCTTGACGCGACCTGTCTCGTAGAACGGCATGTCCAGGAAGTGCAGCTGTTGTTCGGGGACTCCACAAACACGCGCCGCCGAACGAGCCTCGCAGCGACGGATCAAGGCTTTGATCTGCTGAATCTCGGAGCTGTCGACCTGTCCGGCTTTCTTCTGCCGCAGGAACTGATCGATGTGCTCTTCCAGTTGTGCGGTCTTCTCCAGATCGATTCCCAATTGGCGGTTGAAATCGGTGACGAACTCCACGAAGTGCAGTGCGTCGTCATCAAAGACCGCGATGTTTCCGGACGTCTGGTAAGCGACGTGCACCTGGTGGCCTTGATCGACCAGGCCGATCAGCGTGCCACCCATCGAGATCACGTCATCATCTGGATGTGGTGAGAAAACGAGGACCCGTTTGGGATAGATCGAGTCAAACGGTTGTTGTCGGTCGCCCGGTTGCTTGGCGTGTTCCGGCTTCCCGCCGGGCCAGCCGGTGATGGTGGACTGCAGATGACGAAAGACCGCCAGGTTGATGTTGTAGGCGGGGCCCTTTTCCGCCAGCAGGTCCTGCATGCCCTCCTCGTTATAGTCATGGTCGGTCAATTTTAGGACGGCCTTCTTCAAGTGTCGCGCCAACCAGATGACGGCCTTCCGTGTGCGTTGCTCGTCCCATTCCACCGGGCCAACGAGCCACGGACAGTCGAAACGCGTCAGTTCGGCGGCGGCGGCTTCGTCCAGGATGACCTGCGCGTCCGGATGTTCCTGCAAGAAGCTGGCTGCCACGGCCGGAGTGACCTCGCCTTCTACGGCCCGGGCGACGATCGCGGCCTTGTGTTCTCCGAACGCCAGCATGTAGATCTTGCGGGCGTCCAGAATCGTTCCGACTCCCATCGTGATCGCTCGACGTGGGACATTCTCTTCTCCAAAGAAGTCGCTGGCCGCATCGATGCAGGTCACCCGATCCAGCGAGATCAGCCGGGTTCGGCTGGCCCGTCCGGAGCCCGGCTCGTTGAATCCAATGTGGCCCGTTCGGCCGATCCCCAAGATTTGGATATCGATCCCGCCACACTCTTCGATCGCGGCTTCGTACTGCTCGCAGAATCGTCCCACCTGTTCCAACGGCAGCGTCCCGTCGGGGATGTGGACGTTGGCCGGATCAATATCCACCAGGTCCAGCAGGTGCTCCTTCATAAACCGCACATAGCTCTGCAGCTCGTACGGCTGCATCGGGAAATACTCATCCAGATTGAAAGTCACGACGTTCGCCAGCGAGAGCCCTTCCTCGCGATGCAAACGCACCAATTCGTCGTAGACGCCGACGGGGGTGGACCCCGTGGCGAGACCCAGCACGCACATTCGCCCTTCTTCGGCTCGCTTCCGAATCAACTCGGCAATCTGCCCGGCCACCGATCGGCAGGCCTGCCGCATATTCTCATACACTCGACAGGGGACCTTCTCACGTGTTGCTAAATAGGTAGTCTCGGCTGCATGCATGGAAAACTCCGGGTTGGGGCAAGCGGGCGAGCTGCGTGGGCGGGATTCCGAGGGACAGAGGTCCCAACAGCCGCGGATTATACCGTAGGAACGGCGTCCCGTCTGTCCCGCTCCACGGACCTTTCGCTTGTCCTGTCTCTTCCGTTGTTTCCGATTCTTGTCTCGATTTTCTTGCCACTACAGCGCCATCCCCGTTCTCCTCGTCGCGGCGCTCCTTCGCGCGACCCGGTACCGCCCGACCCGCGTCCGCCGCATGCCTGAGCCATTCCGACCTCCTACCGAAAGAAAGCAGGGGGGAGGCGCAAGACCATTTGCAGATCGCCAGACCTCGGTATGATGGAGGAGGTCGGTCCAAATGGACCAGCCCCGGATCGCTTCCTCGTCCGGAGCGACCCGATTGGGGGAGGCAGTTTGTCGGAGCGGCCTGCTGCGATGCGGGGATTCGTTTTTGCGCAGCGACAAGGGCACATTGGAAAGAGACCCCAGCGAAGTCTCCATTTCAGCGGTATGAACGCGAAGTTTTCATCAAGGTTTCGGTCGCGATCCGGGTTTACACTCGTGGAGCTGTTGGTTGTCATTGCGATCATCGGCATTCTTGTGTCGTTGTTACTACCGGCCGTGAATATGGCACGAGAAGCTGCGCGGCGAGCCCAGTGTACGAACAATGTCCGGCAGATTGCGATTGCCACGATCAATTACGAGTCGACCCATGGTCGACTGCCGGCCGCCGGCATCGTCGGGGAGAATCCTGAGGACGACATCGCTTCGGGACGCTTCGACCCACAATCGGGAAAGATGATCAGCTGGGCCGTCTTAATTCTCCCGCAGATGGAAGAGGATCTGCTGTACCGCAAGTTCGACCTGAATCAAAGCATCCTCGAACAGCCGGGCCAACCGCAGGCACAGCACATTGCGAGTTATCTTTGTCCGAGCGGTTCGGCGGGAACGCGGTACTTCGACCATCCCAAGTTGACGAATTCGGTGCGTTTCGCCAAGGGAAACTATGCCGCGTTCGCCAGCCCGTTTCACACCGACCTCTTGATGGAGTGGCCGGGCGCATTGGGAGGTGGCAGTTGGTCGAAGGACAAGCAGCGACGGTTGGGCCAATCTCTGCGAAAGATCACCGATGGACTTTCGAAGACACTGATGATTTCGGAAGTTCGGACGCGTGCTGACGAGCGGGACCAGCGTGGAGCATGGGCGTTGCCCTGGACCGGTTCGAGCCTGCTGGCGCTGGATGTCCACCATTTTCCTCCCAGCCCGTTGCGGTATGAAGTCTGGCGTTTGACGCTCGATTCGGCGCAGCTCCCGAATAATGTCGACGGCTACAACATGGACATGCTCTACGACTGTCCGGATGAAGCGGCGGCTCAACTGGACAATATGCCCTGCCTCACGTATGAGCGCGGCACGTCTCTGCAGTACCTATCGGCTGCGCCTCGTAGTCGTCATCCGGGCGGAGTCGTCGCGGCAGCGATGGACGGGCACGTTCGGTTCTTGGCGGACGACACAGATCCGGAGTTGCTGGCCTACATGATCAGCACTAATGATGGGCACTCGCTCAAGGGGCTCGATGAGTAAGCGGAAGCCCGTACGTGTCGGGAGAAGACGGAACCTGTTGCGTGGTTGGATTCACTCTGCCAGGGGTGACATCCTGCGGCATGTGAGTTGTGATTTCGATGAATTTACGAACAGGAATGACTGTCCCGAAGGGACGGTCGGGGTGACCGGCTGGGAAGGGTTGGTGTGAATGGAACTGGGGATGCGCTGGGCGGTTTCCGCCATCGTGATGGGGCTTGCGTTACTGGTTGCATCGTTCGCATGGCCGGTGGTTGTCCAAAGAAATTGGGTATGGGACGACCGGCAGGCACACGAACATTCTCAGTCGGCGGCCAATCTGCACCAGATCACTCATGCGACGGCGGAGGTGCAGATCGATTCGAAGAGCAATGACGCGGCGAAGCAGCGTGCGGCCGCGGAGTTGAAAGCGGCCAAGGATCGGTACCAAGCATCTCGCCGCGCACTGGAACGAGCCCGCGGGACTCACCGGACAGCGGCCTTGGTGATGCGGTGGGTCGGAGTCACCTTCCTGCTGGTAGGTACGATTCGCTACATGGCGCTGCAGGAAAACACTCGTGGCCGCTGAGACTTGCGATCTGCTTGCCGCGTGTCCACTTTAATTGACTACGGCTCTACGTCTCGGGCTGCTTGCAACATTCGCTCGACCGCTTCTTCCCCGGTCATGCCCACCTTGATCCCCATTGACGCCGCTTTGGGGGTCACTCCCACAATTCTGGCCTTGAGCAGATCCTCGGGCTCGGTCAGCGGCTTGGCGGGGGTGCCTTTGGCAATCGCAATCGCCTGTCCGAATTCTGCGGGTGTAACCAGATCGTAGATCCCGCAGCCGACAATCCCTGCTGCGGTGAGGATCGAACAGTACTGACCCTTGTGCCAGCGATGGCTCATGCCGATGGCCGAACCGTTTCGAAACTGCATTTTCCGCTGATCAGAACGTGGTAAGGACGGATTCATCAAACGGTTCCTGGGCAATCCGATGGATAGCTACCGAGGCGGGTACTCCATACCCTTGCAGCCTGTGGAGCCCGCGCGGCCGGCACCTGACGCCTCTTCCTGACGACGGCGCAGTGCATGAACCAGGAGGGCCAACGGGAGTCCGGGAATCCCCCGTTTTCGCGTTGCCTTCTGAGGACCGTGTGCCACGCCGCAGTGAAGTGAGCAGTGAAGTGAATAGTGTACGAGCGGACGCCTGGGGTGTCCAACCGGGGTGCTTCCACCGCAAGTTCCATCGGATCGTCGACAAACGGTGGATCTTCAGCGATAATCGTCGACGCAGGATCGGAAAGATGCGAGCGCATTGAAAGGACTCCCGTTTCGAAACTTAAGCGGAGGCGAAGAACATGCTTCGACGTTACTGCGATTGGCTGGTCGGTTTCGGTTGTGTCTGGTTGGCTTTGAGCGGGTTGTGCGGCGACGCGGCTCAGGCCGCTGAAGAACAGCCGTCCGGGGTGACGAAAGAATCGCCAACGCCGGTCCGGGTTCTGGTGACGTACGGCGGTCATGACTTCGAGGAAGCTGCATTTTGGGAAATGTTCGACTCGATGCCAGGTATCAAGTATGACCGAGCGGAATTGCCGGCGGCATTTGGCCGATTCACACCGGAGTTAGCCGATCAGTACGATGTCATGGTTCGCTTTGACATGCTCGATGGGATGACGGAGGAGCAGCGTCAGGCGTACGTCAAGTTGCTGCGCGATCGCGGCATGGGGCTCGTCTCGTTGCATCACAATCTGGCCTCCCATCGTAATTGGGGCACCTATCGCGAAATAATCGGCGGCAGCTATCTGTTTGAGCCGATGACAATCAACGGTCAGGCATATGAAGCGTCCACCTACCATCACTGGGACCGCACGGAGTACCATCCGGTAAAGGGTGACCATCCGATCACAAAAGGCATCGGATCATTCCTGGAGATCGGGGGCGGTGAGACGTACGGGAAGTGCTACGTGGCTGATGATGCGCAAGTCTTACTGAAGACCGATCAGCAAGAAACGACGCCGGAGCAGATGTGGGTCAAGTCGTACGGAAACAGCCGAGTGGTCTACCTGATGCCCGGCCACGGTCCGCAGAGCTGGAAGCTGCCCGAATACCGTGAAATCTTACGTCGGGCCATTCTGTGGGCGAAGGATCGACCGTAACGTTCCGGGAACCCGGTGGGACAGGCTCCCAGCCTGTCTGGCACTCGGTTACTGAAGTGTCGAAGCGTTTCCACCTGTTCGATTGAGCCATAGGATCACGACGCCGATCGCGGCATCCCACGGGCCCTCGTATAGCACCCACCACGGTGGAAGACCGGCCAGCAGATCGACCCCCAGCAGGATGAGTCCGATCGTCAGCATCGCGCCCCCGAGGTAAGAGATCACGACCCGATGACGCCGCAGATCGAACGAAACGGTCCACATCAGCCCGCCCAGGAGGGCATAGAAGAGCGAGGTCGAACGCGCCAGGTAGGGCACGATGGGCCCGGTCGGTAACGACTCGCCCAGCAACCACTCGTGCGTTGCTTTCATCGACTCCAGCGGCATCAACGCGCAGGGCAAGGCGAGCAGTGCTGCGGCACCGATCACTCGCAGAACCCAACGTAACGCCTGTTCGCGTTTCCCGTGCATTGCATTCCGCTCCCATTCCGCGTTCGACCTGAATGGCCACTGCCGAGGATTTGAAGGATCAGCGTGTACTGCTCGTTGGCTTGCCCTGCGGAAGCATGGCGTCACCCGCTGGCGGATCGAGAGGAAGCTTGTTGGATTCCTCGGAGAGGGAAAGCACAAAGGCAAAGTTCCGACCGGCATCATCGGAGGATGTCTGCCAGAAAAGCCAGCCGCCAACCCGTTCCTCGTCAGTGATCGTTTCCACACTACTGTAAACCGCCTCCGGTGGCAGCGGCAAGAGCGACTGTTGGCCGTTGCGCCAAAGAAAAGCCTGGGTTCCGCCCTCCGGCCCCGGTGGGTCATCGCTCCAACCGATGACGGTTCCGCGATTGTTCACATCCGTAGCCTGGCAATTCACGTCGCCGGCGAGTGGGGGAAGCGTGATCGCACCACGTTGTGGGTCGTACACGAACGCGCGCCGGTGGCCTCGTTCGGTCGTGCGGCCGACGACCAAGCCGGCGTTATTGATGTTGGCTACGTGGACGGCTTGCTTCGCCACGCGCCGTCGGGACCACGAGTCGTTTGCCTGTTTCTGCCACACGAACAGATGATTCACATAGTAGGGCAGGTCGTCACCGATTGATTCGACGACCAGGCTCGCCGCGACTTGTTGTCCATTATCGCTGAGCACCACGTGGCCGGAGGAGAGTAGCGGGTTGAACGGTTGCAGAACCGACAGCGGCGTGCAGCGCCAGACTGTCGGCTCGCGCCGCCAAACGCACGGTAGCAGCCGCGGTGGGTCGCGACCGGTCAGAAATCCACTGATTGTGGTGCCCTGCGCGTTGATGTCGAACGCACAGGAACCTCGGTAACTGTCTGGCAGTTCCAGCAGTTCCACGCGGCCCGATGCGGCGTCCCATACGCAGGCCCGCTGGCTTCCCTGCGGATGGCCCATCGGTCGCGAGGCGAAGCCGACGGCCATTCCGCTGTCACTTAAGCGATAGACCTCGCGATGAGTGAAGTCCTCGGGAATCGGCAAAGGCCGGCTGCGATCCTGCTGCCGAAGGAACGGTGTCAAGGTCGACACCCCAGAGGGTTCCACGACTTCCCGTTCTTCCAGGATCAGACCTGGCGAGTTCAAATCGCGAACGGTGTGGTAACCAGGCGAATGAGTGAACCGCACCAGCGAATCGGTCTCGGCCGGTGCGGATGCCGTCAGGGTGAAGGCAAGCAAACAGCGCAAGCTAACCATCGGTGGGGCTCCTGCAAGGCGCGTCTTCGTTAGGTTCTTATCGATTCACTGGCTTAAGGGCGCTCCATCGGTTGGGATGCCAGCGCGTGGCACTTCCCTGTCGTGTTTCGTCGCCCTTTCCGCTCGGAAGAATCGTCGCCTCGAACGCTCCATGTCCGTGCGACACGCCCTAGCGGCGCCTTCGCCGCATTTCTTCCCGCTCCTGCCAAACCGCATCGATCGCCGCGCTCAGTTGCTGAGACCAGGATGTCGGAGCGGCAGCGGCCGCCGGTTGCTCGTAGCTGCCGGCCTGAAAGGCGGCGACCATGTCCGCCGACGTGAAATCTCCGTCGCCGTCCCAGTCACCGCGAGCCCACCCGGAGTTGCCCTCCAGATCATCCTCGTATTCACCACTTTGAAACACCTCGACCATGTCGCTCGAATTGAACAGGCCATCCAGGTTGGCATCGCCGGCGGTCGTCTGCAGGATGTTCTGAATCAGGTACTGGAAATCGTCGTCATCCACCAGTCCATTGTCATCCAGGTCGAATGGTGGCGCGGTCATTCCCTGTCGGATCGCCAAGGCCAGAAGGTCGATATCGTCGGCATTGACGATCCCGTCGTGGTCCAGATCTCCGGCGAGCACGAAGGACTGCGCGTGGTCGTAGTATCCCATCTCGATTCGCGTGCCGTCGGCGTCCCATCCCGCGGTGGGATCGCCGGCATCGATCGCCGGCGAGTTGGAGTCGAGTTGGTAGTGGTTGGCCGTTGCATCGACGAAGAGCGGTTGTGCATCGAGATTGCCGGTGCCACTGCCGGGGTGACTCCACGGTTCGGCAAGGGATGAGTAATTGATGTGCAGATCCGCCGGATCGTAATCTGTCAGGACAGGATCTCCACCGTCGGTCACATGAATGATGCTGTTCGTGATATCGAACGTAATGACGACGTTCGGGTCGGGGGATCCCTTGTCAAACGCGCGTAATGCCTCGGACCCGGGCATTCGCGATCGTTGTCCGATCGATGGTTGTTCTGGGCCTGGAAGAGCCGGACCCTTTCGTTTCGACGCCGATGTCCGCGTCCACAAGCAAGCAGTGCGAGATCGTGACGTCGCCGTTGAAGACGCTGATCGCCTTGTCGCTCGCTTGGCGGACGATTGTGTCCTCGATCCTGACGACGGAGCCTAGCGTGTCAATGGCGTCGTCCTGGACATCGGCTACGACACTGCCGATCAATTCGATCGACTGTCCGCTTCTCTGTTCATGAAGGTAAATGCCGTCATTGTCGTCCACCGTGCCGTTGTGGTGGTAGACGCCGGCCATCTCGACGATCCAACTGTCCCGAAAATCGAGTGAGGTACCTTCGATCTCGGGTCCCATCACGGCGCGCGACAACAGGACGTCCGTCATCTGAATCGAGCCGGACGTGGCTTGCATGATCTTGCCATGAATGTCGGTCACGCTGCTGTCGCTCATCCGGACCAACCCGTCACGCTGCAAGCGAATGGCGGGGCCCGTGTTGGTGTGGCCACCGCGCGGGGAGGTACCCGCGTGCGTGATCTCGGTGAAGTACAGCTCGACCTGGCCGCCCTGCACATCCAGTTCGCTCCAAGGTCGATCGGGGTCGGCGGCGGTAATGGTGACCGGTCGGTCCTCGGTTCCCATCGCATTCAGCGACCCCTCCACGATGATCTGTGTGCCCAATTCGACTTGCGGCTGCTGGGGAACGCCGGCGACCAAGACCAGGGTGCCGGGTTCCAACTGCAGCACGTGACCTTCGGGAACCGTCAGATCGTCCGTGATGTGGATCACTCCACTGAGTGTGGTTACCTCATCGGTCAATGTTCCGGACAGTTCTTGCGTTGGCGGATCAATCAGGGGAGTCAACGGCCGCGCGATTTGCAGCCCGTTCCAATCGGCAGCCAGCGAAAATGGTTCGGTGCCTTGCACGGTGACCAGCGCGCTGCCCATTCCGTTGACCAGACGTACTTCGGCCGGCTGGAGTGTAACGGCCGGATGGCTGCTGGACAGCGAAACGGTGGCGTCCCAGACCTCTCGGTCGACGCGACCCTGGGAATCCTCCGCCTGGAGGCGGACCAGAACGGGAACACCTGGCAAATAGCTGTCGCGCACGATCATCCGCAGGCCGGTCGCCTCCTCCGCTGCTACGGCTGTCTCGGCAAACGCGAGGGGTTCTGGAGCGGGGATCGCATCCGCTGCCAGCAGCTGTCGCGGTTCTAGACGCTCAAGCGGCAAAATCTCCGGGCTCAGCCTCCGCCAACGCTTCATCGTGCGCAGTCCTTCTGATTGCTGGGGCCGCGGTTCTGTCGGGAGCGATCACCGTGTTCGGTACCAAGCCCCACGGCCGCCTTCATTGTAATCGAACGCTGGTGAATCGCTCGAGCGATTGTCCACGGTTCCCGCCGGTTTCCTCGTCGCGCCGGGCGTTCCACGCACAACAGGTGGCGTTCCGGCGGTTGGCAGGAGACGGAACGGTGCAGCCCGAGTCAGGGTCAGACGTCACACACCTGGAAAGCTTGTCGCAATCCTTCGAAGGGATTTCGCGTGGGAATGAACTCCTGACCGACGAAACCGCGGTAGCCGATTTCCACGAGGGCGCGCATCACGGCTGGGTAGTAAATCTCCTGCTGCTCGTCCAATTCGCCTCGTCCCGGGTTGCCGGCCGTGTGCACGTGTCCGATCCATTCCTGGCATTGCCGCAATCGCCGGATCACGTCGCCGTCCATCACTTGAACGTGATAGATGTCGAATAACAGCTTCATCCGCGGCGACCCCACACGACGGATGATGTCCAGGCAGTAGTCCAGGTGGTTTCCCTGGTACCCGGGATGCCCTTTCATCGGGTCGGTATCGTCACGCGTGCTGAGCATTTCCAGGCAGACATTCACTCCCCGTTGTTCTGCCAGCCCGATGACTTCCTTGAAAGCTCGTACGCAGTTTTCCGCGCCTTCTTCCGGTGTCAGGTGATCGCTGTTGGGGTCCGCCGGATCGTGCGCACTGAACCCGGTGAACGCAATCACGTTCGGAAAACCATGGTCCCCAGCGGCTTCGATAGCCTCTCGAGTTGCGCGAATGACCATCGGGTGGAACCGCGGGTTGTTGAAGCCGCGCATGTAGGAGGGGCCCGGTTGGATGTTCGCTCCGACGAGGGCACACGTCAGTCCGTACTTCTGCAGCGTTGGAAAATGCTGCGGGTCAACCAGTTCTACGCTGCGATACCCCAATTCGCGGGCGACTTGGCAGGTTTTTTCCACCGACCATTGTTCGCCGCGTGCCTCGAAGCACCAGGACACAATGGACTGTTGGATTCGTCCCTTACTGGCTGGCGCGGCGGCTTGTGCCGACGCGCGAGGTCGGCCTGCGGCCAGCGTTGCCATGGCGGCGACCGAGGCGGATTGCAGGGCGCGTCGACGATTGATGCGAGTTGATTGGGAATCGCGGGACATCAGGTGGCTCCTTGTGTGGGGCTCGAACCGGAAGCGGCCGAGGGGGAAGGGTCCGTCGCGGCTTCGACGTCGCGGATCCATTGCCGGATCGATTCGGATAGCAAGTCGAGCGGGACACTGCCCTGCAGCAGCAACACATCGTGGAACTGCCGCAAGTCAAAACGGTCTCCCAGTCGCTGCTCCGCTTCCTGGCGGAGTTCGCGAATTTTCAATTCGCCGATCTTATAGGCTGTGGCCTGTCCCGGCCAGGCGATGTATCGATCCACTTCACTCTGGATATTGCGGCGTGAAAGTGCCGTGTTTTCGATCAGGTAATCGATGGCTTGCTGTCGCGACCAACCGAAGTAGTGCAAGCCGGTGTCGACCACCAATCGACAGGCTCGCCACATCTCGTAGGTCAATCGCCCGAAGTCGCTGTACGGATCCTCATAGAATCCAACCTCCCGTCCCAGTCGTTCGGCGTACAGCGCCCAACCCTCGATGTAGGCGGTAAAGGTCGAGAATCGACGATATGGCGGAAGCTGCTCCAGTTCCTGCTGTAAGGCAATCTGCAGGTGATGCCCCGGCACGGCTTCGTGCAACGAAAGAGCCTCGATTTCGTACAACGGCCGGCTCTTCAAGTCGAACGTATTGACGTAGTAGAAACCGGCTCGACTGCGATCGCCCGGTGGAGGCATGTAATAGGCAGTGCTTGTCTGCGGCGCGATGTAATCGGGAACCGGCCGCACGCCGTAAGGCGTGCGCGGGAGTGTTTGAAAGAGCTCGGGCAAACGACCGTCGATTCGTTTCAAAACCAGCGCGACCTCTTTCAATAGTGCATCCGGTGTCTTGGCGAAGAAGCGTTCGTCCTGCCGGAGCGATTCCGCGAAATCGGCAATACTCCCGGTGAAGCTCAGCTCGTCCAGGATCTGTTGCATCTCGCCGCGGATCCGCTGGACTTCGGCTAATCCCGTCTCGTGGACCTGTTCCGGTGTCAGGTCAAGAGTGGTGAACATGCGGATGCGATGGCGATAGAATGCACGGCCGTCCGGCAGAGCACTCGCCCCAATCGAACCGCGGGCTGCCGGAACATACTCCATCTCCATGAATTCTAGGAACGCCCGATAGCCGTCAACGATTCCGACCCGAATCGCTTCGTCCGCCTCCTCTTGCAGTTGTTGGCGCGTGGTCGCGGGCCAATCCGCGGGCATTGCCAACAGCGGTTCATAGAACAGGCTGCGGCGAGGATCGTCTACGATCTGCGGCTCCAGCGGTTCGCGGTATCGGTCCAAGACGACTGACGGTAACGTTCGCCCCTCACGGATCCCGTGACGCATCAGCTCGATATGTCCGCGAGCGTATTGGCCAAAGGCACGGAGGCGCGCGATGTAGTTGCGGTAATCCGATTCGGTGCGTAACGGCATCTGGCGGCGAAGTTCCGGAAAAGAAATGTGAAACCCTTCGCGGTTCGTGATCGGAATCAGGAAGGCACGATAGCGGGCCTCCGCCAGATCGTCTTCCAGTATTCGCTGAAGAATCAAGTAGTTCGTCCGCTCCGCCGATACTTCGGATCGAGGGATTTCCAGTAAACGCTTCAGAAACTGTTCGTTGCTCTTTCGTGATTGCTCCGCCGCCGCCAGCGATACCTTGGGAAGCTGATCGTCATATTGGTGATCACCCGTGTCCGTCGCCAACAGGGGATCGTTTCGCAGTCGCGTCTTGCCACACTTCGCGGGCCAGGCTGCGAAACCGATGATCCGCCGACGCGGCCCCGAGTGCGTTAGCGGAAAGAGCGATCAACATGACGGTTGAAACTATTTTCAACATTCGAAGGGTTTTCCATGGAGCGGATTTCGAGGGAAGTTGGCGACTTGTCGACTAACTTTTGGCCTTGGCTTGCGCACTTGGTTTGCGAAAACGCAGGAAATAGTTTT
Source organism: uncultured Planctomycetaceae bacterium (assembly GCA_963776055.1). Taxonomy (GTDB): domain Bacteria; phylum Planctomycetota; class Planctomycetia; order Pirellulales; family Pirellulaceae; genus CAVZLD01. The sequence continues at coordinate 152,957 of CAVZLD010000002.1, read as the reverse complement.
CCTTCAACACGTCCACGAATTCGACAAACTCGAAGCCGCTGCCGGTTACTTCTGCCTTTACGATGTCCTGACCGGCGCGGACGTGATTGAGCACCCAATCTGAGCTGACACCTTCGATGCGATGGAAATCGATCAATACCAGCGTGCCACCAGGTCGCAAAGCGCGATGAATCGATTCCATCGTCCGTTGGGGGAACTCGAAATGGTGGTACGTATCACAGATGAACACGAGATCGATTGAATTGGGGGGCAGTCGCACGTTGTCCGGATCGCAGATCAGCGGTGAGACATTCGAGACGCCCGCCTCGGCGCAGCTTTGTCGAACATGTTCGACAAACTCGTCGGAAATATCGATCGCGAAAACCTGCCCTCCCTCGCCGACACGCTCGGCGAACAGCCGCGTGAAGAGGCCGGTACCCGTGCCAACGTCGGCGACGACCATTCCTCGCTGCAACTGGCAGGCCAGCAGAATCTCTTCGCGCAAATCGTACGGTTCTCGTCCATCGCGCTCAAACCGATTCACGAATTGCGGTACGTTGGGCGTTTCGAACGAGTCGTTGATGCCGGGCTTCACACTTGCCTGCTGGGCGTAGGTGACGGTGGAGAGAATCAACGACAGGAGGAGCATGGTGGCGAGGCCATTTCGGTGGAGCGGCATGGTGTGTTCCTTGCGAGGGCGGGGGGAAGTCGACGGTACGACCGGAAGCGGATCGGAGGCGACGGTCGAATGTCACCCCAGGCGGGCCGTTTCGGATCCGGAACGTGCACCGCAGGTCGGATCGTAACCCTCTTGTACCGGGCATCCAAGGGGCTGGTCAAGGAATTCAGGGTGGGAGCGGTTCTTCCTGCCTTGCCCGATCGCTTGACAAGCTCGCCGGAACGGCATCTTCTACTCGTGCCGAATGATGCGGAAGTGTACGGGGGACGACACGGGTGATCGATTCCGAACTTGGTTTTCCGCCTGAATTCCTAGAGCGGCTCCGGCGGATTTTCCCGGAGGAGGGCTACCAGCAGTGCCTTCGAGGGTTGGCCGCCGAGCGACTTGCCAGTTACCGAGTCAATACGCTCGTGAGTACTGTGCCGGAGGTGCTCGACGAGTTGTCGTCCGAGGGCATTCCCAGCGAACCGGTCGGCTGGTGCCCGGAGGCCTTCGTCGTACCGGCGGGCTACCGGGATCGGCTGGTGCGATGTACGGCGGCATCGGAAGGCCGGATCTACATTCAGGGGCTGTCGAGCTTACTGCCGGTCTTGCTACTCGATCCACAGCCGGGGGAGACGATTCTGGATTTGGCGGCGGCTCCCGGTGGCAAGACCCTGCACCTGGTCGCTCAGATGCGAAATCAGGGCCGCGTGTCGGCCGTCGAGGTCGTGCGCGGAAGGTATTACCGACTGCGCGAAAACCTGCGCCGAGGGCGGGCGGAGATCGTGCGCACCTACCGCACGGATGGGCGAACCGTCGGCCGCAAGACGCCCGAGCGATTTGACCGGGTGCTGCTGCGACGCGCCCTGTTCCTCGGAGGGCCGTTTTCGGTTGAACCACCCCGAGACCTGGCGATACTGGAGTTTGCGGAAGATTCGCGAGCAAGCTCGAAAACAGCAAGGATTGCTGCGGTCGGCCATGCAGGCACTCCGACCGGGAGGAACGTTGGTCTACTGTACCTGTGCCTTCGCGCCGGAAGAAAACGAACTCGTGCTCGATGCGCAGCTGCGAAAGTCCTCCGCCAAGTTCATCGTGCAAGATCTCGAGCTGCCGATTTCGACGGTTCTTCCGGGACTGACGCAGTGGCAGGACCGCCGGTTGAACGAGCAATGCCGGTTGGCGCGGCGAGTGCTCCCGCAGCCGGCGATGGACGCGTTTTTTCTCTGCAAGCTTCTGAAAACGGAGGACTGATGCGCATCGCATGACCCTCGGCCGGCAGCGCGGATCGCGACTGCTGCCTCTCGGACCCAGGCGTTTTATCATCCTTGCAGGCGTTACAGCTGCCATTGGCAGGCGATTTCTGCCCAGCTTTTACGACGAGTTGCGAAAGAATTTGCCTGATTGAATCCTTCCTGGTTAAGATGGGAGACTGTTGCAATTTCGATGAGTTGTGCATCCTTGAGTCACAAGGGGAGAGCTAATGAGGCGGACGCACGCATTGCCTATGCTGCTCGCAGTTGCCATGCTCGCAACATGCGGGTTTTCTGCCTGGGGCGCGCCGATAACACTGAATGGTGCCGGCACACCCCGTGAGACCGCTCTGTCGGTGAATTACGATGTGGAAACAGGTCGCGTCCTCGTGACAGCGCCGGAAGGTTTCCCTCTAACGGCCATTCAATTGCTCAGCGCTTCGCAGCAGTTCACGTCGACATGCGAATCTTTGGGCGGTGCCTTCGACCTGTGTACTTCCGAGGAAGTTTTTAAGGTCCTGCCGGACGGTTTTCCATCCGTCGAGCTGGGGCAGATTCTCTCCGCGGATCTCGCGGGAGATGGGCTGCTGGCCGACCTGCTGGTGAATGGAGCGACGGTGGGCGGTGGATTCCATGCCGGAGATGGACCCTTGCTGGTTCACGCGGATTTTGTGCCCGAACCGTCCAGTGGGGTGTTGCTCGTGATCGGCGGCTTCCTGTTCTGGCGGCGGCGCCGCCGGTCGCTGCTCGCAAACCGCTAAATTGCGCGACGCCCCAGATACGAAGCCCGTGGCGGACTGGGGAAAGAGTCACGGGCGAAGATGGGCCGCTTCGGCGGTTGCATGTTCGCGGGGGCGTCTGATCGTTGCCAACCGATGGAACGGAGGCTGCATGTTCACCTTTCTGCCTGGTCCATCACGGCGGAGTCTTCTGCTACAACTGGCAGGGCTGTTCGCTTGCCTCGGATTCCAGGCGGCGGTAGCCGAAGAAGATTCTCACGCAATGCAGCGCACGGAGAAATCCGTGGAGCAGATGCTGCAGTCGGTGAGAGCACAGTACGAGCTGCCGGGGGTGATCGCGGCTGAGATCGATGGCGGTCGGCTGACTTCCTTGGCCGCCATCGGCCAGCGGAAACAGGGGGCGACCGAACGAATTTCGCCCGGTGACCTGGTGCATCTGGGCTCCTGCACGAAAGCGATGACGGCCACACTGCTGGCTCTGCTGGTCCAAGAGAATCACATCGAGTGGGAGTCGACCGTCGGAGCCGTTCTTCCAGACTTGCGGGACGACATGCATCCGTCCTATCGACAGGTCACTCTGCGGCAACTGTTGACGCACAGCGGTGGACTTCCCGCCCATGATGAGCGGATCTTCCGTGCGGATTCTCGCTTGTCGCCCACGCAGCAACGGCGTGCTCTGTTCAACGAGCTTCTGGCGAGCGAACCGGACTACCCGCCGGGAAGTCGCCACGTTTACTCCAATCTGGGATACATGCTGGCCGGACTGATGGCCGAAACGGTGACCGGCCAGTCGTGGGAGCAACTGATGCGCATGCGGCTGTTTCGGCCCTTGCGCATGGAGACGGCGGGATTTGGACCGCCCGGGACTCCAGGGCGGGTGGATCAACCGTGGGGGCATCAAGAGACATCCGACGGCAACCTCGCACCCCGACAGCGCGATAATCCGCCGATTCTGGGCCCGGCCGGGAGGGTGCACTGCAGCGTGGCCGACTGGTCGCGTTTCCTGGCGGTGCATCTGAACCATCAGCCGGACCCGCCGTTGCTAACCGAGGTGACTCTGCGCGAACTGCACCGGCCGGTCCAGGACGCAGAATACGCGCTGGGCTGGTTGGCCACGCCCCGAACTTGGGCCCGAGGGCGTGCCTTGACCCACGCCGGCAGCAATACCATGTGGTTTGCGGTCGTATGGCTCGCGCCAAACCGCGATTTTGGCGTTCTCGCGGTCACCAATTCGGGTCAGTCAAACGCAGCGCAGGCCTGCGATGACGTGGTGGCCTGGCTGATTCGGCAGCGAAATGGCGATCCGACGACCAACGCGTTGCCGGCCGATGATCATCGCGTTGATCGACTTGGTTTCGAAGCCCCGTTTCGTCTCACGGAGTTCCCGTTTCGGGCAGCACCTCGGCACCCGTGATTTTTACAGTGAAGGCGTGACGGCAAGGTGCCTCTTCGGGACCCAGGCTGGGCAGAGCAATGGTCAAGGTCGTTCCCTCGACGGTCGCCTGCAGGGGTTCGGCGACACCGAGCAGAGTGACGCTGGCGTTGGCGGGGACTTGGACGTCACGCAGGACCAATTGATCGCCGGGCCAGCCAGCGGTGATGGCGTAGAGAGCGTCCGGCTTCTGTGTGAAAAAGACCTGTTTGACCGCCTTGCCGTCCCGGGAAGCCGGGCCGATCTGATCCATCACGTTGTATTTCACCTTGTACTCGCCGAATTGCTGATCGGGCCGTGTGCCCGCGCTCCATTGGCACGATCTTCCGGCGCACCGTGTGCCGTAAATCGCTTCGCCGTTGATCTGTAGCCAGTCGCCGATTTCCAGGAGTCGCTGCTCCATGATCGGAGGGATGGTGCCGTCGGCGGCCGGGCCGATATCCAACAGGAGATTGCCTCCGCGACTGACCAGATCGATCAAGGTGAAGATGAACTCGCGACCCGTCTTGTAGTCGTCAATTCTCTCAGCGCGATTCAAACCGTACGAGTGAGCCATCCCGCGACTCTCCTCCCACGGATGAGAACCATCTTTCAGGCCGGCCGCGTATTCGGTGGTCCAATATCCGCCGTGCTGATGCCGGCAATCCTTGCCCCAGCGATCATTGATGACCACCTCCTTGCGCGACGGTGATTCATTGAAGAGCCAGGCGAGCAGCTCTTCGCTTTTCCAGTCGGAGGAAGGAAGATCCCATTCGCCGTCGCTGAAGATAATCGCCGGTCGGTAACGCGTCACCACGTCCTTGAACTGCGGCGTCATGTGTTCCTCGACATACCGTTTGCGATCTGACTTCCACAGCGGGTTGTACCATTCGTACAAGGAGTAGTAGAAGCCAAACTTCATGCCCTGTGCTCGGGTTGCCTCAGCCAGTTCGCCCATCAGGTCTCGCTTGGGGCCGACTTCCACGGCGTTCCACGGCCGGCCCCAGGTCTTGCTTGCCTCGGCGCTTGGCCAAAGGCAATATCCTTCATGATGTTTGGATGTCGGCACGACATAGCGGACTCCGGCTCGGGCGAACAGGCGAGCCCACTGCTGGGCGTCGAAAAGCTCCGCGGTGAACTGGGGCGCGAAATCCTGGTAGTTGAAATCCGCGCCGAAATTCTTTACGTGGAACTGCCACCACACGTTGTCCGCTTGCTGCTTCTCGATCCGTTTCCAGTACCATTCCGCATACTCTCCTACGTTGCCCCAGGCGGGCACGGAATACACTCCCCAGTGGATAAACACGCCAAACTTCGCATCGAGGAACCAATCAGGAGTGGGGCGCTGATCGAGCGACGCCCAGTTTGCCTCGTAGCGATGTTCCGCCGCGAACGTCACTTCTGTGACACTTGCCAGCACGAACGCCAAGAACAGCCGAGTCAGGAAGTTGCGACGCAGCGTCATCATGTTCTGTCTCCCATTTCGTAGGGCAGGAACGTGGAGGGCCGGATCCACAGCGAGCTCCCACGATACGTCGGCGGAATGCCAAATACAATCGGTATCGATCCATGGGAAGATACGGGATCGTGCAACGTGGCCCGGCCATTACGCCGACGCGAGAATGTGCCTTGTGAAGGCACTCGATCAAGCCGTTCGCCTGGCGCGTTTCCACGCAACGTTCGGCGAAAACGGGCAGCGAAATGCCGGCGATTCGCTCGATGTACTCTGGATAGGCTTGCACCCGCGCCAACAGACTAGCCCGATCCAGTTCTGGATGAAACTGAGTGCAGTAGATGGGCGCCCCGGAAAACAGAACGCCTGATGATCGGACCGGTCCGAAAACGCCAGTGAAAGAGCATCCGCCGGTAAACTGGTCACGCTGTCTTCATGGCCCATGTGGGCCGGAAACTCGTGGCCGAGCGGACCAAACAGCGGATCTCGAATTCCCTCGGCCGTGAGACGTACCGCAAGCGTCCCCAGCTCCGCCCGTTGCGGGTCGCGCTCGACTCTCCCGCCCAGCGCACGGGCCATCGCCTGGAAGCCCCAGCAAGAAGCAAAAACCGGACGAGACCGGGAATGCAAATCGCGCAGCAAATCCAGCGTTCGCAGGAGCCAATCGCTTTCTCCGATCGCCGAGTAGCGTCCGCTGCCTCCGATCAGCACGACCTGCGCGCGTTGCTCCGTGGCAGAAGCGGGAGCCCCTTCCAGCAGGCTGTGTACGTCCAGTTGATCAGGGTGGCAACGCAGACTGCGGAGAAAACAGTCAATTTCCTGGTGTCGTACAGGGTCGTCCGCGTCACGAATCTGAAGCAGCAGGAAGCGGGGTTCGATCGGCATCGGTGCGAGGTGTCGAGGGTTTTCGAGTGGTTCGGCGTCATCCATCGGGCGAAGCGGCGTTATTAGAGTAAGCCAGCTACGGATCGCCAAGGGGCCAAGCTTATGTCCGCCGACACACGATCGCCGAAGGAGGTGGCGGAAGATTTCCTTGCGTTCGGCTCGCGACCCTGGATCGGTCCCGTTGCGGGGACGCGCTAGCCGACATCCAGGAAATGCCAGCCGGTGATGAACCAGTTGTCGCCGTACGGTTCCGACCAGCGTGCCTCGGCACGCACGTCCACATCCGCCTCGAACAGGCTGTGGACGCGCAGCGTTGCCAGGAGGCCCAGCTGCCAGTTGCACGGACTGATGATGGCCATTCCGTGCTGTGACATGTCTTTGGAGAAACCCTGAACCTGTGTGTCGCCGTTGCGGTGCGACTGGATCAACACCGGTCGCACGAAGTGGTGTCTCTCCGTCCCGCGCCGTTCGCGCAGAATCGTGGCCTGTCTCTCCCGTAGCAAACGATCAATTTCAGATCTCACGGGTGCTACCCCTGCAGTTGGGTTGTCCATCCGAAGTGGCGTACGCCGATTTGCTGCGGACCGTCGGAGCAGGAACATGCTCAAGAAGCAAACGGACCCGTTTCACATGTGGAAGCCTACTACACGATCGCGATCGGTGCGGCGAGATGTGATCCGTGGCCTTTGAACGGCCTGGCGACGAGCGACTTCCGGGCCGAGGGCGACCAAGCCGGTTGGCTTGTTGCGCAAAGTCCACGTTGTTGTTGGAAAGCGACATCGCGGGCGAAGGTTCCGTGCTCACACGGTGAGTCGATTCAAGGCTTCTGCCGGTAACGTGACCTATAGTTCATACCAGACTGCATCCTGCTCCAGCCATTGTGGTTCCTTGGACGTTCCACCGCGCTGGGCATTGTGGAAGAGGCATGATTATGTCAGCACCGAAGATTCTAGTCGTGGATGACAGCAATGCCGTACGCACCGTCGTGCGGAAGACGCTCAGCCAGGCGGGCTACGAAGTTGTGACAGCGGCAGATGGAATTCAGGCGATCGAAGCCGCAAAATCGGAGCGGCCGCAACTGGCGATCCTGGATATTTGCATGCCGCTCATGGATGGCTATGGCGTTTGTCAGGAACTGAAGCGGATGGGAGCACCCTGGAGTGAACTTCCAATCGTTTTCCTAACGACCCTGGAATCCCACGCGTTGGAACTACTGGGGCACGAGTTGGGAGCCTATCTGCAGAAACCGGTCTGTGACGAACGCCTGCTGCAAACCGTCAGTGAACTCGTGCCGATCCCAGCCTCCTCGGGGCTCAGCCCCTCGGAAGTCTCCGCCTGAATCACGGGAAGTTACTGTGCATGGTTGATTTCGAGAAGACAACACACGACGCGCCGGCAAACCCGCCGCCCAATGGCCTGCAGGCTACGTGGCGCGAGGAAATTCGCAGCTTTGTCGAGCGGACAGTGCAGGAGATCCATTCGGTGGTCGCCGGAATCCCGCCGAAGCAGCCTCCCGTTAGATCGCCTCGACCGGTCGAAAGTCGTCCGACCACCACCGTGCCGTCGGAGTCGCGCAGCCGCAGCAGGGAAGGCGAGCCGGTCGATGCTTCGAGAACGAGGCTGGAAAACCTGAAGCGGCGACTATCGGAAAAACTGCAAACGCCACAAACGGACGAGCCCAGGACCGCGGAACCCATTCGCAAGGAGTCCCACGCATGATTCAGTCCTCCCTGGCTGCTCCTACGCACGGTGAGAATTCCCTGGGTTTGCCGACTGCCGAGAAGTATTGCCTCTTCCAACGGGCTACGGTGACGTTTGGGTTACTGGCCACCGCGGTTCGCGAGGTCGCTATTCGACCTTCGATTACCGTCGTCCCAGACGCAGATCCTCTGCTGGCTGGCATTTGCCACATCCGCAACGAGTTCTTGCCGGTCGTGCGATCTGAGCGAGTTTGCCGTGCGGCGGGGCCCCGAAGTCACAGAAGAACAGATTATCGTCATCTCGTCCGCCAACGGGCCTTGGGCGCTGTTGGTTGATCGCGTCGTGGGGTTGCTGCCGCTGGAAGTTTCCCTTTGCTCCGACGTGGGTGCCAGTCACGGCTGGTCCGCCGCCGTGATGGGATCGGCGACGCATCGCCATCAGATCGTGCAGGTACTGGATGCCCATGCTTTGTTCCGTTTGGCCGAGGACACCTTGGATCGTTATTGGCGCAGTGAAGTCAACGTTTGAAGTGAAAGTCAGCGGTCGATTGTCATAAGGGTGTTGTCCCTTCCCTGTCGAAAACCGAGGAGCTTGGCCTTGAAAATCTACACGTTGTTTATCGCGACCCACTTGGCGGCCGGATTGACCGGTGTGCTGGCAATGACGCTGGCTCGATGGCTTGGTGCGAGCCATCTCCAAACGGGTCTGATCCTGGCTTCCGCAGCGTTGCCGATCACCTTCCTGGCCCTCTGGCTGACCGGACCGCTGATGCGCACGATCCACTCGTGTGAACGAGCGGTGGCGACCGGCGATGCGGCCCAGGTTGCTTCCGTGGGCATCCAGGAGTTGGATGCAGCGATGGACCGGATTCGTGGCCTCGTCCAGAAATGGGCCGAAGCGGCCGCCAATACGCGGGAACAGTCGCGCGAGTTTGATCGGTTGTTGGACCAGTTGGACCGTCGCGGCGGCGAGGCCGGGCGGCGGCCCCGTGGTGGACCGATCGGCCAGTACTTCCGACAGGTCATCGACAGTATCACGCGGTCGGCCGACAGCGAGCTGGATCAGCTGCTGGCCAGCACCCAGGAACTGGAAAACTACACGCGCGAGATTGCTCGGGGCGCGGAAGAACAGAGTGAGGCGGTAAACCGAACGGCGACCTATGTCGAACAGATGTCCGGGAACATTGACTCGGTTTCGGACAACGCGGACGCGGCGCAACAGGCCGCGATCGCGACGCGCGATTCGGCTGCCGCCGCGCTACAGATGGTTCGCGAATTGGTCGCGGGGATGGATCGCATTCGAACCCACGTCGAAGCGAGCGAATCGCGGCTGCGGGCTTTGGGCGATCATTCTCAGGAAATCGGCTCGATCGTGGAAACGATCGGCGCGATTTCGTCGCGGACCGACATGCTGGCGCTGAACGCGTCGATCGAATCGGTGCGGGCCGGCGAACATGGACGGGGATTCGCCGTCGTCGCCGAAGAAGTGCGGAAACTGGCCGAACAAGCGGCACAGGCGACGCGCGAGGTGGCCGGGCTGATCGAATCAATCCAGCTGGAGACGCAGGAATCGGTCGTCGTCATGACGGAAGAACGGGCCGAAGTTGAAGCAGAAGTACAACGTGTCAGTGCCGCTGGCGAAACGCTGGAGCGGATCAGCCAAATCTCTCAGGATTCAGCGGCTCAAGTGGGTCAGATCACCGATGCGACGCAGCTGCAGCTGCAATTGACCCGCGATGTTGTCTTGGCGGTCGAACGAATTTCGGAAGTCGCCAAGTCCAACCGCACCATGGCCGAAGAGGCACGCTGGACAACGAGTACGCTGACCAAGCTCTCGCGCAAGTTCCGAGCCTGCTTGATGCCGCTCCGCCGCTGCGTCGACCAGGAGTTCGGCGGCTCGGATCCCGAGGAGTTATCGGATGCGGACATGCTCGCGAGCGCCGTGGATGACCTCCACGGAGATGTCAAGACCGCCCTGCCACTGGAATCCATTTCGTCCACGTAGGAGATGCCCCTTGGATACGCATCCGGGATCAATGAGCACAGCACAGGGACCGCTGGAGTTCCTGCGCAACGAACTGCTGACGGACGCGAGCGACCTCAGCCGCGTTCACGACGCGGTGAGCGTCCTGCGGGAAATCTCGCATTCGGCTTCCGAGGCCGCCTGTAGTGAACTGTCACAATTGGCCGGACTCCTCGCGAATCTGCTCGCGATTGCTGAGTCGCTGGGTGAATCGTCTGACGGCGAGGAACTTCATTCGATCGTCGATTTTGTGCGACAGCGCCTGCCGATCCTGCAGGAAGGGCTGGAAGATGCCGGTCGTGCATCGGACGGTTTGCGGCAGCTCACCGACGAAGCACGCCAACGTTGGGGCGATTGCCTCGAGCTGATGGATGAAATCGATGTGGAAGAGCCGGAGGCTTGGAATATACCGGTCGCGGACACGGAGGTGGAGGAGGAACCGCCGCTGCCCGAACCGGGCCAGATCGGGATGATTCTCGATTCGCTCGTCGCCGTCGGCGAAGAACCGGAGATGGAAGCCAGGGGGAACGACGCTTCGTCGCCGAGCGCGCAGCCGCCGGTGGCAGAGTCCGATCCGAACGTTGCTCCCCCGACGGACGTCTCGGCGCAGGATCAACTCGTTTTGGATCCCGAAATACGCGAAGCGTACCTGGATGATGCGCGTCGTTGTCTGGCCTCGATCGAAGCCGCGCTGCTGGACTTCGAAAGCGATTCGAACAACCGTCAGCCACTACAACAGGTCTGTCGCGAATTACACACGCTCAAGGGGGCTTCTGCCAGCGTCGGGATGTCGCAACTCGCACAGTTCCTGCACCAGGTCGAAGATGACTTGCAGCTTGCCTGTGAGCGGTCGGGGGCGATCGAGATCGAGCCGATCCTGCAATGTGTCGACGTCATTCGTCAGCAGATGGAGCGGTGCCAGCGCGGTTCGTGCCCATCGGAGATCGAGTCGCAGAAATCACGCTCCACGACCGCTGGCCAGGAGTCGTTCGTCGATGCGGGCGCGGACAGGCAGGACTCCGTCCGTGTCAAGGCAGGCCAATTGGATCGGCTGATGGACATGTTGGCTGAGCTCGTGATGCTCCGAAATCGGCGCGAATCGGGAGTGGAACAGCTGAAGGAAATCCATGGCGAATTGACGCGCTGTGTCTCTCGTGTGCGAGCCTTTGACGATCGGCTCGGCCTCGGACGGGGGGCAGTCTCGAACACCGAAACGCGCAGGACCGCAGACGACACATGCGCACCGATCGGTCAGTTCTCTCAATGAGATCGCGAACGATCTGTTGGAGGTGGGACGCGGTCTCCGCGAGTTATTCGACCCGGTGGCGGAAGAGAATCTTGCCATCTCGCGCTTCATTCGACACTTCCGCCAGGAATTGATGCAGTTGCGGCGAGTGCCGTTGGACGGTCTGTTCCGTCGCCTGCAGCGGGCAACACGCGACGCGGCGCAGCGGAAGGAAAACGGGCGCAGTTAGTTCTCGTGGGCGAAGACGTGGGTCTGGAACGCTCCGTTCAGGAACAACTCTACGAACCGCTCCTGCACATGGTTCGCAATGCGGTGAGCCATGGAATCGAGTCCGAATCGGTGCGTCAAGCGGCCGGTAAGGACCCGGTCGGAACCGTGGTCCTGGAAGCTCGCGGTGGATCGAATCTGCTGGTGGTGACCGTCCGGGATGACGGTCGTGGACTCGACTACGACGCCTTGCGGCGGCGGGGTATCGAAATGGGGTTGATTTCCCCAAACCGATCGACAACCCGCTCCGAACTGGCGCGGCTGATCTTTCATCCCGGGTTTTCCACTCGACAGGATACGACCGAAATCTCCGGTCGAGGAGTGGGCATGGACGTGGTTGCTGCGACTCTGGAACGGATGCACAGTTGGGTCGAAGTCGATTCCACGCCCGGAAAAGGTACAAGTGTCCGGCTGCTGGTGCCGCTGCATTCGGTGATTGAACACGTGATGGTGTTCCGTGCGGGCGGTCAGGAGTTCGGGATGCCGACACAATTCGTTCACTCCGCGGGACCGTGGCAGGAAGATCGGCCTGTGGATTTCCCCGTCCTGGATTTTTCCGACCTGTGGCCGGGGGTGACGTCCACGCGAAGTTCGACGCGCCATTTGCTGGTGCTGGCCCAAGGTTGGCAGCCAAGCGAGGCGAAGCCGGGAGCCAGAGCACCGGAGGGGGATCTTCCGCAGCACACGGAACGCCGCCTGGGCCTGCTGATTGATGAGATCGTGGGGCCGGAAGAGGTTGTGGTGCGGCCGCTGCCGGGGCTGCTGAAAAACCAGCGATTGTTTTCCGGGGTGACCCTTTCGGGGACGGGAGACATCATGCTGCTGTTTGACAGTCAGCGACTCCTGGACCGGGGAATGCAGTTGAGTCCCAAGGATTCTTTTGCAGAGCCGGTTGATGGCGCGAGTGAGCCGGCCATGAGCGGTGAAGGGTCGACACGTCGAGCCCTAGTGATCGATGACTCGCGCAGTTCGCGTCGTCTGTTGATCGACTTGCTGCGGCCTCGTGGATGGCGTCTTGAGGAGGCAGCTGATGGGCTCCAAGCGCTCAAGCTGCTCCGCAGCACCCCCTACGATCTCGTCTTTACAGACCTGGAAATGCCGCAACTGGGTGGCATGGACTTGCTCCGCGAAATGAAATCCGCCACGGGCTTGCAGGAAATCCCGGTCGTCGTTGTCAGCAGTCGGGAAGAAGAACAGTACCAGAAAGAAGCAGCGGAATTGGGGGCGGTCGCTTACCTGGTCAAACCGGTCAGTGAACCGTCGTTGTCCGAGATTCTCACGCGTTTGCCGTTCGAGACACAGAGGAATGATTCATGAGTCAAGGTACGATTTTAGTCATTGACGATAGCGCCACCATTCGCCGACTTGTGGACAGTACGTTGAGCCCGGCCGGCTACGAGGTGGCGCTAGCCGCGAGTGCCGAGGAAGGTTTGGAGCAGGTCGCGAAAGTCCAACCCAGTCTGATTTTGCTGGATCATCAACTGCCTGGGACGACCGGGATCGAGGTCTGCCGCGAGCTGTTGGCTTCGGTGGACTTCCGCGACATCCCGGTCATCGTTAGCTCGACGCTGCGCAAGCGAGCCTACCTGGAATACGCGGAATGTCCGAACGTCGTGGACATGCTGCCGAAGCCGTACACAGCCGACCTGCTGGTCACAACGGTTGCCAATACGCTGGAGTCCGGATCGCTCGTCGTGGACTCGCAGAAACAGGGAACTGCGGTGCCGGAGGTGATGCAGGATGTCGGGCAAATGGCGCTGTCGGGTGACTTCCAAGGCTTCTCGTTACGGGAAGTGTTGGATTTCCTGAATAATGGCGAAAAGGTTGGCATGCTGGAAGTGGAAACGGATCGAAACCGCGTCCTGATCTTCCTGCGGCAAGGACGCGTACAGGCGATCACGGCGTCCGGGGTCGACCCGGAAGCGGTCACTCGCCTGCTGCCGGAATCGTTGCGCAATTTGGCGCCCATTTTGAAACTCACCGTCGGGGGTGGTTCCTGCTCGCAGATCGATGGGTTGGTTCAATTGCTGGACAACAAGGTCCTCGATCCTCGGCTGCTGCGAAAGCTACTGCGTCACCAGGCAGCCGTGTTGCTGCTGCACGCGTTCACTCGGGAGCTGCGCAGCTTTCGCTTCGAAGCGGGCCGGCCTTCGCCCGCCTTGCACGAGCGTCTATCGCTGGACAGCAGCACGGTAGCGCTGCTGGTGGAAGCCGCACTTCGGTGTCCGGACGAGGAATTGCCCGAGTCGCCGCCGGAACGGATGTACGTCCGCCGGGCGATCCGAGGTCAGAATCTGGACCGAGCCGGTCTCTCTCCTCAACACCAGAAGATCATGTCTTCGCTGGCGGAAGCACGCAGCTTGACGGAATTGGCCGAGCAGATGTCGTGGGAAACGGACGAGGTCCGTCGAGTCTTGTATGGTCTGTGGCTGGCCGACTTGGTCGATGTGCAAACGCGAGTTGCGGGGCACTGCGCCGTCGTTTTGGAGACGGACACGGCCGTGGCCCTCCGCCTTCGCGAAGCCGCGTCGACAACCGACTGCCCGTGGAACTTGAAAGTCGTGCGGGATCGTCTCTCACTGCAACTCGTCCTGAAGCGACACCGACCTGACGTGCTTGTGGTTTCCGTCGATTCGGAGGTCGGGTGCCGTGCAATGGAAGAGATCCAGCACCTGGCCAACCGGGAACTGTCGTCGACCTGCTGGATCGCACTGGGGCCCGAAGAGCCGGCCCCGAGTGAACCGTCCTTCGAATGGTCGGCTCGTCTGGTTCGTCCCTACACCGCGGACGATTTGTTCGAGACTCTCGAGCGAGTCCACCAGCAAAAAAGCGAACCGGTGTGTGTGTGAGAACCACTGGAAACCAGATGTACCGAAGAAACAGCAACACCGCGGCGGCCTCCCAACGCTGCCCCGGATCCGATCGGAGATAGCGGATGTCCAATTGCGATAGCACCGGCAATGTCGTGGAACTGAAGATCACCGGCCGCTCGGGGATCCAGCGGGATTTTGTGTTGGCGGAAGGCACGACGTTGATTGTGGGCCAGGGACAAAACTGCGGATTGCGTCTCGATGGCGAAGGTGTTTCGGCCATGCACTGCGTCCTGCGCTCTGTGACGGGGTCCTGACGATTCAGGATTGGTGTTCCCAAAGTGGAACGTTCGTTGGCAGTGAACGAGTTTCGGAAGAAGTCGAACTCACCCTGGGGGAAGTCATCCGAGTGGGAGAATTCGAGATTCGGACCGCGGCGTCCGCGGCGGAGAGTTATTTCGCGGATGAGGAAACGCCGCAGGTGAACATCACAACTGGCGCACCGGAGTCGTCGGCACGGGATGCGCACACCGATGAACCGATGGATTGCCAGCTCGACCCCCAACCGGAACAGTACGCGGAGACGGAAACGGAGTTGGAACGCCCGTTGGAATCCATCGAAGAACCGTGTACCGCGCCGTTGGATGCATCTGACGTTGAAGCGCAGGAGGCGTCCGATATCGTGGAGACTCCGCAGGTAGAAACGAGCCTTGGATGCGCGAACCCTGCCGCCACGAAAGGCTGCTCCCGCCCCGTTCCGCCGCGACAGTTCATTCCCTCCTGGGATGAGGAAACGATCTCGATGATGCAGGAGGAACTCGAATTGTTGCAGGCCGAAGTTGCCGAACGCGATGCGCGGATTCAGGAACTGACGGCTGTCGTTGATGACGCGGGAGAAGCGGTCCCGGAGGCGGACGTCGTCGAAGTTGAAAGCTTGATGAGCCGTCTCGAAGATTTGCTGAACGAACTCGGTCAGGGAGATCAACGAATCCGCGCTTTGGAAGAGATGCTGCGGTCCGCCCAGGAAGCGAACCAAGCGGAACAGGAGGAACGGCAACAAATCGAAAAGTGGCTCAACGACATTGAATCGCGCCTCTCCGAACGACAATCGGAATGGGTGGCCGAGCGCGAAGTGTTACTGAATCGCTTGGAGGAACAAAAGCAACATCGCGATGAACTGTATCAGCAACTGGAGGAAGCCGCCGCCGCCGCTTCCTCCCAGTCCGAAGTGCCCCGCGGGGCATTACAGAAGCTGCAGCAGCAGGTCGACTCCTTACAAGCCCAGTTGCAGGAGGCACAGGAGGAGTGCGACCGAGCGCAGGAGCAGGTGCAAGTCAAGGAATCTCAGCTCTCCGGGAGCTCTTATCGCGAGGAAGTCGAAGCGGCGGTCCGCGACGAACGACTGAAGCTGGCGCAGGAGCGTGCCGAGATCTCGCGCGAACGAGCGGAATTGGCACGTCGCGACAATGAATCATCTGTTCCCGGAAAGGGGGACCGACTGCGCGATGCCGATGCGCGGTTTCAAGCTTTTCGGCAAACGTTACGGGAACTCCATCAACAGGAGTCGGCACCGGCTGTTCAGAAATCGGGATTGGGTTCCCGGTTGGCTGATCTCTGGCGCCGCCTCGATGGACCAACCGATACCGATTAAACCCTCCATTTAACCGACACGGGACTGCCATGTGTAGCATCCTTCCCGACCTGCCGACCGACGACCGGTCCTCGTCGTCCACTGCCGCTCCTCGCAAAAGGGCGGAGAGTACTGTGGCCAGTTGCCAAGACGCGCAATTCGACACCCGAGCCCAACAGTTGCGCCAGGTGGCGAGCCGGATTGAGGAGTTTCTTCTGCGGCAGATTGACCGGTTGGAGGATGAGATTGCCAAGACGGCAAATACCGCACAGGACCTCGAGTCAGGCGCCCTGCGAGAAGACTTTGAGCGGTTACGAGACAAGTGGGAAGTGGAACGGCAGCAGGAGATTGACAAGCTGCGAGAGGATGCCCAGCGGCTGGCCGAGTCATGGCAGCATCTCGAGGCCGAGCAGCGGGAATTGCTGATGCGCCAGGCGACGATTCGCACCGTGCCGGTGCCGGTCAGTCACGAAACCGATGGATACGCCGACAACGGAGCGATGCATCCGGTTCGCCTTTCCCCGGCTGGCGCAGTTGCAGCGGTTGGCGCGGAGATCCGAGCACTGGCGGGCGGGGCAACCGTGCAAAAAGCCCAGCTTCAGTTCCAGCAATTACGGCGCGAAATGCAAAGACACGCGCAGCAACGTAAGTAGTATTAGGCCCCTCGGGCCCCGGTCATTCCAGGCCCGGTTTTCCTGTCATCGACACGAGGAGAGCGATCTTGACTCTACTAACTCGCTTGCGAACCATGGCGGGCATGGCGTTTCCACCCGCTTCGGCGAATCAGCCGCCCGATGGGATTCCGCGCCGAAACCGTCTCGGGCGATGACGAGTCTGGAAAGACTCCATTTCTGCCACGTACTGTCCGGCCAAATGGAGCCGCCGCCGGAAGCGAGTGCGGTGAAGACGGCCTGGAAGATCCTGGAAGAACAGATGGCCCTCGTCCCGGAAGGTGAGGTTGTGCTCGTTCCGACCGATCCGGAATCCTTGGGGATGTGCGACGGAGATCCGGCCGGAGATCCGGTGTGGGTCCCGTCGGTCTACCTCGATCGCTACTGCGTCACGAACGCGGACTACGCGCAGTTCGTCGCCGCCGGCGGCTACGCTCAGGACAATCTCTGGCCCGCCGAAATCCTGTCGAACGTACTGCAATTCGTCGATTCGACCGGGTCCGCCGGACCACGGTACTGGGTCCAGGGCCACCCCCCGGCCGACAAACTGGATCATCCGGTTGCGGGAATCTGTTGGTACGAAGCGAATGCCTTCGCCCATTGGTGTGGTAAACGCCTGCCGACGCCCGCCGAATGGCAGCGGGCAGCGACGTGGGCGACACCGCCGGCGAGCGGCATGATCCATGCACGGTATCCCTGGGGAGAATCCTTCGATCCCACGCGCTGCAATACCTGGAACAGCGGCTTGGGAACCACCGCGCCGGTGGGTGATTACTACCGGGGCTGTACCCCCAACGGCGTTTATCAGCTGTTGGGCAACGTCTGGGAATGGACAGCCGCCCTGTTCGAGAGTGATTCGAGTCCCAACGGGGATCGAGTGCTAACGGACCAACCCCTGAGTGAAATTCGCGGCGGTGCCTTTGATACGTATTTTTCCAGCCAGGCCACCGGGCTGTTCCGAACCGGTCAGGGTCTCCTGCATCGGGGCGAAAACGTGGGCTTTCGCTGCTGCGTCAACGCCGATCAGCTGGCTTCCTCTCCTGACCCCTACGCCTTCCTTGAGGATCAAGCAGAATCATGAATTACGCAACCGAACAAGTCATCCAGTCAAGCCGCTACCTGGACGACAAAGTCAAGGTGACGTGCGTCTGCTGCCAGCAGGAGTCGTTCGACCACACCGGTTTCTGCAACCAATGCCAAGCCCCCTTGGATCTCTCGCGCACGGCGGAGAAACGAGGACTGCCGTTTCAGTTTGTTTCGGTGCTGGGTGCCAGCGGAGCCGGCAAGACGGTCTATATCGGCATGCTGCTCGATATCCTCAGCAAAGGCAGTCGTGGCATCCAGGGGTTGCCGAACAACAGCTTCAGCGTGGCAATCCAGCAACAGACGATCAATGCGCTGGAGAGCCGTCGATTTCCGGAAAAAACCCCATCCGAAGCGGACGGCTGGCAGTGGGTTCACTGCGAGGTCAGCACGCAGGCACGGAAGAACAAGTACCTGGATATCATCACGCCGGACTTTGCCGGGGAAGCGATCTCGACGGAACTGGAGCACCCCGGGACTTACTTGGCGATCCGTTCCGTGATCCACAAGTCGCGGGCCATTCTGATGCTGATCGATTCGATGGCGATTCGCGATGCCGGCCGCGATGAAGATTTCTTCGCCATGAAGCTCGCGTCCTACATTCACAATCTGCGGAGCTCCAAGTCGTCGATGAAATCAAAACGGAAACCCAGGTTTCCGTTCGCGATTGTGCTGACGAAATCCGATGGCTGTCCGGAAGCGATGTCCGATCCAACCCGCTTCGCCAACGATAACATGCCCGGCTTCTGCAAGTACCTGCAACGGAACTTTGCCGAGTATCGGTTCTTTGGCGCCAGCGCCGTGGGAGCGGCCGCCGTATTGGTGGACCACCGCGGCTATTTCCGGCAGATCCCGTTGCACATCGAACCGCGCGGCGTGACCGAGCCGCTGGAATGGATTATTCAAAGCCAGTAAGACGCTGTGGGGATCGAGCATGATGCGGGTGGAACAGGCCATTTTTACGTCGATGCGTTCACGTAAATCGCACGGTTATCACCTCGTGGCGCAGTCGCCCGGTCTGCCGGACTCGCTCTATCGCTCGCTTACCACCTGGGGACCTTCCCACGCCTCCCTGCTGGAAGATCGACCGGAGGCCGAGAGCCTCAATTTCCATGCGTTGGCTGACGACTGGTATGCGGTTTCTCGCACCGTTTATGGGGGTCCGGAATACAGTGGCCGAGGTGGCCTGCAGGTCTTTACGCAGTTCTTGCTGCTTCGTGGCGACCAGCTCGCCAGCTACGAGGACAGTCCGCTGCTCGTTGCCCAAACCGCTCGCCTGCTGGGAGCCTTGCGATTGCTGCTGAACGTTCCGAGTCAGCTCCGTCCCCTGGAATTGCCGGATCGTCCGTTGACGGGTTGCGCGGCCCAACAACCCCCCCGCATTTTCTTGCGCGAAGAGATCCTCCGCAGCCTCCGGTTTCCCAACCGCGTCGCCATCCTTGGCGTGAGGGACCCGCTGCCGGTCTTGACGCAGATTATCCGCGACCTGCCTCGCGAGGAGCGGCGGAAACTGAGCTTCACGACCGGCTTGAAGCCGTCCGTGCACCGGGATTTCCGCTTGCATTTCGTGCATGCTGTCGACTCGGCACTCCATGCCCAACTGTCGCAACAGGGCGTCGAGTTGGTTTCTGCCAGCTGACGACTGCACGCTGGAGGTGTGCAAGCCTGCCGCTGGAGGATGATTCCGGTATCATAAAGGGAGCATCCAGGCCGCTACGCGCGGAGATCGTCGCAGGAGGCATCGAATGAAGGACACGTTTTTTACGCTGTTGGCCCTCTCCATTCCCGTCGTTATTCTGGGGGGTCTGTTCTACATGTTTGGGCAAGGCCTCTACACCGTCTCGCGGGACTGGTGGGAACGACGGCAGATGGATCAATTGCGTCGAGAAACAGCTCATCTTCGTCAACAACGCCCCCCCACCGAGGAACCGGTTCCGAAGGCGGCCGCTGAGGCCATGCCCGAAAAAGAACCGGCCGTTCCGCCCTCCGATTTGTTCACAATGGACGGCTGAAGCGGACGGCGGAAGCGTCCCTGCAGCGCGCGGCACCTCCCTGTAACGCCTCTTCACCCGCTCTGCTCGGAAGAAACGTCGCCACGAACGCTGCCTGTTCGTGCGACAAGCACTAGTGGAAGCGGCCGGCCTGAACATCGTCCCAGTGGCCGAAGCTGGGCCACGACCCCCACAACCCGGTCGTGAATTCGCTGCCCGTGGATAGGGCGACCCACCATTGATCGTCGCTGCGTCCCGCCAGGTCGTCCCGGCCGTCGCGGTTGAGATCCACGACGGAGACGTCCGACCAGCTGCGGTTACGGTTCCAGTTGCCCCACAGTTCATTGCGGAGTGAAACGCCGGTGGAACGCGCCACCCACCAGGCGCCGTTGTTCGCGCGTCCGACAATGTCATCGCGACCATCGTTGTCCACATCGGCGACCTGAACGTCGGACCAGGTTGCTCGCGTGGACCAACCGCCCCACGATGCGTTGACCAACGTGGACCCGGTCGATTGTGCGACCCACCAGGTCTCGCCCGCACGCCCGGCCAGATCGTCTCGTCCGTCTCCGTTGAAGTCACCGACCAGCACGTCGTTCCACACTAGCTGGGAGGACCAATGGCCCCATTTCTCATTCAAAAACTCGCTGCCGGTCGAATGTGCGACCCACCAAGCGCCGTTGCTGGCTCGTCCCGCGACGTCGTCGCGTCCGTCGCCATCAAAGTCTCCCGCACTCACGTCGCGCCACAAGATCCGATCAGACCACGCCCCCCAACGTTCGTTGACGAACTGGTCGCCCTCGGAGCGGGCGACCCACCAGATCCGGTTTTTCACGCGTCCGATGATGTCGTCACGCCCGTCGCCATCCACGTCCGCCAGTTGCACGTCATACCAAGGGACGGTTGCCGACCAACCTCCCCATGGTTCATGGACGGTGCCCTCGTCCGTGTCACGCGTGACCCACCATCGCCCATCGGCCGCTCGCCCGATCAGGTCGTCGCGCCCGTCGCCGTCTACGTCCCCGCTCTGGACATCGCGCCAGACCGTTTCATTGGACCAAGTGGTCCAGAGACTGCCTATGAGCGATGAACCGGTCGACTCGGCCTGCCACCAGTTGCCCTGGTTGCGGCCGACAATCGCGACCCCGTTTAACTCCACGGGATCCGGAGGCGGGTCGCCCACGGGATCCGGTTGGGGGGGATCCGACTCCGTCACCACAAAGTCAACCTTGCGATTCGCCCCACTGACAAGGACGTTCGAGCGAACGATTTGCGTCGCGATTTCGCCGCCGGTTGCCGTCACGGTGTAGCTGCCGTTGGGAACCTGCAGCGTGTAGCCGCCCGACGGGCCCGTCGTGGTTGTGAACGTGGCCTGATCGGTATTCCGCACGGCCCGGATCGTGACGTCCCGCGCCGCCTCGCCGACGGTGTAGAAATCGTCGTCGACCACCGAATCATCGAAGGCGACCCCCGTGATGAACGGGTCGCCTCCTCGGTCCCCAAAGTTCTCCGTCACCATACTGGCATACCAGTTGTACCCGGATGCATAGAACATGCCATATCGGATGACGGTTCCCGCCTCGCGGTGGCTGTCCGACATCATGTTCTGCCGGTGCCCAGGGCTGAGGAACAGGCTTTCGTGCCGAGCAAACACCTGCTCAACCGCATTCACCGGGGCCGACGAGCCACCCCAAGCGATGTTTTCGGCCACTCCGGTCGGATATCCGGCCGCCTGCGCCCGGTCACTGGGGGAGGTCCCCTCGGGGCTGTAATGCGAGAAGTAGTCTCGAGCGAGCATATCCACCGAGTGATCGGTCGCCGCCGTGATGAGCGACGAGTGGGGAGCCAACGGTGGTTTGGGGGAACTCGAGATCGTCCCCGCCGGAAGACCCGCATTCAGGTCGCTGATGTCACTGTAGCGGGCCACCTCCGCCAACGGATTCGCCCGCGCCCGATTGACCAGTTCCAGCAGCAATTGATCGTTGGCGGACAGAGTGACGGCCGCCAGCACCAAGCGGGGCTCGAGCATCTCCGATCGTGGCTTTTGCTGACGGCACGCCCGTAGCGTCGAACGGCGGCGGGATCCCGCACCGGCGCGACGAAAAATGCGGGGGAGCTGCTCATGGTTACGACCGTGTTCCGGGTGCGAATTCGTGGGAGATGGTCGCTCTGCGGAAAGCCAACGAAGGCGTGATTCTTCGCGGTGCCGAGCGGCAAACGCATGGAAGTTGGCAAGCCATCCCAACCCTACATCAATAGATCTAGTGTGGCAAACTGGGTAGAATTGTCAACCGCGGCGGTTTCGACGTCGGATGCCCCAACGTCGCAACAAACGACCCGTATCCTCCTGTCGGAACCCGAAAACAGGCGGTAAGGTGGAGGTTTCGCCTCGCGTTTCGTGGGTGCCACAGCCACCCCGCGCCAACGTTGCCCGATCGCCTCTCGTACTTCCGCCTCTCGTCTGAGGGTTCGTCGATGTCGGTTTCCCCGTCCCCGTCCCGGACTTTGGAGTTGTTGGCGCCGGCCGGCGATCTGGACTGTGCACGGGCTGCCGTCGAGAACGGAGCGGATGCGATTTACTTCGGCTTAGAGACCGGTTTCAATGCCCGCTCCCGGGCCCAGAATCTCTCGCTCTCGAATTTGCCCGATCTGATGGCGATGCTGCGTCGGCGGAACGTTCGAGGGTATCTGGCGCTCAACACACTGGTATTTTCCGGCGAGTTGCCGCGCTTTGAGCAGACCGTAAGGCGGGTGGCCGAAGCGGGCGTCGATGCTGTCCTTGTCCAGGATCTGGGAATGGTTCGGTTGATCCGCCGCCTCTGTCCGGATCTCGGGATCCACGCCTCGACCCAGATGACCCTCACCAGTGCCGAGAACATTGCGGAAGCGGCGAAACTGGGAATCGATCGTGTCGTCCTGGCCCGAGAGCTTTCGCTCCGCGAAATCGGTGAAATCGCCTGCGAATGCCCTGTCCCCTTGGAGGTGTTTGTGCACGGTGCGCTGTGCGTGGCCTATTCGGGGCAATGTCTGACCAGTGAATCGTTGGGCGGGCGCAGCGCGAATCGGGGAGAGTGCGCGCAGGCCTGCCGACTGCCATACCAACTACTTTGCGACGGAAAAGAGGTTGATTTGGGCAGCGTGCAATATCTGTTGAGTCCACAGGATTTGGCCGTGTACGAGTGGATCCCTCAGTTGCTGGCGGCAGGCGCGGCGGCGGTGAAGATCGAAGGGCGGCTGAAGACGGCCGAATACGTGGCCAATATCACCCGTCGGTACCGTGAGGCGATTGACGCGGCGCTGGAGGGGCGAACGCACCAGGTGAGTCCGCAGCAGGTCGAGGAGATGGAACTGTCCTTTTCCCGCGGGTTCTCGCCGGGGTGGCTGGAAGGTTGCGACCACAAACGGCTGGTTCCTGGAATTAGCTCCGCCAAGCGTGGTGTGCGGCTGGGACGGGTACAGGCGGTGCGTGCTGGCCGGGTCGTCGTGCGACTGATGCGGTCGATCCAAGCTGGGGACGGGGTGGTCTTTGAGGGAGATCGAGCGGCGGGGCAGGAACAGGGCGGGCGAGTCTTCCAGGTCTATCGCGACCGTCAGCCGGTTCAGGGAAGCGTTTCGCAAGGGACCGTACAACTGTCGTTCCGCCGCGGCTCGGTTGACCTGGCCCAACTGCGAGTTGGTCAGACGCTGTGGAAGACCGATGATCCTCGGTTGACGCGTCGTTTGCGCCGCACTTTTCAAGAGGGAAGGCTGACGCGGCGGCGTCCGGTGCATCTTGTCGTCGAAGCGGCCGAAGGACGGCCGTTGGTGGTAGAGGCCACCTTACCACCTCAGGGGAAAACCTGCGTCCGATCGGAGTTTCCACTGGCTCGAGCGCTGAAGCATCCCTTGACGGCCGGAGTACTCCGGGACCAGTTAGGCCGTTTGGGAAAAACTCCCTACGAACTGGCCCAGGTCGAGGCGCGCATCGACGGACAGCCGATGGTGCCATTGAGTGTGCTGGGGCAACTGCGCCGTCAACTGGTGGCTCAGTTAGATCAACTGGCTGCCCGCTCGCCCCAAGTCTCGCTCACCGCCGAGGACGTACTGCCGAGTCTTCGCCCCACGGTGTTGTCCGCCGCGCCGATTCCCGATCCGACACTGACCGTGCTTTGCCGTTCGCTCGCCCAAATCGGGCCGGTTTTGGAGTCGGGCGTCCGCTCGGTCGTAGTGGATTTCGAAGACCTGCGGCAGTACGCAACGGCCGTGGCGCAAGCGCGTCAGGCCGCAGCCGAAATCTGGCTGGCCACTCCGCGGATCCACAAGCCGGGGGAATCGGGCGTCTTTCGCTTGATGTCTCGGCAAGCCGCCTCGGGGATTCTGGCCCGCAATCTCGCAGCGATCGACTATTTCCGTTCCGCTGGGATTCCGACGATCGCCGACTACTCGCTAAATGTCGCGAATGAAATCACCGCCCAGATCGTGCACGACATGGGCGTCCAACGGATGGTGGCGTCTTACGATCTGAACCGTGATCAGATTCTTGACCTCGTTCAAGCTGTGCCCGCCGAATGGCTCGAAGTGGTCATCCATCAGCATATGCCGATGTTTCATATGGAGCATTGTGTTTTCTGCGCCGTCCTGTCACCGGGGACCAACAAGAGCAACTGCGGTCGGCCGTGCGATCGGCACGAGGTCCGGTTGCGCGATCGTGCCGGTATGGAGCATCCTCTGACCGCGGATGTCGGCTGTCGAAACACGCTTTTCAACGCGCAGAGCTCAGAGCGCGGCCGAGGTTGTGCCGCAACTGCAACAGCTGGGCGTGCACCATTTCCGCATCGAAATGTTGACGGGGTTGTCCCCCGCGGAGATTCGACGGACGGTAACCCTCTACCAACAACTGTTGGCGGGTCAGCTGTCCGGCAAGCAAGTCTGGAGCCAGCTGCGGGCGTCGAATCGCTTGGGAGTGACTCGAGGCACGCTCGAGCAGCGGCGCGATCCGCTGGCGATTCTGTGAGCCCCTCCGTGGCTGCAAGATGGGGCGGCCGATGGGGAGTGGCCGACCGCGGGAAGTGCGACGGACCGCCTGATCCGCTGTGCCGGCGGGGTGCAATTGGGGCTTTCGGAACTATAATGCGAGCTGGACCGTTACCGGGGGGCAGTTGGCGGGACCGGATCTGCTGCGAGGCGGAGGGCTTCCACCGGTGCCGGTCGTAGGACGGGAACGTACCAGAATCCACCTTGGGAGAGCACCATGATTCGTCCGATCATCCGTTTGCTGCTCGCGTGGGCGGCCTTCCTCGTACTGCTTGCTTCGCCGGGGATGGCCGACATCCTCTTCAACGGCGTCCCGAATCTTGACGAAGAGCGATTGTACGCCTGGTACGACGGGAATGAAGCGATCGGTCAGGATGGCAACCCCGCGACGCCCGTCTGGCCGAACAAGCAAGGAGATCTGCGCCGAGATATTGATTACGCGTTCTGTGGTGCCTGCATCAGTGCCGAGTTGGAACCTGTGCTCACGGAGAATGAGCAAATGGCTCTGCGCTACGTCGGTGTGGCCACACAGCGCGAACGCGGCGAGTATGACATGGACACCCAAGCGTACGATCAATGGGGTGTACTGGAAGGTCAATTTACCGTCTTCGTTGCCGCGACGGTCCGCGACGCCGACGAAGCATACTTCTTCTCGGGGATCAAACAAGCGGAAAAGCCCACACTCTCGCCGACTGAGGTTAGTGCGAATTACCCACCGGAAGAAGTCGCCCCCGGACGCTGGACGGTTCGCTCCGAGTCTCTGATTCAAACCGTTCCCGTCGTCGCCGATGAATTGCAGTTTCACGCATTCACCTTCCGCGAAGACGGAATTGGTCAACATCACGTGAACGGCGATTTGGTGGGGCAGGCGTATGTCGGAACCCCTTGGATGGAAGGGTTTGTGCTGGGGGGACGTGAAGGGCTCAACCAGCGGGCAACTGTGGATTTTGCCGAAGTGTTGTTGTACGAAGAGGCACTGAGCGATCTCGACCGGCAGGCGATTGAAACGTACCTGGACCAGAAGTACTACGGTGTGCCCGGCGTTCCAGGTGACTTCGATGGAGACGGTTTGCTGACAGCCATTGATATCGATCTGTTATCAGCTGTCGTGCAGGAGCAGTCGCACGATCCCGCCTACGATCTGAATGCGGATAATTTGGTGGATGGGGTAGACCGTGACGTCTGGGTCCATGACCTGCGCGACACGTACTACGGCGACGCGGATCTGGACGGAGAATTTACTTCGACGGATTTCGTGGCAGTCTTTGTCGCCGGTAAGTACGAGTCCGGTGAGGGAGCGGGGTGGTTGGAAGGCGACTGGGACGGCGAAGGCACGTTTGGCACTTCTGATTTTGTCGTCGCCTTTATCGACGGGGGATACGAACAGAACGCCGCTCGCTCCATAAACCCGGTTCCCGAGCCCCACTCCTGCGTGCTGCTGCTTCTGGGAACACTGGCTCTCGTCGTTCGGGGTCGCCAGCCGTGAAGCAAGTTCACGGTTCCCGTTTCACGGGAATGGCGGACTGCGGCTCAGGGAACGATCCGGTGCTTGTCGCAATGCATGCAGTGCTGCCACGCTGGTGATATCAATCTTGCGGTGCGAGGCAGAAGTCGTCTTCGCACGAACGGTCTCCTGAGGTACAACTCGCACGATTTTCTCGTGCTGTCCCCTCAGGTGTGCCATGATTCCCTACACGACGATTCCGTTCCTGTCCGCCTTCTTCCTGGTGGTGGTGGGCATTCTCATCGCCCATTTGCTCGGCACGCGCAGTCGCGATGCCGCTCGCATGGCCGTGGCGCACTTGCGATCCCGGAACGATGATCTGCGCGCATCATTGGAGGTGCAGACCAGCGAATACGTTCGACAACAACAGACTTTAGTGGCGGCTGAGCGCGAACGCGACGTGCTGCGCAGCCGGCTCGACCAGATGCAAACACTTCTGATGCAGCGGGAACAAGAATACCGGCGTCAGCAGCGGGCCGCAGCTGAATCGGAAGGCGATCCAACGGAATCGCAGGCATTCCCCAGCGATCCGATCTCTCCGGAGTCGGCGGCGGAACCCGGCCACACGGCGGAACGCACGTCGCGTGGCCCGTGCCGAAATGAATCGGAGGAGTGGGAGCGACGGTATCTCGAGGCGCAGCGACTGGCGGAAGAATGGGAGCAACGTTGCGTACAGGAGACGCAGCAGAAAGTGGAACTGTTACAACGATTGCAGAAGCAGGCACAGCTGCAGGCCGCCATGGACGAAAAGACGGCTGCGCAAACGGAGCTCGAAGAACAGCTGGCCGCAATGCGGCAAGCGTGCCAGCAGGTCGAGTCCGAACTGCAACTCGTCCGGCAGCGAGAGCAAAAATCGCAACAGCATCGGTTGCATCTCGAAATCAAGGTGGATGAGTTGCTGCAGGAGCACCGCGGGCTCCAACGACAGTTGTCGGCGGTTGTCCAGCAGCGCGACGAGTCGTTGCGTGATGCGCAGAAGTTCCAGCAGGAAGCCGCTCAAGAATGGAATGCTGCGAAACAACGTCAGGCAGAAACAATCGCTACAGAATCCTCTCTTCGGGAAATCGTGACGCAGCTTCGCGAGGAATTGGATTGTCGCGTTGAGCGAATGGAGCTTCTGCAGGAGGAGAAAGAGTTGGCACTGACACGCGCTGCCGACGAACGGAAACAGCGAGCGCAACTGGAGCAATCGCTAGTCGTCATTCGAGATACGCTGGAACAACTTCGATCTGACAACGAAACGTTAACTGCCTCCCAACGGGAACGGGAATCGGCTGCCGATAGTGCCGGCCGCCATTCCGGGGCGCCCGCGTTGTCGATCTGTCACGACGAGCCCGCGAAAGACTCCTCGGAACTTTTGTCGTCCACAAGTGGCATGATGGTGTCGCTACGCGAACTCCAACGGAAGCTTCATCGAATCTGCAGCCGAAACGTTCCTGAAATGTTGGATCACGGCGCACTGGGTCACGTCTATCGAACGCCGCCGAGCGAGGCGGACGACTTAAAAAAGATATCGGGGATTGCCGATGTCTGGGAAGAGAAACTGAATCAATTGGGCGTCTACACCTACCAACAGATCATGGAGTGGGAGACGGAGGCGATTGCCGAAGTCTCGCGGCTTCTGGATTGCGGTGACCGCATCGAACGCGATGACTGGGTGGGCCAGGCGCGACGCCTTTACGAGCGAATCCATCGAGCTGCATGAGGAAAAGTGGGTGACGCAAAGCATGAGTAACGGTCACAGCCAGATCTTGGAAGAGGTGGTATGGATCCGCGACGATCAGGCCGAGCGGCGAAACGGTGGCGGTCGAGACCTGGTCTTCGTCCAGATTCCGGAAACGGTCACTCCCAGTTTTACGCGGTATCTGACCGAACATTTCTCCGACCATGGGACGGATCGGCTGCTGCGATTGGAAGCCGCTTGCCCCGAATCGACCAAGCCACTTCCGAAGTTGTACCGCGGCCTATTCCGCCATTGCGAATGGAACCGCTGGCGTGATAACGCGTGGCTGATCACGTTCTTGTGCGATCCGGTGCGGCGCATCGTAGCCCAGTACCTGGCGGATCGCGGTCCGACCTCTTCGCAGCGCGTTTGCGCGGCAATGGATCCGGCGATGCGAAAGATCTTGCGTTTTGCACGTCGGGCCACTCTCGAAGAATACGTTTCGTCGGAAGATCCGCAGGTCGTCACTCGACTGGCCAATCTCCAGACCCGAGTGTTTTCTTCGTTCCCCACGTCCGACCATCCACAATTCCTGTCGACAGCTGTGCGCAACTTGGAGCAAGAGTTCTTGTTCTTGGGAATTGCGGAGGATTACGAAACATCGATCCAGATGGCCCGTGTCCAATTCGGGTCGAACGCGCCCCTACTGTTCTACCGCCCATCGACGTCCTCGCAGCGCGGGCTCTCCGCCCCAGCTTACCGATCGCGCGCTCGATCGAATTCAACAATTGGTCGCCAGTGACCGGATCCTCTACGAGCATGCCCGGAAGATCTTCCAACAGCGGCGGAATGTGATCTTGGGGCGCAAACTGTCTCGCATCGGTAGAGCGGTTGCCTGATGCGACAGCGCGATGCTCACGCCAGGCGACGGCGCCCAAGAGCGAGGAGGACTACGCCGGCGAGGCAGATGGCAGCACCGGAGGGCTCCGGAACCGCCAACGGGCGCGGCGGCGGGCCCTGTTCATAGCCTCCGTCGACGAAAGCCTTGACGAAATCCGTCGTCGAAAACTCGGCATCTCCATCCCAATCTCCGGTGGCCCAGCCAGAATTTCCTAGCAGGTCATCTTCGTACTCTCCGGCGGTAAATACGAACACGAAATCGGTGCTATCGAACTGCCCGTCCAGGTCGGCGTCGCCGAAATAAGTCCACTTCGATTCGTGCACCCAAAACTCGTGGTCCTTCCAGTCGACAAGTTCGTCGCCGTTCAGGTCAAACTGAAGGTCATTGCTACCTTCGCGCACCGCTTGGCTCAGCAGATCGATGTCCTCTGCATCCAACTCGCCGTTGCCGTTCCAATCGCCGGCGAGTGACTTCATGCCGATCGCTTGCACGCCGCCCGAAATGTCGATTGTGATCGGAACTTCCAACGGTATTCCATCCATGGAAAGAGATGTCGCGAATTGCAGATCGAAACTCATTTGCGAATCAATCTGTACGCCACTGTCGATCAACTCAATGCCGAACAGGTCGGCGGTGACCGGAGGAACGGTCGACAGATCCAGCGGCTCATTGGGTTGTGTCGAGAGCCAGACGACGCCCTCAAACGCGAACACGTTGCCGAGCTGATCGAACTTCCCGTCGACCACCGTTCCAACCGGGCCAGGATCCAGTAAGGTGACGCGCGTCTCGCCCGGTTCAGCCCTCGCGGTCAGGCCAAGTCGCAGGGAGAACTCCGCTCCGTCGTCGAGGATCAACTCCAGTTCGGTGATTTGCGCGGAGCCAAACGGCGCGTCCATATTACCAAGTTCCATGATGCCCGATCCCGAAAGAGCAGAGGAGTCGGAATCGCTTCCGAGTAGCAGGCCTCCGTCGATCGAAGCCGACACGGAGGAAGCCGTGGGAAACGGATTCGGCACTGCCACGAAAGGCACGGCTTCGGCTGCCGTCGCGGGGGCGGCCGAAATTCCGATCACCAACAGCAGCAGTAGCGACCTGAGGGTATTCATTCGTGCGTAGTACATGGCAGCTATTCTCCGTTTCCACGAGCTAGAAGTCCGCGACAAGGACGTGCTGTCATGTTCGTCAGCACAGCATCGCGGTTGATCAGGATCAGCATTGCTCCCATTCTACTGCAAATAACCGGCTGGTCGCATCGCCCGTGTGACATGCTGCCGTGGCCTGGTGGGGAAATGGGAACGCGGAAAGGGCGGATTTCGCGGATGAACGCGGAGCAGGGCAGGGAATGGGAGAAAGAAAATGAGACAGAAATGTCGGGGCGGGGCGAGAGCAATGGCGAGTTGCCGCAACGCCAGCACACGTGCTTTTCCGTTCCGCGTTCATCCGCGAAATCCGCCCTTCCCGCGTCCCCTTCCTTCCACCCTGTTTTCAGTTGGCCCTGTCCAACCGCCGGCACACGTGCTTTTCTGTTCCGCGTTCGTCCGCGAAATGCGCCCTTCCCGCGTCCCCTTCCTTCCGCCCTGTTCTCAGTTGGCCCTGTCCAACCGCCAGCACACGTGCTTTTCTGTTCCGCGTTCGTCCGCGAAATGCGCCCTTCCCGCGTCCCGTTCCTTCCGCCCTGTTTTCAGTTGGCCCTGTCCAACCGCCGGCACACGTGCTCTTCTGTTCCGCGTTCATCCGCGAAATCCGCTTTTTCCGCGTCCCGTTCCTTCCGCCCTCTTCTCAGTTGGCCCTGTCCAACCGCCGGCACACGTGCTTTTTTGTTCCGCGTTCGTCCGCGAAATCCGCTTTTTCCGCGTCCCCTCTCATTTCTCTTGCTTTCTGTCGGTCCTTTCCAACCCGTGGTGTTTGACCGAGCACTTCCCCTGCGGCAGGCCTAATCGCGGTACCCGAGCAAGCCGTCGGTGAGGGGCCGGCGGGCGACCCAGGCTGCCAGAATACCGACCAGCAGGAGGAGGAGGCCGTTGGGTTCCGGCACGGGGTGGGCCATGGCCGCGTCGCCAGTTGTCTCGTACTGTCCGGTCTCGAAGGCCGCAATCATGTCGTGCGTCGTGAAATCCCGATCGCCGTCCCAGTCTCCTTCCGTCCAATCGGAATTGTCATCGATCGCATCCTCGTATTCGCCCATTTGAAACACCTGGACAATGTCTTCGGTGTTGAAGCGACCATCTCCGGAGGCGTCGCCCGCCGGTGCCCGGTACAGGGTCAGCAGAACCTGCTGATCATCACCGTCCAGAAAACCGAACAGGCCCGCGCCCTGGTGGCCGTTGTGAAAGGGTTGCTCGTTCCATTTTACGGCGTGAAATCCGTTCTCGACTTCGTGGGCCGAGATCAGGGGGAAGGTGTGTGTTGCGCCGACGGGGAGCGAGTCGACGTCGTCCGATGCATGCGAGGAAATAGCCAGAGTTCCCTGCAGGGTGGCTGTCCCGTCCACTCGAAGCAACGCCTCCTGCGAGTTGTCATCATCGGTCAGTGACAGCCGAAGGACGGCTAACTCCTGCATCTGGTAGTCACCGGAAATGGTGAAAGGCGTTGTCTGGTGGTTGATCGAGAAAACGCCCGCGTGGTGGTGAAACTGGCCGTCGATCGCTGTAACACCATCGAGTTGTCCGTCGTACCAATCCACTTCCTGGATCGGCAGACTGCGCTGCTCTTTCGCAGATTCGGGGTCTTCCGAGGTATCTATCAGCCGCAGCGTACCTCCGCGCATTTCTAATCGACTGTGACCGGCTCCCGTCTCAACCTGCCCGGAGATTTGAAGTTCGCCGGCGACGAGTTGCAGGTGCGATTGACTCCCCGAATCTTGGGCCAACCGTAAGTCACCTTGGAGATTCAAAAATCCGCCATCCAGACGTAGCGTGTTGTCCAGCGCGTCGCCGTACAATTCGGGTCGAATCAGCAGATCGGTGCTGTAAGCTCGCTGATTGAGACCCTGGATTGCCAACACGTTCCGCCCGCGGCGCAGCAGGGGAAGCATCTCGGAGATGTCAAATTCCTCGAATTCGACCGCGGCCGTATCCGATTGGACGCCGGTCGACAAACTGTTCCAATGCAGGGATTCGGGACTGTTGACGGATGCAATCGGAGTTCCGTTGAGATACGCTGTGAACCCATCATCATATTGCATCCGCAGGTGAAGAAAATCCAGAGCCTCCGGGTCGGTGACGTCAAACTCGATCCGCGTATACACGCTGCTATTGCGCCCGTACATGGAAGTCTGAATGTCCGTCTCGATCAGTGCCCCGTAGTCGGCGGAACGGTCAAAACCGATTCCCGTCGGGCCTTGAGGCCAGGTGTGGTCATCCAGTTCGGGCTGAAACCAATTCGTCTCCCATTCACTATTCGTGGGCACGATTACTCGAGCGAGGTCGCCGACGGCGATGAGTGCAGTCCCGCCAGCTCGCACGCCCATTTGCAGATCGTGCAGGATCCGCAGTCCACCCGACGGACCAATTTCCAGCGCGTTGTTGCCACCCGCCATGGTCAAGGAGCGGGTTGTTTCGTCCGCATCCTGAATCTGTACGCGGGCGTTGGTCTGAATCCAACTTTCGGAATGTTGCGTGGGGCGCCAACCGCGATCCCAATTGTCATGGTCTGACCAATCCTCCGAATCAGATGCTGTCCAGACGCGGGAGGTGATGACGTCGCCGGAACCGGTTCCCCAACGTGCTTGCGCGGCCTCGATTTCTGGCGCAAAGAGTCGGCCTTGGCCCAGACCACTCAACATGTTCGATCCGCCCAGCGACGTGTTCATGATCGATCGGACTCCATCGATATGGTCGACTCCAATCGTGTGGCCGAGTTCGTGCGTCACGACGGTCAGGAACAACGACTCGCTCCAACGGCGGTTGCTGCTGTCCAGGTGTAGATCGCTCGATAGACCGCCGAATCCGGGGTAGTAGGCGTGCGCCAAAACGTTGCCGGCCAGGTCGTGGTGCCCAATTCGCGTCTGGGGGTGGGACGCGGCCAAGTATTGCGAGTCACTCACCGGTGGGCCGGAGTCGATCGTCTCGACGAACGTCAACGGGACCACTTGCGACCAAAGGGACAAGCCTTCTTCAACGGCCTGTAGCATCTCGTACGGTTCGAACCCGGCCGCTGTCGCCAGACCACCCTCGAAGAGATTGCTGTAGCTGTAGGTGATCGTGACGGGGTCTGCGGCGACCGAGGGCGTTATTCCGCAGACCACCAACATCGTGATCCAGTGCGCTGCCGTGCGGCAGAAGCGGCCACGGTGCGGAACATGATCGGGAACATGGAGCAGAACATGATGCAGATGCGAGGGCGATAATCGCTGGGTTACCGGCCGCATGTCGTCCTGTCTGTTGGTCTTCATCGGCATGATTTTCGGAGTCTGCGAGACGGATCGGTGCCCTGCCGGGCCTTGGCAGACCGACCGACGCGTTATCGGATGCGTCGATCCGTGAGCATGGCGGCGGAAAATGTACCTCCATCCGCCAAAATATCCCAGCCCACCTGGCCATCATACCATGATGTTTCGGAGATGAATCATTCGGCGAACTTGTTGTGTCGGACGGAAAGACCGTTGAAGAGACCGATGGCGGCCCGTTATTCTAAGGCCTGCGGGAGATTCCGTGATTTGGCGTGCGAACGAGGCGGCGACCGGGGCCGGCTGCGAAACGCATTCTTGCGACACGAAGGGGATTCGACGATGGAAATCATTATCAACGAAACAAGTGAGGCGATGAGCAAGGCGGCCGCGCTGGTGGTGGCCCAGACACTGAACTCCAAACCGAATGCTGTGCTGGGGTTGGCAACCGGAAGTACTCCCGTCGGACTCTACGAGGAGCTTGTTCGGATGCATCGCGAGGAAGGTCTCGATTTCTCGCAGGTGACCACGTTCAATTTGGATGAGTACGTGGGACTGACGCGGAACAATCCGCAGAGTTACCACTACTTCATGCACCATCACTTGTTTCAGCACATCAATATTCCCAAGCAGAACGTCTACATCCCCTCCGGGACCACAGACAACTACGAGGCCTTCTGTCAGTGGTACGAGCGGCGGATCGTGGAATGCGGTGGAATCGACCTTCAGATTCTCGGGATCGGTTCAGACGGTCACATTGCCTTCAACGAACCATCCAGCTCACTTGGTTCTCGCACGCGCATCAAGACCCTTGCGCGACCAACCATTCAGGACAATGCGCGGTTCTTTGATAAGCCGGAAGATGTGCCGATCTATGCGATCACGATGGGAGTCGGCACGATCCTGGAGGCGCAGCGGATCGTGCTGTTGGCCAGCGGCGAAAGCAAGGCCGAGGCGATCGCGGCCGCCGTGGAGGGACCGGTCACAAGTATGATCACGGCGAGCGCGCTGCAGTTGCACTCGGACACGATCACCTATCTGGATCGGGCCGCCGCCTCCAAGTTAAAGAACGTGGAGTACTACGACTGGATCCAGGCGAAACAACCGGGGGCACCGGGCATGGTTCCCGGGCCCCACTTCCACCGCGCCGGTTACGAGCCGTCTCCGGCAGAATTAAGTCCGTCGGTCATGCGGCGAGCTATCCCGCCATCGCGGCGACCCGCCGGGATTCTCGCCGCGGGTTGCGATCGGATTCCATTTCGCCAACTCGTTCGTCGAACTGGTTTTCCAGGTCATGCAGGTCGGCGACGACATCCTGATACCGTCCGTGCAGGTCCCACGCGATCCATCCCAGGTAGACATTGAAACCGATCGAGCCGAACAGGCCGAGAATCGCCAGCAGCAGGGGCCACCAACGATCCGAAGCGGTTGAGGAAGCGGTTTCGTTTTTCGTGGTTTGCTCCGTCGAACTGCCACCAATTGTCTCGGTCGTCGGCAGTTGTTCGGGGGCGGGGACTCGCTGTGCCTGATAGCGTTGTCCGCCGATGGCGGGAATGCTTGCATTCTGGGGCGGCTGCAGGGCCGGTGCGGTTGTCGTGTCGGGGGCCGAGACGAAGATCTTGCCGCGATAGCTGGCCGGGATTTGGCTGCCCGTGGGTGGCTCGTTGGTTTCGTACAAGATTTCTCGTCCGCCGGTAAGCGAGCCATTGGAGCTGTTGCCGCCACTCGGCGGAAGGATCTCGCCCGCGCTGGTCGTGGTCGGGGAGCGTGCAGGAAAGTTCGGCGGTAGGATCTCACCGCCGGCGGCCGTGCTGGGAAAGGCGGCGGCGGTGCGTGTTCCGACCGGGGGCGGGGACGGGGGATAGACGCTGCCTGCGGCCTGTCGCATCGGGGAGGTGCCCGAGGGGGTATTGTGCGGCCCCGCCGCGGGTGTGCGAGTGACCGGAGCGGCCAGAGTGCTCGGCATCGGTGTCTGCGTCCACCACGAGCCAGCGGCGGTCGGATTCGCCGTGGCCGGCGGCGGTGTACTGGCCGTGGGATCGTACGCCGGCGCGACCGCAGGCGGCATGGAGACGCTCGGGGGCGGCGCCGTCTGCGTCGGAAATGGCGGAACGGGATCGGCTCCGGGATAACCCCCGGGACGCCAGCCGCCCGACTGATCTGCGGCGACGGTGCACATTACCAGGAGTGCCGTCCAGGTCATGCGAATTGCTCCTTGCGTTTCCAAGCGGTTGCTGATTGCTAGCGAAAGCAAAAAGGAGACACACACCGGGTCCGACGTGGGCGGCTGCTTTCCCGACCGTCGCTTCCCACCGTACGATCCCGCGAGCCGACAGCCCGCACGTTCCGCTGAAGCTCTCGCATCGTACAGATTGATCGCTGCCCGTGTAAATACAGCTTTGGGGACGGATCCAGCCTGCCAAGCCGCTCAAGCCGGCTGTGGCTGGCTGACCTTGGCCGAGTCCTCGAACTCCGCCAGTTGCTGGTTCAGGATCGTCAGCAACGCTTGGAGGAACGAGACGATCATCGGTCCTACCAGAATCCCGATCGGTCCTAACGCTTGCACGCCGCCCAAAACGCTCAGCAGCCCCAGCAACGGATGCAATCGCGACCGGCCCGCGAGGACGTATGGTTTCACGATGTTATCCGCCATCGAAATGATTACCACTCCATAGACCAGTAGCGCACCGGCGGCAGCGAACCGTTGTTCGGCAAAGGCCAGCCATAGACAGGCGGGAAACCACACCGCGGCGGCTCCGATGAAAGGAACCATGGCCAGCAGCATCGTCAGCATCATCAAGAGAAAAACGGAATTGAACCCGGCCAGGTAGTAGGCTGGCGCCGCGAGCAATCCTTGCGCGAGGGCCGACAACAGTGTCGCCAATACAACGGCGCGGCTGACGGAGGCGAATTCCATCAGCAGTTCTTCTTCGTGCCGATCATCCATCGGGGATAACCACATCAAGGCGCGGATCATCGCGGGGCCGTCCTTTAGAAAGTAGAACAGAGCCAGGGCCATGATCCCGGTGCTAATCAGAATCTGGCCGACCAAGGCGGTGGCTTGCCCCGCAAGCGACGGCAGCCAGCCGCTGAGATACGTTTCGGCCGATCGCATCCATACTTCCATCTGATGGGAAGTGGGGTTGGCCAAATTCCGGGCCCAGGACCAGATGGGCCCCCCCAGCAGATCGAGCCGGAATGCCCGATAGTCGGCCTTCAGCCGCGCGTAGCGACGATCCAGTTCCATCTCGGGAGTGGCCGCTTGCGTTGCTTCCGATGCGGTTTCAAGTGAATCGGGTGGGGAAGGGGTCCCCGCGAGGTAGGATTCGACGTCGACCAGGGTCTCACGGATCGCGGCAAGCTCGTCAAAAGGCTTCTTCTGCTTGGCTTTCAGCAGTCGTTGGATGATCCGCTGTTGGGGCCCCGCAAATTCTCGGTCCCCCGCGGCCCCTTCGATTTCTTCCCGAAGTAACTGCAGCCGATCCTGCAAGGCTTCGATGTGATGCAACAACAGGCTGATATTGTTCCGCTGCTCGGCCGTGACGTCTTCGCGGTGCGGCAACTCGTCCGGTAGACGGCTCAGCAGCGACTCCAGTTCATCAATCTCGACCATGTTTCCGGTTTGATCGGGAAAGGTCTCGAAGGGGAGATTCAAGCGAAGCGATTGACGCAGATTGCCAACTTTGTTCTCCACCCGTTGCAGCACGTTGCCGCGAACGGCATACAGCCCTTCGTGGATCGCCAGACCGAGGACTGCGCCCATCGGAACGAGCACGGTGGCGAGGATCGTTAGCGTGGTCAGGAGAGCGGCGACGTGTTCGCGGTTTCCGGTCGTTCGCAAGATCCACTGGTGGAGGGGTCGAAAGATCACCGCCAGCACAACGGCAAGAAATAAAGGCAGCAAGAAGCCCGCCATCACGCGGTAGAGCATATATCCGGTTGCCGCGATGACGACCAGCAGAAGGAACAGAGAAACCCATCGCGTCATGTCATCTACCTCGAGGTTCCGGGATCCAGCCGTCGATTGGCATCACGATTCGTCGTTTTGGGGGGCGACGTCGCCAGATTCATCCCCGATTTGCGAGCTTTCGACTTGTAGCCGATCGCTGGGCGAAGCACAATACCCCGCGCTTGACGCCGAACTGTGCGGCGTGAGGGAGATCTTGCTGGGGCAATGGGAGGCTTCTCCGTGAAGGGACCGACCGGGTCCACGCGGCGCTGGATCGTGTGGCTGAAATGGTTGATTGTCCTGACAGTGGCAATCTTCGTCGTTCGGGCGATCCAGACGGCGCACATTCAATTGCAGCAGGAAGGGGGATTCTCCCTCCGCCAACTGGATGTCCGATGGCTGGGTCTGTCCGCTGGTCTTTACTTGATGGCGTTGCTGCCGATGGGCCTGTACTGGCACCGGCTGTTACGAGTGTTAGGGCAGCAGCCGCGGTTGCTGGATACGTTGCGCGCCTATTACGCGGGGCACTTGGGAAAGTACGTCCCGGGCAAGGCGATGGTCGTGGTCATTCGCACGGCTCTGCTGAACCGAGCGCACGTGGACCCCGCGATCGCCGCGGTCAGCGTTTTCGCGGAAACCCTGACGATGATGACCGTCGGCGCGCTGGTGGCGGCACTGCTGATCAGCTGCCTGTTTGCCAGTCACACCGGACTACTTGCGCTGGCCGTGATCCTGATGTTCTTGTCGGGAATCCCCACCTGGCCGCCAGTCTTTCGATTCCTGGTCCGACGCCTTCGCGTCACGGTCGTCCGACCGCCTGTGGCGGTGGCGCTGGAGCATTTCACGTGGCCGGTGATGTTTCTGGGCTGGTTGGCCAACGGCATCGGCTGGTCCATCATGGGGCTCAGTCTGTGGGCCGTCCTGAAATCCCTACCTGGCGATCTGCTGCCCGACGGGGTCGTCTTGGATCCCTGGTTTTCTCACTGGGCGCGGATGACGACTTCCGTTAGCCTCGCCGTAGTTGCGGGCTTTCTTTCGCTACTGCCCGGTGGGCTGGGCGTGCGTGAGCTGGTTTTGGATGAGCTGATGGCCGAGCCTTTTGGAGCGGTCGTCGCGATCGCCTCCGCGGTGCTGCTCCGGCTGGTTTGGCTGCTGGCAGAGCTGTTGGTTTCAGCTATCCTATATATAGGATGGAAACGGCAGCGGCCGGACTGACACCCGCTCGACCGAGCGGTGGCAGAGAGGCCGTTGTGATTTCGAGCCTTTTCCCGCCGACTTTCCTTCCCACGACTTCTGCATGATGACAGATCACCAGCCACTGCTCTCGATCGTGATTCCCGTGTTGAATGAGGGCCCCAGTCTTTCTCCTCTGCATCGCCAGTTGGACGCGGTCGGAAAGGAATTCGGCTACGAGCTGGATGTGGTACTGATCGATGACGGCTCCACCGATGACTCGTGGGAAGTCATTCAGCAGATTTGTGCTCGCGACCAACGAGTGCGGGGGATTCGTTTTCGGCGGAACTTCGGCAAAGCGGCCGCTCTAAACGCCGGGGTCGCGGCGACTCGCGGTGACCTCGTCCTGACACTGGATGCGGACTTGCAGGATGATCCACACGAAATTCCCAAGTTGTTGTCGGTGTTGGATCAGGGTTACGACGTGGTCAGCGGTTGGAAGAAACGGCGTCACGACCCGTGGCACAAAGTGTGGCCTTCGCGCGTCTTCAATTGGATGGTCAGCCGCATGACGGGCGTGCACCTGCACGACCATAATTGCGGATTCAAGTGCTACCGCCGCCAAGTGTTCGATGGACTGCGATTGTATGGTGAACTCCATCGTTTCGTCCCCGTGCTGGCGGCCGCTCAAGGCTGGCGCGTGGGGGAAGTCGAGGTCCACCATCGGCCTCGACAATTTGGGCGGTCGAAGTACGGGCTGTTGCGCATCCCGAAAGGGTTTCTCGATCTGTTGACGGTCCGTTTCCTGACCGGTTTCGGCCAACGCCCGCAACACTTGCTGGGCATGGTGGGACTGGGTGGCCTCTTCGTGGGATTGACGGGAATCTTGCTGTTGACGATTCAATGGGTGCTGTCCCGCGTGCTTCCAGGGTGGACCCCGATGAGCCTGACCGATCGAGCCCTTTTTTTCTATTGTCTGGGGGCGGCCCTGCTGGGGGCCCAATTCACCTCGATCGGCTTCCTTGCCGAACTGATGACGGCGCTCCATTCGCGGGATACCGACACGTATTCGATCGCGGAACGAACCGGTGGGTCGGAGGAAGCGGGAGAAGGCGAGCGAACGTCTTCGGTGACCGGCGAGGAAGCAAGCGCGTCGAGCCATTGGTCTCCTCTGGGTGGACCTCACCTACCGACGCGAAAACAAGGTGAGGATTCGCCCCGCAAGCCATGAGTGTCGACGACCAGGATCAGAAATCCCTGCGGTGGGCGGTCTACGCCCTGTTGATCGTTTCGGCTCTTGCGGCCGTCACTGGACGGATTGGCAGCGCGCGGTCGCGCGATGGGCACACGCCATTTTACAGTGCCAACGACCGCAGCCGCTGGTCCACGATTAGCGCGCTGGTCGACCAGGGGACGTACGTCATCGACTCGGTTCGCGAACGTCCCGGTTGGAAGTCGATCGACATGGTGCGTCATGTCGGTCGCGATGGCGAGTACCACTATTACTCCAGCAAGCCCACCTTGCTGCCGACGCTGCTG
Source organism: uncultured Planctomycetaceae bacterium (assembly GCA_963776055.1). Lineage (GTDB taxonomy): Bacteria > Planctomycetota > Planctomycetia > Pirellulales > Pirellulaceae > CAVZLD01. The sequence continues at coordinate 113,028 of CAVZLD010000002.1, read as the reverse complement.
GCGGCGGAGTACGCGGGTTTGAAGTGGATCACCGGGTTAGGCCTCGCCGAACATCCGTTCTACCTCGGCCGGCTGATGCTGGTGCTCAGCAATGTGTTGCCGCTGTTGTTGATGCTGGTCCTGATCGCACGTTGGGTCGAAGTCCACGGGGAATCGGATTGGGGACGGGTTTTTGTCGTCGCCTGTGCTGCCTGGGGAACCTTTTTGACGACCTTTGCCGTCACGCTGAATAATCACCTGCCGGCCGCCGTCTGCGTGATGATTTCTCTCGCGTGTCTCTACCGTGTGTGGGAAGCGGAGGAACCATCGACAGGGGATTTCGTCATCGCGGGACTGGCCGCTGCGTTTGCGGCGGCCAACGAACTGCCCGCGCTCTCGTTTCTTGCGGTCGTCGGGATGGGCATGCTGTGGTGTTCGCCCCGCAAAACGCTCCTGGCTTTTCTTCCGGCCGTGGCGGTCGTTGCCTTCGGATTCTTCTTCACGAATTATCTGGCCCACGAGAGTCTTCGGCCGCCCTACGCGCACCGTGCGGCGGGCGACAACTGGTACGACTATCCTGGCAGTTACTGGTATGGGAAACGACAGGGCGTCGATCTGGGGGAACCGTCGCGGCTGCGCTACGCTCTGCACGTGCTGATCGGGCATCACGGCATCTTTTCGCTCACTCCCATCTGGATCCTCAGCCTGCTGGGGGCGATCCGAGGGGTGACTCGGGAGGATCTTCGACAACGATTGCTGAGCGGCGTAACGTTGTTGCTGACAACCATCTGCCTGTTTTTTTACATCCTGCTGCGTCCGGAGGGCGATCGGAACTACGGCGGCGTCTGCTGTGGCTTTCGCTGGATGTTCTGGTTCTTTCCCCTGTGGCTGTTGGCGATGATGCCGGTCGCCGATTGGCTTTCCGAAACCCGTCCCCGCCGCCTGCTGGCCCTGGGGCTGTTCGCGGTGTCGGTCTTCTCCGCGAACTATGCCGCCGGCAATCCGTGGTCGCACCCGTGGATTTATGAATACTGGCAGTCGCTGGGTTGGGTTGCCGGTTGACGTCCGTTCGTGCGAGATTGCGCGACGTCAAATCTTCTCGACAGCAGGACTTGGGACGTTACCGGGGGGCGGTGGCCGATCAGTCGACCGTCGGCCGATGTTGCAGCAGACTGACGGAAATCGCATCGAACACCTGTCGCAGACGCTCGAACTCGCGGCTCTCCGCTTGGCAGAGGATGGCAAGCTGCTCGCCGCCAACCTGCGATTGCAGCACGAGCGCTGTGACGAGAAAGTCCAGGCAGTAGAAGTTCAGCTCGAAGCCGTCCAATCGCAGTTCGCCGATCGGATGTTCGACCGGCTCGCACTCGCAAGTTTCGTATTCCTGGCGGATCGCCTCCACGATGCCCTGTGCGAGCGAAGGCGCGTTGACAGGAGCGACGGTGACGGACCAGAAGGCGCTATCGGGACTGTGAACGGAAACAGAACGGGGGCCTTCGGGAGGGCCGTCGGTATCGATCGACCAGTTCTCCGGATACTGGAATTGCAAGCCCCACTGGTTGAATTCTGCTGGCATGACAGCGTGAGCCCCCCCGGCAATCGCGTTTGCGGCTGAACCATTCTCCCCGTAGTGTCTCGTATTCCCCTGCAGTTGCCTACCGGCGCAGCATCTCAACTTGTGGCGGTGGGCTTCTCCTGATACTTTTCCTGCTCCAACCGGCTGCCCGCATCCAACGGCTGCTGAGGAACCCGGGTGAACCTCAAGAACCTGTTGCAAGTAGAGTCCGTGATGGACGACTGCGCCGTACGACGAACCGGCGCGACCGGCCGACTGAGCTGCGTGCTGGTAACGCTTTTGTTGCTGAGCGGCTGCGCGGGGCTTCGCGCGCGGGGCCGGTGCGCGAAGACGTGATGTTGGCGCGCCAACTCTCGCAACAGGGAATGGAAGTCTGGCAGCGTGGCCAGACGCAAGAGGCGGAACAGATCTTCGCCCGTGCCGTTCGCTGCTGCCCCGATGATGTGGCGGCGCGCTGTCGGCTGGCCGAATGTCTTTGGGAACGAGGATCGCACCGAACCGCCATTGAGCACCTGTCGCAAGCCGTGCGATTGTCCGACGAAAGTGATGGATCGATGGTCGTCCAACTGGGACAGATGCACCTGGCGGTCGGTGACCTACCGGCCGCGGAAGCGATGACTGATTCGGCGCTACGCGCCAGTCCGCAGGATGCCTCTGCTTGGCGATTGCGCGGGGCCGTCCTACAGCGTCAAGGCCGAGCGGCGGACGCCTTGGACAGTTACTACCGTTCCCTCTCCTACGATCCGCAGAATACTGAGACCTTACTCGCTTTGGCCGCTCTGCATCAGGAACAGGCTCGTCCGAGCCGTGCCCTGGCCACGCTGGATCGATTGGACAGCCATTTCACAGAGAGTCCAGCCGGCGAGCGCGTCTGGTTGCTGCGGGGCTTGGCACAAAAGGATCTCGGACGCCATCAAGAATCGCTCGAATCGCTCACCCGAGCAGCCCGGCGGAATACGCCGTCGGCCGAATTGCTGGGGCACCTGGCGCAAGTCCAGTGGGCGGTCGGGCAGCAGGAAGCCGCGGAGCAGACACTCCGGGACGCATTCGTGCGCGCTACGCCCGAACAGCAGACCACCCTCCGCCAGTTGATGCGGCAAATTGCGCAAGTTCCGGAAGATCGAGTCGAACACGTCGTCCGCTAATGTGCGCTTCCACCGCGCGTCTGTTTTGACGTGATCCGTTTTGTGGCGTAACCTTTTCTGATGGTCGGCGCCTGTTCGACCTTTCCGGGGTCAGCCCGATGTAGGAGTGCATTCATGACGGATACGATGGTTCAACCCACCGCGATGAAGGATCGACGGAGTTACGGGGCGGCCGTGCCGCCGCTAGTCGAGCGTCGCCAGTTCGGCAACAGCCACGAGGAGCTGACCGCTCCCGCGCGGGAGTTGGCGAAAGCGATCGACGAATACAAGTTGCGGCATCGTCGGCGGTTCATCGGCTACGAGGAGATGCTGGCCGTGATTCAGGACTTGGGTTACCGCAAGGACTGACGCGAGTTCTACGATTTTGCGTTGCGTTACAGCGCGTAGCACTTCCCGGGAGCGCCTCGTCGCCCTCGCTGCGCGGAAAAAACGTCGCTACGAACGGTATCTGCCCTTGCGACACGCACTAAAGCACCTGTGAGTCGGTTTGGCGCAGGAGTGAATCCAACAAGAGGCGTGCGTCAATCACGCCGATTGTTTGCGCCTGATCATCGATAATCCGCGCGACCGACTCCTGATTGCTCTGCATCCGCATGAGAGTGGAGATGGGAGATTCCGTTCGCGGAATCTCGAGTAGCTGTCGGCTCGTGTCGATCGAGTCGCCCGGCTGCATTCGCAGATCGAGAATTCGGACATAGCCGATGATCCGGCGACCAGTCGCTTCGGTCACGAGCAGTGTCGACGTCTTCTGCCGCCGAGCGATTCGGTACGCGTCTCGCTTCTGAGCACCGAGTTTCACCGAAGGCATGCGTCCGATCGGCGTGCCGAAGCGTTCCACCGGTGAATTTGCCAGCGACAACATGTCATGTGCCAAGCGTCGCTGAGCGGGTCGCAAAATTCCGATCTGGTGTCCTTCATCCAGAACCCGCTGCAACTCCTGCCGCGCCAACGAAACCTGCATCTGTTCCGGCGCTTGGCCCACGACGGTCTGCAAAGCGCGTCCCAGGAGCCACAACAGCAGCGAAATCGGAAGGAACAGCACGCCGAACACCAGAAACAGCGGGCCGCCATACCGGAGAAGTCGGTTGGGCGCGTGGAAGAACAGATTCTTGGGCAGCAGCTCTCCATACACAAAAACCAGCGGGGAGAAGATCATCGGCGCGACGATTCCAGCCCATTCCTCCTGGTCGGGAACGAGACGCGTTGTGCCCAGAACAATTGCCAGAGACGTCAGGTAGTTCGCTAGGTTGTTGCCGATCAACGTTGTGGCGACGAAAACGGAGGGATTGTTCGTCAGCCAAATCAGACTCCGTGCGACCAAGTCGCCGCTCATCGCGTCCATCGTCAGACGGACTCGCGTGACGCGATAGAAGCCGGTTTCGGAGCCACTGAAGAAAGCACTCAGGCCGACGCCAATCAAGAACAGGAACAACGCCCCGATCATGGTTCTCCCTCCCCACGCTGGCGCAAGTTCACCATGATTTGGCCGTTATCCAGAACCTCGGTTACCTCCATTTGCAGCAGCCCCCAACGGCACTCGTCACCCACGACCGGCAGTCGCTGGAGGGATTCCTGGATGACACCCGACACCGTGACATGCGGCGTTTCGGGCAATTCCAAGTCAAAATGTTCGGCTAACACGCGCAGGTTGGTCATGCCCGTGACTTGCCAGAGTCCTGCCGCGATCTCCTGGATCGGGCGACGATTTAGCAGGCGTTCACTGCGACTGGATCGATTCGTGAAGAGGACATCCAAAAGGTCCTTGCGCGTCATCGCGCCGATCGTCTCTCCCAGTTCGTTGACCACGACGACCGCGTTGCGTTCCTTCGCCTCCATTTGCTCCACCACATCGGCCACCGTCGCACACCAGGGCACGTAGATCACCGGTTCCGCATAGTACTCCAGGTGGTCATTCGGGATTTGGGCGAGCGTCTGCAGCTCGACGGCGGATACGATCTCCTCGCCCTCCGCTTCCGTCACGAACAGATAACCGCTCGGCGGTGCCTGTGCCTGGACGTCGGGCCACCGAACGGGTGGTCGAAAGGTCACCAGCTGCGACCGCGGGCGCATGCATTCGTCCACGCGCAGCTCCGACAGGGAAACGACATTTCTCAGCACGCTCCTTTCCTGTTCGATCAGGTGCGCATCCGTCGTCGATAGCTCGATCGCGCGCTCCAGATCGGTCACATCCAGATAGGGCTCCGGCGCGAAGGAGGGCCAGATCAGCCTTCGTGACAACAGGTTGACCAGTCGCAAACCGGGCATCAGCGGGTCCACCAGACGCACGGCGACCGTCAGCGGCAGACTGACCAATGCGGCCAGGGACCGCGCCATCAGAACCGCCAGGCTCTTCGGCAGCATTTCGCTGAAAAAAATAATTGCCAACAGCGCGCCGAAGGTGACGCCAAAGACGAGCGCCTTCGAAGCATTGGGCTGCTGTTGCATTCGCAGAGCCAACCGGGAGGCGATGGAGAAATAGACAATGTTGACCAACAAGTTCCAGAACAACACGGCGGACAGTAGCCGATCCGGATCGGATAGCAGGCTGTAGGCCGCACGCTGCCCTCGGTTCCCGTTTCGCAGTGCCGCTCGGTCAGGGGCGCGAAGCGAGAACAGGGCCGCTTCACTGGCCGAAAAGAAGGCCGACAGGCCCATCAGCACCAACATGGCGCCGAACAGAGGAAACGAATCCACAAGGGCTTGCACGATCGTGAGCCTATTCCTCGGCGACCGAACCTCGGCCCATCGCAAAATCGAACTCGGAGAGGGCCGGAACCATCATTGCTGCGGTTGTAAACGAATAGGCCCCCGCTGTCACTAAAAAGACGGCCAGAGGCAAATTTAACAGATAGCTGGTTATCGCATAGAACGTTGCGAACGGCAACAACAGCGAGGCGATCAGAATTGCGGGGGACGGGTTGCGAATGCCTAGCGAAACATAGAGCCCCACGCTGCCACCCAGGATGAAGGCCAAAAAGGGTGCCAGCTGAACGTGGAAGGACCCGCTGAACGAGATCATCATGAGAATGCAGACGGCGATCCCCAGAATCAGGAAAAAGACCGTGCCGATACTGACACCGATCGCGACGCGCGAATTCGCATACGTCATGCCACAGTGGATCCCAAGCATCGCCACGAAGAGGTCCATCACCAACAGCCCGATCACGACGTACACCAAGTTTTCCATTTCCAATGGACCGCTCCACCAGAGATACGCAGCCAGGGCGATCGGTAGAAGCACCATCTCCTTCGTTACCCAGAATACGCCACCTAACTTGCCGAAGAGGAACTCGGCCGGCGAAAGGTCCGTGACCAGCAGCAAGTCCAGTGATCGGCCATCGCGTTCCGTCGTGACCGAGGTCACAGCCAAAGCGTTGATGATGACCAGGCTGACGACGAACAGCAAGACCGTCGGTTGAGCAACGAGCGGCAGTGCGCCCGCATATCCTGAATGTCTTGGTAGCCGGTGTCATTTCCGACCAACCAAGCTACGCCCGCCAACGTGCCAGCGGCCAGCAGGAGGTACGCCACACGAATGCCGATCACCTTGCGACCGTAGGCCCAGGTGCAGACCTCGCGCCAGAGGATCGGGTTGGTCCACACCTGCCGGTGTCTGGAAGGCCCGACCGCCGCCTTCCGCGTATCCACGTGCTTCTCGCGAGCTCGCTCGGCCCGCGCCTGCCGCTCGCCGACGTCCAGGTCGTGCTCCGCGCCCCAAATGCTCTGCCGCTCGTCGACCTCCACTCGTAATTCCGATCGTACTTCGCGCGACGGATTCCAGACACGAATTCGGGCGACGGCCAGGGCATTTCCGAGCGTGGTTGCCAGTCCGGCGAACAGACAGTAGACCAGAACCGAATTCTGCCACCAGGAATCGGTCCCCAAGTCCACATCCGGCCGGGCCGCCGCCGTGACCGCTCGCAGGGGACTGAGCGAATTTGCCCACGTCTCGGCAGCGATGCCGGCAGGATTCGCTCCCAGCACACCGACTGCGACCGCTTCGCAAATCAGAATCCAGAAAACAATCGCCAAAGCCGTCAGCGCCAGCGTCTGAAAGGTTTTCTCTCGCCACAGAGCCATGGTGGACCCCAGCGTTCCGGCGGCGAGGGCGGTGACGAGTGTGACCAGTGTGACGCGCACGACCTGGTGTACCGAGATTCCGCCGAAGAGCATCGCCAACGCAAACACCGGCAAGCCGGCCAGTAACATGGTCAGCACGTGAACCAGACTGGCCAGCAGTTTTCCCAGGACCAACTCGCTATTGTTCAAACGTGTCAACAGTAACAGGATCAGCGTCTTGCGATCCTTTTCTTGTGACACGGCTCCCGCCGTCGATAAGGCCGCGAAAAAGACGACAATCGCCAGTTGCAGCGGCGCCAACAGTTGGAACAGAATCGCCCCGAAGCGTGCCATGTCGCCTACGCTGCGGATTGTCTGGGTTTGCGTTAACAATAGCCACGCCGTACACATCACGCCAAACAGCACGCCTGCGTAGACCGCTCGGTAAAGAAACAACCGACCGCGACGAGGTGCCGTCACCAGTTCCCGCGTAAAGACCGGTCCAACAATCAAGACATTCCCCGTCTCGGTTCCCTTGGGTTCATCACGTCTGGGAAGAATTGTCCCAAGAACAGCGGACTCCAGTATAGTGAGCTGCGCCGGTGCGGGAAGAGACGGTCCCTCAGGCCACCTTCGACCCCGATTGTGGCCTCCCCGCGATTTGCCTGCCCGGAAAGCGTCCGATACGATGTGCGGGATGCCGAGTCGGCCGACCCCGTGCGGCAGCCGCCGGGGTGGGAACACGCTCGTACATTTTTTCGCTCCCGTTGATCGCTTGCATGGGGTTTTCGACCTCAAAAACCCGGGTGACCGCATTGCCCGGTTTCCGACGCGCGAGGCCTGCTCGATGACGGACAGCAAACGTAGCCCGGACCCCGACGTCCCCGTCGTCTGTGACGTGTGCGGGACACGCAGCTACGCGCACGCGTCACAAATCGGTCAGAAGGTCATCTGCCCCGATTGCTCGACCCCCGTTCGTGTGCGACCGCCCCCGGCCCCGCGCCCGAAATTTCAGCCGCGGTACACCGGTGACGAGTACCGTTTGCAGGACGAAGAACAACCGACGACCCCCGCGCGGGGAAAGGACCGCGCACAGGGAAAGGAAGTCTTCATCAAGTTCCCGTGCGCGACCTGCGCCACACTCTTGGATGCGCCCAAGGACCAGGTGGGGCAGCAGGTGATCTGCCCCGACTGCGGCCGACCGACGGTCGTACCGCCTGCGCCGCCTGATCCTCCTCGGTTCCAACCGGCCGACGCGAGCGACGTCATCTTGGACGAACCACCCACGGTGATGGACGAGACCCGCAAACGGATCGCCGGGCGGCTGATGCAGGAAGCCGAACAGTACGTTCAGCGGCGAGAAGCGGAGGAACCGCCGCGGCCGCTCCAGCCAATGCGATCCGGAATCCTGTCGTTTCCATTTCACCTCGAAATTCTACCGGTGTGGGTCGCTCTGTCCGTAGGTGTACTGGGAGTCTTCTGGCTGTTGGATTTGGTCAACTCGATGACTCGCGTTCTGTCGCTTGAGTCCATTTTGGCCGTGTTTGTTTCGTTGATCACGATCTTTTTCACCGCCCTTCTGGCCGGCTTCTGCCTGCCGCCGCTGCTGGCCGTGATCGAATTCACGGCCGATGGCCAGGACCACGTCCCATACTGGCCGTCCAATGATCTGTTGGATCGCGGGCGCGTGCTGCTGTTTTTCGTGAACAGCCTGTCCATCAGTTCGCTGCCCGGCATGCTGTCCGCCACGTTGCTTCAATCGCTGGGTGTTCCGCTGTGGACCGGTATGCTGTTGACGCCCGTCCTGTGGCCGATCGTCCTGTTGTCGATGTTGGAAGCCAACTCTCCCTTCGTGCCCTTCTCCGCAAGAGTCCGCGCCAGCATCCGACAACTTCGCCCCGCTTGGGTCGCCTACTACGGCGAGACATTCACGTTGGCGATCGTGCTCGCGATTCCCTTCCTCGTGCTGCTCTGGGCCTCTCAACCTTCTGCGGCACGTGTCTACGGGGTTGTCGCTGGTTGCTACCTAGCGATCGTTTGCTGCCGCCTGCTCGGACGATTGGCCTGGATGGCCGATCAGATGGAAATCGAGGATGACCTGGAGGACGACGAGGAAGAACTCGATGACGAGGAGGACGACGAAGACGGCCCGGATGACGAAGAAGATTCGCCACCAACACATCTGCCGAAAACGTAGGTCAGAGCGCTGCCGTGCTGCCCATGGTTGGGGGCTGGTGTGGCGTGATTGTGTGGTGGGGGAATGCGGAGCGGCGCGAAATGTTGTTACTCACGAATCGGCCTGGCAGGTCGAGAAATGGGACCGCCGAAAAGCGGTCCCTCGTGGCCGATGGCGGATCACGCGTGTAGAGATGGTGTGCGTGCGGGCCGCATGTTGGTCAGGCGGCACGCGCTTCTTCGTCGCCGATGGAGTAGCCGAGTGGCGTGAGTACCGGTTGGAAGAGCTCGCTGACCTGCTGAATCGTTTCGGGTTTCAACTTTCGCCGATGGTCACCCGGCAACACCTGGCGTTTGTGCGAGTAAATGTTCTCGTCCTGCACGTCGAAGTTGGCCATCCGCGTCAGCCGGTTTCGAAGTCGTCGCGAGAACTCCAAGCCCCAGATCTCGGCCAAGCGGTCCAGCCAAGTCGGGAAGTCAAGGACGAGCTGTTCATAGGTCAACAGGTGCACATCCGGGTGTTGCTCCAACGCCTGGCAGTATTGGCTGTATCGCTGCAACCAGTGAGGGGCCTCGGCGAGCACGAATTCGTCAATCTCCCGCTGACGCACCTCCTCCCGATGCTCAAAGAATTGCTGTCGAGCGACCGAATTGTCGGGTGGTCGATGGCTGTAGGCGATCGAGAAATACAGCGAGGTCAGGCAATCCCGAGGGTCACGCAGCAGAATCACCGTCTTAAAATCGTCCAGCCGCTCCAAGGCCGAGAGTAGCGTTGGTCGGCGAATGGGGGCGTACAAGCAACCCTGCGGCAAGAACAAGGCTTGCAGTTGTGGCTGGATCTCTCCGGCATCTGTCACCTGATCGCTGTGATAGACCGCCTCTGCGCCGGACGAAGTTTTGCATCCGCCTCGTGAGGTGTCACTGGCGCAGGTATCCATCGTAATCGAGCGTGCAGATTTCATGTTCCACCGCGATTCGGTGCAGTAGTTGCGCGGCGAATGAAGAGGCGGCTTTGTGTACGGTGAAAAACAGCAGACTCCGGTGCGTTGTTTTGCACTCCAGCTTGTTCTGCCACAGATCTTCCACTGCCTTGTGCCGCGAAACCGGTTGCTTCTGCTTTTTCCACGAACTCCACACGGCTCGACTCCTCCTTCGACAGCTGTCCGTTCCAACGACACCGTTGCCTTGTATCGGTTGAATGGCCTGTAGGGACTTTGGCTTTTTTGCCGCCACGCCCCAGGAACGCCCGCGATTCTGTTCCGTCGACAGGAAAGCAAGCGATTGACCCGATGCCATGCGTCACGCCGGCGCGGCCGTTCGTCTGGAACGGTCGAAGGAAAGGGGAGGATTAGGCGGTTTTGATGGATTCTGCGGAAATTTTGGCCGAAAAACTGATCAGAGGTTTCCCGGCGCACGCTCCGTGCATCCTCGCGGATGGATGGGCAGCCGGCCCGACGAGCTCGATGCAGCTGGCTGTGACAGCATTTCGTTGGTCAGGATTGCCCCTCGGCGAGCAATCGCCTCGGCTGAATCGTAGACGCCATGGCGGTTACCGAAGGCCCTTGGGTGGTCCGGGATGACGCACAACGCAAACATCACCACAACCCACTTCGCTTTCCACAACGGAGAAATCGAAGAGGACCGAACGCGAGCGGCTCGTTGACCGCTCGACATCGGAGAGCAATATGTTGCGATTCTCGATCGTCGTTCCGTGCAAGAATGCAGGACGCTATCTCGAGCCGTGTCTCGAAAGCGTCTGGACTCAACCCGATGTCGACCCCGAAGTGATCGTGGTTGACGGCGAAAGCTCCGATGACACGACCGAAATCCTGCGGCGTCATCGCGGTCAACTAGAGCTTATACAAGAAGCAGATGACGGCCCGGCCGACGCGATCGGTAAGGGAATTCGAGCAACCACCGGCGAAATCATTGGCTGGCTGAACGCTGACGATCGCTACGCTCCCGAGGCTTTACGCGAAGTTCGTGCTTTTCTGACACAGAACCCGGAAGTCGACGTGGTCTATGGAGCGATCCAGCACATTGACGCCCACGGGGAGGAGTTGCGAATCTTCGACGCCCAAGCTTGGTCCCACCAGGCCCTCCGGTTCGATTGTTTTCTGCAGTCGCCGGCCGTCTTCTTCCGTCGGAAGGTTTTGGAGCGTTGTCTCGCGCCGGAGTCACGGCTGCGTTACTGGGCTGACTACGACTTCTGGTTGCGGCTGGCCGACGCCGGAATGCGGTTTGCGCCTCTGCCGATCCTGTTGGGCTCTCGGCGATTTCACCCCCAGGGGCAACGCTGGGGTGTCCAGTGTCACGACCATCGAGTGGGGTCGCTACAGGAACTAAACGACTTGATGGCGGAACGGAACGGCCGTGTCTCGTCACGCCGCATCCTGCAATATGCCCATGCCAAGGCCGCGAGCGAATCGGTTTTGCGCGAGTACTCCACGACTTTCGATCGGACGGTCCTCCGCCACGCAATGGGGGGAATCCAACGCTGGAATTCATCCGGCTCCAGCTGGTCGGCAACTCGCGACCAGGCTGCCGTCCTTAGCCGATATCTGGCCAAGGAACTCGAGTTCCTCGCGCGGCACCCCAACTCCGCGATCCGCTTTTTACCTCGGCCGATAGCTGAGTTCATCCAGTCGCATTTTCGGCGCAAACTTTTCAAACTCAAAGTCCATGATCCGCGTCCGGTGCAATTGCCACCCCGCTATCACGAAACGCCGGCGCCGACGAATGCGCCCATGATCTCGATCGTGACGCCAAGCCTCAATCAGGCCGAATACCTGGAACAGACGATCCGCAGTGTGACCGATCAGCAGTATCCGTCCCTGGAGTATGTTGTTCAGGATGGGGGCTCGACCGATTCGAGTTTGGAAATCATTCAGCGGCACGCTCCGCTGTTGGCATACTGGAAGTCAGCTCCCGACCGCGGACAGGCGCACGCGATTAACCTGGGCATGGCGCATACTCGCGGCGAGATCATGGCCTTCCTCAATTCCGATGACCTGTTGCTGCCTGGCAGTCTGGCTTACGTCGGACGCTATTTTCAGCAACACCCGGAGACGGACGTTGTGTACGGTCACCGGTTGCTCGTCGACGAACAGGGCCACGAAATTGGCCGGTGGATTCTGCCGCCCCATGATGACCACGTCCTGCCCTGGGCGGACTACATTCCGCAGGAAACAATGTTCTGGCGCCGTTCGGCTTGGGATCGCGCGGGAGGGGGACTTGACGAATCCTTTCACTTTGCCCTGGACTGGGATTTGATCCTGAGATTTCGCGCTGCCGGTCTGCGCTTCGTTCGGCTTCCACGCTTCCTGGGCGCCTTTCGTGTCACGGAACAACAAAAGACTTCGCAGCTTGTCGAGACCGTGGGATTCCGCGAAATGGCTCGGCTGCGCCGTCGCGTCTTGGGTCACGAACCTACTCCCCGGGAAATTCGACGCGTCGTGCGGCCCTATTTGCGACGTCACATGATGTGCGAGACCCTCTACCAACTTGGCCTGGCACGCTACTAAACGTATCGCGGAACTACCGAGATCTGTAGAATTGCCTTTCCAGTACTGATTCCCGGTAGGGCAAAATACCAGACAGGTCTGCAAGGTAGCCATGAAGACGATTAGTATCCTCAATCACGTGTTGGGGCCTGTGATGCGAGGACCCTCCAGCTCGCACACCGCCGGCGCCTATCACATTGCCAAGATGGCACGTTCGTTGCTCGGCGAAATGCCGCAGCAGGCCATTCTGACGTTCGACGCGAATGGTTCGTACGCCGTTACCTACGCGACACAGGGAGCGGATCGCGGTTTCGCCATGGGATTCATGGACAAGCCGATCACCGAGGATTCCTTCTTCACGTCGCTGCAGGATGCCCAGCATGCGGGGTTGCAGATCGAGTTTCGAGTCGACCGACTGGCGAAAGCCGACCATCCCAACACCGTGGAAATGGAACTGGCAGCGGCGAACGGTCGACACGCGCGGCTGGTCGCTCGCTCGATCGGTGGCGGCGAAGTGGAAATTACCCACATCGATGGTTACCCCGTGCTCTGGAACGGTTCCGCCTTTGAATCGTTGGTCGAAGTCGCTGCGGATCAGGCAGAGGCGGCTCTCGCACTTCTGACCCGGTTTGCCCAACCACTGGACGAGCCGGTCGTTGATCGCGTCGACGGATTGGTCCGCGTGAGGAACCGCTGCCAAGACGCGTTACCCGAAGCATTCCGACAGCAGCTGACCGCGCTGGATCATCGCAGCCGCGTGTGGGAGTCGATGCCCGTCTATTTTCTGCAGAAAGGCGCCGCCGCCTTTGGCAACGCAGCCGAAATCGTTCAGATCGCCGAACGGCGCGGGATCTCTCTGGGAGCACTGGCCCTCGAGTACGAGTCCCAATTGCTGGGGATCAGTCAAGCCGAAGTGATGCAAGAGATGCTCCGGCGCTATGACATTATGGCCCGATCCGTTGCCCAGGGTTTGGAACCCGATTTCACGGGCATGCAGTTGCTGCCGGCATGCGCTGGAGCCATTTTTCGTGCCGAGGCCGAGGGACGTCTCGCGACCAGCAGCCTCCACACGTGCGCGGCGGCGCGATGCGCTGGCGGTCATGCACGTCGACGCTGCGATGGGAGTCGTGTGTGCCGCGCCCACCGGCGGATCGGCAGGTGTGATCCCCGGAACGCTGGTGACGTTGGCCGAAGAGCGGTCCCTGTCGCGTGATCAGATCGCGCGCGCACTCTTGGCGGCCGGATCGATCGGCGCAATTCTGGCGCTGCGAGCGACCTTCGCAGCCGAAATGGCCGGCTGCCAGGTCGAAATCGGCGCGTCCGGGGCGATGGCGTCCGCCGCGGTCGTGGATGCCGTAGGAGGCACCGCGCGACAAGCCTGCGATGCGGCGGCGATCGCTTTTCAAAATACCATGGGGACAGTGTGTGATCTGCTCCATGGCACGGTCGAGATCCCCTGCCATACACGCAATGGGGCCGCCGCTGCCGGTGCGTTCGTAAACGCCGACCTCGTGCTCGGCGGCTACCCCAACCTCGTCCCGCTGGATGACACGATCGATGCGGTCTACGCCGTCGGTCAAGCCATGCCGGCTTCGCTGCGTTGCACTTCGAAAGGCGGCCTGGCCGTAACTCCCTCGGCACTGGCCCTGAAACCCGGCTGTTGCCGGTGCGGTTGAGGCCAGGAGATGTTCCCTCGAACCGCTACAGCGTGTTTGGAAGTGTCGCCTTGGGGGCGCATCGTAACCCGCAGCGTCAGTTTTGAAGTTGCACGTTTCGATCTTTCTCAACCCGAAGCGTAAGCGAGGGAACACTTTAGAACCGTTGGGACGTGTCTCCCTCGCTGACGCTTCGGGTTAGGATTTCGCGGGCATTCCGCACATCGGAGGAGGGAAATTCGGAAATGTGCAACTTCAAAGAGCGTCAGCGAGGACATCGATTGCGCCGATGGGTCAAGATCCCTCGCTCACGCTGCGGGTTAGGATGCACGCCGAACGTGCAATTTCAAAACTGACGCTGCGGGTTACGATTTCAGCGGCGTTTCGCTCAACGGAAGAGGAAAATCCGGGAAATGCGCAACTTCAAAACTGATGTGCGGGTTACGATGCGATGCGACATTTCGGGCGAAAAGGGATTCCTCAAGAGCCCAGTGCGGAACTTCGAAATCAGCGATTCCAGAGCCTATCGCCACTTGGCGTCCGTTTGACGTCGGGCTGCCAATTCTCGTGACAGGCCGTGGAGCAGAATGCGGCTTCGTTCGTACTGGCCGGCCTCTGTCAGATGCAGATCCGTATCGAAAAACTGCGTCAAGGGAAACGCCACATCTTCAGGGCGATTGACAATCGGCATTCGCAAAGCTTGCTCGAGAATCTGCTGCATTTGATGAATCCGATTTCGACAACGAACGAGATTCTGATCGACAATCGGGGGATAGGAGAAGATAACATCGGCTCCTTGACGACGACAGCGATCTGCGCACACGTTCAAACGCTCGATCGACTTCATCAATTGCTCTTCATCAAATGCCACGCCATTCGAAGGCTGGTGATCCGTCGGCGACGGAAGGCCGTGATGGCCCACCATGTCACCGAACTGATTGAAGTTGGCACGTTGGTAGATCGAGTTTTCGTTGGCGGGATGCGGGAGGCGACGGTGCGCGGCGACCTGCTCGGCGGACCGACCGCGGCGTGACCGAAAACGTCGTTTCAGTTGCTTCAGCTGACTCCGCTGAATGCGGGTTCCCTTCTGGACCCAATAGGCTGCTTCCGACAACGCCATCGTGTCCAGAAACTGTTTCACACCCCGCAGATTGCCGCCCAAATAGCGCCAGGCCGATGGGCAGTTGCGTAGCAGACGCCGGATATCTGAAGACGGCATTTCGAGACGGTCGGATAACAGAGCGTATTCCGGCAGCAACACGATGAGGTCGCCTGGGCGAGCATGTTGTTCGACGATCCGCAGGTAGAGATCCATTCCCATCGCCGCATGCAGGCCCAAATTGACCGGCTTCTGGTCGAGTGCTTCCTGGAAAACCTGAGAGTTGATTCCAAACGCAGTGCTCGATCCTCCCGTGAAAATCACTCGCGGCGGACCGTCTTCTTCCAACAGCGCCAGCTTGTCCTCCAGAGCGGCCAGATAGCCCGGCCGCGGCTGGGAGAAGGCAGGAGGAAACACGAGCCATGCCAGACCCGCTTGCAGCATGAAGAACACGGTGATGCGCAGCAGAAAACGCGCCATGCTCGGACCTTAAAAGGCGAAGTAGATGAATGGATTCACCTGATCGGTGGGCATCAGGTTCAGCCCACCCCAGATGATTAACGAATAAGTGGCCCACCGGATCGGCTCCGGCCAGTGACCAAGCCGTAGTCCGTGCGTTTCCCGACGCTGAATCCACTCCAGGACGACGAAGGTTAACAGCAGTAACAGAGTGGACCGCAGGACGGAATCGGTCTCGATTGTCGTTAGCAGCCGACCGTAGGCGGCCGGAGAGAATAGGTCGGCCAGGATCTGATGCAGAATCAGACCTGCTTGCCGCAAGTCAGCAGCTCGGAAAAAGACCCAGCCGAAGCAGACCAACGTAAAGGTCCCGATCATCCGCGCGAGGATCCGCGGCGTCGGAAGCAGCGTCTCGCCACCCGGTGTCTCTTCCCGCTCCGCCGTCGATCCGCGCGTGATGCCGTCTGACGCGACAGCGGCGCCGTGGATGCCGCCCCAAAACACAAATCGCCAAGCCGCACCATGCCACAAACCACTCAACAGAAACGTTACCATCACGTTGACGGCCTGACGGACGTCGCGTCGTGCGGTTGCCTCCCAACGGAATGTAGACGTAGTCGCGAAACCAGGTCGAAAGGGAGATGTGCCAGCGCCGCCAGAACTCCGTCGGACTCTGGGAGAAGTACGGATAGGCGAAATTTCGGCTCAATTGGATGCCAAACAACCGGGCCGTGCCAATCGCGATGTCCGAATAGGCCGAAAAATCGCAGTAGATCTGAAAGGCAAAGCAGATTGTGGCCAGCACGAGGATCGGGCCGTTGGCCGATGACGGGTCGTTGTACGCCGTGTCGACGAACGCCGCCAAGCGGTCCGCCAGCACCAGCTTCTTGGCCAAACCCCACAGAATCTGCCGCATTCCTTCACGACTGTTCTGTTCGTCGAAAATTCGCCGCTGAGCAAACTGCGGCAACAGACGTGTCGCACGCTCGATCGGGCCGGCAACCAATTGAGGAAAAAAGCGAGACGAAGGCGAGATAGTGCGTCAAACTTTCGGTCGGCTCCAATCGCCGACGATAGACATCAATCGTATAGCTGAGCGTCTGGAAGGTGTAGAAACTGATTCCGACGGGCAAAATGATTTCCAGAGTTCCCGCGTTGACCTGCCAGCCAATCTGGTCGGCCAACTGAACAAAGTTCTCGCGGAAGAAATTGAAGTACTTGAAGAACGCCAGCAGACCGAGATTGTTCAAGAGACTGATGCTCAACCACGCTCGCCGATAGCCCGGTGCGTCCGTTCGACCCAACGCACGACCCATCGCATAGTCAACCAGGCTCGAAAGCAGCATCAAACGCAAAAGTGATAGTCCCACCAACCGTAGAACAGGTAGCTCGCGAGGATCAGGACCACATTCTGCTGCCGATCCACGTCGCTGCATCCAGTGCAGCGCAAAAACAATCGGCAAGAAGAGAAAGAAGGTCAGGCTGGCAAACGTCACATGAACACCTGTGGGCTCGCGGATACAGTCACGATCTTCGCCGTCCGATGCTCGCCACGGGAATTCGGACCGCATCGCCACGAAAGGCGAGTCGGTGGGAATCCGATGGCGGAGGAATGATACAAGAGTCCGTTTGGAGCCGCAAGATCGATTGGAAATGAGCAACGCGGCTGTACCGCGGACCACTTCTCGTGACGTCGCCTCGCCGGTGAATTGCCGGTTCGAAGAAAGAGAACACACGCTTTCGCATGGAACTCGATCTTCTTGCCTGGTGGCAGTGCTCAGCGATTCCGTGATGGCGCTCTTCCGCGCGGGGTTGCGCAGAGCGACATTCTGTGAATGCCGCGCAGCCCTTACAATGACCCAAGTTGCCGAGGGTCGAATTCGAGTGAAGCGCGCCGATGGAACCCGCGGAACGACCTTTTGCTGTGAGGAGGTGTGATGGGTGCCGTGGTCTTTTCTCTCGACAGCCGGCTGGTGGAGTGTCTGCAAGACGTAATCTCGCTTTCGGTTCTGGTAGAAACCGGTACGTTTCGCGGCGATACGGTCAGCGAATTCATCGATCGCTTTGAAGAAATTCACTCCGTCGAGTTGTCACCGGATTTGTGCCGAGCGGCCCAGACACGATTCGCAAATCAACCGCATGTTCACGTGCACGAAGGAGATTCCGCCACTGTCTTGCGGAATCTGCGAGGTCGCTTTGAGGGGCAAGGAGTCTTGTACTGGTTGGATGCGCATTGGTGTGTGGCCGACGGTACGGCCGGTCAGACGTCGCAATGCCCTCTGTTGCAGGAGTTGGCCGCCCTCAAGACAATCGATGATCAGTCGGTGATTCTGATTGATGACGCTCGATTGTATCTTTGCCCACCTGCCGATCCCCATGAGGTGAGTCAATGGCCTAGCTGGCAAGCGATCATCAACGGATTGACGGAAGTCAGTGATCGACATGAAATGATGGTCGTCAATGACGTCATCGCCTTCTATCCTGTCGCGGCCCGCACGGCGCTGCAGCGCTATGCGCGACTCCATTCGGTCGACTGGCTTGCCACGATGCACTTGTCCCGGCTTGCCACCGAATTGCAGAAACGGTCGGAGCAACAGCAACAAGCAATCGAACAACTTCGCGATCGTGTGCAGCGGCAGGCAGCCACGCTTCGCGAAGTAAAGGCAGAATTGCAGCAGGCCCGGCAGCATCGTTCCTAAGGGACCTGACCACGCCCCGCCCGACAGGGCCCCGACGCGGTGGAATTGCATGACGAGCCAAACGGTGGGCGGCGAGTTCTGTCGCCTGACGAGATCAGGCGGCGCTACGAATCCCGTCCGAGCCGCGACATCGCTCGTACCAGGCAATCGTCTCACGAAGCCCCTCTTCCAGCCGCGTCTCCGCTTGAAAACCAAATCGCTCTCGGGCCCGTGTCGTGTCCAGGCAGCGGCGCGGTTGTCCGTCGGGCTGGTTGGCATTCCAGTGAATCTGGCCTTCGAAGCGGCACAGGACGGCGATCTGCTCGGCCAAATCGCGGATCGTGATTTCCTGCCCGGAGCCGAGGTTTACCGGCTCGCCGTCGTCATAGCGATCCGCCGCCCATACGATCCCTCGCGCAGCATCACGCACATACAGGAATTCACGCGATGCGCGGCCCGTGCCCCAGGCCTCGACCGACTCCCGTCCTGCATCGCGCGCTTCCAGGAACTTGCGGATCAGAGCGGGAATGACGTGACTCGACTCCAGATCAAAGTTGTCGTGCGGTCCGTATAGGTTGACCGGCAGCAGCGTGACAGCATTCATCCCATACTGTTGTCGATAGGCTTGAGCTTGCACCAGCAGCATCTTCTTCGCCAGTCCGTACGGCGCGTTCGTCTCCTCAGGGTAACCGGTCCAGAGATCGTCCTCGCAAAACGGTACCGGTGTGTGTTTCGGGTAGGAACAGATCGTACCGACCTGGACGTATTTCGGGACGGCGAACTGCCGAGCGGCTTCCATCAACTGGATGCCCATGATCGCGTTGTCGTAAAAATACCGACCGGGATTGCTGCGGTTCGCGCCGATGCCACCCACCACGGCTGCCAGGTGAATGATCACGTCGGGCTGAACGTCGGAAAGGAGCCTTTGCACCGCCTTCATGTCTCGCAGATCGTGTTCGCGACTCCGTGGGATGAAGATCTGCTGAGGTGAGTGGCGAGCCAGTTCTTGGCACACGGCTTTCCCCAGGAATCCTGCCCCGCCTGTCACGATGACCCGTCGACCGGCTAATTGTCCCATCATGCGCGCCTTTCTTCGTTCGCTGCGGGTCCCTCCGCCAGAAGACGACCGAACCAAGGGTTCACCGCGAGCGTCACACGGACCTGGATGCCCAGAGAGTCAATGGCCGTCTTATCGGCATCTCGGGAGCGGCAGTTTACTGGGACTGGTTCGGAGGGGGCAACCGCGCTTTGGGACCTTTCAGCCGGCGTGACCGGAAGACACAGCGGACCACGCAAATGGCCCTCGCGGAAAGTTCGCTTGCCGCGAGTTGTCGTGAGGGAGCGGGCGTGATTCGTGGTTTGCGGGATTCCAGGGGATTAGGGGGACGCGGGTGAGCGGGGTGGCGCGGGGAATGGGGATGAATGGAGATGCAGAGGGATGAAGACGCGGATGAACGCGGATGAGGAGGAGAACGCGGATGAACGCGGATGAACGCGGATGAACGCGGATGAACGCGGATGAACGCAGATGAACGCAGATGAACGCGGATGAATGCGGATGAATGCGGATGAATGCGGATCGAATGCGGACAGGATGCCCCGGCTGCGTAATGGAACGCGGATGTTGGAGTTGAAACGTGAATCGGTTTCTCGAATGCCCGGGCACCTGGCACGTAACAGCGAGGGTTTGCGGCCAGACCCTCAAGCTCGCCTTTCTGCGTAGATCTGGGTGTGTCCTACCCGTGTCCTGCCGTAGACCCTTACGGTCCCTTCTAACTTCCTTTCCGATCCGCGTTCATCCGCGGCATCCGCAACGATCCGCGTTCTCTCTCCCCTGTATTGTCTCCATCCTGATTTCTTCTTCAGCTCGCATGGATTACCATTCTTCTCGATCGATCGGTCGGCAATCCCGGTTGCTGTTTCGCCATTCCCCTAAATCGGACTGTGTCAAATTCACCACGTGGGGGGCTAGATTGCGGAGAGGTGCTCATCTGGTACGCTGACATCGGTCCGATTCACGCGACAACCTGAATGGTCTCGAGGTGACCTATGCGACTCTGCTTTACGATGGCGTTTGTGACTGCCTGTCAGGCAATGGGGGGGGGTGTGTTGGGCGAACCGCCGGAAACAGTGGCACCGGGAGCGATGGTCGAGCAACTGGCCGACGGCTTTCAATTTACCGAAGGTCCTGCCGCGGACCGTGATGGAAACATCTACTTCACTGACCAGCCGAATGACCGGATCTTGAAGTGGAGCGTCGATGGAGAACTGTCGACATTCCTGCAGCCCTGCGGGCGAAGCAATGGACTTTTCTTCGACTCGTCCGGTCATTTGCTCGCGTGTGCTGACGAGAACAACCAGCTATGGTCGATCGACGGTCAAGGCAAGCACGAGGTCCTGGTCGATCGGTTCGAGGGCAAGCTGCTCAACGGCCCAAACGACTTGTGGATCCGACCAGACGGCGGTCTCTACTTCACCGATCCTTTCTACAAACGTCCGTACTGGAATCGTGGGCCGGCCGAGCAGGAAGCGCAGTGCGTCTACTTCCTGAGCGCCGATCGAGAAACGCTCCGCCGCGTGGCTGATGATCTGCAGCAACCGAACGGGATCGTGGGGACTCCCGACGGAAAGATTTTGTACGTGGCGGATATTCGGGCGGGCCGCACGTATGCGTACGCAATCGAAGCCGACGGCGAACTGACCGGCAAACGTTTGTTTTGCATGAGTGGTTCTGACGGGATGACGCTGGACGAGCAGGGCAATGTCTACCTGACCGGTCGCGAGGGCGTGAGCGTCTTCCATCCGGAAGGCAGGAAGCTGGGCGTAATTCCCCTGGAGGAACGTTGGACGGCCAACGTCTGTTTTGGTGGGGGTGACCGCAAGACTCTGTTTATCACGGCCAGCCAAGGGCTGTATGCGATTCGCATGACGGTGCGGGGAGCCTACTGAGCCATCAGGGCCAGGCGACCACCTGCTGCACCGCCGAAAAAACGGTCGGGCCCGCCACAATCACGCTGCCGGAATCGAGCGTCAACGGTTGTCCACCGCGGTTGCTGCTGCGACCTCCCGCTTCTTCGACAATCAAGGAGCCGGCGGCGTAGTCCCAGGGGGCGAGGCGGTATTCAAAGAAGGCCTGGAAGCGGCCGCAGGCGACCCAACTGAGGTCCAGGCCGGCGGCCCCCATCCGCCGCATGCCTCGGATGTTCTGATGAAAAAGCGCGCGCAGCGCATCCAGCGTGCGCCGCATCACCTCGCCACGCTCATAATAGAAACCTGTGGCGATGATGCATTCGGTCAGATCGACCGGCTGCGAAACGCGAATGGGACGGTCGTTCAGAAAAGCTCCGCCCCCGAGTCGGGCGGTGAACATCTCGTCGCGAATCGGGTCATAGACCACGCCCGCTTGCCGCTGACCTCGATGGGCGTAGCCAATCGAGATGCAGAAATGCGGGATCCCGTGGGCGTAATTGTTTGTCGCATCGAGCGGGTCGATGATCCACAGATGTTCCGCATTGGCACCGCCGGTCGATCCGGCCTCTTCGCGCAGCATCGAGTGTTCGGGAAACCGATCTTCGATGATTCGCGAGATTTCCTGCTCCGATTCGACGTCGGCGGTCGTGACCAGGTTGTGCGACGCCTGTTTGTGGTGGACTTCGACGCGACCAAAGTGGTGCAGCAAAATCTTCGCGGCCGATCGGGCAGCCGTTTGTGCGACAGAAAGTACTTCTGCGAGATCCGACATTCCGGTGTTTCTCCATGAGAGGATTGAGAGTCAACGAGAGGTGCGCAGGATGGAATCGCCAGCCAAGCTGCACCTGCGATCACGGCCGACAGATTTTGGCCCAGTGGGCATCCAGCCGCTGCGGCGAAATCTTGAGCGAAGTGCCCAGCGACTGCGCGAACCATGATACGCGGAATTCCTCGATCATCCAGCGATATTGTTCCAGCATCGGGTCCCATTCTTCCATCTGTTCGTTCTTGATCCGCTGCGTTGCGTACTGTTCTTGGCAGTTTGCGACCTGTCGAAGTCCCTCTTGGTCGCGGGCTTCTCCTCCGTGGGCCAGCTTTTCGGCGCGTTGTTGGATAGCATGCAAGAATCGTGGGAACTGCTGCAACCACTCCCACGGAGTTTGTGACAGGAAACCGTCTGCCAGGAGTCGGTCGAGTTGCTGCTGGATATCCTGGCGGGCTGCTGTCCATCGCTTGGCCGTGAGAGATTCGGTCGCCAAACGGGCCTGTTGATAGGCCTGGAACAAGCGAGGAATCAGCGGTGAGATCTCTTGCGTGGCGACGGCGATGCGTTCGACGGCATCGGCCAAACGAGCTTCGTACATCGCGGGCGTCCGCGGGAGTGGATCCTGTCGTAGGAAGGCGCGTGCGGCGATCAGGTCCTGCAACTGCGCTTTCAGTTGGTCGGGTTTCACAATGTGCGCAGCCCAGACGCA
Source organism: uncultured Planctomycetaceae bacterium (assembly GCA_963776055.1). GTDB lineage: Bacteria > Planctomycetota > Planctomycetia > Pirellulales > Pirellulaceae > CAVZLD01. The sequence continues at coordinate 90,255 of CAVZLD010000002.1, read as the reverse complement.
CGTCTCATCCCACTGCGGCAGCCAGCGCACCTGCGCGCGCAAAGACTTGCGTGTTGCGACCGCATAAAGCCGCAAGAGACCTTGGCGATGTTGGTGATTGGCAAACGGTTCTGAGCTGAACAGCCGCAACCCTACCGCCGTTGACTCGTCCACCAGTGCCGGATATGCCATCATGCTGACACCGCCACGCTGAATCGAGACCGCCGTGGGCAGACTGTCAAAATCCCATTTCACGGCACCGCTGCGCGTCCAAGTATCCTCCGAGATTCCCTGCGTGTCTTCTTCGGCCTGACTTCGGACTTCGGAGATTTCCGAGCGGAGTGTGGTGAGGTTGCGACCCTTCTGGACGTCCTTTCCCTCGTCATCGACGACTCGCACATTGATCTGCAGGTGTTCGGGCAGCTTCGTCAGATCAAAGTCGTCTGCTGCGATGCGTTCTTCGGCGATTCGGCCGAGGATGGCAGCGAGCGATCCGAGCAGCGAACCTTTGCCAAAGTTCAACTGGGGAACGACGCGCTGTGCTGTGTCGGGGACGGGCACGAAATTGCGCCGCAGAGTCTTGGGTAAGGAGCGGATCAGGGCAATCACTTTTTCTTCCAACAAGCCGGGCACAAGCCACCCCAGCCTTTCGGAGGACAGTTGACCCAGGGCCTGTGCCGGTACTATCACGGTTACGCCGTCGTCCTCCGATCCGTGTTCGAAGTGATAACGGACCGGTAAGGCGAGCGAACCCACTTGCAGTTGTTCGGGGAAATCGTGTGTCGAGTCCGGATGGGAAGAATCGACTACCAGATCTTCTCGAGACATCTGCAATGCCTCAGTAGCCGCAGGGCCCGACTTCTGGAGCCAACGCCGCAGGTCGCTCCAGTCGCAGACGTCTTCGGGAAGTCGTTGATCATAGAACGCGTAGATCGTGTAGTCGTCCAATAGGTACTCGCGGCGTCGTGTCCTGGCGGCCCATTCCGCCAGTTCTTCGCGCACGCGGCGATTGTGCTCGAAAAACGGTTCGCGCGTCTCCAATTGCTGCTGGACCAGTGCGTCCTGGATGAAGAGCTGTCGGGAAGCGACCGGGTCGATCGGCCGATAGCGAACCGGTCGCCGCACGACGATCGGCATGCCCATCAGTGTGACCTTCTCCCACGCCATCACGCGCACCCGTTTGCGATGCCAGCGCGGATCGCTATAGCTTCGTCGAACCAGGTGGGTCGCCAGCGGCTCAATCCATTCCGGCTGGATGCGAGCGGCCGTCCGAGCGTACCGCTGGGATGTTTCGACCAGTTCAGCGGCCACAATCCACTTCGGGCGGGAACTGCGCAGACCGGACCCGGGCCAAAGCAGCAACTGCAGGCCACCCGCTCCCGTGTACTCCCGCTCGGTCGCTCGGTAGGCCACGCCGGATAGCAGGCCGGAAAGCAGAGCGCGATGGACTGCCACCACACGACCGTGGCTCACATCGTCCCCGTCGGAGGACGCCGTCGCCGCGGATCGATTGGTGATACGCCCCTTCCGGCGTGACCGGTGTTTGGGATTCGCGGAGTTGTCGTGCGGGGCGCGACAGGGCGGGCCGAGGGTTGCGGCACGAGTTCCAGCAATTGCCGGTGAATTTCCGTCCATTCCCGCATGCGGTTGTACGAGAGGAAGTTGTATTGGCATGCCTTTCGCAGTTGACTGCGGGAAACCGTCTGCCGCAGGTGATGGTAGAAGTCCCAGAGCTTCAAATAGCTGAGGAAGTCCGAAGCGGGATCGAGAAAGGGTTGATGTCGTGCGTCTGCCTGTTGTTGCTTGTCATGTGGGCGTTCGCGCGGGTCCTGGATCTCCAGCGCGGATGCAATGATCAGGATCTCGTGCAAACAACCCCCGTCTTGTGCGGAAACGATCATCCGCCCGATCCGCGGATCGACCGGCATTCGGGATAATTGACGCCCGATCGGCGTCAGTTCCCGTCGGTCATCGACCGCGCCGATTTCAAAAAGCGTTTTGTAGCCGTCGCGGAGCGCTTCACGGTGTGGCGGATCCAGAAATGGAATTTCGGCTACATCCCCCAGTTGCAGCGCCTTCGCTTGGAGGATGACGGATGCCAGGTTGGTGCGGCGGATTTCCGGGGTTGTGTAAGCATCGCGCCGCAGATAGTCGTCTTCACTGTACAACCGGATGCAGATTCCCGGCGCAATTCGTCCGCATCGCCCTGTGCGTTGATCGGCCGAGGCCCGGGAGATCGCTTCGATCGGTAAGCGTTGGACTTTGGACCGTGGAGCATATCGGCTGATCCGCGCCGTACCCGTGTCGATGACGTAGTGAATATTCGGCACGGTCAGGGAAGATTCCGCCACGTTGGTGGCCAGCACGATCCGGCGGTAGTCACCGGTTTGGAAGATGCGACTCTGTTCTCGAGCGGACAGACGCGCGTACAACGGCAGGATCTCGGTTTCCCGGGGTCCGTCTCCGGGAAACTGCTCGCCGCGCAGCCGTTGTGCCGTTTCGCGGATTTCTCGTTCGGTTGGCAGGAAGACGAGGATATCGCCGCGCCCCTCCCGTGCGACTTCCTGAACCGCCTGGACAATCGCGTCTGTGGGGGAGACGTCTTCGTCTTCCGCTTCGTCCGCCGAACGATAGCGGACCTCGACCGGATAGGTGCGCCCCGATACCGCGATGATCGGCGCCGGGCCTTCCGCGTCGGAAAAATGCTCGCTGAATCGTTGCGCATCGATCGTCGCCGATGTGATAATCAGCTGCAGATCGGGCCGTCGCGGCAGGAGTTGCTTCAAATAGCCAATCAGGAAATCAATGTTCAGGGATCGTTCGTGGGCTTCGTCCAGAATGATGAGCTGATACTGGTCCAGGAACCGGTCGGATTGCGTTTCCGCCAAGAGGATCCCGTCGGTCATCAGCTTCACGTAGGTCCGCGGATTTGTGCGGTCGGTGAAACGGATCTTGTAGCCGACCTGCTGTCCCAGCGGAGCCTGCAGTTCCTCCGCGAGGCGGGCGGCGATGGCCTGCGCCGCAATTCGCCGCGGCTGGGTGTGGCCAATCATGCCTTCCACGCCAAAGCCTGCCGCCAATGCGATTTGTGGTAGTTGCGTCGACTTGCCGGAACCGGTTTCGCCGGCGACAACAATCGTCTGGCGTCGGAGCAGCTCGGTCGCGATCTCCGTTCGCTTTTCCAGAATCGGCAACGGTTGTTGAAACCGGGGGCGGGGTAACTCGTCAGCCCGCCGCTGTCGAATCTGCGCGGATTCGTCGATGGCCGCGCGCAGCTGATCGCATTGCTGCTCAAATCGCTCGCCCGGTTGACTTCGTCGCAGCGAACGTAAGCGGTGCTGCAGCCGGCGGCGATCTCGCATCAACGCCGATTCCAGTCGCCTTTCGAGTTGCTGCAACGGGTTCATTGCGGAGATCCTGCTGTCGGTCGAATGGCTTTGCGGACGCATGGCACCAAAAGGAATCTCCCTCGTCTCCCTTCCCTCTCAAGCAAAAACTGCCGATCCATGGGGCAAGTCCAGCATCCGACCTCGCCGGGATATCCGTCCGGAGGCCGAAATGCCCGCTTCCCTCCGGGCCGCTCCCGCGTGGATCGGGCCGAAACAGATCCGGAGGAAGGTTTTTGAATGCCGTTCAAGTGGCATTGTCGGATCGGCTTCGTTACCCTGAAGTGGATTGGTACCATTGTGCGGACAACCGACCAACTCGGCAACAACGTGTGAATCGGGGTGAGACGGATGCAACGAGAAAAGTACAACGTAATGGCGGGGCTTCTCATGCTCTGGATTGGAACCGCTGCCGCGGCAGACGAATGGCCGCAATGGCTGGGGCCGCAACGCGACGGCCACTGGCGGGAGACGGATCTTCTGCGCGAATTCCCGTCGGATGGGCCGAAAGTGCTGTGGCGCACTCCGATTTCCGGTGGCTACGCGGGACCGGCCGTCGCGGGGCAACGCGTTTTCGTCACGGATTATGTGACGACGGGTGACCAAACACCGAGCCCCGATAAGCGAAACGAGTTGGAGGGAACCGAGCGGGTTCTGTGCTTGGACGCGGACAGCGGCAAGCTGCTGTGGAAACACGAGTACGATTGCTCTTACAACATCTCCTATCCTGCCGGTCCGCGGTGCACGCCGACCGTGGATGAAGATCGAGTTTATACGTTGGGGGCCGAAGGGGACCTGCGTTGTCTGGAAGTGGCTGGAGGCAAGTTGGTCTGGTCCAAGAGCTTTCCGCGTGACTTGGGGGCGAAAACACCGATCTGGGGATTCGCGGGGCATCCGCTCGTCGACGGCGATCGGTTGATTTGCATCGTTGGCGGGCCGGACGCGCTGGCGGTGGCCTTCGACAAACGAACCGGGGAAGTGGTCTGGAAGTCGCTTCACGCGCAGGAAACCGGGTACTCCTCGCCCCAGATCATCGAAGCCGGCGGAGTGCGCCAATTGCTGATCTGGCATGGAACCGACTTGAATGCCTTGAATCCGGAAACGGGTGACGTCTACTGGTCAGAACGCCTCGATCCGAATTACGGGATGTCGATCGTGACGCCTCAGATGGTCAATCACCAAGTTTTCGTGGGAGGAATCGTCAATAAGTCGATGCTGCTCTCGCTGTCGAAAGGCAGTCCGGCCGCAAGCGTACGGTGGTATGGCGATGCGGACACGGGCATCGATCCGGTTCATAGCACGCCCATCATGGACGGGGAGCATCTTTACGGAGTGGACCGGCAGGGACAGCTCTGCTGTGTGCGTCTGCGCGACGGCACGCGCGCCTGGTCGAACTATGAGTTGATGCCAGAAAAACGCCGGGTCCACTCGGGAAATGTGTTCCTCGTCAAGAACGGTGATCGATACCTGTTGTTTACGGATTCCGGCGAGCTGGTGATCGCGACGCTATCACCGGCGGGTTATGAGGAGCAGGCACGAGCCAAGATCCTGGAACCGACCGGAGACGCGATGGGGCGATCGGTGGTGTGGAGTCATCCGGCGCTGGCACATCGCAAGGTGTTTGCGCGAAACGACAAAGAGATCATCTGCCTGTCACTGGCGGCGACTGCCGAATGAAACGGAAGCACGGTATGGCAAGAATACCTTTCGCCGCCGTGCGCCACGCGGCGCACCGGGGTCACTTGATTCCCTGGAGGATCCCCTGCATGGGACCGATCAGCGCCGTGCTGCTATGGGTCGTGGGAATTCCATTGGCGGCACAAGGGCCCGATCCGTACCTGACCCTGCGCCGGACAATGGTCGAAAAGTACGTGGCGGGTGAGGGGATCCGACATCCGGGAGTTTTACAGGCGTTGCAGAATACGCCGCGTCATGAGTTTCTTGCGCGAGAGCGACGGCGGCTGGCGTACTTTGATATGGCAGTTCCGATCGGATTTGGCCAGACGATTTCGCCACCCTATGTCGTCGCGTTCATGACAGAAGCGATCGATCCGCAGCCAAGCGATCGTGTACTCGAGATCGGCACCGGCAGCGGTTATCAGGCGGCAGTGCTCAGCCCGTTGGTCCAGGACGTGTACACGATCGAGATCGTGCGTCCCTTGGGAGTTCGAGCTGCTGCGACGTTACAGCGATTGGGGTACTCGAACATCCACGCACGAATCGGCGATGGGTTCGCCGGATGGCCCGAATACGCTCCGTTCGACAAGATCATCGTAACGTGCTCTCCGGAAAATGTGCCACCGGTGCTCGTCGAGCAGTTGGCCGAAGGAGGGCAGATGGTAATTCCGGTAGGGGAACGGTTCCAGCAGACGCTCTGTCGGTTTCGAAAAGTGAACCAACAGTTGCAGCGCGAGCCACTACAGGAGACCTTTTTCGTTCCGATGACGGGAAAAGCAGAGTCGGATCGACAGGTTTTCCCCGACCTATTGCAGCCGGAGTTGGTTCACGGGAGTTTCGAGACGCCCCTTGAGGATTCGGAGCATCCGGCCGGATGGTATTACGTCCGAGAAGGCCGTGTGACTCCGGACGAACGAGCACCGCAGGGGCAGCATGTCTTGCGCTTTCGCAATGAGATCCCGGGCCGGAGTGCCCATGCCTTGCAGGCCTTTGGTGTCGATGGTCGAAGCGTTCGGCAACTGCGCGTTCGGTTGTCCGTCGAAGGACATGAGATCGAGCCGGGGCCCGCGGCCGAACACCACGCTCAGGCGCTCGTGGAGTTTTACGCGGAGAATCGAGCGGCGGTGGGGCAGGCCGTTCTGGGACCGTGGCGGGGCACATTCGATTGGCAGCAACGCAGTCAATCCGTGCGAGTTCCCGCCGCGGCCCGATTGGCAGTCATCGGCCTCGGGCTGTTCGGCGCCACGGGCGAAATCGCCTTTGACGCTGTCGCGATCGAGGCGGAGGGTACGCCGTAAAGAATCGAGATCGGTGCGTCGCCGGTTGGGGATGCCGTGGTTCTGCGGGAGGATCCTAGCCCGAATCGGCGGTTGTGCTGACCGACTAGCCCACGGATGACTCACGAGCTAGTCTTCTGTTATATTTGTGGTCTTCCAGTTTTCCTTCCTGCTGCGACGCAAACGAGCACGGCAGAGCACCGCGGGGCGAGTCACGTCGGTTTTCCGCTGGTTGCCGAGGGCTGTGCGTCGCGCAGCGATCAGCCATTCATTACGCTCCTAGGCGGGGGTCAAGACATGCCCGAATCGATTAAGTACGTGTTGCCCGAAGATGCGATTCCAACACATTGGTACAACATCATGGCAGATCTGCCGGGGCCGCCCCCACCCGTTCTGCACCCCGGTACCGGGCAACCGATTGGACCGGACGATCTCGGCGTTATGTTTCCACCGGCCTTGATTGCTCAGGAGATGAGCCAGGAACGCGAGATTGAGATTCCCAAGCCGGTCCGCGATCTGTATCGGCAATGGCGACCCACGCCTCTGATCCGGGCACGCCGCCTCGAGAAAGCGCTGCAGACACCCGCCCGAATCTACTACAAGTATGAAGGCGTGAGTCCCGCGGGTTCGCATAAACCCAACACGGCCCTTGCGCAAGCCTTCTACAACAAAGAAGCCGGAATTCGACGCCTCGCGACCGAAACCGGCGCCGGACAATGGGGCTCGGCCCTCGCCATCGCTTGTGCTGCGTTCGGACTGGAGTGCAAGGTCTACATGGTGCGCGTGAGTTTCGATCAGAAGCCGTACCGTAGGGCGCTGATGCAGACCTTTGGTGCGGACGTGACCGCCAGCCCGAGCAAAGAGACGGAAGCAGGGCGTGCGATTCTGGCGCAAAACCCGGACTCCCGGGGTTCACTCGGCATCGCGATCTCCGAAGCCGTGGAAGTGGCGGTCCAGTCGGCCGATACGAATTATGCCCTCGGAAGCGTGCTGAACCACGTGATGCTGCATCAGACCGTAATCGGACTGGAGACGCAGAAGCAATTCGAGTTGGCGGACGACCAGCCCGACATCATTGTGGGTTGCACCGGCGGTGGATCGAATTTTGCGGGAATCGCGTTTCCCTATTTAGGAGCGAATCTGCAGGGCAAATCGCAAGTTCGCGTGGTCGCGGTCGAACCGGCTGCCTGCCCCAGTCTGACCAAGGGAAGCTACGCCTACGACTTCGGCGATACAGCGCACCTGACGCCGCTCGTCAAAATGCACACGCTTGGCAGTACGTTCATTCCACCCGGAATCCATGCGGGTGGGCTGCGCTACCACGGAATGGCGCCCCTGGTTAGCTTGCTGCTGCAGATGAACGCCTTTGAAGCGACGTCCGTGCATCAGTTGGAAGCGTTTCAGGTGGGAGTCGAGTTTGCCCGGGCCGAAGGGATTCTTCCGGCGCCCGAGGCCAACCATGCGGTGGCCGGGGCCGTGCGGGAGGCCATTCGCTGCCGCGAAGAGGGCACGAGTCGTTCGATTTTGATGAATCTGTGCGGCCATGGTCACTTCGACATGCAGGCGTATATGGATTACGCCGCCGGAAAGCTGCAAGATTACGAATATCCCGAAGAAGAAATCGCGATGGCGCTGGCGGGACTGCCCGCGGTTTCATCCGAAGGATAGACCGGACCACCCACCATCTTCGATGTTGTGGCAGGGAGGCCGCCCCCCGGCCGCTGCCGCGCCCGATCGATACACCGGGCGCGGGAGATCCGCAGCGGTTGCGCGGTCGATGAGAGTTTGATGGACCCCGCGGTTGCCGCGGCGATATGCTCCCGATCATGGATCGTGTTCTCGATCTCCATCGATCACCGAACGGGAGGATTCGTCATGTGTCTGTCGCTGTTGTTGAGTCTCGTGTGGGGTGCCAGTTCTCTTCCGGACGCCAGGCTGGAGGCTGTTCCGGTCGCCGATTCGTTCGTCCAAGAGCTCAGCGGCCGCGACGAAGAAGACGAATGCCTCCAAGAAACCTCCCGCCCCCAAGAAGACGCCGGCGAAGAAACGGTCACCGCGGAAGTCTGCCTCGGAAAGTCAACGCGGCACGTCCGCCGCAACGCCGGCCAAAGTTCGGTCGAAGGGGGCTGCCGACTCCGCAACAAAATCGGCTCGCTCCCGGCGGAAGGCGCGCTCGGTGACTGCTGCGCGGTCCAACTCGGGGGCCCGACTACCTCGCTACTTCGGTAAGCTGGACCTGGATGATTCGCAGCGGCAGGAGGTGCTTGCTATCCGGCAGCGATTCGATCAACAGATCTTGGACTTGCAGAAGGAGATCACCGAACTGCAGGCAGACTGTGATCAGCAACTGCAAGCCGTATTGACCGCCGCACAAAGACGGCTTCTGAAAAACCTACGGGTGAAACCGAAGGCGAAGAAAGTCACCGGCACCACGAAAGAGTAACGAGTGTCGCGGTACCGAGTACGCTGTCACAGCTTGATTTCGGGACTGGGTGCCTCCGGGCTTTGCCAGTGCGAAAGCTCGGTAACCTGTCGCGCCCTTCTACGGGCCGAGTCAGTGGCCCCTTGCTTTTTCGCCGCGACTGAGCAGGAGAAAGCCCAATCAGACTGCTGGCGATGCTGTCGCAGCGGGTGATAGCCGTCCGTGAATTGTCAGGTCGAGAGCACTTCTGCCGGAATAATCCACAACTACGGCAAAGTCAGCCCGCTCTTCCTGCCGAATAGCGAAAGGGTTCTGAGTTCCGATCCGTAGAAGGTGTTTTCGAATGAAAAAAACTGCGCTTATCACGGGAATCACTGGGCAAGATGGTTCGTACCTCGCCGAGTTTCTGTTGGCCAAGGGCTACGAGGTCCATGGCGTGGTTCGGCACACGAGCGCCGAAAGCTACAGTCGCATTGAACATCTGCGATCGCAGATCGGCCTCCACAAGGCAGATCTACTCGATGGTCGCTCGCTTGCTTCGCTGATTGACCAAGTGCAGCCGACGGAATTCTACAACCTGGCCGCGATGAGTTTTGTTCCCGTCAGTTGGCAGCAGCCCACCTTCACGGCCGAGGTGACCGGCTTGGGGGCTTTGCGGGCGTTGGAAGCCATTCGCAGCGTGAATCCGCAGATTCGCTTCTATCAGGCCAGCAGCAGTGAAATGTTCGGCCAGGTAGTCGAGACTCCCCAGACAGAAAAAACTCGCTTTCATCCCCGCAGTCCGTATGCCGTCGCGAAAGTGTTCGCTCATCACATTACGGTCAACTATCGAGAAAGCTACGGAATGTTTGCCTGTAGCGGGATCCTGTTCAACCACGAATCGCCACGTCGCGGGCTGGATTTTGTGACGCGTAAGATCACGCATGCGGCGGCACGCATCCAACTGGGGCTGCAAAAAGAGCTTCGACTGGGCAACCTGGATGCCTGTCGGGACTGGGGCTTCGCCGGGGATTATGTCGAGGCGATGTGGCTGATGTTGCAGCAGGAGAAGCCGGATGATTTTGTGATCGGGACCGGCGTCACGACTCGCGTTGGCGATTTTGTGAATCAAGCTTTCCACTGTCTCGGCCTTGACCCGGAAGAACATGTCGTGATCGATCCGCGCTTCTATCGGCCGGCCGAGGTGAATCTGCTGTTGGCCGACCCGGCCAAGGCAAAATCGAAACTGGGCTGGGAGCCCAAGACGGACCTGCCGACGTTGGTGCAAATGATGGTCGATCATGATCTTCAGTTGGCACACACGATGGTCAAATCGAGCCGAGAAATCGCACCGGCTCGTCCGCGCGCTGCGTGATGCGGTGAGTCGCTGATTCCCCGACGAGCCTCCCGCCCGGCCTGGGGCTGTGGGGGCTCCTGACTCGAGCGAAATGCGATGACATTGTTTTGAGGGTAGGGGGAATCGGCTCCGGTTCGCCAGCGCGGGATGTGACTTCCATTTGACGAGCAACGGCGGAAGATCGATGACAAACTTGATGCGGGCCGTGCGAATGGCCCTGAAATACAAGTACTCGCTCTTGGCGTCTCTCGTTTGCTCGGTGCTTGTTGCGGTTTTTTGGGGGGCGAACATCACCGCGGTCTACCCGTTCGTGAAGATCGTCTTTCAAGGACAGACGCTGCATGATTGGATCGACGGGGAAATCGCCGTGGTGGCGAGTGACCTGGACTTGGCGCGTTGAGCCGATGCGCCGTTGACGAAGGCGCAGGAATCCCTGGAACAACCGGCGGTCATCCGACAGGGATCGCCGCTCGATGACGAAATGACGCTGGAACGGCGGATGGGCCGTCTGCAGGCGGCCCGCACGTACATTCAGCGTTTTGCGCCGCGCGACCCGTTCTATACGCTCGTAGCCATCGTTACTTTCTTGCTGTTGGGCACGTTGCTGAAAGGCATCTTTCGCGTCAGCAGCGTGGTTTTGGTCAGTCGGGCGGCCGGACGAACGACGACGGACATTCGATGTCAGTTTTTTCGTGCGCTGCTGAACGACCGCAAGCAGATTATGCAGCGCAGCGGAGAAGCCGCGGCCCGGGTGGGTGCCGACGTGGCCGGTATCGGCAACGCGATTCAGACGCTGTTCGGCAGCACCGTCCAGGAGCCGCTGAAGATGCTGGCTTGCCTGTTCGGAGCGGCGGCCGTCAATTGGCGATTGCTGATCGTGTCGTTGTTAGCTTGCCCACTCGCCTCGCTGCTGCTGCTTTCGTTGGCTCGATCGATTCGTCGAGCCAGCTTGCGCGCCTTTGACCAGCGTGCGCTGATGATGGGCCGCATGTTGCAGACCTCGCAAAGCGTCCATGTCGTCAAAGCGTACAACATGGAAAGCCACGAGCGGTTACGCTTCTGGCAGCACGCCCTGCACGTTTATCGTGAACAGTTGAAGATCAACATTTACAGTGGATTCGTCCGAGTTAACAACGAGCTGTTGGGCATCGTGATGCTCTGTCTTTCCGCGCTCGTTGGCGGCTACCTGGTGCTCAACCAGCAAACGCATCTGTGGGGAATCCGCTTGGCCGATCGGCCGATCGATTTTGGCCAAATTATGCTCTTCTACGCCTTTCTGATCGGCTGCACGGACCCGTTGCGGAAACTGGCAGACGTGTACGGAGCGGTGCAGGGCGGTGCCGCGGCTGCGGATCGAATCATGCCCTTTTTGCTCGATCCGCCGGTTCGCGAGGTAGTGTCGAACACACGACAGATTCCGCACGCACGGTGTGCCATCACCTTTGATAACTTGCAGTTCCATTACAAGCCGCGAGACCGGTGCTGCGAGGCATCTCCTTCCAGATTCGCGAAGGCGAGACTTTGGCGATCGTCGGTCCGAATGGTTGTGGCAAGACAACCTTGGTGAATCTGCTGCTGCGATTCCTCAATCCGACGGGCGGGCGCATCTTGCTGGGCGAGATCGATCTGCAGGAGATTCGCCCCAAAGACGTTCGTCGCCGAATGGCCCTCGTGACCCAACGTCCGATTCTGTTCAACGAAACCGTTTATCACAATATCCGGTATGGTACACGACAGGCGACGCGGGAAGATGTCATCGCCGCCGCCCGAAAGGCGCATGCCCATCAGTTCATTACCCAACGACTCACGCACGGGTACGACACGGAATGTGGCGAGGGCGGGCGATGTCTATCCGGCGGACAACAACAACGGATCGCGCTGGCCCGAGCGATTCTCCGGGACCCGGATATTCTGATTCTCGACGAAGCCTCGAGTCAGATTGACCCACGCAGTGAACAGTTGATTCAACGCTCGCTGCGTAGCTTCGTTCAGAATCGAACGACGATTATGATTACCCATCGGATGTCGACGTTGGAAATGGCCGATCGAATTTTGGTCATGGAGGCTGGGGAGGTACTGGACCTGGGCACGCACGACGAACTGTGGGAGAGATGTGCGCTCTACCGGTCACTTCGTAAACAGCCGCTCAAGCGATCGGCTTGATCACGGGCTTCCCAGAAGCTCCGCAAGGCAAAGAAGAGAGCTGGACCGTTGGTCCAGAAAGGGCTTTTGCCATGAGCCGAATGAATCGTACGACAGACACCGGTTGGAACTCTTCGGCGATGTCTCCCAAACAATTGGTGCCAGGTGAGTGTGTCACCGGGAAGATCGATCCGCGATTTGATGAGTCATTGTTTGTGCCCGCCGAATCACGGGAGTCGAGCTACTGGTGCGCCGTTCGCGCCGGATACGCTCGAATGCGCCAGCGGCGCGTCGTGATTGCCGGACTGGCACGCGACATCGCGCCGATTCTTCCGTGGACGATCGCGCGGATCGAACGACTGGGGGCGTGGTTTCGCGACTATCGCGTTGTGATCTATGAGAATGACTCCGCTGACCGAACCGGCGAGTTGCTTGGCGATTGGGCGAAGTCCAATCCTCGCGTGCGGATCTTGTGTGAACGGCGGTCGGATCCGGTCAATCGTCCCACCCGCTGCCTGTCGCGTGCTGTCCGGATGGCCTACTACCGGTCTCAGTGTCAGGCCGAGATCGTGTCGCGACTGGCCGATTTCGATGAAGTGATCCTCGTCGACACAGACCTGATCGGCGGCTGGAGCTACGATGGTGTGGCTCACACATTCGGGTGCTGTGACTGGGACTTCGTGGGGGCGTACGGTGTGATCTATCGACGGGTTGGCCTGTCACCCAACCAACTGGCCCATTACGATGCCTGGGCATTTCGGCGTGATGCGGCGTTCACGCCGTTGACAACGAAACAGGTCAACGCCATGCTTTTCGAGCGTGGTCAGCCGCTTCAACCGGTGTCTTCCTGTTTTGGCGGACTGGGAGTGTACACCATGTCTGCCTACCGAGCGGGGCGCTACAGTGGATCGGACATCGAGCATGTGACATTCCACCATGAAATGCACCGGCGCGGTTTTTATCGTACGTTCCTGAATCCAAATCAAATAGCGCTCTACGGCCGCAAGCACCGCAGTTGGGATCGCACGTTCGCAAAACTGATTCGCCTGCGAAATCGCCTTCTTCGCCGCCCGGTACTCCGCTGGCAGTTCGCGGATCCACCTTGCCCGAATCAGCCGACAAACGTTGTGCCCGGCGCTCCGCATCGCCGCGCCGCCTAACGGCCGACGCCCAAGCAGACACGGCGGCGAAAAAATGTCGAGGCAACAGGCTTCTGCGTCACCAGATCCGAATGCGCTCGGCGGGCGGTTTGTAAAGCGCGTCCTTCTCTCGGACCTGAAAAGCTTCGTAGAATGCGTCCAGGTTGGTGACCGGACCGTTGGCACGGTAACGCGATGGAGAATGGGGATCGGTCAGTAACCGTCGCGCCATCTCTGCCTCTCGATACTTGCGACGCCAGATTTGGGACCAGCCGAGAAAGAACCGCTGATCGCCGGTCCAGCCGTCGAGGACCGGAGCGGGTTCGTCCGCTTGTGCCAACCGGTAGGCCTTATAGGCGATCGAGAGTCCCGAAAGATCGGCAATGTTCTCTCCCAGGGTCAATTGCCCGTCGAGCGGTTTTCCGGGAAGCGGTTGGTACTCGCTGTATTGCGTGATCAGCCGTCGCGTCAGCCGGGTGAAGGCGGCCCGGTCCTGGTCGGTCCACCAGTTTTGCAGGTTCCCGTCCCCATCGTATTTGCTGCCTTGGTCGTCGAATCCGTGACTAATTTCGTGACCGATTACGGCACCGATGCCCCCGTAGTTGGCGGCGTCATCTGCCTCCGGGTCGAAGAAAGGTGGCTGAAGAATCGCCGCCGGAAATACGATCTCATTCAGTCCCGGGTTGTAGTAGGCATTCACCGTCTGCGGCGTCATCGCCCATTCGAGTCGGTCGACCGGTTTGCCCAGCTTGTCCAGCATTCGCTGGTGTTCCAGGTTCGCGGATCGCATGCAGTTGCCGACCAGATCATCCGGTCGGATCTCCAAGGATGAATAGTCTCGCCACTTCGCGGGGTACCCGATCTTCGTGGTGAATTTTTTTAGCTTTTGGAGTGCTCGTTCGCGCGTTACGGGAGTCATCCAGGAGAGTTCGCGGATGCTGATTTCGTACGCATCGAGCAGATTCGCGACAAGCTGGTCCATTCGCTGTTTGGCATTGGGCTGGAAGTGCCGTTGGACGAAGAGTCGACCAACGACATCGCCCAGCACGCCAAAATCTCCGGCTCCCGCCCCCGACGTGGCTTCAATCGCTCGTTTCCAGCGCGGTTGCTGCTGCGGAATTCCCGCCAGTACCTTGGAATGCAGGTGGAAATGCGCGTCGACGAAACCTTGCGGCAGTAGGGGGGCGTACGCATCCACGAGTTGAAACTCGAGATACAGTTTCCAGACGTCGACGGGTGTGTCCTGCAAGATCTCCTGCAGTTCCTCAAAGAAACTGGGGGTGACCACATTCACTTCGGACGGGAACGTTGAGGCGGCCGCCTCCAAAAATGTCTGCCAGGGGATGTCTGGCATCGACGCCACAAGGTCCTCTCGGGAGAACTTGTTGTAACGCTTTTCGGCGTCACGCAGTTCGGTTCGTTCCCATTGTATTTTGGCCAGACGACTCTCCAACTCCAGAATGGAAAGACCGGTTGTGTGTCCGTCTTCGACGCCGCGAAGTTGCAGCAGCCTGTCGATATAGGACTGCAGCGCATTCCGCGCTTCAACGTATTTGTCATCATCCTCGAGGTAATAGTCTCGATCGGGCAACGTCGTGCCGCTTTGCACGACTGCCGCCAGGTATTGCGTGGAGTTCTTGTCATCCTGATCGATGTAGAAGCCGATCGGCGTGCGGACACCCAAATGTTGCAGATAGCCGAAGTGACGCACGACATCTGTTAACGAAGACAGTTCGCTGATCTTGTCGAGTTCCTTTTCCAGTGGACTCAAGCCACGTTCGTCGATCAACGGTTCGTCCATGTAGCTGCGATAGAAATCACCGACTTTTTGTTCGTCGGTTCCTTCCGCGTGAGTGCCGCTGGCAGCTTCGTCCACGAGATCCCGGATCTTGAGCAACGTTTCATCCATCAGGATGGTGAAAGCGCCGTAGTTGGATTTGTCATCGGGTATCGGTGTGTGCTTGAGCCACTCCCCGTTCACGTGCAGAAACAGGTCGTCTTGGACGCGGATGGACCGGTCAAAGCCTTGCTGTAGGATTCCCGAGCGAAGTGATTCCGCAGAACTTTCTGCGAAACAACAACTGAAAGTCAGACCAATGATCAGCGTTCTCCAACAAGTCATTCCGGCGGATCCTCAATCTCTGAAGTAGGGTTGCTTTGTGATTCTTGGATCGTCTGTGAGCGATCGTGTCGCCGCGTTCGGGTGACGCCACGGAGGGAATGAGCCGCGGTTTGGCCCTGCCCGATTGCGCGTAGCCGATCGTCGAGACATTCTATGGAATCGGCCGCGGGAAAGAAGGTCGGAATGGGCTTTTCCATGCGATTTGACGCGGAACTTCCGCTGCCTTTCGATGGGGAAGTCGCGCTGGGCGGTTGGACGATCGCCGGGTGTTGCTTGCAGGGGAGTGAGCCAACTTGCTAGGATGCCGGTCGGGCCATCGCCCTCCAACCTACCTCTCCCCCTGGATCTTGCCGAAGATGTTGCTACGGTCGTCGACTTTGGGAATCTGTGCGGTGTGGATCTTCGCCGTACCGGTCGAGGCCGCGGAGCCGAAGGCGGTCCTGCTGCCGGAGCAGGCCGTCGGCTTTGTGGATCATTACTGCTTGGACTGCCACGACGGCGACGCGGCGGAAGGCGAGTTGGACCTGTCGGGCTTTGACGGGACGAACAAGATTGCAGCGAACTCGGATGCCTGGAATCGCGTGCTGCGGCGCGTTCGAGACGAAGAGATGCCGCCCAGCGGAAGTGACGTGCCGGAGCCGGCACTGCGGGCCCAGTTCGTAACTTGGGTGCTCCAGACGCTGCATGGTGCCGCTTGCGCCGATGGCATTTCGCCGGGGCCCGTCCTGCTGCGTCGGTTGAATCGCAGTGAGTATGCGGCCACGGTGCGCGATCTCTTGGGAATCTTCGTCGACGTGGGCCAAGCACTGCCGGCCGATGGGGCCGGAGGCGAAGGATTCGACAATGCCCGCGAGACGTTGTTTCTGTCGCCGATTCACGCCGAGAAGTATCTGGATGCGGCACGGGAAGCGATCGGTTATGCCTGGAAGGACCCACGCAGTCGCGAGCGAATCGTCATCGCCGAACCGGGACCGGATGGAACGGCGGGAGAGGCGGCGGACAAGGTGTTGCGAGAGTTCTTGCCACGGGCGTTCCGTCGACCGGTCACCGACGAGGAACGATCCACTTATTTGGCGCTTTTTCGAGCGGCTGAGGAGGATGGCGACTCGTATGACATCGCATTGCAGGCCACGCTGGAAGCCGTGCTTGTGTCACCCCATTTTCTGTTCCTTTTCGAGGAGCCGAATTCCGAGCCTCATCCCGTGCTGCTCGGCGATCATGAGCTCGCCTGTCGGTTGTCGTACTTTCTGTGGAATACGATGCCCGATCGAGAGCTGCGCCGCGTGGCCGATGAGGAACGCCTGAACGACACGGTCGTGCTGCGCGAACAGGTGCGGCGAATGCTCGGAAACGAACAGAAATCCGGACGACGTGGAAGGTCGTCCCAGGAAGGCGTGCGAGATTTTGCCCAGAGTTTTACGGAACAATGGTTGGGCACCCGTGCGCTGGGGCGAGAATTCAAACCGGATCCGGTGGTCGCTGACCGCTACGATTCCGAACTGGAGGGTGGGCTGAAGTACGAGCCGATTCTGTTTTTTCAGGAGATCCTGACGGAGAATCGGTCGCTGCTGACGTTGATTGACGCCGATTTTACTTACTTAAATTCTCGGCTGGCGCGCCACTACGGCGTGCGTGGTTCGTTTCGAGCGCAACCCAGTCGAGCGGAATTGAGGGACAACAGCCACCGAGGCGGTCTCTTGGGCATGGGCGCCGTATTGGCCGTCTCGTCGTATCCACATCGAACGAGTCCGGTATTGCGCGGTAAATGGATCCTGGAAACGCTGCTCGGGGCTCCGCCTCCGCCTCCGCCTCCCAACGTGCCCGCACTCGATGAAGGAAGGCCCGAAGGTGCGACACCGCAGACCTTGCGTGCGCGGTTGGAACAACATCGGGAGGATCCGAAATGTGCCAGCTGCCATGATCGAATCGATCCGCTGGGTTTTGGGCTGGAAAACTACGACGTCCTCGGCCGGTGGCGGACCGAGGATTCGGGGCAACCAATCGATAGTCACGGGCAGTTGCCCGACGGCACGACGTTTGAAGGACCCGCGGAGTTGAAACAGGTGCTGCTTTCTCGAAAAGACGATTTCGTCCGTCATTTCACTTCGAAGATGTTGGGGTATGCCCTTTGCCGGGGGCTTACCAACGAAGATGAATGTGCCGTAGAGCAAATCGTGGCCCAACTGCGCCAAGACGACTATCGATCGCACACGCTCATTCTGGGAATTGTGGAGAGTGTGCCGTTTCGTTATAAGCCCGGCACATCCGGTGCTGCTGTACACGGCGAAGGCTTGAGGACCGAGGAGAATTCACGATGAATGCAGGACCGTTCCCCATTTCTCGTCGGACACTCCTGCGTGGTACGGGGGCGGCATTGGCATTGCCGTGGTTGGAGGCGATGCTGCCCTCGACATTGCGCGGGGCGAGTGCCGCATCGAGCGGTCCAACTCGGTTCGCGGCGTTATTCGTCCCGAATGGTGTTCGCGATGAAATGTGGACGCCAGGCGGCGAGGGCAACACCTTCGAATTGTCGCCGACCCTGGAACCCCTGCGCGATCTGCAGCAAGACCTGCTGGTATTGACCAACCTCTGGAATCAGGCTGCCAATGTCGGGGATGGCCATTATGTCAAGACATCAGGGATGCTAACCTGCACGACCATCAACAAGACGCTGGGGATCGACCTAAACTGTAATGGCGTTTCGCTGGATCAGGTTGTAGCGCAACATACGGGCGCGGAAACGCCGTTGGCGTCACTTGAGCTAGGTATTGAGCCGGTCAGTATTGGCGTCGATCGGAATGTTGGATACACGCGAGTGTACGGATCGCACATCGCCTGGGCGGGGCCCACACGGCCGTTGGCACGGGAGATCAACCCGCACCTCGTGTTCGAACGCCTTTTTCGGGTGACGCAGTCGCAGTCGACCGACGCGCGTCGAGATCTGCGTTTGTTGGATCGAGTCCTAGAGGATGCGACCCAGTTACGCCGCCGTTTGAGTACGGCCGATCGCCAGAGGGTCGACGAGTATCTTCAGTCGGTGCGTTCGTTGGAGCAACGACTCCAACGTTCTCAAGCGAGCGACGTGGATCAGTGGCATCCACGAGTGGCTCTCGATCCCGCGGGCCGACCGGCCGAACAAATTCCGCAGGAACATGCCGAGCACGTCCGGCTGATGCTCGATATGATCGCGTTGGCTTTCCAGACGGATACGACGCGAGTCTGTACGCTGATGTTGGGCAATGCCGTCAGCAATGTGAATTTCTCCTTCCTGGACGGTGTTTCCAGCTCGCATCATGAACTCTCGCACCATCAAAATGACGCCGAGAAACTGCGACAGTATCAGTTGATCAACCGCTGGCACATCAAGCAGTACGCTTACCTATTGGAGCGGCTCCGGTCCATGCCGGAGGGAGACACCAGCGTACTGGACAACAGCATGGTTCTGTATGGATCCGGGCTGCGCGATGGCAACAGCCACAATCCACACAATCTGCCAATTCTGTTGGCCGGGCGCGCCGGTGGGCGTCTGGCGACCGGTCAACACCGCGTCTATTCGCCCGACACGCCCTTGGCGAATCTTTACGTTTCGATGCTCCAGGCCTTCGGCATTCCCGGCGGACGTTTCGCCGATAGTACCGGTCCACTCACCGGGATTCTGACCTGACGGTTTCGCTTCCTCCCTCGCAGCAGGACATATGGATCGCAATGCCGGAAACTGAGTTTCTGTTCGCCTGTTGCCAGGAAGGAGCCGAGTCGGCGCTGAAGACGGAAATCGCACAGCAGCGGCCCGACTGGCGGTTTGCCTTCTCCCGACCGGGCTTTCTGACCTTCAAAATGGCGGATTCGTCGGCTTCGCCGGAGCGTCTGCAGTTGAAGTCGGTGTTTGCCCGCACGTACGGAATGTCGATCGGTCCGTTTCGTGGTGACGATCGAGCCGGCGCCATCGAAGCAACTCGCCAGGCGGGAATCGAATCTCCCTTCGATCACCTGCATGTCTGGCACCGCAAGGGACCCGTGACGACCCATGCCGCTCCGACGCCTGGCGATACGCAAGATCCGGTCTTGGCGGAGATGGCCAAAGGACTGCTTGCCGATGGTTTGCAACACGGCTTGGTGACGCCTTCGACCGTGGTCAACCGCGGGGCGCGAGTCGGACAGCGTGTGTGGAATCTGATTCTGCTGGATCCCGACCGATGGTGGCTGGGGTGGCATTCGGTGACGAGCTTTGTGCATCGTTGGCCAGGGGGCGTGATGCCGATCCCGCTACCCGAGCAACTCGTTTCGCGCGCCTACCTGAAAACGAGCGAAGCGTTGGCCTGGTCTGGTTGGCCCATCCGTCCTGGCGACCGTTGCGTGGAAATCGGTAGTGCGCCTGGCGGGTCCTGTCTGGCCCTGCTGGAGCGCGGGCTGCGAGTTACCGGGGTAGACCCTTCGGAGATGAATGCTGAGGTGTTACGACACCCGCAGTTTACGCACGTGCAGAAGCGGGGTGCCGATCTGCGACGTCGCGAGCTTCGTGGTTTCAAGTGGATGCTCGTCGATTCGAACGTCGCTCCGCAACATACGCTGGATACGGTGGAATCGCTCGTAACACATCCGTCCACAAACTTCCAAGGTTTGTTACTCACACTCAAGATGCCGGATTGGCAACTCGCCGGAGAGGTCGCCAACTACGCTCGACGGGTCCGCGGGTGGGGGTTTTCCACTGTCCGCTGTCGTCAATTGGCCTACCAGCGACAAGAGATCTGTCTCGCGGCCCTGCGCCATCGAGCACTGCGTCGACTTCCTCGACGGAAGAAGTCACGCAAGGACGCAAACTAGCGTGACCGTGGGACGGCTTGCGACCATTGCTGATGAAGTCGTTCCAAGTCGGCGTTGTTGGGCCTCAGTTGACGGGCGCCTTCAGGGTCTGTAAGGCTTGTTCCTGACGGCCGAGGGCTCGACGGACCTGCGCCAGGCGAACGATGGCTTTGACGTCGCGGTCGTTTCGCAGCAACGCCATGTTCAGATCGTGCTCAAGCGTCTGCAGCTTCAGAATCTTGTCGAACCGATCGATGGCCGCCCGTGACTCGGCCGGATGGCCTTCCCGCGCCAGAAGCAATCCCAGCCAATGGTGCGCGATACCCAGGTACGGATCGAGCTGAGTGGCTTTGCGATATTCTCGTTCTGCCTGCTCGGTATCTCCTAGCAATTCGTAGGCCCGACCCAATTGGGCAGATCCCCAGCCGGTGGGGCCTTGCCTCTTGTTGTACTCCTGTAATAGTTCCACCGCCTTCTTCTCTTCGCCGAGGCCCGCGTAGTTAATTCCGAGCTCGGCCAAGACGAACGGATCGTTTGGCGTCTTCTTCTGCATCTCGAGCAGGATGCCGTTGGCCTCCTGGTAGGCTCCACGATCATGCAACAGCTTACAGAGTTCTCGTTGAGCTGGCGGAAAATCCATCTGTTGCGCGTTCGCTTGCTGCAGTGCCGCTCGATAGGCCTGTTCCGCCTTGTCGCTGAGCATCATCTTGGCATAAACCTGACCCAGGTAGTGTTGCCCCGCGACTTCGTAGGGCGCGATTTCGACCGCTTCCAGGAAATCCTGTGCGGCGGCTGCGTAGCGTTCGGCGTTGAAATTTCCGTAACCGCGACGGAAAACGCGTCCAAATTCCTGCTCAATCCGTGCGCAGTCGCCGGATCACGAGGAGGTTGGAACGGGGCGGCATCGGTCGTCGCTGCGGCCGAGTCCGTCGGGTTGGGGGCGGTGTCCAATGGGGGTGTGACGGATCGTGAATTCCTGGAGGTGTCGGGAGTCTCGAGAACAGCCGATTCACGCTCCGCGGCCTGCGGCGCAGCGGAGCGACTCAGGCGGTGACGAATCCAAGTCCCACCCCCCACGCCCACGACGAAGCAGATCGCGATCAACAGGTAGACGCCGTTGCGACCAAGTGGCAGCGACTTGGGCGAGGCATTGGCAGCCGGATCGCCTCGCCGGGGGGGGCTGCGTTTCTTCTTGCGAGAGCTTCTAGACACTGCCCCAATCCTCCCCGCTGCGTGCGCGACCCTGCCACGAATCTCCGAATGCCGCGTTGGTGTTGGCCGGAACGGCGCCGCGACCGCCCGGCATCTGACTTAACCAGACGAGAATCTGAGCGGCTATCGGGAAGCATTCTGCCTCCCGCCGCGGCCGCCTCCGTGGGTCTCTGGCCCCGCCGCTATGAGGCTCGTCATGTTATTCTACTGGGGCGGCGACGAAAACGCATTCCCCGTCCGCCTGCCGAAGAGCGGGTCGTCAGAAATCCGCCCGCTCCATTACAATGATATCGACTTTCGTGGCGACGGAAGTCCTTGTTCGGGCGGACCTCGTGGATGCGCGAATCGAGTGGATCACGGCGCTGTCCGTGGATCAGACGGATGCATCGCAACCGGATCGGGTGGTTTCGTGTCGACTCCGCCAAGCTCATTGGCAGCGCAGCATGGCATCAAGGTCAGGAACGGTGATGACGGAAAACAAGGGACTGCTCTTGCTGTGCGTTCTCGTCGGTGGGCTCGGCGTCGGCTTGGGGGTGTTTGGCCCCAGCTTGTGGAAGAGCAGGGCCCCGGCGGACTTGCCGGTTGTCGCGCGGTCGACAGAATCCCGCGTTCGCGTTCCAGCCAGCCCTGAAGTCGGGCCGAGTTGGGACGAGCGAATCGGATACGCTCCCCGAATGGTCGATGTGACGGCGCAGACGGGCATCAATTTTGAGCACACCAACGGAATGACGGTGGGTGCGTACGAATACCTGGAAGTCATGGGCGGCGGAGTCGCTGTCTTTGACTATGACGGTGACGGTGACCTGGATTTGTATTTCGTTAACGGCAATCGCAGTCGTGGCGAACTGGACCCGACGGTCATGAACCGGTTGTTCCGTAATGAGGGCCGCCTGCGCTTTGTGGATGTGACGGAAGAGGCGGGCGTCGGTGACCACGGGTATGGACAGGGTTGCACCACGGCGGACTACGACGGGGACGGTGACCTGGACCTGTATGTCACCAACTATGGCCCCAATGTGCTCTACCAGAATAACGGCGACGGCACTTTTGAGGATGTCACGCAAGCGGCAGGTGTTGACGACGATGGTTGGGGGCAAAGCGTTTGTTTTCTCGATTTCGACCGTGATGGATACCTCGATCTGTTCGTGCAGAACTACTTAGCCCACGGATCGACAGAGGGTGCGGCGGCATTCATCTACATCGGTCGACAGAAAGTCCCTGACTATCCGTCTCCGATCGCATTTGCCGGTGCGGCAGATCGCCTCTATCAGAACCAAAAAGACGGAACATTTCGCGATGTGGCGCAGCAGGTCGGCGTCGATCGACAGGACGGCAAGGGAATGGGACTTGCCTGTGTCGACCTGACTGGCGACCGATTGCTGGATCTTTTTGTTTCGAATGATACGATGGAAAATTTTCTGTACCGAGGCCGGGAGAACGGGCAGTTCGAGGAAGTCGGTCAGCTCAGCTGGCGTCGCTTACAACGCCTCCGGGATTCCTGAGGCTTCTATGGGCGTGGACGTGGCCGACTACGATGCCGACGGAGATATGGACCTGATTATTCCCTGCTACGTGAGGCAGTTCTTCACGCTTTACCGCAATGAGGGCAATCAGTTCGCCGACGTATCGAACCAGACCGGTCTGGCGCAGATCACCGCAGGTTCCACCGGCTTTGACGGGCACTTCCTGGACTATGACAATGACGGCGACTTGGACCTGTATTTCACCTGTGGAGCGGTGCGGATGCTCGAATCCGTCTCGTCTGATGCGAGCTATACGCAACGCTATGGCGTTCCAGATCTGTTGGTCGGCAATGACGGGACCGGTCGTTTTGTGGACGTCTCACCTTGGGGGGGCCCCATTTTCAGCGTGCGCTGATCGGACGCGGGTCCGCAGTCGGTGATCTCGATGATGATGGTGATTTGGATCTGGTCATTTCCAATCTGGCGGATCAAGCGGTCGTGTTGCGGAACGACACGCAAGGCGGTCACTGGCTGACTCTCGAGTTGATCGATTCGCAGGGGCGCCGCATTCCCGATGGAATCGACGTTTGGCTGACGATTGGGGATCGTCGTCAGCACCGTGTGACACATTCGTGTGCGACTTATCTCTCACAGAGCGATCGACGACCTCATTTCGGAGTCGGGTCGTCCACCGTGATTGATCAGCTTGAAGTGCGTTGGCCGGATGGCACCGAGCAGACTTTGCGGAACGTTTCCGCGGATCAGATTCTAACGATTCAACAACAGCAGTAACGACAGCAAGAGGAGTAAGTATCGATGTTCCGAACTCACTGGACGTTGATGGGCTTGGCCGTGTTGGGAACGATCGTTGGCGTGACCGATGGGATCGGTGCCGAGGACTGGCCGCAATTCCGGGGATTGCATGGCATGGGAACCTCCGCCGAAACGGGTTTGCCGGTCGAGTGGGACGAGCAGCAGAATCTCCTCTGGAAGATGCCCATGCCGGGGGAAGGTGCCTCGAGTCCCATTGTGCTGGGGGACCGGTTGTTCGTCACTTGCTTTAGTGGCTATGGGTTGGAATCGGGCGAGTCTGGCACGATGGAAGACCTGATGCTGCATGTGTTGTGTGTCGATGCCGCGGAAGGTCGCGTTCTGTGGAAGAAGGACGTTGCTCCGAAGCTTCCCGAGTCGGAGCGTGTCCGTGACCACGGGTATGCCGCGTCGACTCCCGCGACCGATGGAGAACGGCTGTACCTCTTCTTTGGCCGGACCGGGGTTCTGGCGATGGACCTGGAGGGGAACGTGTTGTGGCAAGCGGACGTCGGATCCAAGACGCATGGTTGGGGCACCGGAACTTCGCCTGTGCTCCACGACAATCTCGTGATCGTCAATGCGAGCGTCGAAAGTGGCGCCCTCGTTGCCCTGGACAAGCAGACCGGCAAGGAAGTCTGGCGCGCGATGGGTATGGACAGTTCCTGGAACACGCCCCACCTCGTGCAGCTGGGGCCGAACCAATGGGAACTTGTCATCAGCGTGAAGGACAAGGTGCTGGCGTTCGATCCGAATTCGGGGGAGTCGCTCTGGGAATGTGAGGGAATCCACGATTACGTCTGTCCCAGTATTATCTCGCGGGATGGCATTGTGTACATGCTGGGGGGACGCTCGTCACGAACGATGGCAATTCGAGCGGGCGGGCGCGGCGACGTCACGAAGACACACCGGCTGTGGGATATCGAAGTGGGGGCGAACGTCGCCTCACCGGTGATTCACGGGGAACACCTGTATTGGGTCAGTGATCGAGATCGCCGAGCGTACTGCGTCCGACTGGATACGGGAGAGGTCGTGTACGCCGAACGGTTCCGCGCCCAACCGTATGCGTCCGCGGTTTCTGCGGACGACAAGCTGTATGTCGTAACTCGACAGGGCGGTACGTTTGTCCTACCGGCCAAACCGGAGTTCGAAGTTCTGTCGCACAACGAATTCGACGACAGCAGCACGTTTGACGCAAGCCCGGCGATTGCCGGGGGAAGGATCTACCTTCGCAGCAATCGCTATCTCTATTGCCTAGGCCAAGGGAGTTGACCTGCCTGTGGCCGCCGAGTGCGAGACGTCACACGGGAGGACCACCGATCAACGGTTTTCCCAGTCGTCCAGGCGAGCCGCTTCGCGCAGACGCTGTGGAAATGTGGGAAGGGCCGACATGACTCGCGTCCACGTCGGCATCGCCTCGACCTTCGACGGTTTCTCGAAGAACTCCTTGCCGACGACGGTGATGCGTCGACAGAAGCCCTCGACCGCTTCCTCTTCCGCGTGACGATCATACACCAGCGAATTGATGAGTGCGTCCGCATGGTACTGTCGAATCGCATCCTGGGCCGTGCGCAGATAAGCCGACTCCAGCGTGACGAAGTGGCCCGGTTGAAAAATCACGCCACGGCTGGCCAGCGTGCGGAAGATACTGATCAGGATGTCGCTGACCATTTTCATCAGACCTTGGTCAGGATCCTGGAGGGATAGAGTCTGGTGCTTGTGTTCGTAGAGGCGGCCGAGGTCGATTTGGCAACACCGTTTGAGCGACGTATTGCGGAATACCTCGGCCAACGTTCCGACCTCCAGTCCCCAGTCACTGGGGATGCGGTTGGATCGGGCGAGAGTGGACGTGATTGCGAATTCTCCCGCGAGTGGGTAGCGGAAGCTGTTCAAGAAGACAAGAAACTCGTCGTTTCCTGCGACCGACATCAGAGCGTGCAACAAGGGAAAAACGAAGAGACGGACCACGCGACCGTACATCTGATCGGTGCAGCGCGCGTAGAAGGCCTTACAGAAGTCGAAGTCCAGGCCGGGGTGAGCCATCGGCAGGCACAGTCGGACCAGGATTTCCCGGTCATAGTTCACGATGTCGCAATCGTGCAGGACGAATGCCTTGAGACGCACGTCACCCAGCAGGTAACCAAACGCCAGCCAGACGGCGCGTCCCTTTCCTGGGGCAGCGACATGCAGTCCCGCTGCGTTCAGATCTTGCAGCAGGGCGGAAACACGAGGTCCATCCGCCCACAGGATGTCGGCTCGTTCTCCCAACGGTGCGAGGATCTGTTTGGCTTCCAGATAGTCGGCAGCGTCTTCGGCTCGATTCAGTACGACGACAATCGTGTCGATGAAAGTTGCGTCCACGAGCTGCTTGACGATTTCATGGAACGGCTCTGCCCGCATATCGGCGGCCGTGACCGGAAGGACTAAGCCAATCGGGTAGTGTTGCGCCGCCACATTCAGCGTGCGTTCCAACTCTTCCGGTCGTTCCGTTCCCAATTCGTGAATTGTTGTGATCGGTCCGAATTGCGCAAAATCAGGCATCGTTCAGTCCTTCGCTTCATCGCACGTAAGCCAGACTGTGGAGGATGGGCCCACCGTGACGCGTTCACTGTTCACGTCTCGGTCGGTAATCAGATCGCGGCGCAGCGGTGGTGTCGGCAACTGTGCCCAGAGTAACTCACACGGCTGATCACCGAAATTCGTCGCGACTACGATCTGCTGCGGAACCTCCCGGGCAATGCGTCGGAAGACGAGAAGTTGATCGTTTCGGGTTTCGATTACTTCCTGATCGGCGTCCGGGTGGAAAGCGGGCTGCGTGATCCGCTGACGGAGCAGATGGCGATATCCGGCGAAAACCAACGACTGCAATGGCGAATCAAGCATCCGCTGCTGCAGTTGCTCCCGTAGGTATTTGGGGCGATTGATCTTCCGCGCCTGTCCAGACGCCTGCGCCGCTTCGAAGTCGTTAGGTGAACCAACGAGGCTGTGAAAATAGACGCCCGGGATGCCTTGGAGTGCGAGCATCACGGCTTGGGATGCAAGGAAACGCGTGGCGTGATCACGCGGGTTGGGATACTGCGGATCGGCCAGGGCATCAAGGTACGTGATGTTCATCTCGTACACCGAATGGCTGCCGTCGGGGTGGACTCGCTCACTGACCAATCCACCTTGTTGCTTCACATGCCGCAGCAACTGCTCCCGTCGATCCGCGGAAATCAAGCCTTCCAACGGGCGAACGCCGATTCCGTCATGGGAAGCGGTGAAATTGAAGTAGGTGGCGCCAGGCGGTGGGCCGTCCAGATTTCGAAGCCACTGGTGAATCGGGCGCGCGTCTC
Organism: uncultured Planctomycetaceae bacterium; assembly: GCA_963776055.1. Classification (GTDB taxonomy): domain Bacteria; phylum Planctomycetota; class Planctomycetia; order Pirellulales; family Pirellulaceae; genus CAVZLD01. The sequence goes on along the minus strand of CAVZLD010000002.1, from coordinate 63,155 downwards.
GCTGCAGAAAAGCATCCAGCAAGAGCGGAGGCAGGCTAAACTGATACACCATGTGGGCTTCGTCACCGTCCCCAAAATAGCTGACGTTCTCCGCATGCGGAACATTGGTTTCTGTCAGCAACCAGACGTCCGGTGCAAAGACCCGCAGGAGGTCGCGCATGAGTTTGACGACTTCGTGTGTCTTGGGATGGTGGATGCAGGTTGTTCCGATCTCCTTCCATAAATACGCGATCGCATCCAAACGAATAATGCGCGCACCACGTTGCACGTATTCCAACAGGATCCGCAACATCTCGACCAGAACCGCGGGTTCCCGGTAGTTCAGATCGATCTGGTCAGGACTGAAAGTGGTCCAAAGGTGTCGCAATCCGCGCGAGGTGGAAAAGGGGGTGAGCAGCGGTGAACTGCGCGGGCGAGTAACCAGGGAAAGGTTCTGCGTAGGATCACATTCGATAAAGAACCGGTCGTGAGGTGACTCACCGACGAGGTAGTCCTGAAACCAGCGACTGTGCTGGGAGATGTGATTCAGCACCAGATCGAACATCAGTGAAAAATGCAATCCCAACCGTTCGACATCTTCCCAACTTCCCGTGTGTGGATCGACTTGGAGGTAGTCGATTACCGAAAAACCGTCGTCCGACGAATAGGGAAAGAATGGCAGCAAGTGGACGGCAGAAAAAAGTTCCTCAAGCTGTTCTGACAGGAGGAACTGCCGGAGCGTCTCCAACGGGGTCTCCTGCGGAGACTGCAGCTGGTCGGCGTAGGTGATCAGCATGACATCTCGCTGATCCCACGATGCTGGCGTTGCCGACCGTTCGGTGGGGCTCGTGGTCTGATGCAGGATTTGCTGCCAGCATTCGCTGCCGCGCTGCGTACCGTACAAGTGGACAAGTCGCTGGCGCAAACGGTCTGCATCGGGAATCGGATCGATCATAAAGCAGAGAGAAGACCGGGGGACCAGGCTGCGCGACCGCTACAGATCATCCATACCGGTATAGTTCGTGATCAACGACCGCAGTCCGCGCCTCAGTACCGAGTAGCTGAAGAAACGCTTTCCAAGCTCGTAATTATGGTCGATCGTTTCGTTACGGTAAAGCGGGTCTTCGATCATCCGTCGAACTTGGGTCACGACTTCCCGAGTCAAATAGCCATTCATGGTAATCACACGAAAGCCTTTTGGCTCGATATCTGTAACAAAGATGGAGTAGCGGTTCACCAGCACGGGCTTGCGGTAGTAAAACGCTTCGAGCAGCGCGTTGCCAAACCCTTCGTAGAGGCTGGGATACGTGATGATGTCCGCGTGGGAATAGACATCGCCCAGATTGTAGATTCGTTGTCCGGTGGCCGTCGTCGCGCGCGCGTCGCCGACTCGGTGCGAAACAAACCGCAAGTCCACGTTCTGGCTTTCTGCCATTTCCGCCAACGACTGGCGGTAATCCTCTCCCTCGTCTCCGGATTCATGCGTCACGATCAGCTTGCATTTTGGATTTTTGAGCGCGGAGATCAAACCAATCGCATGCTCAATTCCCTTGCGCGGAACAACTCGCGTGGGCTGCAGGAACAATACGTCATCTGGTGCGAGTCCGATATCCTGGCGAAAGCTGCTGGAGTATTCATCCGTCTCTTCCGGGGGCGTTTCGAAGTCGAGCACATTCGGTACAAGAACGGAAGATTCGCCGCAGCGATGACATAACGCCCGCTGAGCCTCCGAATTGATCGTGACATGTTGGATCGAAGTCAGGGCAGGGGGAAGGACATGCGCAGAATGTCGTCGATCGCATTCACGGAGAACCGATCCCGTTCCCAATAGAAGTCGTGGTGGTGGGCGATTGTCGGGAAGCCGGTTTCGGCGATGAAGGAAGTAATCGCGACGCCGAGCGGTACATTCATCGGAATGCAGAGTGCGTTTTGCACGATCAGGATCTCGATGTTAAAACGCCGCGTGAAATCGTAAAGCGTGCTCTTCAAATAGTCGGCCAGCGAGTAAATTCGTCGTGTTACTTCGGGGTCGCGAGTCGTCCGGCCAAAGACGCGTTCGTTGATCCACTGGATGTCTGGATTCCCGAAGTGTGCCTGGGGAACCAGCATGCTGATGTCCGGATTCGTATCCAGCTTGCCACCGTACCAGTAACTGACGTGCCGGTGATCCCAGAGGATCTGGGCCCATTTTGAGGCCTCGAGTGAAACCCCATCCATGCCAGCGAACCGCGTCCCGACAAAGCCAATATTGTGGCCGACCTTCTGATTGTTCATCTTGGGAGTAACTCGTTGGAAGAATCAGGAAAAGCAGTCCGGCAGTTGGCCTAATTCCGTGATGATGCCGTCTGGTTGGCAATCGGCAACCCGTGGATCGCTGGCACGCAATCGCAGACTCCGCCGATCGCCGGCAAAAAGCACCGTTCGCAGACCCACCGAAGCAGCCGTCGCAATATCGTTCAGCATGTCATTTCCGACATAAACCGCCTGGTGCGGCGGAATGCCGTGACGGGCCAGCGTCCCGATCGCTTCGAGAAAGAGTCGGGGCGACGGCTTCGCCACGCCGTACTCGTACGAAAAGTATTGCATGTCATTGGAGAATCCCAAATCCTCCAGCGTCTGACCCAACAAAGCGGGAAAGAGCCAGGGCGTGAAAAACTGCGCATTGCTGACGATGCCCAGCCGCTGGCGGTCTCGCAGACCGGCCAAACAAGCCTCTAACTGGGGCATTGGCCAGACCGGATTCACTCGGCACTCGTATTCCAAGGCCAATTGGAAGAGGTCGACAGACGACCCATCGTCGGGCAGTTCGCCTCTTTGGACCCACTCCGAGAGCATCTGCTGCCAGACGGATGTAATCTCCACTTCCGGATAGTCGACTCCCCGTGCGCGAGCCTCCGTGTGATGGCGGTGGATCATCCGCTCCAAGCCGGCATCGGCGGCCAGACGGTCGGTTGGAATTCCCTGTTGTGTCAGCGCAGCCCGCAGGGCGGTTGGTGTGACGTCCTTGGTAAGTGTACCGACATCCCCGCTGCCACTAATCAGCATTGTCCCGTAGATGTCGAACAGGACAGCGCGGATTCCCTCCATCGGCTCGCACAGCGCGGACAACTCGGTGGCCAGTGGTTCCAGAGGAGACGACAACCGGTTGATGATCTGAAGCCAATCGTTGTTCATGTCTCAAGGCGAATCAGGTGCAGACGCATCGGGTCGAGGTAGCGTTGAAGGATCACCTCCGCATGAGGCAGTGCACCGACATCTGTTTGCGGACTTCGCGCCACCGTCCGGTACAGCTCCAGCAGACGCTCGCCCGAGATTTCCAGCGAGTATTCTTGTGCAACTCGGGACGCTTGACAACGCACCTGATCGGCTGCCGTGTCGCGATGGGTCGCGAGCGACTCGGCCAACTCCGGATTTCGCTGCAGCAGTTCATCGCGGCGTTGGGGGGAGTCGTGGATCTGTCGCACAATCTTCGCTTGATGTTCGGAGTCCAAATGGGCGAAATCGATTGTCGCGTTTTGCGTGAGTCGCTGCCAAGTACGATCGACCTCCGCAGGCGAGAGCTGAGGTTGCTGATAATTCTGTAGGACGTGGTTGACCGCGTCCGCCCACCGTCGGCAGAATCCGGACCAATCCGGAATCCAATCCGCGGGAATCGCCAACCGCTTCGTCAGTCCATCGAATTGTAGTCCCTGCTGCCGAAAGTCACTCGTGATGTCCGGCAGATCGCGGCCGATCAGGGGAGAACCTGAAAGCCAACACTCCAGGAATACCATGCCGAAACCCTCGGCAACGCTGGTCGTAATCAGAGCGTCGGCCGCCGCAAGATTCTCTTGGAGACTGCATCCGCCCCTCTCGCCAAGCTCGAAGTGTACCGGCAACTGAAGCGACGCCGAAAGCGCTTTCCATCGTTCGTACGAAGGCTGTTCCAGAACATTGAGCGGGGCGAGCGTGACTCCGAAACGTGTCTCCTGCGCAAGAACGGACCAGATCAAGAGCTCGCCGATGTTCTTGCGCCGAATTCCCCGGACCGGATAGAGCACGAATCGCGACTGGGGATCGAGTGCCACGCGGTCGGCGAGCATCTGCCGAGCCGATTCCCGTTTCGGAAGCTGTCCGGGACCGCTGACCGGGTTTGGTAGGTAGTGCAAGTTCCGCGGATTCGTGCCCGCGTCCGCCAGAATCGCGCGATCGCGTCCGTTGAGTACGGCGTAATGAATGTGTTCTGCCTGCGGATACAACTGGGGGGGCAGTTCTTCCGACCGACCGTTGGCGATTCCAGAGAGCAATGCCTGGTAGTTCGCCGGCCGAAAGTCCTCGGCAAAGTCGTGAATCTGCAGCAGTGTCCGGTAGCCGGCTTGGGCCAGTTGCGGCACCGCCGCCGTCCAGCCGATGTTCTTGCCTAACGCGTGATTGTGGAGGTGTAGGAGCGTCTGATCCGGAGATCGCTTCAGCTGGGCCAGTCGCCGCTGCACCTCGCCCGCCAAGGAGTCTCGTGACGAGGGGGGATGGGAATCGTACTCCAGTTCTGGCCAATCGCAGATCTGCAGTGGTACCGGGAGCGGTTCCGGAAACGGATCAGGCCATCCCTGATGACGACCGCCGTACAGCAAGGTGATGTCCCGGATCTCTTCGCCCAGGGAGCTCGTTCGCGCCAGGGCCCGCAATTGGTTCACGATCACCTGGGTCACACCGCCACGATTCAAGTGATAATGGGCGATGACAAGCGAAAGGGCCACGGTTGGCTTCCTCCGAAGCTGAGGGGCGATCGTCGGCAAGAACGTTCCGCTGCGGAGCGGCCAATCGCCAGAAGGCGGGGCTCAAGGCGTTAGCCGTTTGAGCTGCAACTTCCTCACCGCGCCGGTCGTATTCCAGGTGACCAAACCGAGGGGCGTGACCGGTTCCTGTTCCCAGTAAATGGAGAATTCTCGGCCACGCGTTTCCAGATCAATGGTTTTGTCGTCGTCCACCCAAACGGTGATCCGCTGCTCGGTCACTCGCAACCGCACGGAATACCAACGCTTCTGCTCGAATTCAATCGCCGTCGTGGTTTCGTTTTCCACGGCCGAGTAGCTGTCGACGTTCGACAGCCCGACGACCGATCCGCCCCATCCGCCGAGAATCAATGTGCAGTGTTTTTCTTTGACCGGGAAAGTGAGGCCACAGAAGAAATCACTGCCCTCGACACGCTGAGCCTGAAAGCGAAGTTCGTAGTTGTTTCGAGGAAACTCACCCTTCCACGAGATTCCCGTGGCCGGCTGGCCTTGCTCCAGAAGAATCGTCTGATCCTGGACGAAAACTTTGCCGTGCCGCCGAAAGTCGAACTTGTCGATGATTCGCCAACCGTCGAGCGTCTTGCCGTCGAACAGCGGCTTCTCACCGGGCTTTTGTACGGCTGGCGACTCCTTGGCTGCTGGCTCTAAGACCGGTGGGGCGGACGTTTCGACCGCCACAGCGGGCAGGGCCAATGCGCAGGCTGCGGTGGAAACGAGGACGGCCAAGAACATGAGGTCGGACCGCGAAGCGGTGCGCCGCAGAAGGAACGGTAGCATGATGCAATTCCTTGAATCGGAGCCGTAGGATCACGGCGACGGGATCCACTCGACTGCATCTGTGTGAACAGGAGCGGTCCCCAGCCGTGCGGAAACTCTTCGTATGATATCGGTGGCGGAGTCAACTGGCACGGCCAACCGTCGAAAAACAGCGATAAAGTCATCTGTGGTCCTGGTATCGGGACCGCGACCATCCGACTATGATGAGCCTAGTTCTTGGATTTTCAACCCACCAGGCACCCATCGCATGAAGTGTCCCTACTGCCACCTCGATCAAGACCGTGTGATTGATTCCCGGTCGAGTGAGGATGGTTTCGCCATTCGCCGCCGCCGCGAGTGTCTGTCCTGCCGCCGGCGGTACACGACGTACGAGCGACTCGAAGAACTCGATCTGAAGGTTGTGAAGAAGGATCACGTTCGCGAACCGTTCGACCGGAACAAGATCTACGCTGGGCTGTCGAAAGCCTGCTGGAAAAGGCCGATTCGTGACGAACAGATTCTCGCCGTGGTTTCCGATGTCGAGCAAGCGATTTACGAGTTGGATGAAGGGGAAATCGATAGCCGGACGATCGGGCAGATGGTGATGGAGCGACTCGGGCAATTGGACAAGGTCGCATTCGTCCGCTTCGCCAGCGTCTACCGAGAGTTCACGGACGTGCGTGACTTCGTCGATGAATTGCAGCCGATGTTGGAGTCGGAAGCGAAGCTCAAGAATTGACAGTCATTTCGGTACGAGAATTCGTCCGATGGCGTTTCGCGGAGACGACCCTGTGAAGAAGGGTGAGTCTCTCAGACGATGAAGGGCGGCGTGCGTGAGGTGACGGATTTGTAGATGCGTTCCGCGGGCAACGCGAGCGAAAGCCCACCAGCTTTCCGTCTGTTTCCGGATCGTGTCGCGCTAGAGGCTGCGGTCGACAACGAATTCTGTAAGTTCGGTTAGCACGGTCTTGGCCGGCGAGGCGGGAAGTTCCGCAAGTTGCTCGCGTGCCTGTGTGGCAAAGGCGAGAGCCTTTGCTCGGGCGTACGCGAGGGCATCATGACGCTGGAGCCGATCAATCACCTGCTGCCGAATGTCGGGCCGATCACTCTCGAGCATTGTGGTCCATTCACGCCGCTCTGATTCCGATAGATTCTGGTACACATGAATCAGCGGTAGGGTGGGCTTTCTTTTCTCCAGATCGGTGCCGAGCGACTTCCCCATCGCCGATTCGTCACCCACCAAATCGAGTAGGTCGTCGGCAATCTGAAAGGCCATTCCCAGGCTACGACCGAATTCCTCGAGCCGTTGGATCCGGCGGTCATTTGCCTCGGCGTACTTGGCCCCCAGGTGGCAGGCACAAGCACACAGCTCGGCTGTCTTGCCGTTGATGATGGACAGGTACTCTTGCTCCGATAGCGCGTGGTTTCCACGGTGGCCGACCTGTCGCAACTCGCCCTCACACACCAGATTGGTACTTCGGCCAATCCGATGGCAAGCATATGTGCTGTCCAGCGTGCTGGCCAAGTAGAAGGCGTGCGTGAAGAGGTAGTCTCCCAGCAAGACACTTGTCTCGTTGTTCCAACGCGAGTTAATGGTCGCTAGGTGTCGACGCAGATCCGCCTCGTCGAGCACATCATCGTGGATCAGCGTCGCCGTATGAATCATCTCCACAACGGCCGCTAACGTGTGGTGTTCTGGTCGCACGCGTCCGATCGCTTTGGCCGAGAGCAGCAGCAGCGCGGGCCGCAACCTTTTGCCCCCCAGTTGGCCACCATACTGGAGCAGTTCGTGGACGAACTGCGAATCGTTTCGAAGTTCCTTGCGAAGGATCTCCTCAACCTGCTCCAGATCCGGCCGGATCACGTCGTACATCGACCGGACGGAGGAGGGCAGGGCGGAGTGAGGGTCAATCACCTGAGTCACGAGGTTGATTCCTTATAGCGTGCCCGACGATCATCTCGTGGGATGCATACCATCCCGCGGGTCGGTTCCGTGCTGCCTGGTTCACGTTGGTTCCTGTTCGGATCGTCGAAAGTGCCCGCTGACTCCTCCCCATTTCTCGACGAGGTGCACTTGATGAATCGTCATTCGGCGATCGACCGACTTGCACATATCGTAGATCGTCAGAGCTGCAACGGACACGGCCATCAAGGCTTCCATTTCCACACCGGTCGGCCCCTGTGTCCGCACGGTGGCCTCGATCTGCATTTCGGTCTCCGAAGGGAAGTCAAACTGAACTTCGACGGAGGTCAGAGGCAAATTGTGGCAGAGGGGAATCAGTTCCGCCGTTCGCTTCGCCCCCATGATGCCCGCCAGACGAGCTACACCAAGGACATCGCCCTTGGAGATTTCCCGCTGTCGAATCAGTCGCACGGTCTCTGGCTGGAGCGAAATCCGACCGCAGGCGAGGGCGAACCGCTCGGACACCGGCTTTCCGCCAACGTCGACCATGCGACTCGCGCCCTGTTCGTCGAAGTGGCTTAGGTCTGACATGTCCCCCAGTTTGCACCAAAACGACCGCCCCCGCTATGGGGTAGCCGGTCGACGATTACGAGCGACCGATCTGCGGCACGCAGGGATCGCTCGGCCCTCAGAGGAACCGCAATTCAGGGGGTGGGCATAACGCGAAAATGCGAGAAATGCCAGGGAAGGACGCCGGGCCGGGGTCCCGTCGTCCCGTGGTCGATTCCTTCGACCACCCCAAGCATGTTTTTGATAGGCGAGAAAATTATCCGTCGTAGGGGTCTAACTACGACGGGCTAAGTAGGGTCGGCGATATCCTATGCAAGACGCTCTCGTCAGAAAGCGGTTCTAAACTAGCTCCTTCTTCGCACCAATTAGCGTGCGGAGTCGCTCGGCCAGCAAAGCCGCGTCGAACGGCTTCTTAAAGGTTTCGTTGATACTCGATCGATCGAAGCTGATCGTACTGCCGTCATCTGGTAGCAAAGCGATAAGAATGGTCTTGGCGAAATCGCTGTTACGTCGCAGATTCTGACAGATTTGGAGAGCTTCGACTTTCCCGATCGAGAAGTCAACGATGATGCAGTCCGGATGAAAACTCTCGGCCTGAATACCGGCTTCGAATCCACTGGCTGCTACGGCGACTCGGAAGGACCTTTCCTGCGGCAGTTCCCGACGCATGTTCTCGATCAGAACCTGATCTTGAGCTACGATCAACACCTTGGCCATGGCCTCGTCTTCGAGGTCGCCCAAGGGCATACCGTGTTCTTTCAGGAATCTGATCAAGTATTCGCGCGGGATCCGGCGGTCCTGGGAACCGGGAATTCGGTATCCCTTCAACCGCCCCGAGTCGAACCACTTGCTGACTGTGCGCGGGGCCACCTTGCAGATCTTTGCGACCTGACCAGTTGTGAAGACCTTCATTACAGGTTCTCCATTGCTCCACGTTGACTTAAAATACGCCATGTCGGCGACCACGTCGCCTTCACGGCAAATGGCCCCCAATTCCACATCGAACGGCTGCACACTTCATCGAAACAAGGCGTGCGAAATTCGAAGCGATTGTCTGGGTCGGGGCCGTACGCTACACAAGTTCGCTTCTGCGTGGCGTTGGCTCAGTTCCTTCTGGTCCGCGCCGGTCACACAATTTGCTGGCATTCGGCCACGCGGTTCCGCCACCGCGTTCCGTCGCGGTTTTGTCGTGCGTGTGGTCGCCGAGGCAAGCTTCAGCGAAGGCAAGTGTGGGGAGAGAACATGCGCACGAGGTCCACGCACAAGCCGATTGTGCTACTTGTTCGTGGACCTGATGAGGCAGAAACGCCTTTAGCAAGTCACCCCCCTGTGGAACGCTTGCTGCCGGATCCCATTACCTTGCGGGGCAGGGATGTGGTCGCGGCCGCACGCTTTCCGAAAGTAAGTTTCGATTCGCGGAGGGGTAGGACTTTAGAAACTTTCATCAGTCGTGTCGGACTCGACACGTGGGTGGGCCGTACCAAAGCTGCTGACGGGCGGAGATATTCCAGTGATCCCGGCGCAACTCGTGCATCGATAACGGGTTGAGACGGATGTGCTGCGCGGCCGGTTGGTCGCGGACGGTTGCGAACGGATTCGCGAGTTTTGTTTTTCCGGAAGGTCGGCGGCAAGGTCAATCGAGGCAAGCTTGGGGCACGCTGAACGAATGTAGGGATTTGTCAGGCGGCACCCCGTTCGTCGTCCTCGTCATGCGCATCCACTTCCACGGTTTTCTGTTCCCCGATCGTCTCCTGTCGGAGTGCTTCTTGGCGAATCTGTCCGTCTTCCGAAACATCGTCGAACTGCACCGAAACGCGTTTGGAGATCCCTGATTCCTGCATCGTCACGCCGTAAAGCGTTGTGGCGGCGGTCATGGTCTTCTTGGAGTGTGTGACGATGACAAACTTTGTCCAGGCCAGGAATTCGTTCAATACGTCGACGAACCGTCCGATGTTCGCTTCATCGAGTGGTCCGTCCACTTCGTCCAGCACGCAGAAGGGACTTGGACGGTATTGGAAGATGGCCAGCAGCAGCGTCACGGCCGTCAGCGCCCGTTCCCCACCACTCAGCAGGGAAATGCCTAACGAATGTTTTCCGGGGGGGGTCGCCACGATGTCGATTCCCGCTTCCAGAATGTCGACTCCATCTTCGAGAACGATATCTGCCTCGCCACCGCCAAACACGCGGCGGAACATGCTTTGAAAGTTGGTGCGAATCGCCTCGAGACTTTCGGTAAACAGCCGGCGACTGTCCGCATTGATGCGTTGGATGATCCGGTCCAGCGATGCCTTGGCTTGCACCAGATCCTGGTACTGCGAATCGAGTGACTGGTGTCGTTCTTCGAGTGACGAAATCTCTTCCAGGGCGGCCATGTTGACCGCGCCCAGGTTTCCAATGCGTCGGCGCAAGTCGGCGATCTCCCGGTCGACCTCGTCACGCTGGCGTTGTTCCTCCTCCGAGGTGGGCAATTCTTCCAGTTCCGCGAGCTCGATGCCGTAATCCTCACGCACTCGTTGGGCGAGCCCATCCCGTTCCAATCGAGCCTGATTGGCATCGAGTTCTCGCTCGTGACGTTCCTGCTCGAGTTGCTGCCATTGCTGTCGCAGTTCGGCCAGCTGTTCCTGACAGGACGACCGTTTGCGATGGATTGCTTCCAGTCGACGGCGGCGATCCCGCGCCTGCCGTTCCTGCGACTCCGTACTCAGATAGAGTTCCGCCAGAAGTGTCGTGCCGTGCAGAATTGTCCGCGTGGCCTGTCGCAGGCGGTGACAGGAGGCCTCCGACTGCGAGCGTGCCTCGGCTAACGCTCGGACCCGTTCCCGTTGGTCCTCCTGACAACGCTGCACCTGATCCCGGAGGTCGGCGACACGTTGTTCGCTCTTGGCCAATTCGACCTTGTCGCGGGTCACCTGCACCAACTGCTCCTGGCTCCGCTGTTCCAAGGCTTGCGACTGGACTTCATATTCCGCGAGGGCAGATTCCAGTTCTTGAACCTGGTGGTTAACCAACTCCAGTTCACTTGCCAGCACACGACCGGCCGAGTGGGCAGATTCGCACCGCTGGTGCGCTTCGTGGATCTCGTGTTCCAGTCGCTCCAGTTGTTCGTCAAGGGTTTTTGCTCGATCCCGCGCGGTGCCAGTTTGCAGCCGTGCCTCCATGAGCTCCGTGGCCGACTGTTCGTACTGCTCGGCATGCTGATTGACGTGGCGTTCCGCGGCGGCGATCTCTTCCTTCAGTCGGTTTGCCTCCTGGTCCGCCGCGTTCATATCCTGTTCGAGCGTTAAGATCTCCTGTTGCAGCGATCGCAATTCGCTGCGGCGAGAGACCAGTCCCAGCACATTCTGTCGCGGGCCGACTAGCAGTCGGCCGTCGGCTTCCAGCAACTCGCCGGAGCGTGTGACGAACCGGAGTGGAGCGGGCAGTTCCCGTTGCAGGCGAAGCGCGTCGGCCAGCGTCTCGACGCACCAGGTCGCGCTGAGCAGTCGCTGGATCAGCGGTCGAAACGGCGCGTCACACTCGACGAATTCGTCGGCGCGTCCCAGGACGGCACGTCGGCCGTGGAGATTCGCAGCGGAACTTGAGGCAGGAAGTGTGGTTGTGCCCAGATCCAGCAGTCCTACGCGTCCCTTCGGCTGCAATTCACCTGCGGCGAGCGCTTCGGCCAACGCCGGGCCTTGCACCGCGAGGTACTGCGTGAGGTCGCCCAAGGCCGCATCGATCAAGGGAGCCATCCGAACGTCCACGCGAACCAGATCCGCGACCATGCCGCGAATGGTGGCCAGCGGTCCGTAGGGACTGTCGTGGGCTCGAGCCAGTAGATCTTTGACACCGGCCCCGAGGCCTTCTTTCCGGCGCTCCAGATCCTGCAGCACTTTGGCCCGTTCTGCGGCAACCGCGTGACGCCGCTGCAGGTCGACCAGTTTCTGCCGTTGCTGACTGAGGCTTTGTTCGCTGGAATGAAGCGTCCGCCGCGCCCGATGGAGTTTCTCCCGAACTTCCTGTTCTTGGCGGTCGAGTTCCGCCTCCCGGTCCGCTCGCTGCGTCAGAAGAGCGTTCGCGTCCGCTTGTTGCCGACGACTTTCTTCCTGCTGTTCCAACGCACGCTGCGCCGACTTTTCCGCACCCTGGATCTCCACTTCCAAGGCAGCCATCTGACGCCCCAGCTCACTACTCTGCCGCAGTTGGACCGCGTGCTCCTCGCGCCGCAATTCGCGGTTGCGACGCAGGGCAGCCAATTGATCCGTCGAGGTACCCAGCTCTCGTTCACTGCGGAGGAGTCGTCCGCGAATCTCTGCGTCGGACTGTTCGACTTCCTCCAGCAAGGATCGTGCGCGCTCCAACTGCTGTTCGAGCTCCTGCGTTCGTGTTTCCATCGCCAAGCACTGGCGGCGGTAATGCTGGATCTCTTGCTCCAGGTCGGCTTGTCGCAACGATTCGTGTTGAACAGTCGTCTGGTGCCCGGCAATCTCCTGCCGCAATCCGCTGACCTGTGTTTCGGCGTCATGCAACGCTTCGCTCAGTTGTTGGCCTTCTTCCTCCCGTTCGCGAGCTTCCCGTTCGGCCGCCTCCAGTTGCGCTTGAACGACGCGGGCACGCTGTTCGATGCTTCGTAACTGGTCTTCCTGCTCGCGTAGGCGATCCGTGTAAATTCGCCAATCGACGAGCCCCACTTCCGTGCGCAGCTGCCGTAAGCGATCGGTGTATTCCTTGTAGCGTTGCGCCTTGGTCGCTTGGTTGCGCACTGTGCGGAGCCGACTCTCCACTTCTTCCACAATGTCGGCCAACCGCGTCAGATTCTGCTCCACGCGTTCCAATCGTCGCTGCGTTTCGACCTTCTTGGCTTTGAAACGGCTGATGCCAGCCGCCTCCTCAAAGATCGCTCGTCGCTCGCGCGCCGTGGCCTGCAGCAGCGTGTCGACCTTGCCCTGCTCGATCAGGCTGTACGCATCGGTGCCCACACCGGTACCACGAAACAGGTCTTTCAAGTCCCGTAGCCGACACGGGTTGCCGTTGATCAAATACTCGCCTTCCCCGCTGCGATAGACGCGCCGCGTGACGCGCACCTCCGGCGTGTCCAGCGCCAGTCGCGAATCGGAGTTGTCGAAGATAATCGTGGCCTCGGCGGCGTTGGCCGGACGCCGTCCCCCCAGCCCCGTTCCGGAGCCTTTGAAAATCACGTCCGCCATCTCTCGGCCGCGAAGGCTTTTGGCGCTCTGTTCGCCAAGGACCCATTTCATGGCATCCACGACATTCGATTTGCCGGAACCATTGGGGCCGACAATCACCGTGATGCCCGGAGGAAACTCGAACCGCGTCTTGTCGGCAAAGCTCTTGAAGCCAAGGAGTTCGAGTGCTTTGAGCATATTTCACCGACCAACGGTTCCCGTTTCCCACCGGGATTCGCTCGAGTCCCTCACACACGGTTCGGGTTGTGGAATCGCCCGTCCACCCCGAGTGCCCGGTCCTCGAACAGGGCCCCTTGCCGAGGGGGGTGGCGAGTTAGGAAGGCCGACGCTGCCGGTCCGTAGGGGACCAGAACGCCAAGTGTCAGTTCTTGTCCAGCGGAGAGGGCATGCGAGAAGACGCTCCATCTACGCGGCACATTCTATCACAGGGTCACATCGAATGGCACGTCTTCCGGGCCCTCGCCTTCCGGCTCCGGCAGACGTTCTGGTTGCCCGTCAGCCGGATCCTCTTCCGCGTCGGCCTCGGAGGCCTCCTCCTCATCCAAGTAAAACTGGCGGCCTTGACGCGGCAAGGCGTCGAAGGCTACTCGCGCCTCGAGGCTTCCCCGCTGACTCGCCTGGGTGATGGCCGCAACAACGTCGGTGTACGAGGCGCCCAGTTCGACCATCGTCCGCAGCACGTCTGCTGAGCTGGTGCGAGCAGAGCAGCGAACTGTCATCCTGGCCCATGGCAAATCGACTCACCTTCAGCCGATCCGACCCTTCGGACTTGATCATGATCTGTGGGCCGGCAAAAACGACGGTGGGATTCTCCAGACGAACTTCACTGCCGAAGATCACGATCTCGGGCCGCTCCGTGCGGCGGACGTGCACCATCGGCTCGCCGGACGAGGCGATCACGTGCAGAGCAAATGTGTCGCCGAGGACTTCTCCGCGAATGACCGGATCCCGTGGATTGGACTCCAGGATCGCTCGGAAGGCGCCATAACGCGTTTCCGCACTGCGTTCTTGTAAGAGCGTGGCCAGCGCGTTGCGCGCGTCGGAGTCGATCACTGTTCCCAACGCATTGATTGCGTTCCACCGCAGGGCTGACTCATCCCGGGCGGCGGCCAGCAGCTGCGGGACGGAGGTGTCTTTGCCCATGTAGGCCAGGACTTCCGCGGCGGCAAATCGAACGAGCGGTTGCTCGGAGGCCAACGCCCGCTCGAGGACCGGTACAGCCTCCGGCCCGATCGCTTCCAGCTCCAGGGCGGTCGCGAGGGTCTTTTCTGGCTGCTGCAACTGCTGCTCGAGATCGGCCAGGCGTTCCACTCGGTCTCGAGGCTTTTCATTCAACGGAATTGCCTGGATTACCCGGAGGAAACGCCGTAAATTGTGGCGGTAGTTCGCATGTACCGACAACTCGATATAGCTGTCGCGCTTGGGAGTTGCTACGCCCCGCTTGTTGCCTCGGTCAAACGTGTGAAAGCGAGCATTGATGGCCTGCCCGATCAGGGCACTTGTCCGCACACTGTGATGTTCGGACTTGAGCATCAAACCCAGAGAACGCGATTGTGCCACAACGGCACCACCCAATACGCGACCGCGGGTCTCCGCGATCGGATCGCTGTCCCCCTCGAGCAGCGAATTCACCACGACGGCCCCTTCGGCATGAGCCTGAACGTCGCCGGTGCGAATTCGATTGCCGAGCACGGCCATCTCTTGCAAGCGAGATGGCATTAGCCAGCCGTTTCGGAGACTCTCTGATTCGCTGCGCGTCGGAACCATCACCTCCACGTCGATCCGATCGCCCTTACGGACGGCGGGAGGTAGTTGCGCTCGAATGATCACGAGCGAGGTGGATTTCAGTGAAAGCAGATCATTGGGTTTGTTCACGCCGCGGCGGCGCATGTCATCGGCCAGGATCTGACGCTGGCTGTTAGCCGGCGGATCGCTGCCCGTATTGTTCAGATTCGTCACCAGCGCGATGCCCTCGACGACCATCGGGCGCAGGCCCCACGGTCGGGCAATGTCTCCGACCAGGCGAAGGCCCGATGCTGATTCCGCCAGCGGTTCTCCCTCGGGAGTCTGGGAGCGGATCACTGGCGATGTGCAACCGTTCATCCCGGCGGATAAGATCCCCACCCCGACGACGAGAATCGCTCGAGTTGGCCACGAAGACGGCATCCTGCTCATAGCGGCTCCAGCCCTGTATTCCAAGTGTCGCCAGCCCATGCCCGCTCCACTCGGTTCGAACCAAATTGAAAACATCAGCCCGCGCGACGAATCCTTTCGCCTCGCCAACCGAACAACCCGGCGGAACCGTATTCGCTTCTGAAACGCCGGTCAAGATCAGCCGTGGGAAAGCCAAGTCGTCGCCGCCCTCCGACTCCCCAGGCGGCAGCTCGTGCGGATCGAACCGATCTCGTTCAACACGGCGCGGTCGCACGCCGGCGGATTTGATACGCCATTTCCCGAACCTTCTGGGCAAAGAGCGTGACATAGGAGGTCGTGCAGTTTCGAAGTGGTGGTTTCACAAGCGTTTACGAACCGGAGTCACTCTCCCGACGGGAGAGTCGGGCCGCTGGCCCGGAGAGGGGCGGAGCGATCGGCGCCGGAGGAAATTTGATCAGGGAGGGTCATATCCCCCCGGATGGAATGGGTGACAGCGAAGGATTCGCCGAAAACCCCGCCAGCTTCCCCGAACGGCGCCGTGCTTGCGGACCGAATCGGCGAAATAGGCGCTACAGCTCGGGGTGAATCGGCAGTGGGGGCCCAGCCAGGGGCTGATCAGAACCTGATAGGTGCGAACGAGCAGCAGGAGGATTGATCTGGGAGCGTGCCACAGGATTTGGGCCAGACGCTTCATTCCCGAATCCTTCGCATTCGGCGGTGCAGGCGTGCCATCAGCTCCGACAAGGAGGCCCGGATCTGGTGCAGTTGGGGTTCGACGCCTTGGCGCGGAATGGCGATGAAATCATACCCGGGCGGAATCCGTGGTTCCTGACGAAAGGCTTCGCGCAGCAGTCGTTTCCAGCGGTTTCGCTGGTGTGCCTTGCCAACTTTTCGCGAAACGGACAGACCTAGCCGGGACCATGTCAACTGGTTTGCGCACGCGTACATCACCAGGATGCCGTCAGAGGCACTCACCCGGCGGCGATAGACGCGGGCAAAGTCGGTGCCGCGCCGCAGTCGTTGCTGCGGGCGCAGATGTTGTGAGCGGTCCTGGCGATTGCCTTGGCTGTCGCCTTCGCTTTTCCGTTCTGGGCGGTTCGGGGCCTTGTCCGGCAAGGGGTTGCTTTCGGATTCACCAGGCCAACGGGCTTCGTGGATTTGCGTCCGCCGACAGCGGATGACGGCGGGCCCAATCCGAAAGGTCGGCATTGATGGGCTCGGGCAGTTGCACTTGTACCTCGGCGTATAGATCGCCGGCTCCGTCCGCGAGAGGAACTCCATGTCCTTTGATTCGCAGTCGTTTCCCGCTGGACGTGCCGGCAGGAATCGTCAGCGAAATGGTACCTTGGGGCGTGGGCAGGTCGATCTTTGCGCCCAGGATGGCTTCAGAAAGTGCCACCGGCACGCGCACGATCAGGTCCTTGCCTTGTCGATGGTAGTGGGGATGTGGCGCGACACGAATCGTGATCAGGATGTCGCCGGGGGGAGCGCCACCGCTGCCAGGTTCCCCTTGCCCGCGAAGGCGGATCTTCTTGCCGTCCGGAATCCCGGCTGGAATTTTGACGTCAATTGTTTCCACTTTCCCATTCCGTCGCCGGACGGTCAGTTGGGCGGTCCCACCGGAGATCGACGTGCGAAACGGGACATCCAGTCGGTGCTCGATGTGCGCTCCGCGTCGGGCGGTGGCTCCGCGTGCGTCCCTGCCGCCGGACCGGCTGGTGAACTGCCGGAACAGATCGGCGAAGCCCCCTCCGCCGCCCGGTCCGCCCTGATGACCGAAGATCTCGCTCAGGTCGACGTCGTCCAGTGGCACTTCCTGCCCGCCGGCGGGCCGGTGCCAGCCTGGTCTCCGTGGTCCGGCGGCCGCACCTTCACCGACCGATTCGTAAGCGGCTCCGTAGCGATCGTACAGTTCGCGCTTCTTCGGATCGTTCAGGACTTCGTAGGCCAGCTGGACGGCTTTGAATTTGTCTTTCGCCGTTGCGTCATCCGGATTCATATCCGGGTGATACTTTCGCGCAAGATCCCGGTAGGCCTTCTGAATATCCTGAGGCGAGGCCCCCCGTTTGATACCCAAAGTCGTGTAATAATCCTCAGCCATGCATGTTTCCAAGCAGATTGCGGTAGGCGAAGGCATTGGACCGCTCCCAGCCGCAAATCCGCAGAGCCCCGCCGCAGAGCCGTGTTAGACTTCCTGTGAGGGCTCGGCTCTGTGGGCTTGGCCGAACGGGGGCCCACGCGACAGAGACTCGTCCGAATCGCTCCCTTTGCGATCGGGAGCAAGCACCGCTCCCGAAGCAGGCAGCGGCCCTTCCGCAGCATTCTATGTCCTGTGAGCTTGCGTCATCAAGTCGGAACCATGCTAAACTGGGAGGACCTCCTCTTGCATCGGCAGATTCCTCGCTGGCTACTGATGACGCAATTCCCGCGACCGCTCGCTCAGCTCCCACTCTACTGCCGGTTCTTCGCTTGGCTGAGCCTGTGGGCCGGCCTGTCCGTGCTTGACCCGCCGGTGGCCCTGGCCGCCCGCGGTGAACTCGAGCTGTCGGTCGACGATGCCCAGACGCGGGAGCTGACCGCGATCCGGATGGATCTGCAGGATGCCAAGGGCCGCTCCGTGCGGGTCCCCGGTCTGGCACGCGTCGGTGGGGGAATCGTCTTTGACGGGCGAGCGGTGCTCGAATTGCGAACGGGTCACTACACGTTTCGCATGGAAAAAGGACCGGAATACCGTGTGCGGGAGGGGCATTTTCAGATCGACCGTGGTGCGGGCGACCATCACGAAGTGGAGATGCAACGTTTCGTCGACATGGCCGCCGAAGGCTGGTGGTCGGGCGACCTGCAGATGCACTCGCCACCGCGTCAGACTCCCCTGCTGATGCGGGCCGAAGATCTACGCATGGCACCGTTGATCACGACCAGCAATCGGCACACTTTGGGCGGAGCGTCGCGGATGGCGGGGCTGGACGCGGCAGCCACCGGGTACGACCGCTGTCTGACGCTCGGAGGGATCCAACTCGTTACCGCCGGCAGCGAAGTGTTGCTGTTCGGCGCCGCCGACGGACCCCAGTTGACACCTGATGAGGCCGGTTCGATCTTGCCGTGGGAATTCGTGCGAAAAGCGCGCGGGGCGGAGGCCGTCCATTTCCATCTGGGGACCTGCGTCGACTGGGATCTGCCGGTTTGGGTGGCCTGTGAACGTCCGGACTCGGTGGGTGTCCTGCATGCGGGGATCGGACCTGGCGGCAGCGCGGATCCCCCAACGGGACGGCCGCGGGACGAAACCCTTTTCCCAGAACCGCGAGGGATCGGGCGTTGGGCCCAGGCGGTCTATTATCGGTTGCTGGAGGCGGGCTATCGACTTCCGCCCGGGGCCGGCAGCGGAGCAGGAATCCAGGCGAATCCGCCAGGCTGCAATCGGGTCTACGTGCATTGTGGGACGGAGTTTTCTGCGCAGACTTGGTGGGATGGACTGCGCTGGCCGAGTGTTGATCACCAACGGGCCGTTGTTGCGGGTACGAGTCAACGGCCAGCTTCCCGGATATGTGTTTACCACTTCCGGCACAGAGGAGTTGGAATTGACGCTTGATGTGAAACTTGGCACGCGAGAGAAGATCCGGTATTTGGAGGTGATTCGGAACGGCCAGCCGGTTCACCAGGTCCGCCTGGAGGACTGGGCGGCCGCCGGAGGTCAGTTGCCGAGCGTCCTATTTCGAGAAAGCGGCTGGCTGCTGATCCGTGCGGTCACGGATGATTCCGACACCTTCCAGGCGGCCAGTACAGGTCCGTTCTACGTCGAGTTCGATGGGCAGCCTCGGATCAGTCGCCAAGCGGCGCAGTTCTTCTTGGACTGGATTCATCAACGGGCTCGACAGATTCGCGATGAGCAACCGCAACGGTGGGCACAAGTTCTTCCGCTGTACCGCGAGGCGCGGGATGTGTGGCAGCAGCGAGTCACGGAGGCGACGGTCGATTAGACATTCGATTTCAGGGAACGCTTTCCGAAACGTAGTTGTTCCACACGAAGGTGTATTGGCATGACAGTCGATTCGCAACCTGCCAAACCGAACGCCCCGCCCTGGACGAGAACGCTCGTCATGGTGTTGGCGATCGCGGCCGTCTTGGTTTTGTCGCGGTGGAACCGGCCGGTCCAGCCCCCCGTACCACGGAACGATTCGACCGCTTCCGCATCGTCGGACAGCGGCCTGGTCGAAATCCAACCTGGCGTCTGGCAGTCACCGGTCGGTTTGCGTTACGGGCCTGGTAGTGCGGAGGGCCATCGGCTGGATCATCTCATGACCCACGCCCGCGATCTGCCTGAGCGTCCCGGTTCCCACGGAGTTTTCCAGGTCTCCACGATCCGGCAAGTCGTGGCGCTGGTGGATGAGGCGTATCAGCAGGCGGAGCGAGGAATTCGGACAAGCAAGTTGGTGGATCGCCAGCGGACCGTCTATACGGTGAATTTGGGTCGTTCGATTGGCTTTGTCGGTGGTCAGGGCGGGCGGCATCGGGGAAATCCGCCGGCGCGACATTTGCGCATCGTGCTGGAGGGACGCAACGTGATTACGGCGTATCCGGTGACTCCTTGACCGACGACGTACGAGATTTCCTCGTTGCACCGGCGACGGCGTCAGGCGAACGTGGCGGGCAACCGCCAGGACGGGATTTCCAGGATTGGCTTCGGGTGATCGACTGCGGCAGCATCCCTACCAGAAGCGGAGAGACTTGATGACCGACGAAACACTGCTGTACGTTGGATTCTGTTCTTGTTGTGGCACCGGACCCATGGGAATTCGGATTTGTCACACCTGTCGTGCGCCGCTGGTAATGTGCGACGAATGCGACGCGGTGTGGTTATCACCGGAGCCCGGGACGGAACCGCTGTATCCAGAGCAACCGCAACTTCCATGTCCGCACTGCGGCCACTCGCTTCGTGACGGATCGCATTGGGGCACCCGGCAGGAGCTAACGGAGTTGGGCTGGGTAGCCTATGTGCGGGGGGAGGGTGCGCCGCTGAAAACCGGTTCGGGTTTTGACGAATCCCCTGCGCCGCCCGGCCACGAGGCGGATGCGCCGGAGCCCTCGGAAGGTGATTCCGCGGCGGATTCTGCCGGTTGATGGCAGCCGGCCTGTGCGTCGGGGGGGCCACCGAGCAGCGCTCGGACCTTGCAGCGGGCGACTTGTCGACCCCACAATGGCGGAATCGATGGGCCGTCGACATCGCTGTCGGCTTGGTCTGCGTTGAATCCTTGTGCCCAACATCTTCCCTGGGAAACGCACCGCATGCACCCTCGCCGTTCCATCCGCCTGCCGATTGCGCTGGCGGTGGTCATGATCTTGATGCTTCTGGCCTTGACCGTCGGCTGGGTTGTCTTGGCCGTGCGTTCCGCCTTGGATCATTCTCGCTGGGCACCGCTCTACTGGACCCTGTTGTCGGTAGGTGCCACGTTTTTTGTGCTGACCGTAGTGGGTGTCGTGCTCTATTTGATGCTCTCCATCAAGGCGATCAACATTACGCGGCGACAATCCAACTTTATTGACAGCGTGACGCACGAACTCAAGTCCCCCATTGCTTCCTTGAAACTCTATCTGCAGACGCTCGTTCGCCAGCCGGTGTCGGTGGAGGAAAAACAGCGGTTTTATGCTGCGAATGCTGGATGACGTCGATCGATTGGACCGGCTGATCAACCACATTCTGGATGCAGCGCGCCTGGACAAGGAGGCCTCCGATTCGCGTGTCCAGTTGGTGCGACTGGACGAGTTGCTTCGATCGGTCGCCGCGGATGTATGCCTGCGTCGTCGCGTAGACTCGTCGACGGTGACGCTCGATCTGAGGCCATGCACGGTTCGTGCCTGGCCGCTCGACCTGGAGTTGATTTTTCGTAACCTGGTGGACAACGCCGTGAAATACGCCGGCCAGCCGCCCGAGGTCAGCGTGCGCCTGTCCGAGGATGTGGCCGGGCGAGTGGCCGTGCGAATTTCCGACAACGGGCGGGGGATCCCCCGCAAACTGCGGCGAAAGATTTTTGGGCGGTTTGTCCGCCTCGGAACGGAATTGGAACGCGACCAGCCGGGGCTCGGTCTGGGACTGTACATCGCACGCACCCTGGTGGCCCGGCACCGCGGTCGAATCCGGGTCCGTGAGCACGGAGCGGCGGCCGGGACCACGTTTGAGGTCCTGCTGCCCGTGGCTCTGCCGGAGTCGAGACGATCGGGCGCTGTGGAAGAAGCTGCCGTGCGATGATCCGACAGCCTTCAACCCGTTCTGATCACCGGCGGTGAGGCTACCCGGCGGACCGTCTTTTCCCCGGATGCATCCCATCGTAATCTGAAGGAGAGTGGCGGCCGGAAAGCTGTCCCGTCAACCGGATCTTCTCGAATCGCGGCGGACTTCGTACGGAACAAGGTGTACTGCCGATGGCACACATTCTGGTGGTCGAAGACGAACAGCACTTGGCCCAGGGAATCAAGTTCAACCTGGAACTGGAAGGCTACGAGGTCAGCACCGCCGAAAACGGGGCGGAGGCTCTGCAACTGCTGCAGGCCGAGGATGCCACGGTGGATCTGGTAATCCTGGACTTGATGCTGCCCGGCATGAGTGGCTACTCCGTCTGCCAAGAGTTGAGATCGTTCGGCGGTGAGATGCCCGTGCTGATTCTCAGTGCGCGCACGTTGACGGAAGATCGTACGCGAGGTTTTGATGCGGGGGCGGACCAGTATCTCACGAAGCCGTTCGAGCTGGATGAACTGCTTTCCCGCGTCAAGGGCCTGCTGGCGCGGCATCGCCATCGGGCCAACTTGGGCGGCCGACCGGAAACGCCGATACGGCGATACTGCTTTGGCGACGCGGAAATCAACTTTGAGACCTTCGAGGTCACCGTCGGGAAGCAAGTCAAACGGATGACGCCGCTGGAGCTGAAATTGCTGCAGTATCTGATCCAGAACGAAGGTCGCGTTGTCACTCGACGCGAATTGCTGGAGGACGTCTGGGAGCAGCCGGGGCATCTTCAGACGCGGGCGCCCGACCAATTCATTCGGCGACTACGAAAGGTCTTCGAAAGCGATTCGTCTCAGCCGCGCCACTTCCTGACGGTCCGTGACGCCGGCTATCGTTTCGTCGCAGAGCCGGATCCGGCCGCCGATTGACCGATGAGAGCCGCCCGCGTGTTCCTGCAGATGGCACCGGATCAGCTTCGCCGCGACGAGCTACGTCGGCGCGCCGTCGCACGCTTCTCCGTACCTCGTTGGTAGTCGACCACGTCCCACGCCAGCCCGCACCATTGCATCAGGCGAATGGTGGCGAACGTCAGGTCGATCTCCCACCATCGGTGTCCATGGGCCGCCATCCGCGGAAAGGCGTGGTGGTTGTTGTGCCAGCCCTCCCCGTACGTAACCAGTGCCACCCACCACAAATTCCGACTCTGGTCGGTCGTTTCGTAGTTGCGGTAGCCCCACATATGGCTGGCGGAATTCACGAGCCAAGTGGAGTGCAGTACGAAGCAAAGCCGAACAAACACACCCCAGACAACGAACGAGAGGCCCATCGCCGGACCACCGATGGCCGTACCTATTCCGTACAACGCCGCACCCAGAACGAAGTGCCATAGCAGGAAGGTGCGCTGCAGAAATAACAACGCTCGGTCACGCGTCATGTCGGGCGCCCACCGCTGCAGATGTCGTTGATGCGCCTCGCCCGGATATTGCCAAGCCAGCCAAAATGCGTGGCTCCACCAGGGACCGTCGTGCGGTGAATGCGGATCGCCGACCTGATCACTGTGCGCGTGATGCTTCCGGTGATTGGCTACCCAGTCGATCGCAGATCCCTCACCAGCCAAGCCGCCAACAAAGGCAATCAACCATCGGACCGGGGCGTACGTCCGAAAACTACCGTGCGTCAGCAGGCGATGGAATCCGAGGCAAATTCCCACGCCTCCCGTCAGCCAGTGCAACAGGAGGACAGCGACCAGGGCCTGCCACGTGAATGTCCAGGGAGCGGCCAGGGCCCCCACGTGTAACAGAACCAGCCAGATGATCGTCGGCCAGGAAATCTCATTGCGGGCCGGATCGTCCAGCTTCTCACCCGGCCGCGGCGGGAGGGGGACGGGCCGGCGTCGCGGAGAGCTCTGGTGAGATGCCGCCGCTGCCGGGCTAATTGCGATGGCGGATGAGTCCGGCTGATCGCGCGTCAGGATTTCCATCTTGATTCGTATTCCTTCGGTGCGGGATGGGTTTCAGAATGCAGATCATCCCCGGGGGGGCGAGTCGTCTCGCGCCCGGGAAAACCGTTGGAGAATCGGCAGGCCGTTCTCTCCTCCGGACAGGATGACCGCTGATGCCGGTCGCGACCCGCGCACGAGAATCACATTCATCTGGCGTGGGCCTGACACTGCGGGATTGTAGCCGCGATGGATCGTGCGAGATGTCACCGCTGCGTAGCTCTCCTGTAAAACTTCTGTAATCGCCCTGACCTTGCCGTAGGGAGGATCGGCGACTCGCCCTTTGGGAGACGGACCCCGTCGCGAATTTTGGTATCGGACCGGGGGCGGTGGCAGGCGAGGAGAGGGGAACGCGGACAAGGGCGGATGACGCGGATGAACGCGGATCGGAGGTAGCATCTCAGCACGCAGGGGAGGAGTGCAGTGGGGATTTCGCCGTGCGGCGGCAGTCTGGTGCCGGCCACGTGCGGTGGAAATCCGATGCCGGCATTGACCATGGGAGTTATGCTCCCACACGGCGATTCGAGCCCAGGAGCCAACCGCCTCATCCGAGCCTCGCACGATGGTGGCCCCCGTTCGTGCATCGCTCGGATCGGGTTTGGCTCCTGGGCTCGAACCGCTGTGAGCTCAGCGATGAGCTTCCTTCCAGCATCCGACTTCCGCCGTCACCGCGTAAAGCCCTCACCGCGCGTAGCCCTTCTCCGCACGGAAAACGGCCTGCCTCCGATCCGCGTTCATCCGCGATATCCGCCCTTGTCCGCGCTCCCTTCTTCCGATCGTACTCTGCATCGACAAACGGGCCACTTCTCAGCGCAAGGCGATCGCCTGCTGCAGAGGTCGGAGGATCTGGTCGACGACATGCTCGTCGGTGATTTCGCGGCACAGCGTCACCAGACGTTGTGTGACCTCCGCCAGTTTCTCGTCCGGTTCGAAACTCCCGTAGTGGCGCGCGGTCAAGTACACGCTCAACTGTTCCTCGGGAAAATCACCGGTTCGTACATGATAGGCGGTGGTTCGCGTCTCCAACCCCAGCCGAACCTGGTGGCGACAATCGGTATCCAGGGCCAATTGAATCGTCGGTTCATACGAGACGACGTGGGCTGATGGAATCTCCATTAAGCTTTCGAAGGCGGGGGTGATTCCCAGAGCTTCGGCAATCAGCTGGTTGTGATTACCGCGGTACATGAAGTCGAAGCCAAACATCACGCTCAGCGATTCGCAATCGAGCGGACTGACGGTCAGCGCAAAGGGGATGATCTCCATCACGGCGCGGTGCAAAGCGAGCGCATCATCGACAGTGGCGGGGTTGACGTGACCGGAGGAGATCCGACGCGGTTCGACGGTGACCCAGCGATAGTGTCCGCGGTCCTTGTCTTCCTCGAGAATGTAATCTGCGCGGTCTCGGTTATAGAAGTTGCGCATCGTGGGAAACTGCTTTTGCACTCGTTCAAAGAAGTGCAGCAGCGTCTCCCGAGACGTCGGTAAGTCCATTTCGGTATTCAGGCTAACGTTCAAATAGAAATCGTCGCTGAACGCGCTGTAGCGACTCATCCGCGCCGATCCTCGCCAATAAGGGGATGCTGGCGAATCACGACAAAGGTGGTGCTACCCATGGGAGACGCCTGCCTTGCAGTATAAGATGGGCGGAATCAGAGTGTCAAAGCCGCGCCGGTTGTTACCAGCGATTCGCGGGGCTTTTGCTTTTGCTCGGGGGCTGAATCGATGACTCCATCGGTCCGGATCGTGTCCAGCGACCTGTTTTGCACGGAGTTGGGTTGGATGGCCGTTGCCTGGACGTCGCACGGAATCCGCGGGATTACGTTTGGCCACAGGAGTACCGCAGCGGTCCAGCAATGGTGGCAGCGCCGATTCGGGATGTCTCACCAGCCCGCGACGTGTTCCGTCCGATTTGCGAAAGCGGTTGCAGAAGTACGCCGCCGGTGAACCGGTGGACTTCCGCGACGAACCGGTGGACCTGCACGATCGGACGGTTTTTCAGCGGCGCGTCCTTCAGGCTTGTCGGCAGATCCCTTATGGGGCGGTCTTGACCTACGGGGATCTTGCCCAGCGTGCGGGTTTCCCCCGGGCGGCACGTGCGGTGGGCCAAGTAATGGCCCGTAACTTACTGCCGCTTGTCGTTCCCTGCCATCGTGTTGTCGGCCACGCCGGTCGACTGGGCGGATTCTCCGCACCGAGTGGGACAACGATGAAACGCCGCCTGTTGGAAATGGAAGGTGGTTTCTGTCCGGTCATTCGAGGGACAACTCGATTCGCAACGTCTTGACCAGAAAAGCCAGTTGGTCCGCGGCGTTTTCGATCTGTTTCGTGGTCGGCGTGCCTGCCCCGTGCCCGGCGCGAGTTTCGATCCGGATCAGGATCGGAGCGTCACCGGCCTGCGCCGCTTGCAGGGCGGCGGCGAATTTGAAACTGTGCATTGGCACCACGCGATCGTCCGTATCGGCGGTCGTGACCAGCGTGGCCGGGTAGGCGACATTCGGTCGAATGTTGTGGTAGGGCGAGTAGGCCAGCAGGGCGCGGAACTGCGCGGGGTCGTCGACAGAACCATATTCGTCGACCCAGAAACGGCCGGCCGTGAACAGATGATACCGCAGCATGTCCATCACGCCGACGGCAGGCAGGCAGGCGCCAAACCGTTCCGGGTGCTGTGTCATCGCGGCCCCGACCAGGAGCCCACCGTTACTTCCCCCCTGAATGGCCAGCCGTTGGGGACACGTATACTCCTGGTCAATCAGCCATTGGGCAGCAGACAGAAAATCGTCAAACACATTCTGTTTGTTCAGTGTCTTTCCGGCCTGGTGCCAAGCCTCGCCGTATTCGCCACCGCCACGCAAATTGGGCACCGCAAGGATGCCACCCATCTCCATCCAAGCGGCATTTGTTACACGGAACGAGGGCGTGATCGAAATGTTGAATCCGCCGTATCCGTAGAGCAGTGTGGGACAATTGCCGTCGCGTGAGAGACCTTTGCGATACGCGAGAAACATCGGGACCCGGGTGCCATCGCGGCTGGGATAGAACACTTGCTCCACCTGGAACTGCTCGGCTTCGAAGTCGACTTCTGCAGCACGCCACACTTGGCTCTTTCCCGTTGTCAGGTCGTAGTGATAGATCGTGGGGGGCGTGGCAAAGCTGGAAAACGTATAAAACGTTTGCGTGTCCTCGGGCTTTCCTTGGAATCCGCGGGCTGTGCCCAAACCGGGGAATTGCACTTCGCCGATGGGTTGGCCGGTCCACGAAAAACGCCGCACGCGCGTCGTCGCATCCTTCAGATAGGATGCGACCAACTGCTGGTGGAGAACATTCACCTTGAGCAGTGTTTCCGGCGCCGCCGGGATCACATCCCGCAGCGCAGAACGGCCGGGCTGATCCAGGTCCATCGCAACCACACGCTTGGTGGGTGCCTCCAGATCGGTCAAGAAGTAGAACGTTCGACCTTGGCTGCCAACGAACCAGAACTGATTCTCGAAATCCCCCACCAGTTCGATCCATTCCTCGGAGTCGGCGTGCACCGGCCGATAGTAAACCTGATTCTGGTCGTCGGTACTCTTGCTGATCTGCAGCACGAGGAACTGGTCATCGTCCGTTCGTTCCAGCTGAAAGGTCCATTCCGGCTGGTCCGCTCGCCGATAGATCAGTCGATCTTCCGCTTGCGGAGTGCCCAGGCGATGGAAGTAGACCATCTGATTCAGTGCCAGTGCCTGGTACTGTTGTCCCGTATCGGGTTCCGGATAACGCGTGTAGTAGAACCCGTCGCCCGCCTCGTTCCAGGTCACGCCACTCCAGCGAAGCCATTGCAGTTCGTCGTCCAGATCCTTTCCGGTTTGCAGATCCATGACCCGAAGCTTCTTCCAGTCGGAGCCGGCTTCGCTGATCATGTACGCCAAGTAGCGCACCCGTTCATCGGGGACGGCAGAATCGAGTGCGATCGTGCCATCTTCGGACCAGGTGTTCGGATCGATCAGTTGGCGTGGTGTTCCGTCGATCTGATCGGCGACGTACAAGACCGCCTGGTTCTGTAGGCCATCGTTGCGGCGAAAGAAATACTTTCCGCCGACAACAGCGGGAGCCGAATACCGCGCGTAGTTCCACAACTGGGTCAACCGTTGCTTAATTTGCTCACGCTGCGAGATCGAATCGAGGAACTGCTGCGTATAAGCATTCTGCGAATCTACCCAAGCGCGCACGTCCGGAGATTCGCGGACATCGGTTTCCAACCAACGGTACGGGTCTTTCACCGTGATTCCGTGGTATCGATCTTCGTGGGGTTCTCGACGCGTGACCGGGGCCGAGTGGTCGACGCCGTCTTGTGCAAGCGTGGGGGAACTGGCTTCCCCCGGAACCATGATTACTGCTACGATACAATGCGTGACGAACGTCATTTTTCTTGCGTCCAGATTCGGGGCCAACGGTTGGGTCGATTCTTCAGGCTGACGCGAGTATGTTGTAGCTTGATCAGCCCCTGCCGGACAGTCCGCGACGGAGAATCCCCGCCGATGCGTGTCGCCCTATTCATTCCTTGCTATGTCGACCAACTCTATCCCGACGTGGGAATGGCGACGGTCGAAGTGCTGGAAAAACTCTCGGTCGAAGTCGAGTTTCCTGAAGGACAGACCTGTTGCGGCCAGCCGATGGCGAATACGGGCTGTGCCGCCGATACGGCGCCGCTGGCGCGTCGGTTTCTGGAGGTGTTTCGTGACGCCTCCTATGTTGTGTCACCCTCCGGTAGTTGCGTCTCGATGGTCCGCAATCACTATGACCAGTTCCTGCAAGGCCAGCCCGGATTCGAAGAGTTGAAGGGGAAGGTGTACGAGCTGTGCGAATTCCTCACCGATGTGCTGCAAGTGCAGCATTGGGAAGGGAGATTCCCCTATCGAGTCGGATTGCATCAGAGTTGCCATGGCTTGCGGGAATTGCGGATGGGACCTTGCAGCGAACGGATGGAGCCCGGATGCAGCAAGCCTCGAAAGTTGCTGGAGATGCTCGAGGGAATTGAGTTTTCCGACCTGCAACGCCCGGACGAGTGTTGCGGATTTGGTGGGACGTTCGCCGTGAACGAAGAGGCGATTTCCTGCATGATGGGGCTCGATCGACTGGCGGACCACGAGCAGGCGGGGACGCAAGTGCTGACGGCGCCCGATGTCTCCTGCTTGATGCATATGCAGGGACTCCTCCAGCGAAGAAAGGACAAGATGCACGTGATGCACATTGCTCAGATCCTGGCAGGAAGGAAGCGTCGACTGATGGCCGCGTCACTGCACGATCATCCGGCGCAAGCCGAACTGTTTGTCCACAATCAGCAGCGAGCTCACTGGCACGATCAAGCACTCTGGTTTGTGCGAGCGAAACGAGATCGCGCCGCGGCGACTTTGCCGGAGTGGGAACTGCTTCGCGAAAATGCCGCTGCCATCAAGCGGCATACCCTCGCGAACCTGGCCGATTACCTGGAACAGTTCGCCCGCGAAGCCGAGCAACAGGGTGCCCGCGTGCACTGGGCGAGCGATGCCGAGGAACATAACCAGATTGTCCTGCGGATTCTGCAGCAGCATGGGCTGACGCGCGTCGCGAAGAGTAAGTCGATGTTGACGGAGGAATGCCACCTGAACCCGTTTCTGGAACGAGAAGGAATCGAGGTCATCGACACCGACTTGGGGGAACGGATTGTGCAGTTGCGGCAGGAGCCTCCCAGTCACATTGTGCTGCCGGCCATCCACATCAAGAAGGAAGAGGTCGGGCAGGTCTTTCACCAGCACCTGGGGACGGTCGAAGGCTCGGCCGATCCCGACTACTTGACCGAGGCGGCGCGCGGTCATCTGCGCGAGAAGTTTCTGGCGGCCGAAGCAGGCATTACCGGCGTCAATTTTGCGATCGCCGAAACGGGAGGAATTGTCGTCTGCACGAACGAAGGAAATGCGGATCTGGGAGTCGCTTTGCCCCGCGTGCACATCGCCTGTATGGGCGTCGAGAAACTGATTCCGGGCCTGTCCGACTTGGCCGTGATGACTCGCCTGCTGGCTCGCAGCGCAACCGGCCAACCGATCACGACCTATACCTCGCATTTCCACGGCCCCTTGCCCGGGGGAGAACTGCACATCGTGATTGTCGACAACGGTCGCAGCCAGTTGCTGGGGAACACACAGCACCGAAGTGCATTAAGTTGTATTCGCTGCGGCGCCTGCATGAACACCTGCCCCGTCTATCGACGCAGTGGTGGACATAGCTACCAAGCCACGATTCCCGGGCCGATCGGTTCCATTCTGGGCCCCATGCGCGACGTCGGCCAGTACGCGAGTCTGCCGTTCGCCTGCAGCCTCTGCGGCTCCTGCACGGATGTTTGCCCGGTCAAGATCGACTTGCACCATCAGTTGTACCTGCTCCGTCAGGATGTCGCGCGCGGCGGTTTTCTCGCCTGGCAGAAACGCTGGTCCATGAAGCTTGCTCGATGGATCATGGGGGGACCCCGACGCTTCAACCTGTTGGGGAAAATGGCACGCCGCACGGTTCCCTGGATGCCACGCTTCCTGGTGTACAATCGCCTGAATGCCTGGGGGCGACAGCGAGAATTGCCGCCCATGCCGCGACGAAGTTTTCGAGAACTGTATCGAGAACGACCGAAAGGATGAACCGGGTGCTTGGCGTGTGATGGGTCGACGGAAGGAATCGTCGTGGATCCGTTGTCGCTTTGGTGGAATTCTCCATGGGGAATTCGTCGTCCCAGGAGGAAGGTGAGGATCTGGAGGAGATGTGGTGGGTCTTGTCTGCGTTACGTGGGAAACCGCGTCACGGAAAACGGCACTTGAATTCGCGAGCGTGTGAAGATGACGGCACGAGATAAGATTCTGTCGGCGATTCGGCAGCAGCGGTGGGAAGGTCCCGCGCGGCCGGAGCTGAACGAAGCGTGGATCCAATATGACGACCCGATCGGACAGTTCACGACCGTGCTACAGGCGGTTGGAGGCAATGCGGTTCACGTGCCGAATGTCGAGGCCGCTCACGAAGCGTTGATCCAGCTCGAAGCGTATCAGTCGGCTCGCCTGCGCAGTTCCCTGGTCCCTGGCGTGGGCGATTCGGCGATCGACCCGCTGCAGGTGGAGGATCCGCACCAGCTGCAGGATCTGGATTACGCCGTGCTGCCCGGACAGTTTGCCGTGGCCGAGAATGCGGCGGTCTGGGTCACGCATCGCGACGTGCGTCATCGAGCGATCTACTACCTGACACAGCACTTGGCACTTGTCGTACCGGCGAATCAAATCGTGCACAACATGCATGAAGCGTACGCGCGGTTGTCGTTCGAAGATCCGGGCTTCGGCTGTTTCGTCTCCGGGCCCTCAAAGACCGCGGATATCGAGCAGTCGCTGGTGATTGGCGCACACGGGCCCCGTTCGTTGACGGTGTTCCTGATCGATCATTCCTGATCGTCCGGTGATGCCAGCACGATCAGCGTCGGGAATCGATCCAGGTCGGGATTGGGGCGGTCGAGTCTTGTGCGACGCGATGCGCGGTCCTGCAACGGATCGGACCATCGCTGCGACGGATTGACGAACAATGGGCTCGGCGCGAAGTCTTCGTGGAGCGCGATCGGTGTCCGCTGCCTGCGGGCTGCACGTTCCCGAGCGAGCGGGCGTGATCGGGAGAAGCGCTCGGGGAAAGCCTGTCCGCGTTCGGCCGAGATGGCGGCCGCGACGGGGGCCAGGTTGGGAGGGCTGGCCGGGGTCGCTTCGACGCCGTAGCGACCGGTTTCGAAGGCGGCGACGAAATCGCCCGTCGTGAAATCCAGGTCGCAATCCCAATCGCCTTGGGCCCAGCCGGAATTCCCGGGGATTTCGTCTTCGTACTGCCCCGCGACGAAGACATGCACGAAGTCACTGGAATCGAAGATTCCGTCCAAATTGGCGTCGCCGGCTGTCGTCCCCAAGATGACCTTGACCAGGTAGTCGTGATCCGTCAGGTCCACCTGGCCATCGCGATTCAGGTCCAAGCGACCGTCTTGAGTTGGTCGCTGACGGCAAAACAGGTCAATATCCGCTGCCGTCACAGCGCCGTCGTCGTCCAGGTCGCCTGCCAGCTGCGGCAACGCGCCAGGTGTTGGCAGCTCTCCCTGCCAATGGGCCGCCGCGTTTCCGTAGGCCTCGGGACCCTGACGCTGCAACGATGTTCCCTGGCCATCCGCGGAGAGAGGCCAGGGCAGACGATCGTCGTAGATCACTTCATCTTCGAGGATGTGAACGATGCTACCTTCCGCGATGGGCAGTCCGCGGAGTACCCGAATCCAGTCCATCGAGTTGCTGAGTTTTCCTTCGTAACCGCCAACCCAGGCAACCGTCGCATCCAGGTCGTACTGGACGCGGAACGCTTCGGCCCGCGAACTGTGCTCGCTCTGCTGCGGATCGAAAGGCAGAATCAGCAACGTGGATCCGGCCGCCAGCAGCTGTCCGGCCGGGAAATCGAAGTCGACCCCCCCTCGCAGACGCCAGTTCGTCAGGTCAATTGGGGCGTCCGTGGCGTTATAGAGCTCGAGATATTCCAAGTCCTGGGTTTGAAGCTCCGGTTCCACTGCCAGCGCTGCGTCGGAAGGCAGCCCTGGATGATAATTCAATTCGGTGATGACGACCGTACCGGGCAGATGATCTGCATTGGGGCTGCCGAACGTTTCGGCTCGCACGGGAACGAGTCGACCATGACCGTCTGGCACGCGCCAAACGGCACCGACTCCACAGCGGCGGGGAAGTGCACGTCGTCGACGAAGGTACGGTCGCGATCTGAGTTTTCACCGAGGATGGACAGCCAGACGTCATCTCCCGTTCGACTGAGCGCAAAGTCGGTAGGTTGGCTCTCGAGCGGATTCGGGTTGAAATCGGTCTCGTCGAAGACGACGAATTGGCCCGGTTCCAACTGCACTCCATCCGGGATCCGAAACTTCCGCGGATTGCGCGCCGAATCACTCAGATACCAACCCGAGAGATCCACGACGGAGGATGACGTGTTTTGCAACTCAATTCGGTCCATGGAATCGTCATTCGACGAGGCGGAAAGGACTTCATTGATCACGATCGCCGGCCGAGATACGTCCTCAACGGCGGGGCTGCCGAGGAACCGGGTGCTGTTCTGCCAGAGGACCGGCTTGGAAAGATGCTCGACCAGCGAGCCCTGCGGATCGACCAATTCCAGCGAAGCGCCGATTCCGTCCGCGGCTTGCGGCCACAGCGCCGAATCGTCGTACTCGACCGTCAGAATCTCGCGTCCGGAGGGGTCGCGGATCGCGAGCGTTTCGCCATCGTTCGCCAGTTGGCCGGAATCATATTCCCCCATGACGCGGAGCGAATTCCCGTATCGAAGGCGGAAGGCCGCTGCGTTGCTGACAATTACGGCTCGTTCGCCTGCCGCCAGATTCTCGTCGGGAAACTCGAAGGTGACTCCACGTGTGATCTCGTAACCAGCTAATGGCAGGGGTGTGGCGCCACGGTTGAACAGTTCGATGAATTCAAAGTCATCGTTGTCGGTGAAGCCCGCGGCCACTTCCGCCAAATCCGGGGCAGGCGGGTTGTACATCACTTCGGTGATCAGCAACGGCGTCGGCCAATCGACGACAAAGTTCGCTTGTTGCAGGGCGGACCATTCTCCCCCGTCGTAGATTCGTGCCTTGAGTGTAAGGGGGTGGCTGATCGGGATCGATTCGCCTGCGGAAATCGCTTGTGCCTGGGGCGAGATCCCGCCCCCGGGCCAGCGCGGTCGGAGCCGTCGGTGGTGATATAGACGACACCCTCTCCGTTCGGATTCTCGATCGTGATTTGTTCGCCGGCGGTCACGAGCCCCCCTTGCCGCGAGTACTCCGGTGGATCCGCATCCGGGTAGAAGCCCTCGCGTCGCAGAGCTCGCAGGAAGTACTCGTCGTTGCCGGTCATCAAATCGAGAATGCGGTCGACCTGTCGCTGCCAGTCGACATCCCGCGTCCGCGTCGGGTGCCCTTGGGTTTCCATCGAATCGCCCCAGCGCGCCGATTCGGCCACAACCGCGTCGCGGACGAAGTCGTTCAGGGCAAGCCAACGGTCCTTGGCGTTCTGTTCGGCCAAGGCACCATCGTGGAACAGATGGGCGTAGACGCGGTCCTGAAATCGCGTCATGAATTCCTCGTTCTCGCGAGCGGCATGCCAGATCTTGGCGATCGGCCGACTGCTGCTGGCCGACGCGCGAAAATCGGCGTGGACGTGTGCACGACCGTTGCTGCTGCTCTGACCTCCTTCGCCCCAGGACCATTCTCCGTCCCAGGCTACGAAACGGAACGGCGTCGCCCCTTCGGCGGACGTTTCGTCGCGATTCCCGCCATAATAGTTGTTCTGGGGCCAATCGCTGACGGCGGTCCACCAGGAGACGATCAGGTAGTCGATGTAGCTGTCAACATCCAGGTATTCCTGTAGTTCCGCGTAGTTGTCGGCCTGTGACAGATCCTCTCGGGTCAGCCTATTCACGAGGTAGTCGTAGCGGTCGTCAACGCCGCTCAAGTCACCTCCGTGATTCAGCGCGAACCAATCATCTGATTCCCCGCCGAAATAGGTGGCGTAAAACTCCGCGTCCGCTCGTTCGACCGGGTTGTACAGACCCCAGTAGACTCCGTTGATGTACAGGTGCGAAAAGTTGCCCCGCATGCCGTATCCGGACATGGCGACCTGTGTCGAGCGATAAAATTCATCGATCGTATAGGCGGTCCGATCGGGGTTCCAAATCCGCGCCCAACTGCGGTTGTTGCCGCCGCGGAGGATGATCGAATTGACCTGGTCGGCCGCGGAGTCACCGCTGACCGGAGCCCGTTGAAAGAGATCGGTCCGCAGCACGGAGTCGCCGTAGACTTCGCGAAAGTTCAGCCGTAACGAACGTTTCAGGCG
This sequence comes from uncultured Planctomycetaceae bacterium, assembly GCA_963776055.1. Classification (GTDB taxonomy): domain Bacteria; phylum Planctomycetota; class Planctomycetia; order Pirellulales; family Pirellulaceae; genus CAVZLD01. Next base: position 28,721 of record CAVZLD010000002.1, on the reverse strand, counting down.
GTCGTGGGAGTGCGATTCGATGCCGGCGTCGACCTGGTGGCTTGCGGACGGATCTTGGGGATAGAGGATTTCCACCGACACCGGGTGTTCCACGTCTTCGCCGTCGTACCAACCCTGATTGGAAAAAATCTGATCCGGATCGGAGGTGATGGAGATCGTCGGAATTGACCAGCAGGGCGTCATCGATGATGTCGCGATATGCGGGATCGTGGACGACCTCGGGATCCATCTCACTATCTTGTGGCACATACGCACTCTGACCGGCCCACGTGCGGCCACCGAAGGGGAACCCGGGGATCTCGGCCGGTTGCCGGATGACATCGTTCACAAAGATATAGCTATGCGTGTCGACATCCGTCGGTAAGTAGCCGACCTGGAACGCGGCGGCGCGCAAGTTCGTGGTTGTGTCAATTCGGATGGGGGCGGTGTAGACCAGACCGTGCGTGGCCGTGGGCTGGCTGCCGTCCAGCGTATAGCGGATCTGCGCATTGGCAGAGTCCGAGAGGATCTCGACGTCGAACGGTTGCTCGAAGTAGCCGCGATCTACGCTGAAGTGTGTGTCGGCTACGGCGCCCAGGTACGGCAGGGAGTTCGGCCCTTCGGGCGTCAATTCGATCAGATAAGCAGTTTGACCGTCGGGGCCCAGGCCGAACGAAACGTCGCTCTGCTGACGGGGCGTGTCCGTCCATTCGTCAATGACGTTGCCTGCTTCGTCGGCGAGTGCCAGGTATTCGCCCTCGGCGTCCAGCTTGAAGTTCGTGTGGAACCACTGGTTCTCATCCAACGCTGCGTCGCGAATGTCCAGCCCGGAGGCAAACACGACCAGAAAGCCGTGCGGCGCGAGCGTTGTGGAATCGGGTATCTGCCACTTCCATGGCAATTGCGGATCGTCCGTCAGTGAGAAGCCCCCGATTTCGACCGGCTGATCACTCGTGTTCTGCAGCTCGATCCAGTCCGGGTAGAGTCGTTCGCCGCGAAAAGTAGCCGAAGCGCTGTCACGCGTGCGGGTGGGCTGGCTGTCCTCGTTAACGGCCAGGATTTCGCTGATTTGCACGATGTCGGCAAGTCCGTCGCCGGCCAGCAGTTGTCGTGATTCGAGCGATTCCAACTGAAGTGTCGGACGCTGCCGACGAAGAGATCTGCGTTGCATCGAAGTTCCTGGCCGCGTGACGGGCCATTGGTGTCGCCGCGCACTCGTGAACACATCGCTCGACCGTGCCGCGCGGCCGAGTGCTTTGTGGCGAAACGCGTTTTTGATTGCGAAGCTGTTCCGAGACGAGAAGGTATTTCAACACCGGGAGGGCGAAGCTCCGGTCGAGCCGCAGCGCCTGCCAAATGAAGGCTCAGCAGGAGCTTCGCCCTCCCGAAAATTGTCTGGAAACCAGTCTTAGTTTCGGCGGCGTGCCATCCGCAGCAATCCGGCAAAACTCAGCAGCAATAGCACTACGCTGCTTGGTTCCGGTACGGCTTTCACGGCCGCTGCAGGGAATTCTCCCGCTTCGTATCCACCGTCGATAAAGGCGGCCACGAAATCGGAGCTGCCGAATTGCTGGTCGCCGTCCCAGTCCCCTTCGGCCCAGCCGGCGGCCTCCCCCGTTTCGTACTTGCCGGCCACGAAGACGGCCACGAAGTCGCTGGAATCAAATTGCCCATTGAGATCGGCATCGCCCACGTAGACGCTCTTCAGATCGTGCAGCCACATCACTCGGTCACCAGCGAAGTCGACGACACCGTCGGCGTTCAGGTCGTACGTCAGGTCCTGGCCGGCGATTCCCTCGGATGCCTGCAGATCCAGATCGGCATCGGTCAGCAGTTGGTCGCCGTCATAGTCGCCGAGAATCCCCATTCCCAGATTCATCAAGCCGAATTCCTCATCGACCAGATCGCCGGGACCATAGAATCCGTCACCGTCCGGACCCGCGCCGTCCGTGGGCGGAAGGTCGCTGTCGGGGGCGATAAACAACAGGGCGTCCACCATCGTGCCGGCCTCACGGTGGTCCAGTTCCAGAATGAGTTCTCTTCCGACATCTTGGCTTCGGACTGTGAAGACATTGAACGTATCTTCCTCTTGCTCGCTCAGCGGATCGCTCTCCAGGTTCTCGACGAATTCCCGGGCGGCGAACCAAACCCAGGGTCCGCGCTCGAAATGATTATCCTCAAAGCCGACTGCCTCCAACAGTCCGTAATCATCGCCGTTGGCCTTGCTCTGGAGCGGATCCTCCCCGAATTCGGTCGGGGTATAGAAGCTGTCATGTTTATTGCGGTCCACATTGGGACCGAGGGGAGAGTGTTGGCGGATATAGAGGTAGTAGTCCCCCGGTCTGTCGAACTGCAACAGATACTGGACGTCGTGGTCTCCCCCAATTTCATTTGTCACGAGCGTTTGGATCGTATTGGTGATGGACTCGTTGCCGCTGGAAAAGGCCCACGGGTCCGGTTCGAATCCGGGCTTGTCGGGATCCTCTTCTTCCTGCACCGTTTGCGCGAGGGCATCTTCTTCGCTGCTCAGTATCCATGCCGCTCCCAAGCCGCGCGGATCGTTGTCGTGGAAGTCCTCCGCTTCGATAAAGAAGTAGTCGAACGGCTTATCACCGAAGAGGGCTCGACTGTCGCTCTGCAGCAAGACGTCAGCTGAAACGCTCGACAGCAAGACGAGTGGCAGGAAGAGAACCATTCCATGCCAGAAAACCGAGGCCCGAGAAGTGCTCGTCATCACAGATTTCCTCCCAATCACGGTGCACCGTAAGAAGAATCGCCACCCGTTGCGTGCTTCCCTGTTCCGTGAGGAAGTCGCAGAAACTGAACCTCAACTGAGATTCTGTCTGGGGCGAGGGGTGGTGTCAAGTTTTTTGGCCACTTGCCGGCGCGGAGAAAGGGCGACAGATCCATGCCTTCCCTGACGCACCGGCGGCTGTTCCGCGGCACCGCCCCTTGCGCGGACGGATCGGCAAATTGCGGTCCTGCGTTGCGGATCGGTTCTGTCCGTGAGGCGGAGATCTCAGGGTTTGCTTCGTCGCCAGACGCCGAGCAGCCCCAGCAGTGGCAAGACCAGCACCAGTCCGCTGGGTTCGGGCACCGCGCGAGCAGCCGGGCGTACGCCTTCCTCGTAGCCTCCTCCAACGAAGGCTTCGACCATGTCCGCACTATCGAACACGCCGTCTCCGTTGGAGTCACCTTGGGCGAAGCCCGCCGCTTCCTGCGTTTCGTATTTCCCCTCGACAAATACCTGCACGAAATCGGCCGAATCAAAGACTTTGTCCAGATTCCAGTCGCCAACATAGCTATGGGCGATGTTGGGAGACTCGAGCCACTCCACTCGATCCAGCATGTCCACGGCATCGTCCTGGTTCAAGTCCATCGCCGCGTTGTACCCATCGGCCAACATCACGCTCGTGACCTCATCCAAATCACCAGCGTCCAGTTCACCGTTGTTGTTGTAGTCTCCCAAGACCCCCACCTGATCGCGAGGATCCGTCAGGTTCTCGCCGTTCGTATCGAGGTAGACGTCATCTAGATACCAGGAGCCGAGGTGGATCCAGGTACTCTCATTGTTCATGCGGAGCAGGAAGCGAATCAGTGGATCAGATGTTCCGTTACGATAATCAAAGACACTCTGCCCGCCGGCACTCAATTTCATGGGCGTTGGCGAAAGGGACTCACTTTGCAGGTAGTACTCATTGGTGTCGGTCGCGTTGTTCGTGACGATCCAATAGTGGATCCATTCTTCCACGGGCATTTCGTCGATGTTGTCGAACGCCACGAATTCCCCTGCGCTCGCGAGAAGAACTCGCCGTAGCGGTCTCGAGCTTGCGCTTCATAATCCGCCCATTGGGATGGGTCCTCGACATCCGATAATCCAAAGTTGACGTGACTGTCGAACTCCCCGCGATAAAATCGCAGGAAGAGAGTGGCGGTTGTGCCGTCGGCCACGTTGATACGGGGATCATCCAGGTAGGAGTTCTTGGTTCCTGTGTCGACCTCGTCGACAAGCAGAACACGATTGTCCGCATCGGTGGGGTCCTCCTCCACCAGGAAGAAACCAGGCGTTGCCGTCCACTCGCCGAAGCCATTGGAAAGACCATCGAGATCATCATCGACGTCGTATTGATCGAAATTTTCGATCATCGTCCACTGCGCGTGAGCACTCGATGTGGCGAGTGTTACGACAGCAAAGAAGCACGCGATGAACTGCACCTTACGACAACACATCATGGCTGCACCCTCCCGGAAAATGCATGAAGAAAACTACCGAAAACCTATGCCATCTCTGTTGCCGGCCGTTAGGATAGCACGAATATTTCACCGCAACAAGTCGATTCGCCTGCCGTAGCCGTCGCAGAATTTTGTGAAAGTGTTTGCGTTCCTGAGCTGAATCATCTGACAGAAAGAACCGGTCAATGGGCACGCTGCAAGTAATTGCCAACATCTCCAGGAAGTCGGGTGCAGGTCGCTACGGCGGCGGGGTTCAACGCCGCCGCGTTCGTGTACGTCGGAGCTTGTGGGCTCGTTGCCTGCTTGTGTCGTGCTACCTGCTGGGAGTGTTCTGTTCCGTTGTGGGGGCAATCGAAATCGACATGAGGCCGCATTGGGATGAAGCTACGCCACTGCCCAATCCACACAAGGGATGGTATCACCACTTTCCCGATAACCACATTGACAAATACAGGATTGCCCAGGAGTCCGATCTACTCGAGTTTCCCGGAATGGATCATCTCTACTTGCGTCTGGCATGGTCCTACCTCGAGCCCCACGAAGGGGAATTTCACTGGGACGTAATTGATCAAATCATTGACCGGTGGACTGCGCACGGGCTGGGAATTGCCATGCGGATCAGTTGTCGGGAGACGGGGACAGATCGAGTAGAACAGCAGTTCGCCACGCCCCGATGGGTAATCCAAGCCGGCGCCGAGGGAGACTACTGGTACAAAGGAAAGCAGACTGGGCCGCAAGGGCCCTGGGAACCGGTTTATGATGATCCGGTCTTTCTGGAAAAGCTGGAGCACTTCTTGCAGGCATTGGGCGACCGCTACAACGGCCGGCCGGATTTGCGTTACGTCGACATTGGCAGTATCGGGGATTGGGGCGAAGGGCACACGTCATCGGGAAGTCGGCGGCAATACGGATTCGAGCAACGCAAAAAACACGTCGATCTGTATCGCAAGTACTTTCCGGACACTCAGCTGATCACCACAGACGATTTTGTCTACGGCATCGCCGACGCAGCGGACCGGCAGAAGATGCACCGGTACATGCTCGACCGAAACATCTCGTACCGCGACGACAGTATTCTCGTCAACGGCTACGTCGGCGAGTATGGCAAAAGGTTCACAGTTCGCAGTCCAGAATATTTTGCGGATGCTTATCGGCGAATGCCGACCGTGTTGGAACTGCAGCACTATGGAACGGTAAAACGTGACGGGAATTGGGTCGTACAAGCTGGTTCTTCCCTTGACAAGCTTGGTGGCGGCTTGACCGGGCCCGACGTGTTTTGCGGGGCGATGGAACTGCTGCATGCCACGTACATTGGGTATCACGGGTATGCCGACGAGTGGCTACGCGACAATCCGGAATTGACCGGTGAATTGCTGAACCGCTGTGGCTATTGGTATTTCGTACATCGCGTGGATTTGCCGAATCGTTTTTTGCCGGGACGCCAAGCATCGATGCGGATCGTCTGGGAGAACCGTGGGGTTGCACCGGCCTACCATGCGTTTCAATTGATCGTGCGGCTCGAGGGGCACGATACTGTCGATCAAACAGTAGCCGCCGGCAATCAAGAATGGATACCTGGCGGCGAACGGACCACGTTTGACACAGCGTATCCGATAGCGATTCCGGATGCGTTACCCACCGGCACCTATGCGCTCAAGATCAAGCTGTACTCGAAAGAGGCAGCACGCGATGTCTTGCTCGCGCTGGACCAGCGCAAAAGAGACGCCGCCGGTTTCTACGAAATCGCCCAGGTTACCGTGGGGCAGTAGTTTAGCGCAACAAATGGATGTTCGATTTCCGTTCGCTCTTCGCGGAAGGCTCTTCGTCGCGCCACGGGGGCGTCAAAGCCTTCTGGTCTCGTGGCAGCGTCATGGCGGCGGTGGGCATGCGCTCGCTGAGCGAGCTGTGCCCACCCTACAAATGGACCAGCCCACCCGCAGAACGCACCAGTCCACACGACGGATGAACGCGGCGATGTTGCTGATGGGCTTGTCGGCATCCATCGCATTGGATAGCAGCGTTCCTGTAGGGTGGGCTCCGCGAAGCGCAAGCCCACCAGCAAATTCGGCTCGGCGATTGCGTCTACTTCGATCGCGGAGACTCGCGCTCGATCAGCAGTGACAATCCTGCGTCAATGTACTGTCCACCCTGAGTTTGGTGGCAGTGAATCGCGATGACATTCTGTCCGGCGCGGAGTGCCTGGACGGCGGCCGTAGACAGCGGCAGCATCATGTAACTGCTGGTGTATCGTTGGAGCTCCTGAACCTTTTGCCCATTCAGGAAGATCTCCGCATCCTCATCGTGATGGATGATCAGGTTGACTTCTCCGTGTGACGGCAGTTCCGCGAGATCGAACGATCGGCGGATCCAGATGTCGGACGTGTTCCACTCTGTCTTCACGGTCGTTCCGGGTGTGCCGTCTGTGCCAAACCCAGCCGGGCCCGATTTCCACCCGGAATCATCGTAATCCGGTGCACTCCATCCGCCTTGGGGTGATTCGAAGGTGTACCGCCAAACTTGCGCCTCCTCGCGCGAGGTCGGCACGAGCGGCTTGACGATCGGCGGCGGAAGGTACAACTTTTCAGCGGCGGCGGCAATTCGCGGCAGATCCATTTTTACCGTCGCCCGATCGTACGTCAGCAGGCCGTTGACTTCCACTTCGACATCGGATGTTTGGGTGTAGACCGCGGCCGAAAGCCCTTGGCCGATCAGCGGACGCATCCGCGCAAGAAGACCGACGTAAGCATCCGTCAGTTCGGCTGCCGACTCGTACGACACATACCCCCAGTTCGCTTCGGCCTGCCAGGTATGGCCGGCGACGGGCATTCCCAGGCCGCCAAACTCACCCAGGACGACCACTCGGTTCTGCTCGACCGGTCGCATTCCGGGGCCGGGATAGCTGTGCATGTCGGACACGTCGCCGCTGCCGCGGTCGGTCCAGCCGCTCGCTTCGTTGACCGGTCGTGTCGGATCGTACTGCTGCGTCCACTGCACGATTTCCGGCGTGTCGTGCTGGCCCCAACCTTCGTTGAACGGGACCCACATGACGATGCACGGAAAATTGTGCAGCGCGTCGATCATCGCTTGCAGTTCTCCGCGGAAGTTCGCTTTGCTCTCGTCGTTGCGCCGCGAGTCGCCGGCCGGCATATCTTGCCAAACCAGCAGGCCCAGGCGATCGCACCAGTAGTACCAACGCGCACTCTCATACTTGACGTGCTTGCGCGCCATATTCATGCCGAACTTCTTCGTCATCAGAATGTCATACTTCATTGCTTCGTCGGACGCAGGTGTGTACAGGCCGTCGGGCCACCAGCCTTGATCCAGCGGTCCGTATTGGAAGAGCACTCGATTGTTCAGCATCAAGCGAAGAATGCCTTGCGCGTCCTTGGCAACGTGCGTCTTTCGCATTCCGAAATAGCTGTCAACCGAGTCCGTCGTCTGGCCGTCTCGCAATAGCTCGACATTCAGGTCGTACAGGTGTGGTGAGTCGGGTGACCACCACTGGGGGTCCGGGATCTTCAGTTCGATTGTCTGTCCCGTCTGACCGGTCTGCGTCGCAACGATCTGGTCATCATCCACGGCGGACAACCGGACTGGGGCAGGGCCCGTGGCATCAACGGTGACGGCTACGATCTCACGGTCGATGTCGGGCACGATCTTCAGGGACCGGACGTGGACGGCGGGAACCGTTTCCATCCAGACAGTTTGCCAAATCCCCGTGACCGCCGTGTACATGATGCCGCCCGGCTTGAGCACCTGTTTGCCACGTGGCTGATAGCCAACGTCGGTCGGGTCCCACACGGACACAACCAGAACATTCGTTTCCTCTTTCAACTGATCGGTAATGTCGAAATGGAACGGATCATAGCCGCCGCGGTGCGCGCCAACTTGCTGGCCATTGACCCAGACCGTGCAATCCCAGTCCACGGCGCCAAAATGCAGTAGGACACGTTCGCGGTCGTTTACGTGCGGCTTATCGAAAGTTCGCCGGTACCACAACCGCTGATCGGGTTTCACCGACTTCATCACTCCGCTCAATGCCGATTCGGCGGCGAACGGCACCAGGATCTGACCGTCCCAGGCGGTTGGCTCAGCGGCATCCTGCGCTTGAATCGCGTACTGCCAAAGTCCGTTTAGATTAACCCACTGCTCGCGGACCATCTGGGGCCGAGGGTACTCTGGCCAGACGTTTTCTGGTGACACCTCTTTTGCCCATTGGGTCATCAGCGGCCCGTCGGCCGGTTGCCAGTCGTTGGCGTGAGACACCGATCCGATACCGAAGGACAGCAACAGGCAGGTCAAGAGGATTCTCTTCATGGGGGCAGTCTCCAGAAACGGTGGGACGCTGGCTTCGCGGCTTGAGGCGGAATCGAGATTCTATCCGAATCATCCGCTCTTTGCTATCGAGAGGCTTCGTGTTCACGATTCGGCGGCAATGGAATCATCGAGCGACGCATGCCACCGGTTCGCTGTCATTTTCGCTTTGCCGTTGCCGTCAGTAACCGAGCGTTTTGCGGACGAATTCACGACTGATCTTCAGGCTTTCGCGCAAGGGGCGAGTCAGTAGGGTGGTGAGGAGGAACACCGGGAACGGCCTGGCTATGTTCTGGATCATGATGTTCCTGTTTGGTCCTTTTGCGTAACCGTCTGCTGAAAGAGAGGACTGGCTCCGAGCATGCCCGCGTAGCATCGAAAGGGAAGGAGGATCGCAACGTACCGGACCCGCTCCTGGCCGTGGGACTTCCCAACCGAGCAGTATGGTTACTGCCTGAGTGGGCTTCTGCGAACGCCTTCCACCGTAATTTGGATCGGTCGAATCCGTCCGGCCTCGTCAAAGAACATGCGGTCAATGCAGGTGACCCGATGGTTGGCATCGGTCTCGCCCAGTGGGCGGCGATGATATACGACATACCACCAATCTCGCCGTGCATCATGGATGACCGAATGATGACCAGCCCCGGTCGCGACGAGAGGATCTTGCTGCAGCACTTTGCCAATTCTTTGGAACGGGCCCAGAGGAGAATCGGCGATGGCATAGGCGACGGAATAATGGGGTCCGCCCCATCCGCCTTCGGACCACATGAAGTAATACTTGTTGGCCTTGAGGAACATCACCGGCCCCTCAACGTAGTTCTTGGGAGTGATCTCCCGAAAGATCGTCCCATCGTCAAACGGCACGAACCCGGTGAAGTCGTCTTTCAGCTTGGCGATGTTGCAGTGCGACCAACCGCCGTAGATCATGTAATACGTGCCGTCTTGATCGTGGAACACGAACTGATCGATCGGCTGTGCTCCGTTGTGAATTTTGCCGATCAGCGGCTTGCCGAGATAGTCGGCAAAAGGTCCTTCCGGACGGTCGGCGACTGCTACGCCGATGCCGCCCACCTCCTTCTGGTCATCGTGAATATCGTTGGCACCGAAGAAGAGGTAGTACCTGTGGTCCTTCTGCACAATAGCCGGGGCCCACATGGCTCGTCGCGCCCACGTGATCGATTGGTTGTCGAGGATCCGGGAGTGCTTGGTCCAGTTCTTCAAGTCGGCTGATGAGAAGGCGTCAAAAAACAGCTGGTCATGATACGGAGCCGAGAATGTGGGGTAGACCCAGTATCGGTCGCCAAAAATGACGCCTTCCGGATCGGCATACCAACCGGGAAAGACGGGGTTTCCGACACGCATCTCACCGGCTTGTTTCGCGGGTGGGGGGCTCGTGGCCTGGCCCAGCGTTTGCTGGGAAATGACCGGAAAGATGATTAGTAGCAAGGCGGTTTTCATGATGTGTGCCTTCCGAGATGCTTCCCAAGGAAATTTCGCAGTTGTCGCCCTGGAGTGGTGCGTCAGCCAGCGCAGCGAAGGGCGGTGCGTCAATTTCCGCCCCGCGCTGCCTTCCGAGATGTATCACAACCAGATGGCAGTCGCCGAAGTCGTCTCTGAGTCGTTCCCGTGCATGCTGGTGCGGCCCGTGATGTAGAACGACCCACGGAAGTGTCGCGATTCGCAGGGCTGCCCAGGCATGAGTGTAAGATATGGTCGCGGAGCATTCCACTTGGTGATCCGCCACGACGCGTCGTTCTTTCACGATTGGCAGCACAGCCGGGTAGGCGTGCCCAACGTTTGGATTGCCGCGGCTTCCCGAGTCGCTTGGGGCTCTTCGATCGATACGGCGTGCCGGTCGGGTCAAAAGATTGAGCCGAACCTCAAGTGGCGCGCAGGCTTGGAGTTGCGCAATCCGCGTGCTGATGCGTTCGCAGTGCTTGAGATCATCGGTGTGCTGACGCTGCCCTCGGTCGCCGCAATCCTTGACAGCGGAGTGCGACGCCGAGTAAAGTCGTACGTATACATACGATTCTTGTGCAGGGGCAATGTGGATGGTCGCGCAGGAAGAAATCCCGATGGCCTTGCGGGCTGCCTATCTGGCTCTGCACCGACGGTCGGACGCGACGTTCGCCGAGTACGACGTCACCGCAGATCAGTTCGTGTTGCTCGCAACACTTTCCAGGGGCCAAGCACGCAAGTTCGATGGTCCTGCTCAAACGCCTGATCGCGGACGGCGCACCGATCCACGGCGTGGGCATCCAAGGCCACTGGAGCACCAACAGAATCCCGTACGACGCGATCGACCAAGCCATCTTTAGCTGGAGCGTTGACGGGGGGGAGTTCGCCGGCACGGGATGGAGCAGTGCGTAACGGTTTGTATCATTCTTCTGCGACAAGACGCAGCAAGCTTGCTCATTCGAGTCGAAGCGAACACACTCGTTGATAACAATATCGATCATTACGCCACCGTAAAGAAGGCTCCTTTTTCAGGCCTGACAAATGTAGCGGCGAAGACTATCGGCCGGAGCTTCCGGCGCGGCCCGAGGTTCGCGTCGAACGATCTTGTGTAAACCTTGTAGGGCAGTGCATTTCATAGCGAGGGCGACAGGAACAACAGAACATGAACGTACTTTGGGGAATACTGATGGCAGCCGTCGGACTGTTCATGCTGGTCTGCGGAACGCTTAAGAGCCAGTTCATCATCTACCGGCTGATGGTTGAACGCTCAAGGATCGTCTGGGGCCAAGGCGACGCAGTCCATCGCTTCTATCAAGTCAGTGGGCTGTTCATCATTGTGCTAGGAGTCTTATGGGCCTTGGGGCTCATCTGGCTGAATTGATGTCTCGCGGGGATCGCAATCACCGCTTTGCCACTTCATCATCACGCGCGTGCGTCATCTGCATCACGATCCAGGAATCGCATGAAGAGATTATGAAACACGTCCACGCAGTTCGGAAGACCGGTGACGAGATCTGGGAGAGGTGTGATCTGCGGGTTTACCAACCGGTTCATCAAGGCTCGTCACCGATCGTCGATCACGAATCGGTGTATGTTGCCTACGACGGAACGGACCAGCAATTCTTCGTGGCGCTGGACAAAGAGACAGGAGAGGACACGATGGAAGAAAGTCCGCAACGTAGTGACGGATTGGGATGCGACAGTGCGTAGCCATGGACTTTCGCCAAAGGAACTGGGCAAGCCCAACGACAACAAGAAGTCGTTCGCGACCGCCACCTTGATTCAAGTGGGCGGACAGCGGCAACTGATTGCTCCCGCTGCAGAGGCCACGATTGCCTACGATCCGGAAACTGGCGATGAACTTTGGCGAACGCTGCACTCAAAAGATCGCGGAGAAGGTCAGAAGCTACCGGCGATTGTCATGTGCAACGGGTGGGGCGGCACGAAGGCGTTCCTGATGCAATCCGGTATCGCGCCGCGGTTCGCCGCTGCGGGTTACGTGCTCATTAATTACGACTACCGGGGATGGGGGAATAGCGGCAGCCGATTGGTGGTTCGCCGCACGATGCCCAAGCCCGACGAGGACGGCTACGTGACGGTCAAGGCCCAGGCGATCCGCGAAGTGGTCGATCCGGTCGATCAGCAGCAGGACATCGATGCGGCAATCTCTTATGTTTGCGGTGAACCGATGGTGGATCAGGATCGGATCGGAATCTGGGGAACCAGCTTTACCGGTCAACGCCTGGAAGTGGTCGGCGGCGGACGCGGCAGACGGGAATCGTAAAGCGATGCCGCTTGAGATTCCCGAAGGACTAACCATCCATTTGGTCCCGTTCGGTCTCTTGGAAGATGACAATCCGCCTGTCGTGTTGCTGCCCGAGTCCGATCTGGCGGTAACCGATTGCCCTGCCACCGCGCACCCCGGCTACTAATGATTCATTACAATCTTACCTGGAGAATCTGGAACACCTATCGACGCCGCATTGAAGGCTCCTAGAAAGAGACGACCCATGACAAGTCGAATCAACGCTCGTTTGGCCATACTTACGTCGCTGATGTGCACGGCGCTGACTGTCGGTGCGACGGCGGCCGATCAAGCGACCGTTCAGGTCTTCATCCTTGCCGGCCAGTCGAACATGGAAGGTCAGGGAGTCGTGTCGATGGACCATCCGCAGTACTACAACGGCGGCAAAGGGAATCTCGTCTGGTCGATGGAGCATTCGGCAAGCAAGGACAAGATGCGGCATCTGCAGGATGCCAACGGAGAGTGGGTCGTCCGGGACGATGTCGAGATCAGTTTCAAAGTGCGAGGCACTGTCCGCAAAGGCGCGTTTGACCGTGGGCTACACCGGCTACGGCGGCAGCAGCCACATCGGCCCCGAACTGCAGTTTGGCCATGTGATGGGCGACTTCTTCGAGGAACCGGTTCTGCTGATCAAAACGGCCTGGGGCGGCAAGAGCCTCTACAAGGACTTCCGGCCGCCCAGCTCGGGAGGCGAAGTCGGCCCTTACTACACGCAGATGATCCAGGAGATTCGCGAGGCCCTGACAGCGCTGGGGGATCGAGCCTACGAGATCCGCGGCTTTGTCTGGATGCAGGGCTGGAACGACATGTGTACCGCAGCGGCCGTGCCCGAGTACGCCGACAATCTTGTCAATCTGGCGGCGGATATCCGCCGCGAATTCAACATGCGCCGACTTCCCATTGTCATCGGCGAATTGGGTAACGGCGGTGCCACCGAGCCGAACAGCCCAATGCAAAAGTTCCGCGACGCACAGCGACAGGGCGCAGAACGTATTGAAAACGCGCTGTTCGTCCCGACCCAGGACTTTGCACGCCCTCGCGAGCTATCGCCAAATATCGGTCACGGCCATCACTGGTACGGCAACGCGGAAAGCTACTTCCTGATCGGCGATGCCCTTGGAGAAGGAATGAAGCAGCTCTTGTTGAGATAACATTCACCAAGTTGCGTGTGTATGCACGAAGCTCGATCTGGACAAAAACTCGTTTTACTCACTGCCACGCGGCTAATGGTCACGAGTAAGGGATCGGAGTCCGACGATTGCTGGACTCTCGTGTATCCTCCTGGATCATTCGCTGCGTCGCTGTCCGCCAAAAGGGCCTTTCGAACAGGAAGCATTCGTGGATCGCATGATTGCCGCCCTTGTGGTCGCTGAATGCTTGGGGCACTACCTGCGATAGCGCAGCGTTCCGCGGCCGGTTGGACCCAATTGCCCCCTAGAGACGGACGTTGGACGACGTTGAAATCGGGGCCCTGAACAGCACGGGAAGGAACCGTCGAGCGATGGACTATCTTGTCTCAGTCGGATTAGCGATGATCACCTGTGCAGCACTGCCCGCTGGCGCGGCGCAGCAAACCGAGGCCAACGTTGCCGTGGAAGTTCTATTCCTGGCGAAGAAGGATTACGTCAATCCGTTTCTGGACGTCACGCTCGAGGTGGTCTTCACAGATCCCGGGGGCATGCAGAAGACCGTTCCGGGGTTTTGGGCGGGCGACAATCGGTGGAAGGTCCGCTACGCATCGCCGCTGGTCGGTGTCCACCGATACCGCACGCAATGCAGCGTCGTCGTTGACGATGGGCTGCACGGGATTGGAGGCCAGATTGAGATCAAACCCTACACTGGCAATAACCTTCTATTGAAACACGGTTTTCCCCGCGTGGCCAAGGACCGACGCCACTTCGCGCACGCCGACGGTGCGCCGTTCTTCTGGCTCGGCGATACCTGGTGGAAGTGTCTCTGCAAACGAATGACCTGGGAAGGCTTTCAGGAACTAGCCGCCGATCGGAAGCAGAAAGGATTCTCGGTCATCCAGATCGTCTGTGGGCCCTATCCCGACGAGGGACCGCTGGAGCCCAGTTGGGCGAATGAAGGCGGGATGCCTTACAAGACGAGAGATTTCAAGGAACTCAATCCCGCGTACTGGGACTATGCTGACCGGCGTCTTGCACATTTGGTCGATGCGGAAATGGTTCCGGCGATTGTGGGAGCCTGGGGCCGGGCGGACTGCGATGCGATGAAGCATGTCGGCGTCGACGGATTGAAGCGTCACTGGCGCTACTTGGTGGCCCGTTACGGCGCGTATCCCGTATTCTGGATCCTGGGAGGAGAACTGGCGAACGACACGAAGTGGGGTGCGGGACCGTGGGGCGAAGTGGGCCGGTACGTGCGAAGGATCGATCCCTTCCGCCATCCGCTCACCGCGCATTCGGGCGGAGGTAGACGTGGTCAGGAAGACGATGACCTGATCATTGATTATGACATGGTCGGAGGGAGTCACCGTCAGGAGGATGCGATCAGCTCCGCGCTCGGCACGTTCACGTCAGCATACGCCAAAGCACCCGTCATGCCGACGCTGGTGGGTGAGACGTGCTACGAAGGACACATGCAGCAGGGATTCCAGTATGTCCAACGCCACCTGTTCTGGATGTACATGCTCAGCGGCGCGGCCGGTCATACCTATGGTGCGGCTGGAATCTGGCACGCCAGCGTCGAAGGCGATCCGGGCTGTGCTTCCAGCGCGTTCGGCGGCAGAAAAGTGTATGATTGGACCACGTGGCGCGAGGGCATGAACTACCCGGGCGCAGTCCAGGTCGGAATCGGCAAGAAGCTGCTGGAGGAATACGCCTGGTCTCGCTTCGAGCCGCATCCCGAATGGGCCGAGAAGGATTGCTATGCCGCGGGCATTCCCGGCGAAGTACGGCTTATCTACCAACCGCGCCGCACGATCTACGATTGGAAAGGAACCGTGGTCAAGGATCTCGAGTGCGATGTTCCCTATTCCGCGTTCTACTTCGATCCGGCCACCGGCCGACGCTTTGACCAGGCCCCGGTGACGGTCGTTGCCAATCGCCGCGCAGACCACGAGCCGCCGACCGGTGTCTACGCCGCCTCCGACCTGCCTTCGCCCCAGGACTGGGTACTCGTGCTGGAGAGAAAGAAACCGATCAGCGGCGACAAATCCGCCGCGACTTCCACGCCGGCCCTTCAGCCGGTTGCCAAACTCTCGCCCACCGCCGAAGTTGGCTCGGCGACACCCCCATCGAAGATGGTTGACGAAATGAAGTCGGTGTGGAGACTACCGTGAAATGCCTTCGTCGCGTGTTGGACGGCGGCCAATGACGCTCATAAACGAAAGGAACATCGGATGACATCGTGCCAAGTCGATCATCACGAACCCGTCATCAAAACACCGTCAATTCTGCTTCGCGGATTGGCAGCAACCATGCTTCGCACCACATCCCTGTTGGCAGTTGAACTGCCTCCAGAATTGCCGTTGTGGGAGAGTGAATCACCGGAGGGTCTGATTCGAAGGGAAGTCGAAGAACAGGTTCGATAGGTGCGATAGATCCCTGCTCGGCAGGCGCCTCACTCTCCTCAAAAAGGAAGTTTCTGAAACGGCCTCGAGTGTGGTTCTCCCCCAGGCGGCTGGATTCGGACACGCAACAGAATGCAGGATCGCAAACATGCGAACAGGAATTCTCCTTGGAGTGGTTTTGTTACTCGTAGCTAATTCTACATTTGCCGACTGGCCGCAGTTCCGTGGTCCAAACTCTGCCGGCAGGGCGATTGGGGCATCGCCGCCGACGGAATTCGGTCCGGGCAAAAATGAACTCTGGCGCGTGTCGATGGGGTCGGGCCACAGTTCTCCCTGCATCTTTGGGACATCGATCTTCCTGACGACGTACGACGAAACGCAGAAACAACTTGCCGTTGTCTGCATCGAACGGTCCAGTGGCCAGATTCGATGGCAAGGGGTGGTCCCGACCGATCAGATCGAGAGCGGACATCCATCGTTCAATCCGGCCAGTAGCACGCCCGCTTGCGACGGAGCGCGTGTGGTTGCCTATTTTGGTTCGTTCGGCCTGATCTGTTTTAACCTGGAGGGCCAAAAGCTGTGGGATGTGAAGATGCCGCTGGCAAAATCGTTTGCTGGCAACGCGACGTCTCCCACGATGGTTGGCGACCGAGTCATTCTGTACCGCGGCACTTACGTCGATCACTTCCTGTTGGCGGTGGACAAGCAGTCCGGCAAGGAACTGTGGCGCGTGCCCCAGGATGAACCGTTCTCGGCCGAAATGGCTTGTACGGCGTGCCCCATTGTCGCGGGTGATAAATTGATCCTCCACTCGGCAAGGTCGATTCAGGCGTTGGATATCTCCACGGGAAGGCAGATCTGGGTCGCGAAGTGTAATACGACAGCCACCAGTACGCCGGTGCTTGCCGGTGACGAAGTCGTCGTTGCCGCCTGGAACAAGATGGGAGAACCGTCACTCCGGCCTTCCTTTCCCACGTTTGAGCAGCTGATCTCGGAACATGACGGCAACGACGACCAGCGGATCAATCGTGACGAATTGCCAACATTGTGGATCTTCCATCGTCCCAACGGTGCCGAAGCTCCGATGAACGGCGGGACCGTCGGGTTCGACTTTGCCGACAAGAACAAGGACCGTGGAATTTCCGAAGAAGAATGGGCCACAACGGTTCGGGAGTTGGAGAGCTTTCGTTCGGGCTACGACACGCACGGCATATTGGCGATTTCGATCGACAGCCACGGTCTCCTTGGAACGGAGAACATACGCACTTTGGAAACCCAGGGAATCCCAGAAGTGCCGTCCCCGCTCTACCACGACGGGTACATCTATTTCGTGAAGAACGGCGGTATCCTCACCTGCTTGGAAGCCGATACCGGCCGACGTGTGTATCGCACGCGCACAGGTGGCCGCGGAACCCACTACGCATCGCCGCTCATTGCCGATGGGAAGATCTTCACCATCGCCGGCGACGGACGAATCAGCGTTCTCACATTGGGAACCGACCCGCAGGTGTTGGCCATCAACGACATGCAGGACGATGTGTATGCGACTCCAGCCGTTGTCGACGGTACCATCTACGTGCGAACCCACGCGACACTGTTCGCGTTCGGGAAGAAGTGAACTGCGGAGACCGACCTGGTCCAATCGGGATGAATCAGTTCCGTGAACAGCGCTACCGTCATCCACATTCCACGACCGCTTTCAGTCGCGCTTACCATGGGTGATGGTGGCGGTTGTCAGTAGCGACTCCCATCGTCGCCAGTCAGGACTCTTCTATTTCAAGCCCGTTTTGACGCGGATTTACAGCACACAACGCGGCGTCGTGCCGTCGAAGGTGCAAGAAGCAGACCCAATGTCAGCAGCACGCAAGTGTTGGGTTCCGGTACAGCAGCAACTTCTGTGGCCGGCCTGGGACCGTTGCTTGGCCAATTGGTGAAGATGATGACTAAGTCACTACTCGTGAACCTCATGTCCCCACTCACGTCGCCCTGCTCCCACGTGGCGATCTCGTCAGTCAGATATTTGCCGCCGGCAAAGATTTGGACTATGTCGCTGGTGTTCAGTTCGCCGTCCAGATTCACATCACCCATCCATGTGCTTCTCAGTTCCTCGACCCACATGCAACGATCCGCGTAGTCCACCAGTTGGTCATCATTCAGATCGTAGGCTGCCGGATGCTCACCCTTCATCATCTCGATCGCCTGCAAATCCAGATCACCGGCATCGAGCAACTTGTTATGGTTGTAGTCGCCGACCAACCGAGGGCCTTTCTCATAGCCACCATCGGCAAAGGCTGTAACCATATCGCTGCTGTTGAATATAGCGTCGGCGTTCCAGTCACCATCTTCCCAGCCAGCGACTTCCCCTGTCTCGTACTTGCCCTCCACAAACACCAGCACCATGTCACTGTTGTTGAACTCAAGGTTCAGGTCAGCATCGCCGTACCACGTGTGCTTGAGGTCCTTGACCCAGGTGCGGTGGTCTTCTACATCGACTTTTCCGTCGTCGTTCAAGTCACATGCGGGTGGGCTGATGAGTCCGTTGGCACACAGATCAAGATCCAATGCGTCCAGCACACCGTCGTCGTTCAAGTCACCCCGCAGGTCTGCCCCAGCAACACCTTCCAGCAAGACCAGAGTCGCCAGAGCGAGCGACCCGCAGGCCAGATAATGACGGCACTTCCGCCAAGACATGGCTGCACCTCCTTTCCCCGGGATCTTGATGGACCCGCTCGGGAGCTGAACTCAGGAGTATTCTGTGCCACCCATCCGCCCGATTCACAAGAGTCGAACGGGGCGAAACGGTCCGAAACACTTCCGTCTCTGCCAACAACTAGGGCGCGGTCTTCAACCGTGCCGCCATCGGTGATGTGAATCGAGTCAGCGCCTATCATTCTACCTAAGCGAAAACTGGCCTGAAAGCGGTCGCCATTCTTGGAGGGCTTTTCTGCAAGGAAAGTTCACCTCTCAGCTGGCTGTTCGGCGATCGAACCGGCGCTGCGCAGACCGTGGACCAGCTGCCACTCGTCGCATCCGAACGACCGGAGGAAGCCGAGCGCGTGCGTCGTTCTCGGCCCACACTTTCACTTTCTTGTTGACATGAAAGTTGCTGTCTTTCCGACTTGCGATGGAAGCGAGCTTGGCCGGAAATTATTCGAATGAGGGGGCCCCCGAGAAACGGCCGCCCGACGGGTTCCCCCCCATCATCCGAAAAAGGGAGTGCCATATTTCGGTGGTTGTGGAGCTTGTCGCAGAAAACAAGCGTCGGTCCGAAAACTTGATTACACGGGAAGATGTCTTTCCTGTCCGTATCGATCTGCTCAGCGGCGCGGCTTGTCCGCGTCCGCTGGGGCGATTGGCTGGCTACTTGCCGCCTTCAAGACGTCGACTGTTTTCTTCCGGAGCTCCTCATCGGTCGGTTGTCGTCCATATTCCTCCTCAAACTGTGTAACGGCTTGCTTCATGCCCGTGAAGTAGTGCTGCAAGGTGTAGTAGAACGGTTGTTTCTGATTGTTTTCGTCGATAAGCCAAAACCCACGGTGTTTTCCGTCGCGCTTTTCATTGCAGTACAGCTCCCAATACAGCACAAACGGACAACCCCACTTCAGGCTGGCCTGGCAAACATCACGACAGTAGGCATCTTGTTTTTGCGGCGTAGTCGCGTTTTCCAGAGGAAAACCGTATTCTCCAATAAAGACGCGTTTCCCTTGGATGTCCGACTTTATGGGTAGTTTTGATTCGATGTAGTCGAGGGCTTCGCACAGAGCCTTGCCCGTCTCTCCCCGGTGTCTGTTGATCGTGTCGTAACAGGAATACGACACGTAGTCTACCGGCGTATGGGGCAAGACGTCATTCACCAGACATGAGCCGCCTGACATCGCCTTTTGGACCAAGTTGACTTCGGTGTAATGATACAGCTCGACGCCTCTGGGGGGCGTCATCAGCTTCGCATCATCAATGGCCTTCTGACGCACGTTCAGCCAGTCAATCATGCCTTGGATGGCGACCGGCGAGGGATCCCGCTTCGCGTCATAACCCGGGTGAAGATGCCAGTCGCCCTCCCAGTGCCCCAAGAAGAACGTCTTGCCCGTACCGCGGTAGGTCGAAAGGAGATGCAGCGCGAGGGCATGGACTTCCGCATAGGTCTCTTCTCGTTCCTTTGGTGACAGACCGTCTCGAAATGGCGCGTCTGCGTGGGCGAACGGGTATACCCAGATATGGTAGTACGCGAAAGGCATTTCCATCACCGCTCTGACCGAGGGCTCCTTCCGAGCTAGATCCACAAGCGACCGAATGTCATCACGTGCCGGAAGGTTGTAGTGGTCGCGCTGAGAGCGTCTACTCATGCTGAACTTCAGAATATTCGAGCCCATTTCCTGAATCCGTTCTGCCGTCTCGAGCAGGCTTGTCTTCTGTGTGAATTGGTACTTCACGCCGATGGTCTGCGTTCCAAGCACATAGTTGGCCGCGTCGATCTGCAAGGTGCTCGCCGAGTTGTCGATGGTCGCCGCGTTACCTGCGCTTACGAGAACGACTGCGAACAGACCGTGAAACAAGTGGAATCGACTCTTCATGTGAATAGAACTCCTGACCAGTGAACTTGTATTTGTGCGCCGTGGATGTGCACTTGCGCCGTCGTATCACTCGCAATGATCGACGCCCCGAATGTTCCTCCGAAGTTGTCGATGCGCCTCCGCTCTTCGCCATCGATCCAACTGCGAAAGCGACGGTCGTAGACGCGGACCGTATCGTTTCCAAAGGTGGCGAGCGCCTCAGACGCGCCGATGACTTGTCCTTCGAGAAGATTCACTACGCCGGTGTCAGTCGCGATCACCGCCTCGTCCGCATCGTCGCCGGTCCACATTATGCCTGGGAAAGCAGGCATCGTAGCTGTGAACGGAAACCGAGCCGCGGCACCGATTCGATACCGGTCTCACCTACCGAGCCAATGGAATCCAGACATCCATGTAAGCCAAGCCGCGGTTGGCCCACGCGTAGTACGGAATGAACTGGATATTTACCGTGCCAACGGCCGGTGTGTCGACTCGAGATTGTGCCATCGGACGATATAGCTCTCCTTCCTTCCACGGTTCAACCTTCAAAACGTTTTCTGAGCCGACGTTGTCTCTCAAGAAGAGTTGCTTGCCTTTGTGGGTGAGCACCGTGCCATGGAGCACGGTCACGCCGCCCAGGAAATTATCACGGTATTCGGGCGCAAGCTGGACGTTCTCGGTCAGAAAGACGCCGTTCTGAAGAGTCTCCTCACCACCTTCTTGCTTCGGCATTTCCAGACAATAAACGACGGGGCCGCGCATGATTGCCACTCGGTCGCGCAGCTTGGTGACTTTTGGATGGGCCTCCATCAGACGCACCGGCATCGGAAAATGCAACACGATTTCATCACCGCGCGACCAATAGCGACGAAGCTCGAAATAGCTTCCCGGAACCGGTTGAAGGTCGGTCGGAATGCCATCGACCCGAATGGTCGGGTCTTCTGTCCAGCCAGGGATGCGGAAATGGAGTGAGACGGGCTTATGAATCGCCACTTGATCAACAGAGATGGTGATTCGCCCATCCCAGGGATAGTCAGTGGTCTGCGTGATGGCGATTGGCGAGCCGTCGGCGAGCGTTGTCGATAGCTGGCTGCCGCCGTAGAAGTTCATCCAGAGGTCACCGTCGTCCGACACACTATAAAACCAGTTGTGGATCTTGGCGGTAGTGCGCGTAACGCTTGGCGGACAGCAATAACAGTTCATGAATTCCCATCGCACTCCGCTGCGGTGGTCGGACACCAAGCGTTTGCGATCTCTGCCATTGGTTTGTGGGATCTTTTTTCCCTCGGTTCCGTCCCAGCTTACCGGATTGCAGTAGAACCATCGTTCGCCATGCAAATCGACTCCCGAATGGAGCGTGTTGAACATCATCAGTTCGGCCCAGTCAGCGTACTTTGCATCGCCGGTGATCAGTAGCATTCGGTAGTTGAACATGCCCGTTCCGATGTTGGCACACGTTTCGCTGTAGAGGTTTGGCTGCGCGTAGGGTTCGTTGGCAAAATTCTCATGAACCTCGTCACCGCGCGGTGAAAGGGACTCGGAAAAGCGATCCATTGCGACTCCGAGCGTAATGTCCGTCTTCTTCTCGTGGATGTCTTGCCAGATCCGCTCGAGTGCTTCGAGGATCTCCTTGTCGCCCGTTTCGGCGTATAGATCCGCAGCCCCGCAGAACAGATAGTTGCCCGTAACCGCATGTCCGACAGCAATGCTCTCCTGACGCAAAGGAACGCGATCTTGGGTCTGATCCGTGCCACCGTAGGCCTGGTTGCGATCGGGATTCGGCCGCGTTCCGCGGTTGTCGATCATGATTTGTAACAACTCGAGGTACTTCGGCTCGCGTGTCGTGCGATACATCTCGGCCATGCCCATGAACGCGGATGGGTTCCAGGGAAATCGCGCCATCTTTACCGGCTCCGCCTTCCATTGTCGGTAAAGGAAATCCGCGGTCTTCTTCGCGATACTCAGAAAGTTCGCTTTGCCGGTGGCACGAAAATGGATACAGCCCGCCGTGAGCAGGTGACCCATGTTGTACATTTCATGGGCATTGCTCCGTTGGAAACGTTGCGACTTGTCATGTCCGACGTTTGTCGAAATGTAGCCATCTGCATCCTGCGCCTGGCCAATGATCTCGATCCATTCATCCATCTTTCGATCGAGCTCAGGATTCTTGTTGAGATTGTAGACGTGGGCCATGGCCTCAATCCACTTGTAGTTGTCACCATCGCCCCAAGGGCTGCCATGCTGATGACTCTTCGATTAAGCCGGCTGCATATTTGATTCGATTCAGGTTGGCTGTGCCCTCGCCCAACATCGTTTTTTCCAACGTCGGCAGCATCTTGTTTGCGGCCAGCTCAAACCGTTTTGTCCAAAATCCATTCGTCAGTCGCGTATCCTGCATCGGGACGCAGCGCAACTTCACATAAGGACTCTGCGAATTGTCGATCGAGGCAGCGTGATGAGCTGGTGGAGTGTCGTTGCCGTTAGACGAAGGAACACAATACGAATGTCGAAAAGGATACATGTGGCGGACATGTGTGCGTTTCATGTTTGTCTCCTAGTCGAAGCGGGTGCGCTTCGATTCGCGCGTAGTTGTCGACCGCATCCGAAGCAACAATGACGCGGCGACCATCGAACAATTGCCGCATGTTTGCTGCTTCGGAGCCATTCTATCGATTCGCCGCAAAGGAAATCAGGTTTCTCAGGATCTTGTCCGCAACGGGATCTTTGTCCAGGTTCTCGACGAGCCGCAACTGCGAGACAATGACTCGGCCCGCGCCCTTGGGCAAGACAGCCAAGTCCGCTCCCCACCAGGATTCGCCGGGACCGGAATAGTGCAACTTGTGGTCTGCGGAAAACCACTCAAAGCCGATCGAGGCGACAATCGTTTCCCCAGCCAGATCACGCAGCGTCTGCCTCGCCCAAACGTTTTCGTACTCGTCGCGCATCATGCCACCGGTGGGGAGGCCGGAAAATAAGGGGTGTTTTCGAACCAAGTGGGGAATGCAAGTCCAGAGACCTTGGGCCGGCTCGAGGCGGGCCGAAAACGGAACCGTTGGCGATTGGACCTGATCCGAATCGTCCCGTTGCTTGTTTTGGCCCACGCCCTGAATGTAGACCGCTGTCCCTCCGGTCTCGATGAAGGACATCAGCCGGTCAAAACGCTGCTGCTCGGCCGCCGAATTCGCCGTCGCACGGGTGACGAACACGGGAGTCGATCGGTGCGTCGAGGCATCGAATTCCACCACATCGACGCCCTGTTGCTTCAGGAAGCGAGTGAACGGTCCATCCAGATCCAACACGGCGATCTTCGCTTCGGGGAGTGCCACGTCCTGTTCGGTGAACACATCGAAGTCGTAGGTGTTTTCTGCCACTATCGCTTCCGTCTGCTGCGGCGGCAATCGCCATGATCGTGTAGCCGCCGCGTAACGCCGTGGTGTCGACTCGCTGCTGAAATAGATCTGAGACGCCGGCTTTCCATCGATTGTTGACGTCTTTGTGGAAAATCGTCTCTCCAGATTGTGACACGATTCGAACCGACAGGGTTCCATCCAACTCGTCCCGTTCATTGATGCCGGTTAGCTGCAAATCACCCCCCCGCGATGCGTAGATATTGCGCGGCACCATGCGAATCGCAATGACCCGCGGCTGGTTGGCCGCCTGGGTGGCTTCATAAGCAAAGGTCTTCGGATTTCGCCAAAGATCGATCAGGCCGGCGCCGAGGATCCAGTCACCTGCCGCAAGCGCGTGAATACAGTACCCAGCCACATTCGGATTCGAGCGTACGGCCTCGATCATGCGCTGGTTGGCTGCGCCGTGAATCGCTTGCTGGTCGAGACAGAACTTTTCAAGGTCGGGGTAGAGATCATCGAATCCACTTTCTCTAAGCATCCGCTGCTGGTCTTCTGCCAGCCGATGATGATACCGATAGGCCGGAGTCAACGGATTGCCTTCGCGCCGGAATCGCTCGTTGGTGTCGACCAGATTTGGCAAGCTGCCGTAGCCGAGTTCCGAAACGAAGGACATCAGGCCCGGCACGACATTTCGCCCGGGTGCGTTTGCATACAGGCCGCTGGCCTTCTTCTCGTCCTCCGTCAGGCCGATGGCAAGAAAACCATCGTAAAGCCATTTGTTGATGAACGGTCCGGGGTAGGTGTGAATATCGTTGAAGCGGATCGGTTCATACTCGTTCGGCAGATACATCCGAGCTCCGTAGGCCCAACCGCCCGATTCGTCCAGAATCAGCCGCGTCGGGTCCAGTTCCCGAGTCAACAACGCCATGGGCCGCATCATCTGTTTGAGGACTGGTCGATGGAGTTCATTAAAGAGCTCCCACTGAACGACGCAGGCACGATTGCGGTCGCGACGCACGCTTTCCCGGATCTCACGTTCGACTCGGCTCGGCAAATAGGGAGTCGATAAGGGCAATCGCATGCATTCGAGCACAGGACTGCCTACCACCAGCACTCCCATCTCATCCGCCAGATCCAACCACATCGGCGCCGGAGGACGCCGCCAGGGCCGAATCATGTTGAATCCGGCGTCCTTGGCCAGCTGAATCTCACGCACAGCCATATCACGGTTGTCAGGATAGGCGATCTTGTTCGGGTACAAGCCCTCGAAAAAGGTTGCTTTCAGATAGAGCGGTTGGCCGTTCAAATAGAACTGCTTGTCGCGGATCGCAAACTCACGCATGCCGAACCGCGAGGTCCAGTTGTCTGATCCTACGAGTGCAACATCGGCGTGGTACAGATGAGGCTCGTCGGGAGACCAATACTGGGCGTCGGGGATGTGGAGCATCTCCGTAACCTTGCTCACGCCGGGTCGAAGAGAGACGGCACGAACCGACTTGGCCACGGCTTGATTGGGATCTTCCGCCGATCGAATCCTTGTGACCAGTTGCACAGATTGGCTGGCTGAGCCTGTGTTTTCCAGTTCCAAATGGAACGTAACGGAATCATCTGCGAGCTTGGGTACGATGAAGACATCCTTGACCAGTGTTTCGCCGGTTGCGACCAATCGAACCGACTGCCAAATCCCCCCGGTGATGCCGCCTCGCCATTGCGGAGTCTCTAGCGGCCCAACGCCGTCGACTCGCTTGTTCTGAAGGATGATCGGTCCGACTACGCGGAGAATCAGTGTGTTTTCCGTGCCTGGTTTCAAGAGGTTACTCACAGGGAGCTCAAAAGGCGTGAAACCGCCTTCGTGAAACCCTGCCACTTCGCCGTTCAGCCAGACTTCGGTCAAGTAATTGACTGCATCGAATTGCAGACGAATTGTTTTGCCCACCCAGTCCGCTGGAAGTTGGAATCTGCGTCGGTAGAACGCCACGCCTTCGTAGTCCCTCTCCAACTCTTCCCAGCAACTCGGTACTTGAATTTGGTGGATCGAGGCCTGCTTGGAGAACTCGCTGTCGACGTGCCATTCAGCCTCTCGACCTTCGTTTGCGGGGTCGAAGAGGATTTCCCAATCTCCGTCGAGGGATTGCACAAGGCGGTCTTCGGCCACGGTGGATACCGGTGCACAAAGGAACGCCGCAACGACAAATAGTGGCAACGGTTTGTGGCACAGCAGCAAGCGGCACACGGACATCAAGATGCGACGATCTTCGTTCATTTCGAATCCTCTCATGGCAGGAAGGCGCCTCGGGGCAGCGGTCATTTCCGTTTCACAAGCACCGTATGGTCTCCCTCGGAGAGTTTCAGAAAGCCATCCTGCAACAGTCGCCGTGATGAAGGCTTGCCGTCAAGCAGGATGGGACCCGAAGATGTCACTTGCAGACTGGCTAGATCGACACGCACCGTCGTGTTTTTCGGTACCTGTAGAGAGATTGCGAATTCGCTCGGAGTGATTTCCCAGTTGACACCCAGGATGCCGGACGGCGTTGGCACTGTGCCGCGGCGCCGGGGAAGCTGACTGCAGGGATAATAGCGCAACACGACATCGCGAAGTCCCGGCCGGACAGGGTCGATACCCAGGATGTAGCGAGCGAACAGGCCGGGAAAGAAGGCGCTCTCCGTCTGCGCGTCACTTCTTCCGGAGGCGAATGGTCGGAGAGTCCCACTGCGGCCGGTACCGTCAAGCCACCACTCCTCCCATAGTGTTCGATTGCTGCTCGGCGACAGCATGTGCGCAAATCGAGTTCGGAGCAAATCCAAGGACTGGTCGGCATAACCTGCCTCGCAAAGACCGGCGTGGAGAAAGTGAGACATCGCGGGTGTGACCATCACGATTCCACTTACACGACGCACGAAATCGTGGCTCTCACTCCTGCTCAACTGCGCAGCAACGGCTGACCGCTGTTGCGGTGTCCCAATGCGCAACACCATGGCCATGGCATTGGCGTGCTCGCTGAAGTCATGCGAGCGTTGCCCGTCGATGATCGCATCGGCAAAGAGTTGCTTTTGGGAATCCCACGCCTTTTCGCCGAGTGTTTGTCGTACTCGAGTTGCCCGTTGGCGGTAAATGGCTCCATCCGGTTCGTCCAGCCACTGGAGCACTTGAGCGAAATCTTCGAGTGCACCCAGGTAGTGGCCGTTGAGACAGAAGTTGGCGCCGCGCCGGTCATTTACGGCATGGTCCAGCCAATAGGGGTAGGGTGGACTGTCGATCAAGCCGTCATCATTTGTGTAGCTGTGAAGCAGCCCGAGCAGCCTGCGGGTAGCAGGCAGCAAGCTTCTCGTAGTGTCGCCGTCTCCGGAGTAGAGCAAATACTGATACAGGCCACGGACCCAAAGACAATTCGAGTCGAGGATCACCATGAAGTCGTCACCGTGCCGCGGGGCGTAGGCAGGCATCATGCCGTTCGGCAGCTGCTCATCGGCGATCTGTGTCAGGTATCGTCGTTGCAGTGCCACATCGCCGAATACCGGATAGTTGCCGAGACACGCATAGTAGGCGGTCTGAGCATATTGTCGTCGCTCGCGGTAGTTGTCGGTGTAGGCGTCGGTTGTACAGACTTGGATCGTCCGGGCAGCGGCCTGCCAGAGCGTTTGCAACTCGGGACAATCTGGCGTGTGGAACGATCCCTTCCGCACGAAAGGATATTCGATTCGTCTCAGGCCCGCACTGTACACTCGGGCGTCTCCCGGTAGATGCCGAAACGCGACAACCAGCCAGCGTGTTGGTTTGAAGTAGAACGCTTCCCATCGTTCGCGATTCCCGGAAAGGACGATCCGATCGACATAAGTTGAGGCGACGATCGGAGATCGCACGCTTTCGTCCAGGAGGTACGGGGCCGACATGATGTCGACCACGGTGCCGCGTGGCCCGATCACGTCAAGAAACGGCCTGCCGTTGTGCACTTCTCCCTGGTCGTAGACAATCACGCGGCACGTGCCCGGTTCATTGGCGGCGATGGTGATCGGTCCTTCAGGGGATTCAGCACCAGGACCATCGACGGTTACCGGAATTCGCGGAATGACCGGCGCCTCAACCCAGGCATTTCTTAGGAAGTCCCCTGCCTCCTGTGGCTGAGAAATGCTGCCGACATCGACCAACCGTCGAGGCGTGAGGATGCTTTCCTTTAGGTAGGGAATGTCGCGCGGGATGAGCGATGTCCAGGGTGGGATCAAGTGCGTCGGGCGATCGTCGGGTTGCGGTAGAGGCCAACCCTCTTCCCGTCGGAGTACCTGGGCAGGCTGCCATTGGGCGTCGTCGAATTCGACGTCGGTCCAGCCTCGGATGCGACGGCGCAGATCCACTCGGTCGCAGACTGCAAGATGAAACCGAGCCATTCTGGGAGAGCTATTCATCCAGCTCTCATCGGCAGCCACACGCCAACTGGTATCGGTCTTCAACGTGGTCAACCGCGAGGCGGACTTGCAGTCAAGCTGTGCGAGCAGACCAGCTCGCGAGGTTCCATAGTAGGAAACGTCCTCTCGTTGGAAATGGATTCGTACTGCCACAACGTTGAAGCCTCGATGCAGGCGATCGGCGAGATCCAAGACATCGAACGACTGATGATGTGCCGCCGAGCGAGCGGGCCCGCAGCAGATATATTTGCCGTTAACAAATAGCTGATATTGCGACGTGGCGGTGATTGACAGCAGTGCCCGCTCGGGGGCGTCGGGTAGATGGAACGCTTTTCGAGCCAAGAGCATTTCGGCTTCGGAATTCTCCGGCAGCCAGATCCACTGTGCTTTCCACTTTGGCAGGTCTGATTCTGCCATCGTCGAGCCCCAGCGGCCGGCCGGCTGTCCCGCAAGCGTGCCCGCAGCGAGCGCGGAGATGGCGATGATCCGGGCCACGTAGGCAGCGACTCGAAATGTCGGTTTTGTCTGGGGCATCGATGCTGCCTCCCAGGCAGAATTCCGTTCGTGCCTTTTTGAGTTACCCGGTTACAAATGTC
>CAVZLD010000001.1:0-479690 GCA_963776055.1 uncultured Planctomycetaceae bacterium | reverse complement strand
ATTGGAAATGAGGTGCCGGGAAACCGGTTGCGGGTTCGAGTCCCGTGCCCTCCGCTTCGTTGACAACCAACCCACGAAGGTTTGTTCACCGACGGGGAACCCACGGCGGCAACCTCTCGAACCCTCTCGAATCGTTTCCGGCGCAGCGAGCGGAAGAAGGCAGAACCGTGACGATCGTCGTTCTCGACGGACGGACGCTCAATCCCGGAGATAACCCCTGGGATGCTCTGGAGACACTTGGCTCGCTACGCGTCTATGATCACACGCCTACGGAACAGATCGTAGCGCGGGCCTCGGGTGCCAAAGTTCTTGTGATCAACAAGATCCCCCTGACGCGGGCCGTGTTGTCGCAGCTTCCGCAGCTGCAGTTCGTCGCCGTTACGGCAACCGGGTTCGATTGTGTGGACATCCAAGCTGCTGCGGAGCAGGGGATTCAGGTCGCCCATGTTCCGGTCTACGGCACCGATTCGGTGGCCCAGCACATCTTTGCTTTATTACTGCACATTCTGCACCGTGTCGATCTACACGACCGGGCCGTCCACGCTGGGGAGTGGAGCCGTCAAACCGATTTCAGTTTCTGGAAACAGCCGTTGACCGAACTGGCAGGAAAACGTTTCGGTGTGATCGGCTTCGGCCGCATCGGACAACGAGTTGGTGCGTTGGCGCACGCTTTTGGAATGCACGTGCTGGCCCACACCCGAACCGCTGGGACCACCACCAGACTATGCAGCCGTTTGCCTGGTGCGACTTGATTCCGCTAGTGAAGCAAGCGGACGTAATCAGTCTGAACTGTCCCTCCACGCCCGAAACGCAGGGGATGGTCAATCGATCGCTGTTGCGCCATTGTCAGCCGTCACTGATTCTGCTGAACGCCGCTCGCGGCTCATTGATCGAAGAGGACGACCTAGCGGAAGCGCTGAACACGGGTCAAATTGCGGCCGCCGGACTGGATGTCGCCGCCCAAGAGCCCATCGCCTCCGATAGTCCGTTACTCACCGCGCGGAACTGTTTTCTCACGCCGCATCATGCCTGGGCAACCCGGGAAGCTCGTCGGCGACTGATGCAGATCAGCGTGGACAACGTGGCCGCGTTTCTACGTGGCACTCCGCAGAATCTGGTCCATGGATCAACACCTGCCCGCAAGTCGCACGAATGAGCGCTCAGGCGGAATGGCCCCTGCCCCCATCCGTCCAATCCAGACCGATGTCCAGCCAGGGTGCTGCATGTGTCAACGCGCCCACGCTGATCCGCTCGACGCCGCTTTCCGCAATCGACTTGACGGTCTGCAGATTGACGCCGCCTGAAGCCTCGAGTTGGACTTCCGGTGCTACCGTGTCCCGCGAGCGGACGGCTTCCGCCAGCTGCGCCGGAGTCATGTTATCCAGCAGCACGATATCGGGGCGTACCGGGAGGACGGCTGTTAACTGGTCCAGCGTGTCGACCTCCGCTTCCACAATCATTTCCGCGGCCTGTGGCTCGGACAGAGTGGCCCCCAGAAACTGGCGTGCCGCGACAATGGCTTCCGCAGGCGAGTAACCACCCTGCGCCCGCTTGTCGGCCGAAGGCAAGGTGGTTGTCTTTGATCAGCACCGCATCGTACAGGCCCCGCCGGTGATTATGCCCCCCCCCACAACGGACCGCATATTTTTCCAGTCGGCGGTAGCCTGGGGTTGTCTTTCGCGTGTCGTAAATCCGACTCTTGGTTCCGGCAATTTGCTGCACGTATGCGTGGGTCAAGGTGGCGATGCCCGACAACCGACCCAGCAGGTTGAGAGTCAACCGTTCGGCCACGAGTAGATCGCGAACGTGTCCGGCCAGTGTGCCGGCGATCGCCCCTGGGCGGACCACCGCACCGTCCGTTAGTTCCGTTGTCCACTGCAGGTGGGCATCCATCTCCTCCAACACGACGGGCACTGCCTGCAAGCCGGCCACGACACCGCCTTGACGCACTACAAGCGAAGCGGCGCCTTGGCCGTCCGCTGGAATCAAGGCGACGGTCGTCCAGTCGTGTCCCCGATCCAGATCCTCGCGAATGGCTAAGCGGATCAGGTGCCGACAATCGTCTTCGATCGTCGCATCCCAAGTGATCTGGGAAAACTCTCGTTGTGCCATAACTCCTCCACTCGACGGTTCGCTCACAGTGCAGTCTTGTTGGGCAACGCCTCGGCGGACCGGTCGTTGCTGTTCTGCCCTTGTCGCGGGTGAGATTCTGCTACACTTCTCGATGGTCAGTACGGCAAACGGCCGGAACAAGCAACATTGTATGGGAAATCATCCGCGTGCGATTCGCGCCCCGCCCTGAAATTCGATAAAGGCCCGCTCAATTGACTCGCTTGTTGATCAGCGTGCGCTCTCTCGAGGAGTGCCACCGGATCATCGATTCTGCCGTCGATATCCTTGACATCAAAGAGCCATCTCGCGGTTCACTGGGCCGTTGCGACACGCTCACCATCCGTCAGATCCTTGGTTTTGTGGCTCGTCGATGCGCAGTCAGTGCCGCCCTGGGAGAACTGCTGGAGTGTGACCGAACCACGCTGGCAGAAATCCCCGCCTCACTGGATTACGCCAAATTTGGACTGGCCGGCTGCAGCGAACGACGCAACTGGCGCAACGTTTGGGCACAGGCATGCGAACGCGCTTCCGGCAACCATCCAGCGGGTCGCCGTCCATTACGCCGATCATCAGCGTGCGAACGCTCCCCCCTGGCAGGAAGTCATCGAACAGGGCCAGACTCTGGCGTGCCGCATTCTGTTGGTGGACACGTTCGATAAATCCTCCGGCTCGCTGCTGCAAAGCCTTCCCCTCTCCGAATTAGCCGAGTTGATCCGCTTCGCTCGGGATCGAAATCTACAGGTGGCTCTCGCCGGTTCGATCGACCTGGCGATCTTGACGAAAGTCCTGCCACTGTCTCCTGATGTGATCGCTGTCCGGGGTGCTGTCTGCCGGGGAAGTCGCGAAGGAACACTCGACGCAAACGCCGTCGCACGTTTTCACCGATCGCTTCATTCGTCCGCATTCCTTTACCGTTCGGCAGGGCGGCGACCGGATGCAGTTCCACCGCAAGCTTGACACAGATGCTCATCGGGCGGTGAGTTGTGAGATCAGGAATTCTGCGCGTTGTCAAGAGCGCCAACCGATTGACATCGGGCACGCCAATTGCAGACCGAGGCAAATCGGGAACAACCTGTAAACTTGTTGACATTCTGGAAAGTCACTTGGATACTGGGAACACCTCAAGCGAATGGATGTCAGGCTGCAAGGAAGCTACGTTGTTGTTCGGTCCCTTGGAAGTTCGTGTTGCAGCCGAGAGAGGAGACACGTCGTGGCAAAGTCCGTGCTCGAAGCAATTCAAGCCGGTGACTGGGACTTTGAACCCAACAGAGCTCCGGAAAAGGAGTTCATGGCGACGGAGGCACTGCCCGGGAGTCGCGAGAAGCTGGAGATTCTCGCACGGAGAATTCGGGATGGATTGCCGCTGTGGCATCCCAATGATCGCCACACGTTCGACAACCGGTTGTTGGCAGAATCCGATCGATGATGCCAGGGCACCCCGCGTAGTCGGCGCACCAAACACTCTGCAGCCCGTGCCACCGGTTACACTAGGAGGAATCCAATTTCATGCCATCGTTTTCGACGGAAGTCCCCCACTCTCTTGGCCAAGCTGCCGCGCAAGATCGACTGACAGGTTTCCTGGAGCGAATCGTCGAGCAATACCGAAATCAACTCGGTGAGGTCGACGGCGTGTGGGAAGGCAACACGCTGAATTACAGGCTGACGACCTATGGGATGAAGATTAATGGGAAGGTTACGGTTACCGAGGACAAAGTGCAGGCCGACGGGAATCTGCCGTTCGCTGCGCTCGTTCTAAAGAGTAAAATCACGGATGGCATTCGCGATGCGTTGCAAGCTGCTTTGGCTTGACCGCTCACACAAACTCACATTCCACACACCGATCCGGACCGACCATGAGTGAAAAAAGGAACCGTCGCAGCTTTCTCAATCAGACCTTGCTGGGCGCCGCCGGAGTCGGTGCTGCCCTCGGCCTGGAAGAAAAGATCCTCGTGGCGGCTATTGAGGAGGGCGCGGATCAGGCGGCCGCGGAGCCACTCGACGTTGGCGAAGGCCAAATGCCCTGCGGCCAAATCGGAAACGTCAAGCTGAGCCGATTGTTTCTCGGCGGAAATCTTGTCGGTGGCTGGGCGCACAGTCGGGACCTTCTGTACGTCTCCATGCTGTTCAAGGCGTACAACACCGACGCGAAAGTGATCGAGACTCTCGCCTTGGCGGAACAGTGCGGCGTCAACACGATTCAGGCGGACCCTCAATGCCAGGATATCGTGCGGAAATACAACCAAGAGCGCAACGGCCACATGCAGACGATGGTCTGCATCTCTCCCAACCCGGATGAAGTACTTATGCGTGATCACATCCGGTCGTTGGTCGACAAGGGCGCCACGTTGCTGTACACACATGGCGAAATAACCGACCGGCTCACGATGGCGGGGCAAATCGATGTCCTGGCCAAAGCGCTGGAACTCATGAAAGCCGAAGGGGTTCCGGCGGGGATCGGCAGCCACTCGCTGGAGACGCCGATCGCTTGCGAGAAGAACGGCCTGGATGTGGACTACTACGTGAAGACGCTGCACATGGACCGATACTGGTCCGCCACTCCCGAGGAGCATCGCGAGGAATGGTGCTGGTACAAGGGCCAAAGTTCGGAGCATGAAGGCTACCATGACAACATGTGGTGTCTGAATCCGGAGGAAACAATCACCTTCATGGAAACGGTGCAGAAGCCTTGGGTGGCATTCAAGGTCATGGCGGCGGGAGCGATCCGCCCGAAGGTCGGGTTCTCGTACGCCTTTCGTCACGGGGCAGACTTCATCACCGCCGGTATGTTCGACTTCCAAATCGCCGAAGACGTGAAGACGGCGAAAGAGATCCTGCAAAAACTGGATTCTCGCAAACGCCCCTGGCGCAGCGTAGTCCCCTCGCCCCCCGGCCCCACACGAGAGTCGAGGGATGGTCGAGGCCCCGAAGATGTCCGAAGCCGCGTTGCTGGAACAAGTCCGCCAAGTCGGTCGGCGTGCTCGCCGACTGTTGTGGATCCGAGGCCTATGTCATCGTTCTTGCGGGGACCTTGCTGGTCGCCCTGGCGATCTCCCTCACCGACTACTGCCTCGGCGCCGAGAATCCATGGCTGCGTTGGCTGCTGTCGGCCGCTGCACTCGCCTGCTGCCTGTTGATCAGCCTGCGTGTACTGCATCCTCTGCGACAACTGGACACCGGCCCGGTACAGACCGCCCGGTGGATTGAGCGCCAGTCTTCCCCCGCTGAAAGATCGGCTTTCCAGCGCCGTGCAGTTTCTGCAGGACCGCGCGGCAGGTCCGATCGGCGGATCGGTCGATCTGCGACAGGCGCTCCTGCAACAAGTGAACACGGATCTGCAATCCTGTGACCTGCAGCAGGCGCTAGACTTTCGACACGTTCAGCGGGCGGGGGCTGCGGTCGTGGGAACCACGTTGCCTGCTGTTAACCCTGGCACTCTGGCATCCCAGCCAATTCCACGCTGGCCTTTCACGACTGATGCTCCCATGGAAGACCGTGCGGTGGCCCACGGACCACTCCCTTTCGTTTGCGTCCTTGCCGGAGTATGTCACGCAGGGATCGGAAATGCGGATCCGCGTGTTCGATCTGCGGGGCGAGTTGCCGCCGCGAGTCGAACTGTGGTACCGGTCCGCAGATGAGCTCGACAAGCCACCCATTCGCTACAACATGCGCGTCAGCGACTCCGTGGCAGAGTGGACCCTTTCGAACCTGCGGCAGCCGTTTCAGTTGCGGGCGGTCGGTGGAGACGACAACCAAATGGAATGGGTTCGCGTAAATGTCGTCCGGGCACCGGCGGTCGTCGAAACAGCATTGTGGCTCACGCCTCCCGAATACACAGAATGGCCTCGCGTGAAAGTGAGCAACGATTTTCGAAGCCTGCCCGGCGCTCTCGTCTTTTTGGAAGCGCGAGCCGACCGACGGTTGCGTTCAGCGGCTCTCGTGTTGCGTGGCGATTCCGATCCTGTTCGCGAACGTGTCCCCACGCAAAGTACAGATCCGGATCGCAAGCGAGTGGTTCGGGACAACGCGTCAACGCACGGTCGGCGCCAAGTGTCGGCAAGACCAATGGAGGCGGAAACGCCCGCGACGAACATCCCGCTAGTCGTCAGCGCGAACCGACGACAGGTTTCTCTGCACGAATCGAATCACCCCGGTTGGCGAATCACATCCAGCACGGAGTATCTTCTCGAGTTCGTCGACACGAAAGGAGTTGTCGGCCTCATTCCCATTGGCACGGTCACCGTGCATCCCGATCGACCACCCGAGGTGGACCTACGAGAGCCCCATGAGAACTGGATTGGCGGCTCGCGATCCCGCGTTCGCATACTCGCCCACGTCTCTGACGACCTCTCGGTTTCGGATGTCCAACTGGTCTATCGATTAGAGGATCGCAAGCCGCAGCAGGAAACGTTCCTTCCCCTGTTTCGTCGAACCAATCCTCCACGATCCGCGGAGGATGTCGAAGAGGGACCGGAAATCCATCCGGTAGATGTCGATTGGAACCTGTCGCAGATTCCCGATCTACAACCAGGTTCGGTGATTTCCTGGTACCTGACCGCTCGCGACAATCGCAACCAAGAAACCACCAGCCAGGTTCGAACCTGGATTTTGCGATCCGACGAGGATCTGAACCGTCGGTTCGCGCGACAAGAGCAGCGGATTGTGTCCCAACTACGTGACATTCTGCTGGCACAACAGTCTGCTCGCCAGAGTCTCCAACACACGCTACAGTCGCTGCGCAAGGCCAACCGCGACAAGCCCTCCGACCCGGTGGAATACCAAACCTTTGCACTGGCTCAACGCAATGTGCGCGAGCGACTTACCGAGTTCAAATTCCTCCATTCTTGAGGAATTGCAGATGCTGCGAAAGATGATCCGGCGGAGTGGAATTTCGGCAGATCAACACACGCGAACCCCAAGCAAATGGATTGACCGTCTGACAGAACTCGATGCCTCCGTTCTCGCGCTCCTGGAGGCGAACCTGGGTCGGATCACCCACTGCATGTCCACGCCCAGTCAGATCCCTGCTCAGGAACTTTTGGCGAAGGAGCTTGTCCAGGCCGAAGCGCACCAAACGCAAGTGATTCAAGAAATCCAGGGCCTGCTTGCCGACCGGCAACAGGCAGATCGCCTGCAACGAGATCTTGCTCAGCTATCGTCGATACAATCCGAGCAAGAATCGCTGCTGACGGAAACGAGTCATCTGGTCGGGATGACCGTGTCCGAAACACTCGGACCGATCTCGGCCACGCTGCGCAATCAATTGGAATCCCTGTCCGATCGGCAACTGGAACTGGCACAGCGAACGGAGCAGATTGTCGCCGGTCCCGCCGTACCCCCCACAGCAATCCAGGACGATCCGTTCGCCAGGCTGTTCGCATCGCGTCAGCTGGCACGAAAGTCGGGTGTTACCGCTCAGATGCGTCGTGCTGTCGAAGAACTGCGTGCGAATCGTCTTGGCAATGCAACCCAACAGCAACAGGATGCGAATCGCGTTCTGTGTCAGATGGTGGATCTACTCCTCGGGGCACCTCCTGCCGGCTCGCCGCACGAAACACCCGCCGCTGCGTCGAACCACCGAGATCGGGAGACGTCGTCGCCAGCGAACCAGGCATCCACCACCTCGGAATCGACGCTCTCCGAAATTGCACGCCTGATCCAGCTGCAGCGCGAGCTGAATCTTCGCACGCAGCAATTGAGTCGTGATCGAAGTGTCGCCCAGGACCCGGGCGTACAGAACGCCCAAGAGTTGCACGATCTGGCGTAAGGCAAAGCGAATTGGCTGATCGACTGGAACGCTTGCGGCGCGTCCACCTGGATTCGACGAAAGAGGCGACGGAGTGATACAATGAAACGACACCTTGTTACTGGACGCCTGTTCCCTTGCGAGTTCGTTGTCACATGAGCTTTCTGCTGGGTCGCCTCCCTCTTCAAGATTGCGGTGCACTGATGCTATTGTTGGCCCTGAGTGGTCCGCCAGAGACACTCTTTGGTCAGTCGGGTGCAGATTCCGTCAATCCCGCAACGGCTTCATCAGCACTGGATGAACAACTTTTTCGCGATCTGGAGGGTCAGCGTGATGGACTGCCCGCCAAGCCGGACTCCGCCACGGCGACTGCTGCACAACGGCCACGGGATTCCAGCAGCGGAGATCTCGCGGAGCAGGGCAGTACGGGCCGGTGGAGCACAATCGTGCAACAGATGCGAGTTGTTCAACGTCGTTTGCAACAGGATGATGTCGGACAAAAGACGTTAGAAATCCAGCAGGAGATTGTGACGCAATTGGACCGCTTGCTACAGCAGACCGCAGCGCGCCGCCGAGCGGAGACGGTTCGCCGACAACAGCAGGCAGGCTTGTCGCCATCAGTACCCGGCCAGGCACCAGCCGGCTCCCCCACATCGCCGAGACCAACGGCTGAGCCGGGCAGTCAACCGGCGACGACGACGGTGCCCGCCAATCCCCCGGCGTTTGAGTTGGATTCCACCTGGAGCCACTTGCCGGCAAAGATCCGCGAGCAATTGCGGTCCGTGGCCCGAGAGCAATTTTTACCGGATTACGCACGGCAGATCGAAGCATACTACCGTTCGCTATCGGAATCCGAGTCGTCCAGCCGCTGAGATGAATCAGTGGCTCGAAACGGTGGCACGCTACAACGAAATGATAAAGAAGAGGAAGGAAATCACGGCGAAGAACTCTCCAAGCATTCGTCTGTGGACCGGTAAAGGCGATCGCGTCGTCGCCGCATGCTGTGCCTTGACACTGCTCAGTCTGCCAACCGCATCGGCCGCGGAAGATCCGGAACGATCCGCCCGACAGATGATGACGGCGAAGACACAGGTCGCGATTGACCACGGCTTGGCCTTTCTACAACAGCATCAGCGCGAGGATGGCTCTTTCGGACGGGGGAGCTACCGTGGCAACGTGGCGGTATCGAGTCTCTGTGGTCTCGCCTTCCTGTCGGCGGGCAGCACGCCAGGCAGGGGACCGTACGGCACCACCATTGACCAGTGTTTGGACTTCGTTCTGCGTCATGTCGAAGATAACGGATTCATTGTCCAGCCGGAGAGCAGCAGCCATGGTCCGATGTACGGTCACGGCTTTGCCACACTCTTTCTGGCGGAGAACTTTGGCATGTCACCGCGACGAGATTTGCGGGACAAGCTGTCGCGCGCGGTTCGGCTGATTCTCGATACGCAAAACGAAGACGGTGGTTGGCGCTATGAGCCCCAACGACGCGACGCCGACCTGTCGGTGACGGTCTGCCAAGTGATGGCGCTGCGTGCGGCCAGCAATGGCGGCATTCACGTACCTACCGAGACGATGGAACGGAGCATCATGTACGTCAAGCGCAGTCAGAATGCGGACGGTGGATTCATGTACATGCTTCGCGGAGGCCCTAGTGCCTTTCCCCGCTCGGCCGCTGGCGTCGTCTCGCTTTACAACGCCGGCCTTTACGAGGATCCGGCGATTGAGCGAGGCCTGGAATACTTGGACCAGTTTTCGCCCACTCCCAGTCCGGACGACCTGCAGTCGCACTTCTTTTACGGGCAGTATTATGCCGTGCAAGCCATGTGGCAGGCCGGAGGAGACCGGTGGCACAAGTGGTTTCCGGCGGCCCGTGACCTGCTGCTCACTCAACAGGCGCAGGATGGATCTTGGAGCAGCTCGATTTGCCCCGAATATGCCACCGCCATGGCCACGATCGTGCTACAGGTTCCCAATAATTGCCTCCCCATTTTCCAACGCTGACAGGCTGGGGATGAATGTACTGGCAACATGGATCGAATTCGCTACGTGTGCTCGGCCTACTTCTGGTGCTCAGTCGTCAGGAAGCGATTGCAATCAGTGACGGTCAGCCTTTCGCGCTGTTCTTGGATGGGACGACGCGGACGGTTGCGTTGCAGTCGCTCTCCATCACCCAGCAGCTCACTCTGCAGGACGGGTCTCAGCGGCAGACAATCCCGCTCGATCAGCTCATCCGCTGGCATATCCCGCACCGGTCGGAAACCGCGCCCGGATTGCTGCTGACCGATGGCAGTTTTCTTGCCCTGCAGCGCATCTCCGACGTCGAGGAATGGAAAGACGACTACTTGACCGTCTTCAGCCTGCTGTGGGGAACGATCCAAGTTCGCTGGGACCAGGTGCGTGCGTTAAGCATGGCACGATCGACAGATCAAGGACATGAACGGGGATGGCACCGACGGCTGCAAATGTCCGAAGGGGACGCAGACCAGCTTTGGCTGGACAAT
Organism: uncultured Planctomycetaceae bacterium; assembly: GCA_963776055.1. Taxonomy (GTDB): domain Bacteria; phylum Planctomycetota; class Planctomycetia; order Pirellulales; family Pirellulaceae; genus CAVZLD01. Next base: position 469,331 of record CAVZLD010000001.1, on the reverse strand, counting down.
GGAGATCGGCTAGAAGGCGAATTGCTGTCGCTGTCCGAACGACATCTGGAGTTTCGAATCGGCGGACGAATCGTTCGCATCCCGCTGCATCGGTTATCCGCCCTGGTACCCAATCCGGCACAGCGATCGCCCGGTCTGGTTGGCGATGCACGTCTGTTGGTGGGCTTTCGCGACGGCAGTCACTTACTGACGAAGAACTGTACCTTCAACGGCGAGCAATTGGAATTGACATGTGCCAACGGCCTGCGTCTACACCGCGATGCCACCGCATTGCTGGCCGGGCGAGCCTCGATCGTTCGGCTGCAACCGCTTCGTGGACGAGTGTCTTACGTGTCTGACCATCAGCCGCTTGACTATGTGCACTTTCCTTACTTGAGTGTTCGCCAGCCCTGGGGACGTGACTGCAATGTGCGGGGGAATTGTCTGCGGGTGGAGGGAGCCGATTACGCCAAGGGTCTGGGCATGCACAGTACGTCACGTCTCGCCTATCAGCTGGACGGAACATACACTCGATTCGACGCACAACTGGCACTCGATGACTCGGCAGGGCAGGGGGGCAGTGTCGTTTTCCGCGTCTTTCTGCAAGCGTGCGGGAGCCTGGCAATGCGTTTTTGCCAGCCCGATCGTTCGCGGGGGCGAGGCCCCACGCCCCTGTTCCGTTCCGTTGCACGGCGCCAGACAGATGGCGCTGGTCGTCGATTTTGCCGACCGGGCAGACGAATTCGACCACGCCGATTGGCTGGAAGCCCGCTGGGTCCGCCACGAATAATCAGGCGACCGGTCCGGTAGACCTGGACAGGATACGGGCCGCGACCCCACCGTTTTGTGCAGCTACTTACACAACGCTCTCACGCGCCATACTTGCCCAAACGATTAGCGTTTGCCAACGCCAGGGTCATCAGGTATTTCGCCTCGAATTGCCCTAGCCCACCAGTAATGCACTGGCGTTCGCTGAATTCCTGCTTCCCGTCCGGACGGCAACAGTCGGACACGAGCAATGTCGGCACCGGGTGCCAACTGTGGCTCTTGAGGAAGCTGGGCGTGCTGTGATCCCCGGTAACGATCAGCACCGTTGGGTTTTGTTCCATAATCCGTGGCACAATCGCATCCAACTCTTCGGTACGTTGCACCTTCGCCTGGAAGTTACCGTCCTCTCCCGTGCTATCGGTGTACTTGAAATGAATAAAAAAGAAGTCGTACTCTTTCCATTTCTGTTCCAGCAAATCGATCTGCTCGGCCAACGTTTGAGGTGTACCCAGAATCTCCATTCCGACCAGACGAGCGAGTCCCTTGTACATCGGATACACTGCGATCGCCGCAGCACGTAACCCGTAGACTTCTTTGTAGGAGGGCAGATCAGGGCGTTCGGCAAATCCACGCATCGTCAGACCATTGGCCTGCGGTTGATCGGATAGTAGCTCGCGCGCTTGATCGACGAAATCGCGCGCGAGCCGCGCGGTCAGTTCGCTGTCCGGATGGGTGGCAGCCGGATCCAAGGGAGGCACACCGGTTTTCTGTGGATCGGTATCAGCGACATGTCCCCCCAGACCGGATCCGCGCAGCACAACCACGAAACGATGCTCTTTGACCGGTTCGACGAAGACTTCCGTCCCTTCCAGTTTCACGTCGCGCAAGCGGATCGCCAACGGACCGCTCTGCTCGGTCGGAATTCGCCCCGCGCGACGGTCGGTAATGCGACCGTTCGCATCGAGCGTGCAGAAGTTGCAGCGGATCGCGACATCCCCCGGTTGCAGTTCGAAACCGATTCCCGTCGCCTCCAGCGCACCTCGGCCGATCACGTACCGCAACGGGTCGTACCCAAACAGGCCCAGGTGTCCCGGACCGCTACCGGGACTGATCCCGGGCAGAACCGGAATGCTGCCGCCCTGGATGCCAATCCGAGCCAAGGCGTCCAGGTTGGGCGTGCGCGCGGCCTCCAATTCCGTTGGTCCGTCGGGGGTTTGCGGGAGTCCGCCGAGGCCATCGCCCACAAGCATCACGATTTTCGAGTCGTTGTCAGTTTGAAGAGAGCGGGTCAGATCGTGGATGTCCATGGAGGAGACCTTTTCCATGCGGCGGAGAAAACGAATGGGAAATCAACAATCTCTCTTTCGTAACAAAAAGCGGCGGTCACACAAGACGGCCGACGCTCGTTTTCACCAGACCTTTGCCGCCGCGGAGCGAGAATCGGGGGCCCTTGGGTGGTGGAACCGACGTTGGTGATGGCGATCCTGGCTCGATCCCGCCCCGAATGGCCCATTTCCGGCACCGCCCGAGGCCGGACGAAACGGTTCTTCGCTGTATGTCAGCGGGCACCCCGACCAACTGGCATGGCTCCTTCTCAAAACACGGTACGCTGGTCAACCGTGGACCGGTCCGGTATTCTCTGGTTTCGGTGAGAACCGATCGGCGGTCGCGGCATTTCGCTTCGCGTTCCGCCGTAACCCTGTCTACTGCCTCCCGTGAATATCGAGTCGATCACCATGGATACCTCTCCGATTTCTCCCCTGAAATACAACGCTTCGGCTGCGCTGCTGGAAGGCACCGGGATCTCCGCCAAGCAATTGCATGACATGGAACCCGAATTGGATCGGATCCGAAAAGAAATCCTGGAATCCGATCTGGCGATCTTCGAGGGCCGAGGAGCGATCCCCGAGGAAAAACGGCCGCTGGATGCCGGCTTTCTTCCGCTACCAGAACGGCTGTTGGAGGAATACGATCGAGACCGCACGGGTAGTCGAGCTTGGACGCGATCTTGCAAACGGCAGAGCAGTTGCAGAAAACGGTGGACCGAGTTGTCGTGCTGGGGATCGGTGGTTCGTATATGGGTGCTCGAGCGTTGATGGAAGCTTGCTGTCATCCGTACCATAACGAATTGAGTCGAGGACAGCGGGGCGGCCGACCGCGAATGTACTTCGAAGGCAACAATGTCGACAACGACGCCGTGCAAGGCCTGCTGGATCTTCTCCGAAGCGGAGACTGGTCACGAGGCGTGGACGAGCGGTGGGCGCTGATCGTGATCAGCAAGAGCGGCGGCACCCTGGAAACGGCGGCAGCGTTTCGCTTGTTTCTGTCGGCTTTGCAGGACGCATGTGGTGCAGACCAGGAAACGATTGCGAAGCTGGTCATCCCCATTACCGGCACGAGTGGAAAACTGTTCGATCTATCGGAAGAACTCGGCTGCCGCGCACGATTTCCGGTGCCGGATGGTGTCGGAGGACGGTTCTCCGTGTTCTCGGCGGTCGGTCTGCTTCCGGCAGCGGTCCTGGGACTGGATGTGGTGCGATTGCTGCAGGGCGCGGTAGCAGCGAATCAATCACTTTCGCCAGAGCCCCGTGGCCGACAACTCTGTGCTGCAGTACACGGCCGTTTCGCGTCTGATGGAAACCAGCCAATATGCACATCTCCGCGTGCTGTCGGTCTGGTCGAAGGCCCTCGAGGCATTCGGTCTATGGTACGATCAGCTGCTGGCAGAAAGCCTGGGCAAAGAACAACAGGGGGCGACTCCTTTGACCGTGGTCAATACGCGCGATCTGCATTCTCGCGCTCAACAGCACCAGGAAGGTCGCCGGGACAAGATGATCACCAATGTGATTGTCGACCAATGGCGACGCGATCCGCTGCGCGTCGGTCAAAGCGAACGCAATCAGGACGGCCTGAACGCAATTGCCGAACGAACGCTACCGGAATTGATGCAGGCCGCGATCGCCGGAACGAATCAAGCCTATCGCGAAGATGGTCGACCAACCGCCGACCTGCATCTTCCCACGTTGGACGAAGCCAGCTCTGGGGCAGGCGATGCAGATGCTGATGCTGGCCACGGTCGTCGAAGGCCGCTTGATGAATGTGAATCCATACGGTCAACCAGGCGTGGAGGCGTACAAGCGACACATGAAGAGCCATCTTCACCTGGCTTGATCAGCGTACTCGCTCACCAAACCCACGGATCGACGGTAGGGAAGTCCGACATGGCGACCGAACTGACTTGGCTGGGACACGGCAGTTGGATGATCGTGACGGGAGGAGTCCACCATTCTCTTGGATCCGTTCCTTGACGATTCACCTACGGCCCCCGTGAAGGCGAAAGATGTCCCGGCGGACTACATTCTGGTGTCCCACGGCCATTTCGATCACATCGCCGACGTGGCACCCATCGCCAAACGCACCGGTGCCATGGTCGTGGCCCTCTTCGAACTGGCGGAATGGCTTCGAGAAGAAGCACGACCTGCAGAACACGATGGCAATGAACCTCGGGGGATGCGTCACGCTGCCCTTTGGACGCGTGAAAATGACACCTGCCTGGCATAGCGCACAGCTTCCGGACGGTTCCTACGGTGGAACTCCCTGCGGTTTCTTGCTCTACCTGGAGGACGGCGTCATCTACTTCGCTTGTGATACGGCTCTGTTCAGCGACATGAAGCTGATTGCTTCGCAGCAAGGTCAACCTGGCGGTCGTGCCGATCGGCGATCTGTTCACGATGGGCCCTTCCGATGCCGTGGACGCGATTCGGCTGATCGAACCGATGAAGGCAGCCCCCGCCCATTACAACACGTGGCCACCGATCGAGCAGGACCCGTACGCGTGGGCCAAGAAGATCGAGGCGATGACTCGTGCCGAACCGGTCGTGGTGGAACCCGGCGGAAAGATCACGCTCTAGTGCTGCGTCGCAGCTTACTGTCGGCGCGAACGGTCAGGAGAAATCCCCGAGCCTACGCGGAGGGCTCCGTCAGGCCCGGGAGAGGTTCCGGTCCGCGGGGAACCGCCACCTGGATCTCGTCACCCACCACGCGGACGGGAAAACTGTCAATCTTGATCCGCGGATTATCGCACCATGTGCCATCGGAGATCCGAAACCGCCACGCGTGCCAGGGACAACTGACGACCCCCTCCTCCACATACCCGCCTGCCAACGACGCTCCCATGTGCGGGCACAAATCATCGATGGCGAAATAGTCATCCTGCTGCCGAAAAACTGCGATCACTCGTCCGTTGACCACGTAGGACTCGGCGCCCCCCTTCCGGAATCGCTCCCACTCGAGCAACGGTGATATACTCTGACGATGTCGCTTCACCCATAACCCACTTCTCGCTAAAAACGAATCGTTCGACTTGTGGTGGAGCACGTCACCTCGCACCACCCTCGGCAAGGTCCCGACCCGGCCTGCAGAACCAGGCTTCCCTTCGTCCTTCAAATTGTAGACACCCTACAACTCAAACGCACAATCCTGCGATACTATCGAAGATGAACACTTCTTTGAAAGACCACATCGTGGGGCGAATCCTGCCGAATGTTCAGCAGCCGGCCCAATATCTGGGTGGCGAGCGTGAACATCGTGCAGAAAAGATCACCGCGTCGGTGCGTGGGCGGCTCTGCCTGGCTTTTCCCGACACGTACACGATTGGCATGAGTCACCACGGACTGCAGTTGCTGTACGCCCTGATGAACCGGCGCGACGACTGGGTCTGCGAACGGTGCTTCACGCCCTGGGAGGACATGGAGCAGCAGCTGCGGCAATCCGACCTGCCGCTCTACAGTCTCGAGAGCTTCACGCCGTTACACGAATTCGATGTCCTGGGATTTTCTCTGCAATATGAGATCTGTGCCACCAATCTGCTGACGATGCTCGATCTGGGCCGGATTCCGTTACGCAGCACGCAACGGGGCATGCGGGATCCGCTGGTGATTGCCGGCGGACCGTGCGCCAGAATCCGGAACCTCTCGCCCCGTTCGTGGATGTGTTCGTCAGCGGGGATGGCGAGCCGAGCCTACCGCAGATTTGTGACCGGTGGTTGCAGGAACGCGCACAGGGCAGGGCAGCAGGGGCCTCGCCGGCTGAAGATGCCCAACATCGGGACGAAGCCCTGGCGCGGCTGGCCGCCGCGTTACCGTTCTGCTACGTGCCCCGATTCTACGAACCAGAATACTGTGAGGGTCGATTCACCACGCTCTACCGCACACGACCGGATGTGCCGGAAACGATCCAACCGGTGGTCGTGTCCGACCTGGACGCGATTCCGCTGCCGACGCGGCCGATCGTGCCATACATCGAGTGCGTGCACGACCGAATCGCGATCGAGATTATGCGCGGTTGTCCCTGGCAGTGTCGGTTCTGCCAAAGCACAGCCATCAAACGCCCCTTGCGCACGCGAAAGGTCGAAACGATCGTGAACGCGGCGCTGGAAAGCTATCGTCAGAGCGGCTTCAATGAAATCTCCCTGCTTTCCCTCTCCAGCAGCGACTACCCCGACTTCACGGAACTGGTTCAACGACTCAAGGAAGTTTTCGATCCGCTGGGCGTCAACCTTTCCATTCCCAGTCTTCGCGTCAACGAACAGCTGCGCAGCTTGCCTGCACTGATCGGCAACCGCCGACGGTCCAGCTTGACCTTGGCTCCCGAGGTCGCGCGCGATGACATGCGACGAACAGATTCGCAAGAAGATTCGCAACGAGGACCTGTACGAAGGCTGTCGTCAGGCGTTTCGGCAAAATTTTGAAAGCGTCAAGCTCTATTTCCTCTGCGGGCTGCCCGGGGAACGCCCGACCGACCTGGACGGGATTGTCGAGATGTGCGAAACGATCGCCCGAATCGGCAAGGAAGAACGAGGACGCTATGCGAAAGTGACGGCCAGCGTTGCGAATTTCGTTCCCAAGGCGCACACACCCTACCAGTGGAACGCCATGCAGCGCCGCGAGTACTTCCAGTGGGCACACCGTTATTTGAAACAGAAATGCTGCCTACGGAGTGTCACGATCCGTTGCCATGATATTGACACCAGTCTGCTGGAAGGCGTGCTGAGTCGCGGTGATCGGCGAATCGCCGAAGCCATCGAATTGGTTTGGCGTCGAGGCGCTCGTCTGGATAGCTGGCGAGAGCAATTCGATCCCGAACGCTGGTGGAACGCAATCGCCGATGTCGGCCTCAATGTGGACCAGATCATTCACGAGCCTTACCAGCTGATGGATCGACTTCCGTGGGACCATGTGCAAGTGAAATACGGTCGATCTTTCTTGGAGAAGGAACAATCCCGTTCCCAAACACAACTCGATTCCATGGCACCTGTTGACTAATCCAGTACCGGGCGTTGGGGGAGGCGGCAGGTCAACTGACCAGCCGCCATCACTGCGTCCGTCGGAAAGTGGATCTTGACCATGACTCCAGAACCATCAGTACCGCCCCCCGCCGGCTCGGCCACTCGCGTAACCCTCGCCGACTTCCAAGCAATGATCCGCAAGATGTACCTCGCGAAGGATCAGGCGCGCGGCGTCGACGGAACATTCATGTGGCTGATGGAAGAAGTTGGCGAATTGGCGGCCGCCCTGCGCGATGGAACGCAGGCGGAACGATTGGAAGAGTTCGCTGACGTCCTGGCCTGGCTGACGACGATCGCGAATGTCTGCGAGGTCGATCTGACCGAGGCGGTGTTGCGCAAATACGGTACCGGCTGCCCCGGCTGCGGCGAGTTGGTTTGCCGATGTCCCGATGAAGGAAAGCCGTAACCGTTTTTTGCTTGGCGCTGAAGCCAAGACCAACTCGCAAACCGCAGCCTTGTCCTGAGGATCGCCACCGAGGGGCTCGTCTTCCCAACCGCCGCAACCTCCTGTTCATTTTCACATCAGAAAGCATCATCTCGAGTACTTGGCGATGCGATGGCCACCGGCACCCATGACCGGAACTTGCAACGTCTGGCCTATGGTGCGCTGGTCTGGATCGGCTGGCTGTCTCGCGGTCGCGGTAGGGCAGGGCCCCACGGTCGACCAGGTCCAGATCGGTGTCGGCGGACTGTACAAGGTCGGCCACTGGACGCCCGTGCAAGTCGACCTTCTCGGTGGAGAGAAGACCTGTTCCGGCCGACTGCGTCTGCATGTCACCGACGGCAATGGCTTGCGTTCGATCTACGAAAGTGAACGCCTGCCGAGTGCCGGCCGGGCCAGTCGCTTCGGACCACGTTGTATGCGCGGTTTGGACAACCAATGGTGGATTGCTGCTGGAGTTTATCGGCGAAGATGGTACGCGGCAGCGGAAACGTTTCCGCCCGGCGGAATTGCCGGATGCCGTCGCGGTCCTGGCAACGGATTGTGATCAGCGTGGGACAGGATATGGGAGTCGCTGACGCATTGCGACTGCGCGCCGCTTGGCTGGCGGGTCGAGTTGATCCACGCCAACGTGCCGCGGGCTTGACGCACTTCCGTTGCCACTGGCTCGGTTACGGCGGCGTGGACGTGATGGTCGTCGCAACTAGCCAGTTGCAATGGGAGGAACCGGCGAACCAGCAACGTTGGCAATCCCTGGCGCGGTGGACACAGTTGGGCGGATCGCTGCTGCTCAGCGCCGCTTCGCAGATCGAGACGCTCGCGACTGGCCGATCCGGCCGTGCGCCAGCTGTTACCCGGAGCCGTGGAGTACGTGACGTCGCAGCGAGAGACAACGGGAGTCGAACAGTATGCGGCCGCCACGCAAAGACTGGACCAAGCCGCTGGAGCGATCGAATTCCAGGTGCCGATGAGCGTGCTGAAGGAGCCTCGCGGAATCGTGGAGGTGTTCGAAGGGTTCGGCGTGGGTCGCCGCCCCGCCGTGATGCGACACGGAGTTGGACTGGGTCGGGTGACTTTCGTGGCCTTCGATCTCGACCAAAGTCCGTTTCGCGAATGGACCGATCGGCCGCGTCTTGTCGCGCGACTGCTCGGCCCGCTGTTGGGCGAACAGGATCCCACCGGCCCGCAATGGGCCAGCGAAAACACAAGCGTGGAATCGCAGGGCGTCCCCGACCTGCTAGGTCAACTTCGCGTCGCACTCGACCAGTTCGACCGGGTGCGACTCGTACCGTTCTCCCTGACGGCCGGCTTGATCGCGGTCTACCTTCTGCTGATCGGCCCTCTGGATTACTGGTGGCTGAAACGAAAACGCCGGATGGAATGGACCTGGCTCACCTTTCCACTCATCGTATTGGCGTTTTTGGGCTTGGTCGCGGGCCTGGCGTACGCCTGGAAAGGCGGCCGACATTCAGATCCACCAGGCGGAAGTGGTGGATCTGGATTTAGAGAGCGGCTGGATGCGGGGCCACAGTTGGGCCCATCTCTTCACTCCAAAAACGACCCGTCTGGATCCTCAACTCCAGGTGCACCCCCATCTGCAGTCTCGCCTTCGGACGCCCTCAACGCATCGTGACATGGCAAGGATTTCCCGGCGACCGATTCGGCGAGATGGACAGCGACTTCCAGACTTCCGCTTTTTCGCAGCCGTATCAGGTTCTGGGAGATGTGCGGGATCCCGACCAGGCCGAGTTTTCGCTGGAAGGTTTCCCAATCGCGGTCTGGTCCAGTCGGGGACTCTTGGGACATTGGTGGAGGCAGGTCTCCGAGCCATCCGAATCGCACTCGCAATTGATCGAAGGATGGGAAACGCAACTGTCAGGGAGTTTCTCTTCGCCGCTGTCGGAAGACCTGTCCGATGCTCATTTGCTGTACGATCGCTGGGTCTATCCCCTGGGAACGGTTCCGGCCGGGGAGCAGGTTTTCGCTGGCGAACCGAGCCCCGCTCGACTTGCGTAGCTGGCTGACGCAACGACGCGTTGTCAACGGACGGAATGTAACGGCTCCCTGGGATCCGCGAAGCACGGATGTCGCCGCGCATCCTGCAACTGATCATGTTCTACGAAGCCGCCAACGGACGGAACTACACTCAACATTCGCACGATTACCGACCGGTCCCTCGACCTGAGCGACCAGTTACGACTGCGACGAGCGATCTTGCTGGGACAGGCCTGCCGACCGGCGTCGCAGATCGTGCTGCCCGAAGAGGAGGCGGCGGCAGCCGCCCGCGTCGACTGGACGTACTACCGGATCCTTTTTCCGGTACAGGAAGGAAGTAGAAGACAGCCGTGATTGAAACACGTGATCTGACGAAGAAATACGGCGAACTCTACGCCATTCGCTCGATCGAGTTGGACCTGCAGGAAGGCGATCTGTTCGGCTTCATCGGACCCAACGGCGCCGGCAAGACGACCACGATGCGAATTCTGTCCACGTTGCTTACGCCCAGTTGGGGCGAAGCCTATGTGGACGGGTTTTCGATCTACACCCATCCGAAAGAAATCCGCCGACGGGTCGGCTACATGCCCGATTTCTTCGGTGTCTATGACGACATGAAGGTGATCGAGTACCTCGAGTTCTTCGCCGCTGCCTATCGGATCCGCGGGCCTCGACGCCGCGAAGTCTGCGAGGAAATGCTGCAAGTCGTCGACCTGGCTTTCAAACGAGATGCCTTCGCCAACACCCTGTCGCGCGGCCAGACACAGCGGCTAGGGCTGGCGCGTGTGCTGCTGCATGACCCGCAAGTGCTGCTGCTGGATGAACCGCTCAGTGGACTAGATCCGCGGGCCCGCATTGAAATGCGAAATCTGCTGAAACGACTGGGAAGCATGGGTAAGACGATTATCGTCTCGAGTCATATTCTTCCGGAATTGGCCGACGTCTGTAACAAGATTGGGATCATCGAACGAGGCGTGATGCACGTGAATGCTGACGTGGCCGACGTGATGAAGCAGGTTCGTGCCACGCCCCTGCTGTCGATTCGCGTGCGAGAAAATCCAGAAACGGCGCACAAGCTGTTGGAAAGTCACCCCCAGGTCGAAGCGATCGAGATGCGCGGCGACCGATTCCTCGTCTCGCTGAAAGAGGGCACCGAAGACTTCAGCGAACTCGCCGACGTGCTGGTGCAGCGAGGGATTGCGACTGTTGGAGTTCCAGGAAGACCAACCCAACTTGGAGTCCGCCTTCATGGCCTTAACCAAGGGGATGAACTGAACGATGTACCGCCTGCCATTGCTGCTGTTCCCGTCGCGGCATCTGCTTGTCTTTATTCCTTCGGAGAACACGATGGGACAACGTGAGGACGCTTGGCATTCGTCCCGCCAGCAGATGGTGGAGGACGTGCTTATCCGCGGGGGCATTCAAAACCCGCGAGTGATCGAAGCAATGCGCAACACACCACGGCATGAATTTGTCCCGCGCCACGTACGGCAACTCGCCTATCAGGACATGGCGTTGCCGATCGGTGACCAACAAACGATCTCTTCGCCGTTTATCGTCGCCTTCATGACCGAGTGCATCGATCCTCAACCAACCGACCGTGTGCTGGAGATCGGCACCGGCAGCGGCTACCAAGCCGCCGTCCTCAGCCCGCTTGGTCCAAGAAGTGTATTCGATCGAGATCGTCGACTCGCTCGCTCGACAAGCGGAACGCACGCTTCGACACACTGCGATGCCGGAATGTCTCCGTGCGCATCGGAGACGGATTTGCCGGTTGGCCAGAAGAGGCTCCTTTCGACAAGATCATCGTGACGTGCTCGCCGGAAAATGTCCCGCAACCGCTCGTCGATCAGTTGCGAGAGGGCGGCCTGCTTGTGATCCCGGTCGGAGAACGATATCAGCAGACGATGTATCTGTTCCGCAAATCCAAGGATGAACTCGAGCAGCAGGCACTGCGTCCCACGCTGTTCGTTCCGATGACCGGGGAAGCAGACCAGCGCCGAAATGTGTTGCCCGATCCCGCACGTCCAGAGCTGGTGAATGGATCATTCGAAGAAGAACCGGACCAACACGGTTTTGTCCCGGGGTGGTACTACCAGCGTCAAGCAGAACGACTCACCGACGCCAAGGCGCCAGATGGCAAACATTTCCTGCTCTGCCAAAACCAAACACCGGGGCGGGAAAGCCATCTGATGCAGGGACTGGCCGTCGACGGGCGCGAAGTTCCGCAGCTGGAACTGTCAGCCCAAATCATGACGCAGGACGTTGCCAATTTGCGATCACCGCAAGATGGACCGCGCGTCGTGATCACTTTCTACGACGAAAATCGGCGCGAAGCGGGCATCGCCTGGCTGGGGCCTTGGCGTGGTAGCCAAGCCTGGCATACGGAACGGAAAACGATGCGTGTCCCCCCGCTGCGCGAGAAGCCATTGTGCGAATTGGCCTGTTCGGTGCCACCGGTCAGGCCGCCTTCGATCAAGTGCAGTTGAAGATTCCCACGAAATGGTAACCCTCGGCCCATCGTCGCCGTGGTTCCCGTCCCGGATGTGAACGCAAGAAAAGGACGCCTCCCGGGATGACGGACGCGTGTCACTGTCGGTAGAATCTAGGACGGCGGGTTCGAGTGCGGTCAGTCCTTGATTGAGAGGGACGTTGTTATGAGTACCACGTTCAAGTTCAAAGCGACGGAGACGGGATTCGACGTGTTCATCCGTAACCGAAGGATCGGCGAAATCTTGCCGGCCAAAGAAGTTTCCGGGCGGCACTGCTTTTTCCTTGGCTGCGACGATCGCCGACATCCGAGAACCTACCGTGGCAAGATCAAGGCGGCCGAAGCACTGCAGGTGATCGACAAGTTACGAGCCGACGCAAAGAAGAAACGATGGCCCCCCGAGAAACTGATCATCATGGCCTGGGACGAACGCCCCCGCGCTTCCGAAGCCCCTTGAAGATTTCCCGACCTGGTGCAATTCGCCAAGAGTCCGGGATCACCGGTCCCCCAAGGGACAACTTGCAATCCCCGCCCAAGAACTAGTGCGTGTCGCACGGACATCGTAGCGTTCGTGTTGACGTTTCCTCCGAGCCAAACGGAACGAGACGCCGTCGGTGAGCGACACGCGCACAATCAAGCAAAATAGCCAAGCAATCTTGACTCCTGGGACGACGCCCAACGGTTCCATTCCTGGCGTCCACGGCCTCACCGAGCCATTTCACGAGCGATTGTCTCGTCGTCCACGGGTTCGAGAAATCGGCCGCGAATGCGGGCCAGTCGACAGCGGCACAGCGTCTCATTTTTTCCGTAACAATCGCAACAAGAACGAGTTACGACGTTGCTTACCAGCTCATCCGTCGTCTAAGCGGACGTGTCGGGGCAGTTAGCCCCCAACGGTCGGCATATTCCCGCTCCTTATCCATATCTTCAGGTTTTCTTAAACGGAAAATTGCCCGCAGGTGTCTTGATTTGTCGCGCGGGAGTATTATGCTTGCACGGACGTTGACTAGGACATCGAAATTTCAAGCGTTTTGAGGAGGGCTTTCGCCGATGGGCAGGAAAGCATTGAGTATTGCGGTCGTTGTTGCGGCCAGTGCCTTGCTGGCAAATGACGTACAGGCGGGATGGGGACATTGGGGCGGTTCGTACGGCAGTTACGGCGGGTACGGCTGTGCCGGAGCCTGCGTGGGCACCAGCGCCTATTACGGCGGATCAGCGGGCTACGCATATGCGGGATGGGGCCATCGCCCCCGTTTGGGCGGGCGAATTCACGCTCATTGGGCCGCTCACCGCGCTCGGAAGATGGCACGTCGTGCATATCGAGCTGCTTACGCGTACGGCGGCGGCTGCTGGGGCGGATGCGTTGGCGGCGGTTATGCAAGCCGCGGTGCCTGGGGCTGTGTCGGATCCGGCTGCTGGGGCAGCGGATACGCCAGCACCGGTTACGGCTGCGGTGGCGGCTACGCTTGTGCGGGGTATGGCTGCACCGGCTATGCGACCACGGCTTGGTCAACCGCCTCGTCGTGCGATTGCGGAGCCCACCCGGTAGTCGATTGCCCCTCGTGCGGCGGCGGAGAGATCTCGACGGTTCCCATGGACGAGGGAACCATTCCCATGGACGAGGGAACCATCATGGAGAACGAGAGCATCATCGAGTCGGCTCCGATCGAAGGGGAATCGGCACGTTCATCGGCCGGTTCGGATCGTGGCGTGTTGACGGTCCAGGTACCGTCGGACGCCCGCGTATTCGTCAACGGAGCGGAGACTCGTTCCGTGGGCAACGAGCGGCGCTATGTTTCTCGCGGCCTATCCAAGGGCTACAGCTATCGGTATGAGGTCCGTGCGATCACCGAGCGGAACGGTCGCAAGCTGGAGCAGACTCGAGTCGCGACGCTGCGTGCTGGCCAAATGGCAAATCTTGGTTTCGACTTCACTCAGCCGGAGCCGGTGGAAACCCGCCTGACGCTGCACGTGCCGGAAGATGCCAAGGTACTTCTCTCGGGCACCGAGACGGATGCGACCGGCAACATTCGGAAGTTCGCCACGACCCGAATCGAATCGGGTAAGCAGTGGGCGGATTACCTGGTGGAAGTGACGGTTGAGCGAGATGGCCAGACCCTCACGAAGCACCAGCGAGTGAGCCTGTCGGGCGGTGACCGAAAGGAATTGAGGTTCGACTTCGAACCGAACGGAATTGGTCGCCTCGCGCTGATGGCGTAGCGAAGAACCATCGCGAATATCGCAAGAGCCCGGACGAAGCCGATGTGCTTCGTTCGGGCTCTTTCTTGGTTGCAGAGGCCAGCAATTCCCTGCAACCGGCGTTGTGTCAAGCGAACTGCTCGTCGATAAAAGGGATTATGTCCCAACGCACACGAGAAGCAGATCGACCGATTTCCTGGCCCCTGAGACGTCGCGTGGTCGTCAGTCTCTTGCTGGCATTTCACCTGATCGCGGTGACGGTCGCGCCCTGGTCCGCACCGCCCTCCAGCCGCCGCTCTCGCTGAGCGAGTGGCGATCTGGTTTCGCCCATACCAATCGGTCGCGTACTTGAACCACGGATACCGCTTCTTCGCTCCCAATCCGGGTCCGAGCCATCTTGTACGGTATGAGATCGAGCTGCCCGACGGGACACAGGTCGCAGGTCGAGTTCCCGATCCGCAGCATCATTGGCCTCGGCTGCTTTATCACCGACATTTCATGCTGACGGAAACGCTCTTTAACAGCCACGTTCAGGTCTCTCAGGATCCGCCGCCCGATTTCCTCACTCGCCGCAGCGACACGACTGGGAACAGCGGAATCGCCAGGCCCGGGATCACGTGGCTCTGCTTGGCCGAGGCGATGGCTCGGCAGCTACTTCGCCAGTATGGCGGACAACGGATTCGGCTGGTGCTGCAGGAGCACATCTTTGGCATACCCGGAGGATGTCCAGGCAGGAATGCGACTGGACGACAAGCGGCTGTATGTGGACGTGACAGACATTCGGACCCTATGAAGCGAGGAAAGCCTCGTGAAGTGGATCCACGCGTATTTTGCCGAGCTGGGCAAATCCGCCTGGGAAGGATGGAACCGATTCTGGTTCACGCCTACGGATCCGGCAACCCTGGGTTTGATTCGGATCCTGGTCGGCTCGATCGTGTTCTACACGCACGCAGTCTGGTGTGTCGACCTGCTGGGTTTCTTCGGTCCGGACGGTCGGTTACCGGTTGCGTTTGCACAACAGCTGCAGGGGACTCGGCTGGCGTGGAGTCACTTGTACTGGATTTCCTCACCGACGTGGCTCTGGTCGACACACCTCTTGGTCCTGCTTAGTGCTATTCCTCTTCCTGATCGGTTGCTGGACGCGGACGACGTCCATCCTGGCGGCTGTTATCACCATTTCCTACGCGCATCGAAGCGCGGGCGTTCTCTTTGGGTTGGACCAGGTCAGCAGCTTGCTCCTACTCTACCTGGCCATTGGCCCTTCGGGAGCCGCCTACTCCGTGGACCGTTGGCGTGCGCTACGGAGGGGTCGATCCTCCCGTGGTCAGCCGCGGATCGACGCGAATCTCGCCATCCGACTGATTCAGTTGCACATGTGCCTGATCTACCTGGTGGCTGGCCTCGGAAAACTCTTGGGCGAAACGTGGTGGGCCGGGACCGCTCTCTGGGGCGCGTTTGCCAACTTCGAGTATCAGACGATCGACATGACTTGGCTGGCCTGGCATCCGCTGCTCGTCAACCTAGTGACACATACGATTCTCTTCTGGGAAATCAGTTATTGCGTATTGGTTTGGCCGCGGTTGATTCGGCCACTGATTCTCGCCCTGGCCATTCCACTGCACTTGGGGATTGCCCTGAGCATGGGCATGATGTCGTTTGGACTGGTCATGCTTGTCGGCAACCTGGCCTTCGTGTCTCCGGCGGTTGTGCGGAACCATCCTGGAAGGCCGGTGGCGTTCGACAGCGGAGCAGGGCAGGGCGGGTCGCTTCGCGGCCTGAGAGAACCGGGGGCCGATCCACTTCAGCAACCCAGCCGAACTGCCTATACTGAGGCGTTTTGTGCAGCGACGCGTGCCGCGTCCGGCCGGGACGAGTCACGGTTGCGCCACCAAAGTGCCCAGGAACGAGCATTGAGTCGAGAGGTTCCGGACCTGTGTCGGTCGTCCTGGCCCATGAACCGCGCAACCATTCATAAAGGGAAAGGGAGACGTAAATCGTGTTTGAAAGCTTGGCTGTCGTTGGTGCCACCGGAGCGGTGGGTCGTCTGATTCGTCAGTTATTGGAGGAGCGGGATTTTCCGCTGAGGAAGGTAAAATTCCTGGCCTCCGCCCGTTCCGCCGGAACGGAATTGCCGTTTCGTGGGACGACGATTCCGGTGGAGTTGCTGCGTCCCGAAGCGTTCGACGACATTGATCTTTGTATCGCCAGCACACCTGATGACGTCGCGTCGGAGTTCATTCCGTGGGCGGTGGAGCGGGGCACGGTCGTCGTCGACGAGAGTGGCGCTTGGCGAATGAAGGAGCATGTTCCGCTGGTCGTTCCCGAAGTCAATCCGGAAGTGATTGCGACGCATCAGGGTATTCTGGCCAGCCCCAACTGCTCCACGACGCAAATGGTCGTGGCGATGAAACCGCTGCATGAGTTTGGCCGCATTCGACGAGTGGTTGTCAGCACGTATCAAGCGACCAGTGGCGCGGGCGTGGCCGGCGAGCAAGACCTGGTCGAAGGCACACGAGCCGCATTGGCTTCGGAGCAAGTACGACTATCGCGTGTTCGCCCATCCGATCGCGTTCAATCTGATCCCGCAAATCGGATCGGCCAAACACGAGGGCTATACGTCGGAAGAGATGAAAATGGTCTGGGAAACGCATAAGATCTTCGGCGATGACTCGATCGAGATCTGCCCGACCTGCGTCCGAGTTCCGGTTGCCAACTGCCACAGCGAGAGCATTCTCGTTGAAACCGAAAAGAAGATCACGGTGCCGCAAGCGCGGGAGCTGTTTGCCGCCACGGAGGGAATTGTCGTTGTCGACGACTTGGAAGCAGGGCGGTATCCGATGCCCAACGAGTGTTCGGGGAAAGATCCGGTGTATGTCGGACGAATTCGGGAAGACCTCTCCAGCCCCCGAGGAATCGCCTTCTGGTGCGTAAGCGACAATCTTCGCAAAGGCGCGGCCACCAACGCGGTACAGATTGCGGAACACCTGGTGGCAAGTCAGCTGACAACCTGAGCGGTGTGAACCGGTCTCTTTGAGCAGAAGCCGAACTGGGATGCGCTGTTTCAAGTTGACGCTCGCTTACGACGGCACCGATTTTTGCGGCTGGCAGATGCAGGCCGAAGGCCGCACGGTGCAGGATGTCATCCAACGAGCTTGGCGGTCCGTGACCGGCGAGTCCGTGTCAGCCGTCGCGAGCGGCCGGACGGATTCGGGCGTCCATGCGCTGGGACAGATCGTCAGTTGCTCCAGCCGCACGACGTTATCCACTGCCATCTTGCAGCGTGCGTTGAATGCGAATCTGCCGGTGGATGCTCGCATCCTTGAGGTCGTCGAGTTGCCGTACAATTTCCATGCGATCCGCGATGTTCTGTCCAAACGCTATCGGTATGTAATTCAGAACGGCCAAGTACACGACGTTTTCCAGCGGCGCTACAGCTGGTTCGTGCCGCGGTCTGCTCGACGTCGCGGCGATGCAACACGCGGCAGAATCTCTGATCGGTCGGCACGACTTCGCTAGTTTTCAATCGGCGGGCTCGCCACGTAAATCAACCGTCCGCACCATTCAGGATTTGACCATAGAGTGTCAAGCATCGTGTCATGGCCAGAAAATTCTGATCGAAGTAGAGGCGGACGGGTTTTCTGTATAACATGGTGCGAAATCTCGTCGGCACGCTGTATGTCATCGGCCTGGGACGACATCCTTCGGACTGGGCCGTCGAAGTGCTGCGAGCCAGAGACCGGCGGCTGGCAGGCCCCACCGCGCCACCGCAGGGCCTGTTTCTCGTTTGCGGGCGAATGGCGCCGTCCACGCCACACCACCAGCGATCGCCGACGAGGCCGATCACCGGCGGCCTTCCGACGCGTGATCTTTCTCCGTGAAGGCGGTTGGATTACATTGGACCTCCAGGCAAAACAATACCGTTCCGCGGCCCGCACCTGAATCGGCAAGGTTGGAAAATCGTGGCTTTGGATCACAACTACATCGGCCCCTACCGCCTTTTGAAGGTTATCCGCGCAGGAGCCACCTGTCAGATCTGGGAAGCCATCAGCGAAATCGACAATCGCCGATGCGCTCTGAAGACGCTTCAGAATCGGTTCCGCAACGACAAAAACGAAATCGCGCTGCTACGACATGAATACTCGGTGGGACACGAATTGAATCACCCGTCCGTCATCGAAATCTACGACTTCGATATCGCGAAAGGAACCGCCTACTTGGCGATGGAGTATTTCGAGTCCAGCAATTTGAAACAGTGGATTCGTCAATCTGCCGATCAGCCGCGAAGCCTTCGACAGCTGCCAGAGATCATTCGCCACGCTGGCGAAGCACTGGCTTACCTGCACGCGAATGACTGGATCCACCGCGACGTCAAACCGGACAATTTCCTGGTTAACAAGAAGGGGACCGTGAAACTGATTGACTTTGCAATTAGTCAGAAAATCAAACGCGGCCTCGGTCGTCTGTTCGGCGGACGAGGAAAAGTGCAGGGGACGCGCAGCTACATGTCTCCGGAACAGATTCGAGGAGAGAACCTGGACGCCCGGGCCGACGTTTACAGTTTCGGCTGCATGCTGTATGAACTGTTCTGCGGCCGGCCACCGTACACCGGAGGCAGTGCGGATGAGTTGCTGCAGAAACACCTCTCGGCTGCCGTGCCAACCGCCGCTACTTCGAGTGAACTTGTCAGCCCGGAGTTCTCCCAGCTGATCGTTCGCATGATGGCCAAAGACCCCAACGATCGACCCGAGTCGATGCAGGCTTTCCTGGACGAGATGGACACGATCCGCGTAATCCGGCCCGCACGTCGTCAGTTGAACAGGAACCCATGATGGAAGCCACCACGCCAGGGATGGGATTCGAGAATCCCATCTACGAAATCGAAGCCCGCTTGGAGAAGCTGAAACGCGTCGGACGACGCGAAGCCGAGGAGGAGATTCGGCGCTTGCGCCATGAACTGGCCGATACCACGCGCAGTGTCTACCAGAATCTGACTCCCTGGCAAACGGTTCAGGTCGCGCGACACAAGGATCGGCCTCAGACCTTGGACTACCTCTCGCTCGTCTTTGATGAGTTCGTTTCGCTGCACGGCGACAAACTCTTCGGCGATGATCCGGCGATCCTCGCCGGATTCGCAAAAATCGATCCGTTCCGCGTGATGGTCATCGGCCATCAGAAAGGGCGCACGACAAAGGAACGGACGAACTGCTTCTTCGGCCTGGCACACCCGGAAGGCTACCGCAAAGCACTGAGCAAAATGCGATTGGCTGCCAAGTTTCAGATTCCGGTCATCTGCCTGATCGATACCCCGGGAGCATACCCGGGTGTCGGAGCGGAAGAACGTGGTCAGTCCCAGGCGATTGCCGAGAACATGTTCGAGATGTCGCGGCTTCGAACACCCATCATCTGCGTCGTGATTGGCGAAGGCGGAAGCGGCGGCGCTTTGGCCATCGGCGTCGGCGATCGCGTGGCGATGCTGCAGTATGCGTATTATTCGGTCATCAGCCCGGAAGGCTGCGCCGGGATCCTCTGGAAAAGCCACGAGTACGCCGAACAGGCTGCCGCCGCTCTCAAATTCACTTCCAGCGATCTGCTCCACTTCGGCGTAATCGACGACATGATCGAAGAACCGCTGGGCGGAGCCCACCGTGACCACCACGAAATCGCCAATCGCCTCAAGATGTACCTCGTGCGGACACTTCGCGAATTGACCGGCCAACCGATCGATCGGCTGCTGCAGCAGCGATATGAGAAGTTCCGACGGATGGGGGTTTTTCTTCCGGGTGACGGGCCGAGTCCCCGCGAGTCGTAGGCATTCCGTTGCGACGCCCAACCTGACATCTTTCGACCACGCCGGAAGTTCACGCCGCGCGGTCAGATCGCGCGCCAATGCGCACCGCGCAACTTCCTCGGGCGCTCGTCGGGCCGACAGCCACGAATCGCTGATCCGATCGCTCACGTGGCACCGGCCGAGGCTACCCACATGAGCGTCATCGTCGATGTTCAGATCGAGCACCAAACCCTGCAAAACAAGCCTCCTACGAACGTCCGATAATGTTTCTTATGTTCGGTTTCAGCTCCGGTTTTTCCCGCGTTTTGCGGGACACCGGCCGGATCCTCTCGACCCTGGCCTTCCTGGCCGAACAAGCCGCGCGCCGCCCGAAATACCGCGCGTCGGACCGACCGAAAATGCTCGATTGCGGCGTGAGAAATCCAACCCCGGATGACCTCCCAACAACGACGTGAGAACCGGCACCAGAGGCCAACCTAGTGCCGCCCCCCTTTCAACGATTCCGTGGTTCTTGGCCCGGCCGAAAAAGCTCCGTCCTCACCGCCTGATGGGATCATTCGATTCGAGCGGCGGCCGGACCGGTACGTGCGCTCCCTGAGGTACCTCCCCTTCCCTTTCCCCTTCACCGAACCCCGCATAATAGGGGTCCGCTGTCGTCGTGGCCGGCGGGCGGCGGTCGGGCCCGATCCAGCTTCTCCCACGCGCCATCGGGCGTTCCAAGAAACTGCTCCCACTCTGGAAAATCATCACTCAACGGGCTGGGCCGTCCCACCGACGGTTCGCCCAACCGCTCGTCCAACTCGTGCAGATAGGGGTACAGAAAATCATGCATCTCGGTGGGCATCACCGCATCGGCACGGTCCAGCAATCGCGCGATGTATAGCCCGGATCGAGAGTGGATCACTTTCCGGCGCGTGCCTTCGCTGAGCAGCGTTACGGCAAAAAACGTGATCACGACACACAAGGCGACTCCCTTGACCAAACCAAAGATCGCACCCAACTGCTTGTCAAAATCTCTCAGCTTTGCCCGGTCGATGAATCCGCGGACGAACTGAAAAACGACCCAGATCACAAACGACGTCGCGACATACAGAATCAACATCGCCAGAAACTTATTCCATGGCGGCTCGGTGTGAATTCGAACCGCCACCACATCGCGAAACTGCATCGCCACGAAGTAGCTGAAGAAAATCGCGGCGAGCGAAGCGATTTGCCAAGCCAATCCTTTCCGAAAGCCAAGAAAGGTGGTGGCGACGAGTACGAGCAACATGATGACGTCGTACGCTTGCATAGCATTGCCTTGACAGCTTGCAGGTTCCAGGAATCGAGTGGGAAGTATAGTCGGAGCCGGCAGCCGCTCAAAGTCCATTCATTAATTCGTGCTGGCAGAAGCTCTCTTGGTTCGGCGACGCATTTTCGCATACAGTTCCATCGGTAACGCTTCCCATTACGGATGCCTGGAGAGCAGGGGACATGGCGGGATTTCGCACTCACTTCAGCACCAGTACCTTCGTCGGCGCGGCCTACGGACTTGCAGGAAATGCCCTGTACGAAATCCCCTTACCCGTGGCAGCCGTGGCCGGCGGCCTGTGCAGCGTCGCCGGGATTCTGCCAGATGTCGACAGTGATTCCGGCAAACCGGTTCGGGAAATCAGCTGTTTCGCCTCGGCCGTGATTCCCCTGCTGCTGATCCCGCGTCTGCAACAACAAGGCCTCTCATCAGAATCGCTCGCGCTGGCCGGCGGGTGCATCTACATCCTCGTCCGCTTCGGTTTCTTTGAGCTTCTGCGACGCTATACGGTCCACCGAGGAATGTGGCACAGCATCCCCGCAGCTCTGGTAGCCGGACTGATCACGGCGCTGCTCTGCACAGATCTGCGGCCGGAATACCGGCTGTTCAAAGTAGGTCGCCGTGGTCTTGGGTTATCTGACACACTTGCTACTCGATGAGCTGTGGAGCCTCCAACTGCGCGGACGACCACGCATCAAGCAGTCCTTCGGAACTGCGCTCAAGCTGTGGAGCCGCGATACTTGGGGCAACGCCTCCGTTTACGGAAAGCTGTTCCTCTGCGTTTTTCTATTGACGAAGGATCCCACCATTCGCGCCTATCTGCCACCCGACACGGAATCACTTTATCGCGTCGCGGAGGATGCTTGGGAAAAGGCGGTCGGTGATAGCCAGCACCCCGCCCGCACGCTGCGCTAGTACGGCCTTCCTGCCATTGGTACGCATCGGGGGAAGCGTCCAACGGCAAGTGAAATAGAGCTGGACGCTGGCCTGTGCCGCCTGATTCGCCAGATTGGCTCGCTGTGCATCGCTGGCGATCCGCGCGAACCCAACGGCGCTCCCGATCCTTTCCCGAAGCGAAATCGTGACGTCTTCCTGGACCGCGAATTGCCAAGAATCCCTGACGCAGGCCCCCCCCAACAATGCGATCTAGTTCCGACCCATAAAACGGTTGGAATGAACGGGAGCGAAAAGTAAACTGAGTTGTGCAGCCGGAAGCCCGTGAACTGTTTCCGTGGTCCTCTCCCCGATTCTGGCAATGAGGCAGGCGTCATGTCACACAGACGATCGTGATGGTCCATCGTATTCACCATTCTGTTCGTGTTCTCATTCGTGCCGTTCGCCACCGCAGGTGATCTACTACTGGAGGCATTGGAAAGCGAAAGCCTTGCCGGCAACGTGGGGCCTTACGTCACCGGTCAAACGTTTGATCATCCGATCGAGGGAAACGATTTCACTGTCCCTACGGTGGATGAAGACGTACCGTTCTTCTCCGATCGCAACCACGAATACAACGGGTCGACCGACACAAACACGATTGCATCTTTGGGACTTGTCGGCGCGGAGTACGTGATGATCGCCAATGACAACAAGCAGGTGGCCAACTACATCCTCGAAACGGAGTTGCTGCAGACAGTTGATGCGTATTACTTCCAAGACAAGCGGATCGTATAGCCGCCGGTATGGTTAGAAGAAGAAGGCTGGCAATTTTTGGGCCAAGATCTGGGAATCGATGAAGGAGGCGACGGCGTGGGGCCAGGCCTTGCAATCAACCAGCAGTTCTGGATCTGGAAGAAAGCCAACGTCGGGCCGGGCACGTTGGAAACTTATGAGTCGGGCGCCGAAGCAGGAGGGCGGAACCAGTATGGGTTGGCGGTGACACTTCCGGGCGTCGGGCCGGGGGTGAAAGAGTTCCCGGGCAAGGATTTCACGCCGGGAAATTTTGGCTTGATCGACCTGGGCGGCGAAGATGGGCGGCCCGAGCCGAACGCGTTGGAAGACAACCTGGGATTGGCCCAAATCGGCGCGGGCCCGGACGGCACAAACGGTGTGGAACTGGATCCAATTCGAATGACCTCCGGGCTGAGTGACCAGTTCACCATCGCGCTGGACAATCTCGATGAAGAGGAACTGTTCGTAGGAAACATCGACTGGCGCAATCGAGGTGACAGCTTCATCGCTGACCAACTCTCGCTGCCGTTGATCAAAGTGGGTGAAGACCTCGTCAAAAATAATGCCGGTGTGATCCGCGTTACCTTGAGCGACTTGCCGGAAGGTCCCTACCAGGTCACGAGTTTTCACTTGGATCCGGATTTTACCCAATGCGAGGCGATCGACATTCTGGTCGACGTCGGCGACGGCAACGGATACGTCGACACAGGTGTGATTGGCAACGCCAACTTGGCGGCTGGTGGGGTGGGCGGCCTGACGCCGGAATTGCTCCTGCAAAGTGCTGCCACGTTCAATTTCACGGCGGATGGGACGAATGACGTGATGATTCTCTTTGACGGTCGCTTCGCTGAGGATACGGAAGTTCCCCTCGCCGGCCTGAACATTCAGTTTGGCACCGTCACGCAGCCGGGCGACTACAACGACAATGGAGAATTGGATGCCGGTGATCTGGACCCTCAAGCGCAGGCCATCGCCGGCGGCCAGAATCCGACCGAGTTCGACTTGAATGGCGACGGCGTCGTGGACTTTGCCGGCGACCGAATTGCCTGGCTACACGACTTGAAGGTCACGTACGTCGGCGATGCCGACCTGGACGGCCTCTTCGACTCACAGGACTTCGTGACCGTCTTCGTCGCCGGGAAGTACGAAACGGGCGAGCAGGCGACCTGGGGCGAGGGCGATTGGAACGCCGACCTCTTCTTCGACACCGGAGATTTTGTAGCCGCTTTCGTCGACGGCGGGTACGAAGCCGGTGCGTTCCCCGGCGCCGTACAAGCCGTGCCGGAGCCGAGCAGCATCGGCCTGCTATTGCTGGGTCTGCTGGGCCTGATCCGCGTCGTGCGCCGCGCGTAAAGCGCAAGCCGCAAGGCGTGAAAGTCACGCCCTGCAACGGGATCAAACGCGGCGAGTTGGTCACCGCGCCGCGTGGTTGTGACGCGACAGGTGGCTTCTTTGACGCAGCCTGCAACTGTCGCAGCCCACAAGCTCCGCGTGACGCGGCTTGTTAGAACGCTTTGCGGCTGTCGAGCAGTAAGGTGACCGGTCCATCGTTGATCAGCTCAACCTGCATCTGCTCGCGAAATCGACCGCATTGGACTTCGATTCCTGCTTGGCGCACAACGCGAACAAAGTCCTGGTAGAGTTCTCTTGCGACTTCCGGCTCGGCAGCCGTCGTGAAACTTGGGCGCCTTCCCCGTCGACAATCGCCCAACAGCGTGAATTGACTGACGACCAGCATCGCTCCGCCAGCTTCCGAGAGCGATCGGTTCATCTTGCCCGCATCATCCTCGAAAACGCGCAAAGCGGAGATCTTCTCGGCCAGGTATTGCGCGTCGACGCGCGTATCATCCTGAGCGACTCCCAACAGAACCAACAAACCCAGCTGAATTTGGCCGGTCACCTGTTCTTCCACACTGACTTGCGCGCTGCGGACGCGTTGCACACATGCTCGCAATGGACTGCCCTCCCCTGCTCTTTCCCGCACCGGTCGACTTTTCCCCAGTGTAACGCTGGAAGTCAAACACGTAAGTCGGCTATGCTATGCGATTCGGATTCCGGATCCCTGAACACGCAAGGAATAGCGGATGCCCCCCTGCCCTGCCAACACTTGCTTTGCCTATCTGCTCCGCCACGGTGCGACGGAGAATAATCTGGCTACACCGCCACGCCTGCAGGGACGCGGACTGGACGGCCCCTTGTCGGCCGCCGGTCGACAACAGGCACGCGCCGCCTCAGCCGAATTAGCGTGCTTGACGCTGACCGCAGTGTTCAGCTCGCCCCTGCTGCGTGCGCAACAGACGGCGGAAGAAGTCGCAGCGGCGCACGGCCTGTCGGTCCAGTCGATTCCTGATTTGACCGAGGTGGATGTCGGCGAGTGGGAAGGCCGTAGTTGGGTCGACATCGCTCGCGAAGACACCGACTTGTACGAACGATTTGTTTCCGATCCGGGGACGTTTGGCTACCGTGGTGGGGAGAACCTGACCGAAGTGCAACGACGAGTGGTTCCGGTCATCGATCGGTTACTAGCGGAACACCTGGGCCAACACATCGCCATTGTGGCGCACAACGTAGTGAATCGAACCTATCTGGCGACGCTGATGGGACTTCCCCTGGATCGGTCACGAGACCTGATCCAGCACAATTGCGGCATCAACGTACTGCGCTATCGCGGCGGGCAATGCAAGCTAATCTGCATGAACTCGATGTTCCATCTCGAGCGGGACGATCGATCACGAACTTGAAACGTTCCACCGCGACGAGTTGCCTTTACCGCTTCTCCAATCGCGAAACATATTCGTCTGTGCGATCATCCGGATCCGCATCCCCGGGTTCGTAGACGAACAGCAGCGGGTTCAGTTTGGCGCCAAACTGGACTTCGAACATTTCCATCGTGACCATCGACCGCGAGCTCTTTGTCCATTTCTGCGGATCGTCGTTCCAGGCCTGATCCGCTTCTCCGCGGCGGAAATCGATCTGGTAAGGAAACCAATCCTCGCGGCCTAACAACACCAGGACTCGATCCGGCAACTGACTTGGCAACTGCTCCACGCGCACCTGTCCCTGTGCGTCAAACAGTTCCGTGTGATCGGGCAGGTGAGCAGCCAGCCGTTCGGGATTCCACCGTCCGGCCAAACACCACACCGGAACCTCCTGGAAGTCCATTGCCCGCGGTGGACCGAACTGGAACTCCCGCGCCAGCGACGCTCAGCAACTGACCAAGGCCACCGCCAGGCAACAGCAGCGGAGTGGCAGACGGATGGAATCGCCCCGCGTCGGCAGCCACCCGCAGGCGGCGCAAATCGATGCGGCTGAGCGTCACCGTGGAGTCAATGCTGTCACGCGTCCAGAGAAATCGCCCGTCGGAGATATGGAGCAGTCGAATCGTCCGATCGTCGTTCGGAACAGCCAACGAAAGACGAACGAGAGGTCCTTTCGCGGACTGCATTTGGAAGTAGTGCCCGGTTCCGACGAGTTTCCGACCGAAAAGTTCCGTGCGGTGACGAACCTGGGCGGAGATCGAAGACTGCTGGTTCAGCCGCAAGACCGCCTGCGGCAGCAGATCGTCTTCCCCCGGCTGCGGCGGTGACGTTTGGACTTCCACGACCGGAGCAATGGACAAGGGCCGGGCCACGGAGGAGTCCGCATCTCGGCCGGCCAGATGGCTTCCCGCCAAAGCGACCAAGAAGACGCTAATTGTCAGGGCAGTGAATCTGTAGTCCATATGCTGATTCTGCCGGTTTTGCCAAACATTCCGACGGGCGACAACCGACAAATACCCCAGGAACCAGTATTCCCGCTCGGGTTGCTCGCCAGCCCATGCCCGCAGGAACACGAAGGACAACGGGAAACGCTGGGCGAAGACATTCTACGGACGGAGCCAAGTCAGGTCCACGTGACTTGCCGCGGCGGCCCCGTTCGTGATCACGACTGAAGAATTGAGACCAAACACGAATTCGTCTGCTTGCGACTGCGGATTGCCGTATCGGCTCGGGAACCGAAGTGCAGTCGCGTCTATTGGGGGGAAAAAAATGAAGAGACGTCGATGGATATGGGCGCTGCTCTTGTTGACCACGGTGGGAACCATGGGGTGCGGGCTGACGGGAGGCCATAACCTGCCTCCAGCTGCTCGACTGGCCGAACCGGGCCCGGGCGTGGGAGGCCCTGGTCCGGGTGTTCTGGCGCCGCCAATGCCGCCATTCGCCGACGCCGCAACCATCGGGGCGATGGGCCAAGCGGCGATGATGGCCAACGCGGGCATGGCCGGTGGATCCGGCGGGGCAATGGAGCAGATTGCCGCCGCATCTTGCCAGACGGGTGAGGGGATGGGCGAAGAGGTCCAAGTCCTGTTCACCAAGCCCGAGTCGATGCAGATCAACTGGGACGTGAGCTGCGTGGGGCAGTTCGACTCCTCGCCGCTGGTGACACCCGGTCGTCAGAATTTTCAGCAAGGTGCCATCTACCGCCTGAAGCTGACGCACATCCCGGGCACGGGCCGCGAGGGCGTCGAGTTGTACCCGACCTTGGAGATGGGTCCTCCGGCGTACCGAAGTCTGGCCTACTTGGCTCACAATGCGATTCCGATCCAGTTCAGCGAAGAGGATTTTGACCAAGTGTTGGCGGGCAACATGGTCACCAAGGTGATCTACCTGCCCGATCCGGAATTCCAGGGCCTGGCGGTCGCCGACGTCGCCACGCTGGTCAGCACGCGTCTCGATCCGGGGCTTGACCCGATCGAAGAAGCCAGTCGCAAGGGTGTAATCCTGGCCGTGATCCGCTTGGGCAATAAGGATCTCGAAACGCCGGGCATCGACGAAGGCAGCGTAACATCCGATGTGGAAGTGATGCCCGCCGGCTATCACGCGCCGCTCGGCACGAATGCTCCGGCACCCACCGGCGCAGGCTGCCTGCCCCATCACGGGCAACGCTTTTCAGTCGATCCCGGGTACAACATGAACCCGATGGTCGTTCCGATGCCGCCCGGCGGGATGCCCCCCGGGCTGGTCTCGGGCTTGAACGCGCCGCAATACGGCATGACGATGTCGGGCACGCCGATTGGGCTGCCCGGCCCGCCGCACATTCCGTTGGGCGTACCCGCGGGCCTGCAGAAACACGTCATGCACAACTGGACCGCAAGGCACCTGCCCAAGCCGGTCGAGAAGCTGAAGATCAACGTCAAGCAACGGCCGGGCCTGAGCTATCCGCAGCCGCCGTCGAAGGCCTGG
Organism: uncultured Planctomycetaceae bacterium; assembly: GCA_963776055.1. GTDB lineage: Bacteria > Planctomycetota > Planctomycetia > Pirellulales > Pirellulaceae > CAVZLD01. The sequence continues at coordinate 441,142 of CAVZLD010000001.1, read as the reverse complement.
ATCAAGGAAGACACGATTCACCCGTCAGTGCACTACAGCCCACATCACTACGGTGGAGCTTCCACCGGGCAGATTCACTACAACAATGGCCATCCGCACATGATGGGCCCGGGCGGCCGACATGAGTGCCTATGGCGCCCAGTGCTATGACGCTTCGTGCCAATAGCTTCAAATCGGCGAGCCACGATGCCTGATCCCCTGCCGTGCCGCCGGCGTGCCACGGCAGGGAATCGCCGGAGCGAAATCACAACGGGCTAGGCACGATCGCCCGCGGTGATTTTCGCGCAGTTCGTGCAAGCCCATCCGAGTCGGTCCGGGAACCTGATCCATGAGTCGAGCTGAACTCGAACGACGTCCGTGCAACAGCCCATCCTGGCGGTGGCTTCCTGCATCGCTGTTGATCCTGGCATGTTGTTTGGGCACCGTCTGGAGTCAGGCACCGGTCCACTATCTCAACCGCGTGGATCTACCACCGGGCGAAATCGGCATTCGCCAAATGCGGCGAGGATTGCCGTTGCAGGGCTACATCCAGCCGGTGCAGTTCCGAGTACCTTCGGGAGCCGCCGTGTCGGTAGGCTGCGATGGGGACGCTTCGTGGGCCTCCCAAACACTCAACGTGGGACTTCTCGCCGGCAGCGTCTATCGACTGCACGTGACGGACATCCCGCAACACGCCGGCAGCGACGTTTATCCGAGTCTCGAGGTCATTGATCGATTGTATCCGCCACGTGGACAGAAGAATCGCTTTCCGATTCCCGTGGAGATCACGCAGGAAGATCTGGAGCTTGCTCTGGCCGGAAAGATGATCGTCCGCGTGATCTACGTGGAAAACCCGCAGCAAGCTTACCCGCGGTCGGAGGATCCCCAGGAGCAGCGGTTCCGTGACACACTACCCGGCGAGGATCCACTGCAGGTCGCCGATGAACTGGGTCGCCCCATTGCGATCCTGCGGATGGGTTCTGCGCCTGCCAACGCGCGGCGAAATGGACGCGGAGTTCCTGTTTGGTTCACCACCCGTCATGCCGCTGCCGCAGCAGGAAGAGTCATCGGATTCCTCGGGCTCCTGTGCGTTCGGATCCTGCGGCGTCGACGGTTGTCCGACCGCCTGTTACTCCTGCGAGTCCAATCTCGAACAGTGGCGGCCGGAGGGAATTGCCGGGCCATGGCCACCCGACGAGTACATCTGCGACGGTGGCGACGCATCGACCCGCGTTGCAGTCAACGTGCAGGGTCGCGTATCTGGACTTGACTTGGAGGACACGGTGGCCCACTTCGACACGATCGAAGGCCGGACCGTCGTAACCGCTTCCAATAGCGTCTGCCTGTATGCGCCGCGATTTGCCGCCGTTCGCCGAATTTCGGGTCCTTCTCAGGAAGGGCTGTTGGAACGCACGCAACTGTTTAACCAACCGCTGGTAACCCGCACCGAGGAGGCGGATCGATTGGCTCATACGCTCTTGCTGCCCGACGTGCCGGTGCGCGAACTCGGAATTCGTGGCCCCCGCGCACTGTGGGACCCGTCGCGGCGCGTGGTGCTGGAAAGTCCTCTGCGGCTGGTCGAGTACACCGCCGCGCGACAGGCGTACGAAGACTTCCAAATCCTTCGCATCGGCATCGACTGCACGACGGAAAAGGCCCGACTGGCAGAACACATTCTCGCCGCGCAAGAATGGACCTTGGATCAGATGCCGGAGATTCTGTTGGCGGAGCGCCCCGCGATTGTTGACCGTACTGTGGAAGGGACCGGAGTCGTTTATCGACTCGAGGAACCGGATAACCCTCGGTTGCGGATCGTCAAAGTCGCTTCCTGTTGTGCCGCGCGACCGGGCGAGCGTGTAGAATTCACGTTGCGGTACGACAACGTGGGGGATCAAACGCTGCAGCAGGTCACGATCATTGACAACCTGACGACACGGTTGGAGTACGTGCCGGAAACAGCCGAAAGCGACCGCCCCGCCAAGTTCTCGCACCAACTGAACGTCGGCGAGTCGCTGACCCTGCGATGGCAGCTTTCCGAGCCGTTGCGCCCGGGCGAAGGGGGAACGCTGAAGTTCCAGTGCAAAGTCCGTTGAACGGTTGGACCACGCGGGAACAATCTGCACCGCCGATGGATTAATCCCCCACCGTCTTGGGAAGTTGTCACCCCGGCGTGCTCGGTACCTCCAAGCCAGATGATGCTTCAAGCCTGTCCGAAAGCCGGAGAGCCCATGCGGGATTCCGCTCTTACCGACTGGTCGCTCACCTGATCCGCGTAGTACATTACGCGTTGTTGCCTCACGAGACAATAACACGCAGGAGAAACCAGGTGGATCCGAGCCATTGGATTGCAGAGCGAACCAGGACCTTCGACAGCAGCGGAATTCGCAAGGTGTTCGATCTGGCGGCCAAGCTGAGCGATCCGGTGAACCTGTCGATCGGCCAGCCGGATTTTGACGTCCCGCCGGCGGTCCGTCAGGCGTGCGCCACGGCGATCGAAAGTCGCAAGAACGGCTACGCTCTAACACAAGGCATGCCGGTCTTGCGCGACAAACTGCAGTCCGCCATCGATCAGCAGTATCCTCACGGTGACCGCCAAGTGTTCGTCTCGTCCGGCACCAGTGGCGCGTTAATGCTTGCCATGATGTCGCTGGTCGACCCCGACGATGAAGTGATTGTCTTCGACCCGTTCTTCGTCATGTACGACCCGCTGGTCCGCTTGGTCGGCGGACAACCCATCTTCGTGGATACCTATCCGGATTTTCGAATCGACCTGCAGCAAGTCGCAACAGCGATCACGCCGCGGACTAAACTCATTCTCTGCAACAGTCCGGCCAATCCGACCGGTGCCGTGGCGTCCGCCGCAGAGATGCAGGGCTTGGCGGAATTAGCCGCCGAGCGAAACGTGGCGTTGATCTCGGATGAAATCTACCGACAGTTCTGTTACGATCAGCCATTTGCGTCCCCTGCCCTGTTCAATGACCAAACGATTGTGATCGACGGTTTCTCCAAAAGCCACGCCATGACCGGTTGGCGAGTTGGCTTTGCCCACGGGCCGGCAGCCATCATCGAGACGATGATCAAGCTGCAGCAGTACACGTTCGTCTGCGCACCGCAGCCGGCCCAGTGGGCGGCGGCAACCGCGTTGGACGTGGATGTCCGCGAATGGATGCGGGTGTACCGAAACAAACGGGACAAGATCGTCCAAGGACTTTCCGATCGGTACGAACTCGTCGTTCCGGGTGGTGCTTTTTACGTTTTCCCCCGTGTTCCCTGGGGTACCGGAACGGAGTTTGTCGCACGGGCGATTGAGAATAACCTGCTGGTCATTCCCGGTAAGATCTTCAGCCGCCAGGACACTCATTTCCGCATCTCTTACGCCGCGTCGGACGAGACATTGGACCGCGGAATCGAGATTCTGCGACGATTGGCTGAGGCGTAACTTCTGCCACTGCCGAGACAGGCCGCGATGCAATCCCTATCTCCCCGCCGTTCCGTTCCACCGCAGAAGCCTTTGCGCGTCTTGCTGTGGGCACCGAGAGGATCAAGCGAGCAGTATCACGGCCCCGGCAGTTTCGCCTTCCGACTCTATTCCTCCGCCCCGGATGCCGCTCTGAAGATCACACTTGCGCATGGGAATCCGGAGCAGCCGCCGACCGAAGTCTACCAACAGCAACATTTTGTGGCGCCCTTTCGAGCCGGAACCGCGAACATGCTGCAATTCTTGCACCAGGGCAAACGCTGGATTCGGAAGAACTTCCGCGATTTTGACGTATTGCATGGTCTCGGTGGGTATCACTACACCATGGCACCCGCCTACCTCGCGCATCAACTTGGCTTGCCCTCCGTGATTTTCGTCGCCTTGCAAGGCGACGAATTCACAGACAAATCTGGCATCAAATCTTTGCTTGGTTTGCCTCAAAAGCGACGTCGCATGTTGCGTGAAATGGACGCCGTGATTGCCATGAGTCAAGCGATCGAAGCCGAATTGCGACAGTTTGGCGTGTCACCGCAGAAGATCGCGCGCATCCCGATGGGCGTGAATGCTACGCGCTTCGCGCCCTCGTCGAACTGCGCAAGAAAAGTCCCGACTTCGCGCACAACTGGGCCTGCCGGACCGACCTACGCTGATTTTTACCGGAGCCATGATTGCGCGAAAGCAGCCGCACCTGTTGCTGGAGGCGTTAGCCAAGGTCTTGCAGGCAGGCCGGGATTGTCAACTGGTTTTTGTGGGCCCCGCAAAGAGTCCGGCGTACGTGCGTACCATGAAGGAACGGGAAGCTTCGCTCGGATTACAAGGCCACACGATCTGGATCGACCACACGCCTCAGGTGGAGCAATACTACGCGGCAGCTGACCTGTTCGCTCTGCCTTCGACTCAAGAAGGAATGCCGGCATCATTCGTAGAGGCCATGTCAGCCGGGCTCAGCATGCCTCGGGACACCCGTCTCAGGAATCACGGATCTGATCCAGGACGGAATCAACGGTCGGATCATTCCCCCGAAGGCGGACGCTCTATCCGATGCTATTCTCGAATATCTTTCGGCCCCCGACCAAATCTGCCAACATGGCAGGGCCGCGCGGGAAACCGTACTGAAGTCGTACAATTGTCGGGTTGTCCTCGGAGCGTACCACCGGCTATTCCAGTACGTGATCGACGGAACCGATCCCTGCCAGGCGTCCACACTGCCGGATTCGGCCTGCTAACAAAGACGTGCCCTGATGCCTGCTCATCCATCGTTACAGAATCTTCAGGATCGACTGAGCGACCTGCACGGAGTCCCGATCTTCGAAATTCCATTGATCGGTCCTACGGGTGAGCCGGTCGGCAACAACGGCGACAAACTGATCCGAATGGGTGCCGAGCAACTTTTTCGCCGCTGTGACCTCACGTTTGTGGATCAGCCGGAACAAGCTCAGATGCTGTTAATGGGCGGCAATGGCGGCATGCTGCAGCACTATCGTGTCATCCCCAGCATCTTCCAACAGTACTGGAGCCAATTTCCGGATACTCCGATTCTGATGTTGCCTTCGACGTTCTATTACCCCACGGAACGGCCAACGGCCGGACTGCCGGAGCGGTCGGCCCCCATCGAATTATATTGTCGTGAGTCCATCAGTTACGGACATCTGTTGGAGGACGGCAAGCTACCTTCTTGTTGCCGTGTGGCGCTGTCGCACGACACTGCCTTTGCGCTTGTCGATACCCCCTTCCTGTCTTCGCTCAAGAATCACCGCGGCAAGCATCTTCTGATCGTCGAACGCGACGACTCGGAACACTCGGGGCGATTTACGCGACCAGGCACCGCCTCTCGCTCCCGGTGGCGGCGGTATATACCTGCCGTACTGAAACGGCCGCTCTATCCGCTCCGGGCTTACTTGGCAAGCCAGCGCATGACGGCGTTTCGAGCGCAATGCGAGGCCATCATTCAGCAACAGCACCCGGATCTCACCGATTTACCCCGGCTCGTCCGTGATATAAGTCGAAAGGATTACGACAGTTTCTCGAGCTTCTGCGACGCGATCGCTGATGCAGAAGTTGTACTGACGACTCGATTGCACGTCGGCATACTGGCGGCGCTGCTGAGGAAGAAAACGTATCTTTTCGAAGGCCCGTACCATAAGATCCGTGCCATCTACGAGCACAGCCTGGCTGGATACGAGAACGTGCAGTTCATCTCCGATGACAATGTAGCAAGCGGTTGTCCGAAACGCTCATGAATCGTGGAACCGAATCGTTCGCCCGGCAGGCATTCTGGGGAGTACTGCTCGTCGCGGCCTCACTCGTCGCCACCAAACTCTCCGCACTCCTGGCTCAATTCGCGCTGGGCTGGCTCTTAACGAGCAACGACTACAAAGTCTGGGGGATGTTGCTTTCCTTCCGGATGCTCGTCGACGGACTGCGCCATGGCGGAATGGTGCCCGTGATGCAGCAGCAAGGTGTTTCGGCACTCCGCGAAGCGCGTGTCTATCTGCAGTACGGTCTTGGTTTCAACATGCTGGCAGCGGTCATTCTGCTGGCGTTCACTCCAGCGGCGGAGTGGTACTTCCAGACCGAGGGCTTGCGTTGGCTCGTGGTTCTGATGGCAGTCAGTCTCCTGCTCCAAACGTTCGGGGCATTGCATCGAACTCGCTTATCCATTGAGTTGCGGTTCTCGACGATTGCCAAGTCAACGGCCGTCGCGGCATTCACGGCGTACGCAAGCATGGTGGCCCTCGCGGCGTTGGGGATGGGGCCGTACAGCTTCGTCATCCCGCTCAGCATCTCGGTGCTTATCGAATGGGCATTCTTCCGTCAGGCGGCCGGGCCGATCGATCGAGGGGCCAACCTGACGCGACCGGCCTTCGCCAAGATCTTCCGAATCAGCCGTTGGGTGATGGTTTCAGCCGGATTGGCCGCCATCACGACGATGGGTGATTACCTGATCATTGGCCGCTTGGCACCAGATCTTCTCGGCGAATACCTGTTCGGATTCCAGCTGACCGTCGCTTTTTCGACGGTCGTCGTTGCGGGATTTCAACAGGTTATGTTGCCCACTTTTTCAAGGCTGCAGGCGGACCGACGTCGTTTAGCACAAGCGTTCACTCGTTCGATCACGTTAACGGCACTGCTGAGCGCACCTTGCTTCGCCGCCATCGCATTATTCGCCCCGACCATCATCCATCTCTTGTGGGCCGGCAAGTGGGACAACGCAATTCCCGTGGTGCAGGTCATGTCATTGGTCTTGATTCTGCGGCTTCTCAATCCGCTGGCCATCAGCACGCTACAAGTGATGGGGCGATGGGACGTCTACGCGAAGACGCTCGTAGTCGACGCAGCTTCGATTGTCGCTGCGGCGGTGATCGGTTGCTGGGCTGGTGATTTGCCCACGTTAGCGGTTGCTGTCGGTATCGGCCGCTGCTTGGCCGTGCCCATCTTGATCGCGGCGGCATGCACGGCGTTGGAGATCCCCGGTTGGGCGCTGGTCATGAAGCTCTCCAGCCGCATTGCGTTGCCGGTTGTAAGCGTATTGACGGTGTGGGTCACGACAGGCTTTCCCGGAATAGGCCGCCGCGAAGACATCGCAGTGGCGATGCTGGTGGTGTTCGTCACCACCCTCCTGATGGCCAGGTTTTTCCGGATGGAACTTCGCCAGATCCTTGGAATGCTGTTCGGTCCGCGCGGACATGCGGACGCCGTGCCCGATCCTCCGTGGAATCGCCCTTCATCCAACTGAAGTCACGGTCTCGACGCGTCCATCAAACGTGCGTACAACGCGACGAGTTTCTGCTGTTCACACTCCCAGTTAAAACGATCTTCAATCGCTCGTCGTCCGCGCGCTCCCATCTCGCGAGCCTTCTCAGGATGAGCCAGCAGATCGGTTAACGCCTGGGCTATCGCCTCGGGATTCTGTGGATCAACGTGAATCCCGCAACCGATCTGATCAACGATCGAACGCCAGGCCGGAAAATCCGACGTAATCACAGGCACACTCGCCGCTAAGGATTCATAAAATCGATTGGAACGCACCTGCCGATTGTTTGGGGCTGGTGAAAAGAGAATCAGCGCGACGGTGGCATCATGCAGCAGAGATCGCATCTCGTCGCGGGATAACCATCCGCGATAATCGGCGCGTGAATACCCCGGGCAACGTCGAACGGAATCAAGCAATTCTTCGGATTCGCAACGGCCACTCAAGATCAGTTTTGCGTCCAGATCTTCGGGGAGGAGCCCCAGGGCATGCACGATCGGCTCAATTGCTCGCAATCGGCTGATACCGCCGAACGCAACGCCGTAGGGCGATTTTGCACGTCTCTCGGCCCGACAGGCCGGAAAGTCCGCCAGAGGCGGGTAGTTGTGAATCGTCACGGTTTCCCGCCCCGGCGCGCAAAACCGCTTCTCAATTTCCTCTTCGGCAGCCACAACAGCGGCTAAACGAGCAGCAGCCAAGCGTTCGAGCTGATCCAAGGGCTTGGCAAGAAGATGTCGAAATGGCCGCGGGATCCAGTGCTTGCCCAAAAGGTCCTTGGGCAGATCCTCGTGCGCATCATAAATCAGGCGATGCCCGCGCCGGCTAAGCCACAAGGCATGCGGGATCAATTCCGGATCATGAAAATGATAGATATCGGCCTGCAGCCCCACGGCCACGCGACAGACCTGCCGAGCCGTAGACCAAGCTCGATTCAGTCGGTTTCGAGCGATCGTTACCGGATGGATCCAGACTCCGTCTCTCTGGTCTACTTCCGTCCGATCCGAACAGGGAACCACCCAGTGAACGTCGTGGCCCAGACCGGCTAGTGATCGACACATCCGATGAAAGACACGCGTGTCGTTCCAAATGTGCACCGAACTCATGTGCACAATTCGCCAAGGCCCGTCGGGCGACGGACCACCTTGTTTCGCCATCAATCGATCCACGGTTTCACTCGGTATTGCTTACCTTTGGTCCCCACCTTCTCCTCGTCGAAGCGCGTCGGACCGCCAACCTTCGCACCTCCGCCATTCGTGGCACCGCCGGCAAAAGGGGGGTGCGAAAACGAATCGGCACATCCCCAGTTTGTGAGCGTTCCGCCCGGCGCGAGAGTACTTAAGTATAGTCGAGCGTTCGCCTTCACGCTGAGAAACCGTTGTGCTAGGCTTTCTCACGCAATGTGAGAGACGATCGAGTCGGGGACCGTCCCTTGGGTACAAGTCGCTCCGCCGTGCGGCGATCGGGAAGGGCTGTCGCCCTGAGCGAGCGCAGCTTCCGTCCGTAGGGGCAAGCAAAACGCAGGCTTGGCTGGCATGCGAATTCTGATTATTCACCAGAACTTTGTCGATCATCAGCACCCGGGAGGGACCCGGCATCTCGACATCGCCAGGCGATTGGTCCGCAAGGGCCACGAGGTAACGATCGTCGCCAGCCAGGTCGACTATCTGACCGGGCGGCGGATCGCCGATCGGGGTGTGGAGCTCTACGATGGGGTACAGGTTGTCCGCGCCTACGCCATTCCGTCGGTCCAACGCGGATTGATCTGGCGAACGATCTCTTATCTCTCCTTCCTGCCCTGCTCGTTCTGGACCGCGATGAAAGTCGGCCCGGTTGATCTGGTGCTGGGAACCACGCCCCCGATCTTCCAGCTCCCCTCCACCTGGCTGGTTGCGCTGCTGCGTCGCGCACCGTTCGTCCTGGAAGTGTTGGACCTGTGGCCGGAATTCGCGATCGGGATGGGCGTTCTGAAGAATCGCCTGTTGATCTGGCTCGCTCGCCGCGCCGAATGGTTCTTTTACCGCGTCGCTCGACAACTGGTCGTCAATTCGCCGGCTTACCGAGATTACCTGGTGCGGGGTGGAATCGATCCGGAGCTGGTCACGTTCATTCCCATGGGGGTCGATCCGGAGCTGTTCACCCCCGACAGCCAGGGCCAGGACGTGCGACAGCAACTGGGTCTGGCGGACAAGTTCATTGTCACCTATGCGGGTGCCCTGGGAATGGCCAACGACCTCGATACCGTCATCCGTGCCGCCGAGATCCTGCGTGATGTCCCCCGAGATCTGTTTCCTGTTGGCCGGCGGTGGAAAAGAACGCGAGCGACTCGAACAGGAAGTTCACCAACGCGGACTGCAGAATGTTCACTTCGCAGGCTTCTTCCCGAAAGAGCGGGTCCGCGATTTGCTGGCCGCATCGAATGCCTGCCTGGCCACGCTGCGCAACATCCCCGAATTTCGGACGCCGTTTCCCAACAAAGTCTTCGACTACATGGCGGCGGGGCGGCCGATCATCCTGGCGATCGATGGTGTGATTCGTGAGGTCGTGGAAGCGGCTGGCAGCGGAATCTGCGTGCCCCCTGGGGATGAGCAGGCGCTGGCCACAGCCGTCCGTCGCCTGCAGCAGGAACCGGCCAATGCGGAAGCAATGGGCCGGGCCGGGCGGGAGTATGTAATGGACCACTACCACATCCAACTGCAAGCCGACCGTTTCGAGAAGGTGTTCCTTCGCGCATTGGATCGACGGTAGGATTCCGCGGTGAACACCGACCGCACCGGCCGTCGAGCGGAATGCGCGGCTCGGTTCAGCTAACCGAGCCGTCGCAGCAACGGACTCACCACAGAGAGCACTGAGTGACCGAACTCTGTCTCCGTGCTTCGTATGACGCTGTGGCGAGCTGGTGCGCGTCGCACAATCACGGCAGCGTTCGTGGCGACGTTTCTTCCGAGCAAAAACGGCGACGAGACGCGACCGCGAAGTGCTACGCGCTGCAGTCTTCGACTGACAGACAGAATGGAGGGTCAGGCGCTCTTCGATTGGGGCGGCAACTGAAACAGCTTGTTTTGCCCGTCGACAATCTCCTCAGTGATCAGGAAATTGCTCCCCGGCTCCTGTTCGGGCAAATCGTACATGATGTCCAGCATCACCTCTTCGATGATCGATCGAAGTCCGCGTGCCCCGGTGTCCTTCTTCATCGCTCGGCGAGCGATCGCACGCAACGCATCATCGGTGAAGTTCAGTTCACAATGCTCCATGCCGAACAGACTCTGGTACTGCTTCACGAGGGCGTTTTTCGGCTCGGTCAGCACGCGGACCAGCCCTTCCTCGTCCAGCGGCGTCAGCGGACAGGTGACCGGCAGTCGACCGATCAGTTCGGGAATCAAGCCGTACTCCAGGATGTCGTCGCTCGTAACCTCCGGAAGCAACTCCGTCAAGCCGTGATCGGCTGCATCCGCTCCGTCGCGTGCCCTGGCCGAACCCAATGGAACGTTTGCCCAGGCGTTTGCGAATGATCTCTTCGATTCCCACGAACGTTCCACCGCAGATGAACAGGATGTTGCTCGTGTCCATCTGAATGTACTGTTGCTCCGGATGCTTCCGGCCACCTTGCGGCGGCACGTTGGCCATCGTGCCTTCTAACATCTTCAGCAGTGCCTGCTGCACGCCTTCGCCCGGAGACGTCCCGCGTGATGGAAACGTTCTGTGAGGTCTTGCCGATCTTGTCGATTTCATCGATGTACAACACGCCGCGCTGCGCCGACTCGATATCGAAATCAGCGGCGTGGAGCAGCTTCAGCAGCAGGTTTTCCACATCCTCGCCAACGTAACCGGCTTCGGTCAGCGTTGTCGCATCGCCGATCGCGAACGGCACGTTCAAGATCCGCGCCAGCGTGCGTGCCAAAAGAGTCTTGCCCGAGCCGGTCGGGCCGATCAGCATGATGTTCGATTTCTCGATCTCGACATCCGAGCCCCCCCAACCCAACGCCAACCGTTTGTAATGGTTGTGAACGGCGACCGCCAGAACGCGTTTGGCCGCCATCTGCCCGATGACATACTCGTCGAGTTGCGATACGATCTTGCGCGGACTGGGAATCTCACTGAACAATTGCTTCGTCGATCCGCGACGACGCTGTTCCTGTTCCAAGATTGACTGACAGAGGTCAATGCATTCGCCGCAAATATAGACATCGCCGGGTCCTTCAACTAAAGGCCCCACGTCGCGATAGCTTTTGCGACAAAACGAACAGAAAGCGTTCTTTTTGGTGGTTCCACTTCCCCGTCGACTTGACGAACCATCCTTACCTGCGGGCATGGTCACTCCTTTCGGCTCAACAAAGCAGCGCGAGCCGTCTAATTGATCGCGCCAATCGGCCTGGTCGTTTTCCCTGGTGTTGCTCGATTGGCCGATCCGGCAACTTCTGCTGCCATGGGGGCCTGTCGGGGCATCCTTGTCCGCACGCTTACCTCGAGCTGTTACGCAAACCACGCCCTCGCTGTTCTTACCGCTGAAGCGATCCGGTCAGAGCAGCCTTCCTTGGCGGGTCAGGTGGTCCGGTCGTATCCTTCCCTTTCAAACAACACGACCGGGTATAAACTGAATCATCCCTTCGCTTTAACTCGGTCCGAAACCATTCGGCCAAGGACGTTTTTAGTAGTTCGGAATTCCGTTTCGCTAAGCTCACCCCCGTACCGCATTTCTCGAATTTTCACCGGCAGGAAGCTATTCGTTTCCGTCTCTTCGGTGCTATCGCGAGAACTTCGCACCGCGCCACCGCGCAGTACGGAAACCGCTACGATCCATAGGATCTCGCATCCCCAAGCACCAGGAACTCCGGCCCGCCGGAGGCAACCACCTGCGGCCCGCACAGTTCGCCAGCTACGCTTCGGATGCGTTCCCCTCGCAGCCAAGGAAGAAACCAACCCTGACGCTATTATCCACATGCCCCGGAACGAGTCCAGCAAGATCTTGCCACCGGTCCACGCTTGGAGGCCCGGCCAACGCCCGGCAACTCGTTGCCGCCGACCGCCGGTGGAGCGACTGACGGTCGCGGTGGAGCTTCTGGATGCGTTCCAGCCCGGTTCTTCCGATGCGCCGCCCTGCCCCCCTCGTGTCTGTGGCGGAGTTGTCTTCGACCGGCTAAGATCGGGAAGGTAGCCGTTTTTGGACATTCTTTCGGAGGCTTCAAGTCGCCGTTTGCCGGATTCCATTTCGGCCTATTTCGGCGGTCCGGGCCCAGGAGGTGCTCCCATGCCGATTCCCTTCCAATGTCCGCATTGCGGTCTACAGACACAGGTCGAGGATCGATTTGCGGGTCAATCCGGCCCCTGCGCAGGCTGTGGCCAAACGATCTCCCTCCCGGCCGCTCCGATCCCCATGGCGGAGACCGTCCGCCGCCCCCCGGCCAGCTCGTCCAACCTTCCGGTGATTGCCGTCGTCCTCGGCGCGTTGCTGCTGGGAGGACTCACGGTCATCGGAATCCTCGTCGCGCTGCTGCTCCCCGCCGTCAACGCCGCTCGCGAAGCCGCGCGCCGGCGCTCAGTGCACGAATCAGATGCGGCAAGTGTCCCTGGCCATCCTTCAGTACGAATCCGTCAACAGGACCTTTCCGCCCGCCTACACCGTCGATGCCAACGGGAAGCCGATGCACAGCTGGCGCGTGCTGATCCTTCCCTATCTCGGGCCCGAAGCCCAAGCACTCCACAGCCAATACGACTTCACCACGCCGTGGGACAGCCCTCAGAATCAGGCCCTGGCGCTACAAATGCCGGATGTCTTTCGATGTCCCAGTGATCAAACCTCACTAGATGGCGACACGAGCTACTGCGTCGTCACCGGACCCGGCATGGTATTCAACGCCGACAAAACGACGAAGATCTCGGACATGACGGGCGGCCGGGGGATCCCCCAGACTCTGATCCTGGTCGAGAATCACTCGAGCGGTATCAACTGGCTTGAGCCGCGGGACGTCACCGATTCGCAACTCGCCCAAGGGATCGATACCGGTCTGCCCGGTTGCTGCAGCAGCAGTCATGTGGGTGGAATGTGCGCGGCGTTTGCGGATGGACACGTTTCATTCCTTTCGGACACGACCAATCCCGAGGAGTTGATCCAAATGTCGCGGATCGTTCCCATGGAACCCGAGTCCGCCGAACTCGACTAGGATCGCTGTATACCATCCGAGCGCAGGCAGCTCTCGGATTCCTGGCCCCCAAGGCCGGCCCAAAGCCCCTCATCTACCCAGGCGATGCCTGCCACAAGGTCTCTTCAAGCGGCCTGACCCGGAGCGCCGATACCGCATGATGCCGACGAATTCTCGTTGGGTCGCCTGTTCAACTCAGACAGGGAGTGTCGCGGTGCAAAGCGTTAGGGACGGAAAAGCTTGGTGGATGAGGCTCTTGCGAAATCGGTTGGGCCGCGGCGGTGGCGATTGCCAAATCAACCGGGGTAATGCCCGGCGGCCCCGACGCACGCGAGCCTGGCTAGTCCTGGCGGGCATTCTCGCGGTGGGTAGCCTGATCATCTCCCTGGGAACACTGCCGGCCGGTGAACCAACCGAGGCGACACGCGCGAACACTGAGCGGGAACCGATTTACACTCGGCAACGCCTGTTCTCCATTCCATTTTACCTGAATCCCCAAGCTCGCCCTCCGCAGGAAGTTCTGTTGTATGTCTCGGGCAATCAGGGAGAGTCCTGGGCGCTGTACCAGCGCCGGCGGGCGCTGGATCAGAAGTTCGATTTCCAAGCGGGCGAAGACGGCGAATACTGGTTCGTCGTCCGCACAGACCAAGATCCGCTGTCGCCGGATGCGGTTGTCCGGCCGGAGAAGGTCGTCATCGTGGACACGACCGTTCCCAAGCTGACAATGTCGGTGGAGGCACGTTCTCCGGGCTCCTTGCAGAGCCGGTGGACGATCAACGATCACAACTTGGATCAGACCACGTTTCGTCTGCAGTATCAATTCGAGGGCGACGAGCAATGGCAACCGGTAACCGTTGACTTGCCCGTACCGAATCCGGCCGCCGCCGAGTATTCGGGGGAGGTCACGTGGACGGCGGGCCGACAACAGGGAACGGTCCGGATCCGCGCTGCCGTGTTAGATCGCGCGGGAAACACCGCCGAACACAGCGATCAGATCGAGCTGTCGCCGACGTCGCCGCCCATCGGCCACACCGAAGCGACCGGAAACGGCCAAGATCTGATCTCTCTCGGTCATCCTGACTCCATGTCGAGTCCGTCGACATCCGCCGTAGCCCCCATCGCCCCCGTGAAATCGCCGATGACCGCCGCGGACACGGCGGCACTGCCGGATCCACTGCGAGCGCCCTCCCCGGCGCCGCGAGATGGTTCGCCGAAGCCGCTGCCTTGGGAGCCCCAGCCCGCCGCCTCGGGTTTGCCCCCGCGAATTGAGGCAGGACCCTCTGGGGCCGGCGAGACAGCCAACTGGTCTCCGAGATCCAGTCGGCTGGTGTCGGATCCAGGGGCCCCAGGCCAACCGAGCAACAGCGGAAGTCCAACGGCAACTCCATCCAACGCGCCGTTCGACTATGTATTTCGAAGTGACGATCGTGATCGGCCATGGTCTCCGACTGCGACATCGGGAGCCAGTGTCGCCCCGCATTCCACGGGCAGCGAAATGGCCTTTCGTTCTCCGAACATGCCGGAGCCCATGGATCGCCCAGAGATTCGACTGCGGCCCCCGCGTGAAGTCCCAATGACCGCTTCTTCCCGATTCAATCTGGATTACGAACTGGTTGACATCACGGAGAACGAAGTGGCTCGCGTCGAACTTTGGATCACCGACAACGATGGACAGGACTGGCGTGTGTACGGCACCGATTCGGATCAGACCTCGCCGTTTGCGGTCGAAGTGCAGCAGGAGGGAATCTATGGTTTCCGACTCCTGATCCAGGACCAGCGTGGATCGTCCGCCAGCCCGCCAAAGCCGGGCGATACCGCCGATCTTTGGGTGGGCGTCGACTGGACCCGCCCGGAGGCTAGGCTGGTTTCCGCCCGGATCGAGGCGGATGCCGCCGGTCCCGCAGTGGACATCATCTGGACGGCCAATGACTCGCATCTGCTCGAAACCCCTATCCGCCTCAGCTACGCCGCCTCACCTCAGGAACCGTGGACCGCTCTCGGTCCGGATCTCCCGAACCTGGGTCGACATCGCTGGCGACCCTCGGAAGAACTCCCCGACACGCTCTTCCTGCAAATGGAAGTCCGCGACCGTGCGGGGAATGTCACTCGCGACCAATTGCCGACCCCCATCACGATTCGCGAACGCCCACCTCAGGGCCGAATTCAACGATTCGAACCGGCGGCCGAGTAGCACGGCGGTTCGCGAAGCTGCCACGTCACCGCGCAAGATCAAGCTGACCGGCACTTCCGTGCGGACGCTGCCCTGCCCTTTCAATTTAGCGCACGGCGGCAACTGCCTTTTCAGCCGTCGTCCAACCGAGTAGGCTCTGGGGGGTCAGCCTCGGCCCGTCCGGCCATCAGCCGACCACGGCAATCATGGGCCACGCGGGAGAAACAGGGAGTGGTATCGGATGGCCCCAACAAGCTATCACGCATTCGATTTCTTGCAGCAAGACCGACCGGAGTCCTTTCCGCCGGTGCTGGCGGTTGTGGGCCCCGATCGTTTCTTGAAGCGGCTGATCTTCGACCATCTACATCCCCCCGATGCAGAAGATGACAATCTGCTCGCGCTGGACGGTGGCAACACGACATGGAACGACGTACGGGACGAGCTATCGGTAGTGTCCCTGTTCGGGACCGGCCCGCGTCACGTCTTGCTGACTGACGCGGACAATTTCGTTTCGCAACATCGATCCGCGTTGGAGGAGTACACGCAGAATCCACTTCGTTCGGGGGTACTGATCCTGGACCTTGCCAGCCTGCCCGGCAATACGCGTCTGTATAAACAGATCGTGAACCACGGCCTGCTCATCGCCAGCCGCCTACCGGAAGCGGCGCGTGGCCGCGGGATCGATACGGGCCGCGTGCGAAAATGGCTCGAACATTGGGGGCGGCACCGACATGGAATCCAGCTATCGCGCGCAGCGACAGATGAACTGACGGAATTGATCGGTTGGGAGTTGGGGCTGCTGGACCAGGAATTGGCCAAGCTGGCACTCTTTGCGAAGCCGAATGTTCCGATCGACGCAAATCTGGTGCGACAGGTCGTGGGAGGTTGGCGTGTCCAAACGACCTGGGAGATGCTCGATGCCGCCGCGGGCGGCGACGCAGCCCAAGCGTTGCAGATGCTCGATCAGTTACTTCAGGCCGGGGAGGTCCCGCAAGCCTTATTCGGCTCAATCGCTTGGTCACTGCGGCGATTCGCCATCGCCACCCGAAACTTCCAGCGGCTGGAACAAAGCGGCAGGCAGCGACCGGACCTGAGCACCGCTCTGGCGCAGGCCGGTTTCCGAACCAAGCCACCGGCCGCCCTGGAGAAAGCTCGGGAACAACTGCTCCAAATCGGTCGCCAGCGCGGCAGCCAATTGTTACGTTGGCTGCTGGAAACGGATCTGGCGTTGAAGGGCACGCATTCTTCCCCCCAACGTGGCCGGATCGCGCTGGAGATGCTCATCTTTCGCTTAGCCCGCGGGGCCAAGCCGTCCGCTACGCGATGATCGCGCGTGCTACGATCGCTTCTTGATCCGCCCGCCCACAATCACGTCAGTCGCTCGACCGTGCAGAATCCAACCGGCCAGCGGCGTGTTGCTGCTCTTCGACTTGAATCGGCGGGGATCCACCGTCCACCTCTCGTCGGGATCGATGATCGTGACATCCGCATCGGCGCCTACCGCCAAAGTTCCCTTGGTGGTCAATCCCAGAATCTGCGCCGGGTTCGTACTCAGTTTGCGAATTGCCTCTGGCCAATCCAAGTGACCGGGCTGAACAAGCTTGGTACCCACCAAGCCCCAGAGTGGTTTCCAAACTGACCATCCCAAACGGCGCTTCATCGAGCGCATTCATTTTCTTTTCCGCCGCGCGAGGCGCGTGACCGCTGCAGATCACGTCAATGGTGCCATCCACCAGGGCAGCGATGCATTGATCCACATGATCCTGGGACCGCAGCGGAGGATTCAGCTTGAAGTTCGCATCGAACGAACGCAGGAACTCGTCGGTCATCGAGAAATTGGCAGAACTAATGCCGGCGGTGACCGGAACGCCGCGGGACTTAACGCGGCGCAGCAGTTCAACACTACCACCACTGCTGACGCGCAGCAGGTGCAATCTTCCTTCGGTGGATTCCGCCAATCGCGTGTCACGCCCGGTCATGACATCTTCCGCTTCCGGTGGCATTCCGGCAAGTCCGAGAATTGTCGACACGAGCCCTTCGTGCATAATGCCGCCGTGCGTCAATTCGGGGACTTCGACGACGTTCAGCACCGGCCGATCGAACATCTGGCAGTATTCCAATGCGCGACGCATCAATTCCGCGTTATAGATCGGCGCATTCGCATCCGTGAATCCGACGGCCCCCGCCGCGACGAGCGCACCGATTTCCGCCAACTCCTGACCGGCGCGCCCCTTACTGACGCAAGCCAACACGAGCACATGGCAGTGGTCCGCCCGCGCGGCCTGATGCTGGACAAACTCCACGCTGGCTTGACTGTCAATCGGCGGATCCGTATCCGGCAGGCAAGCGATCGACGTGTACCCGCCTTCGATCGCCGCTGCGGTTCCGCTTTCGATCGTCTCGTCTTCTTCCCAACCAGGCTCGCGCAGTTCCGCACACAGGTCAATCAAGCCGGGCGCCACGATACGGTTGCGGGCATCAAGAACCTGATCGCAGGCACCAGATCCGGCCCCAATCGCAGCGATCCGACCGTCTTCGATCCAGAGATCCGTAACCTGGTCCAGATCCTGACTAGGATCGACCACTCGACCGTTCTGAATCAAGATCCGCGTCATCATGCAACCAATCAAAGACGGTGCGCTAGAGATTAACCTGACAGACCAGCCACAAGACCGCCATCCGAACCGCTAATCCGTTCGTGACCTGGTTCATAATTACGGACTGCGGACCGTCCGCGACATCCGTGGTGATTTCGACGCCGCGGTTGATGGGGCCGGGCGCCATGATGATGATGTCATCCTTCGCCCGCGCCATCCGCTCGCGATTCATGGCATACAGCAATGCATATTCACGGACCGAAGGAAACGGACGCGTGGCCTGCCGTTCGAACTGGATTCGCAACAGGTTCAACACATCACAGCGGGGCAGGATTTCGTCCAGATTGTATGTTACCTCGACGCCCAGTTCCTCCCAGTGCCGCGACACGAGCGTCGAAGGACCGCAGACGATGACGTGGGCCCCGAGTTTCTTCAGACCCCAGATGTTCGACCGGGCGGTTCGACTATGGGCAATGTCTCCGACGAGCGCGACGGTCAGCCCCTGGAGCTGTCCGACGCGTTGGCGAATCGTCAGGATGTCCAGCAAACCTTGCGTCGGATGCTCGTGTGCGCCGTCTCCCGCATTCAGCACGGAGCACTGCAGGCTGCGTGACAAAACGTGGGGCGTCCCGGGCGTTCGGTGACGGACCACCGTCACGTCCACGTTCATCGCTTCAATGTTTCGTGCCGTATCGATGAACGTCTCGCCCTTCGACAGACTGCTGCTGGAGGCGGTGAATTCCACCGTATCCGCCCCCAAACGTCGTGCGGCAAGCGAGAAACTATTGCGCGTCCGCGTGGAGTTTTCCAGAAACAGATTCGCCACGGTGCGGCCCTGCAGCACCGTCAACTTCCGTCGGCAACCATCGGTCAACGCGCGAAAACGGTCGGCCGTATCCAGAATGGCGGTGATCTCCTCCGCCGACAGACTCTCCAAATCGAGCACATGTCGGCGCGTCCAGGCCGCAGGAAGCACGGGAGTCTCGTAGGCCTCGGTATTCATCCGCTGGGAACCGACCAAGTTTCGAAGAGGAAGCTGATCCACGTCTGGCAAAATCTCGACCGATTCTATCAGCCCGTGCCCGGTCTGCAACTAGCCGCCGGGCTCGACAGACGGGAATCGCGTGAAACCGAACGACGCCCGCCCGGTGCGATACAATAAAAGTGAGGAAACGATTGCCCCCCGCCAAGGACACCGTCGGTCATGTCCCCCCCCGATCGCTGCACGCCACCGATCGTCCTGCTGGACGTCCGAGACGATTCTCCCCCGTGGCTGGCCCATCTCGCCACGGAGGATGTCGATCTTGTCCGGACGGTCCCGCCGCAGCCGGACCGACTTCCCTCGCTGGTCATCACCGACCGTGCTGGACCCGCGTGCTGGCGGCAGCAATGGGCAACCGAGCTTTCCGCCGGGCACATCGCGGTATTGAGCGTAGGCGAGCCGCAACCCGCCGACGTTTGTCTTCCGGCCAATTGCACCGCCCGCGAGATTTGCCTGGCCATCACATTGCTCGATCGCATCGTGCAGTTGCGAAGATGGCAACACGAAACGCTTCACGACCAAAACCACTGGAAACACTTGGCGATGCATGACGCATTAACCGATCTGCCAAATCGGCGTGCCTGGATGGAGGCCCTCCCTGCACACTTGCAGAAACACTCGCGTGTTTGTGTCGCGCTGGTGGATGTCGACTTCTTCAAGTCGGTCAATGAGCAGGTGGGCCACCATGTCGGGGACCACGTTCTGCGTGAGGTTGCGATCGCTTTCCGTGCTCATCTTCGAGCCAGCGATCTGGCAGTTCGGCTCGGCGGTGACGAGTTTGGCTTGATTCTGCCGGGCGTCACCCTTCCGGATGCCACGGAAATCCTGGATCGCCTGCGCCGCGCAGTGTCACACCATCTGGCGGCGCAATCGTTGCCCGCTCCCACACTCAGCGCCGGCTACGTCTGCTGCCCACCCCATCCCGCAGCCGACACGGAAGCGATCTGCGCTGCCGCGGCGGAATCGCTGCGACAGGCCAAATTGCAGAATCGCGACTGCACGGTCGCCGCCCGCACGTTCGAGCCGGATTCGCGGGCAGAGAAATGACCTTCGCGATACGATTGCACTCAAGGCGCCGTCACTGAAAGCACTCTTCTGCGGCGACATTCCTTTACCGGTTCTCTTGCCAACCAAAAAACTGCTTCGATTGAAGATTTCCCCGCCTCTGGTCGATACGGAGCACATTGCGGTCGGACAGGCCCGGGGGGACTGTGCTTGCAGCCGGCTAACCGATCATTCGATCCGCTGGTCTTCAAGGAGTGCTGTCCATGTCCCCCCGCTTGTACAGACATCATCTTGTCTTCCTCTTCAGCCTCGCTCTGCTCCTGCCCCTCACGACCGGGTGCAGCAGTTTTCTGGCCAACGGTGCCCTGCCCTTCCTCACCGCGAAGGCAGAAACGCCCGAATTGCCGCCAACGGACGTATGCACCGTGGAATTGCACGGAGAATTTGGCAAACCGAAGAGAATGACGCTACCAGTGACGCCGGAAACACGAGCCCAGCAGATCCTGGAGGCAGTCGGCGCCCAATCTCGATTCCGCAAGATGGACGTCGTGATTCTTCGTCCCACCCCGGGTCAGCCGCAAACGATGGTGAAGCTGGTCTGCAACTACGATCCGTCGAACCGCGAAATCACGTGGCAATCGGACTACGGCGTGTTGCCCGGCGATCGAATCATGATCCGCCAAGACACATCGACCTTTGTCGATGATTGGGTGGAAGGAATCCTCGGTCCCGTCCTCACCAAGCGACAACGCTGACCCGTGCGCTTCAAGTCATACTGGCTCACACAGCATACTGGCTCCCGCAGCGCAGGCGGGCAGTTACTGGGCAACGCGCCAGCGCACGTGAAAGAGCCAGATCATCCCCGCCAGCAGCGCCGAGTTCCACAGCGCTGACCAAGCGAGATAGGCGGCCCACATCCGCCAGCTCGCCGGAAACGGCCCGGAGTTCGGTACGGTCTCGTACGAGGGCAGAACGCGATCCACGCGCAGCGGCACTGCCAGCGCGGCGGCGAACGGACTGACCACCCCCAAGCGGTGGATCGAGTCTTTCCACGCATACCGGGCGGCCGCGGCCTGCGGATCATCGGTGACCACGATCGGGCGATCCGGCATGACCGACTTGGCAAAAACGGTGATGGCGACCGGGCGCAAAAAAGCACGATCATCACCGCATACGTCGTCAGCATACTGGTCGATGTCTTCTGGAAGACGACGGAACAGAACAAGGCCAGTGTCCCGGTCGTCGCACAGGTAACCAGAATCACCAACACATACGCACCGACACTCGCCAGATTACTCCAATAGAAGGTCACCATCAGCGTAGCCAACAGGAGCGGCCAAGCCAGAAACAGCGTCAGGACGCTCGAAACACGCAGTCCGGCAATCAGCTTGCCCCACAGAATCTGCCAAGGCGTAATCGTGGTTGTTAACAACAGATCCAGCGTCTGCCGTTCCCGCTCGCTGGTAACGCTACCCGCGGAAAAAACCGGCCCCACCAGCATATTGAACAGGATCACGTAGGCGATATACCAAGCGGCCCGATGGGGAAAGATGAACAGACAGACGGCCATGATCGGGATCGCCAGCAACATGCTGATCATGATCACCAATCGTAACATCAGCGTCCCCTGGCTGAAGATCTCGCTGTGGATCTCCTTGTCGTAGACCGGATTCGCGCCATCGTCCATCAGGTCTTCTCGTTTGGGGGGTGCAAACAGGTTGTCGGGAAACTTATCGCGTTGGATCACCAGTCCCACTGCGTTCTGGGCCTCCTCTTCCAGATCCACGACCTCTTTTCCCTCGCTGCCGACATCCGGAGGATGCAACAGACGCACGCTCGTGTTCCAGAAGAGGCCAACACAAATCACCGTGGCAATCAGGGGGAGTACGGTCACGGTAAAGAGCAACCGTTCGGCGCCCTGTGCCTCGAGACTGATCCACGCCAGCACACCAAGGAAGGCCAGCGGCAGAATCAAAAGATAGGAAGTCACCAGAGAGGCGGCGGTGCGGTGGAAATAACTACTGCAGGCGACGCTGATCATTCCAAAGGTGATCACCGAGAGCACCAAGCCAAGATAGGCGGCCAGGACCTCCAACGGCGAGACACCACCCAGCGGCAGGCACAACATCACGATCGGCAACGAAGCGACGATCAGCAGCGCCAGGGGAGTCAACGAGGAAAGCAGCTTTCCAAAGGTGATTGCCGAAGGTCGCAGCGGACTGGCCAACAGTGTCTCGTATGTTCGCCGTTCCTTTTCCCCGGTGATCGTACCCGCTGCAAAACTCGGCGACATCAACGACGCCAGCAAGTACTGACCCAGGAAAAACATGTTGACCAGCCCCTGGGCTTCTGTCGCATTGGCCTGGAGCCGCGTCTCACGTGGCCAAGCAAAGTAGACCAGCGAGGCCAAGAGAATCTGGTAGAGGGCCAACAGCACGAAGGAACGCTTCGTCCGCAGGTTGACCACCAGTTCGCGCTGCAGAACCGGATTCTCCAGCAGATACATCGTCGCCTCGATCGCCGCTCACGGCAGGACTGCGCGTTTCCGAGAATGTGCCACGCCCGCTCCCCAAGAACCTTGACGCCGCCTCAATAGGGCCGGGGCGTGACGCGGGCCTGCACGCGACCGGGAAGCCCGACGATCCGCAGAAACCCTTCCGCATCATCCTGGTTGTACGACCCACCGCCTTCCATCGTGGCGATCCCCTCGTCGTACAGACTACTCGCGCTGGTACGACCGTCCACCATGATATTGCCCTTGTACAACTGCAAACGAACCTCACCGGTCACCGGCTTCATCGCTTCCTGAATGAAAGCCATCAAGGCGTCCAATTTGGGCGTGTACCAAAGCCCGTAGTAGACCAACTCGGCTACCTCGGGTGCCAGCCGGTCTCGCAGGTGCACGAGGTCTCGATCCAGCGTGAGCTGCTCCAGTACCAGCAGAGCGTCATACAACAAGGTCATCCCGGGCGATTCGTAAACACCACGACTCTTCATGCCCACGAACCGGTTTTCGACCATGTCGATCCGCCCGATACCGTTGCGACCCCCAATTTCGTTGAGCACCTTGACGATTTCGACCGGCCCGAGCGGTTTTCCGTTGACCGCCTTCGGGACCCCCTGCACGAATTCGATGTGGACCGACTCCCGCGCGTCCGGAGCTTCCTGCGGGGAAACGGTCATCCCGAATTCGACAAGATCAACACCGTTGACATTCAGATCCTCCAATTGCCCAGCTTCGTAGCTGATATGGAGACAATTCTCATCCGAGCTGTACGGTTTCCGCAGCGACGCCTTGACGGGGATTTTTCGCGCCTGGCAGTAGTCGATCATCTCCGTGCGCCCGGGAAAGGCGCGCCGAAAAGCCTCCATTCGCCAGGGAGTGATCACCTGAATATCGGGGCGAAGCGCTTCGGCTGCCAGTTGGAAACGACACTGGTCGTTTCCTTTTCCCGTCGCCCCGTGTGCGAACGCGTCAGCCCCCACTTCGCGGGCAACTTGCAAACACTTCTTCGAAATCAGAGGCCGGGCAATGGAGGTTCCCAGCAGGTAGATACTCTCGTATTTCGCCTGCCACTTCAGAACCGGAAAAGCGAAGTCTCGGCAAAGTTCTTCCTGGGCATCGACGATCTGAGCGGAGGCAGCACCGATCGACCGGGCTTTGCTGAGAATTGCTTCTTGATCTTCGCACGGCTGGCCCAAATCCACGTAGACGGCATGGACCTCGTAACCTTGATCACGCAGCCAACCCAGGATGACGGACGTATCGAGTCCACCGGAGTAAGCGAGTACGCAGCTCGGCATGGGAATTCTCTCCAATTGATCGGGCGCTCGGCAAAGCGCAAGGCCGGGGACGTTCGAGAAACTCACATTGTGAGACGCGGCTCAGCACCTGACAAGTCGTCCTCGGACACGGGCTTCGCGATGGCTGCGGCCGGACCGCGGGAACCGTCGATTTCCGGCAGCCGGCCGTTTCCCCCACGACGGAAACTCGCTAAGTTGGGCAAGCATGAACTCCGATCCTTTGCGCAATTTGTGCCAGAGCTTTCTGGATGGACGTCTGGAATCCCAACAGTTCTTGCTGCGGTGTCTGCAGGAGACGACGGTCGACGTCGGCAGCGCCACGCTGGATCTGCAGCGCAAAACGCGTTGCGGCTTCCCCGAAGTGATCTACGGTCCCGGGAAGTCGATCGACGCCTTGCGTCAGATCGTGCAAGGGCTGTGGGACCGGCAACAAGCGATCCTCGCGACGCGAATCACACCGGAACAGGCCGCGGCGGTGCAGCAGGATTTCCCCGCCGCTCGGTACAACGCTGTCGGCCGCACCTTGCGACTCGATCCAAAGACACCGCGTCCGGAGCCCACCGGTCGTGTCGCGGTCGTGACAGCCGGAACGAGCGACCAACCGGTGGCGGAAGAGGCGACGGAAACCCTGGACTGGATGGGAGTCTCCGTCGCCACGATCCGCGATGTCGGAGTTGCCGGTCCACACCGACTGCCAGCACAACTCGAGAAGCTGGTCGACGTGGATGCGGCCGTGGTTGTCGCCGGCATGGAAGGCGCGCTACCCAGCGTCGTGGGCGGATACGTCGCCTGCCCCGTGATCGCGGTTCCCACAAGTGTTGGCTACGGAGCCAGCTTCCATGGCCTGGCACCACTCCTGGGCATGCTCAACAGTTGCGCAGCCAACGTGGTGGTGGTGAATATTGATGCCGGTTTCAAAGGGGGTTACGTTGCCGGACTGATCGCGCATCGATGTCATCCAGCGTCTCGCGGGGAAGATGACCGATGACCGACTTCACCGCCCTGCCCCGCCTGCCGACGCGCGAGCAGGAGAGCCACAAAGGGGACTACGGCCGAGCGCTCCTGGTGGGTGGCTCGCGGGGAATGTGCGGCGCCATTTCGCTGGCAGCCACGGCCGCTCTGCGCAGCGGAGCGGGCTTGGTCACCGTCGCCACCTTCGACCACTGCGCGGACCTCGTAGCGGCCCTGCAACCGTGCTACATGACCCTGCCATTGATCAGCGATGCCACCCAACAGCTCACCGGCGAGGCACAGCGACAGATCGCGGATTTCGCTTGCGATAGTCTCGCCTGCGGCCCTGGCTTCGGGCGAAGTCCCGATGTGGCGAAACTCGTGACATGGATCTACCGCACGTGTCGACAAACGGTCGTGGTGGATGCTGATGCGATTGCCGCGCTCGCCGCATCCGACATCGACCTGGCTACGCATGCGGGCCCACGGATCTTGACCCCGCACCCAGGTGAATTCCGTCGCTTG
Source organism: uncultured Planctomycetaceae bacterium (assembly GCA_963776055.1). Taxonomy (GTDB): domain Bacteria; phylum Planctomycetota; class Planctomycetia; order Pirellulales; family Pirellulaceae; genus CAVZLD01. The sequence goes on along the minus strand of CAVZLD010000001.1, from coordinate 415,703 downwards.
GCGAAGGACCCCGATCTGGATCTTCCGAGTTGCCGAAAAAGAGCTCGGCAGATCGCCCGACAAGCCGGCATCGTTCTGCTGGTGAAAGGCCATCGAACCCTCGTTACCGATGGCCAGCAGGACTTCGAGAATCCCACCGGGAATCCGGGCATGGCGACCGGCGGCACGGGCGACGTGCTCACCGGCGTAATCACCGCGCTGGTCGGCCAGCAGATGGAACCGTTCGCCGCCGCGCAATTGGGAACCTATCTGCATGGACGGGCGGGGGACCTGGCCGCGGACGAGCTGGGCCAGATCTCGCTGATCGCCAGTGATGTAGTCGACTATCTCCCGCGAGCCTTTCGAGAGATGGACAACGGCCGGTGACCATTCAGTTGATTCGAAATTGGAACGAGCTGACCCCCAAATGGCACGGTGGAGCGGTTGCGATCGGTAACTTCGACGGCGTGCACAGCGGCCACGCACAAATCGTCGAGCGGCTGATCGCGCATGCCCGAAGACTGGACGGCCCCGCGATCGTGTTCACGTTTGATCCCCACCCCGCCCTACTGCTCCGTCCGTCACTTGCCCCTCCCCCGTTGACCTGGATCGATCGGAAGGCAGAGTTGCTCGCCGAGTTGGGCGTGGAGGCCTTGGTGGCCTACGCGACCGACGAGGCCCTCTTGTCGCTGTCGCCGGAACACTTCTTTGCCGAAGTCGTCGAAGGGCGGCTGCGCAGCCGTGCTCTCGTCGAAGGCCCCAACTTTCACTTCGGCTGCGAACGTCGCGGCGATGTTCAACTCCTGCATCAACTGTGCGCCGCACGGAGTGTTGCGCTCGAAATCGTTTCGCCGGTCGAATACGAGGGGGCCTGCGTCTCGAGTAGCCGAATTCGCGCGCTACTGGCCGACGGCGAGGTTTCCGTCGCGCGCGCGATGTTGACGCGTCCCTATCGAATTCGAGGCATGGTGACCCACGGAGCCGCTCGAGGAGCCCAAATCGGCTTCCCTACGGCGAACGTCGACGCCATCGACACGCTGCTGCCGGCCCATGGCGTGTACGCCGGTCGCGCGGAAGTGGCCGGCAAGAACTGGCCGGCCGCCATTCACATCGGCCCCAATCCCACTTTTGGCGAACGAGGGGTCAAGGTGGAAGTCCACCTTGTCGGCTTCCAGGGATCGCTATACGGAACCCCCCTTGAGGTTGACTTTCTGCGAAAGTTGCGAGACATTCAGACCTTTTCCGCGTTGGAGCTTCTGCAAGATCAACTGAGACAGGACACGCAAAGGGCGGTCGAGGAGTTCCGTCAAGACTCCGATGGTGGTGCCAGCCACTGACCTCTGCCCAGCTCACACGTGATCCCACTTGGACCGGTCCGGCTCCTGAACCTAAGGTGCAACATGGCAATAGACTGGCCGGCCTTTGTCGACCTGATTCACGCTCATCAGCGATTTCTGCTAACCAGCCACATTCGCCCCGATTGCGACGCACTCGGAAGTGAACTCGGTATGGCCGCCGTTCTGGATTCGCTGGGCAAAGATGTTCAAATCGTGAACGGGCACGCGACGCCCCCAAATCTCGCCTTCATTGATCCACAAAATCGAATTCGCACGATCGGCCAGGATGTCGCCCAGGAACAACTCCACGATCGTGAAGTGTTGATGATTCTCGACACGAGTGCCTGGGCCCAACTCGGCGAGATGGGCGACGTGGTCAAGACAACTTCCGCCCGCAAGATCGTGCTCGATCACCATGTCAGTGAGGACGATCTGCAAGCGACCTCGTTCAAAGATGTGACCGCGGAAGCCACCGGACGGTTGGTGGTCGAGGCGGCCGAGCAACTCGGGGTCTCCTTAACAGCCGCCATCGCGCGTCCGTTGTTCGCCGCCGTCGCCACGGACACCGGCTGGTTTCGGTTCGGTTCCACCCGCACGGAAACGTACGAGTTGGCCGCCCAGCTCGTTCAAGCGGGGGCGAATCCCGCCGCGATCTACGCGGACTTGTACGAGCAGGAGACGCTGGGACGTTGCCGGCTGCGGGGCGTCATTCTCTCGCGACTCCAAACGGAACTCGACGGACGCCTCGTGCATACGTTCGTTCGCAAGCAGGATTTCTCCGACACGGGTGCCCTGCCGCAGGATACGGAAGATGCGATCAACCTGTCCCTGGCGATATCCGGAACGCAGTTTGCCGTCATTCTCGTCGAGCAGCCAACCGGCGGTTTCAAGATTAGCTTTCGCAGTCGCTGCGACGTCGATTGCAGTCGCATCGCAGCAGAATTTGGCGGGGGCGGCCACAAGGCCGCTGCCGGAGCATTCGTAGATCAACCGTTCGAGATCGCCCAGCAAGCCGTGCTGGATCATGTCCGGCAAGCGCTGCAGCACTCGAAAGCAACGCCGTAGAGGCACCTGCTGGGGAATTGCGTTGCTGGCCACGAGATGGGCCGGCTTGGCGATCCGGCCTCCGGCAGCCCGGCCCCATTCAGCCGTAGCCCCGGGCAGAGGTAGCGCTCCAGTGGCAAAATCGCTCCAGTTGGCCGTCCGGTCCGACCGATCATGAAGGCTGAGTCGAATGTGCGGCTTTGCGTCGCTACCCAGACGAGCCAATCCATGTGGTGTGCCAGGTGCGGACAAGATGTGCCAGCGGTTGCCTCCAAGGAGGATCCGCATGCAGTCCGGTGCTTGCGTTGCAGCGAGCACCCGGATCGCGTCAACGCGCCTGCCGATCCCATCGAGCAGCCAACGAACGATGGGCGATCGGCCGATCGGATTCGCCACGTGGAGAATAGCTATCCGATCGATCCCCCGCCGCGCATCGCTTGCGAAGACGATTGGGATGAATCTTGGAGCAACGACCGGTCCCATCCCCAGCCTGGCTATCGAAAGGCTCGACAGCGAGGAACGCACCAACACCTCCCACTGATCCAAACGACCGTGGCCCCTCGACGTCGCACCAACCCACGTTCCAACCGCCTTTGCTGGCTGCTGCTCGGATTCGGAGTCGCCTTTTTTTCCTGCGGGGCGTTACTGATCGCAAATTCTTTGCTCGGCGAACGAGAAGAATTGTGGGATTTGGGCGCTCCCCTGGTGCTGGCCGGCCAGGCAACCTTCCTCATCGGTTTGGTCTTACAGCTTGATATCTTGTGGCAGCAAAGTTCCACCGCCAGTCAAACGCTCGCTGATTTGGATCAGCGGCTGAGTCAACAGGACTCGCATCCTCGCGATCAGCGCAGCGGGGCAAGCACGGGTCCCGAGACGACCGCACACATTCATTCCGACCCCGAGAGCATCGCGGGACCACACCTGATGCTGCGGGACCTGCAGGGCCGACTCGAAGCCTTTGGCACGCGGTTGTCAAGTCACGGTTCTTGAGGCCCGGAGGCTTCGTCACCCGCTACCCCGTCAATCGATCGAACAGATCATCAGTGGCGGAGAGATCTTCCCGCAGCAGATCGGGTTCCGCTTCGGCCAATTGATCCAGTGAATAGCTGCCGGTGGCGACCGCCAGCACATGCGCGCCGATCGCCCGGCCGCAGCGTACATCGCTGGGCGTGTCACCAATCACCCAGACGTCCGTCGGATCGATCGGTCGCTGCAGGTGCTGCCGCGCATCGCGGAGGGCTTCCCTTGCGACGTCATCGCGCAATTCATGTTCGTCACCGAATCCGCCGAAGGCGAAGTGTTCTTCGAGTTGAAAATGGCGAAGCTTCTCCCGAGCTCCCGCCTGCACATTCCCGGTCAACAGCCCGGCTTCCGCGTGGGATCCCTCTCGGAACTGATCGAGCAATTCTCGGACACCCGGCAGCACACGGCCGGCTCGTTGCCGCAGGGAGCACGGCAGATGCCGCAAGTAGGCTTGCTGGAAGCGCACCCAGTTCTCCGACGTCCAGGGAATCCCGTTCAGCTGGAAGAGGTCGGACATGATCGCTCGGTCCGTGCGACCGGCGAACTCCACGCTGTCCCATTCGGCTTTCACACCGAACAGGTCCCACAGCGTCGCCAGCACGGCATCCTGACCGGCACGTCCACTCAGGATGAGGGTTCCGTCGATATCGAACAGGCAAATCTTGATCGGTCTGGTCATGGCCGAGTCATGGGTTGTTGGGACGGAAAGACAGCGTTTAGGGCCAACGAGCTTCATCCAATCGAACGGACACACGCAGCTCGCTCTGCCGAGGCGTCCGAAGTTCGCGAACGATCGTCAGCTCCACTTGGTCGCCCACACGGTGCGTCTCCAGCATCGTGAAGTAATCGTCCAGACTGCGAATCGCCTGGCCATCGGCGGCGACGATCAGGTCACCATAAATCACGTGGTAGCGGACGCGGGCGCCCTGCCGCAATCCCACGGCCTGCGTCGGTTTCAGGCCCGCCTCCGCTGCGGGCGAGTCAGGGTACACCTCTCGCACGAGCACGCCTTTCAAGCCTAACTGTCGCGTCATTCGATCGCCGAAAGGGATCATGCCGATGTCGGGGCGCGTGATGCGACCGTCACGAATCAGTTCCGGGACGATTCGATTCACCGTATCCACCGGGATCGCGAATCCCACTCCGGCATAGGCTCCCGAAGGACTATAGATCGCTGTGTTCACGCCGATCAGCCGACCACTACTGTCAAGGAGAGGTCCCCCCGAGTTCCCAGGATTGATCGCCGCATCGGTCTGGATCACGCCCTCGATCGTCCGTTGTGCCTGGAGGGTTGCGGTCCGTTCCCTGGAAGGAATTCGACGATCTAGGGCGCTGATCACTCCGGTCGTCAGGGTGTGATCCAAACCGAACGGATTTCCGATCGCGAAGACTTTCTGACCGACTTGGAGATCATCAGAGCGGCCGATCAGAATCGCCGGTAGCTTGTCCGCGGGGGCATCAATCTTGAGCACGGCAAGATCTTTGCTTGGCGCGCGGCCGACGACCCTGGCATCCCACGCCGATTGATCGGACAGAGCCACCCGCGCTCGGTCAGCGGAGGCAATTACGTGATCATTGGTCACGATGTGGCCATCCGAATCCCAGATGAACCCCGATCCGGCCCCCTGCGCCTGCGTCGTTTCGTCGAGCGTGAAGGCGTTAACCCGCACCTGAGAGGTGGTAATAAAGACAACTGACGGCGACTGGTCATGGAACAGCTGCACGGTCGACTGTTCGTCCTCGGCCAAATCGCCGCGCGGAACAACCGGTCGCGGCGCGGCCTGAGGATCGTGCAGCCGCCGCTCCTGCCAACGCCCGTACCAGCTGGCGAGCAACATTCCCGTCAACAACATCAAGACCAGTGGCAGCAGTCGCCGCGAGCGGTCCTGGGGAAAGGCGGCCGAGTGATCATCCGAAGCAATCGACATGGAGTGGTCGAGCGGACAGCAGGAAAGAACTCGAGGAACGAACCGACACCGCGGCGATCCGCGTGTGCGAGGAGGCGCACGCGGAATGTTCTCCGCCACTCTTCCGAGAATACACGACTCGCTCGATCGAGGAAACCTCCGCTCAATCGGCGGCGGCCACCATCAGCTCCTCCGAAACGGCTTCGATGGCAAAAGCATCGATCGTCTCGCGTTCCTCGGCGAAACCGACCAGCAGCGCCAGATCGCAAAGACGATTGATCTGCCGTGGCACCCCCTGCGACAACCGCTGAAGAACCTCCAGCGCGTCATCATTGAAGATGGACCGCTGGGCCCCCGCCTGACGCAATCGGTGCGTCACGTAGCTGGTCGTTTCATCCAGGTTGAATGGACGCAGCAAGCACTTCACCGCAACTCGCTCTTCCAGCCCCTGGTTGCGATCGACCAACGGCAAGAAGCTGGGTTGTCCGACAAACAGCAGCGTCAACCCGGTGACCGCGTCCGTTTCGAAATTCAGCAGCATCCGCAGGGTGTCTAGCGTTTGCGGGTCGGTCAACACTTGTGCCTCGTCAACCGCAATCGCCGCATGGCGTCCCGCCCGTACGTTGTCTTGGAGCAAGTTCTGGATCCGACGGACGGATTCGTCCACTTCCCACGACCCGGACTCGGCCGGTTCCCCCGCAAGCTCCGCCGCCAGATAACTCAACAGTTGAGCGGTCGTCATCTGCGGAAAGACGAGGTGGACTCGCGGATGAATCGTCTCCGGAAGCATCCGAAACAGCGTATGCACCAGCAACGATTTCCCCAACCCCGGTGCGCCTGACAGGACCGCTCCGCCCCGACGATTCTCGATCGCATACCGCAACTTCAGCAGGGCGGCCTGATGCGATTCGCCCGGGTAGTAGAAATCGGCATCCGCCGTATTCTCAAACGGCTTCCTTTGTAGACCCCAATGTGCTTCGTACATCGATTGCCCCTTACGCCGACCTGGCCAAGGCCGAGGCGGACGGTGTTGCGAAGTTATCAACGACACTGATGCGAACGTTTTCGGCTGTGCGCCGCTGGATTCCGATCCAGCAATTCCTGGAACGGCTCGGAGGATGTCTGCCGCAGACTACGAACCACGACATGGCCCCGCAGCTTCTGTGGGGGAATGCTCATCCATGCGTGCTCCCCGGGGCCGTGGTCCAGCACCACCGCATCAAAATGCTCCGATAGCTCCAGGAGAATTTCTTGGATCCTCTGCAGCGTCGGGAGATCGTGGACCTCCAGCCCGGCATGTCCCAACGGCAATACAGAGAACCCATCACCGATGGACTGGATGCAGCACTCATGTACGGGGAGTTCGTCTCGAACGGAGTGTTCCCAGCCTTGGCTAACGGCCAAACCGAGTTGGGTTGCCAGGTTGGGATGCCCGAAATCGGCGTCGACCAGAAGAATGCGTTTGCCGATTTGGGCAAAGCCGTATGCCAGAGCCAAGGCGACCGTCGTTCGCCCCTCCCCTCGCGCACAACTATCAATGCTCAGCAGATTCCGGTTGGCATCGGGATCGGGCGTCAGGTGCTGGCAAATGCTGTACAAATCCGCCGAGACCTTGTCGACAATGTCCCGACAGACAGGCGGTAACCCCAGGCTGTCAACTTCCCAAGCCGCGCGGAATGCCGCCGGACGAGAGAGCCCAGCGGAATTTTCCGGCGAGACGATCGGCGACTCTGCCGTTGGCGGGTCATTCGCGTCATCGGTGGAATCCGGCGGCAGCGGTTCTGTGGCCGGAGATTCGACCGACGCCAACGCCGTCGGCTCCTGTTGCTCTGGTACCGGTTCAGCCGACGCCGGCTGCGCCACGGCACGGGGCGATTCGATCAACGTCAGTGCGTCAATGCCAGGCGCCTGGCAGGTCACCGGCTCGAACCAGGGAAAGGTCGCGTCCGTGTCCGACCAGGTCGAAGACACGACCGTCGACTGCGGGAGGCTCCGAAGCCATCAGGCAGACCCTTGCGGCTGGTCCCCGCGCTCGTCATCCGGCGTGGGTGCGTCGGAATCGCTCGGGACGAGCTGGGCGCGGGAACGGAGTGAGGCGGATCGATATACAGCTCCAGTTTCCGAGGCGAACCGTGGGACTGGTTGGCCGACGCGGTCCCGGCCGAACTTTCGGCGACCGGATTCTCGATACGGCGGATCGGTAGCTGGAACACCTTGGTCAAAGCCTTGTCGAACGTCGTTTTCATGGCGCTGATGCATTCCCGCGAATGGAATTGGAAGGTCGTGACGTGCCGCCTGTCGCCAAATGGCTGCCGTAGTTCACTGCCGGCTCGGTCCACGCGGCTGCCGGGCCAAGGGAGGTACCTCGTACACCGGATCCTTGTAGTTCGACGGATCCGTTTGCCGGTAGACCGGACGCTGGTGTGTCACCACCGGGGGGAACACCGGAGACCGATGGGGACGATTCGGCACCGCGACACGCGGCGGAGCTTCCTGCCGTTGTGTCTCCGGCGGCCGGGCAGCCACCGGATTCGGCGCGGCCCATTCATACTCTGTTTCTCGCTGGGGTCGGGGACCGGCCGGCGGCCGGGCCGCCGTCGAGGGCACCGCTGTCATCGCTGGATCCGCTGCGGGCGGATCTGCGGGAACCGAAGCGGACGGCCCCACGGCCACCGATCGATCGGGCGCGACCATGGCGGTGGGCAAACGGTCTGCCCCTTCGGCCGTAGCCGGTCCGGTCGGCGGATTCAGCCGTGGCGTCGGAACCGGATCCGATCGCAGTAACCCATCCTGTTCGGGAAATTCACCCAATGTCGGGACGGCTCCGAAAAGCTCATCCTGCGGATCCTGCTGCGGAACGGAATCATCGACAACCTGGGTCGCTGCAGGAATTTGCGGGGAAGCAGGCGTTGCCGACGGTCCGCAACAGGCCGCTGGGGTTTTCGGAGGCGGCCGTTGGCCAACGGCGTCCGCGGAGGGGCTTCGCGCTGCGTCTGCCGAGCTTCCTGCCGCCGCGGCATTGCTTCCGGCGGAGCGCTGTCTGGGAGCAGCAGACTACCCAACCACAGCACCGCCACGGCCACTCCGCTGGCTGGCATCCAGTGTTTTCGCAGGCCCGCCGCCAAGCGACGGGAGTCAAGCTGCGAGAAACGCACCGATCCCCATCCCACGTGTCGCGTCTGCACCACGGCAGTTCGGTCACCGGCGGGTGCATCCTGACACGCATCCAGCGGATCCTCGACCTGGGCGGGCTCATCCTCCCGCACCGCGGCCGGTCCGGGCCCGGCAGGAACCGAAACGTGCTGCGATTTCGGTGCCAGCGAAATCGCTGCTGGCTGCCAGGAAAAGTCCGGAATGGTCATCATGACCGGGGGTTGGGGTCCGTCGACAGACGAGGGAGATTCCGCGGGCCGAATGCGGCTTGGTCGTCATAGGTCCTTGTCCACTTGTGACTTAGCCGAGTAAGCTTGTGCGAGTGGGAGCCACCCGCAAGACGACATGGTCACGCATGGTATCGGTTCCGCCTGTACCGATCTTGAGACCTGGGTAAGATTTTCCGATTCTGCGGCATCGGCCGCGGCAGCCCTTGACCGGCGCATTCACGTCCTTTCTCTGCCCGGTACGGGTCTCAACACTATCCTGAACATGTAACGAACACGTTCGGTCGATCCGCGGGACGACCGATCCCCTGAGCCTTTTCCCCTTTCGGCGACATGATTGTGCATTCTTCTCAAGAAACGAGTGAGGCACGCCTCCGATCTTTGCTAGATGAGCGAATCCTGGTGCTCGACGGCGCCATGGGTACGATGGTGCAGGCCTTGCGTTTGGATGAGGCGGCGACGCGAGCGGAGCGGTTCGCCGACCACTCGGTCGATCTACAGAACTTTGTCGACATCCTTTCGCTGACACAGCCTGACGCCGTCACCGAAATCCATCGCCGTTACCTCGAGGCGGGAGCGGACATCGTCACGACCAACACGTTTGGCGCCAGCCCCGTGGGGATGGAGGAATTCCGACTGCCGCCGGACGTGATGCGCGAAATCAACCTGGCCGCCGTGGCCTGTGCTCGTCGAGCCGTCGAGATCGTGCAGCGCCAGACGCCCGATCGACCGTGTTTCGTGGCCGGTTCGATCGGTCCCACGGCAAAGCAGACGGCGATCTCCACCCATGTGGAGGACGCCGGACATCGGGGTGCCACGTTCGACCAGATGGCCGCTTCGTACTACGAGCAGGTCGCGGTGCTCGTCGAAGCGGGCGTCGATATTCTGCTGCCGGAAACCGTCATCGACACGCTGAATTTGAAGGCGTGCCTGTTTGCGATCCAGAATTACTTTGACCAAACCGGGCGGCATCTTCCCGTGATGGTCTCCGCGACCTTCAACGAGGCGGGGGTCACGTTCGTTTCCAGCCAATCGGTCGAAGCGATGTGGAACTCGATTTCGCATTTCCCGCTGCTAAGCGTTGGAATGAACTGTGCGCTGGGACCGCAGACGATGCGCCCCCACCTGGAAGAGCTTGCGCGGATCGCCGACGTGTTCATCAGTTGTCACCCGAACGCGGGACTGCCCAACGAAATGGGACAGTACGACATGTCGCCGAAGGAAATGGGAGCGTTGATGGGGGAGTTCGCGCAACAGGGCTGGCTGAACATCGTGGGTGGCTGTTGCGGAACGACACCGGAGCACATTCGGCAGATCGCCGAGGCGGTGAAAGACACGCCCCCTCACCGCCGAAATCGTGTCGAGCCGTACACGCGGCTGAGTGGCACGCTGCCCTTGACGCGTCCGCCCCGACGCGAATTTCGTGATGATCGGCGAGCGGGCGAATGTGACCGGATCGCGCAAGTTCGCTCGCCTGATCCGCAACGACCATTTCGAGGAGGCGGTCGAGATTGCCCGCCAACAGGTCGCCAACGGCGCCAGTATCCTGGACATCAACATGGATGACGCGCTGCTCGACGGCGAAGCCTCGATGACGCGATACCTGAATCTGATCGCCGGCGAAACGGACATCAGTTGCGTACCCGTCATGATCGACAGCTCCCGCTGGTCGGTGATTCAGGCGGGTCTGAAGTGCGTGCAGGGCAAGGCGATCGTCAACTCGATCAGCCTCAAGGACGGCGAAGAGGAATTCCTCCACCGGGCTCGCCTGGTCCGTCAGTACGGAGCCGCCGTTGTCGTGATGGCCTTCGATGAAGACGGGCAAGCCACGGAAACGGACGAAAAGGTCGCGGTCTGCCAGCGTGCCTTTCGGCTGCTGACCGAACAGGTCGGCTTTCCGCCCGCGGACATCATTTTTGACCCCAACATCCTGACCGTCGGAACGGGGATCGCCGAGCATGACAACTATGCCGTGAACTTCATCGAGGCCACGCGCCGCATCAAACGGCTCTGCCCCGGTGCAAAGGTTTCGGGCGGCGTCAGCAACATCTCCTTCTCGTTCCGCGGCAACGATACGGTGCGGGAAGCGATGCACGCCGCCTTTCTCTACCGGGCCGTGCAGGCCGGAATGGACATGGGAATCGTCAACGCCGGACAACTGGCGGTCTACGAAGAGATTCCCCGCGATCTGCTCGAGCATGTCGAGGATGTGCTTTGGAATCGCCGACCGGATGCCACCGATCGGCTGTTGACGCTGGCGGAAACCGTCAAGAATCAGAAAGCAAGAACGGGCGGCGAGGATCTGACCTGGCGAGAAGCCCCGGTGCAGGATCGCCTGAAACACGCCCTGATCAAGGGGATCGACAAGTTCATCGAGCAGGATGTCGAGGAGTCGCGCCAGAGCAGTGAACGCTGCCTGCAGGTGATCGAAGGGCCGCTGATGGATGGAATGACGGTCGTCGGCGACCTGTTCGCCGCGGGCAAGATGTTCCTGCCGCAGGTGGTCAAGTCCGCCCGGGTGATGAAGAAGCGCCGTTGCCTATCTGCTTCCCTTCATGGAACAAGAGAAACGCGAGGCGGGAACAGAAACGGAATCCAATCGCGGTAAGATCCTGTTGGCAACGGTCAAGGGCGACGTACATGACATCGGCAAAAATATCGTGGGCGTTGTTCTGGGATGTAACAACTACGAGGTCATCGACCTCGGCGTGATGGTGCCCGCGGAAAAGATCCTGGAGACAGCGATCCGCCAGTCGGTCGACGTGATCGGCCTCTCCGGCTTGATCACCCCCAGCCTGGATCAGATGGTGCATGTTGCCAGCGAAATGCAACGGCAAGGTTTCAGCATTCCTTTGCTCATCGGCGGCGCGACAACCAGTGCCAAACACACGGCGGTCAAGATTGCCCCCGCCTATGAACACGCCACGGTACATGTGCTGGATGCCTCGCGCTGCGTCGGCGTGGCGGAACGACTGCTGAATCCCAACAGCCAGGCTGCGTTCCTGCAAGAAAACCAACGGCTGCAATCGGAACTGGTCGCCTCCTACCGACAGCGGCAAGTCAAGCTGGCGCCGTACGAACAGGCCCGAGAGCATCCGTTCACCACCGATTGGTCGTCGATCCCCATCGACACGCCCGCCTTCCTCGGGCGAAGGACGGTGAACGATCTCGATCTTGCACAACTTCGCCCCTTGATCGATTGGTCTCCCTTCTTTCACGCCTGGGAAATGAAAGGAAAGTATCCGGCCATCCTGGAGGACGCGACCTACGGAGAGGAGGCGCGCCGACTGCTGCAGGATGCCCAACAGATGCTCGACCAGATCCTCCGCGACCGATCCATCGCGGCTCAAGGCGTGTATGGCTTCTGGCCGGCCGCCGCCGAAGGCGACGATGTTGTGCTGTTCACCGACGATGCACGAGAGCGAGAGCTCACGAGATTTCACTTTCTTCGCCAGCAGTGGGAGCGGCCCGGCCAAAGTTGTTTTCGTTGCCTGGCCGATTATGTCGCACCGCGAGGCAGCGGTCGGGAAGACTATCTGGGAGCCTTTGTCGTAACGGCCGGCCAGGGCGCGGACGCCCTGGCCCAAAGGTACGAAGCAGAGCATGACGACTACCGCGCGATTCTGGTGAAAGCACTCGCCGATCGACTGGCCGAGGCATTCGCCGAGTTTCTGCATCAGCAAGCCCGAATCGAATGGGGCTACGGACAGAAGGAAGGCCTGAGCAATGAACAACTGATTGCGGAGGAATATCGAGGGATCCGCCCCGCCCCCGGCTACCCCGCCTGCCCTGACCATACCGAAAAGCAGGCGCTGTTCGAGCTACTGCAAGCGGAAACGGAAGCCGGTGTGACCCTGACGGAAAGCTACGCCATGATCCCAGCTGCCAGCGTCAGTGGGTTTTATTTCGCACATCCCCAGGCCCGCTACTTCTCCGTGGATCGGATCGCTCGGGATCAGGTTGAGGATTACGCCCGGCGCACCGGACGCTCGGTTGCGGAAACCGAGCGGTGGTTGAGCCCCAACTTGGGATATGATCCGGGGTAACGAGGATCCCGAAATCACGGATCCTTGCAGGACGGCTGGCCATCTCGTCCTCCCTGCTGGTTTTCCCTCTTCTGCGAGACTCCTCCCGCAGCGAGACCATTCGATCGTCGATCGGACGACGGTTACGTTCGATCCCGCTTTGCGGTACCCTCCTGTCCGCCTCGCGGTACCGCAGAGCAGAGGCGAGCCGTATCCGAACGCCCACGCGAGCTCTTTCCATGCGCCGACCCGATTTCGTACGCTCCGCGGTTCTGCTCGTTTTGCTGGCCACACCCGCACGCCTGGTTGCCGAAGCGGGTTTGGACTCCGCGGCACGTGGCTATCAGTTGCTGACGGAGAAGCCCTACCTCCCGCCGGATTTCGATCAAGAAACCTTCGATGAAGTATGGCGCGTCTGGCCCGAACCACTTCGCTCGGAGGCCGCCGCTGCATCCGCCGAGCGACGCCGGGAACTCGCCTTCTTGCGGTACGGTCTCACCACCCGGCCCGAAGACAATTCGGGAAAACCCCTGCAGTACGTGGTCGACGAGCAGGGCCAATGGACGATGAACTGTTTCGCATGTCACGGAGGCCAGGTCGCCGGGAGAGTGATCCCGGGAGCACCCAATGCCCAACTGGCCTTGGAAACCCTCACGGAAGAGATTCGCAAGACGAAAATCCGACAGCAAAAGAAACTCTCGCGGATGGACCTGGGATCCCTGGTAATTCCTCTTGGGCTCGACGCGAGGCACGACGAACGCCGTCATCTTCGGTGTGGGCTTGATGGCCTTTCGCGATTCCGATCTGAATCTGTTGCCGCAACGCCTGCCCTCGCAATTCGTACATCACGACATGGACGCGCCGGCGTGGTGGCACTTTTCCAGAAAACAACAGCTCTACATTGATGGCTTTGCGCCGAAGGGACACCGCGCGTTGATGCAATTCATGCTCGTCCCCGAGAACGGCCCCGCGAGTTTCCGCGAGTGGGAATCCGATTTTCGAGACATTCACGCTTATCTCGAGTCGCTCCAACCACCGACCTACCCGGCGCCCGTGAATCTGCCACTCGCGCGACGAGGAGAGCAGCTCTTTGAAACGCACTGCGCCGACTGCCACGGTCGATACGGCAACGAGCCATCCTATCCCGAGCTGACAGTCGAGCTGACCGAGATTGGAACCGATCCGGTTCGACTGCGCGCCCTGTCGGTCGAGAATCGGCATCGCTATCGGAAGAGCTGGTTCGGCCGGACGCAGTCGCAGGATGTGATCGCCGATCCGGTCGGCTACGTTGCCCCGCCCCTCGACGGACTTTGGGCCTCCGCGCCGTATCTTCATAATGGTTCGGTACCGACGCTCTGGCATCTGCTGCGACCTGACCATCGTCCGACCGTGTGGCGTCGCATCGGTCCGGATTTTGACACAAAACGGGTGGGGCTGCTGATCGAGGAAGTCCACTTCACAACCGAACCAACGTCGTTCCCGCGCGGAATCGCGAGAGGTGTTCGACACACGTGTCCAAGGAAAAAGCGCGTCCGGTCATGACTTTCCCGCGCGACTGACCGAGCAGGAAAAAGAGGCCGTGCTGGAATATCTCAAGACGCTGTAGAGAGACCTTCTCCGCTCGATGGTTCCGCCAAGGTTCGCTGATACTAGCCGCTGTCGCAGCATATTGTTACGATACATTGGCACGTTTTGGAGATTGGATCTTGGACTGCAGCAGAGAAGGTAATTCTGGTCATGACGCAGCTAATTGACGCCCGCGCCGGCAAGACGACACCGGAAATGGAGTTAGTGGGTCAGCGAGAAGGTCAGAGCCCGGAACAGATCCGGCAGGAAGTGGCCGCGGGTCGGCTGGTCATTCCAGCGAATCGAGTCCACCTTCAGAGTGGTCTGCAGCCGATGGGGATTGGCATTGCGGTACGGTGCAAAATCAACGCAAACATCGGCAATTCAGCGGTCACCAGCAACGTGGGTGAGGAGATGGAGAAGCTGCACACGGCGGTCCACTATGGAGCGGACACCGTGATGGACCTCTCGACCGGAACAGACATTGATTCCATTCGCAAGACGATCATCGAGGCGTCACCGGTCCCCATCGGGACAGTACCGATCTATCAGATGCTCGAACAGATTGGCGGGAACATTGAGGACATGCGACCGCAGCATTTCCTGGACATGGTCGAACATCAGGCCCAACAGGGCGTCGATTACATGACGATCCACTGCGGGGTCCTTCTGGAGCACCTTCATCTGGCCATGAATCGTGTCACCGGCATCGTCAGCCGCGGAGGTTCACTGATCGCCAAATGGATGATGGCTCACCGCAAACAGAATCCGCTGTACACACACTTCGACGATCTCTGTGACGTCATGCGTCAGTACGACGTGACCTGGAGTCTGGGCGATGGGCTTCGCCCCGGCAGCTTGGCGGACGCCAGCGACGAAGCACAATTTGCCGAACTCGACGTACTCGGGGAACTCGTCAAGCGAAGCTGGAAGAACGGAACCCAGGTGATGGTCGAAGGCCCTGGCCATATTCCGATGGATCAGATTGCGATGAACGTCCAGAAGCAGATCGAGATCTGCCAGGGCGCTCCCTTCTATGTCCTGGGCCCCCTCGTGACCGACATCGCCCCCGGTTACGACCACATCACCAGTGCCATCGGCGGCGCGATTGCTGGTTGGCACGGGGCCGCAATGCTCTGCTACGTCACGCCGAAGGAACACCTGGGGTTGCCGGACCGCGAAGACGTGAAACAGGGGGTCATCGCCTACAAGATCGCGGCGCACGCCGCGGATGTTGCTCGCCACCGGGAGGGCACGCGTGACCGGGATGATGCGTTGAGCAAGGCGCGATTCGAATTCGACTGGGATACACAGTTTCAGCTGTCGCTTGACCCGGAAACGGCCCGTGCCTATCACGATGAAACACTTCCCCAGGACACTTTCAAGAGCGCTCACTTCTGCAGTATGTGCGGACCGAAATACTGCTCCATGAAGATCACGGAGGAAATCCGACAAATGACACGAGAAGAGTCCCTCGTGCAGATCGACGAATGAGGCTCGTCCTCAATTCTGCGGGGCGTCTAACAGCTCCGCCACTGCGGGCTGAGCCAGTTGCGGCAGCGCCACAATCAAGGTTTGGCTCGCCAGATCGTAGGCAATTGCGCCACTTCCGGCCGGTTGGAACCAAGCCGGTCCAATTCGTTGGACGAGCTGCCCGCTCAGTTGCTGTACTTGTTCGGCCGACTGCCGCTCCGCCGGCAGGCGATAAAACTCGACATCGTTGACCGCCGCGGCGGCCTCGGGCGAAGTGATTTGCAGCGTTTCTGCGTCGATCACTCGGAACGTCAGCCCCATCGGGTCGAGCAGGTCCTGTAGAACCGCCCCCAACGGTTGCTCGTGACAGAACAGGCGTGTCTGATCTTCCGGCGACCAACCCGCCATCAGCAGCGATTGCCAGTCCAGGAGCACGGTGATGTTTGCTTCCCGCTCCAACGCCGATGCGAGCTGATTCAGATTTCGCTCCTGCCAGATCCGTATCGTAAGCGGTTCTTGCAGGGCGCGCATCCGTTGCACAACGGGCTCAAATTGGACCACCAATTCGGGAATGCGGCTCCGGCGTGGCAAGCCACGCGCGTGTCGGAGTCGCTCGCAGAAAAGCAGGATCTGATACTGAAGGGTGTCCGACTGCTCCACGACTAACGTCGTTCCATCGACACGGTAGCTGCCATTTCCTCCATGGTCCTGCCAGGATCCCACGGCTACCATCTGCGTCAGCCACGCACCGAGCTCCGCAGCCCTCTCCGGTCGATCCTCGGCCAGATCGGATACGTCATGCGAAACCGTGATCGGCTCACCGCGTGCGGCCAACTCGGTCGTAACCAGCAGATGCCCCTCGGAAATCACGTAGGCCAGCCGCAGTGGTTCGAGTATCTCCTGCAGAAGTCGCTCGGCGGTCGTGTTGGTCCGCAGGAGACTGACGGTCTGCCGCGGAGAAAGCATTCGCCGTGCCAGCGCATCGGGATCGATCGTGATGGGAATCGTGCTCAAGTCGCTCAAATCTCGCAAGGCATCCACCAACGCGACTTCCCGAAACTCAATCGCCGCAACCGGATCCTGCAAGCGACTGGCGACATCCACCGCGGGAGGCACCGGCCGACTGGGTTGCATGGGCCGCGGAATCGGATCCACGACGGGCCCGGTCGGCTCGAGCACCGGAGAAGTCGGCGCTTGCGTCGGATCCGCCGAAGCGGTACTCAGCCATCGAGCGAACCCGGCCAGTTCGTCCTCCACACCGACCGGTACAGGAGCCGGGTCATCTGGCACATCGACGGAATCCGGTTGCTCGACGGGATCCCTGTCCGGAACCGAATCGACCGGAACGGGCAGAGGCGGCGGAACGTCATCCGACGGATCCGACGGATCGATTTCTGCGACTGGCGCAACATCCCCGGCGGCCAGGCTCGCGCCGCTCCGTTCCGGCTCGACCGGTGCTGCCGCCCCCGGGTCTTCGAGATTCTGCGCCGTCGACGACGCAGCGGTGGATCCGTCAGGTTCTTGTTCCTCCGGCGTAGTCGGGATCACGCGCGGCGCTGGTTCGGCAGGGGATTCCTCCGAATCCAGCCGTGTTTTCGCCGGCGCGGGAACATCCGCCGTGGGAATCGATGACGCGGCAACTTCCGCAGGCGGATCGGCCGGTCGCATCAGCACCCATGCAGTCATCCCAACCGCGAGGGCGGTTCCCACCAGGGTTCCGCCGGCGATCATGGCGAATCGGCGAGCGACTCCCACCGATCGTGGAATCCATTCTGCACCGCGGACGACGACATCGGTAGGCTCCATCGGGCGCGCTTGCGCCCGATCGTCGACTGGAATCGCTTCAGGCGTTGCGGCGACGGAGCCCTCCGACTCGCCGAGCGTCGGTCGCTCGGCCGCCGTTTTTCGACCCGCGCCCGAAGGATCAGCGGTGTCCGGTGACTGTTTCCAACGGCTGGCCGACGTCTCCGGTCGGGGCGAGGGAATTGGCGTGGGCGTGGGAACCGGTTCGCCGTCGAGCAACTGATCAATCTGCTCGAAGCCATTTCTGATCAGCGGTCCGGCGACTGCGGCACGATCGGCGGAGGAAGTCAGCAAGCCATCTTCGCTGGTTCGGTTCGAATCCGAATCGGTGGGGGAGGGCGCGTGGACGAGCACCATGCTGCCGCATTTGGGGCACGGCAGAATCTGGCCGAGAGCACCCGATTCCCGAACTTTCAACCGGGCTCTGCAAGTTGTACATGAAATCAGAAACGGTTCCACGATCGATCCCTGTTCCTTTTTCGCCTGGCTCCCGCTTTTCAGTGTAGTGTCTTCCCTGCCGATTTACGACGCGCTCCGGCATTGGGGTCTCCAAAGACCGCAGGAAGACCTATCTGACGCCGTTCTGCGCCGGATCGAGTGGTAATCAGCACCCTCGGCCCAGGGCCGTCTGTCTGCGGATCGATGACCCAGACGAGTCTCTGCGTTGGATCGCCGGGTCCGGTGGCCGCGACCGGATTGGCCCGGGTCACAATCGCGGTCAGAATGTCACTCACCGTGCCGTCGGAAATCTGCAGATTGCGGATCTGTTGGTTCCGTGTGATTCCCTCCTGCTGCAGATCACTGCCCTGAATCTGAATTTCCAGGTGGGCCTCGGGGAGTGCCTCGTTGATCATTTGCCGCAGGTCCTGCAGTGTGAATTCCAGCGACTGCTGCGGAACTTCTAAGGTCATCCGATGTTCCAGGACCTGCTCGATTCCACCAGATTTCATCGACCGCGCGACCGCCGATGGGACTTGGCCCCGTTGCGCGGCGAGCGTCAATTGGGACGCGAGCAGCAGGTTGTGGGCGGACTGAGGCGGCATCACAAAATTCATCACCGCACAACCATCACTTACCCCGATCCGCGTCTGTTGAAAAAGGTAGTTCACCATCAATGGCAGGCGGACCGCCAGCTTCTGCCAGTACGGATCGATCGGGATTGTTCCCAGATGATTGTTGACCTGCTCCGAAACCTGTCGTAGCCGGTCCTGACATTCGGCCGCCAACTGCAACGGAACGCGATCCAGCGTGGAAACCAACCGCAGCTCACCGTAAAACGAGTCAGCCAAGTGGAGGCTAAAACTTACCGCCTGTAGACCGTCTCCCAACAGGTCCAGAAGCGGAGTTCGAAGAGCCTCACCGGGCCCCGCCAAGACACCTCGCCCATCGGCCGCGAGAAAATGGGGGGGTCAGCAGAACGTTGAGATGCCGTTGCCGATCAGCTGACGCGTCGAAGCTGCTCCACCTCACGTCGAACGAGTGGAGCGGCCCCCCCCGCCTCGATCACCGAATCGACATCCTCCGGCGATCCCCAGACCAACAGGCAAGGGGCAGCGTTCGGCAGGAAAGCAACCTGGCCCGCTAGGGGAAATCTGCCGCCCCTCCGCAACCGGCTGGGCGGTGTCCGGAACCACCTGGACCGGCGAGACGCCCGGGGAAGACTCCAAGACGCACGTCAATCGCGGCACGCCCGATTCACTGGGGGCATAGGCAAGTGTCACTCGTTCCCATTCGGATAGTAGATGGCCGGTCGCCTGTTCCATGGTCTCCACGGCAGTGGCGAAGGCCGGCCCCAACGCCCGCACGGCCCGTTGCCCTTCGGTCAGTTGCAGCAGGGCGCGAGGACGCACAAAAACGAACATCCTCGCCTCGGCCGGCGCGTAGCGCAAACTCACGGGTTCGCCGCGAGTCGGTGACATCCAGAGCATCCGACCGTCATCCTCGACAACGCCTACCGCCCCCTCCGCCGCTCGCTTTGCAGCTGCTGGAAGCGATCCGAGCGGCCGGGGCAGGCGTCGTTTGGCCGGCCCACTTTCTGTCGGCTCGCTCCGTGCCTGACGGCCGGTCGGGGACAGGGCTCCAACGGATCGCTTAGGAAGTCGATGGGACAACTGCCACAGCACAAATACCTGTCACTGTCAACAGAACTCCGGCAGCGACCAGGAGGATCCATCGGCGGGGGCTGCGTCGGCGGACCGATTTCCGAGCTCGAGTTTGCCCCGGGATCGCGAACAGCGGGGGTGCCGCGGAGCCATCCGAGGGGCGTGCCTCGATCGGATCCTCCGATGCGGCGGCAATATTCTCCGAGGATCCCAAAGTGACGGACGCCGAATCGGCCATCTGATCGAATTTCGAATCCCGCAAGTGTCTCGGACGCGGTTCTTCGCTTTCCCGTAACTGGGCCAGGTAAAAGACCTCGGTGGGGCGTGGTCGCGCCTGCGTGGGACGACGCGAGTGATCCAGAAAACGCTCCAATCGACTAGCCACTTCGGCAGCATCTTGATAGCGTTTCGATCGATCCTTGGCCAGCATGAACGAAAGAACGTCGCTCAGCCCCCCCGGAACCGGCAACGACTCCTCCAACGGCCGAACAGGCTCCTGTGCGTGACGCTGCCGCTTGCTTGCGGCATCGCCGCCCGGAAAGGGAACATCGCCGGTCAGAAGTTCGTAGAGCGTACAACCCAGGGCGTAAATGTCTGCGCGGGCATCCGGAATCGTGTTCATCCGCCCCAACTCCGGCGCGGCATAGTCGGCCGCGGCCAGCCGCTGGGACGTGCTGCCGCTGGGATCCGGTGAGGGCCGCGGAACCAGGAAGGGCTGGCGCAGCAGCTTCACGTGTCCGCTGGATTGCAGCACGATCTCGGAAGGCTGCAGTGCCAGATGCAATAGCTGGCCGATGTGCAGGTGCGTCAAGGCCTGGGCGACCTGATGACCGATGCGGCAGGCCTCTGCCACCGGAAACCGGCGTCCGCGAAGCAAGCTGGTCTGCAGCGTTTGGCCCTCGACGTCCTCCGAAACCGCGAACGGGCGCGCGCGCTCGCTGGACCACTTCATAGCAGCGGTCGAGGTGGGGATGTATCAACGTCAAATGGCGTTCCCACTGCGCAAGAGCGGCTTCCCAGAGGCCCGCGGCAGGGTCGGTCCAGATGTGTAGCATCACGCGGTGGTTCGTCTTCAGATGCACCGCCCGGAAACGCAGGTGCCCAGCGCTTCCGACAACCCGTTCCTCGATCCGATACGCGCCAAACAGAAAGGGCCCGGGTCGGCCCGCCAGTAGCACTCGAGCCTGATACGTCGTCAAGACGTGTTGCTGTACGAGCCAGGTTCCAAGGGCGCGACTGCTGCCCTGTCGTTGCTGTCCGTGTGCCGCTTCGAAGTCAGCGCACAGATCGCGACACTCTTGCTCCGTCAGCAACTGACTCTGTCGAGCCAGCGACCAGAATTGGGAGATCGAAACAGACATCGACCGCGAAAGGCCTGAGAAATGGGGAGGAATTCGACGTGTGATTCGGGGATCGGAATCCGCTGACCGCAACCCGCCACGTCAACGGGTCTAAACCTCAGTGTAACATCGCGGCAGGCGATCTCGTCGCGCAAAAATTAGCTGAACATGCCCAACCGACCGCGCGCCTCCACGAATCTGAGGGCGCCCGCGTCCGGAACCCCACGTCGGGGGGAGAAAGAACCTGCTCCGTCGCAAGCATTCAGCGTCCCGTCGTCGCGGACTCGCCCCATTCATTCGCCGAGCCGAGCGTTCGCCGCTGACCCGAAAGGCTCACGGGGCGGCCGTCGGCTGTTGGGCCGCTCGCTGCAAGCATTGACCGGCATAGTGAATGTCGTTGGTGTTGACCTGCAGGTGAGTCAACGCTCGCACGAGAGAGGCGTTTTCGGCCAACATCCAGACGCCCAGTCGCCGCAACCGCTCGACGAATTCGGGGGCGGATCCCCGTCGCGGATCGACTTCGAAAAACAGAATGTTCGTCTCGACCTTGTGCTGCGCCACGCTCAGGCCATCCGTTTTTCGGACGTAGTCCGCCAGCAACTGCGCCGCGGCATGATCGTCGGCCAGCCGCGCAACGTGATGTTCCAGCGCATACAACGCGCCGGCGGCAATGATTCCGCTCTGTCGCATCCCACCTCCGAAGACCTTGCGATGGCGGCGAGCCTGCTGGATGAACTCTTCGGGGCCCGCCAGGGCGGAGCCTACCGGGGCCCCCAGCCCCTTGCTGAAGCAAACGCTAACCGTGTCGAACGGCGCAGCCCACTGGTGCGCGGCGATCCCCGATGCGATGACCGCATTGAACAGGCGCGCCCCGTCCAGGTGCGTGCGCAATTCGTGCTCGTGGGCCCACTCGCAGATCGCCACCACCTCCTCAAAGGGTAGAACGGTTCCTCCGCCGCGATTGTGTGTGTTTTCGAGGCACACGAGGCGCGTCCGAACGAAGTGATCGTTCGCGGGACGAATCCGTGACTGCAGCTGGCTGGAAAGCAGCACGCCGGCCCGCCCTTCGATCGGTCGCGCCACGACACCGCTCAACTGCGCAAAAGCACCCTGCTCATGGTTGTAAATGTGACAACCCGCCTCGCAAAGCATTTCATCGCCCGGTTGGCAATGCACTCGCACGGCCACCTGATTGGTCATCGTCCCGGAGGGCATGTACAGCGCCGCCTGTTTTCCCAGGATCTCCGCGACGCGCTGCTCCAGTCGAGCGACTGTCGGGTCGTGCCCCAGCACGTCGTCACCCACTTCGGCGGCCGCCATGGTCGCGCGCATTTCAGGCGTCGGGTGCGTTACGGTATCACTACGAAGGTCGACGATTCGATCGGACATCGAAATGCTCTCGCTCCAAGAAGGATCATTTGAGGGGCACCTCTGGTTTGGAGCCTACCAATGCCAGACGGTCCCATCCAGGGGAGGAGCAGGCGAAACCGTTGATGGGCAGAACGAGGCGGCGGAAACTGCGGGGAGGATGCCTTGCCAGAAACGGACCCACCGAGACAATGAGATCGGTGCCTTTCCCGAGCTGTGATCGCTTTCCTACGCGGAGCGCTCCGCCAACTCACCGGCCCTGCCGTCGGCGATACACAACGCGACGCAAGCGGAAAGGAGGCTGCAGTTCCCTTCTTCCCGCCGGCGGTCGCGCCACGAGGCCGACCGGTGGGCTTCCTTCAACCGATTGGGTCCAGAACATGCCACTTGAATCCCTCCGCATGCGGCAAATTGACACGCGAGAGCAGGATATTCAGGAAGCCTTATGCGAGTTGCGAGAACGATTGAGCCCCCGCGGTGACGTGGTGAGCGAAGCGAGTCGCCAAAGAACGTTAGACGTCTTTGGAGCTCCTCTATCGCCGATCGAGGTCGTCCGCCGTATCTGCCAGGAGGTACAGCAGGAGGGTTTGCCGGCCGTGCTGCGTTACTCACAACAACTGGACGGAGCCCGACTGGATGCGCAGCAACTGCGTGTCCCCGGGGCCGACCTGGAGACCGCGCACCGAGAAGCGGATCGGGAATTCCTGCAGACCGTGCGACGAATCCGTGACAACATTGGGGAATTTCAGACGGCCATTCGGCATCAGGATGTGACGCTGAAGCGACCGGAGGGCGTGACCCTCACACAGCGTTACGTGCCCCTGCAACGGATTGGGATCTGCGTGCCCGGCGGTGCGGCCGCCTACCCGTCCACCGTGCTCATGACCGCCGTCCCGCGCAGGCAGCCGGTGTCGACCAGATCGCCGTGGTCGCGCCACCCACCGAATACGGCGCCTACAACCGCGACCTGCTGGCGACCTGCCATGAGTTGGGCATCGACGAAGTCTACCGCGTGGGCGGTGTCCAAGCCGTCGCGGCTCTGGCGTACGGCGGAGCCGGGATCGCGCCGGTCGACAAGATCGTGGGCCCCGGGAACTTGTTTGTGGCGCTGGCCAAGAAACACGTCTACGGCGAAGTCGACATCGATTCCATCGCCGGCCCAAGCGAGGTCGTGGTCATGGCCGATCGAACCGCTCGCGGCCGACTTCGTGGCAGCCGATCTGTTGGCGCAGGCCGAACACGCCCCCGGTGCCAGCTTGTTGGTCGCCTGGGAGGAAGGGCGTCCTCGAGTCCGTCGTGGCGGAGCTGAACCGGCAGGTGGGCGGCTTGTCTCGCAGCGAATGGACCGTCCAGAGTCTGGAGCAGTTCGGCGCCCTGATTCGCACGCGCCGACGCGCAGGAGGCCTGCCAGGTGACCGACCTGATCGCGCCGGAGCATCTGCACATCGCGACCGCGAACGCCGCCGAGTTGGCCGCTGTCATTCGCAATGCGGGGGCAACCTTCCTGGGACACTACACCCCGGTCGCGCTGGGCGACTATGTCGCCGGACCATCCCATGTGCTTCCGACCGGCGGCACGGCTCGCTGGGCCAGCGGACTGTCGGCCAATGACTTCCTTCGAGCCGGCAGCGTGATCCAATACAGTCGAAGCCGCACTGCGAGATGTAGCCGCGGATGTGCAGCGGATGGCGGAACGAGAGGGCCTGACGGCCCATCGAGCCAGCGTCGACATCCGGCTGTCATCGTAGGATCACGGTCATGCAAGAACGGAAAGAACCGCCGATGAAGTTTTGCACGCCCCGACATCGCGCCATGCGGGCCTATGTGCCCGGTGAACAGCCGCAGGTGGGCAAGTTCATCAAACTGAACACGAACGAAAATCCCTACCCGCCCTCCGAGAAAGTCGTGCAGGCCATCCGGCAGGCCGCTCGCCAACGGCCTGACTCGGTATCCCGACCCGCTCGCTACCGCCTTTCGCGTGCGTGCCGGGCAACTGTGGGACGTTGCTCCGGAATGGATTCTCTGCGGCAACGGCAGTGATGACATCCTGACGATCATCACGCGCGCGTTGGTCGGATCGGGCCAACGGCTGCGACTGCCCTATCCCAGTTACGTCCTCTACAAGACGCTGGCAGAGATCCAGGGAGCTCGCATCGAAGAGATCCGTTTTCAGCCGGACTGGACGCTTGCCCACAGTCTTTCGCGCGATCCGAGCCCGGATCTGCGCCTGGTCTACCTGCCCAATCCGAACAGCCCCTCAGGCACCGTCATTCCGCCGGAGCAGATTCTGCGAATTGGCCGACCGGCTGCCCTGCCCGTTGCTGGTGGATGAGGCCTACGCGGATTTTGCGGACCACCACTGCGTCCCGCTGGTCGCCCAGAATGAGAAAATCCTCGTGACGCGGACTCTCAGCAAGGCCTACGCCTTGGCCGGTTTGCGTTTCGGTTACTTGATCGCCCAGCCGCAATTGATTCGCGAGCTGGCGAAAGTCAAGGATTCCTACAACTGCGACTCGCTGTCCATCGCGGGGGCCACGGCCGCGATCGATGATCAGGATTGGCTGCAGCAGAACCGTCGATCGTGATCCTGCGCCACCCGCGAGCAGATGACCGTCGAACTGGAGCAGCTGGGATTTTCCGTGCAACCGTCGCAGGCCAATTTCGTCTGGTGCACCCATCCGCGGCAGCCTGTTCGGCCGTTGTACGAAGAACTGAAAAAGCAGCGAATCCTGGTCCGATACATGGACTATCCTGACTGGGGCGACGGCCTGCGGATCAGTGTGGGAACGGACGACCAGATGGATGCCTGCCTGACGGTACTGCAGTCGCTGTTGTGAACCTGGAAACCGCCTCCCGGCGGCGGACAGACCACTCCAACGGCTACCCCCTTCGGCAACACCCCGGAGAATACGGTTCTTTCCGGGGACCGCAATCAACTCGGAGACATCCGATGGCACGTTCCGCCAAAGTGCAACGCCGCACCGCCGAAACCGACATTCAACTCGACGCTGGACCTTGACGGCCAAGGGCAGGCGGCACGTGTCGACCGGCGTTGGGTTTTTGGATCACATGCTGGACCTGTTCGCCCGACACGCCTGCGTCGACCTGTCCGTCCGCGCCGAGGCGATCTGCACGTCGACCAGCACCACACGGTGGAGGATGTGGGAATCTGCCTGGGGCTGGGACTCCGCCAGGCCTTGGGCGATAAGGCGGGAATTCGCCGATACGGTGACGTGCACGCTTGCCGATGGAAGAGTCGCTTGGTGACGGCCGCGGTCGACCTGAGTGGCCGTTTCTACCTGGTCTTTCGGGTGGCATTTCCCCACGGCCAAGGTCGGCGACTTTGACACGGAACTGGTGCAGGAATTCTGGCAGGCGTTCGCCGCCAACGGCCTGTTGAATCTGCACATCGTGCTGCAGCACGGTCAGAACAGCCATCACATCAGCGAAGCCATCTTCAAGGCGACGGCCCGCGCACTGCGGGTCGCCGTCGAAGCCGGACCCGCGCGTGCAGTGACGTCCCCAGCACCAAGGGCACGCTCGGCTAAGTGCCCACCGGAAGTCGAGAACTGCGGCTCGCTCGTCCCTGCGGTCAGGTCTGGGCAAACACCGCGTCTCGCAAAGACCTGCCGCGATTGCCTATTCGTTGACGTGCGTCTCCATGAACCGGGCCAGCCGGTGGAAGTCGCTGGCCGGGCGAATGTAACGGACGGTCGTGACCAACGTTTCCGGATTGATCAGCTGGTCGAAATCGACGTAGTGCAAATCCAGCTGCCCGGAGACAGAGACCATCACGCCGTTCAATCCCTCTTCCACCAGTGCGCGGTAGGCGCCGACGCCCAACTGGCTGCCCAGCATCACGTCAAAGGCGTGTGGCTTCGCACAGCGCGACTCGTAGCCCAAGTTGCAGGCCCTTGACCTTTCGTTGCCGGCCGGTCGCCGAGCTGTAGGCTTTTGCCAGCAGTCTTGGCGAACATCGGTCCCAGATTCACTTCGGCGATGGAAATATGGCCATGCTCGTCGCGAGGAATGCCTTCGAGATACGAATTCGGCAGCAACTCCGAAAGACCCTTCGGCCAGCACGATCACGCCAAACGGTCTTGCCCTCGCTGTTCCCGGGCAAGCATCACTTTGCACCATGTGGTTCAAGACCCGTCCATGTTCATGATCTTGCGTGTCACCGACTCACCGGTGCTGCGAATCGACGTAGCTCTCCTCCGCCGCGAATTCGTCCACGGATATCTTCGACGCTGATCACCAGACTCGCTTCGCCGGCGATCGCCGATCCGTAGGCCAGCCAGCCGGCGCTGCGTCCCATGACCTCGCACAAGAAATAGGAGCTGCTTGCCTCGGCGTCGAAAATCAAGTTCCGCAACTCGCTGGCCAGGAACTCCACCGCCGTGAAGTAGCCGAAGGTGAAGTCGATCCCCATGTAATCGTTGTCGATCGTCTTGGGCAGATGGGCGACGGGAATCCGCGGGTCACTCGGGCGTGCAGTCGGTCCTGGTAGAGCTTCAGCTTGTTGGCCGTCTTCAGTGTGTCATCGCCGCCGATCGAAACCAGCGCATCGATTTCCAGTGAGCGCAAGACCTTCGTACACGCGGGCCGGAGCGGCGCGCAGCGCTTCGGATCATCCAGGTGCTCCGGGGCACTCACATCCTTGCCGGGATTGGAGCGGGCGGTGCCGATCATGATGCCCTGCGAGTTCCGCGTGCGTTTCAGCACTTGGGCATCCAGGTTCCGATAGTGGAGCCCGACTTGGAGCGGCTTCTCGGGACTGTAATCGATCAGGTTCGAGTACCCGTTCAAGATCCCGGTGACGTGAATCCCATTTCGCAGAAAGGCCGCAGCGGCCGTGGAGATCACGGCGTTGGCCGCTGGTGCCGGCCCACCGGCGAAGAGGATTCCCACCCGGCGGATCGATTCATTCTTGCGAATCGAGGAGTAGATCGGAGACATCGTACAGGCAACCCTTGGGAAAGAAAACGCGAGCAGTGCAGCCGAGCGATCGGCCGCGACCAGCAGGACCGACCGCCCATCGGCCATGCCCTGAGCTTGAGCATCCCCGGATTTTAAGTCACCCCGCCAGTCCTGGGAAGGCCGGGGCGACAAAAAAGCCTGCGGGCAAAACAGCGGGTGCGCTGGGACGGGCGGCGGACAAAACCGGCCGGCGCGGTCGCCCGCTCCCTGAGATTCAACTCGCCCAGGTCCGTTCCACGAAGGTCGTGTCGATCCAGCCGTCGACGAACGCCGATTCCCGCAGAATCTGCTTGTGGAAGGGAACCGTGGTCTCGATCCCCTCGACACGCAGTTCATCCAGCGCACGCGACATGCATTCGATCGCTTCCGCCCGCGTGGGCTGGTGCACGATCAGTTTTCCAATCATCGAATCGTAGTGCGGAGGCACGGTGTAGCCGGCGTGGGCGTGGGAGTCGAAGCGGACGCCCGGTCCGCCGGGCGACGATCATGCGCTGGATCGTCCCGGCACACGGCTGAAAGTTCTTCCAGACGTTTTCAGCATTGATCCGGCATTCCATGGCCACACCGCGTGCCGGAATCTCCGTCTGGGACCAGGGCAGCGGCTGGCCCGCGGCGACGGCAATCTGCATCTTGATCAGATCGATCCCGGTCACCATTTCGCTCACCGGGATGCTCCACCTGGATCCGGGCGTTGACCTCGATGAAGTAGAAGTTGTTGTCTTTGTCGACCATGAACTCGACCGTCCCGGCGTTGGTGTATTCCGCCAACTGCACCAGTCGCACGGCCGACTCGACACATCGCCAACCGGACTTCCTCGGGCAGATTCGGCGCCGGACTCTCTTCAATCAGTTTCTGATGTCGCCGCTGCGTGGAACAATCGCGTTCCCACAGATGCACCGTTTGGCCGTGGTGATCGGCCAGAATCTGGACTTCGACGTGGCGGGGATTCTCGACGTATTTTTCCAGGTAGACCCCGGCATTGCCGAACGCCGCCTCCGCTTCCTTTGCGGGCCTGCTGCAGGGCCGACTTCAGGGCCAAATCGTTCGCGGCGACCCGCATCCCCTTTCCGCCGCCGCCGGCGGTCGCCTTGATCAGCACGGGAAAGCCGATCTCGTGGGCCGTCCGCACCGCCTCGGCCTCGTCTTCGATCAAGCCGTCGCTCCCCGGAACGACGGGCACCTGGGCCGCTCGGGCCAAGCTGCGTGCCTGATTCTTGTCTCCGACGCGTTCCATCGCCTCCGGCCTGGGCCCGATGAAGTCGATGTTGCAGCTGCGGCAGATCTCATTGAAATGTGCGTTCTCGGCCAGAAACCCGTATCCGGGGTGAATCGCTTCCACGTTGCCCACTTCGGCGGCGCTGATCACGTTGGCGATCTTCAGATAGCTGTCGGCGGACTTGGCGGGTCCGACGCAGATCGCTTCGTCGGCCAGATCCAGGTAGGCACTTCCACGATCGGCTTCGCTGAAGATCGCTACGGTCTCGATGCCCATCTCCCGACACGCCCGAATGATCCGCAGCGCAATCTCACCTCGGTTGGCAACCAGAATTCTCGTGTACATCCGCTACCTGCTCGTATCCACCTTGAACAGCGGCTTGCCGTACTCCACCGCTTCTTCGTTTTCGGCGAGGACGGCGACGATCTCGCCCGAGATCTCCGCGGGAATCTCGTTGAAAACCTTCATCGCCTCGATGACACAGACGGTGGTTTCGGGAGATATCTGGTCGCCAACCTTGACGAACGGCTCCGCATCCGGATTGGCTCGAGTGTAGAACGTGCCCACCATCGGGCTCTGGATCAGCACGATGTTCTCATCCTCGACCCGGTCTCCCTGCGTCACCAGCGGATTGGATGCGGATGTGGATGGAGGCGGTCGATCCACCGGCTCGTCGGAGAAACTTCGGCTGAGCACCTCGCCGCAGACGAATTCGTTGTCCCTCCTGTCGCAGATCGACCTCCGACAAGGCATGTTCCTCCATCAGCTCCACGAGGCGCCGAATTCGATCCAGATCAAACACTTCTTCCGGCGGAGACTCAGAATCCGTCATGGAGACCTCTCGACAGCGTGGAAAGGAGGAGCGTGTGGGAAAACCGCCGAACGCGACCGCATCAGCAAACCAGGCAGCTTGCCAGATCCTTGGGCACGTCCGAGAGCACTTCATGGCCGGTCGCGCGTCACCAGGATATCATCTTCAATCCGGACCCCACCCCACCCGGGCAAGTAGATCCCGGGTTCGATGGTGATCACCATGCCGGCCCGGAGCGATTTCGTCCTGGTTGGCTGCCAGACGGGGGATTCGTGGATCTGGAGGCCGATCCCATGCCCCAGGCCATGCCCGAACTGCTTCCCGAACCCGGCCTTCGCAATCACGGTCCGAGCCGCTGCATCCACATCGCACAGCTGGCACGCCGGGCCGGATGGCATCGATCGCTCGCAGCTGAGCCTCAACACAACTCCATAGATCCGTTCCAGTTTCGGCGAGATTCTACCGGTGACCAAAACACGCGTCAAGTCACTGGCGTACAGCCCGCGCAAACGCTCCCCAGTCGATCAGGACGAAGCCCCCTTCGTCCACACGCTGGTCCGTCGGCACCGCATGCGGCAGGGCAGCCCGCGGCCCCACCGCCACGATCGGCGGGAAGCTGCAGCCTCGACCACCGAACTTGCGAATCTGGTATTCCAGGTCGTTGGCGATGGAGCGTTCGGTCTGCTCGGGCCGCAGTGCCGCACGGATTACCGCGAAAGCCCGCTGCGCCAAATCAATCGAACGGCGGATCTCCTGAATTTCCTGCCGTTCCTTAATCTGTCGCAACTCTTCCACCACACCGGATGTGGCCACAAGCTGTGCGCGGGTCACATGCGTCGCCAAGCCCTTCCCGCAAGGCAACCGTGACCGCCTCCGCTTCGAAGCCCAACTTCAGAACACCCATGGGTTGCAGGACTCGAGCATCAGTTGCAGCATCGTCTCGCTCGGCGGGCGCACGGCCACATCAAACCCCGGGCATTCTTCCTCCAACTGGGTCGTGTATCGCATGTCGCTAAGCACAACCTGGTCGCGTGATCCGATCAGCAAGTAACTGTCGTCGCCAGTGAACCCGGTCAAGTAGGTGACATTCGGAAAGCTCGTCACGAGCAATGCGTCAACACCCAGCTTGCGCAAGAGCCGTTGCAGTTTATCTCGTCGAGCCTGAAAACGGTCGGACATGGTACAGCGAATACCTTGCGAGACGTGAAAAAGAACGGCCCAGCGGCCAGTTGCGGATGTCCTCGAGGCACCGAGGTGAGTGCTACCACGTTCTCCCGGATTTCGCAAGTTGACTTGACTGCCCCCCCCGTTGTTTCGCCTTCGGAAGGATTTAGACTGGTGCCATGAACAGCTCACCACACTCTTCCTGGATCGTTGAAACGACGGACGACCATTTCGAGAGCGACGTTCTGGAGCGGTCTTTTACCGTGCCGGTGGTCGTCGATTTCTGGGCCGAATGGTGCCAGCCCTGCCGTTTGCTGGGCCCCGTTTTGGACCAACTGGCGCGCGAAATGGACGGGCAATTCGTGCTGGTCAAGGCGAACACTGAGACGACCCCGCAGGCCGCCGCCCAATTCGGCGTGCAGTCGATTCCTGCCGTGTTCGGACTTCGCAGCGGCCGGATCGTCGACACGTTTTTGGGGGCCTTGCCGGAAGAACAGATCCGGCAGTGGCTCCAACGAGTCCTGCCCTCGCCCGCCGATCAACTGCTGGATCGAGGGCAAAGCTTACTGGTCGCCAACCCCAAGGAAGCGGAAGACTGCTTCCGACAGGCGATTGCCGCCGAACCGAATCTGTTTGCCGCCCACATCGCGCTGGCGGAGCTGTTGTTGAACCAGCAACGACCGGACGAATGCCAGCAGACGATCGACCTGCTGCAACAGCGCGGATTCTTGGAGCCGGAAGCGGAACGCATCCGGGCGGCGCTGGATCGGCAGCGGCAAGGGGCGGTGGTGGACGACGTGCAAGCCTGCCGCGCCGCTGTCGCCCAGGCACCCGACGATTTGCAGCTGCAGTTGAATCTCGCGGACGCGCTCGCTGCGCAGGAAGACTACGCCGAGGCACTCCAGCTCGGCCTCCAGGTCGTGCAGAAAAGCTCCGGGACGCTTCGCGAGAAGGCCCGACAGACGATGGTCGACATCTTTCGCCTGCTGCCGGACGACTCCGAACTGACGCGGCAATACCGCCGGCAGCTGTCGATGGCGCTGTATTAGGTCGGGTGCCGGCCGCGCGAGCTTCATGGCTCCCAGACACACCCCGCCCAGGACCAACCAACGCCAAAGCCAATCAGGAGATTCTTGGTTCCTGCCCGAATTCGCCCCTGCTGTCGGAGACGGTCGATCAGGATGGGTAGAGTCGAACTGACCGTATTTCCGCAGTCTCGCAGACAAACCGGCAAGCTCTCTTCCGTCAGTCCCAGTCGCTGCTGCAGTTGCTCCAACATCTTGAGCGTGGCCTGGTGCAGCAGGAAGAGCTCGATGTCATCGGCGGTCAAGCCGGCGGTCCGCAAGATGTCGTCGATCACCTGGGGCACGGCCGCGATCGTGAAGTTCATCAGACTCGGCCCATCCATGTACAGGTCACTTTTCCAGCGTTTTCGATGCCGTGGCCGATGGGCAGCCGGCGGCTGACGCTGTCCGCTGCGCGTCACCAGCAGGGTGTCGGCCCCCTGCCCATCCGTACCGAACTGGAAGGCGGTCAACGATGGCTGGTCCTGGGCATCGATGAGTGTCGCCGCCGCTGCGTCGCTGAAGATCGTCCGTAGGCTCCGATCTTCCGCGTCGATGTATTTCGAATAGGTTTCGGCCGTGATCAGTAAGACGCGGCGGACCGCTCCCGTCCGAATCAATCCCTCGGCCAAGGCCAAACCGTAGACGAATCCGGAACAGCCCAGATTGAAATCCAGAGCCCCGACGCGCGTGGGCAGTTGCAGACGCTCCTGCAGCAGGCAGGCTGTCGTGGGAAGCGGATAATCGGGCGTCTGCGTGCAGAACAGCAGAAAATCGATCGAGGCCGGATCGATCTCGTACCGGTCAAACAGCTTCCGTGCCGCCTGAAACCCCAGATCGGACGCACACTCGTCCTCGGCGGCGATGTAGCGGCGATCGATCCCCGTCTTGCAGGCGATCAGCTCCAGATTCCAATCGGGAAACTGGCTGGCCAGCTGTTCATTCGTCTCCACGCGCGCGGGGAAGTGAATGGCGATCGGTCCGAGGGCTGCGTGTGGCACGGGCGACGGCATCCCTGCAGGAAACAGGACGAGGTGAAGTGACCGCTTACCAGACCGCCCTGCTCTGCCTGAATCCCCACCGAAGGATCTCGGACCGAACACGAACCGACGTGAAAAGCCCTCATTGCTCGAGGGAATTTCGCACGGCCCTCGAATCGCAGAGCAGCAACTGGCAAGTACGAAAGGCACTGGGGAAGCTGCCTTGACCCGCAAGCTGCGGCATCGATACACTTCGCCCCGCGCGTCTGTATTACATCGCAACTGCTCAGGCAGAGCAAGAGGGGTCCTCGTGACACCGCTTGTGCCCCAAGTCTTCATTGCTCAATCACTTACGTGGATCAACCCAGCCCTTTTGTCGATCTCCACTGCCACCTGCTGCCCCAGATGGACGACGGTGCGCACAGTTGGGATGCCGCCATGGAGATGGCGCGGATGGCGGTTCGAGATGGAACCGGAACGATCGTTGTCACGCCCCATCAGCTGGGATCCTATCGGCATCATGGCGCGGACCAGATCCGAGTCCGAACGAGGCAACTGCAACAACAGCTGGTGAGCTCCCAACATCCCGCTCACCGTATTGCCCGGAGCCGACGTTCGCATCGAACCTGACCTGATCCCCCGATGGCAGGATGGCAGTGTGATGAGTCTGGCCGACCATCGGCGGCATCTGCTGCTCGAATTGCCTCACGAACTGTACCTGCCGCTCGATTCGCTCCTGTCGCAACTGCGGCATCTCGGATGCACGGCGAATCCTTTCACATCCGGAGCGAAATCTCGGCATTCTGGCCCGGCCGCAAATCGTTGCGGAACTGGTCGATGCAGGCTGCCTGATGCAAATCACGGCCGCGAGTCTACTGGGGGCATTCGGCTCGGCGAGTCAGCATTGCGCCGAGTCGCTGCTGCAACAGGGCTGCGTTCACTTCGTCGCCAGTGATGCGTCACGGCCCTCGGTCACGCCGTCCTTTGCTGAAGGATGCTTTCACACGCGTTGCCGCATTGACCGACGCAGCGACCGCCCACGACCTGTTCTGCGAATCTCCGCGGCGAGTCAGCCAAGGACAGGAGGTCCCCGGCCGGCCGGCGACCTGTCCGACGCCGGTCACGCTGGCTGCGTTTCGCCCGCGCGGCGTGAGAGGCACGCGGCAACGACTGAACTTCGCCCGTCGATCCAGGTGCATGAATCACATCCAACCCCAATGGTTCGCTTCTACCTCCCCGTTCGGCGATAGGTTCTCCGCCGAACCGCGCAGGCGCGTTGCGTCCGCCAGGTGGTGGGTCCTCGGATTGCTATCGATCCTGACCGCAACACCGATTCTTGGTGCCGAAGCACGTTGGCCGGAGCAACGCCTTGCCGGGCCGTTCGTCTACCGCGCAACTTCTCGCTGACGCCCAATGAGCCCCTGTTGGAAGAGATCGCCCAGTTACACGCGGAAATCCCAAGGGTCCTCAGACTTCCCTCTCCTCGCGAACCGATCCACGTCTATTTGTTTAACGACCAGTCCGTCTATCAGAAGTACGTCCAACACTATTTTCCCCGTGTGCCCACGCAGCGCGCATTGTTCATCAAGGATCGAGGACCAGGAATGGTCTTCGCCTTCCAAAGCCGGGAAATGCCGGTCGACCTGCGTCATGAGTCGACCCACGCGGTTCTCCACTCCATTCTGCCGATGGTTCCCCTCTGGTTGGACGAAGGTCTGGCGGAATACTTCGAAGTGCCCCCCGCGGCGCGATATCGCCAAAACCCCCACTTAGCGGAAATCCGCACACGACTTCGCTGGAGACGGCCGCCTAGTCTGAAGAAACTGGAAGAACTGCGAGACGTTTCCGAGATGCACAGCGACCAGTACCGTGATGCATGGGCCTGGGCCCATTTCTTGCTTCACGGACCCCCCACTGCACAGGAGGAACTGCAGCGATTCCTGGCAGACATTCAATCGTACACCCCGCCGGGGCGGCTCGATGTCCGTTTGGCGCGTCGAATTCCACTCGTCGAGCAGGATTTTGCGGAGCACTTCCGCAGCTTGCGGTGACTTGCCATCACCAAATCGGATGCATCGCGTCCTCCACCGAAATGGTGACAGCACGCGGAAGGCAAAGGAAGCATCGGGCCCGGAAGTCGGGGGCGAATCACCAGCCGGCACCGCCGAGGCGGAAAGATTGGCAAGAATTAAACGCCTCATTCGGCTTCCACTCGACTGCTGCCCCACCGCGTGCCGAAGTTCTAAGAGAACGCCACGAGCCGGAGGCACGATGACTTTTCTTCTGCCTCGAGCGACGACGCTTCGGACGATCGATCGCCGTCGAATCTCTCCCGCGGTCTCGTGAGCCATTCGGAGAATCTGTCCGCCGTCGCGATAGCAAGGTGCCAGTGTGAAGACCAGAGACCTCGTTGATACGGTGTACCTGAGCTGGTTTTCGAAACCCGCTACGGAGCGGCCACTCTACCGCATGATTCGCAAGTACCGCATCCGGTCCATTGTCGAGCTCGGTTTGCGGGATTTGAGTCGAACCGAGCGACTGATTCGAGTTGCGAAACGCTGCACTCCCACGCAGGCCATTCGCTACACCGGAATCGACCTGTTCGATGCGCGTCCTTCCGGGGAACCTCGGCTTAACCCTCAAACGAGCCCACCAAATGCTCGCTAAGTTGAGCGTTTCCGGGCGGCTGATCCCAGGGGATGCCGACACGGTTCTCGCGATGCATGCGAACCAGTTGGCCGGAACGCAAATGCTCCTGGTCCGCTTCCAATCGGATCCGGCCGAACTTGGGCAAGCCTGGTATTACGTACCGCGAATGCTGACCGACTCCAGCCTGCTACTACTGCAATCGGCCGGCGACCCCGCGAACCCGCCGGCAGCTCCGCCGTGTCTCTGCCGAGCAGTGGAATGCCTGGGCCGAGGCCGGGCCTCGACGGCATCGGATGGCCGCCTGATCATCGCCGCGCGGGAACCGGTCGAGCCGTTGGCAGAGGCGGATGGTCGGCAAGCGGTGCCGATTCAACTCGAAGATGGGTTCCCGGCGTCCAAGTCTTTCGCTTGATGGCGGTTTCCATCGATGCGACCGCTGCCCCAGGTCCTCGCCCGCGGCAGGATGGGCCGGCCGTTGGGCAGCTGACGATTGTCGCGGTGCGCCCATTTACTATCATCTGCGGGGGATCGAGAGTACGACAGCGGGCAGCGAACCTCACGCTTGGTGCGACCCAATGGACCGCACCAAGAGGGGGGTGTGAACACGGCCCGACAAGAATGCGTACAATGCGAGCAGGTACTCGGCCAAAGCCGAGAATCCGTGTGCCACTGGCTTCGCCGGTACTCCCACGTCGATCCAGGAGGACACCACGGGAGGAGCCCCAACCACGCCATGAGAAGCGATTTCTGACGCAGGCCGATCACAAGAACAGCATGGATGACCGTTCAGGTGGGGCCGCCCAGGGTCTTCGAGTGTGACGGCAGCCCAACGTACGGGGCGAAGCGGACAGAAGGAAGAGAAACGCATGCGACCGGATTCCTCGCAGCATCGATCCTCGATCGCGACGGATGTGACGCTCGACGCTCCGCCCGTCCCCACCCGCCAACGTTCCGGATCTCCGCGGCGAGTGGAGTTGGTCCAGGGATCCGGTCCCGAAATCACCGGAGAAATCAAGTCACAGCTTCAGGCACGCTTGCGACTGGCCGCGCTGGTAATGTTTGTGGGGTTCGCAGCCTTTTTTATCCGCGACTTGATCTGGCCTGAGTCCCAGCTGATGAGCGGTGCGGCGCACGTTTTTCACGCCGTTGTGACCCTTGTCGTTGGGCTCTGTGCGGTCTCCTTGTGTCGCAACTGCATTCCGACGATCGGGCAACTGCGATTCAAAGAGGCGTTGATCTTTGGCCTGCCGTCGGCTTTCTTCCTGATCATCCAGTATCTGACGATGACCGAATGTGCCGCCCACGGCTTTCTGCCTTCGCCGGTTGGCAGCTGGTTGTTGTTGATTTTCACCTACGCCTTGCTGATTCCCCACCGCTGGACGAGGGCGATCTGGGCGATCGGCGCGATGGCTATCGCCCCGGTCTTGCTGACACTGTGGCTATTCGCCACCAACGAAGCTCTGCCGCGAGGCCCACAACGCGGGCATTCGCTATGTCACGAATGAAGTTCCTGGCGATGCTGATCGGGGGATCGTGGCTGTTGTTGGCGTACGGACGTTGCGTGATTTGAGCTTTCAAGCGTTCGAGGCGCGGCAACTCGGCCAATATCACTTGCGGGAATTGATTGGCAGCGGCGGAATGGGGGATGTGTATCTGGCCGAACACCAGCTCATGCGACGACCATGTGCCATCAAGTTGATTCAGCCCGATCGAGCCGGTGACCCTCGGGCGATGGCTCGTTTTGAACGGGAAGTGCAGACCATCGCCCAATTGTCACATTGGAACAGCGTCGACATCTACGATTACGGTCGCACCGAAGAAGGAACGTTTTATTATGTGATGGAGTTTCTTCCCGGGTTGAGTCTCCAGCAGCTGGTAGACCGTTTTGGCCCCCTGCCACCGGAGCGGGCCATCTACCTGCTGCGACAGACTTGCGACGCCCTGGCCGAGGCACATCAATTGGGGCTCGTCCATCGCGACATCAAGCCGGCCAATCTGTTCGCCGCTCATCGAGGTGGTCTGTACGACGTGGCCAAGTTGCTGGATTTCGGCCTCGCCAAGCCGGTCATGGAGCCGAGCTCTTCGCAACTTTCGGCCGAGGGGGTGATCACCGGATCCCCGCTGTATATGTCTCCGGAACAGGCATTGGGGGACACCGATCCGGATGTACGCAGTGACATCTACTCCCTGGGGGGCGTCGCCTATTTCCTGCTCACCGGTCATCCGCCTTTTGAAAGCGATCGGGCAATTAAGGTGATCTTTGCCCACGCAAATCAGCCGATCGTCCCACTCTCCCAGTGGCAGCTCGACATTCCGCGAGGACTTGGAGCAGGTGGTGCTGCGGTGTCTCTCCAAGGACCCGGAGGACCGTTTCCAGTCGATTGGCGAGTTGGCCGAAGCTCTCGACCAGTGCCAGCACGCCGGGACGTTGGACCCGTCACGACGCGGTGCGCTGGTGGCAGACCAGAATGCCGGAGGCGGTCATGGAAAGTCATCCGCCGCTGATTCCGGCCGCGCTGTAGCCGGTCGCATCGCCGATGCGAATGGGCAAACACCGTCAGCCAGGTTTTCCACGCGGGTGTGCTGGAAGCCAGCCCCCGTGCTTTGACAGACTGCTTGACCGACGATCAATCGGCAGTCAACCGGGCTTGTCCACCGGCTTCTTCGCCCAGGTTGCCGACGGGCCTCCCGGCCTGGGACGCGGGAATCTATAATCCAAGGTTTACCCGATCGATCGCGAGTTGCGGGAAGAGGCCTCGCTGACCGCCGTTCCGCGCCAAGAGACTATTTACAGGGAACCGTTATCCGCCGATGAGCACGCCACCCCGCACGCTGTTTCAGAAGGTCTGGGATGACCACGTCGTCCATACCGAAACGGGTCAGCAGACGATGCTGTATATCGATCTGCATCTCGTTCACGAAGTCACTAGCCCCCAGGCCTTTGAGGGTTTGCGGTTGGCCGGTCGCCAGGTGCGACGTCCCGAACGGACGATCGCCACGCCCGACCACAACGTGCCCACGACCGATCGTCTGCAGCCCATTGCCGATCCCGATCTCTCGACAACAGGTCGACACGCTGCGAAACAACTGCCAGGAGTTTGGCATTCGACTGTACGATTTGACCGACGTGCGGCAGGGCATTGTGCACATCATCGGCCCGGAACTGGGCCTCACCCAACCGGGAATGACCATCGTCTGCGGAGACAGTCACACGGCGACACACGGAGCGTTTGGGGCCTTGGCATTCGGCATTGGCACGAGTGAAGTCGAGCATGTGCTGGCGACGCAAACGCTGCTGCAATCGAAACCGAAGACGATGGAGCTGCGGATCGACGGACAACTGGCACCGGGCGTCACCGCGAAAGACCTGATCCTCTACCTGATCGGCCGGATTTCGACGCACGGCGGCACCGGCTATGTGCTGGAATACACCGGCAGCGTGGTCCGGTCGCTCAGCATGGAAGAGCGAATGACCGTCTGCAACATGTCGATCGAAGCCGGTGCACGGGCCGGCATGATTGGCCCCGATGCGACGACCTTTCGGTACCTGGAAGGTCGGGAGTTTGCCCCGCGGGAGGCCGCGTTCGCGCGAGCCGTCGACGCTTGGGAACAGTTACCGTCGGACCCCGGTGCGGAATACGACCGCGTCGAGCAGTTCGATGGTGCGGAGATCGTGCCGCAGGTGACGTGGGGCACCAATCCGGGCCAGGTCGCCGGCGTATCCGATCAAATCCCCGATCCCGCGGCGATGGCCGATGAAGTGGAGCGTCAGTCGGCCGCAGCTTCGTTGGAGTATATGGCGCTGCAACCGGGAACGCGCATCGAGGATCTGCCGATCGATCGCGTGTTCCTGGGCTCCTGCACGAACGGACGGATCGAGGATTTGCGTGCGGCCGCCGCCGTGATCCGTGGCTATCAGGTCAACCCGCGCGTCCAGGCGATGGTCGTGCCCGGAAGCGGTCAGGTCAAACGACAAGCCGAGGAGGAAGGCTTGGACCAGGTGTTCCGGACCGCAGGCTTCGACTGGCGAGAAGCCGGCTGCAGCATGTGCCTCGGGATGAACCCAGACCAATTGAGTCCCGGCGAACGATGCGCTTCCACCAGCAACCGGAATTTCGAGGGTCGTCAGGGCAAAGGGGGACGAACGCACCTCTGCTCGCCCGCGATGGCCGCCGCGGCGGCCATCGCGGGGCAGTTTGTCGACATCCGAAATTGGCAGTACCAAGCCGAGCCGCCGGCCTGACCGCTCGCGGCCGCTTGGCCGATGCCAGCCCACAGTCCCGTGAATCCGTTTCCGAAAGGCGTCAACTCGATGCAGCCATTCACCTCCCACACCGGTTTGGTCGCGACCTTGAACCGAGCCAATGTCGATACGGACCAGATCATTCCGAAACAGTTTCTGAAGCGGATCGAGCGAACGGGATTCGGCGAGTTTCTGTTCCAAGATTGGCGCCGCAAGGAGGACGGCACGGCCAATCCCGATTTCCCACTCAATCGCCCAGAATTTGCCGGCGCAAGCATCCTGGTGACCGGCCGCAACTTCGGCTCCGGCTCCAGTCGGGAACACGCCGTCTGGGCGTTGGCCGATTACGGATTCCGAGCGATCCTGGCCCCGAGCTTCGCGGATATTTTTTTCAACAATTGCTTCAAGAACGGTTTGCTGCCGGTCACACTGGATGCGTCCACGATCGAGCAGATTTTTGCGCGAGTCGCGGCTACTCCCGGATACCACATGACTGTCGACCTGGAACGCAATCTGGTGGAGGACGAACACGGACTCTCGGCTTCCTTTACCATCGAAGCCGCCCGACGCAGCTGTCTCTTACAGGGCCTGGACGACATCGCCCAAAGCCTACAGCACGAAGACAAGATTTCCGCCTTCGAAACAGAACGAGGAATCGGATCCTAGAGCGCATGTCGAGACGTCATCCTGGGACGGCGAAGCGTCTGCTAAGCCATACTCTTTGACACACTCTCGGCTCGGCGGAAGCCTCGCTCGCCCGGTTTGAAATGCGCCTCTCACTGTTTCCGCGCGAGAATCGGGCAGCAAGAGAGCCCCCGGAACGAAATCGGGAAACAAGCAGATACCTTAGAATCGCCGAGCCGCCGCCTGAAATGATGATCGAACCCGCCTCGGACTGCCTGGACGCTTCTTGCATGCGAGATCCCATTGCGGCGTTGCTCGTCAGCCTCGCTCTCGGCCTGCTGCCCGCGGTTGCGGCGGAGCCTGTCCCCGAAGTCGTGCGCACCGGCCTAGACCGGCCTGCGGCCGTGGCCTTGCAGCCGCAGACAAATCAGCTTTTCGTGTGGGAAAGAGGCCGAAGTCGCGTTGTCCGCATCGTTGGTGAAGATCTGGAAGAAGTGCTGCTCGACCTGCCGCACCCAACCGAACCGTCGTCGACGCCCCCCCAGGGTGAACTCCCGAGTCTGGCCTTCCTCAACCGCCAGACGTTGGCGATCCTCGCACCAGACGAAACTTCGCCGGCGTGTGCGTTGTACGTGGTCGAAGTCCCTGCCGTCGGATCGCCTGCGCGGCCGGTGACATCAACGCACCTCCTCTCCGCGGAGATTCACAGCGGTGACGGCCTGCAACTGCACGGTGTGACGACAGAAAACTCGGCACTGTATTGCGCACTGCGGCGAGCGGACGGACAGGATGGTCTCGGCAGACTGTCGCTGAAAAACCCCACACAACTTCCTGCGCCATCGGCGTCAGGAGCCCGCCAACTGCTGGGGCGATCTTTTGCGACGAGCGGTCGAATCACCTGCCTGACGATCAGTCCTCAAGGCGAATTGGTCGGGGGCCAGGTCGATGCCAAGCCCGAACGACCGGAAACACAAATCACGTTCTTCCGCGCCACCGATGGACGACCGCTGCTGCAATTGTCAACTCGATTGCCGCCCCTTCGCAGTTTGGCTTACGGGCCCCGCAGCAAGCGGTCGTCGGCATCCCATCTGTACGCCTTGGTCAGCGGAGAGGATTCCGAAGGCGCAGGTCTCTATCGCATGGATGCCACGCTGTCTCAGGGACGCTTGCAGGTCCAACCCACTCGCATCGCCGCTCTGCAGCGACCCACCGCCATGGCGTTCGGCAGCGACGGATCGCTGTACGTAACCGTTGCGGGCGAATCGAGCAGCGGAACGAACGGGCCGACCGGGCAGTTGCTTCGTTTCGCGCCCGGCTTGTGAAGCGTTCCAATCCGTTGGTGATCGTTCCGAGGAGTCTGCCTGCCATGACGACCGCCGCGACAATCCCGGCAGAAGAACCACAGAACCCGCACAACCGCGCGGCGGTCGGCGCACGAAGAGCCTTGTGTTAGCCTAAACTCCACTCAGAAGATCCTTCGTTTCTGTCCCTCGAGTTCCATTGGGATTTCCATGAGCGAGCCTATCGACCCCTCTCCCGCGTCCGAAGTTCCTGCATCCGATACATCCGATCCGAAGCCACCCCACCGAGACCGTTCGCCCCGTGTCTTCGGGCGGTTTGCCCTTTGGATTGTCGTCATTCCATTCATCGTCTACCTGACCGGAAGCATGACCGGCGGCTACCTCGAGAAGATGCGCGTGGCCTACCTGAAGGGCGAACTTGATCGCCCTCACCACGACGAGGGGAACCGGCTTCCGGTGGAGGAAGAGGAGGTCGACATTTCGGAGATCGAAGTCGATCCGGATGCCCGCTTCCTGTTTGGACTGCTCCCGCTGGGAACGAAATCGTACCCCTACACCTACACCGTCACGATCGCGGTCACGACCTTTCTCGTACTGCTCTTCGGCTGGGGCTATTTTCGCGCTCCGTTTCGCGTGAGCTGGCTGTCCGTGGTCGTAGGCGTCGTGGGAGTCGTTGTCTGGATAGGGTTGTCCTACTTGGACGAACACTATCTCGGGATCGGCAATCGCCTTTCGGGCGGACGAGAAGCGTTCAATCCCTTCGAGGAGTTGAAAGATCACCCCAACTGGATGCGGCAGTTCGTGGGGATCCGCTTCTTCGGGCTCGTAATCCTCGTTCCATTAATCGAAGAGTTTTTCGTACGGGGCTTTCTGATGCGATACGTGGACGATCCCGACTGGGATGAAGTGCCACTCGGCCAAGCGAAACTGGGCGGCTGGCTAACGCCAACGGTCTACGGTGTCATCGCGCACATGACCGAGCCGCTGGCCGCGTTGGCCTGGTTCTCGCTCGTAACGTGGCTCTACAAGAAAACCGGAAGCATTTGGGACTGTGTCGTCGCGCATTCCATTACGAACTTGCTGCTGGGACTGTATATCGTGAAGTTTGAAGCGTGGCATTTATGGTGACGATCCGATCCTGCCTCGCGATCCGTCCTTCCGTCGGAACGACAACCGCACATCCCGGGTATAAGACGCTTCCTGGCGTGAGCCCATCTACATCGTTGGCGACCCATTGGATTTACTTTCCTCCTCACGAGTAGCACCATGAACGTTATGGAATCATCACCGAGGTCGGCGGGCGGGCCCCGGCCAGCCGCCGTTTCGTCGCATCCAAGACCGTTGGTCGCCATCTGCTCGCAACGCGAACGGTCAACGGGGAAGAGGACGCCGCGTCGCCTGCCCAAGGCCGCCTGTCGGAGAATCTGGCTGCCGGTCGCCTGCCTAATCCTGGGCCCCCTGCTCTCTCTGACCGTGGCCGGCGATCATGATCACATTTGCCGATTGGAAGCAGAATACCCGAGTGAATTGGGCCTCAATTTGGACGGCGACGGACCGCGTTACGCGCCGGATCGGGTGGTTGATGTGCTGCACATCCGCCTGGATGTGACACCCGATTTCGAACACCGAACCGTTTCGGGCACCACGACGATTCGGTTCCGCCCGATTGCACGCCGCGTGAAGCAAATCGTACTGGATGCGGTCGACCTGGAAATTCGGGACATTCGATCGGACGCGACGATCGCCGACTACACAAACACTGGCA
Organism: uncultured Planctomycetaceae bacterium; assembly: GCA_963776055.1. Lineage (GTDB taxonomy): Bacteria > Planctomycetota > Planctomycetia > Pirellulales > Pirellulaceae > CAVZLD01. Next base: position 372,558 of record CAVZLD010000001.1, on the reverse strand, counting down.
GCCAATTGATCATCGTCTTTGATTCGGCGATCGCTCCAAACCAGGAGTCGTGGGTCGAAATCGACCATGCGGCGGAACCTGTGCGGGGACTCTACTTCCGCACACCGGCGATGGGGTACCCGAAAACTGACACGCACGTTTGGACACAGGGAGAAGCGCATGAGGCGCGGTTCTGGTTCCCTTGTTTCGACTATCCGAACGAACGCTCCAGCACCGAAGTCATCTGCCACGTCCCGCAGGAAATGACGGTATTGTCCAACGGCCGTTGCCTTGGAGAACAGGCCGAAGCGGAGGGGCGAAAACGCGTTCACTGGCTGCAGGAGAAGCCGCATGTGAACTATCTGATCTGCCTCGTTGCCGGCCATTTCCACAAACTGGAAAAGCAGCATCGCGAGATTCCACTGGGCTTCTACACGCAACCTTCGCTCGCACACTGCGCGGAAAACTCCTTCCGCGACACGGCCGACATCATGGCCTTCTACGAGGAGGAGATTGGCGTTCCCTTCCCCTGGGACAAGTACGACCAGGTGACCATCCTGGATTTTGTCGCCGGCGGAATGGAAAACACAACCCTGACGACCTTGACAGCCAATACCCTCTTCACAGACGAGACGGAGAATCTCCGCAGCACACGCGGACTTGATGCGCACGAAATGGCGCATCAATGGTTCGGCGATCTGGTCACATGCAAGGACTGGAGCCACCTCTGGCTCAACGAGGGATTCGCGACCTACTATGCGTCACTGTACGAAGGACACCAATTCGGTCAGGACGCTCTGCTCTATGACCTCTATCGCCACGCACAATCGATCCTCCCGCGCGGACAGGACAAGCGTCCCATTGTCTACCGCAATTACAAGAACGCAGGGGAACAGTTTGACTATCGCGCTTACCCAAAAGGTGCTTGGGTGCTGCACATGCTGCGGAGCCAACTGACTCCGGAATTATTCCGCCGCTGCGTGCAAGAGTACTTAGAACGGCATGCCTTACAGGCCGTCGTCACGGATGACTTGCGGCAAGTACTGGAAGAACAAAGCGGTCGTCCGTGGGATCGCTTTTTCGACCAATGGGTCTATCACGCCGGCCACCCCGCACTGAAGATTCGATACGAATGGCAAGCCGATCGGAAGATGGCGAAAGTCTCGATTCAGCAGACACAGCCGATCGACTCAGATTTTCCGCTCTTTCGTCTGCCAACTCATCTGCGATTCTACGTAAACGATCAAGTGATCGACCAGGAAATCGTGATTGAACGACGGCAACAGGACTTTTACTGCGCGTTGCCAGGCCAACCCAATGTCGTCCGGTTTGATCCCGAGTACACAACATTGGCGCAGGTCGATTTCGAGAAACCCGAGGCGATGCTGCTGGCGCAGCTTCAGCATCCCGAGGACATGATCGGTCGCCTGCTCGCCACAGAATCGCTTGCGCGACGATCAAACCAGCGGACCGTGGCAGCGCTCGAGCAAGCTTTGCAACAAGACCCGTTCTATGGAGTCCGTCGGGCCGCCTCGTCGGCGCTGCAGAAGATCCACACCAAGGAAGCCTTTGATGCCCTAGCAGCTTCCCTTGACCAATCGGATGCGCGCGTCCGGCTACAGGTCGTGGAGGATCTGGCCCGTTTTTATCGGCCAGAGACTCCGAGCATCCTGGACGATCTGCTGTCGACGGAAAAGAACCCGGCGATCCAGTCGGCGGCCATCCGCGGATTCGGTCAATTTCACGGGGAGGTCGCACATCGGCGCATCGCACAGTACTTATTTTCGGACTCGTTTCGCAACGAGTTGGCCGCTGCGGCGATCGATGCGATTCGCCAGCAACGCGCCCCGAGATACCGGAAGCCCTTGCGCCAAGCTCTGCAGCAGCGGGCGTCCGTCTTCACGGCCCGTGGGCTTTCCGCAGGCCTGCGCACGCTCGCATTGATCAGCCGCCCACACCGAGACCGAATCGCGGTCCGCGGCTTGCTGCTGAGCTACTTGAATCATCCGCGTGAAGCGCTTCGTATCGGGGCAATCCGCGCGCTCGGTGAATTGCGGGATCCAGCGGCACGCGCCAACCTGGAAGCACTCGCGGTGAAAGACGGGCCCGCCTCTCGCGTTTCGTCAGCCGCCCGCGCAGCGTTGGAAAAACTAGCAGGAGGAATCGAACTTTGCGCCCCGAGAGGTGAGTTCCCTGCGAAAAGAAATCACGGAATTAAAACAACAGCACGAACAACTTCGAAGGCAATTCGAAGAATGGAAGGCGCAACAGGAAGCTCGCGCGAAGGCAGACAGCGAAGCGGCATCTTCCCAAGCGCCGACGAACCCTGATCCGCCTCCGGCGAAACCGGTTTCCGCCAACCGCTCTTCGTAAACCGTTCGCACCGCGCGGAAACGCTCCGAGCGGTCCAGCATTGCCGGCGGTCCCCGAGATGATCCTGTGGCCGAAATCAGCTTGGATTGTGTGAGCAAGGTGTATGACGGGTCCGTCTGCGCCGTGAGCGATTTCAGTTTAACGGTAGCCGACGGCGAGCTGATTGTACTCGTCGGCCCCTCCGGATGCGGCAAGTCCACGACGTTGCGGATGATCGCCGGACTGGAATCTGTGACTTCCGGGCAAATTCTCATCGACGGTCAACCCGCCAATCATCTCGCGCCTGCCGACCGCAATCTGGCGATGGTCTTCCAAACGTCCACGTTATACCCGCATCTGTCCGTGCGCGAAAACCTGGCCTTTGGTTTACGGGTCCGACGAACACCGGCAGTCCAGATTGCGCAACGGATTCAAGAGGCCGCGAACGTGTTGAAACTTGAATCGCTGTTGGACCGCCAACCCGAGGAACTCTCGGGCGGACAACGGCAACGCGTAGCTCTTGGACGGGCTTTGGTGCGTCGGCCGGGTGCTTTCTTGCTGGACGAGCCGTTGTCCGATTTGGATCCGAGTGCGCGAAGCCAACTGCGCAGCTGAGATCCTCGCGTTGCATCGGCGATTGCAGACGGCCATGATCTACGTAACCCATGATCAGGCAGAAGCAATGCTACTGGGACAACGGATCGTTGTTCTGCGAAACGGGGTTGCACAGCAGGTCGACTCGCCGCTGCAAGTCTTTCAGCGTCCCGCCAATCGCTTCGTCGCCGGCTTCATCGGGGAGCCGGCGATGAATCTGTTTCCGGCCCAGGTTTCCCAAGGCGAAATCCTGTGGCAAGGCCAGACGTTACTGCCAGCTGCCTCGCTCCCCAGCGGTCCGGTGATCGCAGGCATTCGTCCGGAGGATCTTACGCTGCAACCCAACGGCAAAATCCCCGCTCCCTTGGCACAGACGGTTTCCGACGTGCAGCGAATGGGGCATGAGACCTTGGTGCTGGTCGAGATCCAGGACCAACAGTTGCTCGTTCGTTGCCCACCGCAGGAATCGCTCGAGCCGGGTCAAACATGTTCACTGACCTTCCCTCCCGACCGGCTGCATCTGTTTGCCGCCGATTCTTCCGGGCAACGGCTCAACTGAAACGGCCGCGCCGCCACTTCTCTATCGCTTTCATCAAGATTCGGTGAATGCGCCCCCCCGCCGGATTATTAGGATCCCGTTAATGTCGGTAATTCGACATTGGCGAGCAGTCGACAGGCTATATGATGCGAGATAGAGGTAAATAGGAACAAATCAGAGGTATCATCGATGGTTCGAAATGAGCTTCCTTGGCAACGATCGGCATCGGATTCATTCCGCTACACATTGCCACCGGAGACCGAGCATTGCGGTTCCCCCGAGGAACGGTTGCGGCTGTTGGAGAGTGAACACCAATTCCTCCTGAAACGTCAGGAACAACTGCTCACGGAAGCGACGGAATGTGATTACACGGATCGCAATCTATTGACGGTGGTCAATCGATTGCGAAGCGTGGAGTCGGAGATCGAAAGGACCCGCTCGAGCGGGCGGTGAGTAGCGACGGAAGCGGCAGCTGCGGTTCAGGCTCGACGGCGAGTCTCCCGACGGCGGTCCGCTTCCTTCAAGAGAATCTTCCGTAGTCGGATGAATTGTGGAGTGATTTCTACCAGTTCGTCTTCGGCAATGTACTCCAGTGCCGCTTCCAAGGAGAGTCGCCGCGGGGGCTTCAGCAGGATATTATCATCATTGCCCGCCGCGCGAATGTTGGTCAGCTTCTTTTCGCGAGTCGGATTGACGACCATGTCACCCGCGCGACTGTTCTCGCCAACGATCATCCCTTCGTAGACTTCCTCTCCCGGAGCCACGAACATTGCGGCACGTTCCTGGAGACCATCGAGACCGTACGCGACCGCCTTGCCGGTCACGGAAGACACCAGCACGCCGGTGGATCTGTCGTGGAATCTCTCCCTCGACCGGTTGATACGCAGCGAATCGATGGTGAATGATCGCGGTACCCTGGGTCGCGTTCAGTAAGCGGGTTCGTAATCCGATCAGCCCCCGTGCGGGAATTCGAAACTCGGCCTGCGTGTAGGCCCCCTGCCCTCGCATTTCGCGCAACTCTCCACGACGTTCGCCAACAAGCTCCATTACCGGTCCGAGTTTGTCGCTGGGCGTTTCCACGACGAGTGTTTCAAACGGCTCTTCGGTGCGCCCATCGCGTTCTCGTAAAACCACCTGCGGCTTGCTGACGGACAATTCGTAACCCTCGCGACGCATCGTTTCGATCAGGATCGCCAGGTGCAGGACACCACGCCCGCGGACGGCAAAAGCGTCACGTCCTTCCGTTGGAGTAACCTGCAACGCAACGTTCTTCTTCAGTTCCCGCAACAGCCGTTCGCGCAGTTGGCGGGACGTGACGTACTTGCCGTCACGGCCAGCGAACGGAGAGCTATTGATCGAGAAGACCATCTCCAGCGTCGGCTCGTCTACCGACAGCCGAGGTAACGGGCGAGGATATAAGGGGTCGCTGATCGTATCGCCGATCTCCACCTTGTCCAAACCGACCAGTGCCACCACATCGCCGGCCGACGCCTCGGGGACTTCGACGCGGCCCAAATTCTCGAACACCAAGACCTGGGCGATCTTGGATGGCGAGTTCTCCTGATCGGCCTGCAGCAGCGTCACGCTCTGGCCCTGGCGAACGGAACCGGCATTGACGCGACCGATCGCGATGCGTCCGACGTAATCCGACCAATCAATCGTTGTGACGAGCATTTGCAGTGGTTGGTCCGGCTCGACATTTGGTCCCGGCAATTCGCGAATCACCAGATCCAACAGCGGCTGCATCGATGTAGTGCGTACGTCCGGATCCGCGGTAGCGTAACCTTCCTTGGCGCTGGCAAACAGGTGGGGGAAATCCGCGATGTGATCATCCGCCCCCAAGTCCAACAACAGGTCGAACGTTTCATCGATTACGGCGTGCGGTCGAGCATCCGCTCGGTCGATCTTATTCACGACGACGAGGGGGCGCAAGCCACACTCGAGCGCTTTGGACAGCACGAATCGTGTTTGCGGCATGGGACCCTCCGCAGCGTCGACAAGCACGACCGCACCGTCAGCCATGCGCAGGACTCGTTCCACTTCGCCGCCGAAATCAGCATGTCCGGGCGTGTCGATCACGTTAATCTTCACGCCTCGATACGGGATCGCGATATTCTTGGCCAGGATCGTGATTCCACGTTCCCGCTCCAGGTCGTTGGAATCCAGGATCCGTTCGCCAACAAGTTGGCTGTCACGAAACTGACCGCTTTGCCGCAACAGACAATCCACCAGGGAGGTTTTGCCGTGGTCCACATGGGCGATGATCACGATGTTTCGCAAATCGTCTCGACGCATGGTATCTCTTCGATTTCCTTCCGGATCGCCGCTACGCGGGGAGCATATCTTTTCCAGGACTTGGACGCGGTGGGTACAGGAGCGCGGGCCGGAGGGCCCGATCAGCGAGGCCGACCGAACGACTACCTCCGCGGAGGGTCTTGAACCGCGAGCTCAATCCACCCGCAGGTGAAGCTGAGTAGCAATTGTGGGCGCCGAGCACGATTTCGGGAAGGGCATCGGCCAAATTCGGCCGGGGGGACCATTGGCAAACGCCTCCTCTCCATCAGGGGCAGCTGAAGTATGATGGGAGGAGTAAGGTGAATGGCTGCCCAACGGGCCGGCTGACACCGCCTGCGGAGGCTGCGAAGCATTTCTTTTTCTCGCCTTGCGGAAAGCGATTCCGCTGCGCAGCAACCGCGGGTTGTCGGCCGTTTCCGATGGCCAACAGACTCCCCCATGCAGGTCGGCACTTTGTGAAGATCACCGCGATCCCCCAGATCTACCGCAACGTGAACCGGCTGACGAGAAATCCTGTCGGTCTTCAGCAAGTACGGGCTGGCCGACGGCATCAGTCGGCTGAACTTGGACTTTGCCAAGGGGCTGCTCAAGAACCGGGACGGCGAAGCGATTGCGCGACACACGCGTGAGCGGCGGATCCGCATGGCCCTTGAGGAACTTGGGCCAACCTTCGTGAAACTGGGCCAAATCCTCAGCACTCGCGCCGATCTGGTCGGCCGCACGCTGGCCGAGGAATTGCGAAAGCTCCAGGATCACGTCCCGGCGGATCCGCCGGAAGCCATTCACCGGATCGTCGAAGATGAGCTCGGCCAGCCGATCAAGGATTTGTTCCTGGAGTTCGACGACGCGCCGCTCGCGTCAGCGTCGATCGGCCAAGTCCATCGGGCGCGATTGAAAAATGGCGAAGCGGTCGTCGTGAAGGTGCAACACGATGGCGTCCAGGAGACGATTCGCAAAGACCTGGAGGTCCTCTCCGGGCTGGCACCGTCTGCTGGAACGTCTCCCGGAATTCGCCCCTTACCGCCCCGTCGAAACGATCGCGGAATTCCAACGAACGCTACGACGCGAATTGGATTTTGGCCGCGAGGAACGGAATCTGCAGCAGTTTTCCACACGATTCGAACACAATCCGTCTCGTTCGCGTGCCGCAGCCATTCACGGAACTGAGCACGCCCCGCGTGCTGACCATGGAGCTGCTGGAGGGAATCAAGCTCTCGCAGTGCGAAGAGCTCATCGCCGCCGGGCTGCGACCGGGAGACGCTGACTCGTCGTGGAGCCGACCTGTACCTGCAGATGATCTTTACGGACGGTTTCTACCACGCGGATCCTCATCCCGGAAATATTCTCGTCCTGACCGGTGACCGCATCGGACTGCTCGACTTCGGGATGGTGGGGCGAATTGACGAACGACTGCGGGAAGACATGGAGGACCTGTTGTTGGCCGTGGTCCAGCGCGATCCGATTCAGCTGACGAGTCTGATCGAGCGGATCGGCCAAGTGCCATCGGGGATGGATGGATCGGCACTGCAGGCCGAGCTGGCCGACTACGTCGCCCATTACGGAGCACAATCGCTGGACAAGCTGGTCTTGGCGGACGCACTTGAAGAGATGATCGACATCATCCACCGCTACGGCATCCGCTTGCCGCCGCAGGTCGCCATGTTGTTGAAAGTGCTGATCACGCTGGAGGGAACATCGCGGCTGCTCGACCCGCAATTCAGCCTGCTGCAGGTCATTCAGCGATATCACCGAAGGGGCTTTGCTTCGACGTTGGTCACCCATTCGACGCTGGCGCAAGCTGCAACGCATCTACGGCGAGCTGGAACGCTTGGTGGAGATCCTGCCACGACGGATCGTGGACATCCTGGAACAGGTGCAGGCCGGGCGTTTCGACGTCCACCTGAACCATCGCGGCCTGGAGCCGTCCGTCAACCGCTTGGTCTTGGGAATGCTGGCGAGTGCTCTTTATATGGGATCGGCCCTGATGCTCAGCCGGAAAGTTCCCCCCCTGCTCTTTCCCAATCCCACCGTCTTCGGACTGCACGAAATCTCGATTCTGGGGTTGGGCGGCATCGGCGTCAGCCTCTTGCTGGGACTGCGGCTGCTGCGGGCCATTGGCAAGTCAGGCCACCTGGATCGCCGCGGTTGAAGGTCCGAGCGATCGGCAGCGACTCCTTCTGGGGACACGGTTGGCCTGGACGGCACCTTGCCCGACCAAGGTCGGATCGAATCGCCGCTGCGTCGCCCGGGCCTGCTGGAAACTCCCGTGCGGAACCAGCAGCGGGCTGGCGTGATTCTCAGCCAGCGGCCGATCGGTCTGCCCGCATCTGGCTCTGCCAATGGGCCATCAATTGCAGAATCTGCCCGTCCAGCTCATCCAGTTGCTGGAGGACTTCGTCCTGGCGGCGATCCAGTTCGTCCAGCAGGGGGACACCGGCGGGTACGGATGGAGTGGCAGACGACGGCTCGACGGAAGGGGCAGGAAACGACATGGGCGGGACCAACCTGGCTGGACAGTTAGGTGGACGTGGGATAGATTAGGGGGCTCGATTGGGGGTACTGGCCGTGGCAACCGCGCCACTCCCCCGGGTTCGTTCGGATGGTCATCTACGGCATAAGGAGTCAACGTGGTTAAACTGGTTCTGCGGGATCGTGAGAGCATTCAAGAGGCGGTCCGACGTTTTCGCAAGTTGGTTGAGCGGAGTGGCATCAAGAAGGAAATGCGTCGACGAGAACATTACGAGAAGCCCAGCGAAACGAAGCGTCGCGCGCGTCTGCGGGCGGAGCGTCGCTCCCGACGGACGGCGTTGATCGGTTGATCCACACGCAGCCTCTATCATCGCGATCCGTAGTTCTTTCGCCGCTCATTCCGAGCGGCGCGCGGTGTGGTAGACCACCAGGGGGCCCCCTTGGCCGGACCAGGTGGAGGGATTCCAGATGTTGCCCGCCCAGGCGGCGGAATAACTCCCGTAGTACGGAACGGGATTGACCGTCGGCCGCAGGTTCGAGAAACCGAACCAACGCTGTGCGGCCAACCGATTGCGGCGCTGTGTCGCGCGGAACTCCGCCTTGCGACGGACCGCTTCTTCCGGACTCTTGTAGCGTCGATATTCTTGCAGGTAGAACCACATCTCCGGCGTGACGGTTCCCTCGCTGGGCAACTCACCGAACAGGTCGGATTCCACATCGGACAGGGGCTGTAGCGTCTGAGCGGTCGCCGTCGACGAGAGGCCACTCCACACCACACAGACAACAACCAGTGACAGGATCCGCCGCATGGCTCCCTCCTTGTGAGAATCGAACGGACGCAGCTCGCGTTCCCGGATTCATCGTCCATTTGCCCAAGTCGACCGCCCCATTTCCTCTCAGGAAAAAGTGGAACCGTCCCTGCGGCAATCGAATGCGAAAACGCTCGAAGGAATCCCACTGGAACAACCAGGGGCGGGGCAGATGCACGTAACGCAAGTTCGCCACGCCTGCCCGCTCCGGCCGAGTTGCTCGGCAGCGGTTCCTAAGGATCGATTCGGTTGTCTTCTGGGGCCGGTATGAGCAGCATTTTTGCGGCTCTCGCCAAAACAGGGCGAATAGAGAATCTTTGACAGGACGCATCCGACGGTCAGTCCGGTTGGCAAACAGGGAAAAGAACCGTCGGCTTGGTGCAGGTCGCATGCAAGCAGCTTACGGCAGCCGTGCTACGGCTCGCGTGTTCGGGTACATCGCGGCCAGGGCGGGTGAGCCCGCTCGCACAGCTTCGAAGTAGTCCTCGGCAGGTCCCTCCATCGCAAGCACGTACAGATGAGGCACTTCCTGCCAAGCGGCTGTGGACCAGCCGCGAGTCCCCGCCCACGGCTGGGAGGGCGGTCGTGTAGGCAGTTGGGGAAGACGCTGCGGAACTCGCAACACGAACAGTCGAATTCGCGAAGCGCGACCGGTCGCAGGCAGTTCAAAAACGACCGTGTTGCGATCGAGCTTCGTTCGCATGTGCTGCCACCGAACCGGTTTCGTTCGCACGTACCCGAGACAGCGGATAAAGTTCGTTCCTGCGTCCGACCTCGTACGCTTTCCACTGCTGGGAGTCGGGTATCCATTCGTCAACCGCCCAGCGGGCCAGCTGGGCGCGATCGGGCGTTTGCCGGATGGCTTGGGTGACCGCATTCAACACCAGCAACAAGCATGCAGCCGTCGCGAGAACGCCCAGCGGCCGCCACGATCAGCTTCGGCCGACCGACACGGCCCACGGCGGCGAGGGCTCGCATTCCTCCACCTGCTTTTCTTCCGACGCCATCGTCGCGTATGCCGTATCGGCGGGAAGAGTCGATCCACGACCCGCTGGCGGAGATCGCTCGGAAGTGGCACATCCTGTAGTCGATCGGCGGAACTCTCCGTCCAGTCGCTGCAGATGCTGCCATGTCTGCTGCCACTTCGGATCGCTGGCAAGGCGCGCCTTTAGCGCCTGCATTTCCGGCAAATCCATGTCATCGCTTCCCGGCCGACAAGCATCCATCGCATGGAACAGTTCACGATCGTTCATACCCAAAACCTTCGTTGCCAGCAGCTTCGCCAGGAACCGAATTTCGGCCCCACCCGGCGATCAGAACGGTTGCCCCGGTCAGTCTCCTCGACGGGATCCAGGTTTCGCTCAACGCACGGACGGTACCAGTTTTCCTCGCAAATGGTCTCTTGGCCCGAGAAAGCCGACTCATCACGGTTCCCAGCGGTAGCTGCAATCGATCGGCAATCTCGCGGTAGGAAAGCTGTTCGAAGTAAAACATCAACACGACAACCCGAAACTCGTCGGGCAATTCCTCGAGTGCCTGCTGCAGTTGTTCCGTATCCCACTCGCTTTCGCCAGTAGCCTGCTCGATCCACTGATTGATGTCAATCTCGACTTCGCTGGCGATGACCGGTCGCCGCTTCCGGACATTCTTCAAAAAACAATTCCGCAAGACCTTCAGCAACCAAGGTTGCACTTTCGAGGCTTCACGTAACTGGCCGATTTTCTCTTGGGCAATCAGAAATGTCTGCTGAGTCAGTTCTTCGGCGTCCTCCACGGAACCGGTCAACCGGTAGCCATAGGCGAACAGCACCGGCAGGTAGTCATCGACCAGCCGGACCATGGCAGTCGATCGTTCGGATCCATCGCCACCGGCGGGGTGGTGCGGGTCACCCGACATGGCTGACCTCCCCTACCTTGGAGAGGACGCCGACGGGCGAAATATTCCCCTGAACTTCGAAAAACTCGCCGTTTTGGCCGATCGCCCTGTCGTTGCCGCAGGGGCGATTCCGGATCCACTTCGAAAGACGCGGAGATCGCCAGCGACGATCGATGCGATCCCCCGCATCGCCCGATTGGATCGGCCGGCAGCATCCGCTGGAGGTCCGTATTCGTCGGCAAAGGGAAGTTTGTGAGGCCATTATGGTTTCTTGGGGCGGGGAATGCGTGCCCGTGATCGACGGCGACCGGCGGAACGCTGCCCGGTCGCGGACGCTGATCGGCTTCGGGCGCGGGGCCGATTCACGCTGCTGGTCGGCCTGCAGACTGGTGAGTCGATCACGGATGGCGGCAGCCCGTTCGAATTCGAGCGCATCGGCCGCTGCGACCATCTCCGCCTGCAGTTGCTGGATCAGCTCCTGGGAAACAGCATCCGGATCCTCGGGCAGCCCAACGGCGGCGTTCGCCTCGCGATGAGCAGCCGCCTCCGAATCGATCCCCGACCGAATGATTCTTGCGGATCGTCTCCGGTGTGATTCCATGCTTGCGATTGTAGGCTTCTTGTGTCGTGCGACGACGTTCGGTTTCTTCGATCGCCCGCTGCATCGAATTGGTGACTTGATCTGCGTAGAGGATCACCTTGGCATTCACATTGCGAGCCGCTCGACCGATCGTTTGAATCAAGAGAGGTTTCACTCCGCAGGAACCCTTCCTTATCCGCATCGAGAATGGCCACCAGGGAGACCTCGGGCAGATCCAATCCCTCGCGCAAGCAGGTTGACGCCCACGAGCGCTTCGAAATGGCCTTCTCGCAGATCGCGCAATAACTCCACGCGTTCGAATGCATCCAGCTCGCTGTGCAACCACTTGCATTTGACGCCGTTTTCCGTCAAGTAGGCCGAGAGATCCTCGGCCATCCGTTTGGTCAGCGTGGTCACCAGCACGCGTTCCCCGCGGCGGCCCGTTCTCGGATCTGTTCCAGAAGGTGTGGCACCTGGCCTCGAGCGGGTATGACTTCGACGACCGGATCCAGCAAGCCCGTCGGGCGAACAATTTGCTCGACGATTTCGCCCCCGGTCCGATCCAATTCGTAGTCACTGGGCGTCGCCGACACGAAGACGACCTGGTGAATTCGTTCCTCCCATTCGTCGAATTTCAGCGGGCGATTGTCCAGGGCGCAGGGCAAGCGGAAATCCGTGTTCGACGAGCGTTTCCTTGCGACTTCGATCCCCGGCGTACATCGCCCGAATCTGGGGAACCGTAACGTGCGATTCGTCGACCAGCAGCAAGAAATCCTTGGGGAAGAAGCTGAACAACGTTTCGGGCGTCGATCCGGGCGGCCGACCGGAAAGCGGTCGGCTGTAGTTCTCGACGCCGGGACAGTAGCCCACTTCCAGCAACATTTCCATGTCGAAACGCGTGCGGGCATTCAACCGCTGTGCTTCCAACAGTTTTCCATCGGCGCGAAATCGCTCGAGTTGCTCTTCCAACTCGACTCGGATTTCCTCCACGGCGCGAGCAATCCGTTCCTCGGGCATCACGAAATGCTTCGCCGGATAGATGAACAGCTGGTTCTCCTCCCCGAGTACGTTTCCGGAAGTGGGATGGATCCGCGAAAGTCGCTCGACTTCATCGCCCCACAATTCGATGCGGACCGCGAATTCTTCGTAGGAGGGCCACAGCTCGATGCAGTCGCCGCGGACACGAAACCGCCCACGTTCGAATGCGACATCATTCCGCTCGTACTGGATGTCCACCAGCCGCCGCAACAATTCGTCGCGTTCGAAGACTTCACCGACGCGCATTGCGACCATCATTTTGCGGTAATCGTCGGGCGATCCCAGACCGTAAATGCAAGAGACGCTGGCGACAATGATCACATCACGTCGACTCACGAGTGCACTGGTGGATGCGAGGCGGAGCCGATCAATTTCCTGATTGATCGACGCGTCTTTTTCGATGTAGATGTCGCGCTGCGGAATATAGGCTTCCGGCTGATAGTAGTCGTAATAGCTGACAAAATAGTGCACGGCATTGTGCGGAAAGAACTCGCGGAATTCCGAATACAGCTGCGCCGCCAGGGTCTTGTTGTGCGAAATCACGAGTGCCGGTCGATTCAATTCTTGAATCACGTTGGCCATCGTGAAGGTCTTGCCGGAACCCGTGACGCCCTTGAGCACCTGGTACTTGTTGCCCGCCCGCGCGCCGCGGACCAGCGATTCGATCGCTTCCGGCTGATCACCCGCCGGCTGAAAGGGACTTACCAGTTGAAACATCGTTCCGAATCACTCAAGGTCGTAGGAATGGAAACGCATGGCAGACACTCAACGCAGCAGCGGCGTGAAGGATGGCGGAACACAAACGAATCTCCGAGGCGGGTGTCGACGACGACGGTGCCCCCCGTGGAAAGGCCGGGACCACTTGGCCATCGCATCGTTCAAGGGAGAGCCTCGTCGGCTGGCTGCTTCCGGTCGCGTGAAACGGCCGGCGGGTCGGATGCCCCGGCAAGATAGGGCCGTAGCCGAGCGATGGTCTTCGGACCGATGCCCGAAACGCGCTGCAAATCCGCCGGCCCCCGAAAGGGCCCCAACTGTCGGCGGGAGGCGACGATCCGCTGTGCCATCGTGCGGCTGATCCCCGGCAGCAAAGTTAACTCGGGCCAGTCGGCGTGGTTGATGTCCGTGCCATCGCGTAAGGCAACCGGCGGAGGCGCTTCGATCGAAACCCAGCCGTCGGTCAGCCATCCTCCGACCGCCCAGGAGCAAGCCATCGCCACAGCCGCGAGGGACAGCCAACCGGCGATCGTTGCCTGGTCTTGACTGCGAAGACATTGCGGCGGACGAAACCGCAGAATCCACTTCCCGATGCGTCGCGTTGCACGGGCTAAGTCCGTCTTCATGCTGCCTTGCTACGCTACGAAGAATCCACCGCGACCCGGCCCTCTCACGGCACTCCATCGACCGGACCAGTTTGCCTTGAACCACTTCAGTCCAGCACGCGAGCACCGCTGATTAACTTGATGAATTCCGCGTTACTCTTGAACTTGCCCAGTTGCCGCGTCAGTTGTTCCATTGCATCCACGTGATGCATGGTCGTCAACGTTCGTCGCAACATGGTGACGGCGTGCAGTGTGTCGGGGTCGTGCAGCAGTTCCTCCCGCCGAGTTCCCGATTGCGTGATATCGATCGCGGGCCAGACGCGTCGGTCGGCCAGCTTGCGGTCCAGCACCAGTTCCATGTTGCCGGTCCCTTTGAATTCCTGGAAGATCAGTTCATCCATCCGACTGCCGGTATCGATCAGCGCGGTCCCGACGATGGTGAGCGAACCACCTTCCTCAAACACCCGAGCCGTCGCAAACAGCTTCTTGGGAATGTCCATCGCCTTGATGTCAACGCCACCGGACATCGTCCGACCGGTATTGCCCACCCATTTGTTGAAGGCTCGTGCCAAACGGGTAATCGAATCCATCAGCAGAAACACATCCTGCCCCATTTCCGCCAGGCGGCGACAACGTTCCACCACCAACTGCGAGATCCGCACGTGGCTCTCAACGTCCTGATCCAAGCTGCTGGCGACGACTTCCCCCTTGACGTTCCGTCGCATGTCGGTGACTTCTTCCGGCCGCTCATCCACTAGCAGCACGATCAACTTCACCTCCGGATAGTTGGTCGCAACGCCGTGGGCGATGTGCTGCAGCAGAATGGTCTTGCCGGTCCGCGGAGGGGCGACGATCAGCGCTCGCTGCCCTCTTCCCAAGGGCGTCAACAGGTCCATTACCCGCGTGCTCAGCGGTTCGGCACCAGTCTCCAGGCGCAACCAGCTCTCGGGGTTAATCGGCGTCAATTCGTCGAACGACTTCACGTTCACGTATTGATCGGGCGGCATTCCATCGACGTCGGTGATTTCCCGCAGCCGAGGCCCCTGCTGCTTCCGTGCCCGCTGGACCATTCCGCTGATCATCAACCCCTCGCGGAGCGAGTACTTGTCAATCATCGTCCCGGGCACAAACGGGTCCGATCGGACGCGATCGTAGTTGTTGCTGGGACTTCGCAGGAATCCGTAGCCATTCGGGTGCAACTCCAGCATCCCCTGACCGGCCTGAAGCGAATCGGCGTCCCCATTCTCCAACGGCTCATTGTCGGTCTGGGGGGCCGGTCGCACTCCCTGCTCGTTCATCCGGCGGCGGCGACGAGGTCGTCCCTGACCGGGCCTCTGACTCATTTTGGAACCCCTTTGCTTCCGTTTCTTCCCCATTTCCTCACCTAGACGGGCCATGGCTAGATCGCCTTGGACAGATGCTGCCGACTTCGAACTTGCCGCTGAAGCAACAGTGGGCACGAATCACGTGATCCGTTCGTCCGGCAGCGGACTTTAGAACTAATCGATGTAAGGACCGTCGTTTATCTTCAGCACGCAGGGCGGTCGATCCTGGACTGCCCACTATCGGAGCCGACACGAAAAACTTTCCTAATAGAGACGTCAAACGCCCCAATCCCGGTTTTCGGGTGCCATCCCAGGCAGTGTCTCTTGCTCGATCTGCCTCACTCTTGACCAATGCGATCGGAAGTGTGCGTCGATCCGATGGAATCGTCCACCCTGTCGCCCCTACCGGCGACCAAGCACAGCGCCTAAGCAGAAGCTCAGGCTCGAGAGGCGCCGTTCGTTCAACGACCGAGTCCACCATTGCGGCTCTGGAATCCGCACGCCCGAGAGGCGGGCACGGCGCCTACACCTGAGGCAGATGATTAACAACTAACGGCATATTACACATGCTCGCGGCTGTGTCAAGCTATCATTTCCGCTTTGTCCCAATCTCGATCGTCTCACCCGGCGGCTCACGGCGGCACCATCGCCGCTAGCACTTTCGCTCGATGGCGGTCGCTCGAGTCGGCCCCCCCAACAGCGCCTCCCGAATCCTTGGCATTTCTGGCGCAATCCGCAAATTCTATATTGACCGCGTTCGCCCCTAGCCGATATCCGGACGAGATCGTCCTCCAACCGGACCGTATTGACCAAGGAAGGTGACTCATCATGCGGGCACGAATCTGTACTACCATCTGCCTCGGGCTGGTTTGGGCCGTCATGCTCTCCGAGAGCAGGGCCGACGAAGCAAAATGGCATACCGATCTGGATCGAGCCATCCAGGTGGCTCGCGAGCAGAACCGGCCATTGCTCCTGCATTTCTGGGCTCCCGATTGCGCAGTGTGCACAAGTCGACGAAACGGTTTTCCAACGCGCCAGCGTTGCGGAAACGCTGGCAGATTTCTTCGTGCCGGTCAAAATCAATGCACGCGAGCAACCCGAGCTGGCTCACCGCCATCACATTCAAAGCGTCCCTAAAGATGTCATTCTGTCCCCCTCAGGACAGGAAATCCATCGCTTGGTTACTCCCGTCAGCCCGCAGCAGTACATTGCGCAGTTGAGCGCCGTGGCATTCCGGGCCGGGCTGTCACCTAATCGCCGCGAGCCGGTCTCCCAGACCGCGACCGCGACGCTGCCTCCCATGGACAACCCCGCGCAGGGAAGCTTTAATTCGCGTCGCGCCACAGCTCCCGGATCGTATGACTCCCCCTTAACCGCCAACCGCAATCCACAGCCCGTGGAGCGTGAAGTGGTGACGGCGGCCGACTCGCCGGTAAGCGAACCACAAGAAGTCATCAATCGCTATGCCCGACAGGATCCGATCGATCCGCCTGCGGCACGAAGGGACGCACCACGTGACCGGCAGCCACTGGCCAACGACACCCAAGCGATGCCGGAACCGCAACGCCGCTGGGGCCCTTGGCCCCAGCAGGTGGATGAACCCGAACCGGTCGCGCCTTCGTCCCCACCAGCACCCGGCCAATCTCCCCGTTTCGCAGATCGCTCCGCAGCGCCGCCGGCGGCAGCGAGTCGTCCCCCGGTCACACGCAACGCTGCCGCCGCCGACAGGCAACGGCCTCCGTTGGGGCTCGACGGATACTGCCC
Source organism: uncultured Planctomycetaceae bacterium (assembly GCA_963776055.1). Taxonomy (GTDB): domain Bacteria; phylum Planctomycetota; class Planctomycetia; order Pirellulales; family Pirellulaceae; genus CAVZLD01. The sequence continues at coordinate 355,621 of CAVZLD010000001.1, read as the reverse complement.
GGTGACGCTGTTGAAGAAGGAAGCGTGGAAGCAGGGCGACTCCCGCTACGGTGCCGTGCATCGCGGACGGCTGTATCTGTTTACCGGACCGGAACAGGCCGACACGTTCCTCAAGAACCCGGATGATTACAGTCCGGTTCTGGCTGGGATCGATCCGGTTCACCTTTCCGACAGCGGAGAGCCGGTCGCGGGCAGGCGATCACACGGAGTCGTTTATCGGAATCGGATCTACCTGTTCACCTCCGAAGAGAACCTCCAACGGTTCTGGAGCGATCCGGAGCAATTCGCCGCCCCGATCCGACAGGCAATGGAGTCCGGCACCGTGGGGCGGCTGTTCCGCTAGCAAGGAGTGCCGCCGGGCAGGGGTGCCTGCCCGCGTGAAAAGAAACCTCAGCGAGCGTCGGGCACCAACCCCGCTCGCCCTGGGCTCGCTGCCGAGGAAGCCACACGACGAACGGCTCGATACCGTACGATGAGTTCACGGGATCGAGCCATCCTCCGTCGGTGGATCCCAATTCCCCGCTCGTCGCACCGCCTCTTGCCATCGCTCGCAGCGACGCCGACGATCGGCCGGTGACATCGCCGGGACAAACTCGCGATCGAGCTGCCAGAGCCCACGGAGTTCCTCCCGATCGCGCCAGAACCCAACCGCCAGACCCGCCAGATAGGCGGCTCCTAAGGCGGTCGATTCGCAAACCACGGGCCGCCGAACCGCAACATCCAGAATGTCGGCCTGGAACTGCATCAACCGGTCGTTCACAGCCGCACCACCATCCACCCGGAGCGACGAAAGCCGACAGCCGGCGTCTTGCTGCATCACTTCCAGCACATCGCGCGATTGGAAGGCCATCGATTCCAAGGCAGCCAGAGCCAAGTGCCCCGCACCCGATTGTCGCGAGAGACCGACAATCGTGCCACGGGCGTAGGGGTCCCAGTATGGCGCGCCAAGCCCCACAAAGGCGGGCACAAAATAGACACCCTCGGTATCGGGCACGAGGCGAATCAATTCGGCCAGTTCCTCTGGAGAACGAAGAATCCCCAATTGGTCGCGTAGCCACTGTATCGCCGCACCGGCGATAAAGATGGGGCCTTCCAGACAATAGGTGATCTGACCGTCAAGCGACCATCCGACGGTCGTCAGCAGACGTGCTTTGGATCGAATCGCTTGCAGTCCCGTGTTCATCAACAGAAAACACCCGGTTCCGTAAGTGTTTTTCGTGGCGCCAGTCTCGAAACAGGTCTGCCCGAACAAAGCGGCCTGCTGGTCTCCCGCGCAACCGGCAATCGGAATCGTCTTTCCCAGGAAAGTGGTCTGTCCCAGATCGCCGCTGGAGGGGCACACCTCAGGCAACATAGCCCGGGGAATCTGCAGGATCTTCAGCAGGTCGTCATCCCAATCCTGTGTCTGCAGGTTGAACAACAACGTCCGGCTCGCGTTACTCGGATCCGTGACATGCGATCGCCCTTCCGTTAGCCGCCAGATCAGGTACGTATCCACCGTCCCAAACAGGATCTCGCCTCGTTGAGCAGCGGACTGGACGGCGGGATGCTTGTCTAGCAGGTGCCGAATCTTTGTGCCGGAAAAGTAGGGATCGAGCAAAAGGCCGGTCCGCTCGCGGAACAGGGGTTCCAGGCCATCCCGTTTCAGCCGCTCGCAGATCGGCGCACTGACACAACTCTGCCAGACTACGGCATGATCCACCGGACGACCGGTCGATCGTTCCCACAGAATGGTCGTTTCTCGCTGATTCGTTAGGCCGATCCCGGCAATCTGATCCGCCTGCAGACCACCTTGCGACAGCGCATCCCTCGCCACTTGGCTCTGGGAACTCCAAATCTCCTCCGGATCATGTTCCACCATCCCGGGACCGGAGAGGATCTGCGAGAATTCTTGTTGTGCCTGGGCGACGATCCGCGCCTTCGCATCGAACACGATCGCGCGACTCGAGGTCGTACCCTGGTCAAGGGCCATGATGTACTTCGGCATCGCTTGTTCCCCCCGAGCGGTTAGCGGACCGCCTCGTCGTTGACTGCCTCTGGAAGCGCGCGCTTCGTTCGGTGCTCAGCGGTCGAGCCGTTCGCGCTGCTCTCGTTCCAATCGCCGAATCTGCGCCCGAGCAAACTCCAAGTGCGGATGGATCCGCAAAGCCCATCGGAAGGAACGGATCGCATTCGATACGTCCTCCAGCTCGAGGTAACTCTGCCCCAAGCCAACCGCGGCATGGAACTGATAGGGATTCGTTTCTAGGGCTTGCTGACTATCCGCGACGGAAGCCTCAAAATCCCCCACGCTGAATTGGGCGAAGGCGCGTTGGTACCAGACCTCGCCAAACCCTGGATTCTCCTCCAGAATCGCGCACCCCAAGTCGATCGCCTGCGCGAATTGGCCACAGCGGTTCCAGCGAGCCATCCTTTGCAGCCGGTGTTGCTGATCCATTGATCCCGCTCGGCTCCAGACCGCCCCAATCCCGTTTTCGACAATGAAGCGAACCGCCCGATCCGGGTCGCGCAGGGCCCGTCCGACCGCGGCAATCGATTCGCCGCCTCCCAAGTAGGTCAGCGCCAGCGCCGCGGAGCGGCGGGCTGGGCAGTCCCCATCCCGCAACGCCCGGTGAAGCCCCGCTACGGTGTAGGACCGAGCAACCGAACGAATGAAATCAGCCGAGTTTCCTTCGCGCAGGAAACGGACATACAATCGAGAGATGAGCGGTTGTAAACAGCGTGGGTCGCTCACGTAAGTCGCCCGATGTCATCGCAGTAGGAGTCACTCAGCGCGGAACCAGCACTGAGTTTAATTGCGTGGCCTCCCGTCCACAACGCAAGAAGGGGAGGCAACGGTCGAAACGGGCGAACCAGAGGGAAGGCGAGTACGGGTCGTGCCGAATGTGAAGCAAAAAAACCTCGCGTTCCCATCCCGCTCGATGCGCCCCCGGTCGTGGCGGTTTTGCGTCGGCGTCTTGCTGCTGCTCGCCGCTGACCGGACGGGGCTGCGGGCCCAGCCACCGGCCTCCTTCTTGACCGGCCAACCATTGCAGGACCGCCTGCGACAGCCGCTGACGGTCAGCAGCGGGTCATCCGCCGCCCTCCAATCGTCGCTGGACCGGCTCGCACGCTCTCAGCGCGTCGCGATCTTCCTCGATCGGCGGCTTGCCCCCCAGCGCCCAATCAAGCTGCAGGGCGCCGCCAACTCACTGCCGGAGTTGCTGCGTGAATCGGTCCAACCTCTGGCGCCGACGTCAGCCGCTTGGGACCGGTTTTGTACGTGGGCCCGAGAGAAACCACGCAGAAGCTGGCAACCGTCTTGCAACGGGCGAAGGAGCAACTGCAGCGTCTGGATCGAACGGTTCGGCAGAAATGGCAGAAGACAGGTCCAACGGTCTGGCCGTTTCTCTCCGAACCCCGGCAACTGGTGGCGCAGTGGGCTCAGGATCGAGGCGTCCACCTGCAGGGCATCGATCGCATTCCGCATGACCTGTGGTCGGAACAGCAGCTTCCTCCGATGGACTTACTGCATCAATTGACGATCGTCCTAGCGGGCTTCGATCTGCACGTGGCCTTTGAGGTCGACGGACGCGCACGCCTCCTGCCGATTCCCGATCGCGTGGCCATCGAGCGTTCCTACCGACTGAACGAGCAGCAGTGGTCTCGCTGGCTCGCTTGGCGACTGGAGTTCCCCGAGATGGCCGCCCGTCGTGTTGGCAACACGTTGATCCTGTCCGCGCGTGTCGAGCAGCACGATCAGTTGGCCAACGGGCTCCAGCCCACCTCGCCGCCCCGTCCGGTCCCAGGCTCTCCCCCCAGGCAACGATTCACACTGACCGTTCGCAATCAACGGCGGGACCACGTCGTCGAATCGTTGGCGCGACAGTTGCGACTGGACCTGGAATGGCTGGATGTCTCCGACGCGGACAAGTCGCAGCGGGTATCACTGGACGTCGAAAACGTACCGTTAGAGACGCTGCTACAATCGGCCATCGGAAACGACGGCCTGGTCTATCGACTGGACGGGTCCCGATTGGTGATCACGCCCGCTGCTTCGTCGGACTGAACCGATCGGCAGGCGGTGAATCCTCGTTCGAGAGAAACCGAATCGGGCCCCGCTCAATTCAACCCGAAGCGGCGCCGTAACAGCCACTCGCTCAGCAATAGACCGATGAACAGAACGGCGATCAGCCAGGAATTCCAAATCGGCTGCGGCGTGAGAGACTCGACACGCATTGCTTGACCGCTTGGAATTCGGTCGATCAGACCGGCCGCCTCCTCCCACCCGTAGAATTCCCCCCCGGACAGGTCTGCCGCCCGCTGCAGATCTTGCTGATTCATCGCCACATGCCGCCGTTCCGGGTCACTCGCGAGCACGGTGAAATCGCACGCGGCCGGTTCAGCCGCCGCGGGATCCGCCACCCACGCATGGTAATCACCCGCCTCCAAAGGCGGCAGCAGCGTGTCGAATTCACCTCGCTCCGCCGAGCGACGATTCAGCGTTACTCGCTGCTGGCGTCCGTCGCTCCGTTGCAGGAGCACGCTCACTCCGTTGTCGGCGGTCGGCGCAAGCCGATCGTCACGAAACGAGACCCGTATCCGCGCCGGATCCCCTTGCTGATACTCATCGTGTTCCACCTGCAATACTACCGGTTGCTCCTCGACCAATTTCGAGCGACTGAGCAGCCGAAGGGTCTGCAGCCAGTATCGCGCGAACCAAGTATCGCCTTGGCGAAACCGCCACCGGTACGTTTCGTCGGTTGCGTGAAAGACCACTTTGCCGGCACCAACATACTGGAGCACGATCAGCGGTCGCATCTTCGCAGTGGGCTCCCCCGTCACCGCGGCGGTCGCCAGGACGCGCACGCCCGGGCGCGTGGGGCCGACCGGTAGAAACCAGTTGCAGCGAGGAAGGTTGTGCCAGATCTGGAGGTTGTCATCTCGATCCACGGCCAGTTGCATGTGGGGCATCGACATCCCCAGCGGTGTCAACCGCAGAGCACATCCGGTTTCGCCCACGGGTACCGAGGGAAGATCAGCCACGGCGAACGGCAACAGCGATTCCATTGGCGTTCCGTTTACGGCGCGTGGACCGAAACGTGGCCCCGCGGCGATCACGAGCCCTCGCCCGTCCTCACGAATCAGATCAACTACGTCCTGTAGGGCCGACGCGCTGAATAGACCCGGATTCACATCACCCCAAATCACGACATCGTAGGAGCGCAGCGATTCTCGATTCCAAGCAACGGAAGACTCTGCCAAGCCAGCGGCCCCCGTGGGCTCCGGATCCGCCTCCTGCAAGATCGTCACCAGTTCCACAGGCGAATCGGGCCGCGGTTTGCGGTCCATCAAAGCCTGGAGATAGCGAAACTCAAAGCTCGGAGCGGACTGCACCAACAGCACGCGAATCTGTTCGTCACGCACTTGAACGACCGCCCGCAGCTGATTGTTGTCGCTGCGAGATTCTCCCTCGAGGACTTCGGCCTGGAGCAAGCAATGCAATCGCCCCACATTCGGCGGTCGATGCCAAAGCCGAACGCGCTGCACATCCTCACCGGACGGCACAACGATAGTCTCCCGGTCCCATTCCGTCCCGTCCTGCTCGCTGCGCAGGATGACCTGGACGCTTCGCCCAGCCAATCCGCGGGCCGACACGGCGACGTCGAACGCAACCAGATCATTCACGAAAACGACCGGCTCGACGACCAAGTCGGATAAGGCGAGATCAGCCGGCGGCTGCCGACGGCCAATCCCCACGGGGAAGAGGGGGATCCGCTGACGAGCCGCCTGGGCGGCGACCTCCGAGAGCCGGGCTCCCTCGGTCGTATTCCCGTCGGTCAGAATTACGATTGCGGCGGTCGAACGGCCACGCTGCGCCGCGAGCACACCCTGTACGATAGCCCCCAGGCGAGTCGACGGCACAACCGGCTGGATTCGATTGATGTGGGATACCAGATCCTTGCTGTCGTGCCTGTCGGGCAGGGTCACACCGTCCAGTGTCTGGATCTGCAAGCGATAATCCGATTGCCATCGCCGCAACCACTGCGTCCGGGATTCGAGCAAGAGGGCCATGGCCTGCTCCCAGCGTGACATGGTCTTCGGCCGTTGAGCACGGCCGCCGGCGAAGGCACGATCGGCTGTTGCCACCTCTTGGTCGGTCAACGACATGCTCGCGGAGTTGTCCAACAACAACACCAGTGCCGGAGGCTCGACACGATAAGGGTGAATCGCTGGACCGTACATCAGCAACAGCAGCAAGGCGACCAGCGTCAGACGCAGCGATGCCAGCAGAACTCGTCTCCCTAGCGGAACCTCGGGGGACGACCGCAGATATAGCCAGCAGACGCACGTCGCTGCCCCGATTGCCACGAGCACGGTCACCGCCACCGGCCAGGGCGGCGAAAACCGCAACACCCAGTCGCGTGGCATCTCGTCAGGAACCGATCCCTGCCCTAGTAGAATACTCATTTTCTTCGGCCCGCTCCGTCGAAGTGGACCGCCCACGCCCTTGGTACCAACTCAACCACGACTCCCCCAACACAAGCATCAACAACAGCTGCAATAGCCAACGGAAGACCGGGTGACCGATTTCCTCGCGGACCGGCTGCTTCTCGAAGTCGAACTGGTCAATCCGCTCTCGCTGAAAACGATCACTCAAAATGCTCCAGGCGACCGGCTCGAAATCACTCTCCGCGGGGTCTGCATTCACGGCGTAGAGCCGCGTTCGATTGCGGATCCGGGCCGCTTCGAACCTGATAGAATCCGCTCACCCAGCTCTCACCAAAGGACCAGAGCATTCCGACGGCGGGCCAGGGAAGACGATACGTCGCCCCGTCAAATTCTCGCTGGAGGATGACGCAATCGCGCGGCGTAGCCTCCGTCACGGTACCGGTCAGAGAAGCACCAATCCGGACGTTACGCCCCTCGAAACGCCGCCCAACAACGTATATCAGCATCTCGGATATGAGCGGCGGGAAACTGGGCCAGATCGCCCAGGCGTTCCAGGCAGGCTGATTGTGCGCGGGATCCGCGGCCGCATCGGAAGCCGGTGTCGCCACGAGTGCGGTGCGACCACGCGCCTGGGGCCTCACTACCACCGCCGGATCCCCTGTATTAAACCAGAGAGCCACTTCGGCGGCGGGCAGCGGCTCCACCTGGTGAAAACGCCAAATCGGCGTCGTCAGCAGACCGGCTCGCTCGTGCCCCTGGAACGGCCGTACAACCGGATGGGCATACTCCCGCGGGTCGAAGCGATAGTCCCCAGGCGGGCTGATCCCTCGCAAACGAGCCGGGAGGAGTTGTCGGGCTGCGGATAGATCGATGGGAGACCGGTTGCCGAAAACCGACGGGAGCGGCGATCCCAGCAAAACGATGAGCCCTCCGCCTCGCTGCAACAAGTCATGCAGCCGAGCCGCCTCGGCCTCATCGACCGACTCCAAGCCGCAAAGAACGACCGCGTCCACGTCCTCCAGCTTGCATTCTCGGAGTCGGGACGCCGAAACTTGCTTCACCTCCACGGGGCCGGCCACGGTGGGATTCGGTTGCAGCGCCAATTGCACGTACCGGGCTGAGCGATCAAGCCCACTGACACATAGCGTGCGAATCGCCGGTTGCGCCGAAACCGCGAGAAAGCGGCGGTTATCCAGCGGCAGAGCATCCGGCGGCAAGCGCACCTCCACGCGGTGATCACCGGCTTGGGCGAAGCGGTACAGAAACTCCACATTCTGCGTGCTACCGGAGGGTAGATGCACTTCCTGCTGTGCCACCCCGCGACCGTCCACCAACAGTTCCACCGTTCCACCGCCCATCGGATCGAATCCGCGGTTGGCGACGGTCGCTCGCAACAAGATCGGTTGATGGACGGTCACGAACCCATTCGCCGCTTGCAGATCCTGAACAACAAGATTTGGCGGCTGTTCGGTGGCCAAATCGACGATCGTCAGCGTCGCGATTTGGGACAGCGGCGCAACCTGCGGGCAACCGCTTCCTTCTCCACGCATTCCCACGAATTGCGTCCCAGGTCGGTCAGCCAATCGACGGAACAGGAATCCAGCGCGGGATGATCTTGACGCGCCTGTCGGACCAGGGAATCGACCAATTCGATCGTCTGCTCCACGTCGGCACCTCCATGCCCGCACTGCATCTGCTGCAGAGCCTCGACCACGGCATTCGCCTCAAAACTGGGACGCCCGATCACGGCTCGAACGGGTGCTCCCATCCAGATCAGCGAAAACGCGTGGTCCGGCCCGCTGTGCTGCGCAAGTTCGATCGCTTTCTGTCGCGCCCGCTCGAATCGTGGAACTCCCTGATCAATCAATCCCATCGAATAGGACGCATCCAGCACAATCACATGGTGATGCCCCGAGCGTTCGGTAGTGTGGGCCGGCAGATTCCTGGTGGACAATTGCAGATCCGCCAAGGTGACAGCGAGCAACACCAGGATCAGCACGCGAGCGGCCAACAACAACAACTGCTGCATGCGCAGCTTCGCGCCGTCTGACGAACCGCGCGTTCTAGAAACTCCATCGCCGCCCAATCCAAGGGCCGGTAGTGACGTCTTCGCCAGACATGCAACAAGAAGGGAATCACACCCGCCAACGCCCACAGCAACATGGAAGCATTGCCGAATTCAGCCCAGGCGGACGGCAGCCAGGAAACGGTCATGGGGTTCTCTGTCGATCGGACACGGCTGGATTCCGGAAAGGCCTTTCAACGAGCAGCCGACTTCCGGTGCAACAGCAGACGAGACAATAATTCGTCGAATGGCCGATCGGTTCGCGCCAAGTGGTAGTCGATCTGATTCTCCAAGCAACCGTTTCGCACCGCACGACGAAATGCATCGAATTGATCCAGGTAGGCGTTTCGCACGGTCTGTGGATCGGCGATCACCTCGTGGTCGCCTTCCAGGCTACGGAACTGCGTGGGACCCTGCAGCGAGAACTCCAGCTCCGCCTGGTCGAGCACATGCAGGACGCACACGTCATGCCGGCGATGACGCAAGTGCCGCAGTCCGCGCAGCACGGCGGGCGCGTCGTCGAACAGGTCACTTAGTAGCACCATCACACCGCGGCGCATCGTCCGCTCTGCGAGTTCCCGCAACACGATCGGCAAATCCGTCGGCTCGCCGGGTGACTGCTCCTCCAGGACCTGCAAGATCCGGTTCAGTTGCGACGGGGCGGAACTGGGCGGTAGCCAGTGTCGCACCTGTCGGTCAAACGTCACGAGACCAACGGCATCCTGCTGGTGCAACACCAGCCAGGCCAGGGCGGCGGCGAGGCACTTGGCGTACTCGAGCTTCGAGAGGCCCGCCGGATCGCTACGGTACGTCAGGCTGTCGCTGACATCCAACAGCAGGTAGGTCGTCAGATTCGTTTCGTCCTCAAACTGCTTTAGATAGAACTTATCCGTTCGCCCGAAGACCTTCCAATCCACATGTCGTAGATCGTCACCCGGCACATACTCTCGGTGCTCGGCAAACTCGATCGAAAACCCCTGCGCCGTGCTGTGGTGCCGTCCGGCCAAATAGCCTTCTACGATACTGCGCGCTTGCAGCGAGAGGCTCTGCAGGTTAGCCAGCGTCCGCGGATCGAAATACTTTTGCCAGCGTGTTTCCATCGGCTTCTTGGTCGACAGCAGGAACCGAGCGGAGCAGACGATCGATCAGCGCATCGGCTGTAATCCCCTCGACCTCGGCATGAAAATTGGTCTTGATACGATGTCGCAACACGGGATGGGCAACCGCTCGTACATCGTCACTTTCCACGTGGCAGCGTCCTTGTAGGATGGCGCGCGCCTTTGCCGCCAGGACAAGATACTGACTCGCTCGCGGCCCCGCCCCCCACATGACATATTGCTGAACCCAAGCAGGTGCTTCCGCACGCGCCGACCGAGTCATGCGAGCGAGTGCGATCGCATACCGCGCGATGTGATCGGCGATCGGAACGCGGCGAACGACGCGTGTCAACGACATGATCTCCGAAGCCGACAAGGTGGCACGGACCTCGGATACGACGTCGGTCGTGGTTCGCTTCACGATCTGCAGTTCCTCATCCTCGCTCGGATAATCCATGAGCACCTGAAACATGAACCGATCGAGTTGCGCTTCGGGCAACGGATAGGTTCCTTCCTGCTCAATGGGATTCTGGGTGGCCAGCACGAAGAACGGTTCCGGCACCGGATGCTTCGTGCCCCCCACGGTCACCTGGCGTTCTTGCATCGCCTCCAGCAGGGCCGCTTGCGTCTTGGGCGGCGTTCGGTTGATTTCGTCTGCCAGAAGGACGTTGCCGAATACGGGCCCCGGCAGGAATCGCAACTGGCGATCGCCTGTGGTTTTGTCCTCTTGCATCACTTCGGTGCCCGTGATGTCCGAGGGCATCAGGTCCGGCGTGAACTGAATGCGGCGGAACTCCAAGGACAACGACTCCGCCAAGGTGCGAATCAGCAAGGTTTTGGCCAGGCCCGGCACGCCGACCAGCAGACAATGCCCTTGGGTGAAGAGGGCAATCAGTATCTGCTCGATCACCCGATCCTGTCCCACGATGACCTGGGATAATTGCGCGCAAATCGTATCGTACGCTCGACGCAATCGCTCCAGGGCCTCCCGATCCGAGGGGGATGCCTGCCCAGCGTTGTCTGAGGAAGGAGTGCTTGTCATGCGGCGCGCCACAGCCAGCGGGATTGGACGCCGCTCTCTATTCGATTCGAAAACGGCCTCACGAGTAACCCGTATTGTAACTTGATTCGCCGCCGGCAGGGGCGATCAAGCCCCCTCCTGCTTGAGCAGCGGAGGCGTCCCCCGGAAAACCGGACGGTCACGACCGCGGATCCCACACTAAAGGGATGCCGCGTCCCCTAACGGCGCCGTCGGACAACACAGGGAATGGACGCGGGATCCCTCCTGTTCTACGAACCTTCATACACGCGGTAGGCGACCAATTCGCGCGGACCGGCCACCAGTAGGACCCCACGACCCAGGGCAAGATTTCCGGCCGACACGTCGAAGGCGGTCAAGGACATCGGCTGGCGCGCCCGGTGACCACTGGAGGCATCCAGCACCAGGAGCTGGTCTTCCGCGCCCCGCGCCGGCCAAAGAACCTGTGATCCGGCCACGACCCCGCGGCCGAAACCGGTCAGGGGTGCGGATGCCCCTCGGGGAAACGGATTGTCAATTCGATCGGGCGCGGTTCGCCCTGTGTCAACATCCAGCCACCACAGCCGTCGCCCGCTGGCGACCAAACACCCGTCCACAACTCCCAGCAAGTGCGTCACGTCCAACGTCCCTGGCGGCTGCTCGGTTTCCCACAGGAGAGCCCCGGAGGAAGCATCCAATGCGAAGATCCCGTCGTAGTCGGCCGGTGCGACCAGCAGTCGGCCATCATGCCACAGACAGGGCGTCAGGTCGCGCCAGACGTGCCACGATCGAGCCACCAAACCTCCGGCAGTCCATGCGGCTCGCGGATAACGAGTAATCCATTGTACGTGGCCCTCCGACTTCGAGAGGGCTGCAACAGCGCCCACGTCACTGCTGACGTACAGCATGTCTCCCGCCAACGTCAGCAGATGGTGTGTCCGGCCCGAATCCGCTCGCGTGGCCAGCGGGTCGCCATGTCCAATCCGCCGCACCCATCGCCATCGACCGCCACGCAGGCAGCCGACGTGCACGGCGGGGACTGCCGCGTCTTCCGTGAGGCAGACAAACAGGTCCGCCCCCTCCACGAGAGGCGCTCCATCAAAGTGCCAATTCGAATCGGGTGGCGCGACCGGAGGAAACAGCAATTTGCCTTGCGTCCGCAGATCGATGCCAACCAATCGCTGCCTTGCGGCCGTGTCCGGTGCTCCCTGCGCCGTCCCGGCAGGACGTTCGCTCAACAAGAAATAGACAACCTGATTGTGGACCGAAAGAGTGTATCGGGGCACATGCAGTCCGCGCCAGGTCGGCTCGTCGATCTCGGCCCGGTCCCATTCTGCGCTCGGATAGATCTGGCCATCTTCATTGCCGGACCATGCGACCGGCTGCCCAGTCGCCAACTCCACACATCGCAGCCGGTGCTCCGACAGCACCAACACGTGCTGCCCCACGATCACCGGGTAATAGCTGCACAGCTGCTCATCCGTCTCGGCAACGCGCACTTCCGGAGCCCCCCACCGCCGGACCGTGAGTCCGTCGTACCGTCCTGGCGAATCGAGTGCGACACGCCAGATTGGCTCCCAGCCGATGTCGTCGATCCGCGGAGCAATTCCGTTTCGCTGCGCGGTGCCGGCAAAGACAGGCCAGTCCGACAGAGTGTTCGGGGAAGGCCAATCTGCCGCCTGCCGCAGAAGTTCACCCAACTGTTCGACATACTTGACGCGGCGTCCCGCGAAGAAACCTTCGGACTGCGGGTGAGCAACAGCGAACCGTTCCCATTCGGCTTCAGCTCGTGCCAGCGCACCGGACAGCACGGAAGCCAGAATCATTCGAGCGCGCAAATCCGGCAGTCCGATTTCGGAGTCTGGATAGACCACCGGGTCGGCCACGCGGGATGGCGCGTTAACATCACTCACCTCTGCCAAATCACGATGGAGTCGCCGCCAGCACACTCGAGCCCGTTCGTAGTCGCCACGCTCCAACGCCAGGTCTCCGAGAGCCAGCAACGCATTGTCCGTCCAGCTGCTGGGAAACAACTCTCGCACCAAGCGATTCAATTGTCGCTCGTCAAGGTCCCGAAGCCCCTGTTCGTACCAACGGCGGGCGATCCCGTCGACGCGCCGACGATACTCGGCAAGCGCCGCAGGTTGACCGTCAGAAAGCGTGCAGAGAATCCGGTGGAGATGAGCGACCAAAGGTACGAAATGGGAAAAGGATGCGTCGGCCGAGTTGACGGATACGAGTTGGTCACCGTGCTCGTCGCACAAACGGCGCAGCTGCTTCCATTGCGGGCTCCCAGTCCTGTTGATCGAGAAGACGGCGCACTCTCTGCAACCGAGCACGTGTCGGCCCATCGATCTCGTCCAGCCGCAGAGGCGACAGCGATGCCGCATCGCGCGTTTCCACTACCTGCCCGAATAGGGGTGCCCGCCCCCACAGCAGCAACCCGAGTGTCAAGATTCGCAAGCTGTTCGCGATACGCATATGGATCCACTCCGGTTTCTGCACCGACCACCGAATATCAGACACGAAGAACGGCGTCTGGATCCATCAACGGCGGGTAAAGATGATACAGCATCCAGTAGACGATGACGCCGGTGACGGATACGTACAGCCAAATCGGGAATGTCCATCGAGCCAATCGACGATGGGCTACTCGACGATCGCGAAGCGCCAAGGCAATGGTCACGACGGCGAGAATCGGCACGGCGGCAGCCAGAACGACATGCGTCAAGAGAACCGTCAGATAGAAAAGGCGAACCGCAGCCGGAGGATAAAGCGGAAAACGCGTGCTCCCGTGCTGCGCGTGATAGAACAGATAGCTCACAAGGAACAGCACCGACACAGCAAAACAGGCGAGCATCACCCGCCGGTGAGCCGACTCTCGTCCTCGACGGATCAACCAGTAACCAACCAGCAGCAGAAGAGTCGCCGTTGCGTTGAGCGATGCGTTGATATGGGGCAGCAGAGAACCAGTTTCCATGGCTTCACAGTTCGCGTCAGAAGAGCTTTTTCATGGCAAACGCCGCACTCATTCGAAGGGGGCACGTCCCCGCACCATTCTGTCCGTGGGCCTTTCCTGCTGACAGGCCGAGCCTCCTTTTGGGAGTGAGCAGCACGCCCTTTGCTGCGCTCAGGCCGCATCCCATCAGCCGGACCACTCCCGCGGAGTTACGCGTCGTTCCCCAGCAGATTCTCCAGGATGCGTTGACATTCCTGAAACTCATCCGGTCGAAGAACATGAAACGAACCCCGCAGTGTGCCGTCGCGATCAAACACTACTACGCGGTCCGAATGAAATTCCTGGTCGACGGTCAGTTGAAAGAAGTCTTTCCCGATCCGCCGAATGTAATCCATGTCCGCCGTAGGACTGGTCAGAAAACGCCAGCTGGCAGCATCGGCATGAAAACGCGACGCGTATTCCAACAGGGCCTCCGGGGTGTCGTTATCCGGGTCACAAGTGATGCTGACCAGTACCAGACCATCCGCGGCAAATTGCGCATCCAGTTGCTGCAGCTTAATGTTTTGGTTGTAGCAGATCGAGGGACACTGGGCGAAAAAGAAACTCCCAGCCCAAACTCGCCCGGCCAGCTCCCCCGATGCCATTGACACTCCATTCTGGTCCACCAACGTAAAATCGGACAACACCGGTTGCCCATCGTCCAGCGCGGAAGCCGGTGCGACCGAAGCAATGGGGGAACGCGAGCTTGGTTGCCGATTCTGCGCATACCAAGCCAACACACCTCCACACAATACCAGGGCAACTGCCATTCCAAATCCCGCCGCCGCTCTCATAGCAAGTCTCCGGTCGTCGTTCGCCGCGCAACGCGAGCGGCCACAAGAAACATCAGCACAGCAAATCCTATCGTAACCCACCAACAAATGGAGAGCGACGGAAGCCACAACGGACCCGCGCCAATCGATTGCGTCTTCACGGGTGAAGAACCGAACAACAACTGACGCACACCCGCGACGGAGTAGGTCAAAGGATTAATCCGCATCAGACCGTGCAGCACGAGTTCGCCCCAGGTCGATTCGGGTGCCACGGACGGAACGGGGAAAAAGGCCCCCGAAAGCAGCCACATCGGCATCAGCAACAAGTTCATGATCGCGTGAAAACCCTGCGTCGAATCGAGCCGCCAGGCGATCACAAAACCAACACAAGTTAGCGCAGCCGCGACGAGCGTCATCAGCGCAAACAAACCGATGGCGGAAACCAATCCCATTCGCAGCCCCATCAGGCACGTCAAGGCAAGAAACAGCCCGCCCTGTGCCACAGCCAATAACGTGCCGCCAATGACCTTCCCCGCGACCAGCGACCAACGCGGTAGCGGCGCGACGAGCACCGACTGCAAGAACCCTTCCTTGCGGTCTTCAATCAGGGAGATGGTGGCAAAAATCGCTGTGAACAACAGAATCAAGACGAGGGTTCCGGGGACCAAATACTGCCGAAAATTCTGGTCCGGCAGCTGGAAGGTACGGTTCATCCCCGCGCCGAACAGCAGCCAAAAGACAATGGGCTGCCCGACCGCACCAATCACACGGTTCCGCTGTCGCAAAAACCGAATCACTTCCCGCCAACTCAGCGAGAACGCAGCACGGAACGGATCGGGGACAATTCGGATCGACTCTTGCATTTCTGCCCACACCGCCTGTGCCATGGCACGCAAATCTCGTGGAAGCGATTTCTTAGTTGGAGCTCACTTTGCTCGATCGGTTGTCGCAGTTCGAATCCGATCGTCCATCCGACTCCTGCCAGAAGCGGTGTCCCGTCTGCGCGATGAACACATCCTCTAATGTCGGCTTGCCCCAATGGATCGCCTCGATCTGGTCGGAAAAGGCATCCATCAAACAATCGATCGATTCGGCGGAATCGACGTCGGTCAGTCGGACCTGTTGGTCGACGATCTGCGCATTGTAGCCAAAGCGTTTCCGGATCTCCGCGGCCAACTCATGCGGCGATACAGCGTCTATCAATATCGATCGTCCACCAACGGACGCTTGCAAATCCCGTGGACTTCCCAGGGAGACCACGCGGCCTTGGTGTAGAATCGCCACGCGGTCCGCGCGATCGGCTTCCTCCAGCAGATGCGTCGTAAGCAGGATCGTTGTCCCGTGCGTCGTCCGCAGTCGGCGCAAGTACTGCCAAAGGTCGCTGCGAGCCCCCGGGTCCAGTCCGGTGGTTGGCTCATCGAGCAACAACACGCGTGGCAAGTGCAACATCCCGCGGGCCAAGTCCAATCTTCGCCGCAGTCCGCCGGAAAGCGTTTCGGCCAGATCCCGCTTCCGATCGTCCAGGCCCAATTGCTCCAAGACCTCGGAGCAGCGCGACTGCAGAACTTGCCCGCGCAGGCCGTACAGCGCCGCCTGTTGCCAAAGGTTCTCCTGGACCGTCAGCTTGCGATCAAGGCTCGTGGCCTGAAAGACGACGCCGATCTGCCGTCGAACCGCGTCCAAGTCGTCGGCAACCCCCAAGCCGCAGATCGTCATTTGCCCCAGCTGCAACGGCATCAGCGTCGAGAGCAATCGAAAAAGTGTCGTCTTTCCGCCGCCGTTGGGACCAACCAGCGCAAACAACTCTCCCTCGCTCACGTCGAACGATACGTCATGCAATGCCTGCCGCGTGCCGTATCGGTGAGAAACATGGTCGATTCCAATGGCCGGTGGAGTTACATTCATTCGATGACTTGCTCCCGACTCGCCCGCTGCCGTTCACCAGCAGCCCTTCCCAGCCGACAAATGCTCTCGACTCAAGCCAAGTGCCACATTGTGATCAGCACCAATTGAAGCGGAAGATACACTAACGATGATCGCAACAATCGACGAGCCGAGCAATCGTCTCGCTGTACAAGAAACTGAATGGCAAAACCGAGAAATGTCACCCCCAGGCCGCACGTGATCATCACGTACAACCAGGAACTCGACGTGGCCTGGACAAAGGGCAGCAAGCTGACCCCCAGGACCAGCCCCGCTCCGATCACGGCCAACGTCCCCGTGCGATAGCCGCTCGTGTCGAGCACCGGCAACATTCGCAGCCCGGCCGCGGCGTACTGTTTTCGGTAAAGCCAGGCGATTGCCATGAAGTGCGGAAACTGCCACAAAAAAACAAGCCCGAACAGGATGGCAGTCCGCTGATCGACGGCAGCGCCCGTTCCGGTCCAACCAATCACCACAGGGAGTGCCCCCGGAATGGCGCCCACAGCGGTATTCCACCAGGTCCGCGACTTCAGCGGCGTGTAAAGCAGGACATACAAGATCCACGTCAGTCCCGCCCACACGGTGACGGGAACGCCCCGAGTGAGCAGGAGATAGAACAGCCCGGTGACCACCACGACCAATCCAAGCAGCATCGTTTCGACGGCCCCCAATCTGCCGGCGGCCAAGGGCCGGTTTTCGGTGCGTTCCATTCGTTGGTCATGCTCGCGCTCCCACCACTGATTCAGTGCACTGGCGCTGGCGGCCACGAAAGTCGTGCCTACGAGCGTGTGCAACAGGGCCCACAGATCAGGTTTGCCCGCTGTGGCAATCAACGCCGAAAGAGTCGCCGTGATCAGGACCATGGCCAGAATTCGCGGCTTGCTCAATTCCGCATAGTCCGATAAGCGGCTCAGCCAAGTCGCTTCCCGCGCATCCGAAACAGTGATGACCGTCGAAGAGCTCACGTCAGGGCCTCCAGGGTGCAATTGCCACCGGTCAGCGAGGGTGCTTTCGGCACGGATCGGGCCAATCGCGTCGCCCGCAGGGCCATCAGCAGCGCGGTCGCCAGAATCAGGGAACCTACCGCCACATGCGCCGTCACCGTCAGGGCTTGCCCCATACTCTCGGCCTGAATCGTAAACGACTGAAATCGCCTGACTGCCGGCAACCAAGTCGGCCAGGCATATTTGACGAGCCAAGTCCCCACACCCAGGCTCACCTGTAAACCGATCAACAGCAGCGTCACCGATGCGGGCCACCAAAGCAATGCGCGGCGACGCGTGCCAGCATCGCACCAACAGCGAAAAGCTAAGACAATCGCCTGGAACAGGACAATCGCCGCGACAATCAGGTGCGCCACAGCAAGCCCACGGAAGGCCGACGGGGACCAGCCGGCCGGCAGATGGCGCAGATGGGCGCCCAAAAACAACTGCACCAGTGCTAGACCGAGCAGCATCCAGGCCGGTCGCTGCAACCGGGCCGCGGCAAAGTCCGTGGGCTCCGCTTCCTTCTGCCACCAGGCAGAGGTGACAGCGGCGAGCCCCACACACGACAGAAAGAAAAGTGGACCGAGACAACCGTGGATCCGCGCGAGCAAAATCTCGTCCAGCAGCACGCGCGCTCCACCAAGTAATCCCTGCAAAATGACCAATCCGAGACAGCCTGCGGCGAGCCACCGCACCCACGATCGCGGCTCCTGTCGCCACACGATGACGACGAAACCAATGGCCAACAATCCCACGGCCGCCGCGAGCATCCGGTGCCCATGTTCAATGAACAGGTCCCAGGGACCGCTGATCCACGTCGACCAAGGATAGAGGAACAGATTGTAGCCATATGTATTCGGCCAGTCGGGAACGGCCATCCCCGCGTCATAGGTCGTCACCAACCCTCCGATCCAAATCAGAGGAAACGTCGCCAGAACGAGCAGCATCGCCAACCGATGCGGCCAGGGCGAAGTCCTTTCGAGTGACGTTTGTGTAATCATGACTCTACCTTGTGGTACGCGGGCACCTGCGGCCGATCAGATCCAACCGGCCATCGGATTCGTCTGCTGCCAATCCACCCACCGTTCACTTTTCCTTTGCTTCGGAGGCTCGCAACGAAGTTCGCTTCGTCAGCAGCGTCGGAGCCACTCGGTCTTCCTTCGCCTGCGGCAGCGCTCGAACGTAATTCACCAGATCCCAGATGTCATCGTCGGATAGCGAAGCCTTGTTCGATTCGGGCATCGGTGTGCCGTCAATCCCATTGTGAATTCGCCAATAGAGATCGATCGGCCGGCTCCCGCCGCGAAAAACGCCCGAGCGTAGGTTACGGGGTTTGATGTTTCGCGGCGGCAGTCCTCCCAACGCGAGATACTCGTTGAGTTTTCTCGAGTAGGCCTCGTCGTTCTTGCGCAGTCCAGTCAAAAAACTCCTTCGTCCAGACATCGTAGTCAGTGACCAACCCGTCCCCTGTGTGCGACGTGCCGTGGCAACTGAAACAGTTGGCAATCTTGGCGTGGTACAACGCTCGTCCGCGATCAACGGAGGCCTGAAGGACCTGGTTGTCAAAGTCGTCACTCGATCGATCGTAGCGTGCAGGCCATTCCGGCGCTTCTGTCACCTGGGAGCCCGCCGACTGCCACGAGCGTACGACAACTGCCAGTACCTCATCAATGAGGTATTCCTGGCTGCGGAACTCTTCTCGCATCTGCTCAGAGGCCTCCGGGTCACCTGGCTCGAAGAAATCGATACTATCCTCGATCAGACGCCGTTCGACCTCTCCACGAATCGCCAGATACTTAACATAATCCACCAGCGCGTCGATCTCCGCCTCCTCCAGCAGTCGAAACGACGGCATCGCGGTACCGGAGATGCCGTTGCGGAGCACACGGTGCAGGTCGTCGTCGGTGGGTTTGAACCCGATCGGCGTCGACTTGAATTTAAATGTGCCCCTCCGAAAATCGCGTGGGTATGGGTTGAGAAACGATGCAGTGGGACCGCGCCCATCACCGGAGATGCCGTGACAGTGAACACAATGCTGTCGGTACAGTCCCCGCCCCCGCCCCGCTTCGTCGCTGCCGACCGGCCCGGCGGCCGCCTGCAGTCGACCCAGGTCCACAACGTGGTCGATCCCCGCGGATCGGGCAGCGATCCGCGGTTCATCGGGCGTCCCTAAGAGGTCGGTGACCACCTTCGTAATCTCTTCCACCTGCCGTGGGTCGTATTCGATGCCTGCTCGAGATTCCTGCAGACGCAGATGGATTCGATTCATCGGGAACTCGGAGTCGGACCCGCAACCACACATTCCCACCAGGCAGACCATTAGCAATCCCCAACCTGCGCACGGGGACACCCGTCGACCGGGAAATCCAGCGATCTGCTTGGGTCAATCGAATCATCCGTCTTTCCTGCCGTTGCTTTCAACCGTTCACGACCGAACCGGAACACCGACTTGCGGGAACCTCCGATCGGCTCAGCGGACCAACGTCGCGTCCCGGATCACCGTTTCTTCAGCACCGAAGGGTTCACCCGAATCTCGCCAAGGTCGTTGACGCCCGCCTGCACCAGGAATGGAAAACGTCCACGCCGCCACTCGGTGGGCTCACCGTTCAGCGAAACAGCCGACAAATTCCCGCAGGTCTCATGCCACACCTGGAAGGTCCATTCGCCCTCAGGCAGATTCTTGATCGTGAACTTGCCGTCGCGATCCGTCACCGCCATGTAGGGCGAATCACGGATCACAAGTCGGGCGTTCATCCAGGGATGAATCGAGCAACTTACCGGTGCCGGATAACGCTCCGGCTTGGAGAACTGATGCCGAAACTCGCCCCCAGCCGGAATGACCGGGTTGACCTGTGGGTTGGAAATGGTGTCGATCTTCGTGTTATGCGTCACCTGATCCTGGTTACCCAACACAAGCGTTTGGCTGGTCCGCAACAGCTGCACATGGGGTTCGAAACGGCAATGCTCGTTGTCCAGTCGAACCTCCGCGGTGGCCGACTGTGCGTAATCCGGATGGTGCGTCGGCGAATCGGAACCACGCGGCACGTAGATCGATACGACGACATTCGCCAAGCCGCGATTCTCCGGATGAACCGCCAGGAATTCTTCCTTTAATCCGTGGTTGGCGCAGGCGTGCGCATCCTGGGAGATCACCACGGGCTTGGCCTCCGGAGGGTCGCCGTCGTAGACGAACCGCCCTGTCAGATCCCCCCATTGCGACCAAGCCGACGACGAAAGACACGCGAAGACTAGACCAAGAACGAGTGCAATCGGGCGCAGCATTCGATGAACTCCTGCGTGAGGCGGGCGACGAGAACCTACTCGCCAACGGGTTCCCCCAGTTCGTCCTCCGTCGATTCCGGCAACTCCACGGTGGGCACTTCGACGTCCTCTTCCATCGTCGGAGAAGATGCGGGCGTTGTATCGCTACTCGTCCCGCAACCGATACTGAACGGGCAGAGACCCAAAAGAACCACCAGACTAAAATCCATGAGATGTCGCCGTACCATTGTGTCACTCCTCCCATCTTGCCGTTCTGTTGGCTGGCGGTCGTTCGGACGATCCGAAGCATCGCAGCGGCCGAGCGGCCCTTGGTTTCACCTCAAGACCACGTCGACCGACCACGCCCGTTATCGCGCAGTCAGCATACGTGATGTTCACCGCCAGCCGCTTTCAGAGCAAGCCCTGGAGGAAATTTGACGGCATTTGCGGCAGACCCTGCGATCGTGCTGCGTGCCGCCTCAGGCGCATCCCTGCCTCTGCTAACCGAAAAAGCGGACAACAGAACAACGGCAGAAATCGGGCACGCAATGCGGCGAATTGTCGCAACCCGCCGTACTTTTGACAGCCCAAGCCCAAGGTTTCTCGGAACCTCGGCGGCCGTGCTGATCACGTGGATGCAAAAGCCGTTGAGGCCGTCTCATCCGAGGCATCACGCCCCTCACCTGGCAGGCAATCGCGGTCCGCCTTCCTCACGCCGGCGATCAGCGTCAGCGACCAGCCTGCCGCAAGAAATGCGATCTGCCGAAACATTCGGGCCAGCGGATCGAATGCGGTGCATAGCTGACGGCAGAAGTTTCCCCTAAAATCGATCGTTTTCCGGACAATCTGCCAAACGAGATGAACACATGAAGATCCTAATCGTCGGTAATGGGGGGCGCGAACACGCCTTGGCCTGGAAGCTATCCCAAAGCCCGAGGGCCGATCGTATCTTCGTAGCACCGGGGAACGCCGGCACGGCCGTCGACGTAGAAAACGTGGCAATTCCCGTGACCGACACTGCCGGGCTGGTGAAGTTCGCCAAGTCGAACGAGGTGCAGTTGACGGTGGTTGGGCCAGAAGCCCCGCTGGCGGCGGGTTTGGTGGACGCGATGACTTCCGAGGGACTGCGAGTGTTCGGCCCGAATCAAGCGGCGGCGGAACTGGAAGCCAGCAAGGTCTTCTGCAAAAACCTGCTGCGGCAAGCCGACGTTCCCACGGCCGATTATCAAGTCTTTCGCAACGCGGAAACGGCGCGTCGGTATCTGAATGATCGCCACCCCGATGCCGAGCGGCTATCGGTCGTCATCAAGGCGGATGGACTAGCAGCTGGCAAGGGCGTGATCGTCTGCTCCACACGCACTGAAGCCCTTGAAGCGATTGACCGAATCGCGGAACAGAAAGGAGTTCGGAGCGGCAGGAAACCAGCTGGTGATCGAGGAACGATTGACGGGCGAAGAGGTGAGCGTGATCGCGATCACGGACGGACGGACGATTGTGCCACTCTCCCCGGCACAGGACCACAAGGCCGCCTATGACGGAGACCGCGGCCCGAATACCGGCGGCATGGGGGCCTACTGCCCGACTCCGGTCATCGACAGCGCGATGCTCGCCAGCGTGGAAGAAAAGATACTTGGTCCCGACGATCCACGCCATGAAGCGACAGCGGCGGCCCTTTCAGGGCGTGCTGTATGCCGGCTTGATGATCACGCGCCAGGGCCCCAAGGTTCTGGAATACAACGTTCGCTTCGGCGATCCGGAATGCCAGCCGTTATTGATGCGTCTGCAGACGGATCTGTTGGACCTACTCGAGGCCGCGGTGGACGGGCAACTAGACCGCCTATCGCCGCTAGAGATGGGATCCGCGACCGGCCGTCTGCGTCGTGATGGCCAGTGAAGGCTATCCCGGTTCCTACGAGCGTGGACGACCAATTCGAGGCCTGTCGGACGCGAACCAGCTTCCGGACGTCCAGGTTTTTCATGCCGGTACGACCATGTCCGCCGATGGGACCATCCTGACCGATGGAGGCCGGGTCCTCTCCGTCACGGCGCTGGGCAACACGATTGCCGCGGCGAAACTGCAAGCCTACAAAGCGGTCCGATGCATTCGTTGGGATGGCGCCTGGTGTCGCAAGGACATTTCCGACAAAGCCCGTCGTTACGAATCGCTTCCGGACGCCGATTGATCGAGCTTCCGAACTGTTTCCGCAGTCTCCTCGGCCCCCGATCAACGGTCCGTCCAGATCCAATTCTCGCAGCCATTTTTCGATCTCAGCGGGCGTCAGGCGGCACCGCACCGTCGGCGGCGTCATCCTCCGCCGCCGACCCCGGATTCCGACTCCAGTCGCCGGCGGCGTCGACGGACGCTGCTCCAACTGCCCCAGCCAGGTGTCACTGTCGACGAACGCGGCGCGCCGGCGGCGAGCGGCCTGTTGCACGCGCCGATCCGCGGAAACGACCAGCAGTTTTTCCGGCACCGGTTCCTGTCGGATCAGTTCCTCCAGCAATTCATCTGCCTCGTGATGGTCGCGTGCAAAGCGGACATCGAGGCCGCGGTAGTTCTGTTGATCGGCGGAATCGCTGCGCAGCGGCGAGTGTTTCGAGTCAAATACCACAACCGCCTGCGCAACTTCCGACGGCTGGAGTTGCCGAACAAGAAAGGCGAGCAGCTCCCCGCGGGCCTGCTTCAGGGCGCCGCGCCGCACGCGACACAGTTCGAAAGGCGAACAGCACGTTGTAGCCGTCGATCAGAATCGTCATCGATCCGCCAAAACAAAAAAAACCCGCGTCCGGGAAGACGCGGGCCGCAAATCATTCGTGCACTACGTAGAAGCTGAGTCCGATCAGCCTCGTCGACGACGGAAGAACCCAACCGCCATCATTCCAACAGCAAGCAGCCCCAAGGAGGCAGGCTCCGGCACTTGCTTGAACGTTTGATCGACAAACGAGAGCGTCACCGCTCCGGTATCGCCGGTCGAATGCAGGATAATGTCCTTCTGGATCGAAAGGGACTTGTAGGTCTGCGGCAGAACGATCGTGTCCGCCAACTGGTCATCGCCATTGCCAAAGTCGTACATCACGAGCTTGTCGTTCACGATGTCGGGCAACAGTGTCTCGGTGACCGAAGCCATGCCGGTGCCGCCGAAGACCGCCGGATTCGCCGCCAGACGGACCTCGGAAATCTCCATCGGCGATCCCATGGCGACACTCACGTCGAACGTAATCAGGGCATCGGACGCATCGCCCCCCGCCTGATCGACAAAGCCGCCTTGGAAGCGAATGCCATGGCTTCCATCCGGCCCCGTGATATCAATCACGTTCACGTTCTCGGCCGCCGGGGTGTCCCCGGTTTTCTAGGTATCCAAAATTCGAAAAGACTTTGTCCCCCGAGGTGAAGGTCGCCCCCTCCACCAACAGATCCGACAAGGGCATCGTCGCCGCTTGGGAAACGCTGCACGCAGCCATCACTGTGACAGCCGCAAGGAACAGCCAAAGAGGATAACGTTTAAACATACTCACAGCTCCCGTAAATCAATGCACGAAGATATTCGATGTTGCGTTTTCGACCGGTTGAGCACCCGAGGTCGGCTTCACTTCACCGACGGCCACAGCGGGACTCACACGGAATGCCCGGGAGATAGCGAACGACTCATGGCATGATTCGCAACGCGTGACTTCCGCATCGGAAGGCTGGGAGAAACAAGAGCGTCCAAGAAGTGGACCAAGCAAGAAGGAGTGGTCCTGTTCTGCACGTAGCTGTTTCTCGATCCGCGACGAACTTCGCCGTCATTCGCGACTCAAGGCAGGTCAGTGCAGTAGAACCCTCCGTCGAAAATCAGTAATCGCCAGAAACCTCTGGGCGTCTAACGCTCATTTAAATCCATGCACCGACCCAAACGCAAGCATCAAATCGACATTTTTCCGGAAGTTTTTTTCAGACCCCCTCTTTCCGACCGATCGGCAGCAACAGCCCCGCGAGATCCGAGGCGATCGAGCGGCGGAAGGAGGGAGCAACCGCTGCGTGCGCTGGGCAGATCGAGCGAAGCACCCCTCCCCCTCCACGGAGGCACTACACCGTAGAAACCGGTCAACAAATGGGAGCGGCAGCCTTCCGATCCCGTTGACGCAAAACGTGCCTCTTTATATCCTTGCGAATTCCGCCAGCGTAGCTTCAATCGGCAGAGCACCGCATTCGTAATGCGGGGGTTGAGGGTTCGACTCCCTCCGCTGGCTCTCTGCTCTGGGCACGCACTGTGCGGTGCCAGTGACCCTCTGTACCGTGGTAGGACGACTGGATGATGTCTCAGGTTTTGGACTTCGACGTACGGGATGCCGTGGTTTCCGACGGGACCTTCGGGCCGCGGGAAATTCAGAAGATCCTGAATGCGGTCAGCAACGATCCGACACGGCTGGCGGTCCTCCGCGATGCGGTCGCCGAACTCGAATCACGCGACGACCACACGCCGGCTTCCCTGGTTCGCCTGGGCGTCTGCCAGTACGTGCTGGGCCACTACGAAACCGCCGTCCAAACGCTCTCGCGGGCCGATGGCGGGGCCTTGGCCCACTACTACCTGGCACAAGCTCGTGCCAGTCTGCAGCAATACGACGAGGCGATCGCCAGTTTCGAGGCAGCACGGAAGGCCGGCTACGACCCGGGGACGTGCAGCTTGGGAATCTCCGAAGTGCAACGAACGCAGGGCGACCCCGAGGCGGCTTTACGAACGTTGGACGAACTGTCCGGAGCAGTGGAGCAAACGGCGGGATATCTCTATCAGCGTGCCGCGACGGTGGCAGCCCTGGGCGGGAAGCCCGAGGAAGTCGTCGCTCTCTACGAACGTGCGGTCGACGCCGACAACGAGACATTGCGGAGCTCTTTTCGGACTGGCCGTCGAGAACGATCGACGTGGCAACGATGAGGTTGCACTGGAACTCTATCAACGCGCGGCGGCGCGTTTCCCCAGCCATGTCGGCGCCCTGCTGAACCTCGGACTGCTGTACGAGGACCGCGAACAGTTCGACCAGGCGCAACGATGTTACCAGCGAATCCTGGATTCGTTCCCGAATCACGGGCGGGCGCAACTGTTCCTGCTCGACGTTCAGGCCTCCAGCGACATGTACTATGACGAGGAAGCCGAGAAGAAACGGGATCGCCTGTCGCAGGTGCTGGGCATTCCCGTCACCGACTTCGAACTGTCGGTTCGCAGCCGGAACTGCCTGCAGAAGATGGGCATCGCGACGCTGGGCGATCTGGCACGGTGCACCGAGCAGGAACTGCTGTCCAGCAAGAACTTCGGCGAAACGTCGCTGGTCGAGATCCGCGACATGCTGCGCTCCAAGGGCCTGGAACTCGGGCAGTTTGCCCACGAAAAGTCCGAGCCGGAACCGAGCTTGGATTTCGACAACATGTCGGCCGACGAACAGGCTCTGCTGGAACGGCCGATCTCCGACCTGAATCTCTCGGTGCGAGCTCGCAAGTGCATGGTGCGTTTGAGCATCACGACGATTGGCGAGCTGATCCGCAAGACGGGCGACGATCTGCTGGAGTGCAAGAACTTCGGCGTGACCAGCCTGAACGAAGTCCGCGAGAAGCTCACCCAACACGGATTGAAGTTGCGGGGTGACTGAGGATCTGCCGACTGACGGATTTTCGTTTCAGTTGCATCACGTCGATCGCGGGTGCGCTGCTCGGCACAGCTCCCTGCAGACCCCCCACGGCACCATCGATCTGCCGGCCTTCATGCCGGTCGGCACGCAAGCCACGGTCAAGGGTCTGGAAGTTGCGCAGCTTCGCGCCACCGGCACCCAGATGGTGCTCTGCAACACGTACCATCTTGGCGCTGCGTCCTGGCCACGAGCGGATCCAACGTTTGGGCGGGCTGCGGACCTTCATGGGCTGGGACGGACCGATCCTGACCGACAGCGGCGGGTTTCAGGTGTTCAGCCTGGGCCCTCGACGTGAAAGTCACGGAAGAGGGCGTGCGGTTTCAGTCGCACATCGACGGCACGCTGGTCGACCTGTCGCCCGAGCGGGCCATGGAGATCCAGCAGCACCTGGGCAGCGACATCGCGATGGTGCTCGACCACGTGGTCGCCTCTGCCGAACTCCGCGGATGCGGTACGCGAAGCTTGCGAGCGATCGCTGCGATGGGCGCGACGCTGCCGGGCGGTCCATCGACGGATCGCCAGGCCCAGTTCGGAATCGTCCAGGGCGGCCTCGACGAAGCCCTGCGGATCGGTTCCGCCGAAGCGACTCCAGCAGCTGGATTTCGACGGCTACGCCATCGGGGGCCTGAGCGTTGGCGAGACCGCCGGCGGAGATGTACCGCGTCCTGGATTTCACGTGCCCGGTGCTGCCCGTCGAGCGACCGCGCTACCTGATGGGCGTCGGCCGGCCCCAGGACCTGCTGGCAGCCATTCGGCGCGGCGTGGACCTGTTCGACTGCGTCATGCCCACGCGCAACGGGCGAAACGCCTTGGCTTTCACCGACGAAGGCCCGCTGCGTCTCCGAAATCAGTGCCATGCCGATGACCCGCGTCCGATCGACGAACGGTGCGGCTGTGTCGCCTGCCGCCGTTCGCGAGCGTACATTCGGCACCTGTTTCAAGCACGCGAAATGCTGGGCCCCATCTTGCTCTCGATCCACAATCTGACGTACTACCAGCGTCTGCTCACCGAGGCACGCCAGGCGATCCAGCGGGATGACTTTCCGGCATGGTGCGAGGAAAAGCAGAAGCGGATGGGAGCGGAAGGCATGATCCGGGAGGGCCGGCAGCCAGCCGCATTCAGAGGTTTGCCCTTGCCGCTTGCTACGTAAGGGTTTACCATAGATCGCCCGACGTGAGGATAAGCCGGCCCGACGTGCTTGCATGTCGGGCTGTTTCTGTTGGGAGCGTCGTGAATCGTGATGAGATCGGCAATCATTCTGTTAGCCGCGGCGAACGGGAATCCCCCGGTGAACCCGCTGTTCCAGTTCGCCCCGTTCATCGTGATCGGCGTACTGTTCTACCTGATGCTCATTCGCCCGGAACGACGAAAACGGGCCGAATTGCAGCAGACGCTCAGCCAAATCAAGAAGAATGACCGCGTCATCACCATCGGCGGGATCTACGGGACGGTTGTCAACGCTCCCGCAAGGATCCAAGGAAATCACGCTGAAGGTGGACGAAAACAACAATACTCGGTTGCGCGTACTCCGCAGCTCCATCTCTCAAGTGGTTTCGGCAGGCGAGGCAGGAGAAACACCAGAGTCATAATCGCCTGTCGATCGGTCGGGCGGAGCGGAGCTGTCCGGCCATTCCCCGCCATGCTCGTTTCCTTACTTTTCAGGAATTTGCAAAGATGCAACCCTTCGTCGTTCCGCTGACCCTCGTGGCGATCGTGGTGATCGCCTTCTTGGCAGGCAATTACGTTTCTCGATCGTTTCGGATGCCGGAAACCGGTTGGAAGGTGAGTCTGATCCTTGCCGTGTTGGGAATCGCCGGCGTGATTCTCTGGACCAGCTGGCCTCCCAAGCAGGGCATCGACCTGAAGGGCGGCGTGATTCTGATTTATGAAGTCGACGAAGACTTGACCGCGCAAGAGGCGGCCCAGCGCCGCCAGGCCAGTGGCGACGACGAACCGCTTGCGGAAGAAGAGGAAGACGAAAACCGGCGGGTCGTTGAGCAGGTCGACATGCCCGCCTTGATTCAGGCCCTGAGTCGCCGAATCAATCCCGGCGGCGTCCAGGAGATCGTCGTTCGACGCTACGGCGAGAACCAGGTCGAAATCATCATCCCGGATGTGGCGGGACAGGAAGTCGAACGGGTGAAGAAGCTGATCACGACCGGCGGCTTCCTGAAGTTCATGATCGTCGCCAACGAACGTGACTACCAGCACCTGTTCGACCTGGCCGATGATCCCGCACAGGCCGGCCAATATGAACTGCGTGACGCACAAGGCCAGATTGTGGCCCAATGGGTCAAGCTGAGTCTGGACCCCGAGGCGAATCAGGACAACGGGCCGGTCTACCGCGTCGATCCACCAAACGCCAAGACGCGGATCGTAAACGATCGCAAAGAAGTCCTGATGGTGGTCAATCCGGAAACCAGCTTGCAGGGCAAGCACCTCGCATCCGTGCGGAAGGGTTTCAAAGACATCAGCCCGTGCGTCTACTTCGACATGACCGCCGAGGGCCCGGATTGATGAGCCTCTTGACCGGTAGCAACGCGCCGGACACGACTTCGGGGCACTTCGCGTTACTCGGCATCGTGATGGATGGCGAACTGATCTCCGCGCCGCGCATCAACGAACGAATTGGCGGCAGCGGAATCATCGAAGGTCGCTTCACCGACGAAGAAGTCGACGTGCTGGTCAACGTGCTCCGTGCCGGCCGACTGCCGGCCGTGCTGAAGGCCGACCCGATCAGCCAGAACGAAATCAGTCCGCTTCTCGGACGCGATACGATTCGTCAGGGCAAGATCTCCATCGCCGTTTCGCTCGCGCTGGTGCTGGTCTTCATGGTCGTCTACTACCATTTCGCCGGCCTTGTCGCCTGTCTGGCCTTGTTGGCCAACCTGGTCTTGATCCTGGCACTGATGATCTTCGTCGGCGCCGCGTTCTCCCTGCCGGGCATGGCCGGCCTGGTGTTGACGGTCGGTATGGCGGTCGACGCCAACGTGCTGATCTTCGAACGAATTCGGGAGGAGTTGCGCCACGGCGCCGCTTTGCGAATGGCGATTCGCAACGGGTTTGGTCGAGCAACCCGCACGATCGTCGATGCCAACGTGACCACCCTGATCACCGCCGTCGTGCTGTACCTGATCGGTAACGAGCAGTTGCGAGCCTTCGCCGTCACGTTGATCTTGGGCATCTTGATGTGCCTTTTCACGGCCATCTTCTGCTCGCGAGTGATATTCGACATCGCCGAACGACGCCGCTGGGTCAAGAAGCTGACGATGTTGCAATTGTTAGCAACCCCCGACCTGAACTTGTTCGGGCTGCGTCGTCCTGCCGCTTCTGCTGTCACTGTTGGCCATCACCATCGGTCTGTTCGCCGTGGGGGCTCGCGGTCGCAAGATCTTCGACATCGACTTCCTGGGTGGCACCTCGGTACAGATTCTGTTGCGGCAAGATCACGCCATGCCCACCGCAGATGTCCGCGAACGAGTCGCACGTTTGACGGAAGAACCTCTGGTACAAGATGTGTACGTCACGGGTGTCACGTCAGAGCAACACGGAGCGAACCGGATCTACCGGATCGACACGTCGAAAAAGAAGGAAATCTCGGAAGGCTACATCGCCAAAGTCCAGAGTAAATTGAAAGAGATCTTCCCGGTTGAGCTACAAACGCATTCGATGTCCTTCACGGAGCCGACCGCACCAACCATCGAGACACCGCCGGCGGGGACCACGACCTCCCCGCCCAACGGCGACACGCCGTTCATCACACCGGGTGCCGAAACTGATGGCGCGACGTCGGAACCCTCGGCGAACCCCCAGGCCGAAATTCAGCCCGGTGAATTCCGTGACACCGAGCCGACCGATGCGGCTGAAATTCCGACGGAGGAGCCGCCAGCCGAACCGACCGAAAATGCCGTTCCCGAGGAAAATCAGGGAGCCGAGACGAGCTCGCTGGACGGAACGCTCCTTGCTTTCGCCGGGCACACCGATCTACTCGCACAACTGGATCCGCCGGGTAACGACAGCTCCTCTGACACTACGGCCGCCCCGGATCCGCCGTTATCCGAACCGCTGGATTCGACCAACGCGCCGCCGGAAACCGCCACCTTCCTGCCGCCCACCGCGGATCAACTCCGATCGCAGTCCGAAGTCACGTTCGGTACGCCCGAGGAGGAAGATGAAAAACTGAACGCCGAAACGCTCGAGGAGTTGATCAAGGAAACGGCCCACGAGTTGGGCTTCACGGAACCGAATGTCGTCCTAACGAACGCCGAGGGAGACAACAGTAGAAATCGGCCTTTTGCCAGTTGGACGGTGAAGCTGTCCAGTGGTCCCCAAGAAGCGCAACAGATTTTGCAGCGATTGCAGGATCGGATGAACACGACGCCGGTGTGGCTGGCCGCCGATGAAATCGGCAGTTCCGTCGCGACGAACAAGACGCGTCAAGCTTTGGTCGCGATCATGGCCAGTCTATTGGGAATCATTGCCTACCTGTGGATCCGCTTCCAGCGCGTCACCTATGGATTGGCGGCCGTCGTCGCGGTCATCCACGACGTCCTGATCACGATTGGTGTGATTGCCCTCAGCGCCTGGTTGTCGACATTCCTCGGCTTCCTAAAAGTGGAGGAGTTCAAGATCAGCCTGCCTGTTGTAGCCGCCATCCTGACGATCATCGGTTACTCGTTGAATGATACGATCGTCATCTTCGATCGGATCCGCGAGGTGAAGGGCAAGAGTGCGCACCTGACTTCGAAGATGATCAACCAGAGCATCAACCAGACGTTGAGCCGGACAATCTTGACATCGGTCACCACGTTGATTGTGGTACTGACACTCTACGCGATCGGAGGTCCGGGAATCCACGCATTCGCGTTTGCGCTCATCGTGGGTGTGATCGCCGGAACGTACAGTACCGTCTTCATCGCTTGCCCCGTCCTGCTCTGGTTGACCAGCGACCGCGATAAGATCACGCAGGCATCTCGCGAAAAGGCCACGGCCAGCACCTGATCTTTCACTGCAATCGGCAACCATTCGCCGTCCGACGCGTTCGGACCCTGCGCGACTCCTTTTTTTGTCGTCCCTCCGAATTTGGCTCGATGCCATCGGTAGGTCGGCCGATGCACAGGAGGTGTGATTGACGACGGAGCGCACGCAAAGCGGTCAAGGACGACGACGGCTTCGATAAAGCCGATTCCAACGTCGCGAGAGTTGTGTGCATGTTGCGTTGTCTGCGCAGTCCCGTGGTGCTGATCGTGTCGCTGGCCGGCTGGCTGTTCTATCTGCGTTCCGATGCTCGACCGCTGTGGCGAGACCCGCCCCCGCGGCGTGAAGCCCCGGACACGCTCCTCTTGCGAAAGCCCACGGCGGACGGCACCGACCTGGTCTGGAAGAGCCTCTGACCGGCCCACCTCCGAAGACGATTCGTACCCCTGTCACGCCGTTGCCGATCGCCCCAGTATCCCAGCCCCCGCTCGAAGAGCATGCGACGGACGCGAGTTTCCTGATCCAAGCACGACCCCAGCCTTCGCAGGCGGTAACATCGAACGAGGTTCCGTGCCGGTGAACTGCTGCAGAGGAGGTGGAGGCCATCGCGACGGAAGCGGGAGTTGGCCGATACACATTCGGTCGCTGCCTACGGCCGTGACCGATCCTGCCAGGGAAACAGGTCCGCTCGATCCACGAGTCGCCAGCGGATGAATTCCACGATCCGGTCCTCTACACGGAGGGCACTGCTGGTCAGCAACTTCGTCCCCTGCAGACTCGTATCCAATTCGTAATGGAACAGATCCTGCGACTGCTTCCGCTCGGACGGGTCCTCGGGAAGCTCTCGGTGCGAACGTTTCAGCGACGTGTAAATTCGCTTTCCGGCCGTTGCTACATCGCTTTCCTGCCGGCCATAGATCAGTAAGGCCGACAAATCACCGCGGACGACCGGGTCTCGCAAGGCAGCATGGTTGGTTAGCCCCCGAAACGATTGTGCCGGGGAGACGAGCACAAAGGCCTTGACGTCCTGTCCCTGTTTCAAGGTGGGTAAGGGCGGTACGCTCCAGTCATATTGCACCCAATTCAAACCGACAACTGCACCCAGTTCAAAACCAATCAGGCAGAGCAGTTCGATGTTCAACTCTCCCTCATTGTTCCGTTGCAGCAAATACGACTTCGCTGCCTCCACATCCAGCAGCATGTCCGCAAAATCTTGCACACGAAAAGCTTCGCGATCAAAGACGACGTCTGGCATACCGAGTACTCTTCGTCGAGTCGTCTTGCCGTGTCCGCGAAGATCGGGCACGATCACGGCATGCCCCTCTCGCTGCAGGCGGCTCGCCAGAGGCAAACAATCGGCTCCCGATCCAGCTCCCCGCGGCCCATCCCAACCATGAACCAGAATCACCGGCACGGTTTTCTTGCCTTGGGTCCCTGGGTAGTAGACGGCAGAAACCTCTACGTAATCCTTGGATCGCAGAACGACCGATTCCGGTGCGGGCAAGGCGGATGCAGGCTCAGCGAGAACAGGCTCCGCCCCGTCAGCCACGTGCACAAGACCGAGGCCGCCCGAGAGACCGAACAGGAAAAACACCAGCGTGCCAGGACACGACCAACGATGTCAACGGCTGTTCCCGCAGGTTGCGCATCAGCTCGGCTTTCTCCGTCTGGTTCGCCGATCGCTCGGCTTTTCGACCCCCCCCACCTGTAATCCATCGTAGATCGCGCCACAGCACCGGTCAACGCAGCCGACGGCACGATCCCCTCGGATCACTGCCCCTCTGGGCCGATTCCTTCGACAGTTGGGCGATGTTGAGTACATTGCAGGAGGGGGACCGCTGTTAACGTGGCGCGAAGACCGCCACTCTCATTCCATGAACCAACCAGAAGCCCATCCGCCGGTCGATTGCGTCCGCCTCGGATCCGTCGAGGAACCGATCAATTATCGCGCATCCTCGGCCTGGCTGGTAAGCCTGTTGCTGCACCTCGCTTTCCTGCTGGTCGTCAGCCTGCTGGCACCGACGCCTAAAGACACCGAAGGCGTGTTACTGCTCGCTTCCCCGCCGGTTGAAGAATTGGCGATCGAAGAAGTGCCGCCCCAGGAGTTCCATTTCGACCCCACGCCGCGCGAATTGGTCGGCGGCAGCCAACTCGGCGGCTTGACCGATGAATTACCGGGACAACTCCAAGTTCCCAAAGCTCCGCAGATTCCAACTCTGGAAGTGATCCCTCTGGACGTGGGAAAGTTGAGGTACCAGGATTTGATCCAACCCGCGACCGGCGTGACGGAAGATCTGCAACAGTCGATTCGTGGTACAGCTGGCGTCGGAATCGCGCGGGCCGAAGGAGCGGTCGACCGGATCACTCACGAAATCCTGTTGTCGCTGGAGGAACGGAATACGCTGGTGGTCTGGTTCTTCGACCAATCCGGCAGTCTGTCGACCCAGCGCGAGTCGATTCAGCAACGATTCGGCAAGGTCTATCAGGAGCTGGGCGTCATTGAGGCGGCCGGTGACCCGGCGTTCGCCGCATCGCGCGAAAAACCGCTGCTGACGGCCATCGTCGCCTTCGGCCTAAACGTGCAGTTTTTGACCAAGTCTCCGACCGATCAGTTACCGGAAATCCAAGAAGCAGTCGCGAGCATCGCTACGGACGACAGCGGGATCGAACGCGTTTTCACCGCGATTCGGATGGCTGCCTCCCGTTTTCGTCGGTATCGCGTCCGCGACATCGCACGCCAGGCGGACGCACGAAATGTTATGTTCGTCGTCTTCACCGACGAAGCCGGCGACGATCAGGATCAGTTGGATTCGACCGTACAACTCTGCCGCCGCTTGGCGATTCCGGTGTACGTGATTGGAGTGCCGGCCCCCTTTGGACGGCGCGAGACGCTTGTGAAGTGGGTCGACCCCGATCCACGGTACGACCAATCGCCGCAGTGGGGTCGAGTGGATCAGGGTCCGGAATCGCTTCTTCCGGAGCGAATCAAGATCCACTTCGCGGGATCGGGGATGCGGGACGAACCGATCGATTCGGGCTTCGGCCCTTTCGCTCTGACGCGACTCTGCTACGAAACGGGCGGCATCTATTTTGCCGTGCACCCGAATCGAACGACGCAGCGTGCCGTATCACGCCGCGACACAGCAGCCTACACCGCTCACTTGCGGACTTTTTTCGACCAGGACGCGATGCGACGGTACCGGCCTGAATACATTTCGGCACAGGAATATCATCGTCGGCTGCAATCCAATCGCGCTCGTCAGTCACTCGTCCAGGCCGCTCAATCCTCTTGGGTAACCGCATTAGCAAGACCGCGATTGCGCTTTGTCGTGCGCGATGAGGCCACTTGGATCCGCGAGTTGACCGAGGCGCAAAAGGCCGCCGCCAAGCTGGAGCCGGTCATTCGACCGCTCTACAAGACGCTCCAACAGGGCGAGGCTGATCGCAAGAAGGAGTCCGTTGCGCGGTGGCAGGCCGGGTACGACTTGGCCATGGGGCGCGTGCTGGCGGTGAAAGTGCGGGCCGAAGGCTACAACAACATGCTGGCCGCAGCCAAACGGGGGATGGAGTTTGCAGACGCCAACAACAATACCTGGCGACTGGTTCCTTCGACGGAAATCCTGACCGGCAGTCAACTCAAGAGCCACGCCACGAAAGCTCACTCGTACTTGGAACGTGTCGTTCGGGAGCATCCGGGAACGCCATGGGCCTGGCTCGCCAAACAGGAACTACGCCAACCGCTCGGATGGGTCTGGAAGGAAAGTCGAACTCCTCTCCACCCGCCGCCCAATCAGGTCGCCGCGGCAGCCAACAATCCCCGCCCCCCAAAGACGACCAACCACGAGAGATCCGTCGCCCGCCTCCGCGAAGGTCGCCTCCCAAACTCTGAAGCCTTCCAACTCGTATCCGCGTGATTCGGAATGCTTTCGGCATCGATCGCAACCGCCAAGCGTTGCGACGTCATGATGCCAGGCACGGCATCTGCGGGTGCAATTGATGGTTGCGGCGTGAATGGGCCAGGACGACCAACGGAAGTCCGGAACCTCTTGGCTCAATGCTCCTTCCGGAGGCACTTTGGCGAAGCGCGCGTGAAGAGTACGTGTCGCACGGACAGGTAGCGCTCGTGGCGATGTTTCATCCCAGCAGAAAGGGCGACGAGACCCTACAGGCAGGCGCTATGCGCTGCAACCCGCCATCCGATTCATTCCATCTCCGCTTGTCCCAGGACTTTTCGCAATGCCGTCATGGCGATTTCCCCGAACTGTCGCGGTGGAATCTGCCAGATTTGCGGGTTCATCAACTCGATCGACACACAGCGGGAGTACCGAATCGCACGGAGTCGATCCAGAACGGCGGGCAAAGGCAGATCCCCTTCACCGGGTAAGATGCGGTCCGCGTCAGTCGCCAACTCCCGCGGTACATCCGCCAGATCGCACACCTGAACGTGCAACAGGTTTTCGCGGGTCAGCAGGGCGAGGTCGGTCAGCTTGCTGGGGCCGACATAGAAATGAAAAAGATCCAGACAGATCCCCAGGTGGGGGCTGGCCACTTCCTCAACGAGGGCAATCGCAGTCTGGAGGTTATTCGCGAATACGGATCGACCTTGAAACTCCAGTGCCAAACGGCGTCCATGGCGCTCCGCCTCGGCAGCCGCCTGTTCTAACGATCCTCGCAACTGCGCCAAGTCGTCAGCCGAAAAGGGCGGCTGCAGGTCGATGACGACGACAAGTGTCTCGATCTGTAATGATTCACAAAGTGCGAGTCGTCGCCGAAACAGCCCCCATGATTCTTCGCGAAGTGCCGCCTGGTTGGTCAACAATCCGCCCTGGAAGCTGCCCACGGAGGCGGTCACATTCTGCTGGGTCAGAAAGTCCTGCGCTGCCTGGACGGATTTCGATCGCACGAACTCTTCCAGCTTCGTCAGCCAGATTTCTACGGAATGGCAGTGTCCGGAAGCATAATCCTCGATGTCTTGCCCAAATGGACAGCCGAGGGAACAGACTTGACTGAGTGTGGGAATCATCGAGCTCTCCTGCTGTTTCGGAGCAGTATGCCCCGTTTTTCAAATGGGAACGAGTGCGTGCCGCGTGGAGATGCCGGTTCGTGGCGACATTTCTTCCGAGCCGAAAGGGCGACCAAAAGCTACGGGGGAATGGTACGCGCTGCAGGGCCGGATCTGGCCGGGTCCGGTGACGAATTGTCGGCCCATTTTTGACTTTCGCCAACACAACGGCCAAAATCAGGTCACCTGAAGCCGTCCGGCTGTCGCGAGCGTCACCCGGCACGTCGTTGTTGATGGGCCGCCGTGCGTATTTCACGCGGGCCACTTTCCCTACGAGTTGAGACCCGTGCATGAAACGATCGCTCCTTTCGCATTCGTTTCTCCTGCAATCCATTCGGCGCACCTGCTACCTGGTTTGCTGTGCGGCGACCTGGTTCCCCGGTGTCCGAGCCACGCGTGCCGACAACCTACCTCAAATGTACTGGTCTGATCGGGGGCGCGAACACGATCCGTCGCGCCCACGTCGACGGATCCACCCCCGAACTGCTTGTCTCCGGGATCGGCGAAGCAAGGGGCGTCGCCGTCGACTTGGAGAACCGGATGTTGTACTGGAATGACAACGGTCGCAACCTCATCCAACGTCGATCGATTGAGGGTGGTCCGGTGCAGACGCTGGTGGGTGGCCTGGGATTTCCGGCGGGCATTGATCTGGATGTGCCGGGCGGCAAAATGTATTGGGCCGATCGACAGACCGGCAGAATCCAACGTGCCAATTTGGATGGTTCGGCGGTGGAGGACCTCGTCACCGGCCTAGGTTCTCCCTATTACGTGCGACTGGACCCAATTCACCAACACATCTACTGGACCGATTTTGGAACGGACAAGATCCAGCGCGCCAACCTGGATGGACAACAAGTGACCGACCTGGTCACGACCGGACTGCAGCTTCCCCGCGGGATCGACCTTGATCTGGCCGGTAGCAAGATGTATTGGGCCGATCGCGGCACCGATCAGATCCAGCGCGCCAACCTGGATGGAAGCCAAATCGAAACGCTGCACACAATCGTACCCCCCCCGGGAATCGACGCGGCACCGCACGGGGTGGCTGTGGACGCCGAGCGCGGGTATCTCTATTGGGTCGATAATGGGACGGTCAAGATCCAGCGATCACGACTGGATGGCAGCGAAGTCGTCGATCTGCTCACCGCCGCCAGCGGTTTGCTCCAACGACCATGGGAGATTGTGCTGGATCTGGAGTCGATCTCGGAATCGCTGCCCGGCGACTTCAACCGAGACGGCCTGCTGGACGAGCAGGACATCGATGCCCTGGCACGCGTCGTCCTGGCAGAAACGAATGAGCGACTGTTCGACGTCAACGAAGACCAACGGGTGGATCGGCTGGACCATGAGATCTGGGTGCACGATCTGAAGCAGACATCACTTCGGCGACGCGAATCTGGACGGCCAATTCAACTCAACTGACTTCGTCCTCGTGTTTCAGACCGGTCATTACGAAGACTCCCTGCCGGAGAACTCGGGTTGGGCGGACGGAGACTGGAACGCCGATCGGGAATTCACAACCGACGACTTTGTACTGCGCGTTTGAGGAAGGGGCCTACGAAATGGGGGCCGCAACGAACGTCCCACCTGTGCCCGAACCGTCGTCGCTCTTCCTGTTCCTCCTGGGGCTGGTTGTGTGGCTGACCGCTCGCAGGCGAACAACATATCGAATTGTTTTTTCCGTTAAGGTTGCGCTGCCAGAGGATTCGGCATCGGTGACGTCGAGCTACATCGCTCGGGACTTCTGTGAGTCCTGCTGAACCCTGTATCGCGCCCACATCCATCGAGGAGAACTTCATGCTTCCGTCTCAAGAATCATCTCATCCCCATCGTCGTCGATTCCTGCAGCAGAGCGGTACCATCGTTGCTGGAGCTGCCACGCTCGGCAGCCTCGCTCCTCCGGTACACGCCGCATCGGATGACACGATTCGTTTGGCCTTGATCGGTTGCGGTGGCCGGGGCACAGCCGCGGTGCGTGACGCGCTCTCGGTGCCGGACAGCGGACCGGTCGAGCTGTATGCGATTGGCCGACCTTTTGGAAAACCGCATGGCCGTCTCGCAAAAGAACCTCACGGAGAAGTTTCCTGGGAAGGTGAATATTGCGGAAGACCGAAAGTTCTTGGGCTTTGACGCCTACCGCCACGCGATCGATGCCCTTCGCCCGGGCGACATCGCGATGTGTACGACGCGTGCCTACATTCGACCGGTTCACGTCGAATACGCCGTCAGCAAAGGAATTCACGTCTTCATGGAAAAACCGTTCGCCTCGGATCCGGGCAGCTTGCATCGGCTGCTGCGAGCGGGAGAAGAGGCCGATCGGAAGAACGTGAAAATCGCCGCGGGCTTGCAGTGCCGCCATTCTCCGGCCCGCCAGGCCCTGATCGATCGAATCCGCGACGGCGCGATGGGCGACATTCCGCTGATCCGTGCCAACCGATTGGGCGGGGGCGGAGCGTTGGGCGACCAGGGAGAAAAAGCGAATGACTTCCTGAGCCAGCTGCAATTCGGTCGGATCAACCTGTTCTGGGTCGGGTCCGGCCACATGGTCGACTACCTGATTCACCAGATCGACGAATGCTGCTGGATCAAAGATGCCTGGCCCGTCTCGGCGATCGGGATGGGCGGGCGCGTGCCGCACAGCCAGGACCACGGGCAGAACATCGATGTGTACTCGATCGAATACACGTTCGCCGACGGCGCCAAGGCGTTCTGTGGATTCCGGCGGATCAACAACACCCGCAGCGATTTCGCCACCTATATGCACGGCACCAAGTGCGCCGCACAGTTCTCGGGCAATGTGCACGCCGCCACGGTCCACATGTTCCGCGATCAGCGAATTGCCAATGACAACATTGCCTGGACGCCCACGAAAGACGCTTACAGCCCATGGCAATATGAATGGAACGACTTCATCGCCAGTATTCGAAATGATCGCCCCCACAACGAATGCCAACGAGCTGCCTACTCGGACCTGACGACCCTGATGGGCCGCGCCGCCTGCCACACCGGACAAGAAGTTACCTGGCAGCAGATCATGGAATCCAGATTCCAGTTCTGCGATTACCTGGACGAGCTCAATGCCGACAGTCCGGCTCCCGTCCAGGCCGACGAAGACGGCTACTTCCCGGTGCCAATCCCCGGCCAATGGACAGAAATCTGATCGGCGGGCGGTCGCAACCGGCGTCGTCGTTCCAGGAAACCAGCCGACTCGCCTCAAGGGGTGTTCACCATTTTGAACACCCTTTTTGCGGTGCCTCGCATATTTCCGACTAGGTGTCGGCGAGAAGGCTGGTAAACTAGCAGACTATATTGACGTGTCGATTTTGCCCATCGACAATGAGCAACAGTGTGGTCGTTTGAGCAATCGTTATTGAGCAACTTAATTGGGAGGGCATCATGAGCGAGTCGAAGTTCGGTTCGCGTTCATTCTGGGTGGGTTTGCTGACCGTCAGCTGCCTGGCGGTTCTGGCAACCACGTCGCACGCGGATATGCTGATGGGACTGCCGCAAATGTCAGCCGCCGATGATGCGATCGTCAGCCTGACCTATGACGGACAGGAGTACGTTGTCGCCAACGGCGATCTCGTTTTCGGGCGAATCCACGCGATGGTGGGTCGACCCCACGGGTGGCGTTGAGACGCTTTGGGATCCGAACGACGCGGCGACAGACCCACCGACGGATCCGCCGCCGGTCGGGGGAACCTCCAATCCCAAGGCGGGTGATATCGGCGCCAACGCAGACAATTTCTTGCCTGCGCTTGGACGACGCGAACAATCTGTCTTCGCTGGATGGAATCAACTTCCAGGAAACGATGTTTGCCGAGCCGACCGACACTTTCTTTCTGTTCGAGCGAGGTGGTAACGACGCCGGCTCGTGGCAGGCGATCAACGCGGATCGTTCGCCGGCCGGTCCCTTGGTTGAGTTTGCCAAGGGAACCGATGGAGGTCCCTACGCGGACACGGGCGTCAACGTGGGCGGGCAGAACGCATGGGGTGTCGTGTTCAAGACCGACGGCCCGGTCATGGGAGTTCGAATCACCTCCTCCGGCCACGACGCGCTCAGCATTTCCGCTCCCGTGCCAGAACCGTCCAGTTGGGTCCTGATGCTGTTTGGCGTAGGCCTGCTGGGCCGTTTCCGACGCCGATCGTAAATCGGCGTGATCGATGGTGGGCAAGTGGCTTTGCCAAGCTCACCGGTGACAGATCCGTGCCCACCGGTTGCGAATCGGTGGGCACAGGTTCCCCCAGGGAATTTTTCGCGCGGCGAGCGCATCCTCGCCAAGACGATTCACTCGTCGAACTGCAGTCGACGCGACAACTCCTGTCGCACTTCGGTCGTCGGAACGCGCCACTGCTCCAGCGTGTCGCGGTCTCGAATCGTCACGGTTTGATCCTCCAACGTTTGCCCATCCACCGTGATGCAGAACGGCGTGCCGGCCTCGTCCTGACGGCGATAACGGCGGCCGACCGCACCTTTCTCGTCATAGAACACATGGAAGTGCCGTTTCAGATCGCGATAGATCTCCCGAGCGACTTCGGGCATACCATCCTTGCGCACCAGCGGAAAAACGGCGGCCTTCATCGGTGCGATCCGCGGGTGGAACTTCATCACCACGCGCGTTTGCATTTTGCCTTTTTCGTCCGGTGCCTGATCTTCCGTGTACGCTTCACACAGAAACGCCAAAGTCGCGCGATCGGCGCCCGCCGACGGCTCGATCACGTGCGGGACGAATCGTTCACCGGTCAGGTCATCCCGGTAGCTCAGGTCTTTTCCGCTACCGCGCCAACGCGGCTGCCCGTGCTGGTCCTTTTCCAATTCCAACGGGCAGGTCGCCGGATCCAGTTTTCCTTCCATATGGCTGCGGAGATCAAAGTCTCCGCGGTGGGCAATCCCTTCCAATTCGCCGAACGATCCCGACGGCAGAAACGGAAAAGCGTACTCAATGTCCGCCGTGCCGGTCGAATAGTGACTCAGTTCATCCGCTTCGTGATCGCGCAACCGCAACTTCTCACTGGCTAAACCCAGATCCGTGTACCAGCGAAAGCGTCGATCCCGCCAGTACTGGTACCACTGGCGCGAACGGTCGGGATGACAGAAGAACTCAATCTCCATCTGCTCAAATTCGCGTGAACGGAAGGTGAAGTTTCTCGGCGTGATTTCATTGCGAAAACTCTTGCCGACCTGAGCGATCCCGAATGGCACGCGGACACGCGTACTATCAAGCACATTCTTGAAATTGACAAAGATCCCCTGCGCCGTTTCGGGCCGAAGGAAGGCAGCACCTTCTTCTCCCGATAGCGCCCCCACGTACGTCTTGAACATCAGGTTGAACTCACGCGGTT
The DNA here is from genome assembly GCA_963776055.1 of uncultured Planctomycetaceae bacterium. Lineage (GTDB taxonomy): Bacteria > Planctomycetota > Planctomycetia > Pirellulales > Pirellulaceae > CAVZLD01. Next base: position 314,024 of record CAVZLD010000001.1, on the reverse strand, counting down.
CGGTCAGCGTCCCGATTTCTTTCGCATCCGGCCCAAGGACCTGGCTCATGTCGTCGACCGTCGGCAGCGGACAGGTTGCTCCGTCCCAGGGCAGTTGGTCCGCATCCTTGCTGCGGAGGTTGAGCAGCTTCAGCGCCTTCCGCTGCAGATGCTCCGCCGCCTGTTCGCCATCCTCGGCCGCCACGAACACGCGGCTCTCGTTGGTCTTCAGCCAGCGACCGCACAATTGATCGTGCCGATATCGCCTCTTCGATTCGCGACAGTCCACCATGTAGTCGTGGAACAGGTCGTAATGCCCGGAACATTTCCAGACCTGAGGATGCATCACGATCGTGCAATCCAGACCAGTCATCTCGTAAGCCGACGGCGCGTCGGGGTGGACAATCGAATCATCGTGCGATGTCACCATATCCCGCCACCAAGCGTCCTTGATGTTCCGTTTCAGTTCGACGCCCAACGGACCGTAATCCCAAAACCCATTCAAACCGCCATAAATCTCGCTCGACTGAAACAGAAATCCTCGCCGCTTGCACAGCGAGACCAGCTTATCCATCGTGACACTCATCAAAGATCCCCTGCGGCCACTGCCGCTTGGCCCCACCGTTAGAGAAGCTTTCGCTTTCGAAAACCGCCTAATGTAATCCCCGGAGGGTGTCCCGGTCTATGGTGCATCCAGCGCACGGCCGCGGAAAGGCGGCCGTGATCGCATGCCGACAGGCAGGAGATGAGTGAACGCGGACCGACCCGGAGGCCACGGATTCACGCGGATCGGAACGCAGTTGGTCACTGATCGGGACCAAGCCCAATACGCAGGCTGATGATCCGCGGCCTTCCGCATGCTCCGCCGCCTCCGCGTTCTACTCTCCCACCCGCCAGAAAAGTCATTCTGCGGCTCTGCGGCCAATCCGCGTGCGACGGTGAGCCACAGCCGCAAGCCTCTTGCCGTGGAAATCCCTCGGCGAATGATCCAGGTGGCGGACAGTGGGTTCCGCCCTGACAGCGGCCCGCCTGTTAAGCTATCCTGGTGCTTTCGGTTTACCGCTTACGGGTTGCGGTACGTTTTGCGACCTTCTCTTTGGGACCTCTTGGCCTCTCGACCCGCCATGTCTGTCGATAAATCCGGTCACCGAATTCAGCAGATGTTCGCATCGATCGCCGATCGATACGACCTGATGAATCACCTGCTTTCGCTGCAAATGGATCGATATTGGCGTTGGTGGACGGTCCGCCAAGTCGCCCCTGATGGTCCGGATCCCATCTTGGATGTGTGTACGGGCACGGGAGATTTGGCGATTGCCTACTGGAAAGCCGGCGACGGCAAAGTGCGGGTCGTCGCCACGGATTTCTGTCACCCGATGCTGGAAATTGGTCGAAAGAAGAAGCAGACGGCGGGAATCAATGGCACGCTGGAGTTCCTGGAGGCGGACACGCAATCTCTGCCTTTTTCGGACGACCTCTTCCAGATCGTCTCTGTTGCCTTCGGCCTGCGGAACGTCTCGGACACGTGGACCGGTCTTCGGGAGATGTATCGCGTTTGCCGTCCGGGTGGTCGCGTGGTGATTCTTGAGTTTTCCACGCCGCAACGCTGGCCGTGGAGACCGGCCTACCAATGGTACTTCCGCCATGTCTTACCACGGGTAGGCCAACTGCTTGCGCGAAACGAACATTCGGCCTACTCCTATCTACCGGAAAGTGTGAATCAGTTTCCCGACGGTCCGGAGTTGGCCCATCGACTGGCCGAAGTGGGACTGGAGGACGTCCGTTTCTTTCCGTTGACCTTGGGAATCGCAACCCTCTACGTAGGGAAGAAACCAGGACCAACGGTTGGCGATAGTGTCACCACGAATTGACCACAGGATAGGGAATGCCAGAGGCAACGGCGAAACCGAACGTGCCCCATCGCACCCTGCACGAGCACTGGGAGGCGGAGTTGCATGCCTGTCGAGTCTTCCCCACCCAACTGGCCATCCCGCTCGTGGCATCAAGGATCGGATGGCTCCAATCTCAATCAGACCCGATCCAGCTGTTATGGGCGAACCGTGGCGAGCAGGTGCCCATTGTCGCGGCGGGATCTGCGATGCAGATCACCGGGCAACCCGGCGAGTCGGCGGAGTCGGTGATCCAGCGGTGTCGCAGCGTGCTCGCTGGAAACACTGATCTACGGTTTTTTGGCGGTTTCGCTTTTCGAGGTGGTCAGCCACTCCGCGACGGGGAATGGCAATCCTTCGGGACAGCACGCTTCTGGCTCCCCCGATGGATTTTTGATGGGGAACGCTTGCAGCTGACCGTTCTCAGTCGAGCGGATATCCCCGCGGCACGGCGTGCCCTCACTGCGTTGCGCTCGGCCGAAGCGTTTCCGACATGGACCTGTCCAAAGGTGTGTCAAAGAACCGACTTGCCAGATCGCGAGCAGTGGTTTGCCAATGTCGCGAAGGCCCTAGGTCTGTTCCGTGATGAGATTCTGGAGAAGGTCGTTCTCGCGCGGCGTGCAACGTTTCATTTCGAGGCCCCCCTCTGCCCATGGGGACTGGCGGATCGGTTGTCGATCGGCACTGCCTCCTGTTACCGCTTCTGTCTCCGGCTGGACCCGGAGACGGCCTTCCTGGGAGCAACACCCGAACGACTCTTCCTGCGGCAAGGCTCGACGCTGGAGAGTGAAGTCGTTGCCGGAACTCGGCGGCGAGGACAGACATTCGCGGAAGACGAAGCCCTGAGTGCAGAATTGCGTAACAGCGCGAAAGAGCAACGCGAGCATGACATTGTCCGCAAGTGCATCCGCCAGCGACTGCACGCTTGTGTTCGCAGCCTCGAAGTCGACGAGCGTGCTTCGATTCTCAAACTGCCAAGAAAGCAACATCTGTATTCGCGAATCCGGGGCCAGCTTCGCCGCGGGATCACCGATGGCGAGCTGCTCGAACGACTGCATCCCACGCCAGCGGTCGGAGGATACCCGACCGATTTGGCGTTGTCGGAGATTGAGCAGCTGGAGGCGTTTGAACGGGGCTGGTATGCAGCGCCGATTGGGTGGATTCGAGCCGATGCGGCCGAATTCGCGGTGGCGATCCGCTCCGGCCTGCTACACGGTCACCAGCTTTCGCTGTATTCCGGTGCCGGAATCGTACCCGGCTCAACGGCCGAGTCGGAATGGGATGAGATTGAGCACAAGATTGCGGACTTCCTGGAGATCATTCAGAACGCTTCGGACCCCCGGTCGCGAACGAATTCCGGGACGTGGAACGATGTCTGATCTCCAGCCCGCTGCCGGTCGCAATCGTCGCTGGGCCCATCGGCTCGTGCAAGCCTGCCACACCACCGGCTGCCACCAATTCTTTCTGGCTCCCGGTTCGCGTTGCAGTCCGTTGACCCTGGCGGTGGCGGAGCATCCGCAGTCCCGGGTGCTGCGGCACTTCGATGAAAGAGGGCTCGCATTCGCCTGCCTGGGGTATGGAAGATCGACCGGACGGGCCGGCGTGTTCATCTGCACCTCCGGGACGGCCGTCGCGAATGCGTGGCCGGCGGTTGTGGAAGCCTGGATGGACGGTATCCCGATGCTGCTGCTGACCGCAGATCGTCCTCCGGAGCTACGCGGTTCGGGTGCGAACCAAACCATCGACCAGCAGCAGATCTTCGGCCAGTACGCTCATTTTTTTTTCGATCTGCCCTGCCCCGACGCGTGCCTGCCGGAGGATCTCGCCGAGTCGGTGATCCAGGAAGCCGTTCGTGCCTCCGCCCGTGGGCCGGTTCACATCAATTGCATGTTTCGCGAACCGTTAGCAGACGGTCCGCCGCCCGCAATTCGTCCGGAGGGCACGGCAAACTCGAGCGTGCCCGCTCCGTTCGAGCCGGTGGAAACGCACATCACGGGCAAGACATCCCTCGTGATCGCAGGCGGTTGTTCTCGGCAGGAAGCGCAGGCCGCCCGCGCGCTGGCGCGGCGACTCGCCTGCCCGTTTCTGGCGGACGTCACCTCCGGGCTGCGAGGACTCCCGTTTGACCTGTCCTTGATGCGCACCGACTTGCCCGCAGCGGAATCGGTCATTCACGTGGGGAACCGAGTCACCTCGAAACGTTGGTGGCAGTGGCTCGATCAACATCCGCCTCGCGAATTTCTGCAGATGCGGCGCTACCCACCACCCATTGATCCGATCCGGCGTGTCACGCAGTTTCTGACCGGTTCGCCTGCCGCGTTGTGCGAGGCTTTGGTCGCGGAGCATCCGTGTGACCCCACGTTTTTCGACACATGGCAGCGGTGCTGCGAGGAAGCACGAACCGCGGCAAGACAGATCTTGCGCCCGGCGGCGGGGCTGCACGAACCGGGGATCGCCCAGCGTCTGGCGGGCTGGCTGCCTGCCGACCACGGACTGTTCCTGGGTAACAGCATGCCCATCCGCGACATGGACACCTTCGGGACGTGGCCGGAAGATCGGTGGGTCGCCGTCGGCGCGAATCGGGGCGCCAGCGGAATCGACGGTTTAGTCGGATCGGCCTGCGGTTTTGCCATCGGATCGGAACGTCCGGTCACGGTCCTGCTCGGCGACCTCTCGTTCCTTCACGATTTGAATTCACTGGCGATGGTTTTCCGCGGCGAGCCGCCACTGGTCATCATTGTCGTCAACAATAACGGAGGAGGCATCTTTCACTTTCTGCCCATCGCCTCGGTCACAGACAAGTTCGAGGACTTCTTTGCCACGCCGCACGGCTTGTCCTTTTCTCACGCAGCCGACCTTTTTCGCCTCGCATACGCTCGCCCCAACTCCTGGTCCGACTTCGAATCCGCCTACCGAGCAGCCTGCCAGAGCGGTCATTCGGCTTTGATTGAGATCGGCACGGACCGGTGCGAGAACCTGACTCTTCATCGCCGCGTGGAACAAGCGGTGCGGAATCTCGATCGATGAAGGATGTCGTCTTTTTCCACGGCTGGCTCGGAACGCCTGACGATTGGCAGGGCATTACCAGCGGCCTGACGGGATATCGTTCGAGTTGTCCATCGCTTCCGGTCAACCGCACCTGGGAGGCGGGAGTGCACGGTTTGGCGCGACAGCTGCCCCCCCAGGCAGTGCTCGTCGGCTACAGCCTGGGGGCGCGGCTCGCTCTCGGATGCGCGCTGCAAGCGGCCGTGCCGCTGCGCGGCCTCGTGCTGATCTCGGGAACGGCCGGCTTGCCGGTCTCCGCCCAAGCCGATCGTTGGCGACAGGATCAGCAGGTTGCCGAGCGATTGCAGCAGGAACCACCCCAGGAATTCCTCATCCGCTGGTACCATCAGCCGATCTTCCGAAGCCTCACGCCGGAACTGCGAGAACAGCTCGTGCGAGAAAGAGCACAAGTCGACCGTCCGTACCAAGCGGCGCTGCTGCGAGGCTACTCGGTGGGCCGGCAGCCGAATCTCTGGTCTGATTTGCCTTCGATGCGGCAGCCGGTGCTGTTGATTGTGGGCCAGCACGATGCCAAATTCGTCGCCATTGCAAAAGAGATGCAACGAGCGCTGCCCCAGGCCTGGCTCCGCGTGATTCCGCAGGCCGGACATGCGGTGCACCGAGAACACCCACAAGCGGTCTTGGCAACGCTGCAAGAATTCCTGTCTCAACTGCCCCTGGAGAACTTGCCCGATGGATAAGGTTCACTGGAACAACGTAAAGCCGTACACCGACATCCGCTACGAGCATTTTGAGGGAATCGCCAAAATCACGATCAATCGGCCGGAGGTGCGGAACGCCTTTCGCCCGCTGACGGTCCATGAAATGCGCGACGCCCTCCAAGATGCCCGAATGGACTCCCGCATTGGCGTGGTCATTCTGACCGGCGAAGGGGAAAAAGCGTTCTGTTCGGGGGGCGATCAAAAGATACGAGGAGATGCCGGATACAAAGACGATGATGGTTCCGAGCACCTGAATGTACTGGATTTCCAACGCGAGATTCGCACTTGTCCCAAGCCGGTCGTGGCGATGGTCGCTGGCTACGCGATCGGCGGCGGACACGTACTGCACGTGATGTGTGACTTGACGATCGCTGCCGATAACGCGATCTTCGGACAGACCGGCCCCAAGGTGGGTAGTTTCGACGGCGGCTTTGGGTCCAGTTACCTGGCGCGGATCGTTGGTCAAAAAAAGGCCCGCGAGATCTGGTTTCTTTGTCGTCAATACTCGGCGCAGCAGGCACTCGAAATGGGTCTCGTCAATACGGTCGTCCCTTACGAGCGTCTCGAGCAGGAAACGCTACAGTGGTGTCGCGAGATTCTCGCGAAATCGCCGATCGCGATCCGTTGTCTGAAGGCAGCGATGAATGCGGATTGCGATGGGCAAACCGGCCTCCAAGAGTTGGCAGGCAATGCGACAATGCTGTTTTACATGACCGAAGAAGGCCAGGAAGGAAGAGATGCCTTTGTGCAAAAACGGAGTCCGGATTTCACCCGATTTCCCCGTCGGGGGTAATGCGTACGGGACAGGGTTGACGGGAGGAGACCGGTGACTCGCATGCGCATCTGGTGGGAAGCGGCACGGCCCAAGACGTTGATGGCAGGCGTTTGCCCGGTCCTGATCGGCAGCTGCCTGGCTTACCGAGATGGGCGTGGGCACGGGCCCGCTGCGCTGGCGGCGTTAGCAGGCGCGCTGGCCATCCAAATCGGTACGAACTTCTGCAACGACTATTTCGATGATCGGCAAGGAGCGGACACGGCGGCGCGAATCGGGCCACGGCGCGCCGTGCAGGCCGGGCTGGTGACGCCCGCCGCCATGCTGCGGGCCACACTGCTGACCTTCGGCCTCGTGATCTTGCTCAGCAGCTACCTGGCCACACGCGCCGGATGGCCCATCCTGCTGCTGGGGATGGTGAGTGTGCTTCTGGGAGTTCTCTACACCGCGGGACGGCATTCGCTGGCGTACTTGGGCTTCGGCGACCTGTTCGTGCTGGTGTTCTTTGGGCCGATCGCCGTTGCTGGCACCTATTTCGTACAGGCGGTTGCGCTGCCGTTTCCCGTCATCATCGCCGGGCTGGCCCCGGGATTCCTTTCGGTGGGGATCCTGGTCGTGAACAACCTGCGCGATCGTCATCAGGACGCTCGCGCCGGCAAGCGGACGCTGGCCGTTCGGTTTGGGGCCAACTTTGCCCGTTGGGAATACACACTGTGTCTCATCCTGGCGAGTCTTGTGCCGTGCTATTTAGCCTGGTCAGGCACACTGCCATTCGCCATCGTTGCGGCCTCCACGATCCTGCTGCCGGGCGGTTGGCTGGCGCGACAACTCTGGCTTCGCGACGGGGCGGCCCTGAACCCCTGGCTTGGCCGAACCGCCGCCTTGCTGCTGGCCTATTCGGTCCTGTTCTGCATCGGAAGTCTCTCGGGCTCTTTCGTCATCGCAAAACCATAGGGCACTTCCATCGAAAGTGTTTCCATCGTGATCGAACTGAAGGTCTACCGCTATTGTCTTCCGCTGGACCCTCCGCTCGCGTTGCGGAACCGGTCCCTCCACGAACGGGAGGGCGTGCTGATTTCGCCCTTCGACCAACCGAACTGCTGGGCGGAAGCCGCCCCGTTGCCGGGTTACAGCCGCGAGACGATCGACGACGTCATTCGGGCCGTGAGTATGGATGTCCGCTTCCAGCCCCCAAGCTTGCAGTTCGCGCTCGAATCGCTCTCGCGGAAGCCGACGACCGGTCGCGTGCCGGTAAGTGCCTTGCTACATGGCGACCCGGCAGAAATCCTCAAGCGGGCCGAGCAGTTGCGTGATCTCCCCTTCCCCGCCGTCAAACTCAAGGTCGGATGGCAGCGATCTTTGGACGAAGAGATCGAGCTGGTGACCCACGTTCGGGAAAAACTACGGGATGACCAGCGATTACGACTGGACGCCAATCGGCGTTGGCCACTGGAACAGGCGGTCCAGTTTGGGCGAAGAATTGCGCCGCTGGGGATTGAGTACATCGAGGAGCCTATTCAACGGGGACGCGAGTGCGAGAAGTTTTTCGAACGCACGAAGGTCCCCTACGCGTTGGATGAGACTCTGATCGGCTCGCCGTCGCTGGAACGCTTCCCCCATGCGGCGGCGCTGGTGATAAAACCGACCCTTTTGGGGTCTCGGCGAACGATCGACCGCCTGCGAGCCACCCAGATCCCGCTGGTATTCAGTTCCTGTTTTGAGACGAGTATCGGTTTATGGAACATCGCTCAACTGGCAGCGCATTATTCTCCCTCGGTTCCCGCGGGGATTGATTCGGCCCGCTGGCTGAAGCGCGATCCGCTGATTCCGCCGCTCAATACCGAGCAGGGCTATGTCGACCTCGACGTGCCGACCCAGGTGGATTACTCGCTGTTGGAAGAGGTGTTCTGATGCCGACCTGGGACTGCCCGATCGCCCAAGCCGCGGCACAGTACCCGCGGGAAGTAGCCTTGGCACACGGGCCCATCCGTTGGAGCTTTCAACAATGGGACGATGCCATTCAACAGCAGGCCGATCGACTTCGACGCGTTGGACTGGTTGGTGGCCAACGCGTCGCTTGGCGAGCCACGTCCGACGCACACGCACTGACCTTGCTCTGGGCGCTGCTGCGGAATGGCAACATTGCTTGCCCGGTCAGTCCCCGGTTTCCGCCACGGGCGGCCGATGCGATCGCCGACGCGGTCGGGGCGGTTGCGTGGTGGGACCCTCGCCAAGATCCGAAGCCCGAAAGTGGCGGAATCAGGTCGTCCCGCTCATTTTCGCCAGGGCGCGAAGAAGGGGAAGCGCCGTCGACGATCCTCTTCAGTTCGGGCACGACAAGCCTACCCCGCGCGATCGTGCACAATCGGAGTGCTCACGAGGCGAGCGCACTGGGCGCTAATCAGAATCTCCCGCTGTCACCGGGGGATCGCTGGCTGTTGTCGCTGCCCTGGTCGCACGTGTCCGGATTGGGCATTCTCTTTCGCTGCGCAATGGCCGCCGCGACGGTGGTTGTACCGACGCCGAAAGCTCCGATCCTCGAGGAACTGACGCAACTGTCGATCACACACGTTTCGCTGGTATCGACGCAACTGAAACGCCTGTTGGCCCAGCGGGTCCCGTGCCCCGCGTCACTCCGCGGTTGCCTGGTAGGTGGCGGCGCTCTTCCGCCGAGTCTTGTACTGCGTGCCCGAGACGCCGGCTGGCCCGTGCTCACGACCTACGGCCTGACGGAGATGGCATCCCAAGTCACAACGAGCGATCCGAAAGCCGATTCGGCGCAGTTGCGGACGGCCGGACGCGTCCTTCCCGGCCGGGAACTCAAGATTGCTCGCGATGGCGAGATTCTCGTCCGCGGCGCAACACTCTTTCGCGGTTATCTGACGGCGGGTCGAGTGCAATTGCCACTCGACGAATCTGGCTGGTTCCCCACAGGGGATCACGGCCGGCTGGAAGACAACGGCTGCCTGGTCGTGCTCGGCCGTCGCGATCAAATGTTCATTTCCGGGGGCGAGAACATTCACCCAGAGGAAATCGAGCAGGCGTTGCAAGTCCTGGAGGACGTGATGCAGGCCGTAGTCGTTCCCCTGCCAGACCCGGAATTTGGCCAGCAGCCGGTCGCCATCGTTCAGTCGCAGGAGTTTCGGCCGGATGCCTGGCGGGAAACGCTGTCCGATCAACTGCCGCGGTTCAAGATTCCCAAGCGGTTCCTGTCCTGGCCGGATTCACTCCCACCTTCGGGGCTCAAGCCGAGTCGTACACAATTGCAGGCCTTCGCTCAACAACAGCTCGCGCAGGTCACTCAGCCGACATCCCCCAGGTCGAGCACCGAGCCGTAACGCGCGAGCAGGAACTTCTTCATTTGCTGCCAGTCCGGGTGCTCCATTCGAGGATCCTCTGTCACCAGTTGTCGTGCGTCGTTCCGTGCCTGCTGAAGAATGGCAGCGTCCCGCCGAAGATCGGCGATCCGGAGTGCGGGAAGGCCGTGTTGCCGAATTCCCAAAAGTTCTCCCGGGCCGCGCAATTGGAAATCGATTTCGGACAATTCGAACCCGTCGGTCACCTCCGCAAAGGCCTGCAGCCGACGCTGCGCATCGTCGTTTGGCGGCTTCGCAAACACACTCAGATACCCGGCAAACGGTCCTCGGCGAACGCGGCCTCGCAGTTGATGTAGTTGCGCCAATCCAAATCGTTCGCCGTGCTCGATCGTCATCAGATTCGCGTTCGGAACATCGATTCCGACCTCCACAACGGACGTCGCGACGAGGACCTGCGTTCGACCGGATTGGAAGTTACGTAGGGCATCGATTTTCTCGTCGATTGAGAGGCGGCCATGCAGCAGATCGAGGCGGAAATCGGCCAGTTCGCCGTTGGCCAGGTTCTCCAGCGCGGACTCGGCACTTGTGGTTTCGTCCGTCGTATCGTCGACGCGCGGGGAAATCACATAGCCCTGACGTCCCTCGCGTAGTTTCTTCCGAAAGAACTCCCACCACCGCTCCCGCTGATCTTCGGACGTGAGATACGTGTGCGCTGGCTGCCGCCCCGCCGGACTCTCGCGCAGCTCCGATACATCCAAGTCGCCAAAGAACGTCATCGCCAGCGTGCGTGGAATGGGGGTGGCCGTCATCACCAGACAGTGCGGATCGACATCAGCCTGCCGCAAACTGGCGCGTTGTAAGACGCCAAACCGATGTTGTTCGTCGATCACCACCAACGCTAACGACGGAACGCGCACATCCGATTGCAGCACTGTGTGCGTCCCCACCAGCAGGTCCAGCTGCCTTTCCGTCAGTTGCTGACAGACCTGATTTCGCTGCTTGGGTGTGAGCGAACCGGAAAGGTATCCGACGCGCACCTGGCTCTTGGCCAGCAGACGTTGCAGAGTATCCGCGTGTTGGCGAGCCAACACTTCCGTGGGCGCGAACAGTACGGCCTGCGATCCGTGCGCGACAGCGACCAACATCGCGTAGACGGCAACCGCCGTCTTTCCACTTCCCACATCGCCCTGCAGCAACCGATTCATGGGAATGGACTGACGCAGATCGGCGACGATCTCCGCGATCACCTGTTCCTGGTTGCCCGTCAGCTCGAAGGGAAACAGCCGCCGAATCCGCGCATCGATGCGCGTCGTCACGTCCAAAGACGGCGCTGCACGCCGCTGAATCAGGTGCTGCCTGCGCCATCCGAGCGCCAACTGCATCAGCAGCAATTCCTGATACACGAACCGATGTCGAGCACGGTCCAGAACGGCCGCATCTGCCGGAGAGTGAATCGACCGCAGCGCGGCGTCGATCGTAAGCAGCTGCTTGGACCGCAGGAACGATTCCGGCAGGAATTCCGTTACATGGGGAGCATATTCTTCCAAGGCGGATCGAATCACCCGCCGCATTTGGCCTTGCCGCAATCCCTCCGTCAACCGGTACACCGGCAGCATCTCGCCACAAGCAGCCTGCCCCGGCTCGAGGAACTGCACGCGGGGATGAGCCATTTCCCAACGAGAGCCGCTGCGCCGCGGGGTCCCGGAAAACACGACATGCTGGCCAATGCAAAACCGTTGGCGCATGAACGGCTGATGGAACCACAGTCCCCGGAGCGCCTGGTCGCCCTGCTGAATGAGCACGCCGAGCAGGGTCTTGCCGTCCCGCGTCGTTCGCTGCTCCACCTCCACGACCGTTCCTTGGACATGGGCCGGTTCGTCCGACTGCAATTCGTCGATCGACCGTGGCTGCGTCAGATCGACGTAGTCACGCGGAAAGCAGAACAAGAGATCACGAACCGTTCGCAACCCCAAACGCTCCAGCAACAGCGCCTCGCTGAGGCCCCACGCCGGGAATGAATTGGATCGGCGTTGCCAACGGCGCGGCAGCGTTCGAAGAAGCAGGCAGATTCATGCCTGGATTCTAGCGCACCAACCGGCTCCGCGACCAGCGGTGTGAAGACCGGTGTTGCTCGCCTACGGATACTGCCGGGCCGCTTCCACCGCCAGTTCGTCACATCGCTCATTCTCGGGATGTCCGGCATGTCCCGGCACACGCACGTATCGCAGGTCGTGAGCGGCCACCAATTCGTCGAGCCGTCGCCAGAGATCCTCATTCTGAACCGGTTTCAGCCGACCGCGTTCCTTGCGTTTCCAGCCCTGCTTCTTCCATTTCGGCATCCATTCACTGAGGCCCTTTCCGACATAGACGCTGTCGGTAAAGAGTACGACCTGGCAGGACCGCTTCAGCGCCTCCAGGCCGCGCACAACGGCGGTCAATTCCATCCGGTTATTCGTTGAGTGCGGTTCTCCTCCGGAGTCGGCCCGCTCCTGACCGGATTTCACATGTCGCAGAATGAATCCCCAGCCGCCCGGCCCCGGGTTTCCGCGGCAGGCACCATCGGTGAACAAGTGGACTTCATCGAATTCCTCCGGCTGCGGAGCGTTGGCGGTAGGCATGCTGAGAATACTCAATTCGTGGGTGTCGAGATGGAGCGTGTTTCCTCGTCGGTCGATGAGACATTCGGGTTCGGCGGTGCGCCGCGCAACATCTCCATTCGTTGCGCTTTGGTGACTTCTTCCAATCGAGCCGCAATGCCCGACTCAAGCGTGGGTCGTTCTTTGCGTTCCCAGGGCAAACGAGCTGTGAATCGGCTGCCTTTGCCCAATTCACTTTCGAACGAGATCTCACCGCCCAACAAGCGGCAGAGTTCCTTGACGATCGACAGGCCCAATCCCGTGCCGGAGAACTTCCGCGTCAAACTGTCATTTCCCAGCACCGATGTCCCCTGTCGAAATTTTTCGAAAATGATCTGCCGATCTTCCTCGGCGATTCCCACGCCGGTGTCCTCCACGGTCAGCAGAAGATCGTTATCCGAGTCGCGACGAGCCGAAACGACGATTCGTCCTCCCTCGGGAGTGAACTTGATCGCATTCGACAGCAAATTCGTCAAGATCTGCTGTACCTTCGATTGATCCTGGTACATCGGCGGCAGATCCGGTTCGATCACGGCCTCCAGGTCGATGTTCTTCTCTTCGGACAGAGCGCGGACAAGATCACATTGGGCCTGCACAACAGCATCGATGGCAAAATGGGTCAGACGCAGCCCCATCCGCCCACTTTCCATTTTGGCCAGGTCGAGAATGTCGTTGATCATCTCCAACAAGACGCGACCCGAATTGCCAATGTTGTCGACCCATCGCATCTGTTTGTCGTTGAGCGCATCGATGCCGCGCAGCACATCGGAAAACCCGATGATGCTGTTCAGCGGTGTGCGCAATTCGTGACTCATGTTCGCCAGAAAATCGCTCCGCAGCCGGTTCATTTCATGCAACTGCATGTTCGCCTGTGCCAGCTGGTCCAGCTTGCCATCCAAATCTCCGTTGACGCGACGCAATTCCTCCTGTGTGTCGACGAGGTGCCGAAGCATCCGGTTGAACGAAGCCGCCAAGTCCTCGAACTCGTCGTTCGTCTGAATATCCGCGCGGAGGCTCGTGTTGCCGCGACTGATTTCGTCGCTCACATCACGCAGGTGATTCAGCGGTTTCACGATCACATACCGCACCACCAGATACAACGTGATCACGGACAAGAAGACCGTGACGATTGCTGTCGCCAGCAGGATCGCGCGGCTCTTGGTCATCGCCAATTGCGTTTCCTCACTGGGAATCGTGACTTTCACGATTCGCAACGGACCGCGCAATTCCGGATGTTTCTCCTGTTGCAGAGGGGCAAATACTCCGCCCCAGGACATATGGCAGACAATGCAGCTTTCCCGCCAATAAACCGGCTGATAGTAGTAGTATTTCTTGGCCCGCGGTTCGAGCTTGGCGACCGGAATCAGTGGTTCCCCGACGACTTCTTCCAAATCGGTCGCCTGCTCCGCCGGTTCGTCGCCAAACGGTTCGACCGCCGCGGAATCCGCCTCGGCGGCGTCCGCCTCGGCGTCTGGCAGCGGTCGGACTTCCGCTGTGAGATCTACGTCGGTCGGAATCGGACGAGCCCGAATCTGTTCCTCCAACCGCCACTTCAACTCGGCCATCACCTCTCGTTCGTGGTCCGACCGAGGCAGCCGAGTCTTCTTATGACTCTCGTCGATCGTCCCCCCTTCGTCCAACACCAGGATCTCCCAGTCCAAGTTCTGGGTGAGGAGATCGCGGTCCATTTCGCGCAACAGCGCGGGCATGTCCGGCCACGGTGCTCCCGACCGAACACGAGAACTGCTGGGGCTGAAGATGCTCCTCGAAGTGATACCGCAAAAGGCTCAGGTCGACGAAATCCTGCCCCGTCTTCTTTGTCTTTTCCTTGACCAATTGCTCGGCGTTTCGTTCGGCATACCAGAACGCGGCGGTGATCAGCAGAAACAGACACGCGCCGAACAGAATCAGGCACTTGCGTTCCAGATTCGTTTCGCCCAGAACGCGTTTGATCGATCGATAGGACATGCCGTCGGACGTTTAGGTTAAAGGTCGGCCGCCCAGGGCCGCCGTGCGCGACACCCACTACAAGGGGGTGAGATTCTCCCGTCGGGTATATCTTACGTGCCTCAACGATGTCGAACCAGAGCGATTGCCTGGGTGGAAAGGTGGCGACTCAGAGCATGTCCCACGGATCCACGTCCGCGGTCCAAAGTCCATCCTCCGGCGGGCGGATGGCCTGCTGCGCCGCCCGAACCCCCTCGCGCAGTTCGTCAATTCGCGGGCCTTGGATGATCAAGTGAAACCGGTACTTACCGCGAAGGCGCGGCATGGGAGCGGGGGCCGCGCCGAGCACGCGGATGCCCGCGACATCGTCCCACTCGGCACGAAGAAATTCAGCAATTTGGTTGGCGGTCCTCTCGCAGCGTTCTTCTTGCGGACTGCGAACGACCAGCCGGATCATGGCACCGAAGGGCGGGTAACCGAATTCCGACCGGTGCGGCAATTCTTGTGCGGCAAACGCCTCGTAATCGTGTCGCTCTGCCGCGCCGATCGCCGGATGATCGGGACTGAATGTCTGGACCATCACCTGCCCCCCCTTCTCGCCGCGTCCGGTCCGCCCTGCGACCTGGGTGACAAGCTGAAAGGTCCGTTCCGCGGCGCGAAAATCAGGCAGATGCGAGCGCCGTGTCGGCGTTGATCACACCGACCAGGGTCACGTTGGGAAAATCCAGGCCCTTGGCAATCATCTGCGTCCCGAGCAGGATTTGGATTTCACCCTGCCGAAATCGGGAAAGGCTCTGCTCGTAGGACCCGATCCGGCGCATGGAATCCGAGTCCATTCGCAGGCACGACGCCTTGGGAAAGCGAGCACGGACCTCGGCTTCGAGACGTTGTGTCCCCAATCCCCCGTACCGAATCCCCTCGAACCCGCACTGCGGGCAGTTATCCGGGGCCACGATCTCGTAGTCGCAGTAGTGGCAGATCGCCCGCTCTCCTTCGCGGTGATGCGTCAAGGCGAGGTCGCAGTCAGGACAGCGCACAACCTCCCCACAGCCCGGGCATTGGATGTGCGTTGAGAACCCGCGGCGATTGAGCAGCAATATTATTTGCTCCTGCCGTTCAAGTGCTTCCCGCATCGCCAGCGCCAAGCGGTGACTAATAGCGCCCCTCGCTCCGCGATGACGAAATTCCTGGCGCAAGTCCAGCACGACAACATCCGGCAGCGGGCGATTTAAGATGCGCCGCGGCATCGAGATCAGCCGATCCCTTCCGTCAATCGCTCGCTGCCAGCTCTCCAACGCGGGCGTGGCCGAACCCAAGATCAGCGGAATGCCTTCGGCCTGGGCGCGGAAGCGAGCTACCTCTCGCGCATGGTAGCGTGGAATCGAATCCTGTTTGAAAGAGCCGTCGTGTTCCTCATCCAGCACGATCAATCCCAGATGAGGGGTGGGCGCAAAGACGGCGCTCCGCGCCCCGACGATCACTTGCACTTCACCGCGCAGGATGCGGCGCCAGTGCCAATGGCGTTCGGCGTCGGACAAATGACTGTGCAGCACGGCAACCTGTTCAAACCGGGATCGAAATCGCCGTTCGGTCTGTGGCGTCAAACTGATCTCGGGGACCAGTACAATCGCCTGCCGACCGTAGCGGATCACCTCTTCGATCGACCGAATGTAGACCTCCGTTTTGCCGCTGCCAGTGACTCCGTGCAACAGCGCCGTTTCGTGAACTCCCGTCTCCAGGGCACTCACTACCCAGTCCACCGCTCGCTGCTGGTCGGAACTCAACGATACCAATTCCGCCGGTTCGGCCGGTAGCTGAACCGGCGCCGACGAACTCACCCGCCGCGTCTCCGTCTGCACGAGTTCTTTCTTCTGCAGCGACTGAATCGGGGAGGTGGTGCAGCCCAGCTGCTGCATCACCGCCTGTCGCCGAAGCGGCCCGGGAGCCTCGGCCAACATCTGCACGACAGCTGCCTGCTTTTCTGGCAGCGACAGAGTAGACAAGCGCTCGGCAACTCCCGGAGCCAGACAGAGGAAAGTCTCCTTCCGTGTGCCGGCCTGCCCCCGTACGCCGGCGGGCAGAACCGTTTCCAACACGCGTCCCCAGGGAGCCAGATAGTGATCGGCCAACCACTGGCTCAATCGCAACATCGTGGGAGACAGCAGCGGTGCCGCGTCCACCACTTGCTGGACCGCTTTCAATCGTCGCACCGCTCCCGCTTCCACTCGCACGGCTACACAGTAGCCGACCTGCCGACGATTCGATCGGCCAAACGGAACCTGCAGTCGCTTGCCAACAGCCACTTCTGATCGCAACGTCTCCGGAACGACGTAGTCGTATTCGCCATCGACGACGCCCGCAAACACGACCGTGGCGACGCACTGTTCTTTCTCCGCATCCAACTCCCAGGGAGCCGGATCACGCTCAAACAGTTCGCGTTGTTCAAATCTGGCGGCATTCATCGGTCTGGTTGCCGGTCGCAGTTCACCCGGTCGGCTCGATCCGCTACGATCGGAGACAAGCCCGTGCACATTGTGCGCTGCCTCCATTTCCTTGGAAAGGACACGCAGACATGCGGTTGGGAATCCTCGGCGGCTCGTTTGACCCGGTCCATTTGGGGCACCTGTTGCTCGCCGAATGCTGCCGGGAGACGTGTGAGTTGGATCAGGTCTGGTTCATCCCGGCGGCCACTCCCCCCCACAAGCAGACTCGCCGATTGACCAGCAGCGAAAAGCGTCTCGAAATGCTGCAGCTCGCGATCGGCGGACACGCAGCTTTCCGAGTGAGCGACCTGGAGATCCAGCGGCAAGGCGTCAGCTACACCGTCGACACGCTCGAGCAGCTCCATCGTGACCGACCCGAAACTCAGCTCTTCCTGCTGATGGGTGCCGATTCCCTGACCGACTTACCCTCCTGGCGCCATCCCGCCCGCATCTGTCAGCTCGCCACCCCCATCGTGGTTCGTCGACCCGATTCGCCGGAACCCGATTTTCAGGCCCTCCAGCGGATCCTGGCCGCGGAACAACAATCGCCGCCACCAAGCCTGCAGGTCGATATGCCGCTGATCGAATTCAGCAGCAGCGACATCCGCCGCCGGGTCGCCGCGGGTCACAGCATCCGTTACCGGACCCCTCGGGCCGTCGAGAAGTTTATCCAAACGCAGCGGCTCTACCAGCTCTGACGGCATCTTCCGGTGAGCATGCCCGCACAGAAAGGCGATGACTCACGCACAGCGGCGCACGCCCAGGTACTCGCCAAGCGACGCGGAAACGTTGAATCGGGCGGTTGGAAGCTGCGGGTCTTCGAGCAGAGCTTGGACCACTTGGTCGAGTTGCTCGACGGGATTCAAGGAGATATCCACGAACAGCCACTTCCGCCCGGCAATCTCACAGCGGCCCCCGCCCGCTCCGCCGAGCCATTCATGGCGGATGCCGTATCCCAATGATTCGGCCAAGAGCAGACTTTCTTTTAAGAGTTCAAATGTTTGCATGATTGTCATCCCTGACTGCGCTCGTCTGTCACCGACTCCTGCTGGCGGCGAATTATAGACCGATCGGGTGCAGGATCCGAGACGGATTCGACGATACCAGAACAGAAGCTAACTGGCGTTCCCACAATCGTTTAACTCGCGTGGCCCAGGCAAGACGGCGGATCCAGAGGCACTTCCGGGTTTCAGTGAATCTGGCAAGACAGTGCAAAGTCGGCGACTTCCAGGGTTAAGGGGTGGTGAATACTGCGAATGAACACCGAACAACAACAGATCGAACAGCTCCAACGAGAAAACGACTGTCTCCGCCAGCAACTGGTGCAAGCACAGAAGCTGACGGCCCTGGGCGAATTGACAAGCACTACCACGCACGAATTCAACAATGTGCTGACAACGATCATCAATTACGCCAAACTCGGGTTACGGCACAAAGACGAACCCAGCCGCGATAAGGCGTTGCAGAAGATTCTGGCGGCCGGCGAACGGGCGGCAAGGATCACAACCGGCGTTCTGGGAATGGCTCGGAACCGCAGCGATCGATTCGCTGCTACCGATCTCGTCGCACTGGTTGACGAGACGCTGTTTCTGCTGGAGCGGGAAATGAGCAAGTACCGGATTGCGGTCGAGCGGGATCTGCCTCCCGTTCCACCGGTGCTGGCGATGGGCAACCAAATTCAACAGATCCTGCTGAACTTGCTGATCAACGCGCGACAGGCGATGGGACATGGCGGCCGTCTTTCGATCCGGCTGGCGGAAGCTCCGGAGGCGAAGGCGGTGGATTTGATCGTCCGCGACTCGGGACCGGGAATTCCACCCGACCAATTACCGCGGATCTTCGAACCATTTTTCAGCACGAAGGCCGGTCCGGATGACAGCGGCAAGGGGGGAACAGGCCTGGGACTCTCCGCCTGTCGGCAGATTGTCGAGGCGCATCATGGAAGAATTCGGGTAGAGAGCACCGTGGGCCGCGGCACCGCATTTACGATTCGCCTGCCGGTCGCTTCCGCCGAGTCCGATACGGTGCCCGTCCCCACGTTCGGACAACCCGCGGCGGCCCCGACGTCGGCACGCTGCTGATCCGGCGACTCCGCGCGATGCAGCGGGGTCTTCCTGGCCTGGAACAGTTCCCCCGGCGAGTGCGTGTCGCACGGACGTTTCGCGTTCGTGGCGACGTTTCTTCCGAGCGGAGAAAGGGCGACGAGACTCTTACACGGAAGCGCTACGCGCGGTCAACGCACGTCGACCGCCAGCCACTACCGTCCGCCGATCAGAAATGCGGGATGTTCTCCACCGACGGCGGCGTCTCGACCTGATACATCCGGGCGTAGAGGTCGGCGAGAATCTTCTGTTCCAGAGCGACGTCACGTCCCTGTGGAATCCACCCGAGGGTTTCGGCTTTTGCGATCTGCCGTCCTTGCGGTCGCACGAAACTGCCATCGTATCGTCGGACCGCGCCGCCCGCAGTCGCCATTTCCGGGCTGGCCAGATCCTCCAATTCCTTGCGGACGATCACCTGCACGCCATAGCCGGCGTGCGACGGACTGACGCGGACGTAAGCCTGACGTCGAATCGACTGGAAGGTGCCGTGCCACAATTCGAACCCGTGCACCGCATCCTTCCGCCAGAACTCGGCTACGGAGGCCCCCGTCCGAGGACGCGTATCAATGCGGCCCTCGGTCAGGACATTTCCCACCAGCCGAACTCGTTCCTCACGCACGATATCGAAGTAGTCGTCGACCGTATCCACGATCTGATTCCAAACGAATTCCCGATCGCTGACCGGAATCTCCAACGGGTTTGGAAGCGGCGGAAGATCGACCTGCTCGGGCGTAGGCGGAGCCATCAGGCTGCAACCCAGTCCCAACGGGAACCAGAGCAGCAGCAGGTACCGAATCGCACCGACAGACAGAACCGACTTCCAGAACATACGCTCGCCTAAAACCCGCGAAACTTGTTTGGCGCGGAAGTGTCTCCCAAACGATGTTCTCTGACAAGGCCAGTCTTACGGACGAGGCGGGGGCAAGAGCGGGGGCACGGAGGGACGGCGGAGGTCGTCAATGAACGCGGGCCAACGCATTGGCTGCCAGTCCGGACCAACCGCTGTTCTCCGGCCGGCGATCCGCCGCAATCCGCGGATTCCGCGCTCTGCAGCTCGGCCTTTCGGCGAAGGCCCGCCACGCTTCGAAAGCCTATTCGCCATCCACAAGCCGCTTAACGGTGGCTCAACGGGCAAACGGGCGATTTTGGCGACGTACGCGGAGACGATCCGTTCCGCCGTCGATGTCGACGAAGACCGGTGAGTCCCAGCCAGCACGTCAATGCCAGCGTCAGGCTGGCGGGCTCGGGGACAGAGACAACGGTGGCTGGCATTGGCCCGATCTCATAGCCACCGTCCTGGAACGCCCGTACGAAGTCGCTGGAGTCAAACTCGGCATCCCCCGTCCAGTCACCGGTCGCCCAGCCGGAGTTGCCTTCGACATCATCCTCGTACTCGCCCTCTTGAAAGACCGTGACGAAATCGATCGTATCGAACGAACCGTCGAGATCGGCATCGCCGAAGTAGGTTCGGCGGATTTGCTTAACCCACACGGTGCGATCGTCGTCATCGACGATTTGATTTTGATCCAGGTCAAAGCGTGGATCGGTCGAACCGTCTCGAACCGCGGTGGATAAAATGTCGATGTCGTTAGCCGTCAGGACGCCATCCTCGTCAAAATCCCCATCGGGTGTAGGTTGCACGCGTTCGCGCAAGGCACTCAAGTCCTGCAGCGGCGGGAAGGTGCTGGTCGCCGAATCATAGTCAGCGTTGGGCGCTCCGAAGCTCGTACTGCCCGTATCGTCGTAGTCTGGGTGGCCGGGCGTTACGGCCTGCCACTGTTCATAGGTCGGCGTCCCCAACGGTCCTTCCAGCGCGGCGCCGTCGGTATTACTCACACCGTCCCCCGCCCAATTGCTGGCTCCCTCGCCGGCCGGTCCAAACACGATTTGACTGGCCGCATCCAGAATGGACACGGTCCAGTCATATCGCCCCACAGAAAAATCTCCGGGCGGCCCGTCGTTGGTGACGGTGGAAACGACCCCCGCAGCTCCCTTCGCTTGCTCTTCACGTGTCGACACATTGATCCACCAATCTCCCGCCAGTGGATCGTAGCTCAGATCGGTTCCGGTATCGAACGCTCCCTCGCCGCCGGCGTCCGCCGTTTCAATGAACGTAATCAGGGTTCCGGATCGAAGACCCGACCAGATCGACGCATCGGCCAGCGTGATCACGCCGCTCGCATTCTCTCCTGTATTCCCGACCTCTTCATCTTCCTCCCACACAAACGTCCAGCCGCGCATGTCCACCTGATCTTCAATCACCAGCAACTCGAACCAATTCCCACCGTTGCCATCGATCGTGCCGAAACGCAGGTCGGCTCCGTCTCCATCATCCAGTTGATTGTCTCCGCTGACCGCGTTGTATTCATTCAGGATCACTTGCGCCGCGGGGGCGACGCAGCCAAAAGCGGCGACGAGAAGACAGGCGAGAATCGACGAGGATCGGCGCATGGGTCAAAGCCTTTCGAAGCGGAATCGCGGGTGGAACCGTAGATCGACTCGTTGCTGACAATCAGAATGCAGATTACCGCGCGTCCAAGAGGTTCGGACGAACCGGCAGTCGGTCCTGTCGGCGGCGAGGGGCCGTCCCGGCGGTTCTTGAGTGCCGTACGACCTCCTTGCTGATCTTACCTAGAACTGCCCCGGCAACTCAAGGATTTCTTCCGCCGCAATCGGAATGAATCCCCGGCCTGATTGCCAGAAGGTGGGAAATTTGGAACGGAAGTGGCCTGCAACGCTCGTCGCAAGCAAGACAGGGACGCAGCGGCCGCCAGGGCACTCCGGCGTTCGCGATCTCCGGCGGCGGTCAGAAGCTTTCCACGTGCGTCGATGGGGGGCGGTTTCCCCGAGGAGACGGTTCGAACGCGGATTCATCAAGGAAGGACGAGTCTGCCGAGAGGGCAGCGGCCTACCTGCGACGGCCTTGCTTGTGCTCAGCCGTACGTCGCATCCATCCCCAACCGCATCTTCAGTTCCTCGAATTGCTCCATATATTCTTCGCTCGAGGAATGAACGTGCTCGGCCTCGGTGATGAACTGCAACTCGTCGTTTCGGTGGACGCTGTACCGGTTGAGAATTCTCTCGTACTGCTTCAGATCTTCTCCGTAAATGATCAGCAGTTTATGTTCGTCAAACTGGACCTCTTGTGGGATGGAGGGGTTTAGCACGGCGATTCCCGTGCAGCCATCGTTGGTCAGCAGTTCCTCGAAGTCCCAGAGCGTACTCATCAGGACCGGCATATCCATGTGTTCTCGATAGAGATCCACGTGGCCTTGGCCATTGCGAGAATGACTGGTTTCCAGCACGACGTCCACCACCGGTCCAAGTAGCTCGATCAATTCAACAAACAGTTCGAACAAGTTCTCATGGCTGGCAGCCGCCATCACCACCGGCAACTCCGTATTCGTCTCCTTGTCCTGATAGGCATCGTGGCGATACCCCTGTTTGGGCACAACCTTCAGATCGTAGGAGGGACGAATCGCGTCGGTCAGCGTAAAGGAACCGTACCGGCGCACGCCCAGATGCGTCTCCAGCTCTTCTTTCGAAAGTTCGTCAAAGCTGCTGGTCGAAGAGGTCGTTCTCACGTCCTCGTGAAAGACGTTCAGAAAGAAGTTCTTCAGAAAACCCATTCGTGAACCTCAAGTGTTGCTTGGTAGGCAAACGCGGTGCTGGTTTCTGCAGCGTCGTCGGATGCCACTCAACCCTAGGACATCCTGATCCACAGCGTTTGCTCCCGAGTCTGCAGCGCTTCTACGACAGTGGGCAGGCGGCATGCACAATCCGTACAGACAGCGTGACCACGTTGCGGCTGAAAAGACCGCCCAAGTCGCTGGTGGACCGGGGTGACCGGCTTTTCAGCAAGTCGCTGCAAGTCTAGCACCTGCTCGTGAGCCAAGATCTGACGAAGAATGGGAAAATCATGACATCTGCATTGAGTTGACGGGGCAGACGGTTCAGAATGATCGGTTAACGGCTGCACCGCGGGAAGGGCAAACTCGGTATACTCGAGATAATGCGAGAGGAACGGAAGCTTCCGCGAAGCGGAGCCGGGACGGAGTCATGAGAGGATTTGTCACGAGATACGACCTGCTGATGGTCGGCCTGCTGGTCTTTACCGCATGCCAACCGGCAGAGATCCCGTTGCCGGAGGCGAAACTTCCATCATCCGAGGCGGAGGCTCCATCGACGGCGCCGACGTCCGCTTCTGCTTCACGGAGCCCCGTTTCCCGCACCCCTTCCACCAACGAAATGTGGGATCTGGTCACGATCAACGGCCAGCGCATTGGCCATCAGGTGACACGTGTGCGGGAATCTCTGGAGGATGGGCGACCGGTTTGGGAGTGGTTGGCCCAAACAGAGCTGTCGGTTCGGCGATTTGGACAAGAAACTCGGCAAGAGATGGAACTCGTCAGTCGCGAGACGGCGGAGGGTCAAGTCCAGGCTTTCCGTTGCACGGTACGGGGCGGCCCATCCTCGCTTCAGACGACCGGAGTCTGGCAAGGCGACGGGCTCAGGTTGACGATCGAAGCCGCCGGTCAATCCGAAGAATCTCGCTTGATCCCGGTGACGGCGCCCTGCGGGGGCTTGTTTGCCGTGGAGCAATCGCTGCTGCAGGACCCGCTATCGCCGGGAGAGAGCCGTCACTTTCGAGCCATTGTGCCGGTCCTGCATGTTGTCGGAACAGTGCACTTGCAGGCCGGTGATTGGCAATCCACTCAACTGCTGGAGAGAACCGAGCGATTACTGCCCATCGAAAGCCAACTCACGCTTCCCGGCGGCCAAACCATGGAGTCCATCCTTTGGACGAATGCTGCGGGAGAAGTACAGATGAGCCAGATGCCCGCACTGCAACAGGTCACCTATCGAGTGCCTCGCGAGGTGGCGTGCGCGAGTGCGGGTCAGCCGGCCTTGGACCTGGGGGATCTTTCGCTGGTGCGCGTACGTCGATCGCTGGATCGCCCACACGAGTCGCACCGCATTCGCTACCGCGCCCGGTTGCCGGCGGGCGACCCGGCCGATGTATTCCCTTCGACGCCCCAGCAGACCGTCCGCCGGCTCGACCCTCACACGGCGGAAATCATTGTGACGGCCGACGGTCCTCTGATCGAACGCCCCACTTCGGCCTCGACGCCCCCACGGCCCCAGGATCGAGAAGCTTCGCCCTGGATTCAGACGGATGACCCCGCCGTCCAGGAACTCGCCCGGCCCCTGATCGCCGCGTCGTCGGATGCCCCAACAGTGGCACTCCTGGTGGAACGCACAGTCCACGAGAACCTGACGGAGAAGAACTTCACGACCGCCTTTGCCACGGCCGCGGAGGTAGCTCGTTCGCGGGAGGGTGACTGCACGGAACATGCCGTGCTGACCGCCGCCCTCTGCCGAGCTTGTGGAATTCCGGCGCGCGTGGTCGTGGGCCTGGTCTATGTGCCTTCCGTGCAGGCGTTCGCCTTTCACATGTGGAACTCGGTCTGGATCCGTGACCGATGGGTCCCACTCGATTCCACCCTGGGACGCGGCGGCACCGGGGCCGCTCACGTGATGCTGGGAGACAGTTCGCTGGATTCGGGTCAGGCGTTCACGGCGCTGCTGCCGGTCATCAAGGTGTTGGGACAACTCCAGCTAGAAATCATCGATGTGGATCAGTAATCCAAGTAACGGACAAGGGAGTCGCAGGACTCTTTCGAGTTTCTTTTTCGCGAACTAGGAGGACCTTTCGCTGATGAAGATTTACACGAAGGCCGGTGACCATGGCGAAACCGGATTGTTGGATGGACGCCGTGTTCTCAAGGACGATGATCGCATTGAGGCCTACGGGACCGTTGACGAACTCTCCGTTTCGATCGGCTTGGCTCGAACGGAAGGTGTATCCCCGTCGGTCGACGCGTTGTTGCTTGATATTCAGAGCAACCTCTTCGTGGTAGGGGCTGAACTGGCGGCCCCTGGAGAGACCAACCTGTCGTCCGGTCACATTGAAACCGAGCATGTGCAACAGCTGGAACAAGCGATTGACGAGTATCAGGAGCACCTGGAGCCTTTGCAGCATTTCATCCTGCCCGGTGGCACGCTCGCGGCCGGCTTTCTGCATCAGGCTCGAACGATCTGTCGGCGAGCGGAACGCCGCGTGGTGACGCTTGGCCGTTGTGAGGATGTTTCCCCCTTCCTGGTACCGTACTTGAACCGCCTGAGCGACCTCTTGTTTGTGCTTGCGCGCGTCGCGAACAGCCATACGACGTCCGCAGAGATCGTTTGGTCAGCGGCCAAGGTCCAGTAGCGAAGGGATGTCGCACGAATCACTTCGGCAGTCATCGCTCCGGCTGACACACGAAGCGCTGACTTGCAGGTTGTCTCTGCGTCGTTCCCGAGTACGTCCTGTTGGAGAGGCCTTTCTACGCACCCGTCGATCCGGTACGCTGTTTCGGCGGGTTCCGCGGCCCGTCCGGGCGTTCGGTCCGTGCCCACGATGCGGATGGCAAGCAACCGGACGTGCCATTGCCGGCTTGGATCGGCGAGCCCGCCCCGATTACGACGGCTGTCTCGGCAGCGGAGCGCCCATCTACGCGGCGACGCACCGGGACCGCGTCCCCGGGCGAGCCTTTTGGCCGTTCGCCGGGGTGTCCCTCGAAGTATGATGCAGCGACTTTTGGAGAACGAAAAGATGACGAACGCAGGGCGAATCTGGATCTTGGGTTGGGGTATCGGGTTATTCGCCATACTCGGACCCAGCTCCTGTTGGGCCCAGGAAGCATCGACCGCGGACGAGGCGGCGCGAGCGGCCAACAATTCCTGGATGATGACTTCCACGGCGCTCGTGCTGTTCATGACCGCCCCGGGCCTGGCGATGTTCTACAGCGGCTTAGTTCGCCGAAAGAATGTCCTCGGCGTCATGATGCAATGCCTCTTCCTGATGGCACTGATGACCATCATCTGGGGTCTGTGGGGCTATTCACTGGCCTTCGGAGCGGCCGGGCAGAATCCCTACATTGGCAACGGAGAGTATCTCTTCCTGAACCAGGTCAAGATGGTCGGGGGAGTCGCCCCGGGCAGCGCCTTGCCCGATCTGACATTCATGGCTTTTCAGGGCATGTTTTTCATCATCACGCCGGCGTTGATCTGCGGAGCGTTCGCGGAGCGGATGAAGTTCAGCTCGATGGTGCTGCTGATGGTCGCCTGGGGAACGCTGGTTTACTGCCCGCTGTGCCACTGGGTCTGGGCGCAGGGCATCCTGGCACACGGTGCGGAGGGAGCCTGGGCCGGCGGGGCGTTGGATTTCGCCGGCGGGACGGTGGTCCATATCAGTTCCGGGTTTTCCGCGCTCGTGTGTGCGGTCCTGATCGGCAAGCGACTGGGGTACGGGACGGACGACATGCGTCCGCATAACCTGACCTACACGGCACTGGGGGCGGGGATGTTGTGGGTGGGCTGGTTCGGTTTCAATGCGGGAAGTGCCGGAGCCGCCAACGACCTGGCGGCCAACGCCCTCGTGGTGACGCATTTCTCCGCCGCCGCAGGCGCCGTAGCGTGGGCGGCCATGGAATGGATCCTTCGCGGCAAACCGAGCGTGTTGGGAACAGCTTCCGGTGCGGTGGCGGGGCTGGTCTGCATCACACCGGCCTCCGGTTTTGTTCAGCCGATGCCCGCGCTGCGTGATGGGCGGCTTGGCCGGCATCGTCTGTTACCTCGCCTGCAGTTGGCTCAAAGGCGCCTTCCGCTACGATGACTCGCTGGACGCGTTCGGCGTGCATGGAATCGGTGGCACGCTGGGCGCGTTGCTGACCGGGGTATTTGCCAGTACGCAGGTCAATCCAGGCGGTGCGGACGGTCTGTATTATGAAGTGTTCCACGGAGCCAGCGGCGGCATGCAACTGCTCATCGGACAAGCGACTGCCGCGCTGGTGACGATTGTCTATGCCGTGCTCGTAACGTTCGTCCTGATTAAGATCCTGGACGTGACGATCGGATTACGCGTGCATCAGGAAGAGGAAATCCGCGGCCTGGATCTCGCCGAACATGGCGAAGAAGGCTATATATTTAGCTAACAGCGGGAGGCGGGGAGATGAAGAAGGTCGAAGCGATCATTCGGCATTTTAAACTGGATGAAGTCAAGAACGCGCTCTCGGAACTCGGGGTGCAAGGGATGACGGTGACCGAAGTGCGGGGCTTTGGTCGCCAGAAAGGACACAAAGAGACCTACCGCGGCACCGAATACACCGTGGATTTCGTGCCGAAAGTCAAGATCGAGGTGGTTTGCCCCGACAGTCAATTTCAGGCGACACTCGACACCGTCTTGCGCTCGGCGCAAACCGGTCAAATCGGCGACGGCAAGATTTTCGTTTCGACGTTGGAAGCGGTCGTGCGAATCCGCACGGGCGAAACGGGAGAAGAGGCGCTCTGAAGCAGCGACTCACCTTCCGGCAGGTGGGAGCGAGTGGACGGCGAGAACGGTCAAGATGCGGGAAACCGTTCAAAGAGTCAAGCAGTGGCTCGCTCAGGGTCGCGAACGACTGCTCGTGCAACATCGAGACGGATCGCCCGGAATTCAGGTTTGCCGCGCACCTGACGGAATTACTCGACAGCGTTGTGCTGGAAATCTTCGACAGCGCGCTGGACTCTTTCGGCGCGCAAACGGCGGAAATCCGCTCCCAAATCGCCTTGGTACCCTACGGGGGCTATGGCCGCCGCGAGATGGCCCCCTACTCTGACATCGATTTGATGTTATTGCATGCGCCGGCGCGCTATCGCCGGTCACGCCGTTGGCACAACGACTCGTTCGCGACCTGTCCGACACCGGCCTCAAACTTGGCTTCAGCGTCCGAACCGTCCGAGAGGCCTGCCAACTGAGTACTCGCGACGGGGTCGTCTTCTGCTCACTTGTCGATGCGCGTTTCCTGGGCGGCAGCGTGGGACTTTTCACGCACTTCGCCCGCGCGTTTCCCTGGATGGCGCGCCGCAAGTCAGCGGCCCTGGTGAGTCTGATCGAGAAAGCGCGCGGCGAGGAATGTGCGAAATACAGCGAAGCGGGCGATACCGTGTACCTGCTCGAGCCCAATCTGAAGCGCTCTCCCGGCGGGCTGCGCGATCTGCAACTGTTGCGCTGGATCGGCTTTGCACGTTACGGCGAAGCGAACCCGGAGGGCCTCCACCGCATGGGACTGCTGAGCGGCGAGGACTATCGGGCCCTGCGGCGGGCCCTGGAGTACTTGTTGCGTCTTCGGAATGAGCTCCATTTCCACGCCCGGTCGGCGGCCGACGCCCTCGTCCGCAGCGAGCAGGTCCGGCTCGCCGAAATGGACGGCTATCCCGGCCAGGAAGGCCAGCTTCCGGTGGAGCAGTTCATGCAAGAGCATTTCCACCAGACCTCGACGGTCCGGGAAATTGTCGAACACTTCGTGGCCGGTGCCCGCTGGCGACATCCCCACCTCCGCCGCGTAATCAGCTTCCTCACCAGTCACCAGGTGGAGGGTTTGTACCGCGTGGGCCCCACAACAATCGCGGCCACCCGTCGCGGTCTGGCACGCGTTACCTCCCGACTGGATGAGATGCTGCGACTGATGGATCTGGCCGGCCGCTACAACTGCCACATCGATCATCCCACCTGGCGTGCCATTCGGAAGGCGATGATGGCCCAGCCCGATCTTCCGGTCGATCGGGAGGCGGCCGAACGATTCCTGTCTCTGCTATCGCATCCCAACCGACTCGGCGCGCTGCTGCACCGACTCCATGAAACACGTGTCCTGGAAAAGCTGGTGCCAGGCTATGACCACGCACGCTGCCTGTTGCAGTTCAACGAATACCACAAGTACACGGTCGATGAGCATTCCATTCGTTCGGTCCAGCGTGCCACGGAGTTCTTGCAAGGCCAGAACGCACTAGCCCACGCGTATCGAGACATCAAGGCGAAGCACCTGCTGCACCTCGCGCTGCTCGTCCATGATCTGGGCAAAGGCTATGCGGAGGATCACAGTGAAGTCGGGGCCCGGATTGCGCTGCAAGTCGCCGAGAATCTGTACCTCAATGAGCAGGATACGGAGACACTCCGGTTCCTCGTCCACCGCCACCTGATGCTCTCGCACCTGGCCTTTCGTCGTGACACGAGTGATGAGTCGATCGTGCTGCAACACGTCGTCGAGATTGGCTCCCCGGCGCTGCTGCAGATGCTGTTCGTGTTGACCTGCGCCGATCTCGCGGCGGTCGGACCCGGCGTGCTCAACCAATGGAAGATTGAGGTCCTGACGGAGCTCTATCGCCGGATGATGGACTATCTGAGCGCCGGCGAACCTTCTCCGGCTGCCACCAAACGGATCGCCAAGAAACGCGCAGTTGATGGCGCAGGTCGACGATCAGGCGGAACCGGAGCGACATTGGCTAGTGGAGCAGATCGAGCAACTCCCGGCCGCCTACTTGGAAGGCCCCACCGCCGACACCGTGCTGGCCGATCTGGACCGCGTGCGCTACGTCACACCCGATCAGGCGGTCGCCTGGGGACGCTACCTTCCCGATCGCCAGGTCGCCGAGTATTTGATCGCTGCCCGGGAAGAAATGGTCCCCGGGATCTTCCATCGACTCACCGGTGCCTTGACCGGACAGGGGCTGGAGATTCTCTCCGCCGAGATCCACTCATTGGCACATCAATTGTGCCTCGACCGCTTCCATGTGATCGACGGGGACTATCAGGGCGAACCGCCCCCAGAGCGTTTTCAATCCGTGTCGGCGGCACTCACACGTGTGCTGCAGGAGCCGTCCATCGAACACCCCACCTTCCGTCACATCTGGCGGCCGAGTACATCCCACGCATCGGTGGAGTTGCATAAGCTGCCCACCCAGGTCCGGGTCGACAACTCCACGTCCGATCGCTACACGATCATCGACGTCTTCACCGCCGATCGCCCCGGTTTACTGTATGTGATCGCGCGGCAGTTGTTCGATCTCGGGCTGTCCGTCGTCATGGCCCGCATCAGTACGCACCTCGATCAGGTGGTCGATGTGTTCTACGTTACGGACAATACCGGGCAGAAACTGCCGGATGGTCCGCATCTCCAGCAGATTCGCGAGACGCTTCTCGAATCGATCGCCCGCTTCCAGGACCGAGCGGAGGGAAGCTGAGCGGCTGATTCGACGAGGTCTTACGATCCGCCGCTGCGGCAGCGCAGTCGCTGGCACCCGGCACAGAAAAACGTGGAGCGTTGCGCCTGCACGGTCCGCTGCACGAGTTTGTTGCGACAGCGCGGACACGCTTGGCCGGCGCGGGCGTACACACGATGGTGATTCTGATATCGGCCCGACCGGTTGAGTGCGTTGCGGTACGTGCCATCGGACAACGTGGATCCCTCGTAGCGAATCGCTTCCTGCAGCACACGGCCAATCGCCGCGTGCAGTCGTTTCCACTCCTCCGCCGTCAGATGTTCGCACCGCTGCTGCGGATGGATCCGCGCCACGTGGAGGATCTCTGAGGCATACAGATTGCCGATGCCGGCCAGCAACCGCTGATCCATCAAGGCCACCTTCACTTCTCTTCGCACCCGCAGTTGCTTGCGCAGTCCGAGCGGCGATACGGTCAAGGCATCCGGACCGATGCGACCAGGCCCCAAGCGATCCTCCTGCTCGTCGGCACGAAGCACCGCAAGAGTTCCGAGCCCCCGTTGATCCCAGAACCAAAGCCATTCCGCCGGTCCTCCCTCCAACCGCAAACCCACGCGAAGGTGGCCTCGGTCGGGTGGGTCCGCCAGCAACACCAAACCGGTCATCCGCGGCTCGATGACGATCAACTGCCCATCCTGCAGATGCAGCAGAATCCGCTTGCCGCGGCGATCGATGGCCGACAGACGACGACCGACGACGCGCCGGCGGAAGGCGGTCCTGGAAGGCTCCACGCAGATCGGACGCAGACCTCGGGCAGCGAATTGCACTCCGCGAATGATGCTGCCGGTGACCGGCCGCAGTCCGCGGCACATCGTTTCGACTTCGGGCAATTCCGGCATGGTGAACGACCGTCCTGCGTGCGGTGGTTTTCCGGGATGATAGACCGTTCCCGCGTTCCCGCCCACCCGCCGCACGTGGTCAAAGCGTTCGACCGTTGCTACGATAACCGGTATGAAGCCCAACCAGCCTTCCCCGCCGACCAACGTCCCTGAACTACCGGATCCGCATGGCCGCTTCGGCGACTTCGGAGGCCGCTATGTTCCGGAGACATTGACTCGGGCGTTAGACGAACTGGCCGAACAGTACGCGCAAGCACGGGGCGATGCCGGATTCCAGGATCGTCTTGACGAATTGCTGCGTGATTACGTCGGCCGCCCCTCCCCGCTGTACTTCGCCGAACGCCTGACCGCCGAGTGCGGTGGAGCGCAGATTTGGCTGAAGCGTGAGGACTTGAACCACACCGGGGCACACAAGATCAACAACACGCTCGGACAAGCGTTGCTCACGCTGCGAATGGGCAAACAGCGTGTGATTGCGGAAACGGGCGCCGGCCAACACGGAGTTGCGACCGCCACGGCATGTGCTCGATTCGGATTGCCGTGTGTCGTGTATATGGGGGAAGAAGACATTCGGCGGCAGGCCCCTAACGTGTTTAGCATGCGACTGTTGGGGGCTGAAGTGCGGCCGGTCACCAGCGGCTCGCGGACGCTGCGCGACGCAATCAACGAGGCGATGCGAGACTGGATGAGCAGCGTCGGGACAACGCACTACATCCTTGGTTCGGTAGTTGGTCCGCATCCCTTTCCCCGCATTGTGCGAGATTTCCAGTCGGTCATTGGCCGGGAGACGCGGCAACAGTGTCTCGATCGATTCGGACGCCTGCCCGAAACCGTCGTCGCCTGCGTGGGGGGAGGCAGCAATGCGGCGGGGATGTTTTCGCCGTTCATCCCCGACGCGGCGGTCGAGCTGATCGGCGTCGAAGCGGGTGGCCTGGGGAACGACCCCGGACAACATGCCTCCCCCTTGACCTACGGCCGGCCCGGCGTCTTGCATGGGTCCTTTAGTTATGTGATGCAGGACGAGGACGGACAAACGTGCGACGTCCATTCCGTCTCGGCAGGACTCGACTATCCCGGCGTAGGTCCGGAACACAGTCATTGGAAAGCCACCGGCCGCGTGCAGTACGAATCCTGCGGCGACACAGAGGCGTTGGAAGCTTTCGACACACTGGCTCGCACCGAGGGGATTCTTCCGGCCCTGGAGTCCTCCCATGCCGTGGCGCACGCGATGCGGATTGCACGGCAACGTTCCCCCAACCAGATGGTGATGGTCTGCCTTTCCGGACGTGGTGACAAGGATGCGGCCGAAATCGCGCGGCTCCACTCCCCTGCCGGCCGCGAAGTCTGATCGATTGCCCTCAAACCACGATCTTTTTCCGTTTCTCGTTCCCTGCCGAGTGCCATGTCCGCAATCGACCAACTCTTCCGCGACCTGCGCAGCCGTTCGCAGAAAGCGTTCATCCCGTTTGTAACGGCGGGGGATCCGAACCTGGAATTCACCGCAGCGGTGCTTCGCCGCCTGGCGGAGCACGGCGGAAGCCTTTGTGAGTTGGGGATCCCGTATAGCGACCCGATTGCCGACGGCCCGACCATTCAAGCTTCCTACACCCGCGCGCTGCAGAACCAGATCCGGCTGGCCGACATCTTCTCGTCTGTCCGCCAGCTTGCGCCTCCCCTTGGCGTGCCCCTGGTGAGCATGGTCAGCTACGCGATCGTTTTTCGGTACGGTCTCGAGCGTTTCGTGCAGGACGCGCGGCAGGCCGGATTCGCCGGCGCCATCGTGCCCGATCTGCTGGTGGAAGAATCCGACGCAATGGCGGCCGTCTGTCGGGACCACGACTTCAGCCTGATCCAGCTCGTGACACCGACGACCCCCCCGGACAGAATGATCCGCATTGCGCGGACATCCACCGGTTTTCTCTACTTCGTGTCCGTTACGGGAATCACGGGCGAACGCAATGAGTTGCCAGTCGACTTGCTCGAGCGAGTGGGCTGGCTGCGACAAGAAACCGACTTGCCGATCTGCATCGGCTTCGGCATCAGCCGTCCGGATCAGGTTCGGATGCTGGCTCCCGTCGCCGACGGAGTGATTGTCGGTTCGGCGATCGTGCGACACATGGCCCAACTCCCAGAACTCGGCCCCGACAAGGTTCTGCAACAGATCGGCGAACTGGCGGACCAGCTACAGGCTGCCTTACATTCCCCCGCGTAATCGACCGATACCGTGGAAAAATATCCCGCATTCTGGGCGAGCGGGAATCCGAGATCGGCGGCTTTCGAACTTGACCCCCCAAATCCGCCGAAACTAAACTAGAAAGAGAGTCACCGGTCTTCGCAACCGATGACTTGCTCGGCAAAATCCATTCGGATTGACTGCGCCCGGCGGTACTTCTCCCTTCTGGTGCCCGGGGCACAGGAAAGATTGCCATCCGAGCCCAACACTTCCCTGAAGCCTCCCATCAGAGGAGAAAAGCTCGCATGCGGTTCAAGCAACCCAAGCTGTTGTACCGCTATTTCTCGGGAATGGCGGAATACACGTTCCAAACCCAACTCGGTGTCGCCGATCCTCCGTTATTGGATTACCTGAGTGATCTCTTGGCCCGCTTCATTCGCTCCGAAGAGGTCTACCGAATGCGCAGCCTATCCGGTAAACCTCTGCGTAGCGTCGCGGAAATGTTAGCCGAGGCGCGCGAGCGGGTCGGCGAAGCGCGGCGCGAGGTCCACCGACACATCGGTGATTACACACTTTTCTGGACCGGCATTTATCCGGAGGCGGTGCACCGTCTGCAGTCCCGGACGTGGGATGATCGCCAGGTGAACTACTCAACGGAAGGGAAGCGGGCGTACTGGATCGCCAGCACCATCGAAACGGACGATCCGCGCAGCGCGCCCGGGGAAGTGCTGGAACGGTTGAGCGAGCAGTTCGAGCTGGTGGCTTATGGCTTGCGGGAAGTGCGTCGCCAATGGGAAGGCGGAGAGGACACGACGCCGCCACCGACCTTTCTGATCAACTGACCGAAGGGGTAGCCGCGGGGGTCGGGTCAGCCGACCAACCCCTTGGTCACGAGCATGAACACATCTTCCAAGGTCGGCTCCTTTTCCGCATAGCTGCGAACCTCCACCTGGTTGGTCACCAGTTGCCGCAATAAATCGGCCACACCCTGGTCATCCGTCTCCAGCTCAACAACTGCGGTACTCCCCGTGACTTGGACATCGCGGCAGGCCGACCACCGGCGAATCAGGGCAAGACCGAGATCCATGTTGTCTTCGAAGCGAATCTGCACGATCCGATTCCCGCGGATTCGTCGATAAACATCCTCGATCGGACCATGCATCAGCAACTGCCCTCGCTCGATGATCCCAATCGACGTACAGCAGTCCGCCAACTCACTCAGAATGTGACTGGAAATCAGAATCGTCTTGCCCATGCGGCGGAGTTCTTTCAGCAGCACTTTCATCTCGAGTCGCGCGCGTGGATCCAGTCCGCTGGCGGGCTCATCCAGAATCAGCACCGGAGGATCATGCACCAAGGTTTTCGCAAGACAGAGCCTCTGTTTCATTCCCCGCGAGAGGTCATTCACGAAATCGTCACGCTTGTGCGTCAGATCCAGCAGTTCCAGGACATCCTGGATCACCTGCCGTCGTCGATTGCGAGGAATCGCGTACGCGACGGCAAAGAAGTCGAGAAATTCCCACACTTTCATCCCGTCGTAGACGCCGAATGCATCCGGCATGTACCCCACGCTGCGACGCACCTCCATCGGTTGGCTTGTGACGCGACAGCCGTTGATGATGGCTTCCCCGTGACTGGCTTTCAACAGCGTGGCCAGAAAGCGGATCGTGGTGCTCTTCCCGGCCCCGTTCGGTCCGATGAAACCGAACAACTCCCCCGGTTCAATCTTGAGGTTCAAGCAGTCGACTGCGGTAAAATCTCCGTAGTCCTTGCCAAAATTGATCAACTCAATCATCCGACTCGTCCATCTCATCCGTCCGCGGCGGGGGAGGGGCATTCCTGTCCGATTTCGGCGCGGCCCGCAAACCGTACTGCACATTGGCAACTACCAGCGTCCGCCGCGATTGCTGACTTGCCTGAGGACGGATCTCCAGGCCCGAAAGCTCATCTGCCAGCCATCCCACGAGCCGCACGTCACCTTCGCGGAGTCGCCCCGGATCGAGGGCCAACCGGAGCAGCGGCACGCTGACGAGCGGGTCGGCGCGGTCCGAGCCGACCGGCAGCGAGGCAAGCCATGGTTCCCACCACGCGGAATCCTCGGCAATCGGACGGAAGGATACGCGCACAGACTGCTCCGCGGGACAATCGCCGATCCAGCCGAATTGCAAATCCCCCCCTCGTCGTCGCAAGACGCCCGCCTGCCGCAGGCCATGTCGCGTCTGGTTCTCGACCCGCGACAGGTCTCCCGCCGACTCGGTCCATTGAATTCCGCCGCCCAGATCATACATCTGCTCACTGTGCACCATGCCGGTGGAGGCAGAATTCACCAGGAAGTCCTCCAATCGCATCTTCTCGCCCGGACGATCCAGGCGCCGCAGCGTCACGGTCTTCAGACTCGTTCGCCACTGTTCCGGAGCCGGGGAATCCATCGCCAGCGGCAGTGCCAACGCCGTCTCATTGTCGAACGAAAGGGCATACTCCGTCGACAACGAACTGTATAGCCCGGTGTACCGCGTTAAGTGGCCGCGCGAATAGCCCGGTTGCGTTTCCAGGACCACGATCTCGGAACGACTCCGCACGAAGCCGATATCCAACTGTGCCATGTGCACTACAAACCAGGTACCGCCAAGCGCAACAAACGGCACGGCCAACCAAGCCCATTCCACTCTTCCCAACGCGCGAAAGAGTGCCCAATTCACGGGGACCAGCACCAGCAGGTAGAGGCCGAGGGTCCAGAGCACAAAGCGGCGATCGGGAACATTGATTCCTGCCGCTTCGGTCAGCGCATCATGCGCGGCACGACTGCAATCGCTCAGATCATTCCAGCCGGCGACACCGCCCCACGGATCGTAACTGTAGCCAGCAACATACTCCGACGGCGACCGCCTGCGCCGCGGGTCAGAGGCCCAATGCGCGTCCCGCGAAAAATACCGCAGGCGGCTGTTCAGGAGCGTCTCCGCCGGCAGTCGCCGCGGACGGTCCAGTTCGTGGGCGGTCACCGACTCCGCACCCGCCCGCATCGCCGCGGGAAGACCCTCCAGCCCCGAAACCCAGGAAAAGCTGGCACCGGTCTGGATGTCGTACCGAAATTCTCGCGGCGGCCGACGGAGCAAACAGGCGTTGAAAAAATTGTCGAAGCCGGCATTCCAATTGACCAACTCACGCGTCGTCAAGGCAAAACCGGTTGTCACGATCCGACCGCGTCCCACCCACCGCTCGGCCACCAATTCCCCAAAACCGGGGATAAACTCTGCCCCCGGCTGCAGACGCAACCGAACCACTTGCGGTGCGGCTTGCGGATTGATCTGCAACGGACCCTCGGAACCAACACTCCACGCCGCCTCAAGTCGCTGCACGTCCGACGACGTCATCTCCCGAGTCTCGGCGGGCAGCGCGGGTAAAAACGCTTGCAGAAAACCGGTCTGCAGCGAGTCGAGCGAATCAGGACCGCTGATCACGAGTTGCCCGCCCCAGTGCAGCCAATCCAGCAGAGATCGTTGTTGATCCGGATTGAGCGCAGCTGCGTCGAAATCGTCCCACAGAATGTGACTGATTGTCGTCCACATCAACGGCCAGGAAGGTAGCGCTGTGGATTGGTTCGGTCCGATCAGGCTCACGACGTAATCGCTGAGAATACCTTCCGAATACATTCCATCCGACGGCGGCTTGATCGCGGGCAGTGTTTTCAGGTAGCCGTAGGCATCGGCGCGTCGAGCCAACACGACCAGATGATTCTGATACGGACGCAGCCGGATCGTCGGTTGCGGCTGGCTCTCTACTGATCGAACCGCGCCGCCCAAGGGCAATCCCAGGTTGCTGTGCAACCAGATGGATTGCCCTTCGGGGTCCGGGGCGAAGTAGGTCAACTCAAACGTCTTGGCCTGTCCCTTCGGCAAAGAAACGGCTCGGCAAAGCTGCAGGCCGAAAGAAGACTGCCGCAAGCTGGTGGGGGCCCCTGACGCTTTGCCCGCCCGACACTGCAATTCGCCGTAGAAATCCGTTCGATTCGACTTCAGCCGCTGCTGCACACTAACCCAATGACCGGGCTTCAGTGTCTGCAGTGCGGTGGTCTCATCCCTGGGAAGGACTTGCAAGTCTTCGGCTTGAAAGTCGGGCAGTCGCAATTCGGCCTTTTCTGCGTCCGTCTTGGCTTTCAGCTTTGGGTCGCGGCGGCAGCCACTGCACCCGGTCCACGGCAGCGTTAGCAGCAGCAACCACACCAATGACAGATAGTGGCGGTCTGTCCGTTGAGGTCGCTGCGGTGCGTCACGCGTCGGCTCAACGCACACGGCCTCTCGCCCTCGAACGACTCGAGTGCCCACGTAGCTCCATCCACAGTCTTGGATTGCGCCAATTCTCACGGCATTCCGGTCTCAGGCGGTTTGCAGTATCTGCAGGCTGGTCTGCTCTACCAGCGGCTGGACCTTCTGACGATAGGCCGCCATGTGGGGTGCGGCCAAATGTGCTTCCAGGGACGCCAGATCTGACCACTGCTCGACGATCGTCACTACATCCGAGCGAATCGGTCCCTGCGCCGCGACGCGAGTGGAAAGGTCCACGGTCGGTGCGTACGCCAAGCAGCCGGACTCTTGTAGCACGGTGGGCACGAGCTGATGCAACTCCGCCAAAAAAGCATCGCGGTTCCCCGATCGAAGTTGAATCGTCGCAATGACATGAATCATCGGTAGCCTTTCCACCCGCGAAGAGAGGACACGCGACCGCCGCTCTGCGCTCCGGTCTTTTCAGCCAGCGGCCGGCCGCGCGCGTCGTTGTTCGGTCAATTCAATGGCCCGTAGCAGGCCCTGTGCCTTGTTCAGCGTTTCTTGGTACTCGGCGGCCGGCACGCTGTCGGCGACGATCCCCGCCCCCGCCTGGACGTACGCCGTCTGACCGCGCACGACGAGCGTCCGTAACGCGATGCAAGTGTCCATGTTGCCGCCGTAGTCGATGTACCCCACCGCTCCGGCGTAGGGTCCGCGGCGATGCGGTTCCAGTTCGTCGATGATCTGCATCGCTCGCACCTTCGGCGCGCCCGATACGGTTCCCGCTGGCAGGCAGGCGCAAGCGCGTCAAAGGCATCCTTGCCGTCGGCCAATTCGCCCGTGACGTTGGAGGTGATGTGCATCACATGGCTGTAGCGTTCGATCGTCATCACGTCACTCAGTTGGACCGTGCGATACCGGGCGACGCGACCGACGTCATTTCGACCCAAGTCGACCAGCATGACGTGTTCCGCGCGTTCCTTCGGATCCGCCAGGAGCTCCTCCGCCAGAAGGCGGTCTTCCTCGTCCGTTTCCCCTCGGCGACGGGTTCCCGCCAAAGGTCGAACGGTCACTTTTCCATCGGTAACGCGACACATGATTTCCGGCGAGCTGCCGACGAGCACCGTATCACCAGAACGGAGAAAGAACATGAACGGGCTGGGATTGATCACGCGGAGGGTGCGGTAGATCTCAAACGGATCGGAGTGGATTTCGACTTGCAGGCGTTGGCTGATCACCACCTGAAAGATGTCGCCGGCTTGGATGTACTCCACGCAACGGCTGACCGCAGCCTCAAACGCCTCCCGTTCGAAATTCGAAGTTACGGACAAGTTGGCTGTGCCTCCGGTCGCAATGTCATACAGTTCCAAGCCCGGCTGGGGAGTCCCCAACTGACGAATCAGGTCATCGAGCCGTCCTTGCGATTGCTGGTACAGGGAGGCCAGATCGTTGTTCCCTTTCGTGGGAACGAGAAGAATCACGAGCATGGTCTTGGTCACGTGATCGAAAACGACGAGCCGATCGTAGAAAGCGAAGGCCAGGTCCGGCAATTGGCGGTCATCGGGAGGCGCGTCCGGCAGATGCTCGGTATACCGTACAACATCGTAGCCGGCGTACCCGATCGCCCCCCCAATGAACGGTTGTCCGCGGAGATCCTCCAACGGCGCGACCCGGAAGTCCACGAGCCGCTTCCGGAGCTCTTCCAGCGGGTCTTCGCATCTTCGTTGCCACTGCTCGGTCGCGGAGCGTAGGGAAACCTCCCGGCCATAGGCAGAGAGCTCCAGAAAGGGCTCCACCGCCAGAAAACTGTAGCGGCCGACTTTTTCGCCGCCGATCACGCTTTCAAACAGGCAGGCACTCCCCCCACTGTCCAGCCGGTGGAACGCCGACACCGGCGTCAGCGAGTCGCACAGCAATCGCCGGAAGAGCGGAACCCAGTCGTACTTCTGCGCAAGTCCGCAAACGTTTCATAATCTGGTGCGTGAGCCATCGCGTCAGCTTACCAACGGAAGGATTCCCTCACAATTGCCTTGTCTCGGCCCCCCTCCGCAGCCCGCCCCGCCGCGCAGTGCCCGCGGTCATCTTCGGCTGACGAGCGCCCTGGAGGTCACCCACGCGGTGGCACTTCGTGGCGCTTACCTGTCGGCTTCGACGTGGCAGTCCGCCGCGGTGAATTGCCGCGCGGTGACGGCGTTGCCTTCACGTGTCTCGCTGGCAGAGCAACGCTCCCGTGCATCAACCTTGACAGGTCGGGGGCCGCTGATAGAATCCGGGTGATGTTGTAAGTCTTGACAGAGTACGGCCTTGCACCAACCCCATGAAATGCAAGTATTGCGAAAAACCGGCCACGTTTCATATCACCGACTTGACCGGATCGGACCTGCAGGAGCTCCACCTGTGCGAGGACCACGCTCGCCAGTATCTGGCACCCGCCGAAGGTGACAGCGACGCGCCATCGGGAACGGCCGCGAGCGGCGTGTTTGCGCAGCACGATCTGAGCCAGACCGCGGACGAACTGGACCGCCTGGACCGGCAATCGTGCCCGATTTGTGGAATCACCTTCTTCGAGTTCCGCAACGAGGGCCGACTGGGGTGTCCGCATGACTACGTGCGTTTCGACGCCGAACTGGAACCGTTGATTCTGAACATCCACGGAAATACGAAACACATGGGCAAACGCCCGCGTCGCGCGGCGGGGGACTCCGACTGGCAGACGGATTTGATCCGCCTGCGCCGGGAATTGAAGGAATCGGTTGAGCAGGAACATTACGAACGTGCCTCGGAACTGCGCGACGAGATACGCAGGATCGAGGAGATGGCCGACCAGGGCGGCAGGCCTTAGGTCGTTGGTGACAATAGATCGGCATATATGAATCTGGATCGTACGATACATCGACTCACGGCCCAATGCGGGGAATGGCTTCGCGGCTCGGGACCAGAGTCGGACATCGTCATTAGCAGTCGCATTCGGTTGGCTCGAAACCTGGCCGACTTTCCCTTCATTCGTCGCTGCACGGAACACGACCGGTCCGCCATCGAGAAGACCGTCCAAGAGAAACTGCCACGCTGCGAGAAACTGGCGGGACTGATCTTCATGGATGTCGCCGAAATGGAACTGGTCGACCGCCAATTCCTGGTGGAGCGACAGCTGATCAGCCGTGAATTGGCAGAGAGCAGTGGAGCGCGGGCCGTGGCCATCGACGGCCGGGAACAATACAGCCTGATGGTCAACGAGGAAGACCACTTGCGGATCCAGGTCATGAAAAGCGGCTTGGATCTGGTCAACGCCTGGGCACAGATCAACGAGATCGATGACCTGATCGAAAGCCACGTGAGCTATGCCTTCCACGACCGACTCGGTTACCTGACCGCCTGCCCGACCAATGTCGGCACCGGCATGCGCGTCAGCGTGATGCTGCACCTACCGGCGCTCGTGATCACTCGGCAGATCGACAAGGTCTTCCGCAGCCTGCAGAAAATCAGCCTCGCTGTCCGCGGCCTGTACGGCGAAGGCTCCCAGGCGATGGGCGATTTCTACCAGATCAGCAACCAGATCACCCTGGGACGATCCGAGACGGAACTGATCAAGCAGGTCGGTGATATTGTGCCGGTGCTGATTGACTACGAGCGGCGGGCTCGCAATTACCTGGTGCGGGAAAGCCAGAAGGACCTGCATGATCACGTCAGCCGGGCCTACGGGATCCTCTGTAACGCGCAGACGATCAGTAGCGAAGAAACGATGCATTTTCTCTCGCGCGTACGCATGGGCGTGAACCTCGGGCTGATTCGGGATGTCGAAATCCCGACCATCAACCAGCTGTTCATTCACACGCAACCCGCCCATCTGCAGAAGGTGCGCGGGGTGGAACTGGGAACGGCCGATCGCAACATCGAGCGGGCACTCTACCTGCAGCGACATCTCCGAAGAAAAGCGGCCGAGGGATCCGAGAACAACTGACCCTCTTCGCCGTCTCCAAGGTCCATCGGGCAACGCGCTACCGGCGGTGCCCAGCATCGGGGATCGTCGATCGGTTCGCCAGCTTCTTGCGTAGCAGCGGAATCACATCCTGGGGAACGAAACGGCTCAGCATTTGATCGTCGGCCAACGGCGCGACCTGCTTGATCAGAGAGCTGGACACGTGCACCAAGCTCTGATCGGCCATCAGAAACACGGTTTCGACGTCCGGATCCAATTCCCGGTTGGCTAACAACATCGTGAACTCCGCAGCGATGTCCGTCAGCGGACGAATCCCGCGAATCATCACCCGCGCTCGACATTCGTGTACGAAGGAAACCGCCAGGCCGAAAAACTGTCGGATCTCGATGTTGGGCAGGTCCGCCGTGACTTTCCGAATCAGCTCGACTCGTTCCTCGGGGGTGAAAAGGGCACGCTTTTCGCTGTTGACACCGATCCCCACGATCAGGCGATCGAATAATCGACTGCCCCGTTGAATCACATTCAGGTGGCCGAGCGTAATGGGATCGAAAGACCCCGTATAAACCGCCACCCGTTCTCCTGCTGCACTCATGCGTGATTCCTTTTTGTCTCAGCCGACCCGCTTGAATTCTTGACAACCACGATGGTCCCCAACTCAACCGGAGCTCGCGACGGGCGATCTCGGGCTGGCCTTTCACGATTCACGAACGTGCTTCGCGTAGGACCTCCACGAGTCGCTCGATCTCCGACTCGTCATTGTAGGCATGGGGGCTGATGCGGAGGCCCCCACCTCGACAGCTCAACACAATCCCCGCATCCAAACAGACCTGACGCAAATGCTGCGGCGATTCGTTCGGAAATCGAAAGGTCACGATCCCCGAGCGGTGCGGTTCTTCCGTGGCGGAGAGGATTTCAGCATCCACGGATCGCAACCGTGAGATCGCGAATTCGGTCAACTGCAGCACTCGATCGGCCACGGGCGAGTGATCCGCCGCCAAGCCGATACTCCCCCAACAGTTCCAAGCTGGCCAACAAACCGACCATGCCGACCATGTTCTGGCTGCCACCTTCGTACCGCGCCGCGTCATCGCGCAATTGAAAATCCTCATGGCGAAATCCGAACGGGTTTCGAGCGCTGTGCCAACCCACGCCGACGGGACGCAGGCGATCGAGGTGTTCGCGCCGGAGGAAGAACAAGCCGGCTCCTTCGGGCCCCAGCAGCCATTTGTGTCCATCTGCCGCGAGAAAGTCGACCCCGGTTTGGGAAACATTCAGCGGAAAAACGCCCAGTCCCTGAATCGCATCGAGCAGCAGCAAGGCGCCCTGGTCGTGGGCGATCCGTGCCAGCTCACCCACATCGATTCGATAGCCACTGACGTACCCCACCCAACTGACGGCGAC
The DNA here is from genome assembly GCA_963776055.1 of uncultured Planctomycetaceae bacterium. Lineage (GTDB taxonomy): Bacteria > Planctomycetota > Planctomycetia > Pirellulales > Pirellulaceae > CAVZLD01. The sequence continues at coordinate 271,384 of CAVZLD010000001.1, read as the reverse complement.
GATGCGCGTCCGCTGATCGCAAGCCTCCGCCACCCGTTGCGGGTCGACGCGGCCCTCGAAAACCTCGACGCGACGCGTTTCCACGCCTCGACCGGCCAGATTCAACCACGGATAGAGATTGGACGGAAACTCATTGGCCAGCGTCACCACGTTGTCGCCGACCGACCAGGGATACCCCTCCGCAACAACCCCAATCCCGGCGGTCGTGCTGGGCATCAACGCGATCTCGTCGGGTGACGCGTTCAGCATCTTTGCCGCGCGACGCCGAATGTCGGCCAACCGGCTGTACCACTCCGGCCAAACGGTATCGCCTGCCGTTGTCGCCTGCTGGGACCACGCCTGGATCGCATCGGCAGCCGGTTGTGGCAGTGGAGCGACCGCCGAATGATCCAAATAGATCCAGCGGCGCGTGATCGGCATTTGTTGGCGAAACCGCGACCAGGGAACGTTCAATAATTGAGACATCAGTCCTCCGCTTCCGCTGTTCGGCATCCCGCACAAGGCTTTTTATAAGACCACGTCCTCTAGGCCGACCGCAAGCACCCTGTCGACTCGCGGCGGAGGCCCCAAAGTTGCCGAAGAAGAGGGTCGGGCAAGATGAGACGGCTGGAACGACCCAGAGGCGCTATGGTATCCTGCGGCTCCCCTTCCATCTGCGTGGGAAGATGACTTTGCATTTCGCTGAACCTATACTGGCATAATCGGTTACGAGGGGAGACCGAGGGTGATTGCACTGGCCTCGCGAAGGACACAGAGAATGGGCAAAGGGATGACGATGACGGGCATGGTGGTAGCCGTGCTGATCTTCGCACTCTTTGCGCTTGATCTGATCATCGGAATCCCCTTTAAACTGCGCCAGTTTACCCATGGACGCGCTACTGGCCCTCTCCGCTCTCGGGCTGGGCTTTCTAAGTTGGTCGACGCTCCGCGATTTCGATTGACCGATTGTTCCCGTCGAAACGCATCTGCCCACGACGGTCCCGCTTGTCGATCGCCCGGCCGGGCGTAAAGATTACCGTGTCGACCATGTAGGAGATTCTTCATGCGCGCCCGCCCCTTCGTTCCATCGCTCGCCGCCGAACCGGCGGAATATCTTTCGACTCGAAGAGCAGCACTTTGTCGGATGGCGCTGTTGGCAGGAGGGTCCTGGAGCTTGCTGGGATCACGGCGTTCCGTGCGAGCTGCGCCCGCAGATTCGTCAATCGATCTGCGGGTGGAACAATCGCTCGAGCGGGGCCTGCAATGGATTGCACGGACGCAATCGAAGTTGGGGCACTGGACCGCGCAGAATTATCCGACAGCCATGACGGCCCTGGCCGGTACCGCTCTGTTAAGTTCCGGGTCGACGACAACGCAGGGCCCCTTTGCGCCGAACATCCGGCGGGCCGTGGACTACCTCATGACGAAAGTCCGCGACAACGGATTGATCGGCGATCCTCAGCGAGACAACCGCTACACGTACGGTCACGGTTTTTCGATGCTATTCCTGTCGCAGATCCTGGGAGAAGAGGAGGATGTGGATCGCCGCGAGGAATTGGTCGAACTGTTGGGCAAGGCGGTTGAATTCAGTGGCCGTGCGCAGACGCAATCGGGGGGTTGGGGCTATGTGAGCGCAGCGGATGGGAATGACTTTGACGAAGGCTCTACGACGATCACTCAAGTGCAGGGATTGCGCGGCTGTCGGAACGCCGGCATCCCCGTGCCGAAGGAGGTGATTGAGCGGGCGAAAAAATACATCTACCAATGCAAGAACCCGGACGGCGGAATCTCGTACAGTTCTCGCAATCGCGGTTCCTCCCGGCCGGCGATCACCGCAGCGGCGTTGGCCGCGCTCTACAATGCGGGGGACTATGACAGTCAACACGTGCCCGACATGCTGCAGTACTGCAAGAAGAACCTTTATCGACTCGCCGGCGATGCGCGGCACTTCGGTCATTGGCACTACACCTATTTGTACTACTCGCAGGTCGTCTATCGCGAAGGCGGTCAGGAATGGTCCCGGTTCCGCGATGCCCTGTACCGCCGGATCGTCAGCGAGCAGACTTCGGACGGGTCCTGGTCCGGCAACATCGGCCCGATCTACATCACCTCGCTGAACCTGATCATTCTGCAGTTGGAGAAAGGGTTTTTGCCGATCTACCAGCGCTAAGCAGAAGCCGCATCCCGCAGAATGGCATCGACGACGCCATCCATCGTGTAGGTCGTCGCTTCGACCTGAGGTTCCCACCCGTGTTGTCGCAAGGTTTCCGAAGTGACCGGGCTAATGCTGACCAAACGCGTGTGGGCCAACTGCTGCGAAAGCTGTTTCGCGAGCCAACCCGCGATCGACGAACTGGTGACAGTGACCCAATCCACTTGCCGCGCATCGAAGAGTGCTTGGATCTCGGGATCGGGTTGCGACACGTCCAGACTGCGGTAAACGACGACCTGTTCCACGTCGGCCCCCGCCGCGCGAAGTCCCGCCGCGAGTGTTTCCCGACCGCGGCTGGCTCGGGCCAGCAGGAATCGTTTCCCGGCCGCCTGTTCGCGCAGCCGTTCGACGAGTCCTTCCGCGCGGTATTCGTCGGTCGGCACGACGTCGGCCCGCAAATGAAATCGGCCGAGTGCGGCGGCGGTTCCCGGACCGATCGCCGCCAGCTGGAGCGATCCCAAAGCCCGTGTGTCGTACTCCAACGCCAGCAGGCGACCGAGCAGTTTTTCGACACCGTTGGCGCTCGAGAACACCAGCCCGTCAAACTCCTGCAAGCGATGCAGGACAGCATCTACTTCGGTCCAATCTTCCGGGTCGGCGATCTCAATCGCCGGCTGAATTCGAACGTCCGCTCCTTGGTCGCGCAGCGCGCGTTCCAGCTGCGCCGCTTGATGACGAGGACGCGTAATGAGGACACGACGACCCAAGAGGGGCCGTTGCTGAAACCAATTCGCCGCCAAGCTCAGGTCGCTGGTCGGCCCGACCACAGCAACCGCTGGCGACAGCGAGCCGGATTCGGCTGCCACGCGATCGGCCAATTGATCCAAGCGACAGCGAAACAGCTTCTGATCGGGCCAACTGCAGCGTCGTATCAGCGCCACGGGACAGTCGGGCGCTAGGCCGGCTTCGATCAGACGCTGTGTCCAGTGGCGGGCGGAATGAACGCCCATGTAAATTACGAGCGTACCCGGGAAACGGGCCAAGGCGTGGAAGTCCATCGAGGACTCCGCCTTCTCCGGATTCTCCTGCCCCGTGACAAATGCCACAGCCGAGGCGTAGCGGCGGTCCGTCAGCGGAATGCCCGCATAGGCTCCGGCAGCCATGGCGGCGGTCAGCCCGGGCACAACCTCGAAACGGATCCCCTGTTCGGTGAGAGCGCGCAGTTCCTCGGCGGCGCGGCCGAAGATCAGCGGATCGCCGCATTTCAGGCGGACGACGGTCTGCCCCGCCTGCGCAGCGGCGACCATTCTCTCATTGATCGCCGTTTGAGGCCAATCGGATGCCCGACCGCGCCGCCCCAACCCGATCGCCTCGGCGCGAGGTGAAAGATGCTGCAGAATCGCATCATTGACCAAATAATCAAACAATACGAGATCGGCCCGCTGCAAGCACTCCACACCGCGCAGCGTGATCAAACCGGGGTCTCCCGGTCCCGCACCCACCAGATAGACAATTCCCGAATTCGTCATTCATCCTCACATGCGTGAAGAGACGGCTGCCACAACCAAGGTGGCGACGGTCTTGGATTCAACGCACCGCTGGTGATAAAATGAGTAGCGTCGGGCGTTCGCGCCCGGTCCAGGGACGACCCCACCACCGCTACTGTGTCGATTATGGCAACCGACCCAACTCTCAATCAACCCGATCCCACTCCGACCGCTGCGGGGACCAAGGTCATTTCCCCAGCGACGCGAAAGCGTTTGCAGAGCTGCTTTGAACGCGGCCAGCAGCTCACCCTTCAGGAAAAGCCCGACTTCGATTACGCGCACGCAATGTTCAGCAGTTGCGTGCTGAGCGACCCGGGCAACCTGGAGTATACCGAAGCGATGCTGAGCAACCTGCAACGCAAGTACAAAAACAACAAGCGAGGATCCCGGCTCAAAGGGTTTGGGGGTCGCAGCCCGTTCAAGAAAGCGGTAGCGAACGAGGATTGGGAGGGAGTCTTTCGTCTGGGAATCGAACTACTGCTGTCGAATCCCTGGGATGTTCCGGCCCTGCGTGCCCTCGCCCTGGCTTGCAAGGCGAATCATTACAACGAAGTCGAACTCCGCTACCTCAAGAATGCCCTCGACGTGAATCCCGAAGGATGTCGAGGTCAATCAGCACTGTGCCGAATCCCTCACGCGCATGGGACAATTCGACCAGGCGATCGCCTGCTGGCACCGCATCGAAGAGCTGGATCGGGACAACAAAGAAGCACGGAAACGGATATCGGAGTTGACGCTGGCCAAGGCGGGGATGGGAATTCCCGGTGCGGAAACATCCCCCGAAAAGGCGGCGGCGGCGTTGCCGTCGAGCGTCGCGTCCCTGGCCGCCAAGCCGCACACCGAACAACCTGACTCCGCCGAAGACACACCGCCGGAAAGCGAGCAGACCGTCGAACAGCTCGAGGAAGCAATTCGCCAGGATCCGACGGACACCGATGCCTGCGTCGCATTGGCGGAACGATACACGGCCCAGCACCACTATCGGGAGGCCTTCCAGACGCTGAAGAAGGCTCTGGCAGCGGCCGGATCCACCAACCTGGACCTGCAACAGCTGCTGGAAGACGCGCAGATTCGCATGGTCCGATCCCAGTTGGCGATCGCCGAAAAGCGAGCCAAGAACGAACCGACGCCCGAAGCGATCGACCTGGCCCGCCGGTTCCGGGCGGAAGTCAACCGACAGGAACTGGCCATTTACACCGCTCGCAGCCAGCGGTTGCCCGAAGACCTATCCGTGCAGTTCGAACTGGGGGTGCGGCTGCGGCGGGAGGGAAACTACGGGGAGGCGGTGCGGGCCTTCGATGTGGCCCGCCAAGATCCGTCCCGGCAAGCTCTGGCCACACTCGAAATGGGCGAATGCCGACAACAGCTGAAACAGTACGTCAAGGCATTGCAATGCTACCAGAGCGCAGCCGAGGAAGCCTCCGACGGCAGCGACCTGCAAAAACTGGCTCTCTACCGTGGGGGAGTCCTCGCCTCGGCCCTGAAGAACCAGGAAACGGCGCGAAATCTGCTGACTCAGCTGACCGACCAAGATCCCGGGTACCGGGATGCCGCCTCCCGTCTGGACAAACTGAAATAGATTCAGGATATTGGTGGATTCGCGTAGCATAGTCCGCGTCGGCGGGCTCTCCTGTCCCGCGGTTCGTTTCCAGTTCACACAGGTAATCCATGCCCAACACAGCGAGTGCCAAGAAACGGCTACGACAAAATGAGAAGCGGCGGAGTCAAAACCGCGCCGTGAAGTCCTCGATTCGAACGCAAATCAAAAAGGTCTGGCAGGCTTTGGAAGCCGGCGATCCGACGAAGGCGGAGGAAGAATACCGCTTGGCCGCCAAGCAACTCGATCGCGCGGGCACGGCGAAAGTCATTCACACCAACGCCGTCGCACGCCACAAGTCGCGGCTGCAGAAGCAAATCAAACAGGCGAAACAGGCGGCGACCGACTGAATTCCCAGGTGAGAATTCAAGGGGCCCCGGCAAGACGGGCCCTGCCAGGCTACCGCGCGTAGCTCTTTCCGGTCGCGTCTCGTCGCCCCGTCTGCTCAGCAGAAACACCGCCGCCACGTCCGCTCCCGGTTCGTGCGACCGGCTCTAGGCCCAGTCGACACGAGCCGCATCAAAGACCGGACCCTCGACACACGTCCGATGGTAGTCGCTGTGCCCCGAGCTATCCCGCACGGAAGCGACACACGTGAAGCAGATCCCGATCCCGCAGGCCATCGGTGTTTCCAGTGAAACCTGCGCCGGAACGTCGAATCGCCGTGCCAGCTCGGCGACCGCCGCCATCATGACCTCCGGCCCACAACAGACAATCCGACGGGTGCCCGTCGGTGGTTCCTCGAGCAACTGCTGTAGAGATTCTGTCACCAGACCGCGTTCTCCAGCGGAACCATCGTCTGTTCGAATCCGCACGTCGACGCCCAGCCTTTCGAAGTCCTCCACCCCCGCGAGATGATGCGCCCGAGCGCGCGCCGTAACAGAGCACCACCGACGGCACGTGCGGCACGCTCCGAGGCGGATCGCCATAGACGCGCCCATGCAAGTGCTCCCGTGCGAGAGCCAGAAAGGGCGTCTGCCCGATCCCACCGGCCACCATCACCAGTTGCTGGCAATCCTGCGGTGGAAACCCGTTGCCCAGCGGCCCCCAAACTTCCAGGCGGTCCCCGACCGACAGCGCAGCCAATCGCCGGGTTACGCGTCCGACCACTTGATAGACCAGATCGATTGCCTCCGGTCGACCGTCCCGATCGAAGACGGTGTCATATAGTGCGAAAGGACGACCCAACAACGGATCCTCCCCCGAACGCAAGCGAAGCATCAGAAACTGACCGGGCGTGACCTGCCGGGCAATCTCGGGGCAAACGATTCGGATTCGGTACGTTTCCCGGGCGATCGACAGATTCTCCAGAACCGTGACCGTACGTTGCACCGAGCGGTCAGCAAACCAGCCGTGTTCCCCCGTCATTTTCGTCCACGACCTCGCTTCGTCTTATTCTCAGAACCTTTCTTTCGCGGCCGGATCGGTTTCCGCCCGTGGGCCGCCGGCCCCACCGTCCCGCCGGAATCTGCCGCGGACGGCCGGCGACGTTGTCCTCCGCGTTGCGGGCGGGCGGTGGTCCGCGGCTTGGCACCGGATCGGACCAACTGCCGAAGCCCGCGGATCTCGATTCGCGTCAGCTCGCGATAGGCCCCGGCCGGTAGATCCCCCAGGCGCACCGGTCCGATTGCGATGCGGCGCAGCTGCTGCACCTTGTGCCCCACACGAGCCAGGATCCGTCGGATTTCCCGGTTACGGCCTTCCGCCAACACGATCTCCAATTGCGAACGATTCGCTCGAGCCTGCTTGACCGCGATCCGCTCGATGTGCGTCCTTCCCTCGGCCAAGTACACCCCTTTGCGCAGCTGGGCCAAGGTACTCGGCTCCACCTTTCCGGCCACGGTCACGCGGTAGGTCTTGGGAACGCGGTACCGCGGGTGCGCCAGGCGGTGGGCCAATTCTCCGTCGTTCGTCACCAGAATCAACCCGGAGCTCGACCGGTCCAGCCGCCCCACCGTAAACAGTCGATCCGGGTCGTCGACTAAGTCCAGCACTCGCGTGCGGGCCCAGGGATCGCGCGTGGTCGACACAACGCCAATCGGTTTGTTCAGTAAGAAATACTTCAGCCGGGGGATTCGAAGCACAACTCCGTCGACACGAATCTCCTGCTCCTCGGGATCGACACGCGTTCCCAACTCGGAGACCGGCACACGATCGATTTCGACCCGTCCCTCAAGGATGATCTCCTCACATTTGCGGCGACTGCCGTAGCCGGCGCTGGCCAGCACTTTCTGCAGCCGCGGTGGCAAAGCAGCATCGGATTCGGAACGGGTCGGGCGAGACATGGGAGACACGGGCTCCAGAGGGGCCAAGGGCAATCGCTTCATGATAGCGTCTGGCCGCTTTCACCGATATCACGGATGGCTGGCTGTCATCTCGCTCGGGTGCTCGATCGGCCTTCTCTCAGAACGGACCGATCGTGTAAGCTCCGCCGTTTGTCAAGCCTCCGGCAATCCTCCTGCGGCTGACCACTCCCGGTTCCAGGAAAGGCACCATGTTGAACGAACCATGTCTTCTTGCGCGGGCCCTCTTGGGCCTGGCGTGCCTTTTCAGCGGCGGGACGCTGGTGAGTTGTTCGCGGAACGCCCCGCCCTTGAATCCGTATGAGACGAACCCGTACACCGGTGCGCCGTACGGGAAATCTCCTCTTGGACCACCGGCGCCGGGCAGTTTGCCCGAAGGTCAGCCGCCACCTCCCGGCGCGAATCCCAACGCCATGCCGCCGACGTATCCCGGAGCGGCACCACCGACGTATCCCGGAGCGGCACCACCGACGTATCCCGGAGCGGCACCACCAGGTGCTCTTGTGCCCCCCACCACGACGATGCCTCCCCCCGGGCCCCCGGCGCCCTATGCCAACCCCGGGCTGCCACCACCGCCGGGAACCAATGCCAGTCCTCCCTATTCCACATTTAACTGGCCCGACTGGGACAATCCGGGCACGGTACACCAGCAGCAGCAACGGGCCTTGGTCCACGATCCCTACGGCGACAACGATGCCGGTCCGGAGATCGTTGGTGGTCGCCCGCGCGATTTTCAGAAGCCGTTAGCCCAGCCGGTTCGTTCCAATCCCTGGGCCGGCTTCTGGTAGGTCACAGATTCGCTCCTGCGGCTGCCCGCCTCCACCACACTCTTCCCCCCCGGGCCCAGCGGTCGGCTGCCGCACTTTGCTCAGACCGGCAGGTAGACATCCAGCAAGGTCGTCGTCTCGAGCGGAATCAATCGGCAGGCACCGACGGCGGCGGGCAGCAACATCGACTGCCCGGCCCCCAGCGTCTTTTCCGCCGGATCTTTCTCGACGTGCAGTTCTCCTTCCAGCACCACCAGCAGATGGAATCGATCATCTCCGCCCACCGTCGTCCATTGATCGATCGTGGCCCGATCCATCACAAACTTGTCGCATTCCACCATACGTTGGAATTCGGGCCTCGCCGTGGCCTGCGGTGTCTGCGGGTGGATCGGACCACGTTCGTAGTCAATCGTCCGCAGCGCCTCTTCGATGTGCAGCGTCCGCGGTTTACCGTCCGCATCCACGCGATTCCAGTCGAACAGGCGAAACGTCGTATCGCTGGACTGTTGGATTTCCGCGACGAGTAGACCGGCCCCCAGCGCATGGACAGTGCCGGCAGGAATGAACAGACAATCGCCCACATTGGGTTCGAAGGAGTGCAAACAACACGCCGTTGTTTCGCGATTCACTTCGCGCGTCAACGCCTGTCGGTCAAAGCCACGCTTCAATCCGGCGTAAATCTTGCTGCCTGGCCGCGTGTCGAGCACGATCCAGGCTTCCGTTTTGCCCCAATCCGGCGGGTCAAGCTGCTGCGCTTGTTCGTCGTTCGGATGGACTTGCACGGACAGATCGCGTTGCGCGTCGAGAAACTTGCACAGCAGCGGAAACTGCTGCCGGTCGGCATGTCGACCCAGGAGCTCCTCCGGCCGCTCCGTAATCAACTGATGCAGAGTCCATCCGGCAAGGGGACCTTCCGTGACGCGGCTTTGGTCGTCCCCGTGATCGACGACTTCCCAGCTCTCGGCGTAATCGGCTTCCGAACCGATCGGTTTGCCCAGTACATCGGCTAGGCGGCGGCCGCCCCACAAGGCGCGGCGAAAAATTGGCTGAAAGCGGAGCGGATAGATGCTCTCCATACCAGAGTTCTCCTTTCCCGGAATTCGGATATCGTCGTTCTGCCGGTATTCATGCCGCAAATCGCGCTCGCTGACAATGGGCCTCCCGAGCGGCGTGGTTGAGGATTTCGGCGCCAGCTGCTATGATCCGTGTACTGAAAAAGCGCCATCGCATGCGAAAACGGGTACGCATGTTCGCGATTTCTGCCGCCGCATAGATGTGCCGCCTCGCGGCGAAGCGGGGCTTTTCTTGCCCCCGTTCGATCTCCCTTGGCGATCGAATTCCCCCTGACCGGACCGCACTCGGGATGCTGTGATGAGCTACGCCCCCAACGATGATCTATTCGAAAGCTCCAAAATGACCTTCGGGGAACACCTCGAAGAATTGCGGACCTGCCTGGTCAAGTCGCTCATCGGTCTGGCCATCGGATTCCTGATCGCCCTGCTATTCGCCAACTGGGTCGTGAAACAGATCCAGGTTCCCCTGTCGCAGGCACTGGAGAAATACTATTTCGAAGCGTCTCGCGAGAAGTTGCTGGAGGAGTATCCTCAGGCCTCCGAAGACTTGATCGCCTTCATGCAAGAACAGGACATGGTCTTCGAGGAAGTCTATTGGGAACTGGACGAACTCGAGCGATTGGAAGAATTGCGGCGGCAGTTAGAAAGCGGCGCGGATGTCGAGGAAGATGTGATTGCCGGGCTCCGAACACCAAAGGCCCCGACTACGCGACCGTTCAAGACGCGGATCTGGAAGCCGCAAGAGGCGCCAAAGTCACTTCGTTAAGTGCGCACGAGCCGTTCATGATCTGGGTGAAAGCTGCGCTCGTTTTGGGCGCCGTGATCTCCAGCCCCTGGATCTTCTGGCAGATTTGGAACTTTCGTGGCCGCCGGTCTTTATCCGCATGAAAAGAACTACGTCAATGTGTTCTTGCCGATCAGCTTGAGCCTTTTTCTCGCCGGAGCGATGCTGGCCTTCTTCTTCGTCTTTGACCCGGTCCTGGACTTCCTGTTCAGCTTCAACAAGTGGATGAATATCGACCCCGATCCACGCATCAGCGAATGGTTGAGTTTCGTGTTGATGCTGCCGCTCGGATTCGGGATCAGCTTTCAGTTGCCGCTGGTGATGTTGCTGCTGGAACGAATCGGCGTCGTGACGATCGCTTCCTACCTGGACAAGTGGCGGCTGGCCATTCTGGTCATCTTTGTCGTCTCGATGTTGCTGACGCCGGCCGACCCGATCAGCATGCTGCTGATGGCGGTGCCCCTGACGCTCCTCTACTTCGGCGGCATCGCGCTCTGCCGATGGATGCCGCGTCGGCGGAGTCCCTTTGGGGAGGGTTACGATCCGCAATAGCCCGCCGAACGCTCAGATCGCCTCGGAACCGCGTTCGCCAGTCCGAATGCGAATGCAGTCTTCCAACGGCAGCACAAAGATCTTGCCGTCGCCGATTTCCCCCTTCTCGCCACTTCGCGCACCGTTCATGATCGCCTTGATCGTCGGCTCGACAAAATCCTCGTTCACCGCGATCTGCAACTGCACCTTCCGGACCAGATTCACGGAGAACTCGTGACCGCGGTAGACCTCGACGTGGCCTTTCTGCCGGCCAAATCCTTGGCAATCCATCACAGTCAAACGAAAAACCTCGACTTCCGTCAGGGCCGTCTTGACCGCTTCCAGTCGTTGCGGCTGAATAATGGCAAGGATCAATTTCATGGTCGGCAGACCCCAGGTTGAGTTTCGCGGTAGACCGGCTCCGCCGGACGTGCCTTGAATGTAGCTCTCCAGCGACCGGTGAGCAACCGCGACAGCGGTGTTTGACCGTTCGAGGAACGGCCGCTGGTCACAGCAACCTGCCATCCAGACAGAGCAAAGAAGGGAGCATCCTCCGTGCCCGTCGTGTTGCTTTCCATTCCCGGTCTCCGAGCGCAGGACCTGGACCGTATGCCTCGGCTGCGCAAACAGATGGCGGCCGGGGATCAGTCGACCTTCGCGGCCAGTTGCCCGGCAGTGACCTGGCCGGTGCAGGCCAACATCTTAACCGGCGTCCCCCCGAACCGACACGGCGTTGTGGCGAATGGTTTTTATTGGCGAGACGAGCATCGAGTCGAAATGTGGACGGCGAACAACGACAAGATAATGGCACCCCAGTTGTGGGATCGGCTGCACACAGCGAGCCCGGAACTGACCTCGGCCGTCTGGTTTCCGATGTTGAGCAAGGGGTGTGGCGCGGACTACCTGTGTGTGCCCGCGCCGATTCACCAGGCCGACGGCAGCGAGTCGCTCTGGTGTCACACGCGGCCCATCGATTTCTACCCGGAACTGCGCGACCGTCTGGGACATTTTCCATTGCAGCATTTCTGGGGTCCGCTGGCAAATGGAAGGTCCACCGCCTGGATCGTGGACTCGGCTCTGATCGCTGCGGAGCGACTGCGGCCGCATTTCTTCTACATCTACCTTCCGCACCTGGATTACGCAGCCCAGAGAGACGGTCCGGACAGTCGGGCCGCGCACGATGCCTGTCGGGAATTGGACCTCGAACTCGAGCGATTATTTGCGGGCTTTCCGCGGAACAAGCCGCATGACGCAACGATCTGGCTGGCGGCCAGCGAATACGCCATTGTCCCGGTCCGTCATGTCGCGTTCCCGAATCGGCGATCTGCGGCAAGCAGGTCTGTTGAACGTCCGCGTGGGCGACGGCGGCGAGCAACTCGACCTGGAGACGAGTGCCGCGTGGGCGCTGGTCGACCATCAAGTGGCTCACGTGTTCGTTCGGCGTGAATCGGACGTGGGGCGTGTGGTCGATCTGTTTGCGCGATACCGACGGAATCGAGGAAATGCTGGTGGGTGAAGCAACGCAGCCGGTACGGTTTGGATCATCCTCGATCGGGGGAAGTTGTCTTGATCAGTGCCCCCCACAGTTGGCAGGCCTATTATTGGTGGCTGGATGACGCTCTTGCTCCGGAGTTCGCCCGCACGGTCGACATTCATCGCAAGCCGGGCTACGACCCGGTGGAACTGCACTGGGACGCGACAACGCATTCGATCCCGCTCGATGCCTCGCTGGTCCGTGGCTCCCATGGTGCACCGGTGCGGACTCCGAGCCAGCGGGGCGTGCTGTTGTGCTCGCAGAAAGGCGTTTTGCCTCAGCCGACGCTCGTCGACCGGGATCTGTTCGAGATCGTCTTACGCCTGTTCGCGATCGAAGCCTGAGGGGGCCCGTGTCTCCGCCGGCGGAACAAAGTCGAAAGCATCGCTTTGACCAAAGAACTCCCGCGGGTTGTCGTAGACGATTTTGCGAATCAGGCAATCGGAATGCCCTCGCCGACGCATTTCGAGAATGAAATCTGGCACGACCGAGGGGCTGGACGGTCCCCAGTCGCCGGCGGAATTCACCAGTAAGCGTTCCGGGCCGTAGATCTCTACCAGATCGGCGGCACGGGCGGGGGTGCACTTGGTCACCGGATAGAGCGTCATCCCGGCCCAGTAGTCCGTTCTCCCGCACCGGCCGGACGTGTGCTCCTCGACGTGATCCACCAGAACGCGGTGGGGGGCAGTCGGCTCTCGTCCGCCAGCATATCGAGAATCATCCGGGTTCCCTGATACTTGTCCTCCAGGTGCGGCGTGTGAACCAATACCAATTGGTGAATGGTTACGTGCCAGTTCGAGATGTTCCAGAAAGATGGTCGCTTCGTTGGGGGTGTTCTTATTGAGTCCAATTTCGCCGATCCCCAGCACACCGGGACGGCCCAGGAACTCGGGAATCAGTCGCAGGACCTCACGCGACAAGGTAACGTTTTCCGCTTCCTTGGCATTGATGCACAGCCACGAGTAGTGCTGGATCCGGTACTGCGCCGCACGTTGCGGTTCGAATTCCGTGAGCTGTCGGAAGTAATCACGAAAGCTTTCCGCGCTGCCACGGTCGAACCCGGCCCAGAAGGCCGGCTCGCTGACACCCACGCATCCCATGCGTGCGAGGTTCTCGTAATCGTCCGTGGTGCGGGAGACCATGTGGATGTGGGGATCGAAATAATCCATCGCGGTGGGTTCCAAGCGGCTGGAGGTCACTTCAACGCGGGGTGCGACGCACAAATTGCGTCCGCCAAGCGGGGTCATACGGTCGCGAGAGAAGCTGGAGCAGCTGCTCCGCTCGATCGGTCGATCCGCTCAGGATCAGCTCTAACCCCCGCCGCAGTTTCGCCGGTCGCGGGTCGGTGTCCGTGCGCCGCCGCGCGCGATCCAGTCGATCGAAGAAGGCGGCCAGATCCAGCAGCTTCGCGCGGGCCTCCAGGTATTCCCGTTGCAGCACCTGCTCGGCGGTCAGGTTGGATTTCGTCGCCGCACCCATCGCGGTGTCTCCTCCTCTCTCGGCTTGTTCCGTCTTGGCCTTGGCAGCCTGTTCGCCGGACGCGACCGACGGTTCGCGGGAGGTCCGATCGGCCAAGCGCCCACGTCGCGTAGGAACCGTCAGGTCTGCCTATCGCCGGCGGCTAGCGAGAAATCGCCGGTGCGACGGTGAACTTCCAAGCGCCATTCTCGCTCAGGATCCGCGTGCCCGAAAGACGTTGCCGGTCGAGGAGCGAAGCACGCCCCCATCCGGCTCCGCCGGAAAATCCTCAGGCCGCGCGTCGCGGCCCAACGGAATCGTGCGTTTCTCGCCGTCGTACCCCACGAAGTCCAGCAGCTTATCGATGGACATCTGCTCGACGCCCAGTTCTGTTGCTTGTCGCATCATTTGCGTCCAGGCGTCCTGGCTCGCCCCGGTGGCGGCATCCGCGTCGTCGGACACGGTGGGAACTTCACCGCGGACGAGGTACCGCGTGCGATTGGTCACTTTTCCTTTGATCTCGCCATCCACATCTTCGGCATCAATCGTACCGTTATTCACCTGGATCAGGCGCCGAATGATCTCGCGGTCGTCTTGTCCATCACCGTTGATATCCATCACTCCGACCAGGGCAAAGTGCAGCGCACTCTGGGAATTCCAGAGAGGCGTGTAGATCACGTCGCCGGGCAGAATCGGCTGTTTCAGATCGTCCTGGGTGATACGTGCCTCGGAGAGGTGGTCATCCACGACGCGTGTTACTTCAATCGCACCTTTCGTCTCCTCGCGGGCCAAATTGTTCACGTCGACGCCGTACACACTGAAGGTGACCTGGCGACGCAGCCCGTCGGCCCGCCCCAAGTTGAGGTAGACGATCCCGGTCTTCGGATTGACCCAAGTGATCTTGCCATCGGGGACTTCGAACGTGGTCGAGGTCACTTCCTGCAGTTGTTCATCCCGGCGGTCAATGATCAAGTCACGGTTCTTCACCTGCTTTTGCAGCGTGTCGATTTCTTGCTGGGACTTCGACTGCAGATCGGTCAACGCCGTTCGCGTCTGATCCACCTGCTGCGCCATTTGCCCCTTTTCTTGATTGAGCTGATTGCGGTAGGCGGTGAATTCTTCGCGCGTCTTGCGCAAATTCGCCTCGGCCTCCGCCTGGACACGTTGTGCCTCCGCGACCTCCTGCTGCGACTGCTGCTTCGTCTTCTCCAGCTCGTCTGTGAGGCGGTTGACCTGTTCCGTCAGTGCATTGATCCGCTGATGTCGATCCTGAATTGTTGCGAGCAGGTGCGCCGGAAGCTCCTTGTAAGTTCGCTGGACTTCGGGCAGCGCATCTCCAGCATACGTCAACATATCCTTGCCGAATTGCTGCTCGATTGCGTCCATCTGGGTATCGGCAGCGTGGCCAATCCACAGTTTCAGCTGGGTTACGTTATCCAACGCCTGATTGCTGGCGGACTTGCAGCGTCGCGTTTTGGGTGCGCAACTCGGCCACCTGTTGCCCCAAATTCTCCGACTGGCTCCAGAAGATGTAGGTCGTCACCGCCAGGATGACGGTCAACATCACGAAGATGATCAGCGTAATCTGTAAACCTTGGCTTTCCCGTCGAGCCATCGTTTCCTGTCTCCCTGTCGCCATGTCCGACATCGCTGCCCTGGGGAAGAACCCGGAGGGCAGGCGGCGGAACGTTCCTGAGAGGAGCCGTTTGCACTATTCAGCTAGGGTGGGCAAATCAGGCAGTCTTCCATCGGATCGACGCCCAGCGAATCCGCATCCGGCCACCCACGGCAGACGCTTCATCGTTAAGATCATGTGAGATAAGACGATACGTTGATTTTACTTGGGCCTCACCGGGGTGTCAACGAACAGCTTTCGCGGGTTGTTCGAGCCGATGGCGCAAACTGGCGGTTGCGGTTGGGCCGCAAGGAAGGTCCCGATCGTATGGACGGCTCTCGCACTCGTCATATCCACGCAATTTTTTAAGCGATCGCGGCCCTCCCTCACCCCGTTCGAGGTTGGGCGGCGGAAACTCTTCCTCTGCTTGGGGACGGTCGCGGAGGGAGCCAAAGTGAGCTCACGCGGGGAGGGCGGATCCGGACGGTAGACGTCGGTCGTCGCGCTGCCCCTGCCCGAAGGCGAGGGACGACCAGGGTCGGGCGGAGGCATCCTTGACCGGAAACATCTTGGCAAACAGGCCTTCGGACGAGTATCCTAGGGGCTGCCGGGCAAACACCGCCCTGGATGCGGTCCTATGTTTCGGCGCACGTCAACGATTCTTTCCTCGACACCTCGTTCTGTAATCCCGATCCCGCGACGGGTCTTGGTGGTTCCTGTCCCGCAGACGGATTCGTGCCGGATCCAAGACAACTCAGAAGCAATCAGTCAGACGTCCCCCAGCGGATCAGCCTGATCATGGGAGCCACGAGGGGAAACTAGGCCAAGCCATTTCCGGCAAGCCCTTCATCGGTGAAGTGGCGGCAAAGCGAGCAGAACGCATGATGACGATAGGAGTCGTTGGCGGTGTCGCCAGCGGCAAATCCGCCGTGGCCCGGGCCTTTGACGGATCTTGGCTGGGCGCGGTTGGACGCCGACCGAATCGGACATCAGGTGCTCCAGGAACCGGTCGTCCGTGAAGCATTGCAAGAACATTGGGGAGCAGCGATCATTGGGCCCGACGGCCAAGTCGACCGAGCGGCGGTGGCGAAATGTGTTTTTGGGCAACCCGGCCGCGAATCACCGGAACTGCGGTTCCTGGAACGTGCTGACGCACCCGCGGATCGGTCAGCGAATTGCCGAAGAGTTGACTACCCATCGGGAACGAGGAGACGTCTCCGGGGTCGTGCTGGACGCGGCGTTGCTAATCGAAGTGGGTTGGGATCGGTGGTGCGAGCATGTGGTGTTCGTTGAGGTCCCACGAGCAGCAGCGGTTACAACGGGCCCTGGCGCGAGGCTGGACCGAACAGCAGTTCACCGATCGGGAAGCGGCGCAACTGCCGCTTTCCGAGAAACGCCGGCGAGCGGACTCGATCATTGACAATTCCGGGACCCTGGAGGAGACTTTGGAGCAGGTGCGATCCCTCTGGGAACTCGCTCCTGGCGTCGAGCTTCCAGCACACGATCCGATTTAAGTGCACCGTCCCTGCCGTCGTCACCTTCCGCGTGGCGACAGTTCCTTCTCATCCTCGGGAGCGATCGCTTCATGTCCGACACACGCAGTAGCCGCCTGTCTTCCAATGCCTCGGGGACTCGTCGCACGCGTCGTCGCAACACCGACACCTTCGGCAAAGACATCCTGCCGGCAGACCGTCCGTCCGAACGGCAGCCGATGCCCGATCCGCGGAGAAGTCACTCGGAGGAATCGCTGGAGGAGCAGGAGCCGTTGTCGCTGGCCGAGGAAATCGCCGAAGAAGGCGGCATGCTGCTTCTGCGAGCCTCATGAACGGTATGAGAAGATCAAGCAGGGCGAAATCCACATCGCCGAGTTGCAGAAGATGAGCATGGCGCAGCTGATCGAGGAGGCCCGCAAGGAAAACGTCACGGACGTCGCGGGCATGAAGAAACAGGACCTGATCTTCCGCATCCTGAAAGAACGCGTGAAGATGAACGGCCTGATGTACGGCGAGGGAACGCTGGAAATCCTGCCCGACGGATTTGGTTTCCTCCGCAGCCCCGACTATCACTACCTGTCCTGCCCCGACGACATCTACGTCTCGCCCAGTCAGATCCGCCGTTTCGGACTCAAGACCGGCGCGACCGTTTCCGGGCAGATTCGCCCGCCCAAGGAAAACGAACGGTATTTTGCCCTGCTGCGGGTCGAGGCGATCAACTATCGAAGACCCGAACCTGATGGCCGATAAGGTCTTCTTCGACGACCTGACGCCGCTGCATCCCGATCAGCGGATCATGATGGAGACGACCGCGCGACGCGATCGAAGGACGCGTCGTCGACATGATCGTGCCGATCGGATTCGGCCAGCGCGGCCTGATCGTCAGTCCGCCGCGAGCCGGCAAGACGATCCTGATGCAGAAGATGGCCAAGGCCGTGCTGAAGAACTTCCCCGACGCCTACGTGATCATGCTGCTGATCGACGAACGGCCGGAAGAAGTCACCGACATGGAACGGCGAGGTCAAGGGTCCCAACTGCGAAGTGATCAGCTCGACCTTCGATGAACCGGCCTCGCGGCACGTGCAGGTCTCGGAAATGGTGATCGAGAAGGCCAAGCGGATGGTCGAATACGGCCACGACGTGGTGATCTTTCTCGATTCGATCACGCGGCTGGCCCGCGCCTGGAACTCGGAATGCCCGCAGTCGGGCAAGATCCTCTCCGGCGGTCTGGACGCCAACGCCCTGCAGCGTCCCAAACGTTTCTTCGGCTCGGCCCGCAAGGTCGAAGAGGGCGGTTCGCTGACGATCATTGCCACGGCGCTGATCGATACCGGCAGCAAAATGGACGAAGTGATCTTCGAAGAATTCAAAGGCACCGGCAATCTGGAGATCGTGCTGGACCGCAAGCTTGGTCGACAAACGCATCTGGCCGGCCATCGATATCAATCGCAGCGGGACGCGACGCGAGGAAATGCTGATGGACCCGGAGGAATATCGGCGCGTCTGTCGTGCTGCGTCGCGTGCTGAACGAAATGAACCCGCCGGATGCGATGGAACTGCTCGTCTCGCGTCTGAAGAAGACGCAGACCAATGCCGAATTCCTGATGAGCATGAATCTGAAATGAGGGTGGTGGCGGAACGCTGCGGGTGCCAGAGCATGCGTGTCCCCGCGACCGGAAACACGCATGACAAGCCGGACCGAGCGGCCGTCACGCCAGACTTAGCCGGACCCGAGAGGAGAAACAGGATCGTGCCGCGAGAACTGGAAGGCAAGGCCGGTGCCGACGCCCGGCACCTGGGCGATCGTCGTCGCTCGTTACAACGAATCGGTCACGCGGAATCTGTTGCGCGGGGCACTGGACACGCTGGCCGAACACGGAGTCGAGGACGAGGCGGTGACCGTAGTCTGGGTCCCCGGCGCCTGGGAAGTCCCCCTGCCGGCCGCGCGCCTGGCCCGCTCGGGACAGTTTCAACGCCGTGATCTGCCTGGCCGCGGTGATCCGCGGAGAAACGACCCACGATCAGTACATTAATCAACAGGTCAGCCGATCCCTGGGACAGATGGCCGTCGAGACCGGCATCCCGATCCTGTTTGGCATTCTGACCTGCAACACGCTCGAACAAGCCATCCAACGCAGCGGCGGCCGCGTGGGAAACAAAGGCAGCGAATGTGCTCTGGCCGCACTTCAGATGGTCCGACCTGCTCCAGTTGCCAACTCCCGACCGTCCTCGTTCCCACTGAAACGGATCTTCATGTCACGCCGGAGTCGAGCTCGCGAGGTGGTCTTGCAGGTCTTGTTTCAGGACGACCTGAACCCCGGACCATGATCTGCATGCGGCCGACGAGTTTCGTCCGCGGACGTCTGCAGCAGGACCCAGACCTGGTCGAATTTGCACTCGAATTGCTGCACGGAACACGACGCCGTCGCCCGGAGCTGGACGCCTTGCTGGCCTCCAAGCGCGAAACTGGAGCCTGGCCCGAATGGCCGCCACGGACCGCAACGTCTTGCGGCTGGCGAGCTTACGAAATGTGTTTCACCGAGACGCCGGAACGCGTCGTGATCAACGAGGCGGTTGGAACTGGCCAAGCGGTTCGGCTCGCCAGCAGTCGTCTCCGTTCGTCAACGGCATTCTGGATGGCATGCTCCCGCGAAACACCGAGCGGACGGATGGATAGTGCTGTGTCATCGGCCATGGTCCCGTGTCCGGATTTCCCTGCGCCGGGAAGCGGAGACGGGGGGCCAATCTCTTCCCCTGCCGCGGACACCGCCACTCGTGCGGGCGGCAGCGGAGCCCCACGGCGGACTCGCCGAAGGAAAGGCATCGGCGTACACTGACAGGTTCGGGATTCGGGAGAATCGCCGCGTCATTCGTTTTGCATTCCGTCGCAGGAGAACGCCATGGGCCTCTTTGATCGTTCAGGCAAGAAAGCCAAGCTATCCGAGGCAGATTCGGCATCGAGCCCCGAGGCAGCTACCGGGGAACCATCCGACAAGCAGGAAACCGGGCTGCTCGGACGATTTCGCCGTGGCCTCAAGCGGACCTCCGATCTGCTGCAAACGGACATTCGAGACCTCTTCAAGCAAGAAGGCCAGCTGGTCGACGACGCGCTGCTCGGATCGGCTCTATGCCCTGATGATCCGCACCGACATGGGTTCCGCCCCCGCCGGCAAGATTCGCGACGAGATTCAACAGGAGTTTCGGGGTCGGGTTGTCGAGATGGACGACGTGCTCGACCACGTCAAAGCCAAACTGCTGGAGCTGATGGCTCAGGAGGAAGCCCCGCTGCTGCGGGCCGACGCAGGCCCAACCGTGATTCTGATCGTCGGCGTCAATGGATCCGGCAAGACCACTTCCATCGCGAAGTTGGCCGAGTCTGCTTCGCATCCAGGGTTGCCAGGTCGTGCTCGGCGCAGCCGACACCTTTCGCGCCGCCGCCGTCGAGCAGTTGACCGTCTGGGCGGAGCGGATCGGGGCCGAGATTGTGACCGGCCCGCCGGGAAGCGACCCGGCCAGCGTCGCCCACCGCGCGCTGGCCCGCGACATTGGAACTGGGTGCCGACGTCTGCATCATCGACACAGCCGGCCGGCTCCAGACGCAATCGAATCTGATGGACCAACTGGCAAAGATCCGCCGGGTCATCCAGAAACAGATCGAGCAGGCCCCTCATGAAGTCCTGCTGGTGCTGGACGCGACCGCAGGACAGAACGGAATCAGCCAAGCGAAAGGGTTTTCCGAGGCGGTGCAGTGCACGGGGATCATTCTGGCCAAGCTGGACGGCACCGCCAAAGGCGGCGTGGTGATCCCGATCCGGCAACAATTCCAAATTCCCGTGAAATTCGTAGGCGTCGGCGAGCAGGCTGACGACCTGGCAGCGTTCAGCCCTCAGCAATTCGTGGAAGCGTTGTTCCCGAATTCGTAGGGTCCCGCGGCCGATCCCGCTTCTGCAATCGGTACACCTTCTCGTCCGGGCGCTTGGAAATGGTGCCGCACGTTCCAGCGATCCGCCGGCCGTCGGCACACCGGCGGAAGCATCTTTCGCACCGCAATGTCTCCTTGATCCGTCAAAGCTTCTCAGAAATGGGCAATTCCCGCCCAAGATCTATCCGGCACGGCAAGCGGTTCGTATCAACCGGTGGATCAACGACCGCCGATAGATCCCTTGGAAGGCCGAATGTGGAGCTTCACCTCCCGCTCGGCTTGCCTTCCTACCTGAACAAATCCTTCCGTTATTGACCCGCCATGTCAGTGTGATCCCACACTGTCTTCGCTTGATTCCGTGGAATTGGAGATTTTAACCATGAAACGTTCATCATGGGCCTGGGCCTGGGCAATCACAGGCTGCCTCTTTGTGGGAGACGCAACGGCCCAGGGATTGCGTCAGCCGTTTTCGGTGCGACCAACGGGCTTCGACTACAACCGCTACTGGCAGGAGGATTCCGCCTCCCCGAGCGACGCGCCCGAGGAGGCAGCTGCCGAAGCGGCCGCAGAAGTCGCTGCGGAAGAGAGTGCGCCGGTCGAGGCGGCGCCGGTGGAAGCCGCGCCCGCCGTACCGATCACCGCCGCGGCTCCCGCCGCAGGCTGCAACAGCTGCGCCGATGGCAGTAGCTACTACGATGTCCGCTTATGACGCCTGTTGCAGCCCACCGAGCAATTGCGGACACGGCTGCGGTCTCGGACTGCTCGACTGCAACCTGGGTGACCCCTGCACATTAAGCAGTCATCTGTTCTCCGAATGCTCGCCCTGGACCGTCGGCGGCTGGAGCCAATGGGGCTACCACAACAAGACGAACCCACTCGGCTTCAACACGCACCCCGGCAAGCTCCATGCTGCATCAGCAATGGGTCTACATTGAGAAGGCCACCGACACCGAGGCCAATGGCTGGGACTGGGGTGTGCGAGCCGACTTCATGTACGGCGTCGACGCCGCCGACACGCAAGCCTTCGGCAATCCGGTGGACGCCAACGGCAACCCGCGCGGCTGGGACACCGGCTGGAATAACGGCATTTACGGCTGGGCCTTCCCGCAGCTCTACGGCACCCTGGCCGCTGGCGACCTGTCGGTCAAAGTCGGACACTTCTACACGCTGATCGGGTACGAAGTCGTCCAGGCTCCCGACAACTTCTTCTACAGCCACGCCTTCACGTTGTACAACAACGAACCGTTCACCCATACGGGTGCCTTGGCCAGCTACAACGTCAGCGACAACGTGACCGTGCACGGTGGATGGACCGCGGGCTGGGATACCGGCTTCGATCGGTTCGACGATGGCAGCGCCTTCCTGGGTGGCATCAGCGCGCAACGTCACCGACGATGCCTCGATCGCCTACATGGTGGTCGCGGGTGACACGGGATTCCGCGGCCGGCGATTCCTACATGCACAGTATCGTCGCCGACCTGAACCTGACCGAGAAACTGAACTACGTCTTCCAGTAGGACTGGCTGGAGATCCAAGACACGAATGAGAACAACTACGCCATCAATCAGTACCTGTTCTACAGCATTAACGATTGCCTGAAACTGGGCGGTCGCTTCGAATGGTGGAAAGCCGATCCGTTGATTACCGGAGCTGGGCAACTTCTCCATCTACGAAGCTACCGCGGGTGTGAACATCATTCCGCACGCCAACGTCCGTGTGCGACCGGAAATTCGCCACCAGTGGGCCCCCGGAGTCGACTACGACGAGACGATCTTCGGGATTGACGCGATTCTTACCTTCTGATTCTCGTTTCGCAGAGGCTCCTTAGTTCTCGCATCGCCGACAAGACCGTACCGCAAGGTGCGGTCTTGTCTTTTGCGCAAATCGAAGCCCGATCGGATCTGCTAAGAAACGCGACGAGCGGTGCCCATTTCCTGGGCAAGGCCACCCGACCCCGCTCTTTCTTGGAGCCGATCTTCTGATCGCAAGTCTTGCGATAAAAGGCCTTTGCTGCCGATAGGCGGACTCCGCCAGGGCAGACCTCCCGGGAACTGGCACGCGACATGCGTAGCGGCTGCTCGGACCGAGGTCGATCTCCATGTTGGGCCCGACGTGGTGGACTCCCGGCGGCTGGCCGACAGTACGGCCTGCACGATCCCTACCGTAGAGTTCCTTCTGGAAAGGCGAGAGATGAGAGGTGTGAATGTACACCCGGGGCCGGCTGCTTGGCTTGCTGGCCCTTTTTTTGGTCTGGCGGTGATCGGTTTGCCCACACGCGTGGGCCCAGGAAGCAGCAACTCCGACGTGAGGCGGAGTTGGCGACGGAAGAGGTGGTTGCCGAGGAGGCGGACGCGATGAATGAATTGTCGTTCGCCTTCAACAACGTGACGCTGTTTCTTGTGCGCCGTGCTGGTGCTCTTCATGCAAGGCGGGTTCGCCATGCTGGAGGCCGGGCTGAACACGGCGAAGAATACGGTCAACATTCTCTGCAAGAACCTGATGGACTTGGCCGTCGGTGTCTTGCTGTTCTTCTTCGTGGGCTACGGCTTGATGTACCCTGGTTTCGCGGACGGAACAGGGAATGAGTTCTTCGGCTTCGGCGGCTCGATGATTCAGCGCCTACGACGGCGGCGACGGCCTGCATCCGCAGGTCGATTTCCTGTTCCAGGTCGCCTTTGCCGCGACGGCTGCGACGATTGTCTCCGGAGCCGTCGCCGGACGGATGAAGTTTGGTGCCTACCTGGTCTACAGTGCCGTGCTCACCGGCTTGATCTATCCGATCAGTGGTTCCTGGAAATGGGGTTACGGCTGGCTGCACGACATGGGCTTCTATGATTTCGCGGGCTCGATCGTCGTCCACGCGGTCGGCGGATTCGCGGGACTGGCGGGAGCGATCGTGCTGGGTCCGCGACTCGGACGGTTTTCGTCGAAGGGTAAATCGACGCCCATTCCGGGGCACAACATGACCTTTGCCACGTTGGGTGTGCTCATCCTGTGGGTCGGATGGTACGGATTCAATCCCGGTTCCCAGTTGGCTTTTTCCACCAAGAGTGACATGTCGGCGATGATGCTCGTCGCCACCAACACCACGCTCGCCCCGGCCGCCGGATGCTGCATCTGCCTTCTCCTGGCGTGGTTGCTGTACGGCAAGCCGGATCTGACGATGGGTCTCAACGGTGCGCCTGGGTGGCCTGGTGGGGATTACGGCCAACTGCGACAGTGTCAATAACCTCCAGGCGTTGGTGATCGGCGGCGTGGCGGGAGCCCTGGTGCTGATCGGCGTGATTCTGCTGGACAAGTTGAAGATCGACGATCCCGTCGGTGCGTGGCCGGTTCACGGTCTGGCGGGCTTGTGGGGCGGAATCGCCACCGGGATCTTCGGCGGGCATCCGCTGCAAGCGCAGTTGATCGGCTCGTTCGTCATCGCGGCCTGGTCGTTTGGCACGATGTTCATTCTGTTCTCCGTCTTAAAGGCGGTCGGCTTCCTGCGGGTTTCGTCGGAGGAAGAAGCCGTCGGCTTGGATATTTCCGAACACGGGATGCAAGCCTATAGTCCGGCCGTTGCCGGAGCAGGCGGACGCAACTAGTCCTTCGCAAGAGGGGCCGAGCGCGGCGATTGCGCCGCGCTTCGCTCGTTTCTCCCCTTTGGCTCTTGCCTGGGGCCAGAAGGGTACCCCAATGACTCGGGGAGGTGTCCGCCTCACCTCCTCGAGTCGGGGTATCTTTCGCTATCGAACAGCTCAGCCCAAATCGCATCGGCCGGTCAGTCGACGATTTTCGGCTCCTCCACGCGGCGATGGCCGAGTTCCTTCAGCTCCCGCATCCAGATGTTGCGAAAGCGCACCGGATTACCGTGATACTGCAGGCCGATCGGCCCTTTCTCCGGATGCTGCTTGTAGCGCGGCGGACGATCAAAGGCGTGTCGCCTTCCAGGGCAAAGTGATTCTGGACCACCACGCCGTTTTGCAGCACCGTGACGAATGCCGGGCTGAGCAACTTCCCGTCTTCCTCAAAACGGGGTCCCTTCCAGATGATGTCGTACGTCTGCCACTCGCCAGGCTTGCGACAGACGTTGACCTCCGGTGGGTGTTGCTTGTAGATCGCACCGCATTGACCATCGAAATAGGTCTCGTTGTCGTACGAATCGAGCACTTGCACCTCGTATCGCCCCATCAGGAACACACCACTGTTGCTCCGTCCTTGCCCGCTGCCGGTGATCTCTTCGGCAGCTCGCCCACTCCAAGTGCAACTGACAATCTCCGAAATGCTCCTTGGTCTCGACCGCACCGGGACCGGCGATCACGGCGCCGTCCTCCACCTTCCATTGATCGGCATTCTTCCACTGCGACAGATCGGTACCGTCAAACAACACGACGGCATCGGCGGGCGGACCTACCGGGCGGCCCTGGGTCGACCACTTTCGGTTCGTCCCATTCGATGCCGCTGAGATACTCTCGGGCGGAAAGACTCGCCACACTACTGAGCAGAATACTCCCGGCCAACATCCCCCACAGTCGTTTTCTTCTCATCACAGTCTCATCTCCTTCTCGAAGTCGAACACACGTCGGGGTTTCCCGATCCTCTTTTCACAGCCCCCAATCATAACTCGATGCACGGCCTGTCGGGAGCGATCTTGACCCCAGCGCATGCTTCAGGTGGATGCCACGCAACGCCCCAAGAGCAGGAACGGGATCAACAAACTCAACACCGCTACCGCAGCGCGGGGGCCGACACCAACCAGACAGATCGCGGCGTCCAGCAAGATCAGGGTCAAAATCGCCTGCTTCACCGCGGCTTGTACCCCTTCGGCCGCGGGACGGCGAATGGCCACGATGACGCGTCGCCAGACCGGCAGGGTCAACAGCAGGAGCAAGCCCGGCCAGACGGCGGCGTCCGTCAACTGCCCCTGCCTCACCCAGTTCCCACCCCATCGCACGGGAGGAAACGCCAGCAGCAGGATCCCCATCGCCATGACCGAACCGCCACACAACAGGTGGCGGCGGCGACTGATCCTCGCCTCGCTGCGCAAACCAAGTGATCCCGGCGACGTAAACACCGAGGGCCACCGCGATGACCAGTCCGCCGGCCGGCCACGCAGCCGGCAGACGCAGAAACTCGCACCGGCACTCATCCCGAGAAGAACATTGAGGGCTCGGCAAGCCCCCATCAACAGGGGCCCCAGCCAGGTCCGCTTGCCACCCAGGTCATACGCCAGCACCATTGCGGCCAACAGCGTCGCGACGGCGCCCGTGCGACCTTGGTAACCGATCCAGGAAGCGACCCATCCAGCGACCCAACCGATGAGCAGCAATTGCATGCCCAGAATGGTCGCGGACCGACGCGCGAATCCGTCCCGCGGGAAGCGGTCGCCAGGGTCGTTCCCGCAAATCCTGCTGATAATCGCAGACATCGTTGAGCACCATTCCCGCCAAGTACATGGCGGCGGAACAGACGAGCAGCGGCAGGAACAGGGGGACCTCCACTCGTCCAGCGGAGACCAGCAGATACCCCATGCTGACGTCGGCGACCGCCGTGAACACATTGGGCAACCGCAACAGTTGCAGGTAAGCCTGCCAGCACACCGGTTTCGGATTCGCGCCCGAGTCGACCATCAGACCTCACGTCAGCGGTACGCCCGTTTCGCGGGCGATTTCCAACAGGACCCGCCGCGCCTCTCGGGCGGCCGCGTCGGGATCCTCCCCGTACGGATACAACTCGACGGTCACCCAACCGTCGTAGCCGGTTGCCAGGATCGCGCTGCAGCGTGGCCCCCAAATCAATCGCCCCCTGCCCTGGAATGCGATGTTCGTGGACGCGACTGGCGGGAATATCCTCGATGTGAAAATGCCGCGTGTGCTCCGCCATTCCTCCAATCCAGTGGGCCGGATCCTCGCCCACGCAGAAGGCATGTCCGATGTCAAAATTCAGGCCCACCCGCGGCGAATCAATTCGGTCCACGAACTCGAGGTACTGGTCAAACCGCTCGATCAGCAGGCCCGGCTCCGGTTCGATCAGCAGGTTGACCTGCAACTGCTCTGCCAACTCCACGCACGGCATCAGCTCCTCATAGAAGATCCCACTCGCCGACTGCCGATCCTGGCCTTCCGCCAGATAACCGCCCGGTTCGGTCGTGATTCCCGGAGCCCCCAATTCCTGCGCCAGGTGCAGCGCCCGTTGCGTGTGCTCCCGACGAATGGCTCGGTAGTGCGGGTCGGGGTCCGTCCATCCCGGATGCCAATACGGTTGCCGCGGGTCTCCGACGGCGTTCATCATAAAGGCATTCAGATTCGAAATCGTCAGACCATGCCGCTCCAGATGCTCGCGGATTGACTGTTTCTGATCCGGCAGCAGGAAAACCGGCCACGCGTGCGGCACGTCGGCCAGGATTTCGATCCCGCGGTACCCTGCCTCCGCCACACGCGCGATCGTCTCCTCGACTGAAAACCGCATGTACGCATTACTGCTGAACGCTAACTGCATCCGCTTCCCTTCCCCGCAAGACTCACTGGGCAAACCATCAATTCTACCGCCATCGGCCTTGCGCCGGGAGGAAGGAGGGCTGGTCCGTCGCGAGAACCGCTTGGGACCGGATGCGTCGCAGAAGGACGCAGGGGAATCCGTCCTATGGATGGCTGCGCGATCAAGGGGCCAGGACGACCAACGGAAGTCCGGAAATTCTCGGCTCAATGCATCTTTCGGGGGCAGTTGGGCGGCGAACCGGGAATCGTCCCAGAGGACGCCGTAAGTCACCGCGTTCAGCTGCTGGCGCTGCGGTAGGCGTGCAGAGCGCGGACAAAAACCCAGCGGGAGAAGACCAGAGCCGCCACCGTCGCCAGGATCGCGAACAGCGACAACCACCAGGGCCCGCTGCCGATCGGTTGCAGCGGTCGAGCCATCAGCCGAGCGGGCACGTTGACCACGATCAGCACGGGAATGATGAAGGTGAAAAACCATCTGCAGCGGCGTGCCGATGATCTCCCCCTCGTAGATCTCCATCGGATACCGTGAGAAGTTCGTGATATAGAACCAGAAGTTGTACAGCGATTGGTTCCGGCCCAACCAGATGCTGGTGGCGGCGAGGCTGACCATCAGAGCAGTAGAGGATCAGGACCCCGCAGATGACGTAGAACGGGTACAGCAGGAAGACGATCGGATGCAAGGTGAGCGGTGATACGGATCGGGTTGTCAGTTGCAGGAGGCTGTACACCAGCAACCCGAGCCCCACGAGGAAGTTCGACAGCGAGGACCATTCGACGCGGTGAAAAGAAACCAGGAACTGCGTATCGATCGGCTTCAGCAAGGCAAAGTCCAGACTGCCGGTCCGAATCAGTTCGCTTAACTCTTCGGCACTCGGCATGAACAACGCCTGGACGATGCTATTGACGAACATCGTCGTCGAGAGGAACACGAAGAACTCATACTTGCCCCAACCGGTTCCGGCACCAATTTCATTGGCGTATCGAAAAATCAGCAGATAGAAGCCCAGGTTCATGAACACCCAGGAGGTGGACGACACACAATCCAGGAGGAAGTTCCAGCGAAACGACATGTCGCGGACCAGGCTGTTGCGAATGATGGTCGTCAGAACACTCGGAAGTAAGAAGGTTGGTCATCGCGCACCATCGCTTATCCTCCAAATCCGCTGTAGCGATTCAGTCCTCGGCGCAACAGCACCCGACTTCCGACGATAAAAAAGACGACCCAGGCGGCCTGGATCAACAGCCCTCGGGCGAGCGCTGCACCGTGGATCTTCCCCAGGAAGACGGCGGAGGGAAAATAGGCCAGATACTGCAGCGGCAGCCAAGTCACGACCGTTCGCCAGGGCTCCGGCAGCATGTCCAGGGGAAACATGTGTCCGGACAGGAAGAAATTGAACAGCATGTAGACGAACAGCAGCGAGCTGACCTCCAACAGCCAGAAGCTGACCAGACCGATGGTGGCCTCCAAGAAAAAGCCCAGCACGAACGCCATCAGCAGCGACGCCGCAAATGCCAGCAGCGTGACCGGATCGGGCCAGCCGGCCTGGAAGTAGCCGCGGCAGAGAAAAAAGACCAGGGCGAACGGCCCGAGGGCGACCGAGTAATAGGCCACCTTGTGGGCCACGCGGCTGAGCAACAGAAAGCCCAGCAGATCGATCGGCTGAATCAGGAACTTCTTGATCTCACCGTCGCGCACCTGTCGAGCGATCCCGCTGGCCAAGCCCGGCATGCTGGAAAATGCGCGGCGTGACCATCGTCAGCAGGTAGTACGCCACGAAGTCGTCGTAGACATAGCCGCGGATCGTCGCTGCGGAACCGGACCGCCGGCACCGCATCGAAGACCGCTTTCCAGAGAAAGATCTGGGTCACGATCGGCAGGAACCGCATCAGCGTACCCAGGGCAAAGTCGCCTCGGTAGACGAGCCGTTCCTCCAGGGAAATCCGCAGAATCGTCCACCAAGTCGCGATGCGTGCCCTCATGCGGTCGTCTCCTCAGGCGGGCGCCGCCGTCGACCTGGTCTACCTGCGAAAACATCTCGGCAATCACCTCTTCCAGCGGCGGGTCCTCCACGCTGACATCCTCAATCAGGTGCTGCCGCAGGATCTCGGCCAGCGATCGGGCAAGGTGCTGCCGGTCGATCTGCAGTGTCGCCTTGGGCGGCAGCAGCCGCAGCAACTGGCCGTACTGATCCAGATTTTGCGGGAAGGTGCCCGTCGGCGAAAGAGCAACGTCACGCGCTTGTGCCGGCTGAATCGATCCACGATGCCGCTGAGCGATCCGTCGTACTTGATCTGCCCTTGGGCGATGATCACGACGCGCTGGCACAGCGCGGCGACGTCCTTCATGTAATGACTGGTCAGCAGGATCGTCGTCTGCCGCTCCTCCTGGTAGTGTTTCAGAAACTGCTGGATGTTGTGTTGGGCGACCACGTCCAGACCAATCGTGGGCTCGTCCAGAAAAAGCACTTGGGGCGAATGCAGCAGCGCCGCGATCAGCTCCATCTTCATCCGTTCGCCCAGCGACAGTTCGCGGACCGGTTGCCGCAGCAGGTGCGCCACGCCCAACAGCGAGGTCAACTCGTCACAGGTCCGCTGAAATGCCCCGCTTTCGATCTGGTAGATCTGCTGATGCAGCCGAAAGGACTCATTCGCCGGCAGGTCCCACCAGAGTTGATTCTTCTGCCCCATCACCAGGGCAAATCGCCGCCGATAGGCGTTTTCCGCTGCCAGGGAACATGTCCCAGACACGGCGCCGATCCCGGCCGGTGGGGTAGATCACGCCGGAGAGCAACTTCAGCGTCGTCGTCTTGCCGGCCCCGTTGGGCCCCAGAAAGGCGACGAACTCGCCCCGTCGACCGTCAGATCGATCCCCCGCACCGCCTGCGACGTCTCGGTACTCACGACGAAAGAGCCCCCGCAGCGAAGCCCCCAAGCCCTCTCGCTTTTGGTAGACCCGGTACGACTTCCGCAGCCCCTGGATCTTGATCACGCACATGACGGCCGATTATAGGAGCGGACGGGAGCCACGAACAGTCGCGGCCTGCGGCGGCTGCCTCGGCATAACTATTGAGGATTTCGCGAGTTGGGTCGCGTTGTCGCCCGCCAGGGCTTTCGCTATAATCCGCCCAGCTTGCCGCTCGTGCGAGGGAGCGAACTTTGACGGAGAGATCACGGATCGGCATCGGCCACGATACGCATCGCCTGGCACCCGGTGGACCGCTGCGACTGGGCGGCCTCTCGATCGACCATGACCAGCATCTGGTCGGTCATAGCGATGCGGATGTTCTGCTGCATGCCGTCACCGACGCGCTGCTCGGAGCGTTGGCGCGGGGAGACATCGGAGATTGGTTTCCCGATACGGCCAGCGAGAACCGCGACCGCGACTCGGTCGAGTTTCTGCGTGCCGCGATGCAGGAGGTCCATTCCGCCGGCTACGTGGTTGGCAATCTCGACTGCATCGTCTTCGCCCAACGACCTAAACTGGCCTCCTACAAACGGCCACTGCGGCAACGACTGGCCGAACTGCTGGACGTCGACGTTACACGACGTCAACGTCAAGGCCAAGACGGGGGAGGCCGTAGGCACCATCGGCCGCGAGGAAGCCATCGCCGCCCAATGCGTCGTGCTGCTGCAATCCACTGCTACGAAGGAAGAAAGCAGGACCGCACCAGGCTGATCAAGATACTCATGGGAAACGACTGCAGGGAGGAGCCATGACGGGTACGAAGAGCGACCGGCCGTCGGTCGAACAGCCAACCGATCGAGACGTTGCGCGTCTACAACACACTGACGCGGCAGAAGGAACCGTTTCGTACCGTCCAGCCCGGCCAGGTCGGCATCTACCTGTGCGGACCGACCGTCTATCGCGAAGCCCACATCGGCCACATGGTCGGCCCGGTGATCTTCGACACGCTGAAACGCTTCCTGACCTATAGCGGCTACCAGGTCACACTGGTGGTCAACATCACGGATGTCGATGACAAGCTGATCGCCGAAGTCGCGCCGTCGCGGGATCCCCATGGCCCAAGTCGCCGAAGAGATGACCGAGACTATCTGGCAAACCTCCGCGCACTGGGCGTCGATCAGATCGACCAGATGCCGCGGGCCACCGAACACATGCCGGACATTATCAACTTCATCCAGCAACTGATCGACCGCGGCTTTGCCTATGAATCGGACGGCGACGTCTACTTCGAAGTGGCCAAGGACGAGGAATACGGCAAGCTCAGCAACCGCACCACGGACAGCCTCCAGGGAGAAGGCGGCGATACGGCCGACCGGAAGCGGGCCCCCGCCGATTTCGCCCTATGGAAACGAGCCAAATCGGACGAACCGTCCTGGGACAGCCCCTGGGGCCCCGGTCGCCCTGGCTGGCATATCGAATGCTCCGCGATGAGCCGCCAACTGCTGGGAGAAACATTCGACATCCACGGCGGCGGGCTGGACCTGATCTTTCCCCACCACGAAAACGAGATCGCGCAAAGCGAATGCTGCCACGGCCGCCCGATGGTCCGCTACTGGCTGCACAACGGCCTGATGAAAGCCTCCGCCGCCGCAGGCAAAGTGGGGGGCCGCGGCGAGCGAGAACAGGCGGAGCAGCCGGCCGACGTGGAATCGAAGATCAGCCGTTCCAAAGGCGCCGGCGGCCTGGCGGAACTGATCCAACGGGAAGGCGGGGAGCGATTGCGGTTCTTCCTGCTCCGCACGCATTACCGCAGTACGATCGTCTTCGGCGACGACGCGTTGGCCGAGGCACGGACCGCCCTGGAGACGTTCTATCGTTTCTTCGAACGCTACGAACGCATCTCGCGGCAAGTCCTTCTACACGCTGCAAGCTCCCACGACCCGCGCCGCCGGGATCACGTGCGGCGGACCAGGAACCGAAGACGCCTGCTTGGAACAGGTCACCCGCATTCGAACCGCTTTCCTGGAGAAAATGGACGACGACTTCAACACGGGAGCAGCCGTCAGCGAACTGTTTGACCTCGTGAGACAGCTCAATCGATACATTGACCAGCACAACCTGGAGGAGACGGAGCAACGTCAGGCCGAACCGCATCGCCGCCCTCGAGTCCGCCGCCACCACGCTCAAGGAACTGAGCGGATTGCTGGGCTTGTTTCAAACACCGCCGGCAGTCATCCGATCAGGAGGATGACGCTCTGGTGGATCAATTGATGCAACTGCTTGATCTCCCTACGTGCCGAAGCGCGACAACGCAAAGATTTCGCCACGGCCGACCGCATTCGCGACGGCCTGACCGAGATCGGAATCACTTTGGAAGACCGTAAGGATGGGACCGGCTGGAAGGCCGGCTAGGGAGGCCTCATCCGGTGGCGGCGTACTGGGAGTCGATCCGGGGCTGCGAATCACCGGTTACGGTGTGCTGGACCGGCAACGGTCGCTGGGCTCCGAGCTCCATGAAGCCGGAGTGGTTCGCGGAGGAAACGGCTCCGCCATTGCGCCGCGCAGTCCAGGCGCATCCACCAGGGCATTCGCGAAGTCGTGCAGCTCGTACAACCCGCCGGTCCTGGCACTGGAAGAACTGTACTCGCACTACGCCCACCCGCGAACCGCGATCCTGATGGGCCACGCCCGCGGCGTGATCTGCCTGGCTGCCGCCGAATCCGGGATCCCGGTGATCGGCTATTCCGCCACGCAGGTCAAGAAAATCCTGACCGGCAGTGGCCGCGCTCCCAAGGCGCAGGTCCAGCAGGCTGTGCAGCGGGAACTGCGTCTTTCCGGCATTCCCGATCCACCCGACGTCGCCGACGCACTCGCCGTCGCCATGTGCCATTTCTATCTGGCAGAAGAACCGTGAAAACGTGAGGGCGGAAGTTCGACTTGCCGGCTCCCGCTTCCGCCGAGACAATGAGGCGGATCTGCAGTAACCAATCGAGTTGTCGACCGCCGAAGGCCTCACGATGAATAGGATGGGCTCCTTTGATCACGAAAATCACCGGTCAGGTGCAGACGGTCCACGATGACTCGTTGACCATCGCGATCGACGCGTTCGAGTACCGGGCCTACATCCCGGAGTTCGTTCGGCGGCAACTGCAGAACCGGTTGGGCGAAACGGTCAGCTTGCACACGATCCAATATATGGAGGGCAATCCGGCGCAAGGTCGCTTGACGCCGCGCCTGGTCGGCTTTCTGAGCGAGGTGGAACGGGAGTTTTTTGAGCTATTCTGCTCGGTCGACGGGGTTGGCTTCCGCAAGGCGTTGCGCGCGATGGTTCGTCCGGTGGCCGAAGTGGCTGCTTCGATTGAGGAACAGGACGTCAAGGCGCTCGCCGCGCTTCCGGGAATCGGTCCGGCCACGGCAGAACGAATCATCGCGAAACTGCGAAGAAAAGTGCCCAAGTTCGCTCTGCTGGTCGCGCAGGAAATGGCACAGGATGCGGCGGCGGCGCCGCGACATCGTCGACGAGACGTTCGAGATTCTGCGGGGGTTGGGGCATTCCGAGGCGGATTCGCGCCGCCTGCTGGAGGCGGCCTTGCAGACGTCGGACAAGTTCCGGGATGTCGAATCCTTGATTCAGGCAATCTACGAACAAAGCCACAAACCGACCGGCACAAAGTCCTGACGAGAACGGAACAGCGTGGTCGACCGGCCCCCAGTCTGCCCAAGCAGGGCGGGCATTTGCGAGCCCCCACCGGTGACGAATTTCGCTGCAAAGGAAGACAACTGATGTCACGGGAACCGATCCTCGGAGCGCAACCACCGGCGAATGACGATGCGGAACGCGACTTGCGACCGCAGCGAATGCATGAAATGGTCGGCCAGCGGGAGGTGTATGAGCGGCTGCAGATCGCCGTCGACGCCGCCACGAAACGCCAAGAAGCGCTTGGGCACATGCTCTTCGACGGTCCCCCGGGCCTCGGCAAGACCACCTTCGCACTCTGCCTGCCACGGGAAATGCAGGTCCACGTACAGTTGACATCGGGAGCGACCCTCCAAGCCCCGAAGGACTTGATCCCCTATCTGACGAACGCCGACGAACGGTCGGTGCTGTTTATCGACGAGATCCACCGATTGCCCAAGGCGGTGGAGGAATACCTCTATACCGCCATGGAGGACTTTCGAATCGATATCGTCCACGGGGAAGGAACCAACGCGCGTACGCTTGAACCTGTGGCTCAAGCCGTTCACGCTGATCGGCGCCACCACCTGCGCCGGCTTGCTGTCGGCACCGCTGCGCGACCGGTTCCAGATTCGCGAACACCTGGATTTCTATAGCCTCGACGAACTCGCCGAGATCGTCCGCCGCAACGCGGTCAAGCTGTCGGTCGAATTGATGGGGAATCGACGCGCGAAATCGCGGGCCGGAGCCGCGGGACGCCGCGAGTAGCCAACAATCTGCTGCGCTGGGTCCGCGACTATGCCACCAGCCGCGCCGACGGCGCGATCCGCCTCTCGATCACGCAGGCCGCGTTGGCCATGGCCGGCATCGACCAACTCGGCCTGGACCGCCAGGACCGCAAATACCTGGAGACGCTCATTCGCGTGTTTGGCGGCGGACCGGCTGGCGTCGAGGCCATCGCCCATACGATGAATACCGCCACCGATACGCT
Source organism: uncultured Planctomycetaceae bacterium (assembly GCA_963776055.1). Lineage (GTDB taxonomy): Bacteria > Planctomycetota > Planctomycetia > Pirellulales > Pirellulaceae > CAVZLD01. Next base: position 236,578 of record CAVZLD010000001.1, on the reverse strand, counting down.
GGCCGACGAAGTGGAACCCTTTCTCTTGCGTAGCGAGCTGGTGGTGCGGACCCCCCGGGGACGCGTCGTCACCGCCCGGTCGTATCAACACCTGGATCTCCCGCTGCCGGTACCCGACGAGCCCACCTCGACCGGGCAACGACGGCTGTTCCCCTGATCGGCCGAGCTGGCGCGGTTGACAGTCACCCAGTACGGTCTTAAGATCCGGGGTTTACCAGGACGGGGCCGGCGACCGTGAGAGGTGCGCGGCCTGACGACGATCCGTAAGGTGCCCCATGGCCGTACCCAAACGCAAACATTCGAATTCTCGTACCGGTCGTCGACGAGCGCACGACCGGAAGAAACCGCGACAGCTGGGCTTCTGCACCCAATGCAGCACGGCGGTTCCCACTCATACAGTCTGCCCGAAGTGTGGCCACTATATGGGTCGCAACGTGGTCGATATGGAAGAGACCTAAGAGCCTTGAACAAGACGGCGTTTTTGTTTCCTGGGCAGGGAGCCCAGCAGGTCGGGATGGGTCAGCAACTGGCGGAGTCGCTTCCGGCAGCCCGCCAGTTGTTTGACGAAGCCGAACAGATCCTGGGTTACGACCTGGCAGAGATCTGCTTCGAGGGTCCGGTCGAGGTGTTGGACTCGACGGTCCATAGCCAACCGGGTCTGTTCGTCTGCAGTCTGGCGGCAGTCGAGCAATTGCGGAGTGAGTCACCCGAGTTGCTGACGCTGGCTTCGGCGGCCGCGGGTCTGAGCCTGGGCGAGTACACCGCGCTGGTCTTCGCCGGCGTGCTCGAATTCCACCAGGCGCTGCGGATCGTGCAATGTCGAGGAGAGGCGATGCAGGCCGCCTCCGATGCCACGCCCAGCGGCATGGTGAGCGTCTTGGGGCTGGAACGCGAGCAAGTGGAACAGTTGTGCGACCAGGCGCGACGTCCGGGGAAGTCCTGCAGATCGCCAATCTGCTCTGCCCCGGCAACATCGTCGTCTCGGGTGATAACGGCTCCTGCGAAGAGCTCGTGGAGTTGGCCGAGGGCGCAGGGGCGATGAAAGTCCTGGCGCTTGCCGTGGCTGGCGCATTTCACACGCCGATCATGCAGAGTGCCGTGGAGCAGCTGGCGGCGGCGCTGGCCGATGTGCCCCTGGCGAAACCGCGAATTCCCGTGGTCTCCAATGTCGATGCGCAACCGCATCAGGATCCGGAGGCGATCCGTGAACTGCTGATTCAACAGGTCGTCAGCCCGGTGCGGTGGGAGGATTCGATGCGTCATTTGCTGGCCGAAGAGTACACGAACTTCTACGAGGTCGGGCCGGGCCGAGTCCTGCGGGGCCTGCTGCGACGCATTGACCGAACGGTGAACTGCAGCAATATCAGCTAGGCGCACTGCCCCCGCAGGCGGCGGTTGCCGAAAGGACGATACGAACATGACGGAGCGGACGGAACGAGGGCTGACAGTCGATCTCTCAGGCCAAGTGGCGATTGTCACCGGGGCCTCTCGCGGGCTGGGCAAAGGCCATTGCCCTGGCGTTGGGCGACAGCGGTGCCCAGGTCGCCTGCGTCGCGCGCAGCGTCGAAAAACTCGCGGAGACGGTTCAGGCAATCGAAGCCGGCGGGGGCACCGCCCTGGCCTGCCCCTGCGATGTCACCGATCGTCAGGCCGTCGATCAGGTCGTCGATCAGTTGGCCGAACAGTCCGGCCGGATCGACATCCTGGTCAATAATGCCGGAATCACGCGCGATACGCTCCTGCCGCGAATGACCGATGAAGAATGGGATGACGTGCTGAACACCAATCTGCGGAGCGCCTTTTTCTGGTGCCGGGCGGTATCCCGGCATCATGATGCGAGCACGTCGCGGCCGAATGATCAACATCTCGAGCGTCTCGGGCCTGATTGGGAACCCGGGACAAACGAACTACTCCGCCTCCAAGGCCGGCCTGATCGGCCTGACGCGCAGCCTCAGCCGAGAACTGGCGGGCCGCAATGTGACGATCAACGCCGTCGCACCAGGATTCATCGAGAGCGACATGACGGCCACCTTGGGCGAGGCGATTATCGCCGAGGCGAAGAAGCGGATCCCCGCCAAACGACTGGGCAAACCCGAGGATGTGGCCGCCGCCGTCCTGTTCCTGGCCAGCCCGGCGGCCGGGTACGTGACCGGACAGGTCTTGACCGTGGACGGGGGAATGACCGGCTAACGGATGGAAGGACTCCTGTTCTCGGGGCCAATTGCGTCTTGACCCCGTTTACAGAAATCCTCTATCCTGTTTTGCTTGATCGGTTGGTAAGAAGGTTCCGCCTGCAGGAATCTTTTCAAGGGCAAGGGGACCTGTTGACAGTTCCCCCTCAAAGTTTTTCGTCGGAGGATGGCCAAGGTGGCAGAAGTCTCTCAGCGGGTGATCGACATCGTAGCGGAGCAATTGGGCGTGGATCGAGAAAAGGTCACGCCCGAAACGTCATTCGTGAACGATCTCGGAGCGGATTCGTTGGATACGGTCGAGTTGGTGATGGAACTCGAAGAAGAGTTCGACATCAACATCCCGGACGATGCGGCCGAGAAGATCCAGACGGTCGGCCAGGCCATCGAATTCATCGAGAAAGCGCAAACATCCTAACCGTTTGCGATGAACAGCATGAAACGACGGGTAGTTGTTACCGGTCTGGGTGTCGTCACTTCGCTGAGTTGCCAGGTGGAAGACCTCTGGCAACGCATTCTGGCGGGGGAAAGCGGCATCCATCCCCTGCAAATCTTTGACACGGCCGATTTCAAGGTCCGTTTCGGCGGGGACATCCACGACTGGAACCCGGTCGAATATATCGCCTCAAAGGAAATGAAGCGAATCGATCGCTTCACGCAGTTCGCGCTGGTCGCCGCGGTCGACGCGGTCGACGACGCCGGCCTGGACTTCAACGTCGAAGATCAGTTCCGCTGCGGTGTGATTCTGGGCTCGGGCATCGGTGGACTGCAGGAGATCGAGACGCAGGTCGAGCGTCTGCTCCGCAAGGGCCCCGCGCGCGTCTCCGCACTCACGATTCCCAAACTGATGCTCAATGCCGCCGGCGGGAACATCTCCATCCGCTACGGCATCCGCGGACCAAACTACACGGTCGCGACCGCCTGCGCCAGCGCCACCAATGCGATCGGGGATGCGCTGCGCGCGATTCAATATGACGACGCCGACATGATGATCACCGGGGGCACTGAGGCGGCGATCACTCCGATGGGCATCAGCGGCTTCGCGAACATGCGTGCCCTGTCCGAACGGAACGACGATCCGCCCGGCGCGAGCCGACCGTTCGACGCCGAACGAGACGGGTTTGTGCTCAGCGAAGGGGCCGGAATCCTGGTGCTCGAGGAGCTGGAACACGCGAAAGCACGCGGCGCTCAGATCCTCTGCGAAGTGCTCGGCTTCGGCGCCAGCGGCGACGCGGGACACATCACCCAGCCGGACGAAGAAGGCGCCGGGGCGGCCCGTGCCATGGACTGCGCCTTGCGCGATTCCGGACTCGCCCCGGACGAAATCGATTACATCAACGCGCACGGGACCGGCACCCCGCTGGGCGACAAAGCAGAAACCCGAGCGGTGAAAACCGTCTTCGGCGATCATGCCTGCCGCCTGAGCATCTCCAGCACGAAGAGCCAGTTGGGACACCTGCTCGGCGCCAGCGGCGGAATCGAACTGATCCTGACCATCAAGGCGATCATGTCGGACGTGGTTCCTCCCACGATCAATCTGGAGCATCCCGATCCCGACTGCGATCTGGACTACACACCGCTGCAAGCGAAGGAACGGCCGGTTCGCCGCGCGATGAGTAACAGTTTCGGCTTCGGCGGCCACAATGCCTCGCTAGTCGTTGGGCAGTGGCCCTAGCCCCGACGAACCTTCCGAAATGGTGCATGCCGTATCGCGCGAACGGTGCTGCACGCCCTTCGCGCTGCTCCGAGCGTGTCACGTGGTCCGCGCGAAATCACGGATCGTGACGGCCTGTCATCCTTTCCCGTGGATCCACCAGGAGTCTGGCGATGAACCGTCCCCACCGGCGAAAGTTCCTGTCTCAATCCGCTCATGCCGCCCTCGGTTGCGCGACCGGGCTGACGATTCTGGCCAATCCACGGTCGGCCCGCGGGACACCGGCTGCCGAAAAAGTGATCTTGGCCGCGGTGGGAGTCGGGGGGCGGGGTACCGACCTGGCGACGCACCCGCAGCGAGGCTTCCTCAGCCGGGATGATTGCGAGTATGCCTACGTGTGCGATCCGAATGCCCGCAAGGCGGAGGGCCGCGTCGCCGCATTCGCGCAGATGCAACAGGACCGTGCGCCCCAGGTCGTGACGGACTTCCGCCGTGCCTTGGAAGACCCGCACGTGGATGCCATCATCAGCGCCACGCCGGATCACTGGCATGCCCTTTCGACCGTTTGGGCCTGCCAGGCCGGAAAAGACGTCTACGTTGAGAAACCGGCCCACCACAGTTGCTGGGAGGGCCAACAGATGGTCCAGGCGGCGCGACGCTACGAACGAGTCGTGCAGGTGGGCACGCAAAACCGAAGCGCACCGTACAACATGGCGGCGCGAGACTATCTCCAGCAGGGAAAACTGGGAACGGTCCACCTCTGCCGGATCTACAACCAGAAACCGCCCTGGGGCATGGCCCTGAAGCAGGCGGATGGCGAACCCCCGGAGGGATTCGACTGGAATGTTTGGAACGGCCCTGCCCCAGAGCACGCTTACAATCCGGCGTGGCTCTCGACCTGGCACCACCTGTGGCGCTACTCCGGCGGAGATATTGCCAACGATGCCAGTCACCAGATCGACCTGGCTCGCTGGCTGTTGGATGTCACCTATCCCCGGACGGTCTACTCCACCGGCGGCCGATTCGCCGCCGAGCCCGAAAAACTGGTGGCGGAAACGCCGGACACGCAGATTGCCCTCTACGATTTCGATGGACTCCTGGTGAGTCTCGAGCTGACGCTCTTCGGCGATTACATGCTCAAGACGGACCCCGAGGTGCGGCAAACCGATCGCTTTCCCTTGTGGATGCAGAACTCCACGCGCATCGAGATTTTTGGCACGCAAGGGCTGATGGTGATCGGTCGGCATGGCGGCGGCTGGCAGGTGTTCGACCGGCCCCAGAGTCGCCAGCCGGTGATCCAGGCGCAGCAGTACGGCCGGTTCCCCGACGCGGAACACAAGCAGAATTTTCTGGAGTGCATTCGGACGCGAAATCGCCCCCACGCGGATATCCTGGAAGGCCACCGCAGTGCTTTGTGGACCCATTACGCGAATATCAGCTATCGGCTCGGAGGAGAGAAGCTGAAGATCGATGGCCAGAACGAGCAAATCCTCGATTCAACCGAGGCGATGCGGCTGTTTCGCCGATCCTACCGCGAACCGTGGGTCGTTCCGGAATCTGTATAAAGTCTCCGCCGGAAACGGATTCAGTCGGCCTTGCCGTCTGATATAATGCGCCCTCGAAGCACGCCCTTGCGTCAGCGGCCACTCGCGCACCCAACCCCTGCCGTGCGCCCCTTGATCCCACCTAGGACGGCCCCTACGGAGCCTTCATCCGAACGTTGGAAATGCAACGGGCGTGCATCACCGAGTTCCGTGTCCCTTTGAAATGGCGCGGAGATCGGACAACGGCCCCTCGGGACCATGGGGTCCGACGAGGCGTGCAGCTACTTCACCTTGGTTGAAAGGAACTTGCGTCATGCAACGTGAATCCAGCCCGCAGTCGAAATCCTCTCGGCGTCGCTTCCTGCAAGATGCCTCCGGAGCCGTCGTGGCCGGAGCGGCGATCACTCAATTGGTCGCGCCCCGTTCACGCCGCCGGTAGCGATGAGATTCGGATCGCGCTGATCGGCTGCGGAGGCCGAGGTAGGGGAGCCGCGCAGAACAACCTGAACGCCTGTGAGAACACGCGGATTGTCGCCGTCGCCGACGCGTTCCAAGGCAATGCCGAGAACCAAGCCAAGGCGCATAATGTCTCCCCCGAAAAAACCTTCTGGGGACTGGATGCCTACCAGAAGGCGATCGAAGCCGGCGTAGAGATGGTGATTCTGGCCACGCCACCCGGTTTTCGCCCCCTGCACTACAAGGCCGCCATTGAAGCCGGCAAGCACGTCTTCATGGAAAAGCCCTGCTGCGTCGATGCCGCCGGCTATCGATCCTTGCTCGAAACCAACAAGCTGGCCGATGAAAAAGGGTTGAAGGTCGGCGTCGGCCTGCAACGCCGACACAATGCCGGCTACGTCAATGGAATTCAGCAGATCCACGACGGCAAATTCGGCGACCTGATCCTGCTGCAAGCCTACTGGAACGGCGGCGGCATCTGGTGGCGCAATCCTCCCTCCGAATCCGCAACGGAGATGGAGAAGCAGGTCCACAACTGGTACCACTACGTCTGGCTCAGCGGGGACAACATCAGCCGAGCAGCACGTCCACAACCTGGACGTCTGCAACTGGGCGAAGGATGCACACCCGGTCGAAGCCAACGGGATGGGCGGCGACGCCATCCGCCGACGCGATCGGCCGCAGACGCAGATCTTCGACCATCACTTCGTCGAATTCACCTATCCGGACGGCACGAAAATGTACAGCCAGTGCCGACACGTCCCGGACTGCTTCAACAGAGTGGATGAATACGCCTTCGGGTCGACCGGTCGAGGCAACATGAGAGGCGAAGGGGATGCGAAGGATCGCAACGGCGTGCCGTTCCAATTCGGCGATTACGACCAGGAGCATTTCGCCCTTGTCGAAGCCATTCGCAAAGGCCTGCCCTACAACGAAGGACATTACGGTGCGACCAGTAGCTTCACCGCGGTGCTGGGGCGGATGGCGACCTACAGCGGCAAGAGAATCAAGTGGGATGACGCCGTGAAACGCGGGAAGGAAGAGGCCCCCGGGATTGCCGATTACACCTGGGATACGACGCCCCCGGTGGTTCCCAACGAAGATGGCATCTACCCAATCGCCTACCCCGGTCGCTACAACCCGTTCGTCGAGTGACCGCTCGTGCCCCTGCGCCAGGGAGCATCACCCCCCCGGGGCCGGCGAAGCGGCCCTGGGTCGCGGGCTCCGGGACGGCTTTCTGCGCGTCGCACGAACATCGCGCGTTCGTGCGACGTTTCTTTCGAGCAGAATGGGTGACGAGACGCAGCAGGGTACTGCTGCGCGCTGTCAAGGTCACTCCGCGACGAGCCATTCCCGCCGGACACCCATCGCCCCTTGGACGAATCAGTGCGGGGCACGCGAGGTACTTGCCAGCCGGGGAGAACACTCCTCCAAGTGCAGTGTGAGGATGCGAAGGATCTCTTGGACCGTCTCCGGATGATTCTGAATGCGCCGGTGCGTTGCCGCAACCAGCAATTCGCTCTCGACACCTGCGTGACGCGCACTCTCCACCGGCACAACACCATCGGCGCGTCCGCCGATCAGCATTCTGCGCCCGGTTCCAATAATCGAATGCAAGCGGATGTGGTCCGGCACACGCAGTTGCCTCATCGCCTGCAGACAGGGGTCCTCCGGTTCCAATAGATCAACACTTGTCGGAAGGCGTCTGGCAAAAAACGGCTTGATCGCTCCGCGGTTCTGCTCCAGAAACATCGCGTAGGCTTCCGAGAACTCGTGGGAACGATCCACCAAGTGGGAAGCAAAACGCCCCATCGACTCGCGAGCGATCGGCGAGCCACCGTGTGGCGTACCGAGGAAGATTGCCCGCTCGATGAACGGCATCGGCTCGAAAAAGAACAGATTGTCCAAGTACTCACGCGTCATCGTATCCGCCACCAGTGAATCCAGCGGGCGGTCGGCAAACGACTCCCACAGCAGGTCGTCACTGTGAGCAATCTGCAGCTTCGAGATCAGACCGCCCATGCTGTGACCGATGATGACCGCGTGTTGGAAGGCTGCGTCCGGCTCACTTCCCCCGAACTCGGTGCAGGCGGCTGCCCATTGATGGCGAAAATCAGCAGCCGACCGGAGAAACGGTCTTCCCGTCGAATAGCCGTAAACCCAGACCTGGAACCGTTGGTTGAACCAATCATGTGCCCGCAGCTCGTTGATCAAGCCGGCCCAGGTCAACGGATCGGAAAGCAATCCATGCACAAAGACCACCGGTATCTTATCTGCCTGATAAGGTTCCAGCTGGATCAACTGGCCGCTGCGTCGGATCTGGTCCGGATGGAGGAACGCTTCGGTTTGGAGATGAGGTGAGTTCTGCCGCAGCCAAACGATCGGCGCCGTTAGATCTCGCGCCAAGGGACTCGTATCTTTCGCGTTTCGCGGCAACGATTGGACCACCAAGGGATTGAATACTTCGAGTACATGACCGGAACCAGGCTGCTCGGCGCCGGACTTCGTCGCGGACGAGGGCCGCAGAAGAACTGTCGCAGAAAAAGGCAGGGCCGTCGTCATGAAGCGATCGCTCGCACTCGGTTGTCGCACCATAATCAAGGGAACACCCCAACCATCCCAACTATGCTTCTGCGGTAGGTGTTCGTCTTCGTAGTCCCGCACGGGGATCCATTCGTGAAAATCTTTCGGCTGCCACGGAAAGGCGTGATACCGAATCGGAATCGGAGCGTCCAAGCCCACGGCATCCAGACGGATTCCGTGTCGAGGATCGATTTGGCCAAACTGCTGTGCCGACTCAATCAGGCCTCGCAGGCTGTCGTGGTATAGCACTCCCACTCGCTCGTGCGGCGAGCTGGCCGCAGTCGACGTCTCGTAGACCGCCTGCCAAGCCAGGATCGTCGCTTCGAGGAACAGGGCCGTGGCCTCCGGATCGGAGTTGGCTCGCAACCGCTTGCCTTTCTCGTAAGCCTCCTCGGCTCGAGCTGACAGCTCGGACTTCGATTTGACCGTTACCTCGGTCTCGAATTCTTGTGGAGCACGAGACCGGTCGAATAACGCCGGTCGTGACACGACCGATCGAGAAGTACAAGCAGAGGCGAGAGAGAGACCGGTTAAAATGGCGAGGTAACAGGCCGTACGTCCGTCAAAGCGACGATCGACAAGACGGTTGTCTGCGGTCACAGGGGCCTCGCCGGATCGATGAATCTTGACGTCCGCTGCCAGTGTGGAATGGCGGGGTATTCGGTTCTTGGGAAAGCCACACGCTTGCTGCACCGATTCGGCATATCCCGCTGCAACCGAGTGGGGGGAAGACTACAAAAACCGCCCCCGGGAGGCAAGATCGTTCACAAGGAACCACGGCCATGATCTCACTGGGTTTTCAGTAGCCCTGCGAGACCGGATACTACATGGGCTGGCAGAAAGACGTCGTGACTCTTGGCAAGTTCCAATCCGGAGGCCTCCAGGAATTCGTGATATCCGCTTTCGCCAGACTGCCCCTTTGGAAACCACGCGTCGATCGTGCGCAGCTGATGACCGCACTGCGAAGACTGTTGTTCCTCACAGCCCTGCTTTGCATGAGTTCCGTGACGACCAGTTGTTTCGACTTTGGTTACAACCGGTCGCGGCCACCCGGGGGGGAGTCGCCCCCGGTGCGGATCGCCTTTGCGACCTTCATGTGGGGTGCCGATTCGATGGGAACGGTGCTTGCTGCGTGGCTCGCGGGAAGACAAGGAATCTGGTGCGGTTGGGGTGGTCGGATCCGCATCGCGATGTATCTTGCCGGCAGGAACTTCATCGTCTGGATCGCGTTCGGCATGGCACACTGGACAGGCGTATCGCTGCGGCACTGGAATGAATGACAAAACTCAACGGAAGATCGCAATGATGGCAACCGTACGAGGGGGTACACCATGAGACACACATTGTTCTGTTTTTTTGTTTTTTTCGCGTGGACTGACTACGCCGCACCGCAGGAATGGGTCTTGCATTACGACGAACCGGCGGAGGTCTGGGCTCGCGACGCGGTGCCGGTGGGTAACGGACGGCTCGGCGGCATGGTCTTCGGCAAGGTGGCCCGGGAGCGTATCCAGCTCAACGAGGAATCCCTCTGGGCAGGGCCCCCCGTGCCGGAACTGAGAGAGGGCTTTCGCGAAGCATTCATGCACGCTCGGGAGCTCTGGTTCCAGGGCAAGCCAGAGGAAGCCCAGCAATTGGTGCAACGGAACATGGCGCAACGGATCAGTCCGCGCAGCTACCAGACCTTGGGCGATCTCACGATTCAAATGACAGATGTCGAACCCGACGGGAGCCTCCGGGTCTCGGACTACCGACGTGCGCTGGACTTGGATAACGCCATGGCAACGACCCGGTTTACACTCGACGGTGTCACGCACACCCGCGAGGTGTTCGCGTCGGCCGTCGATGATGTCCTGATCGTGCGTTGGACCGCGGATCAGCCGGGTGCGGTCCGAGCGACCATCTCCTTAAGCCGCCCGGCAGATTTCTCGGTGCAGGCGACCGACGACACGATTTCGATGAGCGGACGAGCGTCTCACAACGGCGAGCATCTGGGGGTCGGCTATTACGCACTGCTGCAGGCCGTTCCGGAAGGCGGCACGTTGAATCGTCAATCCGACGGTTCCCTGACCATCGATGGAGCCGACGGCGTAACCTTCTATCTCGCGGCACAGACCGACTACAATCGCGACGATCCATCGAAGCCGCTGTCTGACGATCTGTCGAAGACGACCGCGGCGACGGTTTCTGCTGCCGCTCAAAAACCGTTTCCCCAACTCCTGGCCGATCACGTACGTGAACATCGCCGCCTGTTTCGTCGCTGCTCACTGGATTTGGGCGGCTGGCATCGCGCGAGCGAAACGACCGACGTACGCCTCGCGGCGATCCGCGACGAGTACCGCCAGGCGGGCGTTCCTCCGTGTTCCGACCCGGCTTTGTTCGCCCTCTATTTTCAGTTCGGACGGTACCTACTGATCACATCGTCACGTCCGGGCAACCTTGCCGCGAACCTCCAGGGGATCTGGGCCGACAGCCTCACCCCGCCTTGGAACGCGGACTACCACATTAATATCAATATCCAGATGAATTACTGGCTGGCCGAGGTCGCGAATCTGTCAGAGTGCCACGAACCGTTCTTTGACTTGATCGAAGACCTGTTGCCCGCGGGGCGAGAGACGGCGCGAAACGCCTACGGTTGCCGCGGGTTCACGGCACACCACACCACGGATGCCTGGTATCACACGCCAGCCTTCGGCAACGTGCAATACGGCATGTGGCCGCATGGTGCCGGATGGAGCACGCAGCATTTCATGGAGCGATTCCGGTACCGCGGTGATCGAGAGTTCTTGCGGCAAAGAGCTTGGCCGATTCTGCGCGAGGCGGCCTTGTTTTACTTGGATTACCTGACGGAAGATCCAGCCACCGGACAGCTCGTGTGCGGTCTGGACACATCCCCGGAGAACTCCTTCCGGATTCCGGGAAGCCGTCGCAATCTGCAGCTTTCCATGGGTCCCTCGATGAGCCAGCAGATCGTCTGGGACGTGTTTACCAACGCACTCGAAGCCGCCACCGCTCTCGGGGTTCAGGATCCGGTCATCGAAGAGATTCGCGCCGCTCGCGGTCACCTGGCAGTCACCGGCGTTGGAGAGGACGGTCGGCTCATGGAATGGGCAGAACCGTACGCAGAACCGGACCCGGGTCACCGGCACATTTCGCACCTCTTCGGCATTCATCCCGGACGCCAATACAACCGCGTCGATGCTCCCCGGATGTTAGCTGCGGGACGCAAAACGATCGACTACCGGCTCTCTCACGGCGGCGGTCACACCGGATGGTCGCGGGCCTGGATCGTGAACTTTTTCGCACGCTTCCACGACGGCAACTTGGCCTGGAAGAATCTGCATGCCCTGCTCGCGAAAGCGACTACGCCCAACCTCTTTGATACTCACCCGCCCTTTCAGATTGACGGAAATTTCGGAGGAGCGGCCGGTGTCTGCGAGATGTTGCTGCAAAGTCATGTCGGCGACACGAAGCAAGGCTATCTGATCGAACTGCTTCCGGCGTTACCCGACGCATGGCCCACCGGTCACGTGACCGGCCTGCGGGCCCGGGGCGGCTTCGAAGTGGATATCTGGTGGGACAAGGGCGAAGTCGTCGAATTCCGCTTGCAGCATTCGGACGAAACACCGGCCCGCGTGATGCTCAACGGCCGGGACATCGTCGTCGTGGCCGACGGGACGACGCGATCGAGTGCAGCGACATCCGCGCCCTGACCGTTACGCGGACAACGATTCCCAGGCTGGGTCGAAACTCCCCGGCAACCGAGGAGTAATCACGAAAACGACATCGATTCGCCGTGCGCGGCTTCTGTGCGCTGACGCGCCGTTCTGCCGCCCAACGTGGGCAAGGACCTGCGGCGCGGAAGATACATCGCCACGAACGCTTCAGGTCCGTGCGAGACGCACTAACTCGACCGTTCCAGTTGATCGACGGGGACCAGCGTGTTGAGACTGCCGGAGCGAAATCCGGCAAGATCCACGCTAACGAACTGAAAGCCCAAGGATTGCAAGTAGCGAACCAATCGTTCGCGGACGTCCGGCTGACACAGTCGTTCCAACTGGGACGCCTCGACTTCAATCCGCGCGACATCCCCACGGTGGTAGCGAACGCGCACCACCGTAAACCCCTGCTGACGGAGCCAGAGTTCCGCCTGGTCGATCATCCGCAGACGCGCTTCGGTGACCTCCTCACCGTAGGCGATGCGACTGGACAGACAGGGCGTCGCCGGCTTGTCCCAGACCGGCAATCCCCATTCCGCCGCCAATTCCCGGATCTCGTTCTTGTGAAACCCGCAGTCCGCCAGTGGCGAGGCGACTTGCCGTTCTTCGGCCGCACGAAGGCCGGGTCGGTGGTCTCCCAGATCGTCGACATTCGCCCCGTTCACGACGACCTGTACGCCCAGCCGGTCGATCCAGTCTTCTAACCGCCCATACAGTTCACTCTTGCAGTGGTAACAGCGATCAAATTCGTTCGCGGCGTAACCGGGGCGATCCAGCTCCTGGGTCTCGATCACGACATGACGAATCCCCATCTGTTCCGCCAAGGCGCGGGCCTGATCCAGTTCGCCACTGGCGAGACTGGGACTCGAGGCGGTCACGGCCACCGCCCGGTCTCCCAGCGCCAACTGGGCTGCTTTTGCCAGAACGGAGCTATCGACGCCGGCAGAAAAAGCGACCGCACAACTGCCGTAGCTCCGCAGTTGCTGCAGAAGGCGATCCCTTTTGTGCGTCAAATCCGACATGGAAGGCCCCGCCGAGAACCGATCGCGCCCACTGCCGAGCCTCGATGACGTCGTCACCGCCTCAATCGGCGGCATCCCGCACGACCGCCTCCATGACCTTCGTGTTGCGTTCGATCGCCAACACGATGGTCTGTTGCGTCGCGCCATCTCGGCTGCTGCTGGTGACCGGCAAGACCTGCCGCCGATCGGGAAGACTCATCCGCACAGTGAACGAACCATCCTGGCGTACTTTGATCGGTTCCCCGGCCAGCGTGACGTGGGCATCCGCTTGCGTCGAGCCAAAGATGATCATTTCGGCGTCCACATCGAATTCAAAGCTCGCATCCCCTTCCAGCCCCAGCGAAGCACCGGCACCGTAGCGAGCCACCATGGGGGATCCCACCGGCCGCTGAAGACGTTCTTCGAGCAACTCCTGCAGCTCGTCCGAGGACCCTTCTGGCGAATACCCACCGCTGAGAGCGAAGATCCGCTCACAGTTCTCGACCACGTCGTTCCAGTTCTGATCGACCGTGTCACAACTGCCGGGCCGCGGTGTCACAACCGGGTTGCTCCGGGCCAGGGCGTGGAACCGTCCATTCGTTGCCAGATACCCGATTTCCACGCGATACCCCTTGGGAGGGTCAACAACGTCGATGTACCAGTTGTTGACCCCACCGTGGATCTCGATGTCCCGGAGATGGACTTCACTGGAACTCGTCGTCGTCCCTGCGGAAACCTCCGACAATCGCAGCACGGGCTTCGCGGTATGCCAGCATTCCGCCATCGCCGCGCGAGCGCGCTGGATGCTTCGGCGACTGAGCTCCCAATGCGCGTGCAACCAGTACGGGTCGCGAACCATCAATACGACTCGATCCGTCGACGTCGAGTCATCGTCCGGGGCGTCCGAAGTCAGCGCGGCGGCCAGGCTCTTCAGTTCTTCCTGCTGCTGCTGGACCTCGTGAATGCGGCGGGCCGTGCGGGGATTCGTCGCGCGAGCGGATTTCGATCGGGCGGCTGGACTTGTGCGTTTTCGGACCGGTGCTTTGCTAATCTTCGTGGCGGAGCTGTTTCGGCCGGTCAGACGGGTTCCGGACGTCGCCGTTCGTCCGTTAGTCTTGCCATTTTTCCGTGTCGCCGCTTTGGCATCTCGCACGAGTGCTCGAATCAGATCCCCTTTCCGCATCGAATGCCAACCGGAGATCCCACGTTTCTTGGCCATCTGGGCCAAGTCCTTCAAGGTGTACTCCTTCAGCGTCGCAGATGTGATCAACGGATTGTCCTCCGGGTTGTGTGGGGGCCTCCAGCTCGTCGTCAGTGCGGCGGCCAACTGGCGCAAACCGACACGCAGCCTCCGTGAGCCATGCACGAATTCTCGACTTCCAGAGTTCGCGAACTGGTCGGCGGGCTAGGCTCCGTCGCACCACGCCCTAACACGTGCTACGTCGAACCCTCGATCGTAGCCGCCTCTGGGGGGGATCGCCCCTCGCTTATAACCACTGCGGTCGCTTCCAAAGACCCGAGAGGATTCGAGCCCAAGGGCACAGTGGAGCGAGCAGCCACGCTGCGGCTGCGGGGGCGACCGGCGGCCTGGGACCTGCAACTCTGGGTCGTCGACAAACCGATTCAACGCACAAGTGGTAGTTTAATCGAGACCGCCCCGAAACGCAAAATACAACCCCCTCACCAGAGGTGTTACTTCGCAAAAAATTCGGAAATTGTTGACCCACTCGCGGCCGAAAAAGCAGCCGCGACTTACCTGACTCGCGCAACCCGGCTTACACGTAATACAGCAACAGGCAGGTTGCCAGCAGGATCCCGGCCCAAAGCGCCATCCAGCCGGTGGGACGGGCGGCACCGTGACGTCCGACCTCCGACACCTGGTTCCGCAGGAATTCGGTCAGATACGACAGCGCCTGGCGACGAAGGAACTCCGCCCGAACAGCCCCTCGGTGCAGCTGTCGGCGGCCCCGATGCACCAGTCGTGGCAACGGTCGGCGGTACAGCCAGTCCGCGTCCAGGTAGCAGGCCGGGTGCAATCGAGGATAGATGCCCCAGTGCCAGAGCCCCAGGTAAGCCACCGTGGCAAAGACCAGCAGCTGCAATTGGGTGATGACGTGCGGAAGGGTGTACGGTTGGTATTCAACGGGACCTGGCAGCAATCGGTAGAACGTCTGGGGCAGCACGCCCACGAGAATACAAAGGGCGGCCGTCAGCAGCATCGCCAACCGCATCGGGACGGGAGCCTCCTCACACGCTTCGTGCGGTCCGGACCCGCCGAACGTCCGCAGAACCAGATGGACGCCGGCCTGCACGAAGACCACGGCCGAGGTCGCCACCAGGATCAGCCAAACCCAGAAAAGGTGTTCCTCCGCCACCGCCGTGAAGATCAATGACTTGCTCACGAAGCCACAAAAGAGCGGAGTCGACATCCCGAGCGCCCCGACACAGCAGGCTGCCATCGTCCAGGGCATGCAGCGACGGAGCCCACCCAGTTCTGACGCCTGCACGGTACCCGCCTGCCGCAGCACGGCTCCCATGCTCATAAACAACAGGCTCTTGTACAAGATGTGTGACACGGCATGCGCCGCGGTTCCATTGATCGCCAAGGGCGTACCGAGCCCGATACCGACGACCATGTAGCCGAGTTGATTGTTCAAGCTGTACGCTAACACTCGCCGCAGGTCATTCACGAGAATCGTGTAGACGAGCGGAAAGACGGTCATCATGGCGCCGATCCAGATCAAGGCCTCCGTCCCCGCGAAGCCGCGGGCCAGCGCATAGATCGCCAACTTTGTCGTGAAGATACTCAGAAAGACCGTTCCCGCCGGGGATGATTCCGGATACGCGTCGGGCAACCACATATGCAGGAAGGGGAACGCCGCTTTGATCCCCATCGAGAGCAGAATCAGTCGGGGTCCCCAGCCTTGCTGCAAGTCGAAGACACCGATCTGGTCGAGCTCACCAAAAGCCAGCGATCCGGTCTGTTGATAATGAAACATCACGCCGGCCATCAGCAGGACGCCGGAGGCAACCTGGACCAGCAAGTATCGGAATCCGGCCGCGTATGCCCGAGGCGACTTGCCGATCCACACCAGGAAGACCGAAGTGATCGCGGTCAACTCCCAGAAGACGAACAGCGTCAGCAGGTCACCGGCAAACACGGCGGCGATGGCCGATCCGGCGTATGTCAGCGCGGCCACGTCCCGGACGTCGTCGCGATCGGTGACCGCATACAAGGCGGCCAGCGCCGCCGCCAGATGGAAGATCCCGCCCCACACCAGGCTTAGCCGATCGACGCGAATCGGCGTCAGCGTCAACTCGAACCAAGAGCAAGTCAGCACCGTTCCATCCGGCTGCGTTGCCAGCAGATGGGCCAGACTCAGCAACGGCAGCGCCACCAGCCAGATTTCTCTCCATGGCCGACGCAGCAACGGAAGCAGCCAAGCGCCGATGATCAACAGCGTCCCGGGAGGCAAGTTATTCATCGCAACCTTTCGGCTATTTATCGTAAGCCACTGACTGCAAAGGGATTACGCACACCAAAGAATGTCCTTTCCAAGTGGATCTACAAAAAATGCCGACGGTGGTCGCCGCCGGCGAGGACCACGACGCACCAGCTTTCAGGAGGACGCGTCATGGCCGCAGGGAATTCTACCAAGCCGTCAAAACCGCCGCTACCTTACCCCGAGTACCCGTTGCGCCGGCACGCCACTGGACGGTGGCACAAATACGCCAAAAGCAAAATGTGGTACTTCACCGGGTCGGCCGAAGAGGCGCTGGCGAAGTGGCTGGCGGTTCGACAATCGTCGCTCGACGAATGCCAATGGCGTGTCGCACAGTGTGAGACGTTGATGGAAGATGTAACCTGCGAACTGGCAAACCGTCTTGCGAGGGCAAGCCCAAGTGTAAGCCTGTGGCGGCTGGTCGGCGCTACATCCCAGCATTGTGCTGGTCGGTTGGCCACCCTTTTTCAACCCGTCGCTCTCCTTCTTGGTGACGGGATGCACGCCGACCGTTGTCGACTCAGTTCCTGAGAATCCCCGACGAGACGTTCGGCGAAGGTCGGTTTTCGGTGCACTTTTACCGCCGGCAGCCGGCCGTTTTTCAACTCAGCCAGCAATCATGGCCTGGCAGACGTGGCAGCCTCTTCCTACACGCGACGATGCCCGAGGGCAATCAGCCACCCCTGTGACAAACTGTCGCAGGCTAAGGACCGCAACGTCTTCGACGCTTTGCTGTTAGTCCCAGCGACCCGAGAAGCATCAGCGTCGTGGCAGACGGTTCGGGAACTGGGCGTAATGATATGCCGCATTTCCCGGAAGGAACTGCCCGCTCGCAGACACCAAGTTCAACCTCGAGATGGTACCCGGAGCGGGGTCACCATCGTTGTTCGCATTCACCGAAACGCTACCGTCCGCTGAGTCGTAGACGAAGGTGACGTGCGTCGGGTTTGTGCGTTCCGGCAGTCTAATCAGCGGCACATCAGCCGCAAAAACATTCGGTGCCAAGAGCGGAACAAGACATAAGGCCGCGATTGTCACAGTAGTTACACGGGCGATATTCATCGTGTGTCCCTCCAGCAGCTTCGGAAAACGGTGCGTCGGCGCATAAGAAAACGCCATTGTCACCCATGTGTCACGACTCTTGATTGGCCGCTCACACTCTGAATGATAATGGCGTTTTCATTGGCTGCCCCTCATTGCTGTGAGGCACCATTATTGTGGAGTCGCTTGGCGCGGAATGTCAAGTAGAAACACGGCAACGGCAGACGAAACAAAGAACGCCGAGAATCAACAGCAACGCGGCGATTGGCTCCGGCACCGCCGCAACATCGGGTCGTGGCCCTTGCTCACCTTGCTCGTAGCCACCGTCCCCAAAGGCAATCACGAAATCTACCCGTGTCGAACACGCCGTCGGCATTCCAGTCACCTTCAGACCAGGAACTGGGTCTACAATTCACTCTCACTCGTCTCGTACGTGCCGGCAACAAAGACTTGCACAAAGTCGCTGCTGTTGAATTTACCGTCGAGGTTGGCGTCGCCGTACCACGTGTTCGCAAGGTCCTTGACCCAGAAGCGGTGTTCTTCACCGTTTACGACACCGTCACGTTGAGTTCAAACATGGCGTCATTCCAGTAGCCGTTCGAATCCACGTATCCAAGGCGAATCCTCTCTGACAATATGTCCACGTCACCGACGTCGAGGGCGTTATCCATGTCAAAATCACCCGCGGGGGATTCCACGTAGATGAGGCCTTCCGCTGCCGGGTCGAAATCAGCAGGAAAAACGGTCCACTGGTTGTATATGGCGGAATCCCAGTCTGCGTCTTGTGAATTGGCGCCGGTTACATTGGCACCCATCAGGTTGGCACCATCTAGAGTCGTGTTCAAACCTGGTACCAACCACGACTCGCACCTAAACGAAACGTCTTGAAGGTTTGCCCGCTTCAGGTTCGCATTTTGCATCGACGAGCAGCTCAGGCTCGCCGAGGTCAAATCCGCTTCCGTGAAGTTGGCGTCGTTGAGAATGCTGTATGTGGAATGCGAACAGACAAATTCAAGCGAGGCTGGATGCCCGGTTACAAAAACACGTTCCAAAGGAGGCCCCACTCAAATCAAGTTCGCTGAAATCCCAACCGCTCAAATCGTGTCCGCTGAAATCCCCGAGTTTTAGATGCTGCAGGTTTCCCTCCTGATAGCTAAAGGTCGAATAGAGCTGTTCGGCGACGAGCCCGGTGCCTGAAAAATCAGCGCCGCCGATGACTGCCCTGGTGAAGTTGGCAGCGGCGAGTATCGAGTTCCGTAGATTTGCATCGGTGAGATTCTGCTCCGAGAAGTCCCAAAAACCAAGGTAGTTGTCCGAAAGGTCGATGCCCCGTAAGTCCTGCGCCTGATAGCTGGCCGTGGATACAAGTTGTGCCGCGGTAAGACCTGGCGTTGTCGCCTTAAAGCTGGCGCCAGTGACCACCGCATCCGTCAGGGTGGCACCGCTAAGCGGCGCGTCGGCGAAACTTGCATCGGTGAAATTCTGTTCCGAAAGGTCCCAGCCACTAAGGTTGTTCTTCGAAAGGTCGATGCCCCGTAAGTCCTGCGTCTGATAGCTGGCCGTGGATACAAGTTGTGCCGCGGTAAAACCTGGCGTTGTCGCCTCAAAGCTGGCTCCGTTGACCACCGCATCCGTCAGGGTGGCACCGGTCAATCCCACTTCCCGTAAATCTGCATTGGTGAGATTCGCTCCCCTCAGGTTGGCAGCGGCGAGTATCGAGTTTCGGAGATTTGCATCGGTAAGATTCTGCTCCAAAAAGGGCCAGCGACTGAGGTTGTTCTTCGAAAGGTTGATGCCCCGTAAGTCCTGCGCCTGAAAGCTGGCCGTGGATACAATTGTGCCGCGGTGAAACCTGGCGTTGTCGCCTCAAAGCTGGCGCCAGTGACCACCGCACCCGTCAGGGTGGCACCGGTCAATCGCACTTCCCGTAAATCTGCATTGGTGAGATTCGCTCCCGTCAGGTTCACTTCCATTAGCGAAGCAGGACTAAAACGATAAGAAAAAGAGCTGCTCATTATGCAGCACGAGGTGCCTTCTGATGAACCGAGGAAAACGCCATGGAGATTCGCCCCAGAGAAATCGGCGTAGTCCAGCAGGTTGCTCCAGTTGCTGCAGTCATCGCCCCAAGCGTGCGTGATTTCGCAATGAGATTTCGAAACGGGCATTGGAGAGGTCCAGACCTGCAAAGTCCGCATAGCGCAGATTGTGGTCTTCCGTGTTCCAATCCCGGAGTTGCACCCCCGGCCCCGGCTCAATCCCCTCTGTGCCGGGAATTAACTCACCCGTGTCCCAACGATAGATGTCGGCACGTACCGTCTGCGCACCGACCAGCGAGCCGACAACAACCAATGCCAACGCTCGTACATGAGTCGTGTGCATGACTTCGTCCCCTTCATGCGCCGACGGTCGCGACGGCCAGCGCCCAGCGTGTGCTCGATTGCCGCCAATAAAAAACGCCACCATCACCCACGCTCTGCGCCCCGCTCACCGGGTGCGCAAAACCGTAGACGATGGTGGCGTCTTCATCAGCTGCCCCCATTCGTGTTGAAGCGGCTTGTATTGTGGGGAGATTGGTCGTTGAAAGTCAACGAATTTCGAAGTAACGAGAAGAAAAGGGCGAGATTAATCTGCGTGTAACGACGTCAGTTCGACGCGCATGCAATAGCCAGCTTGAGCATGCACATTTTCACTGACTACGCTTCCGCACACTGCCATCCGCACAGCACGCCCCGCAGGGAGCACGGGTCCATAATCGCCACCAAGCTGCTTCGATTGACCGGGCCAGAATCCGCAGGATGCGTCAAGTCGCTCTGGAAGAAGCTCGACTCGCCCAACTGACACCCGACAGTCAGGGAGGTTGACTGTCTTCCTGTCTTTTTTGCGTCTTACTACAAGACTTGCCCCACGGAATGACGGCCGACAGTGCCAGTGATACGCGCTGTTTCTCGGGGAAAACGCGTATTTCCCGCGTTCTATTACGGCCGTTTTTCCTCATCGTAGTACGTCACTTTCCGTTCCAGGATCGGACGCAGGGCGCGGGCGAGCAAGACAAAGAGAACGAGCGACAGCAGGCCCACGGCGGGGTAAAACCCGAACCGCTCCTCAACCGAGAAGTGCCCATGCTTGTGGTACAGAGCATCGACCGCAAGCAGGGCGATGGCCACTCCCAGTAGCAGAATCGCCAGGGGGTGGAAATTCGCAAGGCGCTCGGTCCAGGACGAGAAGGTAGATCGACATGACTTCACAGGGATCCGAGGGGAACCAAGACGTTGTAAATGCGGTCGGCCAGGAAAAACAGCACGACACCGCCGAGAGCCGTGATCGTCAACGGAATCACACACAACAGCGGCGCCTCGCGAATCGCCCCGTCGGCCCGCTCATCCTCGGCCGGATACCAGAACCCGGCAATCGCCACCGGCAGCAGGTAGGCGATGTTCAGCAACGAGCTGATCATTAGCACGGCCACCAGCAGCGGATGATCCGCCGCGATGGCCCCCAGCCCCAGAGTACCATTTGCTCCACATGCCACCGAAGGGCGGCAAACCGATAATGCTGAGCGACCCCAACAGAAAGGCGGTCGTCGTCACCGGCATCCGGCGACCGATCCCCCGCATCTGGCTGATCTCGGTCTTGTGCGTGGTCACGTAGAACGCGCCAGCACAGAAGAAGAGGGTAATCTTGCCCATCGCGTGCATTGCAATGTGCATGCTGCCGCCGATCGCGCCCAGAGGCTGGGCCAACGCCGCACCCAGCGTGATGTAGGAGAGCTGGCTGATCGTCGAGTAGGCCAGTCGCGCCTTGAGATTATCTTTCGTCAACGCCACCAAGGAGGCCAGCAGGATACTCGCCGCCGCGACGTACATCAGCCAGACGCTGACCCCGGATTGCTGCAGCAGGTCCAGGCCAAAGATGTAGATCGACGACCTTCATCACCGTAAAGACTCCCACCTTGACAACGGCCACCGCGTGCAGCAGCGCACTGACCGGCGTCGGAGCCACCATGGCGGCGGGCAGCCAGCGGTGGAACGGCATCAGGGCCGCCTTGCCCGTGCCGAAGGCGAACAGGGCCAGCAGCGCCGCGAGTCCCCCGCGACTGATCCGTCCTTCCTGGTAGGCATCCGACAGAATGCCCTGCGGGAGGAACTCCAGCGTACCGGCAACACTCCACGTCCACACCAGAGCGAACATCAGGAAGCCGATCGAAGTTGAAAGCAGAATCCCCAGATAGGTCCGCCCTCCGCGCCGCGCCTTCTCGGTCCCATGATGCGTAACCAGCGGATAGGTCGAAATGGTCAGCACCTCGTAGAACACGAACAGCGTAAACATCGTGCCGGAAAACGCCGCTCCCAACGCCGCGAAAATCGCCACGGCGAAACAAATGTTGAACCGCGTTTGGTGCTCCTCGTGATGGGCCCGCATATATCCGATCGAATAGAACGCCGTGGCAATCCACAGCCCCGACGCCACCAGGGCAAACAGCATCCCCAGCGGTTCCAGCCGCAAGCAGCAGTGGAAAGTCCGGCAGCAGATCCAACAGCAGCACTTCGGGGCGTTCTCCGGCAAACACCTCGGGGGCCAAGCTGCAGACCACGCCGAACAGCAACGCGGAAACCAGCACCTGGCAGAAGTCGCGCAGGTTGGGTCGCCGGTCAAACAGCACGTTCCACAGGACAGCCGACAACGGCAGCAGCAACGCCAAGATGATCCGCGTGCTGAGTGTCATGCGTCGGCCCCCAGCAGCTGCAGGGCGGCCCGGTGCGCCACACCAACCGAAAAGGTGGTCCACAATCCGAAGAACAACGTCGCTCCAATCACCAAATAGGTCGGCACCAGCATGACGGCGGGAGCCTCCGGCACCTCCGGAGAATCCGGCGGCGGGGGAGAAAAGTAGGCCACTTCCACGAATCGCCAGACGTAAATCAACGACAGCAGGGAGCTGACCAGGACCAAGGCGACCACCCATCCGTACCCCGCCTCGATCGCCGCGACAATCAGATACCACTTGCTGATGAACCCGGCGGTCACGGGAACACCGATCAGGCCCAAGCCCCCCAGCACCCAAGCGAACGACGTCAACGGCATCCGCCGGCCAATCCCCCGCAAGTCTTCCAGCTCCAAGGACGGTAACCGCAGCGCCAGGCAGCCGACGGCCATGAACAGACCACCCTTGATCAGCGCGTGATTGAACATATGCACGATGCCCGCCGTCAATCCGGTCGCCGAGGCCAAGCTGATTCCCAAGACCATGTAGCCGACCTGCGCAATGCTGGAGTAGGCCAACATCCGCTTGAGATTGCTCTGGAAAATGGCCGGCGGTCGAGGCAAAGAAGATCCCGATCAGCGCCAGAATCATCAGTTCCTTGTCAAACGGGACCTGGCCGAAAGCAAAGCCCGGATGGAAGACGGTAAAAACGACGCGCAGCAACACGTACACCGAGACCTTTGTCGCGGTCGCCGCCAGGAACGCGGTGACGACCGACGGTGCGCAGGTGTAGGCGTTGGGCAACCACATGTGCAACGGGAACAGCGCCATCTTCAGACAGATACCGACCGACAGAAAGGCGAAGGCCACCAGAACCGTGCGATTGCCAACTTCGACCGTGTACTGCGTCAGGCGCTCCGCCAGATCGAGCATATTCAGACTGCCGGTGATCTGGTAGGTCAGGCCGATCCCAATCAGCAGGAACGTCGCGCCGATCGTTCCCATCACCAAGTACTGAAAGGCGGCCACCAGGGCCCGTCGCGTCGCGCCCAGACTGATCAGGGCGTACGAGGACAGCGAGGAGATTTCGAGAAAGACAAACAGGTTGAACAAGTCCCCGGTGATCACGATGCCCATCAGCCCGGTCAGGCACAGCAGATACAGGCTGCAGAGCAGGTACTGCCGACTGCGGGGAATCTCCTTTTCCAGGCTGGGAAACGCGTACGAAATCACCAGGGCGCCGATGCCCGCGACGAACCAGAGCACAAAGCCGCTGAGGATATCCACTCGGTACTCGATGCCCCAGGGGGCCGGCCAGCCGCCGACTTCGTACCGAATCACGCCGGCTTCCAGGACGCGCAGCAACAGACGCGTCGCCATGGCAAACACCGCCCAACAGACGGCGATCGTAAAAGCCAGCGTGGTCCGGCGAGCACGAATCAGCACGCAAAGCGGCGCGGACAGCAGCGGGACAACGATTTGCAGAATCGGCAGATGGGTGTCGATCACGGTTCCTTGTCCCGAGCCAGAATCTCATCCTCTTCGATCGTGCCGTACTCCTCACGGATCCGCACGATGAGTGCCAAGGCCAGCGCGGTCGTCGCCACGCCCACCACGATCGCGGTCAGCATCAATACGCTCGGCAGCGGGTGCGAATACGGACCACCGCGCTCAACCAAGATCGGCGCCGTGCCACCGCGAACCTTGCCCATCGTCAGATAGAGCAGAAAGACGGAGATTTGAAAAATGTTCAGACCAATGACTTTCTTCACCAGGTTGCGACGTGGCAATCACCAGGTAGAACCCGGTCATCATCAGGAAGATGACGATCCAATACTCGAAAAGCCCCCAGACGATCGTCATCGCGTGTCGCCTCGTCCCGCAAAGCAATAGAAGATCGAAATCATCACCGCCGCCACGGTGATGCCAACTCCCAGTTCCACCAGGAAGATCCCCAGGTGCTGGCCGTGCGGCAGAAAGCCGCCACCCACGTGGTGCTCCAGCGCTTCGTAGTCCAGAAAGTTGTGCCCCGCCAACAGACTCAACAGCCCGGTGCCCCCGAAGATCAGCACCCCCAGCGCGGCGAGCCCTTCGATCAGCACCGGCCGGACGGCGCCGCGGACGGCGTGCAAGCCAAAGACCAGCCGTACAGAATCACGGCGGCCGCCAGAATCACGCCCGCCTGGAAGCCTCCCCCGGGACCATAGTCACCATGGAATTGCACATAGAAACCGAACAACAGGATGTACGGGATCAGCAGCTTGGTGACGACGCGCAGAATCGGCAGCGTTCTCATGCATTCCTCCGACTGCCTCCGTGCGGCGGCCCTGCAGCAACACCATGCACGGCCACGCCCGCCGTGAAGATCACGGTGGTTTCTCCCAACGTGTCGTAGCCGCGGTAGCTGGCCAGCACGGCCGTGACCACGTTCGGCATGTCATGGATCTCTTCCTGCGATCGCTCCACGTAGCTGGGCGAAGGGTACTGATGAATGGGCGCCTGGGGATCGCCATAATGCGGCATGTCCAGTGTTCCGTAGACCAAGGCCGCACCGGTAATGCAGACCACGATCAAGGGCGTCCAGGCGAATTGAGGTGGGTTGCAGTGCGACTGGTCAGCGCCAACGTGCTCGAGCATCAGGACGGTCGAGATTCCGGCGCCCACCGCCGCCTCCGTGAAGGCCACATCGGGCGCATCGAGCACCAACATCCAGCAGGCCCCGAGAAAGCTGTAGATGCCCGTCAGCATCACCGCAGCCCACAGATCGCGCATCCGAACCACGGTCAGCGCCGTGCAGGCCAGCAGCGCCAGCAAGGGAACGACCACGGTCTGGCTGAGCGTCAGTTCCGGCACGTCCGACCTCAACTCTCTTTCTTTTCCGCCAGCAGCGGATGCAACCCCTGGGACACGGCCGATTGGGCCAACGCATGACAGGAAGTCGGGCTGCAGATCAGCAGGAACACCAGGATCATCAACAGCTTGGCGGTCGCAACGACACCCCCGATTGAAACATCAGTCCGGCCAGGATCAGTCCGGCCCCGAGCGTGTCCGTCATACCCGCCACCATGCAGGCGAGTGTAGAAATCGGGCAGGCGGACGATCCCCAACCCGCCGATCACGGCGAACAGCGATCCAGCGACCAGACAGATCCCGCTAATGACTTCCCGCAAGGTTTCCATCCGCGCTCTTTCCGTGTTCTGGAAGCTCTCTCAAGCCTCGTTCCGTCGGCGTATCCGGATCTCGGAAATGGCCGTACTTGGAAAACCGCAACAGCGCCACCATCCCAATGAAACTCATCAAGCTATACAGCAGCGCCAGATCGAGAAAATCGGTCCGCCCGATCAGGAAGCTGAAAACGCAGATCAGCAGGACCGTCTTGGTGCCGAACATATTCAGTGCCAGAATCCGGTCGAAGACCGACGGTCCGTAGGCCGCGCGAACCAGCGCCAGACTCATCGTCAACACGATCGCTCCCACTACGATGGCGTACACGAGTCTTCCCTCTCGAGTGCCTTGACCCGGCGGTCGATCGCCTCGCCCACGTCGGCCGGATTCCCGGAATACGACAGCACGTGGACCCAGATCGAGTCGCCCTGCAGGTCGACCGAAACCGTACCGGGGGTGAGCGTGATGGAGTTGGCCAGGATGACCCGTCCGAGTTCCGTCTGGGGGCTCATCTGGAAGCGGACGATCGCCGGGCGGATGGGCAGAGCGGGATCGCAGAATCCGCCGACCGACATCCAGGTTGGCCGTGACGATCTCTTTGCCGAGCCAGGGCAAGTAGCCGAACGATCCGCCAGGAAAGTCGCAGCGGGACCGCTTCTTCATCCAGAATCCCCAGCCACCAGGTCAGCAGGACCACCGCCAACACGGAGACGGCACCCAGCGTCAACATCCAGGGTTCGCGTGTGCCCGGACCAGAGAAACCAGACGGCAGCCAGGATCCCCGTCAGGACCGTAGCCAGCAACGGCAGTCGCCGCCGCCGACGCGCATCGCCGGTGGCTTCCGGATCGTACATCATCGTTCGGCCCGTTCCTTTCGCAAATGAGCAAACGGCCACTATAGGAAGACACAACAGCGGTCGCAAGTTGTCACGGTTTGCGCACGGCACCGATTTTTGCCGCGCGTTGTCATGGTGTGCACCTCGTGCGCTTGTTGCGGTGGCACGTCATCGACCGGCATGGCGGACGGCAGAACTCGACCGAGCTGGCCCGCCACGGTGCGGTTGGCGGCATGCGAAGATCAGCTCGTTTCATCCCCCGGACGGAAGGCTCGCCGCCGGCTTGTGAAAAAAAGCACGGTTCCCGTTCTCCGTCGGTTGACCCCCGGCGCACGTTGCGATAGATTTGGTCGGAACTCACAGGCCCGCCGTCATCTGCCGTATGCAGCGGGGTGATCGCGAGCAGCGGCGATCTTTCCGGCGAAGGCCCTGCGGCTGTTCGCTCGTGGCTGTTTGGAAGGCCATTTGCTGCGAGACGCCGCTGTGACGGAACCCACCGACGATCGTTCTCCCATGGCGATCGCCCACCACTGGGCCGCTCGGATCATTACGGTCGCTCTCGAGATGGTGCTTCCCGGCCTGTTGGGTTACTGGCTCGATCAAGCGTCGGGCCTGCGGGGAGTTTTTACTCTCCTGGGATTCGGGGCGGGACTTTACCTGGGAATGCGGCATCTGTTGCAGATGACGCGTTCGGAAGAACGCCGCATGAAACGGGTCCGCTCCAAGCAGCCACGTGCGGAAGACAGATGACGCAGACTCTGGAAAAATGGGTCCACCGTCTGGGCCATGGCAGCCTGCTGGTGCGAGCTGCGCTGCTGCTGGCTGGCTTTCGCGCTGCTGTGGACCGGCTTGGCCCCGATCGCCTGGATGCTGCACGGCAGCTCGGGCGTGCTGGCCTCCGCCGCGGCCATCGCTGGTCTGCCTGATCGCCGGCTGGCTGGCCCTGACCGTCACCAGCCTGATGGCCCCACCGCAGAACCCGGTCACGCACGTTGGCGTGGGGATGGCGCTGCGGATGGGTTTACCGTTGATTGTGTTTCTGATGGTCTCGCAGCAATCCGGGCGGATGGAACGAGGCCGGATTCGCCTGGTACTTGATCATCGGCTTCCTGGTCGGACTGTTGCTGGAAACGGTCATGGCGGTCGGGCAGCTCAAATCCGTCTCAAGCTAACCCTCGTTACGAATCATTCCTATGGCTCACGACCCGCTGGATCCTGCAAGTCTGATCAGCCACGTCAAGGACGCCACCTATTTTCAGGTGCCGCGAGCGTTGACGCGTGCGGACACGACGGACCCGTCCGCCACTCCCGGGATTGTCGAGATCCCGCAGTTCTACACCGGGCAGCCGATCATCGAGTCCCAGAACCAGTTCGTCGAACCGTTCGATCTGCAGGTCACGAAGTTCATGGTGCTGGAGGTCGTCGCGGCCCGATCCTGTTGGTCGGGTTGGGCGTCGTCATGGCCCAGAAGCTGGCCGCCGGACGCCCGGCCGAAAGGCCGTTTCTGGAACGCGATCGAGGCGTTTTTGCTGTTCATCCGCGACGAGGTGGCTCGTCCGGCCATCGGACATGCACGACGCCGACCGCTTCCTGCCCTTCTTGTGGACGATTTTCTTCTTCGTGCTGACCTGCAACCTGTTGGGAATGGTCCCGTGGATGGGGTCGCCCACCGGGTGCGCTTGGCCGTGACCGGAACACTGGCGCTGATGACGTTCGGCGCGGTCGTCGTCGCCGGCTCGAAGAAACTGGGACCGATCGGATTCTGGAAGGCGCAGGTGCCGCACATGGACCTGCCATTTGCGATTGCGATTCTGTTGAAGCCGATGCTATTTGTCATCGAGGTCGTAGGGCTGCTGATCAAACACTTCGTCTTGTCCGTGCGACTGCTGGCGAACATGTTCGCCGGACACCTCGTGCTGGGCGTGCTCGTCGGTTTCGTGGCCGTCGTGGGGGCACAGGCCAGCTCCTACCTCAGCCCACTGTTTCTCGGCGTGAGTGTCGCCAGCATTCTGGGGTCGGTCGCGATGAGTCTACTGGAGCTGTTTGTGGCCTTTTTGCAGGCGTACATTTTCACCTTTTTGTCGGCCTTGTTCATCGGGATGGCGGTTCATCCGCATTGATCGGAGGACCGATTCCCGATTCCTTGAAACGCTTGATGCAGGAGATGGAAAAAGTGTTTAGCTGGACAAAGATCGCGTTCATCCCCCTGGCTGTCCTGGCCTCGGCCTACCCCCGCCCTCGCCGCCGCAGCGGAGGCCACCACCGGCACGAACATTCTGGCCGGGACGCCCGTCGGCGTGGGCCTGATCATCCTGGGCGCGGGCTACGGGATCGCCAAGATCGGCTCCGCGGCTGTGGAAAGCATGGCTCGCCAACCCGAGGTCGCCACCAACATTCAAACCGGCATGATCATTTCGGCCGCGTTGATCGAAGGGGCTACCTTCTTCGCCTTGATCGTCTGCATGATGCAATGAACTTGCTCGATGGGAAATTCGCCATGTCCGCGATTCGTTTGCCACTCGGAACGATAGTCTTGGCCATCGGAACTCTCGCCTTTTCCGCTCGCGGAAAACCGGTGCGCCGCGGCCACCACCCCGGAAGTAACCGGTTCCGAACAGATGCACCTGGACGAAGCAGGAGCGGGGCGGCCGCACGGACGACCACTCGGCAGCGGCCAGTCCGGCGGCGGCCAACCCGGTTTCGGTCGATCCGGACTTGGCGATCGTGACGGCGATTGTCTTTCTCGTACTGCTGGCCGTGCTCTGGAAGTTCGCCTGGGGACCGATCGCCGAAGCGATCGACCAGCGGGAGAAGTCGGTGGCCGACAACCTGGCCGAAGCCCAGCGGAACACCGAGGAAGCACGGCGGTTGCTGGCCGACCACGAGTCCAAGCTGGCGAGTGCGGCGGCGGAGGTCAAGCAACTGTTGGACCAAGGGCGCCGCGAAGCAGAAAGCCAGAAGCAGCAGCTGATCGGTGAAGCCCAGCTTGCGGCACAGAGCGAGAAGCAGCGGGCCTTGCGTGAGATCGAGGCCGCCAAGACGTCCGCATTACAGGAGCTGGCTCGTTCCAGCGTCGACACCGCGGTGGATTTGGCAGGCAAGATCGTCCAGCGGCAACTCACCCCCGACGATCACGCTCGGTTGATCAACGAGGCCCTGCAGAAGTTCCCCAGTGACAACTAGCTGAGTCCGCGCCCGAATCGCTTGGGATCGCGCACCGTTCCCCTTCAGGTTTCTCCATGGACGCTTCCGAACTGCCGGATCACGAGATCAACATCGACAAGCAGCGGCTTGCGGCGATTTACGCCCAGGCGCTGCTGGGCGCGACCGAACAGCGCAGGGTGTCGGAGTCCGTGGTCGCCGAGTTGCATTCGCTGATCGAAGACGTGCTCGCACGCTTTCCCGACTTGGAACTCGCGCTCTCTTCCCCCCGCATTTCCCCCGCGGAGAAGGCCGGTCTCTTGGATCGAGTCTTTGAGGGCCGGATGTCGCGGGAACTGCTGGACTTCCTGAAAGTCCTGGGTCGCCGCGGCCGACTGGATTGTCTGCGACCGATTCGCCGCGCCGCGCGTTCGGAACTCAACCGCCTGCGCCACCGCGTCGATGTCCAGATCACCACGGCCGCCCCGCTGTCCGGCGAGCTGCAACAGCGAATCCGGCAGCGGCTCGAAACGCTCCTGCATCGCGAAGTCGACCTGCAATGCCGGGAGAACCCGGGGGTGCTCGGAGGACTCGTCGTTCGCGTCGGCGACACGGTTTATGACGGTAGCGTCCTGAACCAGCTGTCGCGGATGAAACAAGAGGCAACGCACAAGACCGTCCAACAGCTGCGCGAGGCGCTCGATCGCTTCGCCGTTTCCGGCTGATCGTTTTCACAGAGGAATAGACCAACGCCATGAAATTCAATGCGGATGAAATCGCTTCCGTCATTCAGAAGGAGATCGAATCCTTCCACGAACAGGTGGACGTGCGGGAAGTCGGCACGGTCCTGGAAGTCGGGGATGGAATCGCTCGAGTGTACGGCCTGTCCGACGTGATGGCCGGGGAGATGGTCGAGTTTCCGGGGGGCGTGACCGGGCTGGCCTTCAACCTGGAAGAGAACAGCGTCGGCGTGATCATTCTGGGTGATTATCTCAAGATCGAAGAAGGCGACGAGGTCCGCGGCCTGGGCAAATTGCTGTCCGTTCCGGTGGGCGACGCGGTGATCGGGCGCGTTGTCGACCCGCTGGGCAATCCGCTCGACGGCCTGGGACCGATCGAAACCAACGAGATGCGACTTGTCGAAGATACCGCGCCCGGCGTCGCCGAACGCCAGCCGGTCTGCGAACCGCTGCAGACCGGACTGAAGGCGATCGACTCGATGACACCCATCGGCCGCGGCCAGCGCGAGCTGATCATCGGCGACCGCAAGACAGGCAAGACGGCCATCGCACTGGATACGATCCTGAACCAAAAAGATTCCGGCGTGAAGTGTTTCTACGTCGCGATCGGTCAGAAAGACTCTTCGGTCGCCGGCGTCGTCGAGATCGCTGCGGAAGCACGGGGCGATGGAGTACACGACGGTCATCGTCTCCGGCGCCAGTTCGCCGGCGCCCCTGCAATACATCGCTCCGTACGCCGGCACGGCGATGGCCGAGTTTTTCATGTACCGCGGCGAGCACGCTCTGATCGTGTACGACGACCTTTCCAAGCAGGCCGCCGCCTACCGGCAGCTCTCGCTGTTGATGCGGCGTCCGCCGGGCGCGAAGCCTATCCGGGCGACGTGTTCTACTGCCACAGCCGCCTGCTGGAACGCTCCGCCAAATTGTCGGACGCCAAGGGCGCCGGTTCGCTGACGTCGCTGCCGATCATCGAAACGCTGGAAGGCGAAGTCTCCGCGTACATCCCCACGAACGTGATCTCGATCACCGACGGCCAGATCTACCTGCAGCCCGACCTGTTCTTCGCGGGAATTCGCCCGGCGATGAACGTGGGGATCTCCGTCTCCCGCGTCGGCGGCGCCGCCCAGGTCAAGGCCATGAAGAAGGTCGCCGGCGGACTGCGACTCGACCTGGCCGCCTTCCGCGAACTCGAGGCTTTTGCCCAACTGGGCACCGACCTGGATGCCGCCACGCAGGCACAACTCGATCGTGGTTACCGCATGGTCGAACTGCTCAAGCAACCGCAGTACGAACCACTGAACGTGATCGACCAGATCCTCAGCATCTACGCCGGAACCGAAGGGCTTCCTGGACGACGTGCCGGTCGACCAGGTGCGCGACTGGGAAAGGAGCTTCCTGGAGTTCATTCATCGCGCACAAACAGTCGCTGTGGGATCGGATCCAAGAGAAGCAGGATCTGGACAACGATCGGGAGGCGGAGATTCGAGCCGCCTTGCAGGAGTTCAATGCCCAGTACCTGAAGTCAACGCAAGCAACCGTCCGAGCCTAGCAGCCGCGCAGGCGGAAAGGGGCATCGCCCGTCCGGTTGCCTTCCGCTTCCCCTGCCCTCCCCTGACCGTGTGAGCAATTTCCGATGGCGAAAGCCCGAGCCCTCGACAAACGACGCAAATCGATCCGGAACATCCGCAAGATCACGCGGACGATGGAGCTGATTGCGACCGCCCGTTTCCGCAAGGCAATGGATCGAGCGACCGCCGCCACCGCCTACACGCAGAAGATCACCCAACTCGTCGCCGATCTGTCCCGCACCGGTGTCGAGGTTTCGCATCCGCTGCTGGATCCCCATCCGCAAACGGAGTCGGTGGCACTGTTGGTGCTGACCGCCAATCGAGGGTTGTGCGGCGGCTACAACGGGAACGTGCAGCGTGCCGCGCTGGCGCGATGGGCCGACTGGAGCCATCAGATGCCCGAAGCGCGACTCGAGATCTCGGGCAAGCGAGGAATCTCGGGCTTTCGGTACCGGAAGATCATCCCCCACGACGCCTACACGCACTTCGAAGACAAAGTCCGCTTCGAGGAAGTGGAGGTCCTGGCCAACCGATATCTCGATGAATATCTCGCGGGAAAGCTCGATCGGCTGGATGTGGTCTACACGAAATTCGAAAGCGCCTCGCGGCAGCACGCGGTGATCGAGACCCTGCTGCCGTTGGCTTCGCTGGAGACCGCCCCCGTCCGACGGCGAAGAAACCGCGGCCGAGTCGCCCTACGAGTTTCTTCCCTCCGCGGCGAGCATTCTGGAGGAAATCGTTCCGGCCAGCTTCAAGATCCGCCTGTTCAAGTGTTTCCTGGATGCGGCGGTGAGCGAACAGATCGCGCGAATGACCGCGATGAAGTCCGCCACAGAAAACGCAGGCGATTTGATTCGACAGCTCTCGATGCAACTACAACCGGGCACGGCAGTCGCAAATCACCGGAGAGATCATGGAAATCATCGGGGGCGTCGAAGCCCTCAACAAATAACCAGCAATTCCGCTCGGCGAGGCCACGTCGCGGCGTGGCCCCCGATCGCATTCGCGGCGGAATCGAACCCAAATGAACGTCGGTTTTACGGAGACGTGTACGAAGATGGCAACGGGAACTCAAAAAGTTGGCAAGATCACACAGGTCATCGGTTCGACTTTCGATGCCCTCTTTCCCGAAGATCACCTGCCGGCGATCTACAATGCGGTGAAGGTGGTCAGTGATCACAAAAACATCCATTTGGACCTGACCGGCGAAGTGCAGCAACACCTCGGTGGCGGGCGCGTCCGCTGCGTCGCCTTGGGCGGCACCGACGGGATGGTTCGCGGTCAGGATTGCGTCGACACCGGCTCGCCATTGACCGTGCCGGTCGGCCCGGAGACGCTGGGACGCGTCTTCAATCTCCTGGGCGAGCCGATCGATGGCCGCGGACCGATCACGACGAAAGAGCGTTGGCCGATTCACCGCGAAGCACCCGAGATCAGTGAACTATCAACCAAGACAGAACTGTTCGAGACGGGCATCAAGGTCATTGATCTGCTCACGCCGTTCGTCCGTGGCGGCAAGGCGGGACTGTTCGGCGGTGCCGGGCTTGGCAAGACGGTGATTCTGACCGAACTGATCGCCCGCATCGCCTCCGCCCATGGAGGCTCTTCGGTCTTTGCCGGCGTCGGAGAACGAACCCGCGAAGGAACCGACCTGTGGCTCGAAATGCAGGAAGCCAAGATCGGCGACACCGGGCGAAGCGTGATCGAGCAGACCTGCATGGTCTTCGGGCAGATGAACGAGCCACCGGGCGCGCGACTTCGCGTTGCCCTCTCGGCCCTGACGATGGCCGAATACTTTCGCGACACGACCGGCACCGATACGCTGCTGTTTGTCGACAACATCTTCCGATTTTCGCAGGCCGGCAGCGAAGTCTCCGCCTTGCTCGGCCGGATGCCATCCGCCGTCGGCTACCAACCAACACTGGCCACGGAGATGGGGGCGTTGCAGGAGCGGATCGCATCGACCAATAAGGGCGCGATCACATCCGTGCAGGCCGTCTATGTTCCGGCGGACGATCCGACCGATCCCGCCCCGGCGGCCGCCTTTGGCCAGCTGGACGCCTTCGTCTACCTGGAACGGTCGATTTCGG
Source organism: uncultured Planctomycetaceae bacterium (assembly GCA_963776055.1). Classification (GTDB taxonomy): domain Bacteria; phylum Planctomycetota; class Planctomycetia; order Pirellulales; family Pirellulaceae; genus CAVZLD01. The sequence goes on along the minus strand of CAVZLD010000001.1, from coordinate 202,649 downwards.
AGAAGGGGATCTACCCGGCGATCGACCCACTCGCCTCCTCCAGCCGAATCCTCGATCCGCAGTACGTGGGAGAACGACATTACACGATCGCCCGACGCGTACAAACGACCCTGCAGCGGTATCGCGAACTGCAGGACATCATCGCAATCTTGGGCGTGGACGAATTGAGCGAAGAGGACAAGCTGATTGTCCATCGTGCTCGCCGCATCGAACGGTTCCTCTCGCAACCCTTCCTGGTCGCCGAAGTATTCACCGGCAAGCCGGGAGAGATCACGCCGTTGGAGGAGACGATTCGCTCCTTCGAAGAACTATGTGATGGGAAATGGGACCACCTGCCGGAGCAGGCCTTCATGTACGTGGGCGTCATCGAGCAGGCGGAAGCGATGGCGGAGAAGTTGAAGCAGGCCGATTGATCCGGTGCGTGAAACCTAGCCGCGCAAAACTTGGTAGAGACTCGATCGGCTTCCAGGAATACCAACATGCCTTCCCTTCAATGCACCGTTGTGACCCCCGAACGAACGGCCCTCCAGCAGGACGCAACGTTCGTGGTCGTCCCCCTATTCGATGGGGAATTGGGCATCGCTCCGGGCCACACGCCGCTGATCGGCCGACTGGGCTACGGCGAGCTGCGCGTGACACACCCGGATGGCACCAAAGAACGTCATTATGTCGACGGCGGGTTTGTGCAGGTCGCCGAAGGGACCGTTACCATCCTCACCGGCCGCTTAGTGGCCGCCGAAGATTTGGACGAAGATGTTTCCCGCGAGCTGTTGCAGGAAACGATGAAGCGGCCCGTCCCCACCGAGGAACTGCTCGAATTGCGGGACCGCACGGTGGAACAGGCACGCTCCCAGATCCGCGTGGCACGACGGGCGCGTTGACACATTCCGTGGAGGGAGCCCTCTCTCCCGACGGCCGAACGCGACGAGGCCGTTCGCCAACGCCGCGACCGCCCTCCCCGCCGGAACGGCCCTCATGCTCTGGCTCCATCGTCTTGCTGCACGAACTGCCCACCATCGGATGGTCGCCGTCGCCTGGCTGATCCCGCTACTGACCCTCTTGGGACCGGTCTTCTTCCTCGACCGCACGTTTGCCTTCCGCGACGCAGCCCATTACTACGCGCCTCTGTATCGCTACGTGCAGGAACAGTGGTCCACCGGGCTGCCGCTCTGGAATCCGTTGGAAGAAAACGGACGACCGCTACTCGCCGATCCCACCGCAAGTGTGCTCTACCCCGGAAAGCTCGCCTTTGCCCTCCCGGTCCGCTTTGAAACGGGCTACAAGCTGTACATGCTGGTGCACCTGCTGCTGTCGGTCGGAGGCGCGTACCGGGCAGCGCGGGCGATTGGCGGCGGTACACTCTCCAGCGGGATGGCGGCGTTGGCCTACACGTTCGGCGGCAGCGTGTTTTTTCAATACTGCAATGTGATCTACCTGGTTGGCGCCGCCTGGCTTCCCTGGGGGATCGCGGCACTCTTTGGCTTGCTGACCGATCGACCGTGGCGGGGGCTGCTGGAATTGAGCGCCGTTCTCGCTTTGACCGTTCTCGGCGGCGATCCACAAATGGCTTACCTGATCGCTTGGACCGGGCTGGGGTTCCTGGTGGTCGCCGCCTACCACGGTCGGCGCAGATCGTGCCAAACGGAGCTGTCGGCACTTGCCGCTGGCTCCCAGGGCGACAAACAGCCTCGCGTCTTGCCGAGCGGGCAGAGGAGTTCCGTGTCCGCAAGGTGGATACTCCAACGGAGCGGCGGCCTGGGATTGGCCTGCGCATTGGGATGCGCTCTGGCAGCCGTGCAGATTATCCCCAGTTGGGAGTGGGCGAGGAGCAGCGAACGCGCGGTGCGGGAGGGTCGAGGGCTGACCGACGAAGGTCCGGCAGCAGCGGTCGCCAGCCGCTTCAACTCTCCCGCCCCCGGGTCTCACCGGGAAGTGATGTACCGCTTCAGCATCGGCCCGTGGCGCTGGCCGGAGCTGCTATGGCCCACGTGGGGTGGTCGGCCGTTTCCCGTGCATCAACGATGGATCGACGCGATCCCCGCGGAAGCCGAATTCTGGACCCCCAGTCTTTACATGGGACTGTGGCCCGCATTGCTGGGATTGTTGGCCGTGCGGCTTCGACGGCCTCGTGATTGGCAGCAAGCTTGTCTGTCCTGGTGGGTCGCAGCCTCGGTCCTGATTTGTCTGGGCCGGTATGGCATCGGCTGGCTTGGCGATGAAGTCCGCTTCGCCCTGGGTATGGAGGAACCAGCCTTCTGGGGCCCCGTCGGCGGACTGTACTGGCTAATGACCGTCTTGCTGCCGGGCTTTGCCCTGTTCCGCTACCCCGCGAAACTCTGGTGTTTGGCGGCTTTGGGACTGAGTCTGCTGAGCCGCGTACCATCAGGAACGATTCCTGGAGACCAACCTTCCGCGGTGGCGTCGCGCGATCCTCGCCGCCACCCTTCTGCTGGGCGCGGTTCTGCTGACCGGTGAGGTAGCGGACCATTCGGCAATCTCTTGGCTGCCGGTGGCTCCACCCAATACGCTGTTTGGCCCCTTTGATCGACAGGGGGCTCAGAGTGGCTTTCTCCGAACCGGGTGGCATCTTTGGGCGGTCCTGTTTCTTTCCTGGATCTGGCTGCCGCGGACGCTCCCCGCTTCGCGACGATGGCAAGCCGGCCTCTTGATCGGTACGGCGATGGAGCTGGCCATCGCCCAAGCGTGGATGGTCCCCACGGTTCCGACCGCGTTGTTCAACGGGGCAACCACGCCAATCGCGCAGCAGTTGACAGCATCTTGCTTCGGAACGAGGTGGCGATTCGCCCCCGTCCTACCTGCGACAACCGGTGCTCGGTTGGTACCCCAGGGACTGGTCCGAGAATGCTTCGGCATCACCGGTTGGAGGAATGTGTTCAATGGGATCGAGCCACACTTCGGCCGAAGTACAATTTGGATTTCGGTATTCGAGCGGCCCGCAGCACGACCTCCTTCACTTCTGCCGAGTACCGCGCCGTATTACGACTGTTGGACCGTTCCCGAGTTCAGGACCGCGCACTGTACGAATCGATTCAGGACGCTCTGGGCGTCGACTGCCGCGTCGAGCCGATCGAAGCCACGAGCTTCCCAAACAGCGCGCCGTCGGTGGTTCTCATCCAACCCTTTGGTCGACGAGCGAATCTTGCTGGAGCCAGAGACGGTCCGCCTTGCCGGACGCCTGGGTTGTTTATCGTGCGCACCAGTTGCCACCGTTGGAAGCTCGAGACTGGGCGACACTCGAGAAGCGAACCGAACAGCGTGTTTCGCACGGCGAGCGGGCCGCGCAATCTGCGCGAAGAAGTCACGCTGGAAATCGCCGGAACGTCGCCACTGCTGGCATTGTCGCGAAGCGGGCGGGGCCACCGTCGGCCGGTCGCCCAGACAGAGTCCTGCGAGGTAGTTGAAAACCGCTCCACGCGGATGGTCATTGAGGCGACATTTGCCAAGAGCCGGTTTTCTGGTGGTGCGGGACGCGTACGCACCGGGTTGGCACAGTTACCTGGACGAGCCCAACCGGCGAACGCCCCCCGCCCGATCCTGCGGGCGAACCGCGTAATGCGGGCGATCCCCGCTACCCGCCGGTGAACACCGAGTGATCTCTCGAGTATCGGCCTCGAAGCGTGCTGCTCGGCGGCTTGGTCAGCGCTCGTCGCCTGGCGCTATTCGCTGTGCCAAGCCTAGCCGCCTGCGGAATTCAACGTTTCACGCGACTCCGCGCGGATCGACAAATTGGGCTTTTCCAGAAAGACCGTCGTGTAGGGTTCGACGCTGCGCGTTAACCACACGCTCGATCCGATGACCGCATCGTGGCCGATCGTGGTCTTGCCGCCCAGCACGGTCGCATTCGCGTAAATGATCACGCGATCTTCGATCGTGGGGTGCCGCTTCAACCCACGGACAAGGTTCCCTTCGGCATCCGTGTCGAAACTCAACGCTCCCAGCGTGACCCCCTGGTACAACTTGACCCGCTCGCCGATCTCACAGGTTTCACCGACGACGACGCCGGTTCCGTGGTCAATGAAGAAGTGGTTGCCGATCGTCGCCCCGGGATGGATGTCGATCCCCGTCTCCTTGTGCGCCCATTCGGTCATCATCCGCGGAATGAACGGTACGCGCAGTCGATGGAGTTCATGAGCCAAGCGGTAGACGGTCACCGCCAATAATCCGGGATAGCAGAAGATCACTTCATCCCGACTGCGACAGGCCGGATCTCCCTCGTAGGCCGCCTGGACGTCGGTTGCCAGCACCTCGCGCAGCGCCGGAAGCCGTTCCAGAAATGCGATGGCAATCGCCTGGCCCTTCGCCTCATAGTCGAATCGTCGTTCGCACGGATCGATGTCTCGTTGGACACGATCTACATGCTGCAGCGCCGCGCGATTTGCGTTGTGAGCTTGTCGTGCAATCCGTCAATCAGTTCGCCAACGTAGTACGTAATGTTGCCCAGATGCAAACCTTCTCGCCGCCGGTACCCGGGGAAGATAATCTCGCGCAAATCCTCAATCGACGAGACGACCGCCTCGTCATTCGGGAGCGGACAGTGCCCCAAATGGTTCACGTTCGCAATCTCCGAATACGTACGGACAATCCGATTCGTCAATTGGGGCAATTGCTCTTTCAGACGGAAGTCGGAGGCCATCATGGGCTCCTTCAGGGATGCCAGAAAAGATCAGACAAACGAAAAACGACGGCCGCAGTGCCGGGGCACCGGCATTCTGCCTATCCCCCCGGGTTCCCAGCATTCCCCACCAAAAATCCAGATCGTTGGTCAGATAGGTCCCAGCTCGGGGAGCGATGGGATCGGTCTCGCCGAGACAGATTGCGGCACCGACAGCGAGAGGGGAACAACATGCAGGTTGGAGGGGTCATGGTCTGCTGTCCGGCGCAACGGCCGGACAGCAACAGCGACAAGAGTACGACCGAAACATGTGGAGACAGAGCCCCATGGAACCAACCACTCGAATGCGGAGCCGAAAAAGACTCTTCGTTGCGCTCATGGTAGAACCGCGACCGCCGAAAAGCAAGCGATGACCCATTTCTAAGTCGGAAAGATCTTACCGAGTCCTTCAGCGAAAATCGGGGCCTTGGGCAGACCGTCGACAGCGTCTCGCCGTTCCCTGTCGCGTCACGTCGCGCTTGGTGCTCGGAAGAACCACCGCCGCAAACGCTACAGAAAAGTGCCGCTGTCGTGCTTTGTCAAGGTTGCAAAGTAGGGTGGTGGCCCATCTGCCTCGGCTCGTGCGGGAGTTGGGTCATCCGCCCCATCGCGACGCACGGGGCCGAGACAGATGCAGCACACCAAGACTCAAGCTTGTCGCAGCACCGGTCCCATTCTCCGCGATTCAACGAATTGCAGAAACAGGGACTAGTCCTCCTCTTCTTCTTCTTCCAGCTTCGCCTTGGCCAGGATCTCCTGCTGGACGTTCGGTGGCACGACGTCGTAATGACTGAAGTCCATCGCGTAGCTGCCCTGCCCTCCGGTCATACTCGACAGGCTCCGGGCATAGGTCGTCACCTCGGCCAACGGCACCTCGACGCGGACGGTTTGCAGGTTTCCGCCGGCGGCGTCGCTGCCGAGCACGCGGCCGCGCCGACCCGGACATATCGCTGTAGACGTCGCCCACGTAGTCATCCGGCACGGTCATCGCCATCTTCACCACCGGTTCGAGCAGACTCGGTTTGGCCGATTGGAACACTTGGCGAAACGCCATGGAAGCCGCGGTCTTGAATGCCTGCTCCGAGCTGTCGACCGGGTGATGTTTGCCGAAGAAGACTTCGACGCACAGGTCTTGGACCTGGTAGCCGGCGATCACGCCGCGTGACAACCGTTCCTTAAATCCCTTTTCGACGGCCGGCATGAAGTTGCCGGGAATCACGCCGCCGACGACCGAATCGACCCAGAGGAAGTTGTTCTTCTCGTCGTAGTGGGAGTCCTTCAGTTGGGGAAAACGATCCTTGGTGACGAATTTCTCCAGGTCGGTCCCGCGGGGCAACGGGTACATGCGCAGGTGGACTTCGCCAAACTGGCCTCGGCCCCCCGACTGCTTCTTGTGTCGGTAGCTGCCTTCGGCATTCGCCTGAATCGTTTCCCGGTACGGGATCTTCGGTTCCTTGGTGTCCACTTCCAGCTTATCCCGCCGCGCCAACCGTTCGCGCACCACGGACAGGTGCAGTTCACTCATGCCCGTGATCACCATCTCCTTCGTCTGCGCGTCTCGATCGAGGTGGAATGTTGGATCCTCTTCGACGACTTTGCCGAGTGCGCCGGAGAGTTTCGTTTCATCTCCGCGACTTTTGGGCGACACGGCCAGTCCGACCATCGGGGTGGGAAACTGCATCTTGGGCAATGCAAACTCACCGAGAACCGTGCCGGTGTGCAGATCGTCCATCTTGGCCACGGCGACGATGTCTCCCGGTCCCGCTTCCTCGACCGGGTTCGTCTCGGCCGCTTGGACCTCCAGCAATTGCCCCATCTTGATTCCCTTGCGGGACGGTCGAGGCGTTCACGACCTGGTCTTTCTTGAGCGTACCGCTGAAGAGTCGCAGGAAGCTCAGTTTCTGGACGAACGGATCGATGCGGGTCTTGAACACCAACGCCGACAGCGGACCGGCGGGATCCGGCTTCAGCTCGATCTCCTCGCCATCCTGCGTCACCTTGCGGGGCAGGTCCGCCGGCGACAGGCAACAGGTCGCCAAGGCATCGAGCAGTTCGGAGAGGCCGACTTCGGTCTTGCCCGAGCAGCAGAGGATCGGGATCAGCGACCCTTGGGCAATCGCGCTGCACCATCAGTTGCGAGAGTTCCTCGTCGCTCGGCTGCGTCCCTTCGAAGTACCGTTCCATCACCGCCTCGTCGACTTCGATGATCGACTCGATCAGCGGCTCACGAATTTCCTCGGGCACCAGCAGTGCACCCGACGAATCGGCGTCCGGTTTGCAGCGTGTTCACGACGCCCTGAAAATCCGCGCCATGGCCCTTCGGGACGAGTAGCGGAACGCAGGCGGGTCCCCACAAGTCCTGGATCGTGCTGACCAACGCCGGGTAAGTCGATGTTCTCGCCATCCATCTTGTTGATGATCAGAATCCGGCCGACGCCCGCCTTGCCAGCTTCCTCAAAGACGCGCCGCGTGTTCACCTCGATCCCGGACTGCGCGTTGATCACGATGGCCGCCGTATCCACGCCGCGGAGTGCTCCAATCGTCTGCCCGATGAAATCGGGGTAGCCGGGCGTATCGATCGCATGGAATCGTTTCCCCGCGTGCGGGAAATGCACCACCTTGGCCTCGACCGTGTACTTGTGGTGTTTTTCCTCCGCGTCGAAGTCGCAGAGGCTGGTCCCCTCATCGACGCTCGGATGTCCGTTGGCCGCACCGGTCTTGATCAAGATTCGATCCAGCAGGGTCGTCTTACCGGCTGATCCGTGACCACAAAAAGCAACGTTCCGAATGTCGGCGACGCTTGTTCTTGGCATGCCCTTGTCCTTCTAAACTGGAGTTCACTCGTTGCCTTGGGGTCCGTGACCCACCGTCGTCAGGCCGGAGGGCCGGGCGGCTGTCCGCCGTGGGCCGCATCCAGGGCTTCCGCCAACCGCACCCGCCCTTCGTACAGTGCGCGGCCAATGATGCAGCCGTCCAAACCGAGCTGGGCCAACTGCCGCACATCGTCCACGGAAGCCACGCCGCCGGAGGCGATTACCGCGACACCGCATCGCACGCTTCATCTCGGCCATTGCGGAGAAATTCGGCCCGGCGAGCATCCCATCCTGACTGATGTCCGTGTAAACAATGCCCGCGATCGGCTCGTCCGCAAACTCGTTGGCGAGTTCCACGGCCGTCGTCTGACTCGTCTGCAGCCAACCCTCCGTTGCCACGCAACCGTTCCGGGCGTCCACCCCCAGCACGATTCGGCTCGGATGCCGCCCGACCAGCTCCCGAAACCACTCCGGAGCGCGCAGCGCCTGCGTTCCCAGCACCAACTGCTTCAAGCCCAGCGCGAGCAGCGTCTCAACAGCTGCCTCGTCTCGAATTCCGCCACCCAACTGGCACGGAACGTCCACGGCGGAAACGATCGCCGCGATCACGTCTCGGTTGAGAACCCGGCCATCTCGAGCCCCGTCCAGGTCCACCAGATGTAACGAAGTGGCGCCCTGCGCAACCCAGGAACGGGCCACGGAGACCGGGTCCTCGCTGAACACCGTCTCCCGTCGATAATCCCCCTGCTGCAGGCGGACACACTTGCCACCGCGGATGTCAATCGCGGGCCAGATCTGCATGGAGGCGACCATAATCGTGAGCGAATGGGCCGGGAAAAACGAGCAATATCGCACAGTACCCAGAGACTGACAAGGGCCAGCCGGTCGGGCCCCGGCTCCGCTGACGCCTGGAGCCCCTTGACCGTGTTGCTGATCGCGAGCGACGAATGCGAGCGCCGGGCTTGTCGGGTGCGGACACACCCACGGTGCATCGAGGGGGCCATCATCGGACGGGACGTCCGACGAAGAGCGGTTGTGAGCCCCCAACCGTCCCAGGCTACAGCGCGGAGCACTTCCCCGTCGCGTCGGATCGCCCTTTCTGCCCGAAAAGACGGTCGCCGCGAACGCTACATGTCCGGGCAACACGCACTAGGACGGCAACTCGGCAAAATTCTGCAACAACTGCAGCCCCTGCCGCTGACTCTTCTCGGGATGAAACTGCGTCGCAAACAGATTGTCCCTCCAGACCATTGCGCAGAATGGCCCCGCGTAATCGGTCTCCAGCGCGACACACGACCGATCAGCCGGCTCCGCGTAGTACGAATGTACAAAGTAGAAATGCGTGTCGTCGGGGATCCCCTTGAGGATGGGGGCTTTCTGGCAGATGCGGGTCTGATTCCACCCCATGTGGGGGACTTTATACTCGGCCGGAATATCGAATCGCACCACCTTTCCCGGAAGGATCCCCAGTCCGGAGTGCGTCCCCCCCTCGTAGCTGACATCGAACAGCAATTGCAGCCCAAGACAGATTCCGAGAAACGGCTTTCCCGCTTCGATCGCCTCCCGAACACTCTGTTCCAATCCGCGGCTCTGCAGCTCGTGCGCGGCGTCCTCAAAGGCCCCCACGCCCGGCAGCACGACCTTCGCGGCCCGACGAATCTCCTCTGGATCCGCCGTGACGACCGCCGCGTGCCCCACTCGCTCAAACCCTTTCTGCACGCTCCGCAAATTCCCCATTTGATAATCGACGATGGCAATCATGGCAGTCAAAGAATCCGTGGGCGACCGCAAGCTCGACCGGGTCCCACAGTCGAGACGGGTGGAGCGATCCGGCAAGGAAGAAAACGCAAATCGCCATTGTAGCCGAATCAGCCGGCTATCGGGATCCGACCGGGTCGGGATAGATCACGACCTCTACGCGACGGTTGCGAGCTTGGCCGGCGGGAGTCGTCATCGGTTCCAGCGGAAAGTTGTCACCGTGCCCGAGGATAAACATCTGTTGCGGCAGCACCCGGTATCGTTGGCCGAGATAGTTGAACACGGCCATGGCCTGGGTGACCGTCAATTGGTGGGGATGCTGCCCAACAGCCGGGTTATGGGAGAGCCCATCGGTGTGAGCTTCAATCCCGACGACCTGTCGCGGATAGTTTTCCAGGATGGCTTTCGCAACCTGGTCAAGCTGCACCGCTGCCCCGGGCCGCAGCGTTACGCCATCGGCTTCGAAGAGCTGGTCGGACGACAACTCGATCCGCACCAATTCGCCATCCTGCCGAACGTTCAGCCCATCAATCGTCACCGCCGTAATGGCGGGTGGCAGGCTGCGATTCGCCGTGATTGTCGCACCACGGCGTTGACTGGTGGAGGCCTGGATCGCCTGCAAACGTTGCTCACTCTGCTGCGAAGACTGGAGTGCGTTGGCGAGCAGGTCGGAAGTCTCCTTCAATCGCTGACGGAGAAGATAATTCTGATCCTCCAGAATCAGGCTCCGTTGTTCCACCTGCGCCAATTGAGTGTGCAGATCTTGATTGTTCCGGTCCAGATCTTTCGCGCGCGCCCCCAAGTCGCCGTATTGTGTTACGATTTCCCGCGCCCGTTCGACCAGGGCTGCATCCTGCGCGGCCGCCTGCTGGGCCGCCGTTTGTCCGGCAGATTGTTGCTGCTGTTTCATCGCCTGCAACTCGGCGTCGGCGGCTTTCTGCTGCGCTAACATTTGCTCCAGCCGCAGCTGCTCGTCCGCCGCCAATTGCGCCTGCGCCTCGGCGCGCCGCTGCAGATCGGCCACGTAGGCCGCATCGGTCGAGCCTGTCGAGCCTGTCGAGCCAACGCGTGGCTCAGCCCCCGGATAGTACCAGGGAGATCCCGGGGGCGGCGGCGCCTGATTGCATCCGGTGAGCCCCAGCAGGACAACCGCCAGCCAGCTGAACGACCTCCACGACAGAACGGATCCCGAAACTGCGACGGAACGAGATCCGCGACAACGGCGGAATCGGTCAGCGATGGAGAAGCATTCGGTCATCAGTTCAAACGGAGGAAATCGTCTCCAACACAGTGCCCTGCTGCGACCTCGCTGCAATTTCGCTGCGAATTCATGGCGGTCATCCCAGCGCAAACGGGGTTTTGGCGGCGGGATACTACCCCCGGTGCCGCTGGGCCACAAGAGCAACCGCCACCCTGCCGATATCAGCCCACCCTACGAAGATCCACCAATACCGCAATTCTGCCAAGAGACACCAGACCTCCCACAACCGTCAAATTGACGCGTTTGCTGGCATCTGCTTGCCCGCACCGATGGCCCGAGAGCGTCCCTATCGCGGATGGCTGTGATGCAGGTGTTTCGTCACCGCATCAGCCGAATCGGCGCCAAGCCGACTTCAGAAGCTGAATGAGCAGTAGCATCACGCCCAGGAGGGCCAGCGCCGCGATCAACACGGCTGGCAAGAGCGTCCCCATCGAACAGAGGGGCAGCCCCCAATCGCTCCAGATTGCCGGCCAGAAGACGAGCAGCATGGCGGTGGCACTGACAGAGAAAAGGCCCGTAGGCGATCTCTTTGCGCCCGGTTGTCAACCATTGAGCGAGTGCAATCACCACGCCGGCAAAGGGAGCGAGGAAAAAAGCCATCACCGCCGGTTGCCAACCCAGGAAGGCCCCGATCATTCCCATTAACGTTACGTCGCCAAAGCCCATCGCTTCTTGTTGCAGGGCGACGCTAGCGACGATTCGCACCACCCACACCAGCGTGCCGGCGACCGCCATGTCCGATCAGGCCCGACAACAAAGCCCTCCAGCCCGCACCTCCCAACCACCAGCGAACGGCGACGGCACCGGCCACGGCCACAGCCAATCCGGTCATTCGTATCGTATGCGGGTGCCGTAGAATGCTGGCGACCAGGTACCGGAGAAACCGCACGAGCCCACCGCGATACCATAGCGTTTTGGGAAGCAGGGCGTACCACCAGCCGGCCACACAAGCGAGTCCCCAGCCAAGGCCCGCCAGTTCATCGGCAAAAGCCGGCCACGACTGCGGAAATGTCCACAGCAACGGCTGGGAAGTGATCGGTGGCTGAAGACTATCCCAGGCCGGCAACAGGCTCTCCGGAAACAGCGCGGCCCAGGAGAGTCCGGCCAGAGTGCCCGGCAACGTGATCTCGTCCGGAATTGTCTTTTCGTCGAGGTCAATGAAGGTGGCAACCGCCATCAGGAGGATCAGCAGGGCGTGACTGCCAAACTGCAAGTGAATGGCCCGCCAGCCCTGGGCAATGGCCCCGATGGGCAGCAGTCCCTGATTCCGCTCGAACCAGTACAGTAGCGTCAGCCCGGTCGCCAGAAACGCCTCGATCATCAACGGCCGAATCCAGAACTCGGCGTCCGTGCAGGTGGCTTTCACGGCGGAGGAACCACCATCCCAGGATCGGCAAGCGATCGATCCACGTCCTCTCGGCAGCCGATTCAGAAGACCGCGACCAGGGACTGATCGGCCTCGGGTGCCAAGCCAACCCGTAGATACCGCGGTTCACCTGACCCGCCAGAAAAGCCGAGACGACGAATACGAGCAGCAGACTTGCGATCATGATCGGAGCTTGTCACGTTTCCTGTCGTGGGAAGGATGCGCTGTCGCTTCCCGAATCCGCGGGAGATCGTGCCTCCTGAGTAGCGGACCGGCCCAATCGTGCGTTTCAGCTCTTCCCGCATCAAATCGACCGGAGCCGGTTTCCCGGTGAAGTACTGGAACTGCAGCGAGGCCTGGCGAACGAACATATCGACGCCGGTGACCACCACACAGTTCTGTCGCCGAGCTTCCTTGATCAAGAGCGTCTGTTCGGGGTTGTAGACCGTGTCGAACACGGTCATCGACGGCCGCAGATGGTGCCGGTCGAACGGCGTTTCGTCGACGTTGGGATGCATTCCCACCGGCGTGCAATTCACCAGGACGTCCGCGTTCACGGAGTGGCGACTATCCCAATCGATCACGCGGCAGCCGATCTGTTTCTGAAAAGCCTGCGCGGGAAGCGATCGGCGTGATGCGACCGTCACCTGCGCACCACGCTGGACCAGTCCAAAGGCGATCGCCCGCGCGACTCCGCCGGCTCCCAGCAGGAGCGCGGAGTGCCCGGCCAGCGGCTTTTCACCATGCGACAGACGGAGGACGGAGGCGAGACTATCCAGAGCGGCGCGATATTCCGTGTTGTAGCCGAGCACCTGATCCCCTTGCAGAATCAGCGTATTGGCGACGCCAATTCCCTGGACCGCTCGATCGACTTTCGTGCAGAACTCCAGCACCGCTTCCTTGTGCGGAATCTTGACACTCAGACCGTGAATCCCCAAGTCGGGACAGTCCTTCAAGAACTGCGCCAGGTGTTCCCGCGGAACGCGGAACGGAAGGTAGACCGAATTCTGGTCGATTGGCCTGAAAACCCGCATTGTGCAATGACCGGGCTGAGTCCGTGCCGAACCGGATCCGCGATCGACGCCGAAAACGCGTGTCTGGGCATTGATCTGCTCGTAGCGGATAGATGTCCATCATCTGGCGGAAGCTCAACTGCCCAGGCGCCAGTGCCCGCTCGTGATGGAAGGTCGCGTAGGTGAAGGGAGCCCCAAACTTCGCCGGCCAGAATCCGCGAGGGCGTCCCCATTTCCCCCATGCACATCCCCACGGTGGGCAGCTCGCTTTGCGCGATCAGTTGCAGCATCCGGACGTTATCATGCGGATGATTTGCCATCGTGGCGAGCTTGACGATATCCGCCTGACGACCGGCCAGACGGGTATGGATCTCGCGGAGGTCCTCGGGCGTCTTCGTGAAGTCATGCAGGCTGATGATGCGCTTCGTCTTGCCGAAGCGGGGAATCGAGCCGGCGATGTCGTCCTCCAAGTCGACATAGTCGACGCCCTCGGCAATTGCCGTGCGGAGCAACATCAGCCGTTCTGCTTCCGATACCGTGCCACTTCCCGCCGTCCGCGGCACGGCGACAGGTAACGATCACCGGACAGGGACGCTGCTCGATCAGTCGTTGCAAGTTCACTTCGCCGGCAATGTAGTCCAACCGCAGCTCGACCAGCTGCGCCCCCTCTTCGGCGAGGTGTGCGTGTTCGGCGATCACATGTTTGTGTCGCCCGCGTCCGATGGATACGCAAATCATGACGATTGCAACCTTACGTTGGCAGCAGAACCAGCATCGAGATCCACTTGCTGCGGATCAAATCCGTTTGAAAGCGACGGTCCAGCTCCTCCCGGGTGAAAACCAGCGTCGTGGGGCGACCGTGCGGACAGTGGTGCGCGTCCTGCACCAGATGCCGGTGTTCCAGCAGCGCAGTGATTTCCTCGGTCGACAGGTGATCCCCCGCCTTGATCGCTGCTTTGCAGGAGACCATATGCAACAATTCGTCGAACAGGTCACGTCGATCGGGCGGGCGGGCACCTTCGGTCAATTGCTGAGCGACCTGCTGCAGCAGTTCGGCGGGATCCAAGTTCGCCAACATGGCGGGATAACCGGAAACGAGGACCGTGTCACCGCCGAACGCCTCCACCTGAATCCCTAATTCGGCCGAGCAAAGCTTGGTGTTCCATCACGGCAGCCGCTTCGGTGGACGTCAAATCGACCGGCTGCGGGACCAGCAGTCGCTGCATCTCCAGCTCGCCGGCCAACACTTTTTCCCGCAGTTGTTCGTAGAGAATCCGTTCGTGCAGGGCGTGCTGATCGATGATCATCAGCCCTTCCTCCGAGGCGGTCACCAGGTACCGATTGTGAGCCTGCAAGGCGGTCTGCCGGGCGGCGTGCGGCGGCGGAACGGGCGAAGAATCCGGCACCGCGACGGTCTGCGGCGGTCGCGGGCGGCGGGACAGGCGGAGGCGGATCGTCCGGTGCGCTCGGCAGGTCACCGCGTGCCCACTGGATCACCCGTTGGCGCGTGGCTTCGGCCTGTTGCGGATCGACGGCTGTCGCCGGCGGAGCCGGCGGTGGAGATGCCTCCGGCGTCGGGGGAGTCACGTGCACCGTCAGGTCGGTCGCGAGAAACCGGTTGCGCAACATGCTCAGCAATTGACTGTAGACGCGGCCGCCGTCCTGAAAGCGGACCTCCAGCTTCGTCGGATGCACGTTGACGTCGACCAGTTCTGCAGGCATTTCGCAGCGCAAGAAACAGATCGGAAAACGGCCCCCCAACAGCAACCCTCGGTAGGCTTCTCCCAAGGCATGCTGCAGGGCCCGATCCCGAATGCACCGCCCGTTCAGGAACAGGTACTGCATCTTGTTGTGGCTGCGACTGTGACTGGGGTTGGCCACGTAGCCGGAAACCGCAGGGTGCCGTCGTCGCTTTCGACCCAGATCAGCGCATCGGCCAACTCCTGGCCAAAGACGTCCGCGATCCGCTGCCGCCAATCGGAAACGGTCGGCAGGTGGAACACGGACCGCTGATTGTGCCGCAGGTGAAACTGCAGTTCCGGATGCGCCAGCGCAATCCGCTGAAACGCCTCCGTCGCATGACTCAGTTCGGTCGGCGTGGTCCGCAGGAACTTGCGGCGAACGGGCGTATTGAAGAACAGATTGCGAACTTCGACGGTCGTGCCCGGGGCGGCGGCGCAGGGCACGACCTCGCCCAGCTTGGCCACCGCGGACGGTCATTTCGGCCGCCGCGGCGGCGTCACCCACGCGGCTGCGGATCCGCAGCTGGCTGACTTCGGCGATGGAAGCCAGCGCTTCGCCGCGGAAGCCCAGCGTGTGGACGGCGAACAGGTCATCGGCCGACCGAATCTTGCTCGTCGCGTGACTGGCCACGGCCAACGGCAGTTGATCGGCGGGGATGCCGCAACCATCGTCGGTCACGCGAACAAGTTGCATGCCGCCCTGTTCCAGCACAACGTCGATCTGGCGGGCCGCCGCGTCCACGGCATTTTCCAGCAACTCCTTGACCACGCTGGCGGGGCGCTCGATCACCTCTCCGGCGGCGATCTTGTTGACCACGCTCGCCGACAGGGACTCGATTCGAGGCAACGAGCCGGAACTCATGCGGGTCATCCTGATCGTCTGGGGAGTTTCCAACAAACCTGTTTCGCCGACGATGCGCGGATCGGGTCGCTGCCGGCCGCCCGTTCGCATGCCACGATGGGCAATCGACGCGCTGAATTACAGCTCGTATTCCTTGATCTTGCGATACAGCGTGCGGGCGCCGATGCCCAGGATCCGCGCCGTCTCTTCCCGGTTGCCTCCGGTCAACTGCAGCGTCTGCTCAATCGCCCAGCGCTCGATCTCGCTCAGCGGCTGGCCGATCAGCGGCAGGCCGTCCTGCCCTTCGACCGGATTCGCCGTCGGAACCCGACGACGGATTCCAGCTCCATCGGCAGATCATCGACGTCCAGCGTTCCGTCGGTATCGATCACCACCATGCTCTCGATCGCGTTCCGCAGCTGCCGCACGTTGCCCGGCCAATCGTAGGCAAACAGGCGGCGACTCGCCGCTCCGGAGATGCCGCGGACCATCTTGTGGTGCCGTCGGGCAAACTGCTTGCGGAAATGGTCGCTCAGCGGAATGATGTCGTCTCGCCGTTCGGCCAGCGGCGGCAGATCAATCGTGACGACTTTCAGCCGGTGATACAGGTCGCGGCGAAAGGTCCCCTCGTCGATCGCCTGCTCCAGGTCGCGGTTGGTGGCCGACAGCACGCGGACATTGACGTTCAGCGGCTTGTTCTCGCCCACGCGCACGATTTCGCCACTTTCCAACACGCGCAGCAGTTTGATCTGCGTCGGCATGGGCATGTCGCCGACTTCGTCCAGGAACAGTGTCCCGCCGTGCGCATACTCGAACCGGCCCACGCGATCGGTCTGGGCATCGGTGTAGGCACCGCGCACGTGGCCGAACAGTTCGCTTTCCAGCAGATGCTCGCTCAGCGCGGCGCAGTTCAGGGCAACGAACGGCTTCTTCTTGCGGGGACTGTTCTGGTGGAGTGCCTGGGCGACCAGTTCCTTGCCGGTCCCGGTCTCGCCGGTGATCAAGACGCTGGCGTCGGTGGGTGCGAGCCGCTTCAGGCGCTCGATCACGGCCTTCATCTTGTCGCTGGCGTAGATGATCCCCTCGAAACCGAATCGTTCGTCCAGCCGCTGCTGCAGATCGACGTTCGCCCGCTTCAGCCGGACGGCGTCGGCGGCGCGTTGCGTGACGGCCCGCAGTCGATCCGGGGTCAGCGGTTTCTCCAGGAAATTGAAAGCCCCCTGCTGCATCGCCTCGACCGCTTTGGGCACCGACGCGTGCCCGGTGACGACGATCACTTCGCAGTCGGGAAGCGTCTCCTTGGCTCGGCGCAGAATCGCCTCGCCATCGACTTCGTTCATCACCAGGTCGGTGATCACGACATCGAAATCGTCCTGGTCGATACGACGTGCACCGTCCGGGTCCGGAGGTGGCGACGGTACAGTCGTAGCCCACGCGCTCCAGCGTTTCCGCCATCGCCTGGGCGTGGCTCTTGTCGTTGTCGACGACCAGCACGCGGATCGTCGCCAGCCGCGGCTGGGTCGGAGGAAGAGGGAGGATTTTCGGTGGCAACCATGGGGCGATGATACAACATCGATGCCTTGAGGGTCGATCGGGTGTGTCCCGCGGATCCTCGGCGAATCGGATCGCCAGCGGTCCGCTCCGCTGATCATCGCTCCGGCGTCGTCCCCGGCGGGACCGCCTTGCAGTCGCGCGGGCGTGGGAAACTCGAGCGTGAACTGGGTGCCGCGGCCGACCTCGCTTTGCACATCGATGCGGGCCCCGTGCGCCTCGATCACCTTCCGGGCCGTGGGCAAGTCCCAAGCCCGAGCCACCGTCCTTGGTCGAGAAGAACGCATCGAACATGTGCATGGCGGTGTTCTCGTCCATCCCGCTGCCGGTGTCGATCAGGTCGAGGGCCACGCCGGTCCGAGTCTGCCGCGTGCGGGCGGTCAGTTGGCCGCCCTCCGGCATCGCCTCCAAGGCGTTCTTGACCAGGTTCACCAAGCGACGCCTCCAGCGTCTGCTCGTCCAGCAGGATGCTCGGCAGATCCGGATCGAGATAGCGGACGACGTCGACGTGCGTCTCCTGGGCCTGGGCCGCGAACAGATCCAGCACGCGCGTTGACCTGCTCGTTCAGATTGCCCGGTGTCAGATCCAGCTTGCGCACGCGGGCGAACTTCAGGAAATCGTTCAGCAGATTCTGCAGCCGTTCGCACTGGCGCTGCACGATCTGGATCTTCTGCAGCACGCGTCGCCGGTTGATCGGATCTTCGTCCGCGAGGTCCTCGGTCAACAGGTCCATGTTCATGCGAATGACCGACAGCGGATTCTTGATCTCGTGGGCCAACGCCCCGGCCAAGCTGGGCAATCTCGTTGTACTGCCGGATCAATTGGCTGGTGAACGCATCGTAGTGTCGGTTGTTCGCTGTCGTTCATCGCGCAGGCTGGAAGTCGTTCCCGCGAGCGGGGCCTCGACGCGTGTGGCCGGCTGTCGGGCGGCCACACGCGATCGGACCGATTCGTGGTCACTCCGCGGAGGTTTCCGCTTCCTCTGCCGCTCGTCTTCCATCGCCCGTCGGCGGCTCAGCTTCACGCGATCGTGGTCGTCGATGTCGATCACCATGACCTTCATCTCGTCGCCCACTCGGCAGACGTCGGACACGCTGGTGACGTATTCGTCGCGACAGTTCGCTGATGTGGCACAGTCCGTCGCGTCCGGGCAGGATCTCGACGAACGCGCCGAAGTCCTTGACGCTCGTCACGCGGCCCTCGTAGATCTTGCCGACCTGCACGGTGGCCGTCAGCGCCTCGACTTGAGCCAGCGCCGCCTGGCCCACTCGGCGTTGCTGCTGGCGATCGTCACGGTGCCGTCGTCTTCGCACTTCGATCGACGCGCCGGTCGTCTCCTGGATGGCACGAATCGTCTTGCCGCCCGGGCCGATCAGCAGGCCGATCTTCTCCGGGTCGATCTTCGTCCGCAGCAGCCGCGGGGCCCAGCGGCGAGGTCTCTTCGCGCGGCCGGGAGATCGTCGGTCAGCATCGACCGCAGGATCTCCATCCGGGCCTCGCGCGACTGCGCCATCGTGGCCCGAATGATCTCCTCGCTGATCCCGTCGATCTTCAGATCCAGCTGGATGCCGGTGATCCCGTTCTGCGTGCCGGCGATCTTGAAGTCCATGTCGCCGAAATGGTCCTCGTCGCCGAGGATGTCGGTCAGCAGCACCCAATCGTCGTCGGATTGCTTGACCAGCCCGACGGAAATCCCGGCCACCGGATTGGTGATCGGCACGCCGGCGGCCATCAGTCCCAGCGTCGCCCCGCAGACCGAGGCCATCGAGCTGGAACCGTTCGATTCGAGGATGTCGGAGATGACCCGGATCGTGTAGGGAAACTCCTCGGGATCCGGCAGCACCGGCTTGACGCTCGCTCGGCCAACGCCCCGTGGCCGATCTCGCGGCGGCCCGGGCCCCGGATCGGCCGGCATTCGCCCACCGAAAACGGCGGGAAATTGTAGTCGAGCATGAACCGCTTCGAGTACTCCTCGACCAGCCCGTCGACGCGCTGCTCGTCCCGCGACGTTCCCAGCGTGATCGAGATCAGGGCCTGCGTTTCGCCGCGCTGGAACACGGCCGAACCGTGCGTCCGGGGCAGCAGCTCGACCTGGCACTCGATCGGCCGCAAGCGTCTTGCCGTCGCGGCCGTCGGGTCGCGTGCCCGCCAGGATCAGGTCGCGGACCACCTGCTGCTCCAGGTCGTGCCAAGCCGTGGCCAGAGCCGCCGCATCGACCGCGCCTTCGGCATTCGGATCGGGGATCATCTCGCTGGTAACCCGTTCGCTTCAACTGCCGCAACCGCCTCGGCGCGGGCCTGCTTGCCCTGCAGCGTCTTCGCCTCGCGCAGCGCGTCGTAGTAGCGAATCCCGCAGACGGTCGAACAGGCCTCCATCCTCCGGGCGCCTCGAAGCTCATCTTCGTCACGCCCGCCTCGCTCGCAGCAGCTCCTGCTGCATCTCGCACAGCTCGCGGATGTACCGATGACTTTCCTCGATCGCCTCGAACATCAACTGCTCGGGCATCTCGCGGGCGAACCCCTCGATCATCAGCACGGAGGCGTGATTGCCCGAGACGATCAGGTCCAGGTCGCTCTCCTCCAACTCGTCGTGCGTGGGAAACGGAACCCACTGCTCGTCGACGCGTCCCAGTCGAACCGAGGCGACCGGTCCCTGGAACGGCAGCGGAGAAATGTGGACGGCGGCGGCGGAACCGTTCATCGCCAACACATCGGCGTCGTTCTGCCGGTCGCTCGACACCACGATGCTCTGACACTGCACCTCGTCGCTGAACCCCTTGGGGAACAACGGGCGAATCGGCCGGTCCATCAGCCGCGCCGTCAGGGTCTCCTTCGTGCTCGGACGCCCCTCCCGCTTCATAAACCCGCCGGGAAACTTTCCGGCGGCCGACGTCCGCTCGCGGTAATCACACGTCAGCGGAAAAAAGTCGATCCCCGGCCGCGGCGGCCCGGTGGCACACGCGTTCATGACCACCGTGTCGCCGTACTGCACCAGCACGCTGCCCGCCGCCTGCTTGGCCAGGACCCCGGTCTCCATCGAAAATACTTGCTTTCCAATCTGCTTCTCAACTCGAATCTTCACTTTACTACTTCCTCAAACTACAATACTGGAACCAGAATGAAGCGTCAAGCAGGTCCGGGGCCGCACGGCCCACGACGATGCGCAACTTCGCGCGCCAAGGTCGCCTCGCGACATCTCGCAACGCATTACAGAACGGCCAACGTCGCGAGCACGACGTGGCCCGAGACACCAAGGGTGTCAGCCGGCGAGAAAAAAGAGCGGACTACTTGCGAATTTCCAGCCGGCCGATGATGTCCAGATACCGCTGCGGATCGATCTGCTTCAGATAATCCAACAGTCGGCGACGACGACTAACCATCATCAACAGCCCACGCCGGCTGGCAAAGTCTTTCTTGTGCGTCCGCATGTGCTCGGTGAGGCCATTGATCCGGGTGGTCAGAATCGCAATCTGCACTTCCGGGGATCCTGTATCGGCATCCGCCCGTCGATAATCTCGAATCAGATCCTGTTTTCGCTCTTTCGTGATGGTCATTCACTCACCCGATGAACTCTTCCGTCGGCCAGCCGTTTGACGCCCCTGGTTCACAACCTAACGTCGTGAGACACCGTTTCTTCCTACGGTTGGTCTGCGTGATCACTCCTACAACAAACACCAACTTAGCTACACTCAAGCCGTTATCGTAGCAGTCGGTTTTTGTTTTGCAACCGCAAATGTGCCCCCCAAAACGTGGGCCAGACAACCGGGACCGAACCGACAACAACCAGGCAAGACGGGAAGCCGAGGCAGCCCCGCTCGCCCCGTCAACCAACCGGCGGAAAAAGGGACGAGCTTCGAACAATCCACGTGGTATCTAAGGAAGACGTCGACCGCAAGGTGCCAGCCCGCCGTGTTCACCCTTTTTCACCGGGCGGCTGGATCGGCTCAGAAACACCCCTACAGCGGATCGTCGACGTAGTACGAACGGTATCGGCGACGTCGACTGCGGCGTAGTGGAGCTTCGGGCGGCAATCGACGACGATCCGCGATGCGAACGCCATCTTCCGGGGTAACTCCGCCGAGCAGGCGATAGAAGATCAAGCAAGGTGACCGCCCCCAACGTGCCGCAGACGAGCCCGACCGAGGAAATTGGCGTCACTCTCTCCCCGTACACCAGAGCATACACGCCACACCCAATCGCGACCCCCGTAACCCCCATGAGCAGCGTTGCGATCGCGCCCCCCGGGTCTCGACCAGGCATCAGTGCCTTGGCCAACAATCCGACGCAGGTGCCG
This sequence comes from uncultured Planctomycetaceae bacterium, assembly GCA_963776055.1. GTDB lineage: Bacteria > Planctomycetota > Planctomycetia > Pirellulales > Pirellulaceae > CAVZLD01. Next base: position 181,337 of record CAVZLD010000001.1, on the reverse strand, counting down.
AACCCGATCCACAACAAGATCCACTCAAACCAGGACCGCATGGTCTCAGAAAACAAGGGGTCCATCGCGATCACTCCCGCTCATGGCCGACCGCCTCGCTTTCCCCGTGGCCATCGACTCGTCGCTCGCGCCGCCCGTCCATAGACAGCCACTGATGCCTACCCTCGGCAGCGTTATCGACTTCGCCTGCTAGTGACTTGAACGAACCAAGAACAGGTCCAGCGCCAAACCGAACAAGACAACACAATCTACCGATTACTCCCATTCCCCCGCATTCACTATTCCAAGAAACAGCCCAGCCATGCCATCAGGGCTGCGCAGTCATTCCAACCGCCAGCCGGGCTCTTCCACGAAATGGGGAAGCTCGGACGGGGGCGACTGGCGGTCGATTCCAGTTGGCCCTTTATCGGCGGCTCGGAGGAAGCGGTCCGGTTCGCAAATCCGGTCCAGGCCAGCCACCCGGTGGCCGCGATCACCACCAGCAGCGTTGCCCAAAGAACAGCATCGCGGATCATCACTAGGAACTGTTTGAATTGGGGCACGTACGCAACGGTCACGACTAGCAGGGTCAAGACGGAACTAACGCAGGTAACGATGCTGAGGATTTCAGATAGGGACATGGTTCGTAGATCCGACGCCGTTGAACGTTCACCGGATCGATCCGGAAGGGATCAGCTCCGATCTGCACGATACCGGTTCTGTTCGCAGGACTTCAAGAGAGCGAGCCAGCCGCGAACAACTTGGTCTGATTTTCCGCGCCGGCGACAGCCGGTCGTAATGTCTGGCGGAAGATTAACGCGGTCGTGCAATATACGGTTCACGGCAACCTCCCCCGGGGCGAATCGTCACCTCGACAGCACCGTCGACCGCCGTGTGCAATACGCAGCAGTCGGAATCCACGACCGGTCACCCATCGATTCCAAGTCACGAGCGTCGTGGCCACTGATCACCATCCAGCGTGCCGAGGACCAGGCGATCACTTGCGATGGATGACTTTGGGACTTCCGTGATGCGGGGCCATCACGACATCCACTGGATCGATCGACTGGCGAACCAACCTCTGTAAACCGGTTCCTTCCAAATCACCAGGCAACAGAATTCGCCGAGTCCCGGATTGCACGAAGACCACGAAGCTGTGCGCATTGTCGTTTCCGGTCGTGATCTGGCGGAGGGTGCAAAACTCGCAGACGAGCAATCATCGGTCACCGAATTTCCTCCGGGGCAAAGACAACCTGTACGGCAACCTGATGTGCAGCGAGTTGCTGCCGGAGTTGGGTAAGCATTGCGGTGGTCTGCTCCAACATGCCGGGGGGCACGCACACCCGACGGATCGGAAACCGATCGAGCAATCCGGGCAGCAAGTTGTAATGATCGGCATCGGCATGAGAGAGAATGACGCCATCCAGTTTGTGAATTCCGCGCCATCGCAAGGCGCGCGACACGATCTCCACACCGGTCGCAGCCGGTCCGCGTCGTCCGCAGTCGTACAGCCAATTGCTGCCGCCGGGAAACTCCAGCAGAACGCACGTTCCGTGGCCCACGGAAAAAAATGTGGCGTGCAGCTCGCGCCTGTGCCGCTGCGGAATCCCACTGCCCGGCAAGCATCGCGACGAGCCACCAACTGACGGCGAGCCCGGCCCAACCGAGAAAGGCCCTGCGACGCGATCGGACACCGAGCAGAAGAGACCATCCACAGTAAAACAGAAGGATGCATATCGCGTGGGGGCGGTCGGACCAACAGTACGCCCCTGGAAACTGCGCGGCTTGGTCGACGCATCGCCTGCAGCAGTTGCACATTGAGTTCACACAAGCGGCCGCACCAGTGCGCCCCGGGAAGGCTCAACGAATGACAGATCAACACGCCCCAACCGGAAAAGAGCACACCGGCCACCGGGATCCACAGCATGATGCTCAACAAAACCCCGATCGGCGTCACGATCAGAAACTCCCGTTGGACCAGCGGGGCGGTCGCCAGCCAAACGCCCAGGCTGGCAAGGGTCATTTGCCACAGACGGAGCCGCATCCATCGAATCCAACGGACGGGCAACGGACGCGTTCGCCAAACGAGACGCTGCAGTGGATCGAGCGGTGGGCTCATCGCCAAGTGGGGTCCCAGACCCGCCAGCGTAGCGACCGCAATGAACGACAATTGGGGTCCGGGCTGAAACAGTTGAACTGGGTTGTGGATCAAAACCACGATCGCCGCAGCGCCGAGGGAATTGAAGGCGGAGGGCTTCCGTCGCGTCCACCATGCAAGGCAAACAACGTGAATGAGCACCATGGCCCGGACGACCGGCGCGCGGCCTTCCGTCAACGCCGCATATCCACCGACCAGAATCGCGACGGCGGCCAGCGCAACGCCGCGCGGGAGCCACTGCCCTCGCACAGCCGCCAGAAGCACGCACGCCAGAATCCCAACGTGCAGGCCGGAGATCGCCAGCAAGTGGATCGTCCCCGTGCGAAAGAACGGCTCCGTCTGCTCGCGCGACAGACTGCCCCGCGTGCCCAGAAGAATCGCTTTCGCTAAACCGTCGCTCGGCGCGTCCAAGTGTTGCGTGAGAAGTTGACCGCAGTGGCCGCGCAGTCGTCGAAGCCAGACCCGAACCCCGGTCCGGGCCCTTCCGCGCCGCACGACGCATTCCGGATGCGGAGCGCGGAGCACACACAACTGCCGCTGCCCCCGCAGGTAGAACCGCCAGTCCCGCTCCCCCGGATTCGCCGGCCCCGGCACGCGACGCAACAGCGCCCCAATCTGCAACCGGTCACCGGGGCGGAGCCCCGACAAGCGACCTTCGACCGTGACCGTTGCAACGCCCGAAGCCGTCCGCCAAGCTCGCCCATTTCGGATCCATTCGGCTCGGAAGCGGAACCGTGTGCGTTCCGTCCCGTACGCTGGATCCTGTTGGGTCGCCGACGACCAGCGCATTCGCCGCGGCGTTTCCAACAACTCCCCCCGAACGCAGACCGGCAGAAATTGGTGCCGTTCGCTCGGAGCCCATCGCGCCAATTCGTCCGCTGCAAACAAACACCATTGGCGATGATGCCATCCGGCCGCGAGCAGAGCGGCGCTGATTAGTAGCAGCCATCCTGTCGCCGCCGTCGGCAATCGTCGCCCTCGAAGTCCACCACAGCAGCAGCCCACCGAGCCCCGTCAAACACCAGATCCAGGCAGGCATCGGTGCGATCCGGTCGGCGACGATCCCCAGGCTGACCGCTGCCAACAGGACCACCAACGGCTGCGACGAAGGCGGTCGGCATCCGGTTCTTTGCTGCCTCATCCGTGTCGCCCCGGTTCCGCGAAATCAAAGTCGACGTCCCTGGCGTATTCTGGCGAAATCGGGAGGATTCTGGCAAAACAAGGCTGAGAGATTGGTGAGTCGACCCGCCCAATTCGCGACCGGCGCCAGGGCGTTCCCACGCCGCCCCGGCGACACTGCGAATGCCTTCGACCACCTCCTGCAGGCCACTGACTTCTGTCAAGAAATGCACGATCTTTGGAATCGCCAGACAGAGGAGTTCTTGACGAAGCCATCCCCGGCGGCTGACACTATGGCTGCCCGGCCCGGGATCGCCCCCAAGCGACGAGCCGCTTTCGCAAGGCGAGGCTCGGTCGACTTGGTGGATCGGCCGCCCATCACCCAAGAGAAACCTCATCGAAGACCGTCGGCGGACGTTTCCATTCCGCCGGTTATTTCAGCATTGGGAGGCGATCGCGGTGCGGTTCGAGCATTTTTTGCCGCGCCGACCGTTATTCATTGACATCGGAAACCGTACGGAGTCCACATCGCGATGGTTGAGAATAAAGCCCACACGGCGACCGCCAACCGGATTGCCCAGCACCTGAACGCCCAGTACAACTCGGGAGAGGGCTTTGACATTGAGACGGACGAGCTGATTGTGGAGGTGGAAACCACGGCTACGCTTCGGGCGGGCATCGAACGCCTACGGATGGCCCCGGGGACGGTCAAAGTCTATGTGGCGCTGACCAACAAAGACGGGGTCCGCGAAGCACTGCGACTAACGTCCGGCACGCGCGTCGGCGTAATGGACCCGCAGGGCAACGTCGTAAAGGAAACCAGCCCCTCCTGCGAGAACCCCCACCCGACGGACCAGGGCCAGCAGGATCGACCGAACGACCCGTGCGACGGCCCTTCCTCGTGAACGAATCGTAAGAGCTAAATGTCCAACGAAGGAAATCGAATGCGCAGTCGTTGGCGAATCGCTGCGGTCAACTTTGACCATTTCCACATGGGCGACCTGTTGCGGATGGTGTGGGACCATCCCCACGCGGAAATCGTGGGCATCTGCGATGAGCATCCGCACCGGATGCAGGATGCCGTCGCCCAGTTCCAGATTCCCCCCGAGCGGGTTTTCACGGACTATCGGCAGTGTCTTGAGACATCGGCACCCGACCTCGTGCTGCTTTGTCCGGCGACCGCGGAACATGCCGTCTGGACGGAGCGAGTCGCCCAATACAACGTCCATCTGCTCGTAGAAAAACCATTCGCGAGCTCGCTGACGGACGCCGACCGGATGATTCGAGCGGTCCGAGCGAGCGGGCGACAGTTGGCGATCAACTGGCCCTTGCGTTGGTATCCCACCCACGCCACCACATATCGGCTGATCGAAGAAGGCTGGATCGGCGAGGTGCTCGAAGTTCATTATTATGACGGCAATCGCGGCCCGCTCTGGCACGGGGCGGACAAGATCGAACGGGAACCGACGGCCCAGGAGAAGGAATCCAGCTGGTTCTACCAGCGAGCGGCCGGTGGCGGTTCCCTGCTCGACTATCTGGGATACGGCACCACGCTCGCCACCTGGTTTCACGGGAACCGCAAGCCACGAGAAGTCTGCTGCATGACCGACGATGCGGCCCCGCTCGAAGTAGACGAACACAGTATCACGGTCGCGAGGTATGACACCGGGTTATCACGATTCGAAACACGCTGGGGCACCTTCACCGACCCATGGACACATCAACCGCAACCGAAATGCGGATTCGTCATCTGTGGCCGGGAAGGAACGATCAGCAGCTACGACTTTGAACCGACCGTGCGGCTGCAGACGCGCGACTGCCCCGCCGGACGGGACGTGCCGGTCGATCCGCCGACAGCACCCACCGCGAATCCCATACAGTACTTTCTCGATTGTCTGGAGCGAGAAGAGACGGTCACGGGCCCTTTGTCCCCCGTGGTCAGCCGAATCGGTCAGCAGATTGTGGACACTGCCTATCGCAGCGCGGCCGAGGGACGCACGATGCCCCTGATCGAGACGGAAGGCAGCGTCTGACTGGCCCCGCCATTGCCCTCCATCTGTCTTTGCCGATTCACAGGAGTAGCCCACCATGGCCGACGAAACCGAACCCGCCTATGGGTTGAGTCAGATCCGCCGCGCGGCGGCGATTTCCGCTCCCAAGCTGCCGTATCAGCCGCCACGCCCGCGGACTTACTTCCCCAAGATCGGCCTGATCGGCGCGGGGGGAATCTCTGAATATCATCTGCGCACCTATCGGGAAATGGGGCTGGAGGTCGTCAGCTTGTGCGATGTGCGACAGGAACGGGCGGAACAACGCCGAGCACAGTTCTTCCCCGAGGCGAAGGTCGTCAGCGACTACCGAGACGTGTTGCGGGATGACGCGGTGGAGGTGGTCGACGTGGCGACCCATCCCGAGGAACGGCTCCCCATTCTGGAAGCCTGTTTGCAGACAGGTCGGCACGTGCTGAGTCAGAAGCCTTTCGTGATCGACTTGGAAGAGGGCGAGCGGTTGGTCGCCCTTGCCGATGCCCAAGGGGTTCAGCTGGCGGTGAATCAGAACGGACAGTGGGCGCCACACTTCAGTTACTTGCGGGAGGCGGTTCACCAGGGCATCATCGGCCCGGTCTCCTCGATCGATTTCACGCTGCAGTGGGACCACACCTGGATTCAAGGGACGCCGTTCGAAGAAATCCATCACCTCCTGCTTTACGATTTCGCAGTCCACTGGTTTGACATCACCTCGGTGCTGTTGGCTGATCGCCGCCCTCGGCAAGTCTTTGCCAGCGTGCAGCGTACGGCCTATCAAGAGGTGGCCCCACCCTTTCTGGCGCAGGTGGTCCTCGATTTTGAGGACGCGCAAGTTCGCATGGCGCTGAATGCACATGTCACCTGGGGCCAGGAGGATCGGACGACGGTGGTGGGGCGCGACGGCACGCTGCGTGCCTTCGGCCCGGGCCTGAACGATCAGCAGGTTCAACTATGGACCCGGGACGGAACCGCAATGGCTGATTTGCAGGGCTGCTGGTTCGATAACGGCTTTCAGGGCACGATGGGGGAATTGCTGTGCGCGATTGAGCAGCAGCGTGAGCCGGCCCATTCGGCTCGCAAGAACTTGCGCAGCCTGGAACTATGCTTCGCCGCCCTGGCCAGCGCCGATCAACAGCGCCCGATCCGCCCCGGAACAGTGCGCCGGTTGCCATCCGGAAGCGGCTCGGATGATCGGGAAACGGCATGAGGCGATGGCCAGGCCCAGCCGCCGCGCCCGCCGCGCGTCGAGTGAGAGTGTTGGAGATCGACCGCACGCCCCTGGCCGTCACCATTCGGTGTGACACTCGCGGCGACCACTGCCACAGTCATTCTTTGTGCCAACATCGAAAGCCTCGCACCCACGAGGCCGTGCCCGGCTTCCCAGCGGCTGGGGATTGGTTCGCTTCGCGGTACAAAAAAAGATCCGATGCCAGGCACCGGATCTTTGGTGAAAGTAGCAAGATTGTCAGGGCGTGAGTGGACTGTCACGCCACCGGGGTTGCCGAACCGCGTAGCACTCAGGTCGCTGTCAATGCCGCCCCAAAGGCCACCAGTTTGCGATCCAACCACTCCGATGGCGCTGATCACGCCCATCAAAATCAGGGCCAGTAACACCGCGTACTCGACTGTCGTCGCAGCGTCGTCGTCGCGGCAGAGATCGAGGAGCCGTTTTGTCATGGTGTACGCCCAAAAGAGGTGGTCATTCAAGCTCGGTCAATGGTGCGAGAATTCGTCCCCGCAAAGAAAGCCTATCACCCAACGGTTCCCGGTGCGTGAATAAGTCGGGTCACGGTTTCCACAAAGAGCGGAAATCGAGGCCACCGCCGCGCATGATTGACAGAAGGCTCAGGAGGCACGCAACCACGACAATCAGTCCGATCCATCGGCGCCACCGAAGGCCACTCGCATCCGTTTCGCCCGCACCGTCCTCCGTTTGAACCTCTCGATCGTGCCGTCCCCGGTCATATCCCACCGCGAACGCACGGACCGAACCGGCCTGTTTGCCGTCTTGCCGCCCCTGTTCGTACCCCTCCTTCTTCCCGGCCGAAAACCCCAACTGGTAACCGATCAACATGCCGATCGCACCGATGACCAGGAAGATCGCAATTAGGTTCGTCATTGCGGGGCGCTCCGATCGTCCGCACGCGATTCGCGGAGGTCTCAAACCAGATCCAGGGGTCGCTTTCGCCGCCGAACTCGGGCACACGCTTGACAAAGGCCGGAGATAATCAGTCGATGGCCCGTCACGCGGAAGCCGTGTTCTCGAGCAACGGCATCCCGCAGCCGTTCGAGTTCCTCACTGCGAAACTCGATCAATCGATTGCATTTCTGACAGTGGAGATGATCGTGCTGCGGATAGCCGTAGTCGTGCTCGTAGACGGCACGCCCGCCGAGGCTCATCTGTCGCAGCAACCCGGCATCGACGAGTTCCCGCAGCGTGCGATAGACGGTCGGACGACTCACACGCCGCGCTGCGGGCAGACGTCCCAACTCGTCGATCAAATCGTCGGCATCGAAATGCTCGTGGCGGCGAAAGACGTGGTCCACCAGTGCCCGACGCTGCTGAGTGACCCGTTTGCCGCGGCTCTGCAAATACTCCTCGAACCGCTCCATCGGGGAGAGGGACACCTCCACCGTTCCCAGGGAATAATCGGCCATGATGGGCAGTTTCTGGTCTTGTTTTTCCGCCGCGAAGCAAGCTCCGCGGAGGGCCGAACAGCGGGCAGAAGATGCGTCGTCTCGCCGAATTACCAACCGCATCAGCGATCGACTCCTCGACAAAGGAGCATCCCACCCAAAGAACTACCCCTCGATTCTAATCGGGGCGGGTCCCGCATCAAAGGACCCGCTCGGATCAGCAGCCGCGCACAGCGCAACAAAGACCACCCCCTTTGTTGCATCGGCAACCTACCCCCAAGCCCCGATCGGAGAGGGGGGAACGTTTTGCGAAGTCAGCGCGATCTACCGACGGCGCCGCGTCCCGACAGGACCTCCCTAACGTGGCCGGTTCTAGCCGATTTCATCGAGCAGACGACCGACCGCGACGTCTAACTTCGCGTCCGTCTCGTACGTTCCGGCCGCGATCTCGGCGCGAATCTGCGAAATTCGGTCGGTCCGCAACTCGGCCGCATCCTGCACCTGCCCGACCACCTCGGCCTCGGGCGAGAACTCCACACTATCGGCCCCCTGCAGTCCGTCCGTCGGAAGCTTGGGCTCGATCGCCTTTGCTCGATGCGGCGCTTTGATTGACTGCGGACCATCAAGATAACCTGGACCGTAGATTTCCATCGCGAGTCTCTCCCCAAATAGGCATTTTGACATGCTCGTTGGCGTCTCCCGGTCGAGCGTTTACGGGGTTGCCGGCCGGTCGTCAATACGTTGCGACCATGGCCTCAGCTCCCCGCCGGACCCACTTCACCACCTCGCTTGGCCCGTATCGCCACGGCGGCGTGATGGCGGGCTGCGAAATGCGTCTTGTCTCCCCGAGCAGATTCGATCGGCCGCGGTCGACCGCATCCCATCCCTCGGCAAGTTCGTTCGCGATCCGTGTCAGGAACAGCTTTCCCTGCGTGAGAAGTGACATTCGCGAGGACGAGAGTGCAAGCAGGTTTCGGTATCGACCAACGGGCCAACCGACTTGGAGAAAACTTCTCCCGGACCTCCTTGTACCGTTCTCACACTTCTCCGCAACTGTAGCGCCTATACCGAATCACGCCGACGTTGTGGGCGAGCTCCCCTTCTCCGTGGGCTCGACGTGTCAAATCGTCAACAGAATGTCGTCTCCTTTGTTGCCACCGGGAAACCATCTCCCCGGTAATTATGTTGCTTTTTGCCTATACGTTTTGATCTGGCAACCTGTTCACGGTCTCCAGCCAGGGCGAACGTCAAAACCGCCAATGGGCCACGGACCGCTGTAAATCGGCGGCCGAAGTATACGGGAAGCCCCCGATGCTCACAACGCCAGCCGCATTCGCAGCTAGCGATGTCAGCATCGCAGGCCGCCGACGTGCGTCGATGGGCTCTCATTGCAGCTCGCGAGCCTTTTTCTCGAACCCGTTGTCTCTGCGCCAGAACGCGGTCCATACAGAGAACAGTTACGACGGCGGATCGGATCATTCAGTCCGAAAGGGCGATCGATCGATCCCTTCGCGCCCGGTTGGACGGGCCCGGAGCAACAGCGGATACGATCGCCAGCGAGTTTCCGAACTCGAGGCAATTGGTCGACCATATCCCCTGCCGAATTCCGGCCGCAGGTCTCGAACGAAATCTCGGGCGCAACGTACGAATCATGTCGGTCCGATCGTGCGCCACACGGAAATGTAACGTTCGCGGTGATGTTTCTTCCGAGCAGGAGAAGTCACCAAGCGGTACAGAGAAAGGTTACGCACGACAAAGCTTTGCGGATGTCGACCGAGGGACTCGGCGATGCGGACTGCTTGGGACAGCAAAAGTCTTTGAGGAACTAGGTTTCATGAGTACCAACACGCACGCGCCATCTGATGTTAGTCCTGCAACGACACTCCCCTGCCGGTCGTCTCGCGGTCAACCTGCAGTCCTTTCTCCACTTTAATGCGGAGATGGATTCACCGCTTACAGGAGCTTGGAACATCGCTGGGCATCCTTCTCGACGCACGCCTCTCGCTTCCGGAAGGAGCGGGATTCGCACGGCCGCTGGGCGGAATGAGTCGAACGAGAGATCTCTATCGATTCCCTGTTTCCAACTCCATCCGCAGCCAGAAAGGGTGCAGCCGGTCCGCTCGGGTGCGGGCATCCTCCACCAAATCAGCCAACTTCCGGCTGGAGCTGGAAGTTTCGGGTATCGCCCGTTCACGCTGATTTCGAGTGGGCGGTTGAAGTCCACCCATTCGGGAGTGAGCCACAGGAAGGCCTCCGCCGCACCGGTCTGAATTCCCACTCGATTGGTGGCATATTTCTGGTACTCGATGGCGGTCGGTCGCGTCCCGGAAGGCGCGGGCCATTGCAGCGGCAAGACCATCGAGCGGGAGGGAAGGTCCCGGACCTCCAAACACCAGAAGAAATTGTCGAAGGGCCGCATCGATACGCAGGTGAATTGCTGCTTCAGGAACTCTCGGCGGTGCAACCCCATCCACTCGAAACAACCGGTGGATCTCGTCGTAGAAATGCTCCCGCCCCCGGCCGATGTACTCCACGATCATCACGTCGTAATGTGGTCGCTTCAGATATCGGTCGAAATCGCGACCATTCCGCGTCATCGTATCGCCGTCCAATTCTCCCGCCACGAAGTAGAGCGGCACGTATCGGGCATTCTCCCAGTACTGCGAGATGTACTTGGGATAGTTGCGGACCGTAGTCGGCCACGGCCACGATCGGAATCACTCCCGCCCACAAATCAGGATGCGCCAACCCAAGATCCCAGGCCGCATCGCCGCCGATGCCGTGCCCGGTGAGAAAGACTCGATCCGTATCCAGCGAAAAACGTCGGCAGGCGTCGCGCAGGCTGGACAAGACAGCCGCATGCTCGCGTCCTGAGTACCCGTAGGAGGATTGCCCGGCCGGTAGCCAGGCAGGTGCGATCACCACGTATCCGTGTCGAGACGCCTGCCCGCGACGCACACGTCGTTCGGAGTCGTAGACACCGGCCCACCAATCGATTTGCTCGGAGGGCGTTCGACCCGCCCCATGGAGACTGACGATCGTCGGGTAGCGGCGGTACGGGTCGTAGTCATCCGGGAGCTGAATCTCATACTCAAACGATTCGTCGGTTGTCAGACCGCGGGCGGCCAAGCCGGAAGTTCCGTGGCGGTCGATCGGGCTGCTCGGCTGTTTCCCAGGGTGGGTTCATCTGCTCCAGGATCTGGGCAATTCGCTCCGGTGTCCCGCCTTCTTCCTGGCCCAGCCGGGCAAGGAGTTCCGGCAACCCATCCGGACGATTCGCCGCGCAAGTACTCGGTCACGAGTCCCCGCACGCGAACGAGGCTCAGCGCCTCGGCAAGGTTCTGCGTCGCCGACCCTCGCGCCCAGGACCCAACCGCTAATGACCAAGGCCAACTTGTTCTCATCGGGGAGATTCGGGTCATCCGCAAGACGTTGGATATCGGCCAATCGTGCCAGATTATTGACGTTCAATTGATGATCGATTTCCTGGCACACCGCCTCTGCTTCCGCTCGAGGCCGCGGATCGGCAAGCAGTTCCGCCAGCCGACGAGCCGTCTTCACGCAGCCGTCTCGATCCTGCCGCCGGTTCTGTTCGTATTCCCGCTGCAACTCCCGGACCTGCAACAGCGTTTCGGTGGCAACACCTTCCTCCGGAAAGGCAGCCAGAAAAGCCTGGACTTGGGAGTGCTGCCCCGCCGCTTTCCGCAACCGGATCTCATCGATCAGCCGTTGCGCCACGTACTGGCGCAACTGGGTCAGCAGGTCCTGCAGTTCGGCCAACTCGGGAAACTCCCGCATCGCCTGTTCCAGCTCAATCCGGGCATCCTGGTAACGCTCGGCAGAAAACAGCAGTCGCACAATCTTCAATCGGGCATCCGGATCATCGGCCGACGACTGATTCCGCAGCAGCCGACTCAAAGTCTCGCGCGGCAAGGAGCTGGTCGCAATCCGCGAATCCCATTGGATCGACGGCGAGCCCGCCAAGCCCTCCAGCCGAGTGTAAACCGGCGTGATTTCCGTGATCCCCTGCACCAAGTCGACTCGGCCTCGAGGCGTCAGCAGCGAGAATGTCCGTCGGCCCCAGGGATCAAAGTCACCGACATGCAGAATCGATGTGACCGACCCCACGCGTCGCGAACCGGTCGCGACGTTCTGTCGAATTCGAATCTTCTCGTCGCCGGTCCCATCACTCTCTCGCAGCGAATCGTCCTGAATCTGAAGCCACGACAAGTAGGTCCGCCGTAACCCGTCATCCAAGCAGCACGATCTGCTTGACGTCCACACCGCCGGCCGGGACATCGGGTGCCATCGGGTTCTCGGCCACGCTGGAGAGGACCCAAGTTGCCCTTGCAGGATCATTCCGTTCTTTGCCATCAGCTCCGTCGCGTTGGCCCGCGCACAGCCGAGCCCCGAAAGCGCCACCACCAGACAGACCACCAGCACCGTCCAGGAAGGCACGCTGTTACCCGGACGCCAGAATGGCCGGCAATTCGATAAACGCGGCGGATGGAAAAGATCCGTCATACCGTCTCATATCCCCGATGGAGTTACATGCCCCAGTTTCATTTTGATTCGCGATTTGGAATGCCGTCAACCAAACTTGCCATCCCTGCTGCTTTCCGGTCCGCGTTGACAGCTCTCCGGACAACCCGCACAATCGGCAGCTCGGGGGGCGAGGCCGTCGACCTCTCCGAGCTTCCCTCTGGTCTGCTCGCGTCATTCGCTGGCTCGATCAAAAGTTAACGATCCGGAAAACTCGCATGACAGGCTGATCCTTGTGGTTGCTCGAAGCCAGGTCGCTTTTCTACTCATCAGCCTCTGCGTGCTACTGTCCGGTTTCGCGGTTTTTGCGGCCGGCTCTGCTCTAGCTTACGGCCTGCAAGACGCATGGGGAGCTGCCATTCTCGCCTGGATCTCCGGGGCGTGTTTTCTCCTTTCGATCATCACACTCGTGCTGCTGGTAATGGCGCTGAGCTGGAACTTCATTCAGGATGACGGCTGTGTCCCCGCGACTCGGTCGGATGAATCTGCCGGAAGGGCCCGATGACGCGTCGAGAGCGGGAACTCCGCGCGGTCGACCGCAGTTCATCTGCGCGGGCAGAGCGTTCAGACTGCCGACGGGCGAACGCGGGCGAGCTTCCTGGTGGCGGGCGACGGAGTGGCTGCCAGCAATTCGGTAACGTCGAACCAGAACTCGGATCCGTCTCGGCAATGGACCACGTCGCACTGTCCGGCGGATGTCTCCACGAGTTCCTGGCCACGGACTTCCGCCGCCTGAAGACTGCGTAGCAGATCGTATTCGTCGCTCGAGATAAGTCACGAGGAACGGGTGATGAGCCGAACCGTCGCCGGTTTCTCGCAATCCCCGCAAGCACGCGTGGGTGGCCCGTTTTTCGCGGCGACTGCGAGCCGGATCGCCAAGTTCCCCAGCGGAAACACCAGCATAGAAATGGTAGCGGGGACTCAGACAACAGCTGGAGTCCAGCGTATCGCAGGTCTGCAGAACCGCTTGAAAATCGCCCGCGTGGAATCGCGGCGCAGCGCACTCGAGTTCGGCAAGATAGGGGTCATACTCGGGCGCGGCCAGCACCAGCTGGCGAACACAACGATAGTTGTCCGCCGTCGGCTTCTTGACAAAACGGGCGAACCGTTCCTCGATGGTAGACCATCTCATGTGTTGGCGACAGTTCCGGGAGTCCTTCGTCGGCATCGCAACCGGGTGTGCGCTTCTCGACTCAATCGTAACGCAAAAAAAATCAGAGGCAACATCTGCGACCACTTTTCGGTGTTGTTTCTTTCGCGTCACAACTTGGGAGAAACGACTTTCGCATCGGCCGAGATCTCACCTGCACAGCACATCTGGAACTCCGTCGACTGCGCTGGAAGAGGCGTGCACGGCCTGCCGCCGAGTCGCAAAACGATGACACCAACCGGCGCAAGCAGCGGCAATCCTTACAACCCGACGCAGCCAATCAGTGAATCACTTCGCGTTTGCGTTGCACATAATCCCAAACGACATACCGATCGAGATCCCGTCCCGGCTGTGAAGAAGACTCGGCCGCGCGTGCTTTCCGCCAGTCGATAGGCAAACCGAATGTCCTCTTCCGATTGCGACCAACTCGGGATCAGAAAGAGATTGATCGTGATCCCCTCGCGCTGGCACTGCGCAGCCTTCCCGCAACGTCATCGATTCGGTGCGCGGATTCGGTGGATAGAGCATGTACAGCCATTGGTCTTCGAAATGGGCCGTGGGCAGGCCGTCCGTGATCAGAATGATCTGGCGATTGGGAGTGTCCTGCGTGGCCAGCAGTCGACGGGCCAACTGCAGCCCGTGCTGAATGTTCGTGAAATGGGGATGAACGAGCGATTCCGTGATTTCCGGACGACTCATGTCGGCCCGCAGCTGGACGATCGGATCGAAGATGGTCACCGGTTTCGGCATCAGATCGACGATCTCCGCGGCCGGCCGCAGCTTGGCAAAGGTGTACATTTCGATGAACTTCAGATCATCGCCGGGGTATTCCCGCCGAATCAGGCCATCCAGGGCCAGGGCCATCCGCTTCACATTGATGTATTGGCCGTCGTAGCGCATCGATCCGCTCATATCCATGATCACGACGGTCGCGCACTTGGGGGTGTTCCGTGTCCGATGGACTTCGATGTCCTCCGTCTTCAGTCGCAGCGGCAAGGTCGTGCCCGCCCGCAACATGGCGTTGACGAATGTCTGGGGCATATCCATGTTCGCCAGCGAATCGCCAAATTCGTACGGCTTCGTTTGTGGCAGCTCGACCGCACCTTCGCCCTGAATGGCACCCGTATGGCGACCCGTGCGGGCGGCCTGCAGCTGGCTGAAGATCCGCTCCAACAGTCGACCCTGAAACAGCTTGTAGGCACCGGGGGTGAGTTGATAGGTGTCGCCATCGCGTTCCAAGCCCTGTCGTTCCGCCTGTTGGCGCAGATAGTCCTGCACCGCTTGTTGCAGAGCCTGCAGGCTCTCGATGTCACCTGGTTCGGTGAATTCCGCCAGGGCCTCCAGGTCGATCAATCCGATCTGCGCAGTCTCTCGGGCCTCCTCCAACTGCTTGAGCAGCCGGTCGATCTGCTCCAGTTCCTCCTTGATCTCGATCGCCTGGGGCACGGTCAGCGGCTGAGTGCCGTGAAAAGCGTATCTGGCGGCCAGTTCCTCCACCTCATATTTCTCGCCCAGTCGTTCCATCAACTGGAGCAACTGCCGAGCGAACGGAGCATGATCGTCGGCAGCCGCGTACCACAGTCGTTCCAGCAGGTACAACTGCCCTTGCTGCACGGCCTCTGCGAAGCGGCGTCCGCAATTCTGCCGGAGGACGGGACGCATCGCGTGCCTGTTGGTAGATCCGATCGGCTTGCTGCAAGACCTGATCGGTCTCGTAGGTCGCCAGGATCTTTCGCTTTCGTTCCTGCAGCAGAGCGATCAGCGCATCGAGGCTGGGCCCCAAACCGGCAATCTGACCGGGATCCAGACGGATGGCCCGGGCCAGCTCTTCCTCCGTCAGTCGCCGTCGGCTGCCGTACATCAGCCAGTGTTCGAACGCTCCGGAGACCATATCCGGGCGGTGGCTGCGTCGGACTGGGAAACGCTTGGGATCGTACTTCTGGTAGGTGTGAATCACGCCACCGACCGGGAAACGCTGCTCGGTCAGATCTCATAGGTGATCCGTCCATGGTGTTGTGCCCGGGAGATCTTGTCGGTGGCGTAGAGTCCGGCCAGGACGAACTCGACACACGAAGCGCGGACGGCCGGATCCTCCGCCGCATTCACTTCGAAAGCCTTCTCCCAGACGGGCGGCACGTGCTGCAGCAATTCCGCGTAGGCGGCCGACGGCAGCAGGTCGCCCACTTCGATCCGCACGCCTTTGGCGAAGATGCTCGGCGATCTCCTCCAGTCCGTGCCGATCGACGTACTCTTCGAACACGGTCCGAATCGCCTCGGCCAGGACCGCGTCCAGCACCTGTCGTTCGGTCATCTGGCTGCTGCCCATCAGGTCCAGTTCCAGTTTTCCCAGGGACGAGGAATAGATGTGCCCCAGGTCGCTGATCCGCGGCACGGCCGGCGATTCGCCCAGCACGACGGCACGCTGCCGGGCGCTGGCGACCATCGTGCGGTAGTTGGCGATCGAGAAGCGGGCACTGACGCCCGATTGCTGATCGATGTACTTCGATTTCCGGGCCTGGACCGTGATCTGTTCGACAATCTCCTTCATGAAGTACGGAACGACGACCGGGTACGGACCGCCCAGGTCGATATCCGCCTCCTGCTCCATGATCGCGATGCCCAGATCCCGCTGCCGCGGATAATGCGTGTGAATCACCGAGCCGATGCGGTCCTTCAGCTGCGGAATCACCTTGCCGCTGCGGTTGTAGGTCGACGGGTTGGCCGAGAACAGCATCAGCACGTCGATCTCGAAGCGGACCGGATAGCCGCGGATCTGCACATCCCGTTCTTCGAGGATATTGAACAGCCCGACCTGCACCAGTTCATCCAGTTCCGGCAGCTCGTTGATCGCAAAGATCCCGCGATGCATTCGCGGAATCAGACCGAAATGCAGCGCCTCTTCGGTCGACATGCGAGCCCCGCCGGCCAGTTTGGCCGGATCGATTTCGCCGATGATATCCGCGAACTTGGTGCCGGGAGCAAGCCGCTCGGCATACCGATCCTCGCGCGGCCACCAGGCGATCGGGATCTCGTGATCTCGCCGCGCGGCAACGAAATCGCCGGGCGACCTGGCTGATCGGACGCAGCGGATCTTCGTGAAACGGGTGCCTCGGGCAGATCGAGATACGGGATCTCGGATCCAGGAATCGGACCAGGTTTCGCATCAACCGGCTCTTTGCCTGCCCTTTTTCGCCGAGGAACAGCATGTCGTGTCCGGCGATCAGCCCGAGGTTGATTTCCGGGATCACCGTATCTTCGTAGCCGATGATCCCGGGAAAGAGATCCTTCTGGCCGGCCAACTGCCGGAGGAAATTGTCGTAGATCTCTTGCTTGACGGTCTTCGACTGCCAGCCGCTTTCGCGCAAGCGCCTGCAGATTGCCTGGGCGCAGCTCGCGTGCTCCTCTGCCATCCCCGCTCCTCCTGGAGGTCGTGACGCCTCTGGCAGACGGCAAGTCGCTGCGAGACGGCGGCCGACCGGATCGGTCGCTGTCGCGATGAGATCGGATCGCGCAAGCGACCCACCTGGTCTTTATAGCGCTCAGCGGGCTCAGGCCAAGCGAGACGGCGAGCACGCGTCGCAGGAATCACTCGTCCGTCACGCAGCCCTCGGAGGCCGACTTGACGTTCTTGATGTATTTGTAGAGTGTCCCGCGGGTCGCTTGATACGCGGGGGCCGTCCAGCGCGCGCGGCGGGCCTCGAGTTCCTCGTCGCTGAGCGCAACATCCAGCCGTCGCTTCTGCGCGTCGATCGTGATCTGGTCCCCGTTTTCCAACAGGGCCAGGGGGCCGCCCTCCTGAGCCTCGGGCGTGATGTGCCCCACGATGAAGCCGTGCGACCCGCCGGAGAATCGCCCGTCGGTCAGCAACGCCACGTCGGCCCCCAGACCGGCCCCCATGATCGCGGAGGTCGGTGTCAGCATCTCGGGCATCCCCGGCCCGCCCTTGGGACCTTCGTACCGGATGACGACGACATCCCCCTTGTCGATCTGGCCCTGCTCCAGAGCAGCCAGCATCTCCTCTTCCGAGTCGAATACGTTGGCCGGCCCGGTGAATTGCAGCCCTTCCTTTCCCGTGATCTTGGCCACGGAGCCACTGGGCGACAGATTCCCTTTGAGGATCTGAATGTGCCCGGTCGGCTTGATCGGATCTTCCACCGGCCGCACGATCTTCTGCCCCTCCTTCAGTCCGGGCAGTGGTGCCAGATTCTCGGCCAAGGTCTGGCCGGTCACGGTCAGGCAGTCGCCGTGGAGCAGCCCTCGTTCCAAGAGGTATTTCATGACGGCCGGCGTTCCGCCGACGGAGTGCAAGTCTTCCTGCACGAATTGACCGCTCGGCTTCAGGTCGGCCAGGTAAGGAACGCGGTCACTAATCCGCTGGAAATCATCAATCGTCAAGTTCACGTCCACCGACCGAGCCATCGCGATCAGATGCAGGACAGCGTTGGTCGACCCCCCCAGCGCCATCACCACGACAATGGCGTTTTCGAAGGCGGCCCGCGTCATGATGTCGCGCGGTTTGATGTCTCGCTCCAGCAGCAGTCGAACGGCCTCGCCCGCCTTGCGGCATTCCTCCAGCTTTCCTGGATCCTCGGCGGGAATGGAGGCACTGTAGGGCAGCGACATCCCGAGAGCTTCGATCGCGCTGGCCATCGTGTTGGCGGTGTACATCCCGCCGCAGGCGCCCGCGCCCGGACACGACCGCTTGACGATCTCTTGGCGCTTCGATCTCGTCGATCGTCCCGGCCAGGAATTCGCCGTAGCACTGGAAAGCCGAGACGATGTCCAGCTTCTCTCCATCCAGATGTCCCGGTTTGATCGTGCCGCCGTAGACCATCAGCCCGGGTCGATTCAGACGTCCCAGCGCCATCAGGCACCCCGGCATGTTCTTGTCACAGCCGGGCAGCGTGACGCAGGCGTCATACCAGTGGGCCGCCACCAGCGTCTCGATCGAATCGGCGATCAGATCACGCGACTGCAGGGAGTAGCTCATCCCGTCCGTCCCCATCGAGATCCCGTCGCTGACACCGATCGTATTGAACCGCATCCCGACCATTTCGGCAGCCGCGACGCCTTCCTTGACCTTCTCGGCGAGCTTCAACAGGTGCATGTTGCAGGTGTTGCCCTCGTACCAGACGCTGGCGATTCCGACCTGCGGCTTGTTCATGTCGTCTTCGGACAGCCCGGTGCCGTAAAGCATCGCCTGCGAAGCACCCTGGCTCTTGGGCTGCGTCACCCGACTGCTGTACTTGTTCAACACGCCGCTCATCAGTTCACTCCCCAGATCTATGAGATTCCCAAAACCGCCGATTGTAGAACAAGTCGTCCCCCACCGGGATGGGCACCCGACGCGGGGAACACAAAAAAAATCTGAGGTTCAGCGCACCGGGCAGCATGATTCCCAGAACCGGCGAAAGCGGCTAAAACCGAGGCTTTCGGGAGGACCTGCTGCGATGAAATGGTGCTGTCTCTTGTTGGCGGGATGCTGCTGGGCGAGCGGAAACACGGTGGCGGTGGCGGACGAATGGCAACCGCTGTTCGATGGCAAGACATTCGCCGGCTGGGAAGGCAACCAGGACGCATTCCGGATCGAGGACGGCGCCATTGTGGGCGGCCAGCTAACCGATCCGGTCCCCCGGAACGAGTTCCTCTGCACGCAGAAAGTCTACCAGGACTTTGAATTGCGGCTGCAGGTCAAGGTGCGGGGCGAAGGCGCCAACGCCGGCATTCAGTTCCGAACGCGACGGATTCCGCAACACCACGAAGTGTCCGGTTATCAAGCGGATGTCGGCAAGGGCTGGTGGGGAAAACTCTACGATGAATCGCGGCGGAAACGAGTCCTGGCGGGCCCGGATGCGTCGCTGGATCTGAAGAAGATCGTGCGACCGAACGACTGGAACGAGTATCGGATCCGTTGCGAGGGAGACCGCATCCAACTCTGGCTCAACGGCGTCCAGACGGTCGACTATCAAGAACCGGAGGCGGACATTCCGCGAGACGGAGTGATCGCCCTCCAAATCCACGGCGGTCCTCCCACCGAAGCCTGGTACCGCAACATCCAACTTCGTCTCCTGGCCCCCTGAAGATCCGAAGGAGATCCGGCGAGCCGATGCCTATTGAGCTCGTCTATTTCGACTTGGGCAATGTCCTGCTAACGTTCGACCACGATCTGGCCGCTCGGCAGATGGCCGAGGTCGCGAAGGTTTCGGAGGAAACCGTGCAACGAGTCGTTTTTGAGGAAGGACTGCAGGAACGTTTTGAACGCGGGGACCTGACAACGGACGAATTCTTCGACTCGTTCTGCGAACTCACGGGCAGTCAGCCGGATCGCGCGGCACTTGCTGCAGGCCGGGAGTGACATGTTCCAGCTGAACGTCCCGGTGATTCCGATCGTGGCTCATCTGCGCGCCGCCGGATACCGTCTGGGAATCCTCTCCAATACCTGCGAGCCGCACTGGGAATTTGTCCATGGCGGCCGATTCGCGATCATCCAGAAGTACTTCGACCCGTGTATCCTCAGCTACCGCGTGGGAGCTTCGAAGCCGGAGCAAAAGATCTTCCAGGTCGCCCAGCGAAGCGACCGGGCTCGAGCCGGCGGATCTGCTGTTCATTGACGATCGGCCGGAGAATGTCGCGAGTGCCCGCGAGGCCGGATTGGACGCCGTGCAGTACACGACGCCCCCACAGCTGATCTCCGACCTCGCCAAGCGCGGCGTTCGCTTCAATCTATGACCAGGTCGTCAGATGTACTGGTTGATCAAGTTCTCCAGCATCTCTTGACGTCCGCTCTGATTCGGATCGCTGTTGCCCTTCTCGAGCATATAGCTTTCCAGCGATTCGAACGTGTGGCGTCCCGCTTCGATTTCCGCGCCGATTCCCGCGTCCCAGCTGGCGTAACGTTGCTTCAACAAGGAAGCCAGCGTTCCCTCAGCACGAATCGCGGCGGCAATCTTCAGACCACGGGCGAAGGTATCCATTCCGCCGATATGCGCATGGAATAGGTCGATCGGTTCGAAGCTCTCGCGACGAACCTTCGCGTCGAAATTCACTCCCCCCGGGGCAATGCCGCCGTACTTGAGCAGCATCAGCATCACTTCCGTCGTGAGGTAGATGTTCGTGGGAAACTGGTCCGTGTCCCAACCGAGTAACAGATCACCGGTGTTGGCATCGATCGAACCGAGCAGGTGTTGCATTCCCGGCGTAGTCCAGCTCGTGCATCATCGTGTGACCGGCCAGCGTCGCGTGGTTCGTTTCGATATTCAGCTTGAACCGATCGGTTAGATCGTAGGCCCGCAGGAAGTTGATGCAGGCGGCCGCGTCGGAATCGTACTGATGCTTGGTCGGTTCCTTCGGCTTGGGCTCAATCAGAAAGGTCCCGTGAAACCCGATCTTGTCGGCGTAGTCCACGGCCATGTGGAAGAACCGTCCCAGGTGATCCATCTCCCGTTTCAGGTCGGTGTTGAACAGGTTCTGATAGCCCTCTCGCCCGCCCCAGAAAACGTAATTCTCGCCGCCCAATTCCTTCGTGACTTCCAGGCACTTCTTGACCTGCGCCGCGGCGTAGGCGTAGACGTCGGCGTTGCAGGTCGTCGCCGCGCCGTGCATGTACCGCGGGTTGCTGAACAGGTTGGCCGTACCCCACAACAGCTTGATGCCGGTCCGCTCCTGCTCTTCCTTCAACACTTGCACGACGGCATCCAGATTGCGATTTGTCTCGGCCAGGTCTGCCCCTTCCGGCGCCACGTCGCGGTCGTGGAATGCGTAGTAGGGAGCGCCCAGCTTCTCGATGAACTCAAACGCGACGCGGGCCCGCTGGTTCGCGTTTTCGACGGATTCGGAACCATCATCCCAGGGTCGCAGCATCGTGGGTGCACCGAACGGATCGCTGCCGTTACCGCGAAAGGTGTGCCAATACACCACGCTGAAACGCAAGTGGTCCTTCATCGTCAGACCTTCGACCACTTCCTCCTCGTTGTACCAGCGAAAGGCCAACGGGTTCTTGCTCTCCGGCCCCTCGTAACGGATCTTTCCCACCTCCGGAAACGCGGTCATGGCACAACTCCTCGCATTCACAAAACGGCTCAAATATCCACAGAAGTCACATCGTGCCACAACCCGCGGGACCACGCAAGACGCCCCATTCAGGTCTTACGGCGGAGGATCCAATCGCCGAGAGCGGGCGAGAGTTGCGCTAAGGCGAACAGCCAGCGAGCCGTGCCCGGTACCACCAATTCCGCTTTTCGCCGTTCGCAAGCGGACACAATCCGCCGCGCCAGCCAATGCGGATTGATCCGCTTCAACCGGGCGCCGCCTCCCGGTTGCCGTGCCGACTCCGGCAGCCCGGTGGCCTGCGCATCATAGCGACGACCAGCATCCTCGCGCGCGAGTGGCCCGGGACAGACCAACAGCACATGCAGACCACGCGGACCCAGCTCCAGACGCAACTGCTGCGAGTAGGCTGCGACAGCAAATTTGCTGGCAGGATAGGCTCCCAGATACCGCGCGGCGATCTTACTGGCCAGTGAGCCGACATTCACAACATGTCCGCGAGCCTGCAGAAGACGCTCCGATGCCGCGCGTGTGCAGCGAACAACGCCCAGGAAATTCAGATCCCACAGTAACTGGAAATCCGCCTCCGTTGTGTCCAGGATCGCAGAGCGTGCCGAGATGCCCGCCGCGTTCACCAAAACATCGATCGACGAGTAATCCTGCTGAATCTGTGCAAACGCGTGGGTGACATCCTCCGGCGACGCTCAGGTCCGCCATCATGGTGCGAACATCCGCCCGCGGAGCTTTCCCCCGCTCGATCGTCGCCCGCGCCTGCTGCAGACGAGACGCGTCTCGCGCGAGTAAAACCAACCGACCGCCCTGCTGCGCAAACTCTTCCGCGATGGCCAGCCCCAACCCCGACGAGCCACCGGTGACAACGATCGTTTTCCCGTGCCAGTTACGCGACATGCGGCGAGATTCTACCTGCCCGCGGCGAGGCGTTGGCAATCCGGCCCAAGGCGACGGTCCGAGGTTGAAGACACCCGGATCTCGGACGAATTCATCAGACCTCGTGACGCCACTCCGGATGCTTCTGTCACTGGCCCGAGACAGCGTAACGCGGTGGCTACGATGGCTGCGAAGAAGGGCACAAAAACGGAAGAGACAGCGTAAAAACGGCCCGTTCGCGTTCGAGTCCGAGCACTACGATTCCCTCAGTAACCGAGGCTGGCGGTGCGCGACCAGCGAATTATCGGAGGAGCCCGGTTGCGACCGATTTCGCCATGACAGTACACATTCGTACGCTCCGCCGGATCGCTCCACGACGCGAAAAAGTCGACAATTAAAAACTTACGCCGTTCCCTCCGTGCTGGGCATTGCGAGATCCGATTGGCGGTGTAAGCTAGTCTTACGGAGTCGTTTTCGTTCGTGTACTTAAGGAGTAGCATGATGAAACCGAAGTATTTTGCCATCGCGTTAGCCGGTTGTCTTCTGGCAGCTTCCGTTTTCGGAACCACGGCCGTGGCTTGTTGCCACTCGTGCCAAGCGCAAGTCTGCTGCTGTCCGGCCCCTCCGCCTCCGCCGCCCCCGGTGAAGGTGAAACTGTGCGTGAAAGACCCCTGCAACTGCTGCACGTACGAGGTAGACATCTGCCTGCCAGCTTGCTGCTGTGGTGAGGAGCCCTGCGTGAAGTGGCGTAGAGGATTCCTTGGACGCAAGATTGCAACCTACTGCTGGCCTTGTTGCGACCATGAGGTGGACGTCGTTGTCACCCGTCACGGGCGTGCATTTGCCCGCTAGGAAACAGACTGACGAAGGCGACTCAAAGGGTCGGGCAACACAGTCGTTGCTCGGCCTTTTTTTGATGGAAGAAGGTCCATTGCAGCACGTAGCACTTCGCACTTCCCTGTAGCGACGCGTCACCCTTTCTACTGGGAAACAACATCGCCACGAAGACTACGCGTCCGTGCGACACGCACTAGGCTGGTCATCTCGCCGCGGTTCAACTCGACGGACCGCGACGATGAAGCAACTCAACAGCAAACGGCTGCGGGTAGAGCACCGCAGCCGTTTAGGAATCTGTCCACGTCTGGAACACCTAACGCACCAGGACGACTGGAGAGTAAATGAAGTGCGTGGGACTTTGGCCACCATCCGTATAAGGGATGCCGCCACCCATCGTCACGCACGAAGGTTGAACAATCACCTTCTTGCTATTCAAGCTGCCGGTCAACTTGACGTTCATGATGCGGATTCCGGCAAAGCCGACGATCGTGTACATGGCGTTATTGCCGTTTCCATTTACCTCCCGAAATATCGGGATGACGCGTGGTTGTCCCTTAATCTCGTCGAGAGGCGCTTTCAGGCTGGCACTAATCCCGGTATCACCATTCAGGAACAATTCGCCATTCGCGTCGAGTCGAAGTTCGCCGCCATGGTGGGCTAGATCCGCTGCCGTGATTCCATCGAGGATCTGTCGCACGAGATCCGCTGTACTGTTCCCACTGCTGCCGATGTCGACTGTTCCTCGATTGCCGGGCTCACCCACGTCTTCCGGGTAGAGGTTACCTTCGGGAATTCCGTCGGTGCCGGGAACGAGCGATTTCGAATCTTCATCCCAGCGGTAGTTGTCCTCACCACCATGGTTTTCCAACTGCTCCACGAGAGTCAGCCAGGAACCCTCGTCCATGGTGATCGGAATGATCCCCAAGTTCGACCCGTCGGAGGGCATCTGAAAGCCTTGAAAACTGCACCAAAACGCGGCGGTCGCCTCACCGATCTGCCCTAACCGGTCACGCCCCAGTGCGCGGGCGAAGAACAGCGGAATCGCACCATTGACAGCGTCCGTCCGCTGTACGCGAACAGACACTGCATTGAAAGGCTCGGGCGACGCCACATCGATTGCTTTCGTTCGGTCGTAGAGTACATCGAGGTGTCCGATTTCAACGTCGTCGGTGGCCAGAGACAATTCCCGCCGCCCGACCGGGTTCAGACCCACATATCTTGTGATCGTCTCCTGCGTGCGAGCGACTTCCGTTTCCCGTGGTGTATCATCGAGATCTCCCTGTTCCTCGAGCAATCGCCAGGCACCGGCCATCGCGGCGGCATCGGCTGAGCGTTGCAGTGCGGAACGCATGGTGAAGACGACACCCAGATCCAAGGCAAACGCCAGCAGGGCGATCATGCCAATCAGC
The DNA here is from genome assembly GCA_963776055.1 of uncultured Planctomycetaceae bacterium. Lineage (GTDB taxonomy): Bacteria > Planctomycetota > Planctomycetia > Pirellulales > Pirellulaceae > CAVZLD01. The sequence goes on along the minus strand of CAVZLD010000001.1, from coordinate 156,545 downwards.
AGGAAGACCGCCAGTACGGCAATATTGCCTCGCCTGGGGCACGAAGAAAATCGTGGACGGTAGTTCATAGTCATTCCATCTCCGGCGTATTTGCGTCGATGCGGCGGGATCGCCGTGGTCCCAGACCGCACGCAACATTGCCTGCCAGGTTTCGCAAGAAGACTCTGGTCATCCCCACGGTCTATTCATGGTCTACATCAATGTCCACGTTGATCGAGAACACTTGACCATCAGCGGTAAAGGCCCGGACGCGTTTTAAGACCAGCCAGTCGACACGGTTACCCGCGAATACAGTCCCGGAACTGTTCACCGAGACGTGAGGGTCGTACAAGTTGAGATTGGGAATCTCGGTCGCGATCGCGGCGGTCAGCAATTTCTCGTCGCCAAACTCATTCCACGTTTCAGAAGTGCCGTTCACAATCTTGAAAGTCAACACTCCGTCATTTAGCGACATTCGTTGTGTCCAGCGAACGGCCTCGCCGTTGATCGCCAACACGTCGCCATCGCGAATCTTGAAGTAAGAGATCGCCGATTCGCCGTTCCACAGCTGCAATTGCATCCCGCCCGGTGCAAAGACGTCGAGCGCTTGATGATTGATGTTGAAGATCGCATGAAGGCCACTTACGTCACCTTGCGGTGAAATCGCTGTGGTGACCTGAGGAGCCGTCACTTTCGTGTCCGTTTCGCCGACGCTCAGTTCCCAATCTTCTTCGATCTGGATCACGCGCAGGCTATTGGGAATCACATGCGAGTTAATGAAATCCTGCGCTACGGTGATCGACGCGAGGCCAAAGAACAACGTCAAAAAAGCAAGTGTTTTCACCAAAGGAAATCGGCGGTTCATTGGGGTCTCCTCAGCGACAGATAAGATCGCTTGCATCGGGGCTCGTTGACACGCACTCGAATCGTGCGCTGTGAGGTGGATTACTACGCCTACTCGCATCCGTTCGCGAAGACCGAGCGAGAGGTGCGCTTACTGAAAAACTTATGTCAGAAACCGTGCTCCAACCGAAAATGCCGCTCAAGGGACCGATTTTTTCGAAATTCGACATGGCAGCATCTCTTTCGTTCGCGCCAAACAGCCCGACGAACGCGAGACAATCCATCCGCGTGCCGCACGGAGTCCAGATCACGCGCACTCCCGACCGGACCGCGCCGTGCGTGGGTTGTCCAGCAGAACTCGATCCGCCTTGCCGGGACCGACCCCAGGCGATAGACGCGTCAGGCTCGCCCTTCCCAGATCGACGCTCACCTACGTAGAATGTTGGGATTAGCTCCCCGGAGGGGCATCTCGCGGGATCCGTGATCGGCCCGAAGCCGCATTCTCGGAGCCCGATCCTTTTTTTGGTCGCGGTAGCACATCGGCGCATATGTTTCGACTTCCAAGTCTTCCTGGGCTGCGGTTCCTCGTCGTTCTGGCGATTATCGGACTGGTACTCGTCTATTTACCGGTTGCGATTCTGCGACAGTACGAGGCGGCCCAGCAATTGGGCCCCGTTTGGGGGATGGCCTATCTCGTGGCAATCGGGCTCGGGACCTGCTTGCTGTTGGGCCTCAGCGGATGGATCGTGTGGTACGTGTGGCGCAGCACCACACGGAAACGGAAACGGAAGGCGGAGCAAGCGCGGAATCCGAGCCAGATGAGCCTGTCCGAACGGGAGCGGGAGGTGGCCGACAATCTGGCCGAGGTATCTGAGTTACGGAATGACCCAGCGGTTTCCGCCCAACTGCGGAGTGAATTGACGCCGTTGGTTCGCGCCATCGAAGAGAAGCAAGAACGTCAGACGCTGGAGATCGTCGCTTTCGGTACGATTTCCAGTGGAAAATCCTCGCTCCTGAATGCCCTCGCCGGTCGAGAGGTTTTTGCCACCGACCTGCGCGGGAGGAACGACCTTGCAGCGGAACGAAATCCCCTGGCCGGGTCATGATCAAGTGCTGCTGGTCGACACGCCCGGGCTAGGCGAGGTCGATGGAACGCAGCGGGAACACGTGGCCGCCGAGGAGGCGAAGGACGCCGACCTGGTCTTGATGGTCCTGGATGGGCCGCTGCGCGACTCCGAGTTTCGATTGTTGCAGCAGCTCTCGGAAATGGAAAAACGGATTCTGATCTGTTTAAACAAGGAGGATTGGTTTTCCGAGCGCGACCGCGAAGCGCTACTCGGCCAGATCGGCCGCCAAGTCAGTGATTTCGTGCCACGGCAGGATATTGTGGCGGTACGTTCGCGGAGCACTCAGCGACCGCGCGTGCGGACCCTGCCCGACGGAACGCAGCGCGAGGAGTTGGTCGACGAGCCGCCGGACATCGAACCGCTCGCCGAACGAATGCTGAAGATTGCTCGCCAGGACGGTCGCGACCTGCTGCTGGGCAACCTGCTGCTCCAATCTCGCGGCTTGGTGGATGAGGCCAAGCAGCGCGTCCGGGATGCGTTAGACCAACGGGCTTGGGAGATCGTCGACCGGTACACGTGGGGGGCGGCCGGGGCCGCGGCATTGAGTCCTTTGCCGGTCGTCGACCTGGCCGCCGGTTTCGCGATCTCGACCAAAATGGTGCTCGACCTGGCGCGCGTCTACCACCAGGAGATTGACGTCGACGTCGTGGTGCAGTTGCTGGGTCAGCAGGGCAAGAACCTGCTGGGGGTGCTGGGGACCAGTGCCGCCACGCCGGCGGTCGCTTCCGGTATCGCTTCGCTGATCAAAGGTGTTCCCGGCGTCGGCACACTCGCCGGCGGCGCCATGCAGGGCGTCGTGCAGGCATTGATCACTCGCTGGATCGGTGCGATTTTCATAAGCTACTTCCAGCAAGAGATGCGTGAGCCGCCGGGGGGGATGGCCGCCCTGGCACGGCGCGAATGGGAACGCGTGACGAGCGTCGGCGAATTGCGAAAGCTCGTCGCCGCTGCTCGACGGCATTGGAATCTGGAAGACGCCCCGGACGAAGACTGAAACACCGCATGAACCACGTCGATTCCGCCACGGACAGTCGCTACCAGCAGGCCTTGGCCACCGTGCAGAAGGCCGTCGAAAAATTTTCGCGGTGCCGGCCCGAGGAAAAAGAGAAACTGCGCCAGGACCTTTCGCAACTGCGCGAAATGGAGCAGAAGCTGACGCAGGGCCGCGTGGAGATTGTGCTGTTCGGGGAAATCAGCACCGGCAAGTCGGCCCTGATCAACGCGTTGGTGGGCGACGCGGTGGCCGAGGTGGACGTGCAGGGTGGGTGGACGCACGAGGTACGGGGGGTTCCGTGGGTGGAAACGGACTACGTGATCCCGGGGCTGGATGGTTCGCACCTCGTCCTCGTCGACACGCCCGGGATCAACGAAGTGGGGAACCTGGGACACGAGACGATCGCCCGCCACGCGGCTCGACGCGGGGACCTCATCCTGTATGTGGCCGACTCCGATCTCGATGAAACGGAGTTTTCGGCGATCGTCGCCCTCGCGGCGATCCACAAACCGATTCTGTTCGTGCTGAACAAGGTGGATCTGTACACCCCCGAGCAACTCGATCAATTGGTGACGCAGCTGCGCGATGAACGATTGCGAGGAATCATTGCCGAAGAGAACTTCGTCTTGACCAGTGCCGACCCGCGAGAAATGGAACACATCACGGAGTCGACTTCCGGCCGAGAGACGAGTCAATGGCGGAAACCCGAGCCGGACGTAGCCGACCTGAAGGCACGCATTATTGAGGTGCTTCGACAGGATGGAATCGCATTGATTGCCTTGAACGCCGCGATGTATGCCGCAGACAAGACGGACCGAATCGCGCAAATTGCGAGTGCAATTGCGGAATGAGTCGGCCAACCTGACGATTGGCAGCTTTGCCGCGGTGAAGGCGCTGGCAGTGGCGGTGAATCCCATCCCCGTGGCCGACGTGATTGGCGGAAGCGCGGTGGATGCGACGATGGTCGTCACGCTGGCCCACATCTACGGGCTGGAGATGTCCTGGGCACATGCCAAAGGCCTCGCACGGTCAATCCTGAAGGCGGCCGGCTGGATGGTCGCCGCGGAACTGGCCGTCGATGTCGCCTCCGGTCTGTTCAAAGGTCTCACGCTCGGCGCCGGCACCGTGCTGACGGCGATTCCGCAGGGAGCCGCCGCCGGATACGGTTCGTACATTGTCGGGCCAGGCGGCGAAGTACTACTTCGAGCACGGGGCGTCGTGGGGCGGCGAAGCGCCCAAGACGGTGATCCGCCGCATCCTCGACCAGACCGATCGCAAGTCGGTGCTCGCCGATCTGAAAGAAGAGATCAAGAAGAAGCTCATTCGAAACTGGCACGCCGAGTCGTAGCGTTCTGCCCGTCCCTCGCGCAGTGCTCCCGTATCGGCTCGCGGACAGAACCACATGGCACTTGACCTGGATTGGAGAAACCCTCTCATGCCGATCTACGAATACTCATGTCCCACCTGCGACGCAAGCTTTGAAGAACTCGTCCGTGGCAACGAGCACCCCTGCTGCCCGCATTGCGGCAACGCACAGGTGGAAAAACAGTGGAGCGTCCCCGCCGCTCCCCCCACATCAGGCTCCGAACTGCCGGTCTGCCCAGCGGCCACCAGCAACTGCGGCCGCCCCGAATGTGGTATGGGCGGCTGCCAGATGATGTGAGGCCACTTGCCGAATGGTGGGCGGTGAGAAGTGGGAAGTGGGATGGCCTTCCAGGCCGTCCCGTAGAATGGCCTTCCAGGCCGTGTTTCAATCTAGGCCATTTCCCTTCCAGGCCGGCGACAGCATCGATCCTCTCACAAATGGCCAACAAAGATTCAGGGTCCGGGCTGCTGGTGTCAGACCAGAACCTCAGACCAGAACCTGGAAGGTTCTGGAACGGGACAACCTGGAAGTTGTCCCACGGGGTGCAACGACCAAGATACAACGCGAACGGCCGGGTCTTGCGACCCGGCCGTTGTCCAATCGCTCCCAGAGGCGAAAAGCTAAGGAAGTAACAACATTCCCCCGACGAGTGCCGCAACCTGCCAGCGGGTACCGCGGGCACTCAGCGGATAGGCGGGCAGCAGCCACGGGGCACAACTGCCGGGACGATAGTATCCCAGGGCATACTGACACTCGTTGGGCGGATTTACTCCCATGTGATAGGGCAGCATGATGATGTTGCCGAAGAAGTGAACACCGGACAGCATCGCCTGCTTCACCGGTCCGGCGGAGTGGCCATAGCGTTCCAGCTGCACTTCTTCGAAATACAGCGGTTTGTGGCAGAGAGCCGAGGCGGTCCAGGTGAAGGTCAGCATCGTCCAATTGCGGACGGCGTACTCTTCGCTCGAAGGACTGAATTCTTTCGGCAGTTCCCACACCGAACTGACGTAGCACAGGTCCTCATTGCTGAGATCATACCAGGAGACGGGCGCGACGGAGCCGGAGGAATCTTCGACAAGCACCTTGCCGTCGCGGTAGTCTCGCAACCGGCCCGTCACCAAGACGCGTCCACGATGATCGTGCCACGTGCGATCGACCGCCTGGTCAAGAATCTGCTGGCGAATCTCCTGCTTTTGTTCCGGTTCCCCGGGCCGAAGCGTGGGGGTGATATCCAGCGAGATGGAACGGAGCGGTTTGCTGCGCAGTTCCTCCCATGCCTGCTGAAACACCTCGATCTCGTTTTCGCAGTCGAAGCGATCGAAGGTCTCATTGAGCGGTGTCGAATCCACATCACCTTCCGGCAAGACATCGATCGGTTCGTTCTGCGGCCCCCGCGGAAGGCCGTTTGCCGAGGGCAATCCCGAGGGTGGTCGAACGCCATTTTCCAAATCCTGCAGTTCGGGCGGAAGCTCGCTGGGCGAGTCGGGCAAGAACGCCTCCTCCTCGGAGAACTCGGCGGGAAACCGGGGAGCGGTGGGCGTCGGTTCCGCCACCGCCGGATCGGTTGGCTCCTCGGGTACGGTCAGATCGTCAACGGCGGAATCCAGGGAGTCCGCATCGGGGAGCAGGTCTGTTCCCGGCAGTAATTGATCGAGGGCATCGCCGGCGCCAAAGACGTCCTCAACGTCTTCGTTTTCCCGATCCAACTGCTGCGCGACGTACGTCACGTTTGGTCGCTCGGCATTCGCCGCCGGTTGCAGGTGGAGCTCGCGGTCCTCACCCGCCGCCATCGGAGGCGGATCGAGCGGAACTTGGTGCGACACCTTTGCCAATTCGGAGGGAGCGGCCAGATCGGGCGGTACCGTCCCGGCAACGAGACTGCGCAAAGGCCGGCCGGCCATGGATCGCGTCCTGCGCGGCTCGTGCCGCCCGCGCCTGCTGAGGTTTCGACCACAGAAGATGGCTCGTGGAATTCGGCAACTGCCGTGGCGTTGTCCAACCCGCCTCACCGAGCGAAGCCGGCTGGGCATTTGCCCGGCGGACTCTCGACGATGACTGCTGCGCGTGCCCGTCGGTCGGAAGGACCAGGGCAAGCGTCAGGCAGACGGTCGCGTGGAGGGCGGCGACGACGAGACAGCGCCCGCGGTCCGCGCGAACCTCATCCACTCTCATTCGTGGAAGGATATTCGGGACTGTAATTGGGGGCTTCTTGCGTGATAGCAATGTCATGGGGATGGCTTTCTCTCACACTCGCCGCTGACACTTGGATGAACTGCGCTTCCGTACGCAATTCCTCAATCGTCCTGGCGCCGCAGTATCCCATTCCAGCTCGAAGCCCCCCAACGAGCTGGTATGCAAATGGACCCAGGGGGCCTTTGAAAGGGACGCGTCCCTCGACACCCTCCGGAACCAGTTTGCCGGTCTGCCGGTCCTCCTCCGTCTGGCGGTAGCGTTCGCTGGACCCCTTCACCATGGCCCCGAGCGAACCCATCCCGCGATACACTTTGAACGTTCGTCCCTGGTAAAGAATCTGTTGGCCGGGGCTCTCCGCCAGACCGGCAAACAGTCCTCCAATCATCGCCGCGTTGGCGCCGGCGGCAATCGCTTTCGTCAAATCCCCGGAAAAGCGGATGCCACCATCCGCGATCACCGGCGTTTCGGAATCCTTGGCCTCCTGGGCAACATCGTAAATCGCCGTGATCTGCGGCACCCCTACTCCCGAAATCACACGCGTCGTGCAGATCGAACCGGGACCGATGCCCACTTTCACGGCATCGCAACCGGCGTCGATCAGGTCTTCGTGCTCCCTCGCGTGTCGCCACGTTTCCGGCCACGACATCAATATCCCAGCGGCGTCTTCGTCTCCCGAACCGTTTCGATCACGTTCCGAGTGTGGCCGTGGGCACTGTCGACAACCAACACATCCACTTCCTTGCTGATCAGGCTCTCCGCCCGCTCGTAGTCAAAGACACCAATGGCAGCACCGACTCGCAAGCGGCCTTGTAGATCTCGGCAAGCGTTCGGGTACCGTTTCAGCATGTCGATGTCTTTGATCGTGATCAGTCCAGTCAGTCTGTAATTTTCGTCAACCAGCAAAAGCTTCTCCACCTTTTTAGCCGTTAAAATCTTCTCGGCTTCCTCAAGCGTTACTTTTCCCGTAGCCGTCACCAAATTCAACTTGGTCATGACGGCCGAAACGGGCTGTTCACTCCGTTCGAGGAACCGTAGATCTCGGCGAGTGAGGATGCCTTCCAGATGACAATCCGGTTGGGTGATGGGTACGCCGGAGACATTATGCTTCGCCATCACTTCCCGTGCTTCTGCCACCGTTGCCTTCGGTGGCAGCGTCACCGGATCGACGATGATCCCATTGGCGCTGCGTTTGACCTTATCCACCTCCTCGGTCTGCAACTCGACCGTCAAGTTCTTGTGGATCACGCCGATTCCCCCCTGCTGTGCCAGGGCAATCGCCATCGCCGATTCGGTCACCGTGTCCATCGGGGAACTCAGCAACGGAATATTCAAGCGGATCCGCCGCGTCAGCCGGGTACTCACGTCCACCTCGGACGGAACGACATCGCTGAAGCGGGGCAACAAAAGCACGTCATCGAAGGTGATGCCGGTGCGGGTCATCTTGTCCTGCATCGTCACGGCTCCTGACAAGCATGCGGGCGGGAGAGAATCGGGCATTATGACGGTGCCATCGCAGCTTGGCAACTTGCCACCTCCCGGGCTCGCTGGTGGCCCCGCGGGGCACGGCCCGGTCGGTCGGCCGCTGGGCACCATCACGCAGAAGGAGCGAAGAGACGAGAGAGAACATCGAGGAGGCGGAAAACGCAGGGCAGCGGACTAATCCGGGGCGATCGTCGCGCATGAGCGGAAGATCCTTGTCGATTTACTGTCCCATCGAAAGCTGCCCGCCCTGCGGGAACCGCGTCGGTCGCCATCCGCGCGTTACTCATCAGCGACCGACGGAGGCAAGGGATCGTCGCCAACCTCTTGCGGTTGCGCCTGCACCGCCTCGACAATTTGCATGTCCTGGTCAGCAAAGACGGAACGCAGGTCGAGCAGCAGGCGGTCGTTTTGAATTCGGCCCAAAATCGCGGGCATGCCGAGGCGCAGCTCACGTGCCAAAGTGTCCACGGTGCCTGTCTCCGGGACGAGCGCTACGCACCAAGTGGGGATTTCTTGGGAGGGCACCGACCCACCACCTAGGTACGCCGTACTCGACTGCACGGTCGCTTCACGGATTCCGGGCGCCGCTTGCAGTTGGGGCGCCAAACGCTCGGCGCGATTCTTCAGGTTTTCGAGATTCGTACCCAGCAGTTGCAGCAACGGAATCGCCTGCTCCACTTGATCCGGATGCCGGTACAGCCGCAGGGTCGCTGCGAGGGCTGCGAGCGTCAGTTTCCCAACGCGAACGGCGCGGGCCAGTGGATGTTGCGCCAGGGCGGTAACCCATCGCTCGCGTCCCACGACAATGCCGCATTGAGGCCCACCCAAGAGTTTGTCACCGCTGAACAGCACCAGGTCGGCTCCCGCCGTGATACTGGGCTGCACCATCGGTTCTCCCTCCAGTCCCCAACGCGAAAAATCGATCAGGGCGCCCGATCCGACGTCATCGATGACCGGCAGGTTTCGGCGGTGCCCCAGATCCACCAACTCCTGCAGCGAGGCCTCTTCGGTGAACCCCGAGATCACGTAATTGCTGGTGTGCACGCGCATCAGGGCCGCGGTCTCGTCCTGAATGGCCCGCTCGTAGTCCTGGATGCGAGTCTTATTGGTCGTCCCGACCTCCCGGAGCCGAGCGCCGCTGGCCGTCATCACTTCCGGCAGGCGATAGCTGCCACCAATCTCGACAAGTTGCCCGCGGGAAACGATTACTTCTTGGCCGTGGGCGAGGGCAGTCAGCGCCAAGAGGGTCGCCGCCGCGTTGTTATTCACGACCAGCGCCGCCTCCGCTCCGGTAAGTTCCAACAGCAGCTTTTCCACGGCGCGCATCCGCTGCGACCGCTGTCCGGTCTGCAAGTCCACTTCAACACTGGCGTATCGGCTGGCAATGACTTCGATCTCGTCCAACGCAGCGCGCGGCAAGGGCGCTCGGCCCAATCCGGTGTGCAATAACACGCCCGTGGCGTTGATCACCGGCCGCAGGCGAGGCGTTTGATCGGTGACAATCCACTGCGCGATGCGATCCGCCAATTCGGCGGGCGCTGGAACACGGATATCAGGGGTTCGCTGCTGCAGATCGGTGCGCAGATTGTCGAGGAATGACCGCACCTCGCTCACGACGACATTGCGACTGACCTTGTCGACCAATCGACGGAGAGAAGGGTTCTCGACAAGCTCATTCACGGAAGGAATTCGTCGGAGAGGGCTGTTGGACATCGGAAGAGTCTCGCTAATTGCGGTGGAGGAAGCAGGTGGGGCTGCTAACGATCGTACCTCATCTCATCCCGATTTGCAGGCCGGAGGGCGGCGGCGCACCTCATTCGAGCGGGCGAACCCGGCAGTGCGCCGGATCAGGTCGAGTGACACAGCCGTCGCAGGTCGCCATCCCGCTCGGTAAAGCCGATCCGATCCAGGTATTCACAGATCGGGACAGCGTACTTTCGTGTCGTCTGCAGCAATTCACGGATTTCGCTGAGTGTCATACCGGAGCCGTCTGCCAACGCTGCCTGCAGTTTTCCACGCAGCTCCTGTTCGACGTCAGCGTGCAGGTACAACCCCTGCGCGATCTCGACCAATTCGCCTTCACTGGCGGCCAGGGCCAACAGGGCGGGCACCGACTTCTGGTGCCGGGCCGCATCGCGTTGACATTCTTGGACGGTGGGAGGCTGGCAGGCGGCGGCTTGGTAATCCTCCAACAACCGTCGACTCAACTGTTGTTCGCCTTTGGAGAGCTTTGGTCCGCGGCCCGATAGCCCGATCCCGCGAGGCGTCACGCGAATCAGGCCATCGCGTTGCAACCGACGCAGAACCGCTTCCGCCACCGGTGCTCCGCCGAGATACGCGAACTGCTGCATCAGGCTCGCGCGATCGAAGACGGTCTGCAACGGATTCCGCTCGTGCAGACGCTCCAGGTACGCGAGAATTCGATCCGCGTACTCTTCCAATCGCTGGCAGTGGACGTACGATTTGCGTTGCCCGGAATGCGCAAGCTCAACGATCGCTTCCTGTTGCAGCAGTTCCGCAAACCGTTCCGCGGGTTGGTCTACGCCCGCCGTCCGCGCTAAGTCCTCGGGGCCTTGGCAAGCAGACTCCGCAAAATAGACCGCCGCAGCGGCCCGCTCTAGCGAATCGGCAGACTGCAATTGTCGCAGGTAGCGAAAGGTCACTTCCGTGGGACGACGCAACTTCGCCGCCGCCGGAACCAGCACTCGGCCTCCCGCGATCGTGACCACCGGCGATTCGCTGCGCAGCACAAACGGCTGGTTCCAACTCGTCACCACCGACTCGCGAAGGAAAAGTTGCACGTCCGCATCGCGACCGGGAGTGATCCGGTCGGCCGTGGGCAGCGAAACGGTCGCGAGGACTTCGGCGGTCCCGACGTGCAGTCGAACGCGGCTGCGATGCTTCAGGGGCCAGGGCGAATCGGGAAGCACTTGGATTCTGGCGGTCAACAGACGACTGGGAACCAGGTACCCCGGCGTGGCGACCTCGTGACCCCGTGTCACGCGATCGTGATGGATGCCCGCCAAGTTCACGGCGGCGCGCTGTCCACGGGCAATCTGTTCCGTCGCCCGGTCGTGGTTCTGCAGGCCACGGACGCGGACCTCAATGCCACCGGGTTCGATGACCAGTTGATCTCCCACGGCGGCCCGTCCACTGGAAACGCTGCCGGTAACGACCGTCCCGTGGCCGGCGATCGTGAAGGCGCGATCGATCGCCATGCGGAACGGTTGATCCACCGGTGGCGATGCCGTCGCGGCGGCCACCCGTTCGGCCACGTCATGCAAGGCTTGCTTGAGCTGATCGATTCCCTGCCCGGTCACGGCACTCGTACGAATCAGCGGCGCATCTTCCAGAAAGGAACCGCGCACCAGTTCGCGCACCTCGTCCTCGACCAGCGTCATCCAATCGGCGTCGGCCGTGTCACATTTGGTTAAGACCAATACGCCGCCGGGCAGATCCAGAATCCGCAGCACATCGAAATGCTCGCGGGTCTGGGGCTTGACCGAATCATCGGCGGCGACGACCAGCATCGCCAGATCCATCCCCGTGGCCCCCGCCAACATCTGCCTCACAAAACGCTCGTGGCCGGGAACGTCTACAATCCCCAATCGATAGGAGCCAACCTGCAACTCGGCAAATCCCAGATCGATCGTGATGCCGCGTCGCTTTTCCTCCGGCAGGCGGTCGGTATCGACGCCGGTCAGGCTCTTGATCAATGAGGTCTTTCCGTGGTCGATGTGGCCGGCGGTCCCGAGAATCAAATCCGTGATCATGCGCCCGATTCTACCGCACGACGACCCGCAAAAAAAAGCTGGCCGCCGAATGAAGTCCCCATGCGGATCAGAACGGACGAAACCAGCTGTCCGACAGCTGCCCGCCTGCACGTTCTGGCTCGTCAACCTGCCAGTTGGCGTCGACTACAACATGCGTTACGGTGTCCCAATTGGTTGACGGGCGATGCAAAGTCCTGTATCGAAACAGAAAGATCGGTCACGCGACGATGGTCGCCCCGGACCGTCACCCTACAATTTCGACGAGAACCGCTGATCGGGCCCTGCCCTCGCCCGACATTTGCGATCTTCCCCCCGCTCTAGCCGCCCGCCGCCCCGCTGACGGAGTTCACTGCATGCGAAGTTCCATTTCGCTCGGAAATCACGCACGAACAAGCGACGAATCGCTCCCCGTCCGGCTTGTCGATCATCGGACGGTTGACCGGTCGATCGTTCCGACTCTGCTTCAGTCGTTTCGAGGCTGCCTCTGGGCCGCCTGCTTGCTGACCGCTCCGCTCGCGGCCCAGGAGTCCACCACCCCCGAAGCCCACCAGGGGGCGGTTCGATTCCTGCAGGCGTACTGTCAGGACTGCCACTCTGGCGATGCCGCCGAGGCGGATCTGCGACTGGAGGAATTGACCGAACCGATCGACATGTTGGGGCAGCACGAATCGTGGAACCGGATGGCGGAGCTCGTTCGGTCCAGCGAAATGCCCCCCGGGGACGAACAGCAACCCGATCCGGAGGAAAAGCAACAATTTCTGCAATGGCTCGACCAAGCGCTGGCCGCCGTCGATTGCCGGCAGACAAGTCAGCCGGGTCGCGTGACGATTCGCCGCTTGAATCGAGCGGAATACAACAACACGGTACGCGACCTCTTGGGCGTTGATTTCCGGCCAGCTGCGGATTTCCCGGCCGACGACATTGGCAACGGATTCGACAACATCGCCGAGGTCCTTTCGCTGCCTCCCCTATTGATGGAAAAGTACCTAGAAGCGGCCGAGCAGATCGTCCGCCGCGTGCTCGCCGATCCCCGATTACGCAAGCAACTCATTCCGCGTGAACCTCGGAACGCAGAGCGAGAGGTTGCTGCGGCGCGAGAGGGATTGCAGCGGCTCGCACAACGTGCCTTTCGGCGCCCCGTTTCCGACGAGGAAGTCGGCCGGCTTCTGCAACTCTATCAGCAAGCCCGAGCGGAAGGGGCGGACTACGCCGAAAGTCTGGGACTTGCGTGGCAAGCTGTCCTGGCATCTCCGCATTTCCTGTTTCGCATCGAATTCGACGACCCGCAGCAACAGGATCGGGGACCGCGAGCGCTGAACAGCTACGAACTCGCCACCCGGCTGTCGTATTTCTTGTGGAGCAGCATGCCGGATGAGGAATTGTCCGATCTGGCGGCCGCCGGTCGACTAACCGATTCGACCGTGCGGCAGCAACAGGTCCGTCGCATGCTGTCCGACGTCAAGTCGGAAGCACTGGTCGAAAATTTTGCCGCGTTGTGGCTCGAACTGCGCAACCTGGCCAAGTTGACGCCTGACACGGAGCGATTTCCGGACTTTGACGAGTCCTTGCGTCAGGCGATGCGGCGTGAAACAGAACTCTTCTTCCGCGACGTCATGGTACACGACCGAAGCGTGCTCGACTTTCTCGATGCGGACTACACCTTCGTGAATGAACGGCTCTCGCGACACTACGGCATTCCCGACGTTCAGGGCGAGCAGTTTCGCAAGGTCAGCCTGTCGAATCGCCGCCGTGGTGGTCTGTTGACACAAGCCAGTATCCTGACGCTGACCTCCAACCCGACGCGCACGTCGCCGGTCAAACGCGGTAAGTGGATCCTGGAAAACGTGCTGGGTGCTCCGCCCCCACCTCCTCCGCCCGGCGTGCAACAACTTTCGGAAGGTGACGAAGCCGAACTACTCGGCTCACTGCGGGATCGGCTGGAGCAGCATCGCAGCAATCCGTCCTGTGCCGTCTGCCACAACAAGATGGATGCCCTGGGGTTCGGCTTTGAGAATTTCGACGCGATTGGCGCCTGGCGGGAGCTGGACGGACGTTTTCCGATTGACGCTTCGGGCGAGCTGCCAGGCGATCAGCGCTTTACCGGCCCGGAGGAACTTCGCCAAATCCTCAAGAGCTCGCGTCGCGAGGAGTTTCTCCGCTGCCTGTCCGAGAAAATGCTCACCTACGCCTTGGGCCGTGGGTTAGAATCCTACGACCGATGCACGGTGGATGAGGTCGTGAAGCGATTAGAGGCAGAAGAATACCGCTTTTCCGCCCTGGTGCTCGCCGTCGTCGAGAATGAGGCCTTTCTCATGCGAGGTTTTCGAGGAGAAAACAGATGACCCCCCATCGAACCATCTCACGCCGCACATTGCTGCGCAGGACTTGGTGCCGCCGTGGCTCTGCCGTGGTTAGACGCAATGCCCTTGACCGACTCGCTGCACGCAGCACCGGTCTCCGCTGGATCGGAGCTCCCGCGGCGAATGGCGTTTCTCTTCGTGCCCAATGGTGTCAACCTGGCGGAATGGACACCGCAACAGACCGGCTATCAGTATGATCTGCCGTCTATCCTGGAACCGTTACGGCGTGTACAGGACGACGTCACGGTGCTTTCCGGGCTGACGCAGGACAAGGGTCGAGCAAACGGCGACGGAGCCGGCGACCATGCTCGATCAGCCTCCACCTTTCTGACAGGTTGCCAACCACGCAAGACTTCCGCCGGAAACATTCACGTGGGGGTATCCGTGGATCAAGTCGCCGCGCAGCGGATGGGGCAGTCGACGCGGTTCGCTTCGCTGGAACTGGGTTGCGATCGCAGCCGGAACTCCGGCAACTGCGACTCCGGCTACAGTTGCGCGTACTCGCACAATATTTCCTGGGCGTCTCCCACGACGCCGATGGCGAAAGAAATCGATCCACGGCTGGTCTTCGAACGGTTGTTCGGCGGGGAGCAAACCTTGACCAATCAGCAGGCCCGTAACGAGCGACTGTCTTTACGTCGCAGCCTGTTGGATTACGTGACGGAAGATGCGCGTCGACTGCAAACCCGACTCGGAAAATCAGACCAACGGAAACTCGACGAGTATCTCACATCGGTCCGCGAGATCGAGCGACGCTTGGACAGGGGACCGAACAACCCACGAAAACCGGCGACAGAAGATTACCCCAAGCCGCGCGGGATTCCCGCCGACTACGCGGAACATGTCCGACTGATGATGGATATGCTGATACTCGCCTTTCAAACGGACCAGACGCGGATCGCCAGCTGCATGTTCGCCAACGCGGGTAGCAACCGCAGCTACAAGGAGATTGAGATCCCTGATGGGCACCACAACCTTTCGCACCATGGAGGCGACAGGGAAAAACTGGACAAGATCCGTCGCATCAATCGGTATCACGTCCAGCAATTGGCTTACTTGCTGGAACGACTTAAGGCGATTCCCGAGGGTAATGGCTGCCTACTGGACCAGTGCATGATCGTCTACGGCAGTGGGATCAGTGATGGAAATCGGCACAACAACGAAAACCTCCCCGTGCTGCTTGCCGGCCGCGGTGGAGGCTCCATCGAGTCGGGACGACATATCCGGTACGACGTCGAAACACCGATGACGAATCTGTTTCTGTCGTTACTCGACCGCGTCGGAGCGCCTGTGGACCGGCTGGGGGATAGTACCGGACGATTGCCTTTCTTGAGCTGAAGCGAAGTGCTGCCTCATGCGTGCGAATGATGAAGGCTTTCGGTCGTGCTCGCCGATAGCCGCAGACAGGAGCGGACCGCCGTGCTAAGAAACCCGTCGGAACAGAGCCCCTTCATCATCATCTCGCGGCTAGTGCTGCTGATTGGGATCGCGATCGCGCGACCGCTGTCCGCTGGTGCTGCGGATGAATCCGGTTCCGTGCAGGAGCTGATTTCCCAGTTGGAAAGTCGCGATCTGCAGGTGCGGCGGGATGCGGTGCGGATGTTGGCGGAGGAAGCGCCCATCGACGCCACAGCCGTTCCGGCGCTGATCGAGGCACTCCAAGACCGCGATCGGCAAGTTTGGGCCGGAGCGATTCAGGCGCTGACAAGGCTTGGCGACGATGCCGCCGAAGCAGTCCCCGCGTTGCTGGAGCAACTGCGAAGCTCCGACGGACAGCGCCGTTATCGAGCGGCCTACGCCCTCGGCCGTGTTGGAACCACGCGCTGGTCGATCCTGCGGGAGGCGTTGCAGGACGACAATGTGCGACAACGTCTCGGAATCGTTCAGGCGTTCGGCTGGATGGGAGTTACCGCAGCGCCGGTCATCGAGGAACTCGCACAACTGCTGGGATCCGATTCCGAGCAGTTGGCGGATGCAGCCGCAAGATCGCTTTGTCAGATCGGAGAACCGGCCGTCATTCCGTTAACCAACGCGGCCCAATCCCCATCCGCTCAGGTCCGACAGCGTGTTGCCACGGCGTTCGGTCAACTGGATCGGAGCACAAGTGCGACGATCGAGTCCCTGCGATTGCTGGCCAACGACAATGCCCCCGCCGTTCGCGCAGCGGCGCTCCAAGCTTTTGGCGCGTCGCACCTGAAGATCCGTTCGTCCAGGGCCTGCTGATCGAAGCACTGCGTACCGAACAGCCCGCCGTGCAGCAGGCCGCGGCGACGGGACTACTCACGCTGCCGGAAGCAACTCCGGATGCTTGGGAACCGCTGGTCGCACTCCTGGATGCGGAACCTGACGTCGCCGCAACAGCCGGCTACGTCTTAGGACGGTTGGGGCCTCGCGCGGAGTCGGCCGTTCCGGTTCTCGTGACGCGAGTCGTGGAGCGAAAGGATCCGCAATCCGCAGCCGCGCTGAGTCGAATCGGCCCCTCGGCGATCCCAAGCTTGCTGCAGGCTACTGCCGACCAGCGTTTGGAACCCTCGCGTGCCGCGGTGATCATCGGCAACATGGGACTCCAAGCCCACTCGGCACTGCTCCCCGAGTTAGCCAGTGCGTTCCCCGAGCGGCGTGCCACCGCGTTACTGGCCCTCGGTCAATTCACCACGGGAGCCCGCACCGTCGTCGCGCAGGTGTTGCCAGCCCTGGAGGATCCGTCCAGCCAGGTGCGGGCCGCGGCGGCAAACGCTTTGGGACAACTGAAGACAGCGGCGGCGGAGGCCAAGCCGGTACTATCGAGGGCCGCCACAGACGACCGCGATCCTCAGGTGCGAGCCGAAAGTCTGACGGCTTTGATGGCGATCGGCGTTCCGCTCGAACAACTATTGCCGCCGGTGCTGCAGGGCCTGCAGGACAACAGCCCCACAGTGCGTCGCGGATCCGCCGAGGCGATTGGGCATCTACATCCTTTTCCCGAAACGGCAGTGGACTCTTTGGTCGCGGCCCTGGACGACCCGGAAGCCACCGTTCGGGCCAGCGCGGCGGAGGCGTTAGCGGCCGCCGGATCAGCGGGCCAGGCGGCGGTACCGCGTTTGCTTCAGGCGCTGACAGATGCAGACAGCGAGGTCCGCCGCAGCGTGATCCGAGCATTCGGCGGGATCGGGTCAGAAGCGCATCCGGCTGTGCCAAAGTTATTAGAACGAATTGCCGCGGCAGAGGCGGAGTTTCCGCAGGAGACGATCGAGGCTTTGGGAGCGATCGGACCGGCGGCTCGGTCGGCGCTGCCCGTGCTACAGCAAATCCTTGCCGACGAGGAGGCGATAATCCGCGCCGCCTCCCTGCGCGGTCGCGCAAATTGAGGAACGCGCCGACAAGCTCGTCCCCCTGTTGTGCGGCGCGCTGGACGATGCCGATCCATCCGTCCGTCACGTGGCGGCGCAGCAACTGGGCAAACTTGGCGCCGAAGCCGCGCCGGCTGTTCCTGCCCTGCTCGGATTGCTGCAAAGGGAGGAAGACACCGCAACCGCCGCGGAAGCTTTACGGCAAATCGACACCGCACCGGCGGAGGCGATTCCGCTGTTGATGGAAATGCTGCAGAATCCCGAGCAAGACCGACGCTCGCGCTACTACGCTCTGTATTTACTGCGAAAAGCTGGCCCCGCAGCCCAGTCGGCCTTACCGACGTTGCGCCGGATGGTGGACGGCGCCGAACCGCGCACGCGGGAAATGCTGGAACGAGCGATTCGCGAGCTGGAAGCCCCTGGGCGCTAGTGCATGTCGCACGGACATCGAGAATGTTCGTGGCGACGTTTCTTCCGAGCAGAAAGAGTGACGAGACGCACCAGGAAAGTGCTGTGCGCTGTAGGAATACCGGCGGTTCGGATTCGCAACCGACGGCAACATCACGCAGCCGCCCGGCGCATCTGCACTCTCGCTCGGTCGGCGTATGGTTGAAACTGCGGCACGACCCGCTGCAACTGGTGGATCACCTCGGCCGCCGGACAATTGGCGAGCCGGACCAAGCTCTCCACCGCCGCATCGGCCTGCGGCAGCGAGAGGCGATGGGCATCGGCCACCATGATCTTGGGATGAATCGTCGGTAGACGGTTTTCGTCCTCGTTATGTAGTTCCTCGAAGAGTTTCTCCCCGGCGCGGATTCCGCTGAATTCGATTTCAATGTCCCGACCAACCTGTAGCCCAGACAAGTGAATCATTTCGCGAGCCAAGTCGACGATTCGCACGGGTTCCCCCATGTCGAGCACAAAGATCTCGCCGCCGTGCCCCAACGCCCCGGCCTGGATGACGAGTTGGGAAGCCTCGGGAATCATCATGAAATAGCGTTTCATTTCGGGGTGCGTCACGGTGACCGGCCCGCCACGAGCGATCTGTTCGCGAAAGATCGGCACAACACTACCCGCCGAATCCAGCACGTTCCCGAAACGCACGGTAACGAACTGGCAACTCGACTCGTCGGCCAGAGCCTGAACATACATTTCGGCGAGACGCTTGCAGCTTCCCATCACACTGGTGGGGTTGACTGCTTTGTCGGTCGAGATCATCACGAAGGAACCGACGCGATGGCGATCGGCTAAGTCCGCCAGGCTGCGCGTGGCCAGCACGATATTCTTGACCGCTTCGCCGGGACTCTCTTCCATCATCGGGACATGCTTATACGCGGCAGCGTGGAAGAGAATGTCCGGTGCGTGCTCAACAATCAACTGTTCCATCCGGCGGCGATCCGCGACATCCGCCATGCAGCAGACCAGGGGCATCACATCGACTCGCTGCTGGAGCTCTTGCTGCAGGTAGAATTGCCCATTCTCATTCCGATCGACGAGGACCAGTTTGCGCGGCTCGAATTGCAGCAACTGCCGGCAGATCTCTGACCCAATGCTGCCAGCCGCTCCCGTGACCATTAACACCTTGCCGTCAATCCACTGGTGGAGGCCGCGCATATCCAGTTTTACGGGATCCCGCCGCAAGAGATCGGCAATCGAAACCGTCCGGGGCCTCAGGTCGACGCGGCCCTCCAGAATCTGTTCGAAACTGGGAAGGACTTTGACTTCCGCGCCGGTGGACCGCCCCCATTGCATGATCTGTCGAACCTGGACGCCCGTCAGTTCATCGGCCGTCAACAGGATTTCCTGCACGCGATGCTGCCGCACACAACGCGTCAGTTGTCCGATTTCTCCCAGAACCGGTACGCCGCCGATGCGTGTCGACCGGTGGCTGCTGTCGGCCGCCACGAAACCGACGATCCGGTAGGCCAGCCGACGATTGTTGCGGATCGCACGCAACAGCATCTCGCCGGCATCGTTGGCTCCCACAATGATCGCGCGCACGCGGCCGTCCGTCCGAAACGCGATCCATTCCCACTCGTGCACTAGCCGTCCCAGAGATCGGAGCCCGCCACAGATGACAATCGTACCGAAACAATCCAGCAGAAACACACTGCGGGGAACTTCCCCCGTGGGCAGCAGGAAATAGGCGCCCAAAACCAGCAGCAGCGAGCTGCCCACGGAGGCTTGCGCAACGTGATGAGATCGTAGAACGTAAGATACCGGCATCCACCTTGGTAGACTCGAAACCAGGCGAAAACAGCGACCTTGATCGCCAGAACCCCGGGCAAAGTCAACTTGAACTGTTGCACGTAATACGGATCAATTTGGCCTTCGAACCGGAGCCAGTAGCTGGCGTACTGAGTCACGGCGAACAGGGGCAACGAAGCCGCAGCCCACATGATCCCACGACGGTTTCGCCAGCCCCAGGATCGGAGACGATCGTCGCTCTGGTTCCTCTTTGTTTTCACGCGGCGTCCCTCGCATCGCGTCGGTTGTCCCCAGAAAACAGTTGCTCCTGATCCGAACGACCGGTTTCCGCTAGCGGACGCTGCAATTCTTCTGGGCAGGCGGCATGTTCGTCTGAATCCACTTCGCTTCCTTCACGCTCCCCGTAATGATATCCGTAGCCATATCCGTATCCGCTTCCGCAATAGGCTTGGCCACTTTGAGGTGACAGTCGGTTGAGAACGATTCCCACCAGATGCAACCCCAGGTTCTGGACTTCCTCTACGGCGCGAATCACGAGGCGGCGATGATTCTTGTGAGGTTGGACGACCAGCATCAGGCCATTCGCAACCCGTCCCACGATGGCGGCATCGCTCGCAACGAGGATGGGGGGACTGTCGATCAGCACCTGGTCGTACTGTGTCTCGGCCCAAGCCAGCAGTTCGGCGAATCGCGACGAAGCCAGCAGCCCGGTCGGATCCACGGGCCGTGTTCCGCTCGGCATCACGGCCAACCCCGGTAGCGCAGCAGCGTACACATGCTGCGGGGCACTCACGGCAACAGCCCGATCGTCGGTCAACAAGTTCGCCAACCCGGTTTGGCCCTTGAGGTCCATCAGTCGCGTAAGGCCGGGGCGACGCAAATCCGCATCGATCAGCAGGACGCGTTTGCCGGCTTGCGCGTGGGCGACGCCCAAGTTGGCGAGCACGGTCGTCTTTCCGTCTCCCGGCTCCGCGCTGCTCACCGCCACGCAGTCGAGTTCTTGCGGGGAAAACGCCAGTGTCGTCCGCAGCGTGCGAAAGGCCTCACTCTCCACCGCGTCGGGCGCAACGTGCACTTGCAGCGCATCGAGCCCGCAGTCCATCACGGTATCCAATTGACGAACCATTGCCAGGATGGGGGTCTGCAATTGGTCCTTCATTTCCTCGGGCGAACGAAAACGATCGTCCAGGACATCGACGACGTAAACGATGGCAGAACCGAGAGCCAAGCCACCGCCGAGACAAACCAGCAGCACGAGAATCGGTCGAGGAGAAACCGGCTGGGGGGTTGCCTGTGGACGACTGACAACTTCCACGCGCACATCCGATTGGTTCTGATTGATATCGATGTTGTCAATGCGATTGAGAAGCGTGTGATTGAGATTCAGCAGGCGGTCAACCTCCCGTTGCGCCATGGCGATCTCTTCCAGCTGGCTCTGCATCCGGACCGCCTCGGCCTGGGCTCGATCGTATTGGCGGCGGAGTTCCTGTTCCTGTGTCCAGGCCTTTTGCAGCTCCTGAGTGACCAGGTCTTGCAGCAACTGGCGCAGGTGAGGGCTTTCCAACCGAGCGTTCCGCTGCTGCACGGTTTCCTGGTAGTTCGCCAGGTGGACATTGGTCTGTCGGATGGCTTCCGACAATTGTTCGACCTTCGGGTGTCGTCGCCCATAATGTGGTTGCAGGGCTTCCAGTTCGGCCTGTTGTTCAATCAGTTTTTGTTCCAGTTGCGCAACGGCCTGACTGTCCTGTTCACTTAAGCCGAGTGCTGCCAAGACCACTTCCCGTCCTACGAGGGGTTCCAGCGCAAAAAGCTGGTGCCTCAGCGCCGAGCCCTCCCGAGCCGCCGATCGGATCGCCGCTTCGGAGGCCTGCAACTGCAATCGTGTCTGCTGAACTTCCAAGAGGGCTTCGTTGACGCGCATCACGCGCTGGACGAGCGGATGCAACGACTTGCTGGCGGCATCCCGCAGCCCCAAATCTCCCAGTTCGCGCTTGGCGGCAAGTAACGCATGCTCCTTGGTCAACAACTGCCGTTCGACATCGCGCCGCTCTTTCTGCAGAATCGTGACCAATTCCTCCGCCACGTTCCGGTGGTTGTCCTTCATAAAGGTGAGGTAGGAATCGAGCACCACGTTGACAGCCGCTTCCGCTGCCTCACCACTGCCCGAACGATAGGCGATCTCGACGATATCCGTCATGCGAAAGCTACGGACGGTGAGATTGCGACGCAGCTGGCCCACCCACCGATCACGCGGTTGATCGAGCAGATCCAGCCGCAATTCATCCGGCAACTCATTGAGTCGCTGCACCGCACCTTCCAAGACGATCGTACTGCTGAACAATTGCTCGTAAGTCGGCAGCATACCTTGCTGGTGGACATTGGACGGCACGTTCTGCGACAGCACCACGGGCCCGGTCTGTTGCACGAGCAGTTGCGCATGAGCCTCGTAGACTCGTTCGGCCGTCACATGGTACAGCAAGCCGAGCAACACGAACGCCACGAGCGTTGCTGCTACCAACGACCAACGAAACCGGACGACGCGCCCGAATCGGAGCACCGAATGCAACCAGGGCACTGTCCTGGACTCGTGGGGACGGAGCATCGGAAGGGACGAAGGCTCGTTCATGAGGCGGTCCGCTAGATCCCGGGAATCGCGCTAGTAAATCCGAAACGAAGGAAGCCGCGAATCGTCTCCACCAGGAACGTCGCGGGAGTCTCTTCGACACTGACAATGTCGCCGGCCGTCAAGACCAGGTTTTCGCGACCATCGAGCTTGGCCTTCCGCAACGATACTTCGATGACGATCGGATCCTCCCGTTCGGGAATTCGTCGAATAACGCGGACCTGATTGGCCACCGAAACGCGAAGCCCGCCGGCCAGAGCGATCGCGTCAAGCACGCGCAGTGATTCGTCCGTGGGAAGCTCATAATTGTTCGGGCGTTGCACCAACCCGATCACGCTAACCGAACGCTTGGTGCGCTCCTGCACGACGACAACACTGCCGTCCTCCAAGTGCAAATCCAATTCGGACGCCTCCGAGGGGTTCGCCGTCAGGTCGACGTGGACCGTGCGGGCAGGACTCTCGGTAGATTCCACAAAGGAGGCCAACCTCACGCCGAAGGCGGATCCACCCTCGGCGATTGACGACGCCGAATTGGGGTGTCGAATTTCGATCACCGAGCCCGCCTCGTCGTTGAACCCACCAGCAGCGACCAGGGCCGCCAGCAGATCGCTGCCAGCCGCCGGCAATTCGTAGACACCGGGCGTCTCCACCGCGCCCACGACCCGAACCTGAATCATGCGACGCTGCTTCATCAACACCGAAACATGCGGATCGCGAAAGATCTCACGCTGCACGCTCAACCGGCGGACTTGCTGCTCGGCATCTGTCAGTGACAATCCCGCCAACCGCACCGATCCGACGAGCGGCACTTGGACCTGGCCGTCCTCCATAACACGCAAGGGCCAAGTCTGAGGCGACTGCTCCTCGGCACCGGTTGCCATCGTGATTTCCAGCACGTCGCCCGGATAGATCAAGTCCGTACTTGTCGCCTGCCGCGCCATCGTCGACAGGTCGATCGTCCCCGGAGCCGTTACTTCCCGCGAAAGCCACTGCGTCGGCAGGTCCGCCGTATCCATGGTCCCGCTCGACCGACACCCCCCCAGGGTCATGGCAAGCGTCAGCGACACCAGCGCCGGTAGCACTTGGTGGATGAGTGATGCACGCGGGTTGGGAACGGAAGTCTTCTGAATCGACACGCCTGACACTCAGCCATTAACTACCGGAAGGGGAATCATCACGCGACTTGTGCACCGCAATCGGAATGGCAATCGCTGCCGCCACCAACGTGGCGACGAAAATCGGGTCGGATGTGAACAACTCACGAATCGGACGCTGACCGCGTTGGACCATTCGATCATTGACCACCAGGATCCGGTCCGCCGTCCGCGGCGGCGCGCTCTCGGATGTCCACACACGGCAGGCACTGATCCCTTCACTGGTCTGCAGTCGGAATGTGCCGCCAGGAACGACGGCCACGAACTGTCCCTCCTCGTCCGTCCGGACTTTCCAGGTCTGCCCGTCCGCCACGCGAGACAGAATCACCACGGATTCCGGTAGACCGTGCCCCTGCGCGTCAACAACCACTCCGTGCAATGTACCTGAAGCGTCCAAGCGGACATCCGGAAGGTGGCCAACTCGCGCAGTCGTGGCCGGCAGCAACTCGCCCGCTGACAGACCGTTTCCCGGCCACACCAGGCCCGCCACAGCTCCGCATATCATCGCGGCGCGAATCCTTCGTGCCCACGTCATCGGCTATATCTCCTTCGTCCCGTTCAACTGCCGTCTTCGCGGTCGTCCCGATGATTGGCCACAAGAATCGGCACGCCGATCGCAGCCGCCGCGACGCCAGCAATTAACCAGGGGCTGATCGAGCGGAACGGCATCGTGCCTTCTTGTCCCCGCAGAACATGCCCGTGAACGTAAACCAGCTCTCGTGGTGCTTGGGGCGGCGCCGCCGCCTGCGTCCAAGCGCGAACGGTGATCTGATCAGTTGAAGTACTCAGTTCGTACATACCACCCTGCGTCAGGCGAACCGCAAAACGACCATCTTCCGCCGTCTCGGTTGTCGCCACCAACCGCGCCCCTTGCCGCACCAGCACTTCGCCTTGAATCGGTGAAAACCCGCGGTCCACGAGCCTTCCGTGTAACATGTTTTCCGAATCCAGGACCACGTCGCGAATCGTCGGCGCCGTTTTCACCTCAGCAGCCACCGTCGGTTGCACGCTCGTTAACGGTGCAATAATCAGGCCTATGAGTGACAAATACATGGCACCATGAGCCATAGACTTCAGGGCTTCATCAAGCGATCCTTTCGTTACTCCAACGTGCGGAAGATCTTCGATCCCACGCGTCTTGTTCCGTCCGAGCCACCCCGTGGCCGAACCGCCTCCAATCGGAGTGTCGTCACAACTGCCTCCCCCAAACTCCATCTACAACCGGAGCCCGCGCAGCCTTCGCTGCCAGCGGAGGTCGCGGGATCGTAATGAAAAAGTCCTGGAAAAAGAAGAGCAGTTCATCGCGAGCCCATTCCTCCGGTGGATCGAGCAAGTTGCCGCTCCCGAAGAGTTGGGCGAAGAAGGGGCGAGTGCGAAAGACACAGACGAGCGCGGAACGAGAAGTGGGCGTTGCGCGACAGGAAGCGGGGAGAACCTCCAAGAACGACGAACCGCCGATCGAGTTTCCCGCGCGGTGCTAGCCCCGATCCCTCCCGATCATCGGAGACCAAACGGATCGCGGGCCGGCTGGTACACCCGCTGTTTCTCGAGCCTACTCGGCAAGAATCGCGACAGCTACGAATTCTAACGCATTGGTCGCAGCCCATGAAATATTGGGTTTCCCCACGAATTGGCATTCAGCCGACTTCCCCTTTCGCCTAGCATCCCCCAGATCATCTCGGGGTTTGACGTCGGAGACCGCACAGTGACGGACCGCGACCGTGTAGCCAGTTGGCTACGAGTGCTCGTTGATGGAGGATTGCTGGCCGTCTTGCTGATTGCCCCGCTCTTCATGGGCGGTCGACACCCCCTGGGCCGACTGGCCTTGGCCTGCATTGTCGCAACCACGGGAATCGCGTGGGGCACAGCACAGTGGCTGGACGGGCGAGCACGTTGGTCTTGGTCCGGTGGCGAGGGAATCCTCTTGCTAGCTGCCGGCTTAGTGGTTCTGCAACTGGTGCCCCTGCCCAGCGTGTTGTTAACGATCGTCACGCCCCACCTGCCTGATCTACTGCCGCTCTGGTCACCGCAGTCCGGCGCACCGCTGACGCTGGGTTCCTGGGATCAAATCTCACTGCATCCGCAGGCAACACGCGAAGGACTTTGCGTGCTGCTGACCTACAGCGTTCTGTTTTTGGTCTCCTATCAACGACTGCGCCAACCGGCCGATGTGGAATGGGCCCTGCGCTGGTTGGCCACCGCAAGCGTCTTGATGGCCGCGTTGGGATTGGTTCAATACGGGATCGGCAACGGGAAGTTT
Organism: uncultured Planctomycetaceae bacterium; assembly: GCA_963776055.1. Classification (GTDB taxonomy): domain Bacteria; phylum Planctomycetota; class Planctomycetia; order Pirellulales; family Pirellulaceae; genus CAVZLD01. Next base: position 130,854 of record CAVZLD010000001.1, on the reverse strand, counting down.
CTTTGGATTTACGCGCATCCGTCGCGCGACACGTTCGATGCCGCAAAAGGTTCATTCGCCAATCAAAATCATTTTGCGCATCTTCTGGCGCTGGGGCTGGGCCCGCTAGCGTGGTGGCTTCAGGGAAGCCTTCCGCAGCGATCGCGGACACGCAGCCGCGTAGCCATTTCGCCACCGAATCGAACTGTGCTCATGCTCATCGGCGGAATCACGTTGGTCATCGTCGCAATCCTGTTGTCCTTTTCCCGGGGAGCAATCCTTTCGGCGGGATGCGGCATGCTTTTCTGGCTGATTGTCAACGCACGACGGCGCACGATCGACAAACGCGTCATGCTGGTCCTTGCCGCCGGATGCCTGGTTGTGCTTCTGGTCGTGACGATCCATGGCGGGCAGCGGTTGAGTGCGCGTGTCGCGACGCTGATGTCCGGTTCTTGGGAAGAGTTGGACGGTCGAGCAGGACGGCGCAATCTCTGGTCCGCCGTTCTGCGTGCCGTCCCCGATTTTGCCGTGGCCGGCTCTGGTGTCGGCAGTCACCGTGACGTGTATCCGCGATACTATCCGCAGTGGTCGGCGGTGGAGTACACGCATGCGGAGAACGGATATTTGCAGGTGCTATTGGAAACTGGGATCATCGGCTTTGCACTGCTGGTTACGGGTTGGCTGTGCGTCGGCACGTGGTGCCGCAACGCGCTGTGCAGCTCGTCCTCGAACAAAATCGCGGGATGTGCCACGGCGCTGGCCGCCAGTTGCTGTGTTTCGCTCGTTCACTCGGCCGTTGATTTTGTTTGGTACATTCCGGCGTGCATGTCTGCCATGGTGCTGGTTGTCGCGGCCGCGGCGCGATTGTCACGACTGACGGAATCTCCCACCGCCCCAACGGCGGACGACCAACCACTGCATCGGTCGGCCGCCGGCCTCTTTACCTTCGCCGTAGCGGGTTTGGCGTTCTGCTGCGCGCGGGTCTTGATGGGACCGGCTCTGGCCGCTCCCCATTGGGAGAACTATCTGGCGATGTCATTGGCGACCGGTACCGCCGACACGCGCGAAGCACGCGTGGGACGACAATTGGGTTGGGGGGAAGTGCTACTGAGTGATCCACGAACGCTCGAACAGTTGGCGGGCCATCTACGGAAGGCGTTGACCCACGATCCTTACGACGGTCGGGCGCAACTGCGGTACGCAACCGTCAATCTGCGCCAGTTTGAGCTGGCCCAGCATGCCAGTCACAACGCGATGAGCCTGTTGGACATTCGCCAAGCGGCTGAAACGGCGGGCTTTCAGGGGAAGCAGGAACAGGATCGCTGGCTGAGCGGCCGTGCTGGCCGATCGGCGAGACTATTTGAATGAGGCGCAGCTGGCATCGACGCGCGCTGCGCGTTTGAGTCCCATGCAGGGCCAGGCCTACTTGCACTTGGCGGAGCTCGCATTTCTGCAGCAACCAAACCAGCGGATTGAGCAGGTTCTTTTGGATCAAGCCGTGCGAGTGCGGCCGTATGACGGGACGGTACTGTTTTGCCGAGGACGCGAGGCGGTTTTTGACGGCGACTGGGAAGCGGGATTGACAGATTGGCGGTGCGCCTTTCGGCATGGTCCCGAGGTCCGCCAGACGATTATCGAAGCCGTTGCGCCTCAAGTCACGCCGGATGTCTTTCTCACGATCTTTGAACCAGATCGAAATGGCTTCGACAAGCTGTTTCGATACTACCGCGAGGCTGACCAAAAACCCCAGGCGCAGGCGGTAGGCCGGCGTTACGTAGAGGTGCTTGAGCAACACGCGCAAACGTTGCGGGGAACCGCAGCCACTCGACACTGGGAGGCCATTCAGGAGATCTACGGCTATCTGGAAATGTTTCCCGAGGCAGCCGTCGCTGCACGCCGAGCCGTACGGACGCAGCCGGGCGATTACCGACTCCACTACCTCTTGGGGGTTCGGCTTTGGCAGTCGCAGCAATGGAACGAAGCGCTGCAAGAGTTCGGCTGGTGCCTGAATCGCCGGCCGGGTGATCCGCTGGTCCAACGCAAAGTGGCCGAGACGAAACGCGACATGCGGACTCGACAAACCGCGCGAGACGAGACAGATACGTCACTCAACCGGTAGCGGTTTGAACGGCAGTCTCTCGGTGTGTCACGCGGCTACTCGACGAGCGCTCGTCACCGGATGCGGAGCGACCCATGCCTGCTGACGCAGCAGCCGGATGTATTCTTGCCGCAACGCATCCCACATCAGGATGGGCTGAAAATCGCGCAACACGCGTTCCCGACCAGCCCGGCCATGACGCCGGCCAAGCTGCGGCTGACGCAGATACAGCTGTACGGCGGACACGAGGGAGTCGGCACAGCGGGGGGGCACCAATTGGCCGGTTACTTGATCAACGACGGCATCCACGCATCCGGGCACGCGTGTGGCGACGACCGGAAGTCCCATCGCCGCCGCCTCTAACGGAACCGTGGGAAACCCTTCGCGATAGGTCGGCAACAGCACGACATCCATCGCGGCGTAAAAAGGCGCCGGGTCCTCTTGCAAGCCGAGCAGATGGACTCTGGGATCCTCAAGCAATCGTTGCTGCGTGCTCGGCGGCAACCGACTTTCCGGCTCCTGAGGACCGACGATGATCAGATGCAAGCCCGGGCACCACTCTCGCAGACGAGACCAAGCTTGCTCCAATTCGACGATTCCCTTGTCGGGTACCAACCGACCTACGAACCCCAACGCAATGCTGTCGGGCGGAATCGACAGCTGCCGGCGTAGTTCCTGGCGGCGGCGTACGTGACGACGGGGGTCAAACTGCCCTCGCGCATCCACGCCATTCGCAGTTCCCTGACGCAACACCCGGATCTTGGCTGCGGGACACAATCCTTCCGCCAATGCCACCTCGCGCAGCGAAGGACTGACGGCCAACACCTGGTGAGCCAAACGGCAGGCAAGCCATTCCGAACAGCGCAACAGGCGTCGCCGCCATCCGTTGGCTGTCATCAGGGGCAATCCGTGCAACTGATAGATTCGAACCGGAACGCGCGCCAGTCTTGCCGCGATCATTCCCAGCAAACCAGCCTTGGGGGTGTGCGCGTGGACGATTTGCGGTCGCAGCTGTCGCAGATGACGCCACAATCGCATCAACGCCACGCAATCACGCAGCGGTGTGATTTGACGGGTCAAACGCACAGCGTGGACCGACGTCCGCTCCCGTTCCACGAAATCATCCCGCTGATCCCCAGGCGATGACACGGCCGACCACTCGAACCCGGCCTGGCGCATAAACGCCGGTTGGCCGCGCAAGAAGGTCAGCGTGAATGGAACGGTCGTCATGTGAACAATTCGGGGACGCGGCAGGCGCGGTAGCTGTTTCATTATCCCGAGTCCTCCCTGAGTTAACCGTCGGCCATTCGGTGTCCCGTGGCTCCACCAACAGGGACCAGCTCACGCCAGCGTTGCGACCGACGATCCTCATCGATCAGACCGGGAACACGAGTCCCCAGCACTTTCGCAATCGTGTCCAGCATCGCCTGCCGTTGAGTTCCGTTGAGCGGCCGATTTCGACGAGCCACTAATTCTCGGTGTCGACCGCAGCGGTCGGCCGCCCAATGCACAATCCCTCGACAGCCAATCTTCCCAAGAGCCACTTGGGTTCGCCGCCACCCCACCAGCGGCCCACCGTGACGGCGGAGAATTCGGCGATGTGCCTGATAGCTCAGCCGCACCTTGGCATAGGTCGCACAGCCTGATTCGCGGACAAAGTACAACGGGTCGGTCACTCGATCAACGGCAAGTTGCCCCGCCGATAACGTGCGGCACCACAGCTCCAGGTCCTGGGCTCTGCGGTAGTCTTCGTCGTATGGATGGGTCCGAAACCACTCGACGCGCGCGAACACCGCGGCATGCACCGGTACGTGTCCGGCGAGGATTCCTCGCGGAGTAACCTGCAACGGCTGACAACACCTTGTGCCGGTCGGCCGATCGAAATCGTCGATACTCAGTAACCCCGTATCAACGAGGGACACAGACGGTTTCCGCTGCAACCGGTCACGTTGGCGTTCCAACCGTTCCGGATGCATCAGATCATCGGCGTCCATCCGCGCCACAAACTCCCCCGTTGCGCAACGAGCAATCTGATTCAGCCGAACCGCCAGACCGCGATTCTGCCCGTCGGAGATCACTCGCACTCGCGAGTCCCGCACGCGCCGCGCCACTTCCAACGACCCATCGGTCGAACCGTCATCGACGAGGATCAACTCCCAGTCAGTCAGTGTCTGGGCAAAGACCGATCGGATGGCCCGCACCAAGGTCCTGGCATCGTTGCAGAAAGGGAGTCCAATCGTCACCATGTTCGCGCAACGCTCCTCTCGGAATGAGCTGTCAACCAGGACGGGCCGGCGGACATTCGAGGCGCTGGAGCGGTCGGCCGGCACCGACGAACCGGAACAGGAAAACTGCCGGGACAACTGCGCACACACAAAGCACATCAAGCCAAAATTCAGAAGCAAGGACGGCAAGTGGTATCCGCAAAGAAACAGCGGACCGAGGCTAAGCGGAACCGTAAGCGCGGGTGACGCTGCTGCCATCGAGCCAGCCACCCCAGTACCACGCCGTATCCCAACACACCCACCAGGCTAAACCGCGTTCCCACGTTCAGAATCAACTCTTCCAACATGCCGGTACCAAACCCCCAGTTCAACCACTCCGGCCGCTGGTTGACCAGAAACCCGGTGAATTGGATCGCGGTGGAACGACCTTTGAACGGCGCCCACGGACGCGGCACAAAGAACAGCGCCGTGTAAACGTAGCCAGACATCGGATAGGACAGAACTCGACTGCCGACCGGCGGAGAAACGTCCAGCGCAGTGGCCAACACACCGGCGCGAAAAATCATTGTGAATGATCTCCGCCACCAGATTGTCCTGCCGTAAACGTTTGTCCTGATACGCTCCACGATATAGCGGCAGTAGGGCGGCGGCCGCCACAACACAGGCACACGCCAGTACGACCGCGCGCCAAAAGCGAACATACCGAAAATAGCTAAGGACAATCAGAATCAAGGGAATTAACAATAGACTGCGCTGTCCACAAATCAACGTCGAACAGATTGCCCCCAGTGCCAGCAACAAGGCGAAGATGCGACCCGAAATTGTCTTGGCATCCTCCAGACTGGCATAGAACGCCAACAAGTACATCGGCACGGAGAGCAGGATTACACCGGGTCCCAATCGAGCGCCCACCTCCGCTCGCAAGTACCAAAGTTCTTGCCCGGTCGCCAGTCGCGAGATTCCGTACACGGCCGGAACCAGAGTCAGCAGACTCGCCAAACAGTAGAACGTCGCCTTTCGATCGGCACGCATCACCGTTCCTGTGGATGAAGCGCCCGCAGCCAAGAACGAAGGGCAACTCAACCTGGCACCGCCCAGCAACATCCAGGGAGCAATTGTCAGCAAGACCAGTGAGGTTCGCTGCATAGCCGGATCGACGTCAAATAACGACGGGAAGAAAGCAATCTGATAGGGATAACCCAGCAACTCGAACAGCAGGCCAAAGTCGTAGTACAACAGGAACGAGACAACCGCTGATGAGGGCGCCGGGGGAAGCCCGCCGCGGCGCAGCGCCCAACAGGCGGGCACGGCGGCCACCAGGTGCGAAGCAAACATCATCAGCAGGAGCACAGCTAACATTGACCGAATGCGAAGAGCACTCTCCCCAAGTCAAGCGGCGATGGACGACAGCGAGCGAATCTGCCGCGGCGGAACTCCGGCCCAAACCTGCTGCACCATCTGCAGCGTGCGCCCGACGTAAAACACACTCTGTTCGAACTCACACAACGACATCTGACGGCTGGCTCGCGACGGAGGACAAGCCAGCGCTTGGCGAACCGCGTCGGCCCACCGTTCATCCGACATCGCTTGCGAAAGGCAATGCACTCCCGACAATCGACCGGCCACCTCGCGAATGCCCGGCAGATCACTGGCGACAACCGGGACACCGGCCGCACAGGCTTCCAACACGGCTCCCGGCAAGCCTTCGTATCGCGAAGGGAACAGCATCGCATCGGCCGCCCGCAAAAGCTGGGCCACGTCCGTTCGCAGCCCGGCGAAGACGACGCGATCGGTGAAACCGCTGTTCGCCAATCGGTCAACCAGCATTGGCTTCATGGAGGGCGACTCGCGGCCAACCAGCAACAAACGAACCGACGGATCGGTCGTCAGGACGCGCTCAGCGACACGAATAACGCGCAGATGGTTCTTCACCGGTTCCATCCGCCCCACGTGGATCAAGATGCGGCAATCCTCCGGCCAGCCAAATTGACTTCGAACACCCGCCGCACAAACCGATTCGTGGAAGGCAGCCGTATCCAGGCCGTTGGGAATCATCAGGCAACGCGGATCTTCTCGCCAAGTCGATGACCATCCCCAGGTCAGAGAACTCTCCGCGTTGCCCAAAATGTGCGTCGCGTGGCGATCGATCCAGATACGCATCAGTCGGTTTTGGACCATCCGGCGCGGAGAACGAATGCGGCCGGAATGTGTACTGCGAAAATGCACGATTCGCAACGGTACACCGGCGTGGGCGGCCAGTCGTAAGACACAACCGCTGAAGAGATTCAAATGAACGTGAACGCCGTCGTATGCTTTCGAACGCAACAGTCGAACGAATGCTTGGGGAAAACCAGGATTCAGCGGACAACGATACAATCGGGCACCCAGCGCGCACTTCTGCGTCGAGGTCACCTGGTTCGGCCGAGAGCGAGCAGAAATCGATTCGGCCGCTGGCGGGCGGAAGATGACGGAGCAGGTCCACGGTGCGCATCTCCGCACCGCCCCGGTTCAGGCGGCCAAATACCTGTAAGATCCGCGGATGAGAAGAATGTTTCATGACTGTCGGATCACCTGAACGAGTTTGCCTTCACGGCTTCGAGGAATCTGTTCGACCCACTCGAACTGAACGGGAAGTTCTCCTAGCACGCCGCGCAATAGGTGACGGATCCGCCGCTCACGATCCTCTGGCCAACCCCGTCCGCGCAGCCGCAGGAGGATCTGGCCTTCGTGATGAATCACAACCTGAAACTGGCGCACTTCGGGAAAATCTTTGAGCAGGTGATTCCAGTACAGGCAGTTGACCGTCTTGCCGGAGGGCAACTCGAGCAATCCGGATGCGCGACCGTGCAACTGTCGCAGCGCCCGCACGCCAGACTCGTCCTCCGCCACCGGATCAGCACAGGCCAGATCACCAATTTCGTACCGCAAGAAGGGCGTTCCGCGACATACGGTACTGGTCACCAGCAAGCGGCCACTCGCCCCCGGCGCAACCGGCCGATTCTGTGAGTCAACAATTTCGACGAACACGAACGGGCGCAGAATGCGGAGCGAGCCGAATGGTACATCTTGAAAGGCGATCGCCCCCAGTTCGCGGCCGCCGTAGAAATTCCGTAGCGGCGTCTGAAAAGCTTCTTGAAACACGGCGGCCTGCTCATCAAATAGCATTTCGCCACCATTCCAAGCAGCCACGACGTCGCCACGATCAAGAGTCTCCTGTGCGTCCAGCATCCGCTCGGCCAAGAACTGCAGCATGCTCGTGAATCCATACAGCGCGATGGGGCGACGACGACGAATCTGTCGGAGAACGGCATCGACCGTTCGATTCGACAGCGAATAGCCATCGATGAGCCAATCGTTCTTGAGATATGCGGCAACCTGTTGACGCAGGCATCGCCGACCGCCAATATCTCGTTCCGAGCCCCACACGCAGACGATCGGCATGCCCGGACGCCAGCCAAACTGGCGGCGAGCGTAATGACTGGCGGCAATGCGGGCAGGCAGAGCGGCACGGTCGAACAGATAAGGTGTTGGCTCGCCAGTGGAACCACCGGTGGTCGAGAGCATACCGTTGATTGAGAATCGCCGACGAATCGCCGAGGCTTCGAATCGTGTCCGCAGGTCTTCTTTGGTCACCGGTGGCAAAGTCGGCCAAATGTCCCATAACGCATCGACATCGGTGATTCTGGCCGCCGCGCGAAGCCGGCAGGGCATCGGACCGTCCGCCGAAGTAACGTACTTGATCGAGCAAACGCCGGCCCAGCTCGCGCCGCGCCGTGGTGGCATCCATCTGTCTGTGCCGCTCGATCTCCGCCAGGTGGCGAGGCAAACCGCGATACCGAAGATACGCTTCCCAGCAAATCCGTCGCACCACTCAACCTCCGCGTCCGTTTTCGGTGCCCCACTCTCGGCAGCGTCCACGTACCACTCACCGACCCTTCAGGCGGCTCGTTCTTCCATGCACCAGACGGACCGTCCGTCCGGTCGCTCGCAGTGCCCTCGCCAACCCGCTGGCGCGCGGAAGGTGTAGGGCCAGCGCCGGGTCATCTCTTCGAAGTCGATCCGTTGCCCGTCCATCCAAACCGCGATCGACTCGGGAGCAAAGTTGGCGATCGCGCCGGGCCAGCCGGAAAAACCTTCGCGAACCAGCGGGATCTTGCGGGGATCAAATCCCATGAGCCAAGCATGCACCCAATCCACCGCCGCGGCATTCGCGCCAAACGTCAGCAGGCCGAGCGGAACGGAGTCGGCCATCATCGGCCCCTCGCCCTCCCCGGCCACAATCGCGTCCGTCAGGTGCAGCACTTGCCGTTGCGGTTGATCTGCGATCGAACCATCGAGGCATCCATCGCGCAAAATCCGCTGCAGGTCGAGGCAGGTCCGCCAGATCGTATCGTTCCCGTGCCAGGAACCTTCCACGCCGCCGTCGCCACCAAGGAAACGATGGATGGTCAGCGTTGCCCAGACCGAACGGTTCCAGAGACGACCGGCAACCCGATTCTGTGACGAGTTCATTCGATCCAAGGCAAACTCGGCGTAACGCTTCCACACGCTGGAAGCCGGATAGCAATCCCCGCCCGCGGCACAGCTGCCTTTCCGATGATGTGGCAAATACTCTTTGTGGCCGTTGATTCCCACGATGTTCTTTGTCGCCGCGGTGAGGCCCGCCTTCTTATGGGTCTTCAGCTTCGGCAAGTTCAGTACTACGTCCGCTTCGATTGCCTCGCGGGCCACAAGGTACTGGTGTTTGCCCATATCATGGGTTCGCCGCAGAGATTCGGGATCGTACATGGTCACGCGAAAATCCGAACGCGATGTCGTAATCTCCTCCAGCCGGCTGTCTCGCCCCAAATCGAACAGGACGTAATCCGACGGTGTGCGATCGCCCGGCTGTGGGTTACTCCACGCCTCACGGCCCGGAAGGATTACGCAGCGAAAGTCCAAAACGCGGAACGGAAAGCCCAGGTCCGCAAATCGCTGCTGAAGCGCATCAACACCCGCACTACGCACAAGCCGATGAAAATCGCACCCCTGAATGGGCGCATCACCGACCACCACGGAAGCGGGCTTCGTCTTCATCACATAATGCAAGACCGCCTCGATTAAAGACGTATGCGTGATGAGACTTTCCAGCGAGTCGCCCCCCAGATGCCTGTCACGCACCCAGTTCGGTTTGATCAACACCCGTTGCCCGGGACGGATCCACTCGCCTAACGGATTCCAATCCACCGTCCCATGTCGATCGGGATCCAAGTTCAGACTGTGCCACAAACGACGAACAGCCCACAGCACGGACGACGAGTGCGTGCCGGCGGGTAACTCCGGAGGCAGTTCTTGGACCTGGCGGTAGCCGGCCGTCGCCGAACTGAGATACACATCCTGCGGCTGCAACGAACGAGACACCGTGCCCCCTTTTTCATCCGGCGAGTGGTTGCCGCGGCTTTTCGACCGCGAGGACTTCTGGGAGGGCGAGAATCCCCAGGTACAACCCGGTGACGGTCAAGGACGACACCAGCATCACCCAGGCCATCCCCCAAACGTCGGCCACGCCGGCCCACCAGACCGCCACGATCGTGACGACGAGATTCACGGCATGGACGATCGGCTGCAACCGGATCCGACGCGCGGCCGTGGCGGCGTAGCCTAACGGGCCCGCCATGTACAGCACGGCGGCCGAGACCATCAGGACCAGGAAGGCCGGTGCCTGCGCTGCGTATTCGGGGCCGTAAAGTCGCATCAGAATCTTCGGACCTGCCACGGCCACCAGCAAAACGCCCAGCAAACCGAAAAGGCCACCGACCAGCACCAGTCGCGTTATCAACCCCAAAAAGGCCCGACGTCGACCACCTTGAAAGGCGTTTGCCAAGCGTGGACTTGCCGCTTGGCCGAGCGCGTTCACGACGAGCGAACCAAGTTGCGTGAGGGCCAACAGCCCCACAAACACCCCTAGTGATTCGGCCCCGGTTTGCGATTTTAACCAGTAGCGCGGAATGTTGGCCTGCAGCGACATCAGCAACATGACGCAACCTAACGGCAAGGCGGTCCACGCCAATTCTCGCAGACGTCGGAACTGCCAACGGGGCTGCAATGTGTCAGCTGCGTCGCGTGCAAGGACGCGGGATGCTGTTGGCAATTCATAGATCGCCAGCACCAGCCATCGAACGATCGCCACCGCGAGCGCCGCGGCAAGCGCCCCGCCGCCCTGCGCCACCACAACCGCGACGGCGCTCAAACCCAAAATGCCTTTGGCCGCCAAACCAAGCGCTACGCGGTCGAGCCGCTCCTTCCGTTGGAGGGCACCGGCCAAGATATCACTGAGCGCATCGGCCGACGCCACCATCCCGCAAATGACGATCAGCCACGTGGTCGAGCCGTGCGGAGAACTTGCCATCGCCAGGACGATCACCACCAGCATGGCGAACGATGTGGTCATCAATCGCAATGCCAGGAAATCGCCGAAAGCGAACTCCCCGCGTGCGTCCGTTGCTGAGCAAGGCCCGCAGATGTAACATGGAAAACACCATGACCGGTGCGGCGACGGCAATACCGAAAGCGTATTCACCCAACGCCTCGGCGGATGCCCAGCGCGCGAGAACCGCCAAGATCCCCCACTGACAGCCGGCATAGATCGCGTTACCCGCCACGGCCCAAGTGAAGTTCACTCGCAGCGAGAGCCGGTTCCACGCCGCACGCTCGCCGCCCGACACAGGGTCCGAGTTCCGAGCTTCCCATCCCTTGGTCCAAGCCGCAGTGCTCATCGAAATGGGGTCCTCCTGACCATTCGGCGGGAATCGGACCGTCGTGTGGCCGGATCGCAAAGCACGCAACTTGCCGATCAAACGGGCGGAGGATACTCGAGCCCCCAGGTCGTCTCAAGGGCAATTCGCCGGGGGAAGGACCGAGGCGAATGCCGCAGATGAGCGCCGATCGGCGGGTGGCCTGCGACGATATTCGGACGGTTCCGGAATCTCCCCCATCGGCTGCCTGCCTTGCTGAAAAACCTCTCGCGGGGGTTCGCGTTCACTTGCGTGTTTCACCATTTCCGCAGTCTGATCCCCCGGTGCTTTCCGCCAAAACGGGGACGACGGGCAAGACGGATTCCAATACGGTTCGCTTGTTCGCGTCGCATCTCGCGTCCATCTCGCCCCCCCTGCCTCATTCCGAGTGGACTGCGAGGAAAGCAGCGTCGACGTGTTTCGGATCGAGAGTCTCCCAACCGAAGCGTGCGGCGATGGCACGACTGCGGGACGGACCCAGAAACCGGACGTCCGGGAACCCGGACACGACCCGGGTCGCATCCCGCCGCGTGACCACCCGCCCACTCCGAGGATGACCGAAAGAGGCGGCACGCCGGGGAACATCCAGAAACGCAGTGTCTTGACCGCCCGGCAGAGCGGAGCCATGCACCGCGGAAAACCCGTGCGTGTGAAGGGTATACCCGACACCGGTCAGCAGACTGTTCTGCGAAAACCCATACAGCGTGTCGGGCCCCGAGGACCCGATCAGAACGGCACGATCACGGCCGGTTCGACCCGCGTAAGCTTCGACCAGCGCGAAGTCGCGAACCTTGTTCCAGTAGCCTTCTCCGCGCATCACACTGTGCATCGGACGCCCGCGAAAGATATCCACCCCGGCAGCACCCCGGAAATCTGCTTCATCCAACCCACCCCCACCGACAATGTGCTGTCGCTCAAAGTTGGATCCCACAATCTCCAAGGTAGGCGTCTCGAAACGCAAGCTTCGCGCACGGAGTACCGCCTTATCGTCTGTTGAGCCGGCGGTCACGTACAAGGAATCTGTGCCCGCCCCTCCTCGCAGTCGCACGATGGTCGGTCGTTGAGGACCAAAATCGTATTCGACGTCATTCACCACCAGTTCCAACCTCGGCTCGACGGTCAATCGAAAAACGTCGTCACCCGCCGTACCCGAAACCTCGAGAACGCTTCCGTTCCAGTTCACCGGATCTGGTGCACTCCACTGCAGCGCCGCATCGAGCGCGGCGGGCAGATCAAGGTGAGCATAGTGGGATCGCGTCATCGGATCGTACACCGAGTGGGACGTCTGTCGCAGAACTTGTTCGATCAATTGCTGATCGATTTGTCGTACGCCACGGGCCTGTAATGCTTGACGGACGAGGACGCTGGCTCCCGCGACAAACGGAGCGGCACTACTCGTCCCAGAGATCGCCAAGAAGTCATCGGTCACGCCATTGAAGTCCTCGATGAAATCCGGCACGGTGCTGGTAATCTGTTCTCCGGGAGCCACAAGTACTTGGGCGCTGCGTTGGCTGAAGGAGCTGATCGCGCCGCTGGTGCCATAGCTGGCGACCGGCACCACATAGCGACTGTCAGCCGGGTGGTTCAACTCGCGCGGAGCGTCAGCATCGAAATCGTTACCTGCGGCAACGGCGACAAAGATGCCGTCACGCTGTAACTGAGCCAATTCGTCTTCCAGGTTGACGCCATCACTGGAAGCTTCCGCATGCGCTCCCAGCGACAGATTGACGGTCGTGATCGGATACGGAAACGAGTTCTTGTGCACGTGCACCCACTGCAGGGCCTGCTCAACCCATCGGAAATCGCTGGCTCCCTGGTCATTGAACACGCGCAGCGCCACAAGGTGGACGTCCGGAGCCACGCCGGGATACTGCAAGTCGTCGCTCCCAATAATTCCTGCCACGTGTGTCCCGTGAAATCCGCCCGGGGGATCGTCCCACGGATCAGCGTCGTTCTCTTCGGTGAAATCCCAGCCGCCGACAACGCGATAACCCGGTCCCCATCCGGCCCCCAGAGCCGGGTGGTCATAGGCAACGCCGCTGTCAATCACGGCTACCGTTTGCCCCCGGCCGGTCAGGCCCAGTTGTTGGTGCGCGTACGACAGATCCGCCAGTGTGTCGACCTTGTCCGCCGGAGAGAGCGGAGGCGCGATCGATGAGGGAATCGGGGAAATCGCGTCTGTGATTGCGTGACCACTAAGCGCCAGTCGTGTCTCGAGACTCTCGACACACGGACGGCGCAATGAGTGCGCACGCCTGTCGGCTTGGCACATGGCGTTTTTCTCTCAGATGGGATCTCAGCGTGCCTCGGTCGCTGCCAAACCGATGGACGTGACGGCAGCTTTCTGCAACGGGATCCGCCGGGAGTGCCTCTGGGCAAATTCTCGCAGCGGATTGGGAAATCATTGCCCTGAACAGGGCACATAAAAACGAACGGCGAACGCCGTTAGGGAAAGATAGGTCACCAATTCTGGCCCGGTCCACCGCCCCCCGCGTCTCATGCGGGCGAGAGCCTCACGTTGCCAAAATGCAACCGATGGCGAACTGATGCGATGAATCGATGCGTCGTCGGTGACCTATTCACAGCGCCGCCGAAGTGCTCCAGACAGGAGCATTGAGCCGAGAGGTTCCGGACTTCCGTTGGTCGTCCTGGCCCGTTGCCCGGGCAACCATCCATCGGACGACGGGCGAGAGACCGGCCTTTCTCAAAAAAGCGCGCGACTCAGCCGGTCGCAGGTCGGCACAATCTGAAAGACAGAATGCCCTGACAAAAGTGGTCGTACCGATCGAGAACGAATAACGGAATCTTCCGCGCGCCAATCACCGCGTTCTCGCCAACCGACCTGTCTTGACAGGCGAGCGGCCCACTCCTACCATCCGCCGGCGTTCGATTTGGCAAACAGGCCGAATCGCGGGCATTCCAGCCGGGAGCGTTTTGCCAAGGGTCACGCACGAGTCGTTCGAGGGCAAGGGTCATGCGAAGCGAACCAATCGTCGTCTTGGGTGCGGGCGGACACGCACAAGTCGTCGTCGCAACGTTGCAGGAGTGCGGGCTGGCCGTTGCCGGGATGTTCGACGACGACAGCAACACATGGGGTCAGTCGGTTCTTGGCGTACCGGTACTCGGTGGACTGGATGAGATCCCCAATTCCAGCGAGGTATGGGGCATTTGCGGCGTGGGCTCGAATCGCATTCGTCAGCAACTTGCCCAACGTTTTCTGCATCTCCGGTGGAAAACGGTTGTGCATCCCAGCGCGTACGTGCACGCTTCCGTCACGATTGGGCCGGGAACCGTAATCATGGCCCGGGCGGTCCTGCAGCCGAGCACTCGCATTGGGGCGCACGTGATTGTCAACACGGCAGCGGTCGTGGATCACGACTGCCGAATCGACGACTTTGCCCATGTGGCTCCAGGAACGAACCTGGCCGGGAACGTGAGAGTGGGCGAAGGCACGCTGTTGGGAATCGGCGGAACCATCGCCCCCAGTATTTCGGTCGGACCGTGGTCCACCGTCGGTGCCGGCGCCGTCGTCGTGCGGAACCTCGCCGCTCACGTCACGGCAATGGGCATTCCGGCACGCACAGTGGCTGCCGATGGATCAAGGCCACAACGGAACGCGGCCTGAAAACAAGATGTGCGGCGCACCACAGGGCTTCACCGCGCAGCACTTCACCTCTCGCGTCTCGTCACCTTTTTTGCTCGGAAGAAACGCCGTTTCGTACGCTACCTGTCCGTGCAGCACGCACTAACTGCCTTCGGAGTCATCGGCCAGAGCGAGCGGCACAGCGATGCCGGCCGCGATCAGACCGCCCACGACCCAGGGGCTCGACAATGTCCGCATAATCGCCCCGTCAAAGTGTCCCGAATAGGGGCCAACTTGATCTGGGTAACTCGGCGGGCTGGGTGCCGGTGTGAAGCAAGTCTGTTGGCCGCGGACCGCTGCCCCATCGACCAACAGAATGGCTGGTCGCGCTGTCGGCGGAGCGGACTGCATGGTCCAGGCACGGCAAACCGCCGCTTGGTTCTCAATTCGCAACTGATACACACCGCCCGGCACGGAGTCGAAGCAAAACAGGCCATCAGGACCGGTCTTGGCGCGCCCGATCAGCCCGTCGCGGCCGTAGAGTTGCACCGGACGCGCGTTCTGAGGCCGTCCCTGTCGGTCGACGAATTGGCCGCGGAGTCGTTGTTGCGCATCCAAGCGGACATCCGTCACACGCGCGACCGGCCGGGGAGCGGTGCGAGGCAAATTCGCTTCCTCGCCCCAGCTGACACGAGGAGTCAGCATCGACGTGCAAGCGATGGCAGCCATCCAGCGCGCGAACGCGTGAAATCTGTTCGTCATGACCCTTCCCCCTTCGACCTTGCGGTTTGCGCCGACAATCCTCATTGGGTATCGGCTTTCGGTCAGCGAATCTGCAGTGTTCGTGCACGAGTTCGCGCACGCGCGGTGAGAATCGGTTCGTGACAGCACACGAACCGGCAGCATCGCCATCAGGGAGGGGAAAGTCGTCGGGCGACCGTATCTCGGTCACTTCTGTGTGACGCGTCGTTGGCGCAGCAGAGGGACGGGCCACCTGTGAAGCGTGGAGCGTATCCTTCTGCGCGGTATCGCGATCGACGGTTGCGACGGGGCCACGCTATTCTGGCTTGGGCAGAGCGAGCCAATCGGAAACGGTCGTGGGCTTCTCTTCTGGTTCTTCGGGGGTAAACCAGGGCCCAAGAATACTTCGCTGTGCCGTCCGGGCATCCTTCTTGATGGTGCGTGACGACTGCCGCGCGGCGTCGGATGACTGTCGGACACGTTTCTGGGTGTTCGGCATCAGCCAGGTGGGAAACGCGTTCTTTGTCTTCGCGAAGAAGGCCTTCGAACTGCGGTTGAATTTCGTCAGCATCGACGGCTCCGCGGTCGTCATCGGCCGGGGGGCCACCACCTTGGCTTTGGCCGATTTGGCCGGGAACGGGTTCCAGTTTTTCCAGGACCAATTGGATTCTGCCTGCGCACAACAAGTTGCTGTCAAAAGAATTGCCAGCGTCAACGGGACTCGAATTCTGGACTTCACAAGTCGTCTCCTGCAACGATCAAGGCAAGTGAAGCAATACGCCCTCATGCAGCGCGGACGGTCGAACGAAAACCGCCGCGCGGGGCGAACTGTCTCAGAACCGACCGTGGCTGTCCAGGCCGAATTTCAGGCGGTAGAATCGCGTGCGGAACCGACATCGGAGATTCTTCAAGATCACGGCCGACCATCGTGACAGTGGCTCGGTCCCCTCAGGAATTGGGGAGGACAACGAATGCGGATCGGATTCATCGGCGCCGGCCAAATGGCGCGTGCGTTGGCGCGCGGGTTCGTCGAAGGGAAACATCTTACCGGCGAGGACGTGAGGGCGGCCGACTGTTCGCCCGAGGCATGCCAGAGTTTCCTACAGGCGGTTCCCGGGGCGCAGATTGCCGCCAGCAATCCGCAAGTCGTGCGGCAGAGCGAGGTCATATTCTTGGCGATTAAGCCGCAAAACATGTCGACGGTGTTTCTTGATCTGGCGCCCGTCGCAGCGGATCGCCTGATCGTTTCCGTCGCCGCCGGCGTCACCTTGCGGCAGCTCGCTACCGGGCTCGGTACCGAGCGGATCATGCGTGTGATGCCGAACACGCCCTGCCTGATCGGCCAGGGAGCGAGCGGATACTGCCCAGGCCCCGGTGCGTCGGAAGACGATGCCGTCCTCGTGGGCCAACTGCTGGACGCGATGGGAATCAGCTACCAGGTATCCGAGCCGTTACTCGACGTCGTGACCGGCCTCTCCGGTTCCGGTCCGGCCTTCGTCTATCAGTTCATTGAGGCTCTTGCCGACGGCGGCGTGGCCAACGGACTCCCTCGGGCAACCGCCCAACGCATGGCTGCGCAGACGGTCGCGGGGGCCGCGCAGATGGTTTTGCAGAGCGGTGAACATCCGGCTGTCTTGCGTGACCGAGTGGCGAGCCCCGGAGGAACGACCATCGCGGGCATCGAAGCGCTCGAGCGTGGAGCCTTCCGCGCAACCGTGCTCGCCGCGGTACGATCCGCCACCGAACGGTCTCGGGAACTAGCGCAGCCAGCACCGGCGCCCGGGACTGAAAGATGGGGCACTCCGCTGCTGGGTCCTCGTGCAGTCCGGCGCCAGAACCGCTACACTGGGGGGCTGTCCGGCGGCAACGCGCCGCAGGAGCATCGGTTTGGTGATTCGACGAGGATCGGTAGCGTGGGTTCTATCCTCTGTCTCATCGATGACAAGCATGTGCCCCTGTACCGGGTGATGTGGGTCTCGTCCGTACCCCACTTCTGTGGTCATGACGACTGCCTGTACGAGGGCCGATACGAAATCCGACTGGAGCAGGAGGAGTCCGTCTGGGCCAATCAAGATGAGCGTGACGGCATGATTTCTGCCCTCGAAAGTTGGCAGGGAGGCATGGGAGCACCGCCCGAGTGGTGATCGAGGCCCAGCGGTCGCCGGATGCAATCCGAAGAACTAACCTTTTTCCACTTGGAGTCCCTTCGAGTTTCGCCTGGCGAAAGCGAATCCCTCGGCAGACGGCGGTGTGGAACTCGAAACGGCTCGAGCGACCAGGAATTCAGGGTACGATGTCACTCTTCGAAAACGACGAATACCAATGGCGTGAGACGTATTTTATCCTGTTCGATCTAGCCCGGCGTCCGCTTGCCGCCGCCATGCAAAAGAAACTCGAACAGCTTGATCCTCGTTACGAAGTGTGCGATGTGCGAGCCGACGAACAGGGCCGCTTCGAGTCGCTGACGTTACTCTCCCCCGATGACTACGCGGCGATGGACATCTCGTTTGTTGGTGGTGACGAGGTGGCCGAGCAGACACAACTGCTGATCACCGAGCTACTCAAGGGGGCCAGCACGGAGGCGGAGAAACGCCGCATTCGAGAGCTGAGCCGATTTCCGTGCCGATTCGACGTTTATCATTTTGAACAATTGGTATTCATCGGCCGGGAGAACCCGGACGACGAAGATGACTTCATGGATCCCGGCGCCTTGTTGATTGTCATGGAACAGATTGCCAAGTTCTGCGAAGGCGTCGTCGTCGACCCGCAGGCGAATGCGATCCTCTAGTCGGCGGATCATTGTGGTTCGTACAAGGGAAGTCCAGGAATGCTGGCGAAGGAAATCAAACCCGGTAGCGTCGTCAACGTCGAAGGTGCACCAGTATTGATCAACGGAATCACGGTGCAGACCCCTTCCGCGCGCGGTGCCGCAACACTGTACAAGTTTCGCGGTCGAAATCTCGTGACGCGGCAGAAAGTCGATGTCACGCTCAAGGGCACCGAATCGCTGGAGGAAGCGAACTTCCAACGCCGCGCGGTGAAGCTGATGTATAGTGACGCGGCCGAGATGCATCTGCTCGACCAAGCCGACTACAATCAGTACTCACTGCCTTTGGAGGATGTGGAAGAGGAGCGCAAGTACATCACGGAGCAGTTGGAGGGCATGATGGCGCTCATCTACAACGATCAGTGCGTCGGTCTGCAGTTGCCGGTGGCAGTCGAGTTGACGGTGACCGAATGCGATCCGTCTGTCAAAGGAGACTCGGCCACAAAGCGCACGAAGCCCGCGACACTGGAGACCGGGCTGGTTGTGCAAGTGCCGGAGTATCTCACGCAAGGCGAGCGGATCAAGGTCGACACACGCACCGGGGCCTTTCTTTCCCGCGCCTGATCCGTGCCGCGCAGCAAGACGCGACGTAATCGTTGCATCGCTCCGAGGAAGAGTCGCCGCCGCGCGGGGAACAACCTCACGCGACACCGCGCCCGTACCCGGCAAAGTACGACACCGTCAGCCCGCGAGATGTCCAACTGGCCGCACGGGCGCGATCAGCTTCGTCTTCCGACCTGCTGCACCAGTTTGGCGGCGTTAGGAAACTGCCCCGTCTGGAGTTTTGAATAGACAACCTTTCCATCCACGGTCAATTCAAAGCAACCACCGTCGGATGGCTCAAGTTGCAGGGACGAGATCTGTTGCTTGTAAGTACTCAACAGCTGCTCCGTCAAACTGACGGCTTGCGGCTCGTAGTTTCACATCGCGCAGTAACGCAGATGAATCTTCATCGACATCCAATCTCCGAGAGAGGGGGCACGGCCGCCACGTGCGGCGTGCGCCGAGAGGCATGCAGAATTACTGGGCTCGCGTCTTTCGCCGGGCGGATTTCTTGGGTGTCGTGGTCTTCTTGCGAGTGCCGCTGGCTTTTCGCGGTTTCTCTCGAAACACGTGCTCCCACCCCTGCGAGTATTTCGCCGTCGAACCGATCCGCAAAACCGACATCGCTCGTTCCTCGACAAGAACTTCCCGCACGTTACCTGATCACACGCCCACAGCCCGTCCGACCGCGCACAGGGAACGATCGACGACCTCTATGAGTAGTAATCCACCAACGGGTTCAGGTCAAGGCGTGCCCCCACGTCGGCTCGGACCACCGGGAGAGAGGCGGTTGCCGGTTTCGGATCATCGAACCAGCACGGCCAGTTGGGGGGCCTGCGGCAGGCGCGATCTACCGCTGTAACCGCTTGTATTTGAATCGCTGCGGCTCCCATTCGGCCAGCCCCATGCGTTCCATCCGCTGTTGCTCGTACGTTTGGAAATTGCCTTCACACCAGTGCACGTACGCATCGCCTTCAAAAGCCAGAATATGGGTCGCGGTCCGATCCAGAAACCAGCGATCGTGGCTGATCACGACCACGCAGCCGGCGAAATTCAGAATCGCCTCCTCGAGCGCGCGCAAGGTATCGACATCGAGATCGTTCGTTGGTTCATCCAGCAACAGCACATTACAGCCTTGCCGTAACAATTTTGCGAGATGGACACGGTTTCGTTCGCCACCGGACAAGCTGCCGACCTGCTTTTCCTGATCCGAGCCACGGAAATTGAAGCGCGACGACGTAGGCGCGGGCATTCACTTTCCGGCCACGCATCTCGAGGGTATCGTGCCCCCCCGAAATCTCCTGGTAGACGGTGTGCTCGGCGACGAGTGTGTCTCGCGATTGGTTGACATATCCCAGGTCGACCGTCGGCCCCACGCGTAAGCTACCTTCATCCGGCTGTTCTTCACCGGTGATCATCCGGAAAAGCGTAGTCTTTCCGGCACCGTTGGGGCCAATCACCCCCACAATGCCGCCGGGCGGCAGACGAAAATTGAGCCGCTCGATCAGTTGGCGGTCCTCGTAGCCCTTGCTCAGATTTTTGGCTTCCATCACCAGATCACCCAGGTGTTTGCCGGGCGGGATTTGGATTTCAAACTCATCCAGCCGTTCCTCAAACCGCTGACCGGAGAGTTCCTCGTAGGCCTTGATCCGCGCCTTGCTCTTGGCTTGTCGAGCCGCGGGCGCCATGCGGACCCAATCCAGCTCACGTTGCAGAGATTTCTGTCGGGCCGAGGCCGCCTTCTCTTCTTGCGACAGGCGGGTCCGTTTCTGTTCCAGCCAGGAGGAATAGTTGCCTTCCCACGGGATTCCCCGTCCACGATCCAGTTCCAGAATCCAGCCGGCAACGTTGTCCAGGAAGTACCGATCATGCGTCACGGCAACGACCGTACCGGGGTAATCAGCCAAGTGTCGCTCAAGCCACGCGACCGCCTCCGCATCCAGGTGATTCGTCGGCTCATCCAGCAGCAGCAGATCGGGTTGTTGCAGCAGGATCTTACAGAGTGCCACGCGGCGCTGTTCCCCGCCCGAGAGGCGGTCGACCGTCGCGTCACCGGGCGGCAAGTGCATCGCATCCATCGCAATCTCAATCTGACGGTCCAGATCCCAGAGCTTGCCCGCATCGATCTGATCCTGCACTTCCGCCAGTTCATCGCAAAGTCGCGTGAGAGCTTCCGGGCTCTGCGGTTCCGCGAGTTGCTGATTGATCTCGTGAAAGCGATCGAGCAATTGGCGCCGTTCGGTAACGCCCTGCAGGACGTTCTGCCGAACATCCAGGCTCGGATCCAAGCGGGGCTCCTGCGGCAAATACCCGACGCGGAACCCCGCCGTCAATTCGGCCCGCCCGTCGAACTCGCGATCCTCGCCCGCCATGATTCGCAACAAGCTGCTCTTGCCGGACCCATTCCGCCCCAGGACACCGATCTTCGCCCCGGGATAGAACGCGAGCCAGATTTCGCTGAGCACCGCCCGCGAACCATATTTCTTGGTGAGATCGGCAATGGTGTAGATGTATTTTTCGCCCATGAGTCGCCTGTCTACGAGCAAGGGTCGCCGAGCGAGTGCCCCCGCTGGCAAGCTGTAACGATTGCGCCGGTTCTAGCAGATGTTCCTGGTATGACCAGGGTGTCGAAAAACTTGGTCCCACCAATCGTACGATGACGATCTGACTCGTGAAAGCATGCCCAACAACTTGCCTGCCGCTTTCGGCCAACCGGTCATCGAGCGAGCCCTCGCGGGCCCCCACCGCTCGCCCCGCCCCGGCCGAGTCCCGAAAGCTTGGATCCCTCCTCAAGCACAGTCGTTCCCCGCGACTGTGCTTTTTTGGTGCGCGTTGACCGGGGACGCTGGCGGCCCCGACGAGGGTTCGCCTTTCGCGGCCGATGACACCGTCTTCGATCGTTTGATTGACCCTGCCCGTTCCCCTCCTTACACTAAGCTGAGGACCTGTCTGAGGGGGGTGGCCCGTTTTCCTACAGCGTCCGTCCCATCACGCTTGCGCTCACGCGCTGTTCGGCTCGGAAGCCCGATTCGTCGTCTCTTGTCAAAAGTCTTCCGCCACGGCGCAGGAGAGGCTCTGATGCATCCAGAAGAAGTAGTAGGCCGGCCGATGGAAATCCTGCTGGTCGAAGACAGCTTGGTGGACGCACGGCTGACGATGGAAGCGCTGCGTCGAGGAGGGATCAAGCACCGCCTGACCATTGTCCGCGACGGCGTGGAAGCAATGCAGTTTCTCCACCAGGAAGATCGCTTCGCCCGCGCGCCACGGCCCGATCTGATCCTGCTCGATTTGCAGCTGCCGAAAAAAGATGGCCGCGAAGTCCTGGATGAGGTGAAAGTCGATCTGAATCTTCAGTCCATTCCGGTCGTCATTCTGAGTGCTTCTCAAGCCCACGAAGACTTGTTGCGCGGTGAAATGTTGCGGGTGGAGGGCTACCTGGTCAAGCCGGTTGACCTGGAGAAGTTCGTGCAGTTGATCCGTCAGCTCAAGGATTTCTGGCACGCCGACGTAATTCTGCCGACGTGATCGACACCGGGCGGCGATCGCCACGCGCTCTATTCCCATTCGATCGTGGCGGGCGGCTTCGAACTGATGTCATACACGACGCGGTTGACGCCCTTGACCTCGTTGATGATCCGGGTAGAGATCCGCTCTAGCACCTGGTCCGGCAGCCGTGTCCAGTCGGCCGTCATGAAATCATCTGTGTTCACGCACCGGATCGCGATCACGTTTTCGTAGGTCCGCGCATCGCCCATCACGCCCACGCTGCGTACGGGAAGCAACACGGCAAAAGCCTGGGAAGTCTGCTGGTAGAGACCCGCCGCCCGTATCTCGCTGATCGCGATGTCATCGGAGTGTCGCAGAATCTGCAGCCGGTCGCGATTGACTTCGCCCAGACAACGCACCGCCAACCCTGGGCCGGGAAACGGATGCCGCCAGATGATTTCTGCGGGCAGCCCCAATTCCAACCCCAGGCGACGCACCTCGTCCTTGAACAGGTCACGCAGCGGTTCGATCAGTTCAAAACCCAATTCCTCCGGTAGACCTCCCACATTGTGGTGCGTCTTGATCGTCGCCGCCGGCCCATCCACCGCCGCCCCACTCTCGATCACGTCCGGGTACAACGTCCCCTGCGCCAAGAATCGAGCTCCCTTGATTCGCGACGCTTCGGCCTGAAAGCAGTCGATGAACGCATGGCCAATTCGACGGCGCTTTTCCTGTGGATCCTCCACCCCCGCCAGAGAGGTCAAAAACCGGTCCTCCGCATCCACCACGTGCAGATCGGCATGGAAATGGTGCGTAAACTCATTGATCACGCACTTGGCCTCATCGGTCCGCAGCAATCCGTTGTCCACCAGGATGCAGGAGAGCTGATCGCCGAGCGCTTGATACAGTAACGCGGCTGTCACGGCGGAGTCGACTCCGCCGGAAAGTCCACAGATCACGCGTTCCGGCCCCACTCGTTGCCGAATGGTCTGAATCGTTTCCCGCGCAAAATCGCCCAACTTCCATGTTCCGTGGCAACCACAAACGTTGATCAGGAAATTCCGCAGAATCGTCTTCCCGAGCGGCGTGTGAGTGACCTCCGGGTGGAACTGCAGACCAAAAACAGGCAACTGGCGATGCCGCACGGCCGCGATCGGACAGGTCTCGGTGCGGGCCAAGGCGATGAAGTCGGACGAGACACGGGAAACCTGGTCCCCGTGGCTCATCCAGACATCCATTTCGTCGGGCACCCCGGTCAACAAAGGGTCATGCAGCGTGATTTCGCAGCGGGATCGGCCGTATTCGCGGGCCGGAGCACTGTCGACCTTGCCGCCCAGTGCTTCACAGGCCAGCTGCATACCGTAGCAGATTCCCAAAATTGGCAATCCCAATTCGAACACACGGGGATCGCACCGCGGCGCCCCCTGCTCGTAGACGCTGGAGGGGCCACCGGAGAGAATCAGCCCCCGGGGGGCGTGTTGCTTCAAACGGTCGATCGACAGATCGTGTCGAACGATCTCGCAATACACGTTCTGTTCACGAACGCGTCGCGCGATCAGCTGTGCGTACTGCGAACCGAAATCCAGAACCAGAACGCGTTCTTCGGCGATTTTGGGTCGAGCCGCATCGGGCGAGGCATCGGAACTCACGATCGGCCCTCCTACTACACGCTGGCATGCGCCCCGCTCCACTCTTGGGGCCACGGGAAAACCGAGGATTATAGAACCGCCGCAGGAAGCTCGCCAGGGGCGCCATCGTCATGCCGGCCCGACAAGATCCCAACGCCACCCGCCCTTGATGCCCCCGGCACCCGGCGGATAGGCTCTGAAGTTGCGAGTTTCGCTCCATCCCCACCCGAAGCGTGAGTTTTGAACTTGCGCACTGGGCGTGCATCTCCCCCCGAAGCGTAAGCGAGGGAACACTTTCGAGCCGTTGGGACGGGTCTGCCTCGCGGACGCTTTTTGAACTTGCGCGTTTCGACCCATCCCAATCCGAAGCGTAAGCAAGGGAACACGTTAGACCCGTTCGGATGTGTCTCCCTGGCTGACGATTCGGGTTAGGATTTCGCGGGCTTTCCGCACAGCGGAAGAGCGGAATTCGGGACATGCGCAGCTTCAAGACGCATCGGCTGGGCAAGGCGAACCCGCCAACCCACCGGCGATCCGCGAATTGTGGTGCGAAACGAGCGGGCGACGGGGCCAGTTTCCCGAAACAATCCAACAACGCGGACGTCACGCCACGGCCTGTCCAAGGCAGCGGAGGTCCGCCGAGAACATCGACCGACAAACAGGAGTCGTGCAACCCTTGCAGATTTTATTGACGAACGACGATGGCATTTACGCGCCGGACTGGCAGCGATGGAGCGGGAGCTGCGTAAATTGGGAGAAGTTTGCGTGGTCGCTCCGGCAACGGAACAGAGCGGCGTGGGACACTCCATCACCTTTCTGAGTCCGCTGATTGCCAAAGAAATCTACGAAGGGGACCGGCGGCGCGGCTGGGCGGTGGAAGGCAGTCCCGCCGATTGCGTGAAGATCGGTGTCTTCGAGTTCTGCGCACGACGTCCGGATCTCGTGGTCAGCGGAATCAACGGCGGCCTGAATGCCGGAATCAACGTGCTCTATTCCGGAACCGTCGCTGCCGCGATCGAAGGTGCCTTCTTCGGGATCACCAGCATCGCGGTTTCGTTGGAGTACGACGAGCACGCGCAATTTGACTCGGCAGCGCGGATGGCGCGAGCGGTGATTGAACAGATTCTGGCCCGGCAAGAGGCGCGGCAGCAGTTGTTCAATTTGAACTTTCCCACGTCCGCGATGACGCAGCCAC
This sequence comes from uncultured Planctomycetaceae bacterium, assembly GCA_963776055.1. Classification (GTDB taxonomy): domain Bacteria; phylum Planctomycetota; class Planctomycetia; order Pirellulales; family Pirellulaceae; genus CAVZLD01. The sequence continues at coordinate 105,776 of CAVZLD010000001.1, read as the reverse complement.
GCGGCTTGCGAATCGTCCCCATGGGGATCTCGCGCTACGGTGAACACTTCATTCGGCGCGAGGACCCACGCGGTCGCAGCTACTATTGGGCGACGAGCGACCCACCGCCCAAGGCGGGCGACAGCGAGACCGATCTGAGCGCCCTGGCGAACGGATTTGCCACGCTGACCGCGCTGGACTTCGACCTCACAAACCCGTCGATGCTGCAACAGATGCAGCAGTGGGGGCTGACGTTGCCGCCGCCGGAGTGACCTTGCGCGTCAGTTCACAAGATTTCGCAGGGGTTGACCGAGCAGAGCTTGCCGACAGGCGAGCGCCGCTTTGCGACGCATCTCCTGCAAGCCCTCTTCGCAATAGAACGCGGTGTGCGGATTGAGAATCAGCCGACGGTAGGCAGGATGGTGTGGATCGCGCCAGGCGCGCAGTAAAGGATCCTCTTCCGCGGGAGGCTCGTCGGGCATCACGTCCAGCGCCACCCCCGCCAACTGCCCCATAACTCAGGGCGTCCGGCAGAATCGTCGTATCCACAATCGGTCCGCGCACCGTGTTCACCAGATACGCACCAGGCGGCAACCATTCGATCGTTTCCGCTCGAAGCATCTGCTGTGTCTCGTCGGTCAGAGGGCAATGAAAACTCAGCACGAACGCCTGGCGAAACAGTTCTTCGAGCGTTTCGCAGCGGCGAATGCCCAGGGCCTTGTCGTGCCCGTCCGCCCGATACGGGTCGTAGAACGCGACATCCATGCCGAGTGCCTTCGCGCGAAGGGCGGTGGCCGAGCCGATCCGGCCCAATCCGACGATCGCGAACACGCGTCCCCGCAGCCGATGCAATGGAGCGGCCGCTTGATAGGACCAGACACCACCGAGGTCGCGGTAGAGCAATTGATGCTGCAGGATTCCGCGCGTGAGCGTCAGCATCATCCCGATGGCCGTGTCCGCCACCTCCTCGGTGCCGTAATCCGGAATATTCGCCACGGGAATGCCACGCTGCCGGGCGTAAACACCATCCACATTGTCGAACCCAACGCCGACCCGAACGATCAATCGGCACCGCGACAGCCGTTGCAGGCTGGCCTTGGTCAAAGAAACGTTGTGATAGACCATCAGCGCCTCGGCCTGCTCGATTCGTCCCACGAGTTCCGACTCGCGGTGGGCGTCCAGCGCCTGGATCTCGGCGACATCGGCCAGCAACTCCCGCTCCGGCGCCAGTTCATCGTGAACGTAATCGGTGATGATCACTTGCGGACGGTCCATGCGGGACTCCTGGATACGTTCGGGAATCGTGGAGGCGAATTCGAACGAAACTCGGTCAACGGATTGTTCCTCGGCGCGCGAGACAGCGTGGTCCTCACCAGAGGGCGCCGCGCAGGCCATCGCGGGGATCCGTCGCCTGATAATCGACGACCTTCCAGTCCTGCCCCTGCAGACGAAATCGAACGACAACGAAACGCGGTACCACTTGGGGCCCCGCCAACCCACCCCGGTCCTGCACGGTCGCAACGGCGTTGAACCGAGCCTCGGCGCTCTTACGCCCTGCCCGCTCGACCACCTGCACGCGCAGGTTCCGCTTCACGGAAACCTTGGACACGCGGACACGCGACAAGACCGATTGCACCTCGGCTTGCAGATCGGTGGACGAATCGCTGATCGCTTGAAGAACGGCCGCCCGATCATTTCGCTCCAAATCGCGGGCGACTCGGCGGAGCGTCTGCTCCACTTCCTCCGCATCGGTCACGACGAGGCGTTCGGCAATCAAGCCGAGCGTCGTAATTCCGATCACGATTCCGATCGCAAGCAGAGCGCCCGGTCGACGCGTCTGCAGCCAGAAGGCGAAGCTCACCGCAAAGGCGAACGCGCCCGCAAACAGGAAAACCAGCGGCTGTTCCAGCAACCACATCGGACAACGATACCCTTCTTGGGATGGTGGTCCCGCGGCGCCGTGGTCCCGCGAACGGGGAGACCACGGCAGGTTCCCTGGGCATCACGTTGCAGCGAACGGTCTTCGCCAGATCACTTGATCAGAGTTTGGGAAACAGCGGCCCCCCGTACAGTGCTTCGTCTCCCAATTGCTCTTCGATCCGCAGCAACTGGTTGTACTTGGCCATTCGGTCGGTCCGCGACGCCGATCCGGTCTTGATCTGACCGGTTCCCAGAGCGACGGCCAAGTCGGCAATCGTGGTGTCTTCCGTCTCGCCACTCCGGTGGCTGGTGACACTGCTGTACCCGTGACGTGCCGCCAGATGAATCGCCTCGATCGTCTCGGTGACCGTTCCGATCTGATTGACCTTAATCAGAATGCTATTGGCGATTCCCTGATCGATTCCGCGTTGGAGTCGCTCGGTGTTCGTCACGAACAGGTCGTCGCCGACCAGTTGTACGCGATCGCCCAACCGCTCCGTCAGCAACTTCCAGCCATCCCAATCGTCTTCGCTGCAGCCGTCCTCGATCGAGCAGATCGGGTATTGATCGACCCACTGCGCCAAGAAATCGACCATCGCGGCCGAATCGATCTGTTTGCCGTCGATTTGATAGAGCCCCTTCTTGGCGTCGTAGAATTCCGTGGCAGCCACATCCAAGGCAATTCGAATTTGCTCGCCCGGTTGATACCCGGCCTTTTCGATCGCCTCCAGAATCAAGTCCAACGCCTCCACATTACTGCCGAGATCCGGCGCAAATCCCCCTTCGTCGCCCACGGCCGTGTTCAGTTTCTTCGCCTGGAGAACCTTCTTCAGGTGATGGAAGATCTCGACGCCACTGCGGAGGGCCTCGGAGAAACTGTCGAACCCCAGGGGCATGACCATGAATTCCTGGACATCGACGGAGTTATCGGCATGCTCACCGCCATTGACGATATTCATCATCGGAGCGGGCAGCAGTCGGGCGCCGACGCCTCCCAGGTAGCGGTAGAGCGGTTGTTCGGTGTAATTCGCCGCCGCTTTGGCGACCGCCATGGAGGCCCCCAAAATCGCATTGGCTCCCAAACTCTTTTTGTTCTCCGTCCCGTCGACTTCCAACAGGCGCCGATCGATCGCGGCCTGATCCAACGCGTCGCCACCCTCAATGGCCTCCGCGATGGCTGAATTCACGTTCTCGATCGCCTTGCTGACGCCTTTCCCCAAGAAGACTTTGGCGTCCCCGTCGCGCAGCTCCCAGGCCTCATGCGCCCCCGTACTGGCTCCGCTCGGCACAGCAGCTCGCCCAAACGAGCCGTCCGCCAACATTACATCCACCTCGACGGTCGGGTTGCCACGACTGTCAAGAATCTGCCGACCTTGGACATTTACAATCGTACTCATGAGAGATCTCGCGATTCGAATTCAAATCAGGAAAAAGAACACTCGGGGGTTGGCAGCGAACCCGACGCGACCGCGAAGTACTTCCCGGCGACCGGTTCACTTCCCCGTCGAATACCAGGGAAATTCGGCGATTCGGCACTTTCGGCCCGGTTCCTCGCCCGAAGGCCATCACCGGTCGGGAGAGCGCCAAAACAAGTCTCGCATTGTGGCCGATTCACGTTTCGTTTTCCAGGTGACGAGTCCGACCATGTTGCGGAATCCTTCGTCGATTCCCACAATTGCGACTGCGACAGGTTTTTGGAGGAAGGAAGTCACCTAATGTTTGCGGGAATCATCGAGGAATTGGGGCGATTGGTGGAGATGCGTCCGGCGTCTCCGGGACAACGGCTCGTGATTGAGGGGCCGCAGGTAAGCGAGGGAGCCAAAATTGGCGACAGCATCGCCGTGAACGGCTGCTGCCTGACGGTCGTCCACCGGAGCGGTCCGCGGCTGGAATTCGATGTCGGACCGGAGTCGCTCCAACGGACCAACCTGGGGCAGCTGCAACCAGGGGATCCGCTCAACCTGGAACGGTCCTTGGTCGTCGGCGATCGCTTGGGCGGACACTTCGTGACCGGGCACGTCGACGCCGTCGGCCACGTCGATCGGCGAATTGACGAAAACGACTGGTCGACGATCTGGTATCGAGTGCCACCCGCGCTGACCCGACAGATGGCCTCGAAGGGCTCGATCGCTGTCGATGGTGTGAGCCTCACGCTGGTCGACGTCGAACGGGACCGCTTCAGCGTCGCCTTGATTCCCCACACGCTCCAGGTTACGACTCTGGGTCCGAAAGGGCCGGGGGACCCGGTCAACCTGGAAACCGATCTTCTGGCCAAGTACGTCGAAAAGCAATTGCAGGGCGAAGAGCCGTCCTGACGGTGAACACATGGATGCCTCGCGTCAAACCGTCCGTTTCCTGAAACAGAAATTCGCAGAAGTCGGATTTCGACCGCAGTCGAGACTGGGACAGAATTTCCTGATCGACCTCAACCTGCTGGACTTCCTCGTGCGCGTGGCGGATGTGCAACCGTCGGATGTGGTGCTGGAAATAGGTGCCGGCACCGGGTCGCTGACGACCCGGCTGGCGGCCCAGGCGGCGGCCGTCGTCAGCGTGGAAATGGATCCGTTACTGGCCCGTTTGGCCGCGGAACAACTCGAACCCTGGGGAAATGTTGTCCTCTTGCAGCAGGATGCGTTGCGAAACAAGAACCAGTTCCACGCAAATGTGATCTCCGCGACGCGCGAGAAGTTCGCGCAGCACGCCTCGACAACACTCAAATTGGTGGCGAATCTGCCGTACAGCGTAGCCACGCCGATCATCTCGAATCTGCTTGTGAGCGAAATCGCACCAGCGTCGATGACTGTCACAATTCAGAAGGAATTAGCGGCGCGGATCGTCGCCGAACCGCGCACGAAGGATTACGGCAGCCTAAGCGTCTGGGTCCAAAGTCAGGCGGTCGCATCAATTGTGCGGGAGCTGCAACCCGGCGTGTTCTGGCCGCGTCCCAAGGTTCACTCCGCCATCGTGCAGATTGTCACGGTACCCGAACAACGCGACGCGATCGGGGATCTGCCGCTGTTTCAACAATTCGTCCGCGGTCTGTTTCTTCACCGTCGCAAGTATCTGCGAAGTGCTTTGTGCGGTGCATTCAAGCAGCTGACCAAATCGGATGTCGACCGAGCCATGGGGGAGCTGCAACTCGGCCCCGAGGCGCGGGCGGAAGAACTGACAGTGGGGCAGATTCTGGAACTGGCTACGGCCTGCGGAATGCGGCGGCCCACCGGCACGTTGGGGCCGTGACAAGCATTTCCGCCGGAAGTGGAACTCGACGAGCGGGAATCGCCCCCTGTGTCGCGTGGCGATCGATCGGCGAAGAGCCCCCGTTCCCCGCACGAAATTGGTTTCTCCCCGAAGCCGCTTGTGATAGATTAGGTGTTCGTTCCCGCAAAGAAAGCACTAACTTTGCCCAGAGCAGGTCGGATCGTTGGGTCCGACCGACCAAGATGGGCCGGCAATCCGTCCGCGGGACGAAATCAACTGTCGGCCGCTTCGAGAGGGACGCAGGAATGAAATTCGTGGAGCTAACCGGCCGCTCGCTCACCACCTTGGTCCGGGACGACGAGATTAACAGTGAGGATCTCCGAAAGGCCGGAGTCACCGACGATTGTGTTGTACGCATCAACGAACAAGGGGACATCGAGCTTCGGCGTCCTCGAGGCTGGGATGTGATCGGAGGCTTGCTAGGCGATTTCCAGGCTCGAATTCGACGAGAAACCGGAATGGACTGGGCCTGAACCTGTTCCGCTTCCACTTGACCGAAAATCCGATTCAGGGAAGTGCCTGCACGCCTGGTGGCGGCCGCGGTCTTCAAAACCGTTGGATCGCGTGTCAAGCACGCGATCGGTGGGTTCGATTCCCATGCACTTCCGCCATGATGGCCATCACGGGAGAGGCCCTGCCTCGCACCGACGTCGCTTGCGTCCAGGAACCCCCATCCGTTTTTCCCCACCGGAGTGTGTAGCACGGTGAATTTGCAAAAGCTTCTCGCTCCGTTCGACCCTCCCAACAACGACCTCGTCCATCGACTGCGTTACTGGTTGGAACAGCAACCGGAGGATCCGGCATACTGCTTCCTACAGGATGGGGATTCGCTTGAAACTCGGCTCAGCTGCCGGCAGTTGGATCAGAAGGCGCGCGCTGTCGCCGCGCGACTGCAGCAAATGCGGATGACCGGCGAGCGGGCGTTGCTGCTGTATCCTCCAGGCCTGGATTTTGTCGTGGGATTCTTCGGATGCCTTTATGCGGGCGTTACCGCGGTGCCAGCCTATCCGCCGCGACGCAACCGGAACATGCACCGCATCCAGGCGATCGCCAAGGACGCCACCGCCCGCGTAGCCCTGACCGTCACCGACGTGGCCGAGCGGACAACCAGTTTGTTGGAAGAGGATTCGCCCCTGCAACGGATGAATTGGCTCGCCACGGATTCGGTTCCCGACGAGGAATCCGACGCGTGGCAGATCCCGACCATCCAGGGAAAGGATCTGGCAGTCCTGCAGTACACCTCGGGATCGACCGGGTCCCCGAAGGGAGTCATGCTGACGCACGCGAATCTGATGCACAACTGTTCGCTGATCACGACCGCCTTTGAGGCCGATCGCGAAGCTTTTGGAATGTCGTGGCTGCCGGCCTACCACGACATGGGTTTGGTCGGCGGCATTCTGAATCCGCTGTTCTGCGGTCGGCCCACGGTGCTGATGTCTCCCATGTTGTTCTTGCAGAAGCCGGTCCGATGGCTGCGCGGCATCTCGAACTATCGAGTGACAATCAGCGGGGGACCGAACTTCGCCTACGATCTCTGCACCAAGAAAATCGACGACGACCAGATGGACGGAGTCGATCTGAGCAGTTGGACACTGGCGTTCAATGGAGCCGAGCCGGTTCGCCGAGATACGCTGGAGAAGTTTGCGAGAAAATTCGCGCCGTATGGCTTTCGTCGGGAAGCCTTCTACCCCTGTTACGGGATGGCCGAAACCACGTTAATCGTGACCGGCGGCGCGCGACGTAAGCCACCGATCTTTCGGTGCTTCGACGGCAGCGAATTGGACGAACGCCGCGTGCTCGTCGCAGCACCCGATGGCGACCGCGGACGGCATTTCGTCAGCTGCGGCCGCGTCCTTCAGGACGAACAACTCGTCATCGTTGATCCTGACACGCGAACGCGCCTCCGTGAAGACCGAGTGGGAGAGATCTGGATCCACAGTCCCAGCGTGGGTCAGGGCTACTGGAATAAGCCGGAAATCACGCGAGAAACTTTCCTCGGGCGCCTGGCCGACGACGACACGACCTGCTACCTGCGGTCGGGAGATCTAGGCTTCTTCCACGACGGCGAACTGTTCGTCACCGGACGGATCAAGGACATGATCATCGTGCGGGGAGTCAACCGCTACCCGCAGGATATCGAAATGACGGTGGAGCGGGCAGATCGCAGAATTCGCAGCGGAGCTACCGCCGCCTTCGCGGTCGACGTGGGAGGCCGTGAGCGACTGGTCGTGGTCAGCGAGGTCGAACGGGACGGCAGCGATAACTGGGAAGGAATAATTGACGCGATTCGTCGCGATGTCACGACCGAACACGAACTTCCCCCCGACGGCGTGATTCTGGTCCGCTCCGGCTCGATCCCCAAGACGTCGAGTGGCAAGATTCAACGGCACGCCTGCCGAGAGTGGTTTGTGGAAGATTCCCTGTTGACCGTCGCGCGTCGCTGTCAGTGGGAGCAAGAAGCGGAAGAACGTCTGCTGGCCAGGGACCAGCAGCCAGCGGTCCGCGAAATACTGGCCACGAAACAGGACGACGCGCAGGTTTTGCAGACCGTGATGCATCAGGTTCGAGCGATCGCTCGCGAACGCGCCCGAGACCTTCAGCCCGACACCAAGATCGTGGATCTCGGCCTGGATTCGCTGGAACGGATGGAAATCATCAACGCCCTGGAGGAAACCTTCGGCGGGGAACTGCCTGGGGATGTCCTGCCACGGATCGAGAGTTCCCGGCAAGTGGCGCAGGCGATTGTCGAACACCTGGGTGCGCGTCGCGTCGATCAGCCCGGGCGGCGGCGTTACCCAACAATTCCCCCGGAACACTATCGTTTCGAGCAGATGACGGAATACCTGCAACTGCAACGAACTCTAGCCCTGCTGCAATCCACCGGCCTACCGAATCCGTATTTTCCGGTACGAGAAAGCGTCGCCCACGGCACATCGACGATCGAGGGTCAGTCGCGACTGGATTTTTCCAATGGCAACTACTTGGGCATGTCGGGAGACCCCGTGGTTGCTCGAGCCGCCCAGGAATCGATTCGCGCAATACGGGACGAGCGTTTCCGCCAGTCGGCTGGTGGCCGGCCAGAACCCCTTACACATCGCACTGGAACGCGAGTTGGCCGACTTCCTGGGAACGGAAAACGCGCTGGTTTTCGTCGGCGCCCACGCGACCACCGAGACCACGATCGGACATCTGTTTGGACCCGGCGACCTGATTCTGCACGATGCGCTCGCCCAGAACAGCACGATCCAGGGCGCGATCCTTTCCGGTGCCCGTCGTCGCCCCTTCCCGCATAATGACTGGCAGGCTCTTGATCAAGTGTTGCAGGAACTACGACATGACTACCGCCGCGTGCTGATTGCGATTGAGGGCATCTATGGCATGGACGGAGACCTTCCGGAACTTGCCCAATTCGTCGATGTGACCCGCCGCCACCAGGCACTCATGCTGGTCGACGAATCACATTCCCTGGGCACACTGGGCCCCACCGGTCGGGGGATTGGAGAGCTTGCCAACGTCGATGCCCGCTCCGTCGACCTTTGGGTTGGAACGCTCGGTCATGCCCTGGGAAGCTGCGGAGGCTACGTCGCCGGCTGCGATGCCGTGATCGAATACCTCCAGTACACGGCCCCAGGATTCGTTCACAGCGTGGGACTGTCTCCCCCGAATGCGGCCGCCGCGTTAGCAGCCCTTCGAGTGCTTCGTAGCGAACCCGATCGAGTTCGGCGTTGCATCGAATTGGCCGAACGGTTCCGCCAAAACGCCCGCCGATTGGGCTTGCGAATCGGGGCGAGCCAAAAGACGCCGATCATTCCGGTGATGGTCGGCAGCTCGGTCCATGCCCTGCGGCTTGCCCGAGCGTTGTTCGAGCGGTCGATCTGTGCCCAGGCGCTCGTTTATCCGGCCGTGGAGGAAAGTGGAGCTCGCCTGCGGTTTCTGGTCCACGCGACGCACACGCCCGATCAAATCGACCAAGCGGTCGAGGCCTTGGCCGAAGAACTGCTCCGGATCGACCCCGCTTATTTCGAGACACCTTCGACAACGGCCGAAGAGGTGTTGCGTCGTGAGGAAGCTCGCTTAGAATCCTACTAGGCAGCTCGCGATTCCATTCCTCTCCTCATGCGAGGTAGCAACGGTGCTCACCGAAGCGCAAGTGCAACGTAGCTTTCGGCGGCTACTCGAAAACGCCGAAATCACACCGGAGCTGATCACCAAGGCCGAGGCATTGATCGACCAGCTTCGTTTCGAAAGTCCCCTGCGACATCGCTTGACGGAGCAGGTGGACGAATTGCGCCGACTGAATGTGGCGAAGAACCCCTAGGGACTCTCGCTCAGCCCGCCCTGCAAACGCCAACCGCCTTCGATGATGGACTTTCGCATCCCTCATCAAAGGTGGTTGTGTGGGCGGGCCTTCGTCGACATCCGGCCCGGGTGCTGATGCCGCGCCCCGTAAGAGGTCAACGGTTGATCGCGAATCCCAGCGTCACGCCGCCGGCAATGAACGGCCCATCCGTGTCATAGAAACCTCGTGCGATTCCGTCGCCCAACACGAGAAGTTCGCCGCCAACATGGACCTCGAACATCTTCGTGATCTCGAAACCCAGATCGGCCCGGACCTCTCCACCGTAGACAAATCGTCCTACGTCCTGACCGGTTTCGCCAGACGCCGTTTCCGTGAGTAGTTCGTCGTCGGCCACCGCCGTCAAAATACCGTCCGCATCGTACGTGGCGAGGATGATCTGTTCGTTCGATTCGGTGACCGTGCGGTACGAACGCGTCACGAAGTTGTGAAACGAAAAGCCACGCATGTCGACGTTTAACAGCCACCGACCGTGCCGTCGTCCGACTCGCATCCCGAACTGCCCACCGAACATGTCATTGTCGGTCGTCGTTTCGTCGCGAATGTAGTAATCTTCGTCGCTGAACGCCACCACGGTATTCGGCGGGCCAAAACCGGGTATCGCCGCATTGAACAGATCGTAGGTCGCCGTGTCGAAATGGTCGCGGAATCGGATGTAGCGCAGACCGAGAAAAGGTTCCAGCAGCACGCCGTGGTGCGTCGGCTCCATCCGCCAGATGTGATTCACTTCCGCCCCGTAAACGTTGAACCCGTTCAGCGTTTCGAATTCCTCGCCGATGGGGTTCCCCGACAGGTCCAGAACCTCGAAATCGTTGCGATCAATGTTGTCATCGTTCAACCGCACGCCCGGATTATTGATTTTTAGGATCGAGGCGGACCAGCCGGATCGCTCGTACATGTAGCCGAAATCATATCGACTGCCATTCGTGCTGTCGCCAAAGTCCGTTCGTCCAGGCGCCTCGTCAGCGCGCATGCCTGTGACAAACAACTGCTGAAAACTGAAGAACGCACCCGTATGGTAGGGAGATTCTTCCGAGCAGTCACAGTAAATGGGCTCAAACCAGGCAAAGTTGTGATCCCATTCACAACAGTCGGGCAGCCACGGCTGGTGCTCAAAGACTTCCCCCGCAACCGGACGTGCGGCGGGCAGCATGGCGGCAAAAAGTGTCAGGGTCCAGAGTTTCCGTTTCAACGACATGATTGGGGTCCCACCATCAAGTCACCTGAGTAGACCAGCGGAATCGTTGGTCCGATCCGCCGCGGTTGACGGTAATATCGGTCCTGCCCCTGGCGTAAGTTGAGGAACAACGGTAAGCCTTGCGGAAAACTCGGCTTTTGCAGATGCCAGCAGCTATCACACCGCCCCGAAGATCCAGCCGACTTGGCCTCGGACAACCGGTCCCCTGATGCAAAAATGGACACCGTACCGAGCCAACAAGCCTGGAATCCGAAAGAGGAACCGTGGTTCACAAGGCGTCGGTTCCCGACGGTCGCCAGCAGGTCGCCAAGGCATTCGATTGTCCGCTCTGCCCGATCAGCCTATATTACCCGCGGTACTTGTTTTTTTTGCCGAGCGGCCGGGATCGACGGTCCGCTGAGGATCCGGGAGAGACGTGCAAGCATGAGAATTCAAGGCGGCAGACTCTACGGCCCGTTGCTGGGTACAGCCCTGGCGGTTGGAATTGGGCTCGCGGTGTACGCAGAACCACCGGAAGCTACCGCCTTGATTCGCGAATATGATCGCGACGCCGATGGCAAACTCGACCGCGATGAATTGCACGGTGCGCTGCAGTCGTTGTTCCCCACCGAACCGCAATTCGTCCGCATCACGCGTGATCAACGGAAGGTGCCCCAATCCCTGGAGACATCGATCGTGCCATTTCAAGCTACCGACGGTGGCCTGCAGGTGGACCTGATCGGCGCCGTTCATGTTGGCGATCGGGAGTACTATCAGAAGTTGAACCAGCAATTTCGTCAGTATGATGCCGTGCTGTACGAACTCGTCGCTCCCGAGGGAACACGAATTCCAGCGGGCGGATCGAAGTCGCAACATCCGGTGGGACGGATGCAGGAAGGAATCAAGACACTGCTGGAACTCTCCTTTCAACTGAATCACATCGATTACACCGCACCCAATCTTGTCCACGCCGACATGTCGCCCGATGAATTCTCCAAGAGCATGGAGGATCGCGGCGAGAGTTTCCTGCAACTTCTCTTTCGGATGATGGGACAGGCAGCTGCCCAGGCAGGACGCGAAGATCAAGTCAGCGACACGGACCTGTTGTTTGCTTTCTTTTCGCGAGACCGAGCGCTGAAACTGAAGCGCGTGATGGCCAGCCAGTTCGAAGATCTGGGCGGGCAGATGCGGGTGTTGGAGGGACCGGAGGGCTCGACGCTGATTACGGAGCGCAATAAAAAGGCGTTAGAAGTTCTGCGGCGAGAAGTCCAGCGTGGCCGACGCAAAGTCGCGATCTTCTACGGAGCGGGGCACATGCCCGATCTGGCACGTCGACTCCAAGCGGAATGGCACTTGCAACCACGAAAAGAGCGGTGGCTCATCGCTTGGGACATGGCGGACGGCGGTCGATGACGGATTCGTCAGGCGGTCACCCGGCGGGTCAAGCGTAAGAAAAAGTCGCCGTGATGTTGAGAGTCGGCGGTTTTCTTTACAGCTGGAAGGCGTTGCCCCATACTACAGCGCGTAGCACCGCCCTGTCGCGTTTCGTCGCCCGTTCTGCTCGGGAGAATCGTCGGCACGAACGTGACATGTCCGTGCGACCCGCGTTCCTCACACGTTGCTCCCGCCTGGACGACCCAGCTCCGGGCGATCACGGGGGGACGCGCGTGGGAAGGCAGCAGCGGTTGCTCGTCCCGAGCCGAATCAACCGCTGGAAACCACCGCAGACATCGTCCGGACGACGGACAACAGGCGTTTTATGCTCCGCATGTCCATGAATGAGATCACGACCTTTTCCTGGTCGTTCGACGAGGATGTGCGCAGGTACGTGGAAGCGGGGTACGAAGGGATTGGTGTCTGGCGAGCGAAACTGGCAGACTTTGGCGAAGAACGCGGAATCGAACTGCTCGCCGACAGCGGTATGCCTGTCTCGAACCTACTCTGGGCCGGCGGCTTCACGGGCAGTGACGGTCGCAGTTTTCGCGACAGCATCGAGGATGCGATCGAAGCGATCCAGTTAGCGGCGGCGATGAAGACACACTGCCTGGTTGTGTACAGTGGCTCCCGAGCAGGGCACACGTTGAATCACGCACGGCGGATCACACGCCGCGCCATGAAAGAACTTCTCGCGGTCGCCGAAGCCTGTAACGTGATGCTCGCGATCGAACCGGTGCACGAGTCGTGCGGTGGAGAATGGTCTCTCTGGCACACGCTGGACGACACACTCCGTTTCCTGGACTCGCTCGAATCGCCATTTGCCAAACTCGTATTTGACACGTATCACCTGGGGCAGGGCCCGATTTGCTGGGAGCGAATCGAACAGATTGCCCCTCAGCTGGCCATTGTGCATTTGGGCGATGCGCGACAAACGCCGCTGGGCGAACAGAATCGTTGCCTGCTGGGAACTGGCGTGGTACCGGTCGGCCGGTTGGTGGCCAGCCTGGTCGCGGGCGGCTACGACGGGTTCTTGGATGTTGAGTTGATGGGCGAGGACGTGGAGCATTTGGAGTACGAGCAGATCCTGCATCATGCCAAAGCAGCGGTGCGAGAATTCGGCGAGTCGTAGAATCTCGCTTACTCCTCCTCGGGGATTAGTTCGAAGCATGCGACGCGGTCGCGACCGCGAACGTAGAGTAACCCACGGGCCAGAATCGGAGCTGCCCAGGCGGGGTACGAAAGCAGCGGACGTGCCGCGGCGACATCGTCGGCTTGCTCCAGATCGGTCGGTCGAAACTCGGCCAACTGTTCAAACCGTTCCGCGTTCGCGCGGATCAGCCGCAGGGTGCCATCTTCGCCGAGAAAAACAAAGTGTCCATCGACATACAGCAGTGAGCCGCGTGTCAGCCCCGGCTCACTCCACATCACCCGACCGGTCTCCCATTCCACGCACCGCAACTCGGCTTCCTGCGAATGCCGGCCACTGCTGCCGTAGAGGTATCCTGCATGATGGATCGGTGTATTCCAATGCGCTTTCATCGAGGGATCACGTCGCCGGTCCTGGTCAGACCATACGACACGAGGTGAATCCGAAGGGCTGTCGAATTCCAGCAACGCGGCGCCCGGCCCGTACGCTTCACTGATCAACACACGGTTCTTGATAACGACCGGCGAACTGGCATTGACACTTTCCAGGATCCGGGCACGCCAGGGGAAAACGAAATCCTCGCGCCCCTCCGTGGGATCAAATACCACAAGTCCGCCGCGCAGAAATGCGAATCCCCACGAACGATCGGCGCGAGTGACGCAGCGTGGTGACGCGTAGCTGGCCAACTCGCTGGACAGTTGGTAACGCACACTGCCATTCCATTTATCGAAAGCCACAATCGCCGAACCATTCCCCGAGACCCGGTCCAATCGCCCGGGGGGAACCTGCTGGTCCTCGGGGGGACTTCCGCCAACCACGGCGATCAACAGGTCTGCGTAAACGAAGGGGGTACTGCCAACGCCGAAAAAATTCTGCACCACGCCAAACTTCTTCATCGTGTCACAATGCCAGATCACGGATCCATCCATCAGATCCAGACAATACAACTGACCTGCGACGCCGTAAATGTACACACGGTCTCCGTCGATCACGGGACTACAGCGCGGCCCCGCGTTGTACCCGTACAGGTCTTCGTATCGAGCGGGATAGCGGAAGTCCCACAACAGGCGGCCCGTTTCGCTGTGCAAGCACAGCAATCGCGCTTCGCCGGACTCGGAATCGAACTGCAGGTATCGTCCGCGAGAAACGCTGCCGATCCCGTAGCTGGCACCGAGCGTTCGTGACCAGATTCGCCGCAGACCGCCGGCCGGCCAATGAGTCGGCAAACCGGTTTCTGTCGACTTGCCATTGCCGTGAGGTCCAAGGAAAGCGGGCCAGTCGGCTCCACGACGTCTCGATCCCAGGTCCGGAATATCTGCGGACGCTGCCAGGGGGACGATGGCCAGTACCGTCGCGAGGACGCAGGCTCCGCCGCGCAGCTGGATATTCGATTTCAAGGTGGCAGAACTCCCTAGAATTGGCGGGTGAGATTCAGTACAAGATAGCGGTGCCTGTTTGCCGCGCGGACGTTGGAAGAACCCGAGATGGCCGGCCCACGACGCGGAAACGGAAGGCATCATATGGCCTGCATCCTGCGACCGCAAATCAACGCCGACGTGCACCGAGACTGGTCTGTGACCCGAGAATTCTTCCGGGCAGCAGATCTTGCCGTTTTCGAATGCTCATGCCCGACCTGATCATCAACAAAACCCTGACGATTCCCCGGTCCGAACTGCAGCTCCGGTCGGTCCACAGCAGCGGCCCGGGCGGCCAACATGTCAATAAAGCCAGCACAAAAGTGGTGCTGCGCTGGAATCTGCAGGAATCATCGGCGTTGCCCGAGCCGATTCGGCAACGCATGCTGGATCTTTGGGCCTCGCGCGTCAGCCGGGACGGCTGGTTGACGATTACCAGCCAACGTCACCGCGAGCGTGGCCGCAATCAGCAGGACTGCCTGGGACGCTTGCGCGGGATGATCCGGGACACGCTGAAACCGGTGAAATCGCGACGACCGACGCGGCCCACCCAAGCAAGCTGCCGACGAAGGCGGCAAGACAAGGAAAAGCAATCGCAGAAAAAGGAGCGGCGGCGTTCCCCGGAGTGGTCCGACTGACGAAGGTGGCGACGCGCAAGCAGATTCCGGTATACTTAAGTACGACGTCGCTCGTCTCCGCTCGTCGTGATTCGTTTCCCTTCCCACTCCGTGCGGTGGCGGAATTGGTATCCTTCCACCGGGTCGCAGAATGTATCCCCTGAGCTCTGCTCCTTGAGCCAACAGCGGTCGCCCTCATGGCACGATCCAAAAACAAAAACATCGATGAAATCCTTGAGAAGTGGCCGTATGAGCCCAATTCCGTGAGTGTCCGCATGGCGCGGGGGCAAGACGGCCGCGACGTCATTCAGATGCGCATCGAAATGGGCATTCTGCAGCTGGAGACAAGCGATCGGCCCGACGGTGATCGCCCATTGGGTTTCGCAACGTTTTTCGAGTATCTCTGCGATGAGGCCGAACGGGACGAGGATCTGGTGCTGACGGAGGAGCAGTGCGCCGAAGCGGATCGAGAATTTGTCCAGTTTTATCATCGACGAATCTGCTGGCTGGCCATCCGTCAGTTTGAGCGGGCGGTTCGTGATGCGGATCACACGCTCGGGTTGATGGATTTCTGTCGCGATCATTCCCCGGATGAAGCTTGGACATTGAACCACGAACAGTACCGGCCGTTCGTGATGTTCCATCGGACGCAGGCCGCAACGCTGCAAGCCCTGGAGGCAGATGACGCGGAATCGGCCATCGAGGAGGTCAATCTCGGGCTGGACCAACTGCGGGAATTCTTTGCCGAGTTCGATGCGGAGGAGGAATACGCGGACCACGAGCTCGTCGAACGGCTCGTCGAGCTGCGGGAGTCGGTCCGCGAGAAGTTTGCGATTGGGCGCACCCTGCAGGAACAACTCGGGGACGCAGTCGCATCGGAGCAATACGAGCTCGCGGCTCGTCTGCGGGACCAGCTGGCAGCCCGGCGAAGTCATTGAAGTCGCAGCATCCTACCGGGAACGCACCGTTGCAAACCGGTTGTAATTCTGTTCACTAAGTGTCTTATTCGCCTCACCGCCGCCGAGCCAACAAAGCCGCGGCAGAGCGTTCTTTTCGCAGGCAAGGCGAGTTTTCTTACGCTTGGCACGCGCCATGCATTTCCTCACCGTCGGCTGGAACCGGGGGCGGCTCCAAGCCGACGCGAGACCCCGATCGTGCTTCGATACGGAATCCGCTCGCGTTTTTGTATGGTCGCTGGAACGGGGAGACAGAACCCATGCTCGTGCTTTCAAGAAAACTGCAAGAACAGATCCGAATCGACGATCGCATCACCGTCACGATTCTCCGAACGCGCGGCAACACCGTGCGGGTTGGTATCGAAGCACCTCGGGAAGTCCGCGTCACACGCGGAGAGTTACAGCCGCTTCCAGAAGGGACGTGCCCGCGACGGCAAAAATGCCCCGCCGCACGCGATCCGAAGCGACACTCGCAGCGGTGGAATATGGCCAGCATGCAGCGACGAGCGCGCGCGGCACACGCTACCACGGTTCCGCCGCTTGCCGCTCACTGCGCCGAAGGCAAGCGAGTCAAATCCGATGGCGTCGCCGGCGGCAGCTGCTGATGAACCTCCTCCAAATGCTTCAACAGAATCCGCTGCACTTCTAGAACCGTGCGCGGATGGCGATGAATGTTGACATGGTCGGCTTCGACGACCAGCTCACTTTCTGCATCCTCCAAATGCGCACTCGCCAGCTGTACGACGCCGTCACCTTCGCCGGCCAGCTTCGACCACATGCGGTCCTCGGCGATAAGTCCCACAACATTGTGATTTCGGACCCAGGGTGCGGTGTTGGCTTCACGCATAGCGGAAAGGAACGGCGAGTCCGGTGCCAGGGCATCGATGCTGGTTTGACGGTGTAACCAGTCGGCCTGCGGCAGCGGTCGGCGATGGACGTTGGCCAGCTGTTCTGTTCTTCTCAGAATCGATTCGGGCAGTTGAATGATTCGCCGCCCAAGCCACTGGGTAGCCCCATTCGAAAAGTTGCTGCCGCGATGGGGAGAAGCGATGGTGATCACCCGTCGAACAGATGGATTCGGTCCGAAGAACAGCACTCGTCGCAGCCCAGCCTCCACGTCCTCGGGGGCCTCCAATTGGCTGATCGGCGCATCACTGACCAGTCGCCAGAAGTCTTCCCGGCTCTCCAACGTCTGCAGACGAGCGATCAATCCTCCCATGCTGTGCCCCACCAGGACGGCCTGATCGAGCGCCGGAGACTGGAATGACGGGTCCAGCTTCCGACGAGCCTGCGCCAGTTGCTGCCGCAGTTGCGTCGCCGTAATCCAAAACGGCTGCCCCGTCGGATAAAGATAGAACCAGAACTGGTAGTGATCGCGGATTTCGGGTGTGCCGCGAAGATCATTGAACATCTCCATCCAGGTCACAAGATTCGACCAGATGCCGTGAATCATCAGCACCGGGATCTTCTCCGAATCATAGGGCTCCAGCAGGTAGAGTCCCTGCACGTCCTGGGAACGGTTGGCATCCAGGAGACCTCGCGTCGCACCGTTGGCCTGCTGAAACATCGGGTCGGACAGACTGAACGCCAGCGGTGTGCTCAAGTCGGTTTCGAGCGGCACCGGATGCACACCGACCTGCACGTGACTGGCAACCAGTGGATCATGTAGTTCGAGAACACACTCCACCCGCCGCTTCTGCCGGGGACCAGACGCTCGACCATGGGTCATGGTTTCGAACGACAGCACACGCAAGAACGCTGTCACGGGAAAACTCATGCCCGATGCGTAATAGGCTTCGGCGGGACTGCGACCGGTGCGGCGGCTATGCACCGCAATTAATGGGACGCCCAGCCCATACGTCCGATAGTGGTTCTTCAGACCCTGCACCTCATAGTCTGAGACGAACTTCAATTCCGCAATATCGCCCGCATCCCATGGGCCACGACAGACAATCGAAAGCGGGTATTCCTGCGTCTGCGTGGAAACGAGGTGTGTACCACCCGGGTGAAGCTGTCCCTTCTCCTGCACGATCCGCAGCGCACTCTCCAACGCACCATTGTAGATATCGGATGCCTGGCGAAACTGGGGATCGTATGGATTCCTGGCCGCTTGCCATTCTTCACTCAGCAGAAAATGGTAGGCATGCGCGACAGAAATGGCGTAGAGATCAAGTGCTTCATCGGAGTGATGCTGCTGCTGGGCACGCTGTCCGCTGATGTAGGCAATCTCGGCGACGGCAAAGATGTGCTCTACCGCCGGATCCTGCTCAGTAACGCTCATCAGTCCCGAGAGCAGCGTCCTGGGCTCATCCTCCCAGTAGCGGAGCAGATCGTACCGCCGGAGAAGTTGCTGTGTTCGCGGTGTCGGTTGGGGACCGCGCCACGAGAACAAATGCAATTCGTTCGCGAGCGGAAGGGCCGGTGTCCGACGAAGTTTGACCCAGTCGGTCGTCGCACAGCCCACGTGCAGCAAAACGAGTACGAGCGGCAAAAGGCGAATGACGGCCTGCCTGCGGATTGTCGCGGGACAACCGGGGAGGCAGGGCACGTAGGTTCGCCGAACGTCCATAAGTTAACGGATCAGAATGCCAGGTTCATCGGTACGCACCAACACCACTTGCCTGGCGCGCCGTAGCTTGCAGGGAGCGGAACGATAGGCCCTGGCCATCACCCGGTCAACGCGAATCCGCTGATCGGCGAGGGAACCTTGCCATTCTGCGACACCTCACGGTCATGCCAGCACGGGCGGTGACAGCAAGTGAAGGAATGGAAATTGAGAGTTGTACGCGGCCGGGTTTGTGTTGGAAGAGGGAAAGGAGCGTTCCTCTGGGGTTGGGCAGAGAGCATCCAACCGAAAGACGGAAACGCTCCGTCCGCCCGCAAGATGACGATTTGCGAGCGGTTGACGTCTGCGTTGCGGATGACCGACAATCGTCGGAATCCGATGCGCGTCGTCGGGAACCACGATTTCGCAAGGGAATTCGGCAGGGCCGCATTCTCGTGGGGCAGTATTGCCACCGGCCAAGCTGTTGCTGGAGTCCTCCCAAGTACGCAGAACAGGGCTACGATGAACCAACCGATTCCGGTGCTCCACTGCGAACAGGTTCGCCAAATCGACCGCTTCGCAATCGACCAACTGGGGATCCCCGGGCTGGTGCTGATGGAGAACGCCGGCCGAGGGGTCGCCGACCTGCTTTGCGATCAGCAGCAACGAGGAAGCGTGGTGATCTGTTGCGGTCGCGGCAACAATGCGGGGGACGGCTTCGTTGTCGCGCGGCATCTCGACTTGCGGGGCTGGTCGGTGGACGTCGTCTGCTGGGTTGATCCCAGCGAATTGGAGGGTGATGCGCGAGCCAATTTCCGACTCTTGTCGAATTCACGCGTTCGCGTAGCGATCGCGACACCACCGGGCCCGGGAAATCGGCAGGGCCCTACGGCAACAGGGCCGACCAGCGCCGGTGAGGCAGAAGCTTCCGGTGATTTGCTCGAATTCTTTTCGGACCACCAAATTCTGCGCGTCAACAGTGCCGAGTTTTCCGCACGCTATCGCGAAGTGGATTGGGTCGTGGACGCGTTGCTCGGAACCGGTTCCCGCGGCACGCCGCGACCTCCCTTGGATGAAGCCATCCGTGCGATGAACTGCTTACCGGCCCGCCGGTTTGCGATTGATCTACCGAGCGGTCTCGACGCCGAATCGGGCCAACCGTCTTCGCCCACATTTCGGGCAGACCACACCGGCACGTTTGTCGCTGCCAAACCGGGCCTGATGACCAAGAGCGGTCATCCGTTTGTGGGGACGCTGCACCTCGTCAGCATCGGCGTACCAAGCGGTGTCCTGCGGCAATTCGGCCTTCCGCTACCGCCACAAGCCACGAAGGAGGACACGGGCCCGTCGGCAGAATGAATCGCGGAACACGGCAATTGGCAGTGCCAACACCACGATCACGGCGCGTACCAGCCTTCCGCGAATGCGAGGACGATGTCCTGCGAGTCGAACTCGCCATCGCCGTTGAAGTCCCCGTGTTCCCAGCTTGCGTCGCCGACAAGGCCATTCTCGTACCGACCAGCCTGCATCAACATCAGCAGGTCTGATGAGTCAAAACGACCGTCTCGGTTTGCGTCGCCCGCCCGTTCGACACGAGGTCGGCCGGGCGTCCCATCGGGAATACTGGGGCGCCAGTTCTCGGGATGATTCCACGCTGCGAGCGCCGCGTCGAGCGCCCCGATAAACTCCAGCGACGGGCCCTCCCCATCCGCGGTCCGATGCCAGTCATCATCGTAAGTGAACTGTTGTGCGAGTTGATCACCGACGATGAGAGTCAGGGTTTCGCGCGCGTTACTCAATCGGCCCTGCCATTGCCCCGCGATCGGCCATTGATCGCCATAGCGAAAGACGAACGCGTCGAGGTCTTCCACGACGAGCACTCGGCCCCCCGGTCGCAATTCGCGAACGGCGGAATCTTGGAAATCGAAGGCGACTCCTTCCTCTTCGGCGCCGATCATCTTCTGCACAAGTTGCACCGCGGACAGATCGACCGTGTGATCACTCACATTCATGATCTCGAGGAACTCGAAATCGTCGGCGTCAGTGAAGCCGGCCTCGCTCTCGACCGCATCGGGCGTCCGAGGGTGAAAATGGACTTCGCTGATTCGCAGATCATCGGTCGTGGCGGGAACCGACAGTTGGAAAGTCGCTCCTGCCAAGGCAGACCAAACCCCATCCTGATAGACGCGCGCCTGAACAACCGACGACTCGGTCAACGCAATCGGCTGGCTGGTGAAATGGCCGACGAGGCGCGGCGAGATGAGCATGTCGGGATCGTGGATGTCGGCATTCAGCGCGTGAATTGCCAACAGGTTCTCCCCGTCTTGCAGCAGTCGCTCAAACCCTGCGACGACAAACTCTTCGATTTGCAGCACGTCGACGTCGTCTCGAGTCGCTGTGGCGGCGGCGTCGAACGACAGTTCGGGCGGAGCCGCCCGGCGAGCGACCTCAACGCCGTTCAGGTAGGCGACGAACCCATCATCTGCTCGCATTCGCAACGTCAGTCGCTCCACGCGTTCTCGATCGGTAACCGTGAACGGGATCCGGGCGTAAGCCGACGTTCCCACTCCGAACAACGGTTGTTCCAAATCGGTTCGCAACAGGTCGGCATAGGAACGATGCTTCAGATCGTTGAGCAGCAGAAAATCTTGATCGATTACCGTCTTGACACCCCGAGCGTAGGAAAGTTCCAGTGCGGCGGTCCCTAATCGCTCGAACATCACCAGACGCAAGTCGTGCGATCCTTCGGTCAGATCGATCGAGACTAAGCGGATGTCACGGGCCCCATGGCGTTCCGTATCGGCGAACAGAATCTGGTCGTCCATTTCCAGTCGAGCGCCATCATTACAGCTCACCGCAAAGGTGTAAGTACCCGCCTGATAAACGAGCAGCGTACCCGTAACGTCGAGCACGAAATTGCTCCGACCACCGCCCGGAAAGGGCTGATTGTCGTCGAAAAAGCCACCTGTTCCACCCTCGAGAAAATTGATCACCGGGATCCGGGCGAAGCGTTGGGAGCTAACGACGTTCTCTCCTTCCAGAACTCGATCTGCATCTTCCAGGCTTTGCAGAGTTTCCGACGACTGGACTTCCCGCACACGAAAACCTCGTCGGATTTCCAGCGGATCGTCGACATGATCGGTCTCGAAACCGAACGTGGCCGACCCAAGATTCCATCCACTGGCGTCGTACGATGGTTGTTGCCAGCCGGCCGCGTCCTCCGCCCCGGTGGGAACCCACCACTGCATCGGCGAGGCACCCGACACAAAACCGATCGAGTTATAACGTTGCGCGGTGGGACTGATCGCTCCGCCGACGACGCGGGGATCACTGCCATCGGTCGTGTAGAGGATATCGCCCTCCTTGGCATGCAGGCGGATGCTCGTTTCAGCCGTCAGCCGTCCGCCAGGAGGGTCCAATTCGGGTGGCTCGACCGGAGTGGAAAGGTTCGCGTCCAAATACTGTGCCAGCAGCCGGTCACCTCGCTCGGGAAAATACTGTTCGTTGATCGCGTTCACTCGTGGGACCCAGCTTGTGTTGCGTGTCAGCGGGGAATTGACCTGATCGGCGCGGCCATCACCCCAGCGTGCCGATTCGCCAACGATGGCTCGATCGATCTGCGCAGCAAGGGCGTTCAGTCGATCCACATTCGCTTGGGGGCCCAGCATTCCGTCGTCGGACAGGTGCTCGTAGACGCGATCGGCAAAACGCTGCTGAAACTCCGGCACGACCATCAGTGCGCGGTAGATATTGCTTGGCCCCGCGCTGCTTTGGATCTGGTTCAGACTGACCCGATCGATACTCAGGCCGCGCTGGAAAGCAGCTTCAGCATCCCAGCTATGGAAGTGCCATTTCTCGCCTTCCGCGCGACGTCGCGACGCGAACCAGTTGTTATGGGGCCAGTCCCAGTTGCCAACGTATTGATTGACGATCATGTAATCAATGAAATCATCAATCTCCAATAGTTGTTGAACCGCCTCGTAGTCGATCGGGCTTCGGCTGACCAACCGCGTCAGATCGCGCCAGGCGCCCGTTTCGCCATCAATGAGACTCCCTCCCGTATTGATCACGTCGTACTCTGCCGCATCGCCGCCCCGATTGCTGGCCGCCCACAGTGCGTCGGGCCGCTCCGTCACGCTGTAAACGCCCCAGTACAGACCGTTCAGGTAGAGGTGCACGTAGCGATCGCGCGGCGCGGTACCTCCCATGTCTCGCTGGGCCTGCCGGGTCCACTGATCCTGCAGAAAGGTGTTCAGACGGTCTCCGCCCTGCCAGGAGTCGTTGAATCCGCCACGAAGAACAAGCTGCTGGAACTCGGTCTGCCCCTCTTCGCCAAACAGCGGAACGTCGAGCGTGGTGGCTCCGTATTTTGCGCGGAAGGACAGCCGAAATGAGAACTTCGCGTTGTAGGTGAACCGGCGCGCCCAACCGCCATGGATTTCGATTCCGGCGTCCGCCTGCACAAGCGATTCACCGGACTGCTGCACCCATTCCATCGAGGCGGGCCTTTCCCACGCGTCCCCGCGACGTTCCGGATTGCAGTAGATCCCATTGTCGAAATCCCAAAGATCGTCCGGGTCCATCATCAACGACAGCGTCGACAACGATCGCAGATCCTCGCGAATGGTCTCGCGGTAATCCGGATGATTCACAATCTCAGGATCCATCGCGTAGTTGGCCGGAGCGCGGGCCGGACGAGCGGGCCCCTGATCGTCATAGTAGCCCCACAGATTCGGCAAATCGGCTCCATCCTGCTGCAACACGTCGTCCAGAAAAAGATACGTGTGAGAAGTCACTTCGCTCGGCAGCTGGGACGGTGCATAAGAGACGGCGCGGAGCGTCGTCGTGGCGGAAACTACAATCGGCTGGGTGTAAATCGTTCCATGTTCGGCGGTCGGCATGGTCCCGTCAGTGGTATACCGCGTCGTGACCTGCGGATCGTTCGCCCGAAGCATCACTTCGAAGGGGCTGTCGAAATAGCCGCGCGTCACCGTTGCCCGGGGTGCCGACGATCGTCCCGTGATGGCGGAGGGTCCGTTGGGCTGACCGGGCGTGGGATCAGCAAAGTATCGCTGCTGGCCATACTGGGGTACGGTACCGTCGAACAGCAGTCCGTAGGAAACATCGGAAAACTGCGGTGGGTAGTCCGGACCAAATGAGTGCGCGAGAGAACCATCGGCCCGAACGAGTGCCAAGTAGTCACCATCGGCTGACAGGCGGAAGTTCGTGTGCAATTCCTCCCCGACCTCCGACTGACCTTGTCCCGAGGCGAAGACCACGATCGATTCGCCAGCAGGCAGATCCACCGCCGGGAACCGCCACTTCGCCAAGTCCGCGGGGTCATCCGTCAGGCGCCAGTCCGCGAGATGCACCGGCTCGTCGGTTGGGTTATAGACTTCGACCCAGTCACTGAATTCGCGGGCGGAATCGCGCAACGTGTCGCTGTTGGAGGCCATGAATTCGCTGATGACCACCGGCTCACCGGCCAGCAGGCGACGCGGTTCCAGCGTTTCGGACGCCAATCGCGACCGTTCCGAGACGCGTGCGCTGCGTCCGATTCGTCGTCGCCGATTTCGAATCCACCCCCATCGCCCAATCATCCACCACTCGCTTTCCCCACAAGACCGCTCCCGCCGGACCCGGTCACGGTCTTCGTGAGCCGTCGCCGCTCCGCACCTACTGTCGATCATATCGTGAATGAATCAAAAATTGCCAGCATTTTTCCCCGACCCGGGGGCCGGCGGCCAGAGTGAGGTCCGAATCGATCGAGAACGGTTTCCGCCCGGTTCCGCGACGAGTGGGATTTACTCTCTTGACATACCGATCGGCCCTGTCGACAGGACCGTGCCGCGAAGGCAGGGCGGGCAGTACGCGGTCAGAGCGGCTTGACCCAGAAGTCGTAGCCGGGCCCGGTCTCGTCGCGGCCGCCACAAAAACCACACTTCCGATAAAGCTGACGCGCGGTGTGATTGTCCTGCCGGACCTCCAGTGTCACGCGACAACACCCCAGCTCGCGAGCGAGCAATTCCACCCCTTCGAGCAGCTGCCGGCCCACACCTTGACCGCGAAACGTTGGGGCAACCACCAAATCGTGCAGATTGAGTAGCGGCCGAGCCTGAAAAGTCGAAAAGCCGAGGAAGCTCACCGCCAAACCCACGGGGCATCCGGAAGCCAGTGCCAACAGAACGAACGTCCCCGGATGCGCCCGCAGGCCACGCAACAGCTGGTCATGCATTGCCGGATCGAGCGGCTTTGCCGCCCCCATCGGATGGCGCATGTAGAGGTCCAAGAGCGTCAGAAAATGCTGCGCGTGTCGCGCGTCGTGAAGATCGGCTCGAAAGATCTCCCAGGGGGTGGACAATCGCTCGGTCATTCGTTCGTCGCGGGAGGCTCGTACTCAAAATCTTTCCACTTCATGGCACGACGAAATGGCTCCACGCGTAGCAAGACCTCCCCTTTGTGGAACAACCGGACGGTCCCATTCGATTCGCTGACGGTGATCGCGACGGCTTTCGTCTTCTTGGTAATCGCCGCCGCGGCCCAATGTCGCGCCCCGAGCCCCTTTGATAGCGTCACGTTGGCGGCCGTGGCGTTCAGATATCGACAGGCGGCTTCCACCGTCCCGTCCGCGGCCACAATGATCGCACCGTCCAACGGCGCGATCTCTTTCAACGCCTCCCGCACGCGTGCGTCTTGGATTTTGCGCTCCGAGCGGTTGTAGCCTTTCACCGGGTCGAATCCCAGCGGTTCACTGCTTTGCAACACATTCCGCGTGTCACCCACGACCAGAATGGTCCCCACCGGTTTCCCTTCGCGCCCCTCGCGGCCAATCTCGACGGCCAAATCCACCACCATCTTGAGTGTCTCGAGCGGAACCTTGGTTTCGAGTTTGCGGAGATCTCGAGCGGTGAGGCGTCCGAGGTGTTCATCCAACCGAATGTAGCTGAGCGAGTCAATTTTGCCCGCCTCGAAGCCACTGTACATCGCGACGACATCGGCGCCGGGAGACAGCTGCTCGTTGGCCACGGCGCCCAGCAATGCCTGCGTGAGTTTGTCGTAGACCGGCGCTTTGGGCATGTGCAGCAAGACCGTATCCAGTTCGGCCTCGTGGGCACCCGCCAATTGCTCGTTCGTGTCACCGGCCACAAGCAGAGTGCGGCGTCCTGTCAACTTCTTTACCTGCTCCCAATCCATCGGACTCTCGACAACGAGCAGCATGGCGTCGGCATCCGTCACCTTCGATAGCTGCACCGCGAGTTGGCAAAGCGTCTGAAACTTATTCGGCGACTTCTGCACGCTGATCAACCCCCACACTTTCCGCGAACGATGCAATTCAGCTTGCCTCGAATCGTAGACGGTTCTTCGCCGAATCGCAACTGTCTCGTTCCCGTGATTGCCACGAACGCGGTTGAGAACTCTCGCGTGGATGCGTCGGCAGCGTCAGAAATGGGGTGTGGGCCGCTGCGACCATGCGCGGCGTCGCGTGGGAGAGCCAACCGCTGCACCGCCCATTCGGCGCAAAGCAGCGATCCTACTTTGCAGCGAGTATTGATGGTTGCGCGGTGCCTGGGCCAGGACGACCAACGGAAGTCCGGAACCTCTCGGCCGAATGCTCCTTTCGGGGGCACTTTGGCGGCGCAACCTTGCATCGGATCGCGATCGCACCGTCGAGGTGCCTCCGATGAGTGGGAAACGCGGCCTCTTCCACGGATCCCTCAGCGACTGCCGCGGAACAACCGCTGCACCATGGAGCGGGGGCCGGAGTTCGGCGGAGGCCGATCGGCCAAAGGAGGAACCTGGTCCGGTAGATGACCGAAAACCCGCTCGTGGTACAGTCGCAACGCACGCAGAGCGTGGCCCCGGTATCCCACTTGCCACTCGTTATAGCGATGTTCGGTCATGAGGTTGGTCAGATAACTGACGGCGCGGACAATTCTGCGCGTCATACAACATCTCATCCGGAACCGAGTAGACGAGCCACTCCAGGACATGGCCGGTCGTTTGCAGTTTCCGGTCGAGCGGGCCGGAATTGGCTCGTCCCCGGAACCAGTCGGTGCTGAAACTCCCGTCCCGATTCTGCAAGGTCAGGGTGTACGCATGATAGTCCTGCACGAACCGGTTCGCTCGCCACCATTGGTCGGTGATCGGTTTACCGTCGGCCTTGCGTCGCGCGACGGCGCAGGTCAGCCCCATCAGACGATGCGTGCCCCCGCACGTGACGCCGTTGATCGGCTGCGCCAGTTCGAGCCGGATTAGCTTGGGAAAATCCCAGGGCTCTCCCTGCTCGTTCTGCCACTGGGCATCGCTATCGAGATAGAAGGAGAGGCCGATCAACTTGAACGTCAGCTCCATATCCGCCACACAGGTGCGCTGTTCCTCTTCGATCAGATCCGTGACGGAAAGCTCTCGGTTGCCAAGCATCAACGGGGAATGCGGAGGAATGCCGCTTTGCGCGAAGATCGCCAAACACTGGGCTGGGTGACCTTGGAACCCTGGGCCCTCCCGCCCCTGTATGCGGTCGTCAGCCAGCAGGAACAGGCGATGGCCGGCGCAAGGTTGGTTCTGAAGCAGCCATTCACTGGCCCGAACCCAGCGCCCCCGCGGACCACCGACCCGGATCTGCATCTCGCCCCCACCACCCAGCAAGGCGTGCATAATCGACCAGGGGCTGTCGTCCAACGTGTTCAGCGGCCGCCGTTCATACCATTGCAGGCATCGTTGGAGCGGAGTTCGTAACGCGCGAACGTAGGTCGGCATCGGCGGGCGAGGCTCGGTGACCACCGCCGGCGGGGCCCCACCATCCGCGGCATCCGCGGCGGACGGATCGGCATCGACCACGGGTGCCAAATCCAGCGATGGGGTGAGCTGCGTGGCCGTCGCCCCGGCCCGGTCGGCAGAATTCGCGGTAACCGCGACCGGGTCCTCGTCGGCATCCGCCTCGCGATGGGAGACACCTCCCTCTTCCAGCGACGGTTCGGGCGGCCGCTCGCCAAACACTTCTTCCAGCGTTGCGTCGCTGGTTTCTGGTTCGGCCGATTCCGCACGCTCCCCCAAATCACTTGCGGTGACCTGGGGATTGTCCTGGTCCAAGGCGATCAAGGAAGTCGCCGTCACCGGGACCGGCAAGGGAAGCTGCAGAGCGCCCTCGGGCAGCAGCTCCGTCGCCAGCGGGAGCGGGCGACAGGGGAGAGGTTGCCCCCCCAGGTCGTCGGCAATGACCTCGGCCGGCAACAGTGCCGTGGCAAACGCGAAAGTTAGACCAGCCAAAGCCGGGCGGATCCAGGAAAAACCTCGAAACGGCGAAGAGAACATCATAGTCGGAGGATCGTGCGAATCGGGGAGTCTGGGAGTAACAATGAAGCTCAACGAACATCACGCTCGGCTCGTGGCCGGTGCAGTGGCGAAACGTTGGATTGATATCGGTACCCAGGAAACTCCAGTTCATCTCGCTTGGGGCAATCTGTCGGAGGGGAGCAAAGATCCTGTTAGAGTGCAATCATTCTGTCGTCTGCAGCGAGGGGTTGTCCAGGTCAAACCGCAAAGGCATCAAGGATCGGCACCACGGGGCACGGCCTGCCTGCGCAACCAGCCACGAATGTGCTTTTCGTACCGTTATGGCAAGAGTTGACGATCGCTGAGGCAGGATCAGCGCCAAGCCGATTCATCGCTCCCGACCGTTTCGGGGGATGCGCCAGATGGGCTCAATTGTTGGGCGATTCGCTTCCATTCCGCCAAATCATTGCCGACGTCCTGACCGCTGGATTCTCTCAGCGATTGAATCGCCACGTATTGCACCGCGGGATCGGGATCCTCCAACGCATTGCGCAGAGCGCCGAAACCGGTCCCATGTTGACAACCCGCCAGGCACCGAGTCGCGGCGAGACGAACGTCCACGTCGGTGTCGCTCTGCAGCACCGCGGCCAGAATCTGTTCGCTTTCGGCGGTGTGCATCTCGGCCAGCGATTCACAGGCGGCGATGCGGACCTCTCGGTCGGCGTCCGCCACGGCCATCTGCAGACCCTTCACAGCCGCCGGCGTGGTGAACTGCCCCAAGGCCGTTGCAATCTCTCGGCGAACCGCCGGATGGGGTTCCTCAGGCAACGTCCGCGCGAGGCGTGTGGAAATCTGCATCTGCTCCGCTGCGCTCAGCAGCGATACATTCTCGGCCGTGCGCTGCAGCTCCGCGATCCGCCCCCCCACGGTTCCCTTGTGTTCCGGGTGGGAAGTCACCGCGAACGGGTTCCTCCACGATCCCGATTTGCCGGAGCACCCGCCCAGCGTGAACGCCAGCCCAACAACAATCGCCCAGCGCCACCGGGCGCGCCCCGCCCCCTCTACTAGGTGCAAAGACATACCGAACCCGATCCGTAATTTTGAGGAAGAAAATCGGTGTGTGGCCCCGGTACCGATCGGGGAGATCAGCCGCCGTGGCACAGGATTGCGGTACTCCGGAGACCGCGTGGGCCGGGACTGTAGCAAACCAGTCCCAACAGGGCCAGAGCAGACCAATCCCCCGTGGGACGGCCTTCCAGGCTGTCTCGTATCATGGCCTTTTAGGCCATGCCCCCCCTCGCAGCTCCCGCATTCCACGTATCCGCGCTAGTGCCACAGGATGTCTTGCAACACCGACCGCCCTTTAGCGGCAAAGACGATCGGCGGTGACGCAGGCGGTTCTTCGAGAGACTCCTCGGACTCTTCCGCGTCGAAGGCATGTACGATCGCCTCCAATTCGCCGCGCACGACGCGTACGCTCTTGGGAGCGGTGATGCCGAGCGTTACTCGGTTGCCACTGACCCGATTCACAGTGATCCGGATGTTTCCATCGATCACTAATTCCTGTCCGGCTTTGCGACTGAGTACCAACATGGCGGTTCCTCCTCCATGAACAAAAGGGGATGAGAAAGGGAGACGAGATTCTTGAGACGAGACGAACCGGCGATCTGTTCGCAGAGTAGCCCGGCCCACACCCCGCTCCGGAGCAAACTGCATACCACTTAAGAGCAACCAGCGAAATTCCTGCACGGAAGGTCGAGTTTTCGGCGAAGGCGTGCGGATCCGGCGGTTGCGGAGCGTGTTGTTCAGGGAATCTTCAGCGGCGGGGCTGGGGCAAGAAGCTACAGTGGCGTCTCAGAATGAGAAGCGGATCCCGCGCTTGTACTCGTCAGTGCTTGATGGCAGCGATAAACTGGCGCATGGGCGGCGGATTTGGCTTTCCACGGAACCGCATGAAGTCAGGAAGGAAATGAAACGGTGATGTCACGCGGCATGATAGTACGTTGGGGAACTTGGCTCGGTTGGCTCTTGCTAGCGATCGTGGGGAATTGTGGCTGGGGCAGTTCCACGGTTGGGGCGGCGGAGCGGCCGAACATCATTTTCGTCATGGCAGATGATCTGGGGTACGGCGATCTGGGATCGTACGGACAGCAGAAGATTGCCACACCTCATCTGGACCGCATGGCTCAGGAAGGCATGCGCTTCACGCAGTTCTATGCGGGCTCAACCGTTTGCGCTCCGTCGCGATGTGTCCTGATGACGGGTCGGCACACGGGTCACTGCTGGATTCGCGGCAATGGCAAGGAGAATCTGCGACCGGGGGATGTCACGCTGGCGGAGGTACTGCAGTCGGTCGGCTATCGCACGGGGCTGGTTGGCAAGTGGGGCATCGGGCACGAAGGTTCGACAGGAGTACCGACGCGACAGGGATTCGACGAATTCTTTGGCTACTTAGACCAGCACCATGCGCACAACTACTACCCGCGTTTCTTGATGCGGAACGAGCAGCGAGTGCCTCTACCGAATGTCGTTCCCGGCGACGGAGACTGGGGGGTAGGCGTCGCCAGTGAGAAGCGCAGTTACAGCCACGATCTCCTGGCGGAGGAAGCGTTGTCATTTGTTCGCCGGCATGCCGAGCAACCGTTCTTTCTGTATTTGGCACTAACGATTCCGCACGCGAACAACGAAGCGAAGGAGGAGGGGATGGAGGTCCCGGACCTGGGTCGCTACGCGGATCGGGACTGGCCGGCCCCGCAGAAGGCTCACGCGGCGATGATCAGTCGGATGGATCAGGACGTTGGGCGTCTCTTGCAGCTCGTGCGGGAACTGGATTTGGACGACCGAACGATCGTCTTTTTCACCTCGGACAATGGTCCGCACCGCGAGGGCGGCAACGACCCGGCCTTTGCTGATTCGAATGGGCCGTTGCGCGGCATCAAGCGTTCGCTGCATGACGGCGGGATTCGCGTACCACTGATTGTTCGCTGGCCCAATCGCGTCGCCGCTGGATCGATTTCTGATTGGGTAGGATCCTTCCAGGACGTGCTGCCCACGGCGGCGGCGATTGCCTCTGCCAGCGTTCCATCCGAATTGGACGGCATATCCTTCCTGCCGACGTTGCTCGGCCAATCCGGGCAGGCGGAACATGCCTCATTGTATTGGGCTTTCTACGAAGGGGGGGGCGGACGAGCACTCAGGGCGGGGAACTGGAAGGTGGTGCAGCAGCCGTATCGATCGAATCCACGGTTGTATAACTTGCAAGAAGATCTGGGAGAGGAACAGGATTTGGCCGCGCAACAGCCGGAGCTAGTTCAGCGCCTGGTTCGCATGATGGATCAGGCCGACGAACCATCGGCACGGTGGCAATTTCCGAACTGATGGACGAGACAGCGATCCACGTCACCGCCTGCCGGGGCCGGCAGCAGCGTCTGCTGCAGCAGATGGCCGAACAGGGTCTCGATCTGGTGATTGTCAACCAGCGCGAGCACGTACAGTACCTGTTCGGACCGCATTTTGCCGGGACGTTTCAGCCCGCGGCCGCCTTAACGTCGGCGGGAGAGGCCATCTTGGTCGCACCCGAACGACGGATGCCGCCTCGGCACGCCGCGGATCGCCTACTCGGCTACGCCGCACAGTGGCATTCCACCTTACGGAACGATCAGCGGCAGGCGTCGACGGAAGTGCTCTGTCAAGCGCTCGGTCCGGCCGCATTCCGCGGACGGCTCGGTGTGGAGTTCAGTTGTTACGCTCGTTTTTTCCCCGACAGCGGCACGCTTTACGACATCGAACCGATCCTCTATCGACTGCGCCGTCGCAAGGAGCCGGATGAATTGGCTCGAATTCGCCGCGCGGTTACGGCGACGGAGCGGATGTTTGCCCGAGCGCGATCGATCCTGCAACCGGGAATCAACGAGCTGGACGTTTTCAGCGAATTGCAGGCGGTTGCGGTTCGCGAGTGTGGTGAAATGCTGACCGGAACCGGCAATGACTATCAATCCGGCTCGCGGGGCGGTCCACCCCGTGACCGCGCAATTCAGGCTGGGGAACTGTATATTCTCGATCTGGGCCCGGCCTTTCGAGGATATTTTGCGGACAATACCCGGACCTTTCCGGTCGGTGAACCCACGGCCGCTCAGCGACAGGCGTGGGAGTTCGTCGTCCGGGCACTGGAGCATGTGGAGCGTTCCGCCCGGCCGGGCAAGAGCGCTCGAGCCCTGTTCGACGAGGCGAGTGCGATTTTGCAGCAGAGCCCGAGGGGAACTTTCAACCATCACTTGGGGCACGGCATCGGACTGTTCCCGCACGAAGCGCCGCACTTGAATCCCGCCTGGGACGACACGCTGGAAATCGGCGATGTCTTCGCTGTGGAACCCGGTCTGTATGCCCCCGAGTTAGCGGCCGGTTTACGCATCGAGAATAACTACCTGGTAACCTCCGACGGCGTGGAGCGATTGACCGATTTCCCCCTTGGGTGGGACGAATCCGGTTGACCGCAGAAAGAGTGACAGCATCCGATGCGATCCTTGCGTGGAAACCTGCTGGTGGCATCGCCGCATCTGCCCGATCCGAATTTCTTCCGATCGGTGGTTCTGATCGTTGAACACCAGGAAGATGGCGCCCTGGGTCTCGTGTTGAATCGTGTCAGCGCTCGCCCGTTGCAGGAGGTCTGGGGAACCGCCAGTTCCGCTCCGTGCATCACGGACGAACTCCTGCGGGTCGGTGGTCCCGTGCAAAGTCCGCTGATGGCGCTGCACTCGCATCCCGGACTGGAGGGGCAGGAGATTGTCCCCCGCGTGTTCTTCTCCTCGGAACGACAGGTGCTGGAGGCCTTGGCGGGTCAGACCGATTATCCCTTCCGGATGTACAGCGGGTATGCCGGCTGGGGCGGCGGTCAGCTAGAAGGCGAAATGAAAATCGGCGGATGGCTTTTGACTCCGGCCACCAATCAGCTGATCTTCGAACAGGACGAACAAACGCTCTGGCAGCAGGTCGTCAACGCGATCGGCTCGCAAATCACTCGTGACATCCTGCAAATTCGAGAATTGCCGGACGACCCTCAGAACAACTAGCGCAACGGAGCAATTCGCCGCTACAAGGCGGAGCACTTCCCGGTAGCGTCTCGTCGCCCTTTCCGCTCGGAAGAAGCGTCGCCACGATAGCTCCGTGTCGGTGTGACACGCACTCGCCGCTGGGCCAGCGCGAGGCCCACTCTGTGATGAACGCGACAGGATTTCGTCCGCGTTCAGGCGCCCACCAACGACACGTCACGTGCGTAGTCTTCTTTCGCGTCGTAGGCGTAGAAGTGCCGAGCAATCTGGCTCGCCACAATCGTCAAGAACTTCCGCCGAAACGCCGCTTCGGAGAGATCTGTTGTGTGGTATCCCGAATTGATCGGGTATTGAATCTGCGGGGGGATGGTGGCGTAGACTTCCCTTCCCCGCGCTTCCTCCGTGAGATCGTAGACGGTGATACTCACATCGGCACGTCCCTTGAACAGCGTTCGCCCCTCGTGCAGGCTGAAGCCGTCCAGGTCGATCGCGACAAGCTTCTCGGCTTCGACGCCTTTGCCCAAAGCCACGTAATCGAGGTAATCCCAGCCGTTTTCGTCGATCCAATCCGCAACGACTTGTGCTTCGACCAGTTCGATCTTTTTCACATTCGCCTGCAACAACTGCTGGACCTGCTTCGCCAACGCCACGGAAGCAGAAGTCGGACCAAAGGCCTCGGAATTCGACACGCAGACCACCGCCACTCGGCTTTCTTCCAAAGCTTCACAGCGGGCAGGCACCATATTCCCCTTGGCCACGTGAATCAGGTTGGCCATCGTCCCAACACACCCCAATGAGTTCGCGAGAACGCCAATCCCCAGCAAACCAACGCAGGTAGCCCACGGACCACCGAACCAAGGCTTCGACATCTGATCTCTCCGCGTCCGAGCGTAGCGCGACCAACACAGCCAGCGGCACTCGACGTTGTCCGCAACGGGCTGCGTGCTCCCCACCAATCGTTGGGATAAAGCGGTCGGACGATACCGTCAAGAGCCTGACAGGACAAGAGAGATTCCGACTTCGAACCGGTCCATCGCGTCGCCAACAGGCATCGCAAAGCGGGTTCGAAGCCGTCGGGTTCGCTACCTTGCGGCCTCGTTCTCGTTTCCCTTCCTTCCCCATCCCTGACGCCGTTCGCATGGATCGGCATTCATCGCCCCGCTCCCCTTTGTTCCTCATTCCACGCGGTGTCCGGTCTCCGGGAAGACCGACAAATTTGTCGCGGATGTCTCGCTTCGCGCAGACCTCAGGCCTGGTTTCAGCCCCCACAGGGAAGGAGTATCATGTCCAGATCTTGGATCGGATCAGCGGCATATCCTGTCGCGAAAGGTGCTGCGCCGCGAAATCCCACAGCCAATTTGGAAGGAAGAAAGGCAGAACATGAGCTATCTGACACAAGAGAAGTTGGTCATTCTGGGTGCGGCCGGAGCGATCGGGTCGAACATGATGCAAACCGCCTTGACGATGCAGCTAACGCCCCGCGTTTGCGGCTACGATCCATTCGCTTTGGGCATGGAAGGGACCGCGGAAGAGATCTATCACTGCGCATTTCCCGGCGCAGCAGCGACGTGGACAACGGATATTGCGGAAGCCTTGCAGGACGCCGATTACATCGTTTCCTCGGGTGGTGCCCCGCGTAAGGAGGGCATGACGCGCGAAGACCTGCTGAAGGGCAATGCCGAAATCGCCGCACAACTGGGCAAGGATATCAAGCGTTATTGCCCCAAGGTCAAGCTGGTGATGGTGATCTTCAACCCGGCCGACATCACCGGGCTGACCGTGCTGGTTCATTCTGGCTTGGCGTCGGAGCGAGTCGCCACGTTGGCTGCCTTGGATAGTACGCGTCTGCAAACCGCGCTGAGCCAGCATTTTCAGATCCCGCAGGATGCTGTAACGGGATGCCGGACTTACGGAGGGCATGGGGAGCAAATGGCGGTCTTTGCCAGCACAACGCAAATCCAAGGCAAACCGCTCACCGATTTGATCGGGTCCGAAGCGCTCACGGAATCACAGTGGTCGGAAATCCGTCAGCGCGTCTGTCAGGGCGGCAAGCGGATCATTCAGTTGCGCGGACGCAGCTCGTTCCAAAGTCCCGCGCACTCAATCGCTGTGCCTCATCCGTAGCGCGATCACGGGAGAACCCTACCCCTGGCCGGTGGGAGTCTACGTGAACCGGGGCGAGTTCTCGCAGATCATGATGGCGATGGAAACCCAGATTGGATCCAAGGGCCTGACCTACGAGATCCCGCAGGGCACGCCGGAAGAACTTCAGGCCCTGCGTGACTCCTACGGTCACCTCTGCAAACTGCGTGACGAGGTCATCCAGATGGGCGTTCTGCCACCACTCGATCAGTGGAGCAAGGTGAATCCTCATCTGTAGAGCCATTGCCTCGTACGCAACCGGGGCCCGGCCGCTCCGGGGCCGAGGGGGGACTCAATGCATGGCAAGCAGCGGTCACCGCTGTGCCGCATCGGACGAGGAACGGTCATCGCCCGCCGGAGGTGCGTTGTGCCGTTGTTTCCAGCGCAGAAAGGCCTGATCTCCGCGACGGTAGGCCCGGCACACGATTGCGCCGCCAACCACTGCGGCCAGAACGCCCAACGCCAAACCCAAGCCCCATGTTCGGGGACGGTCGGTGCGGCGTTCGACCGACCGCGCCGCAATTCCCATCAACAAAGGACTGATCTGTCGACGCGCAGCAACGCCCGCCTGCGAGCGTTCCTCGGGCAGAGAGTCCATAAACTGGCTTCGATAACTCCATAGTTTGAAAAAGAAGCCCGTGACCTGGACCTCATGTCGAATCTCGGCTCCCCGAGGGATCTCGCGGGGCAGATGCCGCAGGCAAACGCTGATCGGGAACGAACCGTACAGGCGTGATTGACCGTCGCGAGAATCGATCAGTTTCAGTGGTTGCGAGAGAGGATGAAAGAGTTCCAGCTCGTAGTAGTGATCAATCGCAAACCGGTCGCGAATATCCGGATCTTCCACTTCGATGCGGATAGCGCGCCGGGCTGTGCCGGTTACCGTAAGCAGTCGCCCCGCGAAGTTCTCCGGGTCCTGCAATAATCGCTCGACGACCGCCTCTTCCGACGCATCCGCTGCCAGCGCCGCTGGGTCCACTCGTTCCACGGCCGACAACATCTGGTAGAAGCACTCGCGATCCTCCGCGCGCAATGGTTGCCGCTGCACCAGCTGATCGAACAGCCCCACATCCATTCCCGCCGAGCCAAGCAGGGCCATTCCCGCGTGGACTCCCCACGTCGAGTGCACCTGTTGGGGATACCAGGCCACACGCGCGGCAGCAAACAGCAGAGCGGGAGAATCTCCCGAGCGAGTGCCCTGTTTGAGAAACACGGCGGCGGCACTTGCAGGTCCCAAGGGCGTCTCGGTAGCGAATCCGATCGGCCATTGCGTCGGAATCTCCCGCGCGTACACGACGCGCGGCTCCGCCTCGCCGGGCGGCACCAGCGTGATGCGGTAGAAATGCGAAAACTGAAACCGGGCGGCCGTCTCATTGGGCAGTGGCAACTGCTCCACCGAGACGACATTTCCTTGCACCGCGTAAAGCTGGCCGCGGACCGGTTCGCTCCGCGGTGCCTCGGTTGACGGGTCCACTAACGGGATGGCCCAACGCTGAACATCGATGGCTCGCAACCTTGGCAGAACGTAGAGCAGGCGGAACAGCGGCTCCCGCTCCTCGTCGCGAAGCGACTCGCCGTCCAGGAAGCGATGCCAATGACTCGCATCCAGGTCGTAGAGTTCCAGGATCTTTTGAAACTCCTGCGGCGGCGAATCGTCAGCCGGCTGTCCCAGGGCGGCCGGGCCCAGCCCCGGTAAGATGGCGAGAGCAATCCACAGCGGCAGGCGGCGGGCCGCTCGGCCGCTCCCCCAGAAAACCCACCGGACCAGGATCAGCGACAGCAGCGCAACCCCACCGATGCCGAGCAACATCGGGGCCGAGTTCACGGTCGCATCGGCGGGAGGATCGGGGCGTGGCGTCCAACGGACGGTCTTGGCCAGCACGACAGGTGCGACCATCAAACCTGTTTGAGCCTGGTAGGCCCATCGTTTGTAGGCGATTCCGGTGAATTCTGCCGACTCGCGCAGGTTCGTTCCGATGGGAAAACCATCCGGTAATTCGAGCAGGTAGACGACGATGGGCGCGGTACCCGCCGGATCCTGCACCCAGCAACGCCAATAGGTCGCAAAGCCGGCCGAGTTCTCGGGGACCGAAATCGGGGAAACGCGTAGTACCCGGCCACGAACCCGCACCAATCGTCCGCGGTAGGCGGGCATTTGTCGCAACAGCTGCAGACTGCTCGTCTCCGGCGTTTCAGCTGCCTGGATCTCGGCGATCGGCGCGTTGCGCAGCCAAGTCAGGAAATGAAACCAGGCCTCCGTTTCCGCCGAGCGGAAGTACGTGTCATCCTGAATCGATTTCAGCAGTTCTCTGAATCGGTCGGGGGACAATCCACCAAAAACCGGCAGACCGGATAGCTCCGTGCCGCCTGGCGCTACTCCCGCCCATCCCGTTGCGTCCTCCCCGTCCCCCGCGCGGGGCGGCGGCCGGGAGTCCTTCGATTCGGCCACTCGATGCTCGAATCCCGTAGGGTCGGATCCCCAGAGCCAAGCCCAACTCTCGGGTCGGGCCGCCACTTTCATCAGCAGCAAAACCAGGAGCAACAGCCCCACCAGCAGCAGCAACTGTCGCTGGACCGTCCGCGACAGGTAATCGGGCGGCGGCTTGGGATGACGTTGGGAGCCATTCCTGCGTAACGGGTTCATCAGATCCTCCCCACCTCAAGCCGCTCCCGCGTCGCCTCCGAGGCGACGGTCAAACTCTCACAGGAATTGCCCCAACCGACAAAAGCAAATAAGTTAGGAGTACGAGCCTACTTTGATCCGATCCGCAGCTCCGGAACCTGGGGATCGGACGCGCATTCCCCCCCGGAAGCGTAATGCCGCCCTCTCCTTGATCGTATCATGTCGCCCCTTCGCCGTTTGGACTCCTCGCTG
This sequence comes from uncultured Planctomycetaceae bacterium, assembly GCA_963776055.1. GTDB lineage: Bacteria > Planctomycetota > Planctomycetia > Pirellulales > Pirellulaceae > CAVZLD01. The sequence continues at coordinate 67,627 of CAVZLD010000001.1, read as the reverse complement.
AGATTTCCCCAGCGTGCCCTTGTCAACAAGGTGTGCCGAGCCGGCTATCGACTGGCAACGCTCATCCTGCTGGCGGTCGCCCCCGCGATGGTGCGTGCGGACGAGCCGGTGGAGGCATTCCTGACCGCGCTTCGCGATCGCGGGTATTTTGAGTTGGCCGTCGCCTATCTCGACGGGCTCTCCTCTCGTTCCTCGGTCTCCCCCGAGATTCAAACGACCCTGAAGTACGAGCAGGGAGCCACTCTGGTGCAAGCTGCTTTGGCGCAGCGCCAACTCGCGATCAAAGGCCAGTACCTGGATCGCGCCCGAGCGCAGTTTGAGCAGTTTCGAACCGAGCAGGCGAACCATCCGTTGGTGCTCTCCGCAAACGCGCAGTTGGGCAAAATCCTGATCGAGCGAGCGCGACTGTTATTCCTGGAATCGCAGAAACCGGGTCGGACGGACGCGGAACGCGACCAACGCGTCCAACAAGCGCAGGACCGCTTCCAACAGGCCGGCGAGATCTTTGAAAAGAACCGAGCCCTCCTGCGGACGCGGCTGGAGCAGATCCCGAAGGCGTTACGAGCCGACCGGGACGCCGAGCAGATTCGCGAACGGGACCAGCTGCGCGGATTACGTGGAGGCACAGTTCCTGACCGCGTTGATCTTGTTTGAATGGGCGCACACGTTTCCCTCGGAGAGTTCCGAGGCAGAACAGCAGTTGCAGCGGGCGGAAGAGGCATTCGGTGTCGTGGCCGACAAGTACCGGCGTCGAGTGGCCGGTCTCTCCGCCGTGCTGTTCCAAGGTCGATGCCGACAAGACCGCGGCGACGTCCGGGGCGCTTTGGGGTTCTTTGAAGAGTTGCTCACCTTGCCGGATGACGAACCGAGCCTGCGATCGTTGAAGACGAAAGCCCTCTGTCACGCGATGGACTGCTGGCTCCATCCAGAACTCCAGCAGGTGGAACAGGCGATCGCCCAGGGCCAGCAGCGGCTGGAACGGCAGCGTCCCGACGAGCAGGACGATCCGGATTGGCTCACCTTGCGTCTGCGACTGGCCGAGGCGTACTTGCAACTGGCCAGCTCGGACGCGGGAGCGCGGGACCGATCGCGTCTGCAAGCGGACGCGCGGCGGTTGGCCGTGGAGGTGGCCAAGTATCCTGGAGAAAGCCAGAAGGCCGCGCAGGAACTGTTGGCAGAGTCCGGCCAGGCAATCACTTTGCCAACCAGTCAGGTGCAAGCGACCACGTTCGCCGAAGCTTTGCAGGCTGGCCAGGAGATTCTGGAGCAACGACAGGTCGCCGCCGGCACGATCGCCCTGCTGGGAGACCGCTTGTCGCACATCACCGATCCCGACCAGCGGAAAGAGGCAGAGAATCGTCTGCGAACCGCCCGCGAACAGTTGGAGCAGTCCGATCAGAAGGCACTCCAAATCTTTGATCAGGCGCGGCTGCTGGCCGATGATGAAACCCCGCTCGAGCAGCTCAATTTGGTGCGGTTCTATCTCTGCACACTGCACTACTACGCGAAGAACTACGGCGATTCCGCGGTACTCGCCGGCTTTCTCTCCCGCCATTTTCCCGACTCGGCCGAAGGGCGACGTGCCGGATCCGTCGCACTCGCTTCCCTGGTGCAACTGTACGGCGATGGCAGCTTGCCCGCCGCCACGTCGCTGACGCAACAAATCCGGCGGACCGCGGAAGACCTTGCTCGAAGATATGCCGGTCAACCGGAGGCGGAGGATGCGCTGGGAACGCTCGTGACTTTGAGCATTCAGGACGGTCACTTCGACGAGGCCGAGCAGTATCTGGCCCAATTGCCGGAGGATTCGTCGAAGCGTGGCCCCGCCGAACTCGCGGCCGGACAGGCGCTGTGGAACCGGTCGTTTGCCGACTCCGCCGAAAACGAGTCCGCCGCTACGGCAGAGGCAAGTGAAACACTACGGGTGCGGGCCACCCAGTTGCTGGACGATGGTTTGCGGCACAGCCAGGGGCAGCCGGCCACACCCGCGATGGTTGCCGCGGCACTCTCGCTGGCGCAACGAGCTCTGCAGCAAGACCAACCACGCCAAGCACTCGAACTCCTGGAACATCCGACGTACGGCCCGCGTGCGTTGGCGATGGCCCAGGATCCGCTCATGCAATCCCCCGCCCGAATGCAGCGTGCCTACACGCTTGCGTTGTTGGCCTACGTCGCCACCCTGCCGCAAGCAGCCGATCCCGACGAAACGGTCGCCCAGGCAATGGCAACGCTCGAGACACTACGGGGAACGTACGGCAAGGATGCCGCCGGGCAGCGACAACTGGCGGCAACGTACGTTGCCTTGGCACAGAATGTCCGGAAACAGATTGAGGCGGCCCCACCCGCCGGAAGACGGAATCTGTCGGCTGCGTTTGCGCAATTCCTGGAGCGGGCTGCGGCTTCCGCAACGGAGGTCGACGTGCTGAACTGGGTCGCAGAATCGTACCTCGGCCTGGGACGCGCGCTGGTCAACGCGGAGGGACAACTGACGGCCGAAGGGATCCGATTTGTCGACAAGGCAATCGCCATCTATCGTTCGATCCTGGAGCGATCGGCAGCCGGGCAACTGGCGCTGGATGCCAATGCACGCTGGATCACCGAGAGTCGCCTGGGCACGGCCTATCGGGAGGCCGGAAAGTTTGCCGAAGCGCGGGATGAATTTGCCAAGATCCTGGCGCAACGCCCCAACCAGGTGTACCTGCAGATGGAGGCGGCACGTCTGCTGCAGCAATGGGGCGACCAGGGGCGAGCGGAAGCGTATCGCGAGGCCATCCAGGGCACCGATCTGGATCCGGTTAGCCAAACGAACCGCATCTGGGGGTACGGTCGCCTGGCGCGCATCGTCGCCCGCAAAGCATCCCTTCGCGACCTGTTCCACGAATGCCGTTTTCGCTTGGCGCAATGCCGCTACGCCTACGCCCTCCAACAACCGCAAAACGAGCAGGGGACGACACTCGCCGCCGCGGAACAAGACATCCTCCGCACTGCCCTCGTCTATCCGGACTTGGGAGGTCCGGAACAGAAAGCCCAGTACGACGCGTTGCTGCAGGAAATCCAGAAGAGCCGCGGCAAGAAACCAACGGGGTTGCCATGAGTCCAATTCGTCTGCGAACGGCCCGACGGATCCGATCCGGAATGGTCGTGTTTCTCGCAATAATCTACGTCAATCAGCTCGCCGCGCAGGATACGATTACGCTCTCACGGCGTGATCGCCGCGGTTCTAAGGTAATGGGGACGATTAGCCAGGTGAGCCCAACGCAGGTCGTCATCTCGACCAACGCCGGTGATCGAACGATCGCCGTCAACGAAATCCAGCGGATCGGACTGGCCGGCGAGCCCGCGGCCTTGCGTCAAGCGCGAAGTGCGGTGCTATCGGGTCAATATGAGCAGGCGTACGAGCAACTCGCGGATCTCGAGTTGGATGCCAACACGCGGGAGTTGATCCGCCAGGAAGTGGAATTCTACCGGGCCACGGCGGCCGCCAGTCTGGGGCTGCAGGGGTCAGGGAACGCGAGTGCCGCGGTCCGACAACTGCTGGACTTCATCCGAACGAATCGACAAAGCCTGCATTTCTACGAAGCAGTACGCCAACTGGGCGATTTGGCCGTCCATCTCGGAAGCTACCAAAACGCGTCGCGATACTACGAGCAGTTGGGAAAGGCCCCTTGGCCCGAATTTCAACTGCTGGCCCTGGTCCTGGAGGGGCAGGCCTTGCGACGACAAGGGGAATATCAGCAGGCCGTCGGGAAGTTCGACGAAGCGCTGACGACGAGCCTTTCCGACGTGGAAGCACAACACCAGCAAACGCTGGCCCAGATTGGCAAAGCGACCTGCCTGGCGGAGTTGGGGCAAACGGAGGAAGCCCAACAGGCCATCGAGCAGGTGCTGGCGACGAACGACCCGGCGGACGACGAACTGTTCTCCGAGGCCTACCTGGCACTCGGGACGGTGCACCGCAAGGCGAATCGACCGCTGGAGGCGGTCCTGGCCTATTTACATGTCGACCTGCTGTACTTTCGTCAACGGGATGCTCACGCCGAAGCTCTGTACTACCTCAGCAATCTGTGGGGCCAGATCGACAAACCGGAGCGAGCCGTCGAGGCCCGCAACCTGCTCCGGTCTCGCTATGGCGGCACGATCTGGGGCAAACGCGATTCCTAAGCCACCAGGAAGATTTCGGGTCCGCTGCCGAGTTACGGACTTTCCATCCGCCGATTACAATAAAAGATTCTGTTCCTGAACGCTGTGTCCGCGCCGTTCTCTGGCACCGCTCACCTGCCCGGCGTCGACTCGTCGAATCATCGGAGGCCAAGATGAGACCACGTTCCCCGTCCACGGTTGGCACGAGCCGTTTGAAGCACTCCGGATCGCATTATTTCGCGGAGGTTTCCCTGCCCAGCGGCAGTGATGCGTCCGCAACGCGTACTCATGACGCAAACCGCTTCACGTGGTGGAAAAGTGGTGGGCTGGCGGCGTTGCTGGCGACCACGATGCTCCTGCTGCCGTCGTCCGTCGTCCGCGCACAGGAGAATGCGGAACCGGCTGCCGAGGTCGCGACCGATCCACCGGCGGCTACCCCCGTGGTGGACCCCACCACGTCGACCGATCCGCCAAACTACCTGGAGTGGGCCTTCGATGCGCTCGGTTGGGGCTATTCGCTGATCTTCCTCTTTCTCTCCTTCACCCTGGTCGCCCTGATCGTCATGAATCTGTTGACAGCCCGTCGGGAGAATGTTTGCCCCATGGCGCTGGTGGAGGTATTCGAGGCCAACGTGAACGAGCGGAAGCTGCAAGAGGCGTACGAGTTGGCCAAGAGCGACGAGTCATTCCTGGGGCAAGTTCTTTCGGCTGGTCTCTCGAAACTCTCGGCCGGCTACTCGCAGGTCATCGAGGCGATGCAGGAGGTCGGCGAGGAGGAGAACATGAAGCTCGAGCATCGATTGAGTTACATGGCGTTGATCGGCACGATCAGCCCCATGATTGGCCTCTTCGGCACGGTTCACGGCATGATCAACTCGTTCCAAGTGATTGCCACGTCACCGACCGCCCCCAAACCGGCCGAACTGGCTCAGGGGATTTCGACGGCTTTGTTCACGACGCTGATTGGCCTGTTCATCGCCATTCCCGCGATTGCCGCCTACAACCTGTTGCGCAACCGGGTTTCGCGACTGGTGCTGGAAGTGGGCATTCTGAGCGATAACTTGATGAGTCGCCTGGAGCCTTTGGCGGGAAAGCGATCCTGACCGTTCTGGAGTCTCGGAGACGAATACGATGCGGTTCCGCCGTCACGAGTCCGCGAGTGCCACGGGCGATCTCACCCCGATGATCGACATGTCGTTCCAATTGATCGCCTTCTTCATGGTGATGATCAATTTTACGCAGGCCGACCAGAACGACAAAATCAAGTTACCGACCAGCGAACTGGCCAAGCCGCCAGACGCTCCGTTCGAGCACCCGATTTTCATTCAGTTGACGAAAACCGGAACGGTCTTGATGGGCGGGGAAGAACGACCACTTACCGGCCTGAAAGCTGTCATGATTCGCGAAGGGGAATTCCTGCGATTGATCGACAAGTCCCCGAGTGATGCGACCGTGATCATCCGGGCTGATGCCAACGCAGCGATGGGCAAAGTTCAGGAAGTAATCCAGATTTGCCAGGAAACCAAGTTTGAAGTCTTTGCCCTTCGGGCGGAAGAGGATGTGAACTGATTGGGCCACGGGATGCGTGCAACACGCGTCCCGCCTTCGGCGGAATCATTCGAAAGAGTCAACCCCATGCGATTTCGTGAACACCATGTCGGCCCCGAAGATAAGATCGAGCTTCAGATGACTCCGATGATCGACATCGTGTTTCAGTTGCTCGTCTTCTTCATCATGACTTTTAAGATCGTCGCCCAAGAAGGCGACTTCAACGTCAAGATGCCGTTGGCGTCTGCCAACGCGGGCGTTCCCGATGAATCGCTGCTGCCGCCGTTGCGTCTGCGACTACTGGCCGACGAACAGGGCGAACTGCGGCCGGATGGAATCCAGCTGAACGATCGGGCTTTTACCGACTTCCGGGGGCTCCACGGCTACATTCGCAGTCTCATTGGGGATGACGCGGGCCCGGGCAGCGTGCGCGACATCGAGCTGGAAATCGATTGCGACTATCAACTTCGTTACGCGCGTGTGATCGACGCCATCACCGCGGTTTCCGGCTACATCGACGAGAACGACAACATTGTGAAACTGATCGACAAGATCAAGTTCGCCCCGCCCAAACCCCCTCCTGCAGGGTGACGCTTGCCCGCGCCGCGACTCCCATGAACGACAGTTTCGCTTCCGCCCACGCAACGTTCGCGGCCGGGCCTCACGAAAAAGTTGCAGCGAACCGGTCGTCGCCGGTTGGCCAAGACGACGCCGAGCAAATACACTGAGGTCCAGATGAGACGACTGCTCGCCACGAGTCAGGCAACGGCCCGCCCCCACGGGGCCGGCTCCATCAATCGGCTGGCCGATGCCGACGTCTGCAGTTCATTGAAGCCTCTACTCTGATTCCAACCGCCGCGACATCGATGCGTTTTCTTCTCAAACTCACGATCATCCTCGCCATCCTTGCGGGGTTGGGCTACGCCGCCTACCTGCCCCTCAAAGCCTACTGGGTTCGTCGGAACAAGCCGGTCTTTCGGTTTGCGGAGGTACAGCAGGACGATCTCCGTTCCATTGTGAACGCTACCGGTACGGTGAAGCCCAAGCTTTCGGTGCAAATCGGTACGTTCGTATCGGGGCCGATCATCGAGCTGAACGCCGACTTCAATGACGATGTCAAGAAAGGCGAAATCCTGGCGCGGATTGACCCGGCCCTCTATTCGGCCGCCGTGGATCGCGACCAAGCGGCGCTGGACACGCGTCTGGCGGAAGTGAATCGAGTCAAAGCAGTGTGGCAACAGGCGGTCCGCGACGAACAGCGCACGTTGAGTCTTTACGAACAGAATGAAGACTTCATTTCCGATGCCGAACTCGACCGGCTAAAATTCAACCGGATGTCGCTCGAAGCCCAACGCACCATTAGCGAGGCATCCGTGAAGCAGGCACAGGCCAATCTCCTGAATTCCACGGTGAATCTGCGGTACACCGAAATCAAGGCGACGCACAACGGTCGCGTGATTGACCGGAAGATCGATCCTGGACAAACACTCGCGGCGCAGTTTCAGACACCGGAGCTATTCGTTCTGGGCGTGGACATGGACGAGGAGATGTACATCTACGCTTCGGTCGATGAAGCAGACATCGGGCTGATCCGAAAGGCGCAAGCGGAGCAACAGCCGGTCTGGTTCCGCGTGGATGCCTATCCTGACGAACTATTCGAAGGACGGATCAAGGAGATTCGGATGAGTTCGACGGAGGTGCAAAATGTCGTGACCTACCCAGTGGTCGTCACGGCCCCAAACCCCGAACTGAAGCTGCTGCCCGGAATGACGGCGAACCTGACCTTTCAGATCGAAGAAAAGCAGGAAGCGGTCCTGATTCCCTGGGCGGCCGTGCGGTTCTACCCCAAACCGGAGATGGTTCGCGAGGAGGATCGCAAGTTGCTGGAAGGGGGCGGCAACGAACCGTCGACGGAAGCTTCGGAGACGGTGGACGAGGTCACGGCCGACGAACGGGTCGAAGCGAGTCGCAAGCGACTACGGCGGCATGTGTGGGTCCTCGAAGGAGAGAAGCTGCGGGCCAAAGAGGTCCTGCTCGGGATCAGCGACTACCGCCACGCCGAGGTCGTGGAGGGTGATCTGGAACCGGGGCAAAAGCTGGTGGTCAACGTGGATATCGGGGGCCGGCCAGGATAACCTTACCGCGTCAAGAGCGACCCAATCAACGGGACCCTAACGGATGAATTTACTGGTCACCACACGGATCGCTCTGCGAGCACTGGCAAAGAACAAGATGCGGGCCGGGCTCACGATTCTGGGCGTCGTAATCGGCATTGCCGCCGTGACGACAATGGTCTCGATCGGTCAAAGCGCCAGCCAGCTTGTGCAGAACCAGTTCGAGACACTGGGGACCAATGTGATCGTGATCTTCCCCGAGTATCGACGGAGGTCCGGCGTTCGGCAAGGTCGAACCATCACGCTGACCTCGAAAGACTCCGACGCGATTGCCGGCGAATGCCCTTACATCCTGGCCGCATCGCCGATCGTCGGCGCCGGAGGCCAGGTCATTTATGGGAATACGAACTGGCTGCCGCGCGAAATGGTGGGCGTTGGCACGCAGTATTTGACCGTCCGCAATTGGCGACTTCGGTACGGCGGGTTTTTCACCGAACGCGATATCGTCTCCGCCGCCAAGATATGCGTCATTGGGCAAACCCTGGTAGCCCGTCTGTTTCAGACCGTCAATCCGATCGGCGAGACGATTCGGATCCGCAACATTCCCTTCCAGATTGTCGGCGTGCTGGAGGCCAAAGGCGCGAATATTGTCGGCGAGGATCAGGACGATATTGTGTTGCTTCCGTTCACCACGGTTCGCCGACGGATGTGGGGATCGGCCTTCGACGATGTGAATGTGATTCTTGCCTCCGCCCGCTCGGCCAATCGGATGACGGATGCGAGCGTCCAGGTCGAGCAGCTGCTGTTGGACCGGCATGAGATCGGGCCGGGTGAGTCGCCCGACTTCAAGGTTCAGAATACGATCGAGATCGCCAATATCTTGGGGAAGGTGACCGGAATCATGACGCTTCTGCTCGCGTCAATTGCCGGAATTTCCCTGCTCGTCGGCGGCGTGGGAATCATGAACATCATGCTGGTGTCGGTCACCGAACGGACGCGCGAGATCGGAATTCGCATGGCCGTCGGAGCTCGTTCGCGACATCCTCGGGCAATTCCTGGTCGAATCGGTCATCCTGTCCTGCATTGGTGGACTGATTGGCCTGATTTTGGGCGTCGTTGCGTCCGCCGGAATCACGACGGGCATCAACTCCTGGACACAAGGCACGGAATGGCCAATCGTGATTTCCATCCCGGCGGCTCTGGTGGCGATCGGTTTTGCCGCGATGGTGGGAATGTTTTTCGGATTCTATCCGGCACGCCGCGCGAGCCGCCTGGATCCGATCGAGGCGCTCCGGTACGAATAGCCGTTGCCCAACACGATTCGACTGCCTTGCGACTTGCGAAACTGCCACCTATAGTTTCGCGTGTTGTTCTTCGCCTGCTCCATGGGCACGCACGCAGCCCGCCATTCCGCTCCCGCGACTCGAATTCCTCCGATTTGGCAGAGACTTTGACCGTGCGAGCGCGAAACGGACTTGGCTGCTGCGCGAAGACAGCGGCAGGCTCTGGGAAGGGCAAGCGGCGCGGCCGCACATTCTGGGAGCGGTGGTGCCCCACAGGACGATCGGCGGGGATTTCGAAGAGCAGTTGTTGGAAGGTCGCGTGGTATGTGTGGAATCGCCGGAATTGTCCATCCGAGAGGTCGCCAGCCGGACCGATCGATCCTGGCGGCGATGATTGACACACTTGCTCATCGCGGGCCGGACGAGAACGGAATCTACCAAGATGGCGAAGCTGCGGTAGCCCACGCGCGACTGTCCATCGTGGACCTGGCTGGCGGCCAGCAGCCAATGCGTCTTCCGCAGCCGGACCTATCGATCAGCTACAACGGCGAGCTGTTCAACTACCTGGAACTGCGGGACGAAATGCAATCGCAGGGCGTGTCGTTCGATACGCGGTCGGATACAGAAGTGGTCCTTCGGAATTTCCATCGACGCGGACCGGACTGTGTTCACGATTTCAACGGACAATGGGCCTTTGCGGTGTGGGACGGACGACGCCGCGAGTTGTTTCTCTCTCGTGATCGGGTGGGCATTCGCCCGCTGTATTACACGCTGATCCAGGGCACGTTCCTGTTCGCCTCGGAAATCAAGGCCCTTCTGCGACACCCCATGGTTTCCCGCAGCCTGGACTTGCGGGGGCTGGAGCAGGTATTTACCTGTTGGCATCCAATTGGGCAGCGGACTCTTTGGCAGGGCATTCGATCGCTACCTCCGGGGTGCAACCTACGGTTTCGCGACGGACGCGTCACAGTACAGCGATACTGGTCCTTCGAGTATCCGGCCGATCGAACGGAGGCGTCCCTGGACGACCTTCGCCTGGAATTGCGCGACTTGTTGGTTGACGCCGTGCGAATTCGTCTGCGGGCCGACGTTGCGGTCGGTGCATACTTGAGCGGCGGGCTCGACTCCAGCGCGGTAACCGCGCTGGTGAAGCACTACACGCGGAATCCCTTGCGGACCTTCTCGGTGACATTCGCATCGCGTGAGCACGACGAAAGCTCCTTCCAACAACGCACGAGCCAGCATCTTGGCACAGACCACTCCGCCACGTTCTGTTCCAACGATCGGATCGGTGACGTCTTCCCGGAGGTGATCTGGCATACGGAAACGCCGTTGGTCCGCACGGCGCCGGCTCCTTTATACCTGTTATCCCGATTGGTGCGGGACAGTGGATACAAGGTGGTGCTGACGGGCGAAGGGGCCGACGAGGTCCTCGGGGGATACGACATTTTCAAGGAAGCGAAAATCCGACGCTTCTGGGCTGCGGACCGCAACTCCGTCCTGGCGGCCCCTCTTGTTACAGCGGCTCTACCCGTACCTGGGTAATCTACAGCGACTGTCACCAGCCTATCTGCAACGGTTCTTTCGGGTGGACGAAAACGCGTTGGCGAGCCCGTTCTTTTCCCACCTGCCTCGCTGGGAGATGACGGGCGGTTTGAAGGTCTTCCTGTCCGACGATGTGCTCGCCGAATTGCGTGGCTACGACGTGCAGGAAGATCTACTCGAATCGTTACCACCGGAATTTACTCGCTGGCCGTCGTTCTGTCAGGCGCAGTATCTCGAATCAACCGGCCTCATGCCGGGCTACATTCTGTCCTCCCAGGGGGATCGAATGTCGATGGGACATTCCGTGGAAGGACGTTTTCCGTTCCTGGATCACCGTGTCATCGAGTTTTCCGCGCGTCTGCCGGTGAAATGGAAAATGCGTGGGCTAAACGAGAAGTACATTTTGAAGCAAGCGGTGGCGGATCTCCTGCCCAGGGAAGTACTGAATCGCTCCAAACAGCCCTATCGGGCCCCCGACGCGACGAGTTTCTTCCCTGGCCCAGACGGTTCTCCGCCGCCCGATTACGTGGTGGATCTGTTGGATCCGGTCCGTTTGAAGCAGTACGGGCTGTTTCGAGCCGATGCCGTATCCAGGCTCGTGGAAAAGGCCCGCCGTGGCAAACTCCAGGGCGCCCGCGACAACATGGCCTTCGTCGCTGTCTTGTCGACACAGATTCTGATTCACCAGTTCCTCGATCAGCAGGGAAAGATGGAAACCAATGAGCGAGTCCATACAACAGGATGATGTCATCGAGGAAATCCGCCAGTTCGTGGTGGAGAATTTCCTGTTTGGCCAGTCGTCTGCCATTCCAGATGAGGATGCGTCCTTGCTGGAGAACGGGGTCATTGACTCGACGGGAGTCCTGGAATTGGTGTCCTTCCTGGAGGAGCAGTTCCAGGTCCAGGTGGAGGATACCGAATTGGTTCCGGAAAACCTCGATTCTCTCAGGAATCTGAGCGGCTATGTACGGCGAAAACGGACGGAGAACAAGGACTGAAGACGTGCTGCTGCAATCGTTCCTGGAAAAATCGGCCGAACGCACGCCGAGCCAAACCGCTCTGATCTGCGATGACCGACGGTGGAGTTATCGGTCGGTGGATGAACATGCCAATCGTTTGGCTCATCTGCTATGCACTGGTGGTGTTCAGCGTGGGGACCGCGTCGTCATCCATCTGGACAATTCTGCAGAGGCGGCGATTGCGTTGTTCGCCGTCCTCAAGGCGGCCGGCGTCTTCGTGATCCTGCATCCCACGACAAAACCCGAGAAACTGGCGTATGTGCTCGACAATTCGGGCGCGCGGGTCCTGATCACCGACCGACGAAAGTTACAGGCGGCCCGCGACGCTCTGCAGGGTTTGCCCCACTTGAAGATGTTCTACGTCGTCGACGGTCAGGACATCGATCCGACGACCTACGATCAACCGGTCTGGAGCCCCAACCGGTTGGTCGACGACGCACCGTTCTCCGCCGATCCTCCCGCCCGCACAGCGGTCGACGTGGATCTGGCCGCGTTGATCTACACATCCGGTTCGACCGGGGCCCCCAAAGGCGTCATGATGACGCACGCGAACATGGTGACCGCCGCCACTTCGATTACGACCTATTTGCGATGGCAGCCCAACGACATCGTGCTCTGCGCACTGCCCCTGTCCTTCGACTACGGCCTCTACCAGTGGCTAATGACGGTCAAGCACGGAACCACGCTGGTGCTCGAGCGATCGTTTGCCTACCCGGCCGCCATTCTGAAACGACTCGAGCAGGAGCGTGTGACCGGATTCCCGTTGGTGCCCACTTTGTTGGCCATCCTGCTGCGCGTCGATCTGACTCCGTACGATCTGTCCGCGCTGCGGTACGTCACCAATACGGGTGCCGCCCTCCCGCTACAACACATCGCTGAACTTCGACGTCGGCTGCCTCACTTGCAGATCTTCTCGATGTACGGCCTCACGGAATGCAAGCGGGTGGCCTATCTGCCCCCGGAAGAGATTGACCAGCGACCGGGGTCGGTGGGAAAGGCGATGCCCAACACGGAGGCATACGTTGTCGACCTGCAGGGTAAGCGGGCGGCCGCGGGAGAAGTTGGACAGTTGGTGGTTCGCGGATCCCACGTGATGCAGGGCTACTGGCGTGCTCCGGAAGCCTCCGCCCGTGTCCTCAAACCGGATGACTTGCCGTACAATCGAATCCTATACACGGGGGACCAGTTTCGTGCCGACGAGGATGGCTATCTGTACTTTGTCGGTCGATCCGATGACATCATCAAATTGCGCGGCGAGAAAGTCAGCCCGCGCGAAGTCGAAGATACGGTTCATCGGATCGAAGGCGTCGTCGAAGCGGCCGTCGTCGGTGCAAAAGACCCGGTTCTAGGACAGGCGATCCACGCCTTCGTGACGGTGCAAGAGGGGAGCCCGGTGGACGCCGCGATGGTTCGAGCCCACTGCGCACGCCACCTGGAGAGCTTTATGGTGCCGACGCATGTCGAGATCCGCGCAGAACTTCCGCGGACCGCCGTCGGCAAAATCGACCGGAAGACCTTGGAAGCAGAGGCGGCAGGAAACCATGTCTGAATTGGCCACCAATCCGTTGGACGAATTGAAACTCAATCCGGAAAAAGAGGTCGAACGAATTGGCGAACGACTGCGACAGGTGCTCGGCCGCGATCTTCGACGGCGGGGAGCCGTGGTGGCAATTTCCGGAGGCGTTGACAGCAGCGTGGTCGCGGCGCTCTGCGTCCATGCGCTCGGGCCCAAGCGCGTGATCGGACTGTTGCTGCCCGAACGCGAGTCCTCCGAGACCACGCGCCAACTAAGTCGTGCCGTTGTCGATCACTTGGGGATTGAAAGCGTGGAACAGGACATTACGCCGATCCTCGAAGCGGCCGGTTGCTATTCGCTTCGCGATGAAGCCATTCGTAGCGTCCTGCCGGAATATGGCCCCGGATTCAAATGCAAGATCGCCCTGCCCGACCTGGCAGACGCAGATCAACTGCGGTTCTTCTCGATCATCGTGCAGAACCCAGAGGGGCACCTCCACGAAGCCCGCCTACCCCATGACGCCTACCTGGCGGTCGTCGCCGCCAGCAACTTCAAGCAGCGCGTCCGGAAGATGCTCGAATACTATCGCGCCGACCGCCTGAACTACGCGGTGATCGGCACGCCCAATCGACTCGAATACGACCAGGGATTCTTCGTGAAATTGGGGGACGGAGCGGCCGACATAAAGCCGATCGCGCACTTGTACAAGACGCAAGTCTACCAGCTGGCGGAGTACCTGGAGGTTCCCGAGGCGGTCTGCAGTCAATTGCCCACGACCGATACCTACCCCTTGGCCCAGACGCAGGAAGAATTCTATTTTTCTCTACCCTACGACAAACTCGACTTCTGCCTCTACGCCCGGAACCACGGGATGCCGGCGGAACAAGCCGCCGCCGCGATCGGCTTTCGTACCGAGCAGGTGGAACGAGTTTTTCGCGACATCGATCAGAAGCGACGCAGCACACGGTATCTGCACCTGACTCCGCAACTGGTGGAACCGGTTCTCTTAGAACAGAACTAAATGGAAGAGGCCTTCTATTTCGGCGACCGGTCAGAACCGATTTTCGCGACCCTGCATGCGCCCAGCCGGAACGCTTGCGTCGTGGCGGAATCGTGCTCTGCCCTCCCCTAGCCCACGAGTTCGATTTTGCCCACCGGTTGTTCGTCGAATGGGCTCGAAACCTGACCGAGCGGGGCTGGTCGGTTCTCCGTTTTGACTACCGCGGCCACGGGGACAGCAGCGGCACATTCGACCAACTCACGCTCGCAGATTATGCGGACGATATTCGCCGAGCGATCGCCGCCTTCGAGCAGCGCAGCGGCATTCGATGCCACGCCTTGGGCGGGCTGCGGTGGGGAGCGACATTGGCAGCACAGGTCTGGTCCGAACTCGCGCGACCGGGTCCGCTGATCCTCTGGGAGCCGATTCTCGACGGGCCGCAGTACCTGAACGGCTTGTTGCGGACGCTGTTAGCCAAGCAGATGGCCCGGCCGACCGGACCCGCACGCACTCGCGCCGAACTGAAACAAGAAATTGAGGCGGGTGGAGAGGTCATCCTCGAGGGGCGTCCGCTGAGGCCGCCGTTCGTGCGGTCACTCGAGGGATTTGATTTTCCGGCGATCATCCCGCGGCTCTCGGCACCCACCTTGCTCGGGGAAGTCCGCAAGCAGGCCACCGGTCCCGTCAACCGAAAGCTGGCCCAGCTGCATGCGAAATGGAGCGGGAAAGGCACTTGCGAACACGCGTCGATCGCCGCGCCGCCCCTCTGGTTTGGATCGCTGATTCAGGACTATGCCCCGCGAGTCACTCCCGACGAGCTGTTCCAGATCACAGGCGATTGGCTGGCCGAGCGATGGGGCGCGGAAATGCAAACCGCGGATGATCGGTCGGGCGATGCCGCCGCTTTTCGGAGCAAACAAGACCCACGACGGAAGCGACCGGCGATCGCAGTCGAATCGGTCGCATGTTTCGACACGCAGGAGACGGACCAGCCGATTCAGTTTTCCGTGCAAGGCCATCGATGCACCGGCATCCTTCACACGCCGCCAGCGTGGGACAGCTCCCGGCCGGTAATCCTCTTCCCGCCACAAGGGATGAACCTACGATCCGGGTGGAACCAACTCCATCAGCGTCTGGCAAAACGCTTGGGAGAAGCCGGTTGGGCTTCGCTTCGGTTCGATGCCCGTGGTCTGGGGAACAGCGAAGGATCCTTAGATTTCCGCACGGGCGCAGACCTGTTTCACTCCATCGAAACGGGCGGACATATACCCGACACACTCGAAGCGATCACGTGGCTGGAGCACAACCGGGACATCCACTCCGTGATTCTGATCGGCGTCTGTGGCGGTGCGGTGACCGCCGGGATGCTGTCGGGCGGTGACCCGCGGATCGCCGCCGTTGGACTGATCGAGCTACCGCTGGTTTTCTCCCGACACCCTTCCGAACGGGACGGAGAGCCTCTTTGGCGCTATCGCGACCGACTCCTGTCGCGGAAAGCCTGGCAGAAGCTGTTGGCGCTGCGCATTGACCTTCGGTTTCACCTACGATCCTTGCAGACCGCCGCCGCGCGCCGGTGGCGGAGAGGTCGGCAAATGCAACGGGATGACCGTTGGTTGGCCGATCAGTTGGGCGAACGAGTCAACCTGCCGCTGATTCACTGCTTGCGGCAGGCCTGTGCCATCCAACAGCCCACTCTGCTTACGTTTGGCAGCACCGACAACGTGGAGATGTATGATCGCGTACGAGCCGTGATTCACGCACAGGGCAGCCGGCAAGTCACGCGGCGCAGCGTGACCGGATCCGACCACGATTTCCTGCTGCCGGAACACGCACGGCAGCTCGGCGAAGTGGTTGCTGAATGGTTAGAAGAGACGTTTCCGGTCCATGAAGGGACTTCCGTTGATGCGCCTGGCGATCATCATTTTGAACTACCGAACGCCTGAACTGACGATCGACTGTCTGGCCTCACTGGAAGGTCAGCTCGAAGCAGATCAGGAACAGGCGGTGGTTGTCGACAATGATTCCGGCGATGATTCAGCGGACCGAATCGAGGTGGCGATTCGGCAACGCGGTTGGTCGACTTGGGCTCGTGTTCTCCGCGCCCCGCACAATGAAGGATTCGCCGCTGGCAACAATTGGGCGATTCGCCGAACGCATGCCGAGTTCTACCTATTGCTGAACAGTGACACGCTCGTCCCGTCCGGCACCATTCGTGGACTGTTGAAGACAGCCGAGGAGCATCCCGATGCTGGATTGCTCGGCCCGAGCTGCGAAGAGGGCGACGGCCGGTGGTCTCCCAGTTGTTTTCGTGATTTCCACCCGGTCAGCGAACTGGTCGAGGCTGCCGCGACCGGCCCCGTGACGCGGCTGCTGTCGCATTACGATGTGCAGGTGGCAAGAATGGACCAACCCCAAGCTGTCGATTGGATCGGCTTTGCGTGCGTCTTGATTCGGCGCGAGGTGCTCCAGCAAGTCGGCATGTTGGATGAGGGGTTCTTCATGTATTTCGAAGACGCGGATTATTGCCGCCGGGTCCGGGAGACCGGCTGGCGGGTCATGTATTGGCCACAGCTTCGCATCGTGCATTTGATGGGGGCCAGCTCGCAGATCAGCAGTCGACCGGCAGCCTTGAAACGCCGCCCGCGGTATTACTACGCCGCGCGCACCCGGTATTACTGGAAACACTACGGACGGATGGGACTGCTGTCGGCCAACCTACTGTGGTGGCTCGGACGCACAATCTCGGTGAGCCGTGAGTTGATCGGCCAGAAGCAACCGCATATTCGCCCCCAAGAATGGCGCGACATCTGGACGGATTTTCTTCGCTCATTCCCCACCGATGGGGCTCCGAACGAAGAAGGGAATGGGGGTCCCATCTAGAAATTGTCCCCGGCCCCATTATCGATCTCGCTCGGCAGCCTTCGGAGGACAGGGTCCTCCTGGTCCGACGGCGATGGCAACTCCTCGGGAAACTGCTGTCGGAATCGCTCGCGAAGTCGCTCTCGGTCATCGCGCAACAGAAAATCGGGCGTGGTCAGATCAAAGGCTGACTCGGCAGCCTCGTCGCCTTGCTCGTAGCGATCCCCTTCGGATCGAGGTCGTAAGATCCGCGGATAACAGGCTTCGTGTCCAAGCAGCCCGAGCGGGCCGACCGATCCATAGCGTTCCTCGTAGAGCCGAATCCCGTGAGCCTCCAGGATCGTCCCGGTGAGGCTCTCAAGCGTGGCAAGATCAGCGTTGTATTGCGTCAGTGACTGTGCTTCGGATCGGACCGCATTGCCCCAATTCGTGATCGCTTCCAGAACATTGATGAATTCCAATCTTCCCGTGCGAAAACCCGCGAACTGCTGTCGCAGGTTATCGGTAGCCGCGCGACGCGTCTCGACGTACGCCTGATACTGTTGATAGTCCTGATCCAGACGCCGCAAGGCAGAGGCCAGCTCATGGACAACCTGCAGCATCGCCAAGTCCAGGTTCGCTCGATCGCGAGCCAGAATGAGTTCCTGTTGCCGTAACGCAGCGCGGGGTCCGCGAAGCCCCAAGGGGACGGAGAAATTGATGCCCATCTGCCAGTCCGTGAACGCTCCCGCGTCCGAGCGCAGATCAGCCCCGGTGGGAATCTCGCCTTCCAATCCGTTCCAACGGTAAAGGAGATCGGCGTCCAGGCGTGGGAGTGTTTGGTTACGCGACAGGAGCAGTTGCTGGTAGTCTGCCTCGAGCACCAATTTCAGCTCGATCAGGTCGGGGCGATTCCGCTCGGACAAATCCACGATCGAACGCCAATCGAAGGCGAGCGCCTCCTTGAGCGGCGGTGTCGTCGGAACGAGTTCATCTGGCCCGGAGGGCGGAATCGCCAGAATGGCCCGCAGGGCCGCTTCCGCGTTCAAGACCGAACCTTTCGCGGCAATTCGATTGGCTTGGAAATTGGCCAGCGCCAACTGGGCTTGGGCCAACTGCCCCTGAGTGGAAATGCCCGTCTCCTTGCGCGCGGTCTCCAATTGAACGGCAAATTCCGACTGTTTGAGTTGCTGCTCCACGGCCCAAAGGCTTGTGCGGGCGGCGATCAGATCCCAATACGCCTGGATCACCTGGCGGACCATCTGCTGCAGGCCGCCCTTGAGCTGGAAGAACGACCGTTCCGTATCGATCCGAGCCAGAACGATCGGCACGCGATTGACGTCCCGACCCGCGCCCTCAAGCAGCGGTTGATTCAGGCCCAAAGTCACGGCCGGGCGCGACTGCGGATTCAGCAGGACCGGTCCTGGCCGTTGACGCAGCAGATCGGTCTCGACGCGAAGTTGGGCGGTTGCCCCGGTCGTCGACTGCTTCGTGACGCCGAACGTCATATCGTACAGATCGCTGCGAGTCCCGTCGATTATGGCGCCGTCCGGATCGATCGGATCGAGCCGTGCAAAGGGGGTCTCATTTCGCAGGAAATCGTGACGCGTTTCCAGTCGCGGGTCGAAGCGTGACTGTTCGGCGTCGATTCGCGTGTTGGCGATGGCGGGATCATAGAGCGAGCGACCGTTGCTGACGGGCACCGAGCCCGATAGCACGCGAACAATCTCCGACTGTCCCAACGCGTACCGGATCGCTTCATCCAGGGAGATCGAGCGTGCTTCACGGGGGACCGTCGTCTCGACGGTGGGCGGTGGCAAACCGGCCGGCAAGCCAGCGCGTGGCAAGCAGCTGGGATCGCGGACTTCCACGCGGCGGGACTCGGGAAAGACGCCAATCCAGGTTTCCTGAGCGCACAACGAAACGGAAGAGAGGGCGACCAACCATCCCAGGCAACATCCCCGCAGGCTCCATCCTGGCGTACACATCAGTAACTGGTTCGGCCAAACGGGCCCCAGCCGTTTCCCAATTCTGGGTCAGTCGTCTTGATGCGATGCCGTCTCGTCCGACAAGTTGGATTGCGTTGAGTCTGGCGAATTTACCTGCGGCTGCTCATCCCGGATCACATGTCCATCCCGGAGGGTGATCGTGCGCCGACCGTACCGTGCCACATCCGCATCGTGGGTCACCAGAATCACCGTGATGCCCTCATTCTGATTCAAATCCCAGAACAGCCGGATGATTTCGGCACTGGTCTTGGAATCCAGGTTTCCGGTTGGTTCATCCGCGAGAATGATCGAAGGCTGATTCACGAGCGCGCGGGCGATCGCCACTCGCTGTTGTTGCCCGCCGGAAAGCTGGGCGGGGTGGTGATCCATTCGATCCGCAAGCCCCACGCGCTCCAGCAGTTCCGTTGCCCGGCGGCGCCGCACGCGCGGTCCCAGGTGGTGCCCGTACAGCAGAGGCAGCTCGACGTTTTCCAGTGCCGTCGTCCGATTCAGAAGATTGAAGTTCTGAAAAACGAACCCGATTTGCCCGTTCCGCAACCGGGCGCGCGCATCCTGCGAGAGGGTCGTGACCTCTTCCTCGCCCAACCGGTAGCTGCCGCTCGTGGGGCGGTCCAGACAACCGAGCGTGTTCATCAGTGTCGATTTGCCGGATCCGGAAGCACCAACCAGCGCGACATATTCCGCCTGCTCAATTTCCAGACTCACGCCGGCGAGGGCCACTACCTCCACTTCCCCCCGTTGGTAGACTTTGCGGATATCGCGCAGTTCGATCAAAGCCATGGCGATCAGTCTTCAAAGCCGTGGGGATGAGTGCGGTGCCATTGCCAAGCCGTCTCGACAATCGATTCCATCTGCGTGTAACGCGGCTGCCAACGCAGCATGGCTTGTGCGCGGGACGAGTCGGCCACGAGCTCCGGCGGATCCCCAGGCCGTCGAACGCCAATCTGCTCCGGAATGGCGTGGCCGGTCACGCGGCGGCACGCATCGATCACCTCGCGCACACTATGCCCGTGCCCGGTCCCCAAATTCAGCTGCAAACCCTTGCCGGGCTGGAGCCGGTCGAGTGCCTTCAGATGCGCGTCGGCCAAGTCATCCACGTGGATGTAATCCCGGATACAAGTACCGTCCGGCGTCGGATAGTCATCCCCAAAGACCGTGATCTGATCACGTTGCCCGAGCGCAACTTGCAGTACGATCGGGATGAGATGCGACTCCGGGTCGTGATCCTCGCCCAAATCGCCATCCGGGGAGGCCCCTGCCGCATTGAAATAGCGCAGGGCGGCGTAGGCAAATTGATGAGCGTGGGCGTAGTCAGCCAAGGCTCGTTCCATCACCAGCTTTGTGAAGCCGTAAGGATTGATCGGATCCTGCCGTTCCTCTTCCGTGATGGGAATCTTGTCCGGAACACCGTAGGTGGCGGTTGTGCTCGAGAAAACGATCTGCCGCACGCCGACGGTACGCATCGCCTCCAAGAGACACAACGTACCCACCACATTGTTGTGATAGTATTGCTCCGGATGAGCCACCGACTCTCCGACCAATGCGAAGGCGGCAAAGTGCATTACCGCCTCAATCTGATGTTGCTGCAACGCGAGCGCAAGCCCGCCCTGGTCGTGCAATTCCCCCTCAATCAACCGATCCCGCAGGACCGCGCCCCGGTGTCCGGCAATCAGACTGTCATACACCCAAACCTCGTGGCCCGCTCGGTCAAGCCACCGAGCCGTGTGCGAACCAACATACCCAGCACCGCCGGTCACCAGGATTCTCATGCTACAGCCTTCTGGGGAATAGAACAAAACGGGGTCGGTCAGGAGCTTCCGGATCCGTCCCTCAATCCTAGCGTGCTCCGCGGGGCAATACGACGGGTCGACGGCCAGGAACGGTCCTTGCGGCTGGCAACGGTCAAGGCGGGCGTGTCAGATCGCGTCAAGCAGGCCGTGTCGTTTTCCGAAACAGACTACGAGTCGGCTCCACTCTCGAGGCTCCGAATATGCCCCCCCGAAAACTGCTTCGTCGGCCTAGCCGACGCCCCGAGTCAACCGGTGAAGCGCCTTGGACGGCATCCTTCGTTCATTATCTGCGGACCGAATGCCATCTCGCGGCGAACACGGTCGTCGCTTACGAACGGGATCTGCGGATGTTCGTTCGCTGGCTGGACGGCCGGCAGGTGCCCCGCCTGACGGTTCAAGATCTGTCGGACTACGCGGGCTGGCTGCACGGTCAGCAACTGGCTGCTTCCAGCATGTCGCGGAACCTGGTCGCCGTAAAAATGTTCTTTCGCTATCTGCAGCTGGAAGGGGTTCTGCAGGAAAACCTCATGGAGCTGCTGGGCACGAAGAAGCAGTGGCACCGCATCCCCCACGTGCTGTCCTCCGGCCAGATTGACCGGTTCCTGCGCGCCCGCGAAAAACCGATACGTTCTGGCGGCGTGATCGAGCCATCCTGGAACTCCTCTATGCGACCGGATGCCGCGCATCGGAACTCTCCTCGCTAAAAATGGCCGACCTGCATCTCGACGAAGCATATTGCCAGTGCCACGGCAAGGGCGACAAGCAGCGACTGGTGCCGATCAGCCAATCTGCGGCGGATGTTGTTCAAGACTACTTGCGGCAGGAACGTCCGGCCCTGGCAGAACGGGCACCGGCGGACCCGGACTGGGTCATCCTCTCGCGCCGCGGTCGGCGTTTCTCGCGCGAGTCGATTTGGGAACTGGTGAAGAAATATGCCGTCCGTGCGGGGATTCCCAGCAGCGTCAGCCCGCACACGCTACGTCACAGTTTCGCCACACACTTGTTGGCAGGGGGCGCCGATCTGCGGCAAGTACAGGAAATGCTGGGACACGCGAACATCACCACAACGCAAATCTACACCCACGTCGACGCAACCCGATTACAACAGATTCATCGACAACACCATCCACGGGCCTAAGCGGATGGAGACCGAAGCCGTGGGGAAATGCTCGCAGAACTCAACCCCAACCCGCGCAACAGCGGGAGGACTCCTGGCGATTGGGTTGTGGAGTACGACGGTCGCCATCGCCCGCAGCCTTTCGGAACAAGTGGGACCGCTCAACGCGGCAGCCGCCGTATATCTCGTGAGTGGACTCATGTCCGCCGGAGTTCTGATCCGCCATCCGGCACAACTTCGCGCCCTGCGGCGTTTGCCACCCAGGTACTTGCTGGGCTGCGGTTTGCTGTTTGTTGCCTACATGTTGTTCCTGTTTCTGGCGATCGGCCGCGCCGCGGATCGGCAGCAAGTGGTGGAGGTGGGCTTGCTGAACTATCTTTGGCCCGTGCTGACGGTCGTGCTCTCCGTCGTTCTGCTCGACCGCCGGGCTCGCCCGATTCTCGGGCTGGGGGTCTTATTGGCACTGTTGGGTACCTTTCTGGTCGTGATGCATGACGCACCGCGGACCTGGTCGGGGATCGCCCACCGGATGTTCTCCCATCCGACGGCCTACGGCTTGGCACTGGCCGCTGCTTTTTCCTGGGCCCTCTATTCGGTTCTCACTCGGCGTTGGGCCGAAGGACGGGCGCAGGGGGCAATCGACCTTTTTCTGCCGGCTGCGGCGATGGTGCTTCTGCTGCTGAGCTGCCTGGTGAACGAACCGCGTCAGTGGTCCATTCGGGCGATCCTCGAATCCGTCCTCTTAGGCAGCGCCACCTTCGTCGCCTACCGCCTTTGGGATCGGGCGATGCGGTGCGGGAATATGCTCCTGGTGGCGGTCTGCTCGTACTTCACGCCGCTGCTTTCCACCGCGGTCAGCTGCCTGTACCTTGCCGTGATGCCAGGGAAGACGCTCTGGTGGGGTTGCGGTATCCTGATCCTGGGCTCCCTGCTCAGTTGGCGTTCGATTTCGGAGAATCCCTGCGAGAAAACGAACCGGTGAGCGAATAGCCGGGAGACAAAAACGCCGGCGGGGAACCTGCGACCGAAGTCTCGCGCAACGTCCCCATCCCGCAGACCGCTTTTGCTGCTCCAACGATCGGATCCCTCGTGATAGCCGCTTGGTACTACCTCGCCGTGACAATCCTATTGCTACTCTGCGCCCTCGCGTGGTGCCTCAACCTGCTGTCTCTGCCGGGGAATTGGCTGATGCTGATCCTCGCGGGTGCTTTTGCCTGGCTGTTCTCTTCGGAAGCCGGCCAGGGGATTGGCTGGCCGACCGTCGCGATCTTGGCGGGGCTGTGTGTCGTGGGAGAACTGATCGAATCTTTTGCGGGAGCGGCCGGTGCAGCCAAGCTGGGCGGCTCGCGACGCGGCATGATCCTGTCGGTGCTGGGCGCCGTGGCCGGCAGCTTGCTCGGAACGATCGTCGGCAGTCCGATTCCGGTTGTCGGTTCGGTTATCGCAGCCGTCGTTGGGGGTGGAGCGGGCGCCTTCGCCGGTGCACTCGTCGGCGAACATTGGAAAGGAAAACAGCTCGGCCAAGGTATGAAAGTTGGGCGTGCCGCTTTTCTGGGGCGCATTTGGGGCACCATCGGCAAACTGGCGGTGGGCGCCACAATGTTCGCCGTCACAGCCGTCGACGCGCTGCGGTAACGCCCATTCTCCTCAAGCAATTCGCTTGCGGAACCGCAGCACGCTCGCAGTGAGGACAAAGCCGGTACAGAGCACCAAGCCGATGAGGGAGGGAATGAGATCGCGCAGAGTCGCGGCACGCAGCACAATTCCCCGCAAGATCTCGATGAAATAGGTCACGGGGATCGCGTATGTCACCGTGCGGATCACAAGGGGCATTTCGTCGCGAGGAAACATGAAGCCTGACAGCAGAACGGACGGCAACATAATCACGAAGGCAAATTGCACGGCCGCCAGTTGGGTTTCCGCCACCGTCGACACCAGAAGTCCCAGCCCCAGAGAACACAGCAGAAACAGCCCGGACATCAGCATCAACAGCGGCAGACTGCCTTGAATCGGAACGGCAAACACATAGACCATGATAACCAGTACGAGCAGTGTTTCGACGAATCCCACAACCGCATAGGGAAGTAGCTTGCCGGCCAGCAGCCCCGCGGTTCCGACCGGTGTGACGAACAACTGCTCCAGCGTCCCCAGTTCCCGTTCGCGAACGATCGCAAACGAAGTCAAGAACAGTGTCACCAGTTGCAGAATGATCCCCACGAGCCCGGGGACAAAGAACCGCGCGCTTTCCAGGTCCGGGTTATAGAGCAACCGCGGTCGCATCTCGATCGGCAGCACGAGTTGACCGACTGCGTTGCGGGCTGATGCCTGGGACCATGGATTCTCCGCGGAGGCAGACAGTCGCAAGGAGCGTTGAAAACCCAGGAGTGCGGCCGAGTTCATCGCCGTCGTGGCGACCTGAGAGTCACTCCCGTCGATCAGAACCTGAACAGCGACCTGCTCAGCACGGATGAGACGATCGCTAAAAAAGGGGGGGATCCGCAGCCCCACTTTCGCGCGTCCCGAAGTCATCCAGTGTTCGAACTCATCCTGCCGCGTCACACGGCGCACCACGCGAAACCGGCGTGTGTTTTCGAATGACTCGACCAACTCACGCGCGTGTTGTCGACCATCCAGATCCAAGACCACCAACGGTATGTGCTCGATCTGCGTATCGATGGCGAAACCGAAAATGAGCGTTTGGATCGCCGGCACCACCAGCATGAAGAAGATTGTGGACGGCTGACGACGAATGTGCACGAACTCCTTGGTCATGACCGTGCGCAGTCCGGCCCAGGGGCCGCCGGCGAGGCCAGCGGAAGGGATCGAAGGGGCAGCGGCGGGGGGATCCGGCATCTCGTTCGGCGGACCCACGCCCGGTACGGCCCCCTGTGTTTCCGTGATCTGTGGCGGATGAACGAGCTCGTCGTTCGACAGATGCTGTCGCGCATCGTCTGCCGAACGGGTCAGGCTCACGAACGCGTCCTCGAGCGTCGCACCGATTTCCCGCCACGCGACCGGTTGCTGCTGCTGTTCCAGGCGGCCAGCCAACTCGGTCACCGGCCAAGTCTCCGGAACAAGAATATGAATGGTCTGACCGAACAAGGTAGCGTCACGGACTTGGCGTTCCTCTCGCAGAAGGGCCAAAGCCCGCGCTGGATCCGGTAGCGAAAGCTCGTAGCGCCGCAGGCCGGCCGGATTCACAGACGGCAATTGCCGGAGTTGATCCGGTCGACCTTGTGCCAACAGCCGAGATTGATACAGGTAAGCCAAGTGGGTACACCGCTCAGCTTCATCCATATAGTGCGTCGTGACGAGCAGCGTTACTCCCTGACTGGAGAGTTCAAACAGCAGGTCCCAAAGTTGCCGCCGCGCGACCGGATCAATTCCCGCGGTCGGCTCATCCAGAAAGAGGACCTCCGGTTCATGGATCAGGGCGCAGGCCAAGGCGAGCCGTTGCTTCCATCCGCCGGAGAGGGTTCCTGCCAGTTGACCGGTGCGATCGGTCAGGGCGGTCAGCTCCAGCACGGCCCGCTCGCGCTGGCTGCGTTGTGGTTCCGAAAGACCGTAGATGGAAGCATAGAAGGCCAGATTCTCCTTCACGGACAGGTCGCTGTAGAGGCTGAATTTCTGCGACATGTAACCGATCCGCCGCTTGATCTGCTCGGCCTCGAGTCGAACGTCGCAACCGAGCACATGGGCCCGCCCCGCGGTTGGCTCGAGAACTCCACACAGCATACGGATGATGGTCGACTTCCCACTGCCGTTGGGCCCGAGCAGCCCAAAGATCGCCCCACGCTCGATCTGGAAGGTGACGCGATCGACAGCCACCAACGCCCCGAAGGAACGGCTCAGGTCGTGGACATCGACGGCGATGGTCTTCATCGTTTCGCCTCGTCCGGCTTCGAGAACCAGACATCGGCCGTCATTCCGGGCCAAAGCCCTTCCTCGGGGTCCAAGGCAACTTTGATGCGGAAGACCTGCTGCGACCGTTCCTCCACCGTCTGAACGTTGCTCGGCGTAAATTCCGCCTGACGGGCTCGATAGACGACTTTGGCGGAAATCGGCGGACCGGGTCGCCCATCGATGGTGACAAATACGGGCTGATCCACGCGGACATCCCAGCCGCCTGGTACGTAAGCACGCACCCACAGGCGGTGGCGATCGATCAGGGAAAGCACCGGCGCACCGGCGGCGACAAGATCGCCCGGTTGCAGTTCGACCGCCTCCACGGTTGCGTCGATCGGTGCGTGAATCGTCAACTCCGCTAGTTGCGCCCGGACGGCCTCCCGTTGGGCCTGGGCGGCCGCCAGGGCTGCCTCGGCCTTCTGAATCTCTTCCCGCCGATACCCTTGCCGCATCAAATCCAGAGCCGCTTGGGCTTCGCGCCGCTGGGCCAGCGCACGTTGAATCTCCTCGTCCCGCGTTCCTTCGATCAGCAACTCGAGTTCCTTCTCGCGCACCAGATGCTGATTCAGTGCCACCTTCAAATCTTCCGTGGCGGCCTCCAATTCGCTATCGGAAATGGCTCGGCGACCGTGGAGTTCACGTTTTCGTTGGAAAGACTGCTCGGCCAGTTCCTTCTGCGCCAGGGCGACCTGCAACCGTGCCTCGGCCGCTTCGATTTCCTGTCGTCGTGGCCCCTTCTGCAACAACTCGACCTGCGCCTGCCAGTTATCCACGCGTGCCTGAGCCTGCGCAATTTCCTGTTCCAAATAGCCGTCGCGAAGTCGATCCAAATCAGCCTGACACTCGGCAACCATCGCCACCATCTGCTGCTCGCGGTGCCGCAGGTCGAACGGTTCCAACTCGACCAATGGATCGTTGGCCTGCACGCGGTCTCCTTCCTCGGCGTGCACTCGAGCCACCCGACCACCGACTCGTGAGCCGAGCCGAATTTCATCCGCTTCCAGGAACCCGGACACGCGCGGCAACTCCGTCCGCATCTGGCTGGCAACTAGCAAGGCGGTCAGGATCAACAGACCCGCCAGCAGCAATAGCATTCGTTTCGTCATGCGTCACCGGTCAATGTCGACCGGCTGGCCAAGGAACGGTCGGCCCCCCGTTCGCTCCACCACAGAGAAACAGGTAGCCAGCCGATCAGGATTGCCACGAAATGCGCCAGGATCACGAGCGCCAAGGTCAACAATCGGCCCTCGGTAAATCCATAGGAATGCAGCCCGACGCCCAGCTCGTTGACGCCGAACCAGGACCAAGCGGTTACGACATTGCCCAATACGGACAGGACCGCCATGCCTCGCGCGCGGATCATGCCATCCCAGCGCGCGTGAAGGATCAAGGCATTCCAGAGCACGATGATCAATGCCCCGTTCTCTTTGGGGTCCCAACCCCAGAATCGGCCCCACGAATCATCCGCCCACAGACCGCCCAAAATCGTACCGACGAAGCTGAAGAGGATGGAGAAGCAGAGCGTCCCGTACATCATTCGCCCGAGTTCATGGGCCGCTCGCGAATTCAGCGTCGGGGTAAACACTCCGCGCAGGATGAATAGCAATCCTAGGCCTCCGGCCAAGAAGGTGGTCGCATAGCCAAACGTGATGCAGACCACGTGCGTCGCCAGCCAGAATTGCGTATCCAATACCGCTTGCAGCACCTGAAAGGTGTCGCCGTCACCGGCAAGTTTGTGGGCGATCAACAACGTTGCGAACCCGGAGACCGCCGCAATCACACTCGCCACACCGTTCCGAAAGAAGTACTCAAGAATCAACGCTAAGCCGACCGCTCCCCAACCGATGAACACGGCGGAGGAATAGAGGTTCGTCACGGGCGGTCGACCGGAAATGTAGATTCGCGCCACGAGAGCCAGCGTGTGCAGCAGAAACGTCAAACCGATCAGGCTATTCGCGGCCCGATACAGGGGGACTCTCCCCACAAGCCAACCGACGGACAGCAACATGAATGCCAGGAGGTAGAGGACAGAACACCAGAAGAACGGCGCCGCATGATTGAAATACGCTTCGAACGCATAGAACGAGCCGAAGAAACGGGAAATCACCCCTCCCGTGACGGACTGACTCGTCTGCAGTTCCGTCGGAGGCTCATTCCGCAGTTGGCGCTGGTAGGCGGCAACTGCGTTATTGAAGGTTTTGGGATCCTGGTGGGAATAGCTGAAAAAGATCTCATTCAGGAAACCAAAGCAGGCCGCTGGCTTTTGTTTCAGGACCTGGGTCGCCAAGAACTGAGCCGGCCAAGCAGCCGAGTAGGCTTGCCATGGATCATCGGGATCCTCGGGCGGCACCGCCAGCGGCAACGGACTCATCCGCAACCGTTCACTCGCTTTTGCTACGGCCTGCCGAAACACCTCCATTTTCTCCATCGCCTGGGTGTGGTCGCTCTCAAACTCGTCCGCCGACGGCAACGGCGGCAGATCGGGCGGGCTAAACGCCCGGTATAACATCATGATCGTGCGCAGCTTCTGGTCGACGCTCAGCAGCTTCTTCTGATAGAGGTCCAGTTCCTCAACGTTCTCGCGCTGCAATCGATCCGCTTGGAGAACCTGTTGTTCGAACTGTTCCATCCGCGGAGTGATTTCCGCCAGGGAGTACCGGAATCCCGGACGTCGAGAGAGCCCGAGCAGATCCAGCACCTGTAGATTGTAAATTCGCACGACGCGATGCTGCCGCGCCCGATCCGAGGCAGTGATCACATCCAGCAGCCATCGTGTCGCCGGCTGCCGCCGGCAGGTCAGCTCCTCGACGACCTTCGAGACCTCGTACGTATCGGCCTTCGTCTCCTGCTCCACGAACTCGATCAGCCCCAGAAGGTCACCCTTCTGATAAGCCGATAGGTCTTTGTTCGCCAGTTCCGGCCAACGGGCTTTCAATTGCGATTCAATCTTCGGCCACTCGCGTTCCCACTCTTCGATTGGCAGCAGTCCGCGAAACGTCTCCGCATCCGAGAT
This sequence comes from uncultured Planctomycetaceae bacterium, assembly GCA_963776055.1. GTDB lineage: Bacteria > Planctomycetota > Planctomycetia > Pirellulales > Pirellulaceae > CAVZLD01. The sequence goes on along the minus strand of CAVZLD010000001.1, from coordinate 38,789 downwards.
GACGCGGAGGCTGTTGCGCGCCAGCGTATCGAACGGTTTCACTCGCCCCTGATACACAAGAGGCAATTCACCGAACTGCTCGAGTTGGAACTCATCGTTGGCCGCCTTCGGTGGCGTCGCGACACGGACCAACAGTATCACGGCCCCTGCTACCACGCAGGCCGGGACCAGCCAATTGGCCCAACGGCCCGACTGGCGCGAGCCCGTTTGAGAGCGTGGTCGGGACTTCACCGACAGCTTCGTGTCCGCATCACCGGCGGGTTTGGACGTTTGTCGATTCAGGAATCGGAGGAGCACGAGAGAAAAATGGGCCAGCATCCCGACCATCCCAACCATGCAAGCCACATAGGGAATCATCCAGCCTTGATTTCGCACCACCTGCAAGGTGCTGTACTCTTTCTTCGTCAACGGATCCAGCCGCCATCCGCTTTGATAGAACGTTTCTCCGGCATACCGCCGAGGGTTGTTCATCCAAATATTCAGTTCCTGCTGTACATCTCGTTTGGGATCAATCAACTCCACTCGCGACGAATAATTGCGGGGAATAGAAGTTCCCAGGTAGTCGTCCTTGCGGACATCGATTAGTCGCAAAGAGTAGTCCTTATAGCTCCGTGCAAATCGCAGCTGAACATCAAAAGACTGACCGTCGACCGCAATCTGCTCCGCGTCGAAACGCACCAATTGTCCACCACGCATCATCAGCTGATCTTGCGCCAGCAGGACCGTCCCCAACAAGCCGCCGGAGTCTTTGTCGACGAATCGAAAGTAGCCGGCGGCCAAATCCACCTGACTGCTGCTGGCACCCGCCGCGCCACGCCGCTCAACTGCCTGAAACCGTAGACCATTTCCCAAGGTGACCGGCGTAGACTGCCCGGCAGGCAACGGATCGACCTGCGCGTTACCCATGAACTGAACAACCTCGATGTCAAACGGCAGCTGCTCGTCTTCGATTCGCTTGCTCTCTAACAGTCTCGTTGCTTTGCCGTTGCGTGTCAGTGGAATCGCGACGACATCATCCTGGCCGCCCGCTGCGGAATTTTCACGGTCGATTACCGCCAACTCCACGTTCCGAATATCCTGAGCGAAATGGACCGTCTGGCCCTCGGCCATGGTGATTTGCTCTTCCACGTCGTAGTTACTGACAAACCACTGGCCGAACATCAGCAATCCCACGCCCGCGTGCAGCACAACAATTCCCGCTCGGCGACCAAACAGTGGGATGGCACCCAGCAGCAGCACCAAGCTAGCGCCGAGCCCCAAAATCAGCTGCCAAAGGACGCGCATCCCGGAATCTCCCAGGTAGCTCCGGTCCCCGGTGACCCACAGCCAGCCGGCCAGCAGCAACAGTCCGACGCCCATCCCGCCGCAAATCCAATGCACATGCCGCTCGGTGTCGGAACGAGTCGGTGTGGCAAGTGCATAGCCGACCAAGCCCACCGCGACCACACTGAGACCGATCTTCACACCCATCCACAGCGTCTGCCATTGAAATGGTGGTTGGCCTTGAAACCCTTCGGCATTGTGACCACTCAACACGACTAGACAGGTCAGGAACACGCCCACGGAGGCGATCGCCAACCCGATCGCCAACTTCTTCCCCCGCGCACGCAAACGAAATCGCAACAGGTGGGCCGATAGCAGATTGAGACACATCAGCGCACAATCAGAGCGCCGCCCGGCATCCAGAAACCACCGGTCCAGAGCGTCGAGATGCTGAGCAGCGTGGCGAGCAGAACAACGGCAGCCGCACGCCCGATGGCCGATAATCGGCGGTTACGCGCCGTCGGCGCACCGGCCATCGCATTCGCAATGATCATCGTTCCGCATAACAAACCAACGAGCAACGACGCAAAGGCGAACACGCGCGACACGAGGACGGAATCACGCTGCGGAAACCACGAACGGGGGAAAAGCAGTGGTACTTCGACCCGAGTGATCCACGGCTTGAAATAGTCCTCCAATACTCGCCAAATGTCTTTTTCCACCTGGGCCAGCGTGCCCACCAGAATCACGATGATCGCCAACGCGAACAGTACTACGGTCAGCTTCAAGGAAGCCATGGGTCGCAGCAGCCATTCCACCCAGCGGACCGTCGCACTCCAGGGGCGAGCATCATCGATGGAGGTGGAGCCGGTTGATTCAACGGGAATCGTCGCCATAAATTCCAATTCCAATTCCAAATGTTTTAAGGAGTCTCAGCAAACCCAATCGACTGCACGAACGCTGCGAAGTTCGATTTTTCGTCGCTCACCAACCCTCGGTCGCCCATCAACTTCACATAGAGCGTTTGATCGGACTGAGGAATGATCGCCGCCAGAATTGCGGAAGCCGCATTCTCGTCGGGGGGAAGGATTTCGACCAGCGAACTTTCGATGCCATCCACCGAGACCTTTCGAACCGTCTCCTCCAGTTCCTCCTCGTCGACCGAGTCCAAGCCCACCTGGGTTCGCCAGCGGTTGACATTATCGAGCACACTACCGGAGGCGGCGCCGAGCGGGATCACGGTGACCTCCGCCCGCTGGCCATCGCGTTCGATGTCAAACGCGGCCAGCCGAAAGGAACTCATCCGCCCCGGCTGCCAACCCTCGGGCACGTCATACTGCAAGGGAGCATTGGCGGATTCCGTGGCCGGCGCAACGAACGGGGAATCCGCCGCGACGGCGGGCGGTGCCGGCGTTCGCCCGGCGGTGCCGCCGATCAGGTCCACCTGGACGGTTGGTCGGCCGTCCACTTCGCTGCGTTGGACCGCTTGCGAGAGTTGCTCCGCAGAGATCGGGGAAAGCTGTAGCTGACCGCGCCATCGGTTCAAATTGGCAAGTACATATCCATCCCAATCGGCCGATGGATTCGGCAGCGACGAGATCGCGATCTCGAGTCCGTCGGCTGCGAGCGTGGCGAGACGATTCGCGTCGCCCGATCGCTGCGTCCAACCCTCGGGAAGATCCCACTGCGGTTCCGCCTGACCGTCCGCCCAGCGGATCGAATCCACCAGCTGGTGAAAACCGTCGGCCACTCGTTCCACGGATCCGGCCGGGCCCATCAGTTTCACAAACCAAACCTGGTCCTCGTCCGCCATCATGGCCCCCAGCATTCGCTGCGACTCCCCTTGTGGAACCGCCACTGCGCGGCGAGGCCGGTGACTGCTCAGAAGGCACCTGGTACCGACGGATCGGGTCGGGCTCGCCGCACCCGGTCCACAGCCCCACGGCCAGCAGGACTGCAAGGCGAGGCCAACAAGCGGGAAAAGACGGTGTTTGCTGCATCGAAGAATTCCTGAAGTTGCGTCGCGCGGAAGGGGGTGATCACCAACGAAAACAGCCGAGGGGTAGTGCGAGGACGTTTCCGCCGGTCGAGCGCCGGGACAGAAGAACCGAGAGATTATAGTGTGCCCAACGCTAAGAAGTACAGGCACGCGAACGAGGCGGTCGCAATCGAGATGCGCCACAGGCCGTTGGGAAGACGGGCATCTCCGCCCAATGTCGCAAGGTAGGTGCTCGTTCACAACGGGATTTCAGACCTACGCGTCGAGTGCATGTCGCACGGACATGGGGCATTTGTGGCGGCTGTTTCTTCCGGACAGAAAGGGCAACGAGACGCTACCGGCAGGTGCTACGCGCTGGAATAGCTGTACACAAGGAGGCCCAAGAGGCACCGTCCGAGGGACCGCGTCGCTCGGTGGTCCGATCACCCCAACCCGAAAGAAAACTGAGTGGGGATGCTGGACTAGCCACCCGAGAGCAATCCGAGGATCGCGTCCATGATCTGGCTGTTAAAGGCATAATTCCCGTCCCAGCTCCAGATATTGTTCATCAGATCCAGCATCAGGATGCCCGTGAAGCCCAGCAGCAACGCGACGAAGAACAGACTCAACACGTTCCAGATCGTGTAGGGCGCTTCCACCGCATCGGCGGTCGGCGCACCGGGTTTAGGAACAGCCAAACCTCCCGGAGGTGCCTCCTCTTCGCCCACTTCGGTAAACTCGACGGAAGCCCCCTCCTCTTCCAGTACGGGAGCAGTTTCCGGCGAAAGGAGGGCCGCTGCCGAATCATCAAACTCTTCCGAATCCAAGTCGATGACCTGGGAGCCGCTTTCGCCTTCGTCGTCCAACCCACTCTCGACCGGCGTTAACAGAAAATCGTCATCCGCCTGCCCGCTCGCAGAATCGCCGCTGGCAACCTGATCGAGTTCCGCCAAGTCATCCTCGCCGAGCTCCAGCGACTCCACCCCCGATCCGCTTGCCAAGTCGAGCGGCTCCTCCAAAGAAAGCCCGCTATCAGAGGGATGATTCAGATTAATCCCACTATCGCCGGCACCCGACGTGACATCGCTGCCCGTTCCACTGCCGAGCACCAATTCGTCGTCATCCAACTCCAAGTCGATCGCCGAGCCGAAACCGCTGTTGCCCGCCTGGAGATCGGCCGAGTCCCGGCGGTCTTCGTCCTCGCCGCCCTCCGGTTCGTCCAGGTCATCCAACGAGAGATCGATCGAGCCACTATCGGGCTCCACCGACAGTTCGTCACCCGACCCGGAGAGCGGCTGCAATCGCGCCGTATCGGACGGGCTGGTCGGTTTCTCCCCTTCGTCGGCCAGGATGTCCGAAGTGCCCAGCAGATCGGAAGGGTCCAGCTCCGCCTCTTCATCGGCGAGCTCAATTTGGGAATCGGATTGCAGCCGCAATTCGGAACCGCCGGCGGCCGTTTCGCCCGCCTGCAAGTCGCTCTGTTCGTCACTGAGCAACTCATCGCCGATGATGGTGCTGGCCGTGGTTTCGTCTGATTTGCCCAATTCCTCTTCGCTGACCAGGATCGAGTCGGATTCCGAGTCGCCGGGGCCGTCTTCCGACGTCACATCCACCTCCTCTTCATCGATCTCCAGGCTCAGATCATCGGCGCCCACCAGGTCTTCCAGGTCATCTTGTTCGACGACCGGTTTTCCGCCAAGCGAGACGCCGATCTCGCGCGCGACGCGTTCCAGCTCCTCCATCTTGAATTTCCAACTCGAACCGTCGCGATAGCCGAAAACCTCGTTGCGGCTGCGCATTTCGGTCAATCGGTCGGGGGAGATGCCCAGTAACTGGGCCGCGTCTTCCAGAGGGATGAGCTTCGCCATGAGGACTCCAGACAACCGGCGCCCGCGACTGGCTTCATCCGTGAATCGCCGCTGACCGCCGCTAGCGTTCTGGTGGAAGGGATCGAGTTCGCAACAGCGCCTGGATCTTCTCGGGGGACGGCTCGACTCCGTTGAAGTCATCCATTTGCAGGTCCCAGGCACAGTTCCGCACGCTTCGCAACGAAATCTGCCCCGACTGGATTTCCACCTGGTAGGTGGCCAACGTCTGCCGCTGCGGATCCATCAGCAGCACCAACTGTTGACCTTCCACGGTGGGCCCCAACAGGGCCGTAAGTCCGTTGTGTGTCGAAGTGTCCGCGCGGGAGCCACTTTGGCGCTGTGCATACACGGTGGCGGGTCCCGTCTCGACTGCACCGAACATGGCCGCGACGAGAACCCCAACGAACAGCCCCAACAGTGTTGCACGCATAAATGCCCATCTCCCAAAGGTTTAGGCACTGTGAACCGCCGCTGCGACTGCTCAGTTCCATTCTAAAACGGCCCGCGAGCGATTCAAGTACCAAACTACCGAAATCCCCTCGTCGACTCGACTTACGATCAGCTAATCGGCCCTATTTCGAATTTCCCGACGGATCGGGCCGCAGAGTGTAGTACCGCCCCATGAATCTCACAAGGCCGGCCGCTACGCGGATGCCGCCGAAAGCCTACACTGTCAGCACAACGGCCGGCGACAGGTGGTCGCCGCCGCTGCGTCCAGGCCCACCAGCGATCCATGTGCCATCGACAGAGGTGCCAACTGCCATGTTCCGAGTAACTCGTCGAATCGATTTCTGCTACGGGCACCGATTGTTGAATTACGACGGCAAGTGCAAGCATCTGCACGGCCACAACGGAAGAGTCGAGATTTCCCTCGGCTCCCACGAATTGGACCACCGGGGAATGGTGCTCGATTTCAGCGACATCAAGCAGGTCGTCAGTGCCTGGATTGATGAGGAATTGGACCACCGGATGATCCTACACCGCGACGATCCGGCAGTCCCGCTGTTGCAGAAACTGGGAGAGCCTCTCTACCTGATGGACCGAAACCCCACGGCGGAGAATATTGCTCGTCTGATCTTTGACTTCGCGCGCGGCCGAGGCTACCCGGTCCTGCGCGTGGACCTGTGGGAAACGCGAAGCTGCTACGCCAGCTATGAAGCGGCTCTGAAGAAACGGGCACTCGAGTGACCCCCGCAGATCACAGTCACTCAAAAAAAAGAGTCCGGCCGGCCCTCGCAAGGACCGTCGCCGGACTGCATTCCCCCCTGGGAACATGAACCGTTTGCGTGCTTCGAGTTCTGCGGGACGCGAGCATCGCGGGTGACGAGAGCAATTATCGGTTTCTCAGCCGGCAGACTTTGGGTTTCTTTTCGAACGATCGCCGAACAAGCTCAACGGGAGGCGAAGAAGTCCTGCTCCGTGGCCCGATCGATCCCGTACCGGACTGCGTCTGCGATCATGTCTAATTCCTCCAGCGAAACGCATAAGGGAGGCATGATCACGACAACATTTCCCAAAGGGCGCAGGGCAACGTGGCGCTGCCGCGCGTGGTGACAGACGCATGCCCCGCGCTGTTCTTCCCAAAGAAACGGCTCCTTGCGCTCGCGGTCACGCACCAGTTCCACGCCCGCCATGAGACCTCGCTGACGGACGTCCCCCACGTGGGGATGCCGGGCGATCTCCTGCAGATGCTCGTGCAACCGTTCGATCTTGGGAATCATCCGCTCCAAGGTTCGGTCCTGTTGAAACAGATCCAGGCTCGCCAGGGCGGCCGCGGCCGCCAGCGGATTTCCCCCATACGTATGACCGTGGAAGAACGTCCGAGACTGGGCGTATTCACCCAGAAAGGCCTCCCAGATCGGGGACGTCGTAAGCGTCGCCGCCATCGGTAGATATCCTCCGGTCAAACCTTTCGCCAGACAGAGCAGATCCGGGGTCACGTCCTCTTGTTCGCACGCGAACATGGTGCCGGTCCGACCGAATCCAACAGCGACTTCGTCAGCAATCAGCAGCACGTCGAACCGCCGCGTCAATTCTCTCACGCCACGCAGGAAGCCGGGTGGATGAGCCAACATGCCCGCCGCTCCCTGAATCAACGGTTCGATCACGAGAGCCGCGACCGTTTGCTGATGCTCATCCAAAAGTTGTTCCAACTGCTGCAGGTAATGCGCACAGGCGGATTCGGATGTCACGCCAGCGGGCAATCGATAGCTATCGGGTGCCGCGGCACGCAACGTGGGAAAAAGCAACGGATGAAAGATCTGGTGGAAACGGGCAATCCCACCGACACTTGTGCTTCCCAGTGTATCACCGTGGTAGGCAGCCTCCAGCGCAACATATTGCTGCTTGGCAGGTCGTGGATTGGGACACTGTTGCCAGTATTGCAGCGCGATTTTCAGTGCGACTTCCACTGCGGCCGAACCGCTATCGGAGAAGAACACGTGGCCCAAACCGGACGGAGCAATGTCGACCAAGCGTCGGGCCAGACGAATCGTAGTCGGGTGAGACATCCCCAATGAAGTCACGTGCGCGACTTCATCTAACTGCTGGCGAATCGCGGCGTCAATCTCCGCGCGCCGATGACCGTGCACGGTACACCATAGACTGCTGACGCCATCCAGATAACGTCGTCCCTCGGTGTCAATCAGCCAGCACCCTTCGGCGCGCTGGATGATCCAGGGGACATATTCGGCCATCTGCGTGAAACCGTGCCAGACGATCTCACGATCCCACTGCCGAAGCTGCTCGAGCGAGGGGTTCATACGGCAACGGCGTCCCATCACCACCGAATTGTGACCGGGCTACCAAGGCCGATCCCCAGGAAAGAACTCACGCTATCGCCGACCAATTGCAAGGTAAGAAACCCGTCGGCGCCCAAGACAGCAAGAAAGGTCATCGCCGGTTGCTGATGGTCTGCGGGGAACAAGCAGGTCGTCACGTGACCGTCGCAGGTGATACTCACCCGTTCATCGGTGGGAACGCCCTGCAGTTGGGCGACTTCCACATCGGTGACGGCATCGCCCGAATCGCTGATCGCGACGACTTGGCCATGAATCGTCCGTGCCAAAACAGGTCCTCCCTCGAGCCGATGATTCGAGCCCGTATTGTAGGAAGTCCAGTGCGCTGAGCCAAGGAGATCTGCGCGGAGTCGGCCCATCCAGACGATCGACCTCGTCGCTCGTACTATCTTCCAAGGGAAAGAAGGCTTCTCCGGGAAAAGCGCTTACCGTTCCCAGAAAACGGTGACGGCGTCGCCGACGCGCGCTCCCAGTGTCAACGCCGCATTGCCGTTGACCTGCGCCAACTCGAGGAATCCTCCGGAACCGATAACGGCCACCAGGGAACCGGCCGGCCGTTCGGCATAGGTCTTCACCAATGGCAGGTTGGCGTGATCGCCCAGCCGAGCGGTGACCAGGGCTGTTGCGGGAATCCGAGCGAACAGTGTTTGGGCGAGGTCGGTGATAAGGTTGCCAAACGAATCCACCAACACGACTCTTCCGGTGATCGCCTGAGCGGCGACAGCGACCGGGCTGAGCGGAAGAATCTGCATTTCTTCGATCCGATCTCCCAGCGCACCCGGTTCGACGCCCAGACTCCAATGCGCAGCGGCCGGCGCCATCAGGTCCCGCCCGTGAAAGGTGTGCGAGGGGTTCTTTCGTTGGTACGGGAGTGCTGTCAAGGCCCGCAGCCATTGCGGCGGATCATCCTGGGCGACGAGGGACAGTACGCCGTTGTCCGGCGCAAGGAAGTATTGTTGTCGCATCCGCGCCAACAGAATTCGACGTGCCGTACCCACTCCCGGGTCAACAACCACCACGTGACACGTATCCGGGGGAAAGGCATCGACCGTCTGTTGCAGCAGAAAGGCGGCTTGATGAACCTGCTGCGGTGGGACCGCATGGCTGAGATCCACCAGCTGCAATTGCGGGTTGATCCCTAGCATCACACCCTTCATTTGAGCAACGTAGTGACTGCTGGGGCCAAAGTCGGTCGTCAATGTCACGAGGCGAAAAGACATGCCGAGCTCGCTTTTTCTGCGAAAGCTGACGACTAACCTCTAGGAGGCCTCGATCAACTGCAAGCAGATCTGCCGGACTTGCGCAGGATTGACGTTGGGATTCTGTCGCTTCGCTTGGCCAATCAGTGCCCCCACGGCCTGCTGCTTACCGGCCTGTACGTCGGCCACAATTCGCGGGTTCGCTTCCAACAGCGATCGGCAGAGCTGCACGATCGCCTCGCGATCGACCGATTCGATGCCGAGAGACTGGGCCGCCTGTTCGACAGTCTGCCCCGATTCCATCATGTGCGCGAACAGATCCCGCGCGCGACTGTTGTCGAATTTGTTCTCCTGCACACCGCGAATCAAAGCTCCGAGGTGGGCGGCAGGGATCGGAAACTGTTCGATTACGATCGAACGTTCCTTGAGAGCCCGAATCACGTCGCGCTGAACCCAATTGCTCGCCTGCCGAGGATCACCGGACGCTTCCGCCACAGCCAGAAAGTAATCGGTCAGCGAGCGTCCCTGGTTGACCAGCACATCGGCGTCGTAGGCCGTCAGCCCCAGCTCTTGCTGCAACCGGTCGCGAAGTGCTGCTGGCAATTCCCCCAGGGAATCTTCCACCTGACGAACCTCGTCGGCGGAAACACAGACCGGCACCAGGTCCGGATCGGGGAAGTAGCGGTAATCGCTGGACTCTTCCTTACTGCGTTGCGGCTTGGTGGTTTGCGCCATGTCATCCCAACCGCGAGTCTGCTTCGGGACCATGCCCAAGCGTTGACCAGTTTCCTGCCAGACGGCATACTGCCGCTCCGCTTCAAAGGCCAGCGCTCGCTCCACCGCGCAAAACTATTCATGTTTTTCACTTCGACGATCGGAGTAGCGACGGTACCGTCCGGTGTGGCGATGTGCAGGTTCACGTTGGCGTCGACCCGCAGGCTACCTTCCTGCATATTGCAGTCGGAAACCTCCAGGTACGTCAGCAGCAACTTCAATTCGGTCAGATAGGCTTTTGCCTCTTGCGGTGAGCGCAGATCGGGTTCACTGACGATTTCCAGCAGCGGCGTCCCGGTACGATTCAGGTCGATGCGGCTGTCCGCCTTGCCCGCCAGCTCGTCGTGCATACTCTTTCCCGCATCCTCCTCCAGGTGGCGCGAATGATTCCGATCCGTTTCTTCGCAAACTGTTCCTCGGGATCGCTGATTTCCAACCATCCGTCGCAGGACATCGGGAGGTCGTACTGACTGATCTGGTACCCTTTCGGCAGATCGGGGTAGTAATACTGTTTGCGGTCCCATTTCGTGAACGGCGGAATGTCGCAATGGAGCGCGACGGCCGTGCGCAACGCCAGCTGGTAAGCACGCCGATTCATCACCGGAAGCGATCCGGGCAGACCCAGGCAGACCGGGCAGGTTTGTGTATTCGGCGCAGCGCCGAACTGGGTGCTGCAACGGCAGAACAGCTTGGTGACCGTTGCCAACTGGACATGCACTTCCAGTCCAATCACGATTTCGTACGGTTGACGACTCATGAGCGGACCGGCCTCCGAGTGTGCCAGTCGGTGGCACGCTGATACATTTGGGCCGCCTGCAGGAGCCGCTCCTCCTGGAAGGGAGGACTTTGCAGCTGCAGACCGATCGGCAACTGGTCCGCAGAGAACCCACAAGGCAGTGACAAAGCGGCCAGTCCCGCCAGGTTGGCACTTACGGTATAGAGATCCTGGAGATAGAGTTCCAAGGGATCATCGACCATCGCCTGGAGCGGAAACGCGGGTCGTGGCGTCACCGGGCCGACTACGAGATCGACTTCGCGGAACGCCTGATCGTAATCCTGCCGAATCAGCCGTCGGACCTTCAGCGCCTTCAGGTAGTAGGCATCGTAGTAGCCGGCACTCAAGGCGTACGTCCCCAGCATGATGCGCCGCTTCACCTCGCTGCCAAACGCCTCGGCACGACTCTGTCGATAGAGCCGCACGAGTCCACTGTCGAGTTCCTCCATCGCCGCCTCGTTGCCAGACGCCTCATGTTGCTTTCGTTCCTGCTGCAACTGACCCAGCATCGACGGCTCGTCGGTCCGAAAACCGTAATGCACTCCGTCGTATCGAGCCAAATTGCTGGAAGCTTCACACGGGGCAATGATGTAATAGGCAGCGATGGCGTAACGGCTATGCGGCAGGGAGATCTCCCGCACTTCGGCCCCCAGGGAACGATAGACACCGATCGCCTCCTCCACCGCCGCCCCGACCTCGGCATCCAGTCCCGATCCGAAGTACTCGCGTGGGACCCCCAAGCGTAACCCTTGCAGCGGCTCCTGAACCGTTTGCGAGTACCGCGGAACCGGCCGCTGTGCCGACGTGGCGTCGCGCGGGTCGTGACCCGCGATCGCCTCCAACAGCAACGCCACATCTTCGACCGATCGGGCCAGCGGTCCCACCTGATCGAGACTGCTGGCGAAAGCGACCAGACCGTATCGCGAAACCCGGCCGTAGGTCGGCTTGAGCCCCACCACGCCGCAAAAAGCAGCCGGCTGTCGGATGGAGCCCCCGGTGTCACTGCCGATCGACAGCGGTGCCATGTCCGCCGCGACACAGGCCGCGGCCCCGCCGCTGGAACCGCCCGGCACGCGGGTCGAATCCCACGGGTTTCGCGTGGGATGAAAGGCGGAGTTCTCCGTGGTGCTGCCCATGGCGAACTCATCCATGTTCGTCTTGCCCAACAGCACGCCACCGGCGGTGCGCAGCTTCTCGACGACAGTCGCGTCGTAGGGAGGACGAAACGCGGCGAGCATGCGCGAGGCGCAGCTGGTCACCAGTCCTTGCGTGCAGAGCACATCCTTGATGGCGTAGGGGAGGCCGGCCAGACAACCGAGCGGTTTTCCGGTCGCCCGCGCCTGATCGACCGCCCGCGCATCGTCCAAGGTTCGCTCCGCGTCGGTCCACAGGAAGGCTCGCACCGGCGCGTCATCGCGCTCGATGCGTTCCAGATAGTCGCGGGCCAACTCTTCGGCGGACAGTTTTCGGTCCGCCAAAAGCTGTAGGAGCTCCGTCGCGGTCAAGTGGATCGTGGACATAGGCTTCCGCGGCAAATCATCCTTCGGCCCCCACCGCTTGGCCTCCTCGGGTCAGGCGACGCGGGAAGCTTCCGGGCCTTTCGTCATCTACTCGGTAGTTGCAGGCGCGAGAGTCAGTCGTCTCCCAGAACAGCCGGGACGCGGTAACACTCGTCATCGCGCTTGGGTGCGTTGGCCAACACCTGCTCGCGGTCGAGACTCGCGTGCAGTTGATCCTCGGCAAAGACATTCTCCAGGTCGATGGCGTGCGCCATCGGCTGCACGTCGTCCGTGTCCAGCTCCGCCATCTGATGCACGTAGTCCAGGACCTTGCCGAGCTGCGACGTCATTCGGTCCAGCTCCTCGGAGGTCAACTGCAGGCGTGCCAGTAGCGAGACTTTTTCGACATCTTGCCGGGAGAGGCTCATCCAACGGCTCCTCCGGAAACGCTGGTGGGACGCACCACGCGTCCCACACGATTCACGTCATCCCACGCCGGGACGGATCAAGAGGCTACTTTCGTGTCCGAGGGATTGAGCTTGAAAGGCGGCCGTTTGACCGCTTTGCGCACCGCACCACTCCGCAGGCACTGCGTGCAAACTCGCATCGAGGTCGCTCCGCCACCCGGCGCGGCGACTTTCACCTTCTGCAGGTTCGGCTTGAACTGACGGCGCGTGATCCCCGTCACTTTCGTACCCACTCCACCGAGATACTTGGCCTTTCCACGCGTCTCTACGGAGTTTCCCATTTGGGCGCGTTTCCCACAGACTTGACACTGCCGAGCCATGATTCTTTGATCCTCACCAGAATTTTGCCTTCAGGCCAAACCGCCAGTATACCGGCCGAATCCATCGTCGCAACCGCAACCGGAACTCAAACGGGATCCTGCGGGCGGCGGGCCGCCTGCCGGGTGATCTTCAGCACTTCGGGCAGCACCAAGCCGTTCGTGGCGACCGCATCGCCCGGATCGATGGACTCGCTACCCCGCCAGTCGGTGAACGTGCCGCCTGCCTCCGTCATGATCGTCGGCAAGGCCGCTGCATCCCAGATACTCAATGCCGCGTCAACCATTGCCACAGCGCGGCCGGTGGCCACCAAATAATAACCGTAACAGTCTCCCCAGGTCCGCGCGTACCAAGCCGCGGCCTCCAACTGTTGATGAATTGGCAAGGCGCCTCGCTCGATGAACGTCGAAATCTCGCTCGTCAGGTACAGCCCATCCGCCAAGGCGGCACAGGACGATACCTGGGCTCGCTGCAACGGCCCATCGCCGTCTTGGGACCAAGCCCCTCCATTCCGTTCGGCGAAGATGCGTCTCCGTAACGCGGGCAATTCGATCACGCCAATCACCCCGCGTCCCCCCCGTTCGACGGCCACGAGCGTGCCAAACAGCGGAACACCCGCAATGAACGACTTGGTCCCGTCAATCGGATCCAGGATCCAGCGGTAACCAGACTGACCGGCGCGAACGCCATGCTCCTCGCCCAAGATCGCGTCGTCGGGAAACTGCTGCAGAATTCGTTCCCGGAGCAGGTGCTCCGCCTCACGATCGGCCACGGTGACGGGGGAGTTGTCGGCTTTTCGGTCCACCGCAACCTGCTGTTCGTAATGCTCCATTACGAGCTCACCAGCCATCCGCGCCGCCTCGCGTGCCAACAGCAGCCGGGACTTTTGTTCGTCTTTCGCAGTCACGATTCGCCCCACGCGGGTTGTCAGTCTCGATCGAGAGGACCCGTAGTATGGCCCAATTCGAGCGTGCTAACAGGGGGCCGGCAAGGCATGCGGACTGACCTACGCCGCGCAAGCACGCGGCAGGCCGATTCGAATCGCCCGACCTGCCACCGGTGTCTTACCGGGAAACCTGAACAATCTGCGACAACTTAATCGCCTGCAGTTGCTCCCGTGCCGTCTGCGTAACTCGGTGAAGCGCGGTCTCGAGGAGCACCTGGGAGTTCTCTTGCGGATTGTCAAACATCGGCGTCTCGTCCACCATCGGACCGTCAATCGCCTCGATCACATCCAGGACCGAGATGTCGTCCGGGGATCGAACCAGTGCGTATCCGCCGTCCACGCCGCGCGTCGACTGCAGAATACCGTGGTTGACGAGATTTCTCAGAATTTGCAGCAGAAACCGCTCCGGCATCGAGCCGCGGGAAGCCAGCAGGCTGCAGGGCACCGGGGCTTTGGAATCCGATTCGGCAAGCTGCAAGGTTGCCTGAATCGCATACGTCACCGTTCTCGATAGCTTCATTGCTAAGGCTCGCTGTGTCGCCCATGTCGAAGCTAGTTCGGGTATTCGCGAAACGCACGGCCGCGGTCCGATCCTAGCATTCGGCGGAGAATTCCATTCGTACTCTTACGAAGAATCCATTCGGGTGACGTGCAGCAATCGCCCCATCTGGTGACTGCGGTCTGAGGTCCACAAGAAGATGAGACGCCCCCATAGCGAAAACCAATATACGCACTAGGGGTTGTCCAAGTCAAACATTACTTGGCGTCGACACCGTCGCACGGGGATTCATCACCAGCCACTCCGACGGCAAGTCAGATTGCGAGTTGCACTGACTACGCGGAACCGGCCGGATCTTCCGAACGATCCACAGATCGGCTATCCGCCGGCGCTCGCAGGGCGTGCCAAACGAGCAAGATCGCGCCGCAGACGAGCAGCGAATCCGCGAGGTTGAAATTGGGCCACACAAGACCGTGATAGCTAATGCGAATCCAATCGCGGACGGCGTAGATCCGTGGCTCCCCCGCCGATCCACCTGACCAGAGCCCCAAGCGATCGTATAAGTTTCCGAGAATGCCTCCTGTGACGCAGGCGAGGGTGACGGTCAGAAAGCGGTCGCGAGCGACTTGCGACCGAATGAACCAGACGAGAATGCCCACGAACGCGACGCAGGACAAGAAAGCGAAAACCAAGACTTTTTGCTGACCGATTCCAAATAGGGCGCCGGTATTCAACGACGTTTCAATCCCCAGAATCCCCTCCCAGACCCACCAAATCGGCCGCTGTCCGGGCAGACCGCGCCATTGAAAGACCCAGTGTTTCGACAGCAAGTCGAGCAGACATCCGGCGCCGGCGATCGTGGCGAAGACCAAATACCGGGAGGGCGAAATGTGCGTGGAACGTGCCGAGGCTTCGGTTGGGGACTCCGGCTGGGCAGCGGTCATGACAAACGTTGTCCCGCTACGGGTTACCTGAGCACCACACCGAACGAAAAAGGGAACGTTCGAAGACTTCCAACCGATCGGTCAGCGCTGCAGCTTTTCGGCACACTTCACACAGAAGGGCGTGTAGGGAATTGCGTTGAGCCGCGTCTTGGGGATCACGCCCCCACACTCATCGCAAGCACCATAGACACCCTCTTCGATCCGTTCAAGAGCAGACTCGATCAGTTGAAGCGTGTCTTCTTCGTTGGCCATCAGACTCAGTGTGAACTCCTGCTCGAAGTTATCACTGCCGATGTCCGCCATGTGCAGGGGCATGCTCGAGAGTTCGCCGTTGCCATCGGCCCGATTGCGTCGCAACGCATTCTCCGCCATGGTCGACACATCGCCCCGCAAACGGGCTCGCAGTTCCAAGAGACGTTCCTTGTAGACCTTCATTTCCGTCTTTTTCATCAATCGCTTGACCATGAGGATCGACGCTGCTCCGAATCAGACGAGGTTAATCGCTCACCGACCGTACAAACGGGTGCTAGAAGTCTTCTCTTCGCGCAGCCAATGCCGCTCGGAGACCACCGGAAGCCCGAATTTCCTCGGTTTCGCGTGGCTCGCCTAAGCTCATTGGACGCGCATAGCCGCCTAAAGTGCATAAGCCGACTACACATTGTCATCTGTAGCCTTTTTATCATAGACAGCCAATTCACGAGTGTCAAAGGGTCGCGCCGACTTACGGCGGTGCCCGCAGCGGCCGCGATTTGCCCGGTCACGGCCCGCGTTGTCACCCCGCGTTGCCGAGAAAAAACAGACGAAACGGGCATGCGGCGAAGTACGCAGAAGTGGACGACGGCCGACTGATTCTCCAATCCGTCTGGGGGTAACTCGACGCACGGACGCCAGCGTATGGCGGACTTGATCGGCCGCAGGGCGTGTCCTAGACTACGCGCACACGTGTCCTCGCTCCGGCCCTCGCATTCCAGTCGACAGAAAGCCCCGCCCCCTGTGTCCACGTCGGATGTCGCTTTTCAACGTTGCATCGCACCCCACTGTGGCGCTTGTTACGGGATTGAGGAAGTCCTGGTGGCGTGCTCTCGCTGTGGCAACCTGCTGGATGTTTCCTACGATTGGGATCGCCTCGAGATTCCATCATCCTTGCAGCATTTCGAGACGAAATGGGCGCGCCGCAGCGATCCGCTCTGTTTCAGCGGAGTGTGGCGTTTTCGCGAACTGCTGCCTTTCGCGCCGCCTGATAAGACCGTGACCGTCGGGGAAGGCCAGACGATTCTGCAGCGTGCCGATGCCGTCGCCGCCTATACCAAGTTGGACCCCGGTTGCCTGTACCTGCAGTACGAGGGCTTGAATCCGTCGGGCAGTTTCAAAGACAACGGTATGTCCGCGGCCTTCACGCACGCGCGTCTGGTCGGTGCCAATCGGGCTGCTTGTGCATCGACCGGTAACACAAGCGCTTCTCTGGCAATGTATTGTGCGGCCACGCGTCGAATGCAGCGCAATCATCTTTGTGGGATCCGGGAAAATCGCCTACGGGAAACTCTCACAAGCACTGGAATACGGCGCACTGACAGTTCAGATCCAGGGAGACTTCGACGACGCCATGCAACGTGTGAAAGAGGTCGCACACGAGCTGAACATCTACCTGGTCAATAGCGTCAATCCGTTTCGACTCGAAGGCCAAAAGACGATCATGTTTCGGGTCTTGGAAAGCTTGCGATGGGAAGTCCCCGATTGGATTGTTGTTCCGGGAGGGAATCTGGGAAACTCGAGCGCCTTTGGTAAGGCGTTTCTGGAACTTCACATGCTGGGCCTGATCGAGACGATTCCCCGCCTGGCCGTGATCAACGCCGCCGGCGCCGACACGTTGTTTCAATTGCACGACCAGCAGAAACTCTGCTGGAATCAGGGATCCCCGAAACTGGAAATCGCCTGTCACTACTACGACGAACTCGATCGGCAACAGCGAAAAGCATCCACCATCGCCAGCGCGATCGAAATCAATCGTCCGGTCAACTTGAACAAGTGCCTGCGTGCGTTGGAAGTCTGCAACGGAGTCGTGCGGACCGTAACGGACCAGGAGATCCTGGACGCGAAGCGCAGGTGGGTGCAGGAGGCATCGGTTGCGAACCGGCGAGTGCGGCCAGCGTGGCAGGAACTCGCAAGTTACGGGCGGAAGGCATCATGGGACCGAAGGATCGCGTGGTCTGCATTTTGACCGGCCACCAGTTGAAGGACCCGACGGCGACGGTCGCCTATCACTCATCCGACGCCGAGCAATTTCAGGACGTGCTGGGAAGCCGCGGAGTGCAGCAGGCCGCTTTCGCCAACCGCGCGGTCACGGTGCCAAACGAGCTGAGCGAGATCACAAAGGCAATCGAGCGAGAAAGCTAAATGGATAAGACATTGCCCCCCCACCGAACCACAATCGGAATCCACGGCGCCGCAGGCAGGATGGGTCGGCGACTGATCGCTCTGGCCGCCGAGGATCCGGAGCTACAAATCGTGAGTGCAATCGACAGTGCAGCGCACCCGAAACAGGGGCAGGACGCCGGAGAGATCGCCGGCCTTGGTCCGATTGGAATCCACCTGCGAGCCGATTGCCAGGAGCCGGTCCAGGCGATAATCGATTTTTCGTCGCCCGAGGCGTCGGCCGGGATCCTCGCGCACTGCGTGGCCCAATCCATTCCCCTCGTTCTGGCCACCACGGGACTCACCGCCGAGCAGCAGGAGGCAACTCGGCAGGCGGCCACGTCGATTCCGATTGTCTGGGCACCGAACATGAGCCTCGCGGTGAACCTGACGATGATGCTCGCCGCCATCGCCGCAGAACGGCTCCGAGACTATCCGCCGGGGGTGGACGTAGAAATCATCGAACGGCACCACCGCTTTAAGGAAGACGCGCCGAGTGGCACCGCCCTGCGATTCGGCGAACTGATCGCCGAACGCATGGGACAGACGCGGCACGTGCACGGCCGGACCGGCCGTCCGGGAGCGCATCGGCGCGAAGAGATCGGATACCACGCCCTCCGCATCGGGGATAATCCCGGCGAACATACGATCGTGTTTGGAATGCTCGGTGAGACGATCGAGGTGAGCGTCAAGGCCACGAATCGCGACAGTTATGCGCTCGGGCGCCCTGGCGGCCGCCAAATTCATCGCCGGTCGTCTGCCTGGTCTCTACACCATGACGGATGTGCTGGGGCTGTAGGCGACGGCGATCGCCGACCCACATCGCGAACCGCGCCGCGCGATCATGCCCCCTCATCGCGGGCCAGTGCGATCGCCCCGTGAACCACCACGAGTTCTCCCAGTTCCGCCGGCACCAGGTCACAACCGTCGGCAAGCGGCGGAAACACGAACCGCTTGCGATGCGACCGGACGCGATCCAGCCACCAGTTGCCGATCAGGGAAACACCACCACCGATCACCACCCGCTGCGGCGCAGTAATCGTCTCGACTTGGGCGATGGCCCACCCCAAGGTTTCGGCGGCCCGTTCCATCAGTTCGACGGCCAACACATTCCCCTCCGTCGCCGCCTGCGCCACCAACCGAGTGGTCAGCCCGGCACCGTTATCGGGACAGCGCCGACGCAGCTCAGCCTGGGCTTCCCGCTGGTCGGGGTTCGAGTAGACCTGCGTCATTCGATCGCGCATCGCCTGTTCGATCGCCAGCCCACTCGCGCGAGACTCCACCGTGGCCTCCGGCGTATCCGCCGACAGCCCCGGCCGAAGATGTCCAATTTCGGCCGCGGCCGGTCGGTCGGCCCCATCGATCCGACCGTCCATTACCATTCCGCCACCGATTCCGGTTCCAACCGTCACATAAAACACGCGCCGTAGCCCTTGGCCGGCTCCCCACCGCGCTTCGGCCAATGCGGCGACATTGCAGTCGTTGCCGATCACCGCCGGACAACCGATCTCGCGCTGACACCAATCGCTTAGCGGAAAGTTGTCCCAGCCGGCAACCTGATGGCTGGTGATCACTCGCCGTTCCACCGGGTCCACGGGACCGCCGAATCCAACCCCGATCATCTCCACACCGAAGCGTTCCCGCAGCTCAGGTGCGATGCGGGCGATCTGCCCCAGAATACCCTGTGCCCCGGCCGACCGGTCGATCGCATTTCGCGCGATGTGAATCAGACTTCCCCCCGAAGTCTCCGCCACGCCAAACTGCAGTTTGGTGCCTCCGATCTCAATTCCCAGAATTCGGCTGGGAGTTCGCATAGCGACCTTCCCCGTTGATGCGTGCAAACACGTCGTTGAGAACCCAATGAAACAGACACAAGTGCAGGCTTTCGACCATTCCCATGTCCGGCAGATCGACATGCAGACCGTCCGCCTGATTCTGCTTCAACCGGCCACCGTCGAAACCGGTTAGGCCGAAGGTCACCAACCCGTGTCGGTTGGCCCAATCGACCGCCTTCAGAATATTCGGGCTGTTGCCGGATCCGCTGATCGCAATCAGCAGATCGCCCTGGCGACCGTAGTTCATCAATTGCTGTACGAAGATCTGGTCGTAGCCCACATCATTGCCCACGGCCAGAATCCAACCCACGTTGTCGGTCAGACTCATGATTTTCAAGCGGCGACGGGACTCGTCCTGCAAATCCGCCTCTCGCAGCGTACTCTTGCCCAAATCTTCGCTGAAATGGGATGCCGTGGTGCCGGATCCTCCGTTGCCAATCACGAACGCGAACTGATCCTGCTCCCAAGCCTGATACAGCAAATCAGCCCAACGCTGCATCGCCGCCTGATCGACTCGGTCCAGTTCCTGCTGCAGACGCCGCAGGTAGCGTTCACTGTCCAAAGTCGCACCCAGCATCTTCCGGCTCCTTCTCGTCTCACTTAAAGCGTTCGGTCGACGGCGTCCGCGACGCGTCGACAACGCTGCATCGTCTGCTGAAACTGAGCGAACGTCAACGACTGATACCCATCACTCAGCGCATGTTCTGGATCAGGATGGACTTCGATGATCAATCCATCCGCACCGGCCGCCACGCTGGCGACCGCCATGTCGGGCACGAGCGTCGCGTGTCCGGTTCCGTGAGAAGGATCGACCACGACCGGAAGGTGCGTTCGTTCATGCAGATACGCAACTGTCGCCAGTGGCAGTGTGAACCGCGTGTGCGTTTCAAATGTGCGAATTCCACGCTCGCAGAGCATGACGTTCGGGTTCCCCTCGTTCAACACGTACTCGGCCGCCAACAGTAGCTCATCGATCGAGGCGCTCAGGTCCCCGTTTCAGAAGCACCGGTTTATCGGTCTCACCCACCGCCTCGAGCAGACGGTAATTCTGCATGTTCCGCGCACCGATTTGCAGAATATCCGCATAAGAGGCGACCAACTCCACATCTTCCGAGGCAATGACCTCGGTCACCACGGCAAGTCCCGTTTCCTGCCGGGCGGCCGCCAGCAGTTTCAACCCTTCCTCCTTCAGCCCCTGGAAGCTGTAGGGACTGGTGCGTGGCTTGAACGCTCCACCGCGAAGTCCACCGGCACCCGCTGCCTTGACCGCTCGAGCCGTGGAGATAATCTGTTCTTCCGACTCGACGCTGCACGGCCCCGCCATCACGCCGACATGGCCGTTGCCCACGATCAGGTCCAACGTGCGGACCACGGTCGGGTCAGGTTTCACTTCGCGACTGGCGACTTTGTACGGTGCCAGGATCGGCACGACCTCCGACACGCCGGGGCCGCTCTCCAGCGATTGCTTCGTTTCCTCCCGTTTCTCACCAATCGCCGCGATCACGGTCCGTTCCGTGCCCACGATCACATGGGCCCGGAGTCCGAAATCTTCGACTCTCCGTACCATGTGCCGAACCTGATCCGGGGTCGCACCGCGCTTCATCACCACAATCATGGCTTCACTCTCCAAGAAAACGCCGAGTACGATCGCCTTCGTCTTTTCCCACCGATCGAGGACCAGGATTCGAAAGCCAATCCACCCTCGGCCAATTTGAGGGTCACCCGCATCCACTTGACCCGGGTACAAAAAAAGCCCCGAAGACCAGTTCAGGTCTCGGGGCCTTTCGATTCTTCGATTTCAGGAGGCTTGGTTGCTACACAAACCCTCCGGCCCCGCGACTTTCGCGGGTAAAAAAGCCAAACCGGAATCGGGGATCCACCAGCCAACTCATGATCGTCGCATTATGGACCAACTGTCCTCAAACCGCAAGTGTCAGCCGCTTTTTCTACCCGCCATCGGTGGCGTCGGTCGAGCGAGTCGACGCGCCGCGAAGTACGCCCCTTACGTGGCGTGGTGTCGCCGCACGATCGCCTTCGGATGGTTGCGCCCCCGAACGCCGCGATCGACCCGGCGACTGCGGCGATAACCGTGCTCGATCGCGAACCATTCCGCGTATCGCTCCCGATCGGCACAGCCCTCGTTTCGCCGGTCGACGAGATGCCCTAGCTCGTGAATCAGGATATTGTTCAGATAGTAATCCTTGATCGCCGCTTCCGTCCAAATCAGCTGCCACTCATCGGGCGCCGACTGAATCCACCGTCCCCCGAACATCCGAGCCTCATTCTGCTGCGCCGGTCGGGGCGGACGCGGATAACATTCGACCAAACTGGTCTCGATCGGATACAGATAAACGGTCGGCCCCCATTGCATGCCGTAGCACGGAAAGCTGAGCTTCTTCCGCGTCAAACGACTCAGTTGCACGACTTCTAGCTTCTCGAGCATCGCGGCCGGCAACTGCGCCAGACGCCGACGAATTTCCCTGGGAGTCAGCACGTGGCGGTAGCCGTCGCCCGCCGGTTGTACGACAATCCGATAGGTTTCCGCGCGTGCGTCGGATTCCTTGGGTTCGTGCCAATCCTCGGGAGGCGCAAACGCGTAACGATCGTTCTTTTGCAGTCCGCGAGCGCGCTGACCCAATGCCGCACCGTGGCGCAACGGTTTGGCTGAAAACACGTTTTGCGGAAGTCGAAGCGATCGCGGGATCGAGTGCCGTAACTTTCGGGGAGACATCAGTCTTCTTCAGGACAGAAGGGCCATTGTCGGTCAGGTGGAGTCGTTCGCAAGTTCGACGAGAAGCTTGCCCAATCCATGCTAGATGGCGGTGATCTGAAATTTCAAGTGGACACATTTAAGTAATTACTAAATAATAACTTACGTTAATTTTTTGATTCCGTTTCAGAACCGATGCGCAACCCGCGCCGGCCCCTGGATTGAGGGCAAAAACGCCGGCGCACCCCCCTTCAGAACCGAGGGAAGCCCGGCAAAAACGGACCGAATGGACAGTTGGATAGCCGAACTACGCAACGGTCGATCCACCCCCCTCAAACCCCTCCACAAGGCTATCGCCAATCAACCCACAAGATCTAACCGAAGTGATCCTCTACACTCGCGAGAACTGCCCTCTCTGCGACGAAGCACACGAATTGCTGCTGGCGCACGGCCTGCATCCGCAGTTGGCTTCGATTGACGATCATCCTTCGCTGCGGTGCCGCTTCGACAGCTGCGTCCCCGTCGTGCAGATCGACGGTCGCATTCGTTTTCGCGGCCGAATCAACCCGGTCCTTCTGCGGCGTCTGCTGCGGAGTCGATCCGGACCGCACTCATTCGAATAACCCCCGATCGAAAGGACGTGGATGCGGGTTTCTTCCGATGGCGGCAGCCTGGCAAACCACAGCAATTGGACGACACGCGTCGAGTTTGGCGACCCTCAGGGGTCGTCTGGCCACGGAAGATGGAACGGCCGATGAACCATGGGGTTTTCGGATCCTGTTGGTTGAAGAATTCGGAGTTCACCCGATGGCGCCGTTCATCGCTCCCCATACGTGTCTGGCTTGGTCTCTTGAGGCTTCCGTATTGCCGGCAGCACCGGGCTTCCGCGGATGTGCCGCTCTGATCCACCATCCGTTGGCTTTGGCGGGATTGTTGTTCGCGGTCTACGTAGGACTTTGGAGCATACGGAATCGACTCGGTAATCGAGCGCGGCAGTCGATACTTCCCGAACCAGGAAGCGACGGAAGCTGGGGGGGCGAACGAATCTCGATCATCCGGCTCCGCGCCGGACGCCGATGAAAGGATCGGGAGTGGCGCGGTGCGCACGGTGGCCACGGGCGTTCGATCCCCACCGGACAGCATTCGGATTCGCCGCGTGATCCTCCCGACGGTGTGCGGCGGCACGGAAGACACCGTTTCCATCAATCCATTCCCTAGTCTCGCTCGTCCCTGACAGTGGGGTCGAGCTCAGGCCTGCAAGGATGCCGGCTTTGAGAGCGATTCTACACGCCACGTTCGTCTTGACACTCTTCGTCGGTGCTCGCCCTTTGGCGGCAGCCACGGCGGAGGAGGACTTTGCTGTCGCAGCAAGCCACTATGCGGCGAGTCGTTGGGAATTGGCGGCGGACGAATTCCGTTTCTTCCAGCAACGTCATGCTCAGCATCCGCGAGCGGCCGAGGCGGAATTTCTCCGGGCGGAGGCACTCGTGCAACTGGGGCGGCTCGCAGAAGCCTGCGGTCACTACGAGCAGTTTCTGCTGCACCATGACCAGCACAAGCTGTCGGCCCGCGCTCTGTTTCGCTGGGGCGAGTGCTGTTATCGGACGGGAAATCGACCGGACGCCTTACGGCTGCTTCGGCAATTCTGTACCGCCCAGAAGAACCATGAGTTGAACGCCTATGCCCTGCCCTACTTGGGCCAGCTGTTGGCCGCTTCCGCCGGAGACAACACGCCCGAGGCGGAGCAGGTTCTGCAGCGGGCTTTGAGACGTTTTCCGCAGGGTGGATTGGCGGACGAATGCCATTTGCAGCTGGCCATTTTGTACTACCGGCAGCAGCGCTATGAAGCATGTCGTTCGCATGTAGACGCACTCCTGCGTCAGTTTCCCGGCAGTCCGCGAAGAACGCAGGCGGTTTACTGGCGCGGCGCGGCCTGCTTGGCGGCGAAGATTTTGCGGCAGGCGCCGACGCCTTCCAACAGGTGGCCGAATCCACGGCCGCCGAAGAACTCCGCCTCGCTGCGTTGTTTTTTCGCGCCGAATGTCATCGACGACAGGGAATGGAAGGCAAAGCGGCGGAGCAGTATCTCGCTCTCCTGGAAAGCGACATTCCGGCGGCGTGGCAAGGCAAATCGCTGATTGGCTTGATGCACGTCGCGCAGCAGCAACAGGACTGGGAGGCGTTCGATCGATGGGCCCACCGCATCGAGCAAGAGTTTGGCGACCAGGAAGCCTGCCGCCAGGCTCGTCACTTGCAGGCGGAGGCTCTTTTGCGGCGTCAGTTCTATCGGGAAGCCATTCCGATTCTGCAGCGTCTGATGAACGACGAGGCCACCGGCCAAGCGGCCACCGCTTCGACGGAAGATTTCCTCCAGCGATCCTCGACCGGCTACTTACTGGCGGTCGCGTTGCTGGGAAACGAACAGCCGGCGGAGGCGCTGGCCGTCCTCGAACCGTTCCTCGGCTACCAACTTCCGGCCAATCGTCGAGTGCCGTTTGCCCTGATTCAAGCGATCGCCTTGTCTGACCAGGGCAACGATTCCCAGGCAATTCGTACTTTGCGAGAAGCGCTCGCGGGGAAACCCACGGGCGAGGTCGCTGACCGCTGCCGGCTGAAGCTCCTGCGGTGCCTGTTGGCAGACCACCAAGCCGAGGCGGCGGCGAGCGTCCTGATCGAATGGCCGGTCGGTCCGGAATCCGCGGCCGCGCGGGGCATCGCCGCCGGGGAGTTGGCCGAAGAAGCCTACGCCCGGGGCGACTATGCCCACGCCACGGCATGGTTCCGACAGCTGCTCGAAGCGCCCGTTTCCGACAAGGATCAGGCGCGCGGCCTGTCGGGTCTTGCCTGGTCCGAACACCAACGGGGCCACCAAGCGGAAGCCGAGCAGGCCTTTGGGGACCTCATCGAACGCTTTCCCCAAGACCGTCACGTTGCCGAAGCTTGGCTGGCGCGCGCTGGTTACTGGGAACAACAAGGCCAGATGGAGGCGGCGGATGAGGCGTGGGCCCAGGTGATTGCCTTGAGCGACAATCCGCAGCATGTCGCCTCGGCCCGACTGCAGCGCGCCCGACGTCACGAACGGGCGGCCCGCTACGCCGAGGCAATCGAAGAGCTGGACCAGATCCTGGCGTTAGATGTCGAGTTCGATCAACGGGACCAGGTGCACTATCTGCGCGGTTGGGTGTTGCGGCAAGAGCAGCGTCCGGCGGACGCTGCCGCCGAATTCCAAGCGGTGCACGACGGTTTTCCGACGAGTCCCTGTTGGGCTGACGCCACGTATCGACTTGCCGAGCGGGCGTACCAAGCGCAACGATGGGAGGAAGCGAACGGCTTGCTGCAACAACTGCTCGTGGCGGAACCGTCGGATTCCATCTCGCGATTGGCGCCGTTCGCCATTTTCCTGCAGGGGAGGATGGCGATCGCCCAAGGCAACTGGCAGGCCGCTTCCACGCGAATGCACCAGGTCATCAACGATCACCCTGCGTCCGCCCCGGCTCAGCGACGCTTGGTTCTGGTGGGCGGAATCGCTCTACCAGCTCGAGGACTACTCGGGCGCCGCAGAACAGTTCCGGGCAGCGACGGAGTCCGCAAAGACACGGACCGCTCCCTGGAACTCCATCGTTCCCCTGCGGCAGGCCCAGATCTTGGCAGCACAAGGAGCATGGTCCGAAGCACTCACCGCCGCGCAGTCTCTGTTGGAGGAACCATCTTTGGCGCAGCGGCGGTTCGAGGCCGAATTCGTCGTCGGCCGGGCATTACTGGCCTTGGCTCGGTTGGATGAAGCCCGAGTCGTCTTCCAGCGGGTGGTCGACCACCCGGAAGGTTCGGCCTCCGAAACGGCGGCGATGGCACAGTGCATGATTGGAGAAACTTATCGCCACCAGCGCAGATACCAAGAGGCAGTGGCCGCCTACTTCCGCGTCGAGATGCTCTTTGATCATGACCGCTCGCGCGCGGCCGCGTTGCTGGAAGCCGCCGCTTGCCTGGAGTTGCTCGAGGAACGACAGGAAGCCCGCCGCGTATACGAGCAGTTAATCACTCAGTTTCCCCACTCCGAGCAGGAACCGGTTGCCCAGCAGCGGCTGCGCGAACTGCATCAGGCGGACCGCCGTTCCTCCTCCCCCACGCCCTCCAGCCGATCGTAGACCACCATGCTCAGCCAGCTCAACAATGCGCCAGCGCACGACACAACATCTTCTCTCCCCTGGGAAGCGGAGAGGGGAAATCGGTTGCCCCCAAAAACTCTTCCGGCAGCTCTCCGCGTTCTTGCAACCGGTGCTCGGCGCCAAACCGCGAAGATGCCCTCTTTCCCCAGAACAAGCACCGGCCGGCTGCGCAACCGTGTCGTCCCGTCTTGGCGATATCTGGCAACCCTGATCCTGGTTGCGGGATGCTCGATCGGGGTCGCCGGAACATTTGTCCCCACCGCCTCCGCACAAACGGTCCCCTCCCTGACGCCCGCAAGACCACCGGCCGATTCCGTGTCGTTGGCGCCGGAGCGGAACACGGCGACGGATGAGACCACGCCCCATCGGAACCTGCTGGGCGTATTGCGGGACGGTGGGCCGATCTTGATCCCGATTGGTGTCTGCTCGTTCGTTCTCTTTGTGTTCGTCTTTGAGCGAGCAATTAGTCTTCGTCGAGGACGAGTGATTCCGCGACCGTTTGTCAAACGGTTCCTGCACCAACTGCAGGAGGGTCAGCTGCAACCCCACGAAGCACTCAAGCTGTGTGAAAAGAACCGCAGCCCTGTCGCAGAGGTATTTGCCGCCGCGACGAAGAAATGGGGACGTCCCGCGGTCGAGGTGGAACAAGCGGTACTCGACGCCGGGGAACGTGTGGCCACCGGGCTCCGTCGCTACCTGCGATTATTCCACGGAATCTCGACGCTCAGCCCACTGCTCGGACTGCTCGGCACGGTCGTCGGAATGATCAGTGCGTTCAATGCGATCGCCAACGCCGACGCCATGGGGCGTCCGGAATTGCTGGCCGCCGGGATCAGTGAAGCGTTATTGACAACCGCCGCGGGCCTCAGCGTGGCCATTCCAGCGATCATCGCGCACTTCTATTTCATCAGCCGCGTCGACCGGCTGGTGATGGAAATCGATGGCGTCGGCCAGGAGATCGTCAACTCGATCGCCTGCGACGGCTGGAAACGGCCCGTTCCCAAAAAGACACCCCGAAAGGAAAGCAACAAAGCCGCTTGACCTTTCGCGAGAACGATCCGGCAGATGCACGGCGATCGCCGCGGCCCAAACGGCGGCGATCGATTCGGCGGAAGCCGTGTTGTCATGATGCCCGGAAGACAAATTCGCCGGGAGGAACCAGATCGCATGCCGCTAAAAACGCACCAAGATGAACTTCCCGAGCTGAATCTCACGCCGATGATCGACGTGGTTTTTTTGTTGATCATCTTCTTCATGGTCGGGACAAAGTTCGCGGACATGGAACGAAACGTCCAACTCGAAGTGCCGCGTGTCAGTCGGTTGGGTGCCATGACCAACGCCCCGGACAAACGCGTGGTGAGCGTCTATCGCGATGGCACAATCTTATTGGACCAACAACGAGTCACGTTGGATGACCTCGGCGGTGCGCTTCGTTCGGTGACAGAGCAGTATCCCGATTTGGGTGTCATTGTCCGGGGCGATGCCGAAGGATGTTTTCAGAATGTCGCCTCCGTCCTGACCGCCTGTCGCGAAGCGGGAATTCGCGATCTGGGGATCTCCGTACGGCCGCAAACGGAATGATGCGAAAACCAGAGATGAGTAGGATGAATTCCGACATCGAGTCGCAGCGAGAAGGGTCACGATGATTGAATTGGGCATGCAAGCGCCTCTGCTGGCCACGTGGCTGGAAACGGCCAGGATCCGACTTCCCTGGATCCTGCTCGGCAGTGGTGTGGCAGTGCTGTGGCTGTCGCTTTTGATCCTGATGATGTCTCGCTGGGGTCAGGCACGCCCCCTTTCGAAGTGTGTCGCCCTTTCGGTCCTGGCCCATTTGCTGCTGCTCGGCTACGCGGCCTATTTGACGATTCCCAATCCACCGCAGATTGTGGGCCCCACCGGTTCCGAAGTACGTGTGCAATTGCTGACGAACCCCGAAGCGGAAACGCCGCTCTCGTCGCCTTCGAACTGGCGTCCCGCGCCCGACGCTTCCCGGGAGTTGCCGGAGCAAGAGCTGCCGGATCCGGAGCAATGGGAGCCACGAACACCGGTTGAGCGGGCGACGGACACACGACCCGATGATTCCCAGGAGCTGACGCAGTTAGTCGACGATCTCCCCGAGGCCACCCCGGAACCGCTGCCGGTGGAACCGTCGCCAACCCGATCCGAACCGCTGCCCTCCGTGAGCCCCGCGCCGCTGGTGGCAAGTGATCCGCGGCGACGTCCGCCGGTGGAGCCGGAAATCGTGCAGCCTCCCCCTGCCCCTCCGCGGTCGGCTCCCCCAACGCCTCTGGCAGATACGACGAATCCTCCGGACCGAGCCCTCTCGAAGACGGACCTCATCCAAGGATTAGCGGTCCTACCGAATTCCTCAGGACCGTCCGGGTTGGCATCCGCCCTGGAGGATCCAGCGACAGCTGTTGGGCTGGATGCTCCGGCGGGTTCCGCATCGCCCGAGGCACCAACCGGCCGATTGCCTTCGCGAACCGTTTCCATGGCCACCCGTCGATCGACTGCCGCGGAAGCCGTTCCGCCGATGTATCAGGGCCGTCTGGATGAGCAGCGCCCACAGCTTGTCCTCGAGCAGGGCGGATCGGCGGCGACGGAGGAGGCAGTGGAGGCTGCTTTGGCCTGGCTGGCCCGCGCGCAGGATCCGCGCGACGGTCACTGGGACACACAGGCCTGGGAAGGCGGGCGCGACTCGCGGGACTTTGCCGCACACGCCGACTCCGTTGGTGGCGTCCAGGCCAACACCGCCACGACCGGTTTGGCCCTGCTGGCCTTCCTGGCGGCCGGACACACCCATCAGCACGGCGACTATCAATCACACGTTCGACAGGGACTCGACTACCTGCGAAACAGCCAATCCCCATCGACCGGAAGCCTGGCCGGCGGCGCGGGACGATATGTGGCGATGTACTGCCACGGCATCGCCACCTTGGCCCTCAGCGAGGCCTACATCATGACCCGAGATGCGGAATTGCGGACAGCTCTGGAGCGGGCCGTTCACTACACGGTTGTCACCCAACACTCGGTGACCGGCGGCTGGCGTTATCAACCCGGCGACCAGGGCGACATGAGCCAGTTCGGCTGGCAGCTGATGGCGCTCGTCAGCGCTCGCTCAGCCGGAATCGCGATCCCGAACCAGACGTGGCAAGGCGCCCAACGATGGTTGCAGCGCGTCTCGCTGGGCAACCATGGCGGGCTTGCCTGTTACACGACCGACCACCGCGTACCATCCCACTCGATGACCGCCGAAGCGCTCGCTTGTCGCTACTTTTTGCAGGACGGGGCGGAACGCGCGACGGTGGATGAAGCGGCCAACTTCCTTTCTCGCGAAGGCCTGGGAACAGGGCCTTTGAATCTCTACTACTGCTACTACGCCACGATGGCACTCTACCAAGTCCAAGATCACCGGTGGGTAGCATGGAATCGAGCGTTAACGGCGCGACTCCTGGAGGCACAACAGACTCACGGTCGTCTGGCCGGCAGTTGGAACCCGGACACGGTCTGGGGTCACACCGGAGGACGTGTTTACTCGACCGCCCTGGCCTGCCTTTGCCTGGAAACGTATTACCGCTTCCTGCCGCTGTTGGATCCGGTTGGCTCGACCGCCCATGCCGCGCCCACGCGACGATGAACCTTCGATCCAAGCCGGCCAACCCGTTCGACAGGTCGATTCCAGCGCTACAGACCGTTCAGCTGATGAACTGCGCGGGTCGGACCAAGCGATGACCGAGGTAGGCACCCAGGATCGTCAATCCCGTCGTGACGAGCACACCGATGAGATAGACCGGCACACTTTCGGGCAGCAGAAAGAGCAGCAGAAGGAGCGGAATCGCCAACACGCCCAATCCCACGCCGATCCCTTGTGGAACCCAATTCACGGACCATGCTCCGGCGACCGCGCCGCCGGCCAAGGCCGCCGCGACGTACAGGAAGGTGGTGTACGCAAACAGGTATACTGCCTGGCCGGTCGTGTCAACTTGGGCCTCCGAACCGATCAGCAGAATCAGTATTCGCTGCCCCCAGCGACTGACAGCCAGGAAGATGAAGATCCCCGCTCCAATCTGCGTTACACGAATACCCAGTGGAAGTTCCAACGACTCGGTTCGCGGGGCACACACAGCGATCGCTTCCTTGGCATCCAGCGTGGGATCCTCGGCCGCCGTGCCGGGCGGCGGAAGCATCGTCAGCTGCAACTGACTTCCGCATTCCGGACAGGCCTGCTGCGACACGTCCACCGAGTAGAATTCGCATTCGCCACAGATTTTGTGCATCGCGGGGCTGCCCTTGTTTCAGGAAGCGGAAAGGCATGGAGCCGGTCAGATACAAAAAGCCTAGGACGAACCAGATTGGTGCGGGCCGGGAAAGGCGGGCTTTCCTTCCCGAAGCGAGGTGGCGACGGACGATGTTTCTCGCGCATTCAGCACATCCCGGCGGGCGGACGGGGGATCCAACCGCGACAGACCGTTTGACACCCCATACCGGCCGGATAGAATAAAGGGCGAGAAGCCAGCCAGCCCGGAATCCCCCGTGGGGGCCCACGAAAAGCTCGGCTGTTCGAGTCGGTTCTGGCGCCGCCCAGTCTGGGGCATCGCCCGCTTTCGCCGCACGTGCTTCCTACTACCCTGCCTTCTTTTTTCTCTTACAGTGCGAGGGCGAATCGCATGAGTGCCGTGTTTGCTTTTGGTATGCCTGGGCCCATGGAATTGATCATTGTGATGGCCATTATGCTATTGCTGTTCGGCCATCGGCTGCCCAGTGTCATGAGGTCACTCGGACAAGGGGTTGTCGAATTCAAGAAGGGCGTTCAGGGCGTCGAAGAAGACCTGGAAGAAGCCAATCGTTCGATTCGAGACACGTCCGACAAGAACGACCGGTAAGGAAATCCTTCTGGCAAAAGGATTCACACCTGGGAGGCTTCCGGTGTTCGCCTGCGGACAGACGGGAGGGGGAGACGAAATCGATCAATGTTCGGATTGGGCCTTCAAGAGTTGCTGATTGTCGGTGTCGTGGCAGTCGTTCTCTTCGGGAAACGATTGCCCGAGGTGGCCAAGTCGCTGGGTTCCAGCTATCGCGAATTCCGCCAAGGTCTTGGCGAGATCCAATCGCAGATGGATTTCACGAGTTACTCGTCTAGTCGGACGAACCGCCCGTCGTACCCTTCCCCGTCCTCCGCTGACGAACCGGAAGACTACGACCAACCGACGGCTCCCAAGTTCGAGCTTCCGATGGCAACCGAGACCGCGGCTTCCGATCCGGCGGCCGGCACGGCCGAGAATCCGTCCCACTGAAGAGGGATTCTCGGCGGAGTCATCTTCCGGGCGCCCGATCAATCGACTAAACTCCTCAACAGTTTCACTTTGGGCGATTGGCTCAGCTGGTTAGAGCGCCGCACTCACATTGCGGAGGTCACTGGTTCGAATCCAGTATCGCCCACTCCGTACTCCCGCACTCCCTCGCACGGGGCAGCACTAGGCGGCAATTCCTGCGGTTTCTCGGGGGTTGCCGACTTCTCTTGCGATGAGGTGCAATCCAGTGCGGCAGGGTACTGCACCGGATTCTGCAGCGCTCCGCCGGCTGCTCGCTGGTAATGCTCATCCGTGACTTGCAGGTAGTTTTTCTTGGCGATCGCCTCGTCGTGACCGATCCAAGCATCCACGACGTGGCTGGGGAATTGTTCGCGCAGCTCCGTGTCGCGTGTGGCCCTCAGAGCGTTGAACAATTTCGGCCACGGCTCGGAACCGGCCGCCCGGATGGCGGCGATCAGAGGCTTACGAAACGACGCTCCGGTGCGGTCCAACGTGAAGGGCAGAACGAGTTCCTGGCCCTCTTCCGCGGCATCCCAGGCCTCCTGAAGCGGCCTCAGGAGTTCCGGGAAGATGGGGATCACCCGTCGCTCGTGACCGGCGAGGTGCTCCGTCTTGGGCGACGATACGGTTAGCTGCAGCCTCTTCCAGTCCACGTCGCACCACTTCAACCTCCGCGGTTCGCTGGGCACGCGCAAACCACCCCAGCGAGCCAAGGCGAACAGCAGACGCCACCGATGATCGGGCAGGTGTTCCATAATCCGTGACGACAACTCCGGTAGAACGATTGCCTTCTGTGGGAGTCGCGGTGCCGTCGTGGGAATTCGCTTCGAAACGAATGGGTTCTTCGAGATCATTTCCAGAGCCACGGCATGCTCAAACATCTGACGGAGACAACCGCAGCGGCGACGAATCGTGGATTCGGACAGCTTCCTTGCCCGCGGGATTCGGCTGTGGTCCCGCGTCATCAGGTAAGCACGGAATTCCACCGCCCTCCCCTCGGTCATCTGGCTGATGGGCATGTCCGGGTCGAAGTGTTCGAGCAGCAGACGACGCGCGTGGCGCCAGGTCGTGACCGTGCCCGCTTTCACGGTGTTACGAAACTGCCGAATGAAATCGCTGGTGAATTGCCCGATTGTCGTTGTCGCGTCAGCATCCGGCGGCTGGGCAGTCGATTGGATCAGACCCATATTGGCCAGACGCTTCGCAAGAACCGTATTGGCGATTTGAATCTCGGCGACCCACCGGGCCGTCTCATCATCCGGGGCATGTCCTGTGATGGCAGCGGCCACGAGCTTCTCGACCTTGAGCCGGATCGTCTTCGCCTGCTTCTTGTTCACCTTGCCAAGCCGAATGCTGCGCCGCCTGCCGTCGACTCCCGTGAATTGGACTATTCGTCGCCCCGTCGTTTTTTCCGTTGAGATACTCGCCATTCTGTCAGCACCTTCCTTTCCGTCGTTGCCCACAGTCCAAAGCCCATCTTAAACGTCTTGTCACCGATCGCGCCAGCTAGCCCCTCGGTGGGAGGGAACCCCCAAGGCCGTGAACCCAACCTGCCGCACGCCCTTTCCAGACTTCGAAAAGGTCCCGCGCCATGGGGCACGTCTCCTTTCAGCAATCCTCCGCGACACTTCGCACGGGTGGCTTCAACAAGGTCACAAGGGGGCTACATCCGCGTCGGCGGCGGACGCTCACAAGCCCCAGCCGTTCCAACAATCGCAGCAACCTCCGAGCCGCTCGGGGTGAGATGTAGAAGTCTCGACAGACGCGGGCTGTGAGACGAACGGTGCCGCTCCGCTCCACGCCTGCGAGCCACCATAATGCCCACGCGAGATTGCCAGCCTTGCCACCCATCGCCAAGGCTTTGTGGAGCCAGGTATAGGGAACGGGACCTCGGATGAATCGCTCCCCATATTCGTGTCGGGGCACTGTCGTCCGATGCCCCTTCCGGTGCGATCGATTGGTGGACGATCGCCCGTTTCGCATCTGCTCCTGTTGGTTCATCAGCCGTTTGAGGTCCGCGGCGTTGCCGCAGAACCGACCCAAATCAACCATTGGCTCTGCTTACCCTCCAATAAGTAATAAGAAAGACTCTCTTATAAGACTGTGCAGGTGGGACTAACTGGCCGTTCTGGTCGGCCAGAACGTTCCACCTCGCTCATCTGGTCTTGACCGCCTCGCACGATTCGTGATCCGCAGCCGCGGACACTCTGTCCAGGAGGCACGGTGGCTCGGCGCAGGTGGTGGCTGCGCTGAGTCACGCGCTGCCACATCTTTTCACCGCGCTTCTCGTCCATGAAGCGTTCCGGCCATCGCACGATCTGGGCGTCCGTTCCCAGTGTAAATCCATTCAGCACAAACCGACTTGCTTCTGCCATCGATTCCCGGGTCCGTTCGACGATCTGGTCGATCTCGCCGACGGGCCCCTCCACCAGAATCGCGTCGTGGACCGGCGCACAAACGTGGATTCCGTCCTCGGTTGCCATGCAGCAGGCCAACCGAAGCATCTCCGCGCCGTTGCCCTGCATCGGAAAATTTGCGAGCGACCGTGGGTTGCTTTGGTCGTCCGTGGCGAGTCGCCAACCGAAGACCGTCTGGATCCAGCCCAGCAACATCGCCTGGTCAGTCTGGAACTGGGACCAGCGCCAGAACTGTCGGTAGGTTTCCCGATGCATTCGCAGCAGGTTTCGGGCCATGGCGGTCTGTTCGCCCAAGCTTTGTGCCAGCCCATGCTCCTGCATCCCGTACTGAACGGCCAAGGCACAAACCTTGAACCGGTTCCGCTCGACCGGATGAGACGCCTTCGTAGCATCATTTGGAACCGCCCCGGCCTGTTTGGCAAATGCCAAGTAGGGATCTCCCGACGAATAGGCGTTCATCATGGCCGGATCGCCGGAGAGAGCCGCCGCAATCCCCAATTCCTGCTGAGACCAGTCGACATAGGCCACAGCCCGGTCGCGTTGGGGCTTGATCAATCCGCGAATCCATACGGAAGGTCCAAAGATGAAACGATTGTTGGATGGCTGGTTCCGCCCCGTCCGCGAGCCAAATGGAGAGATCAGGCAGCGGTTGCGGCCATCCGAGCCAACGGACAGCTTCTCCAGTTTCATCTCCGAAAGGGAATGGCGCAGTTCCCGCAGTGGAGCCACCTCCGGATATTTGCGGGCCTGTTGACGGAACGTCTCTTGATCCAGCGCGAGTCGGCCATCGGGTGTCCGAGGCCACGGCATTCGCTGCTCGATCAACCATTTTGCGAATCGTTCTTGACGGAAGGATTGGCCCTCAAATACGCCGTACTCCTGGTCTATCTCCGAGATGAGCTGCTGCTTGATACCGCCCCATGTCTGACGAAAGAGATTCAGGCTCTTCGTGTCGATCGGGGTGCCCGTCTGCTCCATTCGCGCGACAGCCGCCATGTACCGACCTCGCAGCAACGCTCTAGGGAGATCGATTCTCGGAATCATCCGCGGCAGCAACTCGGCTAGGGCGTCGACGTCGGTTTGGCAGTAGTCAAGGAGTGCGTCTCGCTCCGCAACCGTGTACGGACCTCCTCGCATGGCCAATTCCCGCATCTCTTGCTTCTCGGCCGCTGCAATGGAGTCTAGGCCGTAGTGCATGAGCGTCCGCAGGAGGCCACTCTCACCGCGTCCTAATCTCCCGTTGGTCAGGCACCGCTGCTCGACCCACAGGTCCAGAATCCGTTCCGGAACCGGCCACCCTAGTGAAAGGAAACAGTTGATTTCGGCGCTCGCAAAGAAGGCGACGAACAGGCTCCGGGAATCGGTGGCGAAAGGTGCCTTCCTTAGGTTGATCAGTTGGTCTGAGGAGAAGCGTAACAGCCGACCGGAAGAGAATTCCCGCGCCACGAGGCAAGCGACGGTTGGTCGCTCACCATCGGGCGCGGAGAATTCAAAGTCGGCCAGCCACACTTCATGGAAGTGTCGCAGGCCGTTCACGTCAGACCTCCCCTCTCAATTGCTGCAGGATCGCATGGTCTACCGAATCGATGAATCGATCGGCGAAGCATAGCCGCAGCATCTCGCGGAAGGAAAACTCAGGCCATTCGGGCTCCGGAATGTTGCCCGTGGCCTCAAAGACATCGTACTTGCCGTCCGCCATGTTGGCCGACATGCGAACCCACGCCTTCATCGCCAGTTCGGCCGCCTTCAGCTGGGACAGATGCCAGTTATTCTGTCGTCCATCCGGATCTGGAATCCGAACAGGCCACAGGAAGACGTTGTTGGTGCGTGTGATCGACGCAAACAGGTAGGTCGGAACGATGTCACCGGCCAATGATTCCCAGAGCACCGGATCGACGAGATAGTTCTCGCCCCGAAGCTTGTCCTGGAAAATCGCCGTCTCCATCCGAAAGTCGGCATCGGGACGCACCCGGACAAATTGTTGCCGATTGGGTTTGTCACAGGCTATGACCGTCGGCACCTTTTTGACCCCAAGCTGAGCCACTTCCGCAAGACGGAGGCGAGCCGGATCAAACGGGTCGACAACCTCAGTTTCGGACGCGTTCGTAGAATTCATATCACTCACAAGCAAACTCCATAGAACAGAGAAATGGTAGACAAATCGACGAGACGTTCAGCAGTTGGCGGACGCCGGATAAGCCGTGACCGCCGCCGATGACTCGACGACAATCGCTGGCGACCAGTGTGACGCACCCGGTCGCCACAGGCGTGGGCCGTACAGATAGACGTCCCACTCACTCTTCACCTCCTTTCCGTTCCTTGAGGACCCACCGCTCCAAATCTGCGACGACGTACCGCACGCATCTCCCGATTCGGACGTGCGGAATCTCGCCGGTCGCAGTCAGGCTCCACAGCTTACGTGGGCTGATGGCCAGAGCCCTGGCAGCCTGATGCGATGTCAGCAGAAGCGGCAGTGGCGCGGAATCACAGGTCGCTGACACGTTGCACCTCCTCTCCATCGCGTCTCCGCCGCGTGACCCGTCGGCTCCCACAGGACCGATGGTCGAGCCCCTGCCGGCTCCCGCGTCCCGGCACTCGGTTGCTGGGTCGCCAGGCTGCAGCCAGCGCTGCCATGGGCGCGGCAGACGTAGTGTTCCGTTTCATGCTTCTCCTTTCACTCAGCAGGTACGAAAAAGAAACCAGGCCTCTATCCATCTCTGGGTTCGTTCGGTGTCGAGAACCGAACGGCCGGCTCCTGGCGCGGAGATCGCGGAGAAAAGTCCTGTCTTTCCCGTGGGAAAGGGACCAAAAAAAAACTTCTCGGGCGAGAAAAACCCGTTCGGTTGGTGCTCAAATCGTTCGGTAATCGGGCGTCCGTGCTGGCCGCGACGGGTCGCTGTTTCGGTCGCGGAAACGACGGTGTGGAGACCCAACAGGTCGTGAGTCAGAACGCGCCGGCCGATTCGGCAGGTTCTTCACACGCGTCTGAGGCCGCGGACTGGGACCCCGACGAAAGCGAGGTCGAACACCTGGTTGGGGTGCCAACGCGATTTCGATCTTCAACGGGAAAGAGTGGCCGACGAGTCCCCCGGTGGCCGTTCGCGAATACCCTAGTCGGAAGGCCAGCCGTGCCATGCCGCTCGGACGGGAATTCCTGGCGAGTATTCGCCAGTGGCGGATGACCTCACGCAGAGAATGAGAGACCCCGACGGAACAAGGGGGCGGCCGCACTCAAAAAGGACAAATTCACCCGCCAAGGCGGTGACCGGCGAACCCCAGCCACCGCCCCCCTCACATCTCAGATAGACTCATGGCCGCCGAAGATATGAAACCGATCACAATCAGTCGTCGTCCCAATCGACAGGCTTGGATCTGCGTCTTCGATCGGTCGCTCGTTGGGCCTGAACTTGTGCCCGATTCATCCCGAATTTCTTCCATGTCACCGTTTCAACGACGGACGACTTCGCACACTTCAGGTACTTTGCCCATCGTGCCGAGTTCCACTCCACCGCCGCCGGATTCTCAATTATAGTGCTGGCCATTCGCTGATTTACGGTCGCTCGCTTCCCGTGTGAGCGAATCTTCCTGGCGTTGGTGGGCTCGGCCGAGCCTTGATTTGCAGCACGCGGCGTCTCGGCTTCCAATCGCAGCGAATCGCAAAACAGTGCGCAGGCATCAAAGGCTTGAAGAACGACGACAACGAACTCGGCGCCATCTTCCGGTGGGCTGCAAACCAATGTCCCATCGATGCAGATGGATCTCTCCGTGATCGGGAGATTGGTGGCAGCCCATCGAGCAACATGGGCACACCATGTTAGATGTGGGAACGCGTAAGTCGCAATCTGCGGCTGAGCCACCAGCCGGCCGCCAGCCTTGTCGCAGAGTCGTCGGAAATCAGCAGCACGCCGAGCCTCAACGAAGGCAACCGCATCTCGACTTGCTGACAGTGCCTCATAGTCCGAAGGCGAACCGCAGGCGGGCAGGCCCGCGAGACTCTGCGGTGCCAACACTGGATTCCAATTGCCCACGTCTACCCGTTGAAAACACGTCACGAACTGAGCCTCGCCCTTACGACCTTCCGACCGAAACTCATCTGATAACGGTTTCCACCAGTCCATTTACGGACGCACCTCTACATAGCCTGTCCGATACAGATCACGACGGTCACGGATCAGCGACTGTCCACCACGTCACGCGATCGTCTAATTCAATTTCTGAGTTTAGCATGCCCACGATCCGGAAGAAACCGCGATGTGCAGTCGCGACACAACACTCGGCAGGGGCGAGTTCTACTCTGCGTGCTCCCTGCGAATGCGGATTGGTCGGCGCAAGCATCTGCACTTGGAATCTGCGCCAGCCGCGATGTGTACTCGGCGGAAGCAAGTGTACTTGACCCTATTGGTAATGAGTTCAATCCAGTGACGCAGATCGCATTGGGCGGATGAGAGGATCGCCCTCAGACGAATGGGGCTCACTTCTTGCAGCGGATGCGGGACCGCGTCGGGCTCGACAAAGACCCGCGGCTACTACTGAAACCACGTCGAGTATCGCAACGCCAGACAGGCATCGAATTTCTCGAAAATTCTCTCGCCCTTGAGTAGCGGTTTGG